>OY764079.1:0-3928263 GCA_963667975.1 Bacteroidales bacterium
CCTGCAAAACCAGCGACCATAACCGCCTCTTCGTCGCTCGCCCCCATTTTTCGCACAACTTCAGTTGCACAGCTCATGCATGGCTGGCTTTGAATCGTTTTTTCAGACAAACCTTTATTAGCGGCCAGAATTGCTTCAGGAGTCCATTTTACAATCAGATTGAAACAAGGGCTATATACAAAACCTTGTGCAATTGTCTTTACCATGTAAATAACAAAATCAAACTTGTTTTCCCAGTCAACCTTTGATATATCGCGACAATTAACAGTTTTCGTCCGTTTATGAAATGATTCTACAAGGTATTGAGAAGCGGTAATTGCCGAGGCAATTGCTTCACTTTTATTATTATATCTACGGAATGATTCAACACCAACAGCCAATGCACCACCCCATAGCATTCCACATTGATGACCTTTCTGTACAATACCTCCTGCAAATAAATCCGATGCTTTCTCTTCATTTTCTTTGAAATTATCAAATTCATGATTTAGTAAATGAAACATAGCATGTGAACAAGCTCCGCATTTCCAAAATACTTTTCTGGGGTTTAGTTTTTCTTTATTTACATTACTCATATGGTTTATATTTTATGCGATCTTATTTTGAAAGCCATAGAAAATGGGCAGGTAGCCAATATAAACATAGCTTACGCAAATGTACAGAAAATTCCGGTAAACAAATATTTAGCACAAACGTGACTGTTTCAAAAGCCCCCTCATTTGATAAAAAAACTTTCCCGGCTCCCGGAACTCAACCTGACAGTCCAAATTGTCAGTTTGAATTCCGAAAGCCGGGAAAATGAATTATGATTGCAGCTTTTGAGGCAACCCCTTTCCACATGTCGAAGCGTCGTTTTAATGTGATAATATCAGGCTCCGTTTTAATATTTTTCGAGGGAAATCAAGCAATAATATGTTGTAGTAAAAAAATCTTTAATGTAGGGAATATTTAAAATTCCTGGCAGTTTTCTCGTTTTGAGTTTGAATTTAATCTCATAATTCGGGTTTATCAAATAAAAGATCTCTGATTCGAGCCTGAAATTTCTTTTGGTCAAGATTTTTTTAAACCTTGCAATAGAAATTCTCGTTTCTTTTACTTCCAATAACCCTTTAATTTTGGCATTACTCTCCCCAAATAATTTCAGTAATCCGGCATATAAAGCATTGGGAAGAAGGTGGAGATAAGGCAGTTTACTCAGAAAAGAATTTTCACACATTTGTTGATGGCCACCAAATGGCATTCTCCAGGGAGGAAATGCAAGAAATATTTTACCGGATGGTTTAACGAATTTTTTCAGGTGTTCTAAAAAAGTATCCTGATCGTGTATGTGTTCTAAGGTATCCCGCATAATAATTAAGTCAAACAGAAATTGTTCGTCAGGATTTATCTTATAAATATCTTCTGCAATTAACGTGAGATTGCTTTTTTGAGGATGGTTGTTAAAGAATTTTCTTGCATTTTCTATTTTATCTTCCGCAATGTCAATTCCAACAACCTTGCAACCAATATCCAGGAATGGTTTCAAATTTCCTCCTTCCCCACATCCTACTTCGGCAACAGTTAAATCAGAAGTAATTGGAAACAATTTACTTATATAGGAGATTACATACTTTTCTGTTGTATAACTCTGTTCCTGAAAGTACTTTTCTCTGTTCAAATGCCTGTCGTCCATGTTTTTATTTGTGATTAAATTATACCAAACAGAAGTAGTATTGCCATGGAGGAATAAATCCTGTTATCCAGTCAAACCCACGCCAAAATTATTTAATTTTATTGAACTTTCACATTATTCGCTCCATCTCCATTGTGCTCCTGCCACGATTATCCGCTCGTTGGCTCTCTTTCAAATTCAACGAAAGCGGTGGAGCCGTGGTTGTCAATTTTTATTATCTCCCAAAGTACTGAGTGTATATTTGTTTAGTTTGAACATCGTTCTTCCAATGAATTGGTTTTCTCTAATATAAAAAGGCGGCATCCTGCAATAGCCATTTGACAAAGCCGCCAGCCAAATGCAAAATTGAGTTGAGCGAAACACCTTGTCGCAAACGAAGGCCATTCAGACACTGTATTTGTTCGTAGGACAATTAGGTCATCAATTTCTGTCATTCGAAGATCCTGATTGCAGTGTTATTTTAAAATGGCAAAATGCTGGAGAGACGGTTTGTAAGAAATTTCGTGGCGATGAACCAATCAGCCGATCGTAAGCTTTGCTGCAAGCAATGTACATAACATACTATCTATTTTCCAATGTTTTACAAACGCATATCGACCGGATTATTTTATCATTATTGCTGTTTGATAAAAATTATTAACACCTCCTAACACATCATACTTTATGTAAAAAGAGCTACTCCATTCTTTAAACGCTTTAAATTCATGTAGAGGAACATTAAATTCATCAAAAAAGATTATACCTCCTGATTTAAGAAATGGCGTCATTAAAGTCAAAACATATAAAGTAGCAGAATATATATCTGCATCCATGTGTATAACTTTTCTGTTTTCAGAATTATAGTTACTGAAAAAGGGAAGCAAAGTTTGCTGAAATAAACCTTGATAAAATTCATGTCTATTATCATCTATTAAAGGTGGTTTATTTCCATTACTCATATCCCCTTTTTTAAAATGCCCCCAGTCTTCAGGAAGTCCGGTAAACGTGTCAAATCCATAAAATCTCGCATCAACATTCTTTATCCGATTAACCCACCATCTAAAAGAATGCCCAGCCGAAACACCAAATTCAATATAATCAATATTTGAATCCAGGTTATATTCCGTGATAATACGTTCGTATAATGATTCTCTTTTTTGGTAATTAAATTTCCATGTATAAAAATCATTTTTACATTCTTTTTTGTGTTTGGAAATCCATTTTGATAACTCTGCCAAATGAGCAATGAGAAATAAAAAGTTTATCGGAATAAACCTGTCTCCTCTAAAGTAAAAAAACAAACCCTTCAATTTGCCTGGTAATCCGGTTATTTTATAAATCAAATTCATTTCTGTTACACTTTTATTATTTAAAGTTTAAGATTTTGCGACATGCAAGAAAATATAGTCATTTCACGATCTACTGTTACAAACTTTACCCGCAAAAGCTGAGCTTGCAAATTGCGCCGAAATCCACATAGTAAGTAATATATAAGACTTTGGCTCAAAATAAATCCCGCTAATGCGGGATTTATTTTGAGCCAAAGATAGTATTTTTTGTAGTTTTACAGAATATGTCAAATCCATTCTATTTTCTGAAAAAACACGCTCACTCAGGCTGAACAAGTCATGTTAACGATCGAAGGATTTTGACACTCTCAAATAACATGTAAGTCTTAAAAAAACAGAGTTAAAGTACTTTTTGAAATTACACCCGGAGCATGGTCCTGTTCGTGGTACACTCTGAGTAGTTGCCCGAGCAGATTGATCCCAAAGAGCTGCAGTCATTGGCCGAAGAAAAATCTGAAAATAAATTTTTTGAAAGTACAAAAATCCGGAATAATCGCTGGGTGCTACGCACAACTCATATTCCTATAATTTATTAGATATAATTTTTAATTATCTTTCTAATTTACAACCTATTATATCTCCTTTTGTATTTGATGCTGTTTGAGAGAACTGTCCTTTAAATTCTTTATACATTGTCACAATAAAAATACCCGATGTTTTGCGAAATTTACCATGTTCAACATAACTTAATGTAAGTATATCGTCTTTGACGTTTCCTTCTAACTCCATTATTGTCTGCAATTCCCCCTATGAAAAGATTTTAATTAATTTTTTCAGCTAATGGTAAATTGTATGAATAGTGGCAGATTGCGTGGCACTTTCCTGTCAAACCGCTAAAAAGTTTGAGCGGGCTACAAACCTTGATATTTTGCACTTTCCCTGCCATTACTCTCTTATACAACAAGTGTGTATTTTCTCAGAGGGTGAAAATCCCTTACGGACGGGTGTAACGCCCCGAACCGTTAGCAAGTGGCAAGCTGGTTTTCCGTGAGGAATGCAGTGAAGGAAGCCAAACGGCAAAATCCGGTACTGACGAACAGAAACGTGATATGAGGCATGGCTATTCGGGTAAGCAAGCACAGGGCAGAGCGTTAAGAAATCATCCTGTGGATGATTTTAGCGATGAGCCAGCTTGCAGCGAGGTGCAACGCCCCAAGAATACCAAAAGAGTAACTATGTAGATCACGCAGGCATTGGAGGAAGGGAAAAGCTTTTACCAGGGGATACCTTGATAACCACGGGTTGGTTGTCAAGGAGTCAGCAGAGTCCATAGTAGTTGTCAGTAACGAGCCGATGAATGAAGCGGAGGTCTCACAAGACAATGAAGGACTGAACGTTGGGTTGTCTCGAATTTGATAAGGAGTTACAAACTTCGAGTTTGCCAGCCTTATCCTAAACAAAGACAAAGGCAATATTGATGTAAAGGGCAATGTTGCTGATCCCTGACGAACCGCCGTATACGAGACCCGTACGCTACGTGGTGTGAGAGCCTATCCCTGTCAGCGTTTGCTGATGGGGCGGGCTACTCGATTATGCGGTAGTGCTTTTCTTATTCATTTTTTCGTCTTTAATTTATTCCTATTATTCCAACAAAACCTTCTTAAGATAAATCATATCAACAAGTTGTATGTCGCCATCGAACATTGGGTGGTCGTAATTGTCTGTAAAAAAATTCTTTACTCGATGTGATTTTTCAAATCCACAACTTTCATAAAATGACAAAATTGTTGGTGTTTTTCCAGTCCCAACAAGCATTGTTTTATAGTCATTTTTGTAGTAATCTAAAACAAAATTTATCAATGCTTTTCCGTATCCTTTGCCTTGATATTTCTCGTATGTTGCTATATTTTTCAATTCGCAGGTTTCGCTGTCAGTTGGTGACACAACGCAAACACTTTTCAAATCATCATCATATAGAGCAAACAAATCTCCGTGAGTTAAATACTTGTCAATCATATTTTCCTGTTCGTCTGCCAACAGCAACAGGTCAAGGAATTGTTTCTTGTTTTCGATAATTTTTTCTATTTTCATTGTATCGTTCTCGTTGTTTTCCTGATTTTGCAACTGATTTTATTACTCTGTTTTCAACGGTGTAAATAATTCTATCAAATTTTCTTCGGGGTCGCGCAAATGAACTACACGCATACCCCAGTCTGGCATATCGGTTGGCTGATTAATGAAGATAACGTTTTTTGCTAAAAGTGCATTGTAAGTTTCATCAACATTTTCAACTTCAAACGACACCATCATTTTTTCTCGGCAATCTGTCGGCTGACTTTTGTCCATATTGCCGACAGCAGGTGCCATAAGGTCGGATACGAATATTGCCAATCCTTCAATACCTTCGGCTACTTTGAAACTTGCATAACAGCCTTCCAAATTCCAAACCGCTTCCAAACCGAGTTTTTCAGTGTAGAACTTGAAACACTTCTCGTAGTCTTTGACTAACAGTCTTACATTGCTAAATTTCATCATTTCTTTAATTTTTTTGTCCTTTAAGACGGTTTATATTTTGTTTAAACTTTCAATTTTGCTTTTCAATGTCCTGCTATACTGTCGCCCACACATGCTAACTAACGACCATGTAAGTCTTTGATTTTTCAACGGTCATTTTTTATCGTTTGCTCCGTAACTCAACAGGAATTTCCCCTCTTTTTTGATTACAGCTGCCGAAAAATGATATCCGTAGTTACCATATTCACAGTACTTTCGCATTAATTTAACACTTCAGTTTATTAAAAGCACAAAAACCTGCAATTATCGGCTACCATATTATGGGGCGTTTTTCAACAGTTTTGTGCTATACAGATGTTTGTTGTTTTATAACTTTGAACTCACAAAACCTAATATCGCCCCCAATACAATAGAGGATATAAAAATCGGTATAACGGCTTTGATGTCATCTTTAGCAACAATTATTATTACAGGAATTGCAGTTAAAACCGAAATTAAAAGACCTTTAATACATGGATGAAAATTCCAGTTTACATAAGGCATAATTATACCTAAAATGCTCCAATGAACAAAGGCTGAAATAATGGAATATTTATCCATTTTTCTTAACACCATAGGTAAAATATCAATTCCACCAGCTACAATTCCTGATAACAACGCAAATAAAAATGTTTTCATTTTCTTTAATCTTTTAAAATTATACAATCTATATACTTTACTTTATTTAAGACAATGAAACCATTCAACTGTGACAGTTTAATTTGAAAAATGTTTGTTAATTTCTCTCAATAAAGGTAACGCTTTTTCTTCCGGCATAACATATTGTGGATTTTGCGTAAAAACATCACTATAATCTTCGTATTTTTCCATTATCTCTATAAAAGACTTTATATTCATTTCATCTGATAAATATTTTTCTTCCGTAAACGTAAGTCTTTCTTTAGATATTCGCCCATTTGATATAGCATAGTCGAGTCGTTTATTGCATTTGCAGGTAGCCGATTTGTTTATCAAACCGCAATTGTTTTCAAGAAAATTCTTCAGTCTTAACTTTGCTCTATGAAGTTTTTGTCTGTAATTATCAGGAGTAATTTCCATTATTGCACTACCATTGACACTGTTTAATTCAAACATTGAAGATAAAATATAAATATATCGTTCTTCTTTAGAAAGGCACATTAACATTGCCTGTGAACAACTAATTTTCAATTCAATCAACATTTTATTTTTATCCAAATTGGGAATATCGTTTAAATAAAATTCGTTCATTGGGATATTGCAGTCTTTTTCCATTACTTCAAATGAAATACGCTTAAAACGGCTGTCTTCTTTTATGACATTCAACAGGTAATTTTTAGCAATGGTTAATGCCCACGGTTTAAACTTATTTTCATCTTTGAGTGCATCTATCTGGTTTATTATTTTAAGCAATATATCTTGTGTCGCATCTTCTGCCAATTGAACATTGGATAACATTCGTATCGAAAGATTAAATATTTGATTTTTTATTTCCTCCAATAATCGAGTAAGCTCTTCTTTTGTAATTCTTACCATGGGTGTTTTATTATTTCTATATTATAAGGGAACTGTAGCAGAATCTTAAATGTGCCCTAACGGCAGTTTGTCTAAAAACCTCCGCTTAGCTCAAATTTTTGCTCAAATTTAAGCCGTTTTAAGGAGTTTCCAAAATATATCCGGAATACTTTGAGTAAAAAATTGGGTTGGTTATATTTGATCTTTCGTTTTCATTTCTTTTCTAAATCACGAGATGAACGTATTTTATTCAAGTATCTATAAATAACTTAAGTAAATCTGCCGGATGGGATGCCGAACGGCCATTGTCAACAAATTTCTTGTCGAAACCAAGCTCCTCTGACTTTATACGATCTACAAAAAGGTCAATAGTACGGGATTCATTATCCTTTTCAATGGTTTCGTCCAAACAACAAGTGTTAATCTCTACCTGATGTCTGTTTGTGCCATTTATAAACTTCATAAAAAAATACTGGTTTAATTATATAGCAAATATAATGAAAATCAGATAATTAAATCAAGCATAAATGATAAATTATTAACAATCAGCATGTTGACAAGATGAGACAATGGTGGTTTTTAGACAGTCTGACGGTTTGCAGCTACCCGAAGGTGACGATTTAGAAGCTCTTCACTTTCAACCAAACATAAGCTTTAATAGAAGCACAAAGCTTGATTTAACCACTGAACCGCCACTTTTGGGTAGGTGCTGTTAGCAAATGTTTATTTATTCATATTTTTAAGTTCATGCATTAATTCATCTTTCTCCTTTTCAGAATAGATGTTTGATTTAGCTAAAGAAGCCTTAAACCTTTCAACTGTCTGTGAAAAATCCTTTTTTAGTTGTATTTGGGCATCTATTATGTATAAATAACCCTCGGAAAAATTCGGGTAAGATTTCATTAATATCTCCCAAGATTCAATGGCTTTTTCAAATTGCCCTTCATTGTAAAAAAACCACCCTTTCCCATTCAATATTCCAAGTGAAAATTCTAACCGACTTCCGTAATTAGAAAGGATTTCCTTTTCTAAGGAATTTAGAATGTTAAGTTCTTTTTGTTCGTTAGAAATGTATTTGGATTGAATACTTGACCAATCTTCGAATATCTCATAAAGTGAAACACCAATTGTTAAGCCTGGCGTTGCGTTGTGGTCTGCTTCTTTAAAGAGAAACCCTTTGGTGTAAAATAAAGTGTTGTTTAGTTCTTTAATTGCAGAGTCCATTTTAATGAAGTCGATTGGGTAATCGTTGCCAATTCCAAAACAATAATATTTACGTGAACTAAATTCTTGATTTTTGAGATTGCTAATAGAATCAGTAAAGACTACATTTTTCTGAGTAAAAAATGGGCTTAATGAAATAACTCCATTCAATTCGTTTATTTTTGAAAATAAAAGAGACGTGGTAAAATACCCATATCTTGAGTGACCAATAAATAATCTAAATGAAGATGCGTTGTATTCTTTTTCGATTAGAGGAATAAGTTCTTCAAATATAAAATTTTCATTCTCCAATGCAAGCCCCTCTTTACTAGACGCTTTGTGCAATGTTTCTAAGTAGCGATATTGTTGCTCAGATTCAATACTGACTATTATTGATGAAGGCATTTGCTCGTTACTGGTTAGGTAATCGATCGTATTTATAATGTAGTTATGGCTTCTTTCATTTTGTCGATCAAAAACAACAATCAATGGAAAATTACGGTCAATATCTTTTTGCCATTCCATTGGAACAGTAATGGTAATATTTTTATCAAAGCCGAGGTGTTTTGAGGTTAAGGTTGTATCCACTAATTTTTTATATCTCTCATAATTCTGTCCAAAAAGACTTGTGGTCAAAAGTCCAAGAAAAAATGTAAATATGATTGTCTGTCGTATCATTCGTGTCGTTTTATAAATATTTGCCAACGGTGGCAATATGGGTTGTGGCTTGTTGCGGGTGACCTTCCTATCAATCCACTAAAGTGTTTATGCGGGAGACTGATCTTAAAATTTATTACAAAGCCATAACCTATATTGCGTGTTACCAAACGTTATTTATCTTATTTGTCATTATTCTTAATCTAAATTGAACAGGTGTCGAATCGTTTTCGAATGCTAATGTAGAAGTTTGTCTGTCAATTATCACATTCTTATTTTTTACAATATTTTGTTTACTGTCTACATAAACAAGTTTAATTGTGTCCTTATAATTAGTCCACGACCCAGCTTCAAATGATTTTATAAGTCCACTGGACGTATATTCAAATTTTCCATTTTCTCTAAGTGTAAAAAAGATTCCTGACAGTGGAGTATCTGCCCACGCATGTAATACTATTTGGGATTTTCTCCATTCCTTGGTCTCTCTTTTTAAAATTCTTGCATCTTTGGGAACTGTGCAAGAATCAAGCAGAATTAGAAGTACTATTAAAATAACAATTGATGATTTCATCTTCTTACAATGTTTGGTAACACCTGCTGCTAAAATGCGTTGGGGAGTTCGAAGCAACGTCGTTGTCCCACGTTAAAATGAATACCAATATACAAAACAAATCCTTTCTAACCATCTGCCTCAATGGATTTTAGCAGCTGTTATAGCCAGTTTTTTTATTTTAATTGTACTTTCTTATCTATTTTTTCCTTTTCAATATCAAAGTTCAAAATAGTTGTCATGTAAATAGGACTATCAATTCCCCTGATTAGATTATCTTCAAAACTTTGTAAGTCTAACACTTTAAATTCTTTTGTGTAAATAGTTGCTGTCATCGTTTTGATGTCTACAATTACAATCTTCTGATTACGATTTTTTGTCCAAGTTGGTAAGGCAATCTTTGTACTTGAATTATTCCAAATGACTGGTCCGCCGCACCAATCATTAAGTTTAATTCTCTTTTCATTATTAATCAAGTAGCATTCTCCGCCAATTGGAGCTCCCATTGCAATTTCATTAAGTTCTCCGTATTCAACCTTATAAAAGCCATTGGGGGATTTTAAATTTTTGTCAAAATTCGAAAAATCCCAAGGATTTGGATATTTGTCATTCATATATTTTCGCTCCATTTAAAATGTCAGCAAATGTCTTCCAGTTCGGTTCGTCTGCGTCAATATTTTGATTCGTATTATCGTAGTATCCTTGTATATCTGCTGAGAAAGCTCTAATAACTTCTAAAAAGTCAATTAAATTTTTATTTTCCCAACTGTCAGGGTTGTCAATAAAGTCTTGACGCAATAAGTCAAGAAACTTAATGAAATCTTTTCTATTGTTTACCTTAATGGTTGATAATCGATTGTCTGTCATAAAATCCTCCTAACTAACATACAATCTTAATTATTGATTTACAGCAATTAAGAAAATACAACATCTTCTTTAGATATTCCAAATTTATCAATTTGTTTTTGTATTCTTTTAACCATTCCAAGTTTTCTTTTTTGATCAAGAAATAAATATCCTTCGGGATTATGGTATGGTACATTTTTTACTACCATATTCCAAATAATTACGGCCAATTTCCTTGCTGTTGCACTTATGGCTGATGTTCTGTCCTTTCTGAAATTGATTCGATGAAAAAAATCCCGTAATGGCGTAGATTCTTTCAATAATCCAATGGCATTGGCTGCATTTCGTAATGCTAATTTTAAACGATTGCTACCTTTTGGTACTTTACTTGATAAAACTTTGCCCCCACTTATTTTGTTATTCGGTGCTAGCCGTAGCCAACTTGCAAAGTGCTTGGCTGAAGAAAATTTTCGGATTCCTTCTATTCCTATTTCGCTCATTAATGCCA
The DNA here is from genome assembly GCA_963667975.1 of Bacteroidales bacterium. GTDB lineage: Bacteria > Bacteroidota > Bacteroidia > Bacteroidales. The sequence continues at coordinate 10,752 of OY764079.1, forward strand.
ATACTGTTGAATAGCTCATGCCTTCAATGGCTAATATGCCTTCAAACATTTGATATGATTTAAGGTTCAAATCGATGTTTTTGGGCGTATTTTTATTTATCCGTTTATATGGCTTGGTATCAATATGATGTTGCTTTTTGTTCTCATCATTTCCGATGATTTCATTTAGTTTCCTTTCTATTTCATCATCACATTGTGCAATCTTTTCATGGAGCTGGTCGTAGGTCTCCAGCTCTTGTTTGAGTGCAAACAAATAGTCTTTGCGGCCGTTTGATTGCAATGCTTTTGCTATCTCTTCCTCACTTTTGCGACAATTGTAATGCCGGTATGAGGCAAGTACTTTTGCATCTGTTTCGCCCGAACATATGGCCCTGATGATTTTTAAACCGGTTAATCCGCAAATACCATTTACTACAACATCCAACCTAAGATTTAACAGGCGTAAATACATCTGCATTTTTTTTGACGTAGAAGCGGCATTTCTTATCAGATTCTCGCGATGGCGGCAATAGGTCCGCAACTCCTCTGTTTGTCCATCGGGCAAAAAACTGCCTGACAATAAACCCAGGGTGTGAAGTTTCTGTATCCATGCGCAATCTCTCACATCGGTCTTTTTCCCTTTTATATTTTTTGTGAATTTGCCATTACATAGAACTACCTGAAAGCCTTTTGCAATAAGCATCGCGTACAGGTTTTGCCAATAGGTGCCCGTACTTTCCATGGCTACGGTCTTGATTCGTTTTTCTTTTAGCCAGACGGCCATTGAAAACAAATCTTCATTATATACCCCAAACTCCCGGATATCGGCTTCTTCCTGACCAACTGAAACCCAATGCGAACGGCTCCCAATGTCGATGCCTGCGGCATGGGGGTTGACAACTTCTAATGATACAGTTTGTTTTTCTTCCATATTATCAACTTTTTAAAGCTCTTAGAGGATGTGCTTTTGGCAAAGTAAATATCCTAATCGAGGTTCCGCCAACTGGCGGACCGTCACTAAAATCATCGCAAACATCCAAACCAGAATTGCGCCTCGTGCTTTGATGCAACATTCTAAAAAACGGCCTTACAAAGAGCTTCCCAAAAGTATTTTTTTCACTTGATTGGCACAACCGTTAGCTGAAAAAATCAATTAAAATCTTTTCATAGGGGGAATTGTCCTTAACGTTTTGGCGCAGTGGCGGATTTCGTGGCACATCACTGTCAATAAACCACTAAAGTTGAGGCGAGGCAGAAAGTTAAATTAACCATATTACCCGCCATGAGCCAAACGCCTGTTACAAGCTGCCTTTTTTTATTCAAGTATTATCCCCCAACTATATTTTTTGTCTTTCCAGCGTTGGTTATAAATTTTTCTATTTCTTTCTTGCAGTTCAAAGGGATTTAATCCTATGGAAAGCCTACGTTTATTAATGTTGTCTAGGTTTTCAGGTTTATTATCCTGATGCCATACATTATAATATTGATAATTGCCATATCGCTTTTTGCCCCATCTTGCCATAAAATCATTGAGTGCCCCAAATTGATAAGAAGGAAGAAAGCCATTGATGACATTTTTCAATAATTTATCATTGATATCTTTTCTTGGGGTACTAAAGCAGTGAATTAACATAAAATATACCCTTCTATCACCATAGAAATCAAGTCCAATGCGTTTATAAAACTTAATTGAAGACGAATCTTCAGTCATATCACCTAATCCAAGAAGTCTTTCACCCGGAAAACCATAATTGTCAATAATATTATTAATCATGGCAAATTGTCGCTTGTTATTTTTCATCCATTGAAGGTAGTAAATTGTATATCTTAAAGCAAAAAAACCATCATTAACCTTATGCGTATATTTCTGATCTAAAGTGAATAAACTGTCAATTTGCTTGGAAAGTTGATGATGTATGGATAATTTGTAAACATTAGAGAGGCTGTCATATTTTTGCAGTGTATTTTGCGTTGTAGAAAGGTGAAGTGATTTTTTTGTAATTTCATTGGTATTGAGTATCCAAACAGGAACTCCTTGAGAAAAACATTTAGCCAACCACATATCAGCACGAACACTGTCGTTCGCAATAATGCAAATCTGTAGGGCTTTAATACAATGTTTGGCATAAATAAATTCAAAGTTTGAATAAACACTGTCGAGACGTTCAATTGCCAATTTGTAATTCATAGTAATTACATCTTCGTCAATCCGGTTAAAAGTCCTTTGGTATTCGATGTAGTCTTGTCCATATGATTGACCTGTCAAAAACAATAACAATAACCATGTTTTAAGTCGTTTCATTTTCCTTTTTTAGGGTACTAACTAACATACAATCTTAATTATTGATTTACAGCAATTAAGAAAATACAACATCTTCTTTAGATATTCCAAATTTATCAATTTGTTTTTGTATTCTTTTAACCATTCCAAGTTTTCTTTTTTGATCAAGAAATAAATATCCTTCGGGATTATGGTATGGTACATTTTTTACTACCATATTCCAAATAATTACGGCCAATTTCCTTGCTGTTGCACTGATCGCTGAGACTCTTCTCTTTGCGGAAATTATTGGCATGATGTGAAAACTGAATGCCAAATAACATCGTATTGTTTTTACAAAATGGCGTTTAAAAACCATTTAACTTTTTTCCTAAGGTTAGGTATGGCTAATTTCATCCCAAGGCTTGTGCTGAGCAGGTGATAAACCCAAAAGCCCAATAATTTTTCGTACGATCGGGCTTTTTTATACTGGATTTTGGGCTATCGCTCTATGTGTTTAGCAGAAGTTGTTATTGTTCTACCCATTGCATAAAATCCTCAAAAACGTTCATAAACTCAAAGCTCCAGTCTTCATTTTTGTTTTTAGGTGCAATTGCAAATGAATGGTTGTAATCAGGATAAATTTTAAACGTTAGATTATCTCTTTTATGCCTAATAAACTCAATTGGAATTAGCAAACTTGATTCAACTGGAACAGATTCGTCTTTTCCAGCCACAGCTACAAATATAGGTTTCTTTATTTTTAAAAGATTATCAATTAAAGGTTCTGAAAATTGAGCCCATCTGCGATAAGAGTGTCCTAACCATTGCTTTTCATTATTATTTGGTTCATTTTCAATAGCTTTTATCTTTGCAAACAGGCTGTCTAGAGATTTTATGGCTTCTGTCTGGGTTATAATTCCATTTTGCACTTTTTTTTGAATGGACAACGCAAAGTCATAGTATTGTGTATTTCCACCACCAGCCCAAAATCCTATATGCGTAACGTTATTGTTGATATGTCCTAATTTAGCCACAACATCCGAACCTTCGGAGTGTCCAATAATAACTACTTTACGTGGATTGGTAATTAATTTTTTTGTGATTTCTTTAATAACTTCATTCCCTTGCCATACCCTGTAGTCAAGTGACTCATTTTCTAAAAAAGTGGTACTTGGCTCATAATTTTCTTTTTCCGTTAAAAATGGCACTCCTTTCTTTGAAATTAAAACAAAAATATAATCGTTTGGTATTCTATCTAAATCAAATGGAACACTTGAACAAACCATCCTGATTTTTTGTGTTTTATTTTTAGTTTCTCCATTTTCAACTACTTTCAATGAGTCAATCTTCACACTTATACTGAATAATGGATTACCTCCAGAACCTTGAAAAAAAATCAAAATCTTCTTTTTGTCTTCAACTTTTCCTTTTGAGTAAATGTGATAATGTATCGTATCATTACTCATAATAATACTTTTGTGTTGGTATGCCTCAATTTTGGGTTTATATTGCCCAACAGTCAGAATGGGGAATAAAAATAATAGAATTAAAATATATTTTATCATGTATTTTATTAATTAGAATTCCTATTAACGTTTGACCGTATAAAAAGATGCCCATTGCGGGCAATTTCCTGTCAAGCCGAAAAGCTGCTTGGGCGGAAAGATGCTCACCGAAAACCACTGCTGCCGCACTTGACGGGTAGCTAAAGTTATGGTCTAGTTATTTATTTCTCAATGCCCTAAAGATAAGAATTGTCATAATAATAAATGGTATAAAAATCATTCCTAACTCAAACCGCCCTTTCCCAAAACCAGATAATCCATTGTCTAAAGAAAGGTATGTCTTTTCATTAACTGTCAGAGAAAAGCTACGAATTTTCATGTCTGGGACACTTAAATATTTTTCGTCCTGTCTTGCGATATGTAGTTGTATTTTGGCACCAATTTGAGATGTTGAATAAAATTCTTTTCTATCAAAAGGGTAATAACTAACCTGAAATTTACTCGGATATTCATTTAGGGAAATATGATAGGTTGAGTCTCGCTCCGTTTTATTTATTCTATTGGAATAAACTAACACTCTTTCAATATTTCGCAAAGTTCCGTTGATCTCAATAGTATCCGCTTTGCTATTAACTGTCGGCCTGTCAAGGCATAAGTAAATTCCTCCAAATGTCAAAAAGAGCAGGAAAAGAATAAACTTTCCATTCTTAGATTTCAATATTTTATTAAGGATATGTCTCATTTGTCGCACTTATAATTGGCCATAACGTTTTATGGTATGGTGTCGTGCGGGATTACGAAACGGGTTACTATCAGTTTACAATAACCTTTTTACGAGTCACAAAGCTATGAATACCCCCTGAAACCCGCATACACTATACCATAGTTGGCAGCTGCCCAATATTATTATACGTCTTCTTAAAAAAACAAATAAATATTTATCCAGAACCTTTCTCAATATGGTTAGTTTGGGAAGATAGAACAAAACTATAAATATGAGAAAAGTCTCAATATTTTAATTAAAATTGATAAACTTTTTCTTGTCTGTTTGGCAAAATGCACATTTGTCATCCTCATTTGCTAAGTCATAAGTATTACCACAAGTAGGGCAAACTGCATACCCAATTGGTAAATTACTTTCCGAACCAGCATTTAAGGCACTCAATGCTTTGGAATAAAAATTATTATGTTTCTTTTCAGTATCCAAAGCCCAGTTAAATGATTTTTCAGCTTTTTCGACCTTTTCTGTTTTTGCATCAGCAAGAAATTGAGGATACATTGTAGTTACTTCATACGATTCTCCATCTATAGCTGCTTGTATGTTCTCTGTGGTTGTTTTAACATCAAATTTTGGTGTGAAATCTTCCATAGTTTCCCCTAATCCTTCCAAAACTTTTTTATGATTAGAAGCATGTATTGCTTCCGCTTTTGAAGCGGCATCAAAAAGAACAGCAATAGTATTATAACCTTCTTCTCTTGCTTTCAGCGCAAAGGCTTCGTACTTTTTACTTGCTGTTGTTTCTCCTATGATACCTGCTTTGAGGTTCTCGACTGTTTTAACGGGTTTTTGTTGATTACAACCTGTAAAAGCTATCAAACTTGTGATAGCAAATAATAGAATTAAATTTTTTGTTTTCATTGTTTTTTAAATTTGTAATTAATTATTAAAGTGGCATCATATAATTATAAACCAACGTTCCACCAAAGAAACCTGTTACGCTTACGGATATTGTTGTAAGTCCATACAGAACAAATGCAATCCATTTTAAATTTAAATTTTCTTTCTTTTTAACGAGCAAATAAGTTCTTAAAACAGACGTAAGAATTACTAAACTTAAGGTAATCCAGGCAAAAAGCTCATGAGTTTCCATAATTTTGCCAGCAGAACCAGTCATTTCAGAGGTAAATAAAATACCTGTAAGCACAGTAACAATTGCTGAAAATGCACCTACGATCAGTAAGTAAAATCCAGTCTTTGATAAACAAGCTTCTTTCTTAAAAATTAAAGAAGCAAAATCGGCAATAAATCCAAAAACAATTATAGCTATTGGAAAGTGCACTAACATTGGGTGCAGGTGGCTTAATGATATCATACGTTTAAATTTTGATTGAATATAAAATTATTCATTTTCTCGCTATTTCACTTTTTTTATGTTAAGTCCAACGACAAATTCTTGACTCTATAGGGTTGCTGCCAACATCAGTCTGTCTAAAAACCTCAAATTTACAAATATAATATTGGATAACCTGATGGAATTAAATTGCAAATACTCGATTCTCAGAAGGAGATTATTTAGTTTTTAGACAGTCTGATGTTCCGCAGCTTGCTACAGGCGGGGTGCGTATGGTTTCTTTCCTGTCAGACCGCTGCTTTGTTAATTACTTGTTTACTGTTTAATTTTCGTTCGAATGCCCCGCTTGCAGCAAGGTGCTGTTAGAGCTCGTTTTTATTCATTTAGTATATCTTTGTTATTTAATTCTCCGTCAACTATTTTAATTTCATAATATTTTCCTAATTCAATTCTCTGTGTCACAATATTATCAATCAGTTCTTTTTTATCAAATTCCAACTTATCAAATTCCATTTTAAACCAATTCTGAGCAAGATAATTCTTGTAGTTTTTATAGGCTAATTTTATTTCAGTTATACTTTGTCTTAACTTGTCATTTGATTTTAAATCTGTTTGCAAATAAAAAAATCCGTCAGAAACATATCTTTCAAGTCCATTTTTATCTTTAACTAATTTTTGCTCAGGCATCATTTCATTATTATTTTCATTCATCAAGTATGTAAGTGAGCTCTTATTCAAATCTTCAATTAAAATAGGATGATATTCAAATAGTACAGAGTCATTTTTTGTTACTATAACACTAATACATCTGTTAAAACAATCCCATATTGGTGGTCCAATTGAGTCATATAATTTCTCTTGATATTTAAAGTATCTTACTAATGCAGTATCAAAAAACTTTGATTCTGGATAATTATACATGAAGTGAGAATAATCATAATGATTTGTTGATACTTTTACAGAATCCCAAACTTCAAAATCTGTAAAAGAAGATTTTTCGCCATCTTTTTGATTACAACCTATAACCAACATTATGCATAAAAGTAATATTCCAATTTTAATGTTTTTCATTCTGTTCGTATGTTCTGTTAATGAGCTCTAACGTTCCCCAGCTATGCCAAGTGTGGGGCTTCGTGGAATGTTATCTTATCGAGTTACTTTAATTATGCCAGCGAGCCACTACCCAAACCTCTGCAAGTCGCTCCCACATTGGACATAGGTGGTGTTGGCAAACGTATTTTTTTATGTTATCCAATTCATTAGTATTCTCTTTATTTTCCATTTCCCATTAACCTGCTCAATTATCACAAAGTAACTCACACCTTCATGATAAAATGGATAAGTTTCAAATTGTAAAAGTCCAGTTTTATTGTCATTGTCATAATAAATTCTAGAAATGGCTATCAATCCACCAAATTTCCGGTCATTAATTCTCCAAATGTCAGAGTATTTTTCGATTAAGTCAGATTTAAACATTAATTGAAAATCAGAAGGCGTTTGAATAAATCCTAAATCCCACTTTATTAATGGTTTATCAATTTGTTTGTTGTCCAAAATTATTTTGCGAATGGTCAGGCTGTCTGAATAAATCCTTTGCACTAAATCAACAAAATCAATATGCAAGCAAGTATCAACTAAACCAATAAGTAATCTTGCATCAATTGAATCTATTTGTCTGATAATCTGCTCATGCTTTGTTATAATATCTTGTTCGGCAATGGAATCAATTCCAATAAAATTTGAGTCTTTGTCATAAATTGGAGGTGGTGGTGGTGGAATCAGATTTGATTTGCTAATCCTTAAACTATCAATCAACTGAGGAAATATTTCTGTTATAACATCCTCGTCAGTCATCGAATGTTTCTTGCAACTTATCATTAATGCAAGTATCAGTATCAAGTATGTTAATTTTCGTGTTGTCATCTTAATATGTTTGCCAACGTTCATGCTATGTTTAGTGCGGGATTGCGTGATTGCAACTTTATCAAATTACAATAAACTTGCCAGCGAGAGATGTTGTTCGAAAACCTCTAAAACCCGCAATAAATATAGCATTTGTTGGCGGTAGGTGTTTTATTTTATCATTTTATAAATTCATTATATGTTTGTATATCAACCCTCTTTCGTCTAGAAATCTAAATTTATTTTGAAGCACAGTAATCAATGAAAGTTTATTCTGGCACATTATAAATAATTCTTCAACTGTCAAAACCACAAATCTAGAACTCCTATCTGTAAAATAGTCAATTGCTTTATTATCCACAAGAGAATATGTTATAAATAAACCTCTTGCAAAATGAGATTTTAATTCAATTTTCTGGGTGAATAATATCAAATCATCCTTAGGAATAGCGTTGTTTCTATATTTCGCTTCAATAAGAACAGTATTCCCATCAAGAATAAAACTTCCATCAATTTGGTCGTATTCAGTCCGATAAGAAGCATGAGGGTCTAAGCCGAATGAATTAAATAATCCATTTAAATATTTCTCAAATGCGTAGCCTCTTGTTTGAGAGTTTGATATTTTCTCTAAATCCAGCAGGGCATTGTTAAAGCTATTGAAATCAAGTTCAATAGTCTGTTTAGTATTTTGATTTACTTTTTTATCGGTTGACTGTACATTACTTTTTCCTAAAAGCTTTTTACCTAGTTCATATAATTTGTCAGCTTTTTCCTTTTTATCAATTGGTATCAAATTATTATCATTCATATGGTTTATAAGCATAACTATAGCTTTACCAACGAATGGTTCAGATTCAGACTTTAAAAATTCTCGAAACATTTTTGCTTTAGATAAACCAGGATATTTTGCATAAATGTTGTATTGTACAACGTCACTCATAAATTCCTCAAATTCTCGATTTGAAAAATTAGTTACATATCCAGAACTCATTCCGAATACAGATTCTATCAACTGTTTATCACTAAATGAAAGATTTGCCATTACTATGTTATCTAATCAAAATCTCTAAAAATGCTTGTAGCTCGTTTTTTTTCACTTACCGCCAACGGCAGTTCGTCTAAAAACCTCCGCTTAGTGCAATTTTTTGCTCAAATTTAAGCCGTTTTAAGGGGATTTCAAAAATATATCTGGAATACTTTTGGTAAAAAAATTGTTTGCTATATTTGAGCTTTTGAAGGGATATAAAGTTGAATAACTGAACAAAACGTAAAACCAGTATCCTTAGATATTTCTTGAGCATTTCTGTATCAAGAATATTCATTAGTCGACGTAAATTGTACGCAATAAACATAAATCCAACATCGGAACTTGCCCTGTCTTTGCCTTTCTTTGTTAGAATATAACTAAATCCCCATTGCCTCTTTATCGTTCCGTAAGGATGCTCTACTATTGACTGTCGTTTTTTGTATAAATCCTTATTGTTCTCAATATTTATTTTGTTGTTTTCTATGTATTTAGCAAATTCACTGCGTTCAAGTACACGCCCATTTCCTCGTATGTTCTTTGTACAAAGACTTAATTTTGAGCAAATCTTGCATGCTGAAGTCTTGTATTGTTGAACCTTGATATTTGCCCGATATCTTCCCCTGCTTTTGGCGTACCAAGAGCCATTGGTGCTCAAGATGCTCCCTTCAGGACATGTATAGGTATTGGCTTGTTCGTTATACGTAAAATTAGCAATATTATATTGGCTATCTGGGGCATTCGATGCTACATTTGGTACTGCTACCAGTGCTGTGATGTCTAATTCATGGGCAATTTTCATTTCCGAACCAGTGTGATAGCCTTTGTCGTAAAGTCATTTGTGCGTAAAATGGATTTTGCTCTACGGAGCATCTCGCCCATAGCTTTGCTGTCATTATTGTTGGTTACCTTGTAGTCTATTGGTAAATAGTGATTTGCATCAACCGTGGTTTGAATATTATAAGCTACTTCGGTTATATTGTTTCGAGTAATCATTTGACGGCTTTCCGGGTCGGATGTTGAAACCTGGGCTTGCCCTGTTTCGCTAATTTGTTTTTCGATGGCTTTGTATCCTTGTTTTCGTTGATTTTGTTTGTTGATTTCATTTTCAATTTCTGCTTTTTGATCACCATCGGCAGTAGAAAGCATATTGCTATATTCCTCAATTTTATTCTCGATATAGGCTACATGGCGGTCGATTTTATCTTGATTGTAATTGTTTTTTTTGCTGTTTTGTGCTCTGAGTTTGGTACTGTCGCCAGCAATCAAAGTACCTCCAATCAAATCAAAATGTTGTGCTATTTTAACGGTAGATCTAAACACGTTTTTTATGGCTTTGGGATTGTTTTTACGGAAGTTTGATATCGTATTATGGTCGGGTTGCAAGCCTTTTAGTAACCAAATAACTTCGATATTTCGTTTACATTCCTTTTCTAAATCACGAGATGAACGTATTTTATTCAAATATCCATAAATGAATAGCTTAAGTAAATCTGCCGGATGGTATGCTGGACGACCATTGTCAACAAATTCCATGTCGAAACCAAATTCCTCCGGCTTTATACTATCTACAAAAAGATCAATAGTACGGGATTCATTATCCTTTTCGATGGTTTCGTCCAAACAACGAGTATTAATCTCTACCTGATACCTGTTTGTGCCATTTATAAACTTCATAAAAAAATACTGGTTTAATTATATAGCAAATATAATGAAAATCAGATAATTAAATCAAACATAAATGATAGATTATTAACAATCAGTATGTTGACAAAATGAGACAATAGTGATTTTTAGACAGTCTGACGGCCCAGGTTATGGGCAAGGGTTGCGGGAGAGTTCACTGTTGCCCAGCGACAAAGTGAATGCGAGAGCAAAAACCCACGAAATGCACGTCAGCCAGCCAATGCGCATAGGCGGGTGTTAGGCGGTCGGTGTTTACTTTATAGTTTCTAAATTTATCACCTAATATTCAATTGGGTTTATTTAGATTTATTCTGTACGATGAGATAATCTTTATTTTTAGCTGCTAGGTTCCGATTTTTCAGACAACGAATCAAGCCAATCTAAGTTACTTTTCTAACTTTCAGTGAATGGCACGATTTTTTACTATTCATTGCCTCAATAAGTATTTCAGTAAGTAATCTATTACTTAATGTCTCAATAGCTAATTCCCTTAATTTTGTTTCAGATTCAATATCTCCAACTTCACAAATTTGTCTATCATATGTAGTTAAAGATAGTGCAGCAATTATACCATTTACTCCAAAATTGTAACATAATATTGAGCCATTAATCCTCTGAGTGTCTTTCTTACTTAAAACATATTCATCGTTTTTATAAGCGTCGTTTTTGTCTGCAAAAAATATATACTCAGCTTGACCTTTTATAATTTTATAAACGGTTGAATTGGGGTTATTAATTAATTCTTCTTTTGATAAATCATTTTTCACACTCTCAGTAGCTATGAATTTCCAATCCTTATCATTGCCTACGTCTTTATAATTATATAATACACTTAATCCAATTTGATAGTTTTTTAATCCAAAAATAGTGCATAAATATTTATTCATTATGGAAAGTAATTCAGATATATTTTCATCTGGTTTAAATGTGAGGCAATATTTATTGTATTCAGGGGATAAATTATTTGCATCCTTAATAAATTTATAGCTCTTAAAACTCTTATAAGAATTGATTGATGTTATTAAATCATAAATCATCTTTATTCCATTTCTTGAAACAGTCAAATTATATTTATCTCCAACTGATTTCAATAAAATAAACACAATAGTGGTTATAATAAACACATAATTTAAAACAGTAATCCATTGAACATAATTACCTGTACTATCTTTTAAATAGAGGTTTGCATCAAATATTTTCACGAATGTAAACCATAGAGCAGGAAAACTTCCTACAATTGTAGTTATTATAATGTTTCTGTTAAAGAACTCATAAGTCGATCGTGCAAGTTTTTTTTTCATTTTCATATTTAGTTAGATTGTTAGTTGTAACATCTTCTTCATTTTCTTCTTCATTTTCTTCTTCATTTTCTTTAATACCAAAATCTTGTATATAAGATTTTATAAGAATATTATCTTTCGATAATTCTTTTATTACCCCCACTCCTAAAGTAGAAATAAATACTCTAAAATTTGAAAATATTGCCATAATTAAAATATTTAAAGACAAAGATTAAAGAATAATTTATTCACCTTTTAATTCCTGTTATAGAATTCAGAAAGATTTTTCACATTGCCGCCTAACGTCAGTTTGTCTAAAAACCTTCGTTTAGTGCAATTTTTGCTCAATTTTAAGCCGTTTTAAGGAGTTTCCAAAATATATCCGGAATACTTTTAGTAAAAAATTGGGTTGGTTATATTTGATCTTTCGTTTTCATTTCTTTTCTAAACCACGAGATGAACGTATTTTACTCAAGCATCTATAAATAAATAACTTAAGTAAATCTGCCGGATGGGATGCAAGGCGACCATTGTCAACAAATTTCCTATCGAAACCAAACTCCTCTGGCTTTATAGTATCTACAAAAAGGTCAATAGTACGGACTTCATTATCCTTTTCGATGGTTTCGTCCAAACAACAAGTGTTAATCTATACCTGATGTCTGTTTGTGCCATTTATAAACTTCATAAAAAAATACTGGTTTAATTATATAGCAAATATAATGAAAATCAGATAATTAAATTAAGCATAAATGATAAATTATTAACAATCAGCATATTGACAAGATGAGACAATGGCGGTTTTTAGACAGTCTGACGGTGGGCAGCTACCCGAAGGTGGCGATTTAGAAGCTCTTCACTTTCAACCAAACATAAGCTTTAATAGAAGCACAGAGCTTGATTTAACCTCTGAACCGCCACTTTTGGGTAGGTGCTGTTAGTGGCTGCTTTTATAATTATTCAAGTTCATAAGGTTTAATAAACTTGAGTATTTCAGGTTCAAATTTTACTGTCTTTGACAGTGTTGTGTCCCCCAAAATATTATGAATTCCGTCTATGGCAGATTGCATTATTCCGAAGCCTTCAACATTGAAGTTTTTGTTTACAGTCGGCTTAAAGAATTTAACCAAGTTAGTTCCTTTCATCCCGTAAGTCTGCAAACTATAAAATACTTGTGTCTTTTTGCTATTTAACTGCGCAGAGGCAGCAACACTGGGTATATTGTCAACGCTAATACCTCTTTCGACTTTTTTAAACAAGTAATGAATTGAATAGCCGCAACCATATACTACACTGTCAGTCTGATTATTAACCACTTTGGTTTCAATATAGTAAACATTTAAACTTGATTCTTCTTCACCTAGTTTTAGACCACCAAAACCTGGCAATGTAACTCCGGCATTTTCTTTTCCATTAAAAATTTTCACCACAGTTCTCATTTTGTTTAGGTCATCTCTATTCAGAGGAATTTGATTTGAAAGAAGTGATTGGGCTGTTGAGTCAGGAATAAATAATTCTTTATTCATGTCATTATCGGTTAAGATTTTTGTCAGTCCAGTTAACTCCAAATTGTCACCTGTTAGACTTTCACTCTGCGGATTTGAACTGCAGCTTGTGATTAAAGTGATAGCAAATAATGTTATCACTGTTAGGAACTTGTTCTTTGTTGACATATTTCTGATTTTCAAATGGTTACTGTTTTAATTTTAAAGTTGCCACTAACGTTTAGCGGTATAGCCAGTTATTCTATTGATTTCGTTTTGCACTGTCGATTATTCTTTCTTTTTCACTATTAAATATTTCACGTAGCCTCTCTGAGAATTTTACTTCGGAGGGGTCAAAATTATAATGTTCGAATTCTTCTTGTTCTTGTACTTGAAGATACTTGATAAAGTTATCAGCTCTCTCTAATCTGATTTGCATTCTGTCCATGATTCTATTTTGTTGCTTCAGTTTTGCTTCCTCATTTGCTGATTTAATAAGATAATTATTCAATTCTTCATTAAATACACCAGAATCCAAACTTATTAAGTCAATGTATGCAAAGTTGAATGCGAGTGAAGAAAAAATGTAATTACCAAAAGCGGTTATTTTTATTTGGTCAACATGCTCACTGAAACATTCAAGGCGATTACTTGATTCAATAATGCCTGTTCTAAGAAATATATCCAAGTGACTTTCACAATCTTCTTTTGAGTGATAATTTTCTTCAAATTCTTGAACAAACAATTTAGAGTCGGTGAATCCATTTGAGTTTGATGAATATTTTTGAACTAAAAGATTTAATATTCTAGAACCAGTGAAATGCGAACTATTAATATCGTTTCTTAACCGAAAAATATTTGGAATTCTGCTTAATTTTTCATCATAGAACATCCTGTCAGGTATCATCATTGGTTTTATGACTTGATGAATTAGAAATACCCAATAAGGATTTGATGATATTTCTGCAACATTAGTATATCCTGACGAAATAAATCCTTTGAAAAACTCTAGAGCTTGTCTAACGTCACCATGTGTTGCAAAACGTAGAAAGTTTGATAGATTGGATTCTCTGCTTAATTGATATGTGCAAACTTTTAAAAATGCTTTAATAGTGTTTAGATCAGTAGTCGATTTGATACCATATTCTAAGTCAATATCTGTTGTTAGGTCTAACTTCTCGATAATGTAATTAATTCTTTTAATAATAACTTGTGGAATTACAGGCGCAGAAAGATGATAGCCAGGAGTGTGATAAGCATCTAAAACTCCTTTTATTTTAGCATTATAATACCGTTCCTCACGCATTGAAATTATTACAAGGCAACTTAATTTTTTTGCGATTTCAATAGCTGTCAGATAACAAGAGTCTTGTAACTCTGGACTAAGTTGATCCATATTATCTAAGAATATAATCAACCCCTTATTTTTTGATTTGTATTTTAAAGAGATTTTTTCACAAAATAGTTTTGTATTCCTCAAGCAATCCGTAATGAATGTTCTTAATAAACTTTGATAGTCGTTACCGTTGGGGTCAAGATTACCTAATATTTGCTTCTTATAAATGTCAAATTCAGAAGCGAATAAAGTAAGTATCTGTTCTCTATCACCATTGAAGATGTTTTCTTTATCAATTCCCTTTTTGACTTTTTCCCAAATTTCATTGGTAAGGTCTGCAGTTGTTTGAGATGAATCAATTAAGTCAACTAAGGTAATTTCAGAGTAAATATTAAATTCCTTAGGTCTTACATGGAATAGAAAACGTTTTAAAAATGTTGATTTACCAGAACCACGCCCTCCAAAGAGAATCATGACATTATCAAGATTCTCTTGTTTTATCATTCTTACTATGCTATTTCCAAAAGCTCCTCCAGCTTTGTCATCTGTAAACTCTCTAAAACCTTGATTCTTGAAATATGGAGTTAAAGAATCGTGTAAAAAGCCATGAACATTTTTTTGTAATTCATCATAATGCCCCTTATTGGTAACATAACAACTGTCCATAAACTCAGAGTCATTAATTGGAATAGGGCCAAGAAACTTTCTAGATATTGCATTCAATAAACTAGCATATTTGTTGCTGTTAATCAAAGAATCAAAGGCGTTAATACCTTGTTTGGGGTAAAATATCTCTGAATATGTTTTTTTTGAAACACCAATATTGTTTTGTAAGGAATTTAGTTCAGTTACACTTGAATATCCGAAAGTATTTATTGCAGTTGTAAATTCATCTACAAAAAACTGCAGGTCTTTAATAACAAATGCTGGCAGTTTTTTCCATGGTTTTTGATTTGTATTTGTCACTTTAAAAATTATCCAAACTATGCCATTAGTTATAGCGCCATAATTACAAACAATGTCTTCGCAGTATTCTTTAACTTGAAGAATTGCAGAGTTGATTTCAGGACTTGTCAAGAGTTTTTCAACTGCTATCTTTTGAAAGGTTTTACTGAAATTAACATTTGTAGGTAATTTAAAGTACTTTCCTGCTCGTTTTGTCTCTATAACGAGTAGGGGTCTTTGATTTTTCCCTTTAAGAATATAGTCCGCTCTGTTTTCGTTAATGACAAACTCAACAACTGTATTTGTTTTAGGCCATTTTAGATACTTTTCAAGTATATCATCAACAACCTTAAACCGTGTTTCGGCCTCATTAAACACTGTTAAATTAGAATAGGTCTTACGTATATTCTTAATTAATTCTATTTCTGTCATGTTCTTGTCTTTATAATCCTAACTAACGTACAATCTTAATTATTGATTTACAGTAATTAAGAAAATACGACATCTTCTTTAGATATTCCAAATTTATCAATTTGTTTTTGTATTCTTTTAACCATTCCAAGTTTTCTTTTTTGATCAAGAAATAAATATCCTTCGGGATTATGGTATGGTACATTTTTTACTACCATATTCCAAATAATTACGGCCAATTTCCTTGCTGTTGCACTGATCGCTGAGACTCTTCTCTTTGCGGAAATTATTGGCATGATGTGAAAACTGAATGCCAAATAACATCGTATTGTTTGTTACAGAATGGCGTTTAAAAACCATTTAACTTTTTTCCTAAGGTTAGGTATGGCTAATTTCATCCCAAGGCTTGTGCTGAGCAGGTGATAAACCCAAAAGCCCAATAATTTTTCGTACGATCGGGCTTTTTTATACTGGATTTTGGGCTATCGCTCTATGTGTTTAGCAGAAGTTGTTATTGTTCTACCCATTGCATAAAATCCTCAAAAACGTTCATAAACTCAAAACTCCAGTCTTCATTTTTGTTTTTAGGTGCAATTGCAAATGAATGGTTGTAATCAGGATAAATTTTAAACGTTAGATTATCTCTTTTATGCCTAATAAACTCAATTGGAATTAGCAAACTTGATTCAACTGGAACAGATTCGTCTTTTCCAGCCACAGCTACAAATATAGGTTTCTTTATTTTTAAAAGATTATCAATTAAAGGTTCTGAAAATTGAGCCCATCTGCGATAAGAGTGTCCTAACCATTGCTTTTCATTATTATTTGGTTCATTTTCAATAGCTTTTATCTTCGCAAACAGGCTGTCTAGAGATTTTATGGCTTCTGTCTGGGTTATAATTCCATTTTGCACTTTTTTTTGAATGGACAACGCAAAGTCATAGTATTGTGTATTTCCACCACCAGCCCAAAATCCTATATGCGTAACGTTATTGTTGATATGTCCTAATTTAGCCACAACATCCGAACCTTCGGAGTGTCCAATAATAACTACTTTACGTGGATTGGTAATTAATTTTTTTGTGATTTCTTTAATAACTTCATTCCCTTGCCATACCCTGTAGTCAAGTGACTCATTTTCTAAAAAAGTGGTACTTGGCTCATAATTTTCTTTTTCCGTTAAAAATGGCACTCCTTTCTTTGAAATTAAAACAAAAATATAATCGTTTGGTATTCTATCTAAATCAAATGGAACACTTGAATGAACCATCCTGATTTTTTGTGTTTTATTTTTTGTTTCTCCATTTTCAACTACTTTCAATGAGTCAATCTTCACACTTATACTGAATAATGGATTACCTCCAGAACCTTGAAAAAAAATCAAAATCTTCTTTTTGTCTTCAACTTTTCCTTTTGAGTAAATGTGATAATGTATCGTATCATTACTCATAATAATACTTTTGTGTTGGTATGCCTCAATTTTGGGTTTATATTGCCCAACAGTCAGAATGGGGAATAAAAATAATAGAATTAAAATATATTTTATCATGTATTTTATTAATTATAATTCCTATTAACGTTTGACCGTATAAAAAGATGCCCATTGCGGGCGATTTCCTGTCAAACCGAAAAGCTGCACGAGCGGAAAGATGCCCACCGAAAACCACCGCTGCCGCACTTGACGGGTAGCTGAAGTTATGGGCTGGCATTATTGTCTTCCTAATATTGGATTAATTTCATTTCTAAAATATTTTTCGACTTGAGGTACTATTAAATCATAGTTTCTAACATTCACTTTTATCGAACTTATCCTAAACTCGCAACCATGAATATTTCCCCGTTCCTTAAGTTTTAAAGCGCCTGTAGGTTTATCCATTTCTTTAAAAATATGCATCTTTATTCTATCTGAAATTTTTTTTGCTCTACCGAGATAAATAGGGAACCATGCTTTATATTCAGAATGTCCTCTAACTCTTGAGATTCTTGAATTTGGAACAAAATTGGCTATATATTTATCATCCTCCCATTTTATAAGAAAATCCGATATCCAATCTTGTATTGTTGAGAATGAGGGATTAGTCTTTATCTCTATTAAATAAACGCCTGAATATTGCAGTGATGCCAATAAATTTAAGTCGAAGTTATGACCTAAGGTAAATACAAAGTTTTCTGTAAATTTTAGTTTTGAAATCTGATCTTCTAAAAGAACTAATTGCTCCGTTAAAGTCTCATCAATAGTTTCTATGCTATGGGCTGGCATTCTATCTGTCATAATTCGGTTAATTTAGTATTGGTTCAATCTGTTGTTTCTTTGGATACACTATCGAAGCAATTTTAAATATTCCACCAATAGCTGTGATAAGACCCGAAGCATTTAAATAGTCGTCAAGTTTTAAGTCAAGTGTGTGGTCCTCTTTATTTCTAATTGTCTTAATCGCAACAAAGAACTGAAATTCAACGTCACTGATTTTTTTCTCCTCTTTGCAAAATGTAAGGAGATTATGTAAGTCAAATTTTTTCTTCTGAGTTTTAAGCCAATCTTTAAACCCATTGTCTTCTTTGTAGTGAACTGTCAATAAATGCTCAATGATTTTTACAAGATCCTCAATTGTATTTTCTGTTTGTCCAATTTGAAAAAGCTGAAGTGCTTGTGCCAATTCGTTCGAAATTTTTTCGTCAATGCCGGCAAATCCAATTATGAGTTTCTCAAGTTGATATTTAATTTCGTCACTTAGATCAGGATTACGTTTTAAACTGTCAAGAATCAATCTGAGTCTGTCTTCTTCAAGTGCAGCTATTTTTTGTTTGCTCTTTTCGTTCTCAAAGTAAAGATAAACAGCTATAAGTATTGCAATAACCGATATTGTCGCGACACTAACAACCAAAGCGTTTTTATTACTCATAATCTTATATTTTCAATTTATTTGTCTCTAATAAAGTGTCCGCTGGCAGCAGAAATATGCTTGCCCATAACGGATTGGCGGACCGAGTAGGCAAGGGGAATTTCACTCCAAGCCTCTCACAGAACCGTGCTTGATAGTCTCCCATCACACGGCTCTTCTAGCTACTGCAACAAATATAAGCTCATCCTCGTTAAAGTTGGCGAATTTGTCATTTGTAACTAGCTAACCCCTTCGCTCCTCTCCCATTACAGTTGTATCATCACTACTACGAGTTAGTCTGCCCCTACATGATGCTTCGGTATTTTGCCTCTAGGGTGAACCTATTGTGCATTTCCCTTTGACTGTCGGCTTTCTTGTCCGATCGCTTATATAACAGCCTATCATCAACATGCAGGTTCTCAAGTTCCGTAACCAAGCCCAAATATAGTTCCTGCCCTCTGAAGAACGCCAGCCACTTAGCCAGTAAACAGGTATCCGCTAAGTTTATCACTCCGTCACATACTCCGTAGCTTTTGACTGGGTGTGGCAACTTCTCGATCCGTCATCAAGGGTTCACTTACGTTCAGCTCCTATATTCATACCTGATAAGCTCGTGGCTTATCGTTTCCTAAACGCTCAGCACCATGACTCTTTACCACAGCACCTTTTGGTGGTTTGATGCCTTCGCCTGTACGACGACATCGATGGTTCAACCTTACAACTGGATTCCTTCATCTCAATTACAGCATGCAGGTTACCCTGCTTCTTGACACAATATGGTGTCGTGCGGGATTTCGAAGCAATTCCTTATCAGTTTACACCGACCTCTTTTACGAGTATGAACCTTCGCAAACCACTGAAACTCGCATGCACTATACCATGTGTTGGCAACTGGCCGTTTTGTTATTCATTCATTAATTTCAGTTTTTCTTTTCTTTTAATCCATTGCTCAGAAATCTGGTCATTATGTTTTTTAAAGATAGCACTGTCAAGATTTGTTGTCGCCCATGATTTTATGTTGTAGTAATCTAAAATGGGTTTTAACAATCTCGAATTATCTTTAACGTCAATTACCCTGTTTCCAATGTTGGTAAGTTCAATTTTAAAATACTCATTAACGCCTTTAACTCCAGTATAGTAAACCACTAGAATGAAGAATTGAGACAACATTATCAGCGGTATACTTATCTCAAAAAGCAATCTTACAATATCACTTCCTCCTAACGAAAAAATCGAAATCAAAAAGGGAATTGAGAATATCAGCATTTTCATTGCGTACTTAAACAACATTTTTCTTAATGTCTGTTCGGTATGAAAACTGCTTTCGTAAGTATTCAATGCTAATTTTTTAACACCAAAAGGCATTTCATCATTATTATAGTATCCTTCAGAATTGAAATCAGAATAACCTGTTCCAAAAGAATTATCAATTAAATCACCACGCTTTACTTTTTCTGCCGAATAAAATAAATATTTTGCAACACTCGAAAGTCCAATATATCCAATCATTGAAACATAACTTAAAACTTTTACTAAATCGATAATTGTTATAGAACTAATTTTAAAAGGTAAAAATGGCTCAACTTTGGGAATTAACCATAGGTAAATTATTGCAATCGCAGAAAATAACAGGCAATAAAAAGCTGCCTTTTCAAATTTTCTTACAGTTGTGTAATTGTTGTCAAATGGAACTACTCTACTCATCTTTATCCTCTTTAATTGTGTTTGTTGAATGATGCGATTCAGGACCAAGCCAAATTCCTGTTTGCAACCATGCTTCGTAAAAGTATAACCAAGCAATAGTCCATGACATTATTTCCTTTGCAATAAGTTTGCGGCAATCCCATTTGAAATCATCAGAATGATACAAGCAAAGGCTCTCAGTATTTTTATAATAATGAGGAGGTTTTTCAACAAGCTTGGGCTCAATAACTCGAACTTTTGGTGATAACCTTCCCCTATATTCTATGCTAATTGTGTAAATTGGCAATTCTGGTTTAACCAATAAATCTCCAACAAATGTGACAGTGTCATTTGCTAAGTGTTTTGCTTTAAATTGAGGATATTTTGATTTCATAGCTCCAATTTGTGTAGAAACATTTGGTTTTTGCTTATTAAAGAATTTCATCACCGTAAAAACCTTTTGATGCTGATAGACTATTACCAACTGTGGTAGAAATCCCTGCTGCACTTGAATATTTTAATGTGCCTTCGCTTAAAGACTTTGAAATGTTTTTCGCTTCTTCTTCATCCACTGTTGGAAATTCTTTACCAAAAACCTCTTTCCATATCTTTTTTGCTTCAGCTTCGTTCTTGTCCGAATAAAATTTATATGCTTCATTTAATTTGTCTTTTACCTTTTTTGCTTTTTTCAAAGATGTTTGATATTCATCATTTGATTTGAATTTATTTGAAAGCATATTGTATTCAACATTATCAAACCATTTTCTTATACCTTCCTCAAAGTTTGTGAAGTTGTTTATTTTGAAAATATTTATTGCAATTTCCTCGACATGGTACGAAGGAATTGTTTTATAATTAAAATCTCGGTTCCAATACTTAACTACTCTGATTATTTGTTTTAATTTATAACCTCTTAATCTGTGGGTGTCATCAAGGTCTTTTGTCAACATTTTTGGATATGAAGAAGTCCATGATTGTAAATCATAATTAGGAATAAAGTAACCGCCTCCTGAAATTTCAAAACTTGGTAAAACATCAAAATCTTTGTCGCTTAAATGGACTGTAACACAAGGTCTGTCTTGTTTTACTTTGTCTTTGTAATCATTTTGCTTGTTTAGATAGTTTTTAATTTTGGTTAATACACTTTGAGGATTTGGTTTATTACCATATTCATCTTTCCATTCCTCGAAGTCTAAAACGGCAAATAAATCAACATCATTCAATGGTCGAATTATTGTGTCCCTCTCCCATGAACCATTAGTAAAACACTCATTAACATACAGATTGCTTTCCTCATTTTTTAAATGACTTTCTAAATTTGATAAGGAATTTTTAATATTCTCTTCTTGTCTGTCGGTAATCGAAACATTATCGACAAGTTTTTTTATTGATTCAAATAGTGTCATATCATTAGGTTTTTATTTTTACTTTCAATATATCAGGTTGCTGTGTCGTTTCTTCGGCTTGTTGCCAACGTTCGCGGGTATGAAACGTGCCGGATTGCGGAGCTGCGTCTGTATCACCCGTGACAAACTACGATGCGGGACGAGCCGCTTGCAAACCCACTAAAACCGGCATGTTTTATGACCCGTTGTTGGGCGTTCGTTCTTTTTTATTTTTCAATTTTCGGATTCATATCTATTCCTGTTGTAAAAATAGTGACATTACCAATAGTTTGTATAGCTTTGAAACCTTTACCAGAATCTCTTATCCGCCCATCAAAAACAATTAGAAATCCCAAATTAGTATTTACTTGTTTCAAATAGTGAATTAGTTGGTCTTCTCCAGAAAGAGCATAGGATAATGAATATCCACTACCTCCACAAATTTTCAATTCAATTACAATTTTAAGGCCACCACGGAGAATCACATATAAGTCTATCAATCCCGCACCAGCAGTTCTTTCTTCAATTATATCGATTGATTCCTTACCATACTTTGTTTCAAGAGCGGTAATAAGAAGATGTTTTCCTCTTTCTTCTGGATTGGAAGCCCACTTATAAGCACCTGATTTATTTGCCCAAAAATGCATTCTTGAATTTGAAGAAACAGTTTTAGCAAATTGCTCAAGGGTTTGTTTAAATGATTCTATTGATATAGGTGCCTCAATTTGAAAAATCTCAGGTTTTCCTTTATCTAATTTTATATTGCTATCATTATCAATGCAAAGATTGATATACCTTGAAATATCAACTCCTTTAACTTCGTTTTTTTTAGCTTTCATGAAGTTCGTAAATGCATCTTGATAATTTTTTAATTCAAAAAACGAACGACCTAATGCATAACACAAGGTTGGAGATTCTCCCAATTTATCTATCTGCTTTTGGAAAAAATCTTTTGATTTTTCCCATTTTTTATTTTGCCATAAGATAGCTCCGCAATTCTGAATAGCTTGATAATAAAAAGGATTATAGACTAAGCTATTCTCATAATTCTTTACCGCTTCATCTATATCACTATTTAGTCTATAAATCTCAGCAAATGTGAAATAAAGCAAAGAATAATGTTGATTATTAAAGTCATTATCATTTATTATAACTTTTGCTTTATCCAACCATTCAATTTTTTCTTCAAATGAATACAAATCATTTAATCCATTAAAAATATAGGCGGAAAATTTAAGATATAAATAATTGCTTTTCTCAATGTTTTTAAGTAAACCATTTTCAACTTTTTCTTTTTTCAAGTTACAATCCATTAGATATTGTTGTAATTGAAATTCTTCGCTTTGAATTCTTGGTTTTATTACTTCTATTTTATCATTGTAGTAAGAAATCTTTTCAGTAAGCTTCAACTTTTCACAAAGACTTTTTGCTAAATAGTAGGAAGAAAGTTTTTCATGCTCTATACCAAAAAGATTCTCCCTTAAATTGCAAGCTATTTCGGCATTTTCTAATGCAGGCTCATATTTGTTTATTGAAAATAAATAACTGGATTTTCCATGATATAAACTTGCTGCATATTCTTTATCTAAATTCTGTTCTCCATCATATAAACTAATCGCAGTATCTATTAACTCTATAGCTTTATCAGGATTTTCTACTTCCTGCATTCTAGATAAAAATACTAAGTCTTTTATTGCTTCTTTTTTATTACCTGCTTCTATAAATTTATCTGATGTTTGTTGATGGTAATGTATTATGTCTTCTCTTGAAGCTGAAATCTTGGCAAGCCCCCTATAAGCATAAGCTATATCTGTTGAAGATGAATCCTTACTTTCAATTACTTTTTTATAATTTGTATTAGCTACATTAAGTTTCGAATTTTGTGCAGCAGCATTAGCCTTAGATAATATAACACTCTGCTTTATATCTGGACTAAGTTCATCTCCTAATTCAGTGAGTAAGCACTCTATTTCATTTTCTATTTTTCCAAATTTTGATTCCTTTGAAGCAAGTGCAATTAAAACTAATAAAAAGTCTTTTCGTTGTTCTTTATTTAGTGATTCTCTATTTAATTTTTGAAATATCTCAAGAACCTCATTTTTTGAATACTTTAAAGTTCCTTTATTCTTGTTTAAAATCTCATATGCAGCCAAATGTTTATTTTCGCTTATTAGTATTTGAAAGTCACCTATCCAATCGGTCAATCCATCAAATACTTTCTTTAAGCTTTCCGTCAATTTGATGTTAATCTCATCAACTTCAAGATTACTAGTTCCTTCTTTAATTGTCCCAACCACTCTTGTAAGTGAATCAAGGTCAATCTGTAATTGAACAGAAATATTTTTCTCTTTATTTTTCATTTTGACAAATGTCTATGCGATATCGTCTTTAGAATGACGCCCAACTCGTTTATATGTATGACAAACTCATACAAAGCACGCCAAATTGGATGGATATGTATGACATATGTCATATTTATTTACAAATCATCAAATGGTGATTTTATTTTTGACAAGCTTTTTTCTGTAACATGTGTGTATATTTCAGTGGTCTTCGAACTTTTATGCCCCAATAATTCCTGAATATATCTTAAATCTGCGCCATTCTCCAATAAATGTGTTGCGAGACTGTGTCGTAACCAATACAAGGTAATTGATTTTGCGATTACAACTTTTTCAGCTCTTCATTTATAAGCTCAATTATTTCATCAGAATTTTTAATTTCTCCCAACTTCTTTTTTATGGCTTTAATATTTTTAAGTCCGGCTTGTAAAAACTCTTTCGGATGTTCTGATTTTTTGCAACTTGAAATAGCGTCTATATAACTATCTAAATAATCAGGTTTTTCTTGTACCAAATAACATAGCGATATATTTAGTTTTACCTGTACAAGAGATGAATCAAGCTGAATTGCTTTTTTACTATACCCTAAACATTTTTCATAATCACCTTTTTCAAAAGCCTTCTTTCCCATATTAGCATATAATTCAGCCTTCCTTTGTTCGTCTGTTGGTTGTACGATTTCCTCTTTTGCAACAATGGCAATACCTTCTATGACAACATCCACTGCATATGTTAAGCTTGGATTTCTTAATCCAATAAACCACGATCCTGATGTAACATCCTTTACCCTAATAAGACCTTGTGTGGTATTCTCTGTAGATCCACTGGGAATGAATTGAAAAGAATCTCCCCAAATATCCTTTCTCTTTTCAAATTTATCCATGTTCGCTTTGTCAAATAAATAAACATCTATGGCGTGGGAGCCGTAAGGAATTTTTATTTGAGACAATATTGTTTCTGTAATACCCGACGAAGAAAGTGTCGTTCCCAATGGAGTAACATTTGCAATAAGCAGGCCTCCCAATTGAATTAACAAGTTCAAATTATCAATTGATTGCTTATTATTACTTGTTGAAAAACTATAATACCACTCTATTGTATTTGGTGGTAAATCAATCGGAATACAGACCCTTGATTTCTTTCCTGAACCCAAAACAGCCATATTGCCACCATTAAGGTGAATATTTCTTTGTTCAAATAATTGAACTGCTTTTTGAGTAATTTTTTTTGTCTGGCCATGCGTGATTACACACAAAAAAACAGCTAAAAAAAGAAATAATAATTTCTTATTCATCGTTTTTAAAATTGGTTAATACTTGTACTATTGTTTCTCTGAACGTTTTTTAAACCGGATGAATACAGCTTCGCCCCGTCAGTCACATCTGAACATAGAACAGACATTAAATTAATAATCATACGTAAATAAAATAAGCTTATACGCTATTTTGAAAATTTACGGTTGTAAAAATATATAATATTAACGATTGATTTTCGATTCGA
The DNA here is from genome assembly GCA_963667975.1 of Bacteroidales bacterium. Classification (GTDB taxonomy): domain Bacteria; phylum Bacteroidota; class Bacteroidia; order Bacteroidales. Next base: position 36,431 of record OY764079.1, read on the forward strand.
TAACAAATTATTATGATTTGCAATACGATTCACAACACAAGCTCCTGATTAATAAAGCATTAAACAAATAAAAAAGTCTTACGGAAATTTTTTCCTGTATTGTATTAAATTTTAAATTTCACCACTGTAATCCTTGCTACAGGCTGCCCATTCCCTGATGTCACGACTTACGGGTATTACAGAATTATTCTGCAATTCGCCATGCTTTTATATTCCCGCAACAATGCTGTTTTGGTTAAGAATCGGATAAACATGTTAACACAAATATTCCGCTCCAATTCCGGCCTTGATTCAAACTTTCCCGAATACAGGACCTCAGCCTGTCAGCCATGGTCTGGCACTATGAGAAAGCCTGTTTCTTTCACAAAACAATATTGATTTTTTTCGTTGGCAATGCCGTCGGCACAAAGACGAACAAGTAATTGGCTTAGAAACACTTACTCTTTTTCATTCAACTTAAACACCAGGCCTTCGAAAGGTCTTAAATTTATTTTAGAGGGAAAGGTTTTCCCCAGAGAAGATTTATGTGTTGAGAGAAGCAGCTTATCTCTGCTTTTTAAAGGATAAACATAATGCTTCGCAAACGGGCTGAAATTAATCAACACCAGTATTCGTTCATCGGCAGTAGTTCGCATATATGCCATAAGATTTCCAGAGCCATTATTTAATGCAATCCAGTTTCCCCGGTGCAGTGCCCCGGAGGACCTTCTCAGCATAATAAGATGTTGGTAAAAGTTCAGGAGGGAGTCTGGATTTTCTTTTTGTGATTTCACGTTAACTCCTGCAAAATTTTTATCAACAGGCAGCCAGGGTTCTGCAACTGAAAAGCCTGCATTGGTGCAGAAATTCCACTGCATTGGGGTTCGGGATCTGTCGCGCCCCTTGTACAAAGGCCAATATTTTTTTCCCAGTTTATCTTTCATTTTACCCAGAGGAACCGGACTGTTTTTCATCCCGATTTCATCACCATAATACAAAAACGGAGTTCCTCTTAATGTCATCAATAACAATGCGATGATACGAGCCTTTTTCTTTTTAAAAAAACCGAATCTGCTCCTATTGTAAAATCTCAGCAAATCGTGATTCGAAAAAACATTGCAGGGCCAGCCTTTTTCGGGAATACTTTTTTGCCAGCGATCAATTACCTTGTAGTAGGCACGGGCATTCCACGATGTAAAAATGAGTGAAAAATCGAAGGCAAGATGTAGTGAATTTTCCCCGTTTGCGAGATAGCTCGCGGAGAGTTTTGCATCGCCGGGGGGTAATGTATAAATTTCGCCCACGCTCATTTTATCAGGATATTTGTCCAACAGTTTCCGGAGGGAGCGGATAATTTTATAGGAGCGCGGATGGTTACGGGTTCGTAGCTTACGCGAGGAATTCATCCAATGCAGAAAAGGATTATTCCGGAGCTTTTTGTCTTTGACAATAAAGTTGATCACGTCGAAGCGAAAACCATCAACTCCTTCTTCGAGCCAGTAACGGAGTATCCGAAACATTTCCTTTCGCACTTCTTTATTTCTCCAGTTTAAGTCGGGCTGTTCTTTCAAAAATGAATGCAGGTAATATTGCCCGGTTCCTTTATGGTATTCCCAGCAACTCCCGCCAAAAGCTGTTTTCCAGTTATTGGGTTTTCGGTTTCCTTTTCCCGATTTCCAGATATACCAGTCGCGTTTCAGACTTTTTTTGTCGGAAGCCGACTCAATAAACCAAGGATGGTTGTTCGAAGTATGATTGAGCACCATATCTAAAACAACCTTAATATTACGATGATGAGCCTCTTCACGTAATTTTCTAAAATCATCTATCGTACCAAATTTCGGATCAATCGTGTAATAGTCGGAGATATCATATCCGCAATCGGCACCCGGCGAAAGAAAAATGGGAGAAAGCCAGATAGCATCTACCCCTAACTCTTTTAAATAGTCTAATTTCAGCATTATCCCCCGAAGGTCACCAAAGCCATCATTGTTTGAATCGAAAAAGCTTAAGGGATAAATATGGTAGAACACCCCGTGTTTCCACCAAATCCATTCATCATGGCTATTGTATGTCATGATCTGTTTTCAGGCCTGCCTGCGTGAGTAATTTATCTAAAATAAAATCTTTGCGATATTCCTGAGAACGTTTCAATGCCCTGTGTCTGAATTCGCCATGAAGATGCGGATTCAGGATATACTGATGAATCTGTTCATACATTTCATCCTGATTATTTACCAGAAAGCCATTTTCATAACTTTGAATAATGTCTTTGGGGCCTTTTACATTGTATGCGATAACCGGTAAGCCACAGGAAATTGCTTCCAGAACGGAACAACTAAAGGTATCGAATCTGGACGGCAAAATCAACAAATCAGCCGCGCAATAATAATCAGGCAGGAGTAAATGGTCTACCCATCCGATAAAAACAGCTTCAGGCAATAATTCGCGGAGTTTTTCTTCTTCAGGCCCGGCACCTGCAATCACCAGTTTACATCCTTCGAATTCCGATTTTAACCGTTTGTATAGTTCTGGCAATTCCAGTACCCCTTTTTCCACACTCAGTCTGCCCGAATAGAGCAAAACAAAGTCATTATCATTAATTCCCAGTAAAACACTACGATCAATTGGTTTGGGGATAAAGGCATCGTCAACCCAATGAGCTGTTTGATGAACCTGTTCCGGTGCAAAGCCCATTTGTTTTCCGGTAAGCCACTTTTGCTGGTCGCTGTTTAGTACAAAAAGTGAATCGAAACTACTGTAATACGCACGAAGTAATCTGCGGAATCTATTCAGATTATGAACATCTACATTCAGAACTTTACGGGCAAACATAAGCCAGTCGGTATGAATATAAAAATGTGCTTTAACCGAAAATGCATTTCGCAAATAGATAGTTGCCAGACCCATAGCACCTTCTGTTGAACACATTAGCCTGTCATATTCTCCTTTCTGAAAAATCTCATGGATTGCCAGAAAGTTTGGAATTCGTAAGGGTTGCTGACGATAGAAAGGAAGTGTAAATTCCAGTTCAGGTTTTATCACGATAAGATGATCTTCTGCCTGAGCGGTATTGCTGCAAACCAGGAGATCAACCGGAAGATTTCTCCGTTGAATTTCCTTCAATACCAGTTTTAAGACCATCGAAACGCCATTATTATCATCAAATGTATCGCTTAACCACAGCATTCGTTCCGGATGCTTATACTTTCCTGTGATTTCCGAAAATACCGATAGCAATGGGCGGGTATTGTACAAAACCTTTGTACTTGTAAAGTTGGCTGCCAATATCAATGCAGATGCCAGGAATGGGAAAGACAGTCCATCCAGAAATTCAGGAATATCGGGGGTACTGATGCGTTTTTGCCTGCGTTTTTTATCAGGATGAAGCAAGCTTCTGAATTCGCTGGGAATTTCAAAGTTATCGAGAATGGTAAGAAAATCAACAGACTCTAAAGCCCCTTCTGTTGTGAGTTTATCCAGTTTTTTCTGTAATCGCTGATAAAGTATTCCGTTCAGCTTTTGATTAATCTGAACAATGGATGAATGGTAAATCTGAATAATCTCCGGAAGCTGATCGCGGCTTGTTTGTGCCATTGCCAAAGCATCAGTATAAATGGGTTTGTACGCTTTGGGCACCAACCATTTATTGGTAAAAGAAGGCACTTTGCCCATAAAACAGTTATGAAACAACCTGACAAACTTCATGGTTGTTTTATGCCTCTGTACTTCGGCAAAACCATTGGACACCAATAACGCAATGATTTTATCACGGGCAGATCCCTTATGGAGTAAAATACGAAGTAAGCCCGGGTCTTTGCGATTTAAGGCAATCTGGAAAACATAGTCGAGTAAGGCAATTGTAAGTTTTTCACTATTGTTATGCGAGCCATAAGGCAACATTCGTCCTTCCCGTAAAGCTTCCAGTGCAAGTTCAATTTTGGTTCGGCTTTTTAATTGTTTCTCCAAACCGGGAACATACAGATACGTTCCTGTCAGTCCGGCAAAAAGTCCGATATGACTATCCGATCCTCCTGAATATACTTTCCGGTAAGGATCACGGCAATATCGTTTTATATCAACTTCAAACTCGGCCGCATTTTGTTCAATCACCTCCGGTGTCAGAGACTCAAGCCATACTTTTACAAGCATATTCTGCCATGTATCACGCTGACCATTGACCACCTCAAAGCGTTCAAAAATCAAAGAGACTTTCCGGAAAAAGTCAAAAGGCGGAATGCCCTGCGAAGCATAATGATACAGCGGGTGAGCCCAGATAGTCGGAATATGTTCTTTACAGGCATATTCCTGAAACTGATACACATTCTTACGAAGTTTGTTTAAAATACGTTCCTGCTCTTTTGAGAATCCATAAGCCAATACATGAATTCCAACATTATAGTCAGGAACCATGCAACTAAATTCAGCTCCTGTTAAAATTTCATTCCCTTTTTCCAGTTGTTCAAAACATGAACGGGCATTGTTATGATTGGTGATTGTAAATACATCACATTGATTCTTTTTCAGTTCCTGTAACAGACGCTCGGTTTTAAGCCATGTTTCCGGAACGTTTAAAATACGTCCCAGCAATTCATCGGGCACGTCACTGTTATAATCATGACAATGGAGATCAATTTTAAGAAGGTCGTTGGCCGGATACTGGTTAAATTGCTCTTTTAAAAAAATTTGGAGGTCTTCTTTCAATTGCTGTTGAAAGATCCCCTCTCCTGATTTTTGATTACTCATTCTTAATCAATTAAACAATATACAAAGCAACATTCAAAATATTGTTTCCAGGTTAATTCATTGCTAAGTTTGAGTTAAGGAATTAATTCGATGCAACAGGAAAGCCACACCTACATTAACACTCTTATTATCAACATTATTCCACACAAAATAAAAAAGAGTCCCGAACAAACATTGATCCGGTGTATGCTCTTTGTATTAAGAATCTGTTTGAGTTTACATGAATAATGAATTTTTAGAACATCGGCAACAAAGGCCGTTGCAAGGATCGAACTAAAAAACAAACAGTTATCGACAAATTTTACCGAATAAAGTGTCAGCGAAACAGATACCACACCCATCCAGTAGAGATATGTAAAAGGATTAATCACATTGATTATCACACCTTTTAAAAAATACGCTATATCAGAGTTAACGAATATTATTGTTTTGCCTGACAATTTATCATCACTCTTTTTAAGCAGAGAACAAACCCCAAAGGCGATTAAAACGAATGATGCAGCAATACCCGTCTGAACAGTAACCGACCTGATAAATTCGAGCTTTGAAATCCATAAGTATGATAAAATCAATAGTACAACATCGCTTAAGAACAGGCCCGTCGTGATGATAAATCCGGCCCGAAATCCTTTGTTTAATGTAAGCTGAAAAATTGCAATAAATCCGGGTCCCACCGAAACAGCCATCGCCAGTCCTACCAAAAAACCATTAAGTAAAGCCATCATGATTAAAAACAGATTTTCGGCAAATAAGCAGTATTTATCTTAAACAGCAACGTATTCACCTCTAATAATAATGAATAATTAACGCTACCTCTGCAACGGGTTTACACAATCAGACTTTTATAACACTGTAATCCAAATAACTGCGCAGCTAATAATTTCTTAACTGAATTTAACGTGAATTAATCATTATGTAATCATTATCTATAATCCTGATTTACAGCATACAATTAAGATAAACTTAACCAGTTAAATTAGCTTACGGAAAAAGACCTTTGTTTCTTTGCAACAAATTTCAACCTGTAAAAAAGAAAAAGAAATATGTTACAAAAATCGCTGGTTCGTAGTGTTTTAACATTGATGTTATGGATGATTACATCATCGCTCATTGCACAAACGGGAATGATTAAGGGCGTTGTTAAAGATTCAAAAACAAAGGAAACCATAGTGGGCGCCAATGTGATAATACAAGGAACAACTATTGGAAATTCAACAGATATGGAAGGATTATTCTTCCTGACAAATTTAAAGCCCGGAAAATATACGCTTGTTGTTTCATTTATATCGTACAAGCAAAAAACTATTGAAAACGTAAAGGTTGAAGACGGGAAAACAACCGTTTTAGCTATTGAACTTCAGGAAGAAGTTTCCAGTCTGCAGGGAGTGACCATCACCGATCGAAAAGTCACAGGTTCGGAGATATCAATGATCAGCGAGATCAAAAAGGCCAATGTTATCTCTTCCGGAATTTCAAGCCAGCAAATTGCTAAGTCGCAGGACAAAGACGCTTCAGAAGTTCTGAAACGAATGCCGGGTGTTACCATTATCGACGGACGATTTGTGGTTGTTCGCGGATTGATTGAGCGATATAACAGTGTAATGATAAACAATGCAACAACCCCCAGTTCCGAATCTGACGTGAGAGCATTTTCATTTGATGTTATCCCAAGCGGAATGATTGACCGGATTATCATCAATAAAACACCTTCACCCGAACTGCCTGCTGACTTTGCCGGAGCAGCTATTCAGGTATTTACCAAAAATATTCCCGACCAGAACAGTTTTGTCATCAGTTATGCTTCCGGATTGCAAAGTGGTACAACTTTTCAGAATTTTTACCGATACAAAGGAGGCAAAACCGACTGGTTGGGCTTCGATGATGGCACACGTGCTTTACCCGATGGATTCCCTTCCACTTCTGAAATGGGGAAATTAAACAACTTTACGGGTACGCCAGAACAAATTGCAGCACAAAAAGCCAGATTAACAGAAATTGGTCGTTCATTTAACAAAACATGGACAGCTCAATCGATGACTGCTCCTAACGACAACAGCCTTGGTGTTAGCTTTACCCACCGGTTTAACTTTGGAAATCAACGCAATCTGGGGATTATCTCGTCCCTCTCGTATAGTAATTCATACGATTACGACGAAATACTTAAATCGGCATATATATCATACGATACCATTAAAGATGTAAACCAGAAATCGTACGATTTTACGGATAATATTTATTCTAATTCCGTAAAGGTAAACGGGATGCTCAATGTTTCATACTCATTCAACAGTTTCAACAATATTGAATTCCGGAATTTGATCAACCAAAACGGGGTAACAAAAACCAATCTCCGGTCAGGACTTGAATACTATTTTAGTCAAAGTGGCGAAAAAATCAAGGCTACCGACCTGTCTTATTCCAGCAGAACCACGTACTCAGGACAGTTGGGAGGAAATCATATATTTAATAAAGAAAATTCAAAACTTGACTGGGTATTGGGATATTCGTATGCGAATAAGCTACAGCCGGATAATCGCCGGAATTTTTACAGCTATTATGATGCTGGAGGAGATGTTACCGATCCGAACTATGGTAAATATTCTCTCTATTTTCCGAATGATGCCAACACCGATTTGAATGGACGTCTCTTCAAAGACATGAATGAGAATATTAAAATTATTGGAGCAAATTATTCACACAAACTCTATATCGGAAATTTTCACCCTGAGCTAAAAACAGGAATTTATTACGAAAAGAAAAAACGCGAATTCAATGCACGAAATATCGGATTTACAAGAGCCACTTCCATAAATTTTAATATAGATTTATTTTTACCGATCGACGAGATCTATACGGATGCAAACATAAACTTTCCGAATGGAATTAAGGTTGATGAAAAAACGAACTTATCAGATTCATATAAAGCCAACAATGAGCTTATTGCAGGATACTTAAGTGCTAAATTCCAGATCACGCCATTAATCACCTTAAATACAGGGGTAAGAGTTGAAAAAAACAAGCTTGCACTTTCAGGGCATGATAGTAAAACAAATTTACCAACAAATACAGTATATGATACTCTCAATTTCTTCCCATCTGCAAATTTAACGTATGACTTTAATGACAAAAGCTTACTTCGTTTTGCATATGGAATGACAATTAACCGTCCTGAATTCAGGGAAGTTGCCCCTTATGGTTATTACGATTTCGATTTAAAATCAATGGTATTTGGAAACTCCGAATTAAAGAATGCATATATTCATAATTTTGACATTCGCTACGAATGGTATCCCAGTCTGGATGAGGTGATTATGGCAGGAGCTTTCTACAAAAAATTCAATAATCCGATAGAAGCCTCCCTTTACCCTTCATCGGGAGCTGGTGGTTGGGATTATGTTTACATTAATGCCAAACAATCGTCAAGTTTGGGAATTGAAGTTGATGTTCGTAAATCATTCTCAAAACTTGATAAAAGCCCTACTATTCTGCGCTATCTGAAAGATTTCACTGTACAAATGAATGCATCACTGATTAAGAGCGAACTGGAAGCAGAAGAAAATTATCTGCGTGAGAAGAAAAGAGCGATGCAAGGCCAATCACCATTTATCATCAATGCAGGACTATATTATCAAAACGACTCCACAGGGTGGATGGTTAGCCTTTTATACAACGTCATCGGAAAACGAATTGCGTTTGTAGGAAATCCAACCAGTCCTCACATTTATGAAATGCCATTTAATTTGCTTGATTTAACTATTGCCCGGAAATTTGGGAAACATGTCCAAATAAAAGGAGGTATCAAAAATCTGTTAAACGACAAAGTTGTATTTAAACAAGTGGTGGAATTTAATAAAGATACAAATGGAGATGGCAAAGGAGACGGAATTGTAAGCCGGGATCAGATTACAAAAACATATATGCCGGGAAGATACTTTTCACTAGGTTTCACCCTAACTCTTTAATCGAACAATCAAACTTTTAAGAAACGGAATATTTCCAGGAACGTTCCGTTTCTATTTTTCAACATTCTATAACTCTTATTCACCATCCAACTGTATAGATAAGAGCTGATGTTTTGCAACTCCTTTAAAAAACTTTGCCACAACATGGAAAATATATAGATGTATATCATATTTGTAAAACAATAAGGTGGTTGTTTTTGTCACAAATACTAATCCAGATTCATTGATTTCCTGAATCGAATAATACGTTCCTTTTTCTAATACATTCATAATACGGGGCTTTTGTTTGCAAATGTAACGGAAGGCCTGCACTATCGTTCACAAATACAAAAGCTTAACATGGAAACTACGATTTATTAAACTAAACGCACAATCAGGAGGAGTTTATGTTAATTCAGTATTACCAATTTCCTCCCTCTTGATGGCGTACATAATATTTACTTAACATGAATTTAAAATCCTTAGCATATTCATAATATGAGTTTAAAGATGAGGTAATAGTCATAGTCTAGTTTTGCGGCAAACTTTAAAACGCAATCCTCATTATGAAAAAAATCGTCACATCTTTATCGATGTTTTTAGCTTTGATCTATGGAGTTATGGGACAAAACACCATTAACGATCCATTTTTCGACAAGGTGAATTACATTGGTGCTTTTGGCACTACAAACTGGACTACCGGTTGGGCCAACTGGGATCCGCAAAACACAAATTATCCTGCAGCTACGGTTACAATTCCTGCGGGTGATATTACGGCCAATACCACATGGTCTTCTGGTTCTCCTCTTCTTAATGGAGCTTCTTTCACTAATTCAGTATTAAACGACCCGTTTTTTGATCAGGTGAACTTTGTTGGTGCTTTTGGCTCAACAAACTGGACTTCAGGCTGGGCAAATTTTGATCCGCAAAACACGGTTTATCCTGCGGCAACTATTACGGTTCCTGCGGGTGATATTACGACCAACACTACATGGTCTTCTGGCAATGTTTATCTGTTAAATGGATTCGTTTACGTAAAAGCCGGAGCTACTTTAACGATCGAGCCGGGTACAATTATCCGTGGAGATAAAACAAATAAAGGTACATTAGTTATTGAAAAAGGGGCTACCATCAATGCCGTAGGCACTGTTGCAAACCCAATTATTTTCACATCAAATCAATCAGCAGGCAGCCGTAATTATGGAGACTGGGGTGGTATTGTAATACTCGGCAATGCCCAAATAAACCCTACCGGTGGTGATGCAATTATTGAGGGAAACCTAGGTTCTCATTATGGTGGAACCAATGACGCCGACAACTCTGGAACTTTAAAATATGTTCGTATTGAATTTCCTGGTATTGCCTACTCAACCAATAACGAAATCAACGGATTAACCATGGGGGGCGTTGGTAACGGAACTTTACTTGATTATATTCAGGTTTCTTACAGCGGAGATGACTCTTACGAATGGTTTGGTGGCACTGTAAATGCCAAGCATTTAATCGCTTTCAGAGGCTGGGATGATGACTTTGATACTGATTTTGGATACAGAGGTAAAGTTCAGTTTGCAGTTTCTTTACGTGACCCAAATATTGCTGATCAGTCACAATCCAATGGTTTTGAATCTGATAACGATGGAACTGGTTCGGTAAACACACCTTTCACCCAATGTATTTTTAGTAATTTCAGCATGTACGGACCCAAAGTGAACGGCACTACCAGCGTGAATTCACTTTATCGCAGAGCGATGCATATCCGCAGAAGTTCAAAGTTAAACGTTTTTAATTCTGTATTTGCAGGATGGCCTACAGGTTTATTTCTTGATGGGACAAATACTCAGGCTTCTGCAACAAACAATGAACTAAAAATAGAAAACTGCATCTTTGCAGGAATGGGAGCAAACTTTGCGTCTTCTTTTGAAGATACATACTTCAATAATCCTGCACGTCACAATAGCGTACTAACCGACAACAGTTCTTTACAAGTTGTTGATCCTTTCAATCTTACTGCGCCAAACTTTCTCCCTTCAACATCCGGAAACATATATCTTTTAAATGGTTTTGTGTACGTAAAATCGGGGGCAACATTAACCATTGAACCCGGAACAATCATTCGTGGAGACAAAATAAACAAAGGAACCTTGATTATCGAAAAAGATGCAAAAGTGATTGCAAATGGAACCGCTACCAACCCGATTGTGTTTACTTCAAATCAAGCTGCCGGCAGCCGTGGTTACGGTGACTGGGGTGGTGTGGTAATTTTAGGAAATGCGACAATTAACCCTACAGGTGGTGATGCAATTATTGAAGGAAACCTAGGCTCTCATTATGGTGGAAGCAATGATGCTGACAACTCCGGTATTTTAAAATATGTTCGTATTGAATTCCCAGGCATTGCCTATTCAACCAACAACGAAATTAACGGATTAACTATGGGCGGCGTTGGCAACGGAACAACATTGGATTATATTCAGGTTGCTTATAGTGGAGATGATTCTTACGAGTGGTTTGGCGGCACTGTAAATGCAAAACACTTAATTGCTTTCAGAGGCTGGGATGATGATTTCGATACTGACTACGGATTCAGAGGAATGGTTCAATATGCAGTTTCATTAAGAGATCCGAATATTGCTGACCAATCACAGTCAAATGGATTCGAATCTGATAATGATGGAACTGGGTCAACCAACACTCCGTTTACACAATGTGTTTTCAGTAATTTCAGTATGTTTGGTCCCAAAGCAGACGCATCAACCTCAATAAGTTCACTCTATCGCAGAGCGATGCATATCCGCAGAAGTTCTAAATTAAACGTTTACAACTCTGTATTTGCAGGATGGCCAACAGGCTTATATCTTGATGGGACAAATACCCAGGCATCTGCTACCAATAATGAATTAAAAATGGAAAACTGTATCTTCTCAGGTATGGGTACAAATTTCAATTCAGATTTTGAAAGAAGCTATTTTGCGACAACCAGTCGTCATAATGATACATTAGTAAACAACTCAGATTTACTCGTAACGGATGCATTTAACTTATCCGCTCCCAACTTTATGCCACAAAGCAGTTCTATCCTGCTAAACAAAGGAACTTCATGGAAGCACTTTATTTCAGGCACATTAAAGTATGACAATACTGCCGGTACTCCAATCACATTCTCAAAAGTATTTTTAAAGCTTAACGGAACCAGTATTGACTCCGTTTATACGGATGCTACCGGTTCATTTAGATTCACTGTTGACAATGGCACTTATAGCTTAGACGCATCTACAAGCAAAGCATGGGGTGGTGTTAATACTACAGATGCACTTCAGGCTCGTAAAGCTTCAATTGGTCAAATTACCTTAAGTGGTTTAAGATTCAAAGCAGCGGACGTAAACAATTCTTCTTCAATCACTTCTACCGATGCTCTCTACATCCGAAAAAAAGGTGCATTGAGTCAGGTTGTAACCCAATGGACTGTAGGCGAATGGCTATTTGAAAACCCTACGGTTATAATTAATGGTGAAAATGTCACACAACTATTCAAAGCAATATGTTCTGGTGACACAAATGGTTCATACACACCTGCACAATAACAAATAAGATAGAATCAAAAAGAGGAAACTATGAATTGATTTTAATCATCTTCATAGTTTTCCCTTTTCACAAAATACAACATAAACAATATGAAAACATTAAATCAGTACTTTCGGATTATTTTTATTCTGTTTGTTGCTGCATTTGCATCAAATGTCAACGCACAAACTGCAAATCTTGGAAGCCCTGTAATTGGAACGGCAGGCACAACCATCTCTATCCCCATTAATATATCAGGTTTTAGCAATGTAGGTTCAATTGATTTTAAAATCACCTACGATAATACTGTAATGACATTTGTAGCACTGGAAAACATCAGTACTGATGCAACCGGTACATTGTCTAATCCCACTCAACTATCAGGAAGCACTTATATGGTAAACCTTTCATGGCTATCCAGTGGATCATCCGGGGTAAATATGTCAACCGGAAAATTTCTTGATCTAAAATTCAATTACATTGGAGGAAACAGCGCTGTTAACTTCTATACCAATTTATGTGAAATCTCTGACTGGGATGGAAATCCTATTACGCCAACATACACAAATACTACTGTTTCTCAATTAGTTTCTATCAATTCATTTAATGTTACAGGTAGCGGAAGCTATTGTCTGGGTTCTTCAGGATTAACGGTTGGATTAAGTGGCTCCCAAACTGGAATTAACTATCAACTGAAAAAAGACGGTGCAAACGATGGCTCAGTTTTGGCCGGAACGGGTTCTGCTCTTAGCTGGAACAATAAAACTGCAGGAACTTATTCCGTTGAGGCTTCAAACGGTTCCTCAACACAGGCAATGACTGGCAGTGCAATCATCTCAGAAACAACCCCTTCACCCGTATCTGTTTCTATTCTTGCCGATAATACTACAGTAAATACAGGCACAACCGTAAACTTTACGGCTACTCCGGTTAATGGTGGTACAAATCCGGCATACCAATGGAAAGTTAACGGGAACAACAGCGGATCTAATCAATCTACATTTTCGTATACTCCTCAAAACAATGATGTTGTAAATTGCATTACAACTTCAAACCTTAGCTGCGTTTCAGGAAATCCTGCTACTTCAAACGACATAACAATTACGGTTAACTCATTGCCTGCAACAGCAAATCTTGGAAATACAGTTACAAACGCAACATCAGGTACTACTGTTTACATACCAATCAATATCGCGAACTTCAACAATACAGGCTCTATTGATTTTAAAGTGACTTACGACAACAGTGTTATGAACTTCGTTTCTATCGAAAACCTCAGTGCTGATGCAACTGGAACTCTTTCAAATCCAACTCAGGTTTCAGGAAATACATACATGGTTAACTTATCATGGCTGGCTAATGGCACATCCGGAGTTAATTTGACAAACGGTAAGTTTCTCGATCTGAAATTCAACTACCTTGGAGGAAACAGCGCATTAAATTTCAATACGTTATCCTGTGAAGTTACTGACTGGGATGGAAACCCTATCAGCGTAACATACAGCAATTCTTCAATAAGTCAATTCGTAGTTGATTCGTACAATGTTTCAGGCAGTGGAAGTTATTGCCAGGGAACAAGCGGGCTAACAGTTGGATTAAATGGTTCACAAATTGGTGTGAATTATCAGCTTAAAAAGAATGGCACTAATGAAGGCTCCGTTGTTGCCGGAACTGGTTCAACCTTAAGCTGGAATAATTTAACTGCCGGAACATATACTATTGACGCAATCCACGGTACTTCAAATTTTGCAATGAGCGGAAATGCGGTTATTACGGAAACAGCTCCCGCCCCAGTTTCTGTTTCTGTTCTTGCTGACAATACAACTGTAAATGCTGGCACTACCGTAAACTTCACAGCTACACCTGTAAATGGAGGCACAAACCCTGTTTATCAGTGGAAAGTTAATGGAAACAATAGTGGTTTAAATCAGGCAACTTTTGCTTATATTCCGCAAAACAATGACGTCGTAAGTTGTATTTTGACTTCTGATTTAAGTTGTGTTTCGGGAAATCCTGCTACTTCAAACACTGTCCCCTTAACTGTAAATGCATTACAGGCAACAGCAAATTTAGGTTCATCACAAGCAATTGTTCCCGGTTCGGCAATTTATATTCCGATTAACATTACTAACTATCACAATATCGGCTCAATTGATTTTAAAGTTACTTATGACAATAGTGTAATGAACTTTATTTCTATCGAAAATCTAAGTGCCGATGCAGCAGGAACTCTTTCAAACCCTACTCAAGTTTCCGGAAATACTTACATGGTTAACTTATCTTGGTTAGCAAATGGCACTTCGGGTGTAAACATGAGTGATGGTAAATTTTTAGACCTAAAATTCAACTATATAGGAGGAAATAGTGTTGTTAATTTTAATACCCTACTATGTGAAGTTACTGATTGGGATGGAAATCCGGTTAATATAAATTATAGCAATACTTCGGTAACTCAGGCTGGTCCAAAAACAACAATATTTACAGGAACTGGCAACTGGAATGATGCTGCTCGTTGGAATAATGGCATTCCATCTGCTATTGACAGCGTGGTTATCAATGGCTTTGTAACAATTTCTACTCCCGTAACAGTGAACACTTTGTTGGTAGAAAATGGCGCATCTATTATTGGAAACAGTAATTTAACCGTAACCACTTCAACACTTGCAAAACGTGCCATTACTCAAAATGCATGGCATTTAATGTCATCATCGGTAAATAATGCAAAAGCACTTTCTTTCTATAACAACAACCAACCTCCTGTTTATGTACAGTCATTAAATAATGATGGAACATGGGCTGGAATTTCAAATGGAAACATAGTGCTTACAAATGGCAAGGGGTATTCTATTTGGGCAAGTAACAGTGCAGCTATAGCGAACTTCAATGGCTTATTAAATGATGGTTCAATTTCAGTTCCTGTTACTATGAACACAGGTTCATACAGTGGTTTTGGATTCAATTTACTTGGAAATCCATATCCATCTGCAATCAATCTTGACCTTGCATGGGCATCAGGCTTATCTAACCAAACCTCTGCATTCTACACATGGAATCAAACAGATCATAACTACTCAGTATATAACGCTGCAAATCAAACATCAACATTAAGTGCCACAAACATAATCCCTACAAATCAAGGATTTATGATTGATGCAACATCAAATAGTACTTTTACGTTCCAAAATGCATGGAGAACGCATAGTTCACAACCTATTTTTAAATCGTCAAATGCAAATGCTATGCGTTTAAGAGTTGAAGGTAACAGCTATGCCGACGAAGTATTGGTTGCATTTAGTAGTCAGGCAACCAATGGATTTGATGTTAATTATGATAGCCGTAAACTTTATGGTGATAGCAACGCTCCTCAATTGTACACCATTGCAAACAACCAAAAACTCTCAATCAATGCATTAGCAGAAATCATTCCAAACACAAATATTAGCATTCCTATGAGTTTTGAAGCTGGTACTGATGGTAGCTTTACAATCACTGCATCAGACTTATCTTCAATTGCAGCAGGCGTATCAGTGTATTTGATTGACAATAAATTAAACCAAAGCGTTAATCTGTTACAAAATCATGTATATTCATTTGTTTCTTCTGTAACTGACAATACGAACCGTTTTACAATTCTTTTCTCCTCTACTGTTGGCATAGATGAAAACAATGCAAATGGCATTCACATTTTTGCACAACATAAAGATGTTATAATCGCAAACCCTGCAAACGAAATTATCCGTGAAATCAATATTTTCAACGCATTAGGTCAGGTAATTGCAAAAGCGGGCACAGAAAACCGAATTTCATTAAATGTTGAATCCGGATACTACTTTGTAAAGGTTATAACAGAAAGCAAATCTTATACTCAAAAGGTTTTCATTCACTAAAATACGTAAACGTTGAATCCGGAGAAGAAGGGATAATACCTTCTTCCGGATTTTTCAATAAAAGATTCATTCACACTTTAAAAAGAAGAAAAAATGAAAGCAATTATTCAAATAATGATAGTAACAGCGGTTTTAGCGGTTACTCCACTTTTCTCTTCGGCACAACCACCTCATCCTGGTGGATCGGGTTCAGGTGGTGCTTCTCCTGTAGGAACTCCCGGCTCAGCACCTGTTAGCGGTGGCGGAGCCCCTGTTGACGGAGGTCTTTCCATTCTGCTTGCGATGGGTACATTATATGGTGGAAGAAAAATCTATCAATGGAAAAAATCCATTTAAGCATGTAATATTCAGCAATTCCGGAGAACATTATTATTCTCTGGAATTGCTTTCTGACTTTTAAATTTTATGATAATAGAGAAACAGAGATGAAAAAATTTAGCATAATCACAATATTCATGATTTTAACAGCTTTTAGCTCTTTAAAATCGCAAACTATTACAATTGGAAGCGACACCGCTGAGATTGGGAAGCCGGTAATTATCCCAATATTATTCCAAGGATTGAATAACATTGGGGCTATTGATTTAAAAATCACGTATGATTCCACTGTATTGCAATACGAAAAAGACACGAATATAAGCACTTCTGCAACTGGTGTTTTATCAAATCCAACAACATTAAATGGAAATTTAAAACAACTAAATATTTCATGGTTGGCTCAGGGATCTTCCGGAGTGGATTTTCCTTCAGGCTTATTTATGAATATTAAATTTGCTTACAATGGAGGCTCAACCCCTTTGGTTTGTAATGTAAATTCATGTGAAGTAGCTGATTGGGATGGAAACCCGATTGCTACTACCTATATGAACGGATATATTTATGCATCAACAGGTTCTAATATCTCAATTTGGAACGGAACAGGAAGCTGGTCTACAGTAGCCAATTGGAATCAGGGGATTCCTGGTTCAAACACTTCTGCAAAAATACATACCGGAAAAATAACGATTGATGGAGTATCAGAATGCGACCATTTAATCCTTGATACATCTACAATACTCGAAATTTCTCCAAATAAATGTCTTACCGTAAACGGCATCCTGGAAAATAACGGAACGATAATCCTCATGTCCGACTCAACTGGGACCGGGTCATTGATCTTCGACAGCTTAAGCATTGGAAATACCGGAATATTTAAAGTTCAGCAATACATTTCATCCAATAATAAGCACCTGATTGCAACTCCTGTAAAATCAGTTCCTTCTCAATTTTATTCAATTAACAATATTAACACCTTAAAATTTGATGAACAACTAAGTAATTGGCAAGGAATGATAATCGCTGATTCGCTAAAAGTTGGCTCAGGTGCATTGCTTGAATCTCCGGCAAATATTGTTTTGGACTATCAGGACAAATTCATCCCCGGCACAGAGCAATATTTTCAAAAAAGCCTAATCTACAATACTTTAAATCCAGAAATGAGTGGATTTAATCTAATTGGGAATCCTTATACATCTGCAATTGACTGGAATAATCCATACTGGATAAAACAAAACATTGACGCAACAGTATATTGTTATCAAAAGGGAAATTACATTTGCTGGAATGGTTATATTGGAGAGTTATCCAACGGTATCATCCCCGCTCTGCAAGGATTTTTTATCCGTGTAAACAGCACAAATGCATCATTACAAATACCCAAAGCAGCACGAATACACAGCACTATTCCAAACTACAAAACTCAGACTAGTACTGATAATCTTTTAAAAATAAAAGTTGAAGGGAATGGTTATACTGACTTCTGGAGCTTTAATGTAAACGATAATGCAACTAGCATGTTTAATCCTACATTTGATGCTGTTAAACTAAAAGGAGACTCTCTCGCTCCTCAGCTTTACTCATTATCCACTGACAATCATAAACTTGCAATAGACGTACGCGACACTTCCTTCCGCCAAAACTCTATAAACCTGGGATTTACACCCGGGACATCCGGAATGTATAAGATTACAGCAAGTAATCTTTCCAGTTTTGCACCTGTTATTCCAATCTTTCTTCTTGATAAAAAAGATCAATCGATACATAACCTCCGAAATCAATCAACGTATGAATTCACCTCTTCTCCTTCAGATTTAGCTAGTCGTTTTGAGGTTTTCTTCAACAATAGTGCTGAAGTCAATGAAATCACTAAAATTGAGTTTTTATCATATATCCAGGATAATATTTTGACTGTAAAAACCGACGAACGAAATGCAACTCTAGAAATAATAACCATCCATGGGCAAATAATTAAACATCAGGCCATTTTGCATAACGAAGAAAAAATCCAATTACCAATCAAAGGAAGTTATATTCTCAGACTCACCTCTCCAAGAGGAATACAAGTGCAGAAAATTATTTATTAGTTTCTCTTCTCTATTTTCTAAAACCAGGGTCATCCATTACGGGTGACCCTTTCATTTTTTCTATATTCCTACAACTTTAAATTCTGTACGGCGATTATTTGCACGACCTTCCGAGGTATCATTGGTATCAATAGGGTTCGAAAAACCATACCCTTTAAAGCTTAATCGTGCCGCTGAAATCCCTTTGCTCAACAGGTATTGGTAAACAGATTTTGCTCTATTTTCCGACAAGGTTTGATTGTATTTGTCGGTTCCTACATTATCCGTATGTCCCGAAATTTCAATCTTCATACTCGGATGGTGCTTTAGTAATTCCACCAGTTTATCCAATTCTACCATCGATTCAGATTTCAGGTCAAACCTGTCGGTTTCATAAAAGATGTTTTTCAGCACCACACTTTGTCCGACTTTGATTTCCTGCAAGGGAATATCTTTTTCGAAAGGTTTCAGGTTATCATAATCACCAGCGAGTGAGAAATTATCGGAATAAAAGAGATAAGCTTCTTTCGAAACATTTAGTGCATAATTACGGTTGGCTGGAATACACACCAAAAATTCGCCATTGCTTGGATCTGAACTTGAAGAGGCAATTATTTTTCCATCGTTCAAGTCAATCAGATTAAATGAAGCTTCAAGCGGACGGTGGGTGTCTTTATCATAAACTTTTCCTTTGAGATAGGTAACCGCAAACGGACGTGCTTCCGGATAAAGTTCAAATCCATAAAGGTCGAACTTGCCATATCCGCCCAGCTTATCCGAAGCTATATATGCAAAATTGCCCTTAGCATTTACCAACAGATTGATTTCGTCGGCGCAGGTATTAATGGGATAACCAATATTAACCGGTTTTCCCCAACTTGTATCAAACATACGGGTATAAAATAAATCCATTCCACCCAAGCCAGGATGACCGTTCGATGCAAAATAGAGTGTTTGTCCGTCAGGATGTATAAAGGGTGCGGCTTCCATACCGGGAGTATTGACTGAATCGCCCAAATTTATGGGTTCATTAGCCGAACCGTCCTGATTCAGCACGCATTTCCAGATATCCATGCTTCCTTTGGTTCCTTTCCGGTTGGATGAAAAATAGAGTGTTTTGCCATCTGGTGAGATGGAAGGTTGTGATTCCCAACTTTCGGTATTGAGCGGGTATCCGATGTTTTTCGGCTGACTCCATCGGTCGCCAATTTTACGGGAAACATAAATATCACAGCTTCCCATTCCTCCCGGGCGATTACATCCGGTGAAATACAAATATTGTCCATCCGGTGAAATACACTGTGCCCCTTCATTTCCGTGAGTATTCAGCGGAGCTCCGGCAAATACGGCTTTTGTCCACTCTCCATTTTCTTTATGGCTGATGTAAAAATCCTCTTCAAACTTATTGTCTATTGCCAGCGTATATTGATCGCGTGGGCGGCGTACTGTAATAATCAGCGTTTGTTCATCGGCAGTGATGGCAGGAAGGTATTCGTCATTTTCCGAATTTACATTCGGGCCCAAATTAATGGGTTTAAACGGCACCGGATGTTCTGCAAAACCGATAGCAATGTCATTTTTTTTTCGAAGTTCTACTGCTGCTTTCTTTTTGGGTGCAGGCAAATCAGGATCAGAAAGATAAATATCCAGATGTTTCTCAGCATCGAAATACAAACCATTTTTATATTCCAGATCGCCAAGCGTAAGATAAACGCCATGATAAAACTCAGGATTAATTTCAATGGCTTTCTGGTAAGCCGCAATGGCTTCAAGCGGTTGTTTTATATCTGTATAAAGAGATGCAAGCAACATCCACGACTCAATAAAAGCAGAATCCTGCTGAAGCGATTTTGAAACCTCTTTCAAAGTCTCCTCATTTTTGTACTGATTATAATATTCCAGTGCTTTTTCATGATGTGCAATTGCCTTTTTCGATTTGGTTGTGTACCCTCCTTTAGGCTGAGCAAACATCATCAGCGAGTTTACCATAAACAGAAGAATTAGCAATTGTTTCATGAGAGTGGATTTTTTCGCGATATTTTATGACTACAAATACCATTCCATAATTTATGGAATACGCATATATTTATGAGTTTGTAAAGAGATTTTCCACTTGGGATTATTTTTCACATACTCTACAATCAACGGCATCATTTCGCCACGATTGCTCCATTCAGGCTGAAGATAAAGTATACAATCTGCCGATACAACCCGGGCATTTTCTTCGGCCCAATCAAAATCGGAATGATTGTAAATGATAACCTTCAATTCATGAGCTTTTGCATAAATTTCGTGTAATGGTGCAGCATTTTTTTTAGGGGAGAGACAAATCCAGTCCCAAACACCCGAAACAGGATGCGAGCCGGAAGTTTCCAGGAATATTTTGAATCCGTTTTCTTTCAGTTTTGTACAGAGATAGTCCAGATTATACATCAACGGTTCGCCACCGGTAACGATTACAGAACGTCCGGCAAATTCCGAAGCGCGTTCAATTACGTCATCCACCGGTTTGGGCGGAAAAAGATCTGCATCCCATGATTCTTTCACATCACAGAAATGACATCCCACATCACAACCTCCTACTCTGAGAAAATAAGCAGCTTCACCTGTATTATAACCTTCGCCCTGAAGGCTGTAAAACTCTTCCATTACAGGCAGATACCTGCCTGATTTTACAATTTCTTTTGCGTCCAACGTATATTATTTTTTAAAGTCAGCAAAACGAACAGTTAGAAACACAATTAGTTCAGCATACGTCGCAATTCTAAAGATGAATGCAAGCCGAAAGAGATGTTACTCTTGTTCTTTCAGTTTACGTTCCAACTCATCAATACGAGCTACCAGCTTGTTCAGGTTACGAAAATGAACCCAGTCTTTCTTGAATTCGTTTGCATCAAAGGCATAGAATCCTACCAATGTCTGATTTTCATTGGTTACATTTCCCGAAACAAATGAATTTGCACCTACTGTGGTTCTGTCGGCAATCTGTTTGTGTCCTGCCACAGCAGTCATTCCGGCAAACACGCAATTTCTTCCAACTTTCGTTGATCCTGCAATACCCGAAAGTGCTGCCATAACAGTATTTTCGCCGACCACTACATTGTGGGCAATCTGAACCAGATTGTCCAGTTTCACCCCTGACTTAAGGATCGTAGAGCCCATGGTTGCCCTGTCGATGGTTGAATTTGCACCAACCTCTACATTATCTTCGATCATCACATTCCCAATTTGCGGAATCTTTTTGTATGTTCCATCGGCTTGCGGAGCAAAGCCAAACCCATCAGAGCCTACCACCGTTCCGGCATGAATTATGCAGTTTTTTCCAATAACACAATCGTGATAGACTTTTACTCCGGAATTTAGAACTGACCCCTCTCCTATTTTAACATTATCACCCAAATAAACCTGAGGATAAAGAATTACATTGTCGGCAACTTCAACATTATCACCCACAAATACAAATTCACCCACATAGGCATCAGGAGAAACCTTTGCTGTTGGCGACACAAATGCCAATGAGGAAACTCCACGTTTGGAGTTTCTAATTTGTTGGTAAAACTCAAGAAGCTTCGCAAAGGAAGAATACGGATCAGCAACCTTAATCAGGTTGGTTTTTATTTCCTTTTCAGGAACAAACTGATTGCTTACAATTACAGCCGTAGCTTCCGTTTCGTAAATATATTGAGTATAAGCAGGATTTGCCAGAAACGACAATGAACCGGATTTGCCTTCTTCAATTTTTGTAAAGTGATTTACTTTAGCATTGGCATCTCCTTCCACGCTTCCATTGAGCATTGCAGCAATTTGAGCAAGTGTAACTTCCATAATTATTTGATTATAAATACTTGGGATAACATAAGATGTACTTTCGGGTGATTCTGCTAAGGAATGCCTGATTTAGCTGGTCAGATGCATGCGAAATATCTTTCACATCCCCATTCTTCAGCAAAATATTAATTTTATCGTGTTTCGGGTCATACATATTATTGGTTACTTCTTCCGAAAACACAAAATAGGAACTCAGCCGTTCCGGTATATTAAAATGAGCAATCACCTTTTCTTTTTTCTGCAGGATATATTCCTGAGCAAAAGGTTCGTTTTGTATTTCTATTCTGAAAAGTTTCCGATTGGTAATGGATGCAGAGAGTTTACTTAGGATCGGGTCCGGATGTTTTTCCCAAACCTTAATCGATGAAAAGATATCAGCATCATCCAGATCGGCAAACTTTGAAAGCAGTGAATGATCACTTCTGAGTTTTTCAATACCGATCGAATTGTAAAGAAACGTATGTAAAGAGGGTGTCGCAAAAAGTTCTACGCCTTGTGCAGCAAGCTCTTTGGCACGACGAAGTATTTGTATCATCATATTTTCGGCACTCAGGACAGTCTTATGTAAATAAACCTGCCAGTACATCAGCCTGCGTGAAACAATAAATTTCTCGATGGAATAGATTCCTTTTTCATCCACCACCAGTTCATTCTCTTTCACATTAAGCATTTTGATAATACGCTCGGTACCAATAATCCCTTCGGAAACGCCCGTAAAAAAGCTATCCCGCGACAGATAATCGAGCCTGTCAACATCGAGCTGACCAGCAACCAGTTGATGCAGGAATTTTTTAGAGTGAGTGCCTTTGAAAATTGAAATAGCCATATCAAGTCTTCCCAGAAATTCAGTATTCAGTTCTTCCATAAAAAGACTTGAAATCTCCTCATGCGAGATATTATCGACAATTGAATGTTCCAGTGCATGAGAAAACGGACCATGCCCAATATCGTGCAATAAAATTGCCAAGACAGCAGCTTCCGATTCTTCTTGTGAAATTACAATACCCTTTTGTTTCAGAACCTCAATAGCCTGCACCATTAAATGCATCGCACCTAAGGCATGGCTGAATCGGGTATGCAATGCTCCGGGGTAAACCAGATGTGTAAGTCCCAATTGTTTAATCCTGCGTAAGCGTTGAAAATAAGGATGCTCAATGACATCATATACCAAATCATTGGGTAATGTAATGAAGCCATGAACCGGATCGTTAAGAATTTTACGTTTATTTACAGGATTATTCATCATTCTGGTTAAGCTGATTGCAAAGTTACTCTATTTTTTGCTGTTTAGGCGTATTGTCAGAGGGATATCAAGGGCAATACCAATTGATAAAGTTTCCATAAATAAAAAAGGCCGGAGTAACTCCGGCCTTTTCAGAAATATTTCAAACGAATTATTCTTCGGTTGTAGTAGCATCAGCTTTTTTCTTACCGGCACGACGTGTGCGGGTAGCTTTAGCGGGTTTAGCATCAGTAGTTCCAAGCAGGTTCAGGTTGTAATCAACCAGCTCGATGATGCATAATTCTGCATTATCGCCTAAGCGTTTACCGATTCTGAGAATTCTTGTGTAACCACCTGGGCGGTTAGCCACTTTTTGTGACACTTCACGGAAGAGTTCAGTAACAGCAGCTTTATCTTGTAAATAGCTGAAAACTGTACGGCGTGAGTGAGTAGTATCATCTTTAGAACGGGTAATGAGAGGCTCAACGTACACTCTGAGTGATTTAGCTTTCGCCAAAGTGGTCGTGATACGTTTATGCAGGATAAGCGATGAAGCCATGTTCGCGAGCATGCGATCGCGGTGTGCATGAGTTCTGCCTAAATTGTTTATTTTATCTCCGTGTCTCATTGGGATTAATCTTTATCTAATTTAAACTTCGAAACATTCATACCAAACTCAAGCCCCTTACTTTTTACCAGCTGTTCGAGCTCAGTAAGTGATTTCTTTCCGAAATTGCGGAACTTAAGTAAATCATTTTTATTGTAAGAGACTAATTCACCTAAGGTTTCAACATCAGCAGCTTTCAGGCAGTTTAATGCTCTAACTGAAAGATCCATGTCAACTAATTTATTTTTCAGGAGTTGACGGATATGCAATGTGTTTTCATCAAATTCTTCCGTGATGTTCTTTTCTTCAGTTTCAAGAGTAATCTTTTCGTCAGAGAACAATAAGAAGTGATGAATAAGTATTTTGGCAGCTTCTTTCAAAGCGTCCTTAGGATGAATAGAGCCATCTGAAAGAATTTCGAGAATCAGTTTTTCGTAGTCAGTTTTCTGTTCTACGCGAAAGTTATCTACGATAATCTTTACATTTCGGATCGGTGTGTGGATAGAATCTACAGCGATAGTTCCGAATGGATCGTTCGGATTTTTATTTTCTTCAGCAGGAACATATCCTCTGCCTTTGGAAATGTTTAACTCAACATTGAGTTTCACAGAAGTTTCCATGTTGCAGATCAAGAGTTCCGGATTCAGAACCTGAAAGCCGTTGAGGAACTTATTAATATCCCCAGCTTTAAAAGCGTCCTGGTTTGAAATACTGATATTCACTTTTTCGCTGCTAACAGTATCAATTTGTTGTTTAAAACGAACCTGTTTCAGATTAAGGATGATATCAGTCACATCTTCCACTACACCTTTGATGGTAGTAAATTCGTGATCAACACCTTCAATTCTGACCGAAGTGATGGCGAAACCTTCGAGTGAAGATAACAGAATTCTGCGAAGTGCATTTCCAATAGTTATCCCGTACCCTGGTTCGAGAGGTCTGAATTCGAAAACTCCGCGTTTATCGTCAGACTCTAACATAATCACCTTCTCGGGTTTCTGAAAAGCTAATATTGCCATTTACTTATATTTTCTTTGTTATTAACAATACTTAATGTTTTGCCGATATTGCCTTGGCAGAATTGAAAATCACCCGTTATTTAGAGTAAAGTTCAACGATGAGTTGTTCTTTAATATTTTCAGGGATTTCTTCTCTTTCAGGGTAATTTAAAAATTTACCTTTCATTTGAGTTGCATCCCACTCTAACCATGAAAAACGGTTAACGCGACCTTCAATTGAATTGGTGATAGCTTCCATTGACTGTGAGCGTTCTCTTACAGCAACAGTGTCACCAGGTTTAATTTGATACGATGGAATATTTACCACTGAATCATTTACCAGGATATGGCGGTGAGAAACCAGCTGACGAGCAGCGGCGCGAGTAGGAGCAATTCCTAAACGGTATACTACGTTATCCAAGCGAGCTTCGATAAGTTGTAATAAGATTTCACCGGTGATACCTTTTTTATGAGCAGCTTTTACGAAAAGGTTTCTAAATTGACGTTCCAGAACACCATAAGTGTATTTTGCTTTTTGTTTTTCCTGGAGCTGCATCCCATATTCAGAGGTTTTTGCTCTGCGTTTGCTTTGACCATGTTGTCCCGGAGGATAATTTCTACGTTCGAAATTTTTATCTGGGCCAAAAATAGCGTCTTTAAACTTGCGTGCAATTTTTGTCTTTGGACCAATATATCTTGCCATAATTGTTAAGTTCTATTGTTTAAACCTCGTTATACTCTTCTTCTTTTTGGTGGACGACAACCATTGTGTGGTAATGGAGTTACGTCAACAATTTCCATAACTTCGATACCATTGGTATGTAACGTTCTGATTGCCGATTCTCTTCCTGAACCAGGCCCTTTTACGTAAACTTTGATTTTGCGTAAACCAAGATCATAGGCTACTTTAGCGCAATCCTGAGCTGCCATTTGAGCAGCATAGGGAGTATTTTTCTTGGATCCTTTAAAACCCATTTTACCGGCTGATGACCATGAGATTACCTGACCAGTATTATTGGTGAGTGAAACTATGATATTGTTGAAAGAAGCGAAAATGTATGCCTTTCCGGTAGTTTCAACTTTTACAACCCTTTTCTTGGTTACTTTAGCATTCTTTGCCATATACTTTTATCTGTTAAAATATAACAATTAATCTAACCATTAACCTTTCGGTGCTTTCTTTTTGTTGGCAACGGTCTTCTTTCTTCCTTTACGGGTACGAGCGTTGTTTTTGGTACTTTGTCCACGTAAAGGCAAACCTAAACGATGGCGGATACCACGATAGCAACCGATATCCATTAAACGCTTAATGCTCATTTGAACTTCTGAGCGTAGTGCACCTTCTACTTTAATTTCATCATTAATGACGGTACGGATGCGGTTAAGTTCATCATCATTCCAATCTTGAACTTTCTTATTAAAATCAACTTCAGCTTTGGTAAGAATTAATCTTGACGTGCTGCGGCCAATTCCGTAAATATAGGTTAAACCTATTTCACCTCTTTTGTTTTTTGGTAAATCAACACCTGATATACGTGCCATATATTATAAATATGTTTTACTGTAATTAACCTTGTCTTTGTTTAAGCTTTGGGTTTTTCTTGTTGATAATGTAAATACGACCCTTGCGACGTACAATTTTGCAGTCTGCTGATCTCTTTTTAACGGATGGTCTTACTTTCATTGTGTACTTTTTATTTATGTCTAAATGTTATTCTTCCTTTTGTTAAATCGTAAGGAGACATTTCTACCCGTACTCGGTCGCCCGGTAGAATTTTGATATAATGCATCCTCATTTTTCCTGAAATGTGAGCAATCAATTGATGTCCATTTTCCAGTTCTACTCGGAACATCGCATTTCCAAGCGATTCAATAACGGTACCATCTTGTTGAATAGATAATTGCTTAGCCATTCGATATGGTTTTAGGGTTGATGTTTTTGTTCATTTTTATTGAATTTTCGATAAGTTCGAAGCTCGACAGGATATCAGATTTGCCTTCTCCAATGGCTACATCATGTTCATAATGTGCTGATGGTTTAAGGTCTTGTGTACGTATGGTCCATCCGTCGTTCTCTTGAAACACCCTGTAGGTTCCCAAATTAATCATAGGTTCTATTGCGATAACCATGCCTTTTTTCAGTTTAACGCCATTTCCTCTACGACCGAAGTTCGGTACTTCTGGTTTTTCATGTAATTTTTTTCCAACTCCATGTCCAACCAGTTCTCTAACCACCGAGTAGCCTTTCGCTTCAACATAACTTTGAATTGCGTATCCTATATCTCCGATTCTGTTTCCGGCTATTGCCGCTTCTATTCCTCGGTATAAGGATTCTTTCGTTGCAACCAGGAGGTTCAGGATTTCATCCTGAACTTCTCCCATTGCAAATGTATATGCTGAATCTCCTACATAACCATTTAATACTGTTCCGCAATCTATTGAGATAATGTCGTTTTCTTTCACAACTCTCTCTCCCGGAATTCCATGAACAACTTGTTCATTAATGGAAATGCATAAACTTGCAGGGTAACCAAAATATCCTTTAAATACCGGTTTTGCTTTATGGTCCATGATGAACTCTTCCGCAATTGTATCAAGATGTTTTGTGGTTACGCCAGGCTTTAGATGTTTTGCTACTTCAGCCAGGGTTTTTCCAACAAGCAAAGAACTTTCTCGAAGTAATTCTATTTCGTCTTCTTTGTATATATTTACCATCATTTGATGCTAAACAGTTTTTTTAAGCAGACATCGGCATAGCCGTTCTACCCTTAATCCGACCTGACTTTGTCAAGCCTTCGTAATGTCTCATTAACAAATGGCTTTCGATTTGTTGAAGCGTATCTAAAATTACACCTACAAGAATCAATAAGCTGGTACCGCCATAGAATTGTGCAAACTGGGAGTTAACACCAAACATACGGGCAATAGCAGGCATAACTGCTACGATAGCTAAAAATACTGATCCTGGGAAAGTAATTTTTGACATGATACTATCAAGAAAATCAGCAGTTTTTTTACCTGGTTTTACACCCGGAATAAATCCACCATTTTTCTTCATATCTTCTGCCATTTGATTCGTATTCATGGTAACTGCCGTGTAAAAATATGTAAATGCAATAATCATTATCGCAAATGCAAAGTTATACCAGAAACCATTGAAATCTGAAAATACGGCTACAAAACCTGAAAGTGATTCGCTTTGTGCAAAACCAACTAAGGTAATAGGAATGAACATAATTGCCTGAGCAAAAATGATTGGCATTACACCTGCTGCATTAACCTTTAAAGGGATATACTGGCGAACACCACCATATTGTTTGTTTCCAACAATACGTTTTGCATATTGTACAGGTATTTTACGAGTTCCCTGAACTAAAAGGATACAAAGTAAAATAACCAAGATGAGGAATACAATTTCAACGAGGAATACAACTAATCCGCCGCCACCGGTTTCTTCCATACGAGCCACAAACTCTGCAACGAAAGCAAACGGTAAACGTGCAATGATACCTACCATGATTAGTAATGAAATACCATTACCAATCCCTTTGTCTGTAATTTTCTCACCTAACCACATTACAAACAGTGAACCTGCAGTAAGGATAAGGATAGATGATATTCCAAAGAAAGAAAAAATGGAGTGAGTAGCATTTATATCGAACGGATAAATTGCTTCAGCAGGAAGCTGGCTTATGATGTTTGCAATGTATCCTGGAGATTGGAATAAAAGAATTAAAACCGTTAAGAAACGGGTTATTTGGTTAATTTTCTTTCTTCCGCTTTCCCCTTCTTTTTGTAGTTTTTGGAAGTAAGGGATTACCATACCAAACAGCTGAACTACAATAGATGCTGAGATGTATGGCATAATACCCAAAGCAAAGATGGAAGCATTTGAGAAAGCTCCACCTGAAAACATATTTAAAAGACTGAGAATTCCACCACTCGTTTGTTTGTGTAGTGCTGACAACATATTGGGGTCAACACCTGGCAGAACTATATAAGATCCTATTCGGTAAATTAAAATAATACCGAGAGTGTAAAGAATTCTTTTACGGAGTTCTTCAATCTTATTAATGTTTTTTATGGTTTCGATTAACCGTTTCATTCAGTTACTTGATTATAGTTGCAATACCACCTTTGTCTTCAATTGCTTTTTTAGCTGAGGCAGAGAAAGCATGAGCTTTTACTTCGAGTTTCGCAGTTACTTCGCCTCTTCCAAGAACTTTAACAAGCTCATTTTTAGAAACAATACCACTTTTAACCAGGGTTTCTACATCAACAACTTCGAGTTTATGTGCATCTGCGATATTTTGAATCATATCGAGATTGATAGCAGCATACTCAACGCGGTTCACATTTTTGAACCCAAATTTAGGTACTCTTCTTTGTAAAGGCATCTGGCCACCTTCGAAACCAATTTTCTTGGAATAACCGGCTCTTGATTTCGCGCCGTTGTAACCTCTTGTAGAGGTACCACCGGCAGTAGAACCTTCACCACGACCAAGTCTTTTGTTTGTTTTAACTGACCCTTTTGCGGGTTTCAGATTACTTAAATCCATAAGAATGATTCTTTTATGGGGTTCGTTAAATTTCTTCAATTACAAGTAAATGCTTTACTTTATTGATCATACCCTCAATTTGAGGATTTGCTTCAACTTCAATCACCTGGTGCATTTTTTTAAATCCGAGCGCTTGAAGAGTTCTCTTTTGACGCAAAGGACGGTCAATGCCGCTTTTTACTTGTGTTATTCTGTATTTCTTCATCACTATGAGTAATTTACGTGATTAACCGTTAAAAACTTTATTCAGGTCGATTCCTCTGAGTTGAGCAACTGTGTAAGGATCTTTCATTTGCAGGAGTGCATCGATAGTAGCCTTAACCACGTTGTGAGGATTTGATGATCCTTTTGATTTAGCTAATACGTCTCTGACGCCAACACTTTCAAGAACTGCACGCATAGCACCCCCTGCAATAACGCCGGTACCAGGAGCAGCTGGTTTGAGAAATACGCGGGCTCCGCCATATTTTCCGTATTGTTCGTGAGGTACAGTACCTTTTAAAATAGGCACTTTAACCAGGTTTTTCTTTGCATCGTCGATACCTTTTGCAATAGCAGCGGTAACCTCGCGAGCTTTTCCTAAACCGTAACCTACCACGCCGTTTTCGTTTCCTACAACTACTATTGCAGAAAAGCTGAAGGTTCTACCACCCTTGGTTACTTTAGTAACACGTTGGATGCTAACTAGCTTATCTTTAAATTCGATTTCGCTCGATTTTACTCTTTTTACGTTGCTGTCTGTCATAATCTCTTAGAAATTTAGACCTCCTTCTCTAGCTGCTTCAGCTAAAGACTTAACTCTACCGTGATACAAATAACCGTTACGATCGAAAACCACTGAAGTGATTCCTGCTGCAAGTGCTTTTTCGGCAATACGTTTGCCCACAAGCTTTGCTTGTTCGGTTTTATTAACTTTTTGCTCAGAAATGTTCTTATCGTGTGAATTTGCGGCAACTAATGTTTTGCCTGCCAAATCGTCGACAAGTTGAACATAAATTTGCTTATTACTTCTGAATACAGAAAGCCTCGGACGTTCTGAAGATCCGAGTACGACTTTGCGTATTCTTTGTTTAATTCTGAGACGTCTGTATACTTTTCTATTCTTAATAGCCATCTTACAAAATGATTAATATGTTTACAACTATTACTTGCTTGAAGCAGATTTACCAGCTTTCTTACGTAATACTTCCCCTTGGAAGCGAATACCTTTACCCTTGTAAGGTTCTGGTTTACGAAGTGAACGAATTTTAGCTGCTACTTGACCAAGCAATTGTTTATCATGCGAGCGTAAGATGATAGTTGGGTTTTTCCCTTTTTCGGCAGTTGTTTCTACTTTGATTTCAGTAGGTAATTCCATAATAATATTATGAGAATAACCAAGTGAAAGATCAATTAACTGTCCGGTTGCAGTTGCTTTATACCCTACCCCTACAATTTCCTGAATCGTGGTGAATCCTTCTGAAACACCTTTTACCATGTTGAATAACAAAGCGCGATACAAACCATGTAACGATCTGTGACGTTTTTGGTCTGTAGGTCTGCTTATCTGCAATACGCTGGTTTCTTTGTTGATTTCCAGTGTAATAGCAGGATCAACGGTTTGCTTTAATTCGCCAAGCGGCCCTTTTACAGTTACGATATTGTTATCACTTACTGTAATCTCTACGCCCTTTGGTATCTGAATTGGTAATTTGCCTATTCTTGACATGTTGAAAATTCTTTTTAACTGATGTAACAAATTACTTCGCCACCGATTTTTTGTTCTCTAGCCTCTTTATCGGTCATTAAGCCTCTTGAAGTTGAAAGTACTGCTATGCCTAAACCATTCATAACTCGTGGCAGTTCATCATGACCGGCATATTTTCTTAAACCGGGAGTACTGATACGGGTAACGTTGGTAATAGCTGATACTTTAGATACCGGGTGGTATTTTAAAGCGATCTTTATAGCCGGTTTTTCACCTTCTTCAAACTTATAATTGAGGATATACCCTTTTTCAAACAGAATCTCTGTTATCCCTTTCAACATTCTGGATGAAGGGGTTTCAACAACGCGATGCTTTGCACTCACGGCGTTTCTGATTCTGGTTAGGTAGTCTGCAATGGGATCCGTCAACATTGTGTAATCCTTATTTTAATTAACAAATTGCAAAATTACGTAAAATATCTTTACCAGCTTGCTTTTTTTACACCTGGAATTAGTCCATTGAGTGCCATTTCGCGGAAATTGATACGTGAAATACCGAAGTCGCGCATGTAACCTTTTGGTCTTCCGGTAAGTTTGCAACGGTTGTGCAAACGAACTGGTGATGCATTTTTTGGAAGCTTTTGGAGTTCTGTGTATTCTCCGGCTGTTTTTAAAGCTTCTCTTTTCGCTGCATACTTGGCAACAAGCTTTTCTCTTTTTAATTCTCTAGCCTTTATCGATTCTTTTGCCATACTATCGATTATTTTTTAGGTTTTTGAAACGGCAAACCGAATTCTTTCAGTAAAGCGTGAGCTTCTTTGTCGGTTGTTGCTGTAGTTACAAATGTGATATCCATACCCTGGATTTTGTTCACCTTATCGATGTTGATTTCAGGAAAGATAATTTGTTCAGCAACACCGAAGGTATAATTTCCACGACCATCAAAGCCTTTATCATTGATCCCTTGGAAGTCACGAATACGTGGAATTGCTACAGAGATGAGTCTGTCAAGAAATTCATACATCTGATCACCGCGAAGCGTAACTCTTACACCGATAGGCATCCCTTTACGAACTTTGAAGTTCGAGATATCTTTTTTCGATTTTGTAGCTACTGCTTTTTGGCCAGCAATGTTAGTCATTTCTTCAACGCCGCTTTCAATAATCTTTTTATCAGCGATAGCATCGCCTAAACCTTGATTAAGGCAGATTTTCAGCAAGCGGGGTACCTGCATGGGAGTTTTGTAATTAAACTGCTCAGTAAGTGCAGTTACTACTTCGTTGCGGTACTTATCTTTTAATCTTGGTGAATAGTTCATTACTTAATAACCTCCCCTGATTTTTTAGAATAACGTACTAATTTCTGAGATTTTTCATCGATTTTACGGCCAACGCGGGTAGCATTTCCTTTTGAATCAACAACCATCAGATTAGAGATATGGATAGGGGCTTCTTGTTTTACGATGCCACCTTGTGGGTTTTTAGCGTTTGGTTTGGTATGTTTACTTACCATGTTAACGCCTTCTACAATTGCTCGTTCTTTTTCTGGGTCAACCTTCAGGACTTTTCCCTGTTGACCTTTCGAGTCACCAGCGATGACTTTTACCAAGTCACCTTTTTTGATATGCAATTTCGGGCACATATTCACTTCTTGTTATTTTGTTACAATACTTCAGGTGCCAACGATACAATTTTCATGTATTGTTTTTCACGCAATTCGCGGGCTACCGGTCCGAAGATACGGGTTCCTCTTAATTCTTCATTGGCTGTTAAAAGCACAACTGCATTATCGTCAAATCGAATGTAGGATCCGTCGTTTCGGCGAACTTCTTTTTTAGTACGAACAACAACAGCTTTTGTAACCGTACCTCTTTTGATGTTGCCCGATGGTAATGCATCTTTCACTGTGACAATAATTTTGTCACCCAGGGTGGCATAACGTTTTTTAGTACCACCAAGCACCCTGATACACAAAACCGTTTTAGCTCCACTGTTATCGGCAACAGTTAATCTTGTTTCTTGCTGTATCATAATTACTTAGCTCTTTCAATAATTTCAACTAATCTCCAACATTTGTTTTTGCTCAACGGTCTTGTTTCCATGATGAGAACTTTATCTCCCTCATTGCACGCGTTTTGTTCGTCGTGTGCCATAAATTTGGAAGAACGTTTCACAAACTTTCCGTATTTAGGGTGTTTCACTTTTCGTTCCACCATCACGGTAATGGTTTTATCCATTTTGTTGCTAACAACAATACCGGTACGTTCTTTTCTTAATCTTCTAGTTTCCATTGCTACTGGTTTACTTTATCGATTGATGCCTATTCTTAGACAGCCTGACCTGAGGTCATTGCTCTTCTTCTAAGTTCGGTCAGCATCCGTGCGATGGTTTTCCGATTTTCTTTAATTTTATTTGGGTTTTCGAGCGGAGAAACTGCGTGGTTCAATTTCATTTTCACCAATTGTTTCTGCTCTTCGGCCAGGCGTTCTGTTAATTCCTGGGTTGACATTTCCCTGATAACCTGAGATTTCATCTTTTTCTTAAATTGTTTCTTCTACGTAATCTCTTCTAACGATAAACTTGGTCTGCACCGGAAGCTTTTGTGCGGCAAGGCGTAATGCTTCTTTAGCGATTTCGTAGGATACACCTTCTATTTCAAAGAGAATTCTACCAGGGCTTACTCTGGCTACGAAATATTCTGGAGCTCCTTTTCCTTTACCCATACGAACCTCATTCGGTTTTTTGGTAATAGGTTTGTCTGGGAATATTTTAATCCATAATTGACCTTCACGTTTCATGTAACGGCTTAATGCCTGACGTGCAGCTTCAATCTGACGTCCATTAATAAATGCGGTTTCAATTGATTTTATTCCAAATGATCCGAAAGCCAGTTCTGCACCTCTTTTGGTGTTGCCCTTCATGGTGCCTTTTTGCTGCTTTCTGAATTTTGTTTTCTTCGGCTGTAACATTGCGAAACGAATTTAATCTGTTTACACTTTTTATCTTCTCTTTCTGGATCTGTTAGGGCGGTTATTTCCGCTTGCTTGCTTTTCTTTACCGCTTCCGGTAGCAGGTACTAATTCACGTTTCCCGTAAACGAGTCCTTTGCAAATCCATACTTTTACACCTATGCGACCATAGGTAGTGTGTGCTTCTGCTAATGCATAATCGATATCAGCACGAAGGGTATGTAACGGAACACGACCTTCTTTAATCATTTCGCTACGAGCCATTTCAGCACCGCCTACGCGACCTGAAATCATTACTTTGATCCCTTCAGCACCAATTCTCATTGATGAAGCGATCGCTGTTTTGACTGCTCTGCGGTATGATACACGGCCTTCGATCTGTTTCGCAACAGTTGAGGCAACGATCACTGCATCCAGTTCCGGACGTTTGATTTCAGAGATATTAATCTGAACTTCTTTTCCGGTGAGTTTTTTCAATTCTTCTTTGAGTTTGTCAACTTCCTGACCACCTTTACCAATGATTAAACCCGGACGGGCTGTATTGATGGTAACGGTAACCAGTTTGAGAGTACGCTCAATAAATATGCGACTAATTCCGGCTTTTGCCAGACGTGCGTTTAGATATTTACGAATTTTATTGTCTTCAACCAGCTTGACGTCGAAATTTTTTCCACCAAACCAGTTTGAATCCCATCCTCGAATGATACCTAACCTGTTACCGATTGGATTTACTTTTTGTCCCATCTATGTTTGTACTATTAAAGGTGTTTACTAGATTAATTTTCACTGGTTTCTGGATTTGTTTCAGCGGCAATAGCTAAACGGCTATCTACTGTCAACGTAATGTGGTTTGAGCGTTTTTTGATTCTGTAACCACGTCCTTGAGGAGCAGTACGTAATCTTTTTAACATTCTTCCACCATCCACAAAAACTTCTTTCACGAAAAGTTGGGCATCTTCGATGCGTTTCCCTTCGTTTTTACTTTGCCAGTTGGCCATAGCAGAAAGCAGGAGCTTTCTGATTTTGGGAGCTGACTCTCTGGAGCTGTGTTGAAGAATAGCTAACGCTTTATCAACATCAACGCCGCGGATCAGATCAACCATTAGCCTTGTTTTGCGGGGCGAAGTGGGATTGTTTACCAGCTTGGCTGTGGCAATATTTTTCCTGGCTTCTTTTCTCTTTTCTGCACTTATATGCTTTCTGGAACCCATTTCTTACGACGTATTACTTATTTCTTACCTTTATCTTTACTTCCGGCGTGGCCTCTGAATGTACGGGTTGGAGCGAATTCACCTAATTTGTGACCTACCATATTTTCGGTTACATATACTGGAATGAATTTGTTTCCATTGTGTACTGCGATTGTTTGCCCAACGAAGTCAGGCGAAATCATAGAAGCTCTTGACCATGTTTTAATCACTACTTTTTTGTTGCTTTCAACTGCTTCGAGTACCTTTTTCTCGAGCTTGTAGTGAATATAAGGACCTTTTTTTAACGAACGACTCATAGCCTCTCAGTTTAGATTATTTCTTCCTTCTTTCGATAATATACATGCTGGATGCTTTTTTACGATCGCGGGTTTTATATCCCTTCGATGGTAAACCTTTTCTTGAACGTGGATGACCACCTGATGCACGGCCTTCGCCACCACCCATTGGGTGATCAACAGGGTTCATTACTACACCACGGTTACGTGGGCGACGTCCTTTCCAACGTGAGCGACCTGCTTTTCCGGAAGATTCGAGGTTATGGTCAATGTTAGAAACCATTCCAATGGTAGCCTTGCAAGACTGAAGGATCATACGGGTTTCTCCGGAGGGCATTTTTAAGATAGCGTATTTGTCTTCACGAGACATTAATTGAGCATATGATCCGGCACTACGTGCAATTTTTGCACCTTGGCCTGGTTTCATTTCGATATTATGAACAATCGTACCGAAAGGAATTTCGCTCAGGTAGAGTGTATTTCCTACTTCTGGGGAAACACCTTTGCCCGACATTACAGTCTGTTCTACTTTCAGACCGTGAGGAGCAACTATATAGCGTTTTTCGCCATCTGCATATTGAAGCAGAGCGATACGTGCTGTACGGTTTGGATCGTATTCGATGGTTTTAACAACGGCCGGAATGTTTTCTTTATCCCTTTTGAAGTCAATAATACGATATTTTTGTTTATGTCCACCACCGATATAACGCATTGTCATACGACCTTGGTTATTACGTCCGCCTGATTTGCTCTTAGGAGCTAACAGGCTACGTTCTGGGGTCGATGTGGTGATATCGTCGTTCGCACTTACTACTTTGAAGCGCTGTCCCGGTGTTGTTGGTTTGAGTTTACGTAAAGCCATATTACATTAAATATTGCTGTAAAAATCAATTGTCTCTCCTGCGGCTAAAGTTACGATAGCCTTCTTGAAATGGTTGGTTCTTCCGGTAAGGAAACCAGCTTTGGTGTAGCGTGACTTCACTTTTCCCGAATAATTGATGGTGTTTACATCAATCACCTTAACGCCATACAATTCTTCCACGGCCTTTTTGATCTCGATCTTGTTAGCCTTTTTTTCAACCACAAATCCAAAGCGAGTTGGAAATTTCTCGCTGATTTTGGTCATTTTTTCCGTGATAATCGGCTTAATGATGATTTTCATTGTTACAATCTGCTGTTTTTCTGTTATTTAAGCATTTAAAACGCACTGTATATCTGTTCCAGTTCCTTTACAGAACCTTCCAAAAACATCAAATTATTTGCGTTGAGAATATCGTAAGTGTTTAAATCTGAAACGTTTACGACTTTTACTCGTTGCAAATTTCGGGATGACAAATATACATTTTTATTGCTTTCACACAACACTACTAATGTTTTTTTATCTTGCAGGTTTAAATTTTTTAAAATCCCTACAAACATTTTTGTTTTAGGAGTGTCGAAAGTGAAATCTTCAACTACCAGAATATTGTTTTCTCTGGCTTTATAGGAGAGTGCTGATTTACGGGCTAAGCGTTTCAGCTTTTTGTTTAATTTGAAGCGATAGTCACGTGGTTTTGGACCAAACATTCTTCCACCACCTACGAACAATGGATTTTTGATATCCCCTGCACGTGCTCCACCCGTACCCTTCTGGCGTTTTAGCTTACGAGTACTTCCTGAAACTTCACTACGTCCTTTTGAACAATGTGTGCCTTGACGTTGGTTTGCAAGATATTGCTTTACATCTAAATAGATGGCATGATCATTCGGTTCTAAACCAAAGATCTCTTCATTCAACGCAACGATACGTTCGGTCTTGTTTCCGCTGATGTTATATACTGTTAGCTCCATCTTTCAATTTTTAAATAGGATCCTTTTGCACCTGGAACAGACCCTTTGATTAACAATAAATTCTTTTCAGGAATAATTTTTACGATCTCAAGGTTAAGAACTTTGCGCTGTTTGTTTCCCATTTGGCCTGCCATTCTTATTCCTTTGAAAACTCTTGAAGGATAGGATGACGCACCAACCGAACCGGGTGCTCTGAGACGGTTGTGCTGCCCGTGTGTACTTTGTCCTACACCACCGAAATGATGACGACGAACTACGCCTTGGAAACCTTTCCCTTTGGTGGTTCCAACAACATCAACATATTCACCTTCTTCAAAAATTTCTACAGTTAACACTTCACCAAAAGTCTTGCGGTGACCTTCTTCAAAACGGGTAAATTCAGTCATTATTCGTTTTGGAGAAACACCTGCTTTTGCAAAGTGGCCTTTCAAAGCACTGGTTACATGCTTTTCTTTCGCATCTTCAAATGCGAGCTGAATTGCATCATAGCCATCTTTGTCTTTTGTTCTGATTTGTGTTACTACACAAGGTCCAGCTTGGATAACTGTGCATGGTACATTTTTACCAGAGGCATCCCAAATACTGGTCATTCCAATTTTTCTTCCGATTAACCCAGACATGGTTTAATGAATTTTCTTTCGTTTCTACTAATAATTGACGTCAGACTTTGATCTCTACTTCTACACCACTTGGTAACTCGAGCTTCATTAAAGCGTCGATAGTTTTTGAAGTAGTGCTGTAAATGTCAAGGAGTCTTTTGTAAGTTGACAACTCAAACTGCTCACGAGATTTTTTGTGAACGAAGGTTGATCGGTTCACAGTGTAAATCTTTTTGTTTGTGGGCAGAGGAATCGGGCCACTTACGACTGCACCTGTCGTCTTTACTGTCTTAACGATTTTTTCTGCTGATTTATCAACCAGATTGTAATCGTAAGATTTCAATTTAATTCTGATTCTTTGGCTCACGTTGTTATCGTTTTTAAAAAGTGTTTTACGTTTATGGATTATAATCCTTTTTGCTTTTTAATAACTTCTTCCTGAACGCTGCTTGGAGCTTGTGAATAGTGAGAAAACTCAAGTGATGAACTTGCTCTACCTGAAGTGAGTGTTCTCAATACGGTTACATAACCAAACATTTCAGAAAGGGGTACTTTGGCTTTTACTGACTGGCTTCCAACTTTCGCTGTAATGCTTTCAAGCATACCGCGACGCTTGTTTAAATCGCCAGTAACATCGCCAATATAGTCATCCGGTGTTTCCACTTCTACAGTCATAATAGGTTCGAGTAAGATTGGCTTGGCTTTTTTGCAAGCTTCTTTAAATCCTATTTTTGAACAAAGTTCAAATGAAAGTGCATCGGAATCTACAGGGTGGAATGAACCATCGATGATTCTTACTTTGAAGCTTTCCAGCGGGAAGCCTGCAAGAACACCGTTATCCAGAGCCTGTTTAAATCCTTTTTCTATGGCAGGAATATATTCTTTCGGAATATTTCCACCTTTGACCTCGTTAACAAACTGGAGTCCAACAACACCTTCGTCAGCAGGGGAAACTTCGAAAATAATGTCGGCAAATTTACCTCTACCTCCGGTTTGTTTTTTGTAAACTTCGCGGTGTTGGTAAGTGGCGGTAATTGCCTCTTTGTATGCAACCTGTGGTTTGCCTTGGTTGCATTCTACATTAAATTCGCGCTTCAGACGATCAACAATAATTTCCAAATGTAATTCGCCCATACCACTAATGATGGTTTGGCCTGAGTCTTCGTCAGTTTTTACGCGGAATGTTGGATCTTCTTCTGCTAATTTGATCAGTGCGTTAGAAAGTTTGTCAATGTCTGACTGTGAGAGAGGTTCAATTGCAACATGAATTACCGGTTCCGGGAATTTCATTGATTCGAGAATGATTGGGTGTTTCTCGTCACAAAGGGTATCACCTGTTTTAATTTCTTTAAAGCCAACTGCTGCACCAATATCACCTGCTTCAATAAACTGAAGCGGATTTTGTTTATTGGCGTGCATTTGCATGATACGTGAAATTCTTTCTTTTTTACCGGAGGTTGCATTCAGGACATAAGAGCCTGACTCAAGGGTACCGGAATAAACTCTGAAAAATGCAATACGGCCAACAAACGGGTCGGTAGCAATTTTAAATGCCAGAGCTGAAAATGGTTCTTTTACGTCAGGATTACGAACTTCTTCTTCGTCAGTTTTGGGATTGATTCCTGTTACTGAATCAATATCGGTTGGGCT
Source organism: Bacteroidales bacterium (assembly GCA_963667975.1). Lineage (GTDB taxonomy): Bacteria > Bacteroidota > Bacteroidia > Bacteroidales. The sequence continues at coordinate 76,359 of OY764079.1, forward strand.
GGGGAGTAATCGGATTACTGCATCGAGTAAAAGCTGAACTCCTTTATTTTTGAAAGCAGAGCCACACATAACCGGAGTTATTTTCATATCGATAGTGGCTTTACGAATCATATTGAACATCTCGTCTTCGGTAATTGAATCCGGATCATCGAGAAACTTCATCAGTAATTCTTCGCTTTCTTCAGCACATCCTTCTACAAGGAGATTCCGATATTCGGCAACAGTATCAACTAAATCTTCTGGAATCGGCACTTCAAAGAATTCTGTTCCTTTAGAAGCTTCATCCCATACAAAAGCTTTATTTGAAATGAGGTCAACAATTCCAATAAAGTTTTCTTCTGAACCGATGGGGATCTGAAGAGGAATCGGATTTGCACCGAGGCGTTCCTTTATTTGTTGGACTACATTAAAAAAATCGGCACCAGTTCTATCCATTTTATTGATAAAGCTGATACGCGGTACTTTGTATTTGTTAGCCTGGCGCCAAACTGTTTCTGATTGGGGTTGAACACCGCCAACAGCACAAAACAATGCAACGGCACCATCGAGTACGCGTAATGAACGTTCTACCTCTACGGTAAAGTCTACGTGGCCCGGAGTGTCAATAATATTGATTTTATACTTTTCGTTGTTCAGGTCCCAGAAAACGGTTGTGGCTGCAGAAGTAATAGTAATACCTCTTTCTTGTTCCTGCACCATCCAATCCATAGTAGCACCACCATCATGAACTTCCCCAATTTTATGGCTCTTACCTGTATAAAACAATATACGCTCGGTAGTGGTTGTTTTACCGGCGTCAATATGGGCCATAATCCCGATGTTTCTTGTATATTTTAGCTGATCTGCCATTGTAACTTCTAGGCGGGGGTAAATTAATTCTGGTTAATACTTATTATGTTTAGTTAACTGGATTATTCAGGTTACTAAAAACGGAAGTGAGAGAATGCTTTATTAGCTTCTGCCATACGATGGGTTTCTTCTTTTTTCTTGAATGCTGCACCTTCTTCGCGATAACCGGACATAATTTCAGCAGCAAGCTTATTTGCCATCGTTTTTTCACTACGTTTACGAGCATACTTGATCATATTCTTCATTCCGATTGACATTTTACGGTCAGGACGGATTTCTGAAGGAATCTGGAAGGTAGCACCACCGATACGACGGCTACGAACTTCTACCGATGGAGTAACATTGGCTAATGCTTTTTTCCATACTTCGAGTCCATCTTCGTTCAGCTTGGTTGATACGATTTCTACTGCATCGTAAAAAATCTGATAGGAAAGATTTTTCTTACCCTGTAACATTAAGTTGTTTACAAACTTAGTCACCAATGAATCGTTAAATTTCGGATCCGGTAAGATAATTCTTTTCTTTGGTTTTGCCTTTCTCATTTTTACTTAAAATTTGGCTGTTTACGATTATTTTTTGGCCTTCGGACGCTTGGTTCCGTATTTCGATCTACGTTGATTTCTTCCGTCAACACCTGATGTATCAAGTGCACCGCGGATGATGTGATAACGTACACCTGGCAAATCTTTAACACGACCGCCGCGAATCATCACGATGGAGTGCTCTTGCAGGTTATGGCCTTCGCCTGGGATGTATGCATTAACCTCTTTTTGATTGGTTAAGCGTACTCTGGCTACTTTACGCATAGCCGAATTAGGTTTTTTTGGAGTGGTTGTGTAAACCCTTACACAAACGCCACGACGCTGTGGGCATGAGTCCAATGCCGGTGACTTGCTCTTATCCACTAACTTCTGGCGTCCCTTACGAACTAACTGTTGAATGGTCGGCATATTCTTTTTTTAATTTGCTGTATTTAATTGAATCCACAAATATAAAACGCCCCAATTTTTGGGACTGCAAAGGTATGACTTTAATTTTTATAAACAATGCCTTGTGGAAAAAAAAATGTTCTATTTTTGCCAAGCAACCAATTCATTAACAAATTCAAGGCATCTATTGCTGCATTTTCCCTTATGAAAAGCTATAAACATCTTTTTTTTGACCTCGATAAAACACTTTGGGATTTTGAGAAAAATGCTGAAGCTACGTTTCGGATGCTTTTTTCCGAGTACAAAATTACAGAAAAATGCAATTGTACCTTTTTTGATTTCTACAAAACCTATCAGAAACATAATGAACAACTTTGGGATGCTTATCGAAAAGGTGATATCTCTAAAGAATTTCTGCACATCAATCGCTTTAGCAATACTTTAAAACATTTCAATATTCAAGACCCTGTTCTGGCCGTTGAGATGGCTGATAAATATATTAAAGAAACGCCAAATCAAACAAATCTGTATCCAAATTGCATTGAAACTCTCGAATTATTGAGCAAAAAAGAGTTCCAACTCCACATTCTTACCAATGGTTTTGTAGAAGTTCAGTACCGGAAAATTGAAAATTCCGGAATATCTCCCTATTTCACCAAAATATTTACATCTGAAGAACTCGGATTTCAAAAACCAAACAAAGAAATCTTCAGAAAAGCTCTTCAAAAAGCGAATGCGAATGCAGAAGAAAGCATTATGATTGGAGACGACTTGGAAGTGGACATACTCGGCGCACGCGATGCTGGCATAGATCAGATTTACGTTAACTACAATAAAATACCTCATAATCAACATATTATTCACGAAATAAATGATCTTAAAGAAATTTTAACGATTGTATGCTAGACTAATCATTTCTCATATTATATTTGGTGTGGATTTTAAAACAAAAAAGGGATTGATAAACTAAAACCCACACTCATGAAAATAGTTATAGTTGGCACTGGTTATGTAGGTCTGGTAACAGGAACATGTTTTGCCGAAGTTGGTATAGATGTAACCTGTGTGGACATTGATAAAGAAAAAATTGACAATTTAAAAAACGGCATTTCTCCAATCTATGAACCCGGTCTGGATGAAATGATTGTACGTAACTATGAAAAAGGTCGTTTACATTTCACTACAGAACTGGCTTCATGCTTGCATGACGCAGAAGTTGTTTTCAGTGCAGTAGGAACTCCTCCGGATGAAGATGGTAGTGCCGATCTTAAATACGTTTTAGATGTAGCACGAACGGTTGGCAAAAACATGAAGGGATATCTCTTAATGGTAACCAAGAGTACCGTTCCGGTTGGTACCGCGAAAAAAGTTCGGTTTGCTATTCAGGAAGAGCTTGACAAACGTGGTGAGAAAATACAGTTCGATGTAGCTTCAAATCCTGAATTTTTGAAAGAAGGTGATGCTGTAAAAGATTTTCTGAAGCCTGACCGCATTGTGGTAGGTATTGAATCTCAAAAAGCAGAAGACATCATGCGCCGTTTATATAAACCTTTTACACTGAATGGTCATCCGGTAATTTTCATGGATGTTCCTTCAGCTGAAATGACTAAATATGCTGCAAACTCGATGCTTGCTACGAAAATCAGCTTTATGAATGATATCGCAAATCTTTGCGAAATTATGGGTGCTGATGTAAATATGGTTCGGAAAGGAATTGGCAGCGATACGCGTATTGGAACCAAATTTATTTATCCGGGTATTGGTTATGGTGGATCTTGTTTTCCAAAGGATGTGAAAGCACTAATAAAAACGGCTGATCAATATGGATACAATATGCGCGTTCTCAAATCGGTGGAAGATGTGAATGATGACCAAAAATCAGTCCTTTTTGACAAGTTGATGAAACATTTCAATGGCGATATCAAAGGTAAAACCATTGCAATGTGGGGACTTTCTTTTAAACCCGAAACCGACGATATGCGCGAAGCTCCGGCTTTGGTTCTGGTTGATAAAATTATTAGTGCAGGTGCAAAAGTAAAAGCTTATGATCCTGTTGCCATGAAAGAATGTGGCCGTCGTATTGGTGATATTATTGAATATTGTAAAGATCCTTACGATGCAGCATTGGAAGCTGATGCGATTTTACTCGTAACTGAGTGGACAGAATTCCGTTTCCCCAATTGGAGCGTAATTAAAAAGATCATGAAGAATTCATTGGTTCTTGATGGTAGAAACATTTATGATTCTGCTGAAATGAAAGAAAATGGTTATACCTATTATTGCATAGGAGTTAATACCACACTATAAGTTCTTAAAGAAACAAAGAAAAAGCTGCTTTCAGGCAGCTTTTTTCATTTGAATATATTTACACTTTATATCAATCGCAATTATAGGGAACTCAGAGAATAAGCCTCCGAAAATAATGGAAATCAAAAAAATGAAACAGGAAACAAGTACGTATCGTTAAAAATTTCGATATTTGCTTTTTGGAAATTCTGAAATACATAAACCTATGCACATAGCTATTGCAGGCAATATAGGTTCGGGAAAAACTACCCTTACCGGACTGTTAGCCAAACATTTTAAGTGGCAACCTCTGTACGAAGATGTTGACGCAAATCCATACCTGAACAGTTTTTATGAAGATATGCGTCGGTGGTCATTCAATCTTCAGGTCTATTTTTTGAACAGCCGCTTTCGTCAGGTATTGGAAATTCGAAAAAAAGGGAAAAATGTAATTCAGGATCGCACCATTTACGAAGATGCTCACATTTTTGCCCCAAATCTTCATGCCATGGGATTGATGGCTACCCGTGATTTTGAAAACTACAGTTCCCTTTTTGAATTGATGAGTTCGTTTATTCAACCACCTGATTTACTAATCTATTTAAAGGCATCTGTCCCAACACTGGTTAACCAGATTCAAAAACGCGGACGCGATTACGAAGCTGCTATCCGTTTAGATTATCTGAAAAGCCTCAACGAACGTTATGAAACATGGATTAACTCATACAATCACGGGAAACTTCTGATCATTGAAGTGGACAACATGAATTTTTATGAAAATCCGGAAGATCTTGGAATTATCATTGAAAAAATAAATGCACAGATAAACGGTCTGTTTTAAAGAATGAAAATACTCGGAATTATACCGGCCCGTTACGCATCAACCCGTTTCCCCGGAAAGCCTCTGGCTATAATTGAAGGAAAAAGTATGATTCAACGTGTATATGAACAGGTACAAAAAGCAGGTTCACTTACAGATGTTATGGTTGCTACCGATGATGATCGCATTTTTCAACATATAACCGAATTTGGGGGGAATGTTGTAATGACTTCAACAGAGCACCCCAGCGGTACAGATCGTTGTCTGGAAGCACTTCTCGCCTACCAAAAGCTGAATCAGAACACAATTGATGCCGTGATTTGTATCCAAGGGGACGAACCATTTATTCAACCTGAGCATATCAACCAACTTGCCAGTTGTTTTGACAATCCTAACGTAGAAATTTCCACTCTCATCCAGCCTGTAACAACCAGAGAAGAATTATTTAACCCCAATGTGGTTAAGGTAGTGAAAGGAGTGTTTGACAATGCTCTCTATTTTAGCCGTTCGCCAATTCCATACTGCCGTAAATATCCTGAAAACGAATGGATACAACATCACAACTATTACAAGCATATCGGCATATACGCTTACCGTTCAACAACATTGCAGGCAATTACCCGTTTAAATCAGGGAATTTTAGAATCCGTAGAGTCACTGGAACAACTTCGATGGCTTGAAAATGGATTTACTATATTTGTAAAAGAAACCCAATGGCAAAGCCTGGCAGTTGACACCCCTGAAGATCTTGCACAGGTTATAGAATTTGCACGTAAACAATTATCTTAAAAACATAACACCCATGAACAAGCTGGTACAATACATTTTGGATTGTCTATCGAGATACGACATTGCTTCGGTTCCCGGTTTAGGCGAATTTTATCTGGAATACAAACCGGCACAAATCCATCCGGTCGATCATACGTTTATGCCTCCTTCCAAAGGTGTTTATTTTCGGAATTATATTTCGGAAGACAATCGGTATGTTTCATGGGTAGCCGAAAAAGAGGGGATCAGCGTTGAAGAGGCACGTGAAATGGTTGCCGAATTCACGCATGCACTTACCGAAGAGATTTATCAAAACCGGAAAGCAAAAATAGAACCATTAGGTAAGTTTAAACTAACCCAAAATCAGGCTATTGAATTCGAACCCAACGAACAGATAAATATGCTTGACGAATCATTTGGGTTAAAAACATTTGCTTCGAGAGCTATTCCGCGTACCGATTTCAAAGAAAAAGCGGAAACTCAGAAAAAACAACGTGAAGAACAACTTAAAAAGAAACGCTCACGAACTATCCTTGCTATTGTTATTATTATTCCGCTCTTCTTTATCATCTTAGGCGTAATACTCACACAATTCGATATCTGGAACAGCAACTCTATGAACGAAGATATGGTAAAGGAATTAGTTCCTGCACCAGCTCAACAAGCTCAGGTTACTGAAGAGCAATCACAGGATGTTTCTCTCATCCCCGACTCATTGCAAAACATAGCACCTGCTACTGAAGAACCATCTGTTAAACCGGAGCAAACTACGAACACTTCCAGTGCAGAATCTCAAACGCAACCTCAATCAAAACAGGAGCAACCCAAAACCGCACCTCAGCCAAAGCCTGACAAGAACGTAGTTGACGAAAATCAGCAACAACCCAAAGCGAAAGGATTTTTCATTATTGCCGGATCATTTAAATCGGAAGAAAATGCCCAAAAATTAATCAAAGATCTTAAAGCAAAAGGATATCAGGCTCAACTGGTCGAAAAAACAAAAGGCGGATTGTATATTGTAAGTTATGGCAAATGGAATTCCCGCCAGGAAGCTGAAACACAACTTCCCTCTATCAAAAAAGAGAATGGAGAAGCGTGGATTTCACATCGATAAAAGCAATTATTTTGTCATTTGAATTTTTCATTTTGTAAAACAACAAGAGGGAATGTAGATACAAAAAACGATTCATACCCCTGTTTTATACTTGATATACCTACAAATTTATACTCACCCTACAGAGAAATAAACCGGACAACCATCCGGTTTATTTCATTTAAATTACTTTTGCATTCCAGAAACTTTCTTATCGTAAAAAAATACTTATAAACCATTAAATACAACCTGGAGGATTTATTGTGGGAAAGAATAAGATAGCCAGATTTGAAGAAAATCTGACCTTTCCGAATTTGTTTCAACGTACCTTTGAAGATTTACAGCAGAACGGATTTGAACTGAAAGGGCATTGGCATCAGGATTTCTTTAAAAATAACAACCCTATCACACTCGAACTGGGATGTGGCAAGGGCGAATATACAGTTGGATTAGCCAAAGAGTATCCTAATCGCAACTTTATCGGGATGGATATAAAAGGTGCCCGTTTATGGAGGGGTTGCAAAACATCCAACGAAGAGAAGATGGGGAATGTCGCCTTTATTCGTACTCATATCCAACATATTCAGCATTTTTATGCACCTAACGAAGTGGATGAAATATGGGTAACATTCCCCGATCCGCAACTGAGGAGCTGCAAAGCTCAAAAAAGGCTTACATCTCAATATTTCCTGAGTTTGTATAAGAACATTCTCAAAAAAGATGGTATCATTCATCTGAAAACCGATTCAAAAGAATTGTATGACTTCACCCTGGAAGTAATTGCAGAGGACAAACACCGACTCCTTTTTGCTTCGGATGACGTTTATAATTCGGGCGTGGAAGAAGCGGTAACCCGCATTCAAACTTTCTACGAAAGTATGTTTACGGCTATGGGGAAAAAGATTACCTATATCCGGTTTCAGTTAAATCCCGAATTGTGACAGACAAAGACTCCTTTTTCCGACAAGTGTTCGAAGTAGCCAAACTCATTCCTTTCGGAAGAGTAAGCTCTTATGGAGCAATTGCACGCTATTTGGGAAGTGGAAAATCCTCAAGAATGGTGGGTTGGGCAATGAATCAATCGCACTGCCAGGCTGACAATATTCCTGCTCATCGTGTGGTAAACCGCAATGGACAACTTACTGGAAAACATCATTTCGGACATCCCGACTTAATGCAACAACTCTTGGAAAATGAAGGAATTCAGATAGAAAACGATCAGATTCTCAACTTTGAAAAGCATTTCTGGGATCCTGCAAAAGAATTGTTTTAAGATGGCTTAACGTTACTTTCTTCAAATGCATAGAAACTAACATCGGCTTATTTTGTTAAGTTCTCGAAATCAAAAAAACGACTATAAAATTATGTATTCAACCGATCAAATAAAAGAAGCTTTAAAGCATGTAAACGATCCTGACTTCAAGAAAGATTTAATTACGCTGAACATGATCGAAAACATTATGCTGAAAGGAACAAACGTAAAGTTTGACCTTGTGCTTACCACTCCTGCCTGTCCAATGAAAACTAAGATGAAAAACGACTGTATTGAAGCCATTCATCACTATGTATCACCCGAGATTGAAGTGGAAGTAAATCTTACTTCACGCGTAACTACCCGTCGCCATCAGGATGAGGAACTATTGAAAAACATCAAAAATGTGGTGGCTGTTGCTTCGGGAAAAGGGGGTGTGGGTAAATCAACTATTGCAGCTAATCTGGCTATTGCACTTGCAAAAACAGGAGCTAAAGTTGCGTTGGTTGATGCCGATATTTATGGTCCATCGGTACCCATTATGTTTGGAGTAAAAGATGAACGTCCTGAAATAACTGAAAAAGATGGCAAAAACATTATTCATCCTTTGGAAAAATATGGCATTAAGATATTATCTATCGGCTTTTTTGTAGATCAGGATAAAGCGCTAATGTGGCGAGGACCTATGGCATCTAATGCCCTCCGCCAGCTATTTACCGAAGCGAAATGGGATGAACTCGACTACATGATAATTGATCTTCCTCCGGGAACCGGCGACATTCACCTTACAATGGTACAAACGCTTCCGGTAACCGGAGCCGTAATCGTAAGTACACCTCAGCAGGTTGCTATTGCCGATGTACGCAAGGCAGCTAGTATGTTTAAACAGGACGGAATCAATGTTCCAATCCTTGGTTTGGTTGAAAACATGGCATGGTTTACCCCTGAAGAACTGCCCAATAACAAATATTACATCTTTGGAAAAGAAGGTTGTAAACAATTTGCTGAAGAATTAAATGTACCTTTGCTTGGTCAAATTCCGATTGTGCAGAGCATTGCAGATGCTGGTGATGCCGGAAAACCGGTAGCTACCGACGAAAACAGTATTCTGGGCAAAGCGTTTATGCAATTGGCTGAAAATGTGGCTCAACAGATTGCCATCCGCAATGCCAATCTCGATCCAACTAAAATTGTAGAAATCAAATATCAATAAACATCAATTATGAATCTGGAACAGAAAATTGAACTTACCCAAAAAGTACAGGGTGTTATAGAACAAATTCGTCCTTACCTGCAATCGGACGGTGGCGATATCAGTTTTGTTGAACTTACTGACGATATGGTAGCGAAAGTAGAGCTTCATGGTGCTTGCGGATCATGCCCTTACAGCTTAATGACATTAAAAAACGGAGTTGAACAAGCCGTAATTAAAGCTATTCCTGAAATTAAAGCAGTTGAATCAATCTCTTAAGTTTCAATCATCTCAATAAAAAGGCCGGGTATAAAAGTATCCGGCCTTTTTTATAATCAAAAAAAACGACTGTCTATTTGTTAACCTGAAAGGTTTTGTCGCCAGTTTTTATAAATTTCACAATCTGGTTAGCAGCAGCTAAACCTGCATTGATGTTCGCTTCAGAAGTTTGAGCACCCATTTTCTTTGGGGTAAAGAAGAAGCGATTTGGGTATTTTTCAGAAACTTCTGCTGCATTTGCAGGAGCAATATCTGATACATATTTAAAATCAGGACGTTCTGCAAACATCTTCATCATACCTTCTTCGCAGATAACTTCACCTCGTGCAGTGTTTACCAAAGTAGCACCTTTGGGCATGGTTGAAAGTAATTCAAAGTTGATTGACTTTTTGGTTTTGTCGTTAGCTGGAATGTGCAGCGAAACGTACTGACAAGTTTTGTAAAGCTCTTCTATCGTTTCAACAGCCTTAACGCCATCTTTTTCAATATCAGCTTTGCTTACAAACGGATCGAAAGCATAAACTTCCATTCCAAAACCTTTTGCAATTTCAGCCACATAGCGACCAACGTTACCATAAGCGTGAATACCGATTTTTTTACCACGAAGTTCGGTACCAGACGAACCATCATAATTGTTACGGGCAGCCATTATCATCATTCCAAGAGCAAGTTCTGCCACAGCATTACTGTTCTGTCCCGGAGTATTCATTGCTACAACGTTCTTTTCGGTACATGCAGCTAAATCGAGATTATCATAACCTGCGCCGGCACGAACCACTATTTTCAGTTTTTTTCCTGCTTCAACTACTTCGCGGGTAACTTTGTCGCTACGTACGATGATTGCATCCACATCAGCAACAGCGTTTACGAAATCGCTTTGAGCAGTATATTTTTCGAGAAGTACCAGTTCGAATCCGGCATCTTCCACAATTTTGCGGATACCATCCACTGCCACTTTTGCAAAGGGCTTATCGGTTGCTACTAATACTTTTGCCATGATTTTTTTTATTTTCAGGGTGTTAAAAAAGGGGCTGTTTCTGAAGTCGTTATTTGTCTATCCTTCGGCTCCGCTCAAGGCGACATTTAAGTATGTCAGACTAAGCTAGCGTCGAAGCCATTAACAATCGATTAGACTTATTAAACAGCCCCTGAATGAATATTATAAATTAAGCGTTATTCTTTTCGAATTCGCGCATGCAATCAACTAATGCCTGAACGCTTTCAATTGGAAGTGCATTGTAGGTTGACGCACGGAAACCACCTACTGAGCGGTGACCTTTAATGCCGATCATTCCGTTTGCTTTTGCAAATTCCATGAAATCGTTTTCTTTCGCTTCGTAGCCATCATTCATTACAAAGCAGATGTTCATTATTGAGCGGCTGTCAACTTCGGCAGTTCCTTTGAACATTGGGTTGCGATCAATTTCATCGTAAAGCAATTTAGCTTTCGCTTCATTCATCTTCTGCATTTCTTTTAAGCCACCAATGCTCTTGATCCACTTCAGGGTTTCGCGGATAGTATAAATTGCGAAACATGGAGGAGTGTTGAACATTGATCCTTCTTTAATGTGAGTACGGTAATCTAACATTGTAGGAATAACGCGGTCAACTTTTCCTAACAGATCTTCACGAACAATTACGAAAGTTGCACCAGCAGGACCGATATTCTTTTGAGCGCCACCATAAATCATTCCATATTTACTTACATCAACCGGACGGCTTAAGAAATCAGATGACATATCCGCTACTAACGTTACAGGACTATCGTAATCAACTTTGATTTCGGTTCCGTAAATAGTATTATTGGTAGTGATATGGAAATAATCAGCATCAGCAGGGATGTTGAAATTTTTTGGAATGTAGTTAAAGTTTTTATCTGCACTTGAAGCTACGATTTCAACTTCACCAAAAAGTTTTGCTTCTTTGTTTGCTTTTTTAGCCCACACTCCTGTTTCGAGATATGCAGCTTTTTTGTTCAGCAGGTTGAATGGAACCATGCAAAATTGCAAGCTTGCCCCACCCCCTAAGAAAAGGATTTTATATCCTTCCGGAATCCCAAGCAATTCTGTCATCAAAGCCATTGCTTCATCAATAATTGCCTGAAACTCTTTACTACGGTGCGAGATTTCGATTAATGAAAGTCCAATACCATCAAGATCCAAAACTGCTTTAGCAGTATTTTCAATTGCTACGCGTGGTAAAATACTTGGACCGGCGTTAAAATTATGTTTTTTCATAACCAACTGTAATTTAGATGTTTGTTATTTTCGGTTTTATGATTTTCTCATAGGTCTGTGATAAAACAAAAGTATATCTTTTCACTATACCAGCAAAGAAATCAATGAAATATCTCGTTAAAAAGGGGTTAATGAGCGGGGGTGACAATTATCAGAAGACAGGGATTTAGAACTGACGAACCTTCAATCCCGTCAATAGACAGTTCCTTTGTAGGACTTAGAAACGTAATCATTGATTTCCTATCACGTGTTCCAAGACAGGAAATTCTGGAGAAAGCAAGAGACATTTACAAAATCGGTAATTATGAACTAAAAAAGTCAATGCTAAAACTTTTCAGTAAAATTGGCGGGTGGGCAGCAATCCCCGAGCTAATGATTGGAACCATTGACGAAAACGAACACATTAGACAATTGACTTTCGTATATTTACAAATATGGAAAACAAAAGCAGCCAGACTTTTTTCAACACCCAAACAAGGCGAAATAGAAAGAGCAAAACAAATTTTCACCTTTGCACATGAGACACACGAAGACAGGCAATATTTTAAAACAAACCCATTAGATGGACTTGACTTTTACCTTTAATAACAGAAGGCCAGCCACCAAAGGAATTCTAAGACCCAACCAAATATTTCAATGTTATGGCAAAAACTTCCCTGATCTACACAGAGTTATCATGGGGTTCAAGGGGTGGCTCAGAAAGGGTAGTATAACTATGAAACAAAAAAACAATGCACTGTGAATAGTTGATTACTAAGTTATTGAGTAGTCAGCTATATGTAGAAATAATAAGCGACTCTGGTTGAAATTATTTACAATATCTTTGTAACTTTATTGTAGTAGCAATTGACAGATATATAACTCAGATTCAAGAAGTAAATTTTATGGAAATAGAAAAATCAGATATCCGTTTGATTAATGATTTAGTTACATTGATTGAAAAAGGCAAAAATCAATTGGCGTATGCTGCCAATGCTACCATGACTTTAACTTATTGGAATGTCGGCAAAAGAATAAACAATGAAATTCTTGATAATCAACGCGCTGAATATGGAAAACAAATTGTCGTATCGGCAGCACGACAATTGACAGAGCATTATGGACGAGGTTTTGAAGAAAAAAACCTGCGCAGAATGATGCAATTTGCTCAGATTTTTAACGACGAACAGATTTCGTATCGCTGATACGACAATTGAGTTGGACACACTTTATTGCACTAATTCCAATAAAAGACGAATTACAACGTGATTTTTACACTCAAATGTGCCGTATTGAAAGATGGAGTGTTCAAACACTTCGGAAGAAAATAGACAGTATGCTTTTTGAACGTACTGCATTGAGCAAAAAACCGGATGATTTAATAAGAGAAGAACTGAAAGCCTTAAAAGAAACTGACAAATTAACTCCAGATTTAGTTTTCAAAGATCCTTACTTTTTGGACTTTGCAGGTTTAAAAGACACATATTCGGAAAGAACACTCGAAGATGCAATTTTACGGGAAATAGAACAGTTTATTTTATAAAATTATCTTTGGGGGATAAATTGTTGAATAGAAGTCTTTAAGCAGGATTTTTCAGCGGCAGAGGTAATGATTTGGCAACTGTGCGTATTTCTGCGTTTTACGCTGCATTTCCTCCAATAATTCAATGCAAATCTACACAATTTCTTTCAAACTCAAAACATATTTTTCTCCTTTTTTTTATCTGTTAAACATCTCTCCCATGGAGGGAATAAATAAGGCAACACTTTTTGGAAATTTACTCTTTTGAGGGACGAAAAAGGAAGAAATCTTCAAAAACCCGTAGGGCTTGGTGTTGACGTTTTATTTCCGGAATGCACCTTTGTTTATCAGATGTAAAATGGAGTATTACCGCTAATTATGAGTAAAGTCAAACATTAAATGTTTAATAGACGCGACATTGTTATGAGAAGAAATGTAATAAGGTTTGAAGTTTGTTTGTTCTAAAGATTGCAATTGTAGAATTTCTGGTTTTCTATTCAAATTACACAAACATGTATTTAGCATAGATACTATATTTTCTGTTTTCCCTTGAAGGATATATCCAACCAAACATCCATTAGACGGATATTGCCCCGATAAATAATTGCCAATTCCTGTTTCTATATAGCGTATATGAAGTTTGGTTGCCTGAATTTTGGATTTTCGGTTTGACTTATATGAATCAATCTCAATCAAATTTTTTGCTTCTACAAAATAAGTAAGTTTAGAATTATTACTCCAACCGCATAATCTAAAGTCAATTCTTGGGGCAGTTTTTGCTGATTTTACCTTTTTAAGAACGTCGTCCTTGTAAAGGCGATATTCGGGTGCTATATCAATTTTCCAATTAATAGCTTGTTGGCAATTATCAATGTAATCAAATAAAACAGCCGATATATATTCTTCTTCACAGTCGATATTTATGTTATTGCTTGAATTGACATATGTGTAAGCATCTATCATTAGATTTATACATTTCCATTCAAATCCTTGTTTAAATGAATTTACTATTGACACATCTAATACCCCTCTACTCATATGTCGCCTCCCATATTTGTAATTTCTATCGTAAGCGATAGGGCATCATCCACTGCTTGTGAACATGTCCAAAACCTTTTCTGATTGGGTTTTATCAGGTATATCTTATTTGTATCATAGTATCGAAATTGCTTTCTTACATATATGTTTTGTCCTTTTTCTTGCATTGAAAAATTATCTAACATTTTCAACGCTGAAGCTAACTCCGTTATACTTTTGCTAATAACTGGCTCCCTCTTGTTCTCAAAAGATATTACAACTAAGTTAAGAGGGTCATTCAATTGAACATCGTAAACAGTTGCATTAGCTTTCAATGGCGAATATTGCAAAAAATCATTCAGTTCATTACATAGCATATCTGCATAAGCCTTATTTTCTGCATCCAATGTCCGTCTAAAACCAATTGAATTTTCTCCTTGTTCAAATAAATCAAGGCTAAAATCCAAAGTGTCCCGAATTAACATTTGCTCTTTAATGCTTATATTCAGCGATTTGAATAATTCATCAAGAAGAATAGCCTCATTACTTGATATTGTTTGTTCATTTGGGAAATCATTAGAAAGTTCTTTAAAAATCACATCGAAAGAATGTGTAATTATTTTGTTTTCTTTGATATTCTTTTTAAAAATACTAGGAACTTCTAATAATTCATTTAAAAAGATTTGTTCCCTTTCAATTCCCCAGGAAGAACTTGATAAAAATAGTATATAACGTATTATATCTGAATTAAAATATGATACCATTGCTTTTTTCATAAACAATGGTTTTTCTCCATTGATTATGAATGCTCCTGTTGTACAATAGCATTTATAGTCTATCAACGAAGAAGCAATTTTTCGATGATGTTGTCCCTGCTTTATTATAACAAATGGAGGAATAAATAAATTTTCATTATTTTGCCTGTAATACTTCTCATTATCATCTAAGGAGGAATCTTTACTGGTGAAATATCTATCTATTGCACTGGTTCGTAGTATTTTTTCTGGAACAAAATCGGGTTTCTCACTGTCTGAATTCAAGCCTCTTCCAAACTCCCATTTTTCATCTGTATCAGTAGCAAAATATTGACTGAGTGTTTTATTCTTTTTAATCAGGGAGGATATAAAAACAAAATCCTGCAAATTCCCCCACATGCCAATTTTCCAGATTTTTGTATCAGGTTTTTGACATTCATGTCGGGGAAGAAATTTTATATCTGTACTATCTATAACTAATCCATCAATTACATTTGACTTTACATAGGTTTTAGGAGCACAGTATTCTATCATCTCTGAAATATTTTCAGGTTTATTTTTCCTATAATAAACAATACTAATTGGGACTACCGCAGAATTGAATAATTGCCCTCCAAAATCCTTTTTGGCTTTACGAAAAATAGATAGATTATAAATTTTTTCCACATAGGTTTCGTTAAATAGCCATTTCCTAAAGTTTTGATATTTCTTATTCGTATTGGTTAATACTTTGGTGTTGAATATTAAAGCGATTTGTCCATCGCCGTTTGTAAATTGGACAGCTTTATCTAAAAATGCAAGAACTTTTTCTTGTGCATATTTACGGCTATCCAAATATTTTTTAATGGGCAAATCAATCCCTTCTGTTCCAAATGGTGGATTACCAATTACTAAATCTGCCTTTACAAATTTATCTACATCTATTTCTCCAATAGTATCATTACACCACAAATTATTTCCTTGCTTATTTTTGATAGAATTATCTTGTGGATTATTTATTAGGTAAGGAAGGGTATATTCTTTTTGAATCCATAGTGTCTTGGGGTCTAACTGCTCTACTAATGCTAAATAAAGACTGAATGCAGTTACTTTAATTGCTAATGAATCTATTTCAATCCCAAAGATGTTATTTATCAAAATATCTTTCAGTTCTGCAAAAGAAATGTTCTTATTTGGATGTGCATTTTTCCACCTACGGATAAGTCTTCTATATCCTTCAACCAAAAAAATACCCGAACCGCATGCAGGGTCTATTATTTTGACATTATATTCTTTTTCATTTTTTGTGGTGGGTAGTTTATCGTTTAAGATTAATTCTACCAATGGATATGGGGTATAGAATTGTCCTTTTTCTTTTTTGGCAATGAGTTCTCCGAGAAAATTTTCATACACCTCACTCAGTAATTCTATCTGAATAAAGTTGAAATTAAAAATTCTCCATTCAAATAACTTGGGATTATCTGAAATATCCCCATCTGTAAAACAAGCCTTGATTTTTCTTAAATGTTTTTCAGTAACAATTTGCTGTTCATTTTCTATTACTGGAAATACATTTCCATTAAAATGTTTATGCAATTCTGCAAATAAACGATAGGTTGCATCGGCATCTTCTAAAATGTCAAAATAGTTTTTAGCCCCCTTTTTAATCTTTTCATATAATCCTGCTTCTTGGGCAGCCCCTTTATCTTCAAGGTAAAGTATAAATAAAGAGCGCATCAATAAACCATGAATTATTTCTTTGTTTTTGATGTCCTTATTTAAGAGCTCTGCCGTATCTACAAGGCTTTGAACTAAAAATCGGTCTATTCGCCTTTGAATATTAACCTTCTCCCGAATGCCATAGGTGCTAGTCCAAATTAAGCCACAATCAACCCCTACACGAGAAAATAATTCAACTAATATCTCTAAATTTGCCTTATCAGTTTTTTTGCTCTCAAAAATCTCATACGGTTTTAGCTCTAAATTAAAATCAGCATCCGGCTTTAGGTATTTTGGTTTTTCGTAACAATTATAAATCCGAATTTCCGTATCTGAGACTACAAAGAGAAACATCACTTTTCGATAATTCCATGCTTTATGCTGTATTTCTGAAATTTGCTGCAATGCATCAGCATTAAAAGCCGAAACCTCTTTAAAAAGAATAGCTGGAAAATCTCCTGAAAAGTAAACTTTATCAGCGCCAATCTCTCCAAGTTCCTGATATTCAGGATTCGAAACAGGTATATTAGAGCACTTTATTAACTGCTCATAACCTAACTTCTCATAGAAAAAATTTGCACTCATCTACGCTTATCTTGTATAAAAATCAATAATATAGGCACACCCCGCCTAATCTGCAAAGATACAAAAAAGAAAATGACATCCAAAGGAGTGATAACCTTTTTAAATTTTCCTTCCCCTTTTCTTTTTCTTCTTCGGTTTCGGCAGCTATTGCTCATCCATCGGATTGACATCTGAAGCTGACGGCAGAATTGAGAATACAGAGGATAACCCTAAATCGGTCGGATTGGAATCTTGCTTATATGCAAATTTATTTTCGGTTATTTCTACCTGATTATCTGCATATCTGCCTATTTGCAAATCTTCTTTCTCTTTTTTCTTTTCGCCAACAAAATCTTGTTCGGGGGTGTTCTGTTGACTTTCCCTAAAATAGCTTGACAGGATTTTTACTTGTTCGTTGAAGTGGATACAAACATAGGATTTATTCTTGATTTGTATTTCACCTGATTTTAATATTCCTGTTTTTTCTCCTTTGATATTTCTTTCTCCTGTTCCTTTATCACGGATTTCTGGACTCGCTGTTTTTTACTTCTCATGGATTTTTATCCCTGTTTTGTGCTTTCATCTTTCTCTATTTCCTGATCCGTCATACAGGTCTGTCCATAATCGCTGGAACTTCGGCACATGATTTTGTTATGCACTGAAAAAGCTGACAACCGGGTTTTTGCAAGGATTTTGCTCAAAATACTACCCAAAGGGTAGAGATTTTGGGCAAAACCCGAAGGGCTTGTCCTTGCAAAAATTCCGGGGTCAGGTTACCTTTGCATTTTCAAAAGCATGTACATCAGTATCTTTTTAATGTTCTTCTTCCATTTTTGTTTCTGTTCTTTTGCTCTTTTTGTACCATCTTTTTCTCAATTCACCAATTTGTTTATGAGCCTCGACCGGGACAAGATAATCACAACTGGCATGAGGCCTGATGTTGTTGTATGTCTCGTCCTGAAATAGGTTTACAAAAAAAGTAAACCAATTTCCGGACGAGACACTTCGACCACTTTTGGGGCTCTCCTTCACGTTTCACATTTCACGCTTCACTTTTCACTTAGAAATCATTATCGTAAGATTTGTTGCAAATAATTTTACGGCAATTGCTAATAATATTACCCCGAAAAATTTCCGCAGGATAAAAATTCCGCTTCCGCCGATCATTTTTTCAATCCGGTCAACAAAACGAAGAACCAGGTACACAAAAAACAGGTTAGCAATCAGCCCGATCATAATATTTACCAAACTATATTCAGCCCTAAGCGACAACAATGTGGTTAGTGCCCCCGGTCCGGCAATAAGGGGAAATGCTACAGGAACTAAAGTTGCCCCGGAATCCATACTTTCGGTTTTAATAATCTCAATACCCAGAATCATCTCCAATGCCAGAATAAAAATCACAAACGAACCTGCAACTGCAAACGACGCCACATCAACATTAAACAGATTAAGCAATCGATCACCTGCAAAAAAGAACACCGCAAACATTGCAAATGAAATCAAACTTGCTTTTCCGGCATTAATCTCTTTTCCCTGGCTTTTCAAACTGAGAAATATTGGAATCGCTCCCAAAATATCAATGATTGCAAAAAGCACTACAAACGCGCTAACTATTTCAACTATATTTAAAGTCCACATCTTACACTCAAAATTTATATATCCAAACTATTTATTGCTAAAGAACAATGTTAATGCTTGATTTTACCCTGAAGTAAACTATGCCTGGTTCCGGATGAATTCTTCAGACAACTCGCTTAAATGGATTCATTTGAACCGGATTCTTCTGTTTTTTCATCAGCTTGATTTTTATTTTTATAATGAATAGAATCGCCCCACTCGTTATAGCCAATCTCGGCACCGGCTATATGGATACGAGCCTCCAGACAATTTTTACATTCGCTGGCTTCTTCATCAATGCAAGGTTTATCCTCGTAAAGAAGATAGCTTTCTCTGTATTTTACGGGAGTTAAATTGGGCATAATGATGTTTGCACCAACCTTAATCGCTTTTTCGCGACCCATTTTATCGAGCGTTTGCATAGCGGTAGTGGCCGCAATATTGATATCTTTCATCATGATGCGAAGCAAAGCGACCATTTTCAACGAAAGATTGAACCGTTCTTCTTTGGGCAAAAGTTGGTCACGATATTCCCATAAAGGAGTGTCTTCGTGTTCGATATACGGACCCATTCCGCACATATCAATATCAAATTCTTTGAAGAACAACAAATCATCTGCCAGATTTTCAACAGTTTGAAATGGCAAACCTATCATCACACCTGTTCCTACCTGATATCCCAATTTTTTAAGGGTTTTCAAACAATTTAACCGGCTATCATAATCATGAGTTGCATCTACCGGATGTATTTTATGATACAAATCGCGGTTTGACGATTCAATACGAAGCAAATACCGCCGAGCCCCTAACTCCATCCATTTGCGGTAGGTTTCTTCGGTTTGTTCACCCAACGAAAGGGTTATCCCCATTTTGTTTTCGGTTACCTTATTGATTTTATCAAGTAAAGAAGAAATCATTTCCACAAACCTGCGGTCGTTTCGCTCACCCGACTGGAGCACCATGGATGCATAACCACTCTCATAAGCATAACGGGCAGCATTAATCACTTCTTCTTCTTCAACCATATAGCGCTCCACATTCTGGTTTTTGGCACGAATTCCACAATAGTAACAGTTCTTGTTACAAATGTTCGAAAACTCAACCAATCCTCTGAAATATACCTTATTTCCGACATATTTCTGTTTGATTTCAGCAGCTTTGCTGTAAATAAGATTTCGTTCTTCTATACCTGAAGAGAGAAGTATTATCAAGTCATCGCGACTAAATTCATCCTTTTGAAGTATTGCTTCTACAGGGTTCATTGTTTTACTGTTTTATAGATAATCGATTCCCGAATCATTTAATTTCACAAAAGGCTCAATTGCACGATGGTAAATTCCATGAACCCAGGCTATAGCCATGCCATAATTTGTAACCGGAATTCCGGCATCAACAGCAGGTTTTAAACGGTTAATCACTTGTTTTCGGGTAAGTACACAACCTCCACATTGAATCACCATCGCATACTCGCGAATATCACGTGAAAGAGCGTTCAGGCCTGAAACAACGTCGTATTCCAGATTTTTTCCGGCATAATTGGTAAGCCAGCGCGGAATTTTGGTTCGTCCGATATCGTCGCAGGAAACATGGTGAGTACATGATTCCAGGATAAGTACCCGGTCTCCGTCTTTCAGGTTTGCAAGATGCGGTGTTCCTTTCAGATAATTCGAGAAATCTCCTTTTTGCCGGGCCAGGATAATGCTAAAACTCGTCAATGGAATATCGCGTGGAACGGCGGCGTCTGCCTTCAGAAATATCTGGCTGTCGGTAACCACCAGAGCTGGCTTAGGCGACATTTTACGAATATAAGCATCCACTTCTCGTTCTTTACACACCACACACATCCCATCATTATCCAGCACATCCCGAATCACCTGAATCTGAGGCAGGATCAACCGTCCTTCAGGAGCCTCAATGTCAATAGGAGTAATCAACAAAACCGTATCCCCATACGAAATTAAATCGCCAATCAATGATTTTGATTTGTATGCTGTTTCTGGAATAATACGCTTTAACTCAAGAATCAATGGTATTAGATTGGAGTTTACTACTGAACTGAACGACAACACTTTTACATCATATCGCTTTTCCAGCTGCTTTGCAAATCCAGTATCAAGAGTTTGAAGATCAGATTTATTTTGAAGGATAAAAAAAGGGATATCGTACTCTCTGAAGTCCGCAATCAGTTTTTCCTCAAAAGAATCAAACTGATTTTGAATGATTACCAATATCGCTGCGTCAATTATCTTGAGCGTTTCACGAGTTTTTGCAACACGCTTTTGACCCAATTCTCCCTCATCATCAATACCGGCAGTATCAACCAGAATTACAGGACCCAGCCCATGAATCTCCATTGACTTTTTTACAGGATCCGTAGTCGTCCCGGAAACATCCGAAACAATGGCTATCTCCTGACCCGACAAGGCATTGATCAGTGAACTTTTCCCATGGTTTCTTCGCCCAAATATACCGATATGTGGTTTATTTTCTCTCCCTTTACTCATTACAAATCATTTATGCTATAACCCAGTTTTAATAAATTTTCGGGTTTTAACAAAGTTTCTATTTCAGCAGCATCCATTACTTTTAATTGAAGATTTGCCTCAAATACAGTAAGTTGATGTTGTTTCATATATTTTGCCAGTTCGGCAGCACGATTATAGCCTACATAAGGTGTTAAAGCTGTTGTGATTGCCGGACTGAGATAAAGCTGTTTTTCTGCTTTCTCTACATGAACAATCAATTGTTGCAAAAGGTTTTTTTGCAGAGTATCATCTGCAGCAATTAACAATTTTAAACTTTGCAATAGTGCATGCCCTATAACCGGAAGATAGGCATTTAGTTCGAGACACCCTTGTGCCGAAAGCGATGTAATCAACTGATCATTCGCATATACCTGATGAGCAACACTAATCACAAATTCAGGAATTACAGGATTTACTTTTGCAGGCATAATAGAGCTTCCAACCTGCTTTTGAGGGATCTGCAATTCATGTCGTGCCGCAATATCCGAAGCCAGCAAACGTAAATCGGAAACCATTTTTTCAAGATTTACGGCATGAGATTTCAGAATTGCATGAATTTCGACAAAAGAGTCAAGATTACTGGTTGCGTCCATAAGATTTTCGCCACGAGTTACCGGCATTCCGGTAAGTTTTTGTAATCGCTGTGTTGCTTCCATTATTACGAAACGCGGTACAGCAATCCCTGTTCCAATCGCACTTCCTCCCAGATTCACAACCTTGATGCGTTCAAAACATTTAGAAACACGCCACCAGTCACGTGAAAGAGCATCACTATATGCACTAAACAACTTTCCCCATGACGAAGGAACCGCTTCCTGCATCTGTGTATAGCCAATACGCAGAGCATTCCGGTAAGTTTGTTCCAGACGTTCCGTTTCGATTCTTACATCATTAATAGTGGCTTCAAGCTTTTCAAACAAAAACATGGAGGCCAGCTTCAACGAAGTTGGAATTACATCATTGGTTGACTGAAAAATATTGGCGGCTTCAATCGGGTCGATCCGATGATATTCCCCGGGTTTATGTCCAAGTTTAACAAGCGCTGCATTTGCCAGTATCTCATTCATATTCATATTGATGCTGGTACCTGCCCCTCCCTGGACTGCCGGAACAATAAAATGCTCAAAAAAGGTTCCTTGAGCTGCTTCAAAAGCAACCTGTTCCAAAGCCTCAAGAACTTCAGATGAAATTGCATTGAGTTTGATAACTTTCTCAGGAGCTTGCTTTTCGACTGCTTTGAAAAAGTCGGCAGATGCCTGATAAATAGCCAGCTTTACCCATGCAACCGCTTGAAACCACTCCAAATGAAAGGGTGTAATATCGGGAAAATTCTCCTTTGCACGGAATGCATGTATTCCATACAAAGCATCATCGGGTAAAGTTACTGTTCCTAAAAAATCTGATTCTGTTCGCATGTGCTAAGCTAACAATTTTTTATAAATTGGGTACCGGATACATTTATTTCCGCCATAATACCGATTGAAGAAATAGAACAGTCCAATCTTTGCAAGTTCAACTGACCTTAACATTTCTATTCCTCGGCATTAGTGCCCGAAATGGTTTTAGGATAATACCCGCATAGTATAATTTGCAAATGTACAACAAAGCATTTAGGTTCTTGAAATACCCGATAATTCTGTTTCTCCGAAATCATAAACATTTTAAATAAAAAGGCCCCGCAATTCATGAACAACTTAGCATAATCACACACCATTAAGTCATTCAATCTTGCGAGGCCTTTTTATAAAGGCAATTCAATTGCCGGGATTACAACATATTATCCCCTTCTATTAAATTTACGTAAATATTTTGAATGTGCCAGACGAGCTTTCATTGCATAGGCAATCAAATACATTGCAGGAACAAAGACCAACGTCAGGAAGGTTGCAAACGACAATCCAAAGATGATAGTCCATGACAATGCTCCAAAGAATGCGACATTGTCACCACCAAAGTGAATATGAGGGTTCAGATTTGCAAAGAGCGAGATAAAGTCGATATTCAACCCAATTGCCAACGGAATTAAACCGAGGATCGTTGCTGTTGCAGTAAGAATAACCGGAGTTATACGGGTTTTGCCCGCCTGAATAATTGCTTCGCGGGTTTTATAACCCTGCTCTTTCAGTACATCCGTGAATTCAACCAGCAGGATACCGTTACGAACCACAATACCCGCAAGTGCTACCAAGCCCATTCCAGACATGATTACGGAGAAACTCATATCAAAGACAATGAAGCCAAGCAATACGCCAATCAAACTAAAGAACACCTCACTTAAAATGATTAATGGTTTGCTTATCGAATTAAACTGCGTAATCAGGATAAACAGAATAAGGAACAGAGCAAGCAACATAGCCTTACTTAAAAATGCACCAGATTCTTTCTGATCTTCCTGTTCTCCGGTAATTGCGATATTGATATCGTCCGGTTTTTGGAAATTTGGCAATGCCTGTTTGATTTTGGGAATGATTTCATTTGCGGTATAACCCGACAGAACGTTGGATGAAACGGTAATTACACGCTTCAGATTTTTACGATTTATACCACCGTAGGAGTTTCCATATTTAATTTTTGCAACTGCCGAAATAGGGATATGACGCAAACGACCCGTATTCATATCGCGATAAGTTATGATGTGATTCAAAACCTGATCTACATTATCACGTTGGTCAGCGGCATAGCGAATCTGAATCGGAAACTGATCTTCTCCATCCCGATATTTGGAAGCTTCCTTTCCAAAGATTGCTGTACGAATTTCCATCCCAATTTGTCCGGTTGACAACCCTTCGTAATTAGCACGTGTACGATCAATATCTATCACTATTTCAGGTTTGGTTAAATCAAAATCAGATTTCAACTCTTCGATACCGCCAATACCCAAGGATCCGATATATTTTTTAAGTTTATCAGCCGAAGCGACTAACTCTTCAATATTTTCTCCACTGATTTCAATATTGATTGGTTTTCCCGTAGGAGGTCCGTTTTGATTCTTTTCCACGGTAATTTCAGCAGCAGGAATTCCTTTCAGATTATCACGAATCAGGTTCAATATGTCGGTGGTCGATTTTCCGTGTCGTTTTGAAAATTCAACAAAATTTACCGTAACTTTTGCTAAATGCGACGAGGTGGATTTGTTTCCAAACATCTCCTCTGATGCACCTACGGCAACATTCGTTACGATAGACTCTATCATTTCTTTATCTTTTTCAACCAGTTTACTGATACGGTTTTCTACAATACGAGCGACAGAATCTGTAGCTTTTACATCTGTACCAACCGGAAGTTTTATAAATGCATTGATGTAGTTAGGCTGATTCTCGGGGAAGAATACAACCTTTGGCTTTGCAATTCCGGCAATAATAAGGGTTACGAAGAAAAGAACAACCAGCCCCGACAATAATGCGTAAGGACGACGACCTTTCAATACATAGCGTAATACTCTTTCGTAAGCATTCATCATACGAGGAATATAATTATGCTGAAATTTATGAAGCACATTTACAAAATATAAATTATGCAATACGTAAGATACCCCGATAAAAATTGCCAGGTTTGCAATAAAGCGTAATCCAAGCAAGTGAAGCAGAAGACCTATTCCGACAAACATTCCTCCAATCACAAAGAGTCTTTTTTTAGTAGGTCTATGTGATTCATCATCATCATGTTTCATAAAATCTACTGCAAAAATCGGATTGAAGATATATGCAACAATCAAGGAGGCAAATAACGTAAGGATTAGCGTTACCGGGATAAAGAACATAAATTTACCAACAACACCCGGCCAGAATGCTAACGGGAAGAATGGAGCCAATGTTGTTAATGTTCCTGACAAAATCGGAGCAAATACCTCTCCGGCAGCTTCTTTTGCTGCCTGAACAATCGATAGCTTCCCTTTTCCCTTCATAAAAATACGATGAGTGTTTTCAATAACTACAATTGCATCATCCACAACAATTCCCAATGCAAAAATGAAAGAAAACATTACCAGCATATTCATCGTAAAGTCGATTCCAGGCAAAACAATGTATGCCAGTGCCATGGAAAGCGGAACAGATAATCCAACAAATATCGCGTTGGTTAATCCCATAAAGAACATCAAAACAATTGTCACCAAAAGGAAACCGATGATGATTGTGTTATTAAGATCAAACAACGTTGTTTTCGTATAACGTGACATATCGCCCGTAAGGGTGATGTTAAGTTTTGAAGGAAGTTTGCTCTCCTTCATTTTTTCGATAATTGCTTTTATCTGATCAGAAGCATCCAAAAGATTTTCACCACTTTTTTTGATAACATTAAGCGTGATAACATTCTGTCCGCCGAGGCGTGCATAGCTTTCACGTTCTTTATAGTCATCTTTTATTTCAGCAATATCTTTTAACGAAACCAATGCACCGCTCGATGCTGTCAGTACAATATTACGGATCGTTTCCATATCTTTAAATTCACCGGTAATACGGATCGTACGTCGCATTCCCTGTAAATCAACAGAACCTCCGGAAATAGTATGGTTTTCACTTGATATTGCGCGTTCAATATCAGAGAAAGTAGCTCCCGCAGCTTGCATCTTATACATATCCACGTTGATCTGAATTTCGCGGTCAAGTGCACCAATAATGTCAACACGGGTAATTTCTTTGAGTGACTCTATTTCATCCTGAAGATCTTCTGCATATCGTTTCAGCTTACTTAAATCATAATCGCCCGAAAGGTTGATATTCATAATCGGAATTTCCGAGAAATCGACATCCATGACAGAAGGATCTTTCGGTAAATCGTTTGGCAGGTCCGACTTCGACTTATCAACCGCATCTTTTACTTTCTGCTTGGCATCCTCAACCTTTACATTCGTATTGAATTCGATGATGATAATTGAAAAATCCTGAATAGAATTACTGGTAACTTTCTTTACACCATTAATCGATTTCAGATTTTTCTCAATAGGGCGGGTTACTAGGTTTTCCATGTCAACCGGAGAACTTCCCGGATACACAGTACTTACAATCATGGTTGGAATCACCAATTCGGGAAATTGCTCTTTGGGAATGGTATAATAATTAATCATCCCAAAAGCCGAAATAATAAAAATCAATACATAAATACTGGTCTTATTATCGATCGCCCAACTGGTTCCAAAAAATTCTTTTTTCTTATGAAGCTTCATAAACTCTATCTTAATTTAATGATTACTGAGTTGATGATTAAAATTTAATTGAATCGCCGTCTTCTATCCCCTGAAATCCATTCACAATCAGCTTATCTCCAGCCTTAATCCCAGAAATGACTTCCAGGTTACCATTATAAGATTGTCCGGATTGAATTTCCACTTTCTTGGCTTTACCATCAGTTGCTATATACACAAAACTCTTTCCATTGTTTTGATCAACAGCATTTACCGGAATTACAACTACGTTTTTCTTTTTATAATCGTTCAATTTTACCTGAGCGATCATATTTGCACGATAGTTTACACTTCCACCACTAAGCTTTGTTTCTATTGTAAAAGTACGGTTGGTTGGATTGATAAAGCGACTTGCAAACGTTACAGGAGATTCGATATCTTTATCTAAATCAGGGAATTTAACATACACTTTATCCCCTTTTTTAACACGAAGACCATACGATTCAGCAACTTCTGCTTTCACTTTAATGCTTGAAAAATTTACAACTCTGAATGCAGGGAATCCGGCAGCAGCCATTTCTCCTTCTTTCAGGTTTACCTCTTCTATTGTACCATTAATCGGTGCAATTATGCGGGTTTGATCAAGCTGATCTTTCATGGTTTGCATTTTCTTTTCCAAAGATTCTTTGTTATTCTTCGCAGTGAGGTATTGTACTTCAGAACCAATCTTTTTATCCCAAAGATTTTTTTGTTTCAGATAAAGATTGTTTGCAAAATCAAGTTGATTTTGAAGTTCGGCAATACTTTGCTTAAACACCTGATTGTCCAGTTCTGCTAAAATCTGACCTTTACGAACAGCATCTCCTTCTTTTACATAAACAGCAGTTACTACTCCTGGTTGCTTTGGAGGAACCGCAATATTCTGATCACCGTCCACTTTACCCTGAACTTCGATGTAGTGATTAAACTCGGTAAGCTGAACATCACTTACAGAAACAAAAAACATTTTTTTGTGAGAAGAGTCACTTCCTACTTCGAGCTTCAGTTTATTGATTTCCTGCGTGAGTTCATCTCGTTGCTTAATTAATTTTTCGAGTTTGGCCTTTTTATCGGTTTCTCCATTTTTGCAGGCAAATGCAAACAGAAGAATAGCGATGAGAAACAAATTTCTTTTCATAGTATATTTATTATCTGGATTATACATTATTTTATATTTAAAATTTTGTCGAGTTTACTTTTTGCTGCGATCAATGAATTGATTGCACTATAATAACTCTGTTCCGTTGAGAGAAATTGATTTTGAGCATTGGTTAACTCCATGCTGCTGGCAACCCCTTCGGTGTATTTAACAGTTGTGATATTGTAAATTTTTGTTGCCAATGCCAGATTATCTTTTTCCTTATAATAAGTTTCCAATGTATTATTGTACTCATTACGAGCCTGAAATTCCTGCATTAATAATCCTTGTTCAACCTGTTTACGCGAAACCTGGGTTTGTAAATAGGCAATTTTGGCTTGTTTAACTTTTGAAATCCTTGATCCTGATGAAAAAATCGGAATATCTACATTCAATCCCACAACAGTAGTCGGGTACCAGCTTGTGCTCGATTTAAATACATCAAAGTTATCGCCCATTGCTTTTTTCTGATAGCTAAAAAAGGCAGAAACCGTAGGGAGAAATGACGCCTGAGCATTTTTCAGATTGAGTTTTGAAAGCTCTTCCTGAGTTTTCATCAACTTGAATTCTGCATTTCGGGTAAGGTCAAATTTTGTACCCAAAACCGATTCCGGTTTTGATTGATTCAGGATGTTTTCCAGATTGTCTTTCAGGACAATAGGAGCATCTACATCTATTCCCATTTGAAATTTCAGAAGTTTTTCAGCTGCATCACGCTGACGTTTGAGTGAACTTACCATATTTGAAATATTGGATACATTCAACTGAATCTGGTCAACACTAATCTCTTCAACCAATCCTTGTTTTAATGTTTCTTTTGATTCATAGAGTAAGCGATTGATATTTTTCAATGTAGAATCTAATATTTGCTGGCTTTCCTGTAACACGAGAACCAGACAATAACTTTGAGTTACCGATTCACGAATATCGTTTTCCGATTTTTCCAGCTTGTTTTTCGACAGTTCAAGAAATACTCTCGACGCCTGAAGTCCAACAATATAAGATCCGTTAAATATCAATTGAGACGCCGAAATCCCCCAGGTTGTATTATGTTGAGTCCCAAATTTTGCAGGAAACAATTGACTACCACCCTGAGGCATCGTAATCGGATTTCCGTTTGCATCTCTCACTCCTTCTTTTATCAATACTTCATAAATTGACGGACTGATAAAATCGGGCAATAATGTTGTAGGAATATCGAGCATGTTTTGGTACTGAATGTTTCCACTTATCTGAGGCAATCCAATTGCTGTAGTTTCCCATATTTTTTTCTTGGCAGCATCTATATCATAGGTACTGTTCTGAGTAGAATAGCTGTTCTTTACAGCAAATTCCTGAGCTTCTTTTAATGAAAAAGCACCAGATTGATTTTTCTGCGCATTTAATTGGTTTTGAAAAAACAAAAGGATTACCAGCATCGTAAGCGTAATAGCTTTGCGAGTGTGTTTCATATCGGTTTAAGATTTAAGGGGTGTTTCATTTTTAATTTTCTCTTCGTAGTATTTTATGCCTTTTGCACTTGAAATCCCTCTTATGTGATAAAGCATAAGTTCTTTTATTACATCTGCATAGGAAAAGTCCTGAAATTTCATCACTTCATCCTGGGCAAGGGTATTCATTCGCGAAGTGTAAATCAGTGCAATGATATCCTGATTCATATCGGTTCGGTACAATCCTTCTTTAATACCGCAATGCAAATTTTGTATTATGCAATCATGTACAAATTTATTCTTGCTTTCAACAAATGTGCGCATTATTTCAGGATAGTACTTATTCAAATCGTAAATAAACGCTGGGTTTGTGTCTTTAATTTCAGCAACAATAAATTCAGTAACTGCAATTAAAACATCAATTGAATTGAGGTGGCTACAACCTATGGAGCGTATTTTATCTTGCTGAATCTGACAATGCATTTCAAGAACCCGCTTGATGATATCAGTTTTGTCGCAAAAATACTCATACAAGGTTTTTTTACTGACTCCGGCATGTCGTGCCAAGTCATCCATCGAAACACTTTTTACACCATACCGGTAAAAAAGTATCTTCGCTTGCTCAAGTATATACTTTTCTTTTTCTTCCATGCTGCAAAAGTATAAACATTTTCAATATGGAAACGTTTTTGATGAAAAAAGTTTCCATAGTTTACATCTATTTAACATCACAGCACATTATTAAAAATAAAATAAGCTGTTTTCCAACAGTTTATAACTATAAGTATTTTTTATTCCTTAATCAATTTCTGACTATCAATTGGTATATTTTGTTTATTTATAATGATCGCCTGATAGATTCCTTTCGAGAGAGTTTCCGCTCTCCAGTAAAATGAGGCGACTGTTTTTCGGATTTCCATACGTTCAATAATCTTGCCTTTCAAATCGGAAATTATCAAAATACAATCCTCGTTATTATTCATTTCGAAATAAAAACCTTCTTTTGCGGGATTTGGAGAAATCTTCATCACCTTCTCTTCAGTTTTCTCTATCCCAGATTGATTTGGGTTACCAATACCAAGGGTATATTCTCCCTGTTTTAATTCATTCGCTATTAAATATCCGCTAAAAGGGTCTCCTTGTTTTGTAAAAGGAGTGATTTTCCAGTCGTCAGCACAATTCTGGCGATAGAGTAACACCAACGAGTCAGCAGAACTAAATGCGGGAAGTAATTTATTATCGAGCAACCCATTGGTTTGGTTGTTTTGCTTGGTATACGTAAATTTTCCTTTCGACTGAAAACCGGCAGGCAAAACACCTTCAACTGTCCAGAAACGATTAGGTGACAGGCGATAAATTATCGTTGAGACCTGTTTCAGATCATCCGGTTTTACCCAGTTATGTGTTACACGCATAAATGCAGAATCAGAAACAGCAAGAACGTCTGCACTAAAAAAAGTTTCAGGGAACTCGACTATACCCGTATTTTTTAAAGTTCGGTAGCAATCAGTCGTAGCATCCGAAAAACATTCCTCCATATCTATCATGGCCAACACAGGAGAAAATGGTATTGTAAAGATTTTATTTCCGGTTTGACCATCAAAATGAATCGTGTCTTTACAAATCTGCCAGTTTTGTCCCATAAAACTAATTTCTAACCGGTTATTTTGAGCCACCGAAGGTGCATTATTCAAACGTTGACGAACCCAAACCTGAGTTTGGAAGGCCCCTGATGTTGACAATACTTTAAATGAATCGACTGCAAAATGTGTAAATCCGGGTTGAAAAACATGAAACTGATAAAAGTCATTCAGATTAACTCCGGTTTTTGCAGACAGATAATCCCGCATTTGTGATGATGACACAGACCTGAATGCATAGTCATCCATTATCTGCTTAATCGCATTAAAGAATACGGTATCGCCCAGGTAACTTCTTAATGATTGTGCTACCAATGCTCCTTTCTGATAAACAGTTTCTCCGTAAGTATATTGATTTGGAATACCATATAATGCACGATAGCCCGCATCTTTATAATGTGCAAACTGAAGCACTTTACGCATTTTATCTCTTCGGTAAGCTTTTGCAGCTTCATTTCCGTACATTCCTTCCATAAACAAAGCTTCGGAGTAGGTAGCCCAACCTTCATTAATCCACATATCTTCAGCCGAAGCACAGGTAATTAAGTCGCCAAACCAATGATGCGAAAGCTCATGAGCTGCAAGTGTTTCGTAATTAAGTGTACCATCAATACATCCTGTTGGGTAGCAAATATTGGTAGGATGCTCCATTGCCCCCAGTGGTGTAGAAACATATCCTACCCTGTTCCATCGATATGATCCCCATTTGTTTTCAAAAATTTGCATCATGTTATTCAAATGAATAAATGAAGCACGAGCATTGGCAGTATCAGACGGATTTGCATAAATGTATGTTGGAATAGTACCATTCATTCCATGATAAACTCCTTCAACTGCTGCATAATTGGATACTGCAACAGAAACCAGATACCCTGGAATTATTTCATTCAAGCGCCAATGAAATGTTTTACTATTATCATTATTTGTAGTTGTTTGAAGTAAACTTCCGTTACAAACAGCATTATTCCCGGGAGCCGCCGTGATATAAAAGTCATAAGATGCTTTGTCGATAAAATCATCAATACAGGGAAACCATGCCCGGCCATAATTGTGGGGGTTTGCATCAAATGCTACACCCAAGTTGTATGAAACTGCATTAGAAATATGAAATCCCCCCCAACCGTAAGGTTCAATAGTTGGTGATCCATGATAATATACAGTTATTGCGAAGGTATCTGTTTGATTTTGCGAAACAGATAAAGGAATTTCCAATATATCATTGTTGTAGTTCCATGAAGAAATTTTTGTTGATTCCTGAAAAATTGAATCAACCGTAAAATTAAGCAACTGAAGCTTAACTTTGTTTACACTTGAAACTTTGGGTGTAAGATGAGCCACCGTATGCCCGCTTAGTTGATTTTGAAGCTGATGATTTACATCCAGATAAACATCATAATGAACGGCATCCAATGTATCGCTGAGAAATGTATTTTGAGCTAAGGCTTCATTCATTGACAAACCCGCAAATAATCCAATCACAAAACCGAAACAGTAAAACAACTTTTTCATACGTCTGTTCATATTAATAAATCCTCAAAAATGGGTTGGTAAACCGCAAAAGTAATCTATTCATCGAAAAAGCAGGGTTAAAATAAAAAAAACTCTACGGTAATTAGCATTAATACTATACTTTTGAAAAATAGATAATAGATTTACCCGTTTTATAACCCACTGGAAACAAGTACGAATGAAATCTATGAGAAAATCAGTCCTGATGTTATTTGGAATACTGATAATCAGCCAAATGACATACAGTCAAAAAAAATGGACATTAGAAGAGTGTATTCTTTATGCCCGTGAAAACAATTTACAAATACGACAATCAGCAGTTACTGCTGAAGTAAACAGGGAAAATCTTACACAAAGTAAGTTATCGGTGCTTCCTACAGTAAATGCAGGAGCTTCCCAAAATTATTCATGGGGAAGAAATGTTGACCCAACCAGCAACTCTTTTACCGATCAGCAAACCCGTTCGAACAGTTTTGCTTTAAATAGCAGTATGAGCCTGTTCAATGGTTTTCAAAAAGTGAATAGTGTTCGACAAAGTCAGATGGATTACAAAGCCAGCCAAATGGATCTGGAGCGTTCTAAAAACGATATTGCGCTGGCAGTAGCACAATATTACCTTCAGATTCTTTTTAACCGGGAATTGCTGGCTGCTGCCGAACGTCAATCGGACATTATCAAACTTCAGGTTGAACGAACCCGAAAACTTGTGGATGCAGGAACATTACCCAAAGGTTCGCTTTACGAAATTCAGGCTCAGGAAGCTTCTGAAGAAGCAAATGTTATTGCTGCTCAAAACCAGTTAGAACTTTCGTATCTGGACTTGGCGCAATTGCTCGATCTGAAATCAACCGTAGGATTTGAAATCGTAATTCCTGACTTAAAACTGGAAGAGAATCCTATTCTTCCTGATCCAATTACTGTTTACGCCAAAGCCCTGGAAACACAACCGGATATCAAAAGCGCTGAATTTCGTTTAAAAAGCAATTCAATCGGAGTTTCTATTGCACGCGGAATGAGGCTTCCTTCATTATCGATGAGTTTTTACTATGGCACAAACTATATTGCCGATTATAAAGATTATTCGAAGCTAAAATCAGGGCCTACTCTGATCTCCGAAACACCTACCAGCTACTATGTTCAGGGGACCAATCAGGTAATTATGCAAAAAAACTATGCAACGGAGTTTGAAACTCTTTCGTTCAAAGACCAATTGGACCGAAACCTGAGCAAATCGCTAACCTTTAATCTGAATATTCCTATTTTTAACGGATATCAGGCTTCTTCAAGTGTAAAGCGGGCAAAACTAAATGCGTTGAATGCCGAATATTCACTCGAAACAAATAAAAACCAGCTTCGTAAAAAGATTGAACAGGCTTATGCTGATGCTCAGGGAGCAATGAAAAGTTATGTTGCTGCTCAAAAATCGACGCTTGCTTTTAAAGAATCATTTACATACACCGAACAAAAATTTTTGGTTGGTGTAACCAATAGTATCGAGTACAATACTGCAAAAAACAATCTGTTTAAAGCAGAATCGGAATCACTTAAATCAAAATACAATTTTATTTTCAAGAAAATGATTCTTGACTTTTATGCCGGAAACACTCTGGTTATTAAGTAAAACACAAATACAAAACTCAATCAATCATATAAGTATGAAATCAAAGAAAAAAATTTGGTTTATCGTCGGAGGAATTGTTCTTGTTATCATTTTGTTGGTTGTTCTACGCAAGCAAGGTGTAATGGGAAGCAACGACGAATTAAAAGTTACTGCTGAAAAAGTAAAAGCCCGTGACATTATTGAAAGTGTGACTGCCAGCGGCAAAATACAACCGGAAGTTGAAATTAAAATCAGTCCCTACATTTCAGGTGAAGTTGTAAAGATTTACGTAAAAGAGGGAGACCGGGTAAAAGCCGGCGATTTACTTGCTGAAATTGATCCTGAAATCTACAAATCATCATTTGAGCAAAGCATTGCTGCGTTGAATGGTCAAAAAGCCAATCTTGCCAATGCAAAAGCAGCTCTGGCTCAAGCCAAGGCACAGTTTAGCAATGCAAAAACCAGTTTTGAGCGCAATCAAAAACTCTTTCAGCAAAATGCAATTTCAGCTTCGGAGTTCGATGCTGCCAAAGCAAGCTATGAAGTAGCCAAAGCTCAGGTAGATGCTTCTGACCAAGGCGTTCTTGCAGCTTCGTTTTCAGTACAAAGCTCTGAACAATCTTTGCGTCAGGCAAAGGAAAACCTGACTCGTACCACTTTGCGGGCTCCCGCAGATGGCACCATATCCAAGCTTAGTGTTGAAAAGGGAGAACGTGTTACTGGTGCCTCACAGTTTTCGAGCGGTACCGAAATTATGCGTATCGCAAACCTAAATAACATGGAAGTAAACGTAGATGTAAACGAGAACGATATCATCCGCCTTTCGCTCAACGATACGGCTATTGTAGAAGTTGATGCTTACACGAATCGTAAATTTAAAGGGGTTGTCACCGAAATTGCAAACTCTCCCAAAAGCTCATTAACGCAAACCAGCGATCAGGTGACCAATTTCAATGTAAAAGTTCGCATATTACAAGAATCATATCAGGATTTAATTAATCCTGCCACTCCGCATATTTCACCATTCCGTCCGGGAATGTCCGCCTCTGTTGAAATTCTCACCAAAAATGCAACCGATGTACTTACAGTTCCTATTCAGGCTGTAACAACCCGCTCAGACACATCTGGTAAAGTGAGTAATTTAACACAAAAGAAAGAGATGGAAGATCCTGACCGCCCGGTAAACGAGGATGCAGATAAAAAAGAAAATGCGAAAGCGAAAAAAGAAAAATTTGAAGAATATGTTTTCGTAATTGAAAAGAATATAGCGGTTATGCGCAAAGTAAAAACCGGAATTCAGGATAATAACTATATCGAAATTAAAGAAGGTTTAAAAGATGGCGAACAGATTGTAAGCGGGCCTTACACCGCAGTTTCAAAAACATTGAAAAACCGTCAGAAAATCAAAGTCGTAAGCAAAACCGAAATCTATAAAGACAAAGAATAAGCCGATATAAGAAGAAAAGCAAAGCAATTCCGCTTTGCTTTTTTTATTTTTGCAAAATATTGATTTCATTATGCCACAACTACTCTTTATCGAAACTTCTGCTTTGGAATGTTCTGTTGCGCTTTCGCGAGATAAGGAAATTATTCTCTGCAAGGAAAATGCAATTCAAAATTCGCACTCAGCATTACTCTCCGTTTTTATACAAGAAATTATAACCGAAAGCGGAATAAAATATCAGGATTTGGATGCAGTGGTTGTGAGCAAAGGCCCGGGTTCATATACTGGTTTGCGAATTGGAGTTTCAACGGCAAAAGGAATTTGTTATGCCGCCGAAGTTCCATTGATTGCAATTGATACAACACTGGCTTTGGCAAATGCTGCTGTAAAACAACTGCCCTCAGAAAATGCACTGTATTGTCCGCTGATAGACGCCCGACGTATGGAAGTTTACACCGCATTCTATAACTATAAGCTGGAAACTATTCGGGAAGTGAAAGCAGAATTATTGGAAGAAAATCCTTTCGATGAAATCTTGAAATCACAAATAGTATATTTTTTTGGCGACGGCATGTCCAAAAGCAAAGAAATATTACAACATCAACCTAATGCGCATTTTTTGGAAATCAAAAATTCTGCTCGTCATCTGCTCGAACCTGCGTTCGTGGCATTTGAAAAAAAACAATTTGAAGATGTGGCTTACTTTGAACCATTCTACCTAAAAGATTTTGTTGCCGGAAAACCTAAAGTGAAAGGACTCTACGAATAATGGAAGTACAAACCGACCAACGAATTGCAGCATTGCTGAATGGTTTCGAGAAAAACCAACCAGCACTTTCTCACGTTCTGAACCTGGCTCGTTTTCTTAGCAAAGCAGTTGTGCTTTTATACTCACCAGAACTGTCTCCGGAAGATAATGCAGAAAAAAAACTGGAAGCACTTTCTACAGAAATGACTCAGAAAGAAAACTATCCAATTGACTTTCTGTTGCTGAAATCCAAATTCAAAGAGGAGGTAAAGTCTTTGCCTGAAAGCTGCGGAAGTGTGGTTTTGATTCTTTCATCTCTGGAAAGCTATACCTCGTCAACACCCGAAAAAATACTAAAAGCATTATCACAAGCCCGCATTCCATATATTATTACACAAACAGCACTCGAACATACCAACTTGTATAAACGCATCCTGCTTCCCATTGACTCGATGAAAGAATCGAAGGAAAAGGTATTGTGGGCAAGCTATTTCGGACGTTTCAACGCTTCGTTTATTCAAATTTTTGCAGGTTCATACAAAGATGAATACTTACGCCGCCAATTACAGAATAATCTGAAATTTATCCGTAAAATGCTAACAAACTTTGAAGTGGAGTACGACATTGACTTTCACGAAAACAAGCTAAACTATGATAATGCAATTATTCAGTTTGCACAGGAAAAGCAATGCGGAATGTTATTGATATTAGCCTGGCCTAAAGGAGGCTTACTGGGGCTAATTTCGAAACCCCGCGAACTGAAATGGCTAAAAACTGAACAGAAAATTCCGGTAATGTTTTTAAATCCTCGTGAGGATTTATATGTTTTGTGCGATTAGTACTCTGATATTTGAAATACAGAAGTTAGAAGGGAAACGTGAAAAGAACTCAAGTCTTCCCTGTTTCGATAAAATAACTTCACGTCTCCTAATTCTTCTATCTTCTACAATCAGAAACTATACTTATACGTAATTCCGGTAACAAAATCAGTATCTGCTTTTTTTACATTCACTTGCTTCTGAATCAGATAATAAACATCAAACGACTGATGTTTCGTTAAATTGTATTCTGCTCCTAATGCAAATCTCAAATTGTCAACCCTTTTATACTGGGAATTATTTAGCGGAAAATAAATCTCAGCATAACAATATGGTTCAAATTTTTTATTCAGGTCATACTTTAACGAAAGTTTTTCACGAAGATATTTTTCAGGGGTATTTTCTTCATACGAAGTTTCTGCAAATGATTGATACCTTGACCTCAGGATAATCGTAACCGGCTTAATTTTTTTACGCAAGCTTAAATCAACAAAATATCTGTGCCGGAACTGGTACATATCATCAAGAGATCTTTTGCCTGAATAGCGATAAAATACCGCGAAAGAGAGATGCTTATTGTATTTTAACGTTGCTCCCAATTCAGTAAAGAATGTGCCCAACTCGGAGTAGTTTTCGTTAAACCTGAATTCTTGTCCGGCTTCCAGACTGATTTTTTTATTCATTTTCTTTTCTATACTCAAATTCAGCCACAAACAGGCATCATTGTACTGCGCAAATGAACTGCCTGCATAAACCAGCACACTAAATAGCAAACCAAAGCGAATCATTACTTTTTGCCTCATTGGGTAACATTTATAAAAATGATTGCTATTTAAAGATGGTAATATCCGGAGCTTTTATTTCCTGATCATTATCGGTTATTTCAACTTCTTTCACAACCGGAACTATCCCTGAAGGGGATTGCAAAGTGGAGTCTTTTGAATAGATATAAATTTTATAGTTCCCCGGACGTAAATACTTAAATTCATATATTCCAAGGTAATTGGTTTTTATTTTATCACTGTAACTTTTATCATTGCCGTAAATAATATAAACATCTTCATCAGCACCCGGATATTCACTAAGTAAATCAGTAAACGTACTGTTATAATTCCGGACGGTTACAGATCCGTATATGGATGAATTTCCTCCCTCTCCTGCTTCTTTCTTGCATGAAGAAAATGAAAACACCAAGAGAAATACGAGTGGAATAATTGTTGCTATCTTTTTCATGGAAATACTTAATTATCTGTTGATCAATAGTTTTTTTACCTCCATTTTGTTGCCATGGATTATTTTGACAAAGTAGATTCCGGAGCCATAAGCGTTCAGGCTAATCCTTTTATTTTCAGGACTGGAATATGTTTTTTCTACTTCATATTGAAATGAGGAAATACGTTGTCCAAATGAATTATAAATCTCTATAATTAAAGGCGTTATTTGATCCCTGACTTCAACATTCAAGAAATCTGAAGCCGGATTAGGATATATCGTGATATTTGATATTGCAGTGGATGTATAACTGTTGTATGATGCAAACGTAGGCGTAAGATAACAAAACGAACCATAACCATTGGGAAAACGACCTATTGATTTTTCAGAAGTTTGCTCTCCAAAAACAAGCGAATCCAAAATTTCGGCAGGAGAATAAGCCAGGAATACTCTGCCTCCTTTTGCATTGAGACTGAATGTTGTATGGTTCTCATACATAGTATCTCCATCTGCCCAAATAATAAAATAAGCATCATCTGCCAACGTTGTATCCGGTATATTCCAGATAAATTCATTATTGTATCCGGAATATAGTTTCAGATTTAAAAGTCTGATTGATTCGTGCGTATTGTTGTGTAACTCAATCCAGTCAGGATTATGATTATTTCCTTTTGAATCGACATACGGAAAAGTCATTAGTTCATTAATTACCAAGTTTTTTGATGTAATTTTTGGATAAATGGTATAAAATTCATACGCTGCTCTTTCAGGGGAAAAGCTTCCTGTACTGTCATTTTCAGCATAAATATAGTATTGCATGATGTTTCCTGAAAAGTTCAGACTGGCTGTATAAGTATGATCATTGGCTACAGAATCGCCGTTTTGCCCGTCATCATTCATCTTAATCATTACAAACAAATCTCTGCTGTTAAAACGATAAGCCAGATAGACTTCCGACGCTTTCTGAACGGTAGTTTTGATTGAAATTGTTTTCCCTTTTTCGGGAAAAAGTGGATAACAGTTGTTATTGGTTATAACAGGTTCCCCGGATATTCCCGGAAAAGTATCGAGATATGCAATCCGGACATTCATCAAGTCTTGTAGTCCCGGGAACTGGCTTGAACCTGAATTTACGGTTGAGGTGAGATTGCTCAGGAAATTTACATACGTATAAAACTTATTTGAATCTTGCTGAACCGAGAAGTCTATCACCGATTGTATTTCCTGTGCTCTTGTATAATAAAGATTGTTTGAAAAATTTTCTTTCATAATTGTGCGTAGATGTGCAAGATACATTTTTCGCCACTGCGGATTCGAAAAAAGATTTTTCATCAACGGACGAGGTGTATATGCAGAAAAATACAAATGTTGCAGTGGGTTTAATATCTTTATTTTCGGAATTGTAAGATTTAATGAGATATCATCGCTGTTTCTGAAACTTCCGAACGACATATTTAAATCCCATGGTATGGTATTAAATTGACCATTATCATCAAGATACAAGTAGTAGTTCTGAGAATAACCAATATAACTATCCAGATTAATCATCGAATAATTAAAAGCGTGCATCCATAAGGCTCGATCAACATTTAATACAGTTTCTATTTTTGACGTATCGTTATTTAAAAGATTGATGAAGTTGAAAAGATCATTCCATCCATATTCTGATTCCAGACTATAATAAGGTATGTATTGTGAAGAATCCGTTCCATGTGTATACGCAAGATTAGAGTTCTGCCCAAACGGATATTCTAAATACTCAGGGCTTCCTTTGAAAAAAGCATTTCCATCAGAGCCAAAATATGTTTTCAGGAATCGGTTATCAACCGATTCTACATTTGTATAAAGACCAATTAATGTATCATTTACATATACATTTGCAAAATTTGCATTTCCGGCAGGCATATACTTCCGGGCAATTTCATACGATAAAACTTCTCTTACGAAGGATGGATCACTGATTACATTGCTTAATTTGATTTTTGTGTAGCCCTTATAGTTTTGATTCGGAATTACATAAGACAGGTTTATGTGAAAAGGGTTTTTTTTCTGTTTTTCATTCCACGAGCTAAACCCTTTAAACCGTACGCCTACATTTTTCAACTTTGTACCATTAATGGATATGTCTCCTTTCAAATACCCGTTTTCACCATAGTTTATAAAAAGGCTATCCAGAATAGAATCCCAATTATTTTCTTTGAACGTAATTTTAATTTCCTGTATTGAATCATAACTATAAAATCTGCTTTGTGCAAATCCTTTTTCTGTCAGATTCAGAAAAAGAATCATACAAAGCAGATTTAAAAGTACCATTTTTGAAGAAGTCATTATCTGATAATTAGTTTGGAAGAACAAGTCTGTTCCTTAGAAGTCATTTTCACAAGGTACATTCCGGGGGTCAGAGATAACGTATTAAGACTTTGCTGATATTGTGACAAGGTTTCGTTTAATACTACCTGACCGAAAAGGGTAACAATCTGAACATTTAGATTCTCTTCGGCATGACTGATATAAATTTTATCACTGGCCGGATTAGGATAGATGGAAAATTCCTGACCGGATTCTGTTTCCGGAACTGAGATTACCGGATTAAAAAAAGACACTCCGGCACCGGTTGCAATCCAAAGTTTTTTATTTTTATCAATTGCAATGCCCATAATCTGGGGATTAACCAGGCCATTTGTTAAAGTATACGAAGTCCAGGTGATCCCGTCAAATTTAGTAATTCCTCCCTCATTGTTATAATCGGCATATTCTGCAATCCACATAACACCATCGGTATCAAACACAATATCCTGAATAAAGTTATTCAAAAGACCATCTGACATACGGTAGTTTTTCACCCAGCCATTAGAGCTATTCAATTTTGTCATACCATACGAAAGCGTTCCAATCCACTTATTATTATTTACATCTATTGCCAGTGCCGAAATATAATTACTGCCTAAGCTGTCAATATTGTTCATATCAATATTGCTAAAAGTAGTTCCGTTAAATTTCGAAATACCTTTATCTGTCCCAAACCAGACATTGTTCTGGCTATCCGTTGCTATACAATTTACAGATGCAGGAACTCCTGCATCACCCGGAAAACCCTGAGCTATAGAATAGGTAGTCCAGGTGGTTCCATCGTATTTCGAAACACCACTTCCTCCTGTTCCAAACCATATATTGTTATTATTATCTGCAATAACAGCCGTTACTCCATTATCAGCAAGACCATTCGTTGTTGTAAAGGTAGTCCAGGCAGTTCCGTTAAATTTTGAAACACCAAAACCATCCGTTCCAACCCACACATTGTTATGCTTATCAACGGTAATACATTTTATGTAGTTATCGGGAAGTCCGTTTGTTGTTGTATAAGTAGTCCAGATACTTCCATTATACATTGCCACACCCGACCCGGTACCAAACCACGCATAGTTATTGGAATCAACGGCAACTCCTCCCAGAACATAATCACCGGGAAGAGCAGAGTTTGAAGTTGTATAATTTGTAAACACTTGAGCTTTAATACTATTTACCACAAATAGAATAAAAGCAAACAGAACAAACGCAAATAACTTTTTCATTTCTCTTTTATTTAGAGTTATTTCATCAAAATTATTTTTTTATCATACTTTCGCTGATCGCTGGTAATGACTGACAGAAAATACACTCCATTTTCAAATTGCGACAGGTTTACATTCGAAACATTCTTTTCTGATAAAATCAATTTTCCCATTGCATTGTAAATCATTACCTGATAATCATTATTAGACGAAACATTCAGATAATACACGCCATTGCCAGGATTCGGAAATACACTTAATACATTTTGATCACGCATTTGCTCATTTACGCCCACCGAACAAGGATCAATTACAACAGATACGGATGCTGTGTCAAAGCACCCGGAAGAAATATTGGTTACTTTCATTAAATAGTTAAACACTCCTGACGTGGCAGGTACGGCAGTTGTATTTTGAGTAGCTGACGTAAAGCCTGAAGGAGTAGAAGTCCATAAATATGAATAAACAGGATTTGTTTCATTTACCGAAACAACAGCAGATTGAAGCTTTACAGTGTCATTTAAACAGATTGTTCCTACATTAAGAACTGATACAGAAACATCAGGATGACTTGCATTGCAATCAACGGGAGTACATTGTTTCACAAAAATTGTT
Organism: Bacteroidales bacterium; assembly: GCA_963667975.1. Classification (GTDB taxonomy): domain Bacteria; phylum Bacteroidota; class Bacteroidia; order Bacteroidales. The sequence goes on from OY764079.1 coordinate 118,610, forward strand.
TTCCGGGCAGTATCTGTACATCCAGCATTATTTGTCACAACAAGCTGTATTGTTTGACTTCCCAGATTTGATACTAAATAATTTGGATTTTGATCAACAGATATCAACCCGACAGGAGAAGAGCTCCAGGCATACGTAAATGTTGGGTTTGTTTCTGTAATTGATGTTGCTACAGAAGTAAGATTTACACTGTTGCCCACGCAAACCGTATCAGACGTTAATGCTCCAATCGTTGCATGAGGCACTCTGACTTCGCACTTTTTTAATCGATAGGCATGATTTGAACTTACCGATACTGTTTGGTAGGTTGTTCCAGTACCACTAACTTCATAGAACTTACTATTGGGAGCTGTAACCAGTATATTTCCGTTATCAAGCTGCTGAGAATTTCCCATATCAGTTGCAGAAATCGTAGGAATGGTTGGTTTTATACAGGTAGTGGGTCCAATAATTGATCCTGCGGTATAATTGTAGTTGTATCCATTGTAAGGAGGTTGCCAGATAACTACCTGCACGCTTCCACCCTGATTATTATTGTATGCACACATGTAATTTGGCCAGTTCGGATTTGTAGATGGAACCCAATGGGCATCATGAATTACTTTAAACCCACTGTTATTTCCACCTGCGGTTAATCCATAAGCAGCCGGATTACCCCATCTGTAAAGGAAATCGCCTCCTTTGCCTGAGTTGCCGCCTGTGTGAGTTGCTGCCTGTGCAGTTGTAGTACTATGATCAATCACATACACTTCGTTCATATAATGTGAACTTAACATAATTTGATCAAGTGCAGGATTATAATCTATCCCATTCATGTGTATCCAATCCTGTGACAGACTGTAATTAACATTCATCAGCTCAGGATGCTGGGATACGCTGCTAACATAGGTAGAAGTTACCGAAGGATAAAGACTTTGACAAAGGTGATCCCATAAATGCCATTCCCAAACCACATTACCGGTTGTTGCTCCTGTTGGTTTTACCTCTATGATTTTTTCCGACCATACGGTAAGCGTAGATGAGCTCCCTACAGTTGTGGGCGATGCCGATTTCGTTTCATAAACAATCATTAATACATTTCCATTTGGCATTGGACAAATATCATGATGCATTTGAGTAGTACTTGAAGAAGCTGCATATTCCCAGGCCACTGTTCCATTCCAGCTTATTTTTCTTACTTTGCCGGTGGTTCCTCCTTGCCCTACGTTTCCAGCTTTATATGAAACGGTTTGATAAATTGTATCTCTTACAAAGTATGCAGAGTAGGATGTTTGAGAAGTTAATGTCCATGTTTTAAAAATACTGGTTGCAGGAGCGCTGGTACTTGTGGCTGCTGTATCGAGTAAATATGCCTTGGTGCCTCCAACACAAAAGGTGTACATTTCCTGCTGTTGAGCTTTTGAAGATGTAAATCCTCCTCCAATCAGGAGGATCAATATTGTTACATGGAATAGTTTTCTCATAAAACACTTATTTGGGTTACTGTTATAAATTATCATTGAAAATGATGACTGAAATCATTCCTGCTTTATTGAATAGAATATATTTCAGACTTCTTTCATTTTGTTAATTTTGACAATGTAAATGTATTTACTGAGAATAGTATTCCACAATATTTATAGATATAATTATCGATTTTGCCCCTAACTTGCATTTATTTAGCGATGACTTAAAAAATCCAATTTCCTAATATTGTCATACTAAAGGCCGAATAAAAAACCTACTTAATAATCTGATACTTCCCCGATTTCCAGAACTCAGCATAATTACAAGACAACGTTCAAAATCCGGAAAAGCCTATTGACAATCATCCTGAATCCTATTTTCTAAGGTCATAAAAAAAGGGCTGTTTAAAACAGCCCTTTTCTAGTGTAAAGATGGGTTTGAAATCCGTCTATACAATTTTATTCCAGTATTTTTAATAATTCGGTTAATTTCGGGGTAAGGATGATTTCGGTACGACGGTTTTTTGCACGATTTTCTTTTGTATCATTTTCCACAACGGGTAAAAATTCTCCATGGCCGGATGCAGTGATGCGCTGTGCATCAATATTCGCGCTTTCCTGCATTATTTTCACGATAGAAGTTGCACGCATTACACTCAAGTCCCAGTTGTCTTTTACCTGTCCGGGACCTTTATACGGAACATTGTCGGTATGGCCTTCAATCATTACGTTGATATCCGGATTTTTTTCCAGCACCTGTGCCACTTGTTTCAGAGCTTTCTTCCCTTCTTCTGATACAGTCCAGCTACCCGAAGCAAACATCAGTTTTTCATCCATCGAAACATATACTTTCCCGTTTTTCGTATAGATGGTTAGACCTTTATCCTGAAAGCCGTACAAAGCATTGGTGATTTTATCGCGGATGGCTTTTACTTCATTGTTTTTCGATTCAAGAACATTCTGAAGCTCTTTGAGGTTATTTTCTTTTTCAACATACAGAGTCATCAAACTGTCGAGGCTTTGCTTTTTGCGATTGTTTTCTTCTTCCAGTACACGAAGGTCGTTTTCACGACGTTGCAAATCAGCCTTTGTACCTTGCAAATCTTTCAGAAGATCCTGCGTTTCAGACTTGCTTCCGGCAATAATTTTGGCATATCTGCTATTCATTTCATCATACTCACCCTGAAGTGACTCTTTTTCTCCCTTTGTTTTCTTTAAATCTTCACCCAGTTGAGCAAGGTCTGCATCATTTTGTACAAGCTTTGCATCAGCAGTTTTCAGCTTTGCAGTAAGTTCATTATTTTTCACGGTATAATCGCCAAGAGTGCGACTGAGAGAATCATTTTCCTGGGCACATTTTTTTGCTTTGGCTTCGGTATCGGCAAAACGTTTCATGGATACACAAGAGCTCAGCGAGAACAGGAGTGCAACTCCCAGAACGGATACTTTGAGAACGTTTAAATTCATAGCATTCATTATGATTGGTTAGAAATCAATTTCAACTAATACGGGGCAATGGTCAGAATGCATTGCTTCCGGAAGTATAATACAACGTTTTAACCGGGGTAATAGTGTTTCAGTCAGCATGTGATAATCGATACGCCAGCCCAGGTTTTTACTCCGCGCATTGGTACGGTAGCTCCACCACGTATAGTTGTGCGGATCTGGATTTATATGCCGGAACGAATCGATGAATCCGGTTTGCAGAAAACGGCTCATCCACGCACGTTCTTCGGGAAGAAATCCCGAACTGGTGGCATTGCGTACGGGGTCGTGAATATCAATAGCCTGATGACAAATATTATAATCGCCAGACAGGATAAGATTCGGACGTTCTTTTTTCAGTTCGTTGATATAGTGTTGAAAATCGGACAGCCACTGCATTTTAAAATCCTGACGTTCGTCACCGCTGCTCCCCGAAGGATGGTAGATGCTCACCAACGAAATATCGCCATAGTCGGCACGCAAAAAACGTCCTTCGTTGTCGTAACGCTCTATGCCCATTCCCACTTTCACTGCATCGGGCTGTTGCTTTGTAAAAATTGCGGTACCACTATAACCTTTTTTTTGCGCCGAATGAAAATAGCATTGATACCCCATACTCTCGAATTCAAGCACCGGAATCTGATCGGGTTGTGCTTTGGTTTCCTGAATACAAACTATATCGGGGTTCACAATAGCAAGCCACTCGGGCAATCCCTTTGAAATAGCTGCCCTGATTCCATTTATGTTATACGTCAGTATCCGTTTCATCCCTGCGCGGTTTATCCGTAACAATTTAATGTGCAATGATAGTCAATATTTTTAAAATATGGAAACAGTATGTTTAATGTATTGTTGCTGAATACTATTCTCCCCAACAAATACATTAAATAAATCCGGAGGTATTCCGGCTTAGTGATCATAAATAGAATGATTACGCCCAGGCAGATGTGATTCTTTTTTCGGGAGTATTTACGGAGCTGTGTAAACTCTATTTTTTTATTAATAGGATACGATCCGCAAGCTTACGGATGCCATTCCTACTTTTAAATAGTTGATCCGAAAGCTTATGAATGATACTTAAACTTTCAAAGTGTCATTGTAAATTTATGCAATAAGGCTCTGAAGTTTCAAAGTGCTATTGCAAGTTTATGCAATAAGACTCTGAAACTTCAAGGTGGCATTGCAAGTTTGTGCAATAAGGCTCTGAAGCTTCAAGGTGACATTGCAAGTTTATGCAATAAGGCTCTGAAGTTTCAAGGTGACATTGCAAGTTTATGCAATAAGGCTCTGAAGCTTCAGGGTGACATTGTAAGTTTGTACAGTAGGGCTCTGAAGCTTCAAGGTATTGTAGTGGATGACACTACAACGTTATAGCGTTTAGGTTGTTTTAGTCCTCGAATAAACCGGAATAAAATAGGGTAAATAGTTTGGTTCTTTAAACTTGTAAATAATGACAATAGAAAAAGAGGTTTCTTAAGACTGAAGAAGTACTCTTTTAATCTCTTTCAATTCCTTCAGCCAATAAATTTATACACGTATATTAAAAAGCAAACCCTGTAAAATATGGATATATCTTACAGGGCTACTTCCCTTCAATCCCCCTCTTTCCCGAATAATCATCTCCTCCGTGATACTGGAAAACAGGAAATATTAAAGCTAAACCACAGCAAATATATATACTAAAAAGCCCAAAAACAAATAAAATACACAGGAAGAATAAAAAAATAATCCTTTGAAATTACCATTTCGCCTAAGTAAAACCTTTAGAAAACAGAAATCTGCCAACCTTTTGTTGCTGTTTTTAATACTTAATATCTAAAAAAGGCTGGCGGTTTTCTTTTACAAAATAATCTTCGGTTTGTACCAGTCTTTAAAAACTACTACATTTACACCCGTAAAACATTAATCCTGCCTATGGAGCAATAAAAATCTAAAAAATACATAAGATAGCGTTTGCTATTATTCTTGATCTTAAAAACCGCCAAATTTTAACCTGTTAAGAATAATAAGTAAAAACGCTCACGCTACGGCGTGGGCTTTACTTATTTGACAGGTGGGGTGCTTGGCGGTACCTTAAGATCGAATACAGTAAAAGTCACACGCCTTTTTTATTGGCAGGTGGCAATAATACAATTCCCTATTGTCATGAAATATATCTTCAAATTCAGAAAATACTTTTTTAAAGAAACCCAGCCAAGGTTGCACGATGTGATCTATAAGGATATTTTGCGATTTTGAGTTGTATTTTGCGACTCGTAAATTTTTGTTTATGAACTATTTATCACGACTTTTGTATAAGTCCGTGGCTTAATATTAACTTAACCGTCTATTACACTATGAATGAAATTATTAATTCAGGTACAGGACAAAATAATCTCCGAAGCCCGCCATTTACGTGAAATGTGAAAGGGTGAAATGTGAAAAGAACTATTCAATCCCTTCAATCTTTTTCAATCCCTTTCGCTCAAAATACCAAAGACTACTTTCCCCATTCAATTTATTAACCTAAATCTTTATCATTATGAAGAAGTATTTATTCATTCTCGTCAGCATTTTCATGCTATTGGGCATATCCGGCTATAGCCAGGATAATCCCAGGCGTTCCGACGGAGGAGCATGGCTCTACGGAACCTACTCCCCCAAAGCCAGCTTTTTCGATTTACATAAACTTGCACTGGATTATTTTAAAGTGTACAAAGATTCTGATAATACCTACGAACTCTATAACCGCTTTAAGGTTTGGAGTGATCTTTTTGGCTCACGTTCCATTTGGGCAGACAACCCCCAGGATAGTATGGCAGGGGTTTACAAGGCAACTGCCGATCTGAATGCCGCCGCAATCACCCTCCCTGCCAACCATCCCTATTCCGACTGGAAACTCAAAGGAGCCGATACCTCTGATGTACAAAACCTTGGCGTGGTAACTTCCATCTGGCAAGACCCTGCATACGCCGATAGTTTAATTATCGGTACCGAAGCTTCCGGCATCTGGAAATATAATCCCTCTGTCAAAACATGGAAAAACATTTCCGACACTTATACCGGAGCCCTTACAGGCTTCGGGGTAAGCAGCCTGGATAGAAAAGGAACGAATATTCTGGCCGGATCCTTTAACCCTTCCATGGACTTGTTTATCGGCAGCGGAATCGGCTTACTGTTTTCGCCGGATAACGGGGCAACATGGCAGCAGATGTTACCGGCATACCTGACCAATAACAGTTTTCTCACCAACGACGTAATCTGGAAGGTGGAACAAAACAAATTCCGCCCCGGCACCAATAAATGGCTGTTTTCCCTGGGTGATACCCTTTACACGATTGTTCCGGGACTTGCGAACAACTTTACGAACCCTGCCAATAAACTCTTTGTACCCCACCCCAACGATCATGGATGGCTGGAAAGCCGTATCCGTGATTTTGAGATTTCCGACTCATTGTACAGTGACAGCATCTCGAAAAACTATCACGCAATCTGTTTTTCCACCGATGGCTTTTACCGGGAAGGATATACTCAGAATGCAGAACTTTTTTACCAGTTCAGATATCACAACACCAATTTCTACCACATCCCTTTTCAATTGCAACTTCCCTTTGATTCGGTGAACAATTTTATTGAATACATCTCTATTGATCAATATACCACGGGCAATCCCGATAATATTTTCTACGTGGTGTACCGGGAGGTTTCAAAAGACGATCCCACGGTAAGCTGGATTCATATAGGGGCTTTGAAAAAAAGCACCCAGATTGTAAATGATTACTCCCAGCTTTATTACTATGAATACTACACGGCTCCCGTCTCAAATAATTTTAATGCTCCCTTTGCAGGTTTTGGTTACCGGTACAATGCCTTTGAAACATATAGCTACTACGGTAATATTAAGTTTGCGATTGGGGGATATTACATTACAATGGTTGACTATAATGCAGCTACGGATGCAACGGGTGCAATTCAGTTGGCAAAACCTAATATTACACCTTACACCGAAAGCGATACGTATAATGCACAATGCCACTATGGCATCAGGGATTTAGGCATCCTGTATGATAATTCCGGTTCCAGAATAGCAAATGAAGGCGGAATTTCCAATATGTCATACAAAGGAGGGTTATATACTTTTACAAACATAAATTACAAAGGACTTGCCATTGCACAGGTAAAAAACCTCAGTAGCAGTAAATATTCCGCAACCAATGTACTGGTACATAGTTCCTATCGTAACGGTTACTGGTCAAAAGCCTGCGATTATCCCTGGCATTCCACTGCCTTTATGGATGGGGGGTCTTCCAAAGTGGTGGATTCTCAACTGGACTATAATTCATACACGCAGGGCTTTTTTAATGCACCCACCAACTATTTCGGGATCACCAACAACGAGATCCCGTACAACCCGACAACCTCCTTATCCTATTACCCTGACCAGTTGTATTTTTCGAGCAATGCCTGGTTATATGATCAGGGCTATTGTACTACTCCAACGAAAACGGTAATTCAGACTACCGACTTTGCCGATCCGTGGTGGAGACAACCCTGCGCGTATGCAGCTCCCTTAGCCATCCGCCCCGATACGGCAAACCTCTTTTACCTGGCACATCATGATATTTACCAGACAAATGATTTAGACGGGTTTTCGTGGCCAAGAATCTCCGATACCACCTATGGTTATCCTTCTTTAAGCCACTGGGCATGGTGGTTGCAGGCACTGGAATTTGCTCCTTCGAGCAAAGATACGATGTTTGCCATATTCCCTAACCGCACCGAAGGTAAAGATGAAAGCGGGCATTATCCCGTGGTTCCGGCCGGACATAAAATATACCGTGGTGTACAAATCAACAACATCTGGCACTGGACAGACCTTACCAACGACTCTCTGCCCTATATTCTTCACGCCAGGGGACTTACCGATATTGCCGTGAATCCCGATAACTCCAAAGAGCTTTGGATTACCCTCGATCAATATTCCGGTCATATCATGAACGGAGAGTACCGCGTGATGCACACTACCGATGGCGGGCTGTCGTGGGACGACTATTCCACGGGGCTTTCCTGTGTTCCGGTAAACAGTATTGTACTGAATAAAGAGAGCAACCTGCATGATTTGTATGTAGCAAACGATATGGGCGTATTCTACCGCAACGATACCATGAGCAGTTGGAAACCTTATATGCAAAACCTTCCCCGCTGCATGGTGATGGATCTGGAGATCGATTACGACCGCATGGAACTCAATGCCGGCACCTGGGGTCGCGGGGTATGGGTATCGCCCGTTCCCTGTTACAGCCAGATGCCGCAGGATATTACCGTGAGTTCGAGTCAAACATGGAGTACACCCAAATACAACTGTGGAAACATCGTTGTAAACAGCGGGGTAACTCTCACCATTAGCACCACCGTGGAAATGGGATTAAAGAAAGTGATAGAGGTAAGACCCGGCGGAAGATTAAACTTAGACAATGCAACAATTAAAGGTTCCTGCCGCAGGTCATGGAGCGGAATCATCATAGAGGGATATCATCGTAAAAGTATTCTTCACTTTAGCAGTGATCACGCCAAACTGGTATCACGCGGCAGCACCATTCAGGATGCGATGACCGGAGTTCTTACCCAAAGTTTAGACTCTGCCGGAAAGTATTGCGGTTCGGGTGCGCTGGATTGCGAAAACACTAACTTTGTCAACAACAGGGTGGCAGTACACATGCAGCCGTATATTATCTACAGTCCGCTTAACAATACCACGCAGTACAACGACCAGAGCCGTTTTCAGCATTGCAACTTTACCTATGATGACAACTACATCATCGACTCTGCATTCTCAGGCTTTATGATGCTCGACACGGTAAACAGCATTCCGGTTAACGGTTGCAACTTCCGGAACCTGCACGCGGGTTGCCGTGGAATTAAGCAGACAGGCTTTGGCATCAGGGCACGCCGTGCCTCATTCCAGGCTCAGGCAACCTATACAGGCGTTTATCCGGGCAATTTAGGCACGATCACCCCTACGGTTTTCCAGAACCTGGAATACGGGATTAATGCCGTGGGTAGTGACGGGCAGTACCCGCGTGATACGAAGATAGAATACTGCACCTTTACTGACAATACCCACGGGGCTTACTGTTTCCGGACAGAGCCGCTGAAGGTGTTCAGCAGCGAGTTCATCATCCCCGGGCGTAATACAGCCATCGCTTCCGACAGCCACGAACAACCCTACGGGCTTTACGTGGAATCATCAGACAGGTTTAAGATTGAGAGCAACAGCCTGTACTTGTCCACGGGTGCCGATTCAGGTTATATCGGGATGGTGATTGTAAACAGCAGTGAATCACCCAAGCTGATTTACAACAATGATTTCCGATTGTTGAATTACGGGCTGATTGCCATAGGGGACAACGGGAACCGCCCCGGAACGGCCAATGCAAATACCAACGGTTTAAAAATCAAGTGTAACGATTTTCAAAACTGTGGTTTTGATATTGCCGTGGATACCATCGGGACAAACAACCCGGTTTATGAAGGAATCTCCGTGATACAGGGGGAATTGCCTAATTCCCCTGTTCCGGATACTATTATGAAAAAGACAGCCAATAATCGGTTTACCCATGCCGGAACATTTGGAGTGAGTGATATTTATAATATTGCAAATTCATTCAAGTATTACTTTTATAATGAATATCCTCATGAACCTGTTTACTTTTCTGTTGGTTATGTATTTCCCTATGCTATCCAAGGAGGAGGAATACCCTTTGATAAAGTCAAAGCCTGTCCTCCAATGTATGTGCTAACTTCCACGGATATCCCGTTAACCATCGGTGATTTTGAGAAGCTGGATTCAATCTGTGCTGTATCAAACAGCCAAAAACTATTGTATCAAATCTATCTGGATGGCGGGGAATCAGAGGTATTGAAAGATGAAATCCGTACCTGTTATCCTTGGGAATCGTATGTTATGTTCGACAAGCTGATGGCAATATCGCCCTACCTGTCGGAAGAATCCATGATTGAAGCGGTTTTAAATGAAGCCGCTTTTCCTCCGGCAATGATCCGTTTACTGATGCTGGCAAACCCGCAATGTTTGCACTCGGCAACTGTCTGGGATGCTATCTACTACAAACGGATTACTCCGCTGCCCGAAAGCATTATACAGGAACTACTCAATGCACCGGAAAATTATTCACCGCTGGAACAGATGCGGGCGGAGATATCTTGGACACAGCTGGAAAAGTATGCCCTGTTTGATAATCTTTTGGAACGTTACCAATATGAACAATTAAACTGGGTATTCGACAGCCTGGTATCCAAGAGCAAGCAGCAAAAAGAGTTTATGATGCTTCCCTTTATTGTAAACCTTTACTTGAACACTTCCCGTACGCAGGAAGCCATGGAGTTTATCAACACCCCGCTTACGGGCTATACCCTTGATGCAGAACAGGAAAACGAGTGGCTGCAACTGAAAGCATTTTATGAAATCGCGATCAGTTTGGTAAATTCGGCTCCCAATGCCGAACAGACAGAACAGTTACAAAACATGATGCAAAGCCAGTATGCCTCGGTATCAGGCAGGGCAAAAGCCTTGTATGCTACATGCAATGGTAATTACCCGCTAACCGAGATCATTAAGTTACCGGTCGGAGAACCGCAAAATAAATCGGTAAAAACCCGTAGAATAAACAATGAAGAACCCGATAAACTGGCTGTAAACCCAAATCCGGCTCATGACTTTATCACGGTAAGTTATCAACTACCTGCTGATGTAAGCAATACAACCTTATGTATTTATGATGCCACGGGTCGTAAATACCATTGCAGGGCAGCCGATAAAAGCGGGAATACCATTATCGGGTTAAAGGGTCTGGTGAAAGGAATCTATATCTGTACCCTCGAATCGGGGAACTCTGTTCTTAAAAGTGTTAAATTCTCAGTCTATTAACCAACCTAAAGAAAAGCAGGTGTATATTTACACCTGCTTTTGCTTTTTATCCTTAAAACAACTATGAGAAAATATTTACTGCTTATTTGTTTACTATTATCGGGTTTGAGTGCCAGACCACAATCTGCATACTTAAATGTAGCGACTGCTTTTTCGCCTATATGGAACGGTGTTAATTTTTACTATCAAATGTATTTTGAAAACAATGAATTTCTGTTTTTAGGAAAAAGTTCGTGGAATATATATTATGATCAAACATTTTACGCCCGTTTTTCAGCACAGGGGGATAGTTTGGGATTTGTGCAATTAAAGGATTCTATACAAGGTCATTATGAATACTGGGGGGGGTATAATTCTACGTTCAGATATAAGCCAACCTTTCCGTTTTACAGTAGTTTTACGTATGATAGTAGCCAAAATACAACAACTGTAATTTATAAATATGACACGTTGCTAAATTACCAGTTAATCCAGACGATACAGGATACTGCTAGAATTGCAAGTAACTGCAATTTTGAAACGGCTGATCATTATATTTTAAGTTGCGGATGGAAAAAGAACCCTTCCGGTACAGGATTTATTAATATGATGAAAACCACCAAAAACGGGGGGATGATCTGGCAAAAGAGTATTCAAAGTACAGGATCAGCCAACTTAAAAGACGGGGTTCCTTTGCCGGACAGCAGTGTGGTGGTCTCGGGGTGGTGTTCGGGTAAGCCCGTGGTGGTTCGCCTTGATATTGACGGGAATATTAAATGGCAAAAATATTTTAACGGGCATAGCGAAGCATGGGTAGAACCCACGCCGGATTCCTGTCTGGTGGTTGCTTTTGATTCGTTGGTCTCAAATCCGGCGAATACGTATGTGCTTAAACTGGTAAAACTAAACCCTGCAAATGGTACAGTTATATGGGATACCGCCTATAGCCTGGGTTCGGGAAGCAGTTTTACCCGTGCGTTCAGGGTTACCTCTAAAGGAGATTTTTTAATTGTGGGAACAGCAAATTATGAAAATAATTTTTACTACCTGAAAATTTATGCAAATCGTGATACGGCATATTTTAAATACTCACCTCAATATCTTTTGGTTCGTCTGGATGATATTATAGAGTGTGGTGAAGGTCTTGCCTGCTGCGGAGAGATTAAGCCCAATACTTCTACCCCTGTTAAATCATGGTTTTTTACAACAGATGGTTTTGGGTGTATGACCCCTAACTGTAACGTGGGAATAGAAGAGTTTAAAGAACCTATTCATATTAAAGAACTTAAGCTTAGCCCCAACCCTGCAAGTAATGATGTAACCATAACGGCTACCCAGCCTTATAAGGAAGGCACATTGTTTATTTATGATTTTGGAGGTAAAACCGTGGCTGCCTATCCCTGGCCTTGCGGTGAAAGTACCCTGCACATCCCTTTACACAATGCTCCCCGTGGTATCTACCAGCTTATTTTAGTGACCAATACGACCAATAAGGAAGTTGGAAAACTGGTGGTGGGAAGGTGAGGAAGAATTTAGAAGACAGGAGTTAGAAGTCAGGGTTTCAATCCCATCAATCTTTTTTAGTCTCCTCAATCCTATCAATCCCCTCGCGTGAGACAGAATATCGTTTAATACTGGCACCTTATAGTTATGTGTGGGATGGAATCTATGATCATCAAACTGAATCACGAAGGTCATCAATGTCCGGGAATATTTTTTGGACGCCACACAACTGCGGCATAAAATCCATTGTCTGCAATGTGTTTATTAAATCAAAACATCTCTTACATTTGCATCTTTAAAATAATTCCCCCATGAAAAAGATTTTACTGCTTTGTATTTTGCATCTTACCGCAATTACTCTTTATGCGCAATATCCCTTCAAAGACACCAGCTTAAGCGTTGAATCACGTATCGACGATCTGCTAAAACGCTTAACAATTGAAGAAAAGGCAAATATGATGCTTTACAACAGTAAAGCCATTGAACGTTTGGGAATCCCCGAATACAACTGGTGGAACGAAGCATTGCACGGCGTGGCACGCAATGGTAAGGCAACCGTATTTCCACAAGCAATTGGACTTGCGGCCACATTCGATCCGGAATTGATCGAAACTGTGGCAAATGCTATTTCCGACGAAGCCCGGGCAAAATACAATGCATCCATTAAGTCCGGGATAAGAGGTCAATACAGCGGACTTACATTTTGGTCGCCCAACGTGAATATTTTTCGCGATCCGCGCTGGGGTCGTGGACAGGAAACTTATGGTGAAGATCCATTCCTTTCGGGAACCATCGGAAGAGCTTTTGTGCGGGGTATGCAGGGCTACGATTCCAAATATCTGAAAACAGCAGCCTGCGCCAAACATTTTGTGGTGCACAGCGGTCCCGAAAAAATCCGCCATTCTTTTGATGCAACGGTGAACGAACGTGATTTTCGTGATACCTATCTCCCCGCTTTCCGCATGTTGGTTGATGAAAATGTGGAAGCTATCATGTGTGCATATAATCGTACCAATACCGAACCTTGTTGTGGTAGCAAGTACCTGCTCAATGATATTCTGCGAAAGGAATTCAAATTCAAAGGACATATCGTTACAGATTGCTGGGCATTGGCTGATTTTATTAACGGACACAAAATTGCCAAAGATGAAGTAGAAGCTGCTACCATGGCCATAAAAGCAGGGGTAAATCTGAACTGCGGATATGTTTACCGCTTTATTCCCGATGCCGTTAAACAGGGAAAAATAACCGGAAAAGAAGTGGATCAGGCATTGCGGACATTGCTCCGTACACGGTTTAAGTTAGGCTTGTTCGACAGTATTCCTTCCGATCCATGGGCAGGCTATTCTCCGGCGTATGTAAACAATTCTTTTCACAAAGTGCTGGCAAGGGTAAGCGCAGGAAAATCGGTGGTATTATTGAAGAATAACAGCGTTTTACCTCTCAATCATAAAATCAAGAGTCTTTATGTAACCGGACCAACAGCTAATGATGCTGAAATGCTACTTGGAAACTACAACGGTATTCCCGACGAAATCGTTACCATCCTCGAAGGAATCATGCGTAAAATCGGAGTAGAAACGCAACTGCAATACCATCGTGGATGCGGGATTACCACCTTCGCAAATAATGGAGTAGATATTGCCGCAACCAGCGAAGCAACCATTGTTTGTCTGGGATTAAATTCCGAGATGGAAGGCGAAGCCGGCGATGCTATTTTTTCGGATAATGATGGCGACAGAAATCGCATTTCTTTACCCGAAAGTCAGATAAAATTCCTTCAGGAACTGAAGAAAAATGCCGGAAAGAAGCCCCTTATTGTAGTGCTCACAGGTGGGAGTGCCATCACTATCGAGGAAATAGAACCTCTTGCCGATGCAATCCTGATGGTTTGGTATCCGGGCGAACAAGGCGGAAATGCAGTGGCAGATGTTCTCTTTGGCGATCGCAATCCTTCGGGGCGTTTACCCATCACTTTCTACAAATCGGTAAATGACTTACCTCCTTTCGAAAACTATGCGATGAAAGGCAGAACCTACCGTTACTTTACAGGAGAAGTTCGCTATCCGTTTGGTTTCGGGCTCAGCTATTCGGCATTTAGTTACAATAATCTCACCCTCGACAAAACAAAAATAAAAGCTGGTGAAACCACCCGTGTAAAAGTAGAGGTAACAAATATTAGCAAAATCAGTGGAGAAGAGGTTGTGCAACTTTACATCCGTAAGAATAACAGTAAGATTGTACGGCCTGTAAAAGAGTTAAAAGGCTTCCGGAATGTAATGATCCCTGCCGGATATACCCAAACCGTTACCTTCGAACTCACACCCAAACTCTTTGAATATTACGATACAGAGAAAAAACAATATACTATTGAGAAAGGAAGCTACACTCTCTACATAGGAAAATCATCTGACGAAAAAGATCTGACGAAAGTGGAACTGGAGATAAAGTAAGGAAGCGTATCTACGCGAAAAATCAACACACCTCTTTCAACCTTATTTCTTCTCCTAAATACAGAAGATAAAGGCGAATGTTCTTATACCCCATTTGTTCCAAAGCATGGGCATACATCCGTATTTGCTCTTCGTGTGTTGTTTCTTCCTTTCCTGTTTTATAATCGAGAATCGCCACCTGGTCAGGGTAAATAACCACACGGTCAGGACGAATAATTCTCCCGTCGGAAAGCATAATGTCTTTTTCACAGAAAATCTTTGCTTCGGGCATAAAAAAGGACTGGATTTCATCAGAATTCAAAAACTTATGCAAAACTTCACGAGCTTGATTCAAATCCGATTCGGGAAAATTTATCATACTTCTGAAATATTCTATTGCCCTGTCTAAATCATGGGCTACTTTAATTTCAGCCAGAATATTGTGTAGCAAACTTCCCCAGTAACGGTTATAGTCGGTGCGGTTTTCGTCCCAAACCGGAGGCCTGTTTCCACTTATGCGGATAACCTGATGCCAGTCGCAAGGTATATAGGGCTTCACTTCCTCCGTTGGGTTCTCTTCGGGAATAGCAATTGTTGTTTTTGCAAGCGGACTACCAAATGTGTAAACTGACTGTGTTTCATTCCACAAGTTTTGAGAAACAAGATAATCACGTATGAGCACAGGTATTGTCGGAGACTTTGCCTTTTGCGGTGGTTCCGAAATCAACACGTATAAACGCTCCACAGGTCGTGTAAACGCCACATAAACCACATTCACAATATCTAAAAACGATTTGGCAGCTTCGGCTTCATATAACCCGTAAAAGGGGGTTCCTTCTGTTGCCTTCGACGAGATATCCAGTAAGCTTACCGGAACGTCCGGAATCATTTCTTTTGAGGAAACCCAAACTTTATCCTTGGTTAGCCTTGAAGATCCTCCTTTTACAAACGGATAAATTACAACCGGAAACTGAAGCCCTTTCGACTTATGAATTGTCATAATCTTTACCGAACCAATTGCATCGGGCAAAACCACCGAACGACTTTTTACTTCAGATTCCCACCATTTTAAAAAGCCCGTAATTCCTCCATTTTCTTTCGAAACATACTCTAAAACAGCATCTAAAAAAAACAGCAGATATGGATTTCCATCTTTACTTATCGCAAAAATCCGCAAAAGCATCTCGGTTAAATCGTACAGGTTTTGATAGCCCAGCTTTTGAATACTGAAATCATATCCCAGTTGCTTCATCATCAGGTCGAGCGGTTGATCGAGCAAGTCTTTCAGACGACTATAATCTTCGAGAGAAACCGATGTTTGCACCTCTGCCAGATTGCAATGAATAAAGTGAATAATTTCTGCTCTCGCGATAGGATTACCAGGATTGCTTATCGCGGTAAGCAGAGATATCAGGAAGCGTACAAACGGGGAACCATTGAGCAAAAGAGATTCGGACGATACCACCTGAACTCTGTTTTTCGTAAGATACTCAGCCAATACTGACGCTTCACTGTTTCCCCTGCACAAAATTGCAATTTCTCCACGCTGATATCCATCGGCATCCAGAGCGTAAATTAACTCCAGCGTGCGTTTGCAATTAAG
The DNA here is from genome assembly GCA_963667975.1 of Bacteroidales bacterium. GTDB lineage: Bacteria > Bacteroidota > Bacteroidia > Bacteroidales. Next base: position 134,981 of record OY764079.1, read on the forward strand.
TTCGGCAAAAGATTCATCACTCTGTTTGTCGGGAAGAAACTCCAGATGTACCAGTCCGCCTGTATTGGCAGAATTCAGTTTCTGCTCCTGATTATCGTAAATTGCTTGTAATCTTTCACTTAATTGTTGCTGCATGAACCCAAAAAAGGAGTTATTAAATGCCACAACTTCGCAACGCGAACGGAAATTTTCCGACAAAACTTCAGGCCGGTAATTTCGTTCGAGCATGGCTTCCCGTTCATTTAGTATCGGATCGTTATTATTTTGAAAAATCTTTGGCAATGCAACCAGTTGCTCCACTTCGCCATTCCGGAAACGATAAATGGATTGCTTACCATCGCCCACAATCATGTTGAATCGATTGTAAGAGAGTGAATTTTCGATTAGTGGCAACAGATTTTGCCACTGCATTACTGAAGTATCCTGAAATTCATCAAGCAGAAAATGATGGTATTTTTCACCAAGTCTTTCGTAAATAAATGGTACCGGTTCATTGCGTACAATTCGTGCAATATGCCGATTAAATTCCGAGATATGTACCAGATTTTCATCCGTTGCATAAAGCTGCATCTGGTGTCTGATTTCGTTTAAAACAGCCAGCGTATGAATGTTTTTCCGAAATAAAACAGCAATCCTGTAGGTTTGGAAACCCTCTTCACGTATATTTTCCAGTTTCTCATAAATCCGTTTTAACTCATTTTTTACCGACTCAATCTTTTCAACCACACTGTCTGAAGCTTTTGCTGCAGTCCACTTATCTTCGGTAACGGTTTTTACAACGTAACTATTCCCATAAAACGAATCAAAAACAGAAATAGAAAGTTTTTGAAACCACGTGTAGACGCCATTCTTCCCCTGATAGAAATCCTCGGCATTCAGCTCTTTATTCTTCAGAATCGCTATCGCCTGAAGAGCTGTTTGTTTCACATCCAGTTCAAAGGAACGAATAATTTGGGTGAGTTTTCGTTCAGCCTCCTGAAAAGTTTCGAGGGTGAGGTTTTGAAGCAAGGGTAATGCATCTGCCGACTCTTCGTAAAAAAGAATTTCAGCAAAGCTTTTCAAATCAAATTCAATATCCCAGTTTTTATCATCATCCGCCTTCGACTGTGCAAATTCAATCAGAAAATGAGTAAGAGAAGAGCCTTGTTCGAGTGAATCCAATAAATTAATTACCGCATTTTCTATCAATGGCGTTTTTTCGAGCTGAACATTGAAATTAAGAGTCAGGTGCATATCATGAGCGAAAGTTCGCACAATGCGATGCATAAAACTGTCGATTGTTCCAATAGCAAACGAAGAATAGTCATGGAGAATGTGTTTCAGCACTATACGGGCATTTTCTGAAAGATCAGTTTGCGACAAACCGGTTTCTTCAACCAACTGCGGAAGCATAAAGCGTACAGCAGCTTCGCCTGCAAATCTTTCCGGATAAGAAAGTTCGCGAAGATTCTTCAAAATTCGCTCTTTCATTTCGGCCGCAGCCTTATTAGTAAAGGTAATTGCCAGAATACGGCTATATTGCGAAGGTTCTTTCAACACAATCTTCAGAAATTCCTTTACCAGCGTAAAAGTCTTGCCTGAGCCTGCCGAAGAGCGATAAACAGCAAAAGATCCTTTCATGGACAATAAAATCATTTGATAAAAGATAAAAAGCAACCCCAAAAGTGGTCGAAGACCCTTTTGGTGGTTAAAATGGACGCAACCCCAAAAGCGGTCGAAAACCCTTTTGATGGTTAGAAAAGAAAAATGGACGATAAAAGATTGTATTCATTGATGTTTACCCTCTTATAAAATGCTTCATCTCCATTGGAATAATCAAAGACAATTCTACAAATCCGGCATACACCCCATCCTTATACCATGGCGTTTGATAAATCAGCTTTTTTACGCCCTCTTTTTCGATGGTATAGGCATTCATACGTGGATCAGCCAGCATCTCTGCCAAAAGTGATCTGGCAGGTTCCGGATGGCAGTTTAGTAAATCTGCACCAATAAGTTCCAGTCCGCCATACTTTGAAAAAGTGAATGCCGATTTATCATTCATTTCCAAAATCTTTCCCTCTGTGTCGCAAACAGTTATTGCAAGGGGAAGCTCTTTAACCCATTCGTTCATTCTATTCTGTTTTTATGGGTAAAGATAAGATTTTTCGGATTTCGGGATTATTTTCTTTTATTGTGTCGGTGAAGATCCATACAATAATAAATGGTATCGTCTTTTTTCACTTTTTCAACTTCCTTTGCATAGCGTAAAGAATACATGTTTTTTCCTATGCCGCTTACAACGTAGTAAGCGTGATGATCTATTCCCTGAGGAATGGAATCTTCAATATATACAGAATCTATTCTGGAAAATTCAGATGTACCATTTTCCGGTTTATTGAAGATGTAGTTTATGATCGTTGTATCAGTCTGATTAATACTTGTTATTCCACCTTCTTTCAGCAGATAATACCCCATAATATTTTGCCCGGATGCCAGTTCACGATAGGTTTTAACAAGTTCTTTATATCTGACTCTGTGATTTGAATTACATGCAAACACAATTATTGCCAATATCAAAATACCAAGTATAATTTCTTTCTTCATAATGATTGATTTTAGGAAGATACAAATATACAGTAACCCATACTTTGAATATAAAATTCCTGATTTATTGTTATTGATTAGCAATAAGGTTCTGCTTCCCCTGAAAAACGAATTGCATATTCTTCCCTAAATCTCTATATTTGCGGGATGAAACCAAAAAAACTTTTTCTACAACTAATTATCTGGCGTTCCAAAAATATCGAAACCAAAAAATTTGCGCTTATACTGAGTGTGGTCATAGGCTTATTAAGCGGATTTGCAGCCGTTATCCTGAAAAACACAACCTTTTACACACATAAATTTCTGCTCGAAAATCTGCCCGAAACGTATGGCAATTACTTCTATTTTGCATTGCCATTTCTCGGAATTCTGATTACCTGGCTTTTCGTACATTATCTAGTAAAGGACAGTTTGAGTCATGGTATTACAAAAGTATTGTATGCCGTATCAAAGCGAAGCGGCTTTCTGAAGTTACATCATACATTTACGTCTTTAATTGCCTCAACCTTCACCGTAGCATTTGGTGGTTCTGTAGGGCTCGAAGCTCCTATTGTACTTACAGGAAGTGCTATTGGATCTAACCTTAGCCGCTTTTTCAGGTTAAATTATCGTACAACCATCCTTTTAATCGGATGCGGAGCCGCCGGAGCAGTTGCAGGGATTTTTAAAGCCCCTATTGCTGGTGTCATTTTTGCAATCGAAGTAATGATGCTCGATCTTACACTTACTTCACTTATACCATTGCTAATATCAGCAATTATTGCATCTGTTCTTAATTATTTTCTAATGGGTGATAGCGTATTGTTCTCCTTCGATCTGAAAGAACAATTCGAAATTGCACAAATTCCTTTTTATCTTCTGCTGGGACTTGTTGCCGGAGGTGTTTCAATCTATTTTACGCGAACTTCAATGGCTATTGAGCGACGTTTTAAAAAGGTAGTAAACCCTTGGAAAAAAATGGTTTTCGGAGGTTTCGTAATCGGAATTTTGATTTTTCTTTTCCCATCTCTCTTTGGCGAAGGATATGACAGCTTACACGCTGTACTCAATGGAAATAGTAATTACCTGGCAAATAACTCTTTTTTCTATTTTATCCGTTTCGAGCCATGGGCTTTTGTGCTTGTATTAGCTGTAATTTTGATTGTTAAGGTTATTGCAATGGCCGTCACGAATGGAAGTGGAGGTATTGGAGGAGTTTTTGCACCATCGTTATTTATGGGTGGAATTTCCGGTTTTATGGTAGCCCGGATGGTAAATCTGAGTGGAATTTCAAATGTATCTGAAATCAATTTTGCCCTTGTGGGAATGGCCGGAATGATGGCCGGAGTAATGCATGCACCTTTAACCGCTATCTTTCTTATTGCCGAAATTACCGGAGGATACGCCTTACTTACTCCACTTATTATTACCTCAACCATTTCGTTTCTTACGTCCAAGAAATATGAGAACTACTCCATTTATACCAAAAAGCTTGCCCAACGTGGCGAGTTAATCACCCATCACAAAGATAAAGCCTTGTTGTCGCTGATGAAGATTCACAGTTTAATCGAGTCAAATTTTTCTACAGTAAATCCCGAACAAACGTTGGGCGATCTGGTAAAAGTGATTTCTAAATCGAATCGTAATGTATTTCCGGTAATTGATGAACAAAATAATTATTGCGGCGTAGTTGTGTTGGATGATATTCGTCACATCATATTTCGCCATGAGTTGTACGAAAACACCTATGTAAAAGATCTGATGTTTATGCCCGGATTTTATGTAGATTATGAAGATACGATGGAAATAGTTGCAGGTAAATTTAACGAAACCGGAAACTATAATCTACCGGTTTTAAAAGACGGGAAATACATTGGTTTTGTTTCTCGTGCCAATGTATTTTCATCCTATCGTGATATGATGAAAGATTTCTCTGAAGAATAATTCTTATTACAAATCCGTAAGATTTTCTTTAATTGCATATTTTATCAGATCAACAGAATTCTTCAATTCCAATTTCTGCATGATATGTGTTTTATGTGATTCTACGGTACGTACACTAATCGAAAGTTTCTCCGCAATCTCCTGATTAGACAGACTGCTTGCAATTAATCTTAATATCTCCTTTTCTCTACTGCTTAACGAAGTTTCTTTTCGGACTGAAGAGTCATTATTACGAACATTTTTCACATAATTGCGGACAATTATTTCAGACACTGACTTCTCAAAATACACATCTCCGCGATAAACAGCTTGTATGGCATTATACAATTCCTGCCGGCTTGTATTTTTAGGAAGATACGCTTTTGCACCTGCTTCTATAGAGTTTAAAACAAAGTCATCATCATTGTACATCGAAAGCATCATAACCTTAATTTTGTTCCACTTTTGATTTTCAGAGATCATGCGTGCAACTTCAATTCCCGAAATATCAGGCATAGAAATATCTGTAATAACAATATCTGGTTGCAAAACCTCCAGCTTTCGGAACAAATCAGCACCTGAATCAGCTTCGCCAATAATAGTAATACCTCCCAGATTTTCAAGCAATACTTTTAACCCGTCCCGTACAATCTGATGGTCGTCTACCAATAATATTTTTATCTCTTCCATTTAAATATCGTTATTATCAACCTCTTCACGCTGAGAAAATGGCACCTTTACAATGATTGAACATCCTTTTTCAGGTTCACTTTGTAAACGAAATTCACCACCCAGCAAATTTACACGTTCCCGCATATTTCGAATACCATTTCCGCAAAGTTCATTTTTCTTTTTTAAATCGAAGCCCACTCCATTATCCAAATATTTCAGAATAATATAATTTTCAACGGATTCTATGTTCACTTGAATAAGGGTCGATTTTGAATGTTTCATGGCATTACTCATGATCTCCTGTATCACTCTATAGAAATAAACTTTTGTTTTTCGACCCATTCGAATTGGCAAACTTCCCACATTAAACTCCAGATTTATTCCACCTTTTTCTTTAATCTCCGAGAGAAGCCGAAGTATCGCTTTTTCCAATCCAAACTCATTTAATACGGCAGGCATAAGATTATTACAAATTCGGCGAACCTCGTCAACAGTAGTATTTGTAAGCGAAATAATATCCTGGGTTTTCGATTCAAACTGCTCTGGTTTCGAATATAGAAGCCCTTCCAGACGTAATTTTATCCCAATCAGTTGCTGCCCTAATCCATCATGAAGCTCTCTCGATAATCGTTGACGTTCAGCCTCTTGTCCATCAATTGCTGAACGTAAACGCAAATAACGCTCGTTCTTTAAATCGTCTGATTGTTCTTCTAACCGCTTAGTCATCTCGTTAAAAGCTCGTGATAAATCGCCAATTTCATCTGATGTTTCAACATTTACAGTAAGCTTATAATTCCCCTCTCCTACTTTGCTTACTGCATTTTTCAGATTTATCAAGGGTCTGGTAATATGTCTGGAGCGGAAATACACAAAAAAGAAAAATATAGTAGATATCAAAACCGTGATAAACATGGTATTATTTCTGATCCTGTAAACCGGAATCATTGCTTCCGCTACATCTATTTCAGCAACTATTGCCCAGTTTAGCCCCGGAATCTTCAATCTGCTATATGATGAAAACACATCAATCCCCCGATAGTCCTGAATAATATTGGTTCCTTCTTCGCTATTAAAGACCGACAATACCGATGACGTTTTTACGCGGATATTCATAATTGCATTCGATTGAAACCTCGAGTTGCTGCGCATATAAAAATCGCTCCCTACAAGATATGATTCTCCTGTTTTCCCCAGTCCGCTTGATGGATTATTTTCATACATAATAGTGTTGATTGCCTGCGTTGAAAGCTCCAGCACGATCATTTCTCCGGGGCGTTGTTTCAATGGCATTCCAAGCATTAAGTTCTGAACAAATGGTTTACTTTTATCATAATCCTGAACAAGCAAACCGTCTTTGCTTTTTATTTCTTCCGAAAAATATTTAAGTGCCGGATTTGCATGTAATTTATTTGTCAAAACACTACTTTCAGTCAATGAATCATGAATTGAAATATCGAGATACGTATTTCCGGAAATGTAGTATAAACGAGTATAGTACCCTCCACTATTCAGATATCTGTAAAGATACCGTTGATACTCCTCGTTCAATGCCAGATCTCTGTTCTGAGATGCAGAGGAAGAGTGAATAAGATCTTTTACTTTTATAAAATCCTCTGAATTAGAGATATAATTTAAATCACGAAACCGATCACGAAAAAATGCTTCAATCTGTTTTAGCTTTGTTGTTCTGACCGAATTTAACTGTTCAAAGGTTCTTTGGGTAAGAGCATTTTTAGAATTCCAGTAAATATAATAGGATACACTGGCAATAGAGATTATCCCGAATAACAGGAAGCTAACAATTAACTTTTCGGTGAGTGAAATATTTCGCATCAATCAAAAGTAACGAAAATCGTCTCTTGGTAAATAAAAAAGCTCCGAAGACTTCTTCGGAGCTTTTTATTGATCATCTTCAGGCTAGTTAACTACTGTTACTGTTCCTGTTTTCTCATAGATTTCGTTGATACTATTCACCATCTTGAAATAAAAGACATATACTCCGGTCGGAACCAATTCCCCTTTATACTTCCCATCCCAATAGGCATCGGTATCTGTTGTTTCAAACAACTTTTCTCCCCATCGATTATAAATTGCCCAGTAATAACTGCTCGTTTTCGAAAATTCTCCCATCGGTTTAAATTCCCGGTTATAGCCTGTAGGTACAATCGCAGTTGGAAAATAAATCATATTGCAAATCTTCACAAACTGTGTTGCTGATATTGTATCCGAACATGTTACTCCATTGAGTGTATTCATTACCAGTACTGAATACGTCGTACTGCTCACAGGATATGCTTTTAATACGGAGGATGTTGATCCATCACTCCACGAATATGATGTACCGCCCTGGGCTGTCAGTATTGCTTGTTCTCCTTTAGCAAATTGTATCCATATCTACTGTGATTGTTGCAATAGGGTTGGGTATTACATCAACATCCATACTTGCATCATTTTCACAACCCTCATCATCCGTTACATGAACGCTATAGGTGGTTAATGTAGCCGGACTAACTGTGATTGAAGGTGTGTTGTCTGTTGTATTCTCCATAAATATTGAGTCCCGCCTCCTGCCATAATGGTGATGGATTCCCCATTACAAATTGTTGAATTAGGAGTTAGAGTTAGGGTTGGTAATGGATTTACAGTCGCTATAACCTGGGCTGAATCAGCACAATTTTTGTCCGTTTTTACTATTACCTGATACATTGTGGTTACACTTGGGGTTACTCCAACTGTTGCTGTTGTCCCGCCATTACTCCATGCGTAAGTAGCTCCTCCGCTCGCCGATAAGTGTGCCGTGTCTCCTATACAAATTTCATCTGGAGTTGTTTGTATTACAGGCAATGGAGTTCACAAATACATTCAATGTATCATACAGTTTACATCCATAAATATCTGTCCCTAATACCGAATACGGTGTCGTTACTATTGGGCTAACAGATGTTGTTTGTGTTGTCGCATTATTACTCCATAGGTATGAAGATACAGTTTACACCAACTAATACCGCTGTTAAACTGGCATAGGTATGGAACCCCTGTTAAACTGGCAGGAACCCCTATACAAACTTCAGGACTGATCCCTCCATTAATTACTATTGCCTGGGGATCATGCACAGTAACCTTTAATGTGTCTGATTTTGAATTACCTGTATTTAAATCAACTAACGTAACGATAAATAAATGATAACCTGTTGGAAGATTATATATGGGTGGTGGGTTAAATGCGGTTGTATCCATCCCCCCCCAAAAAGTAGTATCATTTCCGTTAAATAAATGATGCCATTCTACAAATGGTTGTGTCGGACAACTTATTTGTACATTATCAACACCCCAGTGATCAAATGTATTTCCCGAAGCCAAATCCTGATACCATTTAAATTTTGTATTTGCAGAATATGCTCCTTGAGGAATTGAATTTTTATAGTGATTCCAAGTATAATATGGGCCTGTAGCTGCATTTCCAGGCACTGGTGTCCAATATCCGCCAGCACCATTTACATATCCCGGAGAGCCGTATGCTCCGCTAGGAGCCTGATCGATACCTGTAAACTGTGTCCAGGATATTCCGTTATTGTTAGACCAATACAAATGAACTCCTTCTGTTGGTTCATCCGGAGATTCGCAATTTGCAGTATTTTGATTTGCTCCATACTTCATATCCCATTCTATTATACAGCCACTACTAAACGTAACCATATTATATCCTACAGTTATTAATTCTCTCGGATAATTATTACCGCCAAACCATAATACCGCTCCAGATGCAGGAAGAGTTATCGGAGGACATGGATTATTAAATAATGCCGTTACGTTTGTTTGCCAACCCACTCCTAATGATGAATTATTAAAATTATTATTCATCAAAAACGTCGCAGAACCTGTGGCACTTAAATCTAAGATATCTCCATAGCATAGGTGTACTGAATCAGTAGATACCCCATTTGCAAAAATATCCAAGTAAAACTGAGATTTCGCCGAAAATGCAAAAACACTCGTTAAACAAATTACCATTAAGAATTTTAGAAACCTGTATCTCATTGTAGCTATTTTTCCCTTTGACATAAAAAAATGAGCACTAGTTGCCCATTCAAGTGTTAATAATTACACAACCCAAATACATCATTTAATTTCTTTATTGAGAAAATATGCACTTTCCCTCATTAATAACTCACAAACATATCCTTGTACATGAATTTTAGATTAATCCAGAGTTATCCTGGTAGAATACTAATGGATAGAAAAGTCAATCGAATGTGTAAAGATTCGGCTGCTTCTTTTCTATCCATCAGTATTCTATTTTTCCCTTGCTGATAAATTATCAGGTCATGTTCCCTACAATTTTCTTTTTCGATTCTAAAAAAGTATTACCTCATAACGGCTACAGTCCCTGTTTTTTCATATATTTCGCCTACTCTTACTCCCATTTTAAAGTAGTAAATATAAACACCAGGTTGAACAAACTCGCCCATGAATCTTCCATCCCAACCCATTTCCGGATCTGTTGTTTCAAATAGCTTTTCTCCCCAACGATTATAAATTGCCAAATAGTAATCTTTTGCACTTATTATTTCGCCTATTGGTTTAAAAATAGTATTATATCCATACGGCACTATCGCATTAGGGAAATATACCATATTGCAATTTCTGGCATATTGCGTAATATATGCAGTATCAGAACATTCAACACCATTTTGTGTATTAAAAACGACAACAGAATATGTTGTTGTTGCAGTCGGGATAATGCTTTGTGATGATGATGTACTTCCATTATTCCATAAATAGTTTGTACCGCCCTGAGCACTTAAAACCGCATTCATTCCCAGACAAATCGTATCCTGACCTACATAAGCTGAAGCAACCGGAGATGGAATAACTGTAACGTACACACTTGTATCTTTCGAACAATTATTTGTGTCTGTTACGGTTACATTATAATTTGTGCTGATTAGTGGAGCTACCTGTATTGTGGCAGTATTTCCTGAAATGCTCCAATAATAATCGACTCCTCCATTTACTGTAAGATTAGCAGAAGTTCCGCTGCATATTGTTGTATCAGAAGTTATTGTTACCGATGGTTTCGGAAAAATTACTGCAGTTGCCTCTGCTGTATCTTTACAATTATAATTTGTATAAGCAATCACCTGATAAATAGTTGTAACAGATGGAGATACACTAATTGAAGCAGTTGTCTGATTATTACTCCACAAATATGTGCTTCCTCCTGTAGCATTTAAGGTTGCCATTTCACCAATACATACACTATCATTTGTAACATGAATTATTGGCAAAGGATTAACTGTTACGATAAGTGAATCTTTTGTTCTACATCCTATATTATCCTCTGCATCTACAATATATTGAGTAGTAAATGGAGGCGAAACCATTATGCTTTGACCATGTATGCTGTTATTCCAGATATAATTTGACAAAGTACCTCCGGAAATTACACTCGAATTTAACATAATGCTATCTCCAAAACAAATAGATTTATTAATTCCAGCATCAATGATCGGATTATGAACAATAACTTTAACTGTATCTGAAACAGAATTTCCGGTATTTAAGTCAACCAATGTCACAATATAGAGGTGTATACCCGGGCAAAATATTTGAAATGGAGGAGGATCCAATGCAGTATTGCCCATTCCTGACCAAAATATGGAATCCTGGCCACATCCAATATGCCTCCATTCTACAAAAGGCACAGTAGGACATGAAATCTCCACTTCATCAATTCCCCACGCATCATAACCTGTACTACTTGTTGCCAGCTGAGCCCATCTAAATTTTGTAGTATTCGTATAAGCATTTGAAGGAACCATTACGCTATACTTATTCCAGTTATATAAGGGAGAAATAATCTGCTGAGAATTATAACTCAATGGAGTCCAATATCCTCCAGAGCCAGGTGTAGTTGTATTGAACGGACCAGTTGCAGATGTATTTCCTACCGGATTTACATTTGGGCCAGGGAAATCTGCCCAGGTTGCCCCATTATTAACTGAGTACTGTAAATGAACTCCTTCATCTAGTTCGTCAGGGTCTTCACAGGCATTGTTATCGTGACATGAACCATACATCATCCACCATTCAACCTTACACCCTCCTAGCGAAAATTGCAACAATTGATATGAATTGGTTTCCAGTGTTCTGGTTTGAGATGCAGTTGTTCCAACCCAGGCAAATGCACTATTTGGGCCTACAGCACCAGGACAACCATTGATATATGATGTACATGTATTCAAAGGGACGCATTGACACGGATTATTAAACGTAGGATTTGCAGCTGTACTTGACCAGCCTGTTCCAAGTTGATGGTTATTGAAATTATTATTCATTAAAAAATTCGCAGAACCATTCGAACTTAAATCTAAAGAATCCCCAATACACATATGAACAGAATCTATTGAGACTCCATCAACCATTGCAGTAAGAATAAATTGAGAAAATACTGGGATCGAAACAATTGAAAGCAATATAATTATTGCTATTCTAAAAAAACCAATGCGTTTCATAATAGTTGTATTTATAATAAATGACAACTATAAATAAAAATTCGTTGCCCGTGTTATTATTTTACAACCCTGACACAAGGCAACGAATTATCACAAGATTAAGTTTTACTCAAATAAAATCAAAAAGAAGCTTTGAGTGCAATCATAAAATTTCTTCCCGGAGCACTAATCCCTGATGCAAAATTGCGATAATGCTTATCAAGAATATTCTCTATACCAAACTGAATACTTAAATTCTTATTTATCTGATACGCAGCTCTTGTATTTAACGCAAACCAGGAAGGCATTCCTTCAACAGTAGCCTGTTGTAAATTATCTTCTCCACTTTGGCTATAGTCTGCCAGGTGTTTCCATCCGTTATATCTCACATAAAATTCTCCCTTAAATTTTCTGATTTCATATTTCATCGATACCATCCCAAAAACAGGCGGAATATGATCCAAAGGAACATCACCTGATTTTAATCGTCCATAAGTATATGCCAGATTACCAGATAACGAGAAATGATTACTTATTTGAGCTATTAATTGTCCTTGTACGCCATAAACATAAGCCTCTCCTGAATTAGACGCAGACTGAACAGCTGTTTTTTTACCATCGTACATAATAGAGTCTAAACCATTCAGCTTCGTTGCTTTTACAACAATTGCATTACTTACCAATGTGTAAAATCCGGTAATTTCCAGAAAAACTCTTTCAAATAACAATTTTCCAACAGTAAAATCCATATTGTAAGCATATTCTGGCTCCAGGTCTGGGTTTGGAATAACAAGTGTACTTCCTGCTTTTGAGTCATTTACTTTCCCCACATCATCTACATTTGGTGCTCTGAAGCCTGAAGATCCAATTAATGCAAATCTCCAGTTTCTGCCAGGCATATATACTACACCAATATTTCCGTTCAATGCCGAATTGTTTTGTTGAATCGTTTTATCAAACGGAAATTTTGTAATCTTCATCATCGTATCACTATACTCTGATTTTAGTGCTACATGACTTAATCGTAATCCCTGAGATAAAATTAATTTTTTACTTAACTCCCAGCTATGTGTAATATATCCAGCAAAAGAAGAGTAGGTACTCCCATTGTCAGGATATCGTGTTGCAATTGCATATGACTTTAAGCCAGTATTGACATTTATGGCATATGCCTCTGATTCAACAAAATTTGAAATAGCTTCTACACCATATCTTAACTCATGCTTGTCCACCAGTTCTTTTCTAAAATCTGCATTTAAAGAAAGAATATTTACAGTTTCATCCTGATGACTCTCTGCAGTTTTATTAAACTTTCTGTTAATTCTATCTTCGCTAATATTTTGCCAGGCTACAATGAAAGATGCATTATCATAGAGTCTTGTTTTAGAAGAGAAAATTGCATTGTAGGAAGCAAATATTCTGGTTTGAGGCCCATAGTACCAATCTGCATATTTTAATTTGGCGCCGTCCATTTCTGCCAATCTGTCATAACGAGGCACATTCCCTGAATTTGAAAACTGTAAATTAAGTATATGTTTTTGAGTTAAAGATGGCTGGAATAAAATCTTTTGCATGAGATCATATTGAGTATACCCAGAATTTTTCTGAATATTTGGATTTTCATTAACCATCATTGAATCTTTACCATTTACTCTTTCGGCATAATACATACATTTTCCCCAGTCTCCATATTTTGAATCACGTTCATTGCCCATTCGTAAATCGCCAAGTTTTTTATAGGTAGCACTGGTTAAAAATGCCCATTTTTTAAGACCAATACTTATATTCACATTGCCCGAAAACTCATTATTGGCAGAAGAATAACGGGTAAACACATTGGTTTTGTAAAATGTGGTTCCTGTTTCTGACAAGACTGGATTTTTTGAAAAGAAAGCCATTACCCCGCCAATTGCATCACTTCCATAAATCACAGATCCTGCACCAAAGTTTATTTCTGCTCTGTCAAGCATATTCGGGTCAATTGTAATTACGTTCTGAAGATGTCCTGATCTGTAAATAGCATTATTCATCCTAACTCCATCAATCACAAGCAGAACCTTATTTGCTTCAAAACCTCTCAAGACCGGGCTGCTACCTCCCATCTGGCTTTGTTGCACAAATACTGTTCCGGTTTGTTGCAACAAATCACCACTCGTTTGTGAATTACTAAATGATATTTGCTTCGATGTGATAACTTCAATTTTTTGGGGAACATCTGACTTGTTTTCAATCAATTTATTGGCTGAAAGAACAACTTCCTGTAACATCAATACTTTTTCATTCAGATAAACCACATTTCCTTGTTTGATGATTTCTGCCTTTAAAATCTTTAATGAATTAAAAGAAAGATGATTAAAGGTAATAACTTCATCCTGGTTAAAACGGGTAATATCTGCATTCCCGTTTTTATCGGTTGTCGTAGTCTGTGTGCTACCAACAATCGCAACATTTTCAATTGGTTGCAGGTCCGACTTATTTAATACTTTAATATTTTGGGCAAAAAGTGATAATGCTGACAGAATAAACATGCCAAACATAAAAGTTGTTTTACGGGGCATCTTGAAAATATTTAAGGTTATAAAAGAAAATACACGCTATACGGCGAACCGGTATAACGTGTATTTATATAATTAGGTTATTGAAGACTACATCTTCATGATTTTCTTCACGCTAATTGCACTTCCTTCTTTAACTTGAATGAAATAGATACCAGAAGTTAATCCACCTAATGAAACTTCAATTTTATCAGAATTCATTGAAGGGGTTTCCGCACGAACTACGCGACCTGAAGGATCCAAAACTACAACTTCTCTGGTTGCGTCTGATTGCGAAGCAAATTCAACAGTTACCTTATCGTTAGTTGGGTTTGGATACATATTAAAGATTGGAGAATTTTCTTCTTCATTAATTCCAGTGTACTGTCTTGCCCATGAAACTTTCCAGCCATTTTTTACAACGCTCCCGTTTGATTTAAATACGAGTAGCATTTTCCCAGAAGTAGAAAATATAGGAGTAGGGAAATTTGTTCCGGAAAGATTTCCGCTCATTGTACGCAATACTGGTGATGAAGTTGATTCTCCATCATAAATAGTCAAAACATCATTATCTGTTTCTGTATCAAAATAGGAGAAAGATAACTTGATGTAATTGCAGCTATCTGGAGCGATTAACCAACGACAGTCGGTATTATCCTTGTAATTCCACGAGCCACTGCCATCTTCAATAGTTCCAAAAGAAGCTTTATAAGTTTTTGTTCCATTACATAATGGATATTGATCTGTATCAGGAACAATGTTTGTAATTAGATATTGACCATTGATGAAATCACCTTGTTGTTGACCTGTTGAACCACCCGGAGCAAGTGCGGTAACCAAGAAATTTCCATTGAAGGAACCACCCCATCCCCAGTTCATGTGATAATAATTTCCACTAGCATCATTGAATCCATCGCAAACCCAAGCATGACCTCCAAGATTTTGGCTACTTGCATCATGACCACTATATAACATTGGATATCCTGATTTAAGGTTGAATTTTAACAAATCATGCCATTCTAAATCAGTCATTTGACTTTTATATTTAGCATCCAAAAATCTACGATATTTGAAATAGTTAAATAATGCGTCAATAGTATACGTTGTTTGAGTTCCTGATGAAAATGGAGTATATCCCATATCTACAGAAACTCCACAATGAAACATTAATTGCGAAATCACAGCTATGCTTGCAGGGGTATTTGCAGTTAAAGTCATTGCATTCCAATCATAAGTTGTTGCACCAAAATTTGCACTTAATGCACCAAAAGCAGGATGGTTATATGTGTGTGAACCCACACCCTGAGCAGGATATTTATAAAATCTCATCACCTGAGCCATCGCAGTTGCAACGCAACCTGTATAACATCTTTTATTAGCTTCTAAAGCTGCAGGATGCGAAGGGCATGAATCATTGTAACCTGCTCCTTGATCCCAGTTAGTTGAAAGCATTGGAAGCACTTGTTCGTTCGTAGATTTTGAAGGAGACGTTGATGGGTTTAAATATCTTTCCCATGCTTCAGCCACTTCATTTGAACGAGGTGCTTTTGATTTTACGGCTTCTTCTACCTGTTGTTTGTACCCATTTATCCACCAAGCAAAAGTTGGATTTTTTGATTCGGATGTATAGGTTCCTTCATTAGAATATCCTAAAATCGGAAGTACTCTGTCATCAGCAGAAACAATTGCAAATCCGTTTTCACTGTAAAAAATGTGCATCAATACAACATCGTTACTTTTAATTTCTTTGTAACTAGTCATTGAGGTAACCTGGGGAGCGTTTGATTTACCTGCAAATTCTATTCTTGAAAATTGTTCAAGAACTTTAAATGCAGTCTTTTTGTCAACCGGTTTAGCATATGACATTGTTGACAACAACAACATACATGCTGAAAAGAAAACTAATCCTCTTTTTTTCATTTTTCTAAATTATTGATTTTCAAATACACTTTTTCAATCCTAATTCAAACTTCTGGGATTTAGCCTATTTTAGCTTCACAGAATAATTTTGGCAAATTTAATACCCAATTTTGTTATCTGCAAATAAAATTGTTAAGCAGTTGTTACAAATAAATCCACGTATAACAATAAGTAATTCAAGGCGTTGCTCCGGTAAACTTTCTTGTTTAATAAAAAAACAAATCATTTTCGAATAATCTGCTTATGAGAAAGTTATGTAAATCCTCAATTTTAACCCTTTTTCTTTATATTTGTGCTTTGCACAAGTTGTATAATTTCAAATATCCATCGTATGAAACGTGTTCTTCTTTTTTCGGTTTTAATCTTTATTTTAATCAATGTGCTATACTCTCAAAAACTTCCCAAAACTTCTGAAAATATTAACTCAAAAGACATTCAAAAACATATAACATATTTGGCTTCTGATAAATTACAAGGACGTAAGCCAGGAACCGTTGAAGATTCTTTAAGTGCAATTTATATACTTGCAAACTTTAAAAAAAGTGGTTTAATTCCACTTTATTCATCTGGAATTCAGGATTTCCCGGTCGTAACAGGAAAAACTGTTGATCCGTCGTCTTTTATTATTGTTGGCAATAAAAAAGTAAGTGTTTCCAATCAGTTCTTTCCTTTGCTTATTAGCTCTGATACTTCAATCACCGGAAAGTGTGTCAGCGTAGATTATGGAATTACATATCAGTCTGATTCTTTGACCATTGACAACTATAAAAATATTGATGTAACCGGAAAAATTGTAATTATTGCAAGGGGCTACCCTGAGTATGGCAAGAAAGAATGGCTTGCAGAATATGCGGACGAACGTACAAAAGTATTAACCGCAAAAGACAAAGGCGCAATTGGCGTGATCTTTTACACTCCTGACTTTATTGAAAATGGGAA
Source organism: Bacteroidales bacterium (assembly GCA_963667975.1). Lineage (GTDB taxonomy): Bacteria > Bacteroidota > Bacteroidia > Bacteroidales. The sequence continues at coordinate 152,028 of OY764079.1, forward strand.
AGCTCCTGTTGAAGATTCTTATGGTAGTGTCCATTTCCCGGTTGTCTGGATGAATCAGAAACTGCTCAGTAATACGTTTGCAATGAACGATCTACTGATTGGATCAAAAGAGGCAACCATACATACACAGCTAATTACAAATGAGTTGCGAACAAGAAACATTGTAGTTTCAATTGAAGGAACAGATTCAAAGCTCAAAGATGAATACATCGTTATAGGCGCCCATTACGATCATTTAGGCTTCGGTGGTCCCGGAAGCGGATCACGAAAACCAGATACGTTAGCAATACACAATGGTGCTGATGATAATGCAAGTGGTGTATCTGGAATCTTAGAACTTGCTCAAAAGTTTGCAAAAAACAAACCAAAAAGAAGCATCATCTTTATTGCTTTTGGAGCTGAAGAGATGGGATTGCTTGGATCAAAGTATTTTGTTCAGCATCCTCCAGTTGATATTTCTAAAATAAAAACAATGATAAATCTTGATATGATTGGACGGTTTGATAATGAATTACAAAACTTATTGATAGGAGGAACTGGTACTTCAACGGAAGCAGATACAATTTTAAATTCAAACAATCATTATGGATTTAGACTCAAATTTTCACCTGATGGTTTTGGAGCTTCAGATCATTCCTCTTTTTATAGTAAAAATATTCCTGTTTTTTTTATAAATAGCGGGGCTCACGATGATTATCATACTCCTGATGATGATGTAAACCGTATCAATTTCAAAGGTGAAGAGCTGATTTTAAAATACATTTATGACATCGCAGCTGAAATTGCTAATCGTGCAAAACCTCTCACCTTTAAAGAATCTGGAGAGAAAGAAAAAACTGGTGGAAGAACAAAATTAAAAGTCACATTAGGAATCATTCCTGATTTTGCATCTCAGGAATCAAAAGGGCTTAGAGTAGATGGTGTTCGAAAAGGTGGCCCTGCCTCTAAAGCGGGAATCTTGAAAGGAGATATCATTACTGCTCTTGATGGCAAACCCGTTACAAATATTCAAGACTATATGAGTAGATTAAAGGTATTAAAACCCGGTCAAATAATTAATATTGATCTATTACGGGATAATAAAAAAATTGTACTAATCGTCAATTTGTAAATTCATTCTGTAGCAATGAAAAAAGACCGGCAAAAACCGGTCTTTTTTCATTTTATGTTATTTGGGATCATATCCCCATTTTACCAACATCGAACCCCAGGTAAACCCTGCTCCAAAAGTTGCAATGATTAAGTTCTCTCCCTTTTTCAATCGTGGTTCCCATTCCCAAAGAAGCAAAGGAATTGTAGCAGCTGTGGTATTTCCATATTTTTCAATATTTACCATTACTTGCTCTTTTTTCAATCCCATTCTATTGCCTGTTGCTTCAATAATTCTTAAGTTAGCCTGATGAGGAACTAACCATGCAAGAGTTTCAGGAGTAATGCCATGACGCTCCATCATTTCAACAGAAACATCTGCCATTTTTGTCACAGCCCATTTAAAAACAGCCTGCCCCTCCTGATAGATGTAATGCTCACGAGCGTCAATCGTCTCATGTGAAGGCGGTTTCACCGAACCACCTGCTTTCTGATGCAAATGAATACGACCAACTCCATCTGATTGCAGTATTGCATCAATAATTCCGATTTCTTCAGTTGTAGGCTCAAGCATTACAGCTCCGGCTCCATCTCCAAAAATAGGACATGTAGCTCTATCTGTATAGTCAACAATTGATGACATTTTCTCAGCTCCAACAACAATTACCTTTTTACAACTTCCCGATTCAACGTATTTTGAAGCAGTAGTTAATGCGTAAAGAAACCCTGAACAACCTGCATTCAAATCAAATCCAAATGCATTTTTAATTCCTACTTTATCGCAAATGATATTCGCGGTTGCAGGAAATTGATGGTCAGGTGTTACGGTTGCACAAATAAGCAGATCTACTTCTTCCGGCTTAGTGTTTGTTTTCTCAAGAAGTTGTTTTACCGCTTCTGCTCCTACAAATGAAGAACCTTTTCCTTCACCTTTTATAATACGGCGCTCTTTGATTCCGATACGAGTCATAATCCACTCATCGGTAGTATCAACCATTTGGCTGAGTTCATTATTTGTAAGAATATATTCAGGGAGGTAGCCACCTACACCTGTAATCGTTGCTCTTAATTTTGACATTCGGATTCGTTTTGTAAATTACCTTGTGAATAAGCCACCATAGCTTCTCTGATACGTTCGGTAAGATTGGTTGCTGCTACTTCTCTGGAAAGCAATAACATATTCTGAATTGCTAATCCACTGGAAATTCCATGACCAATTACCACAGGTGCATTTACGCCAAGAATTGCACTTCCTCCATACAATTCATAGTTCATGCGTTTAAAATAGTCATCCAGTAAATTGCGTTTATAGATTTGCCGATACATGGTTTCGATAAGCTTGATTACCATATTTCCGATAAATCCATCACATACAAATACATCCACTTTATTTTTAAACAAGTCTCTGATTTCGACATTTCCATGGAAATCAAAATCTTTAGAATCTTTCATTAAGTGAAAAGCAGCCTGACATTGCAGGTTTCCTTTTTCTTCTTCTTCTCCAATATTCAACAATCCAATTCTCGGATTTTCAATATGGTACACATACTTTGCATAGAGACTTCCCAAAATAGCAAATTGATACATAACCTCTGGTTTGCTATCAGGATTCGTACCAATATCAACTAAAACAGAAACACCACCATCTTCTTTTGGAAGTACAGTACATGTACAAGGACGCATCACTCCCGGAATTGTACTAACACTATACATAGAACCAACCAACATCGCACCAGAATTTCCTGCACTTGAAAAGGCATCTAATAATCCTTCTTTGAGCATTTTAAATCCAACAGCAATACTGGAATTAGTTTTTTGGGTGAAAGCTTTTATGGGTTTTTCCCCCATATCAATTACATCGGTAGCATGAATTATTTCAAACAATTGTATATCGCCTCCTGCATTTTTCAATTCATTTTCAATGATAGATTTATCGCCAATTAAAACGATAGTATCTTCTTTGGGAATAAATTGCAATGCATTGATTGCGCCTTCAATGGTTGTTTTAGGAGCAAAATCGCCACCCATTACATCCAAACCGATCTTCATGTGCAAAAATTAAGTTTTACAAAAATAAATCTCAATACAAAAGAACATAAAATCCGATCAAAAATAACTTGCTCAGATTTTATGTTCCTGATTTACATCAATAATGTAAGCTAAATTATGCTGAAGTCTTCTTTTCAATAGCAAGTTTACCGCGATAGAAACCGCATTCAGGGCAAACATGATGACTCAGTACAGGTGTACCACAATTGCTGCAAATTGCTGTTTGCGGAGCGGTTAAATGGTCATGTGCTCTGCGCTTGCGGGTCCTTGATTTCGAAAATCTCCATTTTGGATTTGGCATAGCTTTGTGTATTAAAGGTTTATATTAATTGATCTTCAAATTCTTTAACGCTTCCCAACGTGGATCAATTTCTGCTGCCTGATGTTCTTTCAATTTTTTCAGAATTTCAGGATTACAGTTACTTTCTCCATTTTCATCTTCCGGATGAACTTTCCGCATAGGAATTTGCAGTTCAATAAATTCAGATATAAACTGTTTGATGTCTATTTTGTGTTCGTGTTCGGGAATAATTAATACTTCATCATCCTCTTCATCCCAACGTTCACCAAATTTAACAATCAGTCTGTTTTCTGATTCTATCTCAACATTCATAGGGTCTAAACATCTGTCACATGGAACAACAATTGTTCCGGAAATTTGAAAGTTAAAAATAAGCATACGGGTTTGCTTTTCCAACTCCAATTTAACTTCAACATCACCATCCTCTATTTCTGTCGATTCTGCTTCCTCAAAAAATGAACGGCTAACTTTATAGTTATATTTATGGATTCCTTCACTTAATCCAGCAAATGATATCACGAATTCTTTCAGAGTTCCCATAATATACTATCCGCACATTTTTTCAAGGGTGCAAAGTTACACATTCTTTTCTAAATATAGAGCATAGTTTTCAATGGATTTTCAACAATCTATGTTTAATAAACTATAAATCAACCAAATGAATTTAGTTATCATTAATTATATTCTTGAGGAGTAATAATATAAACCTGCATTTAGCATAACTGAATCAAATTAAAAAAGCTGCTTAAAAATCTCCACAACTGTTTTAACATATTGTATTTCAATAGAATATTTTTTGGCATCAATCCCTTTTGCATTGTATTTTGAAATGAATATTTTTTCAAATCCAAGTTTATCGGCTTCTGCTATACGCTGTTCTATACGATTAATCGGACGAATTTCTCCGGTAAGGCCAACTTCTGCAGCAAAACAATATTTGGGACTTAATGCAATATCTTCATTTGATGACAAAATTGCACAAATTACAGCCAAATCAATTGCAGGATCATCTACACGTATACCTCCGGCAATATTCAAAAACACATCTTTACTTCCAAGCCTGAATCCACATCGTTTCTCCAGTACAGCAAGTAGCATACCAAGCCGTCTGAGTTCAAATCCTGTAGAGGAACGCTGCGGGGTTCCATATGCAGCGGTACCAACCAACGCTTGTATTTCAATAAGCATGGGTCGTAGGCCTTCTAAGGTAGATGCAATCGCTGTTCCACTCAATTTATCATCACGTTGTGACAGCAGAATTTCAGAAGGGTTAGAAACTTCACGAAGACCTTTGTCACTCATTTCAAAAATACCCAATTCGGATGTTGACCCAAATCGATTCTTCACAGAGCGAAGAATGCGATAACCGTAGTTTCTGTCACCTTCGAACTGAAGTACAACATCAACCATGTGTTCCAGTATTTTTGGGCCAGCGATAGCCCCGTCTTTTGTGATATGTCCAATGAGAAAAACCGGAACATTGGTAAGTTTTGCAAACTTCTGAAATTCAGCGGCACATTCTCTTATTTGAGAGATACTTCCGGCAGAGGATTCAATAAAATCTGTAGTGAGTGTTTGTATTGAATCAACAATAATCATTTCAGGCTGCAGCGTCTGAATATGCAGAAAGATATCCTGAGTTTTTGTTTCAGTAAGAATATAGCAATTATCATTAGGACTTCCGGTGCGTTCTGCACGCATGGAAATCTGACGGGCACTCTCTTCCCCACTTATGTACAAAAACTTCTTGTGTTTTAATTGTAGCGCAAACTGAAGAAGCAACGTGGACTTACCTATTCCAGGCTCACCACCAACAAGTACTACAGAGCCCGCAACTAAGCCACCTCCCAATACTCTGTTTAATTCCTGATTTTCTGTATTAATACGGTTCGTTTCATCTTCTGCCGGGATATCTGTCAGCTTCAATGGTTTATTATGTTCACTCTTGAATGTCGATGCGATACCTTTTTTGGATGATTCTTTTTGAACAACTTCCTCAACAAGTGAATTCCATTCGCCGCAGGAAGAGCACCTACCCATCCATTTAACTGACTGTGCTCCACAATTCTGACAAAAGTATAACGTTTGAGTTTTGGCCACTTTTCTTCATATTTGATCGCATAAAGATAATGCTATTTTGATAAAATTAAAAAGCCCCCGTAAAGTAAACGGAGGCTTAAGATGTCGTTTATTGCGTATTAACAGCAAACAATATTATATGTATCTGTTGCGATTACAAGTTCTTCATTTGTAGTTATAACCATAACTTTTGTTTTAGAATTATCCTTGGTTAGAACTGCATCTACTCCACGTAATCCTTTGTTCTTTTCAGCATCAAAGTCAACACCTAAAAATTCCAATCCTTCACATACGCCTTTACGAACATTACAAGCGTTTTCTCCAATACCGCCAGTGAAGATGATTAAATCGACCCCACCCATTGCTGCAGCGTAGGCACCTATATATTTCTTAACTCTGTAGTCAAACATTTTTAATGCCACAGCAGCTCTTTCATTTCCTTCTGCTTCAGCTTTTTCTATATCACGCATGTCAAAAGACACGCCAGAAACTCCTATCAAACCACTTTTTTTATTAAAAAGATCATTGGTTTGTTGAATGCTTAAACCTTCCTTTTCCGCAAGGAATAATGTAATTCCAAGATCCACATCACCACAGCGAGTACCCATTACAAGACCTTCTACCGGAGTGAAGCCCATCGAAGTATCAACTGATTCGCCATTCTTAATAGCAGCAACAGAAGCTCCATTTCCTAAATGACAAGTAATGATTTTCATTTTTTCAATGTCGGAACCTAAAATGTTACACGCTTTCTGGGCTACATATTTGTGGCTAGTTCCGTGAAATCCATAACGACGTACTCTGTATTTATCGTAATATTCATAAGGAATAGCGTACAAATATGCATGCTTTGGCATTGATTGGTGAAATGAAGTATCGAATGCAGCACATTGAGGAATGTTCGGCATAATTGCCTCAATAGAAGTTATACCTTTCAAGTTTGCAGGATTGTGTAAGGGTGCCAGTTCAATACATTTTTCGATATCTTTTTTCACAGAATCAGTTACCAAAACGCTGGTTTTGAAATTTTCACCACCGTGAGCAACACGATGTCCAACTGCTGAAATTTCATTTACATCTTTAATTACTCCATGAACAGGATCAACCAATGATTTCAAAATCAGATTAATACCAACCTGATGATCTGGTATTGATTGTACTAATTTAAATTTATCCTTGTTCTTGGGCTGATGTGTTAATTCTGCATCTTCGAGGCCAATGCGCTCAACCAAACCTTTTGCTAATACATCAGCATTGTTAGCCATATCAATTAACTGATACTTAATTGATGAGCTCCCACAGTTTAATACTAAAATTTTCATGAATGATACGGTATATATAAACGAATGAGTGTTTAATAAATTGACGTCAAAGGTAGATAATTTGCTTCAAAACCAACCTAATTTAAACAAAAAAGGCAGACAAAATTGCCTGCCTTTTTTGCGTTCATCAAATCTTAGTGTTGTTCACCATGAGAACATGCTTTTTCAATCTTTTTATCTTTTGGCGTGAATTCGGTGTAGTAACCTATTTTCTCAATCGCTTCAATAATTTTTTCACGATTAGTTTTGTTGCTATCGTAAGATACTGTTACAACTTTCGTTTCAAGGTCAGCAGAAACTTTTTTAATACCATCAGTCTTAATCAATTCTTTTTCAATTAATGCTTTACCATTTGCACAATGGAATGTTACTTTAACCTTGAATTCTGTGAGAGTGGCTGCTTTCGCAGGAGACTGAGCATAACTAACCGATGTACCAACAAGCACAAACAATGCAACTAAAACGGGAATTAACTTTTTCATTTTGATTTGTTTTTTTTACAAAAGTATAGAATTAACGGTTGATTAGCACTTTTTGAGAATATTTTTTACCGTTAATAGTTAAAGTGATCAGATAAATCCCATTGGGAACACGTGCTGAATTAGAATCGACAGTATTTAATAGCAATGTGTTCTCGCCTGTATTCATCAAACCGTTGAAGATCACCTTTACTTTCTTGCCTGACAAATCAAACATTTCCGCAACAACATTGGTTTTTTCACGCAATGTAAATAAAATTTTTGCATCACCTGATATCGGATTTGGAGTTACATTAAATGAAAAATCAGAAACTACTTCATCATTAATGCCCGTAAAATCAGGCACCCAGCTTAACGACATAGTTTTAAAGTTTGTTTGATCCGGAATAGTTGGATTTGCGCTACTTGTTCCTTTCGTAAATGAAATACTGTAAGTTGGTCCATTTACATTGTTATATGCCATCTGAATCCATAGTTTATAATCTCCGTCAGGCACAAGATTTCCATTAACATCAGTACCATTCCATGTAATTGTTTCGGGCGTCTGATGACTGGATATAGTTGCTCCTGTAGTAGCATCTGTAACACTATTATTTGATTTGGCTTTCCAAACGTTTAGATATTGAGTGTAATTATTCCCTTTTTTAAGTTTCGTTTTGATAAACGTTCCATCAGCTTTTTCTATCCAAATAGCTAATAGATGTTTAGGGCTATATCCTCCGGTAGCTGCTGTTGTTACAGTGAATGTCAATGTTCCTTTTGTTTGTGAATTTGCAACAACGACAAATAAAAACGAAACTATAAGTAATGATAATTTTTTCATATTGGATATTGGTATTAGTATGATCTATTTCTTTTCTTTTAAAACCAATTTAGAAGTGTAAACAATCGATTGTGGACCACTTACATAAAAAGAGCCATAAATTATTGCATCCCCAGAACCTTTTGCAGGAGCTACCCACTCAAAGTTCCAGCTTTTTAAACTGTTAGAGCCAATGGTTCCAGCAGCAGTTTGGTTTATATATTTTCCACTACCCGCAAGCTTTGTTTCTTTGGTGTTTGTTACTACAAATTTTCCAAGTTGTTTGCCTTTTTCGTTTTGAGGAGAAACCTGAAATCCATATTTTTTAGATTGTTTGTCCCCCTTAAGATTCAATGTAATGGTATAGGTCTTACCTGCTTCATATTCGTTTCCTCCATTTGAAGTAATAATATTGTCTATCGACTTCACTTTTCCACGATGACAACTTGAACAATCTTTTCCATCAGCAGGGGAACCTGTGTTTCCCGGAGGTGTGTTTTCTGTTGAAGGTGGCATAAAACCAAAGGTTGCAATTGCAATTACGGATATTGCAAATACGGTAAAAATTCCTTTTTTCATATTTATTAATTTATTTAATCATTCTTTTGAAAGAGAGTGAATACTGTTGAAATATTAAATCCAATATTCATGCCATCTTTGCTGAATTTCTCGCTATTTTCAGTAAGATAATTTCTGTCATTCATTGCCTGAACATTTGCCAGACATATCTGGAATGCATGACGGCGACCTGTGAATATTTCTATCCCTAAAGCAAATGGATTTTGATGTTCCCGTCCCGATTCGGTAAGTTTAATCTGATCTGGGAATACATAAAAGTATTCTGCAATTACGGCTACCCGGCGACTGATTTTGTAACGGCCCATCGCTCCAATTGAAAATACATTGTTTTTATCCCCTGATGTTTTAACAAGGTTTCGATGAACCAACGTAGGCATAAGCTGTAGGCTGAAATTATCATTAAATTTTCGAGCAATCAACAATTGATGTGTAAAGGATAATCTGCGACTGAAATTCACTTCACTTTCTGCAATATCCAGCTTGTTTGACCGTATTTCAGCACTGGTATAATACGTGATGGTAACCGGAAATTCTTTTATCCCGGAACACTGACGAATAAGTCTGAATTTTGCAAAGCCATCAAAAATTTTATTAATTGTATGAATTCCTACGCCAACTGTAGCCCAGTCTTTTACTCCAAAGTCTAATCCCAATCGGGTAGATGCTGAGTAAAATCCCCATAAGTTTTCAGCACCCTGATTAAGTTTGCCCATTCGGTGCCCCAGAATAAAGCTCATTTCACCCTGATACATAGTTTCTATTGTATGAGAACTATACATCCGTGTAGATGAAAACGTTTGCTCAACATATTCGGGAAGCTGTGTTTCAACTTGTTCTGCATCCTGCGCCTTAAGCATAAATCCGGCAAGTATTAAAGCTGTACTTATAAATATCTTTGTGTATTTCATGGCCATTTGATTACTGTTGAATTGGATTTGCGACCCACTTTTGTAATTGCACCTTTTCACAAGGAGTAAGATTTACTCCCTGATGAGTATTATTTGCAACCATATTGTAAAGTAATTCACCGAACTGATCTACATACTGTTTCGCATTAGCATAGGTATCCAACTCACAAACATTTGCTCCTCCTGAATGACAGGATATACATTTACCATCAAATAAGGTTTTTATCTGTTGAGAATACGTAACAGTAACCGAATCACAAGGCACTGCCGTTAATTGATCTTCACTCTCATTTTTACAACTGCAAATAGCCAGGATAAACGCAACAAATAAAATGGGCAGGGTTTTTCTCATAAAACTAAAATTATATACTAATACGGTTTAGAAAGGGTGCAAATTTAACAAAAAGATTAAATCAGCAAACAAATTATCATCATCTTATTCCTTATAAATCACTTCGTCATCATTCAAAAAACAAATTGTGAATATTGTATAATTCGGATTTGTTATTTAACTCGCAGGTCATTATTTCGAATCAAATATAACTAGAGGAATAGGCTTGATCAATAAAAACATACTACATTAGAGTATTTACCGGCAATCTGAACATATTTCGTGACAAAACAAAAAACAACAATGAAAAAGGCTTCCCGGAAATTTCCGGGAAGCCTTTTTCATTATCTGATAATCCAAGGATTATTTTACTACAAATTTGGTTGTTTTCGTAATAGTTTCGCCATTTATCAACTGGATAAAATAAATTCCTTTTGTCCAGTTTTGTGTAGAGATTGAAGTCTTAGCATTGTTTGCTTTACCGCTCCAGATTAATTCACCAACAATTGAGAAAACTTTAATGGTTGAATTCATTGCATTTTCTACTGTAACAAAATCAGTAGCCGGATTTGGATAAATTTTTACTGATGTTAAAGCATTTTCATCAATACCAATCCCCCCAATACGGTCGGCTAAATAACGTGGCATAATCTGGTATCCACTGGTATATGGATTTGATGAATCAAACTGAGTACATAAGCCCACAATAGAGAACGCTTGATTTGGGGCAGGTGAGCCGTTTAACGTTGTTAAGTTATGAATTCTGATAACGATAGTATCAGTACCATATAATGCTTTTACATTCAAAGCGGAAGAAGATGCCGTTACAGGCCAGTTTGTTGGTTGAACCAATGTAAGATTATCCATACGAACCAGTTGAGATTCGTTTGCTTCTGTCAGAGTAGTTACTACAGCAGGAGTATTTAATTGATTTCCAGCACTTAAAAAAGTTATTGAATCAACCATTATTTCTGTTAATCCACTGTATTGTGCAATTTTACCAATCGCACGAATACGATCACCTTCTGTAACTTGGTAGCTAAATGCTGCACCTTGCTTGTACACATTAATCCCAGCATTACCATCAATGATGTAGAATGAATAACCTGTTGCAGTAAAGTTAATTCCGTGGACAATCCCTTCAAGTTTACATTTTACATTTAATGAATCAGCAACGCCATTGGCATTAACACCTTTAACCTGAGCAATGGTATAGGTCGGAATCGGTATAGCGGTTGTAAATACAACATCATCACCATAAGAAGTTCCTACTGAATTAGTTGCATAAGCTCTTACATGATACATTGTTGCCGGAATTAATCCTGAAAGATCACTTGTAAATGTTCCAATTGTACCAGTTTCTGATGAATGGTTGTCCGTAATTGTTGGATTAGCTGATGTTGACCAGCAGATACCACGGGCAGTTACAGTAGCACCACCATCATTGGTAACCTCTCCTCCAACGGTTGCTGTAGTTGTCGTAATGTTCGATACTGTTCCGGTAGTTACGACGGGTGCAACATTCGCATTTGCTGTTGTAAATACCGAATCATCACCATAAGAAGTTCCTACTGAATTAGTTGCATATGCACGATAATGGTACGTCGTTCCGGCTGTTAAGTTATTTAAGATGGCAGAAAATGCCCCGGTAGTACCAGTTATAGTAGTTACACTGTCTGTAAGAGCTGGGTTAGCAGTAGTACCCCAACAGAAACCACGGGCAGTAACAAGAGCACCACCATCAGCAGTAACATTTCCTTCAAGAGTAGCCGTTGTTTGAGTAATCCCTGTATTAGAACCTGTGATTACAATCGGAGCTGTAGAAGCAGCACCTGTTCCAACTGCATCTACCCAGGTTTGTGCTACTCTGATTCCATCAATTCTTAAAAAAGAACATGATGATGCAGATGCCTGGCGTAATGCTATTTTATCAATATCAACATAGTCTGTTGATGCTAAATCAGTTACTGTTCTGGTGGGAGTAGGCTCTGTTCCATTTAAAACAGGATTAACAAATAAAGATATTACATCATTTGCTGTACCTGATACAATTGCAACTTTTAAAACAAGTAAATAGGTTGTATTTGTTTGATAAATAGAATCTGTTAAAGCAACATTACTTGCTGTTGAGCCTTTTAATACACCAAACGCAAGATTACCGTTGGCTGCTCTTTTCACATAAATCCTGTTGTAATATTGAGTAGTTGAACCTGTTCTATAAGTGTGAAAAAAGTAATCAGCAGTAGTTCTTGCTGAATCAAGGTTCACCAACATAGCGAAATATAAATTTCCTGATGAAATGGCTGTCGCAGAAAAGACTTTATTATAGTCATTTCCTGACTTCATCATTGCACAATTACCTGTATTTGACGGATAATTCTGATAGCTTAAGCTTCCTGATTGGATTACAATTGGTAAGGTTGGGTTATTGTAGCTATGAACAGCCCAATTGTTTGCCAATGTATCTCCCACTGTGTAATTAAAGTCCTCTGTAAATAAGACCTGAGCATTTAACATCGTTCCAGAAATTAAGAACAATGCCAACATAAAAACAAACGATAGCTTTCTTTTCATAATAAAATGATTTTAAGTTAATTAAATATTTTTAACATCGTATTTTTTAAGGGTTGAACTAGCAAAGTTACACACAATTTAGTTATTATAAACAAATTTAGATATAAACTGAAAAAAAAAGTGCCGCTACAAATGTAACAGCACCATTTATATTTAGTATTAAGTTAATGTTACTTTACTTCTTCAAAGTCAACATCCGTTACTTCATCTGATTTTGAAGAGTTCGCTTGTTGGTGTGCATCAGGATTTGCCTGTTGTTGAGCCTGTTGATCCTGTGTAGCTTTGTACATTTCTTCGCTGGCTGCTGACCATGCGGTATTCATGTTATTCATTGCAGTATCTATTGCCACTAAGTCGCGATTTTTGTGAGCTTCTTTCAGCTCATTTAGCGCAGTTTCAATTGGTGCTTTTTTGTCAGCAGGGATTTTATCACCATACTCTTTCAGCTGTTTTTCTGTTTGGAAAATCATGCTGTCTGCTGCATTTATTTTTTCAACCTCTTCACGCGCTTTTTTGTCAGCATCGGCATTTGCATCAGCTTCTGCTTTCATTTTTCTAATTTCTTCATCAGTTAACCCGCTTGAAGCCTCAATACGGATTTGTTGCGATTTTCCAGTTGCTTTATCTTTTGCAGACACATGGAGAATTCCATTTGCATCAATATCAAAAGACACCTCAATTTGAGGGATACCGCGTGGAGCAGGCGGAATACCATCTAAGTGAAACCGGCCAATCGTCTTATTTTGGTTTGCCATAGGACGTTCACCCTGAAGGATGTGTATTTCTACAGATGTTTGATTATCTGCAGCCGTTGAGAACGTTTCGGCCTTACGTGTAGGAATTGTAGTATTTGATTCAATGAGTTTAGTCATAACTCCGCCTAAGGTTTCAATTCCTAATGAAAGCGGAGTTACATCAAGTAAGAGAACGTCTTTTACTTCACCCGTTAAAACACCACCCTGAATTCCGGCACCAACTGCCACCACTTCGTCAGGATTTACTCCTTTTGAAGGTGTTTTACCAAAAAAGTCTTCAACAACTTTTTGAATAATCGGCACACGGGTTGATCCTCCAACTAATATAACTTCGTTAACGTCTGTTGGTTTCAGATTTGCATCGGCCAAGGCTTTGCGACAAGGCTCAATAGTAGCTTTTACAAGATCATCAATAAGTTGCTCAAATTTGGCACGGCTAAGGGTTTTTACGAGATGTTTCGGAATTCCGTTTACCGGCATGATATATGGCAGATTTATTTCGGTAGACGTTGAGCTTGAGAGTTCAATTTTGGCTTTTTCACCAGCCTCTTTTAAACGCTGGAGAGCCATTGGATCTTTACGAAGGTCAATTCCTTCTTCGCGTAAAAATTCTTCTGCAAGCCAATCAATAATTCGTTGATCAAAGTCATCGCCGCCCAAATGAGTATCTCCATTGGTTGACTTAACTTCAAAAACTCCATCACCAAGTTCAAGAATAGAAATATCGAACGTACCGCCACCAAGGTCATATACTGCTACTTTGATATCCAGATTTTTTTTATCCAGACCATACGCCAAAGCAGCAGCAGTAGGTTCGTTAATAATACGGCGTACTTTCAAACCTGCAATTTCACCAGCTTCTTTCGTGGCCTGACGTTGAGAGTCATTAAAGTAAGCCGGAACGGTAATTACAGCTTCGGTAACTTCCTGACCCAAATAGTCTTCGGCTGTTTTCTTCATTTTTTGAAGAATCATTGCAGAGATTTCCTGAGGTGTATAAAGACGATCATCTATTTTTACACGAGGAGTATTATTTTCACCTTTTACCACTTCATACGGAACACGTCCGGTTTCTTTTGTTACCCTGTCAAAAGATTCTCCCATAAAACGTTTTATAGAAGAAATAGTCTTTTGTGGATTTGTAATAGCCTGGCGTTTAGCCGGATCACCAACTTTTCGTTCACCATTTTCCGTAAAAGCAACAATAGATGGAGTGGTTCTTCTTCCTTCACTGTTTGGTATTACAACTGGTTCGTTTCCTTCCAATACTGAAACGCATGAATTCGTTGTACCCAAGTCTATACCTATAATTTTTCCCATAGTTGAAAATATATAATTCTGTTGATTTCTTCTCTTTCCGCTCTACTCGATTGTATAAATCCGGAGCAAAAAACTCTTTACAAGCCTTATGCCAAAAAGAAAATGACATAGAATTCTGGTCTATTCTATGTCATTTATTCAAGTCACAGCAGAAAACCATGACATTTTGTCGCATATTTTCTTCAACTGACATATTTATGTCAGCTTAGGAAGCTTATTCTTTAATGATCCTTACTTCTGTTCTCCTGTTTTTTTGTCGATTTTCATCCGAATCATTTAAAACAACAGCTTGTGTTTCTCCATATCCTTTAGCAATGATTCTTGACGGAGATATTCCCCTTGAGATCAGATATTTTTTAACCGAATCGGCTCTGCCTTGAGACAATTTTAAATTATCCGCATCATCTCCTATATCATCAGTATGTCCGGCAATTTCAACAACCATTTGGGTTTTCAGTCTCATTACTTCAACAAGTTCATTAAGTTCGGTAAATGACTCTGGTTTTAGGGTTGATTTTCCGGTATCAAAATACACATTTCCCAAAGTGTAGATTTTAGGAGGTTCATATTGAATAGTCAGGTCATAAGTACCAGACGTGGTGATGGGTAACGTGTAGTAATTCTGATCAGTCCCTATCCCCCTTATCTTGACTTCAAATGTATCGCCAACCTGAAGCTGAATTTCGAAAACCCCACTAATATCACTGACTCCTAAATAAATAGATTTGGTTTTTACAGAAACAAACTCTATTCTATCACCAGAACGTGGCTTATTATTCATATCCGTAACAGTTGCTTTAATTGTTGCAGATTTCTTTTGAGCAAAAAGAGTTGGACTGCACGTCAAAAGCCCCATTAAGACAAGAATATACGTTCTGAATGTTTTTTTCATATCTGCCCTGCCTCAATTAATTTAACCACAACCTCTATCGGCTTATCTTCTCCTTCCGGATCATATTTAGCTTTCAGATTGTACCCAAACAAACGGGCAAAAGCCTGATAAATAAATGCAGTAAACGAACCTCTTAGTTCTTTTACAAGGGAGTAAGATGTATTACCCGTTTCTCTATCAATCAATTTAATAAGAATTTTTCCTTGAGTAAACGTCAATTTTTCAAGTTCTTTCCCAAATTGCTCTTTAATTTCTTTTTCTGCTTTTTTCAAAAAAGCCTTACGCTCTTTTTCGGTAGGCATTTTAGCCAGAGCATCATTGTATTGTTTAAGCTTAAATCCTGCCGCTTTGGCATATGGGTAAACCTTTTTAACGTTACGAACCAGTTTTTCCCATTGCTTTTTATTTCGTTCAGCATCTAAGAATTTAGGAGCAACAATGTGTATTTCTGACAGATTGTAATACGGAACGGTATCCCCGTCAATAATCTTTGCCGCTGCCACATGACCCTTTATATCCTGAACATCCTGAGCATGCGAAACAGCAGAAAACAAAAGGATCAAACCTATGATATATCCAAACTTTTTCATAAATACTAAAAAACGAAAAATCACAACAGTTATTTGTTAAAAACGAAAAAGCAGTATAGTTTGTTATCCCTTACTGCTTTTTCTTCTTATCAACATAATTTCAAGTACCATTCAAAATTTAAACAACATTGAAGTTAAAAAGTTGAATATGTTATGCTGCTTTTAATTGATTGATGTTTGATTTCGAAATTTGATCCATGGCAAATTTGCGGGTAATTACCAATTTTTTAATAGATTTATCTGATGGAGCTTCAAACATTGCGTCGGTCATAATCGCCTCTAATATAGATCGTAACCCACGCGCACCTAATCGAAATTCAACAGCCTTTTCAACAATAAAGTCCAGCGCTTCATTTTCAAAACTTAACGAAATATCATCCAGTTCGAAAAGTTTGGTATATTGTTTTACCAACGCATTCTTGGGTTCTGTTAAAATTTGACGTAAAGCATCCGGATCTAACGGACTCAAATGAGCAAGAACAGGGAAACGACCTACAATTTCAGGAATCATTCCAAAGCTCTTCACATCCTGAGGTGCAACATATTGTAGCAAATTTGATTTATCAATCTGATCTCGTTCAGGATCTTTACTGTATCCAATCATGTTGGTATTCATTCTGGATCCGATTTTCTTTTCGATACCATCAAATGCACCGCCGGCAATAAAAAGAATATTCTGGGTATTGATCGTAATCATTTTCTGCTCAGGATGTTTACGTCCTCCCTGAGGTGGAACATTAACCAGTGCGCCTTCGAGAAGTTTCAGTAAGGCCTGCTGAACGCCTTCTCCGGACACATCACGTGTGATGGACGGATTATCGCTCTTGCGGGCAATCTTATCAATTTCATCAATAAACACAATTCCTCTTTCGGCCATGGCTACATTATAATCGGCAGCCTGGAGCAAACGAGTTAAGATTGTTTCCACATCTTCTCCCACATAACCGGCTTCCGTAAGTACTGTTGCATCCGCAATACAAAATGGAACGTGTAGCATTTTTGCGATGGTTTTGGCCAACAATGTTTTTCCTGTTCCAGTTTCTCCAACAAGGAGAATATTTGATTTTTCTATTTCTACATCATCATCTTCAGTACGTTTACTTACGAGACGATTAATTCGTTTATAGTGATTATAAACGGCAACAGCAAGTACCTTCTTTGCCTGATTCTGACCAATTACATATTGATCAAGATGGTTTTTAATTTCTCTAGGTGTAAGTTCTGGCATATTTTTCATAGGTCCAGCCTGACGCAAGTTCATCTCTTCATCGAGAATAGATTTTGCCTGAACCACACACTGATCACATATACTTGCTTCCAAACCGGCAATAAGCATATTTGTCAGTTTTTTTTCCCTGCCGCAAAAAGCACATTTTTCCTTTTCTTTTGCCATTTTTATGTACTTCTACCTTTGTTAAATTTATAGAATTTAATTTAAAAGGGTTGCATCAGAAAGATATTTTCCGGAAGCAACCCTTTCGATTTTATATACAAACGGATTATTTCGTCCGTTGCAAAATTTCGTCAATCATTCCGTAATCTTTGGCTTCCTGAGAGGTCATCCAGTAATCACGATCGGCATCTGCCCAGATTTTTTCATACGTTTGTCCAGAGTGATGTGCAATGATATCATATAACTCTTTTTTGAGTTTTTGAATTTCGCGGGCTGTAATTTCGATATCAGAAGCCTGACCTTCAGCTCCACCCATAGGCTGATGAATCAGGATACGAGAATGCTTCAGGGCCGAACGTTTACCAGTTGCTCCTGCGCAAAGCAATACAGCTCCCATAGAAGCAGCCATTCCGGTACAAATTGTAGCAACATCCGGTGCGATGTATTGCATGGTATCGTAAATTCCCAATCCCGCATACACAGAGCCACCCGGAGTATTCAGGTAAATCTGAATATCTTTAGAGGCATCCACTGATTCGAGAAATAAGAGCTGAGCTTGAATAATGTTTGCTACAGTATCATCAACGGGAACTCCTAAAAAGATGATTCTATCCATCATCAAACGTGAAAAAACGTCCATGGAAGCTACATTAAGCTGACGTTCTTCGATGATCGTTGGAGAAATATAGCCACTTGTAACAGCGTTGTATCTATCTAATGTGAGGCTATTGATCCCCAAATGCTTTACAGCGTATTTGCGAAATTCGTTATTCATGATTGTGTTCTTGTTCGTGTTTTTCTTTAGCTATCTGAACGAATTCATCGAAGCTAACGGTTTTACGATCAAGGTTCATTTGAGCTTTTAATTGCTCAATTACCTTTTGATCGAGCAACGTTTCGTAAATGCGTTTTACTTCTTCCTGGTTCTTTAGGATTGAATCAACAATCATTTCAATATGATTGTTCGATTCTTCGTTCTGCATAAATCCAAAATATTGTGTTACAACAAAGTTACGAATATAATCGCGTACTTCATCCATATTAACCGTTAGGTTATTTGACAGAAGAATATTTTGTTCTATTAACTGCCATTTGATAGAATCTCTTACTTTTTCGTATTCTGATTCAATAATTTCCTGAGTTTTTCCTTCGGTGTTAGTATAAGTTAACCAACGTTTCAGAAATTCATCCGGAAGATTAATACTTGTTTCTTTAATTAAGGTAGTTACAGCTTCATTGAAGAAAAAACGGTCACCTTGTGGTTTCAATGATTCTTCATTCATTGCTCTGAGCTTTTCTCTTGCTTCTGCTTCTGAAGTAATTTCAACGCCGGGGAATACTTTTGTATAAAACTCTTCATTCAATTCTGCGGCCTCCATACGCGAAATACCTTCGATCGCAAAACGAAAATCAGAAGTTAGTTCTTTTGCTACTTCTTCTTTAATTTTCAGTAATTTAGAAATTTCAAGACTTGAATCAAATGCTTTTGCAATATTGAAAACAACTTCGTCGTCTTTTTTAGCGCCAACAAATAAATCGAGAACGTCTTTATCTTTTACAGAAGTAAGAATCAAAGATGCCTGAGCTGAAATACCTCCCTCTTTTAATTCTTTGTTTTCATCAAGTTCCTCAACATGACCATAAATCATGTCTTCCGACTCAACAGTTTCCGGATTAGACACTTTTCCATATCGTTTACGCATCGACATCAGATATTCCTCAACCTGTTCGTCTGAGGTTTGAATATCAAAATAACTTGCTTTGTAATTAGCCAGATTCAGGTCAAATTCAGGAGCTATGCCAAGGTCAAAAAAGAATTCGAATTCTTTTTGAGTTTCCCAGTCTATATCTTTTGTTTTTTCGCCATTCGGAAGAGCTTCTCCTAAAATATTGATTTTATTTTCACGAAGATAATTGTACAGAGAATCAGATAACAACTTGTTTACCTCATCAGCTAAAGCTGATTTTCCATACATCTTTTTAACTAAGCCCATTGGGATATGTCCAGGACGAAACCCGGGAATATTGGCTTTGCGCTGAAGATCTTTAAGCGTTTTGTCAACTTTTTCCCTATAATCGCTCTCGGTTAATTCAACCTTAATTTGAGCGGTTAATTCGCCTGTTTGTTCTTTTGTAATATTCATTGAAAAGGCTAATTAATTGGTTTTTATAATAATTAGATATTTTTTCGAGGGTGCAAATATACAAACTTTTTCCGAGTTAAATCACTCCGGAATTTTAAACGCATAGAGCCTTTATACTTGCTTCTATTTAAATCCAAGATCTTTTGTAAACTGGCCGTAGATCAGGGTATCCAATGAACGACTGTTTAACTCTACTATTCTCTTTTGTTTGATGGAATTATCATAACGGCATGAAAAAATTCCGATTCCATTATTTATATTACTGTATTCCGGGCGTTCCTGAACAATGCCTCCGGATGGGGCTGTTACATCAATGTAATTATTTAATTCTTCCCCTGCTACTGCAATTACAAATTCAACCTTGCCGGCAAATCGTTTAACGTTTTCTTTGTACGGGATCGATGAAGCCAAAGTTCTGTAAAACTCTTCTCCTTTATAACTGTCTTTCATTAAAACTCCGCCAACAGTAGTCTGCGATTTTTGAGCAGGAAAAACCCAGGTGACTTTTTTATGAGTTGTATCTCCGCTTGATACCTCCGTGTAATTAAAAATAATCGATAATTGATATCGTTTTCCATTTTCAGCTGAATACCATTCAATTGTTGATGGTGCTGTATTGTAAAAACCCCAAGATGTAGCATTAACACTAGGCCTTGTAATATCGAAATCCCCTATAACAGGAGATTCTGCAGTGATTATTTTTCCTGTCTTTTTATTTCGGACTTCGAGCTTATAAACCGCATCTTCATTGAACTGGTTTTTAGATACGCACTTCCAAATCACCTGTTTTGGATTATAAAATAGCCCTGATTCTTTGTTAAAGATGGTTGTCGTATCTAAATAGAGTATTTTTCCTGTAGTGTTCCCATTAAGATATTCTACCAGTTTTACATCCAGATTTCCAAAATAGGAACTAGAATCTTCTACTTTGGCAAATTCGAGTGCATTTCCGGGACCTAAAAACGCTTTATTTATTTTAATATAAGTGATACTATCATTCTGGTTTAGCAACCCATAAACAACGGTAATATCTTTCCAATCAGCATTGGGATCAAACTCTGTACTGCAAGAAAAAATGAAAGGAAGAACAAGCATCGAGGCAAAAACCAGTCTGAATCTTTTAAACATTGTTTTTTTCATAAAGCAATCATGTATTATTATAATCCGTATTTCAATTCGGTAACAAAAAACAGATCAATCGAATATAAATTGAAATAACCGGATATGTGTTTGATTAAACGGCAAAATTAAAAAAAGCGTGTAATTGAAAATGAAGCAGATGAATAATTTTTCACCATTAACACCACTATAACAAAACCTTTGTAGTTTTGCCGATTCATTTTAAACATTCAAAAATGGCAGCATTACCCACAACAATATCAAAAGTCACCACTCATGTTCTTCAGGAAATGAAGCAAAAAGGTGAAAAAATTGCTATGCTTACAGCGTACGATTTTTCGATGGCCCGAATTCTCGACAGAGTAGACATTGACGCAATTTTGGTTGGTGATTCCGCATCAAACGTCATGGCAGGCCACAGAACTACGATTCCGATTACTTTAAATGAAATGATTTATCATGGAGCCTCCGTTGTAAGAGCTGTAAGCAGAGCATTGGTTATTGTTGACCTTCCATTTGGCACTTACCAGGGAAACTCTAAAGAAGCATTAAACTCTGCTATCCGTATCATGAAAGAAACCGGAGCGGATGCTGTAAAACTAGAAGGAGGCAGGGAAATAACAGAATCTATTGACCGAATTCTTTCAGCCGGAATTCCGGTAATGGGTCATCTCGGACTTACTCCCCAGTCAATTAATAAATTTGGAACATACACTGTTCGCGCTACAGAAAACGAAGAAGCTCAACGGCTAATTGAAGATGCCCATATTTTGGAAAAAACAGGTTGCTTTGCCATCGTTCTGGAAAAAATACCTGCCAAATTGGCAGCTCAGGTAACAAGTGAACTTAAAATCCCAATTATTGGAATTGGCGCAGGTGGAAATGTTGACGGACAGGTGCTCGTTTTGCATGATATGCTGGGTATCACTACTCAATTTTCACCTCGTTTTTTAAGACGTTATCATAACCTGTCTCATGAAATAAGTTTAGCAGTTAAAGAATATATAGGGGACGTTAAATCAAAAGACTTCCCAAATGAAACCGAGCAATACTAAAAATAATTTCCAAACTATTTCATGAAGAATCTTCCAAT
Organism: Bacteroidales bacterium; assembly: GCA_963667975.1. Taxonomy (GTDB): domain Bacteria; phylum Bacteroidota; class Bacteroidia; order Bacteroidales. Next base: position 173,847 of record OY764079.1, read on the forward strand.
GTCAGTATCTGAATTCCAACAAATTACATCTCAAATTTTATTTGAGGATAACCACCTGATTATTCTCAATAAAAAAGCTTCTCAAATAGTTCAGGGTGATAAAACCGGCGACACTCCTTTATGTGATCTTGTAAAAGCGTATCTAAAAAAGAAATATGGTAAACCCGGCGACGTTTTTCTAGGAATTCCGCATCGACTCGACAGGCCCGTGAGTGGAGTGGTTGTATTTACCAAAACCAGCAAAGCCCTTTCGCGAGTAAATAAAATGATTCACGACCGAGAGTTCTATAAAACTTATTGGGCAATTAGTAAAAACAGGCCTCCTAAGGAAGAAGACACTCTTATTCATTATTTACGAAAAAATGAAAAGCTGAATAAATCATTTGCATTTGAGAAACCCGAGAAAGACACTTTGAAAGCAGAACTCAGTTACAGATACCTTTCTTCATCAGACAAATACAATTTAATTGAAGTTGAATTACATACAGGTCGTCATCATCAAATCAGAGTCCAGCTTGCAGAAATTGGCTGTATAATAAAAGGAGATTTAAAATATGGTGCAGAACGAAGCAATCCGGATGGGTCCATTTCGCTTCATGCACGAAAATTAAAATTTAAACATCCTGTAAAAGATGATCTTCTGGAAATAACAGCTCCCGTACCGAAAGATGATCTTTGGCTATTTTTTGAAAAGGAAAATCAATCCTAAAATAAAGCTGTCGGAAAATATATTAAAGGTGTTATTTTTCCCGACAGCTTCTTTTTATATACAAAACAAGCTCAAGATCTGCGAGTTGCAAAAACTTTAATATCCAGATCTTCTTTCAAATGTCGCTTTACGGTACACAGATTTGCGGCATTCACCATTGCAGGTTCATACTTTTCAGGAAAATCAGCTGGAACAGAAATTTCAATATGGATCTTTCCCATAACCTGACGTACAGGATCCCATTCCATTTGTTGCTGAATATGAATATTATCCGTGTTAATCCCCCGCTGGTCGCAGAATCCTTTTACATAAATGCCTGCACATGTGCCTATTGAGGCCAAAAAAAGCTCAAAAGGAGTAGGAGCGCTTCCTTCTCCTCCGGCATTTAAGGGTTGATCTGTTTTTAAAACTCTCCCATTTATAACAGCATTTACTTTTTTGCCGCCTTCAAATTTAATTTCCATAAAACAATATATTTAGTTATCTATATATGTGTACAAAAAACAGGCCAATAATATTAATCTCGTTCAAGAAAAAAATTGAATCATTTCTTTTGAGGGAGTATTCTCATTGGGTGGATGCGATGTAAAGAATGTTGGAAGTAGTTTGTATCATGTTGGAAACGATGCAAATAGTGCTTGAAAGGGTGTAATGTTTATTGGAAAGGATGTAACGGAAAATATAAAGCATGAATTGTAAGCTGGATACAATTGATAATTCGTTGGAAGAAATGTAAAGAGTGTTGGAATGGGTGTAATATTCGTTGGAAGCAGTGTAATCTCTGTTGGAACTAATTGAAGTGTTGTTGTCAGGTATTGCTGATGTGTTGGAAGAAAGCGTAAAAAAAATATTGTTATCCTGATTTCTGTTTGGCACTATTACATATTGATTTATAGGCACTTTGAATATTATCTTCACTATCAAAAGCTTATTTTTACTATTATTTAAGCTGTTATAAAAGATTTTAAAAATATTTACATCTATTTATTATAAACTGAAACACTGTATTATTGATGATTATTACATAGTATTAAGTTATGTGTTAATAAATATTTTTTATATAAAATGCTATATCGTTGTTTTTTGCATATATATTTGTAGGAGTATTTTGAGTTATTCACATAAAAAGAAAATACGATGAATCGCTTTAAAGAAAATAAAAGAAATGCGTATGTGTTGGTAAATAAATGCCTTGAATTAAACCAACAGAAGGTAACTCAGCTTCCTATGGGAAGTAATTTAGCTTTAAAGTTTAAGGATGTTATCGGGAAGATTGATGATATCCGTAAGGAGCAGGAATTGCAATTAACGGGGGTTGCCCGTGATAAGCGCGAAACCAGAGCAATGCTTGAGAAGAAGACCATGCAGATTGTGGTACGTTTGATTGCATACGCAGCTCATAAAAACGACACCTTGCTTGAAGATAAAATAGGATTTACGATGTCGGATTTACGAAATGCTGCCGATACTATTGTAAAAGACAGGAGTGATGCTGTTTATACAAAAGCAAAAGAATTGCTGGCTGAATTGACCGGATATGGCATAACGCTACAAGTACTGGATGATTTGCGTAAGCTGATTGATCAGTATCATGATTTGATTCCGATGCCACGGCAGCGAATCATAGAACGTAAAAAACAGAAAGAAACACTGGATATGCTGTTTCGTGAAGCTGATAAAATACTGGTATTGCTTGACAAAACCGTTGGAATGGTACGCTGGGACGACGACAGCTTATATAGTGATTATATGAACGCCCGTACAATTATTGATTTGAAGGGAAAACAAAAGGGTGTAGCTATTACCACCGGAATTGAAGGAGTTGTAAGTGATCTTGAAACAGAACAGCCATTGGTAGGAGCCGAAGTAAAAACAGACACAGGTGATGTTATGGTAAAAACAGATGAAGATGGTTATTACCGAATTGCAAGCAAAACCGGAAAAATTAAGCTTACCATTAGCCTGACCGGTTATACGCCTCATGAAGAAATACTGGAAGTTGAGGAGGGCTTTATCACTGAAAACGACGTTGAACTGGAAAAACCCGAACTGGTGGCAATATAGATTTTATTACTCAAAAGAGAATCCAACATAGATTACAGAATTATCCAAAGCACTTTTTGCAATACAATACATAACTTTAGAGAAAAGAAACCGACCGGCCTTTTGTTGTTAACCATCACTTAGAATTTTTGTACGCTAAAAAAGGCTGGCGGTTTTCTTTTACAAAATAATCTTCGGTTTGTACCAATCTTTAAAAAGTGCTACATTTACACCCGTAATCACCAAAATACATTCATGAAACAATAAACAACATGATTATACATATATAAGATAGCGTTTGCTATTATTACTGAAGTAGAAAACTGGTAATTTTAAACGTAACAGTAATAATAAGTAAAAACGCTCACGTCACGGCGTGAGGGCTTTGCTTGTTTGTTACGTTGGGTATACCAGTACCTCTACTTCAAATACAGTAAAAGTCACACGCCTTTTTTATTTCAGGCGGGTGGCATCAATTTTCGGGAATATTTTTTTATTAAATATCCAAATGCCATGAAAAAACAAAAGAGCCTTCGCAGTCCGCCATTTTGAAAGTATTTCAGACAAAACGCTTTGCGTAAAAAAGGAATTCAGCTAAATTTACAGAGAATACGCAAAGTCTTCAAATTCCTATTTTTATAAATTAGAACTAAATCTTTATCATTATGAAGAAGTATTTACTTTTTCTCGTCAGCATTTTCATGCTGCTGATTGGGCTTTCCGGCTATAGCCAGGATAATCCCAGGCGTTCCGACGGAGCCGCATGGCTCTACGGAACCTACTCCCCCAAAGCCAGCTTTTTCGATTTACATAAACTTGGTCTGGATTACTTTAAAGTTTACAAAGATTCCGATAATACCTATGAACTCTATAACCGATTTAAGGTTTGGAGCGATCTTTTTGGTTCACGCTCCATTTGGGCAGATAACCCCCAGGATAGTATGGCTGGGGTTTACAAGGCAACTGCCGATCTGAACGCCGCCGCAATCACCCTTGCAGCCAACCATCCCTATTCCGACTGGAAACTTAAAAGTGCCGATACCTCCGATGTACAAAACCTTGGCGTGGTAACCTCCATCTGGCAAGACCCTGCATACGCCGACAGTATGATTATCGGCACCGAAGCTTCCGGCATCTGGAAGTATAATCCCTCTGTCAAAACCTGGAAAAACATCTCCGATACTTATACCGGGGCACTCACGGGCTTTGGGGTAAGCAGTGTGGACAGAAACGGGACGAAACTTCTGGCCGGATCCTTTAATCCTTCCATGGATTTGTTTATCGGTAATGGAATTGGATTGTTGTTTTCGCCGGATAATGGTGCAAACTGGAATCAGCTTTTACCGGCGTATATGACCAACAATAGTTTTCTTACCAACGATATAATCTGGAAAGTAAAATTCAATAATGTTCACCCGGGTGTTTTCGCATGGTTCTTTTGTCTGGGTGATACAATTTACAATATCAATCCTTCTAACCCCAATTTCTTTAATCCGGGCTTCAAGATTGCCGTTCCCCACCCGAACGATCATGGCTGGCTGGAAAGCCGTATCCGCGATTTCGAGTTATCCGATTCACTATGGAGCAACACTACCTCAAAAGATTACCAGATGCTTTGTTTTTCAACGGATGGATTTTACCGGGAAAACATCCGGCAAAATGCCGAGCTCTTTTATACATGCGGTAACTTTTTTACGCCCTTTATGACAACTGTTCGCCAAATTACCTTACCCTACGACTCCGTGAATAATTTTATCGAATACATCTCCATCGATCAATATACCACGGGCAATCCCGATAATATTTTCTACGTGGTGTACCGGGAAGTGTCTAAAACTGATCCCACGATAAGCCGGATTCATATTGGTGTTTTGAAAAAAAATGTACAGTATGTATCATATTTAACTCCGCTTTATTATCACGAATACTATACTGCCCCGGTTATAAACGATTTCAACTCAGTTTTTGGAGGGTTTGGCTACCGCTACAATGCTTTTGAAACGTATAACTATGGCGGGAATATCAAATTCGCCATTGGCGGGTATTACCTCACACTGGTTGATTATGATGCAGCTACAGACGCCACGGGTACGGTTCAGTTGATAAAACCCAATATTACACCCTACACCGAAAGCGATACGTATAATAAACAATGCCATTATGGCATCAGGGATTTAAGTATTCAGTATGATCCGTATTCGTCGCATGTTGCAAACGAAGGAGGTATTTCCAGTTTTATTTTCAGGGGAGGTGTTTCCAAATTTACAAACATAAATTACAAAGGACTTGCCATTGCACAGGTAAAAAACCTCAGCAGCAGTAAATATTCTGCAACCAATGTACTGGTGCATAGTTCCTATCGTAACGGTTACTGGTCAAAAGCCTGCGATTACCCCTGGCATTCCACTGCCTTTATGGACGGGGGCTCTTCCAAAGTGGTGGATTCCCAACTGGACTATAATTCATACACGCAGGGTTTTGCAAATGCACCCACCAATTATTTCGGGATTACCAACAACGAGATTCCGTATAACCCGACAACCTCCTTATCCTATTACCCTGACCAATTGTATTTTTCGAGCAACGCCTGGTTATATGATCAGGGCTATTGTGCTACTCCAACAAAAACGGCAATTCCAACTACCAACTTTGCCGACCCGTGGTGGTTACAACCCTGCGCGTATGCAGCCCCCTTAGCCATCCGCCCCGATACGGCAAACCTTTTTTACCTGGCACATCATGATATTTACCAGACAAATGATTTAGACGGATTTTCGTGGCCAAGAATCTCCTTTCCTGCCTATGGTTATCCTTCTTTAAGCCACTGGGCATGGTGGTTGCAGGCGCTGGAATTTGCTCCTTCGAGTAAAGACACCTTGTTTGCCATATTCCCTAACCGCACCGAAGGCAAAGATGAAAGCGGGCATTATCCCGTGGTTCCTGCAGGGCATAAAATATACCGTGGTGTACAAGTCAACAACATCTGGCACTGGACAGATCTTACCAATGACTCACTGCCCTATATTCTTCAGTGGAGAGGACTTACCGATATAGCCGTGAATCCTCATAACTCCAAAGAGCTTTGGATTACCCTCGATCAATATTCCGGTCATATCATGAACGGAGAGTACCGCGTGATGCACACTACCGATGGCGGGCTGTCGTGGGACGACTATTCCACAGGGCTTTCCTGTGTTCCGGTAAACAGTATTGTACTGAATAAAGAAAGTAACCTGCATGATTTGTATGTGGCAAACGATATGGGCGTATTCTACCGCAACGATACCATGAGCAGTTGGAAACCCTATATGCAAAACCTTCCCTGCTGCATGGTGATGGATCTGGAAATCAACTATGAACGCATGGAACTTTACGCCGGAACATGGGGTCGCGGGGTATGGGTTTCGCCCGTTCCCTGTTACAGCCAGATGCCGCAAGATATTACCGTGAGTTCGAGCCAGACCTGGAGTACACCCAAATACAACTGTGGAAACATCGTTGTAAACAGTGGTGTTACTCTTACCGTCAACACTACCGTGGAGATGGGAATCGGTAAAGAGATCAGGGTAAAACCCGGGGCAACCTTAAACCTTGTAAATGCCACGGTGACCAATTCATGCAAACGTTACTGGAAAGGAATCGTGGTGGAAGGCAACCATGTTATGAATATTTTTACCAATGGTCAGCATGGAAAGTTATATACAATGAACAGTACTATTTCCAACGCTTTGGTTGCCGTACAAACCCAAAGCATTAACACGTATTTTTCGACAAACTATGGTGGCGGCGAGCTTTCCTGCCATAACACGACTTTCAAAAACAACAGCCTCTCGGTACACATGCGTCCGTTTATGTGTGCTAATCCTGTAACATATAATCCGTACATCGACCCGAGCATTTTTTCCAATTGTAATTTTATTTATGATGGAAATTATTTGCTCGATTCCACCTTCAAAGGGTTCGTATTTATCGACAGCGTGAACTATCCTAAGTTCAACGGATGCAATTTTAAGAACATAAACACCGGTTGTAAGAATGCTATTCCCGAAAGAAAAGGGTTCGGGATAAAAGCAAACAATTCAACATTTGTTGCTCAGGCTACTTATTCAGGGGCTTACCCGGGCAATGTTGGCACGGTTACCCCTACGGTTTTCCAGAATCTGGAGTATGGTATCCGCTCTGTCGCGTTTAGGATTGGTCGTTTGCAGGAGACCAAAATAGACAACTGCGTGTTTAGCGACAATACTCACGGGGCTTATTGTTTTAACAACCCCAGGATAACAGTACTCAGCAATGATTTTACCATTCCAAAACGTGACATCACCATGAATGCCGACAGTTCAGGGCAGCCTTACGGGCTCTATCTGGAAAGATGCGAATATTTCAAAATAGAACATAACGGGCTACATCTTAATACAGATGCAGACTCCGGTTACATAGGAATGCTTATTGTTAATTGCGGAAGAACACCCAAGCTGATTTACAACAATGATTTCCGCCTGTTGAATTACGGACTGATTGCCATAGGCGATAACGGCTACCGTGACCCGTTAACATGCTTTGTGATCGAGGGGGTAAAAATCAAGTGTAATGACTTTCAACATTGTGGTTTCGATGTCGGGGTAGATACCATTGGTACAAACGATCCTTTGCTGGAAGGTATTTCTGTTTACCAGGGCGAACTTTCAAGCTTTTCTATTCCGGATAGTATCATGCGTAAAACTGCCAATAACCGTTTCTCTCATGCCGGAAATCTGGGGGTGAGTGATTTATACAATATTGCAAACCCGTTTACTTATTATTTTTATAATGAATACCCCCAGGAGCCTGTTTACTATTCAATGAATACTGTGTTTCCTTCTGCTGTTACGGGAGGAGTTCCATTTGATAAAACCAAAGCCTGTCCGCCTATGTATGCTTTATATATTTCGGACAGCCCGGTTGTACAGGGCGATTTCGTAAAGCTGGACTCAATTTGTGATCTCTCGAACAGTCAGAAACTATTGTATCAAATTTATCTGGACGGGGGCAAATCGGGAGTGCTGAAAAATGAAATCAGTTCCTGTTACCCGTGGGAATCCTACATCATGTTTGATAAACTGATGGCAATATCCCCTTATTTGTCCGAAGAATCCATGATCGAAGCAGTTGTAAATGAAGCCGCGTTTCCTCCGGCTATGATCCGTTTACTGATGCTGGCAAACCCGCAATGTTTGCACTCTGACCAGGTATGGGGCGCTATCTATTACAAACGAGCAACTCCGCTGCCCGAAAGCATTATACAGGAACTGCTTAATGCACCGGAAAATTATTCACCGCTGGAACAAATGCGTACCGAAATATCGTGGACTCAGCTGCAAAAGTATGCAGCCTTCGAAGAAATTATTTCCCGCTTTTCCAACGAACCTCAGTCATGGATTTTGGATACTCTGATTACCAAATGCAAACAACAAAAGGAATTTACCATGATTCCCCATATTGTAAATCTTTACCTGGGCAGTTCCCGCCTGGAAGAAGCCAGTGAGTTTATCAACGCTTCACTCTCTGGATACAACCTTAATGCAGACGAGGAAAACCAGTGGCTGCAACTCAAAGCATTTTATGAAATCGCGATCAGTTTGGTAAATTCGGCTCCCAATGCAGAACAGACAGAGCAGTTACAAAACATGATGCAAAGTCAGTATTCCTCTGTTTCGGGCAGTGCAAAAGCCTTGTATGCTGCATACAATGGCAATTACCCGCTTACCGAAATCATTAAGTTACCTGCCGGAGAGCCGCAAAACAAATCGGTAAAAACCCGTAGGATAAACAATGAAGAACCCGACAAACTGCTTGTAAATCCAAATCCTGCTCATGACTTTATCACGGTAAGTTACCAGCTACCCGCCGATGTAAGCAATGCTGCCTTATGTATTTATGATGCCACGGGCCGTAAATACCATTGTACGGCAGCCGATAAAAGCGGAAATACCATCATCGGGCTAAAGGGTCTGGTAAAAGGAATCTATATCTGTGCCCTCGAATCCAATGGTTCTGTTCTTAAAAGTGTTAAATTCTCAGTCTATTAACCAAACCAAGCAAAAGCAGGTGTATATTTACACCTGCTTTGCTTTTTATCTTTAAAACAACCATGAGAAAGTATTTACTGCTTATTTATTTACTACTATCGGGCTTTATAACCAGGGCTCAGATTCCTTACCTAAATGTAGCAACTTCATTCTCTTCTATAAATGGAGATAATTTTTACTACCAAATGTATTTTCAAAACAATGAGTTTCTATTTTTAGGGAAAAACACATGGGGAGGCGTATATGTACACCCGTTTTATGCCCGTTTTTCTGCACAGGGGGATAGCCTGGGATTCTCCCAAATAAAAGATACTGTTTCAGGCCATTGGCAATATTGGATTGCAAATAATACGACATTCAGGTATAATCCAACCTTTCCTTTTTACAGCAGTTTTACGTATGGAAGTAATCAAAATGCAGTTACCGCTATTTATAAATATGATACCCTGCTGAGTTATCAGTTAATCCAGACCATACAGGATACCGTCGGAATTGCAAGTAATTGTAATTTTGAGACTGCTGATCATCATATTTTAAGTTGTGGATTGGGGATGAACTCCTCCAATAATACATGGATTAATATGATGAAAACTACCAAAAGCGGGGGGATGATCTGGCAAAAGAACATTCAAAGCACAGGGTTTTCAGTCGATCTAATAGACGGGGTTCCTTTGCCGGACAGCAGCGTGGTAGTCTCGGGATGGTGTTCCGATAAACCCGTGGTGGTTCGGCTGGATAAAGACGGAAATATTAAATGGCAAAAGAATTTTTTAGGGCATAGCAATGCATGGGTAGAACCTACCCCTGATTCCTGCCTGGTGGTCGCTTTTGATTCATTAATTTCTTCTTCTACAAATACCTATGCGCTTAAACTGGTGAAACTAAACCCTGTAAACGGGGCTGTTATCTGGGATACCGCCTATAACCTGGGTTCGGTAAGCAGTTACACCCGTGCTTTCAGGGTTACCTCTAAAGGAGATTTTTTAATCGCGGGCAGAGCTACAATCTATGAAACAAAATTTTATTACATGAAAATCAAAGCGAACCGTGATACCGCGTTTTTTAAAATTTCTCCTCAATATTACATGGTTCGTTTAGAAGATATTATCGAGTGCGGTGAAGGACTTGCCTGTTGCGGCAGAATAAAACCAACAAACACAACCCCTGTTAAGTCATGGTTTTTTACAACAGATGAGCAAGGGTGTATGACACCCAACTGTAATGTGGGAATAGAGGAGTTTAAAGAACCCATCCATATTAAAGAACTTAAACTCATCCCTAACCCTGCAAGCAGTGAAGTTACCATAACAGCCACCCAGCCCTACAAAGAAGGCACCTTGTTTATCTATGATTTTGGGGGTAAAACCGTGGCTGCCTATCCCTGGCCTTGCGATGAAAGCACCCTGCATATTCCTTTACACAATGCCCCCCGTGGTATTTACCAGCTTATATTAGTGACCAATACTACCAATAAGGAAGTTGGAAAACTGGTGGTGGGAAAGTGATGGTTTGTTTAGCAGCAAAATAGACAAAGCAACTTTTAATGATAAAAAAAGAGACTATCTTTTCAGACAGCCTCATTTTCTGCTTGCAATCCAGATAAAAAAATAACCCCTAAAATTTTATCAGATAAGCCTTACTGAACAGTTTTAACCCGAACAGTTTCGTTAATAGGATGATTGTAAGAATGATCATTTGTTTTCCCGTTTTCGTGAGCAAATAAACTCTATTTTTTTGTATCTGTTGCAGTCAACTAAATCGATTAACTCAAATTTAACAGGCGATAATATGTTAAAACTATTTATAATATTTTAGATATGTCTTTTATTTCTATTTTATTTGTTTTTATCTATTAATAGTACGCTTTAAAATTTATAAAATAAACGTGAATCAGAGAATATCTAATTCTGATAAATATATCATTAACAAAAAAGCCTGAGACAGCCTCAATGTTTTAACTTTTTTTAACAGGATGCATCGTTTCTAAATAGATTTTACCATATCTTTACCCCGCAATTATGATACATTTAACATATTAAGGGCAATAAACAATTACAAATTCATTATCAAGCACTTGGCACAAAACTAACATTTAACATCTGGTTAAGTTTTGTTATCAAACTTGTATGCTTTTAACATGCTAAATAACAATGTATGCGCACAATCAGGATTATGATGCAATGAAAGATAAACTGAATTATCAATTATTGAAAATTGTTGATGATAAAAAACGGACATCGGAATACATTGATAACAAACAAATTAGTTCACATATCAATTTTTCATGAATTAAAAACAAAGACTGATGAAAACAAAAGTAAAGCCACCCTAGAAGGGCAAAAGCCCAAAGTAAAAAAATTGTTTACGAATAATTTATTAACAAAATCAATGACAAAATGAAAAAATTTATTCTATTATTAACATTCATATTGGGGATGCTTGTTTTCAACACGAACATGTATGCTCAATATTGTACAACAGGCTTATATACTACTACAAGCGGGTACAATTGCGAAGATGGAGACTTAATTAACGATGTCACATTTAACACAATATCCAACTTAGCAACAGGATGTCCAACAGGAAGTGGAGGATATAGTGATTATACTGCAATGTCAACAACCTTAGTTCCTGGATCCTCCTATACTCTTGGAGTTACTACAACATATACATCGGCATACGAATGGGTAAAAGTATGGATTGATTTTAATGACGATCAATCATTTGATGATGCAACTGAAATTATTTATGCATCAACTGCAGCAATTAGTTCACTAACACCAATTAGTGAAAGCATTACCATTCCTGCTTCGGCAACTCCAGGCAGTCACCGAATGCGTGTAAGGCTAGTATATAACACAGGCACTTTCACAGCTTGTAGCAACCATAGTTATGGCGAAACAGAAGATTATACCGTAACAATCGCAACGCTTAGCGGCCCCGGTCTCCCAACATCCCTAACGGCTACACCTGGCGCTGCTCAAATTGCGTTAAGCTGGGCACTAAACTCCAGTAATGACAATGTAATAATTTTACGTAATACAACAAATTCGTTTGGCACACCTGTAAACGGAACATCCTATACTGTAGGTTCAAGCTTAGGAACCGCAACGGTCATTTATAAAGGAAACGGAACCTCTTTTACAGATTCCCCTTTAGCTGATCAAACTAAATATTATTATCAGGTTTACAGCTATACTGCTACAAATATTTATTCTGCTGCACCAGTAGCTACAAACGCAACTACACCTTGCGGGGTATTTAATACCCCATTTATTGAACATTTTAATACCACTACAATCCCTAACTGCTGGACAATGTCAGGACCTCAAAACTGGTTATTTACAAATACGTGGGCTGACTATGGTGCTGATTTGGTTACAGACCATACTGGTTCGGGCGGTAGTTTTGCTGGTGTTGACGGTTCCGGTACAGCTTCGCTAACCGGAATAACCCTGACAACTCCGCTTATTAATGTAACCGGTGTTACCAATCCGGAACTCCGTTTCTGGTTATTTAACAATAACACAGATAATGCAGATTATCAAACATTAAAAGTATCTCTTTATACAGGTTCAACATGGATTGATACCGCATATTTTTGGGATGCAACCATGAATAATGCTGCCTGGCAGGAAATTGTAATCCCTCTCTCATCCTATACTATTACCGGAAACATTCAGTTCAAATTTACGGTTGATAAAAGCTCGGGTAGTCCTTATTATGATGACCTGATTATTGATGATGTTACCGTACAACAAGGACCAGACTGTTTATCACCTACTGCTTTTTCTGCTACAGGGATAACAACAACTTCTGCTATTTTAAACTGGACTCCGGGCAGTACCGAAACACAATGGGAAATTGAGCTTGGTGCTTATGGATTCACTCCAACAGGAGTTCCTACTCAAACCGTTTCTTCATTGCCTTATACGTATCCAGGATTAGCTCCTTCTACCAAATATAGCTATTATGTAAGAGCAAATTGCCCTACAAGCGGACATAGTTTCTGGGTAGGTCCTTATTCATTCACTACATTATGTGTAGCTGTACCTACATTACCTATTACGCAGAATTTTGATGGTGTAACAACTCCAACCCTTCCGGATTGCTGGAGAAAAATCGTAAACAGTACGGTGACATCTACAGTTATTCAAACATCAACTTCCAATGCTCACTCTTCACCAAATTCATGCTACATATTTAATTCTTCAGATCAAACTGCAGATTTAGTACTTGTTTCACCTCAGCATACAGCAACTCCAATTACAACTACAAGAGTTCGTTTCTGGGCTTATGGATCAAGCTCATCAGCTGTTATTGTTGGTGTTATGAGTGATCCTACAGATGTGAACACATTTGCTCCGATACAAACAGTTGCTCTTTCTACTACCAACTCTTTGTATACAGTTAATCTGAGTTCGTATGTAGGAACCGGAAATTATATCGCATTTAAGCATGCAAATAACGGTACAAGCCAATCTATTTATCTGGATGATATTAGCTGGGAACTTATTCCATCATGTATAGAGCCTTCTCCAACCCTGACCGTTTCAACCATAACCTCTTCCGGTGCAACTTTAGGTTGGACAGAAAACGGAACGGCCACTCAATGGGAGATCGCTTATCATGATACAGTATTTACTCCTGGTGGTGCAACCGGTACTATTGTAATGGCTAATGCCAATCCGTTTGCATTAACCGGTTTACAGGCAAATAAAAAATACTACTTCTATGTAAGGGCATATTGCGGTTCATCAGACCAAAGCGTGTGGGTAGGATCTCAAACATTCACAACCCTGTGTAATGCCACTGCAGTTCCTTATAATGAAGGATTTGAATCAATTACTACGGCAAATACCATGCCTTCGTGTATGGCTGCAACTAATCTGGGCTCACAAGTACTAACATATTTGACTTCAACCACTTATAACAGAGCTCCTAAAACAGGGACAAAGTTTGCTTCTTTCCATTATGGCTGTGATGACTGGGTTTATACTGCTCCATTACAATTAACAGCAGGCCAAAACTATAGCTTCTCCATGTGGTATGTAACTGACGGATATTCAGGATGGAATACACTGGAAGCTAAATTTGGAACATCTGCTTCATCCGCTTCAATGACGGGTAATATTGTAAGCATAAGTGGACCAACCAACACCACTTACAGCCAGTTAGCCGGAACATTTACACCTGCTACAACAGGTGCATACTATATTGGTATCCATTGTGCATCAAATTCTACCCCATGGTATTTAAGTATTGATGACATCAATGTAGATGTAACAACTGCACCCAATGCTCCTCAGGCATTTAATGCTACCCCGGTAAGTCCAAGTCAGGTTAATTTAACCTGGACTCCAAATACAACTAACGACCAAGTAATGCTCGTTACAAATACTACCAATACATTTGGAGCTCCTGTTGATGGTACCGCTTATGCTGCTGGTGCAACTATCCCTGGCGGAGGCACTGTACTTTATAAAGGAAGCCTTGCTTCGTTTAATCATACCGGATTAGCAGGACTTACTACTTATTACTACAAACTGTGGTCAGTTAGTGCTGTAAACGGATACTCATTAAGCGGGTTAGCGAAAAATGCAACAACTGCTGCATCGTTACCATTCCAGGAAACATTTAATGCAAGTACAAGTATTCCAACCGGATGGTCAACAAACTTCTCTATTTCATCTTCCCATGGAAATAACAGCTCAAACGGTTTATACAAGAACCTATATTCTTCTACTCCAACCGGTTATGTTACACTTCCATTTGCAGGCACCATTACAGCTACTACCGAATTGTCATTTGATTATCGTATAACAAATTATTCCGGTGGAGGCGCAACTACCTTAGCTGCAAATGATTCAATTAATGTTTTGGTTTCTACTGACGGAGTAAACTATACCAAGATTTATCAAATTAACAGTACTACTCATACACCCGCAACAACATTTGCTACCCAAACCTTTAACTTAGCTGCATTTGCCGGCGGAGTTGCTCAGGTTAAATTTGATTGCAAATGGGGAGCTGGAGACTACTACATTGATTTTGATAATGTTAGTATCATCGACATGATTCCGATGGTATATACATCAAGTACTACAACAACACCCACAACCGCTATCGTTCCATTAAATTCTAACAAAAATCAGATTTTAGGAATTACCGTTAATACTACTGGTATATTAACTCCTATTACAGCATCTTCGTTTACATTTAATACGAACGGGTCAACCAATCCAACAAGCGACATTATAACTGCTAAACTTTGGACATCCGGGACTTCCAGCAATTTTGCAACAGCAACTTTATTAGGAGACACCGTAGTTAGTCCAAATGGGCCATTCTCAATTAGTACCGGTACTGGTATGCCATATACACTGGCTTCCGGAACAAATTACTTCTGGTTAACCTATGATGTACCTGCAACTGCTGTAGCAGGAAACACTATTGATGCAGAATTAACCTCTCTTGTTGTTGGTGGCGCAACATATATTCCAACTGTTACCGCACCAACAGGTGCTCGTATGCTGAAAGGCGCACTCAGTGGAACTTATACTATTGACAATACATTACCAACTTCAGGTACAAATTACAATTCGTTTACAGATGCATTTAGCGACCTAAACATTGTAGGTGTTGGTGGCCCAACTACATTTAATGTGGCAGCCGGACAAACTCATAACTTTGCTATTACAGGTACTTCTCCAAATAACTATGCACTTTCTTTAACTGCAACGGGAACACAATCGAATCCTATCACATTCCAGAAATCAGGAAGTGGAAGTAACCCGGTTATTTCTGTAACAGGAACTTCCGCTACAAATGACAAAGGAATCTGGATTAATGGTGGAGATTATATCTCATTTAACGGAATTGATGTAGTGGATGCAGGTATTGCAAGCGCATCGTGGTTAGATTATGGTTATTATTTCACCAATGTATCGGGCTCTAACGGATGTACTTATAATACAGTTAAGAACTCATTAATTGATTTATCAAAAGGTAATTCAAGTTCTATCGGTGTTTATTTATTATCATCCGCTACCTCAGCTACTGGTGCCAATAAATACAATAAATTCTATAACAACACCGTACAAGATGCTGCAAAAGGCTATCAATTTACCGGTGTTTCTGCAACCTATTTTGATGCAGGTAATGAAATTGGTACCGAAGGAGTTGGCACAAGTGCTATTAAAAACATAGGACAAATGTCAAATACCTTCCAGGCAATCGCAATCAATACTTCGTATCAGGATAGCCTGAAAGTTTTCAATACATTTATTGATACCGTTGCGGGTACCACTACAACCAACCCTGCTGCCTGTGGTTTGAATATTAACTATGGTAAAAATACCTTAATCTATGGCAATACTATTCGTCAGGTAAGTGGTGCAAACGGTGATGCCTATATGATTAACTATACCAATGGATATGTTGGAACCTCTGAAATCTACAATAACTATTTAACTGAACTCAGAAACAGTGGTACGGGTGGCAATGCAAATAACATGAGGTTATATGGTGTTACTTCTGCATACAACATGAACGTTTATAATAATACCGTTGATAGTTCATTAAATACAGTGGGTGATGTTACCGGTATTTATATCGGCTCAGTGGCAGGTTGTACGTATAATGTTTACAAAAACAAACTTTACAACTTAAAAACAACTGCTGCCGCAAAATCAATCTTAACAATCCATACAGATGCAGCCGGTTTCTATAATATCTATAACAACCTTGTATTTGATATTAAAGCACCCGCTTCAACCAGTGTTGCTTCAGTAAGAGGTTTGGACTTAGGTGGTGGTACTATCAAAGCTTACTATAATACTGTTTACATGGATTATACAAGCACTGTTGCCGGAAACTCTTCCGCTGCCATTTATGCAAATACCACTCCTGTTTCCATTGATCTGAGAAACAATATCTTTATCAATAAAACCGATGTTTCTACAGGAACACGTGCTGCTGCATTCTGGTACACAAGTACAACCTATACAAATATTGCGGCTACAACAAACACCAATATTTATTATGCAGGTGTTCCTTCAGCAAAAACTCCAATTTTCTATAATGGAACAAACAGTGATACCACAATTGCTCAATACAAAGCAAGAATGGGATCAAAAGATCAACAATCAAATACTGAAGATGTAGCATTTTTAAGCACTGTATTTCCATATAATTTCAATGTAAATGCTGCAATCCCAACACGTACAGAAAGTAACGGTCAGAAAATAACATCCCCTGCAATTACCACCGACATTAACGGAACAATCCGTTGGGGTGAAACAGGTTATACCGGAACTGGTTATGGTACAGATATTGGTGCTTATGAATTCAATGGCATTGCAATTGACGAAGTTGCTCCTGCAATTAGTTATACTGCTTTAACAACAGATACATTATTAACAAATCGTCCATTCAGCAATGTAACAATTACAGATGGAAGCGGTGTTAATGTTACGACTGCTAAGCCAAGAGTTTATTTCAAGAAAACTGCAAATGCAAATACATACGTAGATAATTTGAATTCTACGGATGGATGGAAATATGCTGAAGCCAGCAATACCACAAGCCCGTTTAACTTTGATCTTGACTACAACTTATTGTACAATGGAGTAAATCCAACAGATACTATTCAATACTTTGTGATTGCACAAGATATGGTTGGAACTCCAAATACAGGTGCAAATGTTGCTACATTCACGACTGCTCCAAGCAGTGTGGATCTTTCTGCAGCGAACTTCCCTGTAAGTGGGTCAATAAACTTCTATCGAATTGCACTGAAAGTCAATGGTACTTATAACGTTGGTGCAGGAAATACTTTCCGTGATCTTACAGCTAATGCTGATAGTGGTTTCTTCAAATTTGTAAACAGTAATATTGTCACTGGTGATATTATTGTAAACATTACTTCAGACACAATTTGGGAAAACGGAGCAGTAGCTCTAAACCAAACAAATGAAGGTGGAGTTGGAAATTACACTATTAAAATTCAACCAGCAGACGCTACTCCAAAATTAATCTTCGGAACTGTAGCAAACGGAATGATTCGTTTAGACGGCACCGATCGGGTAACAATTGACGGAGCATCAGGTGGAAGTGGTATGTATTTAAGATTCAGAAATCTAAATACAAGCAATCCAACATTTACATTCCTCAATGGAGCAACAAATAATACCATTACAAATAGTATTATCGAAGGTGCGACTACTTCAAGTTCAAATGGTGTTATATTCTTTAGTACTTCAACAGCAAGTACCGGGAACAGTAATAATACTATTACGAATGACTCTATCAGGAACACGCTGTCTGGCTTAGTTCCTGCGAACCTGATTTACTCATCTAGCACAACAGGTCTGCTAAACTCAAATAATACCATTACGAACAACCATTTAGTAGATTTCACAGCTAGAGGTGTATCGGTTACTGCAACAAACGGAAGTGCATGGAATGTATCTAACAATTACATTTACCAGACAGCAGCCAGAACTACCGCTTTAAGAGGCATTTCTATCTTAACAGGCCTTAATGGTAATGGACATATTGTTAATGGAAATAGCATTGGTGGTTCTAATTCTGCAAGAGAAGGTGATGCTTTCAGAACTTCTACTAATATTTATGCAATTGAATTAACTGTTGATACAGCAACAGCTTATGCAACTCAGGTTCAGGGCAATATTGTTTCAAACCTTGGCTGTACTGGTTCTTCAGGTGTATTTGGATTATATATGACAGGTGGTAGTATTGATGCTGGAACTGTTACTGGAAATACATTTGGAGGTGGAGCAACTCCTGCTGATACAATTCGTAATGGATATGATAATGGGATTATTTATATGAGCAACTCACTGGGAGGCACTTATAATGTTCAAAACAACCTCGTTAGCAATATTTCTTACTATGGTGCTAGTGGAGACCGTACTGCAGGTGTTTATAGTTCTATATCTACCGGAAAATTGATCTTGAAGAATAACATTATCCATGATCTCAACGCAAATGGTAGTGGTACTGGATATTCTTACTTACCTGTAGGTATTTTGCTAAGTAACTCCAATACGGGAGGTAATACTATAGACGGAAATACTATCTATAATATTACGAGCACGAATACTGGAACTTCAGCCTATAGTGTTGCTGGTTTAATCATCAGTGGCAATGTTAGCGGTTCAACTATTTCAAATAATAAAATTTATGACATTAAAGCAGTAGGAACAGGTACGGGATTAAATGCTCCTGTAGTAAACGGTATTTATCAAAGTACTGCAAGTGTTACCTTCTACAATAATGTTATTAATTTAGGTAATGGTATTCCATCTGAAGCAACAGTTTATGGTATTAACAATATATCAACTGCAGCCGTAACGAATAATTACTATTACAATACTATCTCCATCAGTGGAACTGCAACTGGTGTAAGTAATACATTTGCTTTCTACAGAAGTGCAACCGGAGCAACAACCAACGCTGTTAATTTGAATAACAATATTCTTTCAAATACCCGCAGCGGTGGAGCTTATCTTAATTTTGCATTAGGAATTAACAGTTTAACTGCAGTAACAAGCAATTACAATCTGCTCTACACTGGTAATGATACTGTTGCATATAATAATGCTGTTAAGTACACATTTGCTGATTGGAAAACAGCTTCAACCTTTGATGCAAACTCTGTTAGCGGTGATCCTTTATTTACCTCGGCTACCGATTTAACCCCACAAGGTTCATCTCCAGCCGTAGGTGCTGCAACTCCTATTGTAGGTTACACGAAAGATATCGCTAACAACGACAGAAACTTCCTGGCTCCAACAATTGGCGCTTACGAAGTTGAAGCTTCAAAAACGTTGAATCTAAAAGCATTCCTACAGGGCTATTATGATCAAGGGTCTAACTTAATGAGAGCTTCAATTGATGATATGGGTAATTATGTTTATTCTCCAACAATTGCAGATATTGTTACAATTGAACTTCGTGATGCAATTACACAAGATGTTGTTGAAACATATTCAAACAGGAACCTGAATACAGATGGTACTTGTGCTGTTGAAGGAATTTCAGCTTCATTAAACGGATCATACTATGTAGTAGTAAGGCATCGTAATCACATTGCAGTTTGGAGTGCTGCTCCAGTTTCACTTGGATCTTCATCTACTTCATATGATTTCTCAACTGACGCTGCAATGGCTGCAGGAAATAATCAAATTGAAATTGTACCTGGTGTTTTCGGAATGTTTGCCGGAGATACTGACAACAGTGGCTTTATTGATTCTGATGATATGAATCTTGTTGACAATAATAACTATGTAAGTGGTTATATTCCTGCAGACGCAGATGGAAGCGGATTTGTTGACTCTGATGATATGAACTTGATTGACAACAATAACTATCAAGGAGAAGTAACTCCATAATATATTAATTATTTAGGCATGAATGGTATTATCATTCATGCCTAAATAAAAAAATAATTAACAAACTTTAATTTGATAATATGAAAAAACAATTACTTAAAACAAAAGCCTTAATGTTGTTGGTTATTTTGACAGCATTTTCGGGTGTTGGAAAAGGACAAAGTTATACTTGTAGTGTTACTAACGATATAGCTTTGTCAACAACGGAATATCAATTTGATATAACATTTACAAATACTAGCTCTTCTACTATACAGATATGTAGTGTTGCTCCAATTATTAACATTAATGCTGGAATTTTTCCTTCGGGTGCAACAGTTACCATTAGTAAAGAATTTAGTGATTTAGTACCAGCAAACCAAGTACCAGCTGATGGTACTAAGATAAAATACCTTGCATCTAACCAAACAGTGCAATTGCAAGCTGCAGCAAATCCTGGAGCTGGTAGTGGAACTTACGTTCCTGCTGGAAATACAATTGTATTATATAGACTAAAAGCAACGAGTTCTTTGCCATTTACTGCTAATTCAAAAGCGGGGTTATCATGGAAACTTACAGGTACAAATCCTATTACTAAAATTAATTTTTATGTTGGATCAACTGCTACAAACGTTACTTCACAAGGAACATTTAACACTACAGGTTTAACAAACCCGTCTCTCAATGTACCAGCAGGTCCAACTGCTCCAACTGCAGCAAATGTTGATGTAAATAATTTCTGCTCAAATGCAAGTGGAAATATTACCTTAACAGCAACTGGCGGTAGTGGTACAACTTTAGCATGGTACTCTGCTTCATGTGGCGGAACTCCTGTTGGAACAGGTACTCCGTTAACTATTGCAAAACCAACTTCAAACACTACCTATTATGCTCGTTGGGAAGATGGCACAAATTACTCAACCTGTGCATCTGTTGATGTTAATGTAACGGCTGCTCCTGCTCAACCTGTGGTAACTGTTAACAATACTTGCGGTAATTCTGCTTTCACCATTACCAATGGTGAAGTTGGAGCTACTTTTGACTGGACTCCGGCTGTTGCTGATTTAAACAATGTTGCTGCCGGTACTTATACCGTTACGCAAACTGTTGGTACTTGTACCAGTGTTGCCAGCGCTGACGTTGTTGCTGCTCCTTTAGCAGTTCCTGTTCAACCTGTGGTAACTGTTAACAATACTTGCGGTAATTCTGCTTTCACCATTACCAACGGTGAAGTTGGAGCTACTTTTGACTGGACTCCGGCTGTTGCTGATTTAAACAATGTTGCTGCCGGTACTTATACCGTTACGCAAACTGTTGGTACTTGTACCAGCATTGCCAGCGCTGATGTTGTAGCTGCTCCTTTAGCAGTTCCTGCTCAACCTGTGGTAACCGTTAATAATACTTGCGGTAATTCTGCTTTCACCATTACCAATGGTGAAGCTGGGGCTTCTTTTGACTGGACTCCGGCCGTTGCCAATTTAAGTAATGTTGCTGCCGGTACTTATACTGTTACGCAAACTGTTGGTACTTGTACCAGCGTTGCCAGTGCTGACGTTGTGGCTGCTCCTTTAGCAGTTCCTGCTCAACCTGTGGTAACCGTTAATAATACTTGTGGTAATTCTGCTTTCACTATTACCAATGGTGAAGCTGGTGCTTCTTTTGACTGGACTCCGGCTGTTGCTGATTTAAACAATGTTGCTGCCGGTACTTATACCGTTACGCAAACTGTTGGTACTTGTACCAGTGTTGCCAGTGCTGACGTTGTAGCTGCTCCAGTTACTCCTGTAACCCCATCAGTTGTAATAGCTGCAGATCAAACATCAGTTACTGCGGGAACTACTGTTACATTTACTCCTACACCAACTAACGGAGGAACTCCTTCTTATGCGTATTACGTTAATGGAAATTTAGCAACTACTTTAAGTGGTGCTTATTCATTTGCTCCTGCTAACAATGACGAAGTTTATGTTATTATGACCTCGGATCTTTCATGCGTGACTTCAGCCACTGCCACTTCAAATACAGTTACAATGACAGTTACTCCTGCTGGTCCTATTACTTCAACATTTACAGGTACTGGCAATTGGACTGATGTTGCTCGTTGGAATAATGGAATTCCAGGTGCAATTGACAATGCTGTAATTTCAGGAAACCTTACGATTACAGGAGCTGCTACTGTTGCAAGCTTAACTGTAGAAAACGGTGCTTCTATCCTTGGAAATGATCTTTTAACTGTTACAGGTTTAACTCAGGCAAAACGTACCATTACCCCGAATGCATGGCATCTGATGTCAAGTTCTGCAAATGGATCGAAAGCAAATTCATTCTACAACAACAATTTACCTCCTGTTTATCTCCAGATGTTTAACAATAACGGAACATGGGCTGGTATTACAGATGGAAATTATGTTCTAACCAACGGTAAAGGATATTCTACATGGGCTGATAACGGAATTGCAACTGTAACCTTTAAAGGCAACCTGAATTATGGTCCTGTTTCTGTACCTGTATTAATGAACACCGGTTTATATGGTGGTTGGGGATTTAACTTACTTGGAAACCCATATCCATCCGCAATTGATCTGGATGTTCTTTACAGCATAAATACCCAATCCGCTTCATTCTACACATGGAATCAGGCAAATGGTCAATATTCAACCTATAATGCACAAACTCAAATAGGACAATTAGGTGCTACAAATATAATTCCTGCAAATCAAGGATTCTTTGTAAATGTTGCTGCAGCCGGAAACTATACATTTATGGATGCATACAGAACACACAGTGCCACTCCGTTGGCAAAGAGTACCCCTGCAAATATCTTACGTTTGAATGTACAAGGAAATAATCTGGGAGATGAAGCTGTGATTACATTTAACAGCAACGCTACCAATAATTATGACTTCAAATTTGACAGTCGTAAATTAATGGGCTCAGGCAATGCTCCTCAAATGTACACCGTTGTGAATGGAGAAAAACTTTCGATCAATTCATTATCAGAACTTATCCCCAATACAAGCGTTTCTGTTCCGATGAATTTAGAAGTTGGAGCTGATGGTAATTATACGATCACTGCTTCAGAATTGAACAGCTTCACCGTTAATACTACTGTTTATCTGATTGACAGCAAAACAAATCAAACGATCAACATGAGTCAGAATCCGGTTTACAATTTTACGGCAAACACTGGCGACAATGCAAATCGTTTCACGGTTCTCTTTGCTGCTACATCCGGAATCAACTCAAACAACGCGGATAATCTGGTTATCTTCTCTCACAACAACGATGTATTTGTAACAAACAAAGGCAACGAAACTATTCGTGAAATTCAAATCATGAATGCTTTAGGTCAACAAATTGTAAAAACAGGTACCGAAAGCAGAATTAGCCTGAATGTTGAAACAGGATATTATTTTGTGAAAGTAATTACCAGTGGAAAAACCTATACTCAAAAAGTATTTATTCACTAATAATGAAAGATTAAGTTGGGGTTGGAAAACAACCTCAACTTAATTTATTGATCACAATTAAAATACTAAATATAAAGAATATGAAAAAAATGATTCGTATTGCAAGTGTAGTTGCCTTTTTGGCATTAGCACCCGTATTATCGATGGCACAACCCCCACATCCGGGAGGCGCAGGCTCAGGTGGAGCCACACCGGTTGGCGCACCGGGAGGTGCAGGCCCTGTTGGTGGCGGTGGAGCCCCGATTGATGGTGGTCTTTCTATTTTCCTAGCTTTAGGTGCTGCTTATGGTGGCAATAAAGTTTACCAATGGAAGAAAGCTGAATAGAAAATTTTTATTTAACAAAAAGGCGATTGTTTATTTTAACAATCGCCTTTTTTATTTACAAAGACTATAATTATTGATAAGTAATCCTAATCGAAAAGCGTCAAGACAAATCTTTTCACGTTCGATTAACCGCAATATTTCTATCCATTTTACATTATACCTGAATGACTTCGAACAAATTTAGAACTCACTTTTGCACAATTTAATTATCGTTTATCCATAACATACTACGATATAACATTCTTATTAATTACTTTTTTACTAACATATTTACTGAATATAAAAAATTAAAACAGAAAATACTATTTCAATACTATGCATTATAATCAATTGTATCTACTCAACTTAAGTGTCCAGAAACTTCATTTCGTCAATTCCATCCCTTAAAAATATAATTTGATCAGACCGTCACAAAATCTGTTAATTTTTTTACATGTAGCTTTAATTTTTTGTATTTTTACGAGCTCTGTAGCATATTTTTAACATTCAACATACAGAGCAAAATAAAAATATATAAACTCGACTACAAAAAATTTAAAAATATAAAAACAATGAAAAAACTGTTATTCACATTTTTACTATTCATGTTTTATCTCTTTCAAACAGAAATAGTAAGTGCGCAGGTTTTAATGAACTCATCTGGATCTTATTCACAGGATTTCAACACATTAGCCACATCAGGCACGGGTACTTGGACGGATAATTCATCTATCCCTAATTGGTTTTGGCAATCAACAGCAACTGGAACAACCTATACCGTAGACAATGGTAGTTCTAACTCTGGAGGCAGAAAAAGTTATGGAACTACCGCAAGCACAGATAGAGCGATGGGATCTCTTGGATCCGGATCTGCAACTGTTGCATATGGGATATTACTTAAAAATACATCTGGTGGTACGATAACTGATATTAAGATTAGTTATACTGGAGAGCAATGGCGAAATGGGGGCAATACATCTGCTCAACCACTAAGTTTCTTTTATAAAACATCAACTTCAGCCATCACTGATTTAACTCCTTCTTCAAACACTAATTGGACTCCATTTACGTCATTAAATTTCAGCAGCTTAATTAATACTTCAACCGCTGCAGCATTAGATGGAAATGCATCTGCCAATAAAACAATTTTCACAGATATTCCAATTACGGGTATAACAATTAATAATGATGAATATTTAATGCTAAGATGGCAAGATGTTAATGATGCAGGAAATGATCATGGCTTGTCAATAGACGATATTACCATTACCTGGACTATTTCTAATGCAACAACTGCTCCTTCATTAACCGCAAATACTACAAACAATAGCGTTGATAATTCATTTGACATTTCTTTTACGGATGATGCTACATGGAGAGCTGCTATAATATCTGTAAATATAGGCTCCTCTGCATTAACGCAAGGTACAGATTACGAAATCCTACCCGGAATCCTCAGGCTAAAGCCTCAGGGATTAAATCCGCTACTCACCACAAGTGGATCAAAATCAATTAGCATATCTGCAACAGGATATTTACCTGCTACATTAACACAAGAAATAAAATCAGGAGACATCTCTTTAACAAACTCATCTGTAAGTGTTAGTGGATTATTTAATACCGGAATAAGCAGAACCGTAACGGCTACAGCTAAGGATCAATATAGCAATGCAATTACAGGATATCAATTTAAATATGATTTCTCATATACAAATAATGATATCACTACACAGGAAATTTATACAATTGATTCCAAGCAATATACTTCAAGCTCAACAGATTCTTTGTTCACAAACCTTACCGGAAGCAATGGAAGTGCTACTCTTTCGGTTGCAATACCCGTAATTGTTGATCCCAATGATGGCTTCTCGTTACAAATTCAATTAAATGATGGAAGTACCAATATTGGAAATCTATTATCTTTTACAAAACTTCCTCCTGAAATAACATTTACATGCTCTGATCCAGCTACCACCATATTATATCCGTCATCTTCTAGAAACTTGATTTATCAGGCAAAAATTGTTGTTCTAAATGACAGTTCCCGGTTAACATTATTAAATGTTAATTTATCAGGATCTTACACTTCTGCAAGTATCAAAAGCAATGGATTTAAATTGATTTATTCAAGTAACTCAACACTTGATGCAAGCGACACTCCTATTGACTCTGTAAGTTCTTTTGCAACAGGGAGTGGAGAGCTATTACAATTTATAAATGTAAGTAAAAACTTTACCGTTGGAACTGCTTATCTTTTTGTAACTGTTGATATTGAATCTAGCCCAATATTAAACGAAACCATTTCTGCTTTTATCAGTGGAAACAGCAGTTTTAATTTTGGTTCAAACCCAAGCTACGGTACTGGCAGTTTTACAGCAGGATTAGGGCATACAATCAAGCCGAGCCCTACTATGACTGAATTAATTGTACCAAAGTATTTTGGAGCAAAAACTGCATCAAGCGCAAATACAAATAGAACTCCATTTGCAGTTTGTTTAAAGTTCGAAAATTTGATTCCCAATACAACCTATAACTTAAAATCTGGAATAGACTTAACTACAGCAGCAGCCACAAGTTTTGGAGCTGGTCAAATTTGGGATGGCTCTGCATTTTCTACCAATAATTTAGCCAATGCATTTACAACAGATAATGATGGCAACTCTGCACCAGTCTGGATTTTTTTACAACCTACAGGAAATGCTTCCCGTTTTGGCGGTGGGCAAATACATAATATCAGAATTGGAGTTTACACTGGGGCTACAGCACCAGGCTCTCCAACATTTGTTGGCTCAAAAACGATTACTTCTTTAGATATTGCTTCCACGCCTATTACGACCGACACTACGGATGATGGCGCATTTCTATATGGGACATCCCCTCTGTCTGCAGGTAAATATATTCTTGTATATGATAATGAATCAGGTACCGGAGATCCTTTATATGCATATCAAATCAGGCCATCAGCACCCACTCAAAGTACTCAAACAAGCTTACCCAGAGAGATTGACTCTGTATTTATGCAAGCCGGAACAACAATTGCAGGTAATTGGGTAGCGGTAATTCCCGGAATGTATTCAGGATTTACAGGCATAAAACGTATTGAATCCCGAAATGCTGATAATACGGTATATGCATATAATATTGATGCAGATGGTATTTGGCCTTCCGGAGCAAATACATCAACCGCTCTTCGGAAAGATATTATCACCCTTACAGAAACCGATGCAAAATTAGATCCGAATCCTTTCAAGACATTAAACATTAATGTCTTACTACAAGGGAGCTATGACGCTTCAATATCTGCAATGAGAGCCGCAGTTGATGATCTGGGAAATTATGTTTTTTCACCAACCATAACGGATACAATCTCTATTGAGTTTCGAGATGCTACCACACCCACTACAATTATATCAAGTTTTAATAGCCGAATTTTATATGCAAATGGAACATGCATCATTGATGGTATTCCAGCTTCTCTTAATGATGTTTATTACATAGTTATTAAACATAGGAATCATCTTGAAACATGGAGTTCTTCTCCAGTATCTTTTAGTTCAGATATAATTAATTACGATTTTACTATTAGTTCTTCTCAAGCTTACGGTAATAATTTA
Source organism: Bacteroidales bacterium (assembly GCA_963667975.1). Taxonomy (GTDB): domain Bacteria; phylum Bacteroidota; class Bacteroidia; order Bacteroidales. Next base: position 201,452 of record OY764079.1, read on the forward strand.
GCAGAACTTATTTCTGGTGTATGGGGAATTATAGGTGGCGATACAGACAGAAGTGGATTTATTGATTCGGATGATATGAATATTGTTGATAATAACAATTACAACAGTGGATATCTGGATGCAGATGCAGACGGAAATGGATTTGTTGACTCGGATGATATGAATATTGTTGATAATAACAATTACATAGGAATAGTTACTCCATAATAAATATGCGCAATACTTTAACTAATAATAAATTTATGAAAAACATGTTTTACCGATTTAAGTTCCTTTTGGCATTTATAGTACTTCTATTTGTGTCAATGAATGTGAATAGTCAAAGCTATACATGTTCACTTTCAAAAGATTCTATAATATCCAATACAGAATTTGTATTTGATATTAATTTGACCAATACGAGTACACAAGTTATTCAAATAACAAGTGTAGCTCCAATTATAAACATTAATTCCGGAATCTTTGCTTCGGGGTCATCCATTAGTTTGTCCAAATTAGCTAGTGATATGGTTGCCTCTAATCAAGTACCGACAGGCCCTAAAATTGCATATCAAGCAGCCAGATCAACCATTGAATTTCAAGCAGCCACTAACCCTGGACCAGGCAATGGTACTATGATTCCCGCAGGTTCTACCATTTTGCTATACAGGCTTAAAGTTACAAGTTCAAATGGATTTGTTACTAACTCAAAGGCAAATTTATCTTGGAAGATGTCAGGAACTAACCCTGTTACAAAAATAAATTTTTATATTGGATCAACAGCAACAAATGTAACCTCATTAGGCACATTTATAAATAACAGCTTAAACAATCCTATGTTTAATTCGCTCCCTGTAAAATATAATTTAAGTTCTGGAGGCTCATATTGTTCAGGAAACAATGGATTACAGATAACATTATCAAATTCAGACACAACTTGCTATTATCAACTTTACAAGAACTACGTTTCAATTGGGTCAAGCATTAAAGGAACTGGTAATCAGCTAATCTGGACAAATAACACTGTAGGGAGTTATAAAGTAATTGCTAATGTTGCTGGCTCATATTATACTGATACCATGAATGGAGTATCTATCATTACCGAAATCAATGGTATCCCAAATACTCCCGGACCTATCGTTGGAAATAATCTTGCATGTCAAGGCAATAATAATGCTATGTATTATATTCCCCAAGTCCCGAATGCGGATACTTATAATTGGACATATAGTGGAACAGGTGCAACAATCACTGGTATTAAGGACACTGTATATCTAAGCTTTGCGGCAAACGCAACTTCTGGCAATCTTACTGTTAATGGCATTAATGGTTGTGGTAACGGATCTTCTTCCGCTGCATTTGCAATTACAGTAAATGATCTTCCAGGAGCAGCGGGTACAATTACAGGACCTGCAACTGTTTCCCCAGGGAACAACAATATTGCATATAGTGTTCCGGTCATTACATCTGCTTCTACTTACACATGGGCATATTCGGGAACCGGTGCAACTATAAACGGAACCTCCAATGCGATCACTATAAACTTTGCAGCAAATGCAACTCCGGGCTATTTAACCGTCAAAGGTGTAAATAACTGTGGAGAAGGAACTATTTCTCAACAATTTTTAATAAGTATGAACTCTATTCCTGCAGCAGCAGGTGCAATTCAAGGGACCTCATCAGTATGTCAGAATGCAAACAATGTTATGTACAAAGTTGATGAAATCCTCGGAGCATCTACATATACATGGACATATACCGGTACGGGAGCGACATTGAATACAACAGCAGGCGACACTATCTACATAAACTTCTCAAACACAGCAACATCTGGAGATTTGACCGTTTTTGGTGTGAATGGTGCCGGAGACGGTGCTACTTCTCCTGTTTTTTCAATTACAGTAGGAACTCCTCCTGCAAATGCATCTGGTATTTCCGGAACACAATCTGTATGTAAGAATACATCGCAATGGTATAAGGCAAATCCAATAGCCGGCGCTACTTCATATGTATGGACTTTGCCTACAGGTACAACTGGAACCAGTTCTATCGACAGTATTAATGTAACATTCTCAAGTACTGCTGTAAATGGCAAAATTTACGTTTATGGACAGAACAGTTGCGGAATTGGAGGTAATGATTCTGTTTCTATTACTGTAAATACCGTTCCGTCAGCTGCCGGTGCTATAACAGGCACCACCACTTTATGCCAAGGCACAAGCGGTTTAACCTATTCTACTTCACCTATATCAGGAGCAACATCATATACATGGGTAATCCCAACAAATGCTACGATTGTAGGTACAAACAATACAAATACTATTACGCTTGATTTTGGTAATACTGCTCAGTCTGGAAACATTAGCGTAAAAGGACAAAATCAATGCGGTTTTGGAACACAATCCTTGCAATATATCACCGTAAACCCATTACCAGGCACTCCAACCTCAATGACTGGAGTTGATTCTGTTTGCCAGGGTTCTGCCGGGAATACATATTCTATTGCCAATTTATCAGGTACCGGAACCAATGGATATGCTTGGACTCTTCCTACAGGATTTACCGGAACAAGCACAACAAACTCCATAACAATTAATATAGCCAATAATGCAGTTTCTGGCACTCTTAAAGTAAAAGGAACAAACGGTTGCGGATCAGGACAAGAGTTCTCTAAAGCAATTGTTGTAAAACCATTGCCATCAAATCCAGGAACAATCATTGGTTCTGCAACTGTATGTAAAGGAACATCAAATATTGTTTACAAAGTGAATCCAGTTGCCAACGCACTATCTTATATCTGGACATTACCAAATGGAATCACTGGTACAAGTTCAATTGATTCAATTGTTGTTGCCATTTCTTCGAACGCAGTAGCCGGACCAATAACTGTAAAAGGCGTAAATGCTTGTGGGGATGGTCCGGTTTCTACCTTAAATATTACCGTGAAAGATATTCCTGATGCAGCAGGTTCCATTACAGGAACCCCTTCTGCTTGTCAGGGTTCTGCAAATAATGTTTATTCTGTACCTTTAATTAATCAGGCAACAACTTATACGTGGACATTACCTTCCGGGATAACAGGAACAAGTACATCTAATGCAATTGCATTAACATTCGGAGCATCATTTACTTCCGGAACCATTACAGTTGCCGGCACCAATATCTGTGGAAGTGGTACTCCCGCTTCTTTCCCAATAACCGGAATAAGCGCACCTGTTGCGGCAGGAACTATTACGGGTACAGATATTATTTGTCAAGGACAATCAAATCTTACTTATTCTGTTCCTGTAGTTAGTGGCGCAAATAATTATATATGGACACTTCCTACAGGATTTACCGGAACAAGTACAACAAATACTATTACTGTAAACGCAGGAGCCAATGCTTTATCCGGGAATATTACTGTAAAAGGAAATAATTCATGCGGTTCAGGTACAGCTTCTTCTAAAGCACTCACCGTACAGCTTCTTCCTGACAATGCAGGTATTGTGACAGGGCCAATGACAGCTTGTAAAGGCACCAATGGAATAACTTATACCGTTCCTGCAATTGCCAATGCAACATCTTATGTTTGGACACTACCAAACGGTATTACTGGCACAAGTTCTACAAATACTATTAATGTTAACGTTACCAATAGTGCTGTTTCCGGAAACATTTCAGTAAAAGGGATAAATAGTTGCGGTAATGGTGTTTCTTCATCCATTTATGTAATGGTTTACGGAACTCCTGCAGCAGCAGGAACTATTTCAGGCCCAACAACAATATGTGGCAATCAAACTGGAATAACTTATACTGTTCCTACTATCAATGATGCAACATCTTATGTTTGGACATTCCCAAATGGATTTACTGGCGTAAGTAATACCAATATTATTACAGTTGATATTTCTGCAAGTGCTGCTTCAGGACCAATCACTGTTAAAGGTATTAATACTTGCGGAATGGGAACTGCATCTACACTCAATGTAACCGTAAATCAATCCCCTGCAAATGCAGGTACTATTTCAGGTTCTGCAACTGTTTGCCAGGGACAAACCAATGTAACATACACCGTTCCAACTATTGCTAATGCAGCATCTTATGTTTGGACATTACCAAACGGGTTTACCGGAACCAGCTCAACAAACTCTATTACTGTTTCTGTTTCTACAAATGCAATTGATGGAACAATTACTGTAAAAGGAACAAATAGTTGCGGAGACGGAGCCTCTTCATCTATTAATATCACTGTAAATACGTTACCGTCTACTCCGGGAACAATTGTAGGAACATCTACAGTTTCAGTAGCAAATCAACCATTTACCTATCAGATTTCACCAGTTGCCAATGCTACTGATTATTTGTGGGAATATACCGGAAATGGAGCTTCAATTTCAGGCACTGGCAATTCAGTATCTGTTACATTTTCATCAACGGCAAGTTCTGGAAACTTAAAAGTTAAAGCTCACAATGCTTGCGGATATAGTGCTACATCTCCAAACTTCCCAATTTCAATAACTATTGGAGTTGAAGAAACTGATGTAACTTCGATTAACATCTATCCTAATCCAAACCGTGGTAAGTTTAATATAGACCTAGGAGGTATTAAACACAATGTCATCCTGACTGTTTATGACGCCCAAGGCAAAGTGTTCTACAATGAACTTATTGGAAATACTACTCCTGATTATTCAAAAGTTATGGATTTAAGTGGTGTTAAAGCTGGTCTGTACTTTGTAAAAATCAGTAGCGATAATATGACTAAAATTGAAAAGGTTATTATCCAATAGCACTTCAACTAAATGTAAAAAAGGCTGGCTAAAACCAGCCTTTTTTTTCTGAAAGTCTCCCCTTTCACTTCTGTTGGTGATTCACGGGAATCATGATTGTTTTATTGTATCTTTGCTTAAATCAGGGATCTGTAACATCAAAATAATTTCAGATTAATTTATAATTTACTTTGGTACAACAAATTTACGTTCATGAAAAAATACTATTCCTTTAAACCCCAACACATACTTGCATTTGTATGTCTGATTATGATTGAAATAAGTTCTTTACATGCAAGTAATCCCGTATTGCGCCTAAAGACAGTCAATAATGCAAATTCTTATCAGGATGAGACTATTATTTATATCCATCCTTCATCAACATTTGTTGGAAATGACCCCTATGATTCACCAAAAATGTTTGGAAGTCCAGACGTTCCTCAACTATATTCAGTTATTCCAGGCAAAAACCTCTCAATAAACTCAATCCCATACTATACGAACACAACAACAGTAGATATAAATTTTCAAGCAGGGCTAAATGGTTCTTTCACTTTTAGTGCAACCCAACTAAACACAATATCTGACACTTGTAAATTATTCTTACTTGATAGCCTAACTCAAACCTGGTATAATCTCCGGAAGGATTCTATCTTCACATTTCAGGCCAATACTTCGGATCCTTATAATCGATTTAAACTGGTATTCGGATTTCCGGCGTTAGACCTGTCATATTTAATGGAACTAAAAAATGATTCTTTAATTGCTCCCAATGAATTTTTGTTTGATGTATTTATCAAAGGGGGAATTTATCCTTTTCAGCTAAAAGATTTTCAAGCAGATATAAAACTAAATCCTCAAATTCTTAACGGTGGCGTTTTAGTTCCGGAGGTAATAGCCGGTTTTTCAGATTTGAACGTAGCCAATCAGATTACAACTTCAAATCTTTTAATCTCAGGTATTGGGGCTGATTATAGTTTAAAAATTTCATCACAGCCCAGTGCACTGAGTAATGCAACCTCAATTACAACTCAGGAATTTAGAGTATGCCGGATAAAACTTAAAAATCAAATGAGTACCTCAAACACTGCGGCTGTTCCATTTGCTTCAAACACCCAATTTAATCCTGTCTGGAACTTCACAAATTCGTCAAACAATACAAAAGTGATAGCTTATATTCCGGCTTCTCTGGAAATAACAAATCCTCCTTCACATACTACCTCTAACTTCACAAACGCTAAGTTAAATGACACAATTCCGTCCTTTATATTATCAGGAGGTCTTTCATATTGCAGCACTTCTTCTGGATCTTCAATTACTGTTTCTAACACAATTTTGGGTATCCAATATCAGTTAAAAAAGAACAACCTGCCATTGCAACAACCAATCACAGGTAATTCAGGAATTATTACATGGAACAATCTGACTAGTGGAACATATACTGTTACTGCGTATAAAAATGGATCTTATCTAACTACTACGTCATCTAATGCCCTAATAATATCGGAGATACAATCCATTACAACCGCTCCTCAGATATTTTATGGCGACAGTGTATTATGCAGAAAAGATACAACTATAATATTCTCTGCTTCTTATCCGGCAAATACTGATTTGCTTAACTGGTCGTATAGCGGAACCGGTGCAACATTTATTCCCGGTAATTTTAACACGTCTGTTTATTTTTCAAATATCGCAACTTCAGGAGTAGTTACTGTTTACGGCTCGAATTTATGCGGAAACGGTCCTTCAACAACATATCCTGTAAATTTCTATACATTACCTGCCCAAGCTGGTATTATTCAGGGGCTAGATTCTGTTTGTGAAGGTGCATCGAATGTAGTATTTACGATACCTAATATATTTAATGCAACCAGTTATGAATGGACCTTACCCAATGAATTCTCAGGGTCCAGCACAACCAATTCGATTAATTGCAGTGTTGCTCAGCCTTCGAGTCCGGCAAGTATAAGTGTTAAAGGAAAAAATGTTTGCGGTTTTGGTGCAGCCTCATATAAAAACATAATTATCAAATACTTACCACCACAACCTACAGCTATCAGTGGTTTGGATACAATTTGCAGAGGAAGTGTGAATATTCCGTATTCAACTGATCCAATATCTGGTGCGACTGCTTATCAATGGAATTTCAGTGGAAATAATGTTATCATCAATCCAGGATCTAATATGGTTACTCTTACGTTTCCAAATAATGCAACTTCAGGAAACCTAAAAGTCAGAGCACAAAACAACTGCGGATTCGGAGTTTATTCTACTGCAAAATACATCTATGTTGACCCTTGTGGTTCTGTAGAAAAAACGAATGAAATACAATTTACAATTTTTCCAAATCCAAATCAGGGAGTCTTTGAAATTCTGCTACCAGAGGCAATTCAGAATGCTGAATATCAAGTACAGGATGTAAATGGCAAAATCTACTATCATGAACAATTATTAAACCCAGTCTCTAGTCTCAACTTTGATTTGAAAGGATTGCCTGCCGGAATGTATTCTATCCGAATTATTCAAGCCGGATCAACATCTAATCGTAAGTTTATTATAACCAAGTAATACCAGAATGACTTTGGTTAATTCAAAAATTACTTTGGTATAGAAAAACAATAAGAGAGGCTGCCATTTTGGCAGCCTCTCTTATTGTTTTTCTATACACCTCCAATACTTCGTTTTTTTTCTTTCTGACTGCAAATACTAGCTGAAAGATACTCACGATTAAGCTTGGCAATATGTTCTACAGAAATGCCTTTCGGACATTCGGCTTCGCAGGCATAGGTATTGGTACAGTTTCCAAAGCCAAGTTCATCCATTTTGGCAATCATGGCCTCCACACGTTTTGATGCTTCTATTCTACCTTGTGGCAAATGTGCAAACTGCGATACCTTGGCTGCTACAAACAACATCGCGGAAGCATTTTTACACGCAGCTACACAAGCGCCACAACCAATACAGGCAGCAGCATCCATTGCGGTATCGGCATCTTCTTTCGGTATGAGAATAGCATTAGCATCAGGAACTCCTCCAGTGGTAACTGAAATATAGCCTCCAGCCTGAATAATTTTATCAAAAGCCGAACGGTCAACCATTAAATCACGGATAACCGGAAATCCTTTTGCTCGCCAAGGTTCTACCCAGATGGTATCACCGTCCTTAAATTTTCGCATGTGCAATTGGCAAACAGTAACTTCCTTATCAGGACCATGCGGACGACCATTGATATAAAGACTGCACATACCGCATATCCCTTCACGACAATCGTGATCGAAACTGATGGGCAATTCTATTTTGCGAACGAGGTCTTCGTTCAGTATATCTAGCATTTCAAGAAAAGAGCAGTCGGGAGAAATATTCTTAACCTTATATGTTTCGAAACGCCCCTTTGCTTTTGCATTTTCCTGTCGCCATATTTTTAACGTCAAATCCATAAACTCTGATTTTTAATTTCGGGTTAAAATCACTTCGTAATCTTTCTGGTAAATTAAAGTCATTGAAATTATTTGATTCATCTCTGCTTCCCAATAGTGTAAGTTTACCCATCATACTGAGCAAAGTCGACGCATAAACAGGGAAAATTTCGCGACCTTTTTTAGCACTTTTCGTCTCTCTTCAGGAAGATATTCCACGATTTGAGTTGAGTGTATAATAATTTCAATTCAGATTTATTCACTTTATTTATAATTACGTTGTTTTACTTCAATAAATTCATAATCAAGCGGTTCTTTCTGGTTGATCGGTTCATTATTTTCGCCTTGGTATTCCCAAACAGAAACATACTTATACGACTCATCATTACGCATAGCCTCACCTTCTTCCGTTTGATATTCACTACGAAAGTGACCGCCACAAGATTCGTTACGATTAAGGGCATCACGGGCAATGAGTTCTCCAAGTTCGATATAATCGGCAACGCGAATTGCTTTTTCGAGTTCGGGGTTTACTCCTTCGGTAGTTCCAGGAACCATCAGGTTTTGCCAGAATTCTTCACGCAATATTTTTATTTTTTGGAGTGCAAGGGAAAGACTTTCTTCAGTACGTGACATGCCTACATAATCCCACATGATTTTACCCAGTTCTTTATGAAAACTGTCGGCTGAGCGTTTTCCTCTGATGGAAAGAATACGTTGCATTTTTTCCTGAACCTCTTTTTCTGCCTGATTGAATTCAGGAAGATCCGTTGAAATTACCGGAACTTTAATCTGGTCGGAAAGATAATTCTGAATGGTATATGGAAGCACGAAGTAACCATCTGCCAAGCCCTGCATCAATGCTGACGCTCCCAAACGATTTGCTCCGTGATCGGAAAAATTGGCTTCGCCTGCTACAAATAGTCCTTGAATATTTGATTGTAATTCATAATCAACCCATAAGCCCCCCATGGTATAGTGTACGGCAGGATAGATCATCATCGGGGTTTCATAAGGATTTTCATCCACAATCTTTTCATACATCTGGAAAAGATTTCCGTAACGTTCTTCAATTTTATCCCTGCCTAACCGTTTGATGGCGGCAGCAAAATCAAGAAAAACGGCTAAGCCGGTAGTCCCTGCTCCAAAGCCGGCATCACAGCGTTCTTTGGCTGCGCGTGACGCAACATCACGGGGAACAAGATTTCCGAAAGCCGGGTAACGGCGTTCAAGGAAGTAGTCTCGATCTTCTTCAGCTATATTTTCAGGTTTGATCTCTTTATTACGGACTTTCTGAGCCAGATCAAGGCTTTTCGGCACCCAGATACGACCATCGTTACGTAAACTTTCGCTCATCAGCGTAAGCTTCGACTGATAATCGCCATGAACCGGAATACAGGTTGGATGGATTTGCACAAAACATGGATTTGCGAAACACGCACCCCGTTTGTAAGCCTGCCAAATAGCACTGGTATTGGAATTCATGGCATTCGTTGAAAGAAAATAAACATTTCCATAACCTCCGGTTGCCAGAATTACCGCATGTGCCGAATAGCGTTCAAGTTTTCCGGTAACGATGTTGCGGACAATAATACCCCGTGCGCGGCCTTCAACCATTACCAAATCCATCATTTCGCTACGGTGATAAAGTTCCACATTACCCAGATGTATCTGATGACTTAGTGCACCATAGGCTCCCAGAAGCAACTGTTGCCCGGTTTGTCCACGGGCATAAAACGTACGTGAAACTTGCGCACCTCCAAACGAACGGTTATCAAGCATTCCGCTGTAATCGCGGGCAAAGGGCACGCCCTGAGCCACGCATTGGTCGATAATATTTGAGCTAAGCTCTGCCAAACGGTAAACATTGGCTTCACGGGCACGATAGTCTCCACCCTTGATGGTATCGTAAAACAAGCGATATACACTGTCTCCATCATTTTGATAATTTTTGGATGCATTGATACCACCCTGTGCCGCAATACTATGCGCACGTCGAGGGCTGTCCTGAATGCAGAACACCTTTACATTGAAACCCATCGCTCCGAGGCTTGCAGCAGCTGAAGCACCGGCCAAACCCGTACCAACTACAATAACATCCAGTTTACGCTTATTCGCCGGATTAACAAGATTTTGGGTAGCTTTATAATAACTCCACTTTTCAGAAAGAGGACCTTTGGGTATTTTGGGATTGAGTGTTGCCATAATTCTTCTTTTTTAAAATTATTGAAACATTAAAAAGTAAATGGGAATAATGTCGAACCCAATCACAATGATAAAGGTGTAGATAGTTCCTGCAATTTTAATGGCAGGTGTATATTTAGAGTGATTTGCTCCCAGCGTTTGAAATGCCGATTGAAACGCATGATGCAAGTGAAAGCCCAACAATGTAATCAACACCACGTAGACAATAGAATAGACAGGCTGAGTAAAGAGTTCCTGTGCAATTACGTAGAAGTTCGGTTCACCATTCTCCATGTGAGGATTAGATACTAAGCCCAGTTTAATAAAATAAAAATTCATAAAGTGAATCGCAAGAAACACTCCGATGATAATTCCGGTATAAATCATATACTTTGAAAAGAAAGAGGTATTCGACTTGTTTTGAACTTGATAACGTACCGGACGAGCCATCCAGTTCTGAATCTGAAGGAATACACCCATCAAAATATGAATCAGAAATCCAAGCATTAACACCACTTCGAAAACCTTCACAATGTAATTTGTACCCATAAAGTGTGCAGCTGCATTAAACCATTCACCTCCGTCGCTTCGAAGTAAACATAAATTTATAACCAGATGCACCAGCAGAAAGGTAAGCAGAAATAATCCGGCTACAGCCATGATTATCTTTTGCGTTACGGAAGCCAGTTTTAATAATTTCATAGGTCTTTTTTTCGTGATTAAATTTTATAGTTCATATTACTCATTGTAAAACAAGCATAAATATACATAATTTTGAAGCTTGTTTAAAAAGCAAAGCTATAAGATTTTATACGAATAAACTGTGAAATGAAATATAAACCTGTAAATCCGCTTCTATTCTGCAAAAACAGAAAAAAACTTGCCGGAAAACTCAGCAAAAACAGCATAACTATTGTAAACTCAAATGATGCAATGCCTCGTAATGGCGACCAAACATTCCCGTTCCGTCAAAGCTCTGACATTTTTTATCTTACGGGTATTGAGCAGGAAGAAACTGTACTGATTCTTTTCCCAGATTGTGAGTTAAAACCAATGCGTGAACTTCTCTTTATTTCCGATAGAAATGAGCATCTTGAAACCTGGTATGGCCGGAAATTAACAATTGAAGAGGCACGATCAATTTCAGGAATCGAAACCATTCTCTTTTTGTCACAATTTGAAAGTACACTTCGTGATTTAGTTTTGAGAGCAAAGACCATTTATCTGAATAGCAATGAAGCTCCGAAGTTTTCTACCGAAATAATCTCACGTGATCGAAGAATGTTCACAAAACTCCAACAAGAGTATCCTTTACATACCTTTGATCGCTTAGCCCCTCTCATTACCGAATTACGTCTTCAAAAAGAGCCGGAAGAGGTTGAATTGCTGAAAAAAACCTGTGTTATTACCCGCGAAGCATTTCTGCGTGTATTAAAATTAACCCGGAATGGAATGAAAGAATACGAAATTGAAGCCGAAATAACGCATGAATTTATCAGACAGGGAGCATCGGGTCATGCCTATGCACCTATTGTAGCCAGCGGAAGCAATGCTCTTTGCCTGCATTATGTTCAAAATGATGCAGAATGTAAAGACGGAGAATTATTGCTACTCGATTTTGGAGCAGAATACGCAAACTATGCTGCTGATCTTTCACGTACAATCCCGGTTTCGGGAAGGTTTACCCCCCGACAAAAAGAATGTTACAACGCAGTACTTTCCGTAATGGATGAAATAAAGCAATATTTCAGACCTGGTACCACCATCGAAGAACTGAACAAACAAACCAATCGTTTATTGGAAGAGCAGATGATTAAGCTTGGGCTGTTCAATAGAAACGATGTAGAGAATCAACCAGCCGATAAACCCATGTATTTCCGTTACTTTATGCATGGTGTAGCTCATTTTATTGGGCTGGATGTGCATGATTGCGGCAATCGTCAGGTAGTGCTAAAACCCGGGATGGTGCTCAGTTGCGAACCTGGAATCTACATCAAAGAAGAAAATATCGGTATCCGCATCGAAAATGACATTCTGATAACCAGCTCAGAACCTATTGATTTAATGGCTGATATCCCAATTAAGATTGAGGAAATTGAAGAGTTGATGAAATAGTCTGAAAAATGAATGATAACTAAAAAAACCTTCCGGGACATATTTGTTGTTTTGGGAGGTTCTTTTATCACTCTATCACGTTATACAACATTACACCACACTCCAACAGCGTCGATTACCGTAATTCTAAAATTAACCATTCAACTCTGACAGGTTTTCCTGGTCTCTTTTCAGTATAGCATATTTGGGTATTAACAATCTCCCCTTTTCACGTTTTATAAACCCAAATAGTTCTTCTTTACACATGAATTCACCCTTACTTTTTATCGTTCGTCGTTCAAAATACCCCTTACATCTAAAACCTGTTAGTCAATTAAAAAGCAGCTAAATTTCTTTCTATATTTGCGCGACTCAATTATGTTTATACAAATGAATTACAAACCGTATTTATCAAAAAGTGCAGCCTGTGTAGTTGCTGTTTCAATTACATTGAGCATGACAAGTTGTAAAAACCAAAGTGGCGACAAAAATGCCAAAGCCATCATCGACATCGCCGATATGGATACTACCATCAAACCTGGTGATGATTTTTATCGTTATGCAGCCGGTGCATGGTTGAAAAAGACAACAATCCCGAACGACAAAAGTATGGTAGGTGCCTTTGATGAGCTTCAGGAAGAGAACTACACTCAACTGCAAACCATCATGGAAGAAGCTTCAAAAGCATCATCCGAAGCCAAGAAAAATAGTGTTAAACAGCAGATTGGTGACTTCTACAAATCAGGCATGGATACCAACCGCATCGAAAAAGACGGCTACAATCCCATTAAAGGTGAGCTAGAAAAAATCAACACTTTACAAAACACTCAGGATTTGGCTAAATACATTGGGTATTTACACACAAACCAAATCTATCCGCTTTTCTACATCTATTCAGGTCAGGACGAAAAGAACAGTACCCGTATTATTGCTCAGTTTTATCAGGGTGGCATTGGTTTGCCTGATCGTGATTACTATTTTATGCCCGATGAAAACACTAAATCGATTCGTGCTGAATATGTAAAGCACATCCAGAAAATGTTCCAGTTAATTGGTCAGGATGAAGCTACTTCAGCTAAAAATGCACAAACGGTCATGGATATCGAAACCAAACTGGCAAAACCTTCGTCAACCCGTCTGGAACTAAGGGATCCTCAAAAAAACTATAATATGTCTGATCTTGCAAAACTGCAAACGGCGTATAAAGATTTCGACTGGAAGCTCTATTTCGAAACTATCGGATTAGCTAACCCTGGTGATATTAACTTAGGTCAGGAAAAATTCATTGCCGAAATGTCGAAGATGATCAAATCTATCAGCATGGACCAATGGAAAGTTTATTTAACATGGAATGTTATTAATTCCAGTGCCAGCTATTTAAGCAATGCTTTTGTACAGGAACATTTCAATTTCTATGGAAAAACCTTATCCGGAACTACAGAAATGCGTCCACGTTACAAACGCGTATTGGGCGAAGTAAGTGGCTCATTAGGCGAAGCGGTAGGTCAGCTTTATGTTGAGAAATATTTCCCTCCAAAAGCTAAAGAACGTATGATTAAGTTAGTTGCTAATTTAAAAGATGCTTTAAAAGAGCGTATCAGTAAGCTTACCTGGATGGGCGACGCAACCAAAAAAGAAGCAATTGCAAAACTCGAGAGAATCAATGTAAAAGTAGGCTATCCTGACAAATGGATCGATTACTCATCTGTTGAAATTGTTGCAGATAATTATTTCCAAAATGCGTTAAATGCTCAAAAATTTGCCTTCAGACGCGATATGAATAAAATCGGAAAACCAGTTGATCGCGCTGAATGGGGAATGACTCCACAAACTGTAAATGCATACTACAGCCCTAATATGAATGAAATCGTATTCCCTGCTGCTATTCTGCAGCCTCCTTTCTTTTATATGGATGGTGATGATGCGGTAAACTACGGCGCAATTGGTGTGGTTATCGGGCACGAAATGACCCATGGTTTTGATGATCAGGGCCGTCAATACGACAAAGAAGGTAATCTCCGTGATTGGTGGACGAAAGAAGACGCAGAAAACTTCAAAAAACAAACGCAGGTATTAGTTGATCAATTCAATGCTTTTATAATTGCTGATTCATTAAAAGTGGATGGAAATCTTACCCTTGGCGAAAATATTGCTGATTTAGGAGGGATTACTGTATCATACGTAGCGCTTCAAAAAGCGCTTCAGGGCAAAAAAGCAGATGAAAAAATTGAAGGATTCACCCAAGATCAACGTTATTTCCTCTCTTATGCAAAAGTATGGAGAAACAATATTCGTATTCAGGAGTTAATGCGTCGTTTGAAAGAAGATGTACATTCACCAGGTGAAGCCCGTGTAAATGGAACTGTTTACAACGTACCTGAATTCTATAAAGCATTCAACATAAAAGAAGGCACAAAACATTTTATCCCCGTTGAAAAACGTGCTGTAATCTGGTAGTAAACAAGCTACGAAAGATACAACAAAGAGAGGCAGACTTTCAGACCAGAGTCGGCCTCTCTTGTAGTAACATCATGTGAGAAAACAAATTGCATCTTTTTCTCCACCTTCTCACATTTAACCACAAAAACAAAAGACTGCCAGTTTTGACAGCCTTTTGCATATTGAAAAAGAATAATATTATTCTTCGTCTTTTGTTTGTTCTTCGTAAGCTTTAAGAAGAGCGGTTTGAACATCTGCAGGAACCTGCGCATATTCTGAATATTTCATATTATATGTAGCACGACCTGAAGTTAATGAAGATAATGCAGTTTGATAACGTTGCATTTCAGCCAATGGAACTCTTGCCTTGATAACCTGATGAGTACCTTCGCTTTCCATCCCCATTACTACAGCACGGCGACCTTGTAAGTCAGTCATAACATCTCCCATTCTTTCAGACGGAACAGTAACTACTACGTCGTAGATCGGTTCAAGAATTTTGGGACCTGCATTTTTAAATGCTTCTCTAAATGCATTTCTACCAGCAAGTTTAAATGACATTTCATTTGAATCAACCGGGTGCATTTTACCATCGTAGATGTAAACAGCAATATCACGAGCATATGAACCTGTTAATGGGCCTTCTTCAATTTTTTCCATGATCCCTTTTAAGATAGCAGGCATAAAGCGGGCATCAATAGCTCCTCCTACAATGCAATTATTGAAAACTAATCTACCGCCCCAAGCCAACTCATGAACTTCAGTACCACGTACCGGAAAGTCGGTTGGTTCTTTCATATTTTCCGAGTAAGGCTGAATCATCATGTGAACTTCGCCAAACTGACCGGCACCACCTGATTGTTTTTTGTGACGGTACATGGCACGAGCTTCTTTGGTGATTGTTTCACGATATTGAATCTTTGGAGCATAAAACTCAATTTCAATCTTCTTAACGTTTTCGATAATCCATTTTGCAATATTCAGGTGAAGTTCTCCCTGACCACTCATAATAATCTGTTTCAACTCTTTAGAGTATTCAACCTGAATAGTTGGATCTATTTTACGCAGTTCGTTCAATGCTGCACCTAATTTTTCGTCGTCAGCCTGATTTTTAGCTTTTACTGCTGTACGGAATTTCGGATCAGGTAATAAAGCACGTACAACCTTTGTTCCGGCAGCTTTTCCGGCAGCTAAAGTATCACCCGTATTTGCAGCTTTTAGTTTAATAGTTGTAGCAATATCGCCAGCAACAACCTTGGTTAGTTTCTCACGGTTTTTACCCCAAACGGCAAATAATTGAGAAATACGTTCCTTTTCGTTATTGTTTGAGTTCGCAATATCCATACCTTCGGTAATTTCACCATCACAAACCTTAAAGAAGGTAATTTCGCCCAAGTGTTCTTCAACCGAAGTTTTAAACAGAAACATAGTTGGGCCTTCAGAAGGATTGTAATTCAGTACTTTTTCACCTTCAGTAGCAATGCCTTCACGTTCATTTGGGGCAGGTGCATTAATGCAAATAAACTCCATTAAGCGATTTACGCCAAAGTTTTGCTTGCTATTGATGCACAATACAGGAAATAATCCTCTTGTACGGATACCAACTTTTAAACCTTTTGCTATTTCTTCTTCTGTTAAAGTACCTTGTTCGAAAAATGTTTCCATCAATGATTCATCACTTTCAGCTGCATTTTCGATTAAGATATTTTGTAATTCTTCTGCTTTATCTTTCTCTGAAGCAGGAATATCCAGAATTTCAGGAGCACCACCCTTTTCAGGAAATTTGAGCATCTTCATTTTCAGAAGGTCAATCACTGCATTGAAACCTAAGCCAGGATTTACCGGATATTGGCAAATGGTAACATTATTACCGAATGATTGTTTGAGTAAACGAATTGCTTCGTCGAAATTTGAATTTTCATGTTCCAAATGGTTCATTGCAAAAATAACAGGGATGTTATTTTTTGTAGCCCATTTCCAGGTAAGTTCAGTTCCAACCTCAATACCATTCTGTGTATTGATTACCATCACTGCTGTATCAGCAACGTGAAGAGCTGCTGCGGTTTCACCAACTAAATCGTCGAAACCCGGAGTATCTATAAAATTGATTTTCTTACCAGCAAATTCGGCATACATAATGGTTGAATACACCGAATTCATTCTTTCTAATTCTATCGGGCGATAGTCAGAAACCGTATTTTTATCTTCGATGGAACCCCTGCGATTAATCAGGCCGCCTTCAAACAACATACATTCCGACAAAGTAGTTTTGCCCGATTTCGCACCTCCAATCAGGGCGATATTTCTAATTTCACTTGTTTGGTAACCCTTCATTTTTTTATTTCTTATTGATTATACGAATGCTTTGAGATGCGCAAATTTAATAAAAAACTAATATGCCAACCCTCTATACTGTAAAATCAGCGAAATAGTAGCACAATATTATGCATTTTCAATTTCCTTAACTCTTTCCAAAACGATATCCCAGTGGTTATCATCTATTTTAGCGCCTATAACTTCTATTACATTTGCAGCCAGCCACGAACCTATTAATCCTGCTTTTTTCAGGCTTAATCCATTAAGGTAACCATATAAAAATCCCGATGCATATAAATCACCAGCACCCGTTGTATCAATACTCTTTGCTTTGAACGATTCAACTTCAGTAATTTCATCATTACACATTACCAGTGAGCCTTTTACACCTGTTTTTACAATCGCTACTTTGGTAATTTTTCCTAATTCAATCACAGCTTCACGTGGTTCCATTCCGGTAAAAGCTTTAGCTTCCTCTTCATTTGCAAAAACGATATCGATACCTTCTGCTATCACTTCTTTTAAAAAGTCAAGGTTTGCTTCTACAACATTGTAACTTGCAAGATCAAGCGAAACGGTCATTCCCTTTTCTTTTGCCAGTTTTACAGCTTTTGAAATCAAGTTTCTGTTTTGAACTAAGTAGCCCTCTATATGAAAATGATGATAACCTTCAAACAAAGCCGCATCCAAATGCAAATCGGTTAATTCAATTGCAGCACCTAAAAAAGTCGCAAATGTACGTTCTGAATCAGGGCTAACCAATGCAATGGCTTTACCCGAAGCAGTTTCTTCTTTAAACAAATGCGGCTTGATTCCGCTATTACGCATATCTTCTTCAAAAAAGAGCCCAAGTTTATCATTTCCCACACATCCAATAAATCCACATTTTAAGCCAAGGCGTGCAACACCATGAATAGTGTTAGATGCTGATCCTCCGGAAGATAATGTTTTTTCAAGATGACGGGTTCCATGATCAATAGTTTCGGATAAAATATTATCAACCAATTGCATACTACCTTTTGGAAGATTATACTCCTGAAGAGTTGAGTCGGAATCAAGTTTGGTCATAATATCAACCAAGGCGTTTCCCATCCCTAAAATTGTTGCATTTTTATTATTCATATTATCAACGAGTTAAAGAATAAATGTCTTAAAAGACAATTTTTTTTTGCAAAGGTATTGCTATTTTGGAAACTCTTATTAATTTTGCAGCCGTAATCAACAATATCAATTGTTGATACAACAAACAAAATTTTCTTCCTTAATTCAGTTGATTAGAGCCTCAGTTTCGGAATTAATCAAAAGAGATAAAAGAAAAAGCAAAATTTAATCCTCCTTAGCTCAGTCGGTTAGAGCATCTGACTGTTAATCAGAGGGTCCTAGGTTCAAGTCCTAGAGGGGGAGCAAAGAGCTAGACTGGTGTCTGGCTCTTTTTGTTTTATCCCCAATCCGCTTGGTTTGAAAATAGTTTGAAATACCCCAGTAATTTGAAATACTCCCAACGCTTTATTTCGGGTTAAACAATAAAAAATTTATCATAGCAAAGATACTCATTTTAGGTAATTTTGAGTTTCTCCTTCTTTAGATTTTCAAATGAGTTTTTAAAATCTTTCTGCAATTCGTGAAGTGTTCCAAAGTAGAAAAATTCACTTACAGGCTTAAATCTTTCGTTTTGTTCCAAACGTTTCATCACTGCCTGTTTAGCCGACTCAAATTCAAAAGCACAAATAACAAGAGGATTCTTTTGAATGTTGTACTTCTTTCCGGCGGCTCCTGTTGCAATTGCTTTTGAATGCTTCGCTATCTGGCTTATGGTTCTCAAGGTGTCTTTGCCGTTGTACATTTCAAGAAGATAAATTTCTTTGCTGCCTGAATGATCTGTAATACAGATTCCATCCGGCATAAAAAAGTTGTTGTTACCTAAATCCAGCCTCGTTTTTGACTGCAAATTTGAATCTGTACGATTATTCCCCGTCTTATCGTAATAAGCATTAAAAATCTCTATTTCTATTTCGTTTTCGGAAAAATACTGGTAAAGTGCTATTTGTAAATCAACAAAATTCTTTCTGTGGTTATAATCCCTTACCACCAGTGGGACACCAACCGGAATTTTAATATCCTGATCAAAGACTTTGTTGTTTTCAAGCAGGATGTTTTTACCTTTTTCAACCAGATAATAGATGTATTCTGCCCTTCCGGCTTTTTCCAGATTGTAGGAAGCGATATATTTTCTCTGTTGTAAACTGCTTAACTGTTCACGGATATATCCGATACTTTTCCCGCACAAACGCTGTATCTGGCTTGTGGTTAAAAACTTAAATCTCCCTAAGTTTTCAAGTATATTTGATTGTGTATTGTTTATTAATTCCATTTTGTTTTTTTCATTTGTTAAAATGCGGGTTTAAGGTCATTGTCAAAAGGATTTTCTTTCTTTCGTTTCCGGGTACTTAAACTCTCCTCCTGCATATCTGCCTGTTTTGATTCTTTTTTTTCGGATTGTTTATGGCTTGTAAACCTGCCCGGTGTCTCTTCTTCCCCGTCTTCATGGACTGGGGCAGGGGGAAGAAGATCTATTTTCTTATACATCCCCGATTTATATACGATGTGATTCAGTAAGTTCTTTTGTTCTCCACTGGTCAGGAAAAACGGTTTTCCTAAGATTGGTACACGAAACTTGAACGGTGTATGTTTCCCGTCGGAGTTCTTCACGTAGAAGTAAAGCGGTTCTAACGCTTCCAAGTCCTTAATATCCATACTCAGCTCTTTGGAAAAGGTTGCCCTGTCTTCATAATCGGTTTGGGCAACTGCCTTTACACCCGTGTTGACCATTATCGTTTTTCTGATAATGGTATTTTCTATTTGCTTCAGGGATTGGGTAGCCAGTATCATGGATAAGCCATATTTACGGGTTTCTGCCAAGTTTTGTGAAAGGCTCTGGGTAATTACTGTCTGGAATTCATCCACGATAAAAAAGGCTTGTTTACGCTTTTCTCTGGGCAAGCCATCCCTGCGTAAAAAAATTGAATGGATATACGCTATCATTAAACGACCAAAGACACTGCTTGTAAACTTACCCGAACCTTTAGGCAAATTAAATATAATTACTTTCCCTTCTTCCAGACATTTCTCTAAATTAATCGTGCTTTTCCCTGTCAGAAGATTTATTAAGCTTTGATCTCCTAAAAAATAGGTCAGCTTTGTACGAATACTTTTCTTTGTAATATTATACTCGGTGATATGGAAGTCGTTTATAAAAAAGTCTCTGTGATTGGGATTGGGGGACTTTTTACCCAGTTCAATTAAATCCTGATTTTTCCCGTCCAGCATAAATCTCCTGAGGGTTTCCATTGAAGGATTGGGACTTCTTAATACTGTCGAAATACATGGTCTCAGGATAGCCTGCATCTGGGGTGTGAAATTATACTGCGTATCGCTCAGAAGTTCTATAAAGGCATCTGCCAGCTCCTGCGACAGGATGTTTAAACTGTCTTCACTCCCGTCGTTATCAAAGGGATTAATAACGGCACTATACGTTTCCGGTGTATCTGCTTCTTTGTTTATTGAACTGCTTATATAAACCAGTCTGTCCCTGTCCTGATTGTGGGCAAATCTTAAAGCTGTCTTGGCAAGGTCTCCGTGAGGGTCTAAGATAATTAATGCAAAATTCCTTTTACTTTGCGAGCGGCGTTGTAAATCGTAAAACAACAACTCCATCAGTTTTGATTTTCCCGAACCACTGCGTCCTGTAATTAACGTATGACGTAGCAATGCTTTAAACGGAAATTTAGCAGGCAGGGTGAGCCGGAAAAAAAAATGAAAACAGAGGCGGGTTAAACTGTTTCAGGCACTTTTGAAGTAACGCAAGGTAGTCATTAAAGTTTTGTTTCTCTATTTTATAAATAATCTTTCGCCTTTGGGACTCCGAGTGAATCCACAAACTCCTGAATGCCGGATATAAAACAAAGTCCTTTTCTTTTATTCCCAAGTCAAAAAGGGCTTCATATTCATTAAATGTAAAGCCCCGAAGCAAAAACAATTCCAGTTCCTTCAAACTCCCAAATGGTAATTTTGCTCTCAATGTGTCTATTTCCGCAATATGAATTTCTAAAACCTTACTCAGTCCTTCGGGGGAAAAACAGGGTAAAGTTTCTCCAAAAAGAACTCCGTCGTCGTCATTCTGATCCAATATTCCTGTTTCACTATAGAAATGAAAAAGTTGTGTTCCGGTATTCATATAAGCTGTTTTTTTACCTATTTTTACTGCCTGTTTTATACTGGTTTTTTGAGTATTTGCAACACATGTTTAAATAACTTGTCACTCAATTAATTAGACAGTGTTTTTCTATTCAACTAACCCTGATATTTTCATTCTTCAAAAGTAAAACTATTTCAGATATTTCAAACAGGGTAAATTATGGGAGTGGTTATTTTCTTTCTTATTCTTATTGCTGCCGCCGGAGGTGGTTATGTTGGCTATCTTCTTTCTTTAAGGTTTATCGACAGAGGACTCAAAAATGATAACGAAATGCTACGACGGGAAATTCAATACCATGAAAGTGAAATTGAAAGGCTTAAAGTGGCAATAAATTTCTGGGCAAGTCATTCCAGTGGTGTCGTCAGTTTTAATCAGCAGGTAGTGCAAAATCACAATCAGAATGTTGGTTCTACGATTTCTCTGGTAGTTCAAATCCTGCAATCTTTACAACAAAGTCCGGATAGCAATCTTAGTCAGGATGAACGTCAAAGGGTGGAAGAAATTATTCAACAGGCTCGGAGTATATCGGGTGTAATCGGTTAATTCAGCTTGCTCATGGAATAGTTTAAACCTATACTCAGGGTTGAAATGTCATAGGATTATAGTGGTTCTTTTTTTTGATTTATTTTTTTTGAATAGCAATCTTATCATTGATGTTTTCCAAGACTTGGCTTTCTCTGAAAAATTAATTGTTTTGTAAATGTCTTGTGTATAGTATGGTAATTATCAATTATTGAACTTCATCTTTAGGGAAGTATCGATTCTACAATTTGCTCAATCTTTGTAATCACTATGGTAAAAAGGCTGTCTTTACATGTGGTATATCCTGTCAGTGGTGCTCCGTTACTGCATGTTTTCACCTGGGCGTATTCACTGCAAAGGTGGTCATCAGGTGCCGTTGAGACACTATAGAATGTTCCTGCCCGTCCATTTAAGACAACAGTGTTTTTTCCGTTGGGGTTTATTATTTCACACGGCTTGGAAGCATAGCATACGTTCTTTTGGATAAAATTAACATCGGTGCTTATTGCGGTTCCGACCGTTTGGAATATAACAGAGGATGTCTCGATAGATGAACATGGCTGTCCTGTCATCTGCTTACAAATTTCAGCCCGTGCTTCCGGGGCGTTTTTTGCTACGACAGATCGCTTGTTTTGGGCGTTGCTTCATTCTATTTCGTAGAGGCTGTATTGTCCGTCTTTGAGTGGTATTTTAACCCCGTGGGTGGCTTGTGTGGCGTTTATTCCGAATGTATAACTTTCTACTGCCGGGTTATTTTTAAGCGGTATGCCAAAGATATTGGTTGCGGGTTGATATTCTGGGGTGGTGTTGAAGATTCCGTTCATGAGTTGCGAGGGTCATCCGCCGGGTCAGGGAAGGTATTCGGTGGAGGAGAATATGATATGTGTGTTGTCTCTTGTGCTTGTTCCATAGCCTGCGTCTTCTTTGTTTAATAATGACCGGGTGGCTCCTGTGGTTGTGAAAAGAGTGAGGCTGGAACAGGTTTTATCTCCGGTATATTCTTTGGTAAATTCTTTGAAGTAGAGGGTATTTGCATTTGTTGCTGTCCTTACAACTCTTTCCACGCAGTAAAGATCCGGGTTGGGCAAAAGTTCTGCCTGACAGCCATAGAGTTTATTGGTCATCTGGTAATTGCCTTCGTAGTCCGGGATTCCGTATGTATAGGTTTTGTACGGGTAGCTGTGGGTGTTTACATCATTCCGTACCGCTCGGGTGTCTCCCCGGTAATCCAGATTCCGGTCTCTTTCGGCAAAGCTTATATCCTTGGGTTGCGAACTGGAAAACAGGGGGTAATGTTGCATATACCCGTCATAATAATTGGGTCATCACATGTAAAGAGATCACGCTATATCATGTTGAAATCCCTTTGCCACAAGTTGCCTGGAATAGACTTTACTGTTTACCCGGTATCCTGTCCCGTCAGGTAAACATCCCCGGTTTGTTCCTTCTGTCTGCGGGGTAATTCCCAGTAATGAGAATTCTGCAACGTTATCGGAACTGCCGGGGTAGTTTTCAAATAAGATAACATTCGTGAGTATGCCTGTTTCCGATGAATAATATGAGGGGTTTGGGAAGGGGAGGCTCCTGTATCCGTTGCTTCCATAATGCACGTTCTTTAGTTGCCCGTATCCCATAGGGTATTTATAAGCATACGGAAGAGTGTTTTCTGTGTCTTTTGTTGAGGCTCCTGTCATGGCTGCTCTTATTTTGCTGTAGGTAATAGAGTTATTTATGACCCCGTAGAGAAAACGTTTCAGAACACATGACCCCGTTTCTGTCATCTGGGTGGGTAAAGCACAGGCTCAGCGATACCGAATTCCTGTTGAGGTTATGTTATCAAATTTTCCGCTTGTCGGATTACAGGTGGCTTGTCTGGCTTCACAGGCTGAATCTGAAGGGTTTAATGTTGTTCTGTAGGTTTCCTGTCGGTAAGGAGGAAAAGATGCTTTTGTAGTATCCAATAAAGCTTCATCTATATCTGGATTTTTACATCCGCAAGCCATAACAAAACCGGGAGAACTTAGTCCTAATTGTTGTGTGGCTTGTTTGATTTTATTGATAATTGTCACGTTAATCGTACTGTCGGCACTAACCCCGGTATTGCCTGCCGGGGCTGGGTTGAAAAATGATGTTGCGTTATTGAGTATTCCCTGCCGAAAGGCTTCTCCTGTTTGCCCGGAGGGAGACTGGCTACTGTCGGTGGTTGACATCCACGACATTAGTCCTCCCTGCTGGCTGCTTATTATTTTGTTCAAAATCGCCCGTCGTCTTTCTGTTGAAACTAATTTTTGGTTTATATGGTTTGTATCATCACAGGAAAAATTTACTCCGGCTCATGTTCTTGTAGATGGAACAAACGCTGTAGCCTCTGCTAAATTTATAAAATACATATATTTACCATTATCTGCCTGTATCTTCCCTATAGAGTATGGCGGGACAAAAACAGCATTTTTTCCCGCTTCTGTTCATGGATTAGCTGTTTTTGTCAGGTTTGGAATATTGGGTAATAATGCCCCGTTACTTCCGGTTGTAAATACTATAAATCATATCCCTAATGCACTAATCAAAAGTCACAAGAATTTTTTGTTGAAGAAATTACCTGTTGAGGACTTGGTCATAAGTAGCTAAGCAGATGATAAAAAATACTTATTCCCAAGTATATACGGATGCTCCCGAAAATCAAAAAAGAATTTGCCTGCAAAGAAAATTGATTTGACAAACGAATTATAGTTTACATAACCTTAGTACAAACTGGCTGAATAACAGTCGTTTCTTCCTGTAATTATCATTATTCCCCTGTTGTAATTGGCTTGACTAAACAAAAAAAATAAGTATATTCCCCCTGTTTCTTATTTGCTTTATTTTCTCTTATGAAAATGAACAAAGCGAATGCCCTCAAAACTCTTTGAGCTTCTCTTGCGGTTGCAAGTATGCTTTCGGGCAATGCTCAAACTTCTAAAGAGTTGTATAACGACCTCGGAAAGAAAGATATAAACAAAGAAATTTCTGTTTGAGAAGTAAAATCTTCTCTCAATACGCTTTCTTCCAGTCCTGCACGGACTGTAATAAAACCTACGGAGCATGGATTTACTTGTGATGTAATAAATGCTCTCTATTTTGACCCGGCAGATAGTACACGGGTTGCTGGTTGCTGATGATGAGGGCTTTCTATAGATAATGCTAATATTATTGGATATGGTGGTGGAGATGACTGTCTCAACTATGGCGTTAACGGGTATTCTTGTCTTAAAGAAGGAGACACTACTTATATTTGAACAAATTATAATACCAGCGTTTGATGAAATAATTGATGACTGGTAAAGTTGTCTCCGGCTGGTTGTTCTGTGAATACAAGCTTATTGACCAATAGCAGTGGAAATATTACTTCTATTGTAAAACACCAATGATACCTTTATGTGGCTACAAATACCGATTGATTATATGTGCTGGATGGTGATGTAGTTCTTCACCATTACACGACGGCTAATTCTCCTCTTTTGTTGAATAATGTGAAAAAAATATTTGTTGATAATCAGTCAAACCTATGGTTTGCGTCTCCCGGAACCGGAATGTTGAGACTAAGCGGAAGCACTTGGACTATTTTTAATGCAAGTAATACTTGATTGTCAGAGTTTAATACTCAAGTAGATATGGCTCAAGATGCTAATTGAGACTTTCGATCTTCTACTCCTTATAAACTATTCCGTTTTTCCGGGTGAGTATGGTCGGAAGTTTCTGTTCCTGTCTTGCCTACATGATCTTTGGTAATACGATGAATTGAAGTAAATCAATTTGGAGAGATTGTTCTTGCTACTAAAAATAATTGAGTTCGCATCTATAATCCTGCCAATGGACAATGGAGAGTCTATGACACCAGCAACTCCCCTCTTACTACTAACCGGGTAAATGATGTGGCTGTTGATACTACCTCGCAGGATAAAATTCATATAGGAATAGGAAGTGATGAAACGGGATTTATTCTTCTAAAAGAATCTACTGCTTCTTACCTTCCCGGTATCCCTGCCGGGGCTCATATCACTGGTCAGAATTCTGTACAAACAGGACAGACTTATACCTATGCTCTCTCTGCTCCTATTACCAATGCACAAGAATATGAGTGGTCATATACCTGAAACTGAGCCGCCACTATCTTACCCAAACTTGGCGGGACTGCGGTAGAAATTACTTTTGGTCTATGAGCTACTCCCGGAAACGTTGTTTTGAAAGCAAAAAATAATTATACTAAACCTGTGACTGATACCGTACAACTCACTTTTGCCGTTACCAATATTACCACTGGAATAGGCGAAAATGAGCTGGTAAAAGAAAATATTGTTGTCGCTCCTAATCCAAGTAGTGAGATGATTTCTCTTTTGGGAATAGAAAAGTGATCGGTGGACGTGATAGAAATTTACGACATGAACGGGAAACTTATCAAAAAACAGCTTGTCAGGGAATGAGAGAAAACTGAAAATATTAATGTACAGGATTTAGTCCCGTGAGCATATATGATTTTGGCAAAAGACACTAAGCATAGTACGGCTTCCCCTGTAAAATTTATAAAGAAATAATTTGTTTACCGGAGATAAACAATAATTTTCATGATACAAACAAAAAGCCCTGCATGATTATGCAGAGCATCGATTTTTTTAGTTAGTATTCCCAGGCAAATAGCAAGGTTGCGTAATTGTGTTCGGGCGGGTGGTGTTCCTTCATCTGAACATCCAGCTGGTCAATAAAGAAGATCTTCTCTTTGGTTTCTTCATTGATATAAACCTGCAAGTAGTCTATTCCGTTTTCCTGCTGGACAAATTGCCACACGTCCTGTAAGATCTCTGCAATTTCCGCTGTCGTAAGTTTTTCTTGAATGGTTCTTGTTATATACAATGCCCCGTTAAACATGTACTTACCTTTTCTTTCCTGTGGTTGTCTAATCCATTTTGCCATACGTTTTTGTTTTTTTCTTGCTTATAGCAAAACAGGCGGTAAATTCAACTTAATTGTAAATATCTCTTCTATGCCCTACCTTAATAATAACTATTTGCAATACATTATTTTCGGTGGTATATATTACCCTGTAATCTCAAATTCTTATCCTGTAAAATGAAAGGTAGGTTTGTCATTTTATTGAATAGCCTTTTAACTTTTTGAATCCGTTTGGATACGGATTATCTGCCAAGTGGGTAATGTGGTCGGAAATTCTTACAAAATCCGAAAAGGGCAATTTTTCCAGTTCCTTTTCTGCGGATCTTAAAAAAACTATCTCATATCTATTTTGCATGTAAGGCGGTTTGTTTCCTGCTTAAAATACGCTTCTGAACGTCCTTAAAATTACGCCTGGGCTCATTCATCCTTTTAATGGCTTCCATGCTGTCAAAGAAGTCTTCCATAAGCTCCTGAATACTTTTGAACCCCAAGTCAAAGACTACGGCTTTTTTTTCTCCTTTATCATCGGTTAAGAAACTGATTCATTTTTGCGATTTACTTTTTGTGGCAAAGGATAGCATGGGAATAATATTAATGGATATAAAGTATTTTGAGTATACGGTTTTTTTTCATTTTATCAAGTGTTTGTAACATCCTTTGAATGTTGGTAATTTTCAAAGGATTGCAGACTTTGGGGTAAAAACCTTTTGGCAATAAAATTATGTCGCTGGGCTTTTATCAAAAGGTTTTCAAAGCCCTTTTGTGCAAAGGTTTTTTTAAATACGAAGTTGTTTTTGTTTTGCTCCTTAAATTCATCCTGCAAATCAGCGAGTTCCTCGCTTCAAAGTCCCGATAATACCTGCTCGATTTCTGATTGCCTCAATGCCCGGAATTCCTCTTTCGTCTGCTGTTGTTGCTGTTTGGCTTTTCTCTTGTCTTCTTTTATCTGCTGCTGTTGCAATGCTTTTTCCTTCTGCTCTTTGGTATACTGGGTTTCTGCCATTCTAAAATCGCTCTGGAAGGCTTTTAAAAGGTAAGCCGGAATATTTTGAATCTCCCCTTTTTTAATCTTCTCTTCCACTATTTCCAAGTTTACCAATAGGTATTGTTCATCGTGTCTTTTCAACAGTTCCTCTATCTGGCTTTCTTTTATCCCGTATTTCAAGAGTCTTTCCCGGATTAAACCATGTACATCTTCTTCTGTCTTTGCGGGTTCTTTGGTGATCATTTTAAAGATTATTGCTTCCGCTGTCCTGCCATATTTTTCTAGTTGATAGCTGATAAACAGGTCTGTCTTTTCGTTTATCTCCTTTACCGGGATATCCAAAAGTCTTTTTTTTAGCATGGTAAAGTTTTTATATTGCTCCTGGGATACTCCCATAAGTTTACGAAAATCCGCAATCGTTATACGTAACTTTCAAAGGTTCTGGTAATCTTTCAAAAGTTCATAAATAGCCACACTGTGTTTGCTTTCCAATCCTCTTATTACAAGCAGGTCGAGTTTTACAAACATATTGGGGTTTTTGATGGTTTCCAAAACAGAGGTGGGAAACTCAAAGCTTATTGTCGTTATTTTTCCGGTTGATTCCCCCACGATCTTTACCTCGGACAGAAACCTGAAAAAGCCCCGCACGCTGGTATCCTTGTTTAAGATATTATATTCTATACTTGTACTTCCCAAGGTTTTAAGTGCTTTTTTTAATTCTTCATTATCGGTTTGTTTTAATCAGGCTAAACGTTTTATCAAACCAATATCACAGGTAAACACTTTACTTTCCGGGCTTCTCTTTAATACATCTTTTGCCATTCGCAGCAGGGCATTCATGGTTTTACGTTCCTGCAAGGTGGTAATATTGCTCAATTGAACAATACTACTGTGTTTCTTGATTTCCAGCTTTGTTGATCAATCCCCGAAAAGGGAAACCTGCTTTGTTGGCATGGGGTTTCTTTGTGTATAAAATGTTCTTTTTATACTTAACCTAACAGGCAAAGTCAAGTGAAGTTAGTTTGAAAATACCGATTTTGTTAGTTTAGCTTGTCTTATATTGTCTGAAGCCTGTTTTGTTAAATACCGGATTTGTTAGTCTGGGCTTATTTCTAATACCGATTTTGTTAGTTTTAAATACCGAATCTGTTAGCGTAAATACCGATTTTGTTAACGTAAATACCGAATCTGTTAGTTTTTTGTAAAGAAATGTTTGTTTAAAAGCCTTATTTTCAGAGCTAAACATTTAAACTAATTAAACTATATAAACAACAACAGGAGCAGGTAAAATTGTTGTTGTTCTTTTTTTTTTCAAAATAGCTTTCAATTTCTTCCTTAATCCCCCCTTCCCCCCTTAATGGTTTCTTTTTGGGGAAAACTGTAATTGTACCTAATATGGGTTACATACATTTAAGGGCGTAAAGTTTTTTACATTTACACCCTTAATCATTAAAACACCTAAATGAAATAACAATAAATATATTAAAATAGCATTTACTATTATTCTTGCCTTTAAAAACTGGTAAAATTAATTTCTACAAGAATAATAAGTAAAACACGCTCACTTCTAAGAATTCTTATCCCAAAATTCAGTCATACAATATTAAAAATAATAAATCAATTCCTCCCATATTTTTACATCCTCACAAACATCCGTTTTTTTTATCAGTGATGTAAGGTATTTTCAAAGCCTTCTGAAAAGAATTCTTCTAATGTCATATCAAAAGCCTCTACTATCCTAACGAGGGTACTGAATCGCAAATCTTCTCCTCTTTCATACCTGCCAAATTGAGCACGGGATATATTGTGATCATACGCAAAGTATTCGTAACTGCTATATCCCTTATTTATCCTAATCTGTCGTATCCTTTCCCCTAACTTTTTTAAAGTTATTTCTTTGACGGATTGATTGACTTCTGACTTTTCACTTTGTCTTTTCATATTGCAAATCTTATCAATATCCATCATCTGGGTTACCCCTAAAACGACCGCTCTTATTTATGCCCTACTTATTAGTATCTTTTTAAAATTATTTATCTACATTTGCGAAAACTATAAACAATGAAAAAAGTTAGATACAAACCTACAGGGATTTACTTATTTGTTTTACGGGGTTCCCGGAACCTTAAAGGCAAGTATAGGAAAAGTCGCACGCCTCTTTTATTTTAGGTGGGTGGCAGGCTGAATCGAATATTAAAAATTAAGAAGCAGGGAAAAAGAATATCTTCTTCATTTTTCGCCCTTTATACATACCCCCTTTATCATGAAACAGATCTTTATAAAAATAAATAGTTTTCTAAAAGGATAAAATGCAACTTATAGTTGCACGATACATCTATAAGTTGTATTTTACAACTAATGATTTTCGTATTTTATTTATCACGAACTTTGGAGATACGTTTTTAATAATACCGATAAAACAGGAATATTAACCTAAATCTGGAACCCTTAACCCCCCGGCTCAAAATGAAACTTTACCTATATAAAAAAGTAAACCCTGCAAAATGTAAAAACATCTTACAGGGCTACTCCCCCTAAATTCATTAACTAAAAAAAACCTTGTCCCCATTTCCCCCGGAAATCACCCCCATGACACCGGGCAAGCAAGGAACTTATGAAATAGAAATTATACAAATATACACAATAATTAACCTTAAAACCAAATGAAAATGAAACCTTTCACGTAAAGAAAAAAACAAGCCCCGCAATACTTAATATTATAGGGCTAAACTATGAAATAGCTCCTCTGGCTATTAAAATCAGGAGATTAAATAAAGAAAATTCTCTTAAAATTAAAAACTACAAGATTATGAATTATGCAAATAACAAAAGAAAAGAGGTGCATAAAAATTACGCTCTTCTTTTGCTTGCCAAAATAATAATTGGCTTCATTTTTTTAGTAAACACCTATAGCGGGTATGGACAGGGATTACTCCCTAATATCACATGGCTGTATCCAAATACAACCTACCAGAACGTCCCGCTAAACAATCCGGGCGGAACTTTAAAGTTTTGCTACGTTGCAAGCGATACTACTACATTTTTCCAGATAGTGGATACATTGGGGTTTCCCGATAGTGCTGATTTTACGATTCAAAAATTTAGCAATAATTCATTTATCAATCTCCACTCAAAACCCAATGTCTCTTATGTAGAGGCAAAATCTGCCATAGGAGATACTATTGTGCTAACTATTACAGATACACTGGGATTAAATCACTTAAAACTGGTATATAGAAACGGAGCTAAAGCATTTCCTTTAGGGCTGCATAGTATCTATATGGCATCATGTTTACCTAACACCAATCAGGGGTGGAACTGGCACAGTTCGTGGTGCTGGGATTCCGGCGAATGCGGGGAAACAATACTTACAACAATACTGGAAGCTTATGAAGGAGAAAGTTTCCAGTACAGGTTTGTTGCCCCTTTTGATGCTACTGAAGGTTTTTATGCAAATTCGGCAAATTATCCCATGACGGCAAGGCTTATATTTTACGTGCCAAACTCTAATCCCATAATACAATACATGAGTCCCGTGATGGATATTCATCAGATAGCAGATATAAACGGTCAGGTATGGCAATATGCACCACCAGCCGGAACTTATAAAGTTATTGTAGAAATTACCCCGAACAACGGTACTCATTTTTTTGCAGGTATGGTTAATGGAGCAAGTGTTTGGCGTGCAAAAATTTATCCAAAACCAACAACCTCTTTTCCAAGCTCAATTTGTTTAGATGTTTTGCTGTATAAATCGTGGTTTAAAGCTCCCGGCAGTAACGAAAGTATTAACGTAACATCCATTTCGCCCAGCGCCAATGTTTTTCCTGTTTCAGTGGGTACTGGTGCATATAAATTCTCTGCTCCGGGTACTTATACATTTACTGTTGTTCGAAGCAGTTTTGGGTGTGCAGATGTAACAGATACTTACACGTTAAACGTAACCATGAATCCTTCGTTTCAGGATCCAGCCCCGGTTTGTCCCAATACCTATGTTGCATTAAACGGAACGACCTGTGTTACCGATCAGACAATATTTAGCGGTATAAGCTGGTTCTGGGATTTTGGTGACGGAACCACGGAAGCGGGACAATCTGTTCATCATAAATACACCGCCAGCGGAACCTATAACATTACGCTGAAACTTACCTACAATGGCTACACTGAAACAATAACAAAAACAATTACCATAAACCCCTTACCACAATTTACCATTGTAGGAAATAATAACGATTGCAACCAGACTGCAACTTATACAGTTGATAATCCCGATTTAAACAGCAGTTACGATTGGAGTACATTACACAGCGGGAATTATACCGGAATCTCGCCAAACATAACATGGCAGTCGGGAACCGAATGTCCGTTCGAGGTGCTTACATTAACTGTTACCGATAATACGACCTCGTGCAGTAATACAAAAACAATGGAGATATTCCCTTGCTGTACTTTAGGAGTAACCGATCCTCAAAATAATTTAAATAATGCAACACTGAATGCAGATGTAACGTTTACAGCAAGAGTAAATATTAATGGGAATTTAGTTATTAATGCCAATGTTACGTTTAATGATGCGGATGTAAACATTAGCCCTGACAGCAAAATTATTGTCAATCCCAATGCAACGCTTAATATTGTAAATAATTCGGTATTTGGATTTCCTAATAAATGTTGCCAGCGAATGTGGGATGGTATTTATGCCGAAAACCCGACGGCAACTATAAATATTGATAATTCGGTAGTTGCAAATGCCAAAAGAGCCGTTGTTTCAAAAAACGGTGGAGTTTTCCATTTATCAAATACGAACTTCGAGAATAACAATACAGGTGTAGCGGTATATGATTACTACGAAATTGAAACCTCGCCGGGCAGTGGTGCAAATATGCCTGATTTTCCGGGTACAATACTGGGCTGTAATTTTTACAGATCAGCTATAAGTAGTTATGATACTCCTGATAATACCGGAAGTCAGTACGGTATCTACGTGAACAAAGTACGTAATTTTACAATTGGCGATCCTCAACAGGCTAAAAACCAGTTCTACGATATAGGCTTCGGAATCTATAGCATTAACTCCGATATTAAAGTTTACAACAACGAGTTTAAAGTGGTTGACAATGTAAATTATGCCCAGACTTCCGGAATTTATTCTATCTATAAATATACCGAAATGCCGGCACAACCCACCAACATCAATCACGAGTTAATCGTGGGAGGTATTTCTACTTCACTAAAAAATACGTTTACAAATTTAATATCGGGCATAACTTCGTTTGGGCAGTATGTGGATGTACGTAACAATGATTTATTGGATTGCTACAATGGCATCGAAATTACCAACCTGCGTAGTTATTCCAAGGTTAACAGTAACACGGTTTCCAGAACAAACTTAACCGCTGTTTCACCGGGTACTGCAATAAAAATACAGCGTTCGCATGTGGATGTTTCCGGATTTACGGTTGTGGATGTTGCCAAAAACGTGATATCAAACTATCGCAATGGTATCTGGCTGATTAATATTCAGTCGGTGAAACCGATTAACAGGATTGCAAAGGTTGAAGACAATACCATTAATTATTTTGTGGCAGGAATTCCGGGAGTCTCCGGTTATACTGTTACCACCGATTATCAAAACGGGATTATTGTTGACCATTGCAACAGTATTTTTGTTTCCAACAACAAAATAGTACGTAACCGCTCCGTCCTGCCTTCGGTGGAAGCCGAGCTAATCAAAGGCATCACGGTACGCAACACGCAGGGGGCAAATATTCAGGAAAACTACATAAACAACATGGGTAGCGGTATTTTTACAGCCGGACCGTTAACCAAAACAATGTTTACCTGCAATAAATTTGACCATCCTTATTACGGGTTTAATTTTGGCATGGCTTCCGGTTTAACCGATCAGGGCTGGGTTAATGCCTCAACTGCTCCGCAAAACTTTAATGTGCATAATCGCTGGATTGGTTTCTTTAATTCCGGTCAGGAAAAAATTAAAGCCTGCCCTGGGTGTATCAATACTGGATTTACACCTAAATGGTATTATAATGATAATTTAGGAATAGAATATGACGTAAACCCTGTAAATGTAAACTATCAAATTCTCTTTTATCCATCAAATAATGCCACGACGAACTGTGCCGTGAATAACCCGCCTTATGTCCCTTCAAACGAGCCTGTTTACTCGCAGGATCCGCGTGAGGTATTATACGGGCAAATTGTACGCGACCAGTTATTTTACAATTACCTGAACGACCTTTACAAAGAGTACGACAGGGGCTATTTGTTTGATATACTCCGCAATGCACCCGATATTATGAACAAGGGCGATATAAACGACAATCTTTATCTCTCGTTCTATAACTCGGTGTATAATTCCGAAATCCAGACCATACTCGCTGCCCGTGAACGGATGTTTAGCCACGACAATGAGCAGGCAAAAGCATTTTTAAGCAATATTACCCCTGACGATAAACTAAAGTGGATGCAACGGCAGGTTGACGAGGTTTATATGGATACGTGGAATAAAGACATTTACGAATTTACCCCGGCTCAGTATCAAACCCTTTTCGGTATTGCAACCATTACTCCTTACGAGGGGGGCGAAGCGGTATATACTGCCCGTGTAATGCTGGGGATTGATCCTGATACATACCAGCTCTATTACTCGCCAAACCCGATTCATAAAACGGAAAAAGAACTGGAAGCAACAGTATATCCCAATCCTGCGTCAAAGCAATTGACCGTTTCCTTTAGCGGGAACTGCCCGACAAACAGTAAACTCAAATTGTATAATATGCTGGGGATCGAGATTGCAGAGTTTAATCTTATGCCCAACAGTACAAAAACCGAACTCAATACCGAGAGCCTGAAACCGGGCATGTATTATTATCATGTAGTCTCCAATGATAAAAATATCGACTCGGGTAAACTAATGATTATTAAATAACTTAACTTTGGGGGTGCATTTGCACCCCCCTTATTACCAAATGAAGTGGTTTATCTACATAGTATTTTTTCTTTCATTACCCCTTTGTTCCTTTTCACAGTACAAAGGCTCTAATGCTGTGGCTAATCCCGGATTTGAAAATATTATTCAATGCCCGGATGATTATATGCAATTAAATAAAGCATTTAATTGGTATGGGTTTAGTACAGAATTATTTCATTCGTGTAACCCTAATATGGTGCCATATAATTTAGGAGGGTTTCAATATCCGCATACAGGAAATGCCTATGCCGGGTTTATTAGAGTTGGGTTTCATAGTAGTAATAAATACAGGGAATTTATCCATAATAAACTAGCCCAGCCATTGCAAAAGAAAAAATATTGCGTGGACTATTATTATTCTATTTCAGAATGGACAACGGAAAATGGTACAACGTTTATTCCCGATAGTGTAGGCTTAATGTTTACGATTGATTCTTTTCCTGATCAAACAACCTATACACCTCTTTTTCAACCTCAGATAATTACTCAACTGGTAAATGATACCATAAACTGGATACATGCTTCGGCATTGTATGACGCCGCCGGGGGCGAAAAGTATATGACCATGGGAAGCAATAATGCAACCTACATTCCACCCGGTATATGGATTTACGGGGAATATATGTTTGTGGATGATTTTTCGGTATGCGAATGTAGTTTTGAATTTAGCCTTGGAAACGATACCCTGCTTTGTCCCGGGGATAATATAACCTTACATGCCGGGTTACCCAATGCTGTATTTACATGGCAGGATGGCTCACAGGGAGACACCTATAATGTTACCCAGCCGGGTGTTTACTGGGTAAAGGCTTATGTTTCTCAGTATAATTACACCAGTTACGACACTATCGTTGTATATGATGGCGATGCCGACCATTGTGCTTTGCCACTGGAAGTTCCCAATGTAATTACACCTAACAACGATGGGGCAAACGACCGCCTTGTGATTACCAACAGTAATTACTGGGATATAAACCTGATGATCTATAACCGCTGGGGAAACTTAATTTACCAAAATGCGGACTACCAAAACGATTTCGATTGTAATGGCTGTGGCGAAAGTGTTTACTTCTATGTTTTGCAGGCTACCGCCAAGCGTAGTGGCAGAAAGATAGAAAGAACCGGAACAATAACGGTGTTACGATAAAACTGCACCCTGACTCCGGAACTTCTGCATAGCTTAAGAATATGAGTTTTGCTTATAAAGGATAGATGACAAAATAGTTTAATCCATACAAATAGTAAATTCAAACAGCATCAACCTGATTTTTGAATTTTTATTCGATACGCTTTGTTAAATTCCAAGAAATCATCATATAAAGGTTTTTAAAGAAGTAAATTTATGATTTCATTATATCTTTAACAAGATTATACATACATTTATAAATTATTAAATATCAAACGTTATGAAAAAGATTATTTCCCTGATTATTTGCATTTTAGTAATTTTTAATTACGTAGATGCTCAAAATGAACGAAACACTGTTAAAATCAATAGCGATGAATCACCCGCAGATGTGTACGTAAGGAAAATTACCCAGAAGTACTCGTCAAAAGAATCTCTAAAAAGCAATAGTAAGCAGTTATTCTCGGTTTGCGATACATTGATTCTGTATGATAGTTTAACACCGTATAGTAAAACTATTTCAATTTATAATTCGTTGGGATTACCAACTGAAATTCGTAATTACTACCTTGATCCTGTAAATTATCAATTGGGCGATGTTACATACCTGCAATATAATAGCAATAACCTATTGTCGACTCAGATTAGGCAAAATGTTTTAAATGGGATATATACTAATGTCTACAAAGCAGAATATCAATATGACAACCAAAATAATCAAACAGTGATATCAAACTACAATTGGTTAAATAACGTATGGGATGTTGCCAGGATTGATAGTTCATTCTATTCAGCATCAAATCAATTGATAGAGTATAAGATTTACGATAAATACAATAATAGCTGGATAAAATCATATACATGGAAATATTATTATTATGTAAGCAATGATACTAATATATTCATAAAAGAAGTTTATATTAGTGATACATTAAATAATAGTGGAAAAGTAATTAATATTTATAATTCAGCAAATTTGCTTATTGAAACTACCTCATTTAATAAAAGTGGTTCAGTCTGGAGCCCTTCATCTAAATATACTTACACATATAATTCGCAAAATCAAATAATAGAAAGAGATCTATATGTTAATGATGGCTTGGGCTTGAATAACATTCAAAAAAATAACTATTATTATAGTAATAGCAATAATGCCGATTCATGTGTTAATTCATATTTAAAGAATTCAATCTGGCTTTCAATGTACTATACTTATTTTACATACGATCAATATAACAATATAACAAGTTATATATATAAGTCTTTATCCGATTCATTAACTGTAAATTATATTTTAAAAGAAGAATATATCTTTGATAATTATGGAAATTCAACAAAATGCCGGGCGTATATTTTGGCAAATGGGGTATGGACTTTAATGAGAGGTCAATGGCTCTATCAATATATTAACTCAGAACGAACAGATTATCATATGAATATCTCCGGATATGATGCAACCTATAAGAACTTTAATTCAACTGGCATTGAATTATTACAAAACCC
The DNA here is from genome assembly GCA_963667975.1 of Bacteroidales bacterium. Taxonomy (GTDB): domain Bacteria; phylum Bacteroidota; class Bacteroidia; order Bacteroidales. The sequence continues at coordinate 238,942 of OY764079.1, forward strand.
ATCAATCCTTTTCTATCCTAATCCAGCCATTGATAAAATCTATTTTGCCAATCCTCAACCAAACACTATAGTTTCTATACTTTCTATAGATGGCAAGTTGATTTCCTCCACACAGTTGATAAATCAGAATAGTATAAATGTCAGCTCATTATCCCCCGGGATTTATCTGATACGCCTCGTTAATTCTGAAGGAATCACTACTCAAAAGTTTTTAAAGAAGTAAGATTATTGCTGAGTTAATAAACTCAAATTAAGCAATAGAGAAATAAAAAATTGTATTATAGGGATACAGTTACAAAGTGACCGCCTTGTGATTATCAATAGTAATTACTGGGATATAAACCTGATGATCTGCAATCGCTGGGGAAACTTAATTTACCAGAATGCAAACTACCAAAACGATTTCGATTGTAATGATTGTAGCGAAAGTGTTTACTTTTATGTTTTGCAGGCTACCGCTAAACGTAGTGGTCGGAAAATAGAAAAGACAGGAACAATAACAGTGTTAAGGTAAGAGCAAGGTCGGTAATCTAATTTTATAGATTATACTGGTTTTCAATTTAAAACAACCTTATAGCTGATGTTAAATTTTAGTTAAATTTAACTTAAGGGATAAATATTGAATATCTTTACAATCATAATTATTGTTAATAGTTTATAAAATTACTTTATTGGCTTATAAACTACTAATTTAGTATTTGTGAATATTGTCAGATGTGGATGACGGGGCGAAGCTTTATATGTCAATTAGGCGTTGGAAAAGGTATAGTAATGTACTATTGAATATACAAAAGATATGTATTCTATGTACTAGAAAATAATTCAAAACCTGATCTATGTTCTTATTTAGTTAAAAAGACTGTTTATCTCCTGATATTGGATGAAAAAATTAACTTTTCAATAAATAAGAAAAATATTCTGGATACATAACAGATACTCACAAACAAAGAAAAGACAATAACTCAATAGTAAAAATAGTTAACAATATTTTTTTAATGAATACCTTTAACAGAAGGGCGCTTATAATACCTGATAAAGTTGTTCATCACGGTATATTATCAAATTTTTACACAATAAAAGACGAAAGTGGAATATTACATTACATAGCCATAAATAAAATATAGTTTGGTATTATAATTACACAAAAAAACATCAAATTCAAGAATTCTAAACCACATAATGCAGATTATCGCACCTAAATAATCGAACAAACTTAAATAATCTAAAATTATGAATACAACAAATCGTGTTGACTGTAAAAACCATAATTTACGAGAATATTTACCAGAATTAATCACTACTTTACTTTATGCATCAGCAATAAGTGCAATGTTATCTTTTATAATAAGCGTAGAAAAAGAAAGTAACATTTTAATGATATTTAATACTTTTCTTATTATTTTATTAGTATTTGCTGATTGGAATAATCGAATACTTATTCCCTCTTACTTTCCTCCAGAAGATAAGACGGTAAAAAAAAGCAAACCTCTGATTCAATACAGCAAACTAGCATTTGAGATATTTAGTATGGTTTTTTTAATTATGTTTTTCAGATATCTTATTAAAGGAGACCATGTCACTGTTAAAATCATAAATATATACACGATCTTTACCTTTTATCTTTTTTCATGCGGAATTTGGAATATTATTATTATTAAAATTATGAGTGGAATAAAATTTAAATCGTTATTAATTAGCATTTTTAAAGGAAATGTTTTTGACATGGAAGGTTTAAGTAAATATATTGGGGATTTTGTTAAAAATATAAAAAAGGAAAGAGATATGTGTAGAGAGACCCTAATTACGGGAATAGAAAATACGGAAAAAATAAATACGCACGTTAACTCATACCAAAATAGCATGAATCGATCTATTTTAAAGATGAATATTGTACGTACATTTGCCCAATTTATTGGTAACCATATTTTATGGGCAAATTTCATTGTTGGATTAATACTTATATTACATTCTTATAATATTACAATCTCAATTAATTATCAAATTAATGTTTTATTTCATTTTTCACTATCCTTAGGTATAATAATACTTCTTGCCTTTGTTCTTCTCATATTGATTTGGAAAATTGATTTAGAAGAAAGAAAGAATAAAGCATTATTCGGATTAACACTTTTATTATTATTACTAATTATATACACAAATATTAATATTGATTTTTTAATCTATTTTATAATATTTCAACAAATATTAATTGGAATATTAGTTGAATGTTTTACACGTAAAATTCAAGAAAATGAATAATATAGATTTAATAATTGTTACAATATATTTACTTGCATTGTTTGCATGGGGAATATATATAGGACTAAAAGAGACAGCTGACGATTTTTTAATTTTCTCACGTAAAGCACCATTCATACTTGTCATTTTCTCAATAATTTCAACTTGGGTGGGAGTCGGCACAACTGTTGCAACAGCTGCGTCTGGTTATGAAACGGGGCTCTCTCTTGGTTTTACTGCAATGGTAGGAGGTATAGTTGGCATTATTGTTGCGGCTTGGTTTGCCCCAAAACTTAAATGGTACGGAGATAAATATCAAGCACATACAATAGGAGATTTCTTTTTATCAAGATATTCTAGACTAAGCCATTTGTTTTCTTCTGGTTTAATTTTAATAATATATTTACTACTAACTGCTGCTCAATTTGTAGGGCTTACAGCTATGTTAACTGTTTGGACAGGAATTGAATTTAATGTTATAATTTGGTTTGCTGCAATTTCAACTATCCTGTACACTGCTTTCGCAGGAATTAAGAGTGATTTTTATACTGATTTCATTCATTTCATTGTGATGTTCATTGTGATATTTTTAATCCTCTTCCCGATTACGATTCATGATTTAGGCGGTATATCAAAATTTCATGAATTACCGAGTACTTTCTTTAAACCTTTTGCTTATGGAGGTATATCGTTCTTCATTGCGGGTCTCTTATTTGGTGTGGGAAGTATTTTTGTTACAATGGAGCTTTGGCAAAGAGTTTATGCATCAAAAACCGCTGGTAATGCAAAAAGAGCTTTATTATTTTCCTTAAGTATTATTGTTTTATTTTATGTTCTTTCTGCTTTTTTTGGGATGTCAATGAAAATTCTTGAACCTAGTCTTGGTGATAAAAACCAAGCATTATTTGCGTTAATGACAAGAGAATTACCAGTGGGTATTCTTGGTTTTGGTATTGCTGGCTTTATGGCAATTTTCATTTCTACTATAAACTCGACAATCATGGTAGCGTCAGCCACATTAACAAAAAACTTTATTATAAACACTAAACCTACAAAATATACCGACAGTCAAAAACTGAAATACGGTCGCATAGCAACTTTATGTTGTGGTTTAATAGGATTGATAATTGCCTATGAATTCCCAGATTTAATAAAACTAAGTGTAAATTCTTTATTTATGTTATTGATAATCGTCCCTGCCATAATTGGAGGTTTTTTTTGGAAGAAAGCCACGGCAAAAGGTGCTGCATACTCTATTATTACGGGTTTTTTTACATTAATAATATTCTTCTTTATTAATTCTGAGACGGCATTTGTACCAGCATTCATTATTAGTTTAATTGTCTTTATTTTTGTCTCTCTTTTTTCTAAACATGACATTAATGAGGATATTTCAATTGTAAATGGATGGAATAAGTTAGGAAATATTAAAAAATAAAATGATTAAAAAATGAAATCAGTACTAATAAAAGATTTAACCGGAAATTTTGCAAGAAAAACATTTCTAAATACTACTTATCCTCAAGTACTTAGTATTAGACAGCAATTTTATGATTTTGCAAAAGACCTGAATCAAGAACTAGGTTCAGCTATCATCAATCATTTTAACGAGAGATTAAAAAGAGCAGATGAAACGCTAATGTTAGGTGAATATGCTCCTTATATATTTGGAGATTTATTTAATATATCAGAATTAACTATTAAAAAAGTTGCCTTCCCTTGGTTTTTGTTGTATGAATATAGTTTGTTATTAGATGATTTATTAGATAAGGAAAGAGAAAATTGGCAATTAGAATTACTCTCCTCTCAAGTTTTATTAGATAGCTCATATAGAGAGTTTCTCTTAGTAATAAATGATCAATTGACTGTTTTTAATTCCTTTGAGAAATACAGGAAAGAATCAATTGATGGTATGATAAACGAGTTGAAATGGTCTAATCTGAAATCTATTAATGGTATTAAAAGTAATGTAATAATTCAAGGTAGGAAAGCAGCTCTTGTGAAATTTTGCATTTCTTATATGATTAGTATTGATAAAAATAAATCTATATTAAATGAAGAAGAAGAGATTTTAGACAATATCTGTGCTGCTATTCAGCTATTGGATGATCTAACTGATTTCATGGAAGATCATAATGAGGGTAGATTGAACATTATGTTGGCATTTGTTTATAACTGGATTGAAAATAGAAATCCATTATATAACAGAAATAATATTAATACGGAGCAACTTATAGCTGGCTTAATTGCTTCACAAAGCCTGAATACTACATTAGAATTATCACATAATTTATTAAAATCAATCAATCGATTAAAAGAAAATAATAGAGTTAATGCAGGTTCTATTAGATATTTCAATGACCTTGCGGATAGCTGTATCAAAAAATCAAAACAGATAGATTCCATATTACAAATTCAAGGACATAATATTTCTAACTATATAAATTTTATATTTAAAAATAATATTAACGAAACTTATTTAAATTCAGAAGAAAGAAAATACATAAACAGTATATTTTTTGATATATTAGCATTTGCACCTAAAGCAAGTAATTAACTCTGTATACAACACAATCTATGTATTTGCAACAAATAAATACAGCCCCAAACGCTTCAAATGAAAATATTCATAAGATTTCATCAACAGGGCATTTTTTAACAGAATGTAGTTATCTTGACAGTCATTACAATGCGGCAAGACGACAATATAACAAAATGGTTCGTTCTATAGGATTTCACAAAGGATGGTCAGTGCTCGACGCAGGTTCTGGAAATGGTTGCTTTATTCCAACTCTTTCAAGAATACTTGGAAATAACGGAACAATTTATGCAATTGATTTATCCCAGGAAAATATAAATTCTATAAAGAAGCATATAGATAATGAAAATTTTGCGTGTAGAGTTTTTGCTGATATTGGTAGTATTACATCCATGAGATATAGAAGTAATTCATTTGATGCAATTTGGTGTTCAAATGTGTTTCAATATCTAACAGATAGAGAAAAGGAACAAACCATTAGCGAATTTTATCGCATTGTACGACCTGGTGGTTTAATTGCAATTAAAGAACTAGATTTATCTGCATCATATATTTGTCCTGATTTGTTAGTATTTTGGAATATTATTAAAAGAATGAAATTTTATACTCAGATTCACTCTACATTACACACACCCGAAATAGCAAAAATTGCGCTACAAATAGATTTAGAAATAGTAAAGCATAAAACATTTTTAGTTGAATGGATCCCTCCATTAAAACCAGCAGATTTACTATATCTAAATGCAATTTCACAATTTTTTGGAAATTTTGCCTTAAAATTTGATTTATCAGAAAAAGAATTATTTTTTGCAAACAGACTTATTAACCCATTTTCTGAAGATTATTACATTAACAGCAAAGACTTTTATTGGAGGGAAGCATATGCCGTATTTATTTTCAAAGTACCTATTAACAAGTCTAAGTATGATTAAAATTTTAAAAACAATAATTCATGAGTATATATTATAAACTAGTTTATGTTATTTATTTTGATAGCTATGCACTATACAGTTGGCTGTTTGTTAATAAACAAGTATGTATTTTGTCTAAAAAACACATCAGATTAATTGTTTTGGGCTGATTAATAGACAAAACAAATGTTATTGGAGTACCACAGAAAAAAGCATAGATGCTCAATTTGTATTGGAATACCTTAAAAACCTTTCTTTTAGAATTCATAAAGAAACATTTATTGTATTGAACAATGCCAGTGTGCATAAAGCGAAAATAATCCGGGAGAGAATACCTTATCAGCAAAACAGAGGATTTATCTATTCTTACTTCCTCCATATTCTCTCCATTTAAATATCGCCTAGACAATATGGCGAAAACTTAAAAAGAAATAGATTACTGCGGCATCTAGTATTAAATGATGTTTTGTATTCTTCGGTCTCTGGATGCTTGTTTATCCTCAATTTAATAGCGTAATATGTTGTTTCTGTTCATTCGTGCCGGATTTTGCTTTCCTGCTTCCTTCACTACATTCTTCACGAAAAACCAACTTGCGACTTGCTATACTTCTGTGAGTTATTCCAGCGTATAAGGAATTTACACCCTCCGGGAAAAATTATACTTGTCATTTGATAGTTGCGCAAAATTTATTTGTATTTTTATTTTTTACAGCTTCCAACTTGAGAGTTATGCTTTATTTTAAGAAACGCTAGTGTCTTGAATTTAATAATTACTAATAAAAAATATAATATGCAGACCACGGAGATAATTGAACAAAAAGTATTTTTTAAAGGATTGATTAACAGTATAGACGTAAGTCCTGAAGAATTTTTACTACCATTGCAAGAAGTAGTTGTCAATTCCATTCAAAGCATCGAAGATAGAGGCAATATTGATTCTGGCAAAATCATTATTGAAATCATTCGAAAGGATGAACCAATATTAAATTTTGAGGACGAAAGTCAACCAGAATATAACCCTATCATTGGCTTTACTATTAGAGATAATGGTATTGGTTTTACAAATAATAGATTTGAAGCTTTTAGAACTCCATATACAGACTTTGGAGCCAGAAGGCACGGATGTAAAGGAATTGGCCGATATACAGTATTGGCATGCTTTGGGAGTATGGATATTAGAAGCTTTTATTTGAATGAGGATAATATAGAATATCGTTTGCTTAGGTTTGATAATGCAAATGGACTTCAAAAAATTAATGATGAATCACCAATAAAATTTCCAAAAGAGATTTATACATACATTAAATTAAATACTTACAAACAACCTTATCTTAAATACATTGAAAGTAATAGGGTAAAAAAAGACGATATTACAGAGGGTTTAATTCAGCATTGCATGCTTTATTTTATAAATGAAAAAGCTCCAACCATTATTGTTAAAGAGAAACATGAAGAGTTAAAAGATGGTATAATTCTTAATGATATATACAAAACAGTTGTTAAGATTGAAAAGATAGAAGAAAACGCAGAAATCCCTAATGTTGAATCAAAATTTAATCTAAACTATATCAAAAATTATAATGGGGTACAATCTCACTCTCTTCACCTATGCGCAAATAATAGACAAGTTGGAAATAAGCAAACTTTGACAAAGTATATACCTTCCTTTAAAGAATTATATGATAGTGAGAACCAAAAATATCATTTATCACTGTATGTAACTAGTAAGTTCTTAGATAAAAAAGCTCATCCACAAAGAAATAGTTTCTCAATACCCGATAAAGACGAAAAACTAACGGAGTTTGATAGTATTTCTCTTGAAGGATTGTATAAAGGACTTGCGGATAAAGTAAGATCAACATATTCTAACTATATAATTGAATCCGAAAAAGAAAAGAACGACAGAATAAAAAACTATATTCTGAATAAAGAAAAACCAAGATTAAGGTATAATCACTTACTTAAAATAGAGAATGTTTTTGAAGAAATTCCGATAAATGCTACAGATGAAGTATTAGAGGCAAAATTGCATGAATTATCATTTAAACTGGAACAAAAAAGAGAGAAAGCATTTGAAAAAATATTCAAGAAAAAGAAATATGATAAAGAAGAATTCGGAAGAATTGTGCATGATGTATTAAGAGAAGAAGCCTCATTCTCAAAGGATAAATTGGCAGATTTGATGGTTAAAAGAAAGTCAATAATAAAGCTTTTTAGAAAGTATTTAGAATGGAGGGAAGACGAAAATTATATGTTGGAAAAAGACTTACACAATATTATTTTCACTATGGGAGCTGATTCAGAAAATCAACCCTATGAATACCATAATTTATGGTTATTAGATGAACGATTGGCATTTCATTCATTCACTGCATCAGATAAGCAACTAAGATCAAATAAAAAACTCGAATCCGATAGCCAAAAAGAACCTGATTTATTTGTATACGATATACCTTGTGCTTATTCTGACAATCCTGATAAAATAAATTCTCTTGTACTCTTTGAGTTTAAGCGTCCAGGAAGAAATATGGATACTCCTGAGGACAGAAAACTTGATAGTCAATTAGAAGAATATTTTTTAGATTTATCAAAAGCAAAAGCAAAGAATTCTAAAGGCAGGTATATAAATATTCAAAAGGAGACACCCAAATATGGTTACATAGTTTGTGATTTGCAACAAGATTTAATTACTTATAATACGGATTGGAATGGATTCAAAAAAACGCCTTATAATACATTGTACAAGGTGAATCCTGAATTAAATCTCTATTATGAAGTTATTGATTATAATAACTTAGTAGACTTTGCTGAAAAACGACATGAAATATTTTTTAGGGCTTTAGGGATTGATAATTTATAAAAAACAAGGCATAATCAAGTAAGTGACTCCACCCGTAATTAACTGACAACGTGTTCCTCCTATACTACCGCATGGACGACTCTCGTATACAGCGGCTTATTAAGATGTGATGTAATTTTTCCGTAATGCATTATGTAATCTCTTCTCTGCAAACGTTCCAAGGTAATTGCGTTACTAGAATTAGTCTTTAAGATGTTACCTATCCTCCCATTTGGATTCTAATTCATTGATAAATACATCTCTGATCAATTCTCAACTGAATCAGGTTTTTTCTTTTTCAGTCGGGATTCTTTCAGTGATGCCAAACACAATAACCTCAGTAAGTTTTGTAGCCATTTACCTTTTTGACTAATACAAACAATAAATAGAATAATTATGTATTGAAATGAACAATAATCCAAATAATGGCACGGGAGAATAGTAGATTCGTTGGTAGTGCAATCAATAAAAACAGCCCTACCATCTGGTAGGGCTATAAAATAACTATTTTAAAGCTTTCGTAAGCAGTGCAACTGCCAATATTGTAACTGTAGCAACAACAATTACTTCAATTGCTTTAGCTGCATTGCCATAAACCGTAACACAAGTATTTCTCTTGCATACAGTAGCTTTATGAATTTCTAGCATAAGCTTTATATATTACAAATTACCAACTTCCTCCACTCTCTCCCGGAAGGTTCAGGCTAACAGACTTAAACTGGCTCTGTTACTTTTCCTTGCGCACACCTTTAAACGGGTTGTTGTCCGATTTAACATCAATAATTCGCCCAGTTTCAGTATCGCGTTTTACCCAGTGTCCATTGGGTAATTCAAATTGCGACCTGTCTCTTACAGCACCATTACGATGTCCATCACCGATTTTACCATTTTTTGCCATTAGTTTTACAATTTTGGCTCACAAGCTATTTAATACTAAGGCGCTTATGTTTTGCCCAAGGAATAAATTTGGTAGTAATACAAATATTTCTACTTTTACAGCTGAAAAACATTATCCCACCCGGAAAATATATTTCAACCATCCGAAGCTTTATTCCATAAGCTTCGGTTTTTTTATTTAAGCCGTTTTATCAGCTTATCTATCTCATCGTGTGGCAAACTGGCATTTATTAGTTTTAGTTTCCCTAATAATTCAGCCCCTTTTATCTTTGTTATTATTTCTTTTTCAATAAATTCGTTTATCACCCAAATACTTCCATGTACTTTAATTTTCAGATCTTCAGCTTCATTTCTTAACTTTTTGTCGCCTGTAAGCAATGGGCATTTTAACTGATACGATTTCCAAAGAACTGTTTTATCAGTAATACCTTTGAAAAGTCTCATCGTTCTAAATTTTCTTATTTTTTCAACTTCTTCAGCAGTGAGTTTAAAAACATTAAGCTTTTTTGCTCTTATAAACGATTCAATTTGTATCTTTTGATCCGATTCCAAAATCTCTCTAACTACAAAATCGGTTGTAAAAATTTCAAAGCCAAGTGCAAAAAATTCAGGCAATACACCAATACTAATGATGTCAAAAAAAACGTTTGTATCTGTTATAATCAACTTCATACTAAAGGTTGCATTTGATCTCTGAATCGCCACACTGAAGTCCCTGCAAAATAAGCTGCTTCATTCACAGAAATAAGCTCCTTGCCCAATGCCAGATATATTAAACGATCAAAACGAATAGGTTTTTCTTTACTCATGTAACGACCGGGTTCTTTTCCCGGTTCATGCAATTTTCGCTGCCTATAGCCCATGTTTAGCTGTTTATAAACATAGTCGTTAATTATACCCAGTTGTAATGCCCTGAAAAATAATGCCGAAAACGATATTCCCCAACGCTCTTTTATAAAAATCAGTTCGTTTTGATAAAAATGAAACCGGGCTTTATGTAAATCTTTACGCACCATATCTTCTGGATATAACAAAGCACAAGCAAATGCATGGCAAAGCTTCTCTTCACTTTTGGGTTCAATATCTTCAGGAAAACTAAGTGCATGATGAGCCAATTCGTGAAGCGCAGTAAAGCGTTTTCTTACGATATCATCGTCTTTTGATGATTTTCTTAAAACAACTACTCGTTGAACACCAATATTAGCTTTCAAACCATCAAACGAATTAGGTGCTTCTATTTCAACAATTTTATAACCTTTGTCTTCAAGCATCTCAACAACATCTGGTATTGGATCATAACCCAAATTCCATTCCTCACGCAGTGCTTTAGCAGCTTCTTCAGCTTCTCTGGTATTCTTAACAATACTTGGATACACAAAGTATGAAGTAGGCTCTTTAAGATTTAGAATATTTTCAAGTTCAAAATATCGCTCAAAAGCTTCTTTAGCCTTTTCTTCTATAGCCTCCTGTTCGGGTTTTGATAATTTTGAGCTATATTTTCTAAAGTCAACATTAGTTAATTCAACAGCAACAGAGGGCTCGGAAAAAAAGAAATCAATTGGAACATTTAAAATGTTTGATAACGAAATAATCAAATCGCTGTCGGGTTTCATTTTACCCTGCTCATACTTATTCAGAGACTGTTTAGAAACCACATTCCCTAACCTATCGGCTAGATTCTGTAGCGACAATCCAGCCATTTTACGAGCTGTAATAAGTCTGTTAGCAAAAATGTTCTCCATGGTTATCATTTGTATTATGGCGACAAATATAATATAAAAATATCAATTGTCAACAAATATGATATAAAATTTATCAACAACGTTAACCATCAAAATGTGTTTATTCTCATCGCCCCCTTACCATCAATACAAGCAATAAGAAAATTAGAAACTTGATAATAAGATAGTAATATCTCTTTATGACTTCGGCGTGAACCAAGAAATTCCCCCTTTCAGGTAAAACACTCAAAAGCCTATAATGATAAACAGTAAAATAGCTATTCAAAGCAATAGGTAAAAAGCCTTTGCGGATCTAACCATTTCTTTTCCGTGTTTATGAATTGTCTCGTTGTACTGCTTTTGTAATCAATCGTATTTATTGAGAATTTCCTTCTTTTCATCTTTTTCATCCTTCAAAAGCAAACTATATTTGGTTACTTGCTCCTGCAAGGCTAGATTGTATTTACTTACATCCTCTTTTTGCTGAGAAACGATATTGTAATTCTTTTGTAAGGTTTCAAAATCCTCTTTCAATGTTCAAAATGCTTTTGCTTGCACCGTTTCCACTGGTTTTTGTAAATCACTTTGAAAGTTTTGAATCTCTTTTGAATAGTACTTTTCAAAATCAGGTTCAAAAACATACGTCTTTCAAAGTTCTTTTTTTAAGCCGATTTTCCCGTGAAACTTTGAAAGATGATTGTAAATTGTTTTCAAGCTTACATTGTGTTTCAACGCAAGGTCGTTTGGTAGTACATAGTTCATAGGCGAAAGGCTTATTTTGTAAAGGCTTTGAAAATATACACTTTTTCAAAGCCTTTACAATAGATCTTTATTGCTTGTTAAATATAAAGTCCCGGAACCGGATTATTTTTATTTCTTTTCCTATTTTCCTGGTATCTATATCTTTCTCATCCATGTAGATTACTATTTTATTCTTTGCTTCAGATTTTTCAAAGGGAGCTAGTTCTCTTGCTAGATCTTCATTGTTTAGTTCATAACATATTTGGTAGTCTGTATCTGTTGTCTCACTGTAAAAATCTATTTCTTTTTCTTTCTTTTTGAAATAAACCGTTTCTCATCTCCTTACGAGTTCTCATAAAATAACTGTTTCTAGTCTTTTTCCTTGTTCTCCTTCTGAATTTAGCATATTGAAAAATGCCGTGTCGTAGAGGTAAAGTTTATTGAATCATCTGACCTTGGTATATATATTTGTTACTTTTTTAAACAAAAAAACATTTTGGAGATATTCCGTGTAATTATAAAGAGTATCCTTGCTTATGGCTATGTTCTGACTTTTGAGATCTTGATATATCTTATTGATATTCATCTCTTTAGTCGTAGCATCCAAAAGCCTCTTTATTAAATATTTCAAAACATATTCTTCTCTGATAGCATATCTTTCTTTAATGTCTTTGTAGATTAGTACCTCAAAATAATCTTTGATTAATCATTGTTTTATTGCTTTATCTCCTATAAGCGTAGGTTCTGGATATCAACCATAAAGAAGATATTCCTGAAAAAAGCTCTTTAAAACTCCTGTTTCTTTAAAACTGTAGATCGTTTTTTTTGTAAAATTTTTAAAATCCAGAAATTCACAAAATGATAATGGCAAAATAAATTGCTGATAAAACCTGCCTCTGAGTTGTGTTGCTATTTCGCTGGATAGAAGATGGGAATTACTTCCACTTACAAATATCTTGTATCATTTATTAAATAATCACAATAGTCATGGCGTGAAGTTGGTAATTTCCTGAATTTCGTCAAACATAAAAAATGGGGTCAGATTCGGATATAACTCATAAAAATTTTCTGCGATTTTATTAAAGTCTATTTTCTTGTCCACAAACTCACTGAAATCCAGAAATACTATTTGCTCTAATTTAAGCTTTTTTTGTTTGATAAGTTGTTGAACTACCTGAAACATAAAAAAGGTTTTTCCAGCTCTTCTTGGTCATATAAATGAAACGATTTTATTGAGTTTGAGAATATCATAGCTAAAATCTATTTCTCTTTCTATGATCTTACTGTTTTTTACTTTTTCTTGTCCTTGCAGGATATATTTTTTAAACATTACAGAAGGAATAAAGAATTAAAACTTTCCTTATATATAGGGAAAGTTTCAAAAAAATCAAGTGGATATTATAGAAATGCACTGTTGGTGTGGTTGCTTCTTTCTTTTGTTAGTTTTGCTGAGAAACGATATTGTAATCCTTTTTTAAGGTTTCAAAATCCTCTTTTAATATTCAAAGTCCTTTTGTATTCTATGTTTCCACTGGTTTTTGTAAATCACTTTGAAGGTTTTGAATCTCTTTTGAATAGTACTTTTCAAAATCAGATTCAAAAACATAAGTTTTTCAAAGTTCCCTTTTCAAGCTGATTTTTCCGTAGAATTTTGAAAGATGATTGTAAGTTGTTTTCAAACTTACATTGTGTTTCAATTTAAGGTCATTTGGTAATGTATAGTTCACAGGTAGAAAGCCTATTTTGTAAAGGCTTTGAAAAAATGTATATTTTCAAAGCCTTTACAATAGAATTACAATCTTGTCATTGCCTCATCCAAAACGGCGTTATCAAACTGTTTTAAATACCACTGGGTTATTTGAGTGTTTGAATGACCCAAAGCCTCTGAAATAATATCGGTTGATATTCCATTACGCTTTAATGTAGTTGCTGATGAATGGCGGGCTACGTAAAAGGTAAGATGTGTTTCAATTCCCAATATATTCGCAATTTTTTTGATATCTTTATTTGTGCGTTTCAAAACTTTCATTGTCCTGTCTTTCTTTTGCTGGGGGGTTTTATGAATGTTTTCATTGTAGATAGGAAAAAGGTATTCACTCTCTGAGGCAAAATAGTTTATTATGCTTTCTGCCTCGGCTGGTACTTTTAAATTGAATGGTTTTGAGGTCTTTTGTCTGTGGTACATTATTCTTCCATTCTGGTAATTTTCTTTCGTGAGGGTGCATATATCTATAAAGTTCATCCCAAACATCCGAAAACTAAACATCCAATATAAATAGGACTTCTTTAATTCGGGGTATTGAGAATAATCAAAGTTTTTGATTCTCTTTAAATCTTCAGTACTCAACGATCTGGGGTTCTTTTCGCTTTTGAGCTTTGAAAGACTGTACCCGTCTTTATTCATTGTTGTACTGAAAGGGTTTAGCTCTTTCTTTACTAATCCTCTGCGGATTCCTTCATAAAATACTGCCTTAATTGAGCGGAGACGTGCACCAATACCACCGCCTGTACATCCCTTCTGAAAAAGGAATGTTTCAAGTCCTTTTAAAAAAGTATAGTTGACCTCGGTAAATTTTACATTCCCTCCTTTATACTTTTTAAGGGTACTATAAGCATCCTTGTAAGCCATCATTGTACCTATCTTTCCCAATGATTTCTTTTCTTTAATCATATCTTCAAAGAATTCATAGAACGTTCTTTCTTTGGTTTCTACGCCGTTAAACTTGCCCTTAAATTCTTCAAAATCGAATCGTTTTCCTTCTCTTACAAAGTTGTCTATTATTTCGCTTGCCTTTAATTCAAACTTGCGAAGGTTCAAATTCTTAACATTGTAATTATCTACATTTTTACGAAACCTGCCTTGTGTTTCATCCCATTCTTTCGGTGTACAGGAATACCCCAGGGAAAGGTAAAATTTCTTGCCCTCGTAGATATAGAGCATAATTGGACTTTCTCCATTTTTCAAAATCTTCGATTTGAAAAGAATTGTTTTTACTGCCATCTGGTTTGAAAATAGTTTGAAATAAAGCAGTAGTTTCTCACAGGGTTAAAAACCTAACTACTTGAATATCATAACTATTTTTTCTCAAAAATCAAGGGAAAACTGACTGTTAATCAGAGGGTCCTAGGTTCAAGTCCTAGAGGGGGAGCAAAAGAAAAGCCTCATAAACACTAAGTTTATGGGGTTTCTTTTTTCTACTTAAACCCCTTCCTTGATGCTGGTGTAAAAATGGTGTAAAACCAGATGTCTTTTACTGGTTAAACAATAAAAAATTTATCATAGCAAAGATACTCATTTTTAGGTAATTTTGAGTTTCTCCTTCTTTAGATTTTCAAATGAGTTTTTAAAATCTTTCTGTAATTCGTGAAGTGTTCCGAAGTAGAAAAATTCACTTACAGGCTTAAATCTTTCGTTTTGTTCCAAACGTTTCATCACTGCCTGTTTAGCCGACTCAAATTCAAAAGCACAAATAACAAGGGGATTCTTTTGAATGTTGTACTTCTTTCCGGCGGCTCCTGTTGCAATTGCTTTTGAATGTTTCGCTATCTGGCTTATGGTTCTCAAGGTGTCTTTGCCGTTGTACATTTCAAGAAGATAAATTTCTTTGTTGCCTGAATGATCTGTAATACAGATTCCATCCGGCATAAAAAAGTATCCATTTCCTAAATCCAGCCTCGTTTTTGACTGCAAATTTGAATCTGTACGATTATTCCCCGTCTTATCGTAATAAGCATTAAAAATCTCTATTTCTATTTCGTTTTCGGAAAAATATTGGTAAAGTGCTATTTGTAAATCAACAAAATTCTTTCTGTGGTTATAATCTCTTACCACCAGCGGAACACCAACCGGGATTTTAATATCCTGATCAAAGACTTTGTTGTTTTCAAGCAGGATGTTCTTACCTTTTTCAACCAGATAATAGATGTATTCTGCCCTTCCGGCTTTTTCCAGATTGTAGGAAGCAATATATTTTCTCTGTTGTAAACTGCTTAACTGTTCACGGATATATCCGATACTTTTCCCGCACAAACGCTGTATCTGGCTTGTGGTTAAAAACTTAAATCTCCCTAAGTTTTCAAGTATATTTGATTGTGTATTGTTTATTAATTCCATTTTGTTTTTTTCATTTGTTAAAATGCAGGTTTGAGGTCATTGTCAAACGGATTTTCTTTCTTTCGTTTCCGGGTACTTAAACTCTCCTCCTGCATATCTGCCTGTTTTGATTCTTTTTTTTCGGATTGTTTATGGCTTGGAAACCTGCCCGGTGTCTCTTCTTCCCCGTCTTCATGGACTGGGACAGGGGGAAGAAGATCTATTTTCTTATACATCCCCGATCTATATACGATGTGATTCAGTAAGTTCTTTTGTTCTTCACTGGTCAGGAAAAACGGTTTTCCTAAGATTGGTACACGAAACTTGAACGGTGTATGTTTTCCGTCGGAGTTCTTCACGTAGAAGTAAAGCGGTTCTAACGCTTCCAAGTCCTTAATATCCATACTCAGCTCTTTGGAAAAGGTTGCCCTGTCTTCATAATCGGTTTGGGCAACCGCCTTTACACCCGTGTTGACCATAATCGTTTTTCTGATAATGGTATTTTCTATTTGCTTCAGGGATTGGGTAGCCAGTATCATGGATAAGCCATATTTACGGGTTTCTGCCAAGTTTTGTGAAAGGCTCTGGGTAATTACTGTCTGGAATTCATCCACGATAAAAAAGGCTTGTTTACGCTTTTCTCTGGGCAAGCCATCCCTGCGTAAAAAAATTGAATGGATATACGCTATCATTAAACGACCAAAGACACTGCTTGTAAACTTACCCGAACCTTTGGGCAAATTAAATATAATCACTTTCCCTTCTTCCAGACATTTCTCTAAATTAATCGTGCTTTTCCCTGTCAGAAGATTTATTAAGCTTTGATCTCCTAAAAAATAGGTCAGCTTTGTACGAATACTTTTCTTTGTAATATTATACTCGGTTATATGGAAGTCGTTTATAAAAAAGTCTCTGTGATTGGGATTGGGGGACTTTTTACCCAGTTCAATTAAATCCTGATTTTTCCCGTCCAGCATAAATCTCCTGAGGGTCTCCATTGAAGGGTTGGGGCTTCTTAATACTGTCGAAATACATGGTCTCAGGATAGCCTGCATCTGGGGTGTAAAATTATACTGCGTATCGCTCAAAAGTTCTATAAAGGCATCCGCCAGCTCCTGCGACAGGATGTTTAAACTGTCTTCACTCCCGTCGTTATCAAAGGGATTAATAACGGCACTATACGTTTCCGGTGTATCTGCTTCTTTGTTTATTGAACTGCTTATATAAACCAGTCTGTCTCTGTCCTGATTGTGGGCAAATCTTAAAGCTGTCTTGGCAAGGTCTCCGTGAGGGTCTAAGATAATTAATGCAAAATTCCTTTTACTTTGCGAGCGGCGTTGTAAATCGTAAAACAACAACTCCATCAATTTTGATTTTCCCGAACCACTGCGTCCTGTAATTAACGTATGACGTAGCAATGCTTTAAACGGAAATTTAGCAGGCAGGGTGAGCCGGAAAAAAAAATGAAAACAGAGGCGGGTTAAACTGTTTCAGGCACTTTTGAAGTAACGCAAGGTAGTCATTAAAGTTTTGTTTCTCTATTTTATAAATAATCTTTCGCCTTTGGGACTCCGAGTGAATCCACAAACTCCTGAATGCCGGATATAAATCAAAGTCCTTTTCTTTTATTCCCAAGTCAAAAAGGGCTTCATATTCATTAAATGTAAAGCCCCGAAGCAAAAACAATTCCAGTTCCTTCAAACTCCCAAATGGTAATTTTGCTCTCAATGTGTCTATTTCCGCAATATGAATTTCTAAAACCTTACTCAGTCCTTCGGGGGAAAAACAGGGTAAAGTTTCTCCAAAAAGAACTCCGTCGTCGTCATTCTGATCCAATATTCCTGTTTCACTATAGAAATGAAAAAGTTGTGTTCCGCTATTCATATAAGCCGTTTTTTTACCTATTTTTACTGCCTGTTTTATACTGGTTTTTTGAGTATTTGCAACACATGTTTAAATAACTTGTCACTCAATTAATTAGACAGTGTTTTTCTATTCAACTAACCCTGATATTTTCATTCTTCAAAAGTAAAACTATTTCAGATATTTCAAACAGGGTAAATTATGGGAGTGGTTATTTTCTTTCTTATTCTTATTGCTGCTGCCGGAGGTGGTTATGCTGGCTATCTTCTTTCTTTAAGGTTTATCGACAGAGGACTCAAAAATGATAACGAAATGTTACGACGGGAAATTCAATACCATGAAAGTGAAATTGAAAGGCTTAAAGTGGCAATAAATTTCTGGGCAAGTCATTCCAGTGGTGTCGTCAATTTTAATCAGCAGGTAGTGCAAAATCATAATCAGAACGTTGGTTCTACGATTTCTATGGTAGTTCAAATCCTACAATCTTTACAACAAAGTCCGGATAGTAATCTCAGTCAGGATGAACGTCAAAGGGTGGAAGAAATTATTCAACAGGCTCGGAGTATATCGGGTGTAATCGGTTAATTCAGCTTACTCATGGAATAGTTTAAACCTATACTCAGGGTTGAAATGTCATAGGATTATAGTGGTTCTTTTTTTTGATTTATTTTTTTTGAATAGCAATCTTATCATTGATGTTTTCCAAGACTTAGCTTTCTCTGAAAAATTAATTGTTTTGTAAATGTCTTGTGTATAGTATGGTAATTATCAATTATTGAACTTCATCTTTAGGGAAGTATCGATTCTACAATTTGCTCAATCTTTGTAATCACTATGGTAAAAAGGCTGTCTTTACATGTGGTATATCCTGTCAGTGCTGCTCCGTTACTGCATGTTTTCACCTGGGCGTATTCACTGCAAAGGTGGTCATCAGGTGCTGTTGAGACACTATAGAATGTTCCTGCCCGTCCATTTAAGACAACAGTGTTTTTTCCGTTGGGGTCTATTATTTCACACGGCTTGGAAGCATAGCATACGTTTTTTTGGATAAAATTAACATCGGTGCTTATTGCGGTTCCGACCGTTTGGAATATAGCAGAGGATGTCTCGATAGATGAACATGGCTGTCCTGTCATCTGCTTACAAATTTCTGCCCGTGCTTCCGGGGCGTTTTTTGCTACGACAGATCGCTTGTTTTGGGCGTTGTTTCATTCTATTTCGTAGAGGCTGTATTGTCCGTCTTTGAGTGGTATCTTAACCCCGTGGGTGGCTTGTGTGGCGTTTATTCCGAATGTATAACTTTCTACTGCCGGGTTATTTTTAAGCGGTATGCCAAAGATATGGGTTGCGGGTTGATATTCCGGGGTGGTGTTGAAGATTCCGTTCATGAGTTGCGAGGGTCATCCGCCGGGTCAGGGAAGGTATTCGGTGGAGGAGAATATGATATGTGTGTTGTCTCTTGTGCTTGTTCCATAGCCTGCGTCTTCTTTGTTTAATAATGACCGGGTGGCTCCTGTGGTTGTGAAGAGCGTGAGGCTGGAACAGGTTTTATCTCCGGTATATTCTTTGGTAAATTCTTTGAAGTAGAGGGTATTTGCATTTGCTGTTGTCCTTACAACTCTTTCCACGCAGTAAAGGTCGGGGTTGGGCAAAAGTTCTGCCTGACAGCCATAGAGTTTATTGGTCATCTGGTAATTGCCTTCGTAGTCCGGGATTCCGTATGTATAGGTTTTGTACGGGTAGCTGTGGGTGTTTACATCATTCCGTACCGCTCGGGTATCTCCCCGGTAATCCAGATTCCGGTCTCTTTCGGCAAAGCTGATATCCTTGGGTTGCGAACTGGAAAACAGGGGGTAATGTTGCATATATCCGTCATAATAATTGGGTCATCACATGTAAAGAGATCACGCTATATCATGCTGAAATCCCTTTGCCACAAGTTGCCTGGAATAGACTTTACTGTTTACCCGGTATCCTGTCCCGTCAGGTAAACATCCCCGGTTTGTTCCTTCTGTCTGCGGGATAATTCCCAATAATGAGAATTCTGCTACATTATCGGAACTGCCGGGGTAGTTTTCAAATAAGATAACATTCGTGAGTATGCCTGTTTCCAATGAATAATATGAGGGGTTTGGGAAGGGGAGGCTCCTGTATCCGTTGCTTCCATAATGCACGTTCTTTAGTTGCCCGTATCCCATAGGGTATTTATAAGCATACGGAAGAGTGTTTTCTGTGTCTTTTGTTGAGGCTCCTGTCATGGCTGCTCTTATTTTGCTGTAGGTAATAGAGTTATTCATGACCCCGTAGAGAAAACGTTTCAAAACACATGACCCCGTTTCTGTCATCTGAACGGGTAAGGCACAGGCTCAGCGATATTGGTATATATTAGATCAATCAAAATTTCCTGTGGATGGGTTGCAGGTTCTTACCTGATTTTGACAATTTATGTTTGACGGGTCTAATGTTGTTCTGTAGGTTTCCTGTCGGTAAGGCGGAAAAGAATCGGGGGCTGTTCATCATTGGGAAATAAAGGGAATGCTCGTGTCCGGATTTTTGCATCCGCAAGCCATAACAAAGCCGGGAGAACTAAGTCCTAATTGTTGTGTGGCTTGTTTGATTTTATTGATGATTGTCACGTTAATCGTACTGTCGGCACTAACCCCGGTATTGCCTGCCGGGGCTGGGTTGAAAAATGATGTTGCGTTATTGAGTATTCCCTGCCGAAAAGCTTCTCCTGTTTGCCCGGAGGGAGACTGACTACTGTCGGTGGTTGACATCCACGACATTAGTCCTCCCTGCTGGTTGCTTATTATTTTGTTCAAAATCGCCCGTCGTCTTTCTGTTGAAACTAATTTTTGGTTTATATGGTTTGTATCATCACAGGAAAAATTTACTCCGGCTCATGTTCTTGTAGAGGGAACAAACGCTGTAGCCTCTGCTAAATTTATAAAATACATATATTTACCATTACCTGCTTTTCTCACTCCTATAGAGTATGACGGGACAAAAACAGCATTTTTTCCTGCTTCTGTTCATGGATTATTTGTGATACTTAACTCCGGAATATTGGGTAATAATGCCCCGTTACTTCCGGTTGTAAATACTATAAATCATATCCCTAATGCACCAATCAAAGATCACAAGAATCTTTTATTGAAGAAATTACCTGTTGAAAACTTAGTCATAAGTAGCTAAGTAGATGATAAAAAAGACTTATTCCCAAGTATATACGGATGCTCCCGAAAATCAAAAAAGAATTTGCCTGCAAAGAAAATTGATTTGACAAACGAATTATAGTTTACATAACCTTGGTACAAACTGGCTGAATAACAGCCGTTTCTTCCTGTAGTTATCATTATTCCCCTGTTGTAATTGGCTTGACTAAACAAAAAAAATAAGTATATTCCCCCTGTTTCTTATTTGCTTTATTTTCTCTTATGAAAATGAACAAAGCGAATGCCCTCAAAACTCTTTGAGCTTCTCTTGCGGTTGCAAGTATGCTTTCGGGCAATGCTCAAACTTCCAAAGAGTTGTATAACGACCTCGGAAAGAAAGATATAAACAAAGAAATTTCTGTTTGAGAAGTAAAATCTTCTCTCAATACGCTTTCTTCCAGCCCTGCACGGACTGTAATAAAACCTACTGACTATGACTTTAGTTATGATATCATTAACTCCCTCTATTTTGACCCGACAGATAGTACACGGGTTGCGGGTTCCTGATGATGAGGGCTTTCTATAGATAATACTAATATTGCCGGATATACTGTGGCAAATAGTTGTGTTGCCTATTGAGCGAACGTATATTCTTGCTATAAGGACGGGGATACTCTTTATTTTTGAACAGATTATGATTCTGGTTTTGGTTGATTGGTAAAGTTATCTCCTGCCGGATGTTCGGTAAATACGAATTTTACAACTACAGTACAAAGTATTACTAAATTTCAAGGAAAGCTATACGTGTGATCATGACAAGGCGTTTTTGTTTATAATCCGGATGGCACATTGTTTCAGCATTATACAACAACTAATTCATCATTACCCAGTAATGTCGCTCAAAAAATAGTTCCTGATAATCAGGGCAATCTTTGGATTGCTACGGGAGCATGAATTGTAAAATTTGACGGGACTAACCGGATTGTCTATACTGGTGCATTAAGTATTAACTATGCAAAAGATATTGCTATAGATAATCAGTGAAATGTGCGGGCATGAAATACTGAGCTTTTCCACTTTTCCGGATGAGTGCGGTCGGAAGTTTCTGTTCCGATAAATGTTTCTCAAGACCCTCTCAATATTTCCTGACTTGCTACCGATCAATTTAATAATTTATGGATTGCTACTAACTATCATGGCGTACTTAAAAGAGATTGAGGCACCGGGCAATGGACAGTTTATGATACTGGCAATTCTCCTCTTACTACTAATCAGGTAAATGATGTGGCTGTTGATACTACCTCGCAGGATAAAATTCATATAGGAATAGGAAGTGATGAAACTGGATTTATTCTTCTGAAAGAATCTACTGCTTCTTACCTTCCCGGTATCCCTGCCGGGGCTCATATCACTGGTCAGAATTCTGTACAAACAGGGCAAACTTATACCTACGCACTTTCCACTCCTATTACCAATGCACAGGAATATGAGTGGTCATATACCTGAAACTGAGCCGCCACTATCTTTCCTAAACTTGGCGGGACTGCGGTAGAAATTACTTTTGCTCCGTGAGCTACAACCGGAAATATCATTTTGAAAGCAAGAAATAATTATACTAAACCCTCGACTGATACCGTACAACTTGTTTTTGCAATTACAAATATTACTACCGGAATAGGTGAAAATGAAATAGAAAAAGAGAATATTGTTGTCGCTCCTAATCCAAGTAGTGAGATGATTTCTCTTTTGGGAATAGAAAAGTGATCGGTGGACGTGATAGAAATTTACGACATGAACGGGAAACTTATCAAAAAGCAGCTTGTCGGAGAATGAGAGAAAACTGAAAATATTAATGTACAGGATTTAGTCCCGTGAGCATATATGATTTTGGCAAAAGACACTAAGCATAGTACGGCTTCCCCTGTAAAATTTATAAAGAAATAATTTGTTTACCGGAGATAAACAATAATTTTCATGATACAAACAAAAAGCCCTGCATGATTATGCAGAGCATCGATTTTTTTAGTTAGTATTCCCAGGCAAATAGCAAGGTTGCGTAATTGTGTTCGGGCGGGTGGTGTTCCTTCATCTGAACATCCAGCTGGTCAATAAAGAAGATCTTCTCTTTGGTTTCTTCATTGATATAAACCTGCAAGTAGTCTATTCCGTTTTCCTGCTGGACAAATTGCCACACGTCCTGTAAGATCTCTGCAATTTCCGCTGTCGTAAGTTTTTCTTGAATGGTTCTTGTTATATACAATGCCCCGTTAAACATGTACTTACCTTTTCTTTCCTGTGGTTGTCTAATCCATTTTGCCATACGTTTTTGTTTTTTTCTTGCTTATAGCAAAACAGGCGGTAAATTCAACTTAATTGTAAATATCTCTTCTATGCCCTACCTTAATAATAACTATTTGCAATACATTATTTTCGGTGGTATATATTACCCTGTAATCTCAAATTCTTATCCTGTAAAATGAAAGGTAGGTTTGTCATTTTATTGAATAGCCTTTTAACTTTTTGAATCCGTTTGGAAACGGATTATCTGCCAAAAGAGCAATGTGGTCGGAAATTCTTACAAAATCCGAAAAAGACAATTTTTCCAGTTCCTTTTCTGCGGATTTTAAAAAAACTATCTCGTATCTATTTTGCATGTAAGGCGGTTTGTTTCCTGCTTAAAATACGCTTCTGAACGTCTTTAAAATTACTCCTGGGTTCATTCATCCTTTTAATAGCTTCCATGCTGTCAAAGAAGTCTTCCATAAGCTCCTGAATACTTTTGAACCCCAAGTCAAAGACTACGGCTTTTTTTTCTCCTTTATCATCGGTTAAGAAACTGATTCATTTTTGCGATTTACTTTTTGTGGCAAAGGACAGCATGGGAATAATATTAATGGATATAAAGTATTTTGAGTATATGGTTTTATTTCATTTTATCAAGTGTTTGTAACATCCTTTGAATGTTGGTAATTTTCAAAGGATTGCAGACTTTGGGGTAAAAACCTTTTGGCAATAAAATTATGTCGCTGGGCTTTTATTAAAAGGTTTTCAAAGCCCTTTTGTGCAAAGGTTTTTTTAAATACGAAGTTGTTTTTGTTTTGCTCCTTAAATTCATCCTGCAAATCAGCGAGTTCCTCGCTTCAAAGTCCCGATAATACCTGCTCGATTTCTGATTGCCTCAATGCCCGGAATTCCTCTTTCGTCTGCTGTTGTTGCTGTTTGGCTTTTCTCTTGTCTTCTTTTATCTGCTGCTGTTGCAATGCTTTTTCCTTCTGCTCTTTGGTATACTGGGTTTCTGCCATTCTAAAATCGCTCTGGAAGGCTTTTAAAAGGTAAGCCGGAATATTTTGAATCTCCCCTTTTTTAATCTTCTCTTCCACTATTTCCAAGTTTACCAATAGGTATTGTTCATCGTGTCTTTTCAACAGTTCCTCTATCTGGCTTTCTTTTATCCCGTATTTCAAGAGTCTTTCCCGGATTAAACCATGTACATCTTCTTCTGTCTTTGCGGGTTCTTTGGTGATCATTTTAAAGATTATTGCTTCCGCTGTCCTGCCATATTTTTCTAGTTGATAGCTGATAAACAGGTCTGTCTTTTCGTTTATCTCCTTTACCGGGATATCCAAAAGTCTTTTTTTTAGCATGGTAAAGTTTTTATATTGCTCCTGGGATACTCCCATAAGTTTACGAAAATCCGCAATCGTTATACGTAACTTTCAAAGGTTCTGGTAATCTTTCAAAAGTTCATAAATAGCCACACTGTGTTTGCTTTCCAATCCTCTTATTACAAGCAGGTCGAGTTTTACAAACATATTGGGGTTTTTGATGGTTTCCAAAACAGAAGTAGGAAACTCAAAGCTTATTGTCGTTATTTTCCCGGTTGATTCCCCCACGATCTTTACCTCGGACAGAAACCTGAAAAAGCCCCGCACGCTGGTATCCTTGTTTAAAATATTATACTCTATACTTGTGCTTCCCAATGTTTTAAGTGCTTTTTTCAATTCTTCATTATCGGTTTGTTTTAATCCGGCTAAACGTTTTATCAAACCAATATCACAGGTAAATACTTTGCTTTCCGGGCTTCTCTTTAATACATCCTTTGCCATTCGCAGCAGGGCATTCATGGTTTTACGTTCCTGCAAGGTGGTAATATTGCTCAATTGAACAATACTACTGTGTTTCTTGATTTCCAGCTTTGTTGATCAATCCCCGAAAAGGGAAACCTGCTTTGTTGGCATGGGGTTTCTTTGTGTATAAAATGTCCTTTTTATACTTAACCTAACAGGCAAAGTCAAGTGAAGTTAGTTTGAAAATACCGATTTTGTTAGTTTAACTTGTCTTACATTGTCTGAAGCCTGTTTTGTTAAATACCGGATTTGTTAGTCTGGGCTTATTTCTAATACCGATTTTGTTAGTTTTAAATACCGAATCTGTTAGCGTAAATACCGATTTTGTTAACGTAAATACCGAATCTGTTAGTTTTTCGTAAAGAAAGACAGGTTTAAAAGCCTTATTTTCAGAGCTAAACATTTAAACTAATTAAACTATATAAACAACAACAGGAGTAGGTAAAATTGTTGTTGTTTCTTTTTTTTCAAAATAGCTTTCAATTTCTTCCTTAATCCCCCCCTTCCCCCCTTAATGGTTTCTTTTTGGGGAAACTGTAATTATACCTAATATGGGTTACATACATTTAAGGGCGTAAAGTTTTTTACATTTACACCCTTAATCATTAAAACTCCTAAATGAAATAAAAATAAAAATATTAAAATAGCATTTACTATTATCCTTGCCTTTAAAAACTGGTAAAATTAATTTCTACAAGAATAAATAATAAGTAAAACACGCTCACTTCTAAGAATTCTTATCCCAAAATTCAGTCATACAATATTACAAATAATAAATCAATTCCTCCCATATTTTTACATCCTCACAAACATCCGTTTTTTTTGTCAGTGATGCAAGGTATTTTCAAAGCCTTCTGAAAAGAATTCTTCTAATGTCATATCAAAAGCCTCTACTATCCTAACAAGGGTACTGAATCGCAAATCTTCTCCTCTTTCATACCTGCCAAATTGAGCACGGGATATATTGTGATCATACGCAAAGTACTCATAACTGCTATATCCCTTATTTATCCTAATCTGTCGTATCCTTTCCCCTAACTTTTTTAAAGTTATTTCTTTGACGGATTGATTGACTACTGACTTTTCACTTTGTCTTTTCATATTGCAAATCTTATCAATATCCATCATCTGGGTTACCCCTAAAACGACCGCTCTTATTTATGCCCTACTTATTAGTATCTTTTTAAAATTATTTATCTACATTTGCGAAAACTATAAACAATGAAAAAAGTTAGATACAAACCTACAGGGATTTACTTATTTGTTTTACGGGTTTCCCGGAACCTTAGAGGCAGGTATAGGAAAAGTCACACGCCTTTTTTATTTTAGGTGGGTGGCAGGCTGAATCAAAAATTAAAAATTGAGAAGCAGGGAAAAAGAATATCTTCTTCATTTTTCGCCTCTTATACATACCCCCTTTGTCATGAAACAGATCTTTA
Source organism: Bacteroidales bacterium (assembly GCA_963667975.1). GTDB lineage: Bacteria > Bacteroidota > Bacteroidia > Bacteroidales. Next base: position 265,505 of record OY764079.1, read on the forward strand.
TAAAAATAAATGGTTTTCTAAAAGGATAAAATGCAACTTATAGTTGCACAATACATCTTTAAGTTGTATTTTACAACTAATGATTTTCGTATTTTATTTATCACGAACTTTGGAGATACGTTTTTGATAATACCGATAAAACAGGAATATTAACCTAAATCCAGAACCCTTAACCCCCCGGCTCAAAATGAAACTTTACCTATATAAAAAAGTAAACCCTGCAAAATGTGGGTACATCTTACAGGGCAACTCCCTAAATTCATTAACATTCTAAAAAAACTGTTCCTATTTTTTCCAGAAATCACCCCCATGACACCGGGCAAGCAAGGAACTTACGAAGAAATATCTATTCTTTATGCTTACAAATATACACAATAATTAACCTTAAAACCAAATGAAAATGAAACCTTTCACGTAAAGAAAAAACAAGCCCCGCAATACGCAATATTGCAGGGCTAAACTGCGGAATAGTTCCTCCGGCTATTAAAATCAGGAGGTTAATTCAATAAGTTTAATCTAAAAACTTACGAATTCATGGATTGTATATATACAAACAAACAAACAAAAGAAGTGTTTAAAAATTATGCTCTTCTTTTACTTGCCAAAATAATAATTGGCTTCATTTTTTTAGTAAACACCAGCAATGGGTACGGGCAGGGGAATTGCTCCAATGCACCCTACATTTCTCCCAACGACACGAGCATTCATGTGCTGTCGGCAGACACAGTAGTATGGTTTAAATACCATGCCACAAACAGTAATTTCCAACTGGGAATAATCCCGGCAAGCTTTCCCCTGTATGAACTGTATGCAGTGGAATTATATTCCGGAGATTGTTCCGGTTTAACGCTGGTTTCGGGTTCTCTTCAACCTGTTTTGTACACGAGTGCACTGGTTTCCGGTAACGACTATTATCTCAAAATAAGGAAAAATAATGTAATTCAATCGGTTGTTTTTACCTTAGACCTGTCTGTTCCGGTTTTAAATTGCAGCCCTTACCAATGCAACGATCAGTTAAGTCAGGCTTGCGATCTGGTTTGCAACGGGAATTTCGAATACTATACAAGTTTGCCTAATGGTCCGTCACAAATAGGACTGGCTTGTCCGTGGGGTTCTTTAAGTCATGGAACCCCCGATTATTATCATTCAAATGGAACAAATTCAGCTCAGGCTCCGGTAAACGGAGGAAATGGAACCCATATTTCATGGAATTGTCCACCGGATAAAGCCTTTTCCGGTTTTGGATGTGATTTAAATATCAACCCAACACCACAAGAATATTATCGTCATTGCGAGTATCTTTATCAAAAACTCAAAGCTCCCATGCAGGCAGGGGTTCAATACACTATCCGGTTTAAGATAAGTTTAACCAAAAAGTCAAAATATGCCTGTGATTCAATCGGGGTATTTTTATCAACAATTGACCCGTACTTTAATACTGAAAAACATTTCCGGTTTAATGAAGCTCCGTTTAATCAGACAAATTCAGAACTGCTGTTATATACCAATGCCGGAACCCAGAATTTAATTAAAGATACCAGCTGGATGGATGTTGTTTTTACATACACACCTACCACCAGCGGGCTACAGTATATTGCAATCGGGCGGTTCGACCTGAATACTACTTCTCATGTTGCCTTAAATCCAAGCGGAACTCCCGGAGCTTATATGGAATACTGTTATTATTATGTTGACGAAGTACATATTGCTCCTGTTATGCCCAACCTGACAATTAATGCCAATCCCAATCCTTTGTGTATTGGACAAACAACACAGTTAACCAATAATTTAGGCGTTCCTCTAAACTGGTCTGCCAATCCGAATTGTAATTTATCCTGTCCCAATAACTGTGTAAGCACTACCGCCACACCCGCTACAACCACAACATTCACGGGTATATTAACCTTAGCCCCCAATTGCACAGTTACGGCAACAAAAACAGTACCGGTTGTTCCCCTGCCGGTTCCTTCGCTCGTGGGTGCAGTTAATGTTTGTGCCAATCAGCCAACTACTTATACTACCGACCCCGGTATGTCCAACTATACATGGACAGTGAACGGGGGAACCATTCAGGGAGCCTCTAACACCAATACCGTTACCGTAATCTGGCAAAACAACGGGTCGATAAGTGTAAACTATACAAATGCAAATAATTGTACCGGAAGTCCCACCACTCTGAATGTAACCATAAATACCATTCCGTCTCCTGTTATATCGGGTGCGAGAAGTAATTGCAACCCGCTTGCAGATTACCTGATTGATAATTATGACCCCAATACTTTGTACTCGTGGTCAGTAAACAGTTCAGGAACAATAACAACCTCCGGTAATTCATCGGCAAGTGTGCAATGGAGTACGCCTATTGATAATTACAATCCCGGAGTATTAACCGTTACTGCTAATCAGGATGGTTGCACAAGCACTGCAAGTGTAAATGTTTACAATTGTTGCCAGGAATCGTCGGAACTTCTTTTCCACGATGAAACCATTACCCCGACGTCTCCGCCAATCAATCCAAACTCTACTGCATTTATCAATGGAATTGTGCATATTGGAATGAATTTATCCTTAAACAATGTTACCCTGCAAATGGGACCGTTTGCAAAAATTATTGTAGATCCCCCTTTCACGTTCACAATTGATAGTAATTCCGTAGTTAACGGAGCCTGTAAATTTATGTGGGACGGTATTTATACTTCCGATCCGACGGCAACTGTCAATGTTTCTAACTCTACGGTCAGAGACGGTATAAACGGTATTGTAAGTATTGACAACGGGAAAGTAGATATCCGCAACAACACCTTTGTACAGAACTATAAATGTATCAGTCTGAAAGATTACACCCCGGCAGTTAGTCCCGTTCCTTTGCACTCAGCCTATATTATTCACAATAGCTTTGGTTCGCAAAACATCCTTTTAAAAGAACCTTATTCAAACATAATGTCTTTCATCGGGATTGATGTAAATAATGTAAACAATGTGAAGATAGGCGATGAAACCGACATTGCCTATACCAATACCTTTGAAAGCCTGTATTGCGGGATTAATGCTTACAAAGCAAAGATGACTGTTTACAACAACCTGTTCCGCAATTTCAATTCAACCACCATTGGCAGTGGCATTGACCCGATGGAACTATACCGACCTACCGCCGTATTTTCGGTAAATCCCAAAACAACCCCTTCAACGCTTTGGGCTTATGCTGTAATCGGGGGTGATAACGACAAACGTAACCGTTTCGAAAACTGCGATATGGGTATTTATACCTATAACCAGAGGGTTAGTATTTTAAATAATCTCCTCGAAGCCTATACTACAGGTATTGAATCACGCGATGCGTGGAACCGTTCCGAAGTAGTGTATAACACGATTGCTTCCACCAATAATATTTACCCTCGTACCGGGATTAAGGTATATAATTACCAGCCTTCACCTGTAAACCTGAAAATTGCAAGCAATAACGTAAATGCAATTGTGAGGGGGATATTTGTATCGCAGTGCATGTCTTCGTTAAACTACGCTGTAAGTGTTGAATTTAACTATGTTAAAATACCCGAAAACATTAGTATTTACTATAAATATGCCGCTGCTATCGACGTGCAGAGCTGCGAGGGTATTTATGTACACCGCAATTACCTTTACCGCTTCGATCCCACATTTATTCCGGCAAGCTTTCTTCCTGTTTATGGAATAAACATGGCACAAACCCGCTCTGCACTGGTAAAAGACAATTATCCTATACAGGGTTACGAGGCAGGGATCAACCTGTTTGGAAACAATAATCTTACCCAGTTCTATTGTAACTCAATGGATAACTGCTATTACGGTTTCCTGTTTAATCAGGATGCCTCCATTACCGAGCAGGGAAATGATAACTATACCACCAATAACCGCTGGACAGGAAACTACCTAAACCAAAGCAACCCCGATATTTACCGTAAGATGTGGGGACTTAACCATTTACTTACACAAGGAACTCTATGGCATATTAAATATAATGCAATTGGTACGGACTATGATCCTATGGTTGATGTTGTTCACCCATTATCTCTTTATATATTTCCTGCTATAAATCCCCAAAGTGCAGAAGAATGCCCGATACGGGAAAGTTTACATGCCAAAACAGCCGAAGAACGTGAAGAACTTTACGGAAAAATACTCCGTGAAGAAATAAACTATACCGCCCTGTTTGAAACTTACTCCGATTACGACAAAAGTACCCTCTATAAAATACTTGAGAGCGATACTACCCTGCGTAACCTTGGTGACACGGGCGATGTAAAATACCAGGCGTTTTACAACCTGATAAAATACAGCAATATAGGCAAAATTACCGAGTTTGAATATAAGCTGATGAACGATGAACTGGCAGAAGCAAAACAACTGAACAACTCGCTGGTAAATACCTCACAGGTAGAAGAGTATCGTAAAATTGTAAACGATATTTACCTTAACACGTTTGCCACAGGTTATTATACCCTTACCCAGGAGCAAATAAGTACATTGCAGCAAATAGCCGATATTACCCCCTGGGAAGGAGGCGATGCCGTGTACATTGCCCGTTATATGCTCAATATAGAGCCGGATGGTATCCGCCCGGCGTATGTTATTCACCCTCATGCCAACCCAAGCCCTGATGTAGAGCAAACGGTTACACTTTACCCCAATCCAGCAAAGGATGAAATAACACTTACCTTTGCCAAAGTACCGACGGGTTCTTTCACGTTTAAGGTATATGATATTACCGGAAGGGAAATTATCAACCGGAAACTCAGCACCAAATCGCTCACGGCAGAAGTAAAACTAGCCAACCTTTATAAAGGGATCTATGTCTATAAACTGGAATCAGACAATATGGCTTCTTTTACGGGAAAACTTGTAATTGAATAATTTTTACAATAAAAGGAGGAGCGAGCCTCCTCCTTTTATATCTTTGAACGGATGAAATATTTTCTTTGCATAGTATTTGTCTTTTTAGAACTTTCCATTCAGGCTCAAAGTTTGGATACATTTAACTATGTTCCAAACGGGAACCTTGAAGATTATACCTTATGCCCTGATAATATGATGCAGATATGCAGAGCAACATTTTGGGACGATGCAATGAATTGTCATGGTTCAAGTGAATATATTAATTCTTGTACAACTAACATTAGCCTTTACCAATATATAATTTATCAATCTCCACGTTCAGGAAACGGATATATTGGAATTGCTTTATATTCTCCAAATCCAGCTTCAGAATATCGGGAATTTGCACAGGTAACATTGAAAAATAAATTAAGTATAGGAAAAAGATATTGTGCTGAGTTATACACAAATTCATTTAATTACAATAGATATGTAGTTGAGAATATATCAATGTATTTTTCCCCTGTAAAAGACACGGATTTATGGCTGGCAGGAGTGCATACCCCGCAGGTTAAAAACCATAGCGGGTTGTTAAGTGATACCGTAAACTGGATAAAAGTAGCCGGAACGTTTGTTGCAGATGGAAGCGAGCGATACTTAATTATTGGAAATCACGAAACAAATGTAAACTCAACAGTTCAGGAGGTAAATTACGGTTTGGTAGTTGGGTACTACTTTGTAGATGATGTATCAGTGTGTGAATGTAATTTTCAGTTTAATCTGGGCAACGATACCACTTTATGCCCGGGAGAAGAACTAAAATTATATGCCAATGTACCCAATGGAGAGTTTACATGGTCAGATGGTTCGCACGGGAATACCTTTACCGTAACCCAGCCCGGCACATACTGGGCAAAAGCTTACTTTAAAGATTACGATTATACCAGTTACGACACTATTGTAGTAAGCTATGGCGATGAAAACTTTTGTGCACCTCCTTTAGATATACCCAATGTAATTACGCCTAACAATGACGGGGCAAATGACCGCCTTGTAATTACCAATAGCAACTACTGGGATATAAGCCTGATGATCTATAACCGCTGGGGAAACTTAATTTATCAGAATGCAAACTACCAAAACGATTTTGATTGTAATGGTTGTGGCGAAAGTGTTTACTTCTATGTTTTACAGGCTACCGCTAAGCGTAGTGGCAGAAAAATAGAAAAGACGGGAACAGTAACGGTGTTAAGGTAAGGGGTGTGGTTGTCAAAGCTTATTAGATTTTAAACATGTATCTATTTGAGTAAAATACACTTGCAAAAAATAGGTATTTTGATAATTTATAAATGTTTTTTACTTTTGAAAAATTTAACGGGTAAAATCATACATACACAGCCAAATTAAAATATATTGTACAATTTTTCCGTGTATATAAAACGAATTAGTACACATTAAACAAGGTGAAAACAACAATGCAGAATATTGATACAAAATATCTCTATCTTCCAGCTGAATTTAGAAGTAAACATGATATTTGTTTCTCTCTAGTCGGACAAATAGAGGAACTAATAGTTAAAGAAGAGTATCAAAAATTAAAATACAATACAATTTCTCTTAACAATGAAACAGATACGCTAATAGATGGAGAAGATATTTTAGATTTTTTGCAACGTACAGGAAGAAAAAAGGAACATGACTTATTGGTAAGAAATCATATTATTCACGCATTAATTATTGACACATGCTACTTTCTGCAAGAGGCTTTGTCTTGTTCATTGAAAATGAGATTGTCAGTTGCTTTTTCTCTTCTAAGAAAACCTTTTGTTTATAATTTAATTGTATTGCTTAGAATTTCCTACGAAGATGATTTTATTGACAAATTTAACAATACCGAATTATTTGATTCAACATCCATAAGTAATGAAACCAAAATAGCATTAATAAAGAAAGCTCTGGAGAACTCATTGTCACTAAAAACAGAAAATTGTGATTTGATTTATGATTTAATATTTAGCAAAGAAAATCCTGAAAGCATAGTTAATATATCGGAAAAAGCATTACATTTATCAACAACAAGAAATCGTCATAATAATAACAATACAGAAAAGCAAAATCTAAATTTTATTTTTTCTACATACAGTGATAATTTATCGATGTGGAATTACTTATACTCAAAATTACCACTCTTGATTTTATTCTTAATAGAAGTGCTCGATCTATCTGTTCTACCTGTTATTAATTTGGACTATAATAAATTAAATGAACGATTAAAAAATAGAATCAATTTTTTTAATGCCGTATCAAATTGAGTAGATAGCTTATAAAATATAGTACTACTTGTACTTCTCTCTCTACACAATGTCTTTCACAATATTTACCTTTTCCCATTATTACTATTAGTCCAATAAAAAAATTTAGAAACTGATTAACAGAAGTAAGTTTTTTATGACTTTGGCGTGAACCAAGTAATCTCCCCTTTCAGGTAAAACACTCAAAAAGCTATAATGATTAACAGTAAAATAGCTATTCAGAGCAATAAGTAAAAAGCCTTTGCGGATCTAACCATTTCTTTTCCGTGTTTATGAATTGTCTCGTTGTACTGCTTTTGTAATCAATCGTATTTATTGAGAATTTCCTTCTTTTCGTCTTTTTCATCCTTCAAAAGCAAACTATATTTGGTTACCTGTTCCTGCAAGGCTAGATTGTATTTACTTACATCCTCTTTTTGCTGAGAAACGATATTGTAATTCTTTTGTAAGGTTTCAAAGTCCTCTTTCAACGTTCAAAGTTTTTTTGTATGCTCTGTTTCTGCTGATCTTTGTAAATTACTTTGAAGGTTTTGAATCTCTTTTGAATAGTACTTTTCAAAATCAGGTTCAAAAACGTAGGTCTTTCAAAGTTCTTTTTTCAAGCCTATTTTCCCGTGGAATTTTGAAAGATGATTGTAAACTGTTTTCAAACTTACATTGTGTTTCAATGCAAGGTCATTTGGTAGTACATAGTTCATAGGCGGAAGGCTTATTTTGTAAAGGCTTTGAAAATATACATTTTTTCAAAGCCTTTACAATAGATCTTTATAGATATGAATTATTTCTTGTTGAATTTCCAGCCCCAAATGGCATTTTCCCACAAAATGAATGTCGCTTATTGTCGAAAAGCAGTTGTCCGTTTGAAATTTACACAATAACCGACAACAATAATCGCATCCAGATTATAATGCTTGGTATTGTATGCATTACCGTCCGATAATCAGCTATCAAGAATTTCTCAATAATTGAATTTTCATCCAGTTCCTTTTTCTTAAAATATATTTCTATGATGCAGCGATATATTGTCCGTCAAACAATCGAACAAGGCACCATCAACTTTTAGCTAAGCCAAATCGCTTTATTCTGTACGTGAACTTCAATACTGTCTTTTTTGCCTGATCAGTGAAAATAAGAAATTTGGCAGTACTATTGCGGATTTGTAGTTTATATTTTAACTTTCATTTTGATAATAGACTTTATAAAATTTCCCTTTTTTATCCTCACCCTGCTCTATAAGTTCTCGGTCTCCATGAATATAAATATGAAAATTCTTATCTAGTTTTATAACGTTTTTCAGTGAACGGATTTGTTTCTTGACTGCACTTTCCGAGATTGTGAAATTATCCGCAATTTCCACATCATAATCTTTTTGAAATAAAGATTTGAATTGATTAAAATTTTTAATAATATCAGGTTGGCAAATTACCTCGTTGGCAAATTCGTCCATATTGAAATTTTCATTCTCTTTGAAAAATCTTACCGATTTATTAAGTAAATCCACTTGGTCAGCTTTGGAAACTTCAAAATGCTGTGGCAGTTCGTTTTTGACAAAATTTTTGTAAAGCGATAGTATATTTTGGGTGTTATGATATTCGTCTTTTCGTTGACAAACATGCAGGAAATCATCCGTCCAATACTGCGCTTCTGCTCCCTTGTTTGTATTATCAACTATAGTAATAACATACCCATTCTCATGCTCTGTATTAAAAATCAAGCAACCTTTATCCAATTTATTGATATTTACTCCTTGTTGGCTCTCAATTTCAAAACCTTCTCCTGATAGAAAAACTTTCAAGAACGTATCTTTATTTTCGGATTTAAATAAACCTATTGCATCTACCACTTCTCCGTCTAAAATACAATCTTTAAAGTAAACAGTATAAAATTCTCCTCCTTTAATTTTCGGATGTGTGCTCTGCGCATATAAATGTTTGGCAAGGTTTATAGATTGTTCGTATAAGGCTTCCTTATCTTCAAAAATCTTACTAACACAAACAAATACCTCATTCATATTGATATCAATGTTATGATAAAAATTGAAGTATTCATTGGATTTAAAAGAAGAGGTGAAATAATGCAGTAGTAAGTTGCTAATATCTTCACTTGTATTCAAGTACGATTTAGAAAAATGAATGCCTTCGTCTAAAAGCTTATTTCCCACCTTTTGCAGAACAATATGTTTTAATATTGCTGATGTTACATTAATCATATTTATATCAAATTAAATTGTCTGAGTCTGTTTAGCTTTATTTTCTCTATTTCCTTTCTCAACTCATGTTCTAATGGTTTTGTATCTCGAACATTCTTCTTCAAATTATAAGTATTATGCAAGTATGGCTCGATTCTGAACTCTCCATTCAACCCACCCTTATTTTTCAGTGCATTAGAAAAGTTAAATTTAACTGTGTAATAACCTATAGTTCCTTTATAGTTATATTTGTAATTTATCTCTACTTCTTCCAAATGTATCGCTTCTTTAAAGGTTACCTCTGACATTTCACTGATACCCGAAAGTTGTTTTCCACGTAAGATAAAAAGAATATCCTTGTCCGTTTTGTCTTTATATTGTTCGGGAATTTCTTGCTCCTTATCAAAATTATATTTAACAGATTTGATATCTTGATCTATCAAAAGAATAGAATCATTCAATCTGGTAAAACTCAAAAGAAAATTAACTCTATCAGTATTGTTTTTGAAGCTATCAAACATAATTTTAATGGATTCATCCTTAATGATATGATTTTCTCTCAATGTACGTTCAAGTTCTTTGACAATCCGTTTTCCTATAGTCTTCCCATCTCGACAATTAGTCTCCATATTATTAAAAATCATATTACCGCCTTGTCTTTCACATGTAATCTTTATAGGATAAGCCTGCGTATTGACAGTGATTTGTTTGGTAGGATCTTTAACCTCTATATAAGATTCATACACGTAAACATCTGGATTTATTTTATCTGGCTTAAATTCTACGGGAGCTAATAAACGAGAATTAATACCGTCGTTAACTTTGGAAAAGTTTGGTTTGTATGTTTTAAATATATCGGGTATAGAAACATTTGTCACAGTTGGAAATATAACAGATACTGCGGGGGCGGGGCGTTCTGTTTTATTGATAAAACGGATGAAGTTTTGCAACTCAGAGGGAGTAAACAAAAGTGTCGTTAATAGTGGAGTTATTTTGGTTTTATCGCTATTCTTAAAAAAGATTCCTCTGTGAGATAGAAAAATTTTTAAATCACTGGAATTTATTAAATCTGTTTTCAAAAAAGGTTTCAACATATCTCCATAAGGCAATTGTTCAATAAAGGTTTCATTAATATATACAGATATTTTTTCTATATTTTCGTTATATTCATCATCTTTAATAGGGGGTTTCTCTATTTGAGGCAAGCTTCCTATATCAGTATAATTAATAACTAACATGGATCTTACCGAAGTCTTCTTCGATAATAGTTCATCATTAAAGCTTGAAATTACAGTGTTAACTTCATTTTTAAATTCATCCTTATAGTCAGGAAAGAAAATAATATATTCGTTCCCAAAACCACTCGTTAATTTTACAATAAGCCAAATAATCTTTTTCAAATTCTCAGAAGAATAAGTGTCATTACAAAACAACAGAATACTTATTTTCTCATCACTTTCTTTTATTATGGGCAAAACAGAAGAATTTATATATTGTGGAGGCAAACGATATCCTCTTCTCCCTATTTTTTTAGGACTTGAATTCTCTTCTGTTATTGGATATAGAAACTTAACAGGTAGATCGTTGAAGTTTTTTGCTGCAATTATGGAACTCACAAGAAAATTTGTTCTTGCATTATCCATTATGAAATAGGTTACACTACTGTCTAAATCATTAGTTTTGATTATCTTTCTTAAAGAATCATTATAGTCTTCATTAACTTCTTGATTATTTAAAGACAGCCAAAATAGAATACAAAAAATAGATTGATCTTTTATAGATACAATTCCTTTATTTTTATATGATTCTATATGTTTATTCGCATTGATAAGGTATTCCTGCATTTGTTTTTTAGCATTGCTTGGGTATTGGCCATCCACAAATGCTGAAACATAAATATTATCATCAGCATTGTCTTTCAGTTTACTTTCCCATTTTTGGTAAAAATCAACATTATAATACAGTTCTTCCCCAGTTTCCTCATCTATTTCAGTAATTGGTTGTGGTTCATCCAAATTATCCCATCCTATAAGTTTTAGAATATTCTGTACTACTTCATGACTTTTACTCTGAGTTGCAGGCAATACCTGAGCTGGCATGAATTGTGCAAATGGATTTTTTAAAGCCAGTTTCTCAACATCACTAATTTGCTTTAATAATAGAGAGTCAAATTTATCTCTTGCAATAACTTTACCAACAATTGAACTTTTATAAAACTCTACAATTAGAGAATTTGTTAAGATTTCCCGAACTTCATATGTTATTTTCTCTTTACCCCTTTGTGAGTAGAATTTTTCCACTAAGACAAACGTCTCTGCTATTAAAGAATCTATGTTTAAATCTTTATGCAGAATTTCTATATCGATATGTGACAATTTATTATATAAATTATCAGACAACCTTCCTATAAGGAAAAGAGTATAAGATTTAGCATCTGTGGTTGATGACTTCAATTCTTGAGTCCATTTTTTTGCATCACCAAGCGAAAATGGATTTTGAGATGATTTCACTTGATAAACAGACTTAGTATCATCTTCGTATATCCATTTTATATCAACTTTTTCATGTTCATCATTTGGCTCTATGCAAACAGATTTCCAATCATCTTTATCTAAAGATTCCAAGATGGCTATGATTGTTTGGACTAAATAGCCCCTCAAACTTGCTTGTCCTCCCATAATGCTTATTCTTTAAGTAATTATATTATTTTTTTATTTCTATTAAAAACTCTTTCACACTTATTTTTGGGATTTTTATTATTTTAACCAAAGGCTGCGTTTTGTTTGTACACCAACGTGAAATTGTTGCAGTACTTAAATCCATCTTTTCACAGAGTCATTTGTTGGTTGCTTGTTTTTCTGCAAATATCGCTTTGAGGTTATTAGTTATCATTGTTTTCGTTCTGATTTACATAATATGCAAATTTATTAAAATACTTTAACTACACAAAAGAATTATTTCTTCATCCTTCAACATGAAAGAAGAAATCAATTTCTAAAGTGGTTTACCGCCGTTAAACTAACAAAAGTTATTCTTGGACAATCGGTTACGCCCTCAGGCTTCCGCCTCTCCAGACAGCAGAAAAGCCATGAGTGGAGAATAATCGAAGTTGTGTAGAAAATAACTTTTTGCACAATACAAATCCAATCTTTTGTTATTACTATCACATCCAGCAAAGAAATTAGCAAAGGGGAAGAAAGATATCTTTATGTCTTTCACATAGACCAAGAAAGATTCCTTTTCATGCAAAACACTCAAAAAATCAGAATGATAAACAGTAAAATAGCTATTCAAAGCAATAAGTAAAAAGCCTTTGCTGATCTAATCATTTCTTTTCCATGTTTATGAATTGTCTCGTTGTACTGCTTTTGTAATCAATCATATTTATTGAGAATTTCTTTCTTTTCATCTTTCAAAAGTAAACTGTATTTGGGTACTTGGTCTTGCAAGGCTAAATTGTATTTACTTATATCCTCTTTTTGCTGAGAAACAATATTGTAATTCTTTTGTAAGGTTTGAAAATCCTCTTTCAATGTTCAAAACCCTTTTGCCTGCTCTGTTCCCACTGGTTTTTGTAAATTACTTTGAAGGTTTTGAATCTCTTTTGAATAGTTCTTTTCAAAATCAGGTTCAAAAACATACGTCTTTCAAAGTTCCTTTTTCAAGCCGATTTTCCCGTGAAACTTTGAAAGATGATTGTAAATCGCTTTCAAACTTACAATGTGTATTTTCAAAGCCTTTACAATAGAATTACAATCTTGCCATTGCCTCGTCCAAAACGGCGTTATCAAACTGTTTCAAATACCACTGGGTTATCTGAGTGTTTGAATGACCCAAAGCCTCCGATATAATATCGGTTGATATTCCGTTACGCTTTAATGTAGTTGCTGATGAATGGCGGGCTACGTAAAAGGTAAGATGAGTTTCGATTCCCAGTATATTCGCAATTTTTTTGATATCTTTATTTGTGCGTTTCAAAACTTTCATTGTCCTATCTTTCTTTTGCTGAGGAGTTTTATGAATATTTTCGTTGTATATCGGGAAAAGGTATTCACTCTCTGAAGCAAAATAGTTTATTATGCTTTCTGCCTCGGCTGGTACTTTTAAATTGAATGGTTTTGAGGTCTTTTGTCTGTGGTACATTATCCTCCCATTCTGGTAATTCTCTTTCGTGAGGGTGCATATATCTATAAAGTTCATCCCAAACATCCGAAAACTAAACATCCAGTATAAATAGGACTTCTTTAATTCGGGGTATTGAGAATAATCAAAGTTTTTGATTCTCTTTAAATCTTCAACACTCAACGATCTGGGATTCTTTTCACTTTTGAGCTTTGAAAGACTATACCCGTCTTTATTCATTGTTGTACTGAAAGGATTTAACTCTTTCTTTGCTAATCCTCTGCGGATTCCTTCATAAAATACTGCCTTAATTGAGCGGAAACGTGCACCAATACCACCGCCCGTACATCCCTTCTGAAAAAGGAATGTTTCAAGTCCTTTTAAAAAGGCATAGTTGACCTCGGTAAATTTTACATTCCCTCCTTTGTACTTTTTAAGGGTACTATAAGCATCCTTGTAAGCCATCATTGTACCTATCTTTCCCAATGATTTCTTTTCTTTAATCATATCTTCAAAGAATTCATAGAACGTCTTTTCTGCTGTCCGAACACCGAAAAACTTATTTTTGAAATCCACAAAATCAAATCGCTTTCCTTCTCTTACAAAATTATCGCATATCTCACTTGCTTTTAATTCAAACTTGCGAAGGTTCAGGTTCTTAACCTTGTAATTATCTACATTTTTACGAAATCTGCCTTGTGTTTCATCCCATTCTTTCGGTGTACAGGAATATCCTAGGGAAATACGATAAACTTTGTCCTCGTATAAATACAACATTACCGGATGTTGCTGGTTTTTAAGCGTTTTCTGAACATACAGAATTGTTTTAATTGTTGACATTTGGTGTAAAAATAGTGTAAAAAACATCTCTTCAAAGTCAGTATGTTAAAAACATAACTGTTTGAGAATCATACACATTTTTATCCAAAAATCAAGGAAAAACTGACTGTTAATCAGAGGGTCCTAGGTTCAAGTCCTAGAGGGGGAGCAAAAGGTCGTCAAATGACGACCTTTTTCGTTTCTATACGTTAATTCTATTTTTACATTATACATTCGGCTCAATGTATTTCCACCTATATTTTTTACAATGCTAATTCCGACAAACATTATGTTGGAGTAACCAAACATCCAGAACAAAGGCTATTGGAACACAACACTTCTGAAAGGACAACATACACTTCAAAACATCGCCCATGGAGAATAGTCGCTTTATTTGAAGTTAAAGGAAACTGGGGGGTTGATTTGAAAATCGAAAAATTTATCGAAAAACAAAAATCAAAAACCTTTATTGAAACCTTGGTTTGGGAAAACGATATTCCTGCCCCATTAGCTCTCTTGGTTAGAGTCCCGATTTCGGGATTAATCAGAACTACCAACCCAGTTTCAGATAATCGAAAACAGAAAACAGTTTTTAATTACATATTGGTTTTTAAATAAAAAAGTCTCGTTATCGGTTTGTATGTAATTAATTTTGTATTTTTGATATCCTTCTCTTGTTTAGCACATTATAGCTTATTAAAAAAGTATACTATTGTACTTCGTGATTTATTGAATCAATTATAATCATTTGACACAAATGAACAGTGTTAATTATAAATACATTTTAACCCCCTGATTTTATATGAATAAGATAATCACTGTACTTCTTTTATGCTTTATTACTTCTTCTTTTTTATATGCCAATAGTAAAAACAAAGGAAATAAAATCGCAGAAGTGAACGCTGTTGAATTTCTTAAAAATCAACCTATTGAGTTCATCGAAAACAAAGGACAGCTAACAAAAACTAACAGAAAAGCTGCCGATGAAGTTTTGTTTAAAGCTTCCTATGGGAATTGCAATATCTATATTACTAACAAAGGATTAAGCTATGTTTTTGTAAAGTTTAATGAAAATGAAGAAGAGGAGTTTGAAGAAAGGAAAAACAAGTCCAGTACTAAAAATTTTAAGGATTTTGAAAAAGAGGAAGAAGAAAACAGAAAGGTTTCTTACTACCGCATGGATATGAATCTGGAAGGTGCGAATATTGACAAAACAAACATTCTCAAGGAAGAAGAAAGCAGACAGGGATATTACAATTACTTTTATGCCCATTGCCCCAACGGCATTTATAATGTAAAAGGCTATGGGAAAATAACCATTAAAAATATCTACAAAGGAATTGATTGGGTAATTTACACCAATCCAAACTCCAAAAAACATCCATTGAAATATGATTTTATAGTACATCCCAAAGCTGATTATAAGGATATTAAGATAAAATATGTAAATGTTAAAAGAACGATTCTGACTGATAATGATACCAAGCTGAAAATCAAGACCATTGCAGGTACTATTGAAGAAGGGAATCTTTTGTCGTATGTATCAGACATCAGTCATAATATACAAAGTAAATTTGTGATAGATAAAGAATCGGTAATTTCATTTGAAATTGCTGACTATGACAAAACCAAGACTTTAGTTATAGATCCGTTGATATGGGCAACATATTACGGAGGGAGCACCAGCTATGATGGTTTTACTTCAATCTGCACGGATAGCCTGGATAATATTTATGTTGTAGGTTATGCCACATCTTCTGATTTTCCTACCCTGTATATGAACGCTGCTTTCTGGCAAAGCAGTATAGTTGCTTCAAATGATATAACAATTATTAAGTTTAACAATCAAGGAGTAAGACTTTGGGCAACTTTTTACGGTGGAGGACAGATTGATATAGCCAGCGATGCCGTGGTCGATAATCAAAATAATTTACTTGTTATAGGATATTCTTATTCATCGAACTTTCCTACTCAAAGTGCTATAAATGCATATAATCAGCAAAGTTTTGGAGGTGCATCCGATGGTTGTATTTTAAAGTTTAATTCCCAAGGTGTAAGGTTATGGGCAACGTATTATGGAGGGACCTCTAATGAATTTCTCAGTTCTATTACCTGCAACAGTCTGAATCAAATTTATATTACCGGCTACAGCAATTCAAGTAATTTACCAGTCTTGCAGCTCGCAAATGCATATTGGCAGGCAAGTTCTGGCGGCGATTTTGATTCATTTATTCTGAAATTTTCAAATCAAGGAGTAAGGCAATGGGCAACGTATTATGGCGGGGATGATTACGATATAGGCTATTCTGTTTGTGTTGATCATTTAAATAATTTGTACTTTGTTGGAGGAACTTTCTCGCAGAATTTTCCTACACAACAAATGCCGGGAGCTTATTGGCAAGCTAGTAATGCAGGAAACACTAATGCCTTTATCGTAAAGTTTAACCCTCAGGGAGTACGACAGTGGGCGACCTATTATGGAGGAGATCCCGGCGACAATGCCAATTCCGTTGTTGCCGACAGTCAAAATAATATTTTTGTTACCGGAAGAACATTTTCGGCTAATTTTCCTACACAAGCACTTACCGGGGCGTATAATCAACCCGCTAATGCCGGTGATTTTGATTTGTTTATTCTGAAATTCAACAACCAAGGAGTCAGATTGTGGGCAACTTATTATGGAGGCAGCAATAATGAAGGCTCAATGAAAGTAAGTTCAAATATTGATCTACAAGATAATCTTTATGTTACAGGAGGGACAATGTCATCAAATTTCCCGACACAACAATTGCAAAATGAATACTGGCAACCCAATCTTGCAGGTATTATTGATAATTATATTTTGAAATTCAACAATCAGGGTGTAAGACAATGGGCAACATATTATGGAGAATTCGGAAACGACTGGGGTACCGCCATTACTGTTGATAATCAAAATGCAGTTTATTTTATCGGAGAATGGAATGGTGCAAACAGCTATACTGTAGATTACGGCAACGGAGCTTATTATGATAATTCATGGAATGGAGAAGATGATAGCTTTATTCTCAAAATAAGTCCGTGCAATACGTTAAAACCAACGGCCGTACATACTGACCGAAATAACTTTTGTTCTAATGACAATGGGAATATAACATTAACAGCTATTGGCGGAATTGGAGATACTTTGCGATGGTTTTCAGGAGGATGCGGTCTAAATATGATTGGGATCAATAGTCCGTTAACGATAGTTTCTCCCTCTCAAACCACAACATATTATGCTCGTTGGGAAAGCCAATGCGATACTTCTGCTTGCGATAGCATTGTTGTATATACGAAACCTATTTCTTTTGATACCTTAAATTCTACAATTTGCCAAGGTGATACATTTTTTGTTGGCAACCATTATTATCTGAATTCTGGGACTTATAAAGATACTTTAATTTCAAATGTAGGTTGTGATAGTATTGTTATTACATATTTAACGGTAAATCCGATAAAGATAACAACTATAAATCCTTCCATATGCCAAGGGGAAAATTATCAGTTTGGAAATCAAATTATTAATAGTTCCGGAATTTATTCCGATACTCTTTCTTCTACATATGGATGCGACAGTATAATAATTTGCAATCTTACAGTTAATCAATATCCATACGTGAATCTGGGAAATGACACAAGTATTTGTGAAGGCACTCCGGTTTTATTGAATGCTACAACTCCCAATGCAACCTATTATTGGCAGGATGGATCAAAAAATGCAGTTTTTATGGTCTATAATTCCGGCTTATATTGGGTTAATGTAAATGTGAATAATTGTATAGAGAGTGATAGCATTATGGTAAATATTGAGAATTGCAATACACTTTATATTCCCAATGCTTTTATTCCTGCCGGAGTTAATAAAATCTTTAAACCAGTTGGAAATATTACTGCTTATACTGATTATTACATGGCAATTTATAACCGTTGGGGGCAGATGATTTTCGAAACAACTAATTTTGACGAAGGTTGGGATGGAACCTATAAAAACGAGATGGTTCAATCCGGTGTTTATGTATATTATATGCGAATAACATTTGCCGGAAGCGGCAAAACTATTGAGAAAAAAGGGATCGTAACCCTTGTTAAATAAATTCAGCTGAATTTTGAAAGACAATTCTCAATTATAATTCGCAGGATTTTATGCTATGAAGGTACAAAATCCTGTGTATTTATAAAGCAAAGAGTCGGAGAATAAATGTTTCCGACTCTTTGCTTTATCTTATGTAAAAACTACTTTACCAGTTTTTTATAACGGATACGTTTCGGACCTTCATCACCCAAGCGTTTACGCTTATTTTCTTCATACTCGGAATAGCTTCCCTCGAAGAAATAGACCTGTGAATTTCCTTCAAAAGCAAGAATATGCGTAGCTACACGATCAAGAAACCAACGGTCATGTGAAATAATAACAGCACATCCGGCAAAGTTTTCCAAACCTTCTTCCAGTGCACGCAGGGTATTTACATCAATATCATTGGTTGGCTCATCGAGGAGCAATACATTCGCTTCTGATTTGAGTGTTAATGCCAAATGTAATCGGTTGCGTTCTCCGCCCGATAAAACTCCGGATTTTTTACCTTGATCAACGCCACTGAAATTAAAACGGGAAACGTAAGCACGTGAATTAATCAGTCTTCCACCCATTTGTATCTGCTCGTTACCCTCCGAAATCACCTCCCAAACATTCTTCTCAGGGTCAATTTCAGTGTGTTGCTGATCAATATAACCCACTCTTACAGTTTCTCCCACTTTAAACTCACCATTATCAGGCTGTTCAAGTCCCATAATCAAGCGGAACAAGGTAGTTTTACCGGCACCATTCGGGCCAATAATTCCGACAATACCCGCAGGTGGCAACATGAAATTCAGATCTTCAAACAGAATACGATCACCATACGATTTTGAAACATTCACTGCCTCAATCACATTTGTACCCAAACGAGGTCCGTTCGGGATGAAAATTTCCAGACGTTCTTCTTTTTGTTTTACATCCTCATCCATCATGCGTTCATACGCATTCAAGCGAGCTTTTCCTTTTGCATGACGTGCCGTTGGAGCCATACGAACCCATTCCAGTTCGCGTTCAAGCGTTTTCCGGCGCTTCGATTCAGTTTTCTCTTCCATTTGCATACGCTGAGTCTTTTGATCGAGCCATGAAGAGTAATTCCCTTTCCAGGGAATACCTTCACCACGGTCAAGTTCAAGTATCCAACCAGCAACATTATCGAGGAAGTAGCGGTCATGCGTTACAGCAATTACCGTCCCTTTATATTGTTGTAAGTGAAGTTCTAACCATTCTATAGATTCAGCATCAAGATGATTTGTAGGTTCATCGAGTAACAGAATATCCGGTTCCTGAAGTAATAAACGACACAACGCCACACGACGACGCTCGCCTCCGGAAAGATTCGCAACAAGGGAATCCCCTTCCGGACAACGTAATGCATCCATCGCGCGTTCAAGTTTATTATCAAGCTCCCACGCATTATGGTGATCAAGTAATTCCATTACGACACCCTGACGTTCGATGAACGCATTCATCTCTTCGTCGCTCATAGGCTCAGCAAACTTATTGTTAATTTCTTCATATTCCTTCATCAGGTTTACAACCTCCTGAACTGCCTCTTCTACAACTTCTTTTACCGTTTTAGAATCGTCCAGAACAGGTTCCTGAGGAAGATAACCCACTGAGTATCCAGAAGAAAAAACAACTTCACCATTAAACGATTTATCTTCACCAGCAATAATTTTCAAAAGCGATGACTTCCCAGAACCATTCAAACCAATAATTCCAATTTTAGCACCGTAATAAAACGAAAGATA
Organism: Bacteroidales bacterium; assembly: GCA_963667975.1. GTDB lineage: Bacteria > Bacteroidota > Bacteroidia > Bacteroidales. Next base: position 285,644 of record OY764079.1, read on the forward strand.
AATATTCTTCAAAACTTGTTTACTGGGAGGGTAAATTTTACCCACACCCACCATCGAAAAAATAATTTTTTTGTCGTCAGACATATATGTATATGATTTATAATTTGCAAAGGTACAGAAATTTAGAAAATATCTACGGAAGAGATAAGCTGATATTACTTAATCATCTCTCTCAAATCTTCCTCAAGCATGGCATCCGGTTTTTTCTTACTGACTTTGTGTCGGCTAACCCAAAGCAACTGACCATCAGCAGCCGAAAGGATAAATTTTGTACAAAAAGCCTCTTCTGTAATTTCTGCTTCTTCCGGTCCAATTTTATGAAGAAATATAATATTTTTTGATTGATTTACAGCTTCTTCAATTTCATCTGCCGTTACAAATTTAAACGAATATGGATAGAGTTTTTTAAAAGCCGTTTCGGATTGAAGAGATGGAGTAAGTTGGCTTTTGATTACCCAGAGGTCCATTGTTTTTATTTTGGGTAGATTCTCAAGAGCCATTTTTTTCATGTCCGGCTCAGGATTTTCTTTAAGCTTCAAAACAATTTGCTGCATCATCTTCAAAACTCCTCCAATTTTAAACAGATAGAACTCTTCTCCTGCTCCTTCCATCGCGAGCGGTACTGATCCTAAATCAGGCATATCATTCAGCTTACCGGATTTCACGCCCATCACTAAATTCAAAATAAGATAAGAAGATTCATCTTTTCCACCAGAAAACCAACCTGCAATCGTATTAAACATATTCTTTTCCTGACTCATTCTGGCAGTTGATAAAAACAGGAACGAGCTAAGCGGATCGCGTTTCAGTCTCTCAAATTCTTTTTGCGTAATAACCTCAAAAGGAGTAATTTTCCAGTGCTTTCCAACCTGATCTTTAATGGCTGGGTTATATAGCATAAAAAGATTTGCTTCTAGGACAATATAGGTTTTTGATTTAAAAAACTGCTGAATCTGAGCTTTATCAGCTATTTTACTCTGAGCCAAAACACTCAATGTCAGAATAATAAAAATAGTAAATACCGAAATTCTTTTCATAATGACAGTCATTAAATATAAACAACGTAAAATTGTATAGGAATTTTAATTGGTTCTTAATAGATTTGCTGAGCAAAGTTAATGCCAATAAGAATTTTGACATCAATAAAAATATAATAAACACGAACGATCTCTAAAAAACAGAAGCTATGGCAGATGTAATTGATTACACTATCATCGGAAATGATATGCAAATCGTTGAAATTGAACTTGATTTATCAGAAGGTGTACGCGCTGAAGTAGGTGCAATGCTTTATATGGAAAACGGTATTGAAATGCAAACATCAACCGGAGGAGGAATTTTTGCCGGATTCAAAAGAATGCTAACAGGGGACAGCTTTTTCATCAGCACATTCCTGAATACAGGTCATCTGCGTCAAAAAGTTGCTTTTGCAGCACCTTATCCGGGCAAGGTTGTTCCCATCGATCTGAATAAATTTGGCAGAACTTTCCTTTGCCAAAAAGATTCGTTTCTATGTGCTGCTGCAGGAATTGATATTGATATTGCATTTACCCGCAAGCTTGGTGCAGGTTTTTTTGGTGGTGAAGGATTTATTCTTCAACGCCTTAGTGGTGATGGTCTCGCTTTTGTACATGCTGGCGGAACTGTTATCCGCAAAGAACTCGCCGTAGGAGAATCTCTTCGCGTAGATACCGGATGCCTCGTAGGATTTGAGCAATCAATAGATTATGATATTCAGTTTGTAGGAGGTTTTCGAAATGCATTGTTTGGCGGAGAAGGTCTTTTTCTGGCTAAATTAACTGGTCCCGGAATTGTTTACCTGCAAAGTTTACCCTTTGCGCGATTGGCCGACCGTATTACACAAGCCGGAAGCTGGGGTAGTAATCGCGAACAAAGCTCAGGGATAGGAGGAATTGGCGGTAATTTACTTGGTGGATTATTTGGTGGCGACAAAAGCTATTAAATCAATGAAACACAGAAACCGAAGCGAATGTATCTAACCCTCTTTAAAAAGAAAGAAAACAGCTCACTTGGAGCCATTGCATGGAAACGTTTCAAACGAAATCATCTGGCAATGGGCTCACTTTATTTTATCGGACTACTTTCGTTAATCTCCATTTTAGGTTATTTGATTACACCTGATCAAACACCTTATGCTAACGAGCAGATTTTGGAGTTTACAACCAAGAAGCCTGGATTTAAAGCAACCATCCTTCGCATTAAAAAAAATGAGATGGAAAAGTCGGGGAATTTTATTCAGAAAATGGTGTATGGTAAAAAAAATCTATACCAAATTATTCCAGTTTACAAATGGTATTTTGTGGGGCATGATCTTAAAATTGAAGAATATACAGGAAGTTCACCAAACAATGGCAGAATCACTTACATCTCATTAGTGGATGTTGCTTATGCGCTAAAACAACAAACTTCGCCCCAATACACGCTCGACTCGGTACGATTTACAACAATAAACAATGAACAACAATCCTCATCGTTACAAGATATTAAGAAAGATATTCTTCAAAACAATCTGGTTAGAAAAACGTATTTATTAGGAACTGACAGATATGGCCGGGATGTATTAAGCCAACTCATGATTGGTAGTCGCGTAAGCTTATCTGTTGGATTTATTTCTGTTTTAATTTCTCTGGTAATCGGAATTTTTCTGGGTGCAATTGCAGGCTATTTTGGTGGAAAACTTGATGATTTTATCGTATGGTTTTTTAGTGTAATATGGTCGATACCAACACTTTTACTTGTAATAGCTATTACATTTGCTTTAGGAAAAGGTTTCTGGCAGGTTTTTATAGCAGTTGGTTTAACCATGTGGGTTGAAGTTGCACGTGTAGTTCGCGGTCAGATACTAAGTATTCGTGAAAAAGAATATGTGGAAGCTGCACGAGCATTGGGCTTTTCAAATTTCAGGATTATCTTCAAACATATTTTACCAAATGTAATCGGCCCGGTAATTGTAATTTCTGCTGCTAACTTTTCATCAGCAGTTTTGCTGGAGGCCGGACTAAGCTTTTTAGGAATTGGTGTTCAGCCCCCTATGCCTTCATGGGGTATCATGATTCGTGAAAATTATGGTTACATAATTTTGGATTATGCATATCTGGCTATCTTACCGGGCGTTGCAATTATGTTGGTTGTTCTTGCTTTTATGTTAATTGGAAATGGCTTACGCGATGCCATGGATGTGCGAACAGCAGAGAGATAGTTTATAATTTCATACAAAACGACGGTGAATCTTGTAAACTAATGATTATTTATTGATTTACAGAGCTCTTAATAATGGAAAACATTAACTGTTTAATATTTTATTAACACAAACAAGGCTCATATACTTTATCTTTGTTAGGCTTAATGTTGTTACCTATTTTTACTGCTATGACTTGTGCTACCTATTTTAGGATTGGTATTAGGTTTTATATATGCCTAATAGTCCTAATGCTATTCGGACTAAAATCATTTTCTTGCCCTGTTGATACACTGAATGCCCACTTTTCATGGACAAGAATTTGCAATACCAATCAAGTTAACTTTACAAATCAGACAGCTATATTTTCCGGTTCAATTACGTCAACAAACTGGAATTTTGGAGACGGGAACACTTCGGCTATTTCAAGTCCTTCACATATATACGCTTCTACCGGAACTTATCTTGTTACACTAACTGTTTATCATTCTTCAGGTTGTAATGATATTTATCAGGATAGTGTTAAAGTAGTTCCTGCACCTGATGCCCAGTTTACATTTTCGCCTGACAGTGGCTGTGCTGCAAACAATGTTCATTTTTATAATTCATCTACCGGTACCGGTTTAATTTACAAATGGTATTACCGTGATAATCCATCCGCTATGGAAGGAGTTGGCGGTACTTCTCAAAACCCGCTTCATCCATTTAAAAATGCATTTGGAACCGGGTACCAGGTTAATGTTGTAAAACTGGTAGTTATTGATATTTATGGATGTAAAGACTCTATTGAAAAGCCCGTTACATTATTGCAACAACCTTCTACAGATTATTTCGAGACCGGAAATTTCCAACGTTGTGCCAGTGTATCAGGTACATCCAGTGATACCGCAAGAATCTATAATTTATCTAACTCCGCTCAGATAAGTAGTTATCAAATTGACTGGGGTGATGGGAATGGCTATGTTCCTGCGCCAACGCCTTTTGATCCGTTTAATGCGGCAACACATATTTACAATACAATTGGAAATTACCCTATCAAAATTAAAGCAAACGGAATAAACGGGTGTGCAAATATCTACCGTGATACTTTTAAAATAATAACCATTCCCCTGCCTGATTTCAGTTCATTACCATATTCAGCAGGTTGTGTTCCTTTTGAAATTGCAACAGTTAATAATACACAAGGAGTTACCCCAAATACGTTAACATTTATTGACTGGGGTGATGGAGTGATCGATACACTCCCTCTGGGTACTCCTGCCGGAGACACTTTACACCATACGTATGTAACATCAACTTGCTTGAACGGAACACAAACCCCTCATAATATTGTGCTTACTACAAAAAGCGTGTGTGGAAATCCATTTAAAAGTTACGGTCCTATTACGGTATTTAATCCTCCTCAGGCAAATTTTGATTTGCAAAAAGACACGGTATGTGTTCATTCACCTATAACGTTTAGAAATCATTCTATACCCAATTTATGTGCCTCTAATCCCCGGACATTATTTACATGGGACTTTGGAGATGGCACTCCACTGGTTCCTGTTTTAGCTCCTTTAAGCAATCCTGTACCTAATATCGTACATGTATTTGACACAACCGGAACATTTATTGTAGTTCTCAGAGCAGAAAACAACTCTCCTACCTCAACAGGACAACCCGGTTGCGGCTCTACAACGGATACTCTCAGAGTTGTGGTAGTTGAAACAAAAGCAAATTATACTGCAACAAGAGTTTGCTATGGAGACTCAACCTATTTTGCTGATTTATCAACAGCTCCAGGAGGTACAATTATTTCACGTCTTTGGAATTTTGGAGATGCGACTACCTCTATACAAACAAACCCTAAACATAAATATTCCGAGCCAGGAGTCTATAACGTCAAACTCTCCGTTACAGGTTCACTAGGATGCATTGATGATACCCTGATGCAAGTTATTGTCGATTCATTACCTTTTGTAAACTTCTCTTATGCTGGGAAATGTCATCTTGATACAACCGTTTTTACAAATCTAAGCCTCCCAAATTCTGACTCTGTTTTGAGTTACCAATGGATTTTTGGAGACGGGAATACCTCTACCTTACAAAGCCCAACCCACATTTACAATAACCCCGGAATATATAATGTTATTCTTACTGTATTTAATTCCAGAGGTTGTAAAAAAGACACTACTATTCAATTAAAAATAAATTCATTACCTATTGCATCATTTTATACTGATACTGTTTGCATCGGTTATCAACGTTTGTTTACGAATAACAGTATTGCACAAGGAGGTACAATTACGAATTATGTATGGAGTTTTGGAGACAATACTACTTCCACTCTTCAAAATCCCGCTCACTTATATTCAGGCACAGGAACTTATGCCGTAAATCTTTCTATAAAAGACATCAATGGATGTAAAGATGATACCACAAAAAACATATACTTAGGACCTGTTCCTGATGCTTGGTTTAGTTTTGATACAGCCTGCTTCGGAATGCCTTCTCATTTCCTCGATTCAAGTAACACAAATGGCGTCCCTATTGGACAATGGGAGTGGAATTTTGGAAATAACACGTCTGGAAGTGGTGCTTCTACAAATGTGATATATTCAACCCTAACCAATTACAATGTTCGTTTAATAATTACAAATGTTAACGGATGCAAAGACACTGTATATCGACAAATTACACTTAAGCCATTACCCAAACCTAAGTTTACATCAACATCTGTCTGCCTGAGCGATTCCACACATTTTACCGATTTATCTCAAGGAACAGGAGCGTCTATCGTTCAATGGAATTGGAATTTCGGAGGTGGTAATAGTGCTAATATTCAGCATCCTGTTTTTAGCTTCTCCAATTCGGGTAATAATTCTGTAAACCTTGAAATTACTGATAATAATGGATGTAAAAATGACACATCCATTCAGACGGTAGTATATCCGTTACCAGTTGCTGCATTTACATTCGACACTGCTTGTCAGGGAATCTCCTCTCATTTTACATTTCAGCAAACAGCTTCAGCATTCGCCATAAATAACTGGAATTGGAATTTTGGAGATGGTATTGGTAGTTCTGTTCTTCAGAACCCTGACTATCTGTATCAAAATTCAGGACTATATCCAGTAAAGCTAAATGTTACGGATATACACGGTTGCAAAAATGACAGCATACGAAATGTGTTTATACCTAAACATCCTTCTGCTTTCTTCTCTTTTGATACTGTTTGTAAGGGATTAGCAACTTCATTTCATGATTTATCTTTAGATTCAGGAATTGTTGTTTCTAACTGGAAGTGGAGTTTTGGAGACGGGGCAACTTCTATACTGCAAAATCCACAACACACATACTTACAAGCTGGTATATATCAGGTTACGCTTAAAATAACAAATTATTTTGGATGCAGCGATTCAACAATAAAAATCATTCGGGTTGACACATTGCCTACTGCAAAATTTACAGTAAACACGCCCTGCTTCGGTGACAGTTCCTATTTTACGGATGCCTCGGTGGCTAATCCCGGAACTATTACTGGTTGGACCTGGAATTTTGGCACAGGAACATCATCTTTGCAAAATCCTACATATCTGTTTTCAAACTCAGGAACACACCCTGTTCATCTAACTGTTACTGATTCTAAAGGATGCATAAACGATACAATTATTCAGTCTAAGGTTTATTCCAATCCAGCCGCTGGGTTTATCATAAATCCGTCCTGTTTGGGAAACAATACTCAGTTTACAGATACATCGCAAACTATTGGAGGTGCAATTACAAACTGGAATTGGGATTTTGGCGACAATACGACAGACCTGTCTCAAAATCCTCAACATGTTTATAATACGGTTGCGACATACCTTATTACACTGAAGGTAACAGACATACATGGATGTAAAGACTCAATCCAAAAAAACTTTGTTTTTGATTCACTACCAGAACCACACTTTATATTTGACACCGTGTGCCAGGAATTTGCCACATCTTTCTTCAACACATCTATTAGCCACGGAAGTACAAATACCAATTATTTCTGGAAATTTGGCGATGGACAAACAAGTACATTGGAAAATCCACAACATCTCTATGCTTCTTCTGGAGTATTTACTGTCACGCTTAAAGTAACAAACCTGCTTGGATGTTCTGATTCCATTACCCAACAAATTGTTGTTTGGCAAAAACCGGTAGCAAATTTTTCGGCTTCTCCCGTAAGTTTCGGAGTCACATCGCAATTTACAGATCAAACATTACCTCTAAATTCTGCAACAAATTGGAATTGGAGTTTTGGAGATGGAGGACTTTCTTCTCAACAAAACCCAACCCATTTATATTCAGGTTCAGGAAACTATTCAACAACTTTGATCGTAAGTAATATTTTCGGATGTATTGATACAGTTGTGAAAACAGTGATTGTTTACCCATTGCCTCAGCCTCAGTTTACTGTTCAAAATGGTTGTCTTGGAGATACAACTCATTTTAATAATCAAAGTGTAAGTCCGGGTGGAGCAATCATTCTCCAAACCTGGAAATTCGGAGACAATGCCTCCTCAACACAAGCTAATCCAAACCACATTTACAGTAATGCTGGCACATATCAGGCCTGGTTAATTGTAAAAGATATAAACGGAAGTATTGATAGTATTATGCATCCGGTAACTATATATCCACGACCAACTGCACATTTTACTTCCGATACAGTTTGTTACGGGGATATCACTCATTTAAATGATCTTTCCCAACCAGCTTTGGCTACAATTAACACATGGAATTGGATATTTGGGGATGGAGGAGTTTCCTCTCAACAAAATCCGAATCATACTTACACTGGTGAGGGACTTTTCCAAACACAGCTAATCATTTCAGACACCAATAGTTGCAAAGACACTATTCTTTATACTGTTTGGGTTGACTCATTACCTAAGCCTAATTTTACTGCGCTCACGGTTTGTTTTGGAGATTCAACCCAATTTACCAGCACCTCAACAAATGGAGGCTATCCTATTACAAATTACAATTGGAGTTTTGGAGACGGAAATACATCAATCATTCAAAATCCGGCGCACAAATACCTGATGTATAACACATATCAAGTCATTTTACAGATTACCAATGCGAAAGGTTGCTCAAATGATACCACAAAAAATGTTTTGGTAAACAAACTTCCCAAACCTGATTTCATTGCTGACACAGCATGTATTGGGCTTCCAACTCATTTTACAGGTATTTTTAACGGATCTTCACCAATTCAAACCTGGGCATGGAACTTTGGAGACGGAACACCTGTTTCAAATCAACAAAGCCCAATCCATGCCTACGACTATGTATCCGGAATATTGCAATACAATGTGAACCTACATATTACTGATATAAACGGATGCAGCTCCGACACACTCAAAACTATAAATATACATCCTCAGCCTATTGCAAATTTCACAAACGATACAGCATGCCCTGGTTTTGCAACAAACTTTACAAATACATCTTCTGGATTAGCTGCAATCACAAACTGGAATTGGAATTTTGGAAATGGAAGCGGTATCTCTGCTTTGCAAAACCCATCATATACATATCCTCCCGTCTCTGCAATTACAACCTATTCTACCCGGCTAATTGTCAAAGATACTTATGGTTGTTTTGATACCATTCAAAAACCAGTTTATGTATATCCTTCCTTAAACGCTTCATTTATTGGAGACACAATTTGCTCAGGAGATACTGTATATTTTACAGACAATTCCACAAGCCCTTTTGGTACAATTACAAACTGGAATTGGGATTTTGGGAATGGAACGAATAGCTCTACAATTCAAAATCCGGTATTTAATTATCCAAATGTACTGTTTACCACAAATTTCATCCCCCAACTTATTGTAAAAGACGCACATGGATGTTCCGACACTGCAACAAGCCCGGTATTAGTAAAACCATTGCCTGTTGTTAACTTCATCAATACGTCAGGATGTTACGGGGCTCAGATTCAATTTGTAAGTCAATCTTACAGCAATGGAGCACCCTTAACCTCCTGGAATTGGGATTTTGCCGGAACGGGTACCTCTACCCAACAAAATCCAACTCATAGCTTCCCCATATTTGGTATTTTCAATACTGTTTTAACGGTAACTGATGGTAATTTTTGTAAAAATTCTATCTCAAAGCCGATTCTGGTAGATTCACTTCCTGATGTAAACTTCTCTTTTTCGACAAATTGCAATTCAGGGATATTTACTTTCACAAACCAAACCTTACAATATGGTTCCATCGTAACAACCTGGAACTGGAATTTCGGTGATTTTAATACAAGCTCACAGGTAAATCCATCTCATTACTATGGAGTTGTAGACACATTCATGGTTAAACTTACGGCTATTAATGCTAATGGATGTAAAGATTCTCTTGAAAAAGCGCTGATAGTACCTCCTCCAATTGCACCCAACTTTTTTGCGGACACTGTTTGCTCAGGAATGACTTCCCATTTCAATGATACATTATTATCGCCAACGGCTCCGTTGTCAGCTTGGCTTTGGGATTTTGGAGACGGAGGAATTTCTCTTTTACCCAATCCATCTCATCAATATCCTAACGCCGGAAACTATACTGTTACGTTACAGGTCGTTGACACTGCAGGATGCACTGAATCTGTTACGAAAGTACTCCCAGTAAGAGCAAAACCTGTTCCTCAATTTGTATCATCTGCTGCCTGTCCGGGAATTCCAACAAACTTTGCTGACACTAATTTAAACATTCCTGTCATTACATCCCGTTTCTGGACATTTGGAGATGGTAGTAATTCTGTGATTCATAATCCAACCCATACATACTCAACTTTTGGGAACTATCCTGTAACACTTGTTCTCACGAATCAATATGGGTGTAAAGATTCCCTCAGTAAACCTGTTGTTATTCCGCAAAAACCAAAAGCAGCTTTTAAAATATCAAACTTCTGCCAGGGAAGCCCTGTAAGTTTTAGTGATTCATCCGTTTATTTAAGTGCAAGTGTAACTTCATGGAAATGGCATTTCGGAGATGGAGATTCTTTAATGATGCTTTCTCCAACGGCCTATTTACCTGTAATTACTCACACATACAATACTCCAGGAGTTTATCAGGTTAAACAAATAGTTTCCAATGGACTCTGTACTGATACACTTAAAAAGAGCGTTACAATCTATCCAAAACCTTTACCACAATTTACGTCCACGACTAATTGTGCAAGTGATACGGTTTCATTTACCAACCAAACAATTCACCCTGTACCTATCACAAACTGGCAGTGGAATTTGGGAAACGCTGTACAATCAACATTACAAAACCCAAAACAAGCTTACGCTATTCCCGGAACTTATTATGTAAGTTTGTTTGCAACAGATTCGTTGGGTTGTACGGGAAATACGATCAATCAAATTACTGTTCACCCCCGTCCTGATGCAAACTTTGTAATCAGTTCAACCTGTTTGAACGACTCTACGCTCTTTACAAACACATCCAATGGTTCCGGTTTCTCAATTATTTCGAACAATTGGAAATTTGATGCAACAAATATAAATAATATTGTTAGTCCAAAATTTAGGTTTACCCAAGCCGGAAATCATCAGATTCGATTGATTATTAAAAATCAGATTGGATGTATTGATACTTCAAATCAACAGATATTTATTGATTCATTACCTGTTGCTCAATTTGTGGTATCCAATACTTGCTTCAATAGCCAGACATTATTTTCACAAACATCTATTCCTCACGGAAGTGCAATTACATCATATCTCTGGAGCTTTGGAGATACATCCGCAACATCTAATACCTCCAGTCCTGCCCATACGTATGCAAACCCCGGAATCTACCAGGTAAAACTTATCGTAACAAATTTAAAAGGGTGTATTGATACCGTGATATCTCCTGTTGTAATTGACACACTTCCCTACGTATATTTCACAGCAGATTCGGTATGTTTAGGTAGCCAAACTGCTTTCATAAATCAATCACATGCATGGAATAATCTCACATTCTCAAGTCAATGGGATTTTGGGGATGGATTATTTTCAAATCAAAACAATCCTTTTCATATATATGCAGCAGCCGGAACTTATTATGTAACCCTGAAAATCACAGATTCTCATGGATGCACTCAGACTTATCAGCGTCAGATTAAGGTATTTGCTCCACCAACTGCACTTTTTAATGCACCGCCAGTTCTATTTCCGTCAAGTATGGTGTTTTCAGATTTATCCTATGGTAATCCAAATCCTGTAACTCAATGGAACTGGAATTTTGGAGATGCGACTGCCGCAAGTACTATTCAAAATCCCACTCATAACTATACATTACCGGGATTTTATAACGTCTGGTGTATCATCAAAGACAATAAAGGCTGTAGTGATACTGCAATTCAACAAGTTCAGGTTTATTCACCCATTCTCTACGCAGGATTTACAGCAAGTGGTCAATGTCAGAATGTTGCAGTAACGTTTACAGATACATCCTACATTGGGCCCGGAAATTCGATTCAATCATGGAACTGGGACTTTGGAGATGGCTCTACATCAACACAACAAAATCCACAACACTCATATACAGCACCCGGAACCTATATTGTGAGATTAATTGTAACAGCTATCTCAGTTGCAGATACTGCATTTAAAACAATTATTATCTACCATTTACCGCATGCAAACTTCATTAACTATCCTGCATGTGTTGGAGAACCTCATACATTTACCGATTCTTCATACGTAAGTATTGGCAACATTGTGAGCTGGCATTGGAATTTCGGCAATAACACTACCTCCAATCAATTAAATCACACAGTTGTATATGCAAATGCCGGACATTATCCTGTAACGCTAACAGTCATAACTGACAGAGGATGTATTGATTCTGTTACCCGGAATGTAACCGTATATCCATTACCTCTTGTAACCTTCAATGCTTCGCCTACTTTTGGTTGCGAAGGCGTTAAAATTGATTTTACCGATAATGCAACTGTCGATTCTGGATTTATTGTGACACACCAATGGATATTTGGAGACGGAACAACATCAATAACAAACGGAAACACAATACAACATCAATACAATCAAGCCGGAAGCTATTCTATTCAATTAGTTGTGACTTCAAATCGTGGTTGTGAAGCTCAAACTGCTCAGTCCAATATGATTGATGTTTATCCATACCCAACAGCCTCGTTCACTCCTTCTACAACTTATACCGATTTAAATGATCCAATTGTTCATTTTCAGGATAATTCAACAGCAGCTACGCAATGGTTCTGGAATTTCGGGGATGGTTTTACGGACAATCAATCTAACCCTTATCATGCATATACAGTTGCAGGAAATTTCTGGGTTACTCTGGAAGTAAAGAATCAGTGGGGTTGCGCCGATACAATTGGACGAAATATCTATGTAGGTGAAAATGATGCGATTTATGTACCCAATGCATTCACGCCAAATGGAAACGGATTAAATGATGAATTTGTGCCCATTGGTCAATTTTTGAATCGTGGAGTTTTTGAATTTGTTGTTTATAATCGTTGGGGACTTGAAGTCTTTATTTCAAATACTCCCGGACAGGGATGGAACGGACAGTACAGAAATTCTGGAGATGAATGCCAGCAAGGAGTTTATTCATGGAAAGTAACTTATACGGATGTGAATGGTTTAAAAAAATACAAATTTGGCCATGTAACATTAGTGAGATAGAAAAGAAGCCCTTCAAGTATTTACACTGAAGGGCTTCTTTTTTCTTATGAAAATTATATTATACCAAAATGAGTTCTAAACTAATTCAAAGTCATTCCAGTATTACAGATTGTTTGTTCTGATTCTTTGTTGTACGATTCCTGCAATCTGATTAATCGAAATACGGTCTTGTTTCATTGTGTCGCGTTCTCGAATTGTAACTGTATCATCTTCAAAAGTTTGATTATCTATCGTAATACAATAAGGTGTTCCTATTGCGTCCTGACGGCGATAGCGACGACCTATTGCGTCCTTATCATCATATTGACACATAAAATCGTATTTGAGCGAATCAATAATTTCACGTGCTTTTTCCGGCATTCCATCTTTTTTCACTAAAGGGAGAACAGCAACTTTAAAAGGAGCTAATACAGGAGGAATTTTTAAAACAGTACGTTCAGAACCATCTTCAAGTTTTTCTTCGGTATAGGCAGTACTTAAAATTGCCAAAAATGTACGATCAAGTCCAATCGATGTTTCTACAACATAAGGGACATAGCTTTCATTTAATTCAGGATCAAAATATTGAAGTTTTTTTCCTGAAAAATCCTGATGCGCATTTAAGTCAAAATCTGTACGAGAGTGTATCCCTTCCAACTCTTTGAATCCGAATGGAAACTCAAATTCAATATCACAGGCTGCATTTGCATAATGAGCTAATTTTTCATGAGGATGGTAACGATATTTGTCAGAAGAAATACCTAGCGAAAGATGCCATTTCAAGCGGTATTCTTTCCAGTATTCATACCACTTTAGTTCTTCACCTGGACGAACAAAGAACTGCATTTCCATCTGTTCAAACTCACGCATGCGAAAGATAAACTGGCGGGCAACAATCTCATTACGGAAAGCTTTCCCTATCTGAGCAATTCCAAATGGAACCTTCATACGACCCGTTTTCATTACATTCAGAAAATTGACAAAAATGCCCTGAGCCGTTTCCGGACGAAGGTATATCTGGTTTGAGTCGTCACTTAATGAACCCATTTGTGTACTGAACATCAAATTAAATTGACGAACCTCTGTCCAGTTTCTGCTACCAGATATTGGACAAGCTATTTCCAACTCTTCAATCAGAGTTTTTACATCAGCCAGATCATTTTCAGTTAAGGCCTTGTTCAAACGAGTATTAATGGTTTCTATCTTTTGTTTATATTCAACAACTCGTTGGTTTGTAGATACAAACTGTGCTTCATCAAAGGTATCCCCAAAACGCTTGGCAGCTTTGTCAATCTCTTTACGGATTTTATCCTCAATCTTGGCAATATAATCTTCTACCAAAACATCTGCACGATAGCGTTTTTTAGAATCTTTGTTATCAATCATAGGATCGTTAAACGCATCAACATGCCCTGATGCTTTCCAAATAGTCGGATGCATAAAGATTGCAGTATCAATTCCCACGATATTTTCGTGAAATTGAACCATCGCTTTCCACCAATAGGCTTTGATGTTGTTTTTCAATTCAACTCCAAGCTGACCGTAGTCATAAACAGCAGCTAAACCGTCATAAATTTCACTCGACGGAAAAATGAACCCATACTCCTTGGCATGAGATACTATCTTCTTAAATAATTCTTCGTTGTTTGCCATAGTGCAAAAGTAAAAAATTGGAAGATGTAAAAGAGTATAATCAAGAAATTAGCTTTGATTTTACAAATGTTCGTTTCTGGAATTAATTTTGACAGAATTTCTCTAAACTGAATATGAAATACCCAGAAATACTACTCATTCCTGATATTTTATTTTTTCAATTTATAATTACAATCTTTAAGGTATAATAAAAAAACAAGCCTGTAACAAACTGTTTATCAATTATAATGAAAAATTTTAAAGAAAATTAACACCTAACCTATTTTTCTTGTATTATCTTTGTGTCGGTTTTAAGGGAAACCTATTTTATGCGTTTGATTAATTCAGAGGAGAGGAGACTCGTAAGGGTTCTCCTCTTTTCTGTTTATGTTCAAAAGTTGTACCCTTAATACATTTCGACTCCACTTAGTATGGCAACTTATTGAATTATAGTTACCATACTAAGTGGAGTCGAAATCTTTTTTTACCAGATAATAGACTCTTGGAACAGCCTCAGAAAAGACCTTAAAATAAGGTTACTGTTCCGGAAACATTTTTATCCGGTCCGTATTTTTGAGCTACACGTATCAAATAAACATAAACACCTGTAGGAACCAAATCTCCTGTATTTTTCATTCTACCGTTCCATCCTTCTTCAATGTTAGTAGTCGAAAATATCAACTGACCCCAACGATTATAAATATAAAACTCATAACGTTCTACATCGATTCCAATTCCCTTTGGCTTGAAAATCTGATTTTCAAGTTGTGAACTATACGGAGAAAACGCATTGGGAACGTAGAATGAAAATGGATTTTCAATAACTACAGTTCTAAAAGTAGAATCCCGGCAGCCTTTATCACTTTCTACATAAAGCCAGATTTCGAACTCTCCTTTATGATCATATTTATGAGTAGGATTTTCAACTGTTGAGATATTTTGACCAGAGGAAATTTCACCAAAATTCCATAACCACTGTGTTGCTCCTGTTGACAGGTTATTAAAGGTAATAAACGCATTTTCAATTTCAGCAGTTAACGGATCCGGAGTAAAATCAGCATGAGGCAATGGATTAACAGCTACTTCTATTGTATCTTTCTTAAAACATCCGGAAGTATCGGTAACATTCAAAGCATACTGTGTTGTTACCAGCGGACTAACCACCAATGGATTTCCAATATACCCATTATCCCATTCATATGTATATGTTGTGGCTGATGTTAAAACATTTACCGTTGCATTTTTCCCAAGGCAGATCCCGGTTGACTGAACACTAAAGCTTGGCAACGGATTAACAATCAATATTGTTGTATCAGAAGAAGTGCAATTTTGAGCAGTTGAGCCAACAACGGTATATTGTGTAGTATTATTGGGGCCTACTGTAATAGAAGAGGTAGTTGCACCTGTATTCCACAAGTATGTATTGGCACCACTTGCAACTAACTGTGCACTGTCGCCCCTGCAAATAACTTTATCAGTTATTGTAACAACCGGATTTGCATTTACAATCATCGAAACCTGAATCGTATCTTTACAGCCCTGAGTAGTTCCAATAATCGTATAATTTTGTGTTGTGGCAGGAGACGAATTCATCGTAGAACCTGTAAATCCTCCCGGTGACCAAATATAAGAAGCCGCTCCAGTAACCTGAATTGTTGCTGTTTGACCTGCGCAAATTGTATCGTTATTTGCTTGAAGAACTGGCTTCGGTTTAACAACTGCAGTTGTCGTATCCGTAGGGCTCATTTGATAAAAAGAGCCTTGAGTCATAATTAATAAGCAATGATAATCACCAGCATCAGCTACTGTTGCATTGGGTATATCAAGAACTCGTGTAGAGCCTGAAAAACCATTTGGCCCATCCCACATATACTGTGCACCCGGAACAGAATCAGCCCACAATTTTAAGGTTTCTCCTTCACAAATAGGTCCATTATTATGGATAACCGGAGGCAGTACACCACAGTTTGTTGATCCGGAACCTGTATTTGTTTGAGAGAAAATTATATTACAAGGCTGGTTCGAATAATTCGTAATTAACAACAGGTAGTATTGACCTGTTTGGGCATTCGGAATATAACACCATTCCTGAGGGCTTGCATCATAACTGCAATCTACCATATTCAAGGTTGGATAAGACGTTGAAGGGCCTGGAGCATGATGATTCGGAGTTGGGCTACCCGCTGTTAGTCCGGCAACACAAGGTGCTGTTGGAGAAGTAAATGGACCCCAGCAGGCAAAATCAATATCATGAGCCGGCGTACTATGCATTTCTATTTCAATATTTCCCGGATTCAAAACCTGCATATAATACCACGCAGGGTTGGGGGTTGTAGATAAGCATCCATAATTTGCACCTGCCTGTGCAGATCCTGCATTTACTCCGGCAGGAAAATTATAGGTTGTTCCTGTGCAAAATGGAGATGCTCCACCACATAAATTATTCTGTCCCTTCGCTGAAATCAGCAAAAACATAAACATTGAAAGCAATAAATATTTTCTCATAGCACTTACTAATATAAACTATCAAAATTCTTTTTGAGGTAACTCACAAAAATTCTTTGAGTATGTATTCATAAATTCCTCTACTTTTTCAACCATTGATTTTGGGCCGACAAAAATAGGAGAACGTTGGTGTAATTCATAGGGTTCTGTTTCCAAAATTCTTCGGAATCCGTCAGAAGCCTTTCCTCCTGCTTGTTCTGCAATAAACGCAACAGGATTGCATTCGTAGAGCAATCTCAACTTTCCGCTGGGATTTTTAATTGTACCCGGATAGAGAAAAATACCTCCACGAACTAAATTTCGATGAAAGTCAGCAACCATTGACCCTATATATCTCGTGATATAAGGTCGATATGTTGCCTGATCATCTTCATGACAGAAATCAAGATATTTTTTCACTCCTTCGGGGAAATAGATATAATTCGATTCGTTGATTGAATATATTGTTCCTTGCTCAGGATATTTCATATTCGGATGTGACAAAATAAATAAACCAACGGAAGGATCAAGCGTAAATCCATTTACGCCATGACCCGTTGTATAAACCAACATGGTAGAAGATCCATAAATAACATATCCGGCCGCAACTAAGTTTGTCCCGGGTTGCAACAAATCATCCGTTGTTGCTTTTTGCCCTTTCGGTGATTTGCGATGATATATTGAAAAAACGGTTCCGATTGATACATTTGATTCTATATTAGATGATCCATCTAAAGGATCAATCGCAACCACATAACGGCCACTTTGGGAAAGTTCATTGTCAAACGCAATCAGTTTTTCATTTTCTTCAGACGCAATTGCAGCACACTCACCACCTGATTTTAAAGCGCCAATAAACTGATCATTTGCGTAAACATCCAGCTTTTTCTGATCTTCGCCCTGTACATTTATAGAATCATTATAACCCAGAATATTGGTTAATCCTGCACGGTTTACTTCTCTGTTTACAAACTTAGCAGCAATCCCTATATCATTCAATAAACGAGTTAAGTTGCCTGTAGCTTCAGGGTGCAAAGATTGTTGCTCAAGAATAAATTCAGTTAATGTTTTCATGATCTAAAATAATCTACAAATTTAACAATTTCCATAATAGTAACGCATAACCATCCCACATTTAACAGTTTACCTTTATTTAAAGTGTGAATGATTGGATTTTTGCTACTGAATATGTTCATTGCAACCTTTATTGAGCAATAATGTTTACTTCAATTTTTCGTTTGTACTCCTGATTTCTGTAATTTTGACAGTTAAAACTCATTTTTGGTTGCCTATGAGAGTATTTAAATTTGGTGGAGCTTCTGTAAACAGTGCTATTGCTGTAAAAAACGTCGCATCTATTCTTCAATGTTTTACCAATCAACAGGTTATTACAATTATTTCTGCCATGGGTAAAACAACCAACGCAATGGAGGAACTCACTCAATCTTATTTTACAAATACCGATTTTATTCCCGTTTTGGAAAGAATCAAGCAATATCATTTAGATATTATTCGAAACTTATATCCCGAATCCGATATCAGAAATGCAATCAATTCGTTCTCCCAAATTACCGATGAATTATTATCGGTTTTAAATTCAAATCACAGCAATAATTATGACTTCGAGTACGACAGAATTGTCAGTTACGGAGAATTAATTTCAACCCGTATTGTAAGTGACTATCTCAATTATTTAGGTTTCCAAAATCAATGGTTAGATGTCAGAAAAGTAGTAAAAACGAATAGTAACTGGCGCGAAGGAAAGGTTGACTGGAAAGAAACTCAACAAAATATGAATACATTTGTCTCTCCATATTTTGCTGACAAATCATCCGGATTAATAATCACTCAGGGCTTTATTGCTTCCGATAAATCAAACAATACTCTTACACTCGGCAGAGAAGGGTCTGACTATTCCGCTGCTATTTTTGCATACTGCATGAATGTATCTGATATGACAATCTGGAAAGATGTTCCTGGTTTGCTTAATGCAGATCCTAAATTTTTCTCGGAGGCAACAAAAATAGACTCTATTTCCTATAACGAAGCAATAGAGTTAGCATATTATGGGGCAACCATTATTCACCCCAAAACGATTAAACCCCTGCAAAACAAAGGCATTTCACTATTTGTGAAATCATTTGTAAGCCCCGAATCTGAAGGAACATTGATTTGCAATAATCCGCAAAGCGAAATCAAACTACCCTGCTATATTTTTAAGCAAAAGCAAATTTTACTTTCCATTTACCCGAAAGATTTTTCTTTTATTGCAGAAGAAAACCTCTCGCACATCTTTGCCTTATTTGCATCCAATAACATAAAAATCAATCTGATGCAAAATTCAGCAATCAGCTTTTCTGTTTGTATGGACGAGAACAAAGAACGTTTTGAAGGGCTCTTACAAGCCTTGAATGAAAACTATAAAATACGATTCAACGAAAACCTCACGCTGATTACTATACGCCATTACGACCAACAAACTATTGATCAAGTGATTGGCCATAGAAAGATTATTCTTGAACAATACAGCCGTTTAACAGCTCAAATCATCGTATCCGATTAATACAGAAGATGAAAGAAAATGCCTGCATCGCTTTTTAATTTCAGAAAAAAGAGTATCTTTGCAGCCCAATTCAAAAAATATTTTTTATAACCGTTTACAAACGAAAGTTTTATGCCAACAAAAATCAGATTACAGAGACATGGTAAAAAAGGAAGACCTTTTTATCATATTGTAGTTGCGGATGGTCGTGCACCCCGAGATGGACGTTTTATTGAAAAAATTGGCACTTACAATCCAATCAATCAACCTGCAGCTATCAACATTGACTTCGATCGCGCCCTTTATTGGGTAGGCGTTGGAGCTCAACCAACCGATACTGTACGCGCTATTTTATCTTACAAAGGTATCATGATGAAATACCACTTACAACGTGGTGTTGCAAAAGGTGCGTTAACTCAGGAACAGGCTGAAGCAAAATTCAATGAATGGATCGCCGGTAAAGAAAGCCGCATTACTCAAGCTATCAAAGACAAAGAACTGAAGAAAAATCAATCAGTGAAAGAACGTCGCGAAGCTGAGCTTAAGGTGAAAGAAGCAAAAGCTGCTGCAATTGCTGCAAAAAATGCTGCTGCTCAAGCTCCTGCTGCTACAGAAGAAGAAGCTCCTGCCGAAGAGGCTGCTGAAAACACTGAAGCTGCTGAATAAGACTCAATTCACACAAAATATTGGGGTAGAACTTTACAGTTTTACCCCTTTTTCATATTTCTATGAACAGAAACAACTTTTTTTATTTCGGTAAGATTCACAAAACGTTTGGGTTAAAAGGGCAGCTTCTGATAAAAGCTGAAGCTGACGACTTGAAACTTTACAAAAATGTTGTCCATTTCTTTTTGATGATTGATGGAGGACTGGTTCCCTTTCAGATTATAGAACTAACGATCCGGCAAGATTCTGTGCTTGTTTTGCTTGAAGGTATGAATGCAGATCGTGCTGTAAAGTTTACCGGAATAGACGTTTACCTTCCCGATTCGGATATGCCTAAACGTGAAGATGTAAAATACTACTTCCACGAAATTGTAGGATATACTATTGAAGATACTAAATTGGGAATTATCGGAATTGTAAAAGGTGTTTTAGAGCATACTCATCAGGAAGTACTCGAAATTGACCACAACGGAATAGAAATTCTGCTACCGTTAGTAGATGAGTTTATTGAAGATATCGACAAGAAAAAGAAAATTCTTTATGTAAATGCCCCTGAAGGCCTCTTAGATCTGTATTTAAACAGATAATTCATGGAAAAACCCTTCGTGTTCAAACAATTCCGGTTAATGCATCACCTTTCAACAATGAAAGTAGGAACAGATGCCGTGTTGCTGGGAGCGTGGGCAAATGCAGAAAATACCGATGCAATACTGGATGCCGGAACAGGTTGTGGAATTCTGGCTTTAATGATGGCTCAACGTTTTCATGGGCAGATAGTAGCACTTGATATTGACAGTGCATCTGTAAGCCAGGCTTTGGAAAATTTCCGACTCTCCCCCTGGAGCAACAGATTAAAGGCCATAAATCAATCATTTCAGCAATTTGCTCCTGAAAACTCCGGTTCTATCCAAAGAATTATCAGCAATCCTCCTTTTTTTGAAAACAGCTTAAAAGCTCCGGAATCGAGACGGAGTAATGCACGCCACAACGACACATTACCTTTTGAAGAATTTATTATTTCAGCAAAACATGTTCTTACCGAAAACGGATCTATCCAATTAATCCTTCCTTATTTATCCATAAAGTCATTTCAGTCAATCGCTGAATTTTACGACTTTCAACTTCTCCGGCAAACTACTGTCTTCCCGAAACCAAACACAAATCCTGAACGGGCTTTGCTGGAATTCAGCTTTAAGCATCAAAAGTCAGAAACTTCTGATCTCATCATTCGAAATGAGGACAACAATTATACTGATGAATACAAAGCTTTGACGCGTGATTTTTATCTGGCTTTCTGATATTCATCCGCTACTTCACGAACCAATTTAAATATTTCTGAATACTTTGTAAGTGGCAATCTTTCAACTTGATCCCAAGCATTATGATATTCTGTGAACTCGCTTCCCATTGCATAAATAAAGATTGAAGTAACTCCTTTTTGATAAAAAGGGCAATGATCGCTGTTGCAGGCTTCTCCCCTTTTTGCCACCAGTTTCAGATAATTTTTTTCAGTATTAATACGATTAAATACTTCCCAAACCTGTGGAAATTTCTCACCATTCACAACCGTTATTCCGGAACTTCCGGTTCCAACCATATCAAGATTGATCAACAGCTTTGTTTTTTGAAGTGCAAATAAAGGATGGTCGGCATTAAACTGTGAGCCTAATAATCCGGCCTCTTCGCCACTAAACAGCATGAAAACCATGCTATACCTGGGTTTTGCGCTGTCGCTGGCATAATATCTGGCAAGATCCAGAACCATCGATGTTCCGCTGGCATTGTCGTTAGCTCCGGGGAAAATTGCTTCGGAACCCATTCTTCCTAAATGATCATAATGAGCTGTGAGTACAATAAATGAATCAGGTACTTCTTTCCCTTTCACGTAACCAATTACATTTTGCGATTCATAATTATTGATTTTCATTGACTTGAAATCGACATCTGCTACTTGAGGATTTTCAGGTAACGAATCTTTATTGACGTTAAAAACCAAATAATCTGTTGTTTTTCGATTAGCAGAAACGCCCCACATCAAACGGTTTTCATTTACAATGATTAATCCTTTGGTTTTAAATAGATTTTCGGTTCTTAAACGGGTGATATTTGCCTTGATTTGCTCTGCTTTTTTCTTATTTTTAGGAAAATCATAGCTTCTGCAAAGCAAAATTGTATTCTTAGAATTTTTTATTCCCAATTGTTTCTCGATATTTTTCTTCCTGAGTTTTTTTTGAGATATTTCAATAATATTTAACTTACCGGTATATGAAAACGAATTCGACTGAATGACATACCCAAAACCCGGAGTTATACGTTTATCGTTAATTTTCAACTCCATTGTATTTGGAAAGGTATTTACGCTCATTGTATAATGTTGTAAATAACCAGGAGTAAACGACTCTAACCCAAACTCTTTAAACTTCGACTGAAGAAAAGCGGCCGCAATACTATCGCCACGATTTACGTAACCTCTTCCATGCAATTCCGGTGAAGCTAATTTCTGAATCCATGATTTAGCTAAATCAATGCGCTGAGCATTTACAAATAAAACCGGAATAAATATTACTCCAAGCAATAGTGAGATCTTTTTCTTCATCTTAAATCCTATAATATATATAAAAGTATTTCTGGTATAATATCGATGAACAGAAATATAAAGGTTTATCGAACTTACAAAGATTGGCCTGTTTTATTTCGTCAACTGATATTACAGATATTTTTGAGGATCTCAAAGGTAAGAAAGAAAACAGAAACAATATTTTGAAAAGAGTAATCAATAATACTCAATTTGGTATTTTTGTAATGTTTAATACATAAAGATTTATGACAATGGAAAATATTGGCACCTATGCGGATGCATTTTTAAAGATGTTGGTTGAATTTGCTCCAAAAGTAGGCGCAGCTTTGGTTGTTTTAATTATAGGACTTTGGCTGATAAAACGCGTAGTTACACTCGCCGGTGTTGCGTTTGAACGCAGAAAGTTCGATCGCTCACTTATCTCATTTTTAAGGAGCATCATTAGTATTGGGCTGAAAATCTTACTGATTATTACCGTTGCTGGGATGGTTGGGATACAAACTACCTCTGTTATTGCGTTGCTTGGAGCAGCCAGTTTGGCTGTTGGTCTGGCTCTGCAAGGCAGCTTATCTAATTTTGCCGGAGGCGTACTTTTACTGATTTTCAAACCTTTTAAAGTAGGTGACAGTGTGGAAATTATGGGACAAAAAGGCATCGTTTCTGAAATCCAAATTTTTCATACTATCCTTAAAGGAGAGGATAATCGCGCAATCATTATTCCAAACGGACCATTATTAAACGGAGTAATTGTAAACGTTTCGGGAAGAGAATAACGGGATAATCACCGCTACAACATTATCAACGTTGTACGTGTAAACTAGTAATAATTGTATTGCCTTACTAAGTATCAGAAATCGAAGAAAATTTAATGGGTGCGACTTTTACAATAGTCTCCGAAAAAAGTATTGGGTACAATTTTATTCCATAGCACCAATCAAATCGGTTACTTTGGAAAATCCATGTCGGTCGCAGTATTCATGAATACCGTCGATGATTTTAATTGTAATTTGAGGATCAATAAAGTTGGCGGTTCCAACCTGAATGGCAGTAGCTCCGGCCAGCATAAATTCAATTGCATCAATCGCATTCATAATACCTCCCAATCCAACCACAGGAATTTTAACGGCATTACAAACCTGCCATACCATACGCAGGGCAATCGGTTTAACTGCAGGGCCCGATAGTCCGCCAGTAATGGTTGAAAGCATCGGTTTACGTTTCTCGGCATCAATAGCCATTCCCAGAAGCGTATTGATAAGCGAAACAGAATCAGCTCCGGAATCTTCTACCGATTTCGCCAGTTCCGCAATATTGGTAACATTGGGCGAAAGTTTCACCATCAAATGCTTTTTGTATACATCGCGTATAGCTTTGGTTACCATTGCTGCAGAAGTGCAGCTTGTGCCAAAAGCCATCCCCCCTTCTTTCACATTAGGGCAGGAAATATTTAGTTCAATGGCAGGAATATCGTCAAGTTCGTTAATTCTTTCTGCCACAGCAACATATTCTTCAACCGTAGAACCTGAAACATTCACGATAACAGCCGTTTGGTGATGCCGGATACGTGGATAAATTTCGTTGCAAAACACATCCACCCCTTTATTTTGCAAACCCACGGCATTCAACATACCTGATGCTGTTTCGGCCATACGCGGATACGCATTTCCTTGGCGCGGATTGAACGTTGTGCCTTTCACAATGTAACCTCCAAGGCGATTCAGGTCGATAAAATCGGCGAACTCTTCGCCATATCCAAAAGTTCCTGAAGCAGTAAGAACCGGATTCTTTAATTCGAGTTGTTTTAATTTTACCCTTAAATCTGCCATGTTTATGCTGTTTTACGAATTGGATTCCACGATTTAATATCTAATGCATTGAAAACCGGACCTTGTGTGCATACACACTCATTGCCTTTGTGGGTTTCCACCACACAACACAAACAAGCACCTATTCCACAAGCCATCATATTTTCGAGCGAAACGTCGCAGGCAACATTGTGTTCGGTTCCGTAACGGGCCAATGCCTTCATCATGGCATCCGGACCACAGGTGTATATTTTATCAAAAGTGCGAAGTGGTTGGGTAAAAAGTGAATGTTGGGTAACCAGTCCTTTTTCACCAATCGAACCATCCTGAGTTGTAACATATACATCGCCATATTTGCGATACTGATCTATTTCCAGAATCTGATCCTTTGAACGGCCTCCAATCAAAATTTTCGGACGAACACCCTGTTCATTCATCTTACGGGCAAGATAAAGCAGCGGAGCTATTCCACAACCTCCGCCTACCAACAAGGGTACTTCATTTTGCGAAAACTGAAACGTATTTCCCAGCGGATAAATCACATTCAGAAAATCACCGGTTTTAAGTTTCGACAGCTTTTTAGTTCCTTGTCCCTTTATCTGTATCAGCATCGAAACAGTATTGTTTACATAATCCACATCATGGATTGAAATAGGTCTTCTTAAAAAGGTAGAAGCAGAACCTTCTACGAGTACCTCGGCAAATTGACCAGGTAAAATTTCGGGGAGTGGTTCGGGTGCCTGCAGTTCAACAATAAAGAAGTCGGTTGAAAGTGTTCGGTTTTCTATCACCCTGAAGTCATGGATTTTCTTTTTCATGGCTGTGTCTTTTTCTCCTCATATTCACAAAAACGATGCCAGTATTTATCGCTTTTGATTATCAATATATTATACAAAACTACATAAAAAAACCCGCTTAATAAAACGGGCCGAAAAATTATTTTTCTGATTCTGATGTTGCTTCTTCAGCCTCCTCTACAAGATCAATTAGCCCTTGGGTCTGAAGAAGGTTATACCAGTTGAATACCTTTTTCATATCCGAAACATATACTCTTTCGGCATCATAATCCGGAAGCACTTCTGCAAAATAAGATTTTAGCTTATTGTTATCAGCTTTCGAATCGATTGGGCATGCTCCACCGTTTTCTTTTTGATAGATCGTTTTAAAGACCTCTTTTAATGGAGTTTCTTCATCGGTAGTAAAAATGCTGATTTCTTCCAGTGAACTGATTCGATCAGTTGCAAATGCGGGAATCCTCTTTTTGTCGATGAGCGATTCTACCAAAGCACCACTTTTAGTTTGGGCTACCAGCACATAAAGGCCTGGTTTCCCAGAGATTGCCAGAATTTTTTTCAGGTCCATATATTAAATTATAGATAAAGGGGTTGTTTATTGTTTAAACGTCCCAAAATTATAAAAAATGAGGGAAGTTTGAGTAATTTTGTAATTCTTAATACTTTTATTACAACTCTTCTATTTTCAATACTTTACAATTACATCTATGTTTGTTTCGGGTTTTACCTTTGTACGAAATGCCATCAAATTCGATTATCCTGTTGTGGAAGCTATTCTTTCGGTTCTGCCTTTGTGCGACGAATTTGTGGTTGCGGTTGGTAATTCGGAAGATGCTACCCGTGAGTTGATTGAATCGATTGACTCACCCAAAATCAGAATTATTGATACCATTTGGGACGATTCATTACGTGAAGGGGGCAAGGTTTTGGCTGATGAAACCAACAAAGCTTTTCGTGAACTAAATCCTGATGCCGATTGGTGTTTCTACATACAAGGCGATGAAGTTATGCACGAAAAATATCTCGAAACGGTAAAGCAGGCTATGATACAGCATAAAGATGACCCCAAAGCAGATGGTTTATTGTTCCATTACAAACATTTCTACGGTTCATATGATTATGTAGGTGAATCGCCACGCTGGTATCGCCGCGAAGTCCGCATAATCCGCCGAAATCCCGAAATTTATTCATTTGGCGATGCCCAGGGATTTAGAAAAGGAGATAAAAAACTCCTCAGTGTAAAAAAGATAAATGCGTTTATCTATCACTATGGATGGGTAAAACCTCCACATGCCATGCAACTGAAACAGGAAACCTTCCATAAACTATGGCACGACGACCAATGGATGGAAAAAAATGTGGCTAAAGCTGAAGAATTTGACTATTCAAACATCTCTCTGTTAGGACAATTTACAGAAACTCACCCGGATGTTATGCTTCAGCGTATTAAAAGAGTTAACTGGAAATTCGATTTCGATGTAAGCATCAAACGCTATACTCTGAAAGAACGGTTCAAACTCTTTTTCGAAAAACACACCGGTTGGCGACCAGGTGAATACAAAGATTTCAGAATAATTTGAAAATTAAGCATTATCGTAAAAGTAGTGCTGAGCGATAATAACATCTTTTGAATAATTACAATAAAAGCCCCTGTAAAATATCAACTTTATCAGGGGCTTTTGAGTTCTATGATTGATGCTTTATTACCAGCAACCAAACATCTTTTAAATCCTTATTTTGACATTGATTCCACTTCTGCAATAGTTTTGGGTATTGCTTTACCCAGTACACGATAGCCTGTTTCGGTAACCAATACATCATCTTCGACACGGATACCACCAAAGTCCTTATAAGTTTCCACTTTATCGTAGTTGATATATTCGGTGAATTTATTCTCTGATTTCCAGAGATCAATCAAGGCAGGAATAAAATACAAACCAGGTTCTACGGTAAGTACAAAACCGTTTTGCAATCTACGTCCCAAACGCAGGAATGCCAGCCCAAACTGCGAAGAACGTTTGATTTCTTCATCATAGCCCACAAAGTTTTCGCCTAAGCCTTCCATATCATGAACATCAAGTCCGAGCATGTGACCTAAGCCGTGCGGAAAGAACATTGCATGTGCACCATGACGAACGGCATCATCCACATCTCCTTTCATCAGTCCGAGATCTTTGAGACCCTGAGCAATCACTTTTGCCGAAAGTAAATGAATATCGCGGTAAGGCACTCCGGGTTTTATGGCTTCAATAGCCGCCATATTAGCATTAAGTACTATCTGGTAAATATCTTTCTGTCGTTGATCAAACATCCCTCCTACCGGGATACTACGGGTAATGTCGCTACAATAGTTCAGTTCTGTTTCACAACCGGCATCAGCAACCAACATCCGGCCAATTTTAAGTTCGTTTCCGTGGTAATGGTTGTGCAGAGTTTGCCCGTTAACGGTCAGAATAACCGGGAACGAAACCGGGCCTCCGGCTTCAAGGGCAATCCCTTCCATACGACCAGCTATTTCGCGTTCAATCACACCAGCTTTGGCCATCTTCATAGCTGTGGTGTGCATGGTATATGCTGTTTCGATGGCTTTCTCTATTTCGGCAATTTCATTCAAATCCTTGATAGAACGTTGTTTCACCATTGCCTGTGTAAGTTCCAACGAAACGTAATTTTTGATATTGGTGTATTTAATTCCGGTTAAATCGGCAAGTTGCATGGTGGTTTCACCACGGTAAGGAGAAACAAAATGCACTTTGCGACCTTTGCGGATTGCATCCGCAACAGTATCATACAAGGCAGCAGTAGTAGCACTGTTTTCCACCCCGACTTTCGCAGCCAGCTCATGCATGGTAGGCTGAGGCCCCATCCAGATGATATCGTCCAGATCTACATCATTTCCAAAAAGCCAGTCTTTATTGTTGTCTATATCAATAATCCCGGCAACATCGGGCATGTTTAATCCAAAGAAATAAAGAAAGTTGGAATCCTGACGAAAATGATACGTATTTGCAGGATAGTTAAATGCAACTTCTTTGTTTCCTAAAATCAGGATGATGCCTGAGTTTACGTCTTTGCGCAATTGTTCGCGACGACGGATGTATGTCTCTTTTGTGAACATGATTTATGTGTTTTGATGTACCAAAGATAGAGAAGAAAATTTGAATCCCGATTCCCAGGATAAAAAAAGAAAACGATGGAATGTAGAAAAGCTAAAATCTCTTTCATCATCTTACGCCAACTTCTAATCAAATGCATTCTGTAAGCTACATTATAGATTCCTCATTAAACTCTCTTAAACAACAATATAAACAAAAAAATTATTACATATTATAATAAAATAGCCTATATTTGT
Organism: Bacteroidales bacterium; assembly: GCA_963667975.1. Taxonomy (GTDB): domain Bacteria; phylum Bacteroidota; class Bacteroidia; order Bacteroidales. The sequence goes on from OY764079.1 coordinate 314,358, forward strand.
ATTCCAATATTAATCATAAAAACCAATGTAAAATGAAAAAGCTATATATTTTGTTGCTTATAATATGTGTTACAGGAATTACACGAGGGCAAAATCCACAATGGATAAACTATGGACTTGGAAGCGAGATTATTTGTATTACTGAAGAAGGTAATTATATGTGGATCGGAAGAAACGGAGGGTTGATTAAACTTGATAAAGCAAATGGACTTATAGAGCAATTTACCCAAGCAAATTCAGGGCTACCTAATGATTGGGTTAGGGCAATTTCTATAGATAGCAATGGGAATAAATGGATTGGCACAAGCTATGGACTAGCCAAATTTGATGGAACTAACTGGATTGTGTATAATAATACAAATTCTGGCTTGCCCCTTAATAGTAATTGTATAAGTTCAATAGCAATAGATCAAAGTGGAAACAAATGGATGGGTACAAGTAAAGGTTTAGTAAAATTTGACGATACAAGTTGGACTGTTTATATGGCTCCTTTTGGGGGGTCATTCTGTAATTATGGTCTAACTGACGTAAAAATAGATCAAAGTGGAATAATATGGGTTGGTACAATATGTGGACTGGCAAAGTTTGATGGAACAAACTGGACAATATATGATAATACTAATTCAGGATTAAGTCATAATACTGTAGAAACAATAGCAATAGATCCAAATGGGAATAAATGGATTAATACAAGATTTGATTTAGTAAAGTTTGATAATACAAATTGGACCATATACAATACATTTAATTCAGGATTACCCAATGACACTGTAAATACAGTAACAGCCGATCAAAGTGGAAATAAATGGCTTGGTATTTACAATAATGGACTAGCAAAGTTTGATGGAATAAACTGGACTGTATATAATACTACTAATTCAGGATTGCCCGACGATATTGTAGTTACAGTAACAATAGATCAAAATGAGAATAAGTGGATTGGTACTTATTACGGTGGAGTTGCTGTCTTCAACGAAAATGGAGTAGTTTTGTCTACTCAGGAAAGAATTGAAAACAGTGATTTTCAGATCAATATTTACCCCAACCCTGCCAATAAACAGCTTACTCTTTCATTTCCAGAATTCAACACTAAAAATAAAACAATTGCAACGCTCTATAATCTAAGCGGTCAACAACTCCTACAACAAAGCATTACACAATCAAATACCGAAATTGATATTCACAGCTTATCAAACGGCATTTACTTCCTGAAGCTTAACACTAACAAAGGTATAATTATGAAAAAGTTTGTAGTAAGCAGATAAAAAGATTAAAGAATAGATTGTCAGGATCAGGCAGCCTGTTCTTTTTATACTTTTCTGAAGTGAACTTTCACCCAAAGCAATACAGCCATTATCAATCCGCCCAGGGTAGCCAGGGCCATATCTTTTTGTGCATCCCACATATCACCTTGTTGCCCGTTGTAGGCATCGGCATCACCAGAGGAAAGCAGTATGGTTAATGACCACTCAAAGAGTTCATAAACCAGACTTGAAGACATAATGATAAGCAGTGAAAGCTGCGAAGCCAGAGAAAAGATTACTTTGTATCTCCGCTGATAGAATTCCCGAACAGGAATGTAAAGCAAAAAACCATACATAAAATGCACAAAACGGTCGTAATGATTACGACCGGATTCAATAAATCCTATGATTTCACCGCCAAATAAACGCTGGAACCATTGTTGATACGGCACATACGAATAAATCCAGCGGGCACCGATTATATGCATTAGTGTAAACAATGTTACACAGATAAAAGATACCACACCCAGGTACGATTTAAACAAATCAACCGTAAGAAATACCAAAACCAACATTGTTGCAGAGTGCTGTAACAACATTTGCTGCGGGTAAACAGGATGCAGGCAACTAATCAATGTTGAAATCAACAATATAACTATCAGCAATAGCTTAATCTTTTTTGAGTTCATTAAGTTTAGAAGGCTGGTTTCTATACTAACTGAGAGCAGGTTGGTTTTATTTTATTAGGTATAAAAACCTTACATGTTTTTCAACACGTGTATGGTCACCTCTCAACGCAAATGAGGCTGTCTGAAAAAACCATCCCGATTCTCGGGATAGTTTTTTCAGACAGCCCCTTCCGATATATTTATCAGGTTTTTTGCCTAGAGATTTAGTTCTTTACCGTGACATTGTTTGTATTTTTTACCACTTCCGCAAGGACAGGGTTCATTGCGTCCGATTTGTTTTTCAACCTTAATGGGTTGTGTTTTCTGAGGTTCGGATGTACGGTTTGCTACAGATGGAGCATCATCGCGACCAGTTTTGAGTTTACTCATATCGGTATGCTGTACTTTCGCTTCATGAACATCCTGTGGTTCCTGCATCGGGAGTTTTCCAAGATTCAGGAAAGAACTGATATCTTTATTCACCTTCTGAACCAGCTTTTTAAACAAATCGAATGATTCAAATTTATAGATAAGCAACGGATCTTTCTGTTCGTAAGCAGCATTCTGAACGGAGTTTTTCAATTCGTCCATTTCACGTAAGTGTTCTTTCCATGCATCATCAATAATAGCCAGCGTAATCCCTTTTTCGAAAGCTATCGGGACTTCACGACCTTTGGTTTCGTAGCACTTTTTGAGCGGTGCTACAACATTAAGGCTCTTAATCCCATCCGTAATCGGAATGGCAATATTTTCGTAACGATGCCCGCTGGTTTCATAAACTTCTTTAATCACAGGATATGCTTGATCTGCAAGTTTTTGAGTCTTTTCTTTATAAGAAAGATACGCTGTTTCATAAAGCTTTTCGACTATACTATCATGTTTTCCATCCAGAAATTCCTGTTCAGAAATGGGCGATTCAATTCCAAAAGTCTTGATGATTTCATAATTCAGGCTTTCGAATTCGCGACTGTTTAGACTTTCTGTTACAATGTCTTCGCAAGTATCATAAAGCATATTGGAAATATCAATTGACAGACGGTCACCAAACAAAGCATTGCGGCGTTTGCGATAAATTACTTCACGTTGTGAATTCATTACGTCGTCATATTCAAGCAAACGTTTACGAACGCCAAAGTTATTTTCCTCAACCTTACGTTGAGCACGTTCGATGGATTTGGTAATCATAGAGTGCTGAATTACTTCGCCTTCTTTGATCCCAAGACGGTCCATGATGCGGGCAATACGTTCCGAACCAAACAAACGCATCAAATCATCTTCCAGACATACAAAAAACTGTGAAGAACCCGGGTCACCCTGGCGTCCTGAACGACCACGTAGCTGGCGGTCAACACGACGTGATTCATGACGTTCGGTACCAATAATAGCCAAACCACCTGCTTCTTTTACTCCGGTACCCAGTTTAATATCGGTACCACGACCTGCCATATTGGTTGCAATGGTTACTTTTCCAGCCTGACCTGCTTCCAATACGATATCAGCTTCTTTTTTATGCAATTTTGCATTCAATACATTGTGAGGAATACCACGTTGTTTCAACATTCGGCTTAGCAACTCTGATGTTTCAACCGAAGTAGTCCCTACTAGCACCGGACGACCTGCATTTACCAGATTATTAACCTCATCAATAACAGCATTAAACTTTTCACGTTTGGTTTTGTAAACCATATCTTCCATATCCTTACGAACAACCGGGCGGTTGGTTGGTATAACTACTACATCCAGTTTATAGATATCCCAAAGTTCACCTGCTTCCGTTTCGGCAGTACCAGTCATACCCGCAAGTTTGCTGTACATACGGAAATAATTCTGAAGGGTAATGGTTGCGTACGTTTGAGTGGCAGCTTCAATCTTCACGTTTTCTTTGGCCTCAATAGCCTGATGTAATCCATCTGAATAGCGGCGACCATCAAGAATACGTCCGGTTTGTTCATCAACAATTTTAATTTTGTTGTCCATCACCACATATTCCACATCCTTCTCAAAAAGAGTGTATGCTTTCAAAAGTTGATTGATCGTGTGAACGCGTTCTGATTGAATTGCGAACGTGCGATAAATTTCGTTTTTACGTTCCATCTTTTCCGTTGAAGAGAGCCCGAGTTTTTCGAGTTCGGCAATTTCGGCTCCTACATCAGGAAGAATATAGAATTTTGCATCTTCGGCATACGAAGAGAGATAATCGATTCCTTTTTCGGAAAGTTCGATGGTGTTATTTTTTTCGTCAATCACAAAATAAAGCTCATCATCAATGAGATGCATATTTTTAGATTGCTCCTGCATATAAAAATTTTCGGTTTTCAGAAGCAATTGCCTCATTCCCTGTTCACTCAAAAACTTAATAAGAGCTTTGTTTTTAGGTAGCCCACGATGGCAACGGAGTAAAAGTTCGCCACCTCTCTTTTCATTTTCGCTGGTTGGTTCACCTGCAAGAAGCTTCTTTGCTTCAGCTAAAACCTGAGTAACCAGTGTGCGTTGAACGTTGTAAATACGTTCGATATTCGGGCGAAGGCGATCAAATTCCTGATTTTCGCCTTTGGGAGTTGGTCCTGAAATTATCAAGGGGGTACGGGCATCGTCAATCAAAACGGAGTCAACCTCATCCACGATAGCGTAATTATGTTTGCGCTGAACAAGTTCTTCCGGGTTTCGGGTCATATTGTCACGCAAATAGTCGAACCCGAATTCATTATTTGTCCCGTAAGTGATATCGGCAAGGTAAGCATTTCGACGAGCATCAGAGTTTGGCTCATGACGGTCTATACAATCAACTTTCAACCCGTGGAATTCGAATAGCATCCCCATCCACTCCGAGTCACGTTTTGCCAAATAGTCGTTTACCGTAACAAGGTGAACCCCACGGCCTGCCAAAGCATTAAGATATACCGGGAGTGTTGCAACCAGAGTTTTACCTTCCCCGGTAGCCATTTCGGAAATTTTCCCCTGATGAAGAACAATCCCCCCAATTAGCTGAACATCATAATGAATCATATCCCAGGTAATCATGTTACCTCCGGCCATCCATTTATTGTCATAATAGGCTTTATCCCCAACAATATTGATACTGTCACGACGAGCTGCCAAATCACGATCCCAATCCATTACAGAAACTTCCACCTTTTCGTTTTGAGTAAAACGACGGGCAGTTTCTTTCATCACTGCAAAAGCCTCAGGCAGAATATTATTAAGAGCTTCCTGAATTTTTTCATATTCTACTTTTTCAAGTTTATCTAACTCAGAATAAAGTGATTCTTTCTCTTCTACGTCAATCTCGAGATCGTTTTCTAAACGATTGCGCAATTCAGCAATTTCATGTGTTTCTGCTTCTGCAAATTCGCGAATATAATTTTTGAATTCAGCAGTTTTTGCACGTAATTCATCGTTGCTGAGCAATTTAATTTCTTCGTAAACGGCTATAATTTGGTTTACAATAGGTGTAATGTCTTTGATATCGCGTTGCGATTTCGAACCAAAAAGTTTATTAAACAGGCTTAACATGTTAGTGCTTATATAATTACGTAAAATTCTACTTTTGATTATCTCTACAAAAGTACTTTTTTTTGATGAATTTCAAGACAGAAGATAGGAACGTAAAACAGAGGAATATGTTTTATAATTTTGCCACATGATTCCAATAGACAATTGCATTATATCAGATGAGCTCTTGCAGGTTTGTTTTGCCTGCGATTTAAAAAAATGCAAAGGAGCTTGTTGTGTTGAAGGCGATGCCGGAGCACCCCTCGAAGAAGACGAAATCTCAGTTTTGGAAGATTGTCTCGAAAAAATAAAGCCATATATGATTCCGGAAGGAGTTGACGTAGTGGAAAGTATGGGCGTTTTTGATTACGATATGGATGGCAATTATGCCACGCCTTTAATCAATAATCGCGAATGTGCTTTTATTTGCTTTGATGGTGATGTTGCTTTTTGTGCAATTGAAAAAGCCTGGCTCGACAAAAAAATAAAATTCCAAAAACCAATTTCATGTCATCTTTACCCAATCAGGATTCAGAAATATGACGGATTTGAAGCGATAAATTACCACAGATGGTCTATTTGTGATAAGGCTTTGATAAATGGAAAACGAAACAATATTCCGGTTTACAAATTCTTGAAAGAGCCTTTGATCCGTAAATATGGCAAAAAATGGTATCAGCAATTAGAAGCAGAATTTAAGGGTCAAGAAGAGTAAACAAAATTACAAACTACTCACTTTCAGTATCTTACATTTTAACATTCTGAACATTTAACATTTATTAAGAACTAAGGGGGTGATTTTGGGTTACTTTTGCCGCACTTTGGGAAAAAGTTGTGTTATTAAATAGCATCATATGTCAATTAAGCAAAAATCCCTCGAATTAAGAAAGAGGATGCAGGATGCTCTGCAAGGCGGTGGCGCAAAAGCCATTGAAAAGCAGAAAGCAACCGGTAAAATGACGGCTCGCGAGCGTATCATTTCGCTGCTCGACCCTAACTCATTTCATGAATATGATTTGTTTGTTGAGCACTCAGGAAAAGACTTTGACATGGACAAGAAGTATCTTCCTGGTGATGGTGTACTTACAGGTACTGGTACCTTAAACGGGCATCCAGTTTGTATTTATGCTCAGGACTTTACCGTTGCCGGTGGTTCTTTGGGTTATATGCACGCAAAGAAAATCACTAAAATCATGGACCATGCCATGAAGTTAAAAATCCCCATCATTGGTATTAACGACTCCGGTGGAGCACGTATTCAGGAAGGGGTAAACTCATTAGCTGGTTATGGCGAAATTTTTTACCGTAATACCTTAGCATCTGGAGTAATTCCACAAATTTCAGTTATCCTAGGTCCTTGTGCCGGTGGTGCTGTGTATTCACCCGCTCTTACCGATTATGTTTTCGTGGTAGATAAAATCTCAAAGATGTTTATCACCGGTCCGGAAGTTATTAAAACTGTTCTGGGAGAAGAAATCTCAATGGAAGACTTAGGTGGAGCACGCGTTCATGCTGAAATATCAGGAAATGCTCATTTCTTTGCAGAAAGTGAAGCTGAATGTTTCGAGCAGATCAAAAAGCTTGTTAGCTACATTCCGTGGAACAACGAAAAGAAAGCTGAAGCATTTCCGAAAAAAGCCCCGAAAGTTCGTCAGTTCAAAATCGATAATATATTCCCAACCGATCCAAAACAACCCTATGATGTGAAAGACATCATTCGTTCGTTGGTTGACGATTCGGAATTTCTCGAAATTCAAGAGCTCTTTGCTCCAAATATCGTAATCGGTTTTGCTCGTTTAAATGGCGATACTGTTGGTTTTGTTGCCAATCAGCCTTTAGTTCTGGCGGGAGTTTTGGATTGTGATTCCTCAGATAAAGCAGCTCGTTTTATCCGTTTTTGCGATTCATTTAATATTCCTTTAGTTACCTTGGTTGACCTGCCGGGCTACCTGCCGGGTATCGATCAGGAACACGCAGGTGTTATCCGCCACGGTGCAAAAGTATTATATGCCTATTCAGAAGCTACAGTTCCTAAAATCACTGTTATCCTTCGCAAGGCATACGGTGGAGGATACATTGCAATGTGTTCTAACCACTTACGCGCTGACTTCGTTTTGGCGTGGCCAACTGCTGAAATTGCAGTTATGGGTCCGGAAGGTGCTGCAAACATTATTTTCCGTAGCGAAATTATGAGTGCTGAAAACCCGGAAGAAATGCGCCAAAAGAAAATTGAAGAATACAAAGAGAAGTTTGCAAATCCCTATGTAGCTGCGGCTTATGGTTATGTTGACGCAGTGGTTGACCCAACCGAAACCCGCAACTTCCTTATCCATGCAATTGAAATTTCTAAGAATAAAGCTGAGATCAGACCATACAAAAAGCATGGAATTCCTCCATTTTAATCTGTCGGGGGTATATATTCCCCTGCGAATATCATGTGAATTTCAATCCTCACTTAATCTGAGAAACAATGGCAGATAAGCATAAAACAAAATCAAAAATAGAACCTGAAATCAAAAACATGGAATTTGTTCAACTGAAAGTTGAATCAGGAAGTTATAAAACAACGTTACCTAAAAAATTTAAGCAACGTCATGCATACACTCCTGTAAATCCATGTGAAATTTACGCTTTTATTCCAGGTACAATTCTGAAAATAAACGTTAAAGCTGGTGATGAAGTAAAAAAAGGCGATTTAATTATGGTATTCAATGCCATGAAAATGAATAACGAAATCTTTTCACCTGTTAACGGAATCGTGAAAGCCGTAAATGCAAATGAAGGCGACAGGGTTCCGAAAAGCCAGTTAATTATTGAGCTTGAAGAACATAAAGCTTAAGCATTCAAAAAAGTCAGGTTTGAAAGACCTGACTTTTTTTATTCAGGAATCTCTGTAAAGTTCATTACGTTCTCTTCTATAAAACCAAGTATTTCGTTTTTACCTTTTAGATGCTTTGCAGATGTGGCAAAAATCCGGGGTAATTCCTCCCACTCTTCCTTCAATTTCTTCTTATACTTTTCAATTTGACGAGGCAATTCACTCCCTGACAATTTATCAATCTTTGTAAACACTAACACAAATGGCACCCCATTAATTCCCAACCAATGGATAAAGTCTAAATCGTTATGTTGTGGATCGATTCTGCTGTCAATTAACACAAAAGTACAAATCAGGTTTCTACGATTTAACAAGTATTCGTCAATCATATCCGCCCATTTTGCTCTACTTGATTTTGAAACCCTGGCATATCCGTAGCCTGGCAAATCAACCAGATACCACTGCTTATTGTTTATCGAAAAATGGTTGATTAATTGTGTTTTCCCAGGTCGTGATGAGGTTTTGGCAAGTCCGGGTTTATTTACAAGCGTATTAATCAAGGACGATTTCCCAACATTTGAACGACCGATAAATGCAAATTCAGGCACCTCCGGTTTTGGACACTTTTTGTATTGCGTATTACTTACAATAAATTCCGCATTGGTTATTTCCATCACTATTTACCAGATTTAGGTTGATAGGTAGAAATATGCCGATGTTTCTTCGTTTCGTAAATATCATCAATATTAACTAAAATTCCGGTTTCTTCTACTTCGCCAAATGTACGGTTAATCGCTGTTCCAAACATCTTCATAGTGGAAGAAAGATTCATATACGCATTTACTAATGGAGGAATTGATTCTCCCAACTGACGTACTGTTTTTACCAGAATTTTATAATCTTCATCATAATTGTCTCCAGTAAATATGGAATTTAACTCCTCTTTTGAAGTAACAACATGTACTGCTTCATGAGGATACACCATTCTTTTTTCATCAGGGAAATACTTTTGCATGAAGAAAAGAATGCAGTCGCGGGCTGTCACATTGAAACTAGGATACATCGTTATCTTGCCAAAAAAATACTTAATATTCGGATAATCAACAGTTAAAGCTCCCAAACCATCCCATAAATTATCTAATGAAAACATTCCTTTACGAATATTAAATGTGGGTTGATATTTGGGTTGAACAAAACTTCTGCCTAATTCTATGGTAATCGGAAGATATTTTTCTACAAATTCTTCACCAAAATGGAATAGTTTTGCTGTGGCGCTTGCAGGAGTTCCATCATCATCTTTTCCTATATTACACCCATCTATAAAACGATAACCACCCACAATTTCCTGCTCAGCCGGATCCCAAACTATGAGTTGCTTATATGGGTTTTCAGAAATATCATATTTATCTAAGTCGCAATCTAATCCGGAGCCTCCTCCCGCATCACGAAAACTAATTTCGCGTAAACGACCAATTTCACGCATTGTATTTGGTGAATCATGAGCAGTTACAATATAGATTTTCTTATTTCCATAGTTGGTTTTACGAAGAAATCTATCCTGATTCAGTTCGTTTACAAGAAGTTCTCGATCAATGGGGGTAATTATGTTTTTCATCACTCAGATATTAATAGTTAAAAGAAACATTCGGGTTTTCTGCAAGCTGATACACATATTCTTTCACCTTTCCTGCCCATTCGCTGTCAGAAAACCGCTTATCAAAAGTACTAAATGGGATGGGTTTGCCAAAAGTAATTGTAATCTTTTTATCACACTGTTTATACATCTCATCTACAAGATATAGCATTTCTATATTGGCTTTAATCCTAAGTTTTTTTCGCAGATTTGCTAAATTGTAAAAAAAATCAGAATTATATCCATCAATATGAACCGGAATAATATCCCGTTGATGTTTTTTAGCTTTGGCAATAAACGTTTTTTTCCAATCAAGATCTTTAATAATTCCTTTTTGCTTTCTGGAAACCAAGCCCGCAGGAAAATAAAGAATCATATTTTCTGAAGCAAATGCTTGATCAAACAAGCGAACATTCGAACTATTACTTCCATGTTTATTTACAGGGATAAATAATGGTTTTAAATTTGGCAGATAGAGCAATATGTCATTTACAGGAAACAAAATATCATTTCGAACCTTCCCAACTTCGCTTATCAATGCCATTCCATCAGGACCGCCTAACGGGTGATTTGAAGCGATCAAAAAACGTCCAACTTTAGGTACTAATTCCAGATTAACGGAATGAATGGTTGCTCCAAAATCGTTCAAAATAGCCTTTGCAAAATCTATCCCAACTTTATGCCGATTTTCGTATATCGCTTTATTTACCTGATCTATATGTGTAATCCTCTTCAGATAACGAATGATAAAACCAGGAATAATTTTAAGCAGACGAGGATTTTTAGAAGAAATTACCTTCTCAAGGTCAATAAATTTTTCTCCTATTTCCGGTAATTGATAGTTATCATCTCTATTCTCAATCATTTTCTTTCCAAGTTTCCATTACAAAAATAGGGTAAAATGACTTATGTGTATATCTATAACTGCTCAGACATATGAGAATAATCCATTTTTATCATTCAGCTAATAAATTTTTAACGATACGTTAGGAGAATGAGCAGATACAGCAAATACTATTTTCGTACCTTTGATCACTTTTACCCATTAAAAAACAAGAAAACTATGAACGACCAGGTTAGATTAAATCCAAATCCCCTGATCCGTTACCTGAACAAACCTGCTATTGAATTTACAAAAGCTGATTTGATCAAATATATCGAAGAAAACGGAATCGAAATGATTAATCTCCGGTATGCCGGAGGAGACGGGCGTTTAAAAACCTTAAATTTTATCATCAACAGCAAAGAACATCTTGATACTATATTAAGTTCTGGTGAACGAGTAGATGGTTCAAGCCTTTTTCCTCATATTGAAGCTGGATCTAGCGACTTATATATAATTCCACGGTATCGCACAGCTTTTATTAATCCATTCAGTGATATTCCTACCATGGATATCCTTTGTTCATATTATGACAAAGATGGAAATCCGCTTGAAACAGCCCCGGATTACACTCTTCGTAAAGCGCACAAAGCCTTGAAAGAAGTTACCGGTTTTGACTTTGAAGTAATGGGAGAGCTTGAATATTACATCATCAGCGAAGAAGAAGAACTTTTTAAAGCTACCGATCAAAAAGGGTACCACGAATCAACTCCTTTCAACAAATGGGAAATGTACCGTGTAGAAGCAATGCAAATGATTGCTCAAACCGGAGGTTTAATCAAATACGGACATTCAGAAGTTGGGAACTTTGTTCATGATGGCATACTGTATGAGCAAAACGAAATAGAATTTCTTCCAACTAATCTTGAAGATGCTGCTGACCAGTTAATGATTGCAAAATGGATTATGCGCACATTGGCTCATCGTTATGATGTAAGCGTAACTTTTGCACCAAAAATCACTGCAGGCAAGGCAGGAAGTGGCATGCACGTTCATACTCGTTTAATGAAAGATGGGAAAAATGCATACATCAACAATGGTAAACTGAACGAAAATGCGCATAAAGCTATTGCCGGATTCTTAACATTAGCACCTTCATTAACAGCATTTGGCAACACGAATCCCGCCTCCTACTTCCGCCTTGTACCACATCAGGAAGCACCAACCAACATTTGCTGGGGTGATCGTAATCGTTCGGTTCTGGTACGCGTTCCTCTGGGATGGAGCGGCAATAGAAATATGCTTCATGATGCAAATCCTCTCGAAGGGACTGTTGAAACTGACTTTTCATACAAACAAACTGTTGAATTCCGTTGTCCGGATGGCTCTGCCGATATTTATTTACTGCTTGCGGGACTAACTGTTGCTGCTCGTCATGGCTTCGAAATGGAAAATGCTCTTGAATTTGCCAAAAAAACCTATGTGGACGTAAATATCTTCCACGAAGAACATAAATCCATCACGGAAAATTTGGAGCATTTGCCCGCTTCTTGCTGGGATTCAGCCGAACAATTGATTCGCCAGCGCGAAATCTACGAAAAGTATGGTGTATTCCATCCTGCAGCTATCGATGGATTTATTAAAAAGCTAAAAGCTTATAACGATCAAAATTTACGTGAAGAAATACATTGCAATAAAGAAAAAATCATGCAGATGGTTCGTAATTACTTCCACTGCGGTTAATTATGTTTTTCTTATAAAATAAAAAATCAGGGATCAATTTCGATCCCTGATTTTTTTTTATTCTCTTAATTTCAATCGTTAGAATCTGTCTGAAACAGCATTCCAGTCAACCAAACTCCAAAAGGCAGAAATGTAATCACCACGACGATTTTGTTGATCGAGATAGTAAGCGTGTTCCCAAACATCGAGCGTCAACAGTGGAGTTAACTCATTCCGAAGTGGATTTCCGGCATTACTTTCCTGAATAATTTGTAGTTTGCCTTCTTCATTTTTAACCAGCCATGCCCAACCTGATCCAAACAAAGTTAATCCAGCATTGGTGAATTTTTGTTTAAACTCTTCATAAGAGCCAAATTCTTTTTTGATAGCATCACCAAGATTCCCTTTCGGATCTCCACCACCTTTAGGATTCAGGCAGTTCCAGTAAAAGGTGTGATTCCATACCTGAGCACCATTGTTAAAAATTCCGCCATCCGCTTTTTTGATTATATCCTCAAGACTTGCTCCTTCAAAAGCAGTTCCAGGTACTAATTTATTCAGATTATCGACATAGGTTTGATGATGTTTACCATAGTGATATTCAAGTGTTTTAACTGAAATATATGGTTGCAATCCATCCATTGCATACGGCAGTTTTGGTAATTCAAATGACATATTGTTTTATTTTTTGATGAATACTTTTGTTTTGTTACTAAGCAAACAAATCGGAATAGAGTTTGTTCAAGAAAAATTTCTTTGATATGCTTTCCGAATTGTTTCTACTTCGTCAAAATATCCACCTATGGTTTCTAGCAATCTTTTTTCAATCACCCGGTAATATTTTATCACCAAATTATTTTTCATAAGCTAAATAATGCTGGCTACAATTTCGCTCCCCAAAAAACGCTACAATACATAAAATAATTCTAAATCAATATATTACAAATAAGGAATTATTAAGTCGCAACTTGACCTAACTAAATACATCCAAGGAAATCCATCAAGGTATAGCTTTTCACTTTGAGATATATCCTCAGAAAGGTTTAAATTTATCATTTGTAGAAAAGACCATTTCTTCCCCGAAAAAAATATGAAGCAAATACAAATCTTATTTCCGACAAATTAATTTTTGTGAACCACATAAAGATATTCTTCGGCTGAAATTGCATCATAGGATAATAACCCATAACGAGCAATTTTCTCATCTCCAATTTCTTCCACAAGCTTTTCAATACTTACGTGAAAACCACATTCACCTAATCGTTCGGCATAATCCAATCCAAATTCACGAACATGGTCATATTGTCCAAAAGCTTTAATCCGTTCCTCGTGTGTTACAATGGATTTATCCTCAAACGTGGCCTCACGCCTTACATTAATCGGTGACTGAATAATTCCCCAGCCTCCCGGTTTCATAACGCGATACATTTCACGTAGCGCCAACTGATAATCATCCACGTGTTCCAAAATATGATTGCAAAAAATAACATCAAAACTGTTTTCCGGAAACGGAATATTCTGAATATCCATCTTTACTTTTGCCAAAGGAGATTCAAGATCAGCAGTGATATAATCAAGATTTGAAAATTTTTCAAATCGTTTCAGAAAAGCATATTCCGGTGCTACATGCAATACTTTATGGTTGGCAGTAAAGAAATCACTCCTTTCTTTTAACCAAAGCCACATTAAACGATGACGCTCCAGCGATAAGCAATGTGGGCATAGTGCATTCTCCCGTTGACTTACATAGCCATATGGCAAAAACTTTTTATAATGATGCCCACACACCGGACATTCTACTTTATTTCCCATGTAAAGCAAGCCTAATCCTCTAGCTCCAAAATGACTAAATAGCTGCAGATATTTTCGGGGTATATGGTTTAGAAAAAAACGAATCAATCCTTTCATAATCAATATATTTAAATAATTTCCGCATTACAGAAATGTAATTTGAAAATTAGCTTGTAAATTTACGAAACCAAAGTTCAAGAGCCATTACTTGCCACAAAAGTGAGGCATTTTTATCATTTCCAGCCTGATATTCATTCCATTTCTCCAAAATCAACTTTTGATTAAAGATACTTCTGTTTTTGAATTCTGTAGAACGAAACAAACTATCAAGCATCGGTTTCATCTCTCCACGCATCCAGAAACGTTCGCCGGGAGCCAGAAATCCGATTTTATCTTTTCTCTCCATAATTTCTTTGGGAACTACCGTTTTCAACGCTTCTCGATGAATATATTTCCCAAAATTCTTATGAATTTTATAGTGAGAAGGTAATGAAAATGCAAATTCTACAAAACGATAATCAAGAAACGGTACGCGACTTTCCACTGAATGCGCCATCGAATTACGATCCTCAAAATGCAGTAATGTTTGAATAGAAGTGGACATCATTTGGTTATAGAGAAAATTCGAAAGTTTGCCTATTGGTAAATCTTTAATATTGTCAAATATCGAATAATCATTATAAATCAAAGTTGTAGGGTTTATCAGATTGCGTTTTGCTTCTTCTTTATACAATCTTGATTCGCTAAAAAGCGAAACTGCTCCAAGTTTAACTAACTTGGCAAACAATCCACCTTTGGGATTATATTTCACATAATCAGGATATTCCTTAACAAAGCGTCCCCATTTACATTGCCGAAGTAAATCAGCATAATACCGATAAAATGCATGGTTGTATCCACCTGTAATTTCATCACTTCCCTGTCCATCCAGCATTACAGTAACCTTTTCTTTACGGGCAAGTTGCATAACATAATACTGAGCAACTGGACTAGATCCCGGTACCGGATAGTCGTGATGCCACGTAATAGTTTCCAAATCATGCAAAACTTGTTCTGCACCTGCTGAAACATAATGATCTTCCACACCAGTTTTCTCAGCTACCAGATGAATCCATTTGCGTTCATCATATTGTAGCTCATTATTATAATACGACGAAAAGGTTTTAAATTTCTGAGAAGTATAACCCGATGCTAAAGAAACAATTACAGAAGAATCAAGTCCTCCGCTCAAAGCACTTCCTACTTCAACATCACTGCGCATTCTAAGTCTCACAGCATCAGCAAAAAGTTCCCTGTAAGCTTCACATGCTTCTTCGAAGCTAAGTTTTGAAGTTTCAAAACCTGTGAAGTTCAAATCGTAATAAGGTTTTATTTCAATACCCGTTTCATCAGCAATAAGGAAATGTGAATGAGGTAGAATTTTTATAGATTTAAAGTAGCTGTTATTACTATTTATCAGATACGATCCTATCTTCAAGCTTTTAAAAATCACCTCTTCATTCACTTCACGGCTTAGTCCGGTTTCGAGCAATTGTTTTACTTCCGACCCCCAGACAAAAGATTTCCCATTAAACGAATAGAAAAAAGGCTTAATACCGAAACGGTCGCGCGCACAGAAAAGACGTTGTTTCTGCTGATCCCAAAGTGAAAACGACCACATTCCGTTAAATTGCGACAAACAAGCTTCACCCCAAAAACGATATGCTTTCAGAATTACTTCAGTATCTGATCCACTTCTAAATTGAAATCCATTCTTTTTCAACTCTTCACGAATTTCGATATAATTGAAGATTTCACCGTTGAATACAATCCAATTTCCCGAATCTTCATCACACATAGGCTGATGACCCTTGGGTGATAAATCAAGAATTGACAAGCGACGAAAACCAAAGCAGAGATAACCCGGTTCGGTTTGCTCCAGTTGAGGCGTTACTGCTTTTATTTCAGTAATAGTTTCATCATGATGAGCATGTTGAAAATGATTTTTCTGGGGATTTGCCACCAGAAAGCCCTCATCATCCGGTCCACGATGTCTGATTACCCGCGTCATCGCCAGTAACTTTTCAATAGAAACAGGCTCTTTGTTTATATTATATATTCCAGCTATTCCACACATGGCTAGAGGTTTGTTTGGTCAATAAAAATTCGAAACCACATTTCAACCGAAAAAATTCGCCAGAGCTCATTTTGCTTGAACACCGAAGGGTTTTTCCGGTAGGCTTCCATGATTTTGTCCGCATTAAATAAATCACGTTTACGGAATGAATCTGACGCAAACATATCCAAAATATCGTTCTTCAATAACTTCGATGTCCATAAATCGGTTGGCGTTGCAAATCCCACCTTATCCATCCGGTTTCTAATTTTCTCAGGAAGAATACCTTTCATGGAATTTCGAAGTACATATTTGGTTTTCGGGCCTCTGATTTTCTGATTCATCGGAATTGAAAATGCCCATTCAATTAGACGATAATCCAGAAAAGGCACTCTGCTTTCAACGGACCACGCCATTGAATTCCGGTCTTCCCAATGCAATAGATGAGGAATAGAAGTGTTAACTAAAGTATGATACAGATTGTCTTCCAACGAGTTTTTAAATTTCTTCTTCAAGTTAATTACTGGAGAATACTCCCTTACGCTCTGGGAATACATTTCAGCATTGGAAACCTCAAGGTATTCCAGTTTTTTTAGAGTTTTGTCAGAGATAAACATTCTTGATATTATCTTGGAAAAAAGTGAAGCCATATCAGCAAATGAAGAATGAAACTCTTTGGAATAAGAACGATAATCAGAAAGGAATTTCCCAAATCTCATATTTTTTAATAAATCAAGATAGTAGTATTTGAAATATGTATGATAACCTGCAAATAGCTCATCACCTCCCTGACCATTTAGCGCTACAATAATGCCTGAATTACGAATATTTTGGTTGTTTTTATAGGATGAATACGGGCTAGCACTCATACAGGGTTCGTCCTGAAAATATTGCCATTTCCGCAGTTCATCCATCGTAATATTCTGATTAGCTGTAAAATACACAGGGTAAAAGTTCCCATTCCTGAGTACCTCCTCAATATATTCCCGTTCATCATATTTACGGTCATCAGTATAATAAACCGAAAACGTCTTGATTGGATTTTTCACTACACGATCGGCTAAGCACGCAATCGAGCTGGAGTCAATTCCACCACTAAGAGCAACTCCAAGAGGAACATCACTACGAAGTCTGATTTTAACGGCATCCTGAAACAACAATTTAAGTTGTTCGGCATATTCATCGTCAGATAGATTTATGACCCGGTTTTCTGGATTGATATCCCAATAACGTTTTATTTCAATTCCTGATTCTGAAACTATTGCAGTATGAGCAGGAGGTAATTCCAGAATGTCCTTTATAAAAGTTGACTTATCTATATTCAGGCGTCCCATTTGCAGAAAAGCATGCACATTATCGTAATTGACCTCACGCTCAACCAGCCCAGACTCCAGAAATTGCTTAATCTCAGAAGCCCAGATAAACGATTTCCCCTGCAAAGTATAGTAAAAAGGTTTAACTCCCATTCGATCGCGAGCACAAAAAAGCTTCTGGTTTTGTTTATCCCAGATTGCAAAGGCAAACATTCCATTGAAGTGCGAAACACAGTCTGTTCCCCAATATAAGTAAGCATTGATAATTACTTCTGTATCTGTTTGCGATTTAAACCGATATCCTTTTTTCTGCAATTCTTCCCTAATTTCCAAATAATTGTAAATTTCACCATTGAAGATAATCCAGCACTTTTCTTCAACATCACACAATGGCTGATGTCCCAATTCGGAAAGATCAATGATAGAAAGACGACGAAAGCCCATCCCCAAATTTGCGGGTTCTGCTTCAATGACAGATTTTAGTGATTGTTTCAGTGGGAGAATTGTATCCTTTCCATAACAGGGGTTAATTGTATTGGTTGACGTTTCAATCATTACAAAACCCTCATCATCAGGTCCCCGATGACGAATCACGTCAGCCATCTTTACAAACGAAAGTTTATCTATTGGCTCATGATTCAAATTATAAATTCCGCAAATTCCACACATGTTATTTCACCAGTTGATTATACATTTCAATTAATGGAATAACTGTTGCATTCCAATTATAGTATTGATGAATTGCATTTTTACCTCTCGCCCCCATCTCTCTCCGTTTCAGTTCATGATGTTTCAGATCAAAAAGGACATCCACAAACTTTGTCTTTTCTGTTTCAAAGTTCAGGGTAAATCCACAATCATATTGTTCAATAAACTCCTTAGGCAAGGTGTGATCACTCGAAATAACGGGCAAACCCAATGCACAATACTGATAAAGCTTTGTAGGCATAGTTTCGTCAATCCCCTCATATTTTAACTGAGGATAAACCCCAACGTGACATGATTTGATAATATCTTTCATCACTTCGATTGAGCAAAATCCTTTAAAATCAATTACTTTTTCAAGATGATAGGAAGTAGCCAGTTGTTTAAGCTCCTGTAAATATCTGCCATCTCCCAAAATTACAAACTCAAATTCGGGGATAAGTTTCACTATTTCAGGAACTATGGGAATTACATTCTGGATTCCCCTCAAAGGATCAATTCCACCGGAATAAACCAACCTAAATGAATTAGAATCATTGGTTTCTAATTCATTTCCAGCAACAAACAATTCCAAATCAGGAGTATTGGGTACACAAATTACGTTTTCTCTCTTGAGATTGTATTCTGTAATCATTTTTTCCACCAAAGGGGCTGAAACCCCAATAATCTTATAACAAGCTCGTAAGCAATCTCTTTCATATTGTTTCCAGCGTTGAAATACTCTCAAATATTTCTTAAAGCCCTGATTATAAAGGGGGGTATTTAAAACCCAGTTTGCAAAATCTTCATGCATATCGCAAACAACGTTGAGATTATGCTTTTGGGCTACCTTCAATGCAGGTCCACAAAGAGGCAAATCATGAATATGTAGAATTTCAACATGATAATGAAGGACAAACTGTTCTATTACCTTTTTCCAGTACAAATGGAAAAAGGGTGCAATGAAGAACAGTCCCAACATTTTTTTAGCAGTCGATCGCCTCAACGGAATCCTGATAATGCGAATACCTTTCCAAATCTCTTCAGTCTGATCATTTCCATCGGCATAACAAAGCAGAAACAACTCATGACCAGCCTGAATTAAACTTCGGGCTTCTTTTTCAACACGATTATCATGCGGAAATGTACTTTCTAACACCATCCCGATTTTCATGAGGTTCCTTCTTTAATCATGTTACGAATATTATCCTTTATCTTCGAGATATTACTCCATTTCAACCATCCAGACTTAATCCTGTCTATTTCAATAGATTCAAAAAAACCAAGATAATATAATATTATTGGATATGCAATAATCAGAAGAGGCTTTAACGACAATCTAATTAATAAAGGAGTATCTTTTATAAGCAAAGTAATTAAAAAAAGAATAATAGCAACGCCAATCATCATTACTATTTTTAAATATTCATAAGGCACCTTGAAATATTTTTGAGCAAAAAACAACATAAATAGCATATAAATAAACTGCATTGCTACGAATGAAAGAGCAGCACCAAGTCCTCCAAACTTATGTACAAAAATATAATTTGAAAATAGACTTACAATAGATATCACCATTATCACTATACTGATTGCAAATGATTTTTTTTCAATTTGAAGAGCAACCGAAGCAAAATCTTTAATTACAGTAAAAAGATAACCTAACGAAATTATAGGTATTAAATAAAGCGAAGTCCAAAAATCTGAATTTCTAGCAATAAGCTTAACAAATTCATAAGAGAAAAAATTTAATATAAGCACAAAAAACATAGTACAAAAGATAAAATATGTAACTGTTTTTGTAAATACACGTTTTATATTAGGGTCATTTATTTTTTGAAAGAGCATAGGGAAAATGGCCATTTGAGCAGATGATATTATCAGAACTGAAAGAGTATTTGCTATTTTACAAGCAAATTGATAGGAGCCTAAATCTGCAAAAGATCCAAATACCCTCATAAAATATCTATCTGAAAAACTGATTACTAGAGCACCTATATTGGAAAGCAAAAATGGAAAAGAATAAAATATCATTGATCTAAGAATAATGAATTCAAATTTCATTTTTATATTTTTAATAATCAGATCCAAAGTGATTAATAAATAAACAAAAGAAGCTATTATTTGAGCATAATAAATACTTTCAACACCCAGTGATTTAAATATTAAGAAATATAAAGTCAATGCCATTTGAACAAAAAGCATAGTAACGCTTGCAACTGAATAAAGAACAGCTTTTTGCATTAACTGCATTAATGTAGCAATTAATTGAATTATTATTGAAAGCAAGGAGGAAATTACCATTAAATTCAAAACTGAATGATATTCTTCACTTTCAAATAATAATTTTGTTATTACCGTTTTATTCAGGAAAAATGACAAATACAAAAACAATAAGAACAATAATAATGTAAGTAACACCGTGCAAAATAGTGTTTTTCTCTTCTCAACGTACTCCTTCTCAAAGTACCATCTATAATAAGCCTGATATAATGCAAGTCCAAAAATTGAAATTATTGCAGTACTTGTAACTTCTAGTAAAGCAAGTACTCCATAAGCTTCTGTAGAAAAATACTTTACATAAAAAGGAATAAAAATAAAACCTACAACTTTATTAGCGAGATTACCAATTCCATATACAAGAGTATTTTTAAATGAAGATCTAATAGACGAAAGCATTACTTTTCCAATTTTAAAATATACATTAAACACCACCCACATTTATCCCCCTTCATAAATGGGAAAAAAACTGGGCCTAAAGTATTCCTGAAAATCGCAAATATTGAAATATTATTAAAATGGAATAAAGGTAAATTTCCCAAATATTTCTTCTCAATTATCTCAAACCCTTCTGCCTTTAAAATATTTTCAAAATGAACGGAATTAATTGGAGTAATATGACCGTATGTTAAATCTTGCTTTTCAAATCCTTGAAAAGTTCCCCTTAAGAAAAATCTTATCCTAGATGAAAAATTAGATATATTTGGAGTACTAATAAATAAATACCCATCATCATTTAAAAGAGACTTGATATCTCTAATGTATTTCCATGGGTTTTCAATATGCTCAATTACTTCAAGAGAATAAATAGCATGATACCTATTATCAAAGTTCGCCAAGATATTTTCGTTATTCAAATCAAGATGAATAAACTTACTAACGTTTACTTTAAGTTGATCTTTATCAACATCACATGCGTCAACAATAAACCCCTCATCTATAAGTCGTTGAGAAAAAGCACCTTCACCACATCCAAAATCCAAAATACACTTGGACTTTAAGAGATATTTCTTTGTAATACTTAATACTTCATTATGTAAATTTCCGGATGCTTTTTGCAAGATCCCTTTATAATATGTTAATTTATCATTCCCAAATTGAACAAATCTCATAGCAAGTATTTATTAAATTATTTTTACATCATTACTTAATAAATGCGAATAAATTACATCCATAATACTTTGTATAAAGCGACGGAAATAGCTTTCTTACTACATCAACAAGTATATAAAAAAGCTTCCAAAAATATTTTTTTAATGGACTTTTCAAATTCAATCTTTTCATTGTTTGATCTTTCCATATTTTTCTGCAATTATTTTCATCATAAACTATTTCTGTTTTAAAATTCAAAACTTGAAACCCAGCTTGTGTTAGTAAATTTATTCCATCTTTTAAATTATATGATCTTAGGTGCCCCGAAATATCATTAGGTCCATAATTCCTATTTCGTGTTGAAATAGACTTTTCCAAAGGCAAATCAATTACCACATATTCAGCAATCTCTTTAATTTTTCTTAAAAAATCGAGATCATTTGGAATATGCTCAACTATATCACATAATACAACAAGATTAAATCTATGCCCTTCAATCATTGCAAGTTCAACAATATTTATATCTTCAATTGTTCCTGTCAAAAACACAATATTTGGATGAAGTGACTTTGCAAGTTTTATATTATTCTCTGATATATCAACTCCTACCGATTTATTAGGCTTTAATCGTTCATCCATAGCTGATAATACCTCACCAAAGGCACAACCAATTTCTGCAATAGTTTCAAAAAACATTCCATCAGGAAGTACAGATAGCATTTTATCTACTTTCCAGCGCATCCAAACGTTATATTCTTCTCTTTTTGCAGGATTATTTCTGTACTCATCATATTCTTTTATATTTTCATATAAACTTTTAAAATCAACCTCTTTCATTGTAATCATATTTTAATTAAATCAGAATAAATAATATTTAACTTACTTTCAAAAACAATTTCACCATATTTTGACCGAGCATTTTCCTGAATATCTGTATGATTATAAGTTAAATAATTCTCAAGCATATATTCGATAGACTTAGTTAGCTCAGAAACATTTTCATTCGAGAAAAGAATTCCAACTTCCGGATTAACAATTTCTTCGGGTCCACCACATTTTGAAGCTATTATAGGTTTACCCGCAGCCATCGCTTCTATTAGGACAATCCCAAAAGACTCATGTCTACTTGGCAATACAAAAAAATCAATACCTTGCATAAATAGTTTAACGTTATCAGGATGAATACTTCCTTGAAACATACATTTTTCTTGTATTCCTAATTGATTTGCTAAGTTCTCATATTCATCTTTTAAAATCCCATCTCCTCCAATTTCCACAATAAAGTTATATTTACTATCAATAAATGAAATCGCATATAATAATATATCTAATCCTTTTTGATTTGTATTTAGCCCTCCAAGAAAACCAATTCTTACTTTTTCATTTTTTTTATTGTATATTTTAACAAATTTACTATCAATTAATACATTTGGGACAACCTCAATATTAACATTACTTAAATATTTTAGAATAATATCATGTGTGTTTTTACTTACTGATATTATTTTACTAGCTTTACGAAGAGAATACAATGCTATCTTTTTTTGAATCCATGAACGAAATAACATTTCGAATGGACTAGCATGTTCCGTAATAACATATGGTATTTTAAAATAACGGGAAGTTAAATATGCTATAAGCCCAGCAGGATAAGAAACATGAGCATGAATTATGTCGAACTTTTCATACTTATAATCTATTTTAATTTGTTTAAAAACAGTAAAAAAGAAATTAAACTGATTATAAATAGGTAAAGATTTATCAACCAGATATAATGTTTCCTTAAAAAGCATCCCATTGTTTAGATTTTTTTTCTGTAACTTAAAAAATCTAATTTTAGAGGAATAATTAATTTCAAAAGAAATAACTTCTACATCATGATACTTAGATAACGTATGAGCTTGTTCTTTAACAAACACACCATTAAACGAATTATTATCAATTGGATACCACGATGATAGAATCAATATTCTCATTAAATGTTTTTGTTGTGCAAACATACAAAAAAGAGACATTAGTTTATTGATTGAACGGATATTGTTGTTTCTAGAAATTTAACAATTCTAAGTGGATAGTTTTTCTATTTACCTAACGACAATATATCAGAATTATTAAGGGCCAAGTTTAACCTTACAAAGATAAGTATCAAATTGATTGATCGTTTTTATTCCAGTTATTTAGGAAGCTGAGGCATTACACCGCCTAAAAAATTTCAATAAATATCCATCCCATCGGATTAATGTCTATTAAGTTTTCGAAAAGCATTATATAACCAAAATTAACAGTGTTAAAAAAGTCGTATAATTACTAATACTTTTAAATTTTTATAAATTTGTCAATCTTTATACATTTAACCTTAGCAAATTATATGAACATGAAAAAACGACTATATTTTATTGTTCTTTTTCTTTTAACCTTCATAAATGCTCAAGGTCAAATTATTTTGACAGACGACTACAGTAACTCTGCCCTTTGGACAAAAGTTAGTCCCACAAATCCCGCATGCCCAAATGATGTTTCTGTTAATAGTGCTTCAAATCCTGATGTATGTTCTTTTACAAGAATGATTGGACAGGCTGGAAGTGATTCAAGAGTATATCGTCAATTTAATTCTACACTATCTAATCAATGGACTGTCGAATTTGACTTTTATTTAACAGATCAATTATCGAGTGGTGCTGGTTTTTTTCCAATAATACTTACCGCAGGAGCACAACCTATTGACTGGGATAATGGATTTACCGGACCAACAAACCAAGATGCAATCGGGATTTGTTGCTTTAGCCCCGGAAATGGTAGTCGGCATTTAATGCCATGGTATAAAGATGGAACAAGTTCTAATACGCACTTTTGTACTTTCCCAATTGATTTAAATAAAACCTACAGAGTTAAGCTCTACAGAACATCTTCTACTGAATGCATTTTACAAGTTTATGTAAAAATCAATCAGCAACTGATTCAAATTGGAAATGATTGCTGCTTTACAATCCCTTCAGGAGTTAATGGACTCAAATATGTGCAAACAGGTAATGGCTGTTCTGCAGGATATCATTTCGGCTACTGGGGCTATGTAGATAATTTATTGATTTCAAATAATTCATATTCTATTCTCGGTAATGATACCACAATTTGTGGAGGAAGTTTAACCTTAGATGCCGGAAACCTTGGTTGCACTTATTTATGGAGCACAAGCCAAACAACTCAAACAATAAATGTTACTACTGCTGGAACTTATTGGGTTCAAGTTACAAATAGTGTTGGTTGTATAAAAGTAGATACAATTATTGTTTCTGCAGGTACAATGGCTAATTTTAATATTCCTGATACGATCTGTGTAAATCAGCCCATAACAATACAAAATACTTCTTCCTGTGGAAGTACATATTATTGGAATTTTTGTTCGGGTAGCCTTGCTTCGACACCAATTGGTTTAAATATGGGAAATTTAGGTTCGTTGAGTGGTCCTGTTTATACTTCTATCGCAAAAGATGGGAATAACTATTATGTTTTTATTACCAATTATACTAGTGGTACACTCACAAGATTATCATTTGGCAATAGCTTAATAAACACTCCCGTTGCAACTAATTTAGGGAATTTAGGCGGTGTATTAGGCGGGTATCTCGAAGGAATTCAAATTAAGAAGGATAGTATTACAGGAAATTGGTACGGTTTAATTGTAAATGGACAAAATAATTATATTGTAAAATTAAGTTTTGGTACTAATTTAGCCAATACGCCCACAGCTGTTAATTTGGGAAACTTAAGTGGTTTATTTAATTATCCCCATTCTATTTATACTTTCAGTGAAGGTGGAAATTGGTATAGTTTAATCACTAATTTTTATGGCAATAATATTTTAAAATTAAGTTTTGGCAATAGCTTAGCTAATGCTCCAAGCATTTCTAATTTGGGAAATATTGGAAATTTAAATGGACCTGTTGGCTTATACCCAATAATTGAAAATAATATTTGGTATGTATTTGTAACAAATCAATACAGTAATTCGCTTTCTAGACTTAGTTTTGGTAATTCATTACTCAATTCTCCAACGGGAATTAATATTGGTAATATTAATAATACAATGCATGACCCAAGAGCTATTGCTATTTTACGAGATTGTGGAAATGCAACAGGATTTGTCATTAACGAAATTACCAATGATTTAGTTAGGTTAACATTTCCAAGCGGATTATCCTCAACTCCGGTTGGAACTTCATTAGGGAATCTGGCAGGTTTTTCTTTTCCACATCATATTTCAGATTTTTTTAGAGTAGGGGATTCCTTATATACGTTTATTGTAAACGAAATTGCACATACCATTTCCAGAATTTGTTTTCCCAGTTGTACAAATGCTTCTATTCCTTCATCCAATTTACAAAATCCACCTGTTATTTCTTTTAACGCAACAGGAACTTATAATGTAAATTTAACTGTAAATGAAGGATTGCCATCACAAAGCAATATGTGTAAAAATGTTGTTGTTATTAATGGAATAAATGTAAATCTAGGTAATGATACTACAATTTGTCAAGGAAATAATTTAACCTTAAATGCAGGAAACCCTAGTTGCACTTATTTATGGAGCACAAACCAAACAACCCAAACAATAAATATTTCTTCAGCTGGGACTTATTGGGTTCAAGTTACAAATGCCGGAGGCTGTATCGCTAGTGATACTATTAATGTTAATATATCCAATCATTTAAATCTTAATCTAGGCAACGATACTTCATTATGTATCGGTCAATCTATCACCTTAGATGCAGGAAATGGAGCAAGTACCTATTTATGGAATACTGGTGTTACTACTCAAACAATATCTGTTAACCAGATTGGAAGTTATTGGGTAACCATAACAAATGGTTTGTGTTCGGCTTCTGATACTATTTCAATTATTAGTATTGATGCTCCTCCCATTATTGATCTTGGAAATGATACTTTGCTTTGCTTGGGCGCAACGTTAACTTTATCTCCAGGTATTGGGTTTACTAAGTACTTATGGTCAACTGGCAGTACATTGTCTCAAATATTAGTTACCGAACCCGGAAGTTATTCTGTTACCGTCTGGAATGGAAACTGTCCATCTTCCGATAATATACTTCTGAAAGAATGTGAATCTGAAATATGGATACCTAATGTATTTACACCCAACGGGGACGGTATAAATGATGAATTTTACCCGGTTTATTCAAATATTGAAGAAATTACCCTTTATATTTTTAACCGTTGGGGAAATCAAATTTTTGAAGGTAGTGGTATTAATGCTCGTTGGAATGGAATATACAAAGGGAAATTGTGCCCTGATGGAGTTTATACTTATCTGATTAACTATGTAAAAAAAGGCACCCATGCCGGTCCAAAGGAGAAACATGGATGCGTTACATTGTTAAAATAGCTATTTCACACTGCTTTCAAACTCAAATCAAGACTTTTAATCTGATGAGTCAGTGCTCCTACGGATATAAAGTCAACACCTGTTTCTGCGTAGGAACGAATGGTATCTTCAGTTATTCCTCCTGACGCCTCTGTTTCGTAACGATGATCTATTATTTTTACCGCTTTAGACAGGTTTTCAGGAGTGAAATTATCGAGCATTATCCGATGTATTTTCCCATAGTTAAGTACTTGCTGAAGCTCCTCAAAATTCCGAACTTCTATTTCAATTTTCAGGTCTTTGTTTTTTGATTTAAGATAAATGCATGTAGCTTCAATCGCCGGAACTATACCACCTGCAAAATCAACATGATTATCTTTGATCATAATCATGTCAAACAATCCAAACCGATGATTTTCACCTCCGCCAATTTTTACGGCAAGCTTTTCGAGTAACCGTATATTAGGTGTGGTTTTTCGGGTATCAAGTAAACGGGTAGAAGTACCTTCTATTAAACCTACAAGCTTATTTGTATAGGTTGCAATCCCGCTCATACGTTGCATAAAATTCAACGACAATCGCTCCGAAGAGAGTAAGGATATAGAAGAACCCTCTACTTCAAAAACGACATCCCCTTTCTTTACTTTATCACCATCTTTCAGAAATGCTGTAAACTTAACCGTTGAATCCACTTTTTCAAAAACCTTGCAAGCTACATCAATTCCTGCAATTATTCCGGGTTCTTTCACGAATAAACGTGCTTTCCCTTTTGCATCAGATGGGATACACGACAATGAAGTGTGGTCGCCATCTCCAATATCTTCCTGAAGGGCGAAATCAATAATCTGATCTAATGTTAACATATTTTAATCCAATTCGAATTGAAGTTGCAAAAGATAAAATTTACCTGATACATTTTTTATCAGAAAATAACTTCGGTAGGTATTTTTTGCTGTAACATAAGTACCTACACTATACTGCGACCCATCATTTGACGATCCGTTATGCTTGATTGTAAATGATTTAGGTTGATTTTGTGCAAAAAAATCTTTCACAATCTGCTCAGCTTGGGCCTTACTGAATGAACCTTCTTTACCTGGAACTGTTAAATCAATTGTCGATGCAAAATAACTGCTCAATTCGCTCGAACTTCCCTTTCGAATTGCTTCAGTAATCTTCTTTGAAAACTCAGCAAATGCCTGATCAGGCATTGGTTCCAATGTTCTGAATGGAGCTATAATTACAGCTAACCATAAAAAAACCAAGGTTTTCATCTATTTTTATATTTTATATTCTCAATCTAAAATTTCACCATCCATATTAACTTAGCACAGACTAAATCAGAATCTTTATAATAAGCAAATTACCTGCCAAACATATTTCAAATTGACAGACCTTTGCAAATTTAAAAAAATAAAACTGCCTTCTTCATTTTTTTGCAAATAAATATTGACAACAAAAATATAATCAATGAATATCAGAATTTTACAAATAGGCAAAACGGAAGAAAAATTTCTCCAAATTGGAATTGAAGAATATGCGAATCGTTTACATAAGTATATCAATGTTGATATTATCACTCTTCCCAACTTAAAAAACAGCAAAAATTTAAAGCCTGAACAGGTGAAGCAAGGTGAAGCAAAGTTGATTCTTGAACAAATGTCAAAGGTAGATTATGCTATTTTACTGGATGAACATGGGAAAAAATTCCGGTCAGTAGCTTTTGCGGATTATTTACAAAAGCAATTTAACAGTGGGAAAAAGACACTGATGTTTATCATTGGTGGCGCATTTGGATTTAGTGATGAAATTTACGAAAAAGCTCATTTTAAAATTGCGCTGTCAGATATGACATTTTCACACCAAATGATTCGTTTGCTTTTTATGGAACAACTTTATCGAGCCATGACAATTCTTCGAAACGAGCCTTACCACAACGAATGAATTTCATTTTCAAGAACTATAAAAAATATTGCTATCATTGGAATATGCATAATGAATATATTTTGCAAGTTGCTAAAAATAAAATATTTAAATTTTAAAGCAATACAACTAAAACATATACTCAACTGAGTATCCTAAAAACGACATTTTTTACCATACAATTAAAGCAAACTCGAGAATAAGCCCCGTCAGCATTTATTGTATTTGATACGAAACAGCAATAGTTCCAATTCCTGCATTCACTCCTAAAACAGGGGTTATTGGAGAAATATAAAGAGGAGCTTTCCCACAAATTTTCTCCATTTCTATAGCTATTGCTATTGCATTCTTCTCTTCTTCAATATTTGAATAAGAAACGCAATAACTATGTATCCCATTCTTTTGATAATCCTCTTTAAAGAGATTCAATATTTTTTTTATATTTGATTTCCTGCTAAATGCTTTTCCAAAAATAATCCCGTTTCCATCTTCCATAGAAACAATAGGCTTCAGATTTATCAATTTAGCGATCATTCCCTTAAGAGGGCTTATGCGTCCACCTTTCACAAAATATTTCAAGGTTCTTACCCCAACGTATATTTTACTTTTCGGCTTCCACTCTTCTATTTTCTTCAAGATCTCATCATACGACATGCCCTGTTCAATCGCATCTGAAATTCTCAAAACTAACAATCCAAATGAACCTGCACAGGCTTTACTGTCAACTACAGTGATTGGTTTCACAACATTTTGAACAACCTGTTTTGCTGCATCAGAACTATTTTTATATGTTCCACTTAACCCTGATGAAATACTTACAGAAATTACAGAATCATAATGACTTGCCAGATAAGAGTATCGGGCAACAAACTCACGGTAAGAAGGCTGTGATGTTGTTGGATATTCGTCTCCTTCCAGATACTTATAAAACACAGAAGGTTTAATCGTTATTTGATCTAAAAACTGACGTTTCCCAACATTCAAAACCAAAGGAATCATCATAATCTGGCGTTTATCTCGTATAGCTCGTGGGATATCAGAACATGAATCTACAATTAAACCTATTTTATTTTTTCTAAAGTGGCTGATATCATATTGAAGCTGCATATCATCCACTTTGGGTAATGAAAAGGTTCCTACTTCCCCCAACATTTCAAACACTTGGTCAGGATGATCGGTGTGAACGTGAACTCTCATACGTTTTGAGGACCCTGCTACTACGATAGAATCGCCAAAGCATTTAAGTTTATCAAGCAGTTCCTGACGATTAAGATCCTTTCCATCAAGCAGAGCCTCAGTGCAATAACGATAGGTTATTTCTTCGTGCATATCTGAAGTTTCTAATTCAGAAACAACCTTCTGACGTGTACCGGCAAGGGTTTTAAGTTTTAAATCTTTGAAAAAAGAAATCATTCCTTCAAGAAAATAAACAAAACCCTGAGCACCAGCATCTACAACATTTTTCTTGGTTAAAATCTCAAGCCTTTCTCGGGTTGCCGAAAGAGATTCTAAGGCTTTATTATACGATTGATTCATCAAGTCGATGAAATCTTCGGTCTTATCTTTAAGATTATAGATAAACTCTGCCCATTCTCGCAAAACAGTAAGGATTGTTCCCTCAACCGGATTTGCGACAGACTGATACATATAATCAACTGCTTTTATGAGTGCCTGAGCAAATTGCTTTATCGTCATTAACGATTCATTTGCAAGCTCGTTTGAAAAACCATAAAGGAACTGAGCCATAATAATTCCCGAATTACCACGTGCTCCAATCAAAGCAGCATCAGCCATTGCAGTTGAAGTAAGCTTGATATTATGTTCCGGAATTACATTGTCGATTACCGCTTGTAATGTTGAAGCTAAATTAGTTCCGGTATCTGCATCGGGAACAGGAAATACATTTAAATCATTAATTTCTTTCTGATTTTCAAGTAAACGTTTGAAACCAGCCAGAAAGGTATAATACAAATTTTTCCCATTTAAATGGGTAATTGGAGTTTCGTAATTCATTCTGAAAATTAAGTCTTTACCTTGTAAAACATTCATTTTTTTACAAGGTTCAAATTCGGCACAAAGATAGGCAATTATAGAAGAAGCAATAGCAAATTAACCATTTTTAATGTTTCTCCATCATGCACAAAAGAATCTCTTCTACATACTTCCTGTCATTAGATAAACGCGGTACCTTGTTTTGCCCACCCAACTTATTTCTTTTTTTCATCCAGTTATAAAAAGTCATTGGTAGCACAAAGTGAACAATCGGTTCTTTGAGCAAAATATTTTTATATCGTTTAGCCTCATAATCAGAGTTAAGTGATTTTAATGCATTATCCAGTGTTTCAATAAAAAATCCCTTATTTTCAGGCATTCTTTCAAATTCAACGATCCATTCATGGCACGCCTGTTTTCCATTTTCAATAAATACCGGAGCAGCTGTATATTCATTTACAATTGCTCCCGTTTTTTCACATGCAACAGCCAGTGCTTGTCTTGCGTTTTCTTCAATCAATTCTTCTCCAAAGGCATTAATAAAAGTTTTGGTTCTACCAGTAATTTGAATTCTGTAAGGAGAAAGACACGTAAAGCGCACTGTATCACCAATTAAATAGCGCCATAACCCACCATTGGTAGAAATAACCAATGCATAATTTTTGTCCAGCTCTACTTGTTCAAGGGTTAATGTTGCCGGATGCTCATCACCAATATGCTCCATTGGAAGGAATTCATAGTAAACTCCATAGTCAAGCATCAATAACATATCATTTCTTTCAGAGGAATCTTGAATACCAAAGAAACCTTCCGTAGCATTATAGGTTTCTACATAATTCATCTTAGACGAATGAATTATGCTTTTGAATTGCTCACGATAGGGGGTAAAGCTTACCCCTCCATGAAAATATAACTCAAGATTAGGCCAAACTTCTGAAATATCTGTTTTTTCGGTTATTTCTAAAATGCGTTTTAGCAAAAGTAATGTCCAAGATGGTACACCCGAAAGGCTAGTAACATCATCTTCAATAGTTGCACGAGCCATTTGCTCAATCTTGGTTTCCCACTCATCCAATAAAGCTATTTTACGAGTTGGGACTCGTGAAAACTCAGCCCAAAATGGCAAATTTTGTATAATAATTGCAGATAAATCACCATAGTATGAATCGTTATTAAATTCACTAATTCTATGGCTTCCTCCCAAGGCCAAGCCTTTCCCATCAAACAATTGACTATCAGGATTATTATGTAAATATATTGATAATAAATCTTTTCCACCTTTAAAATGGCATTCTTCCAATGCTTCCTGGCTTACAGGAATGAACTTGCTTTTATCATTCGTTGTACCTGATGATTTAGCAAACCATTTTATTTCCGAATTCCACAACAAATTTTGTTCACCATGACGTAATCGTTCAATGTATGGTTTCAATGAGTTGTAATCATTAACAGGAACTCGCTCTTTAAATTGTTCAGGAGTTAAAATAGAGCTATAGTCATATTTAACTCCCCATTCTGTGTCAGATGCCGAACTCATCAACTTACGAAACCATTCAAGTTGTACTTCATGTGGGTACTTCATAAAAAGTTCAATCTGATGAATTCGTTTTTTCATCAGCCAGGAAATAAAGGAGTTGATAAGTGCCATTGATTACTAATTTCAGGCAAAGTTAATAATAAATCATATCTCCGATATTTCCAATTCCATGAAAGAAAATCAGCCATTTTGTCAGTTCTTATCTATGGCATACGCTTTGATATGTAGCGAATGTCAAACAAAAAATTAAAATCAAAAAATACTATGCAAAAAGGCAACATCAACGTTAAAACAGAGAACATTTTTCCAATTATTAAAAAGTTCCTCTATTCTGACCATGAAATTTTTCTCCGCGAATTAGTTTCAAATGCTGTTGATGCAACTCAGAAGCTCAAAATGTTATCATCCATGGGACAGTATCAAGGTGAACTGGGTGATGTAACTATCGAAATTAACCTAGATAAAAAGAAAAAAACACTCACAATTAGTGATAAAGGCGTAGGCATGACTGCTGAAGAGATTGATAAATACATCAATCAGATTGCATTTTCCGGAGCTGAAGAATTTCTTTCGACTTATAAAGGCAAGAGTGATACTGATATCAATGCTTTAATCGGACATTTTGGCTTGGGGTTCTACTCTGCTTTTATGGTTTCTGAAAAAGTTGACATCATCACCAAATCGCATCAGGCAGACGCAAAAGCAATTAAATGGAGTTGTGACGGAAGTCCAGAATTTGAACTTTCAAGTGCAAAACGCGATAGCCGTGGAACTGATATCGTGCTTCACATTGCAGAAGATTCGGAAGAATTTTTAGAAGAGTCGCGTATTTTAGATCTTCTGAAAAAGTATTGTAAGTTTCTTCCGGTTCCTATTCGTTTTGGCAACGAAAAAACATGGGAAACTGTTGAAGGTGAAAAAGACCAGGATGGTAACGAAAAAAGAGTTGAAGTTGAACATCCCAGAATTATTAATAATATCAATCCTCTTTGGAAACAAAAACCTGCTGAACTTAGTGATGAAGATTACAAAAACTTCTACCGCGAACTCTATCCGATGAATTTTGACGAACCTTTGTTCTACATCCATCTCAACGTTGATTATCCGTTTAATCTCACCGGAATTCTTTATTTTCCAAAAGTAAAACGTAATTTTGAAGTTACCCGCGACAAAATTCAACTTTACTGCAATCAGGTATTTGTTACTGATTCGGTTGAAGGCATTGTTCCTGACTTTTTAACACTTTTACACGGAGTAATTGATTCTCCAGATATCCCGTTGAACGTTTCGCGCAGTTATTTGCAAAGTGATGGAAATGTAAAGAAAATATCAGGCCACATTACTAAAAAAGTAGCCGACAAACTTGAAGATATCTTCAAAAATAACCGCGATGAGTTTGAAAAGAAGTGGGATGACATCAAGATCTTTATCCAATATGGAATGATCAGCGATGAAAAATTTTACGAACGTGCCGAAAAATTCTGCTTACTAAAAAACACATCTGGTAAATATTTCACCTTCGAAGAGTACAAAAAACATATCGAAGCTATTCATACCGACAAAAATAAAAAGCTGGTTTATCTCTATGCAAACAACAACGAAGAACAACACAGCTACATCAGCAATGCTGTGGAAAAAGGATATGACATTTTGTTGATGGATAGCGTGCTTGACAGTCATTTCATTAATATGCTTGAACGCAAACTCGAAAACTCATCGTTTGTACGTGTTGATGCAGATGTAGTTGATAAACTAATTGAAAAAGAGGAAATGTTGCCATCGAAATTATCTGATGATGAAAAAAAACAGGTAAAAGAAATCATTGAAAAGACAATTGACAGCAAGCGCTACTCTGTGATTTTTGAAAATCTTAGCGAAACCGATCAACCATTTCTTATTACTCAACCAGAATTTATGCGTCGTATGAAAGAAATGTCAGCAATGGGTGGAGGAATGAGCTGGATGGGCGAAATGCCTGAGCAATATAATCTGGTAATCAATACAAACCATAAACTCACTTCAGAAATCCTGTTTGAAAAAGAAGAAGCGAAACAAAATCAACTGGTTAAACAACTTACCGATCTTGCTTTGCTTTCACAAAATTTACTAAAAGGAGAAGCACTCACTGATTTTATCCGTCGCAGTGTAACCATTATCAAAGGATAAGTGTATCTTTGTAAAAACCATCTAATTAAACAAATAGAAACATGAACAAAAAACTGATTATTTGGGGAATCTTAGGAATTGTAATTTTAATTCTTATTATCTCTCTTTCAGAATGTATAACGGACTGGTTAGTGCTGAAGAAGGCGTTAACAGCCAATGGGCAAATGTTGAAACAGCTTATCAGCGTCGCGCAGATCTTATTCCTAACCTTGTAAATACAGTAAAAGGCGTTGCCAATTTCGAACAACAAACTCTTACTGCCGTTGTTGAAGCCCGGGCACAGGCTACACAGGTTAAAGTTGACCCCACAAAACTTGATGAAGCTTCGATGCAGAAATTTCAGCAAGCTCAGGATAGATTAGGTTCTTCATTGTCGAAGCTTTTATTAGTAGTTGAAAAATACCCGGAACTTAAGGCAACCCAAAATTTTCTCGAACTTCAGTCACAAATTGAAGGAAGTGAAAACAGAATTTCTGTAGAACGTAACAAATTCAATGAAGTAGCTAAGACGTATAATACCAATATCCGCAAATTTCCCCGCAATATAGTTGCAGGAATGTTCGGATTTGAGAAAAAAGCTTACTTCAAGTCCAGCGAAGGCAGTGAAAAAACTCCTGAAGTAAAGTTCTAAACAAAAACTATCGTTAATACGAAAAACAGAAAGGCTGTCGGCAGAAAGTTCTCCGGCAGTCTTTTTCACAAAAAAAAGAATGCTATGAATGTAAATGCAGCAGACTTCTTTACTCAACAAGAGAAAGAAGACATCAAACTTGCAATAAAGAATGCCGAGCTTGACACTTCGGGCGAAATCAGAGTTCACATAGAAAATGTATGTTCTGGAGAAGTATTAGACCGTGCGGCTTACATTTTCGATAAGCTTGGGATGATAAACACACAAGAACATAATGGAGTTTTATTTTATCTAGCCATCAGAAATCGTAAATTTGCAGTAATTGGTGACTCAGAAATCAACAAAAACGTTCCCGAAGATTTCTGGAATCGATTAAAGATGAATATGTTAGCACATTTTCGCGAAAATCGATTTTCACAAGGATTATGCGAGGCTATTGAAGAAACTGGCGCATACCTGAAAAAATATTTTTCACACCAACAAAATGATGTAAACGAGTTATCTGATGAAATTTCATTTGGCAAAGGGAAATAAGATATGAAAAACAGAATAATCCATAAGCTGACTTTGATTCTTACGTTTCTCCTGATGTTGGGAAACACAAATCTTTCTGCACAAGAAATACCAGATGCACCTAATCCCCCTTGTTTAGTAAACGATTTTGCCAAAATTTTGAATCAGGAAGAAATTAGAATGCTTGAACAAAAACTTGTTCGTTTTAGCGATACCACATCAAATCAGATAACAATAGTTACAGTTAATGATTTGAAAGGGTATGCTATAAGTGACTTTGCTATTCAACTGGGAGAAAAATGGAAAGTTGGTCAGGCCAAACTTAACAACGGAGTGGTTATAGTTGTAAAACCGAAAATTGGAAATGAACGGGGACAGGCATTTATTGCCCCAGGCTATGGTCTTGAGCCGGTAATTACAGATGCAGTTTCAAGGAGAATGATCGAAAATGTACTGATTCCTGAATTCAGAAAGAAAAATTACTATGCAGGTTTAGACAAAGCTACAGACGATTTAATGAAACTTGCTTCTGGAGAAATTTCAAGTAAAGAATATGCGAAGGGAAAATCTTTACCAGCACAAGCAACCATTGTTGTTTTATTTGTCATTATAATGATCATCTTCACAATGCTTCGATCAGCCAGAAAGTATTCACAGAGTGTGGGTCACGGAACCTCATTTTGGACAGCTTTATGGCTAATGAGTACAATGAATAATTCTCATAATGGGAGTTGGAGTAATTTTTCAGGAGGAAGTGGTAGTGGAGGCGGTTTTGGAGGCTTCGGAGGCGGTAGTTTCGGAGGCGGCGGTGCCGGTGGTAGCTGGTAATTTCACAGGGAATTATTATTGATAACTAAAATAATGTATTTTTGTAATTGAGAAATCAAAGTGATTGTATAACCTAAATTAAACACGAGACATGAAAAAAACATTTGTACTGTTTTTATCATTAGCTTTCGGATTTCAGGCTTTCAGCCAAATTCGTAGCTCTTCAGAACATCCTAGTTCTGTAATGCCATCCATGAGTTCATCTCAGGAAGCAATTTCAAAAAGTCAACCTTCTTACATTCCTAGCTCAAGTAAAGCTGTAATTTTCAGCGAAACTTTTGGAGGAGGATTCCCTGCAACCTGGACAAAAACAAACCAAGGTGGTGCATTAAATGCTGGTTGGAAATGGTCAAGCGTATCTCCTCTGGGAGCCTATACTAATAGTCCTGGTTCTACAGTACATATGGATTCAATTAAATCCCCATCAGCTGGTAATGGATTCATGCTTTTAAACATGGATTCAATCAATTCAAACTGGGCAAACCCAAATAATCCTGTTATTGCGTCAAATTATTCTAAAATTGATGCTTCAATAACTACTCCTACGATTGATCTATCTGGTCATCCAAATGTGCACTTAACGTTTTATCATTTTTTCAGATGCTTTACTGGTTATAAATTAATGGTTTATTTCAGTAAAGACAATGGTACTACATGGACTGACTCTGTAGATGTAGGCCACAATGT
This sequence comes from Bacteroidales bacterium, assembly GCA_963667975.1. GTDB lineage: Bacteria > Bacteroidota > Bacteroidia > Bacteroidales. The sequence continues at coordinate 351,667 of OY764079.1, forward strand.
AGCTGTTAACGCTTCTTCACAAAATGCTCTATTTGAACGCATTAGCATTACAAACTATGTAGGAGGTCAGGCTAACGTAAAAATCAAATTCCGTGCTTATGGTACAAGTCATTATTTCTGGATGATTGATGATGTAACGGTTGAAGATGCTGCTAATAATTTTGTAGAATGGGGTCGTATGTGGTTCTTTAACGGATATTCAAAAATTCCAAGTGGACATACATTTGTTACAACTGCATATGCCGACCTTTATAACAGAGGTGGAAACGTACAGCATAATGTAAAATTACATGCAAGAGAATTAAACTCAAATACTGATTTTGTTGGTACGAATAAAGACTCTCTCGTTATAGGTGGAAATGATACCTTAGCTGCAATTGACTTTTTTAACATCAATGCAAATGGCACTTACAAATTCAACTTTTATTTTAACTCTGATGAAATTGTAAAAAACCAACGTCTTGATACGTTAAAAACTGTTGTTGGAGATACTGTTTTTGCAAAAGATAATGATTATTTCTCAAGCAAAAATATTTGGGCAGGTTCTGGTTCTTCCGGAATGCAAGCATTTGAACTTGGAAGTGAATATGTTATGGGCAAGAACAGCCAAGCAACTGGTGTTCAATTCAGAATTTTCAGTACTAGTTTAGGTGCAACCTTGAAGGTTAAGTTATATAAAAACATGTCAACATTAATTGCTGAGTCAAATTATTATCAGACAACAACAAGCGATGAACCTACATCATATGGTTATAATAAACCCACAATTTATTTACCCTTTACATCTAATCCAATGTTAGATAAAGACACAACATATCTTGCAGTTGTTGAGTGTTATGGTGGTACTGATACTGTTGCTTTCGCATTAGGTGGAGATTTTCCACAACCAGATGCAAATTGGTTTTTAAGAGAAGCAGGAGAAACTCTTTGGACATGGTATACAAACGACGTAAGTAATGTTCCTCAAATCCGTTTAATTGTTGATGGTACTCCAGTCTCAATTGGAGTTCAAGAAAATACTGAAAACAACTTTATTTTAAATCCGGCATTTCCAAATCCGGCATCAACTGAAACTATGATTAACTATGAGCTGAAAAAATCTGCTAAAGTTAACTTTAAACTTACCGATTTAACTGGTCGCATTGTAATGAATTTAAATAAAGGAATTCAGGAAGCTGGTCAGCATAACATGAAGCTTGATGTAAGCCAATTAGCTGCCGGAACTTACTTCTATACATTAACTGCTGGCGAAAATCAAAAAACCCTAAAATTAATTGTTCGCTAATTAGTTTATATCTAAAATAAAAACAGGCAGATGAAATTCGTTTGCCTGTTTTTTTATCCTGAAAAAAAACCTCATTGTCCCCAAAAACCACAAGTTGGTCGAAAAGTAACATCTCTATTTCAATCATGCTAAATAAATTAGTATATTTGCCATTCGGATAAATATCTATGCCATTACAAGTTGTAATTTAACCTAAAAAACATCATGTCTTCCCATATTGTAAAAGGTGTAGTTGTCATGACAATTACAACCAGAACAAAAAACTCAAATTAAACAATTGCATTAATACAATCACACTTCTCTCTGTCTGTAATATCCAAATAATTGTTAATTAAGAAGAACCAATAGAATCTAAATAACTTGAATTACTTACTTTTGTACACAATCATAAAATTCATTTTAAAACACATAGCAATGAAAAAATCGATTATTTTCTTTTTAACTATGGCTTTAGGATTCGCATCATTTGCTCAATTAAAGCAAGTTTCGTCGAATGCTCCTCAAGCTAATGTAATGAGAAGTCAGGATTATGTTGTAAAAAACAACAAATCATCTAAACCTGCACCAAACCAAAGTAAAGCTATTGTTTGGTCAAATAATTTTTCCAATCCTTCAGACTGGGCATCCAATGATGTTGGAAATCCGGGAAATTCGACATGGATTATTGATACTACTTCACCAAAAGGACAATATTCATCAGGAATGGGTGCTATTCAATCAACAACAGCTTCGAATAAATTTGCTTTGTATGACTCAGACCGTCAAGGTGAGTTACATGCTGGTGTTGTTACTCAAAAAGTATACTTAACCTACACCGGAACCATTAATACTACCGGGCACTCATATATCCGTTTGAAATTTCAACAATATTACCGTAAATATCATAGTAAAACATACGTTGAAATTTCTAACAACAATGGAAGTACATGGACACAAACTGAGATTAATACAGGTGTTGCTGTAAACGATGCAACAACAAATCCTAACAACATTGATCTGAATATTTCTGCAGTAGCCGGAAATCAAGCCAATGTAAAACTTCGCTTCTTCTATGAGGGAGAATGGGATTATGCGTGGATGATTGATGATATCACAATCGAAGATGCTCCAAGCAATTTTGTTGAATGGGGTAGAGTATGGTTCTTTAATGGTTTATCACAGATACCACATGGACATGCATTAAAAACTTCTGTTTTTGCTGATGTTAGAAATGAAGGTACAGCAACTCAACATAATGTAGCTTTACATGCTCAGGAAATCGTATCTTCTACATCTTTAGCCGGTACTGCAATAGATTCTATTACTTTTGGAACTAACGACACTGTTGGTGTTGACGATTTCTTTACATTTGGAAACACAAACGGCGTAAATGGATTTACATTCTATGCAAGTTCTACTGAAAATCCAAAATTCATTTGGGGAGACACTTTGGTTACGAAAATTGGTGACACTGTATTTGCAAAAGATAATAATATTTTAACTTCAAACAATATCTGGGCCGGATCCGGTTCAGCTGGTATGCAAGCTTATGAACTTGGAAGTGAATATATTATGGGTAAAAACTGTACAGCCAATGGCGTGCAATTCAGAATTTATAGTGCTAGTGCAAATGCGACTGTAAAAGTTAAACTGTATAAAGGCATGACAACCTTAATCGCTGAATCTGATTACTATCAACTTCAGGCATCCGATATTCCTACCGCATTAGGAGCAAATCAACCAACTGTTTATGTACGTTTTACAACCACCCCTACTTTAACAAAAGACACTACTTATTTAGCCGTTGTTGAAACTTACGGTGGCACTGATAGCGTTTCATTTGCTTTAGGTGGAGATTTTCCACAACCTGATGCAACTTGGTTTTTAAGAGAAGCTGGAGAAACTTTATGGACATGGTATACTAATGATGTTAGTAATGTTCCCCACATCCGTTTAATTGTTGACGGCACCCCAATCGGAGTTCAAGAAAATGTAGCAAATAACTTTATTTTGAATCCTGCATTTCCAAATCCTGCTTCAGAAGACACAAAAATCAGTTACGAACTGAAAAATGCAGCGAAGGTTAGCTTCAAATTAACTGACTTAACTGGTCGTGTTGTAATGAGTATGAATAAAGGAATTCAGGAAGCTGGTCAGCACAACTTCGTACTTGATGTTAGCAAATTAGCCGCTGGTACTTATTTCTACACACTGACTGCTGGTGAAGCTCAGAAAACCTTAAAAATGATTGTTCGTTAAACGATCAAATCCAAATAAAGAAAGCTCAGGAATGACCTGAGCTTTTTTTTTGTACTTAAATGAACATTTTAATTCGGTATTGTGTTATCAAAATAACAATTTAATAACTCAAGCATCCTTCTCTTTCATGAAAGCATTTTTCAGAAAAGCTTTTTACTTGTATTATGACGGTTTCCGAAGTATGAAACTCGGAAAAACACTTTGGTTAATTATTCTTATCAAACTTTTTATAATGTTTGCTATTCTAAAAGTTTTCTTCTTCCCTAATCAGCTTAAGGAGAACTTTAAAAATGACCAACAGCGTAGTAATCACGTCTTGGAACAACTCACCAACCCAAAATAATTATGTTAGAAAATGTTGATTTATCTGTAGTTGACTGGTCGAGGGCACAATTTGCCCTAACCGCTATTTATCACTGGTTTTTCGTCCCTCTTACACTCGGGCTTGCATTTATTGTAGCTATTATGGAATCCATTTACGTAAAAACCGGTAAAGAAGAATGGAAACGAATTACAAAATTCTGGATGACATTATTTGGTATCAACTTTGCAATTGGAGTAGCTACCGGTATCATTCTTGAATTTGAATTTGGCACAAACTGGTCCAATTATTCCTGGTTTGTAGGAGACATTTTTGGAGCTCCCCTAGCTATTGAAGGAATTATGGCTTTCTTCCTCGAATCTACCTTTATTGCAGTAATGTTCTTTGGCTGGAATAAGGTAAGTAAGAAATTCCACCTTACTTCAAGCTGGCTGGTCGCTTTTGGAGCAAATCTTTCGGCTTTGTGGATTTTGGTTGCCAATGGCTGGATGCAATATCCGGCAGGAATGCATTTTAATCCTGACACTGCACGTAATGAGATGAATAGTTTCTGGGAAGTTCTATTCTCGCCAATGGCTATTCATAAATTCTTACACACAATAACATCGGGCTATGTACTAGCATCTGTTTTTGTACTAGGAGTAAGTGCGTGGTTCTTATTAAAAAAACGCAATATCATTTTTGCAAAGAAAAGTATGGTTATCGCTGGCGTTTTTGGATTACTTTCTGCCGTTTTTCTGGCAGTTACAGGTGATGGTTCTGCTTATACCGTGGCTCAAAAGCAACCCATGAAACTAGCCGCAATGGAAGGACTTTATCAAGGAAAAGAAGGTGTGGGACTTATTGCAATTGGGATAACTACTCCAGGTAAAAAATATAATGACAACAAAGATGAGTATGTCTTCAAAATTGAAATTCCCAAAATGCTATCATTGCTTGGATATCACGACGCAAATGCTTTTGTTCCTGGCATAAAAGATTTAGTAGATGGAAATTCTCAATATGGAATTCTTTCCGCAAACGAAAAAATCAAAAGAGGTAAAATCGCCATCAATACCTTACGTGAATACAAAGAGGCAAAAATGGCTAACGATACTGCAAAAATGGCTGTATTAGGGCGCAACTTTGATGAAAAAACTCCCGAAGGCAAAGCATTTCTTGAAAATAATTTCCGCTACTTTGGTTATGGTTATTTAAACAATCCAGAGCAAGTTATTCCAAACATTCCGTTAACATTCTATAGCTTTCACATCATGGTAATACTTGGATTTTTCTTTATCGCATTGTTTGCAATGGTGTTATTCTTCATCTATAAAAAAAATATCGAAAATACAAAGTGGATCCTATGGACTGCATTATTATCGATCCCATTAGCTTATCTTGCATCACAGGCTGGCTGGATTGTAGCAGAAATTGGGCGTCAACCTTGGGTAATTCAGGACATTATGCCAACGGTTGCAGCTGTATCACGTATTGATTCTTTTTCAGTTCAGATTACCTTCTGGCTGTTTGCAGTGATCTTTACCACATTACTTATTGCAGAAATCAAAATTATGTTACGTCAGATTAAAATAGGACCTAAAGATGGAGGACACAACTAATGTTTGAATCATTATCACTTTTGACATTACAGCAATACTGGTGGATAATAGTATCTTTACTGGGAAGTTTGCTTGTTTTTCTCATGTTTGTTCAGGGTGGACAAACATTAATCTATACACTGGGCAAAACAGAGATTCAGCGAACTATGCTGGTAAATGCATTGGGACGCAAGTGGGAATTTACGTTTACCACATTGGTTACTTTTGGCGGTGCATTTTTTGCATCCTTTCCTCTCTTCTACTCTACCAGTTTTGGCGGTGCATATTGGGTATGGATGACCATTTTACTTTGTTTTGTAATTCAGGCTATTGCGTATGAGTTCCGTTCAAAACCTAATAACTTTTTAGGGCATAAAGCGTATGAAATATTTCTGTTTATCAATGGAGCTTTGGGTACACTTTTAGTTGGAACAGCCGTTGGAACATTTTTCACCGGTTCAATGTTTTCGGTAAACAAAATGAATCTGACTGACATTACTTCTGGGAAACTTCCTGTAATTTCTGCATGGGAAGGCCCTGCACATGGATTGGAAGCTGTATTAAATTTCCAAAATGTTGCACTTGGGCTTGTAGTTTTCTTTTTGGCACGTATTTTAGGTATTCTTTACTTTATGAACACGGTTGAACAAAGTGAGATCTTCACAAGGGCAAAAAAACAACTTCTCATCAACACCGTTCCATTCCTTGTATTCTTTCTTTATTTTGTTGGATCTCTTTTGTTATCTGATGGCTTTGCAGTAGATCCTACTACAAAAGTTGTATCGATGGAGGCATTCAAATATCTTCACAATCTTCTGGAAATGCCCATTGTTTTAATCTTGTTCCTGATTGGCGTTATCTTAGTACTGTTTGGAGTTCTTAAATCCATTTTTAAAACCGCGACTAATGGTATCTGGTTTGCAGGTATTGGCACTGTTTTTACAGTATTGGCATTGCTGCTAATTGCTGGGTTCAATAATACTGCCTATTATCCTTCAACTTTTGATTTACAGCACTCCTTAACCATTGAAAATAGCTCTTCGAGTATATTTACACTTACAGCGATGAGCTATGTTTCATTATTGGTTCCTTTTGTGCTAGCATACATATTTTATGCTTGGAAATCAATAAACAACAAGAAGATTACCGAAGATGAAATGAATGAAGATATTCATGTTTACTAATTTAAAAACACAAAAGTTATGTTAACAGAAATTTTATGGTTCATTAGTTGGCCAGTATTTATTTATATAACATACCGTATTACAGTCTGCTCAGTAATTAAATTTGAAAAAAAAGAAGCTTGAAGCCTCTTTAAATAATAATCGCAGAAAAAAAGGAGCTGTTCAAAAAGTCTCTCAGATGGCAAAAAAGACTTTCCTGACTTTTTGAACAGCCTCTTCTTGATTAAAAAAACAGGAGATATTCTCCCAATAGACTTTTGCTTAGTTTCGATAACTTTTGAGTACTACCTTTGCCGCCTAAATACTCAAAATGAAATCGAATTACTTTCCTCATCTTCTATTGCTTTGCGTAAGCGTCATCTTTGGAACAAATTATTGGGTTTCAAAAAGTCTGATGCCCGAGTTTATGACACCAGCTCAGGTAATTGTATTAAGGGCTGCAGGTGCATTATTGCTTATATGGCCTTATCATTACTTTTTTGCCGGAAATGAAAAAGTTGATCGAAAAGACTTATGGAAGCTGGCTTATTGCAGCTTTTTTGGTGTTGCTGTAAATCAGATATTATTTTACGAAGGATTGAATCTTACATCACCCATAGATGCGTCTATTATCCACGCTCTGAACCCAATGATGGTTATGTTATTTGCAGCTATACTCTTAAAAGAAAAAATAAGTATTTTGAAGGCAATTGGGATTGGCATGGGGTTTAGCGGAGCCATGATTATCATCCTTCAGGGAAAAGAGATAAACTTATTTCAGGGATTTTGGGGAAACCTGCTTATCTTTTTGAATGGTGCAGGATATGCATTGTATTTAGTACTTGTAAAACCATTGATGGATAAATACCGTTCGGAAACTGTAATAAAATGGATATTCTTTTTTGGATTACTTTATACAATACCGTATGGGTTTCACTCTTTGGGCAATATTCATTGGAATTCGCTCACTGGTTTTGCATGGCTGGCATTTATCTACATCATCCTGATAAACAGCTTTGTTGCTTATTTACTAATGGTGAGAGCATTGAGACAGGTAAATGCTACCGTTGCCGGATTTTACACTTATTTACAACCTGTTTTTGCGACTCTTCTCGGAATTATCTTTCTAACAGAAATACCATCCATTCTGAAAATTGGAGCGGCCTTGCTCATTTTCTCAGGAGCTTACATGGTTAGTCGAAAATCAAAAAAATGACCTTCTCTTGATTAATTGAAGAATTGATTTTATCTCTCTTTTTGCTGATTCATAATTTTCAAAGCTTCCGTAGGTGAGATTCGCTCATTGTTTAAGAATGCAATAATGAAAGCGTCTTTAAACCCTTTATCCTGCAATATATAAAGCAAGTCATTTGCCTTTTTCAAACTTTTTTCTTCACCAACAGTATATTTGTACAATCCATTGTGATAATATTGCTTAACGTCTTTCAATCCCTTAAATACAGGATCATTTAGCTGCTTGTTTACAGATGATGACGCAATCTGAATGCGAAAGATAATTACCTGTTCAATACTATCTGAAATTTTATTTTGAATTGCAACAGGCTTTACTTCAATACTAACTGACTTTGAGATTGTATCGATAACATTTTTTTTGTCGTGCGTAATATCCTGATTTTGTGTATTGTTTTTATCCTTTACAGGTTCCGCTATTTTATCAGTCTCTTTATCTTTATCCTGCTTTGAATGTTGCGTAATCACTGCCTGATTATTAAAGCCCTCAACCTGAAATTTATAATCTCGAAATGCATTGAAAATAGATGTAGAAATATTATTTTGACCCTTTTCCGAATTAAGAACCTCTTCTTCTTCCTTGTTTGTGATAAACCCTGTTTCGACTAATATCCCAGGCATATAGGTTTTATAAAGAACCAAAAGACCAGCTTGCTTTACACCACGATCAATCGTATTAAGCTTATCTGTAAAATTTTGCTGAACTTTTCCGGCAAGATCAAGGCTTTGATCGAGATATGCGTTTTGAAAGAGTGAAAAAATAATGTTTGCTTCAGGTGAATTTGGATCAAAACCATCATATTTACGAGTATAATCCGTTTCGAGTAAAACGGCAGAGTTTTCTTTCTTGGCAACTTCAAGATTTGCCTGCGATTTATGTAACCCCATTACAAAGGTTTCAGTTCCATAAGCATTTTTGTTTTTATTGGCATTGCAATGTATAGATATAAAGAGGTCTGCATGATTTTCATTGGCAACTTTTGCACGATTATATAGTTCTACAAAGACATCTGTTTTACGAGTATAAATTACTTTTACATCGCTAAAATTATCTTCGATAAGCTTACCCACCTTAAGCGCAATGCTTAGCGCAATATCTTTCTCTTTGGAATTACCACCAATTGCACCAGGATCTTTCCCTCCGTGTCCGGCATCAATCACCACTTTCGTAAGCTTTCCAGGCTTGTTTGAAAACGCTGATTCTGTGATTATTCCAAGTAAAATAATCAAGGTAGTGAGGATGAGTTTCGTTTTCACAATTTTTATATTTTAAGTTACGTAAGATTGGGTTAATTTTGCCCTTGAAAATACTCAATACAAAAATAACACAAAGCTTTCTTTGAAACCTCATTCATTTCATTTTTTTAACCAAAGCTTTAAATATTGTCTCAGGCTTATTTGCCTCTGGGGGTTATTTTCATTTTCGAACACCTCTCTTTTTTCTCAGAACCAAATTATTAACGACACTTCGAAATTCAATCTTAAAACAGACACAATATCAACAGACTCTCTGAACTTAAAGAAAAACAGCAAAGTGATTGAAAGCAGAATCGATTACAGTGCAACTGATTCTGTACGTTTTGATATGATTTCTAAAAAAGTGTACCTCTATCGGAAAGGTGAAATCAAATATCAAAAGATTGACTTAAAATCAGGGCAAATTGAAGTTGAGTTTGACAAACGTGAACTTCGTGCCTGTGGAATAAAGGATACGAATGGACGAATTGGTGAAAAGCCTGAATTTAATGACGACGGTACAGCTTTTAAATCAGAAGAGCTTTATTATAATTTTGATACAAAAAAAGGGGTTATCACTACCTTAAAAACTCAGGAAGGAGAGTCTTATATACACGGTGAGCGTGTAAAAAAAATGGAAAATGATGTAACATATATCAAACACGGGAAATTCACAACCTGCGATGATGATCATCCTCATTTTGATATTCGCTTCAATCGCGCCAAAATGATTCCAAACGATAAAATTGTCACCGGACCCGCAATGATTTACATTGCAGACGTTCCAACTCCATTATTTATCCCCTTTGGATTTTTCCCCAATAAAAAAGGACAATCATCTGGTATAATTATTCCCAATCCGGGTAGTGCCCCTCGTCGTGGATTTTTCTTCAAAGAGGGAGGATATTTTTTTGCATTCAGTGACAAACTAAATTTGAAACTTACCGGTGATATTTATTCCAGAGGAAGCTGGGCAATAAGAGGCTTTTCTAATTATGCAAAACGATACAAATATAACGGATCAATAAATCTTTCATATTCGCTTAACAAATATGGAGAACAGGGAGACCCTGATTTTGAAAAAAGTCGCGATTTTTCGATTCAATGGGTGCATAATCAGGATCCAAAAGCACATCCAAATCATCGATTATCAGCCAATGTTAATCTGGTTAGCTCCAATTCATATAAGTATTCACTCAATGCAAATAGTTATTTTACAAATACTACACAATCAAGTATTAATTATACTACAAATTTGTGGGATCGATTTAGTATGAGTGTAGATTTCAGTCAAACTTACAACATTAATACTGGTGATATGAATATTAATTTGCCGAGTATTACGTTGAATTCAACACAGCGTTATTATCCATTGAAGCATAAAAAACAAGTCGGAAAGACAAAATGGTATGAAAACATAAACTTAAATTACTCATTAAGAGCAGATAATCAATTAAATACAAACGATTCTGCATTGTTGGATAAAAAAACGTTCAAAAATATGAAAAACGGTATGGTTCACTCCATCCCAATCAATAGTTCCTTCAACATTTTCAAATTCATTAACATCTCTAATTCAATAAATTACACAGAGCGCTGGTACACGCAAACCGTTGAAAAGAGATGGATTTCAGATACAACATACCAAGGTGCAGATACAATCTTGCCGTATCTGGAAGTAACAAAATCGAACCGTTTTGCAGCAGCACGGGATTTCTCATTCAATGCTTCGGCTTCAACCCGCATGTACGGAATAGTTCAATTTAAAAGAGGGCCAATTGTAGCCATACGCCATGTATTGAATCCCTCTGTTTCATTTAGTTACAGACCTGACTTTTCTCAAAAATTTTGGGGATATTACAAGACCTATACCGATAAGTATGGAAAAGAAGTGCCTTATTCGATTTTTGAAGAAGGGATTTATGGTTCACCACCCTCGCAAAAATATGGCTCGATTGGGTTTTCCTTAGGCAATAATCTGGAAATGAAAGTTCGTTCGAAGAAAGACACAGTAAGCGGAACTACCAAAATTGTGTTAATCGAAAGTTTTTCTCTTTCAACAGCATATAATTTGGCAGCAGATTCACTTAACTGGTCCCCTATTTCGTTGTATGCAAGAACTACCTTATTTAAGAAAATTGCTGTTTCTTACAGTAGTATTTGGGATCCATATGTGATTCTACCTAACGGGCAAAGGATTAACCAATTTGAGTGGACTAAAAACAGACGTTTCTTACGCCTAGAGAATACAACATGGACATTTGATGTAAGCTGGAGCCTAAATTCAAAGGGAAAAACAGCGTCAAACCCATTACCACTACCCTCAGGATATGACTATTACGGAATTAATGAAGTACTTGGACAACAGGTAGATTTTTCAATTCCCTGGAATTTCTCCGTAAATTACAACTATCGTTACACAAGTAGTCGTATTGCAAGCCTGTTCAGCTATACGAAAACCTATGTCCAATCTCTTGGAATGTCGTTCGATATGAATGTAACACCCAAATGGAAAGTTGGGGTTCGTTCTGGTTACGACTTTGAAACAGGAGAATTTACGTATACTTCTTTAGATATTTACCGTGATCTACACTGCTGGGAAATGCTGTTTAACTGGATTCCTTTTGGTTATAGATCCAGTTGGAATTTTACAATCAGGGTTAAGGCAAATATGTTGAGAGAGAGTTTAAAATATGAAAAGAAAAATGATTACAGAGACAGACGATAGTAAAAATGAAAAAGCCGGTGTTTACCGGCTTTTTTCATGAATAAAGAATATTAATAAATTAGTCCTTGGTTTCTATATCCTGATAGATTTTTATACCAGTCCGGAAATGAACTTCCTCCTGATTGCGCCCAAGTGGCAAATTTCAAATATGCCTGAGTAATATCTTTAAATTCAATTGGATATTCAAACGTTTCGTTAATATTGATCGCCCATGGCAAGTTATCAGAAGTTTTATAATACTTACCCTGTGCAACAACCGAACCATCATCCATTGTGTCAAATAAGCTTAAATCAGCTTTTGAAGTAGGAATATAATTTGGGAGGTGAACTTCATGTCCTCTTTCATTCGTTCTAAAGATAAATGGATTGAATGGTGAAGAACCTAGAACAGAAGGAGTAAGTGCATTAGAGAATATTATACGCATCTTAACCGTATCAGAAGTTCCTGACGGATTGCCTTTTAGAGTATTAAAGTAAGTAGATCCTCCAACTCTGTGGATAACCTGATCAGCTTTATCAAATGCAATGACTACTGCCTTGTTTGTTCCTGATTCTGTGCCATTTCCATTAGCTGCAATCGAGCTTAAATTTCCCGTTACAGAAGCAATATCTGAAGTAAGCAGATTGTCAAACTGGAAAGCAAATCCACTTTGAATTGTGGCTCCTACTGCTTTTACTACTAATCGTGGTTGGATTTCCACAACTTTATTTTGAGCATTGGTAACCGTCTTAACATTATAACGAATTACCATATCATTGAAGTCGTAATCACCTTTTTTCGGCCATAAATCTTCATAAGCCAGGGTTCCCCACGTGTTTTGTGACGGGAAATAGTTATTATAGGCTCTTGCAGGGTCATTTGGGTATTCATCCAGATTGTTAGAAACTCCATCACCATCAGTATCACCAATTGTCTGAGTGCTTCCGATTCCTTCCGGATTACACGAACTGGTTGGTATTACATTTGTTGCATTGGCAAAACTTTTGAATGTTGCTCCATTAATAAAGCTAGATGTATTTCCATTATCTAAAACACCATTATTGTCAGCCCATTCTATTGGTCCATTTACATTTGCAGATCCATTTATTCTGGCTTCATGAGATGATTTTAATGTATTTGTTGATCCTTGACCAAGAATCCCTGCATTAAGAATTACATCTTTAGATGATATCATTGAGCCATTCTTGATAATTGTAGTTGTATTTCCATTAAACTGAGCTTTTTCCCCAGCATAAATATACCCATTGTCCACAATAAGTGTTGAGTTATTTTGTTCGAAATCATTTGTACAAGACATTTTACAATAATTAAGAACATTGGCCTGGCTATTTAAGTGTATATTACCTGTAACAATGATAGAACCACTGTTTTCAAGTTTGTTGTTTATTTCCAGATTGTCAGAAGAAGTAAATGTCCCATAATTGTACAAACTTCCATTATTACCATTAAAATGAGCGAAGCCATTTACGGCTATAGTACCATAATTATTTACAATACCACCAACATTTATACCGTTGCCAATGGCAATATGTAAACTATAGTTATCAAGCTTCGTATCAGCTTGGTTCATATTGAGGGTAGAAATGCTTACATGCGCATTATCATAGAATATGAGCTTAGCATTCCCATTCATTTGAATATTTTGAGCATTTAAAGTAGCTCCGGATGCAACTTCTAGCGTAGAGTTATTTCCCATATCAATACTTGTAAATGTTGCATTACCACAAATTCTTAATTTTCCAGCATTATTCCAATGTTCAAACTGAACAGAGCCGTTAAAGTTTGTGGACGAAATACAATAGGTTTTATTTCCATTAATTGAGAAATAGCCATTATTCGAAACTGTTACATCACAACCTGTATTACAATCAGGACTCGTTGGTCCACTTGCTACACTTTTTGCTAATTTAGCTTTTGTTTCAAAGGTATATGAAAGAGTATTTCCGTTAACATCTAATGCAACAAGCTCTTTCATTCCTTTCGGTGTCTCATTTAATACATAAATCTTTTTCAAATAAGAAGGAATCCTCAAAGTTCCAGTATAACCTTGACTAACACTAACCGAACCTGACTGAATTAATTGGCCGTCTGTGAAAGGATTTCCATTGTAAATGGAAATTTTATGTGTTGCTCCTTGATAGGCATCGTAAGCTATCTTTAAATTGAAGCTTACATCTTTTTCAGTTTTCCAGTTGAATGATTGAGGTACTTTCAACTCATTCATACTTTTGACATTGTCTGTTTCCGGCTCAATCAAATCGTCTTTTTGACATGAAGCCAGAAAAGTTATTAACAATATCACTCCGAGGTTGATGAATTTTTTCATATTGAGTATTTTTTCTTACACTCGCAACTATAACGCCAAACTAATTTTGATAATAGAAAAGCATTACCCACATACAGTATTAGCGCTCATAATAACCACAATATCTGTGCTTAACAGTATATATATAAATATTTTATCACCAAAATATATTTATCTGAATAATACCAAAATGTCCCATAATGAAATTTATTTTCACCCGTAATGCGTTAAAAGAGGACTAAAAATCCAGACTTCTCTTCATTAAGGGACAGAAACTAATAAATTCTGGATGAATTTCTATATCCTGGAATATTCTTATACCAGTCTGGAGCATTTGTACCATCTGTCTGAGCCCAGTCATCAAAATTAAAATAACACTTAATTATGTCATTTCTTTCTGCAGGATAATCAAACTGATCCACAATATTTAATGCCCAAGGCAGATTATTAATGGTCTTATAATACCTTCCCTGAGAAATGTTTGATGCATCCTGATAGGTATTAAACAAGGATAGATCGACCTTGGATGTTGGTTGATAATTGGGTAAGTGAACCTCGTGCCCTCTTTCATTTGATCTGAAAATAAATGGATTATAAGGAGCCTGACCCAATGTAGCGGATGCAAGCGGATTTGCAAATACAATTGAAAGAGAAACGGTGTCAGAAGTACCTTTCGGTTCGCCTGGTAATGTATTAAAAAACGGGGATGAACTAACTCTGTTTATGGACGTTTCCGGTGAATCAAAAGCAATTACAACAGCCTTTGAATCTCCAATTTCTGTGCCATTTGCCGCAATATTTATTGTACTTCCACTTATTTGGTATCCATTTATCGAAGCAATATCTGATGGAGTTAAATTATCGAACTGTATTCCAAATCCGCTTTGAATTGTTGCACCAATTGCTTTTATATAAAATCGAGGCTGTAATTCAACTACTTTATTTTGTGCATTTGTTATTATTTTAACCTTATAGGCAATTACCATATCATTAAAGTCAAAGTCTCCTTTTGTTGGCCACAAATCTTCATATGCCAGAGTTCCCCATACGTTTTGTGATGGATACCAGTTATTATACGCTTTTGTTGCATCAGAGGGATACAAGTCAATATTATCAGCTACTCCATCTCCATCACTATCAACAATTTGAGGAACTCCTATTCCTTCAGGGTTACATTCACTTGTAGGGATAATATTTGTTGCATTCGTGAAACTTTTAAACGTTGCACCATTAATAAAATTTGAAAGAGAACCGTTGTTCAACACTCCATTATTATCAGCCCATTCTATTGAGCCGTTTACATATTTTCCTGATCCATTGATTCGGGCTGTAGCTGCAGATTTCAACGTATTTCTACTTCCCTGACCTATAATTGATGCGTTGAGAATTATATCTTTAGCAGAAACCATTGAATTGTTTTTCAATGTTGTTGACGTGCTTCCATTGAGTTGGAACTTTGCACCACAATAAAGATATCCATTATCGAATACGAGGGTTGAGTTATTTTGTGCAAAATTACCACCACACGTTATTTTACATTCGTTATTGAATAATGATTGACTATTCAATGAAATATCTTCTTCAACATTTAGTGAACCATAATTACCAAACTCTTCATTTATCTCAAGTGACGAAGCTATATTTACTCCATTAAAATTATTAAAAACGCCATTTATACTTGCAGACCCTTTAATTACCATTTCTCCATAGTTATCAACAGATCCATTAAATGTTGTACTCGAATTGATCAAAAGCTCAGATGTATAGTTGATTAAGCTGGTTCCAAGCTGGTTCATTGCCAGATTCGAAACAATAATTTCAGAATTATCATAAAATATAACCACTGCATCTCCATCCATTTGCAGATTCTGTACAGTTAGTTTTCCTCCGGCAGAGACTTCAAGAGTTGATTTCGAACCCATTGTAATGTTTACAAACTGTGCATTGCCACAAACTCTGAGTTTACCTCCATTATTCCAGTGCTCAAAAGTTGCAGAACCGCTAAAATTACCCGGAATACAATATGTTTGATTATTTTTTATTGTAATTGTACCATTTGTAGTGATTGTTTGATTACATCCAGAAGTACAATCCGGGCTTTTGGGGTTCGACTTCATTTTTGTTGAAGAAACATCAAACATATGTGAAATTCCATTAGGCAAAACATCAAGAGCAATCAATTCCTTAATTCCGTTAGGAGCTTCATTTAATACATATAACTTCTTTAACCATGAAGGTATTTGCAAACTTCCTTTAAAGGGCTGGATATTTGATAATGACCCTGATACGAGAAGCTGTCCATCAATAAAGGGATTACCATTGTATACAGATATTTTATGCATCATTCCCTGATAAGCAGCTGTAGTAATTGAAAAATAAAATCCAATAGACACTTCTGTCTTCCAATTAAATGATGATGAAACTCTTAATGCGTCCATATTATTCACATTAATAGGAAACGGCTCATAGAACTCCTCTTGCTGACAAGAGTGAAAAATAAGGGTTGTCAGTAAAAGTAAAAAAATGGAAATTATTCTCTTGGTAATTATTTTCATGTTTATTATTGGTACAAATAGTCTTATGCGAATATACAACAAATTTAACGGTAATTATTGGTTATTTAATCCTTTATGCCTTTATTAACGTATAATTACTGCTTTTATAAAAGAAACAGGAGTAATTATGTTATATCCTCATCCAGTTTTGAATCATTAAATATCCTTGCGGCGTCATAATGGATTCCGGATGAAACTGAACTCCTCTTACCGGGTACTTTCTATGTTTCAAAGCCATAATATGGTTTTCAGAATCTATTGCGGTTACCAAAAGGTCTTCGGGAAAATGAGAAGGAGAAACGCTCCATGAATGATAGCGACCAGCCATAAATGGATTATCAACATCTTTAAACAACTCATAATCATTATGATTATACTGCACTTCGTATGCTTCACCATGTATTATTTTATCCAAAGCATAAAGCTTTGCCCCATATATTTCAGCAATTGCCTGATGCCCCAAACATATTCCCAGAATTGGAATCCAAGAGCCCAAGTGCTGGATTATCGGCATTATATTTCCTGCTTCATGAGGCAGACCGGGTCCTGGCGAAAGTACTATCCTGTCATAACCGGACGCTTCTTCAATACTCACTTTGTCATTTAGTTTTACGGTAACCTTACACATTCCGGTTTCTTTCAGAATCTGAACAAGGTTATACGTAAATGAATCGTAATTATCGACTAGAAGAACGTTTTGCATTTGAATTTTAATAGGCTGCAAAGCTAATATTTTTCACTCCAGTAAGAAATGAATTACTTTTGCAAATTATGAATTTGACAGACTCTGTACGTATAAAGCTCAACGACTATGGACGAAACCGAACTCCTTTTTTGTTTGTTTTCGACTTCTTGATGCAGAAACCATTGATATTTTTGCCAGACGAATCAATCCCGGTTTATTATAGTTTTAGAGGAAAATCCAATCTTTACCCTAAATCAGAGTTTACGACAGATAGTGTATTTAATCGGATTCCTGTTTCAAGCGAACATTATAAAACGGGATTTGATTGCGTAATGAATCACTTACGTTATGGAAATTCATTTCTCACAAACTATACACAGCCTACCCAAATCAGTACAAATTTGACATTGGAAGAAATTTATTGCCGATCAACAGCTCGTTATAAACTATTAGTGCCAGATGAATTTGTTTTTTTCTCTCCAGAAACTTTTGTTACCATCGATAAAACAGGTATTATCCGTTCATTTCCAATGAAAGGCACAATTGATGCATCCGTTCCTGATGCTGAACATAAGATTCTTACCGATTCAAAAGAGATGGCTGAACATAATACAATTGTTGACTTAATCCGGAACGATTTGAGTAAAGTCGCGAAACAAGTAAGAGTCAGTCGTTTTCGTTATATTGATTATTTAAAAACCCGAAATAAAGATTTACTACAGGTGAGTTCCGAAATTTCGGGGTTCCTTGGATTAGACTATCATCAACATATCGGAGATATTTTACTTTCACTGCTTCCGGCAGGTTCAGTAAGTGGTGCTCCCAAAAAGAGGACAGTGGAAATTATTCGTGAATCTGAACGTTATGAAAGAGGATATTACACGGGGGTTGCGGGCTTGTACGACGGAAATTCTCTTGACAGTACTGTAATGATCCGGTTTATCGAAAAATCAGGGAATAAACTCATCTACAAAAGTGGGGGGGGGATAACCATTAACAGTAATGTAGAAAAAGAATATCAAGAGTTAATTGACAAAGTTTATGTGCCATTTGATTGAAACCATCGCCATTGAAAACGGGCAATTTCGAAATATTGAATATCATAATCAACGTTTCAACAAAACAAGATCTGATTTATTCAATGAACAGAACGTATTAGATATTACCCAGTGTACAAACGTAAAGTCTCAATTCGATACGTTCAGACGTTCTGCTTGTGATCTGAGTCATTTATGGAAATGTAAGGTGGTTTACGGAAAATCCGAAGATGGAAATCCCATTTACCAAGTATCCTTTCAACCTTATCAAACCCGAAAAATCACCCAATTAAGAGCTGTTATTTCAAATGCAATAAACTATGTGTACAAGTATGAAGATCGTGATAAGCTCAACGATCTTTATGCATTAAAAGGTGATGCTGATGATATTTTGATCATTCAGGATGGATTGTTTACCGATGGTTCTATTTACAACCTTGTGTTTCAGAGAGAAGGCAAACTTTTCACACCTGTCAATCCCCTTCTAAAAGGCACTAAACGTCAGAAATTACTCGATTTGGGATTGATTCAGGAAGAGAAAATAAGACTTAACGACCTGAAATATTTCGAAGGAGTTTGGTTAATTAACGCAATGAATAATTTAGGTGATATTCCTTTTATTAAAAGTGCGCAAATTCTATGTAATTAAGGCGTAATCTGCATTAAATAATCCGGTAATTCTCAAGCAAAAAAATTAGCTTTGCAAACAAAAACAAAGCAATGAAAAAAGTAATTACCAGCGCAAATGCACCTAAAGCTATTGGCCCTTACAGCCAAGCAATTGAAGCAAACGGAATGCTATTTATCAGCGGACAGATTCCTATTGACCCAGCTATCGGAAAAGTGGTAGAGGGAGGAATTAAAGAACAAACCATTCAGGTAATGAAAAATATTGAAGCTATCTTGAAAGAAGCAGGTTATAGTTTCGAAAACGTTGTAAAATCAACTTGTTTATTGAGTGATATGGAAAATTTTGCGGCCATGAATGAAATTTATGGAAGCTATTATACCGTTAATGCTCCTGCCCGTGCCGCTTATGCTGTTGCCAAACTTCCGTTAGGTGTTCTGGTTGAAATTGAAACAATTGCAGTTAAATAGTGACAAAGTGCGTGACCTTCAACCCGTCACCCTTGCCTGCCACCTTTAACCTTTAATACACATATTTTCATGGAATTCATAAAACTCATTCGCGAAAACGCGAAGAAACACAACAAATGTATTGTGTTACCCGAAGGTACTGAAGAGCGTACTCTCAAAGCTGCCGACATTATCATTGAAGAAGGGCTGGCCCGCATTATTCTTCTTGGGAATGAAGCTGAAATTAAGAATCTGGCAACTCAGTTTGGATTGAAAAATATCGATAAAGCCCAGATTATTGATCCTAAAACTCATGCAAAAAAAGAGTATTATGCAAATATGCTCTTTGAAATCCGCAAGAACAAAGGGTTAAGCATGGAACAAGCAATTGCTTTGACCGAAGATCCTTTATATCTGGCAACGCTTCTGATTAAAAATGGTGATGCAGATGGAGAAGTTGCAGGTGCTCAAAATGCAACCGGAAACGTTCTTCGTCCTGCATTTCAGGTCGTAAAAACGCTACCCGGAATCAGCGTGGTATCAGGCGCGTTTATTATGCTTTTTGAAGACAAAAAATGGGGTGACAATGGCATCATGGTTTTTGCCGATTGCGCAGTTCACCCAAATCCAACAGATAAAGAACTGGCCGAAATTGCAGTTATAACTGCCAAAACAGCAAAAGCTATTGCTGGATTAGATCCACGTGTGGCAATGCTCAGCTTTTCAACCAAAGGAAGCGCAAAACACGAAATGGTTGATAAAGTAGTAAGTGCTACCCGTATAGCAAAAGAGATGGATCCATCTTTGAAAATTGATGGTGAACTTCAGGCTGATGCAGCAATCATTCCTTCGGTAGGAAATAGCAAAGCTCCGGGCAGTGAAATCGCAGGGAAAGCGAACGTATTGGTTTTCCCAACTTTGGAAGTTGGAAATATTTCCTACAAACTGGTTCAACGTATGGCTGGAGCCGAAGCTGTAGGTCCTGTACTTCAGGGAATGGCTGCTCCAATTAACGACCTTTCACGTGGTTGCTCTGTTGACGATATCGTGAATTTGGTTGCTATCACTGCTAATCAAGCGGCGGGAATGTAAGATTCTAAATGCTTTTATAATACGAAAGCAGCTGTTTATAAAGCTGCAATTTTAAAATATTTCGACTCCACTAAGTCTGACAGCTTTAATTCAATGAGCTGTCAGACTTAGTGGAGTCGATGTTTTTTTACCAGATGAGAGGCGTTTTAAACAGTCGTTTTTTGTTTTCGATTGATTTATCCAAACATTTTTATTGAATTTTTACAACCAACCTTTTTATCATAAGAAATCTCTTTAATCAAGAAATAAATCTATTTATAAAAACAGATATACAATAAAAAGCAGTAATTAATTGTATATCAGACAGAAAAAAAGGAAGAGAAATTGTTTTATTTAACTATATACCAGTATAAATATATTAAATTAATAAAATTATGAAAAAATTAGTCGTACTTTCTACAATGCTTCTTACTATACTTTTCTCAAAGGCAAATGCACAGAATCCTCTCTTGAAAATAGCAACTTTTGCTGACTCATCCTACAGTTATCCCTGTACTACTGCACCTTATATATCAAGACCAATGTTTTGGGGAACGGCAACAAATGTTTCGTTTGTATACGACACATTAGATTATAAAATCTTTTGGGGAGATGGTGACAGTCTGGTTTCTTTTATTCCTATTCAAGCCAACCAGGGAACAGCTTATTTCGGTTGTTATAATGACACTCATCTTTACCAGTTTCCTGGAATTTACTCTTTAATAATGAGTGGTAAATTAAGAGTTTCAGGGCTTATTGACACCACTAAGATTGACTATTATAAAATCATCGGTACTCATTGCGATTCTATCTATGGGCAAGGTTATATAGATCAAAACAATAATTGTATTAAAGATGCAGGAGAATCGGGCATTGGTGGACAGATCTCGATCTACTACAACAATCATTTGATAAACAACACAATGATCTATAACTATCCTAATTACAATCGCTGGTTTAGCTATATTCCTGCAGGATTTAATGGCACAGATCTATGGAAAATTAAGTATTTCTGGAATAATTCATTTATTACACATTGTCCCGCTTCTGGGGAGTATTCTTTTGCAGATGTAACAACCTCTACCAACCCTATGGATTTTGGAATTACCTGCAATGCCAATAATATCGATAACTCTATTGGGTTCAACTATGCAATCGCAGCTTCTATAAATAACAGAAGCAATATTAGCTTTGTGTTGAATGGGCTGAGTTGTTCCCCGAATAACGGGATAATTAAACTTGCATATCCTCATGGGGCAATATGCAATTGGGGATATCACGGAATATCTCCGATAAATATCTTACAAACGCCTGTTTTTGATACGATAACCTTTGGATATTCCAATTTACAACCATTTATAAGCAAAACCTATTATCTTGAGTTTACTCATTCGCCTCAATTAGTATTAAATGATACTATTCGTTTTTTCGTGAAAGTAATTTCCGATTCACCAGAAATAGTTTTAAGTAATAACGTTGACTCAATCAAAGTGGCTGTTCGTTCGTCCTTTGATCCGAATGATATTCAGGTTAATCCTATGGGATTCATTCCGAATATGACCAAACTAAGCTATTATGTTCGTTTTCAGAATACAGGAAATGCTCCAGCATATAAAGTCGTAGTTATTGATACTCTGAATGCAAATCTCGACATCAATACCGTTGAATTTAAAGGAAGCAAACATCAGGTAGATATTGAAAAACTTCCGGGAAACATCCTGAAATTCAATTTCGATCCAATTTACCTGCCTGACTCAGGTGATAATATGCAGGGAAGTCAGGGATATTTTGCTTTCACAGTAAAACCTGTTGGTTATTTACCAATAGGCACTCAAATTCCGAACAGAGCATTTATCTATTTTGATAACAATCCGTATGTTGAAACAAATACAGTTATAAATGTGATTGATTCTGTTAAAAGCACCGTTGGAATTGAAGATTCTGAAAACTCTATTCCTGTTGGAAGAGCCTATTTTGATTCTCAAACCAGCAAACTTATCCTTAATTTAAATGAAAAACCTCAACAGGCCTGGGCTCGTATTTATGACTCTAAAGGAGCATTAATCCAAAGCAGCGTATTAAATAATCAATACAACAGTATTGTGATGAGCAAAATTCAGTCAGGTATTTATTTTGTTGAGCTTAAAAACAATCAAAAAATAATTATGCAAAAGATTTATGTAATAAAACCATAAACTCATAATTTACAAAAGATTCTGTAAAAGAGGAAAAGCCGTCTTTATGACGACGTTTCCTCTTTCTGTTTAGAGATTTATAAATTTAGTTTCTGCCAATGCAGTTAAGGTCTTCAAAGGCAATTTTCAGACGTTCTACCACTGTCTTTTCGCCTTCACGTAACCATGCGCGTGGATCATAATATTTCTTATTGGGTTTATCTTCCCCTTCCGGGTTTCCAATCTGAGCTTGCAGATAGGCTTCTTTTGCCTTGTAATAGCTCATTACGCCTTCCCAATATGCCCATTGCGTATCGGTATCGATATTCATTTTAATCACACCATACTCAATCGCTTCGCGAATTTTGGACTGTTCGGAACCCGAACCTCCATGAAAAACAAAGTTTACCGGATTAATTTCAGTATTGTGTTTTTTCTGAATGTATTCCTGTGAATTGTGCAGGATAATCGGCTCCAGACGAACATTGCCCGGTTTATATACTCCATGAACATTCCCAAAAGAAGCCGCAATGGTAAAACGATGGCTGATTTTACTCAGTTCTTCATAAGCATAGGCAACATCTTCCGGTTGCGTATATAAACGGGCATTGTCAACGTGTGTATTGTCGACACCATCTTCTTCGCCACCAGTAATACCCAGTTCCACTTCAAGGGTCATTCCCATTTTACTCATACGTTCAAAGTATCTTTTGCAGGTTGCAATATTTTCTTCGAGTGATTCTTCTGATAAATCGAGCATATGAGAGCTGAACAATGGTTTCCCGTGTTCTTTAAAGAATTTTTCACCGGCATCTAACAACCCATCAATCCACGGAAGAAGCTTCCGTGCAGCATGATCCGTGTGAATAATTACAGGTACGCCATAAAATTCAGCCATCTGATGAATATGCATTGCACCAGAAACAGTACCCGCAATTGCAGCTTTTTCATTTTCATTCTTAAGTGCTTTGCCTCCATAGAAAATGCCTCCACCATTCGAAAACTGAACAATTACGGGTGAATTCACCGCTTTTGCTGCTTCCATTACAGCATTAACCGAATTGGTTCCAACAACATTTACAGCAGGAATCGCAAATTTGTTTTTTCGCGCAATTGCAAAAATCTTTTGTACATCATCACCAGTTGCTACACCTGGTTTTACATGATCAAGAATTTTTTCTGACATGAGTATTCTATTTAAAATTGTTTAACCATCAGTTTTTATTCGATGCAACAGGTCTTTCAAGCTGATTATGCATCATATAAGCAAACAAAACAACTTAAGCAAAGTTAGTTATTTTTATATATTAAAGATGGTAAATCTTGTAGAAATACATACCCTCTCTTTCATGCTTTATGCGTACATTTGCACGTTTGAGAAAACACAACAGGGATGTAGAAGCTCGATTAAAAATCTAACAACTTAAAGGAGGCTGATTATGATTGATACCATCACCTTCGGGTCATTGAAATGGCACCATATTTTAAATCCTTCGGAAGAAGACCTTATTCATTTACGCGACCATTTTCAATTCCACCCGCTTGATATTGAAGACTGTAGAAGTATAAATCAGCGTCCAAAGATTGATATTTATGACGACTATTATTTTTTAATTCTGCACTTTCCATACTTTGACAAAGCAAATAAGTTTCTACGAACCAAAGAGGTAAAGATTTTTTGGGGAAAAGATTACATTATTACCATTGGAAAATCACATTGGGTTATCAAAAATCTGTTTAATTCCTACAAAGAGACGCCGAACCGTTCCGAAGAGCTTTTTGAAGAAACCAGCGATGCTCTTCTTTACACAATTCTTGATCGCTTAATGGTTGAAACCTACTCGCTGCTTTTACGTATAGGCGGCGAAGTTGAGCTCATCAATCAGCAATTGTTCAGCAAGAAAGCCGAAAAGACTATCGAGCAGATTTCGGTTACCCGTAAAAACATTATCCTTACCAACACTATATTTAAACCTCAGCTCCGTTTATTCCATAAGTTTGAATCGGGCGAAATCAAAGGCTATGCTAACGATATGGAAGAATACTGGGGCAATATTCTGGACTATTACCAAAAGATGTGGGATATGGTAGAAGATTATGCCGAATTGATTGAAGGATTAAGCAAAACTTTTGACTCATTGCAGACGAACCGTATCAACGAAATCATGAAGGTACTTACCTTTATTTCTACACTTTTGCTACCACTTACCTTTATTACAGGATTTTACGGAATGAACATCCGTCTTCCTTTTGCAGAACATCCTCTTTCTTTTTGGTTCCTGATTGGCCTGATGTTTTTTGTAGCAATATTCTTTATCGTTTATTTTAAACGAAAAAGATGGTTATAAAATTCCAGAAGTTAAGTACCCAATAAAATTATGCAATATTCTGCATATCACAAAGTTTGCGGTAGATTCCATTCGATTCGTATAAGAATTTGTGGGTACCACGTTCCGCTATTTCTCCTTTATCCATCACGATAATCTCGTCCATATTACGAATAGTGGTCAAACGATGAGCAATTGCAATAGTCGTGCGATTTTTCATAATCTTCTCTAATGCATCCTGTACCAGTCTTTCCGATTCTGTATCCAAAGCAGAAGTAGCTTCATCAAGAATCAGAATAGGTGGATTTCTTAAAACGGCACGGGCAATACTTAGCCGTTGACGCTGACCACCCGAAAGTTTGTTTCCGCGATCCCCTATCATGGTTTGATAGCCCTCTTTCAGATTTACAATAAACTCATGGGCATTTGCAATACGTGCAGCTTCTACAATGTCTGCTTCCGAAACGTTTTCCAGTCCAAACGCAATATTGTTGAAAACCGTGTCATTAAACAAAATCGTATCCTGCGAAACAAAACCAGTCAGAGCTCTTACATCCGAAATTACGTACTCTTTTACCGAAACTGAATCAATACAGAGTTCACCTTCAGTACAATCATAGAAACGGGGAATAAGGTCCACCATCGTTGACTTTCCTGCACCAGACGCCCCTACAATTGCAACAGATTTTCCTTTCGGAATCTCCAGATTAATATTTTTCAACACCGATTCATGTTCATACGAGAAACTTAAATTTCTGAACTCAATAGAATGGTCAAATGAATATTTCCGAAGTGCATTTTCTTTTTCCGTAATTATTTCTTCTGCGGCGAGTAGCTGTTTAATCCTTCCACTGGATGCTTTCCCTTTTTGAATACTGGAATAGGCTGATGCCAGATTTTTTACAGGATTAATAGCTTGTACAAACAATACCAGAAACGCAATAAAGAGTTCTGGTGTTAAATTTGAATTGTGTTTTAAGATTAAGCTTCCCCCAAAAACCAATATTATTGCCACAACAATTGTTCCCAGAAATTCACTCAAAGGGGAAGCAAGGTCGGTCCGGCGATAAACCCCATTTTTGATCCATGTAAACAAATTATTACTCTTTTCATACCGTTCACGCGAAAAGTCAATCGCATTAAACGCCTTAATAATTCTGATTCCGGAAAGAGTTTCTTCAGTCTGTGAAATCAAATCGCCCATACGTTGCTGCATTTTGGGAGCAGAACGTTTTAGCTTTCGGGTAACCCGTGAAATAATAATCCCCGAAATAGGTAAAAGAATCATCACGAACAGCGTAAGTTTCAAACTAATGAAAAACAAAGCCGCAAACGTTGCCGTAAACATAAACAGATCTATTACAATCTGTTGTATTGGTTTCATTATTCCCTCATCTACTTCCTGCACATCGCTGCTGATGCGGGAAATAATATCTCCTTTTTTATGATGGTTATAAAAAGATAGTGGCAGTATCAATATCTTATGATACAAATCATTGCGAATGTTTTTCACAGCGCCGTTACGAACTGGAGCCATAAACCAGGTGGCCAGGTAAAGAAAAATATTTTTCAGCAGAAAAAACAAAATCATGCTTGCGGCCAAAATAATCAAAGCAGCACCTTTCCCCTGAGTTGCTATAATTCCTTTCAGATAAAGTGTAATATTCTCCATCAGTCCCGAAATCAATGAAGCAGAACCAGAAGACTTTGTAAACACCTCATCTTTAAACAGCAAGCTTAAAAACGGAGCAAACGAAACCAGTGAAAAAACAGAAAACAAAGCCGAAAGTATGCTAAAAAGCATATTCAGAATCAAAAAACCTGAAAATGGCTTCAGATATCGGAAAATAAACGAACGGCTCCGCATAGCAAGATTTTATTCTGTTTTTTTGCCATAAACACCTGTATAAGTGAATGGTGTAATAGCCCTCAATTCTGCTTTTATCGTTTCATTCACATCGAGTTCATCTATAAATGTACGAATACTTTCAGCAGTTATTTTTGAATTTGTACGGGTAAGTGCTTTAAGCGTTTCATAAGGATTGGGGAATGCTTCTCTACGAAGAATGGTTTGGATTGCTTCGGCAACTACAGCCCAGTTATTTTCTAAATCACGCACAATGGCATCATTATTCAGCAAAAGCTTTTTCAGACCTTTTTCAATTGATTTTAATGCAATTAAAGTATGAGACATTGGCACTCCAATATTACGGGTAACAGTAGAGTCGGTCAAATCTCTTTGCAAACGTGATATAGGAAGCTTTTCAGCTAAATGAGTAAAGATTGCATTAGCCAGACCAAGATTCCCTTCTGCATTTTCAAAATCAATCGGGTTTACTTTATGAGGCATAGCCGAAGAACCTACTTCTCCTTCTTTAATCTTTTGTTTAAAGTAATCCATTGAAACATAAGCCCATATATCACGACAAAAATCAATCAGAATGGTATTCATGCGGCGGAAAACATCAAACAAAGCTGCGAGATTATCATAATGCTCAATTTGAGTTGTCGTTTGCTGGCGGATTAAATCGAGTTTTGAAGAAACAAAAAGGTTTCCAAAGTTTACCCAGTCTATTTCAGGATAAGCAACCATGTGTGCATTAAAATTCCCGGTTGCCCCTCCAAATTTTGCCATAAACGGAATTTGATAAGCCACAGATAATTGATTGATTAATCGTTCCGAAAACACAGCTATCTCTTTTCCTAAAATGGTAGGAGAAGCTGGCTGACCATGGGTCCGGGCAAGCAAAGGTATTAAAGCCCACTCTTCGGCCATACCATTGAGTAGCATAATTATCTGACGAATTTGAGGAATCATTATCTCCTTAACCGCATCGCGGGTAAGCATGGGTGTTGATGTATTGTTAATATCCTGAGAGGTTAGCCCAAAATGAATAAACTCTTTATACCCGGTAAGATTCAGACGATCGAATGCTTCCTTGATAAAATACTCAACAGCTTTCACGTCATGATTGGTCGTTTTTTCAATCTCTTTGATTCGCAGAGCATCCACTTCCGAAAAGTCAAGGTAGATTTTCCGGAGAGAATCAAACAACGCAGAATCAAAACTTTCAAGCTGAGGTAATGGGATTTCACATAGTGCAATAAAATATTCTATTTCAACATGTACGCGATATTTTATCAAAGCTGCTTCCGAAAAGTATGCTGAAAGTGGTTCTGTAGCTTTTTGGTATCTGCCATCAATAGGCGAAATTGCATGGAGAGGTGCATTCATTCCTGTAAATCTTTTCCGTTATTTTGCAAAAGTACGCTTTTTAGCCGACTTTTGTACCCTGAAAATCCCGAACTGTAACCACGTTATGAAGGCTCTCTTTTCCACAGCATTTCTGGCTCCCATCTCCTATTTCTCTATTTTACAAATGGCCGACGAGGTGTTTCTCGAAAAATTTGAGACCTACTCAAAACAAAGTTATCGTAACCGTGCAGTAATTTATTCAGCAAACGGATCATTGGATATTACGGTTCCGGTAGAAAAAATCCATGGAAATCATACCTTGAGTAACGAAATGATTGTTTGCAACAAAACAGACTGGAATAAAAAGTGCTGGCGAGCTATTGAGTCCGCTTATCGTTCTGCCCCTTTTTTTATCTATTATAGTGATGAATACCAGGTTGTTTTCGATAATCCACCCGGAACCTTATGGGAGTTAAACCAGAAATTACTTAAACTCAATCTCAAGCATCTGCAACTTAAAAAGATAATTTCAGAAACTGATTCTTTTGAAAAAAAACCTTTGGAATTGCTTGATTTCAGAACTTCTATTCACCCAAAAGCTGAACCTGATTTCGGAATGGTTTTCCCGGAATACTTTCAGGTATTCTCACCACGATTAGGATTTAAACCTAACATGAGTATTCTGGATCTGATTTTTCATTTAGGACCTGATGCAAAAGGATATTTGCAGAAAATTGTACTCCCGGTTAAAAAAACAATCCAGAAAGCGTAAACAAATAGACCAATCTTCCCAAACCCGATTGATTTAATATTTCAATTCATCAGCATTATCTAAATGATTTTGAAATATTTTCTTAGGGCAATCCTAATTCTCTTCTTTAAAACAGATCGACGTAAACGACCTTACGGCTTCCAGTGTTTCCAGATAGGCTTCCAAATATCCCATGTGTCCGACATCAAGAATATGAATAACAGAATACGTTGGAAGCACTGTTTGTGGCAATATTTTATCGAGAGACGTTCGACTATCCTGCTTCCCAAAAATAAACAATACCGGAACCTTCGAACCAGCTAATACATCAACTTTTGAATCACGGGATCTCATCCCCAACTGCGACGCAATGATGGCTTCGGCACTCATTTCCGAAACCCCTTCCTGCAAAAGGTTTATTTCATCCCTCAAACGTTCCCGGTTTTCAGGAGCAAACAGATCCGGGATAAAGTTTGAAATAAATACGGTTCTGTTTTTCCGAACTATTTCAATGGCTCTCAGTCGGTTTTGCTTTGCCTCGTCGCTATCAGCCAGCGCATGAGAATGAAACAATCCAAAACCTTTTAACATAGAACCATAATTTTCTGCAAAATGTAAGGTAACATAACCGCCCATCGAATGACCAATCATCACACATTCCAAAATATTTAGCTCATCAAGAACTTGCTTTATAGCTAGAGATTGGAGTCCCATCGTATGTTCCTCTGCAACGCATTCACTTTCACCATGACCGGGCAAGTCAATCAGTATAACTTTATAGTTTTCCGAAAGTTCTGCCTGAAAACTATTCCAGATTTCTTTGCGCTCCATAAATCCATGAAGCAATACTAAATTGTTACCGGAACCTGATTGTTGGTAAGCTATTTTTTTGCCATGAAACAAGATATACTCTGTCATTCTATTATTTATCAATCAATTAAAGAAGAAAAAGAAAAACGCTGCCACATGAAAAGGCTTTATCTGATCAACATAACCAATGGTTTGATAGTTTTGATTTTGTACACGACCATCTTTATTTACATAACCAATGGTTTGATAATTTGCGTTCTGAACACGGCCATCCTTATCGATGTAGCCTAAGGTCTGATAGTTTTGGTTTTGAACACGGCCATCATTATTAATATAACCGATTGTTTGATAATTTGCATTCTGAACACGACCATCATTGTTGATGTACCCAATTGTCTGATAATTTTGATTTTGCACCTTACCATCACTATTGATATACCCAACAGTTTGGTAATTCTGATTTTGTACTCGTTGAGCAAAACCTGCACAAACCGATATTGAAATCAGAAACAGAAGTATAGCTAATTTTCTCATCGTTATATTTCAATTATAGGTACAAAAAACATAATGCTGTCTAAAAATCCATCATCTGGCAAAAAGACTTTCCCGACTTTCAGGACTCAATATGACAACTTAATGGATTATGGCTGTCAGACTGAGTTCCGAAAGTCGGGAATATTTATTTAGGTTATGGCTTTCTAAACAGTCATAATATCTTTTTCTTTCAAATCGAATAATTTATCAACCTTGTCAATAAACTTATTGGTAACATCCTGAATTTCTTTTTCCAAGAATTTGATTTCATCTTCAGGAATTCCATCTTTCTCAAACTTTTTAGCTTCTTCATTTGCATTACGACGAATGTTCCGAATGGCTACTTTGGCAGCTTCAACTTCAACTTTTGCTCTTTTAACCAGCTCTTTACGTCTTTCTTCTGTCAATGGAGGAACGTTAATACGAATGAGTTCACCGTTATTTTGAGGATTAAATCCAAGATTTGCAGCCATAATTGCTTTTTCAATTGGGGCTAACTGATTTTTTTCCCATGGTTGAATGGTAATTTGTCTTGGATCAGGAGTGTTGATATTCGAAATCTGATCAATCGGAGTTAAAGTACCATAGTAGTCCACTTTAACACCTTCGAGCATCTGAGGATTAGCTTTCCCTGCACGAATTTTATGAAATTCTTTTTCAAGGTGAGCGAGAGCATGCTCCATGCTTTCACTTGCTTCATCAAGGCATAAACGGCATTCGTCGGTCATTGGATTTCAATTTTTATGTATTATGCAAATTTAATGATTTCTATTAAACAGTTACTAATGTTCCAACATTTTCTCCTTCAACTACTTTTTTCAGATTCCCCGATTTATTCATGTCGAACACAATAATCGGAAGCTTATTTTCCTTGCAAAGAGTAAATGCTGTTAAATCCATGATATTCAATCCTTTTTCGTACACTTCCTCAAATGTAACAGTTTGATATCTAACAGCATCATGGTATTTTTCAGGATCTGCGGTATAAATACCATCTACACGTGTTCCTTTTAGAATTACATCAGCTTTAATTTCAACGGCACGCAATGCTGAGGCCGTATCAGTCGTAAAGAATGGATTTCCGGTTCCTCCGGCAATAATCACCACTTTCCCTTCTTCGAGCGATTCAATTGCTCTACGGCGACTCATATGACCGCAAATCGGGTCAATTTCCAACCCAGATAACAGTGTTGTGGCAAGGCTCATTTTTTCGAGTTCTGCCTGAAATGCCATGCTATTGATTACAGTTGCCAGCATCCCCATATAATCGCCCTGTACACGATCCATCCCTTTGGCTGCTCCTTGCAGTCCACGAAAGATATTTCCGCCTCCGATAACAATTGCAATTTGTGCTCCGGCATTAATTGCATCTTTTACATCATTTGCATAGCGAGTAAGCATCGCAGGATCTATTCCATAGCTTTGATCTCCCATGAGTGATTCGCCGCTGAGTTTCAAGAGTACTCGATTGTATTTCATCGTATCAATATTTCAATTGTATAATGCTTTTATGATTTACAAAAATAAAAAAAGCAGGTTAAAAAACCTGCTTTTTTATATTTACGAATAAGAATAGCTAATTATGCACCTAACATCAAACGTTTGAAACCTGTAACAACGAGGTCTTTATCATTATCGATTAAGTATTGGCTAACAGTTTTCTTATTATCTTTAATGAACTCCTGGTTTACTAAAGTACTTTCTTTAAAGAACTTAGCAAGTTTACCCTGAGCAATTTTTTCAACCATTTCTTCTGGTTTTCCTTCCTGACGGATCACATCGCGAGCAATTTCTAATTCGCGTTCGATAACCTCAGCAGGAACTGATTCTTGATTTAATGCAACAGGAGCCATTGCTGCAACTTGCATAGCTACGTCAGCGTAAACATCGTTATTGATCCCGGCTTTGTTGAAACCAACAAGGGTAGCTAAACGGTTTCCGTGGTGATTATAAGCAGTTACATGAGCATCACTGATGTATTCGTAATGAGCTAAATCAATTTTTTCGCCAATTTTACCAATCATATCGGTAATATGATCTTCGATTGAACGACCATCAATTGGTAAAGCTTTCAGTTCTTCTTCACTTTGTGGTTTATTTTGCAGAGCAACTTCTACAACACTTTTTGTAAAGTTGGTGAAGTCGTCGTTCTTGGCAACGAAATCTGTTTCACAGTTAATCATTACAACAACGCCAAAGGTAGCGTCAGCAGTGGTTTTTGCATAAACCATACCCTCATTTGCATCGCGATCAGCGCGCTTGCTAGCCACTTTTTGGCCTTTTTTACGGAGAATATCAATAGCTGCTTCAAAATCGCCATCAGCTTCAACTAAAGCCTTTTTGCAATCCATCATACCAGCTCCAGTCATTTGACGGAGTTTATTAACGTCGGCTGCAGTAATATTTGCCATGTTATTTTTGTATTATGGTTAATGTATCAATTATTTTTTACCAGGTTTTTTCTTAGCAGTAGTAGCTGCTTTTACACCTGTTTTACGAGGGCGTTTTGAATCTTCTTCTTCTTCACCAGCTTTTTTAGGAACTTTTTTCCCATCAACCAGATCAACTTCTTCGTCAATCAAAAGTTCAAAATCTTCACCTCCATCAACATCTTCAGCACCTTCTTCTTCTTTTTCGTCAGCTGCTTTACGATCTTTATCGAATTTGCGTTCTGTTAAACCTTCCTCAATAGCATTAGCCATTGCTTCAATAATAACAGAAATTGATTTTGAAGCATCATCATTTGCAGGGATTGGAAAATCAACAACATCAGGATTGGTGTTGGTATCAACCATTGCAAAGATTGGAATATTTAAGCGACGAGCTTCAGCCACCGCAATGTGTTCTTTGTTTATGTCAACTATAAAAATAGCGGAAGGAAGACGGGTAAGATCGGCAATACTACCTAAGTTCTTTTCCAGTTTTGCCCTTTCACGGCTAATTTGCAGACGTTCCCTTTTTGAGATACTTTCGAACGCCTTATCATTCATTAATTTATCGATAGAAGTCATTTTCTTAACAGCTTTGCGAATAGTTGCAAAGTTGGTAAGCATTCCACCAGGCCAACGTTCAACAACGTAAGGCATATTTACGCGTTTTACTTGTTCAGCAACGATTTCTTTTGCTTGTTTTTTGGTGGCTACAAATAATATTTTTTTACCGGATTTAGCAACTTGTTTCATTGCAGAAGCTGCTTCTTCAACCTTTGCTACAGTTTTGTGAAGGTCGATAATATGGATTCCGTTTTTCTCCATAAAAATGTAAGGAGCCATTTTAGGATTCCATTTGCGTTTGAGGTGACCAAAGTGTACACCTGCATCCAGTAATTGATCAAAAGATACTCTACTCATTGGTAATAATTTCTTAAATTGTTTACTTTCTTTAATTTAGCAACTAATAAGTAGCTCCACATAAAAGGGAAGTCTTACCAGTTTAGATACTAAACAAATGATTCCATTAACGTTTACTGAACTGGAATCTTTTACGTGCTTTTGGACGACCCGGTTTTTTACGTTCAACCATACGTGGGTCTCTACGCATAAGGCCTTTTGCTTTTAAAGCAGAACGGTTTTCTTCGTCAATTTCTACTAAAGCGCGAGAAATTGCTAAGCGTAATGCTTCTGCTTGTCCGGTGATACCACCACCGTCGAGGTTTGCTTTGATGTCGTATTGGCCAGCAACATTAACTGTTTCAAGAGACTGAGTAACGATATACTGCAGTGTTCCTGTCGGAAAATATTCTTTGTAATCGCGACCGTTTACGATAATTGTACCATTCCCTGGCTTCATATAGATGCGGGCAACGGCTGTTTTCCTTCTACCTATTGTATTGAGGACTTCCATGTTATCTTAATGAATTGATATTAATTTGTTTTGGCTGTTGTGCTTCGTGCGGATGCGTTGAACCAGCATAAACATGCAGGTTTTTAAATAAAGCATCCCCCAGACGATTTTTTGGTAACATTCCCCTAACTGCTTTTTCGATAATCGCATAAGGTTTCTTTGCCAAAAATTCTTTTGGAGTTGTAAAGCGCTGTCCTCCAGGATAACCTGTATGACGAGTATACACTTTGTCAGTCAGTTTTTTTCCTGTGAGTCTTACTTTTTCACAATTAATAATAATAACATTGTCGCCGCAATCAACGTGTGGAGTGTAGTTGGTTTTGTACTTACCTCTCAAAATGCTGGCAACTTCAGACGCTAAGCGGCCTAAAGTCATGTTTTCAGCATCAATGAGCACCCACTCTTTATTCACGGTTGCTTTGTTTGCCGATACGGTTTTGTAACTTAAGGTGTTCATTTTAAATTTGTGTTTCTTTATAAAACATACCTTTCTCAAAAAGGGAGTGCAAAAGTAGGACTAATTTCTGGTTCATACAAGTTTTACCAACATTATTTTGTTGATAATTTCATAGTTGCGCTTTACATTCGCTCTTTGGCTGCAAATTTAACTTTATTTACCCAATACACATTCAACAACATCAATCTTAACGCATTATATTTACCAATGCCCTATTTCAGGGGTAATGTTAAGAATCAGGGGTGATGTTTTTTTTAATCACAAGTCAAGAAATATCGTCAAACTCTTATTCATTCAAAATGAAAGGTTGGGCAATTCAGCTATTCGTTGTAATTTTACACCCACATTTAAAACTTACATCATGTCAGTAGAAGTGAATAATATAACCAAGCTTTTTGGAGAACAAAAAGCGCTCGATCAGGTATCTTTTTCAGTAAAAACGGGAGAAATTGTTGGTCTTTTAGGTCCGAATGGAGCTGGCAAATCAACCCTGATGAAAATTCTCACTTGCTTTATTCCGCAATCATCCGGAACCGCTTCTGTATGCGGATATGATGTTGTTGATCAATCTCTTAATGTACGCAAAAACATTGGATATCTTCCTGAAAACAATCCTCTATATCCGGATATGTATGTTCAGGAATTTCTCGAATTTGCTGCAGGAATTTATAACCTCGGCAATAAAACAATTGAACGTGTTGAAGAAATGATTAAGATTACAGGGCTTCAAGCCGAACGTAATAAAAAGATTGGGCAATTGTCCAAAGGCTATCGTCAACGTGTCGGCTTAGCTCAGGCACTAATTCATAATCCGGAGGTGTTAATTCTGGACGAACCAACATCTGGCTTGGATCCAAACCAGCTTTTAGATATTCGCAACCTGATTAAATCAATCAGTAAAGAAAAAACCATTATTCTTTCCACTCATATCATGCAGGAAGTTGAAGCAATCTGCGATCGTGTAATTATTATCAATCAGGGAAAAATTGTTGCAGATGATTCCACCAAAGATATTTCGAATGTTTCGTTGAACAAAACAATTATCACCGTTGAATTTGATAAAGTAATTGATTCTGCCTTGCTAAAAGCAATTAACGGAGTAAAAGCAGTAAAGGTGATAGGTGAAAACACATGGGAAATTGAAACCGGTATCAAAGTTGATATTCGACAAGACATATTTAAATTTGCTGTTGATCACAAACTCGC
Organism: Bacteroidales bacterium; assembly: GCA_963667975.1. Classification (GTDB taxonomy): domain Bacteria; phylum Bacteroidota; class Bacteroidia; order Bacteroidales. The sequence continues at coordinate 387,499 of OY764079.1, forward strand.
CGTTCTTACCATTCACAAAGAAGAAGAGCGTTTGGAAAAGGTATTTCAGAAACTTACCCGCAAAACAAAATAAAAATCAGCTTGTTTCCTATATTGAGTTTAATGAGCATGTAGCAAAATCTTTATTTATTAACAATCCGATATAAACTTAAGAACCTGAAAAATAATTACTTTTGCTAATAGATTTACGCTCTCCTGATTACAAGAGCTTCTAAATAAATAAATTATAGTACAACAAATAAATTAATACACTTTATTATGAGTTTTCTTTTCACTTCAGAATCTGTTTCAGAAGGCCATCCTGATAAAGTAGCAGATCAAATATCCGACTCGTTATTGGATGAATTTTTACGTTTTGATCCAAGTTCAAAAGTTGCTTGTGAAACGATGGTTACTACTGGCTTGGTAGTTTGCGCAGGCGAAGTTAAAACAACAGGCTACGTCGAAATTCAAAATATTGTCCGCAAAGCGATCAAAGAGATTGGATACACTAAAGCAGAATATCAGTTCGACTTTAATTCTTGTGGCATTTTATCTGCAATTCATGAGCAATCGCAAGATATTAACCAAGGTGTTGAACGCACAAAAGAAGAAGAACAAGGTGCTGGTGACCAAGGAATGATGTTCGGATATGCATGTACTGAAATGGACAATTACATGCCTATGCCTATTGAACTATCACACATCCTATTACAAGAACTTGCCGCAATTCGCAAGGAAGGTAAAAAGATGAAGTACCTCCGTCCAGATGCCAAATCGCAGGTTACAATAGAATATGCTGATAATGGCAAACCTCTGAAAATTGACACTATCGTTATATCTACACAACATGACGATTTTGACACAGAAGAAAAAATGCAAGAAGTTATCCGCAAAGATATTGAAGCCATTTTGCTCCCACGTGTAAAAAAGACCTTACCAGACCGCGTAAAGCGTTTATTTAAGGGCGATTATCGTTTATTTGTAAATCCAACCGGCAAGTTTGTAATCGGGGGGCCTCATGGTGATTCCGGATTAACCGGTCGTAAAATCATTGTAGATACTTACGGTGGACGCGGCGCTCATGGTGGTGGTGCATTTTCGGGAAAAGATTCTTCGAAAGTTGACCGCTCTGCAGCGTATGCAATGCGTCATATAGCAAAAAATCTTGTTGCAGCAGGTGTCACCGACGAAGTTTTAGTTCAGGTTGCTTACGCAATTGGTGTTGCGGAACCTGTTGGTTTATTCGTTAATACATATGGAAAAGCAAAAGTTAAAGATGCTAACGGAAAGAAACTTTCTGATGGGGAAATTGCAAATCGCCTGAAAGAAATTTTTGACCTTCGTCCTTTTGCAATTGTAAAACGTTTCGGATTACAAAATCCGATATTCGTGCCTACCGCAACATACGGACACTTTGGACGTGACTACTTCACAAAAGAAGTTGAAGTATTTTACAAAGACAAAACAACCAGAGAAAAAACAATTAATGGAGTAAAAAAGAACTTCAAGGATGTAGAATTCTTTGCTTGGGAAAAACTTGATTATGTTGATCAGATTAAAAAAGCTTTTGGACTTTAAGCCATAACTTTCCCAAAACAAAAAAACCTTTCCCAAAACAGGAAAGGTTTTTTTTGTTTTCACTTTATCAGGATTATCTCTTAATAATAAGTTTACGTGTCTGACAAATTTTATTATTGGCCAATACAGAGTAAAAATAAATCCCATCTTTTAAATCTTCAATATTGATTTGTTTTTTCCCGGTTGATTTATCCCCCAAATCAATAGTTTTTACTATTGCGCCCAACATATTGCGAATAATTATTTTCTGAGATTCCACCTGAGAAGGAACAGAATAAACAAAGCTCACATTATTTGATGCCGGATTTGGAAATGCATCAATTTTTACGACTGCCGAAATATCCTCAATCCCTACAGTTCCCTGAAAATTAACATTTACCCAAGATGAATCATTTGGATTTCCTACATTAAAAAACACGTATTGAACAGTTGTTACCCCGGTAACTCCTCCTGCATTATAATCTGCCTCAAAAGTGGTATCCTTTTGACTAGGTGTTAATACTGATGAACTTGAAGATACAAAAACAAACGGTGGATAACAATAATTTGCAAAACAAAAATTATTTTCGGTATTGGGTAAGATCGTGATATGGTTCTTCTTCGCCTTAACCTCTATCTGTGTTGCAGAAATATTCTTTACATGAAGTCCGGCCTTAATAATCTGATTTGCATCACCTTGAACATTAATGATTGCACCATTTGATTGCACATTATCGTAGTAAGAAATTTGTAGACTTTGAGCAACTGAAATTGCTGCAACTCCTAACAGCGCGAACGCAACTAATACTATTTTTTTCATGGTTATTGTTTATTGTAACTCTTACAAATATCATGCAAAAATAATGCTTCTTGAAGATAAATGATTTTTATAGAGCTATTCCGATGTTAAATTCAAGTTAATTAGCAAAATTAAACGAAAGAGGAGTGCTTTCCCCCTCTTTCGCTCAAAATTATTACTGAATAGATAACCGATGTGACACGTAAGCATCACCTATCTTCATTTTTATAATATACATTCCTGAAGACAATTTGTCAGTTGGAATTGATTTTGAATAAATTCCATCCTCTTGTTGTCCAATATTTTCAACGTAAACAAGTTTACCAACCATATTGTAAACTTCAACTGATACGTTTCTACTGCCCTTAACCTGATATTGAATAGTAGTGTTATCAATTGCAGGATTTGGGTATAAAGCAATTATTCCACCATTATCAATTACATCGTTAACCCCTACAATTTTGGTTCCATATGCTGCCTGATGGACTTCTTTGGTAGTCATATCCTGAACCCATACAACGAGTGTTAAATTATCAAAGTTTTCGACAGAATGCTCAGTGGCATGATTTATAGGAGACGACGCATTGGCAGGCAATCTATAATTACCAACAAATTCCCATTCCAGATGTTTGGTCACGGAGGTACCAGAAGTGAGAGCCGACAAAGCCGTTCCGTTCGCATCTGGCATCATTTTCTTCATTACCCACTTAAATTCTGTTTCACCATTAGTTCCGACATTGTTATGCGTAACCGTTTCAACAATTGCGGCAAAAAGTTTTAGATTGGTCGTATTGAAATTTGCGATCGGGTCAATGGTTATATCTGAAATTATTTTTTTCCCTACAAGTGAAAATGTAACATTTAAATTCATAAAAGCAGGAATAGCGTATGCTGTATTAAGCATTGCCGAAGTAAAACCAGAAGTATTCATACCTGCACCACCATCAACATGAAGTTCCGGTACTGAAGAAATATTGTAAAGTGTTCTCCTCACACCCCCTTCAGCAGTATAATAAGGATCCCCATTTCCTGGCCAGCTCATTTGATATTTAATTAAAACCCATTTATTTGGATTTGCAGCCGTTGCTGTTGATAATGCTTGATTTCCTGCTACACATGGACCACATGTTGAACTTGTAAATGATTCAAGCAATGGTAATCTTTGAACAATATTCTGATGTACCTGGATAACCTTTGTTATCGTATCATTTAGATGATTTAAATCCTGATTACCATTGATATTATCAATCCAAATCTTAATTGTATAGTTACCTGAAACTGATGGCTGCCAATTTGTCGGGTGTGTAAAATTAGAACTTCCCATTACGGCAACATTTAATCCTGACAAAGCACCTGCTACAGGTGGATTCCCATTGATACTATAATTAATAGTTGCCGAAGTAACCGTTTCTGAACCATAATTAATATACGACCCTTTTATAGCAAACGGAGCTTGTGTGAGACTTAAATTAGGATTGATATCAAAAGATGTCATTCTAACATCATATATAGGACGTGTCCCCTGAATAAATTCATAGTATGTATTATCATCTGCATTAGGACTTGTCCCTGCATTATTAACAACATTAGGAGATGTTGGCAACTGATAGGCCGTAGTAGAATTCACCTGAACACCTACAGTTAAAGAGCTTGTACCATTTGCGGTTCTTTGATCTACAATATAAATCTTATTACTAGTCTCTTCAAGAACAATACTCCAATATGTCCAATATGAAGCAGTTGCACCTCCTTCAGAATATGAAGAGAAGAAAAGCCATAACTGACGATTTGGAGCCGTTCCAAATACTTTCATCATTACTTTATCATTGCTTCCTGTACCAGCCAATCCCCAAGCACAAATTGAACTATCAGGAATTGCAACATTTGGCAAAGCAGAGTTTGTATAAGAAGGCGCAGCCCCCACTACAGAAGCGAAAGTCAGTACACCAGAGGAAGATACTTTATAACTATTTACCGGACTTCCATTAAAATTAAAATTAAATGGAAGAGTTTGAGATGTACTCCATGTTGGAGTTGTATTACTTGCGCCAAGTACTTGTGTCCAACCAGCTGGCAGGCCTCCTTGGTCAGGATATTCCGCATCACTGTTTAATCCACCCGGATTAATTCCTACATTGACGTAGGAATTGTAATAATACTGCCCAAATATTACATTTGAACAAATCAACATCATAATAAATAAAAAAGTAATTTTTTTCATAGGCGTAATTTTTTATTCATTTTTAATACTGCCCACCTAATTAATAATCATAATTACGGACAGAGCAATATAAATCGATCAAGGTGCAAATATAGAATTTATTGAATATCATACTTAAAGGCACTAATGCTTAACAAAACATTAACCATGAAAAAGGGAGAAAGCTCTATTGTTTAACTTCCTCCCTTTTCATGGTTAATATTGATTTTTCAGATCTATACCATAGAGTTTATCAAATTGTCATCTGCAAAATTTGGCAATGTTACTTTCAGATTTGGCTCAACTTCCATTGCGCGCTTTATTGCAAAAATTGCTTCATGATTACGAGCCCAACTACGACGGGAAATACCGTTATTTACATCCCAGAAAAGCATATTCTTTAATCTTCGGTTTGCATCAGCACTTCCATCAAGAAGCATTCCAAAACCTCCATTAATAACTTCTCCCCAGCCTACACCACCTCCATTGTGGATAGATACCCAGGTAGCTCCGCGAAATGAATCTCCAATAACATTGTGGATGGCCATATCGGCTGTAAATTTTGATCCATCATAAATATTTGAAGTCTCACGATAAGGAGAGTCGGTTCCCGATACATCATGATGATCTCTACCCAAAACGACAGGACCCGATAGCTCTCCGGATGCAATTGCGTTATTGAATGCTTCAGCTATTTTAATTCGTCCCTCTGCGTCAGCATAGAGAATTCTTGCTTGTGAACCAACTACAAGCTTATTTTTCTTGGCTTCCCGAATCCAACGGATGTTATCTTTCATCTGTTGCTGGATTTCAATCGGTGATGTTTTGGCAATTTCTTCCAGCACATTCATTGCAATCATATCCGTTTTATCCAAATCATCAGGATTTCCTGAAGCACAAACCCAACGAAATGGTCCAAATCCATAATCAAAGCACATGGGTCCCATGATATCCTGAACGTAGGATGGATAAATAAATGTACCGTCTTCATTCATAACATCCGCACCTGCACGACTTGATTCAAGCAAAAATGCATTTCCATAATCGAAGAAATACATTCCTTTTTGTGTGAGTTTATTGATCGCAACAATGTGACGACGCAAGGTTTCTTGTACTTTTTCTTTAAACAACTTAGGGTTTTCTGCCATCATATTATTTGATTCTTCAAACGACAACCCTACAGGATAGTATCCTCCTGCCCATGGATTGTGCAATGATGTTTGATCAGAGCCTAAGTCAACATGAATATCTTCCGTTACCAGTCGTTCCCATAAATCAACAACATTTCCCTGATATGCAATGGAAACTGCCTCTTTTTTAGCTATCGCTTCACGAATTCTGGGGATCAGTTCATCCAATGATTTATAAACTTCGTCAACCCAACCTTGTGAATGACGAGTATGTGTTGCTTTCGGATTAACTTCTGCTACTACTCCTACTACACCTGCTATTACTGCAGCTTTAGGTTGAGCACCTGACATTCCACCCAACCCTGACGTTACAAAAAGTTTTCCGGCTAAATTGCCACTTTCATCAATTTTACGTCCGGCATTTAATACGGTAATTGTTGTTCCATGTACAATTCCCTGTGGTCCTATATACATGTAAGATCCGGCTGTCATTTGTCCATATTGAGAAACGCCAAGCGCATTGAATTTTTCCCAGTCATCAGGTTTCGAGTAATTTGGAATTACCATACCATTGGTAACCACAACACGAGGTGCATCTTTATGGCTTGGATACAACCCCATTGGATGCCCTGAGTACATTACCAGAGTTTGCTCTTCATTCATTTCTGCCAAATATTTCATGGTAAGGCGATACTGTGCCCAATTTTGAAATACAGCACCATTTCCCCCATATGTAATTAGTTCATGAGGATGCTGAGCCACTGCAGGATCCAGATTGTTCTGAATCATCAACATGATTGCAGCAGCTTGTTTTGATTTTGCAGGGTACTCCTCTACCGGACGAGCATACATTGCATATTGTGGACGCAATCTGTACATGTAGATTCTGCCATAATGTTCAAGTTCTTCAAGAAATTCAGGAGCTAAAGTAGCATGATGTTTCGGCTCAAAATAACGTAAAGCATTGCATAAAGCAAGTTTTTTTTCTTCCTTGCTTAGGATCTCTTTCCGTTTAGGTGCATGATTTACATTTGGATCATACGGTATTACTTCCGGTAAAACATCCGGAATTCCGGCCAAAATATCTTTTTGAAATTCTGACAATTGCATGATTGGTTAGTTTATATTTATGTAATGATTTTATTTTACGATAACGACTTAATCGTTTGCAAAAGTAAAACAGAATAGCGAATTGGATAATTAAAAAAGAGCCTTAATCTCTTTTTCTTCCAAATACCGAAATGCTCAGATAACGATAGGGGCGTAAACGTATATCTTCCACCAATTTATCAAGATTTTTTGATGCGGATTCAAGTTTAATGTAGAGAGAATCATTATTAACCAATTGCCCCAATGTGCCTTGTCCCTTGTTTATTTTTTCAGAAATATCTGCAATACTGGTTATTGCGTCGTTAGCTTTTTGAATTGTAGTTGCAATGTTTACACGGGCTAATGTATCACTGATCGCCGAAAAATTAGTTAAAATATGAGTAATCTTGTCGTTATTCTGACGTATGTTATATGTAATTGATTCTACATTGCTTATTATTGAAGCCATTCTGTTTCGTTGCGTTGAAACGAGAGTATCTACGTTAAAGGTCGTATGTTTCAGATTATCAAGAGTAAGTTTAATATTTTCAAAACTTGCAGCAAGGTTTCTTCGGGTTGTTTCGTTAAAAACGAGTTTAAACGCAATTAAAACAGTGTCAATAGAGCTAATCATTCCTTCTGCTTTCATTTTTAAGGGAAGGACCTGCTTATTGATTTCTTCTTTAAGATCTCCTTCGATTTCCGATCGCAACGTGTCGCCAGGCTTTATTAATTCTTTTGAATTACCATAAACAATCTGTAACGCTCTGGATCCCATAATATCAGAGCTATAAATACGTGCAATTGAATTCTTAGGAATTTCCAAATCTGAGTTCAGTGTAAATGTTACAAGAATTCGAGGATCCTGCGGACTTATAAACTCAACATTTCTTATCAGCCCTACTTTAACACCATTGATAAAAACAGGATTCGATGACACAAGCCCATCAACTTTTGAATAAATCGCGTAATATTTACTTTCTGTAAACAGTAAGTTTTTTCCTTTCAGAAAATTAAATCCCCATATAAAGAGTGTCAGTATAACAATTACAAATAAACCTGTTTTTATTTCCTTGTTGTACTTTGGCATTTTTTATTTTTTATGTAAAGGTACAAATTATTTTATTTGAGTTGGAATTGTAAAATAAAAGCTACTCCCTTTGCCAGATTCAGATTCGACCCACATCTCGCCACCCAACCGCTCAACATAGGCTTTCGAAATAGATAAACCAAGACCATTTCCTCCATATTCACGATTTAGTCCACTATCAGCCTGACGGAAACGGTCGAAGATAATCTCCTGATCTTCTGGCTTCACTCCAATTCCTGTATCACGAACAAAGAATTTATAAAGCCCCGGTTCGCGACTATAACCAAACTTCACATATCCTTGTTTGGTAAATTTTGATGCATTATTTAACAGATTTCCAAATACCTGCCACAGTTTTGTATTATCTGTCAACAGAACATCATCTTCTGAAAACGCAGGTAGCTCCACCGTAAAATCAATGTTTTTATTGTGAAAAGTTGGATGATAGAACATATAGAGATCATTCATTAATAACCTCAGCTTTGTATTAACAAGATTAAGTTCAATTTGCCCGGTTTCAATAGTTGAAATATCCAGAATATCGCTTACAATATTGAGTAATTGCTTACAACTATCATTAATTACTTCAATATATACTGAGCGATCTTCATAGTTCAGGTCATTGGATTGCAGCATTTCGGCAAAGCCAATTATTCCGTTCATTGGAGTACGAATTTCATGGCTTAGATTGGTCAGAAATGCTGATTTTAGCCGATCACTCTCTTTTGATTTTTCTATTGCTTGTTCCAGTCTTATATTTTTTTCTTCCAGTTCTTTATTCTTTTCAAGAATTTCAATATTTTGTTGTTCTATTTGGAGCTGGTATTCCATGAGACGTGTAACATCACGAGCAAATACTACATACCCAATTGCGACATTATCTCCTCTAACGAATGGTGATATACTTAATGAAACCTTGTATTCCTGCCCTTTTGCAAACAATGATGTAAGATTTACGTTTTTCTTTTTCGAAATTTCCTCTTTAAATCCGCCTCCTTTTCCCAATAATTTATCCAAATGTGTAATTCTGAAATCACTTTCTTCTATAAAAAGTTTCTGTTGAGCAGTTTTATTAACTGATACTATCATTCCATTTTCATCGGTTACCAAAAGGATATCTTCAATAGAGTTGAAAACGTCATTCAGATAATGCTTTGTAACAGTAGAATAATTTAATTCCTCACCCAACATATTAATTGCAGTTGCCAAACTATTAAAAGCATCATCCTCATAATTTTCAACAACCACTTCTTTTGTATAGTCGTGCCTGGCATAATGAAGTAAAACGTTTATAAACTCATCCACTTTATTAGCAAATTGAAGGTTATTTATTTTGTTATAAACATTGAGATGTGTAATAGCAATAATTTTTTGATAAATTTCTTCATCAAATTCCAATGTGTTATCGTTCTCTTCTTTGTTTTGAAGAGAATAGATAATATAATCCAGCGCTTTATTTATTTGGTTAGCATCCATGGATTTTTTTCTTAAAACTCAATAACCATTGGCGTGCCTTTTCTTTGTCACGAAACATCTTTGTTGGCACTTGCGGTTTATATATTGAAGTAGTAAAATTAAACAGAACTTCCTGGGTTTTTGTTTTTACAATAGCAGCAACAGCGATACAACCTGTTGCTGTATCTTTTTGAAACAAGCGTTGACGCGCTCTTAATGAAAACGATTTTATTTTACTTATGTCGGAGAGCATTAAAACCTTTTTATCTTTTGTAACTTCGAGACGTTTTTTAATTGTGACATCCAGCATTTCATAGTTATAGTGTTCCTGAACAAAATCCACAACCAATACTTCATCTTCATACCACATTTTGAAATATCCATTTTTTAATAAGTCATCCATAAGTTTATACGGTAGTATATTTGATAGATCTTTGCCTGAATCTCAAAAGACTCTCTTTTGAGCTTTTATCACTCAAAAAACAGTTTGTTGGTATCTTAGGTTTGTAAACGGTTGTATAAAAAATTTAAACAGAATTATTTGTGTTTCTGATTTTATTATAGCCAAAACTACATAATAATCTATAAATACATCAGGTTGATATAAACGTTGATGTGATTCTCGAATTGTTGAACTTACCTTTACTGAACCTGTTAAACTAAAAACCTTATGCCCTTTTATATGATTAATCTTGTTTTCAGTACACTGATTTATCATTTTGTAAGTATAATATTTGGGGGAATATAGGGTTCTGTATATTTTTCCTTCAAACCAATAGCACAACATTCCTTTATCAAAAACGTCCATTCTTGCAGGTTTCTCTTTGAGTTACACTTTATGCTTTAATAACCAGATTTTAGCCTTTTCTATATCCGTAAAAAGTTTTATAGGGGAAGGCTCTTTATAAATGGAAGAAAAGAAGTTAAATATAGTTTCCTGCACCTTTGACCTCACTAAAACGGCAACAGCGACACAGCCTTCTGCTGAATCCGGCAAAGATACTCGTTGGCGGGCCTCACGAGTTGCTGATTTAACATTTCTCATATCCGAAAGCATCAAAATTTTTTTATCTCCCGTAAACTCTCTTCTATCTTTAATACATTGATCTGCCATATCAAAATCATAATGTTCCTTTAGAAATTCAACACGCAGAATATCGTCTTCAAACCATATTTTAGCAAACCCATTATTAATCACATTCATATCCATCACATTTAGAAGTTACAAATATACAGAAAGTTTTCTTTACTTTGCTACCAGGACCGAATACATTTTTACACTCACAAAAAAACCAGTAAAGCTATGGCAAAAACATCCAGTATGACTTCGTTAATCAAGACGATTCAGGAACTCTCTGCAAAAGTTGCGAACAAAGGAATTATCTTCCTCTCGACGGAAGATGAAACCTTAAACGGACGCTTTATCACAATTAAAGGCAAGCAACATGTGAATTTTGGCTCATGCGGTTACCTTGGACTTGAAATGGATCCTCGCCTGAAAGAAGGAGCTATTAACGCTATCAAGCGTTATGGGTCTCAATATTCGAGCTCCCGCTCATATGTTTCATATGGTTTGTATCAGGAATACGAAGATTTGGTAAGCAAAATTTTTGATTCAAAAACTCTGATTTCCACCTGTACTACGATGGGTCATCTTTCGGTTATGCCTACCATTATCAGTGAAAATGATGCTTTAATCTACGATCAGCAGGCTCACGTAAGTATGCATGAAACTGCTTATAAAATCAGTCATAACGGCACCAATGTTTCTCTTCTTCGTCATAACAGACTGGATGAGCTTGAAGCTAAAGTAGCTCAGCTACGTTCGCAACACGAGCGGATTTGGTATGCTATTGATGGCGTTTACTCAATGTTTGGAGATTATGCTCCACTTGACAAAATTGTTGAACTTGCCGACAAATACAAACAACTCTGGCTTTATATCGATGATGCCCACGGTATGAGTTGGTGCGGCCCCAATGGCTCAGGATACACACGTAGCCAATATCCCAAACATCCAAAAATGGTTATCGGAACTTCGCTCTCAAAAAGTTTTGCTGCCGGAGGCGGGGCTTTCTCATTCCCAAATGAAGAGCTTTATACCCGGGTTAAACAATGGGGCGGCCCTCTAACATATTCAGGTCCGATGCAACCAGGTTCTGTTGGTGCCGGAGTGGCCTCCGCAAAAATCCATTTATCAGGAGAAATCTATGAGTTTCAAAAGAAACTTCGGGAAAAGATTGCCTACTGTAACCATGTTTTCGAAAATCGCAAAATTCCATTAATTGCCAATAATGCCTCTCCTATTTTCTTCGTGGGTTTGGGCACACCGTTGATGGGCTTTAATATGATTCGCCGGATAATGGATGAGGGATTGTATACCAACCTGGGAATCTTCCCTGCCGTGCCTGAAACCTGTACCGGCATGCGCTTCACAATAACAAATCATATTGAATTTGAAGATATTGACAAACTAGCAGATAAAATTGAGTACCACCTTCCAAAAGCATTAAAAGAAGAAGGACGCTCATACAACGATATTGTCCGGGCTTTCAGAAAGTTTGCAAATCTGGAAGATAAAATTGGAGATAGAAATATTCCGGTTGAAAAAAACCACTCTTTCACACTTGAAAAGCACAACTCTATTTCAGAAATTGATGCAACGGAATGGGATACGATGATGGCAAACAGAGGAATATTTGATGCTGAAAACCTTCTTATTCAGGAAAAAACTTTTACGGAAGAAAAAGGAATTGAAAATCATTGGGATTTTAAATATTACATTATCCGGGATGAAACTCAAAAACCTGTAATTGCGACCTTTTTCACCAAAGTATTCCTGAAAGATGATATGCTGTCTGATGCTGAAACATCTAAGATTGTACAAAGCAAACGAACAGATGACGCTCACTATTTGTGTTCACACTATTTTACAATGGGCTCGATGCTGACCAACGGGAATCATCTCTATATTGATAAATCCAATTCGGAATGGAAAAAAGCGCTGATGTTACTGATTGAAGAAATTTGGAGCGAGTATGATAAAAATGGCACAAATACACTTTATTTGCGTGAATTTGACGAATCAGACAATGAAGTGAGTGAATTTTTTACCAGCCATGGTTTTGTAAAAATTCATCTTCCATTAAACCATATTATCTCAAATATTGATGGTCTAACAATAGAAGAGTTCCTTTCTGTAAAATTAAATAAAAAAAGGAGAAAATACCTGAAAGTACATGTTCTGGATAAAGAAAACCTATTTACTTCGGAAGCAGTTCCTTTAAAAGAGGTTGACCCTGAATTATGTCATAAATTATACCTGAATGTCCAAAAAGACAATCTGAGTTTAAATTCATTTCCATTTACAAAAGAGTTATTCAAAAATTTGGGCACAGGCTCTCATTGGGAAATTTTGAAAGTTTCCGAAAAGACAACCGGAAAACTTTTATCCATAACAATCAGCTCTACCAAAGCAGGAAACTATTGTCCGGTTCTTTATGGCCGTGAAAGTGAAGTTCCAGCTCACCTGGGTCTTTACAAACAAACCCTTTTCCAGATTTTAAAACGTGCTCTGGCCCTGAAATCAAAAAATGTATATCTGGGACTTACTGCAGATGACACCAAAAGTAACGTTGGCGCAAAGGGTATTCCTCAGGTTGGCTTTGCTCAAGTTAAAGAAACCTTTAACCTACAGATGATTGAGAACTTGAAACTGAACGATTAAGGATGAAGGATAAAAGATAAAAATGGTTGTTCAAAAAATCGCAACCTTAGTATACTTCAGCTCCGTTTAGTCAGCAACTTATTGAAATTACTTCATTATAAGTTGCTGACTGAACGGAGTCAATTTTTGTTTATAAAAGATTTTTTAGCCTGTATCTTACTGTTTTATATTTATTAGTCACCAAATTCTATCCCGATGCCTTTAGCGGTTTTTACCAAATCGCTGTGGGCATTTACAAAATTAGGATTGGCAATGGCTTCGGCAAATGGCACGGATATTACATTAGGATGCCGATAGGCTACCATTTCGCCAAATTTTCCTTCCAGAATAAGTTCAAAGGCTTTTACTCCGAATTCGGTTGCCAACACTCTGTCGTAAGCCATCGGGATGCCTCCGCGTTGGAGATGCCCCAGCACGGTAACGCGCACGTCTGCTTCCACGCCTGCATTTTTAATATCGCTTCTGAGTTTTTCGCCAATACCACCGAGTTTTATATGCTGATTACCTACTTCGTGGGTTTCTTCACCAACTCTACCCCCACCATAAGGCATCGCTCCTTCGGCAACCACTATGTTACAGAATCCTCTGCCTTTATGATAGCGGGATTCTATCTTCTCAATAATATTTTCGAGTTTATAAGGAATTTCAGGAATCAGGCATACATCTGCTCCTCCGGCAACTGCCGTATGTAAAGCAATCCAGCCTGCATCACGCCCCATTACTTCGAGAATAAATACACGATTATGACTGGCTGCTGTTGTTACCAGCTTATCTACTGCTTCAGTAGCTATTTGAACTGCAGTTTGAAAACCAAATGTAAAATCGGTAGCCGATAAATCATTGTCGATGGTTTTGGGCACACCTATAATATTCAGTCCTTTTTCACAGAGTTTTTGCGAAATACGTTGCGAACCATCACCACCGATATTAATCACGGCATCCACTCCCATGTATTGCAATTTTCGGATCATCTCATCCGAACGATCAACAGTGGTCCAGCTACCATCATTATTTTTTACAGGCCATGCAAACGGGCCTCCTTTGTTTACTGTGCCAATAATTGTACCACCCTGAACATGAATTCCGGCAACTTTTGCCTCATCAAGTACCACTATTTCGGTTGGTTCACGAAGTATTCCATTAAAAGATTCAATGCTGCCCAACACTTCCCAGTCTTTTTCTTGCGCAGCACGTTTCACAATTGCACGTATCACCGCATTCAATCCCGGACAATCTCCACCACCGGTGGCTACTAATACACGTTTCATACTCAAACTTTTTCTTCAACCGCAAATTTATAAAATCATAACGTGTTTGGGATGATTGTTTTTAATTATTCTGCAAATCGATGACAAAGAGATGAAGTGCTAACCAAATTTAGAAATGGAGGTTCATCTCCTAAACGAGACAGTATCTGACAATCTGTTAGACTATGCTTTTTAACGTAAAAGCGGAAATTATCATTAAGACAATCTCCGCTATAGTATTTTGAACGTAGTGTAAACATGAGTTTACACTACAATGTTGATAATCTTTTTCGGTACAACAATGATTTTTTTCGGTTGTTTTCCTTCGAGCCATTTCTGTGAATCGGGAGCATTAATAGCAGCCTGTTCTATATCGGACAGAGCCATATCAGCAGGCAGTTCAAGCTGAAAACGCATCTTACCATTAAACGATACCGGATATTTGAATGAGTTTTCCACCAGATATTTTTCTTCCAGTTTCGGAAATTTCACATTCGAAATACCGCCTTCGTGACCCAGTAAACTCCATAACTCTTCGGCAATATGAGGGGCATACGAAGCAATCAGTATGCACAAAGGTTCAAGGATTTCACGTTTGTTGCATTTCAGATCACCCAATTCGTTCACACAAATCATAAACGAACTTACGGCAGTGTTAAATGAGAATCGTTCGGTATCTTCCTGAATCTTTTTGATGGTTTTGTGCAAAACTTTCAATTCTTCAGGTGTTGCATTTTCGTTGCTTACGGCAAACTGATTCTGATCGTCATGATACAAACGCCAGAATTTACGCATAAAGCGGAACACTCCTTCTATCCCCTTGGTATCCCAAGGTTTAGATTGTTCAAGTGGCCCAAGAAACATTTCGTACAAACGCAGTGTATCGGCACCATACTTCACAACAATATCATCCGGATTTTGAACATTGTGCATGGATTTCGACATCTTTTCTACTTCCCAACCACAATGATATTTACCGTCTTCCAATACAAATTCAGCATTGGCAAAGTCGGGCAGCCAGTTTCTAAACTTTTCGGTATCCAGTATATCATTTTCTACAATATTCACATCCACATGAATAGCCTGAACATCGTAATTATCGCGTAAACCGAATGATACAAAGGTATTTGTCCCCTTCACACGATACACAAAGCTAGAACGCCCCTGAATCATTCCCTGATTAATCAGTTTCTGGAAAGGTTCATCTTTTACACAGAGACCCAAATCGAACAAGAACTTATTCCAGAAACGGGCGTAGATAAGATGACCTGTAGCATGTTCGGCACCACCCATATATAAATCCACATTTTGCCAGTAAGCATTCGCCTCTTTTGAAAAATACTCCTGATTGTTACGTGGATCCATATAGCGTAGGTAGTATGCACTTGATCCGGCAAAACCGGGCATAGTGTTCGTTTCGAGCGGATAACCTTCGGAAGTAGTCCAGTTTTTGGCACGGGCCAGTGGAGGTTCACCACTTTCGGTGGGGAGATATTTGTCAACTTCGGGAAGTTCTACCGGAAGCATTTCTACCGGAACCGGATAAGGAATCCCTTCTTTGTAATAGATCGGGAATGGTTCGCCCCAGTAACGTTGACGACTGAAAATAGCATCGCGTAAGCGGAAATTAATCATGCGAACACCCAGCTTTTTTCTCTCAATCCAGTCAATAACCTTCGCAATGGACTCTTTTACAGGCAAACCTGTGATAAAACCTGAATTAATGCTAAATCCCTCTTTAGAATCTTTCGATTCAGTCCAGGTTGCAGGATCAGTAGCTTCTTCACCTTCGGGCAAAACAACCTGTATTACCGGAAGATTAAAATGGCGGGCAAAAGTAAAGTCACGACTATCATGACCCGGAACAGCCATAATGGCTCCCGTACCATAACCAGCCAGCACATATTCGGAAACCCAAACAGGAATTTTTTCTTCGGTTAACGGATTGATGGCGTAAGCTCCGGTAGACACTCCGGTAACTTTGTTAACCTCGGCCTGACGTTCGCGTTCCGAACGATTCTTTGTCCAGTTAAGATAAGCTTCCACTTCTTCCTTATGTTCAGAAGTCGTTATTTGTGATATTACCTCATGCTCGGGACATAAAACCATGAACGTTACTCCAAAAATGGTATCAGGACGAGTTGTAAATACGCGCAAATTTTCACCGCTTTCGAGAAAAAAATCTACTTCGGCACCCTGCGAACGACCAATCCAGTTTCGCTGTATTTCTTTCAAAGAATCGGTCCATTCAATGGTATCCAATCCATCGAGTAAGCGTTGAGCATACGCAGTAATACGCAGCGACCACTGTTTCATTGACTTCCGTTCAACCGGATGTCCGCCACGAACCGAAAGCCCGCCGGCGACTTCGTCGTTCGCCAAAACTGTACCCAAAGCAGGACACCAGTTTACCATCGCTTCCGAAAGATAAGCCAGACGGTAATTCATCAGAATATCCTGTTGCTCTTTTTCGGTCATTGTATTCCACTGTACTGCAGTAAACGGTTCAACTACACTGCATGCAGCTATGATTCCTGCTGAACCATTGGTCGAAAACAGCCTTACGAGATCAGCAATGGGCTCTGCTTTTTCGGTTTTCCGGTTATACCAGTGTTCAAAAAGCTGAATGAATGTCCATTGTGTCCATTTGTAATACGATGGATCGCAGGTTCTTACTTCGCGACTCCAGTCGAAAGAGAATCCGATTTTATCGAGTTGTTCGCGATAGCGTGCAATATTTTTTTCGGTAGTGATAGCCGGATGCTGCCCGGTTTGGATGGCATACTGCTCAGCAGGCAACCCATAGGCATCATAACCCATCGGGTGTAGCACATTAAACCCTGAAAGACGTTTATATCTCGCATAAATATCTGATGCAATATAACCCAGCGGATGACCTACATGTAATCCTGCACCCGAAGGGTACGGAAACATATCCAATACGTAGAATTTTGGTTTATCTGATATGTTTTCAGCTTTAAATGTCTGGTTTTCGCGCCAGAAATCCTGCCATTTCTTTTCAATCTCTCTAAAATTGTATTCCATCGTAAAAATTCTTTTTCAGTAAAACATCTCTTTTTTTATGAAATCTATAAAGCAAACAAAAAAACAACAATTCAATTTTTCCTGTTCATTGAAAATAATTTGCTCAATATGAAGTTTTTACAAACAAAATGATTTCACAAAAACGTTTGCGAAGTTAGCAAATCCCTGAAAATTAGCGAAACCCAAAAGTGTATTTATTCCAAATCGAAATTCGAAAAGCCAATGCAGATTTTTATTAATTTAGCAGCCAAGAACTATTACTATGCAAAATCCTGAAGAAAAATATAACCGACGCAGGCTCAAAAGTTCCTACATCACTACAACTCTGAGCATTTCACTGGTTCTTTTCATGTTGGGCCTACTTGGACTAATCTTGCTAAATGCGAATCGTTGGTCAGAAAATATGAAAGAAGACTTAGGGCTTTCTGTAATCATCAATGACCAGGTTTCTACTCAGGAAATCTTACAATATCAAAAAAAGCTTGAAGCCTACCCTTTTGTAAAGTCAACAGATTTTGTAACAAAAGAAAAAGCTGCAAAAAACTTCAAAGAAGAAATTGGAGAAGATTTTGTTGACTTTCTAGCATATAACCCACTTTATGCGCATATTGATATCAAAGTGTACGCACCTTATGCCAACAATGACAGCTTGCAAAATATTAAACGGATAATTTCAGCTAATTCCATTGTAAACGATGTGGACTATCAAAAAAACATGGTTCAGCAGGTAAATGATAATATCCAGAAAATCACTATCTTTTTATTATCCTTCAGTACTATTCTCATCCTTATTGCTATTGCACTGATCAACAATACCATTCGGCTTTCCGTTTATTCGAAACGTTTTTTAATACGTACCATGATGCTGGTAGGTGCTACTCAGCGGTTTATCCGCAAACCATTCCTTTTGGTGAGTGTTTACTACGGATTCATCGGTGCGATTATTTCAATATTTTTCATCACAGGAGTATTGTACCTGATTCAAACGTGGATTCCGGGACTTGTAGATTTCCAGCAGCTAGATATTTTTCTGGCACTTTTAGGCATTTTAATTCTCTTTGGTATCGTTTTCTCATGGATTTCTACTTACTTTGCAGTTGGAAAATATATCCATTTAAAAGAAGATAAATTGTATCGATAAAATAACAACTATGGCTCAGGACATTAAGAAAAAAACAGCAACCGTTAGCGCATCTGCAAAAAGCACTCCTTCCGCCACAAAAGCAAAAAGCAGTGTACAGCATAATCTCGATTTTGCATTTGGTCGCGAAAATTATATTCTGTTATTCGTTGGCTTAGCATTCTTATTGGTAGGTTATTTACTGATGATTGGAGGCGGCTCGGAAGACCCAAATGTTTTCAATGACAAGATCTTTGATTTTCAACGCCTTACACTTTCACCTATACTTTTAATCATTGGTTTCGTGATTGAGATATTTGCAATCATGAAAAAACCAAAAAACTAATCTCACACATATCACATGACTGTTTTTCAAGCAATTATTATAGCCATCGTAGAAGGGCTTACGGAGTTTTTGCCTATTTCATCTACAGGACACATGGTTTATACCGCTTCTATTTTTGGCATTGAAAAAGAAGCTTTCACCAAACTTTTTATTGAGTCTATTCAGTTTGGTGCTATTTTATCGGTAGTTGTTCTGTACTGGAAAAAGTTTTTCGATTTCAAAAAGCTTAATTTCTATCTAAAACTTCTGGTTGCCTTTATCCCTGCTGTAATTGTTGGTGTTTTACTAAAAGAGTATATCGACCAAATACTTGAAAAACCAATCTTTATTGCTGTAATTACACTTTTAGGAGGCGTTTTGCTTCTGTTTGTCGACAAATGGTTTAAAAATAACAATATCGACAATGTAGATGATGTCAATTATAAAAAGTCATTCAATGTAGGTCTTTTTCAAATACTTGCCATTTTACTTCCCGGATTTAGCCGTAGTGCCGCCACAATTCTCGGTGGAATGATTCAGAAAATGAATCGAAAAACCGCCGCCGAATTTTCATTTTTCCTGGCAGTTCCTACTCTAGCCGGGGCATTTGCGAAAAGCACATGGGACGCATATAAAGAAACACCGGAATTGCTTTCCGGCAATAACATCCAGCTATTGGCAATTGGGAATGTTGTTGCATTCATCGTAGCGATGTTGGCAATTAAAACCTTCATTAATTTTCTTACCAAATACGGATTTAAAGCATTCGGTTATTACCGTATTGTAATCGGTTTGGCAATTATCATTCTTTCGCTGTTGGGTATTCCTCTATCAATCGTTTAAACTTATGTCATATCATTTTGAACAAGGAGAAGTCCTTTTAATTGACAAGCCCCTTGGATGGACATCGTTTGACGTAGTGGGAAAAATCCGTGCATTGTTAAAATATAAAGTTGGACTAAAAAAGCTTAAAGTAGGTCATGCCGGAACGCTTGATCCTTTAGCATCGGGACTATTGATCCTTTGCACTGGAAAATATACCAAGCGTATCGATGAATTCCAAGCTCAGGTAAAAGAATATACAGGCACTTTCACTATAGGAGCAACAACTCCAAGTTATGATTTAGAAACTGAAATCAATTCAAATTCAGATTATTCGTATGTAACTAAAGAATTAATTCAAAATACAACCCATAAATTTACAGGAACTATTCAACAGTTACCACCTATCTATTCAGCTATAAAAATAGAAGGAAAGCGTGCATATGAATTTGCCCGTCAACAACAGGACGTAGAACTAAAAACCAGAGAGATAACAATTGATGAATTTGAAATAACCAACATCAATCTTCCGGAAATAGAATTCAGAGTTGTTTGTTCCAAAGGTACGTACATCCGTTCATTAGCTAACGATTTTGGAAAAGCATTAGGCTGTGGAGCATATTTATCAGTATTACGCCGTACACGCATCGGAAAGTTCTCCGTATCACAGGCAAAAGACCCGGAAACACTCAAAAATGAGATTCTAAAAACATTGGAAATTTTAGATTCGGAAAAATAAGTTTATCAAATACTTGACTTTAGGCTTCGAAAGCACTATCTTTGCACTCCTTTTTCCAGCGGAGTTTACAATATTTTAAAACAGGATGCGTTTTCTCAATCGAAAACAGCGTCTTATAACAACGTTAAAACCTTAGAAATGAAGCTTTCGCAGTTCCGTTACATTTTACCAAAAGATTTGGTTGCTGATCGCCCAAGCAGCGAACGAGATGAATCACGCTTAATGGTTTTACATCGTGAAACTCAGACCATTGAACATAAGGTTTTTAAAGACATCATCAACTACTTTGATGAAGGGGATGTAATGATTCTCAATAACACCAAAGTATTTCCGGCTCTTCTCTACGGAGAGAAAGAAAAGACTGGTGCCAAAATTACCGTATTCCTCCTCAGAGAGTTGAATGCCGAAAGTCGGTTATGGGACGTATTGGTTGATCCTGCACGTAAAATCCGTATCGGTAATAAATTGTACTTTGGCGATGATGATTCATTGGTAGCTGAAGTAATTGACAATACGACTTCTCGTGGCCGTACTTTACGGTTTTTATTTGATGGTTCGTATGAAGAATTCCGTGCAGCATTAAAACGTTTGGGACACACTCCTTTACCAGAAGAATTGCAACGCCTTCGTAAAATTGAACCAGAAGATAAAGAACGTTATCAAACAATTTATGCAAAATCAGAAGGAGCCGTAGTTGCTCCAACTGCTGGTTTCCATTTCAGCAAAACACTGCTAAAAAGGCTGGAGATTAAAGGAGTTGATTTCGCAGAAATCACGCTTCATGCCGGTTTAGGCAATTTCCGCAGCATTGATGTGGAAGATCTTACAAAACACAAAATGGATTCTGAAGAACTGATTATTGAAGATTCTACTTCTGAAACCGTTAACTGTGCTAAAGAAAACAGAAAACGTGTTTGTGCAGTAGGAACTACAACAATGAAGGCTATAGAATCATCTGTTTCTATAAATGGTCATTTAAAGCCATTTAATGGCTGGACAAATAAATTCATCTTCCCGCCTTACGATTTTCAAGTTGCAGATTGTATGGTTACAAATTTCCATCAACCATTATCTTCAATGCTGATGATGGTTTGTGCTTTTGGAGGGTATGAATTTGTAATGAAAGCCTATAAAGAAGCAATTGACAAGAAATACAATTTTCTTACTTATGGTGATGCAATGCTCATCATTTAAGTTTCCCTGATAAAAAACAAACCCGGTTTTTGTTCATTTGCAATAAACCGGGTTTGTTTTTTATATTTGAACCATTTACAACTTCAAAATCCAGTCAACACATGATAACAAAAATCGCAATAATTGTCGCTGGTGGCAACGGACAACGTATGCAAGCAGAAACTCCAAAACAATTCTTATGTATTCATAATAAGCCTATTATCATACATACCCTAGAAGCCTTTATCAAGGCTGTAAATGATATTGAACTTATTCTGGTACTCCCAAAAGATTCGGTTGAAACATGGGAAAAAATTAAAGTTGATTTCAATTTCCGATATCCTGTAAACGTAATAAAAGGGGGTAAAACCAGAACAGATTCTGTAATTAACGGATTAAATGCTGTTGTGGATCACAATTCAATAATTGCAATTCACGATGGAGTTCGTCCATTGGTTAGTGCTGACTTAATAAAACAAGGGTTTGATATTGCCGAAGAGAGCGGGAATGCCATTCCTGTTTTACCCATTAATGAATCGCTTCGATTTATCGATAATCAGGAAAGTCATCCTGTTTCCAGAATTGGAATATATTCTGTTCAAACACCACAATGTTTTCAATATCAAATTATTGCTGACAGTTATGAAGGTTGTAAAAACACTTCTTTTACAGATGATGCCACTGTTACTGAATCGGCAGGATATTCATTAAACTTTTATTCTGGAGAAACAACAAACATTAAAATTACGTTCCCGAATGATTTAAAAACGGCCGAATTTTACCTGAAAATGAGATCATAAGCAGAGTTCCTTATTTTATAGATCTTCCCTTCCAGCTTTTTTTGAGGAATATCCCAATAAATATTATTCCACAAAAGTACCATGAATACACCAATGCATATATTATCAACGCATTAAAATTAATTCTCTGGTTTAATCGAATCGAACAAAAATATCCGAAAACAATATCAGTAATAATTTTCACCAATCCCAGAATACCTAAAATCTCCCAGTTCAATAACTGAAACCAGCCCAGAATTGGGATAGAAACAACAAACAGGTTTACAAATGAAACCAACAATCCATAAAGAAGTGTAGAAACATCTTTATAATAGACAGACTTTGAAGCCCATCTGACCTTTTGTTGTAAAATAGCGTTAAAAGATCGTTCAACATCTGTATAAACAACAGATTTTAATGCACTTCCAATACTCTTAGATCCATGGTTTTTAATTACCGATTGAAGTAAAAAGAGATCGTCTCCAGATGAAATTTTAAAATTAAAGCTTTCATTTAAACCATTATCAATAACGTCCCTGTTATAACAAAGGTTCGCGCCATTGCACATCAACGGAAATCCTGATTTTAAAGAACCAAATGTCAAACCCATTAACACGACCCATTCAACCTGTTGGATTTTCTCAATAAAATGGTTTACATTGGCTGCAAAAACCGGAGATATTATTAATTTATAATTTGAATTATGTATTACTTCAGCCTTCGCAACTAACCAATCGGGCTCCATTTTACAATCGGCATCTGTAGTAATTATCCATGGAAACAGTGCATTTCCAATTCCTTTTACGATAGCATTTTTTTTGCCCGTATCAGTTACTCCAAGCGTGACTAATTTAAGATTGAAATCAGGATAAACACCCATATATTCTTCGGTTATCAATGCAGTGTCATCTTCACTATGATCATCAACCACAATCACTTCAAAAGCAGAAACAGGATATTTCTGCACTCTTAAAAAATCCAAAACAGAACGAATATTAATTTTTTCATTGCGCACTGCAATAATGATTGAAAATTTTGGAAAACAACTTATTTCATTCCTCTCGCCATTTTTCACCTGCTTAAGTTTAAAAAAAATCAGCAGCAGAAAGGCAGCGTAAAAAAACAAAAAAACAAGAACTATCCCTAATAAAATCATTCCTTTACAATTTTTGCATGAACCAAAAACACGCCGCCTACAATTGCAGGAATCACAAGATTTAATACCCAAACCATACTGGACGCTGCTAAAGCAGCAGAAGTCATCTCTGAAATCTGATCAGGAGCAGATCTGAAATAAAACTCTACCACAGCCATTGAAACACTTCCTCTTAACCCAAGCTCCACAAGAGTAATTGTTGGAATTGCTGACATCAGAAAATAAATTAATGAAATAATAAACATTCCCTCCCAATATGAAATTTCGATTCCCATTATTCTCATAAGGAGATAAAACTGAAATGAAAACACAGCATACCTTATAAAACTATATATCAGAATTTTAAACAACTCCAGAGCATTATAATAAGATAATACTGAAACATAAACCTCAGCCTTTCTAAACCATCTGACAGGTAGTAATCCCAACAAATAACGAACCCTGCACATTTTAAAATAGATCAGCAATAATGCCACAATTAGCAACACATTCACAACGTACAATAAAATATTCATTACCGGATGAATTTCAAAAAATGTAGTATAGTATTGATTGACAAACATTATAAAGCTTATTGACCCTAATATTAAAGTCACTATTAACTGACTGAAGCTACTCATAATAGAAATCAATCCCGCTTTTATCCGGTTACTTTTTTCAAGATAAAATAACCTTCCGAAAAACTCACCAATCCGGTTAGGCGATACTGTACTTACCGTTAATCCGGTTAAAACACCTTTTAAAGCTTTCTGAAAACTAATATTCTCAAGTTTCGAAATCGCATACTTCCATTTTAAAGCTTCTAAGCTCCAATTTGCTGGCACTAGAAGAATTACTACCACAAGCAAATAAAATATCAGATTATCATGCTTAATTCGATCTAAACTAGCAATTAGATTCCCGAACTTCCCCTTTACAACTAACTGGTAATAAATGTATCCGTAAGATGCAATTATAATCAGTAGTCGCAAAAACCAGTTAAGATATTTTGATAACTTTGTATGATTCATATGGAAGCACAGAAAACAGAACGAATTATTCTTGGGATTGACCCTGGTACAACAATCATGGGTTATGGATTGATTCTCCAAAGAGGGAAACAAATTGAGTTTCTTTCAATGGGCGTAATAAAATTAGACAAAATTAAGGATAGTGCATTAAAGCTGAAGAAAATTTTTGAAAGCACATTGTCATTGATCGACGAATATCATCCTGATTTTTTATCGATTGAAGCTCCATTTTATGGAAAAAATGTACAATCAATGTTAAAACTTGGCAGAGCACAAGGTGTTGCTATTGCTGCAGCATTATTTCGAACTATTCCTATTCATGAATATTCTCCCAAAGAAATTAAACAATCTATAACTGGAAACGGTAACGCATCCAAAGAGCAAGTAGCTGCTATGCTGGTTCGATTATTAAAAATTAAGGATGAATTCGAATATCTTGATGCGACTGACGGCTTGGCAGCTGCCGTATGCCATTATTTCAAAGGAGATAGCATCATTGATTCAAAAAACACTTCAGGTGGCTGGAAAGCCTTTATTTCACAAAATCCAAACCGGATAAAAAAATGAAGCCGGAAACCACCGGCTTTCCCTTTATATATTTTTTGCGATCTTATCTGCAATTTCTTGCATTTTATCTTTTGATAATGATAGTTTCTCACGTTTAAAATCCATGTCATAAATAGAATTAACCGGAATCAGATGGATATGCGCATGAGCTACTTCCAGTCCAATAACAGTTATACCTACTTTCGTGCAAGGAATTGTTTTACGGATTGCATGAGCTACCTTTTTTGCAAACAAAAAAAGATTTTGATATTCGGCATCCTCAATATCAAAGATGTTATCAGTTTCCTTTTTGGGAATAACTAAAGTATGGCCTTCTGCCAAAGGAGAAATATCCAGAAAAGCTAAATAATGATCATTTTCTGCTACTTTATAAGCAGGGATTTCACCATTTACTATTTTCGTAAAGATTGTTGACATATCGTTAATAATTATCGTGTTATATCAATAATTTCAAAAGGTATAGTCCCAGCCGGAACGATAACATCTACTTTTTCACCAACACTTTTTCCAAGTAGCCCTTTGGATATAGGTGAACTAACTGAAATTTTACCATTTTTTAAATCAGCTTCACTTTCCGGAACAATGGTATATTTCATGGATGTACCATTTTTTAAATTTTTAATAGTTACCGTATTGAATAGAAGAACCTTATCCGAATCAAGTTTCGATTCGTCTATCAATCTTGAATTACTGATAAGCTCTTGTAATTTAGAAATCTTAAGTTCAAGAATTCCTTGAGCTTCTTTTGCGGCATCATATTCAGCATTTTCGGATAAATCACCCTTATCGCGAGCTTCAGCTATTTGACTTGAAATAAAAGGGCGATCTACAGTTATCAAATGGTGTAAATCATCCTTAAGTTTTTGTAATCCCTCTTTTGTATAATACTTTACATTCGACATATGAATACCTCCATATAGTTTCTAGACAATGAAATACAAAGACCCTCACGAAAAGGGTCTTTGTATTTTTTGAATGTATAAAATTAAGCCTAATTGCTTGCCAAAACAAGCTTCTTATAAATTAATTCTGGCTCCAATTGTATGACATCCATCAAATGGATCTGTAGCACGGTAAGAATAGTCTATTGAAATAGTTGATCCTTTTTCTTTATTCAAAGGAGCCTGGATACTGATCCCAGCACAAGCACCTGTTAAAGCTGTTGTACGTTTTGCTTTTTCGAAAATATCTTTTTCGAATACGTAGCCACCACGAAGCATCAAATAATTCATAAAATTATATTCCATTCCGAAGATATACTGATCTTTTGTAAATGAGTTAGATGTAAAATTAGCTGCTGCTGTTAATTTATGATCTTTACTTAAATTAAAATCATAAGCAGCACCAATATTAATCAAAGAAGGGAGTTCAAACGGAACTGATCTTTCTGAAACTGTATGTGTAACATCATTTCCTGTCATCGATCCTCTAAAAGTAAATCCGTCTCCTGAAAAATTAAGGTTTGGGCCTACATTTTTCATAGAAATTCCAAAATGAACATTATCTGTTGGACCTGTAACATACTGAATACCTGCATCAATTGCAATACCTGTTGCTCCAATATCTGCTACAGATTCTGAGACAATTTTAATATTAATACCTCCATAAATTGCAGCAGAAAAAGCTTTTGCATAAGAGAGATTAATATTCATTAAATTAGGAGAAAAAGTACCAATACCGCCTTCAGGTTGATCAATTGTTCTAATCATAATATCGCCCAAAGACATTGACATTACACTCAGACCCAATACGCCTGTTTCTCCAATTTTTTGGGTAAACCCGAAAGATGCAATATTAATACCTGTACCTTTTAACCACTGAGTATGAGAAAATATAACTTCCGTACGTTCAGTAAAAGCAAGGCCAGCAACATTTGTATAAAGAGCGTCTAATCCTTTACCATTCGCTGTATTTACGCCTCCCCAACCTGAACTTCTTGCCCAGGGATTAACCAAGAGTTCAGCAGCACCAGCCTGACCGGCACGGTCTTCGTTTCCGGCCATGCTCTTCTTAACAGGCACCAGTAGGGCACCTGTTAAGAGAACTGAAATTGCTATGTGATATATCGATTTTTTCATAAATCGTTCTTGTTTTTGAATTAAATCTTTAATTAACCTTAGAATGAATTGAGGTCAGTAGGACGTAAAGCTCCGAACCATTTCACAACTTTTTCTCCAATACCATCCGCTTGTATGTGAATTAAGTACACACCTCCTGATATAGGAATATTTGCAAAATTCTTCAGATCCCAGTCAATAGATGTTAATGCTTCTCCCTTACCAGGCAACAATCCTTTTTTATCAACTTTAAATTGACGTATAAGAACTCCATTAACTGTATAGATTGTAACTGTACATCTTTGAGGCAGATTGATTATTCGAACACGATTATCGAGCTGATTAGTTTCATATTTTGAGAAAGCATAGTATGGATTAGGAACTACGCCTATCAAATCTAAAGCATCTTTAGCCACAGTATTTTGATTTGTTTTTGAAACGAAGCCGGTTGTTGAAAATTCATAAGCAGGATAATTATTGTTAACCACAGAAGTTGGCTGAACCGACCCTGAAGCTGAATAACGAGCAAAAGGCTTCTTAACACGAATCTTTATTTTAGCTTCACATGGCATATTTGCAGGATCTGTGAATACAAACTTGCTATCTACCATAGGCATACCTACCCACATAATATTTGCAAAAATAAATTGCTTTTCCTGTGTAATAAAAGTCTTTAATGCGTTATAAGCCCATTTACCTTCGTCATACGCAGGCGATTGGTATTTAGCCTGAAGCGTTAAACCGTCTTTGATATTATCATTATGGCCGAAAACATATACAAAATGTTTACCACCCCATACTATTTCTCCGTTTGCAGTATATAAAGAGGAAGGGTTCCACCTCATATCCTGACCGTTATTCCCAATCAGCCATGAATCTTCACCAAACATCATATTTAAGCGTTCTCCAGTTTCCAGATTGATTGCATAGCCAGGGAACCAACCCATACCAGTTGCTGCTTTTGTATTATCCTCGAAAGTACAAACTTCTTTAACACCTTCTTTGTTTACAGACGAATCTTTCCTTAATTCAAATTTACGAGCATTTCCTGAAGTTAACAGATGATCTTCACCCATTTCAATTACAGGACATCTTGTCCATTTCGATTTATCAGGGGTAAAAACAATATTTACACTTGCAAGATTACCCATATTATTGATTTTAATTGATGTTTCAGATAGTGCAGGGCCATTTGTATAGAAGGAAGACATACGATAAGCAGTCCAAGTTCCATCAATAATTTTCTCCATTTGTTCTTTTTCATCAAGGAAGACATAATCATTTAAATCTTTGTAATAATAGTCTTCTGTTGATGCTTCTTCCGGAGTAGGATTTTCACCAACTTTTACAGAACCTGACCTGATCCAGTTATATTGAGGATTTGCATCAACATCAGGAACTCCGGTTAACCATAATTTATTTGGATCTGTAAAGGTTAAAGAAGATTCTAATACCCCACCTTCACTCAATTTATTACCAGCTTTATTGGTCGCATTTAGTTCTGTTGCTAATGGTTCTGGTTGGTGAACCGTAACTGACAATCCTAAAGAAGGTATAATTTGTTCATTATCCATATTGATTGTCATATCAGAAAGGCCGTTATCTGCTAAAATTGTATCATTATCATCCAGATTCACTAAGCTCCATCTGGCAGTATCAATCGTTCCAGGAACATTAAATGTAAGTCTAAAATTACCAGATTTCACATTCAAAGGATCAACTACTTTAACTGTAACAGGACCGTTTCCGCTTTCATAAACTGGTTTTTCTACAAACCATTTACCATTTGGACGAGTCATAATTTCATCAATACTCTTTTGAGTCATTTCCAAAACATAGCCTCCATTTCCAAAACCTTCAACACGTGTAATCTGAGGTGAAGATCCATATGCGGAGCTTAGTACCGTTCCATTTTCCATTGGAGCCGGGATATGAGGAATTGCTGTTACACTCTTAATTTCACCCGTCGCACTTTTACGTCCTGGCAGATATGGTTCTTTTTGACCATCCTGGCTATTAACATCATTTATATTGAATTGTTTAAATCCATTATAGGCATAAGCAACTGCTATGAAGTAATACTTCTTATGATTCACAAGACGTTTATCTCCTTCAGCAAATTGATCTTCAAGAATTTTGAATGAGTGTTTAACTCCCAGATTTCCTCCATTAACTTCTTCAGTTGGAACCAATGCACTATTCATACTACTATTTACATAATAGTTAATCAACTGCCCTATTGCATTTCCATTTTTATCAAAGTTTTTGATATCACACTGGGCAACTAAACGTGCTTTCGCCGCATCTTTCAAATCTGCAACCGAAACATCCTTATCTCTTAACTGATAAATTTTATATCCTTCAAATCTATAATACCGATCATAATACGTTGTATCTTTTACTTTTTGATAAGGATAAGATACTTGACTTGGATCATTTGGATTTACAAATACTATAGATGAGTCTGTTACTAAATTTTCTTTCAATTTAGGGATTCTTACATCCAGTTCACTGTATGATTCTTTATAGTTATTCGATGTTTTACGATTCGTAACATACAGAATAATTTCTCTGTCAAGTTCCTGAATTACAAGATCCGGAGCATCCGGGCCATCTAATACCTTAAAGCAGTTATCAAACAAAGCCTGACACTTATCATCTACACGGCGTAATAATTCAACAGAAGCCATTGGACCACCTGAAGCAGCCTGAGCAAAAGGAATACCAACCGTAATGTAATTTACAGCACCTGGTTCAAGTTTAAACGGACCAGCAGAGTGCATAAAACGACGGTCACCCGGAGGATTCGCATTGCCTGAACCTGGAGTTTCTTCTGTCCAGTTTTTATTCGAAGGAGAAGCACCACAACCTGTTCCCCAGTTCCACTCATCTGTTAAAGCAGGGAACATAAAGTCAGCAACAACTGATGGCTGAGCTCCCGGAGACGTAGGATAACCTGTGCCACCATAAACCATGCGGGTATTGTCTTTCCAGATACCTCTTAATAATCTGTAATATTCATTATAATCGTCGGGGTCAGAAGTTGGTCCGGAAGTTGCATTTACGTGATATACAAAACGGCGCATACCAAAACGTTCATCATCAATTATACCATTTCCAAAGTTTACACCGTTGATACTTTCATCGCAAATTTGATGACCAGCTCCATCTACCTTAGGATTATCTAAGTTATCTGCATCCATATACGGTCCTTGAAAAAAGTCAACACCTGCAGCAGGAGGATTTCCTTCATACGCATAAACCTGTCCACTCCCATCCTGTGTTTTTCCATTATAAGTATAACCTAACCCGCGGGGAACGTCACAACCTACATAGTCGTCAAAAGCGTATCCGATATCAGTATCACACCATTGGCTAAAATAGGTTTCTGTTAAAGTATAGGTTGAACGGTTAATAATTTCATAGGTATAAAACGTCATGTTATTGATTTCATCATTTGTAGCAAATGCGAAAGCCTGAGCACGAATTTCCAATCCAATCGGATCCCCTTTTGATTCTGTATGAGTATTTCCTTTATCATTAAACACCCACCATAAAGTCTGGTCTCCTTTTAAAACCTGGTCAACCAAAATACCCCCCTTAACTGCAGGATTACCATTACCATACAATGTTTCCATTGTTTTTTCCATTGGTTTATAAGTATTATCTGGATTTTTACGATCAGGATTCGTAGGGCATAACGAGTTACTAAAGTCGTAATACGGGTAATCGCCTTCAGAAGGTTTATATACTAAATCACCATCAAAATCAAAGAACGGAGCTAAATAATTTGTAGCACCGGTTACATTAGACTCAGCAGGCCATTGATCAATAACCTGGGGAAGAGTATAGCCAGGTTGAGGATCGTTAAAGTTTGCAACAAATTCCAAAACTTCAGCTTTTGTGATTTTGTAATGTTTATCCCATGCATCGCAGGTAGAGGCGCTAATTGCAGCCGTACCATCAACCGAAAGAGGACCAGTCCAATAGTCAACTCCGTTTGCGCGATAGCGTTGAGCTGCTAATTTAACATTACCGGTAACATCTTTACCGCCAATCCAAAGAGCAGCGGAGAACATAGCAGTTTTGCGCGATCCTTTAGGAATTTCATATTTAGATTCCGTAAAGTCCCACCACATATCACCACCAGTGTTGATACGGGCACGAACGTTATTAATGTCGAGATCCATCGAACCGGTAGCTGGACGACAAAGATCAGCTGATTTAGACGGTTTGATGTCCACATATCGTTTGCCCTTCATTCGCACATCTTCTTCAGCAAACATACTTTTTGCAAGAAGTACGCAAATGAGCAAAAGTGTTAAGATACGAAACTTGTTTTTCATATTTTTATTTTATTTATTGCTTTTCAAATACTTAGAAATTAAGTACAACACCTACACGTATTCTACGTGGTAGAGAATAATTGTAAGGACTGGCAACGAGAGTCGAATACAAATCTCTGTAAGATTGTGGATCTGTTTGTACTTCAATCACTTTTTGATTTTGTGCTGAAGACAAATATCCGTCATCATCCGGATTCCCTGTTGCAGAGTAAACACCAATAATATTACGTGTATCAAGTAAGTTCAGAACTTCAACATACACATTTAAATATGCGTATTTTTTGTTCTTTTCATCTCCTTTTCCAAATTTAAGGAAAATATCACGGTCAATTGTTGCATCTAACCAGAATTGCCAAGGCAAACGTGACCCATTTTGTGATCCTTGAATATTTCCTGATACAATATCCGTTTTGGTATATGGAGTACCTGAACCGCCATTAAATGATAAGTGGAAACCAGTATTTTCAAGTAAAGGAATCGTTCTTACTTTATCAGTTCCTTTAACTTTCTTTGTAATGGTTGGTCCATTGTATTTTTTCCCCATGTCGTAACGGAAATCCAAATCAACTTTTACCGCATGACGTTGGTCATAAGCCAATGGGCTCATTGTACGTAAATTTGGCTGACCAGCAGAAACTAAATTTAGCTGTGATGTAGCAGACGAACCTGTTCCATCAGCAAACTGCATTGTATATGATGCACGAATACGAACATTAGAAGTTCTTCGTAAATCATAAGACATTGTCATACCTTTTACTGTACCAAAGTCAACATTGGTATAAGATACATAATTTGGATTTGGATCTGCGCCTGTAAATTTATGAGCTTGTACCAAATTTCTGATTTCACGATAATAAGCAGAAAATTTCAATGAAGATGCATTTGAAAGTTTTTGTTGGAAACCAAGTTCATAATCTGTGGTTTTTTCTGGTTTCAAATCAGGATTGTTAATAATATTGGTTCCTTGTTCAGTAATAAATAAGTAAGCAATAGGATCCATGCGTAAACCAGTGGTTGGGCGTTTTGTGATAATATCGTAGTGTGCAAAGAATAATGCTTCATCCGAAATCGGGAAAGAGAAAGAAATACGAGGCATAAATGTTGTCTGTGGCTCATAATCTTTAAAAGCATTAATATTCAACTCTTTTTGATCTTTATTAACTCTCCATGGTGTTGGTTTTCCTGAGCTACCTTTGATTAAATATGGGTCCTCGATATATGTTCCTGAAGCAGTGTACCATTTTTCACCTGAACGATATCCTAAAATTGTTGGATCGTTTTTCTTATAGTCATCAACATAAACGGTATAATCAGAACCTATATTTGATGGATGTACTTTGTTTGTAACATCAGCAACAGTTTTTGATTCGTAGAACAAATAAGGATCCTTTAATACCATTTGATTTGCATCAAAACGGTCAATACGTAACCCAACATTAAAAATAAGATCATTAAATGCAAATTTATCCTGAATGTAACCTGCCATGTAAACAGGTTGGAATGCACCTATCGTACGTTTGTAATTTCCATTTGCATCACGGTTGTTAAAGAAATCCTGAAAACTTGGTTTTCCGGAAACTTTATTTCCTGTATGATCATATCCATAATAAGATACGTAACTATTTCCGTTATTAAAAAGCTCATCTGGAGAGAACATATTAACATTAAACATGTCTGGATTATATTTGTCAATATTTACCCAATCGGTTCCGTTAACAGGCAAACCCAATGCTTTACGAACATTGATATCAAAAAATGCCTGTTCACTTGCAGAATATTTACGGTTGTAAAGAATCAAATCTGTTGTACCAGCACCCCCTGGAACTAAAATTGGGTTATCCATATCTAGTTCACGAATATGACGATTCGTAAGATCTCTTGCCAGTGTCCATAAACCTGCCGGTGAGTATCCATAGCTTCTTTCGATAAGTTGTTCAAACTGCAACCCAAATTCAACTGCATGGTTTCCAATATCAGCAGATCCATTTGCGTTAAATCCAATTTGTTCCTGATCATAAACAGAATAACTATTATAATTTGCACCTGTATTACTGATTAAACCATACACCGAAGATGGACGATCTCCATTTAGCAATCCTTTATAGAAGCTAATTGTTGAAAAATTAGGAATAGTACCCGGATACATCCCAAATAATTGAGAAGTATAATTTGATAATGTTGGATTTAACTCTGAGCGTTCAAATGTAACCAAAGTATCATAATATGCGGCTAAAACCATAACGTCATTGTAAGCAATACCATTGACAGTATCACTTCCTACTTGATAATACGGAGCTTTATATGTTGTAAATTTCCCAACATATCCGTAACGGAATAAATTGTCCTTATGATTTCTATCTTGATCAACTACATGAACCTTGGTATAGTCTGCCTGAATTTGATAAAAAATATTCTTTATCAATGACTTACTATCTTTATCCGTTGGAAATCTTTGTGTGAACTTACCATAAACACGCATAGTAGAACTGATTTCCTGACCATTATTTACTGAATTCAGAAATTCATTTGATCTTGACCATAAACGTCCATCATTGTAATCAAATGAACCTCCAAATGTTAAGTTGGTATTTTTTGTAGTACGTACGTCAATTTTACCAGCTACATTGAAACTTTTTGATTCACCATTTTGTTTGGTATAGTATTTTTCTAAGTCTGTTTTTCTTAAATAATCAGCATTATAGAAAATTGCAAAGTCGTTACCCTGCGTTTTGAAAAGCAAAGGATTTTTTTCAAGAAATTCTCTTTTCTCATCATTTACTTTATAGTCGCCTCCTGAAAATGGGCGAGTATCACGTATATACTGGAATTCACCAGAAATAAAGAATCCAAGCAATGAAGTTGTTTGCTTAGGGTCTCTACTTTTCAGCAAAGGGCCATTTAAACTGAAAGAAGCTACGTTATAGCCAAATTTATCAGTTAATTCAGAAGTAGCAAATTCAAGACTTCCTCCAAACTCACGCGAAGGACCTTTGGTTACAATGTTTAAGATGCCCCCTGTTGCTTCGCCAAACTTAGCGGGAGTACCTCCTAAGATTACACCAACTTCTTCAATCGCCGACTTAGGAAGTCCTGATGAGCCTCGTACACGTACACCATCAATGTAAGTCACGGTACCATCTGTACGTTGACCACGAACACTTCCCATACTTCCATCCTGAGAGAAAACACCACCTACGGTTGCTGCAACTGCCTGAGCTGAACGGCCCGGCATTTTTGCAATATCGTCGGATGTAACCGTTTCCCCTGATTGGGTCTGGTCTTTCGATATCAATGGAACTTTGTAATCTACTACTTCGAAGGTTTCGATTGTAGTTACGGTTGCTTCCATTGTGATATCCGAAAATGTAATTGTGTTTGATGTAATTACAACCCCTTTCGTTAAAAGTGGTTTGTATCCAACATAAGTTGCTTTTACATCAAACTTTCCGGCCGGTAATGGGCGGATTGTATAATTACCATCAATATCTGACGTAGTTCCACCGAATTGTTTTCCTCCTTGCTCAACAATTACGTTGGCAAAAGGAATCGGTTCCTTCGTCGCTTTATCAATGATCTTCCCTTTTAGGGTTCCGTTTTGGGAGAACACTAACACGCTCGTGCACAGTATAATCCCTACTGAAATGAATAACTTTCTCAACATACACCTGTGATTTGTTATCGTTTAGTTTGCGCTATATTTTGGGGCGTAAAAGTAATTAATTAATTAATACCGCCTTCCTCATTCCTAAAAAAACACTCTGTTTTTTACATTTGCTTAAAACGTGGAGCATCTAAGATTTGGGAATAGACAAAAGCTAATTTTGGGTCAAATTCTTCAACAAAAACACTCGCATCTAAATATTCTTCTTGATGAATTCTTTTTTGTTCATTTTCTGATTTCTTTTTTTGCAATACGAATGCTTCCTCGCTTTGCTTTTCGTAGGTAAAAATCTCTTTTCCCATTTTTTCTACTTCAGGATCTATGTTTTCATGGTACAGATCCTCCATGTTCTTTCGTTTTTCATTAATTGTGGTTTTTTCTGGTTTTATATTTGTTTGTGGTTCTACATCAAGAAACGATTCTAAAAATTCCTCTAATGTGTTATTTTTTGCCTTACTAATAACCCCTTCAACCGTTTTTCCGATTGATTCCTGAACATATTCACCGCTGGTTTTCTTTCTAAATAACGATTTTGACAAAACTGGGAAAAGTATTAACCCCAATAAAATCAATATATTAACTACTACATTATCCATAACCTCTGTTTATTAGTTTATGACGTAAATTTATTATACATTAAGGTGCAAATTTTACACAATCAGTTTTCGGTAATCCCTAATAAGTTATCGGCAAATTTAATCTATTCTATAATACAGAAATACACCGTTTTGTATATTATGATTTTATTTAAGGATTTCAGCATCTTATATCCAAAATATTTGTTTGTCGAAAAATTACAATTTTACCAAAAACTCCGAGATCATTTCCCGCTTCCGACGTGCAACAGGTATTTTTGTTCCATCTGTAAGTAAAATGTATCCACCATCTGTTTTTACATACTGACTTATATAGTTTATATTAATAAGGTGTGATTTGTGTGGCCGAATAAACTGCTGATCACCTAATAATTCTTCATTTTGCTTTAATGTTTTTGAAATCAATAATGGCTTGCGATTCGAAAAAAAGAAACGGGTATAATAATCATCTGATTCGCACCTGATAATGTCATCTATCTTAAAAACAAACATTCCTTCCGATGTCGAAAGAACAATTTTGTTAGATTCATTATTTACTACATTCAAGTTTTCGAGCAATGTATGGACTGATTCATTTATTTGTCCGGAATTAATTTTCTTTTGTGCTTTTTTTACAGAATCAATAAGTTCATCCGGTATAACTGGTTTTAATAAATAATCCAGTGCACTATATCGAATTGCTTTTATTGCATATTGATCATAGGCTGTTGTGAAAATTACTTCAAAGTTAACTGGTTTTAATTGTTCCAGAATTTGGAATCCATTTCCATCATTTAATTGAATATCAAGAAAAACAAGTTGAGGCTTTTGAGTTCGAATGAGCACAAGACTGCCTTCATAATTATCGGCAAACCCAATAATATCAACCTCCGGGCAAAATTTATTAATTAATCCGTTCAATGTATCTCTTGACCTTTTTTCATCGTCAACGATAACAGCTTTAATGGTTTTCGTACTCATAATTCAACATAAATTATTTTCAACGTAACCTTTGTTCCCGTAGATTTGCCTGATTCATCAAACAAATCTGCTATATAGACGGACAAATTGCTGTTTAGTTGCTTGTTCAAAAGATCCAATCTTTCTTTTGTAATTAACATTCCTTTGGGCTTATGCCTTAAGCCGGTCTTAGCACGCAATAGACCAGAGGCTTCTCTTCCAATTCCATCATCAATGATATTGCATATCAAATATTTTTCTCCTATAGACAGATTAATCTGGATATTTCCTTTTTCTTTTTTATTAATCATTCCGTGAATTATCGCATTTTCCACATAAGGCTGTATAAGCATTGGTGGAATTCCAATAAAATCTGTATCAATCCGCTCATCAATATTGATTCTATAATCAAATTTAAAATCGAACCGAAGCTGTTCTAACTCAATATAATACGATATTGCTTTGAGCTCGTCTCTCAATGGAACAAATGATTCTTTTGAGTTATTAAGAATCAGACGCATTAAATGCGAAAATTTAGAAAGGTAAACGATCGCACCATCCGTATCATTTTCAAGTACAAATCCCTGAATAGAATTTAATGAATTAAATATAAAGTGAGGATTCATTTGAAGCCTCAGTGAATGTTGTTCAATTTCAAACATTTGTTTTTCAATATCTAACATTTTACGTTCTACTTCATGCTCTTTTTTTAGTTTTCTTACTCTCAAATAAACTAAGGCCCAAATCAAAGAGATGATTAATACGATTACGATACCTTTGAAGAATAATGTATTATACCACGCCGGCTTAATAATTAAAGTTATTACAATCCCTTCTTTATTCCATACTCCATCGCTGTTTGTTCCTTTTACAACAAAATGATAGGTACCAGCAGGTACTTTTGTATATTCGGCAAAGCGATGTTGAGCATCTGCATAATTCCATTTCTTTTCGTATCCTGACAGAGTATACGTATATTTATTCTTAGCCGGATTTGTAAAATCGAGTGCTGAAAATTCAAAAGAGAATGAGTTTTCATTATAGTTTAACATTAAAGTATCTCCTCTTTTAATTTCATAGGGATAAGTTTGATTAAACAATTTGAAATTTACGATTGAAATTTGAGGTGGACGATTATTTATATCTATAACATCTGGATTGAACCGGTTAAATCCATTCATTCCACCAAAATAGATATATCCATCACTACTCTTTAAAGCAGCATTATAATTGAATTCGCTACTTTGTATTCCATCTTTTACGTCAAAATTAAGGAATGCTTTACCTTTAGGATCAAAGCAACTTATTCCAAAATTAGTACTCATCCAAAACCTGTTTCGTTTATCCGAAATGATTGAATAAACTACGTTATTGGGCAAGCCCTCTTTTTCTGAATAAGATACTGATTCACCCGTATACTTGTTGTATCTTATAAGCCCTCCTCCCATTGTACCGAGCCAAAGAAAGCCATCATGTGACTCGAAAATATCAAATATATAATCACTTGGCAATGATTTAGGATCAAGCGGAATATTTAAAATAGATTTAAACTTCCCTGTAAAGCGATTGTATTTGTTTAATCCTTTTTGTGTACCGATCCACATGATGCCTTCCCGGTCTTCATACAAAGCATAGATATTATCTTGGCTTAATCCTCCATGTTTATAATCCGCAAAATATCTGTAGAATTTTCTTGTTTTATCATCAAATTTATTTAATCCATTTTGAGTTCCCACCCATAAGACACCGTGTAAATCACGTTTTATAAGGTTAATAGAATTTGCACTTAACGAAAAAGGATTCGATAATTCATGTTGATAATGATGGTATTGGCCTGTTTTTAAATTGTATCGAGTAATTCCAGAGGATAGATACCCAATCCATAAAATATCTGGATCGAACTTATCAAAATACAATACTCTTACACTATTACTCGACAAACATGATGGTTTATTATATTCATACCGAATAAATTTAAAGTCACCCGTTTGGGGATTGAAAATATTAATTCCATTTTCTGTTCCTATCCAAATATTTTTTTTCAAGTCCTCTGAAATTGCCCAAACCAGATTACTGTTTATACTTCGTTTATCATTAGAAGTATGGCAGTAGTGCTCAAACTTTCGGTTTTTCCTGTCAATTTTATTTACTCCTTTCCAAGCCGTTCCGATCCAAAGCACTCCATTATTATCTTCAAAGATCGCCTGAATATAATCATCACTAAGAGAGGTGCTGTTTTTTGTATCGTAGGTATAACTATGGTGCTTACCTGACTTTTCATCCAACACGTAAAGACCAGCTCCATAAGATCCTATCCACAGTATTTTTTTTGTATCCCGATAAATTGCACGAATATCATTGAATCCATTTGATCCATTTTCATTCGTAAAACCAAAATGTTTGATATTGCCACTAGCTAAATAAATACAATCTAATCCGTTGTCTGTTCCAACCCACAATAATCCGTTTTCGAAATACGTAATATTCACATTATCACTGGATATTGACTTTTTATTATCATCATGAAACCAATGACTAAATCTATTACTTTTGATATTCAATAAATTAAGGCCTTTTTGTGTCGAAATCCATAAGCGATTATACGGATCAATCGTAAGATGTTTTATACTATCACTACTTAATGAATTTGCACTTAACGAATTTAAATGATAGTTCTTAAACCGTCCAATTTGGGGATTGTAACAACTTAACCCGTTTGCAGTAGCAATCCAAACCAAACCGTTCCGATCCGATACTATATGATTTATATAATTATCAGTCAATGAATTATCGTCCTTTTCATCATGGTAAAAATGAGTAACTTTTCGTTTGCTTCTATCATAGCAGTTCAAGCCATTTTCTGTTCCTATCCAGATTAATCCATTAACATCTTCATTAAGTGCCCGGATACTCGGGTTTGTAAGAATAATCCCATTTTGTTCTTTTCCGGAACGAAAAACCGTGAAATTATATCCATCATAACGATTTAATCCATCCCATGTCCCAAACCAGAGAAAACCATATTTATCCTGAATAATAGTACGTACTGAATTTTGGGAAAGGCCTCGATCCAAGTGAATATATTCTGATGCAATACGCTCAAATTTAATATTTTGATTCTGAGAAAACAAACTCAGATTCAACATCATGAAAAGAAGGAAAACTATTTTACTTTGTACACGCATTGGTTTAATTATCTACAAGATTTATCACGTTTGCCCCATAATCGTTGCCACCAGGTTGTTTTTTTTGAATACCCCAGATTGGCTGATTTTTTTTTACTTGATTCCATCCGCTGCCGAGTCCTTTTCGTTTGTTTTGCTTTATGATTTTCAACTCCTTTTTCGTACATGTCAACTGCTTCCTGCTTACGTTCTTCCTGCATCTCCGTCACCTGCTTTTGTCGGGCCGATGAAGAATTGCTTTTACAAGCAGCAAATGATGCAAATACATAAACAGTGAAAATCAGGAATCTATATCTAAATAGTCGTTTCATGGATGAATGATTAAAGATTAAGCCACAATAATTATTTTCAGTTTTTAAAAATAGAAATAATTTAATCCTGAACACAATAACAATTCATGTAATTTGTTTCTATTTTTGTAGAAAACATTATTGAAGTGAAATATAGTATAAACGGACATAAAATCTCTCTGGTATTTTTAATAATATTCTTCTTTTTTTCAGGGTGCAAAAAAGAAGATCAATCTATTCCAAATATCTACGTAAATTTCACAATTCAGCCAAATTCAACACTTTATCAAAAGCTGAATACGGTTGGTGGGTATGAATATTTTACCGGTGGATATAGTGGTATTGTAATTTACAGAGATGCTCAGGAACACTTTGTCGCATTTGACAGAGCATGTCCATATGATTTTAAAAATGGGTGCAGAATTCAGGTAGAGAGTTCATTTACAACTGCGATAGATTCCTGCTGCATGTCGCAATTTATCCTTAACGATGGGTCCCCTTTTAAAGGGCCCGCCAAAGTATCGTTAAAACAATACCGAACCTATTATGACGGAGTGAATCTAAGTGTATATAACTAAAAAAAGCCGGAAAAACCGGCTTTTTTAATAGTATTTTTAATACCTGTAATGTTCTGGTTTGTACGGACCATCTTTCGAAACTCCGATATAAGCGGCTTGTTCATCAGACAATCGGGTTAATTTAACGCCAATTTGTTCAAGATGTAAACGTGCTACTTCTTCGTCAAGTTTCTTTGAAAGGCGATAAACCCCAACTTCATGTTTAACTTGCCATAAATCTAACTGAGCTAATGTTTGGTTCGTAAATGAGTTACTCATCACAAAAGATGGATGACCAGTAGCACAACCTAAATTAACCAAACGACCTTCTGCCAATAAGAAAATAGCATGACCATCCGGATAGATATATTTGTCAACCTGAGGTTTAATGGTTACCATTTTAATTCCCGGCCATTCGTTTAAGCGGTCAACCTGAATTTCGTTGTCAAAGTGTCCAATGTTGCAAACGATCGCCTGATCTTTCATCTTTGCCATGTATTCTGCTGTAATCACATCTTTGTTTCCGGTGGTAGTAACATAGATATTCCCTTCAGTCAAAGCATTTTCAATAGTTGTAACTTCAAATCCTTCCATTGCGGCCTGTAATGCGCAAATTGGGTCAATTTCAGTTACAATTACCCGGGCGCCATATCCTCTCATTGATTTTGCACAGCCTTTTCCAACATCGCCATAGCCTAAAACAACTACACATTTCCCGGCAATCATAACGTCAGTAGCGCGCTTGATTCCATCAGCTAATGATTCACGACATCCGTAAAGATTATCGAATTTTGATTTTGTAACGGAATCATTTACATTGATAGCGGGAATAAGCAGTTCACCTTTTTCCATCATCTGATATAAACGATGAACTCCGGTAGTAGTCTCTTCTGAAACACCACGAAGCTCGCTCAATGTACGATGCCATTTTTGTGAATCTTCTTTCAAAATATTTTTCAACGTGCTTAACACGATGCTTTCTTCACGGCTACCCGGTATTGCATTTAGAACATCTGCGTTATTTTCAGCCTGATATCCTTTATGTACCAACAAAGTAGCATCACCGCCATCATCTACAATCAAGTTTGGGCCTTTGCCTTCTGGAAATGATAATGCCATGTTTGTGCACCACCAATATTCTTCCAAGCTTTCTCCTTTCCATGCAAACACAGGAATTCCGGCAGCAGCAATAGCAGCAGCAGCATGATCCTGAGTTGAAAAAATATTGCAACTAGCCCAACGAACATCTGCGCCCAATTCAACCAGTGTTTCTATCAATACTGCAGTTTGAATTGTCATGTGGAGAGATCCTGTTATTCTGGCTCCATTTAAAGGTTTTTGTGCACCATATTTTGCACGTAATGCCATTAAACCCGGCATTTCTTTTTCAGCAATTTCAATTTCTTTACGCCCCCACTCTGCAAGTTTAATATCAGCTACTTTGTAAGGTAAAGTGTAATCTGTCATCATTTTATAATGTATTATCTATTCTTATTAGAATTTGAACTTGCAAAATTACATATAGTTTTCTATCTGAAAGCTGTTTTTCAAGTACTTTTACGTCGATTTAACGCATTTCCAGATGAAAAAACAACAAAAAGCTTACTTATTTGCACTGGCTGCTGTACTTCTATGGTCCACTGTTGCAACTGCTTTTAAGTTTGCATTGAAAGAAGTTCATTTTCTTATTCTTCTTTTCTGGTCATCGTTCATTTCATTTTTAGCTCTTTCTACTATTCTGTTTTTCAGCAAATCAAAACTAAAAATCAAATATCTGGATAAAAAAGAGTGTTTAAAAAATCTTTTAGCAGGATTGCTTAATCCATTCTTATATTATCTGGTTCTTTTTAAAGCATATTCTGTTCTACCAGCACAGGAAGCAATGACACTCAATTACACATGGCCTGTTATGCTGATTTTATTGTCATGGCCGTTTCTTGGTCAAAAAATCACAGTAAAAGGATGGGTTGGTATTACTTTATGCTTAGCAGGTATTATTACAATATCAACACACGGAGACGTATTATCTTTCAGATTTTCAAATCCCGCAGGCGATCTCCTGGCTCTTGGCAGTTCTTTAGTCTGGGCTTTATTTTGGATATGGAACATAAAAAGCAAAACCGATGACCTGATAAAACTTTGGCTTAATTTTATCACAGGGAGTATTGCTTCTTTTATTGTATTATGTATTGTTCCGATTCCAGG
This sequence comes from Bacteroidales bacterium, assembly GCA_963667975.1. Taxonomy (GTDB): domain Bacteria; phylum Bacteroidota; class Bacteroidia; order Bacteroidales. The sequence continues at coordinate 430,347 of OY764079.1, forward strand.
AATAATGAACACAAACGCCATCATCCCATTGATCTATATTGGCTTATTTGAAATGAGTATTACCTTCTTTCTTTGGCTTTTAGCATTACGAAATTCAAAATCAACCGATAAGGTAAGTCTGTTGATTTTTATTTCACCATTTTTATCATTGATTTTTATTTCACTTATCCTTCAAGAGAGGTTGCTTCCTTCAACAGTTCCGGGTATAATGCTGATTATCATTGGCATAAGCTTTCGAAATATTTCATTTTCTAAAAAGAAGATTAATTCATAAATCCTAATTGGTTAATTTTTGTAGAAATATTTCACATAACATCTCTATTTATCGACAAAAATTGCTATACTTGCTTTTCGAAATTTTTCTGGTATGATTTATTCAAAAATGCTTGCTGCCAAGGCCGAAAAGAGGAAACAGATTTCTGTCTTGATTGATCCTGATAAACCGACAATCAGAGAGTTAGAATCTTTGGCCCAATTAGCTGAACGTGTTAAAGCTGACTACTTTTTTGTAGGCGGAAGCTTACTTACCAATGACCATTTGGAAATTTGTATTGATACGTTAAAATCAAACAGCTCAATTCCGGTTGTGCTATTTCCAGGAAACAACTTACAAATCAGTGCAAAGGCAGATGCTCTTTTGTTTTTATCCTTAATTTCAGGAAGAAATGCAGACATGTTAATCGGACGCCATGTTATTGCAGCACCATACCTCAAACACAGCAAACTAGAAGTAATTCCAACAGGTTATATGCTTATTGAGAGTGGAAAAACCACATCTGTAGAATACATGAGCAACTCATTTCCAATCCCTTCCGATAAAAACGATATTGCAGTTTGTACAGCGATGGCGGGAGAAATGCTGGGGATGAAATTAATTTATATGGATGCCGGAAGTGGTGCCTTAAACCCTGTTCAAACGAGCATGATCCAAGGTGTAAATAACAGCATTTGTATTCCTGTTATTGTAGGAGGAGGGATAAAAACACCTGAAAAAGCAATCGAAAACTGTAACGCAGGAGCTGATATTATTGTAGTTGGAAATTCATTTGAAAAACATCCGGAGCTGCTTTCCGAAATGGTAGCAGCAGTTCATTCTGTCTAATTATGCCTTTTTTAAGGTAAATCCAAATGTAGTACCGAATCCCAGTGTACTTCGAACAGTAATTTTTTGATCGTGTGCCTCAATTATATGCTTTACAATAGACAAACCTAAACCCGTACCTCCATCACTCCGCGAGCGGGCTTTGTCGGTACGGAAAAATCTTTCGAAAATGCGGTGCAAATCCGTTTCGGCTACACCAATTCCATTATCAGCAACTTCAATCAAAAAATTCTCGTCCATATCATAAAAGCTGACTTTAGTATAACTGTTGTCGGTTTCTTTCCCATATTTAATTGAGTTATCTATCAGATTTGTAAGCACCTGTCGGATTCTTTTTTTGTCGGCATAAACCATTACAACTTTGTTTTCGTTAGGAGCAATAATGAGCTTAACTTTTCGTTTTTTAGCCTTGATTTCGAGAAATTCTACAACTTCTCTACACAATGCAAGTATATCAAAACGTGTGTAATCCAACTTTAATTCTCCCGATTCTAGCTGTGAAATTGCTTCCAAATCCTGAACGATGGCAATCATTCGATTTATGCTGCTTTCTGTTCTAAGCAAATATTCCTTATTGATGGACGCATCTTCCAACCCGCCATCAAGCAAGGTTAAAATATACCCCTGAATATTAAAAATAGGCGTTTTAAGCTCATGAGAAACATTCCCGATATATTCTCTTCGATAAGCCTCAAGTTTTTTTAAATTCTCAATTTCCGAGCTCTTATCCGTAGCCCATTGCATAACATCCCTATTCACACTTTCCAGAATGTCGGGTTCATTTTTGTGTTTTTCCCAAAAGCTCTTTCGAGTACCTTTTAAATTATTAATATTCTTATAGATAATCTTTACTTTTTCATAAATAAACCGATCCGAAGTAATAAAAACCAAACTATAGGTAAATCCGAAAATTAATAAAAGATAACTTATAAAAGGTAAGATGCTGAATTGAAAAAAAACAAACTGAAACAACGCAAAAATTACTCCTGCAAATAGAGTAAGATAACTGGCATTCAACAATGCAAATTTATGTGGATTCGCATTTTTCATAAAAAGCTACTGCTCCTCATATTTATACCCTACGCCTTTTATTGTTTTAATATTCTCGATACTAAGCTTTTCACGAATTTTTCTTACGTGAACATCTATCGTCCGGTCTCCCACAATTACATCATCACCCCAAACATTTGAAAATATCTCGGTCCGGGTAAAAACTTTGTTTGGTTTTGAAGCCAGAAACATTAATAATTCGAATTCTTTTTTGGGAAGGATAATTTCATTTTCATCCTTAAAAACAACATAACGATCTCGATCGATTGTAACATCTTTTAATACGATTTTATCCGATTTCACATTCTCTTCCTTAAACCTGCGGAGTATCGCTTTTATTCTACTAACCAGCAATTTAGGCTTAATTGGTTTTGTAATATAATCGTCTGCACCAGCATCAAAACCAGCTATCTGAGAGTAATCCTCGCCACGGGCAGTTAGAAAAACTACAAGAACATTTCCCAATTTAGGTATTTTCTTTATTTCAACACAGGTTTCAATTCCATCCATTTTGGGCATCATCACATCCAGAATTATGAGATGAGGTTCTGTTTCCACTGCTTTTTCAATAGCTTCTTTCCCGTTATTGGCGGTATGTACAATAAAACCTTCTTTTCGGAGATTATAACTCAGAAACTCAAGTATATCCTGTTCGTCATCAACTAATAAAATGGTAAACTCTTCAGTTTTCATTGATTTTGTATTGATTGCAACAAATTTACACAGTAATAACAAGATAGAATTCTTCCTGTTTATTTCTTAACGCAAACTTAATGTAAAATCAATCTGTTTGGTAAAAAAACGGAATTAAAACTGGAAATAAATAAATGGCTGAATTCCTGACGATTTTGCCTGATAAAGAATTACTACAATGATTACAATCCCAGCTAATTTCACAAACTGAGGAAGTTTGTAAAATATTTCCTGATACCCTGATTTCCATTTTGAAGGCAAAATATGAATCAAAAAAGCAGCAAACAATAGTAAAAACGCGATTCTGTACGATGCAAAAATGGTTGGGATTAGCTCAAGGTGGAAGGCTGTAAAAATCTGCTTCAACATATCTCCAACCAGTTGCATACTTTCTGCTCTGAAGAAAATCCACGTAAAGCAGACAAAATGGAATGTAATAAACACCGTAATAAATCGATGCCAAACTTTTTTCTCCACGAGTTTGTTTTTCCTTAATGATTTAAAATACTTATGAACAGCCAAAGCTATACCATGCAAACTTCCCCAAATAATAAAACGAACGGAAGCGCCATGCCACAATCCACCTAAAAACATTGTAATCAACAAATTAATATACTGACGAGCTTTCCCTTTTCGATTCCCGCCCAACGGTATGTAAAGATAATCCTTCAACCAGCTCGATAACGAAATATGCCATCTGCGCCAAAAATCAGTAATATTTTCGGCTTTATACGGTGAAAGAAAATTTAGAGGCAGGTGATATCCCAATAGAGTCGCTACTCCAATTGCAATATCCGTATAACCTGAAAAATCGCAATAAATCTGCATTGCATAACCATAAACAGCCATCAGATTTTCGAAACCTGTATAGGATAAAGGTGTATCAAATACTCTGTCCACAAAGTTCATCGAAATATAATCTGATATCAAGACCTTTTTTATTAATCCATTTACAATCAAGAATAAAGCCCAGTTGAACTGTTCTTTTGTAAGCTTGAATTTCTGATAAATTTGTGGCACAAAATCGGCGGCACGAACAATCGGGCCTGCAACCAGTTGAGGGAAAAAAGTTACATAGAATCCAAAATCAATAATATTATTTACCGGTTTTACTCTGTTGCGATAAACATCTACAGAATAACTGATTGTCTGAAAAGTGTAAAACGAAATTCCTACAGGTAAAATAATATTCGCAACATCAAACTTACTTCCCGTTATCTCATTCGTAACCATTCCAAGATAATTGATTACATGATATTTTGTATGGAATAATTGATTAATAATATCTGTCACAAAATATGCATACTTAAAATAAAGCAAAATAGACAGGTTAATAAATATACTCCAGAATAGATACCACTTTTTCCCTCTTTGGCTTTTCGCCCGGTAAATCTTCCATCCAAGTGTGTAATCAACAAATGTTGAAAACAGCAAAAGCGTAAAAAAGTAGCCACCTGATTTATAATAAAAATAAACACTTATGATAAAGAGAAACAGAATCTTACTATTCTGTTTTTTATATAGAAAAGAAAATATAGTCATCACAAAGGCGAAGAAAAGCCAAAAATACGTCTGAGTAAAGAGTAGTGGTGAATTTTCTGAATAGGAAAATATATTTTGCAAAATATCCATATATTTTTATTTACTATCTATGTATTTATCGTATGTATTAAAAAAAGCATCAAATAATAAATTACCCTGAAGGCGATATCCTTGTACGGAAAAATGTACTCTGTCATAAGCGGCTAAACCAGATTTCAGCCATTTTAACATTGAGCCCTTCCCCCCCATTACCAGATATAAATCCCATACAGCACAGTTTTTTTCTTCGGCCAATTCTTTGATTGCTTGTCCGGCGATTACCATATTAGGATTGTTTACCTTTTTGCGATATGAATCAGGAGGAGTAGTCAGTAGAATAGGTACGTTGGGTAAAGCCTCCCTAATTCTGTCAATCAGCAGGCCATAATTTCGTTTGAAATCGCCGGGAACAAACCCTTTTCCAAAAGCATCATTGGTACCCAACGATAAAATAATCCAATCTGGGGAAAGTACTTGGAGTTGCTGTTGGATTAAATTACATTTCAAAAATGAGATCACTTCGGCTCCATTTACCCCTAACGAACTGTAAATCACACCTGGATCTTCATTTTCAAAACTTAATCCATAAACCGAAACACTCTTATGCGACTCTTTCAGAGCTTTAAATCCGATTGTAATTTCTTCTGCATATTGATTCAAATGAAATTCCGTATAACCTGATTTTGGAAATCTCTTTACTTCTGAAACAACATTTTCAGGCTGAATATCAGGCACAAACGAAGTATCGCCAAAACTATGAAAGACCTTTACAATATTAAAATCAAAAAAATCGTTTTCACTGTTTTTCAATTGAATACGAATTTTTGAATTTGGGTCAAACGTTGTGATTGTGATTCCGGAAATTCCCATATCGCAATTCACTTGCTGAATGTTTCTGCACGAGCTCCAGTTCCCTTCTGATTCAACTCTGTAATTATCAGGATTATTTGTCTTTGCTGCACGATAAGGAAATACAAAACCACGACTTCCGGCTATTCCCGGCATAAACTGCCGTATACGATGGCGCATCTGTCCCGAAAAATGATCCGCCTGTATGTGTGAATCTCCTATTTGCATTATATGAACAACACCTTGTCCTTTCAATATCAATTCATTGAATTTTTGAAAAAGCAATGCATATTCTTTTGAAGCTTGACTATTACAAATAAATGTATTGCACTCATTACACAGAAATGGATACGATAAAGCAACAGATTCGGGTTGCGCTATTGCTTTATAAAGCAATAGCAGGCAACAAAAGGCGAATCCGATTAGCTTTTTTGCGGTCATGGATAATTATCTGTCAGCCAATGCAGGAACCGCCTTCTTAACAGCCTGATATTCCATAAAGTCCTTCATAATTGCTTTATAGAACATCTCGCCGATAAACCGGGCTCCTTTATCATTAAAATGTGTAAAATCTTTATTTGCCAACGGAGGTTTCGCCATTACCCAGCTAGGCATTGAGTTTTCCCCACCCATTGCCTCAAACATATCCCAATACATGCATCCCGCACGGAATGCCGCATTTCGTTGAGCTAATCTTATCTTCAAAACATTGGGGTTTGTTTCATACGATTCTCCATTCTTTCTTGACCTATCGGAAATTCCAATTACAATTATGGAGAGATCAGGGTCAAGACTTTTCAAGAACCTGAGATTTTGATAAAATGCCCGTTCATAAAATGCATAATTGGGTACAACCACCTTTTCATCCTGAGGGACTGCATTTACTCCAAATTGAGCAAATAAGAGCTTTACATTCAGCTTTTTGTAGAACTCACGTAAAAATTCGGCATTATTCCAGTTAAAACCATAGCCCGAGCTTCCTCGTAACGGAACATTATCCACAGCAATACCTTCATCTCCTTCCAGGCTCAAACCATATACATCGGGTGAAGTTTTTCCTGAAAAACGAATGGTGAAATTTCTAGGTGTTTCCGCAAATTTCCATTCAATCATCAAAACTCCTGAGGCTAATTCTTCTATTTCAGAATCTACTATCTTCCCATTTGTAATAAGTTTAAAACGCGATACTTGTCCACTTTTAGAAGTAAACATACGTACTTTTTTAAACTGCTGATTTTTGGCAAAGGTTTTAGGAAGAACGTTAACTTTTATCCAACCATTGATAATCCCTGTAGTATCAGGATTTAAGGAATCCTTTTGCACATGTACTAAACGAGCAAAACTCATCATCGGACCAAAATAGTGCTGACGTTTTGACGATTTCAGATTGTCATTAATTGCAACTTTCATCCAGTTATCAGAAGCAGACCAATACAATGATGATGAAGGAGTTACTGATACAACCGAAAACATTCCGATTCCGAAACCTCCAAACTGCGATTGAAACTTAAACCGTAAATAGGACGTAATTCTATCTCCTTCTATTTGAGAATCGCCATAGTGCATAATACGAAAAACCTCAGAAGTTGTCGCTGCATTTTGAAGCTTTTCAAAAAATGGATAAAGTAACGATTTGTCATTTCCCGGATATTCTATTTGTTGTACATGTTCTTTATCCAGCGAAGCGTAAGATGCCGTATCGGAAAATTTGCTCAAATCCTCAGATTCAGGAGCCGTACTGTCTGCTTTTTGATTTTCCTGTATGATAGACGTAATATCTGCATAATTTTTCTTTTCCGGGCTTAAAATATCTTTAAGCTTTGGGAATTGCAGGGTAATGTCTTTTGAGAGCTGAAGTCCGTTTTCCGGAAAAAAGTAGGCCGTAAGCCCCAGCATTAATAGAACGATGCTCAGATAAAGCAATACTTTGGAAGGTTTCATTGAGATACGGAAACAATAGTTTTAGTTTTGAGGCACGTTAAGAGTCTGACCTGCATTAATTTTCTTCTTGTTTTTGATGTTATTAAACTTTGCAAGTTCATCTTCTGTAACACCATATTTCTGGGCAATAGAATAGAGAGATTCCCCAGGTTTTATTTTATGCGTTTTTGTTTTAGCCTTGGAGAGCTCCTTCGTTTTAGATTTCTTACCCTCTTTTACCTCTTTTTGAGTAGTTTTATTCTTCTCTTTCCCTTTTGGGACTTCAACTTTTGGGGACTGATTTGCATTTCCAGAATCAGGTTTTTCTGTTTCTTTTAATTTTTCGGATTCAGATTCAGGTTTCTCTGACTCAATGATTTTCTCCTCCTTTGCTGAATAATAAATTACCAGTAACTTACCTTTTTTCAGTGTGGTATTTCGGAGATGATTCCATTTTTTAATCTGACCTACAGTAACCCCATATTTCGTGGCAATTTGAGAAATTGTTTCATTTTTTCCAACTACGTGGCGTATTTTCTGCTTGAATTCGCTGCTTTTTCCATAACGAGAAGCCACCGGAACAAATTTCCCTTTGGTCATCCCTTTAAAAAAAGCGGAATCCTGACTATAAATAGAATCCTGATATTCAATAAATGATGTAATCATATTTACAGGTAATTTAAGTGAATACGCCTCACTCTTACCGGGAATAATATCATTTTTATACTGAGGATTTAGTTCACGGAGTTGTTTTATTGGAATATTCAATACACTGGATACCTGCTCAAGATGTAAATCTTCATTCACCATCACGGTATCGGTTAAAACCGGAAATGCATCACCAGAGGGGAACAGGTTATGCTCTTTGTAATAGTTCATCATATAATTGGCTGCAATGAATGCAGGAACATAGCCGCGAGTTTCCTGAGGCAAATAGGGATAAATTTCCCAGAAATCGTTTTTCCCGCCTGAACGTTTTATTGCTTTATTCACGTTTCCGGGACCGCAATTATATGCTGCAATCGCCAAAGTCCAGTCTTTGTAAATAGTGTAAAGATCTTTCAAGTAACGAGCTGCAGCATAACTCGATTTTATCGGATCACGGCGTTCGTCAACCAACGAATTGATTTTCAAATCATACATTTTTCCGGTAGTATACATAAACTGCCACAAACCTGTTGCACCAACTCCCGAAACTGCTTTCGGATTTAAAGCTGATTCAATAACTGCCAGATATTTTAGTTCCTGAGGAACGCCGGTTTTATCCAGTATTTCTTCAAAAATCGGAAAATAATACTGAGCCAGACCCAGCATTACCTTTACACTTTTTCGCTTCTTATTGACATAAAGTTCTATAAACGACCTAACATGTTCATTATAAGGAAGATTAATCACATTTGGCAAATTCCCCAAACGTTGCATATACACTGAATCTGGATATACAGGAATATCATTTCTGTCTTCCTCCTCGGTTGACATCAAAAAGCTTTGCTGGTGTATTTTCAGATATTTACTTGCAAAAAAGCTGTTTAAAACGCTGTCAAGATTTGCCTCAAATTCCTTTTCGTAAATCGTTTCGGTTTTTTTAAACAAAGATGAATCCTTGACCTGAGCAAAAGATGATGTACTCAAAATCATTAGTCCGGTAAACGCAAATACGAGTTTCTTTATTCCCTTCATTACTTACTATTTTCGGCTGAAATACCTTCAGTCTGTGATCCTATATTCAGAACTTGCAAATAAACGAAAAAAAGCCCAGTGAACTGATTCGATTTCCATAAAAAATGTTAAGCTAAGAGCTCTCATTCAGAAGAAATCCAAATTGTTACTTCCTGATATTGTTACAGTTTACCTCCTAAAACGGTTGTTTTCTTGTATGTTTTACGATCACCATTTAAGTTATACACTTCAAACAACAGAATATAGATTCCTATTTTACATTTACGCAACTGATCATTGGTTCCATCCCAGGTTAAACTGCCTTTAACTCCAAGCAAATCATTATTTACCAGTTTCTTCACCAAGTTCCCTTTTTCATCATAAATGGTTACAGTTGCCATAGTTCCCGATTGTGAAAAAAAATACGTTATGGTAAGAAAATCATTAAAACCATCGCCATCGGGTGAAAAGATATCCGGCGATAATGTAAACGGATCTTCATTGTAAAGAAACTCTGTAAACTGTGAGTTTTTATACCCTGGAGTTCCCCAGTGAGTATATTTCGAAGCTGAATGCCAATTATCGCGCTGATTCGTTTTTGCATCCGGATTTATTCGTTCCAGCGAAACTCCTTCTACCGAAGTCAACAATGCAAATTGCATCCTTTCATCATAATCCAATCTATCGAGGACTGTGCTGTCCTGTAAACAAGTTATCACAACTCCATCTTCATTACTAAATGCAGGAAAATCAGACATCTGAATCCATCTCCCTTTTTCAATTGGCTGATATTGATTCTGAATCATCAATGTATCTGTTGTAAGTAAAAGATACTCATCGGGAAACAGTAATGCACATCCGGAAGAAACGGTGTTCATTTGATATAGCTTCTGGGTTTCTGTTTTATAACTACTTAACCTTACTGTTTTTAAGTCAATATTGTGATGTGAACGATTAAAAACCTCAACATAATCAACTCCATTTCCTTTTGGGTTAAACAATACTTCATTAATAATCAATTCACCTACCACCGCTTGATGTGGAAATGCAAATTTCACTACAGAGAATGTGTCAAACTGATTTCCAACACAATCGGAAAATGGTAAATTAATTTGAAGCGTATAAACCGTATCAGGATGAACAGTATCGGATAAAATCAGATTCGCACTTCGTTGAGTAGCATCATTCCACAGAAATGCAGAAACTCCCAGCGAAGGTTCTATTTTAATCTGGTTCAAATTGATTACTCCATTAATGTAAACACCTTCATTAAATAAAATATTAAGTAATTGGTTACCAATAAGACATGTTTTCTCAATATAGGGAGCTTTGGTATCAGGGTTCAACCCGCTTACTGAATTTCTTCTTCCAGGAGTTCCTCCGGCGGGAGAAACCGATGCTTTCCAGTTTAAAGCATCACCACAAGGATTTTGAACATCAATCTGTTCCAGCGACCATCCTCCCTCTTTTTTCAGATCATCCCGATACCAGCCCGCTGTAAAATCAATCCGGTGAATTAAAGTTGAAAAGTTATCATAGAGATTTAAAGCGGATTCATTATTGATGATTAACGAAGTTAAACCTGTTGGAAGAATCCCTGTAGAAAGCTGAAAACTATCCAAATAAGCATTATTGACAAAACAGGCAAATGAATCGGGCAAAAGCGTAACTGCGCTTAGCACGATGGGAGAGCCATCATCTTTAATTTTCAAGCTCCAACCTTTCAATGAAACCGGATATTGCGTACGATTATAAATTTCCACATAATCAGATGCGGGCAAACCGGCCGGACGTGGAGATTCGTCGGTCATTACTTCGTTAAATACAATATCAAATGGTTTCGGTAAATAGATGGTTGTTTGAAAAGGTATGCAGCTATTTCCTGCAAGATCTTTTACATTCACAAGCTGAAAGTCATAAGGGAATCCTTTCGAAGCGGAATTTTGAAACGTGAGAATCACTTTTTCGGGAGAAGCTGTAGAAAATTGAATATCCATAACCTGACCTAAGCTTTGATCAATCAAATAATTCTGTGCATTTACGGCTGACCCAGAATCAATTGCCTCGCTAAAACAGATCTCAACCGAATTGAGAGATAAAAAACTCACACTGTTAACGCTTGGCTTAACCGTATCCACAAAAACCGGAGCAACAGAAACATCATCCAGATAATACATATTGTAACGCGAATCGGTTTTATACTGGCAATAGAAACCGAACCACTGTGTGGCATTAATACTATTATCCGTAAATGAATTACCTTCAGAAATATAATTTACTCCTCCGGTTTTATCAGAATAAATCTGCCAGACACCATGATTATCCCGCTTTACTTTAATTCTGGCTTTCAAATTTGAGGAGGACAAAAAAGAGGTTTTCCCTGTAAACAAAAGCTGGCGGTTATTTCCGGTTTGTTTATAAAAATTGATAGAATCATTCCCTGATTGACCCAGTTGAATATAATATCCATTTAATGACTGTGTAAGATTCTGATTATCCGAAACAAGATAGATCCGAAGAAAATTATCAGCAATGGGATTAAACTTAAGATCCACTAAAAACGACCATTCAGTGCTATCAATCAAGAAATTATGAGTTGTAAGCCAAAGAGTATCCGGTTGAGTATCTCCATTTGTATTGGGGCCGTTTGATCGAAGAGTTTGGGCAACAACCACAAAATAATTGTCTGTTCCAACCCATACCGGGTTTTGTGTAAAATCATTATCACTAAAACTATCCGACACCTGTGAAAAACCTGATAACACAAAAGATAGCAACAACAACACAAATAAACGTCTCATTGCGATATGATTTTATAAAGCGTAAATATACAAAAAAAATAGTTAAAAGTCAATTTCACCTGAAAGAAATTCATGGAAGTAAAAGCATGCATCATGAATTCTTTATACTTTTGCAACCTCAAAATAATTTTTAAAATATTGTAATCCATGAAAATAGCAGTAATTGGAGCAACAGGTTTAGTAGGCGGTGTAATGCTTAAAGTTCTGGAAGAAAGAGGATTTCAGGAATATGAACTTCTGGTAGCTGCTTCACCAAAATCAGTAGGAAAGTCAGTAATTTTTGCCGGCAAGCCTTACGTTATGCAATCTGTAGAAGATATTATTGTTCAAAAGCCTGCTATTGCAATATTTTCGGCCGGATCAACAGCATCCTTAAAATATGCCCCTCTGTTTGCAGAGGCTGGAACAACGGTTATTGACAATTCATCAGCCTGGCGCATGAAAGAGGACGTTCCATTGGTAGTTCCCGAAATAAATGCACATCTTTTAACCAGGGATCATAAAATTATTTCCAATCCTAACTGTTCAACTATTCAGATGGTAGTTGCGTTAGCTCCGCTTCATGCAAAATACACCATTGACAGAATCATTGTTTCAACATATCAATCTGTAACCGGAACTGGTATTAAAGCAGTTACACAGATGGAGCATGAACGTCGCGGTATTCGTTCTATGAGAGCTTATCCACATCAGATTCATCGTAATTTATTTCCTCATGGTGGCGATTTTCTTGAAAATGGTTATACCTCGGAAGAGATGAAGCTGGTACACGAAACCCGTAAAATCATCGGTGATAATTCACTTCGAATTACCTCTACCGTTGTTCGCGTGCCCGTAACCGGAGGTCATTCTGAAGCTGTAAATCTTGAATTTAAGCACGATTTTGATTTAACTGAAGTAAAAGAACTTCTGGCAAACAGTCCCGGTATTAAAGTGTTGGATAATCCGGCAAACAATGAATACCCTATGCCTCTTTTCGCAGAAGGGAAAGATGATGTTTTTGTTGGGCGAATTCGTCGCGATGAATCTAACGAACGCTCTTTAAACCTCTGGATCGTATCGGATAATCTTCGCAAAGGAGCCGCCACCAATGCTGTGCAGATTGCACAATATCTGATTGCACATAAATTGGTAAAATAAAAGACGTTTTACGCTCTAACACAGAATTTTATACCACTGCCAACTCTGTTTAAAAATTTATCAACAAGTCCGGTTGATAACTTTCTGAATCACCGCATAATTGTACTAAAATCCAGCTATTGCAGAAATACTAACAAGGCTATGTTAATAAGATTTTAGAACATGTTTTTATGCTTGTAGTAAATTAGCGTCTGTTTTTCGCTTTACCCCCAAAAATACAAAGTGAGGTGAAAATCAATCAAAAACAACCTAAACCACATCGCATGGAACCAACATTGTTTTCAGAGCTGGATCAGGAACAGCAAAGTGCTACTCGAAGTAATTATTACGACGATATGTTGGGGAAGAGACAGAGACCTAATATTTTAGAGAGTTTATTTGAAGAAGAAAGTCAGGAAATCACTACAATGAAGAAAGAATTAGAAACAGAGCTGAAAGCTTACACACACGAAGAAGTAATGGAAAGTTCAACCCTTTATTTTAAGGGGGATACTCTTGCGGCAAGTGTGTGGATGAATAAGTATGCATTAAAAGACAGTCACGGAAATATTTACGAACGTACTCCGGACGATATGCATCGCAGGATAGCTCGTGAACTCGCCAGAATAGAACAACGATATCTGAATCCAATTTCAGAAGAAGAAATTTATGAACTGCTGAAAGACTTCAAATATGTAATCCCGCAAGGCAGTCCTATGGCAGGTATCGGAAATAACTTTCAGATTGTTTCCCTATCAAACTGTTTTGTAATCGGACACAACGGTTCTTCTGATTCATACGGTGGAATTATGAAAGTAGATCAGGAGCAAGTTCAGCTTATGAAACGTCGTGGTGGTGTTGGACATGACTTATCGCATATTCGTCCTACGGGAAGTCCCGTAAAAAACAGCGCACTCAGTTCTACCGGTATTGTTCCCTTTATGGAACGTTATTCTAATTCCACCCGCGAAGTAGCTCAGGATGGACGTCGTGGAGCTTTGATGCTCAGCGTTTCTATTAAACATCCTGATGCTGAAAACTTTATCAATGCAAAAATGGAAGAAGGGAAAGTTACCGGTGCTAATGTTTCTGTAAAAATTGATGATGAGTTTATGCGTGCTGTGGTTGCCGACAAAACGTATATCCAAAAGTATCCAATCGACTCTGATGAACCTATATATACCAAAGAAATTAATGCTCGTCAACTTTGGAATAAAATCATTCACAATGCGTGGAAATCAGCCGAACCAGGCATCCTGTTCTGGGATACCATTCTTCGCGAAGCAGTTCCCGATTGCTATGCTGATTTAGGATTCCGTACTGTTTCCACCAATCCATGCGGAGAAATCCCTCTTTGTCCATATGACAGTTGCCGCTTATTGGCTCTTAATCTGTATAGTTATGTTGAAAACCCGTTTACCGGAAAAGCAAGCTTCGACATGGCTAAATTCAAAAGTCATGTTCGCATTGCACAACGATTTATGGACGATTTAATTGATCTGGAACTCGAAAAGATCGATAAGATTATCGAAAAGATTGAATCAGATCCTGAAGATGATGAAATTAAAAGAACTGAAAAAAATCTCTGGTTAAATATCAAGTTCAAAACCATGGAAGGCCGCCGTACTGGTTTAGGTATTACGGCCGAAGGCGATATGCTTGCAGCATTGAATCTTCGTTATGGTTCTGAAGAAGCAATTGAATTCTCTGTAAATGTTCAGCAAAACCTGGCATTGAATGCATATGCATCCTCTGTTGAAATGGCCCAGCAACGTGGTGCTTTCCCGGTTTATGATACCGAACGTGAAGAAAACAATCCGTTCATCAATCGTATAAAGGAAGTCGATCCTGAGCTCTATTCCCGTATGGCTGAGCACGGTCGCCGTAATATTGCGCTTTTAACTATTGCCCCAACCGGAAGTGTAAGTATTTGTACACAAACTACTTCAGGTATCGAACCTGTGTTTATGGTTTCTTATCGTCGTCGCCGAAAAGTAAATCCGAACGACAAAAACGTAAAAGTAACCTTTATTGATGAAGTGGGCGATTCATGGGAAGAGTTCAATGTATTCCATCCTAAGTTTGTCAAATGGCTGAAAGTCAACAACTATAACGTGGATGAAGTAAAATCATACAATGACAAACAACTGGATGATATCATTGCAAAATCGCCCTATTACAAAGCCACTTCCAACGATATCGACTGGTTAAGCAAGGTGAAGATGCAGGGGGCAATCCAAAAATGGGTTGACCATTCCATCAGCGTTACCGTAAATATTCCGAACGAAACTCCTGAAGAACTGGTAAGCCGGATTTACCAAACTGCATGGGAAAGCGGATGCAAGGGCATGACCATCTATCGTGACGGTTCACGCTCAGGGGTACTTGTTTCGAGCAAAGATAAAGACAATCCAAACGATTTCAACGAAACCAGGGCTCCACAGCGTCCAAAGCGTATGGAAGCAGATGTTGTTCGTTTCCAAAATGATTATGAAAAATGGATTGCAGTTATCGGCTTATATCAAGGGAAACCTTACGAAGTATTTACAGGTAAAGCCGAAGACTTTTATGTTGCGCCCTGGGTTACAAAAGGGTGGGTAATACGTCATAAAGAACCCGGACAACCTTCACGTTACGACTTTCAATACGAAGACAAACAAGGATACAAAGTTACATTGGAAGGCCTTTCTCGCTCATTTTCCGAAGAATTCTGGAATTATGCAAAGCTTATCTCTGGCATTCTTCGCCACGGAATGCCTATCCATTCATGTGTTGAATTAATTGCCGACTTAAGTTTAAGTTCCGACAATATTAATACATGGAAAAATGGGGTAGTTCGTGCACTCAAACGCTATATTCCTGACGGGACGGAAGCCAAAGGTGCAGCCTGTCCTGATTGCGGCAGCGATAGTCTGGTTTACAAAGAAGGATGCTTAAGCTGCCAGCAGTGTGGTTATTCGAAATGTGGTTAAAATAAATAGATTTTTATGAAAAGAAAGAAGGCTGTCAATTATGGCAGCCTTCTTCGTTATATTCTAAATAAAAGTTATTTACTTGCTTTTCGCTCGTTCTTCTGCAGCCTCGTATCCCGCCTGTAAATCGGCAAACACACTTCCTACTGTTTCTATTTTTTCGGCTCTATAGGCATTACTTCCAGCGAAAGCAAAACCACCTTCCATTTTGCCGTTATATGCATTGTAAAGAGCCATAAAAATACAATAAGGACTTGTTTCTATTTCGCAGGTTTTAATACAATGGAACGGACAATTAAGCGGCTGCTTTTTCCCCTCTCGAACCTTCTCGATAAAACTATTTTTTATGGCACGTCCGGGCATCCCTACCGGACTAATAATTATCTCAATATTCTCTTGCGTAGCGTTAATGTAAGTTTCTTTAAATTCTTGAGCAGCATCGCACTCTTCAGTGGTTACAAAGCGTGTACCCATTTGAACTGCGCTTGCGCCATGCTGCATAATATTATACGCATCTTCTCCGGTATAAATTCCTCCTCCAGCAATCACGGGAATTTTTCGGTCATACTTTTTTTCATATGGCTCTATGGCCTTACAAACATCTTCTACAAGCGTTTCCAACTTGAAATTTTCATCAAAAATCTGGTTAGGTTTAAATCCGAGATGGCCTCCGGCCTTAGGGCCTTCCACAACAATAGCATCCGGGAGATAATCATAATGGGAAGTCCATTTTTCACAAATGATCTTAGCGGCTCTGCCCGAAGAAACAATCGGAACCAAACGTGTATGATTATCTTCATCCACAAACGAAGGCAAATCCATAGGCAGCCCTGCTCCTGAGAAAATAATGTCTATCTTTTCCTGAATAGCAGTTTTCACCGTATCAGCAAAATTAGTCATAGCACACATGATATTCACCCCTAAAATTCCTTTGGTTTTAGCTCTGGCTTTTGCAATTTCCTCTTTCAACCCATGAATACATGCAAACTCATAATCGGTTGAAAAACCTCTGTACAACAAGCCCAGCCCGGCACTGGAAATAACTCCTACACCACCCTGATTTGCAACAGCAATCGCTAAACCATGTAATGAAACACCAACACCCATTCCTCCCTGAATTATCGGAACCTGAATGGTAAAATTACCTATACGAAATGAATTCATTTTGTCCCCTAAATTTTTACTGACCAACAAAGTAGTATTAACGAACAGGGGAATGCCTGATTTTCTACTGTACTGACCAATGGATTAATACCTAACGTGGTTTTATTATTCATCAGTAATTACTTTTATTCAAACAACTACTCAGGAATAACATGCTATAACAGCAAAAAACTTACGATAGATTTAAAGCTTCAAAGGTACGAAAGAATAACTCAATGAATACTTTATCTTTAGAATTTGCCCGAAACTTCTCTTCAGACAGGCTCCATATTGCAGTAAAACAAACATTATATAATTGAATATCAACGCTATAATCAATATGTTAAAAAAGCTTGGATAATACAAAAAATCGTCAGAACCCGTCTTATGTTGAAACGATTTAGAAAACATCCTATTATCAACATAAATACCTATATATAAATGCTATATATTCATTCCCCAACGAAAAAAAGCACCTTCTATCTCAGCTAATTGTAAAACTCGCTGTACAACGGTATCCACAATCTCCTCCTTTGTAGAAGGATTGCTATAAAATGAAGGAGATGCAGGGCAAATAATGCCACCTGCAAGGGTAATTGTTTCCATGTTTCGAATGTGAACCAGATTAAAGGGTGTTTCGCGTAAAGCGAGAATAAGTTTTTTCCGTTCTTTCAGCATCACATCGGCTGCACGACAAATTAAATCATCGGCTGTTCCGGCTGCAATCCTGCTCATTGTTCCGGCTGTACACGGACACACAATCAAGGTATCAAATCCGGCAGATCCCGATGCAAACGGAGCCCAGAAATCACTATTCCCCCATATTCTGAATGGTAAGTCCCGATAACTATCTCCTTTTAACTCAAACTCCCAAACTTTCTTTGCTGTATCAGAAAACACTACTTCAATCTGATATTTTTCTTTTGGAAGCTTTCCCAGATGATGAAATAGGCGCTGAGCATACACAGAACCACTTGCTCCTGTTACAGCAACAACTATTTTTTTATTCTCCTGCATGATGAAATGTATAGTTTACTGTAAAAACAAACGCGTTGCTAAATTGTCCCCATTGGAATAAAATATTCCGGTCACCAATTGTAGCCTTTTCACGTAATGGCACCAGTGAATAGGCAAATCGTAAGTTTACACCAATGTTTTTGGTAAGATGATAATCAAATCCGGCGGCTCCATTCAAATTAAAACTTCGAAAAGAATTACCCGTCAGTTCATACCCGGAAGCCTCTTCATAGCTCGAGATCAATACCGCCGGAATCAACCCCAATTCGAAGTCGAACTTAGCATTCAACTTCATTCTGTACATAACGGGAAGTTCCAGATAATGAATTCGCATCAAATATTGCTCAAGGTCATTTTTTTCATAATTTGGATTATGACGGCTGCCTTTTTGTACAAAATTGAGTTCAAGCTGAAGAGCAGTATGATTGTTCAATGCATAGTTTACAAATAATCCGGCGGAAATCCCGGCTTTATCATAGCCACCAAATCTGTCGCCATCCACCTGAGAACCAACAATTCCGGCAGAAGCACCTGCGTTAAAGCGCTGAGCACTTAAACTCATCACAGCCATAAATATCAAAAACGTAAAGAGTAACCGCATTGTAATTCATTTTTCACAAAATTAAAAAAACAAACAAGCGGATTTATAAAATGCATTATGGATAGATAGAAAAAGATATTTTACTTCATGGTTAAAAAACAAAAAGTCGATCGTAAATCAGTGATTTATAATCGACTTTTTTCTGAGGTCTCGAGCGGATTCGAACCGCTGTAGACGGTTTTGCAGACCGGTGCCTAGCCACTCGGCCACGAGACCTTATTGGGACTGCAAAAATAGGAAGAAAATCGAAACCACCAAAAAAAATATCATTTCCATCTTCTCTCCATAAGCGTCCATTCATATAATACTGATTAACAATATATTATGAATTAATATCGAAATTTTTTATCTCTAAACGCAAGTTTTTTATCTTTAACTTGTCAAATTATAAATCACTTATTAAAATTCAGATATTATGAAAAAATTAATTTTAGCCCTAACGCTTGTATTAGCTGGTTTAGTTGTTACAAATGCTATTGCACAAACCCCTGCAAAAACCGAAACAAAGCAAAAAACCGAAGCTAAGGCTGAAAAGAAAGACGCTTGCTGCAAAAAAGATGCGAAAGCTGGTGAACATAAATGTAAAGCCGACGGAAAAACCGGTGAACATAAATGTAAAGGTGATGGCACATGCAAAGGAAAAGCTGATGGAAAAGGTTGCTGCAAAGACAAAAAAGGCGAACACAAATGCAAAAAAGAAGAAACTAAGCCTGCTCAAACTAACTAATCTTTGCGCTATAAAAACAGTGAAAGCCTCGATTTATCGGGGCTTTTTCATTGTAAAGATATTTCTGAAAAAATTATTTTTACAAGAACGCAAGTTTTTGCTTTCATATATGTCAAAAAGACGTTTTAACATTTAAAAGATCATTACAATGAAAAAGTATTTTGTAGCAGTAAGCATTGCTGTAGCTGCTTTAATCGCAGGAAACGCAGTAGCACAAACTCCAGCCAAAACTGAAGCTAAACCGAAAACCGAAGTAAAAGCTGAAAAGAAAGAAGCTAAAACCGAAAAGAAAGCTGCCAAAGCTGAAAAGAAAGAAGCAAAACCCGAAAAGAAAGCTGCCAAAGCAGAAAAGAAAGAAGCAAAATAATAAAACTTCTTTTTTTTCGCTATAATAAAGGCCTTGGTTATTCCAAGGCCTTTATCTATTTTTGACGTTAATGGAAGACTCATTCTTAGCTCAGGAAATCAGGAACAAAAATCAGGCAGTGTTTTGCCAGTTGGTCGAGAAATACCAGCAAAAGATCGTTCATACCTGCTATGGCATTATTGGCAATATGGATGATGCACGAGATATTGCTCAGGATGTTTTTGTGGATATCTGGCAAAAAATTGATTCTTTCAGAGGAGACTCTTCTCTTTCTACCTGGATTTACAGGATTGCCATCAACAAGTCACTTAACTTCAAAAAACATATTCATCACCAACAACTTATTGACAGAATAGAGCTTTGGATGGGATTCAAAGAAGAAGAAAATGTAGATGAGAAACACGCTATGCACACCTGCTTTGAAGTTGAATCATCCGAAATAGCAGATGTTTTTCGTAAAGCGTTAAATACTCTCCCGGAAAACCAAAGAACCGCATTTACGCTGTGCAAATTCGAGGAGTTCTCCTATCAGGAAATTTCTGAAATCATGAAACTATCGCTCTCCTCTATTGAATCGCTGATTCACAGAGCAAAAGATAACATGCAGAAAAAATTGAAAGCCTACGTAAAAAACCAATACTAATCGCAAGTTTTTTGAGAGTTAATTGTCAAATACTTATACGAACATGAAAGAGTGTAATAACATAGAACAGCAACTTTGGTCTTATCTTGAAAACCAACTTGATAACACCGAAAAAACATTGGTTGAACTCCATCTTCAGGAGTGTGAATCATGTAAAGAGTTATTTCATGTTCTTTCGGAAGGATTACAACAGTCAAAGCCAGATTATATTGCCACAAATGATCCTTTCTTCCTTACCGGAATTTTACAGAAAATAGAAAACAAACACACCTACACACGTATTCAGAAAAACTGGCTTCATGTGTTGCGCCCAATCACTGTATCAGCTTTCATCATTTCCGGCTGTTTTCTGGGAATCGGAATTGGAAACACAATTTCGGTAAACATTGCCAACAAAAAACAAAAGCAGGAAATAATCAAAAAGTATGCAGAGGAAAACCATTATGATGAATTTAACAGCACAGATGTAGAACAAGTTTTAACCCTGAAATAAAATGTCAAAAATACACCATCCTTTATTCTTCTGGTTTAATGTTGTATTTCTGGTTGTGAATATTGCAATCGTAGTAACAGTGCTGGTATACCAACCGAAACCAGAAAATCCTTGTAGTTCAGGAAATTGCCCCAATTCAAAAAAGGCGATGGCAAAAGAATTGGCACTCAGCAAAACTCAACAGGACAGCTTTTATTCTATCAAAGCAAAATATCACACTCAATCGGAACCTGTAGTAAAAGAGCTTCGCCTTGAAAAAGATCTGCTGCTTCAAACATTGGAAGAAAACCCTTCCGATACAACTAAAATCAAAAAACTAGTACAAAAAATATCAGCTTCACAGGCTAAATTGATGGAGCACACAACACATCAGTATATTGACATTCATAATATTTTAACACCTGTACAACGTGAAAAGCATCGTCATATTTACCGCGATATTTTCGGTTGCAAAAGTGAAAAAAAACATCATTCTAAACATCATAGCGACAGCTCCTGCCAAAAAGAAATAAACTAACCCTATTAAGAGCCTCAAACCATTATTTTCCACATATCCAAAATGCAAAAACATATCGCATTCGGTTTGCTTTTGTACTTTTGCAAAAAAATAGAGCATGAATGTTGCAGCATTAGTTTCAGGTGGAGTAGACAGCTCTGTAACAGTATTTCGTCTGAAAGAAATGGGGATAGATCCTACTATCTTTTACATCAAAATAGGGATGGAAGATGAAGAAGGATACATTGATTGCCCTTCGGAAGAGGACATCGAGATCACTACTTACATCGCAAAAAAGTACGGTTGCAAATTCGAAATAGTCTCCTTACATGAAGAGTATTGGGAAAAGGTGGTTCATTACACTATCGAAACTGTTCGGCGTGGACAAACTCCCAACCCCGACATGATGTGTAATAAGCTCATCAAATTTGGCAGCTTTGAAGAAAAATATGGTCACCAGTTTGATAAAATCTCTACCGGACATTATGCGACCATTACCGAAAAAAATGGGAAATCATGGCTTTCAACCGCAAAAGATTCGTTCAAAGATCAAACCTATTTTTTGGGTCAGATAAATTACATTCAGGCCTCGCGGCTAATGTTCCCCATTGGAGATCTGCTTAAAAAAGAAGTTCGTAAAATTGCTGAAATTCAGAAACTTCCAAGTGCATTCCGGAAAGACAGCCAAGGGATATGTTTCCTTGGAAAAATCAATTACAATGACTTTCTGAAACGATACCTTGGAGAGAAAAATGGAAAAATTATTGATATTGAAACTGGAAAAACAGTTGGCACACATAAAGGATACTGGTTTCACACCATTGGTCAGCGAAAAGGATTAGGACTTAGCGGAGGGCCATGGTTTGTTGTAAAAAAAGATCTGGAAAGTAATACCGTTTTTGTAGCCAGAGGATATAATCCCGACGAAGTTTACGGGAATTCTATCCTTCTTCAGGGTTTTGATTTCATTACCGGAAACCCGTGGGATTCTTCCGCTTTAGCACAAAAAATAAAATTTAAAATACGTCATACTCCCGATTTTACATCCGGAATGTTAAAACCGGAAGGTATCGGTTACAGAATTGTATCAGAAGACAAAATCCACGGAATTGCACCGGGACAGTTCGGCGTTATTTACGATGAAGAAGCCCACATCTGCATCGGAAGCGGAATCATCTCCTGATAATTCTTTTGGTTATCTAATCAGAAATTCTACCTTTGCAATAGTCATTCACGAATTACCCATGCGTTATTATCATTTAACCCATATCGGAGCGTTACTCGTTGAGAAGAAACTTCTCGAGAACAGGTTAAATATTGCCTGTATTACCGAAAAAAGGGTACGGAATTATCTATATGATCTATATCAATTGGGGGTTGCCGAATGGAAAGAAACGCTGAGCCAGTCATTTATTGAAAAACTCACCGACCTCCGAATTCTGAATCATCTTGACCTTTCTGAACCTGTAACAAATGAAATTACAGCATATTACAAAAATAATTATCACAACAACCCTTTAAAACATCTTGAACAAATTCACTTCGAAATTACTTATCATTGTAATTCGAAATGTCCGCATTGTGTGTTAAAATCGGTCCGGAATCACTTTTTGAATCAACAACTCGATTTCAAAGAAATTAAGCAAACAATATCGGATGCTTATTTTGCCGGAATTATCGATGAAGGCATTGCATTCACAGGAGGGGAAGCCCTTTTAACCAAAACGGATATTTTTGAACTTATCCGCTTTGCTTCTTCATTCGGAATTCATACAAAGCTGTTTACCAATACATTCTGGGGAAACAAATGGTTTTTCAAAGCTGCCGGAAAAGTATTTCTTCAACCGGATCAACTGGTTAAAAATCTGAAACGTGCCGGTTTAAAAGTGCTTGCAATTACATTCGATAGCCGCGTTGATAAAGACAAGGCTGGCATTAAGCAACTCGAAAACGTGATTCTTGCCTGTGAAGAGCAAAAGCTCAGATATGAGCTCTATTTTTCTAATGAGCACAAATCAACACTTGAGTCATTTATTACTGATCTGAAGAAAAGAAATCCGGAACAAAGCTTCCGTTATTATCAGGCGACCAACATGCAGTTAGTTGATATGGGCGGTGCAAGTACCCTGTACAATACTGAATCAAAAAAAATTAGCTTTTCAGAGTTGATTCAAAAAAGCGATTGTGCTGCAAAATCATTTGTAAAACCGAGTATTTTAAGCATCTCTCCTGAAGGAGGTATTCGAATGTGTATGTTTGGATTAGGTCTGAATCATGCAGGAAATATTCGTAAAAATGACTTCTTCAGCATTTTGAATATAATAGAGCAAAATCCTGTTTGCGAAGTATTTGCCAAAAAACAAACAGAAGAGTATATCGAAAAGCTTTATCAACCCTTCAGGCATGTTTATAAACCTTTTGCTCATCCCTGCACTGCTACGGTCATCCTTGCACGACTAATTCAGGATTACCATCTTAATGGAAAAGATGATACCGCCGAAGGTTTACTCGCGTTAAACCAAAACGTAGCAAAAGATCTTAACTTACTGGCTTAATTCAATCGTATTTTTATGACCCGACCTATTACTTCCGAAGAAATCAATCTTCCTTATTTGCCATATACATCCAGAGAAATTTCAGTTGGGAATATTTTGCTGGGAGGAAAGCAGGAAGTCAGAATTCAGTCAATGACCAATACGGATACACTGGATACAAAAAAAACAGTTGAACAAACAATCCGAATGATAGAAGCCGGAGCTGAACTGGTGAGAATTACAGCTCAAAATATTCAGGCTGCTGAAAATCTTGAAAATATCAAAAACGAACTTATTCTCCGGGGTTATTACAATCCGGTAATTGCTGATATCCATTACAATCCGAAAGCTGCTGAAATTGCCGCGAAACTTATTGATAAAGTAAGAATTAATCCTGGAAATTACGTAGATCGAAATACCAGGAATATAACATACAGTGACCGGGAATATCGCGAAGAGCTTCTCGGAATTGCAGAACGGCTCTATCCTTTACTCGAAATATGTAAACAAAATGGCACAGCCATTCGAATCGGTACAAATCATGGTTCTCTCTCTCAACGAATTGTAAACCGCTATGGAGACACACCCCTTGGAATGGCCGAATCAGCAATGGAATTTGTAAGAATTTGCCATGCTCAGAATTTTCATAAGTTAGTTTTATCGATGAAAGCCAGTTCGATACGTGCTATGATCTATGCAACCCGCTTACTGGTGGCCAAAATGAAACAGGAAGGCTTTGATTATCCGATACATCTGGGAGTTACCGAAGCTGGCGATGGTGAAGATGGTCGCCTAAAGTCAGCAGCCGGAATCGGAACATTATTGATGGAAGGGATTGGCGACACAATCCGTGTTTCCCTTACCGAAGACCCGGAAAAAGAACTTCCGGTAGCACGCAGTATCGTGAACATTTGTAAAGAATCCAGAAATTCTGTCCATAAACAGGAAGAAGCACTTCATCCTTACACATTCTATAAAAACGAAAAATACCACTTTCCTCCTCTGGTTTTAAGTAATAAAAAAAATCAATACGCAGATTTTATTTTTAAGGATCAAGTACTTACCATAAATCCAGATAAAACGGATGCCCCTGTTTCTTCTGAAAATTTCGAAATACAAGCCAATCCGAATCAGATTAACAAAGGTGAATGGAGAATAATTCCCATCGGGAATCAATCGGTTTCAGAACTCAGAACTACTCTTAAAAATCTTCATTGTATAAATGAAGAAAATCCTTTGGGTTTTATTTTTGAAGCTGAAAATGTATCCATTGAAGAGTATAAACTCAAGGCAGCAATTTATACAGGAGCGCTGCAGTCGGACGGAATCGGACAGGCTTTTTTACTGAAATACAAAAACTTAACATCAGAAGAGTGTTCAAAACTAACGCTGGATATTTTGCAAGCCTGTGGAACCCGGATTCATAAAACAGAATTTATCTCCTGCCCTTCTTGTGGCAGAACTCAATACAAAATTCAGGAGATTTTACAGGAAATTAAAGCTCGTTTATCACACCTGAAAGGATTAAAAATTGGGGTGATGGGATGTGTGGTAAATGGCCCTGGAGAGATGGCTGATGCAAATTATGGGTATGTTGGTTCCAGTTTTGGAAAAGTGAACCTATATAAAGGGAAAACGTTGATTCAAAAAAACATAGATGAATCAAAAGCTATTGACAGATTGATAGAAATCATCCGGGAAAACGGGGACTGGAATGAGTAATACTGCTTAAAACACGGCTTCTGTCAAATCGTAATCAATACACATTCAGCACGTTCATAAAAAAATGCTTTTCAGAGTCCAACTTTTCCGAAAAGCATTTCTCTTAAATTTCATGCTACATTTCCAAAACATCATAAAACACTTATTATCAACAACCTAAACAAAAAATAATTGGATTTTGTTTTTTTATAAAATATTCAAATCTCGAATTTAATAGTTTCAGCCTTCAATTTTTAGCTTATATCTCCTTCAAATAGAAGACTGACACGTTAAATAATTATTAAAATTGATTATTGATAATACAAGCAATAAAAATATTTTCTACTTTTGCACCGTCAAAAACAGAGAATGGGGGTTCTCCTTTTTGATTTAGGTTTAGTTAATAAATTTAGGAGCCCTTTTCAAATCACTTCAGAGTGAAGGCGCTACTCTCAGGAGACACTCTTGAGAGTAGCATGAAAAGGGAATTTTTATTTTACCATTTTCCCGGTTTACGGTTACGATCTCCACCACTTTTTCTTTCACCTTTAGATTCACCTCTTTGTTTAGGAGGCGCAAAGCTCTTTGATTCAGAACGTTTTTTCGGATAAGCGGTTGAGCTGCTACTATTTTTTTCACGTTTTTCGCCACCAAAACTACTCCGGTCGCTTTTAAATCCACCACGGCTCGATCGGTCACTACGATCACCACGGTCTTTCCGGTCACCCCTGTCGCTACGATACGAGCGTTCACGTTTTGGTTCAGAGCCGTCATCATCTTTATCGAGCTTGTAACCGCGCTCCCTTACGTTTCCTTTACGTTTTGAAGCTATTTCAACAAACACTTTCCGTTCATTGTAATTCACCTTATTCAACGCAATAATCAAATCGTCAGCTATATCTGTTTCTACCTCAAAAAAGGAACAGGTACGAGTGATTTCAATGCGACCAACTTTCATACGCTTGGTATGCAAATGATCGTTCATTAAGCCCATTAGCGATTGAGGCTTAATATTATCCAGGTATCCTAAATTGATAAATAAGCGGGTAAAATTACGATCATCTTCATACGAGTTATGCGAAGCTTTAACTTTCTCATTCAAGTCAGGAGCATTGCGATAAACATCTAAAAACCAATTGAATTCAACGGCAACGAATCGTTTAATCAGTTCGTCCCGGTCAAACTGAGCCAGTTTTTTATTGATTTGCGGAAGATAATTATCAATTTCAGAATCATTGATATCAAGATGAATCATCTTGTCAATCATGTGAAAAAGCTGTTTTTCGCAAATATCAGAGCCTGTAGGAATTTTTATCAGTTCGAAAGGGCGATTGATGCTCTTTTCGAGATACTGGATGCGTTTCTTTTCACGATCGGTTACAAAGCTAACACTGATTCCCATTTTATCGGCACGGCCTGTACGGCCACTGCGATGCGTATATGCAGAAGGATCGTCGGGAAGGTTATAATTTAAAACATGCGATAAGTTATCAACGTCCAAACCACGAGCTGCCACATCGGTTGCAACCAGAATCTGAATATTCTTTAAACGGAAACGTTTCATTACATTATCACGCTGTAATTGTGAAAGATCGCCATGCAGAGAATCGGCATTATAGCCATCCTTAATCAATAAATCAGCGATTTCCTGTGTTTCACGACGGGTTCGGCAAAAAACAAGGGCATACATCCCCGGATAAAAATCAATCACGCGGCGCATAGCAGTGTACCGATCACTGGTACGTACCACAAAGTACTGATGGCTCACATTTTCAGAGCCTGTATTCCGTTTGCCCACAACGATACGATGCGGGGTTTTCATAAATTCTTTCGAAATATGTTCTACTTCCTGAGGCATAGTTGCCGAAAACAACAACACGTGTTTCGTGTCGGGAGTAGTTTCTAATATTCCGGTTAATTCATCACGAAAGCCCATATCAAGCATTTCGTCTGCTTCATCAAAAATCACATATTTGATTTCGGAAAGGTCTATAATTCCCCGACGGATGATATCGAGCATACGTCCCGGAGTTGCTACAACAACGGAAACCCCTTTTTCAATCAGTTCTATCTGTTTGTCGATACTCACGCCACCATAAACGGCTACCGTTTTCACCTCCTGGCGAAAACGGGTAAAATCGCGCATATCGGCAGCTATTTGCACACACAATTCGCGAGTAGGGCTAAGTATCAATACTTGCGGGTGTTTTGAACCGGCATTAATTTGTTGAATAACAGGCAAGCCAAATGCGGCAGTCTTCCCTGTTCCGGTTTGGGCTAAAGCAATTAAATCACGTTTTTCTTGTAAGATGTAAGGGATAACTTCCTGCTGTACGGGTGTGGGTTTTTCAAATCCAAGTTCAGAAATAGCCTGAACCAAATCCTCGGCTACTCCGAGGTTGATAAATTCATTCATTGGTAATATTTTGCGTTTGCAAAGGTAATGATTGTTTTTGTGAATTTAACAGAATGCTTTTTCATGGAGCGATCCCAATTGGAATTAACCAAAAAACGGGCACTTTCCGACCGAAAGTACCCGTTTTTATATTTGATAATCGAATTTTTTAGTGAGATGCTTCTCCCTGATATTTCAGTTTATCACCGCTATCTTCTGCAACTTTCTTTAACCACCATTCCGGATAACCAGGTTGGTCAGGGTAAGCAGGTTGGGTATACCCGTTTTTCAT
Source organism: Bacteroidales bacterium (assembly GCA_963667975.1). Classification (GTDB taxonomy): domain Bacteria; phylum Bacteroidota; class Bacteroidia; order Bacteroidales. Next base: position 458,502 of record OY764079.1, read on the forward strand.
AAACTTACCGTCTTTTTCTTTCTTAATATTGCCATCATGGTATTTAACCAACAGATATTCATAAAGTTGTTTCCAGCGATTAAAAGTCATACTTCCTTGTTGTACAGAATAATCGGTAATCATCTGGATTGCTTTTTCAGGATTTGCTTTGTAGAGTTCTGCTGCTTGTTTATCAATTGCAGCGGTTGACATTACAAAACCATTTTCAAGATCTGACTGAACTTTTTTCACATCCACCATGATATCACTATAACGGGTATATGCAAAATTTGAAACCTGAGTAAATACCCAAAATGCTGCAGTTGGAGAATATTCAAGCATGCTGCCATTTCCTTGCCTGTAATTTTCAGGAAGTGATTTCATTCCACAATACATTGGAACATAAACGGTACTTGCAGCATCGTCAACGCCGAACCAGAAAATTCCTCCTACCGGATCAGGCAGCCAGTTACGCGACTGGGCGATGAATGAAAATCCGGTTTGCTGAGTAGCGATAGCTCTTTCGTTAAAGTAAGTATGACCATCCACTTTCCAGGTTAACGGACGCCAACGATATGGAAGTGAATATGGACCTGTACCAAGATCTTTAGTCATATCCATTGGTGTTCCGTCATAATGATCACGCATTACACGCATCAGATCCTGAGCAGAAATAGGATTGCGTGGTTTTACCCAAAGCGGCATACGGTTTTTCAAGTTTTTACCCATTGCATAGTCGAGATATTTATCCATCCCATCGCAAAGCATATTGAATCCGGCCCAAACGCGAGCTTCTGAAAAACGGGCGCCACCAAAGTCCAGTGGTGCATATGTATCTGAAAAGCTGAATTCTTCATCTTTTCCTTTGAAGTACCCTTTTTTGCGGGCAAATTCAATTACATCTTTTGCATACAGTGTATTCGGGTCTTTCAAAGGAACATCTGTAATACGTGCATGATTAGCATGGCCTGAAATGTATCCGTCAGGAATACGGCGAGCTACCCATACTGCCCCACGGCTATATTTTTTCTTATCGATTTTTCCGTTTTTATCGTACACAGGAGAACCTTTTCCGATAATTTCGAAAATCCATGCTTCGTTCGGATCTGATATCGACATGGATTCACCCGTGCTGTAATAACCATATTCAGCAACTAACTGACCCATAATCTGTACTGCTTCACGGGCTGTTTTTGCACGCTGAAGAGTGAGATAAATCAAACTACCATAATCAATAATTCCGGTAGTATCCTGTAATTCTTCACGTCCGGTATAGGTTGTTTCTCCAATGGCAAGCTGATGCTCGTTCATATTTCCGATAACCGCATAGGTGTGGCGAACTTGTTTTATTTTCCCGAGATATTTTCCGGTATCCCATTCATAAATATCCATCATGGCTCCTTCCGGATAATCCATAGCCGGACGATAATATAATTCACCATAAAGAGTGTGTGAGTCAGCAGCGTAGGTTATCATGGTTGAACCATCACGCGATGCACCTTTGGTAACAATAAAGTTGGTACATGCACTCACAGTGGTATAAGCGCCACCAGCCAGCAAAAGTGCTGCAACCGCAAGTAGTTTAAATCTGTTTCTCATATTCTCCGAGGGTTTAATTTCTGATTATGAACCGACAAATGTAAAAATAAGAATCCATACAAGTGTAAACGGATTGTTAACAAAATGCAAGCAGACGCTTTGCACGGTGTAAACTACTCATTGTGTGATTTTGGGTTACTGCTTTACATAAATGATACTTACCACGTGCGAGATATTGCCGTTATATAAGCAGGAAACCACGGTAGTAATATTTGATCATACCATACGGATTGGCTACAAAGTGTTGATAACTGTTCGCGTTTAGCAAGGAATTGTCAATAGGTTTGTAACTTCTATTATCGTGAGCCAGCGGACAGTGAGTAAGAAGTCTGGTATTGGAAAGCATGATAAAACAATGGCACAGGCAGGTTATTATACTTCGGCTGTTTGTCTTTGCAAAAGTGCACAACCCCGAATGATAAAATTCTACTACTTTTAATTTCTCTGAAAGGCTGTGCTTTCGATTTTTCCTTGTTGTTGACATAAAAATACCCCAAAAGTTTTTTGTCTAACTTTTGGGGTGCAGTTCAGAACTGCCGTTTTTACTGTATTTCCGGATATCCGGAAGATTTCTATGGAAACTCCCTTACACGCTAAGCCGGAAGATTCCCATGTAAACTCCTTTACACGTTAAGCTTACACGCTAAGTTCATCGCTGGGAATGAACTGCCGTTTTTACTATGTCTTCAGGATGCCTGGGAGATTCTTCTATGTAAACTCCCTTACATGCTAAAATTGAATTCATCTTGGCTTTTCCGGTTCAATAACATAATTTGGAATAAACATACCTCTTTCCTTAAGAAACAAGTAAGCACAGTTATCTAACTTTACTTCCTTTTTTCCCAACATTGTCAATGCTTTAAGTGAAACAAAGTTCTTTATATCACACTGAACTTTTTTTATATTACTAAAGTTTATTTCAATATCTATAATTTTTGTATTCTGGCTCAAAAAGTAAGGAAAATCTTTCAATTTACAATATTCTAATGATACTCTTCTCAAATCAGGCAATCTGAAACTTGAAGTATCTATATGTTTGAAATCAAAATTTGTTAAATATAAATTTAGGAGTGATTTGGGAAACTTAATCTTCGTTATATGCTTTATTTTACAATTTCCAATAATAACAGTCCTCAACATTTTATTAAAAGACAAACATGAAAATGAACTGATTCTAACATCATATATTGAAAATATTTTCAATTTACTCAGCCTACTAACATCAATGTCATTTTTTATAACACTATTGGAAATATGTAATTTTACAAGATTCAATTGATTATTAGTAATTCCTTCCAATGATTCAACTTTTGATTTCAAAATTCCAAATACCATAAGCGAGTCTGTTTTAATTGTTGATAATATACTGTTATTCACATTTTTGACATTAACCAATGTGAGAAATTTAAGCGTTTTTAAAACACTAAAATCAACACCTTTTAAGTCACAATTTGAAATATATAATTCTTCAACATACGGTATTTTACTTAAATGCTTCAAATCTTCGCTTTTAAATATTGAAAAAGACTTTACAATTGAAGTATCTTTAATTTCTCTAATATCACATGTTGTTTTTTTCCCCACATATGAAATATTAATTGTATCGGAATCATACTCATAAAATGACTGAGGTCTCGCATCAATATGTGCGTATATAATAATCAACACATAAAGAAAAAGTTTAATACGTTGCTCCATTATCAGTTCTTTTAAATTGTTGAAAATAAACATCTATTTTCATCATAATAGATGTTTTTTGGCTTGTATCGAATAGATAAACATTTTCGCTTTCCCAATCAAAAACAGCACCATTAATCTGATAACCAGTATTAGATTCTGTAGTCAATATACTATTTTTATCTGTAAAGGATGGTAGTTTTTCACGCTGAGCTCCTCCACCACCTTTTATTTGTGCTACTCTATAATTATGGGTATGTGACACAAACATACAACCTGTTTCTTTGTAAAGAGTTTGAGCATTTTGAGTTTTAAGAACCTCTTTCGGAATAAATTTAACAGCACCTTTCACCCCACCGTCATCAAATTCAAATTCATCTTCTGCTTTATAGTCAGTTGACCTCAAAGAGCCAACTCCCACCGATAACGTATTGGCATATTCTCTAGCATTATCTTTTCTTCCACTCTCCTCAGTATTTTTTTGAAGACTTCGCCCAGTAAAAGTTGGCACCCTTACACTTTCTCCTTTAAGTTCAGATTGGTCAACTCCATTTTGAAAATTATCATCCTTAATCTTTTGTTTATCACTCTCTTTTTCTACAACAAAAACATTATCGTCATCTTTTTTATCTTTTCCGATTACATCACCTGTTTTATTATCAACATACCACCCGGCATTATCCCCCTTTATATCTACATTAAACACTGGGTTTGCACTAAACGTTAAATAACTGCTCTCCCATTCTTTCACCACTGGGTCTACATTCCATCTTCTCCCAATTCTACCATCATATTCCCAGAAGAGTGCAGTAGTAGTGTTTTCGTTGTTGTAAATTTCACGGTCTTTTTCCTGCCCATTGAATCCAAAACGATAGGGCGTGTTCAAAGAATTATCACCCCGGCTATCCATCTGCATACCAAACGGATAGTAGTCCTGGCTGGCAATCAGCACAGGCTGGTAACTGGTAATCGTGCTATTTAACGTTCCTTGTGGCATCTTACGGTCAGTAAAAATAGTTAAAACATTCCCTAAATGGTTATTTACCTCGAATTTTTTATACCCCAGATAACGTGCAAAAATATCCTGATTTGGGTTAACGGGTAGCGGATGGGCTGGTTTAAGCATTGCCATATTGAGCTCCTTGGTTCCTAAACGGCTACTGCCATAGATATGGAAATCGTTTAGCACGGCTACATTTTTCGGGATTGCCGTGTAGGTAGCCAGTATATTTCCCTGTGCATCGCGCACATAAAAGGTAAATTTTATCTCCCCGTTTTTCTTTATCACTTTCTTCCCGATACGGTTACCCATGGCATCGTAGATAAACTCGATATCCGGATCGCTATCGGTTTGTGTTACGTTTGTTACCTTGCCATATACATTCCACCCTATCTGGCTTATGTTTTCACCTGCATCGGATGCGAGATTCCCAATGTCGTCGTAAGTATATTGCGATGATTTTACGGCAGCAGTGTTGGCGCTTCCCTGGCTTATACTGTTTAAGCGATTATTTTGGGTTATATTGTAATTATAGTTTATGTTATCCAGTTGCTGATTTGCAGAGTTATTTCTTTCCAGCGAAAGAATATTCCACACAATAGAAACGGTAATTGCTGGAACTTCCATTTTACTGTATTTCCGGATATCCGGACGTTTTCTATAGAAACTCCTTTACACGCTAAGGAAGAACATGCCAAGCAGGGTTGTGAAGGTACTAAGTACACACAGTAAAAACGGCAATCGCTGGAATGATCTGCCGTTTTTACTGTGTCTTCAGGATGCCTGGGAGATTCTTCTATGTAAACTCCATTACACGCTAAGAATATTAAATATAATATTAACTATTATTAATATTATATTATTTAAACTGTATAGTATTTATTTCTTTAATATTAGAAAGTGAATTAAAAATCTTTCTACTTCCAAAAAAACTATGTAGGAAAATTTCGCCAACTAGAAATTGCCCCTTTATAAAATCGTTTTGTTTGCAAGTGTACACTAAAACTATTAAATTATCATCTATTCTTGTATAAATATTAAAGATAGAAGCAGTATCTAAATTATTATCACATTTACAATCTAGATTATAAATATAGAAGCAAGAAGATTCATCTGTCGTTATTTTCTTTAATGAATCTGAAAAAATAGCACATCGTGTCTCCTTATATTCATCAATGTTTTTAAAAACATAATCTTCAATGTCTTTACCCTCAATAATTTTAGTAGAAAATATTGAAAATCCATCTTTAGTAATTGAGTCAATAAAAATTAAATTTGAAGATTGTTTGTTTGCATTAAATTGGCAAAAGTTACTCGTTAAGCTAAATTTAAAATTATCAATTGAAAATATCTTCCAATATAACAAACTATCATAGAGCGCTTTATAGCTATACTTCCATTCACCATGCAATAATCCATCTTTATAATTTCCTTGTTGAATAACAGAACCATTCAAATCAAAATATTTCCAATCTCCATTTTCAATTCCATTTTTCATTTCTCCTTCCATTTTTATTTTTAAATGTTCCTTATCATAATACCCAGTAAACGATTCTGTTCTTTCATAATTATATTTACAATTACATAAGAAAATAATGGAAATTAAAATTAAGAAATATAATCTTTTCATTATATGTATATATTTATTATTTTTAACGTACAAATGGAACTTTTACTTCTAGATTTGTTTCAGAAGAAACTGAAGTTCCAAAAATTGTAGGGGATGTAACTGTAGATGAAGCCCCCCCTGATACCGTTGTTGTTTTGGCTGTTGAATTATTTTCTACTTTACACCAAACATTTAACAAAGATGTCCCAAGCTCAACTTTTCCTGAAGTTGATTTTCCAGAAGTATTTGATGTTTTTTTTGTAGTCGAAATATTAACTGGAGTGCCAGTATTAGTTACTAATTGAACTTTCAAAGTTGTCGAGCTAGTTCTTTCACCATTACTTGAACTTGTAGAGGTTGTTGTCCTAGTCACAGGCCCTTGAGTTGTCGTTGTTTGGGTAGATTCTTTTACGTTTGTTTCATTAGTTACACTAACTTTAGGAATTGGGAAACCTCTTCTTTGATTATTATTATAAGAACTTGGTTTAAAAATATCCCAACCAGAAGATGCAAAGGTTGTTGTATTTTCAAGTGAGCTGGTATTAGTTGTTGTTGTATTTCCATTTGTTGTTGAGCTTGTGTGATTTACGGATACTGTCTCTGTTACCTCAAACGTAAATAAATTAACAGTCGCATCAAAAACTTGTCTAAACCCTTCTGCTATTGCGCCGAATGGATCATATGCCATCCATCTCGGATCTTCTTCTGCTCCATCTAAATCACTAGCGTTAATTGGTTTATTTCCTGCAAATTGATAAGGGGTATACCAAGGATATTTTTTCGTCAATGGGTCAACACTTGGGAATTTTCCAATGCGTGGATTATACATACGCATACCGTAATCCTGCCAATTGCCATCACCATACACTTCATTGTCATTTTCCTTACCGTTAAACCCGAAACGATAGGACGTGGTCAATGAATTATCACCCCGGCTATCCATCTGCATACCAAACGGATAGTAGTCCTGACTGGCAATCAGTACTGCATTATATCCGGTTATCGTGTTTGTTACCCCATTGGTACCTGCTGTTTTTCGGTCGGTAAAGATAGTTAAAACGTTACCAAGATGGTTGCTTGTTTCAAATCTTTTATACCCCAAATAACGTGCAAAAATATCCTGATTTGGGTTAAGGGGTAGCGGATGGGCTGGTTTAAGCATTGCCATATTGAGCTCCTTGATTCCTAAACGGCTGCTGCCATAGATATGAAAATCGTTTAGTACGGCCACATTTTTCGGGATTGCCGTGTAGGTAGCCAGTATATTTCCCTGTGCATCGCGCACATAAAAGGTAAATTTCACCTCCCCGTTTTTCTTTATCACTTTTTTCCCGATACGGTTACCCATGGCATCGTAGATAAACTCGATATCCGGATCGCTATCGGTTTGTGTTACGTTTGTTACCTTGCCATATACATTCCACCCTATATTGTCAATACCTTCGGCATTGTCTTTGGTAAGGTTCCCGATTTCGTCGTAGGTATAAGCCGTTGATTTTACCCCTGCACTATTCCCGCTGTTTTGATTTAGGTTGTTTAAACGGTTGCTTTGGGTTATATTGTAGTCGTACGTAAGCTCGTCAAGGCTTTGGCTTGCCGAATTTTTCCTCTTTAGCGACAATATATTTCCATTGTCGTCATAATTATACTCTTCGTAGTACTTATCACCGAGTGAGCCTGCCCATGCATTTCCCGGCATTACCGTTGATACATTTCCGCCAAGGGTAGTCATCGATTTTATACGATTAAGCTGGTCGTAACTATACGCTGTCAGCTGTGGCATAGGGTTTCCACTTTGCATAATGGTGCTTACCATGTGCGAGATATTACCATTGTACAAGCCGGGGGCATTGGTTGCCAAATCAGTAACCGCCGACGGATCAGCTACAAAGTTTTGATTACCCAGGGTATTGTTAACAGGTTTGTAATCATCGTTATAGTAAGCCAGTGAGTAAGAAGCCAGGTCGGCAGCAAATTTCTGGTGAAGGTTTGCCACATCGCTCATGGCATCGCGGCCTATATCGGTGCTGGATTTAAGCTGATTGCTGTTAATCCCTTTTATCCAGCCTTGCAGGGTGTAGGCATAGTCGATGCCCTGTACGGTCAGGTCGCCTATTTCGGTACGAGCCAGCGGCCCATGGCGGTAGTAGAAGTACTTGGCATCTTTTTCCCAGATTACATCGTCCTGCGAGGTATATACATGAGTAATACGGACATCGGCATCGTACTCGTAGCGGTGTATAAACTGATCCTGTGCTCCCGGCTGGTAAATTACTTTGTTTACTTTGCCGCTGATAAGATCGTACTCGTAATCGATGCGTTTGTAGCGTTCGAAAGCATTATCTTCCACGTAATCGGCATAATACTTATTATCCTGTATCAATGATTTTACATTCCCGTGTATATCGTAGCTGTAATGGGTAGCATGTACATAGCCTTCGGGCATATCCTGTTGTTTGTTAAACACGGCGATGGCTGCCACGCGGTTGCGAAGATTATCGTGAGTAAAGCCGGAATACACGGTATTAAAACCGGGCATCAGGTAATTGTCATAGTCGTAGGATGTACGGGTAATCTGGGTTTTATCGGCTCCTGTTTTATATGCCAGTATTTCCGTTTTATCTAAAAAGACCAGATTTGCATCGAGGGTTGCCCCTGCTTTGCTTATTTCGCCCACTTCCACAATACGGCCAATGGCATCGTACTCGGTATAAGAGTAAGCATTGCTTGTTTGCTGTTTGGCATTTTGTGAAAACACCACCCGCCCGAGTTCATCGTACCAGAAATGACTGAGGCCTGCATCGGGGGTGGTTTGTTCTACCACCTGGTTTAGCGAGTTATAGCTATAGGTAGTGGGCAAATTATGATTGGGCCCTTCCACCATACCACTGGTTCGTTTCGCGTCGGCATCGTCAATTTCGGAAGTGGAAGTAAGCGGAGTTGCGCCTTGTGGCGGAACGGTTTGCACCAGGTTCCCGGCCTGATCATAGTAATACAGGGTGTATTGATATTCTGTAGCGGGGGTTTTGGTGTAAAACTTCAGCATTTCTTCAAACTCGGGAGTATTGAGTGCTTCGAGGCAACGTTTGCGGTAGGCTTTTTTGAATTCTTCTTTCAATTGTGCCAGCAACTGGTTGTTTTGGGTGTAGGCACTGTGTGCCGCGAAACCCGAGAGCAACGAATCGCAAGGGAATGGTTTCGGGGTGAAAGGAATCACGGTAAAGTTATCGGGTACGCACTTACGTTCTTCCTGTATCACAATATTGTCGAGGAAGATAAACTGTCCTGCCTTAACTGCATTTGTTACTACTATTTCAAAATCAACTTGATATGGATTGGCTGAAGGAGGAGCTATCCAGTAATTATTCGAACCTAGATTCTGATTATACGAAAAGGTATTCCATACCCCGCTGGCATTGTTTAATGTAATGGGATAGGGAGTTCCGTTTATTTTCAGAATAACCGGAATATCGGAAGATTCGCATCTGGCTATATCCGCCATAAATTTGTATTTCGCACCTGGTTTAATCGTAGTTGTGTATTTCCAAAGCACCTTTTCTGTTGCATCGTGCTTATATACCATTACCGGGGGATTATTGTTCGCGACAATAAAGCAGGAGCCTGTTCCTTCACCTGTGAAATCGGCAGGCGACATAATATTGTACTCCCCGTTGGCAGGAACAGCCGTAGCTTTTAAAGCCCCTGTTGTAAACGTTGCTCCATATTCGAAGGTTTGTTTATGTTTGGTTTGGTAGTTTACCACGTTTGGATCAGGGATACAGAGCACGCAGTTTTTCATTTGCAGGTTGCTTTTCCCTTTCATGGTAACAGTACCGGCCGAAATCAGGAAATTATAGGTAGCATCGCCCTCGATCGCGGGATCGGCAACCAGGGCAGCGGCTGTAAAATCTGCCGTTAAAATATCAGCCGTTGATTGTATTTCGAGTTTCAACAGATCCTCCTGTGGCATGCCCGTGGTTCCTGTACCGTAGTAAATACGACCGCTAAAGGTATATCCGGTTGTTTGGTTCCCGGTTTGGGATCCTTCCCAATATACTTTTTCGATATCCTGCACACCATCAAGTGCATTACGGAGTTCCTGCGTGAACACGTGACCCGGAATTAATGCAAAGGGAGTTCCTGCCGGGGTAGAAAGTTTCCCAATTTCTTTAAGCCTTTTTAATACATTGAGCACCTGCTTAGGGTTTTTAAAGACCTGCTGCGAGCAACTGTTTGCCTCGGGAGCAACACATTCATTAAGAAAATAATCATAATTGTTAGACGTTGCATTATAGGTAGTATAATTTGTGGGAAAGACAGTATTAGGCGTCGAAATTAATGCTATCGTAACATTACATACGTTTGAAGCAGAAACGGTTCCTGATGAGGCATTTGCATAATATACATCCACAGCATATGAATTATTTCCTGTTTTTTTGAAATTCTTGAACAAATACATATTATCGGGTGTAGAAAAATCAAGTGTTGTCGAGGCAATTGTAATCTCCAATTCAACAGAAGTTGTTGTGTTAAAATCTCTTTTAACACTAAACTTAATTACATTGCTGGATAAAAGTTCTCTTTTCCATTGCAGGTAAGTTGAAGAATTATCATCTTTTTGCTGGCCAAACCAGAGGTCGAAAGAAGCAGGATGACAATCGGGGAGAGCCAAATCAGGCACTGGATGATATCCACTTGTCAGGGTTGAAGAAGCTATCCCTTGTACAGAGTTGGCCTGAACGTTGCACATTAATTCTGCAACTTTCACGGCATCAACTGCCTGATCGGAAATATAGCAATTTTCGCTGGCAATCGTGGAATAGCATTGCCCAATCGCGAAATCAGTAGTTCCGGTGAAGGAGTAATCTTTCATCACCCCATTTTCCATTACCGAAAGGAACACGGTAAAGGTATGCAATCCGTTTGTTGTATTTGTATTTAAATAACGTAAGCCTGTCACTTTTTTAACCTGGGTAATATCGAACGTGGTTGGGAGATTCACCGGTTTATAAAGGGTAATGGTTTTCGAAAAATATGGAGATTCTGATTTGTTGATTATTGTAAAGGCCCAGCCATTGGTAACGGTTGAGTACGCAAACTCTATTTCACTTAACTGGGTTTTTTCCCCAAGCATCGCGTCATACATATCCTTTGTAAACGCGGCAAGACTGGTTAAATTAACGGTTCCGCTAATAGAACTCGTTAAATTTCCATTTATCGATGTAGGCTGTGCTTTCCCGTTAAGGAAATTTTCAAGTTGTTTGTCGAAAGGGCACTGGCCGGAAGCAAGGAAAAAGTTATAATCAGCATTTGCCTTGGCTTTTTCTTCGGCAGCAGTACCGGAAGTTCCACCGGGGATTTCATCTTGCATAAACCCGTTTTTGAGAAACCTCTTTTGAACATTCTCATTCATAAAGAAGTTTTTATTTTTGCGGGAGCAAGGTTGGCAATCGTCGTTAAAATAAGGTTTTCCTAAGCCGTTGATATAACCCGAGATCATCGCTTGTGTATAGATAGGTCTATATACCGTATGTCCAAATGCACCAAAAAGACCACCCGGGATATATACTTTTACAAACTTAGGTTGTAAAGGCGGGATCATCCCGTAAGTAAAAGGGTTAAAGTTTTTCTTCCCGATACACTCGTTGTAACAACCACAATTGGTTAAGGCGTAACAATCGGCAAACACATCCTTTACCATGTTCTTGCAATGCAGGTAATAATTTATATAGGAAATTACAGAGCTGGTATTGATCCGTCCATTATTCGCGGGATCGTAAAAAACGGAGGGAGGCAAACACATATTCGCGGGAAAATCAGGGTAATAGGCATTCACACAATTATTGGTGTTCCACGCCATTACATCGATTGATTTACCGCTTTTCACGCCATTTGCCCTGTAGTTTTTCATGAACTCGATCATTAACTGCTGTTTTGTCAGCACTGCATCCGCATTATAACCTAAGGATGTTAATTTATTTGCACAAACAGTTGTATTGTCTTTGAAAAAGGGATCGTTAAGCATTATCGCTTTTAATCTATCCGCATCTGATTGACTACTGGTACCCAGTAGGTTTGACGCGTTAAGCTTGGTTATTATTTCGCTGGTATTGTCTTTATAGGCGTATGTAAGGTCCGTAAGATAATCATCAAAACCATTGCTGGTAAGAGGAAGGGCATACCCGGCACCCATATCTTTTTTACTGTCGGTATTGTCCTTACACCAGGTGTAATAGCAGTATTCGGGATGGTATTCAACAAGAAGCTTTGCCCAATGCGGCTGCCATATATTGTAAAAGTCTTTAAAGTGTAGTAAGTCTTCCGGATATACGCATGGGTTTCCGTTTGCATCTGTAACAATTGTTGCACTGGCCACATATTCTACCAGCCCGCTTGAAATATTCACGAGCACATTATTTCCCTGAACATCGGTATAATGAACCGGAGTACCATTTAAAACAGGATGTCTCCAGTTTGGATCATACGTTGTTTTTTTAGGAAGTTTATTCTGATCGTTGAAAACGGATATCGCGGATACTTCGGGACTAATAGGGTCGCCACCGGGCAATCTCGTCATATCGAACACTTTCCCGTATTGTCCGTTGAGCGATACATCGTCCAGCATCATATCATAGGTTATATCGCAAATGCTCTTGCTGTTGCATATACGATCGCATACTTTTGCTTTTTCATCGTAGATGCTTTGCAATCCTGCATCATCCATTCCCGGGAAAAGTGATGCATATTTCGTTTTGAAGTTTGCAAAATCAGTTCCAAGATCTTCTTTACATTTTTCGCAGGTATAATCACATCCACGTGAATATACATCTCCTGTTACAAACGGTTCGTAACACAAATTTTTGGTTTTATCGGCTACTGCGTATTCTGTAGCATATTGTTCCAAAATTTCCTCGTCAATCGAAAGTGTTTTCCGAAGCATGTAGCTTCCTTTGGTTAAGGTGAAAGGCAACGCATCCGGAGTAATTTTATAATTCTGATCTAATGAACATGCATTCAGATTATAGGCCCCTACATCGCTTACCTGGCCTGCTCCCGGAAATTTATATATTTCTGTATTACAATCGGTATTTTTCAACTCCAGTAAGATATCATACGCACATTCGTAACAGAAATTGTCGGGCATACAGATATCTTTATACGTCGGAATTTTTTTAATTTCATATTCCAGGTTATACGCCTCGCTATTCTGGGTTACCGATGTAGCCTTTGTAAAAGAAATAGCAGAGTAGTCATCAGAAATTAAATTATTTGATTTCAACAAATTAGATGCACTCCCGGCCTGAATTGTATTCGAAGCTAAGGGAACCAGATTGTTCGGGCTTTCCCCTTCCAACGCGGTTGCCACAACTTTTCCCGACAGGTTTAAATAGGAAACACTCGCCTGCCCGTTTGGATCAATCACGATGTTTCGTTTGTAATGTTCCTTATACCCCACGTTGCTTCCGAATAAGCGGTTAAGCTGAAATTGTTCGGGCTGGGAGTATAGATATTCTGTAAATTTTCCGGTACTTGTAAACTGGAATATCTCTCCAACATTGCTTTTACGTTTTACGCGCCCGGTATTATCGTTGGTATATTCTGTCTGAATAAAGGCATAGCCATTCGCATCGGGCAAATAGGCATTAAATCCTTTTTTATCGGGGTTGTTTATCGAGTAATACAAACCTGTGCCCGATAGCAACGATAATGGTTTTACATCAATACTACAGCTTCCCTGATCCCAGTCAAAGTCGTCCTTGGAGTATGCCTTGGCCGGGGTAACACTACTACTCTTGTTAAACCGCTCGAAGTAAGAGATGGCATTCTCTTTTGTCTGGTCGGGAATTGGTGCCGGCGAAGGTAAAATTTCAACGGCTGCTCTTCCCTGGTAATCATAAATTTTTTCACTGACCAAAACTTCCTTATCCGAATTATTTTTGGTTACATTCTGGCGGCTTCGCATCGTTCCGTCCATAAAGTTTACCAACGATTTATTCAATCCTCCTTCGGCATAGGTAGCAATAAACTGCCAGTTAATCTCTTTTTCAAATGGATTGACGTATGCGAAATTAACATCCGGATATGGTGTTTTTACGTTTATTACCGGAACTGTCATATACTTTAAATCATACACGTTTCCTTTTTCGGCATAGGCCGACCAGTTAGAGAATGCTTCGTTTACAAAACCTGTTCCGGTTTTATGAACACCTCTTACACGGTAAATCAAATACCCTCTGTCGAATACCAGGGGTAAGCGGTAAAAATTTTCGGAGATTCTTACCTTGGTGGCATTATTCCGAAAATCGAAGAATACCTGATTTGCAGGCAGAAAGGAGACCAACGAAGTTGAAGAATAATCATTTACAAAGACCCATTCCAGTTCATATTCTTCGTACCCGGGTTTAAAATTCCAGTAGATCTCTATTTCATCCTTGTCGCCATCCCCGTTTAAATCGAGCTGACGGTTATTGATATTCCATACCTGCTGGTTAATGTTGTTTGCGTCGTAATTACGATCGGCTGTTATCTGAAGCTCCAGCATAATATTTTCGTCCACCTGAGCGGGTTGTACCACCAAGGGTATATTATCATCAATCGTAACTTTTATTTCTGTTACTTTTATCGCGAACGATTTTACATCCTTAAATTTATACAGATTAATCCCTTTATTGATTTCTGTTTCCACAGATTTGTTCCGTATTTCCAATATATTCCCTACCTGATTACTTGCACTAGCACCTGATGCAGTAATGATATTTACAATATCGTATGTTATTTTAATACTATAATCGTTACTGTTACTCACCAACTTAAGGTTAGTGGCTTCATTAAATTTTAAAATAACCCGACCTTCCGTTTCCTTGTTTTGAAAAGTAACGGGCTGCGTTGCTTTATTATCCGCAATCCCAAAATTACTTCCGTTCAAGATTAAATCTTTAACTCTTATTGCATTGTAAACGGTTTCGTTACCTGCAAAAACAGTGGTTATGCCTGTTACAATTATGAGCAAAATGAAGATTAGCCTTTTCATATTCATGGGTCTTTTTAGGTTATCTTGATTTATTTTTTTTCCTGATATCTGAAATAGCATATCTGCTATATTTTGGCTGTGCAACAGCTTTTCCTTTTTCAAAACGGATATATTTAAATATCTGGGTCTTACTATCGGCAAGCGCATCATTTTTCTTAAAGTTGGAATATCGTATCTCCATGATAGAATAATTCACGCTGCTATTACTCCCCGCGCTATATGTCCCGATGGATGAATTAAAGATTATCTGTGCTCTTTCGAAAAAGCAATCCTTTGCATTTAAAATTACAATCACCTCTTTCACCCTCTCGGCATTGGCTTTCGGGTATGCAATCCGGTAAATTTTTTTCCCATCTTTCACCTTATACGTGTATTTGAAATTTTTCATTGCACTTACAAGATTTTGCGGTGAGAGCATTTCGTTAATCGGATTTTTTGCATTTTCGAGCACAAATACTCCGTTGTCGTTATCTTTGGTTAACAACAGGCTATCCTGATAGACTAACTCCTTGTTTTCTATTTCCAGACTGAACCTGTTATTGTAGCGGTACGCCTGATTTATCACGCTATAGACCGGTTTTTCATTCACACTTCCGGTATAGTAATTATACCGGAATTCGATTGAAAAAACGGATGTGTTCCGCAATATTTGGTTTGCTTTACCCATGTCGGTAGCCAGATTCTGAGCATTAACCCAAACTCCCGAAACCAGGATAACAATAGATATGATGAATGTTTTGATCATTGTCGTCGCTTTTTCTAGTTAGAAGTCAGATCTTTCTTTTTGAAACTCTTTCGTATTTCCTTGATGGTAAATACGCCCTTTTCGGTTTCCTTTTTAATCCGGGACAATGCACCTTCTTCATCATATTCATAAAAAGTTGCATAGTTATTTTCATCCAGCTCGGCCATCAGTTTCAGCGTGATGTCATTGTAAACATACGATTTCATGGACGCATTGAACGGATGGATTCGGATATCATCTACATAAATTGAAGATGACAGAGCAGGTCTGATGGTTATATCAAAATTCGAACTATTTGCCGTTGGCGGCATCGTTACAATTGTTTCTACTTTTTGCCACCCTTCAATCGGAGCTGAAATTACAGGAGTTGAATTCACGGTTACGCCTCCTACTTTTGCTTCAACAATAACGGGAGTCAACGGGTTATTCGGGTTATAGCCTTCATCCTTAACCCAGAATGACAATACATATTTCAAGCTGTTTGTTTCATCTGATTTCAGCGAGAATGTTTTCATACAATCCTCACAATTATATACATACTCATCTTTCAATATATTATCCGTTGTATTCAGATAGTCAACAGAAGGTTTTATCTCTGTATTTATTTGATTCGTATTTCCATAATATGTTATATTGTTACCATTTGCAAGCTTTAAGCTATATCTTCCTGTATGGCTGTAATTTGTATTTAACTGACCAGCAGATAAATACCGGAACATTGTTTGCTCCGAATTGCATGAGTTTGTTACCTCTTTATCTTCAAAACTTTCATAACCAATCTCGTTCTTTCGGGCATTTTTTGCAATTGCAATCGCCAGCTTACTATTAAATCCAAATATTGCTGCTGAATAAATATTCAAAGCATCCTTATTTTCCACTTCAGCACCCTGAGGATCTACAATGGTTACCGTACTTTGTTTTACCCATTTTTCAGCTCCTCCCGGGCCCGGATTTTTTAATAAATCTTTACCTGAATTCAATTGCCAGAACGGGAAAAAGTTTTCCAGGTAACCGTCTTTTCGGGTATCAACAGCGGAACTACCGGATATATGGTTTTGTACTCTCTTCGATAAAAATGCATAATTGATATACGGATACCAATGCCCGAACATTCCATTTGTATAAGGATTCATCGGAATTCTGCAACCTACCGAATTGCAAGGTGGATAAGAATTAAACACATACAGTGGATCTGCACTATTTCCGGTTAACACAGTATTATTTACTGTTACCGTGGAAAATCCGCTTGCTGTTGTAGTAAATGTATTCCCGTATTTATCAAGGCATTCTACGTCGATCATCCACCTCTTTGCATCACATGAGGAGCTTACTTGTCGTAAATTCGAAAATTTCACAATCTTATCAAAAGATGAGGCTAATGTAAACGAAAGCTCTATTGATTTAGGAGTTCCTGCATTATCATTCAATAAAATATTAACATTCGGTTCATTGATAACTCCCGTATATGTTGTAGCATTAGACAATTCTAATTCTGCTTTTATACTGGAATTAAAAATTGAAGCATAATTATTTTGATTCAGCAAAATTCCGGTACCCTCCAGTGCATTTTTTTCAATCATTTTATTCAGGAAGAATATCAGATTGCTAAAACCGGAAGAAATCAGTTTTGTACATGTCGGATCTGTACCTTTTTCGGAACAGAACATTTTACGCACGTTATTATACTCCGCTGCAGAAGCTGTAAGTACCCTGGTATTCGCATCAATCCGTAAAGTGGTATTATTGTTCACAATCGGATTATTGAGGGAAGTGATCGAACCAATGCTTGTCGTTGCAAGGTTTTTCCGGCCCGAACGCATGATCTTGATTTCCGCATCAGTCATCGTAGAAATTTTTGCACCAGCCTTGTTAATCAATGAAACACGACTTTGCAATCGGTCTATATCTAAAATCCATGCCTGGATCGGACTTCCTGTTTTGGGGATCATCAATACTTCATCGCCTGTTACAAAGAAACGCTGTGCTTCATCAGTGCTTATACTTAATGGTGCATAGTTCCAGATGCCATTACTAATATCAACCTTTTTGAAGCTTAGCAATGTATTTTTATACGCCAGTCCCATCTGGTTATATGCCCAGTGTGCAGGATAATTAAACGAGTATTGAGGATCGTCAAACTCATTATTTGTTTGGGTTGCCAAGACTTCTCCCGTTTCATAATCATATGCAAGGTTTTTAGAGCTTATATAGGAAGATGCATCAAATTTCTGAACCTCTTTTAAAACCCCTTTCCGGGTTATTACCTTGGTTACCGAAGAAGTTTTAAATGCTCTTTCCATATAACTTCCTGATCCAAATGCTGTTGGAATCGGGATTGGGATAAATACAATGAATGTTGCAGTATTTACCTTTAGTTTAGAATTTGAAGAGCTGGTAAAGCTATTCCTGAAATCGGTTACAAAATCGAGATCCACACCCAATAATCCCTTTTCAACAGAACCATCCTTTTTGATAAAATCTACCGTATTATCCAAAAGTTTTTGGTCTTCACTATTCACCTGGTAAAAATATTTTTCTCCTGAGATAGG
The DNA here is from genome assembly GCA_963667975.1 of Bacteroidales bacterium. Classification (GTDB taxonomy): domain Bacteria; phylum Bacteroidota; class Bacteroidia; order Bacteroidales. The sequence goes on from OY764079.1 coordinate 476,691, forward strand.
AGTTTCCGCCCCTTCGGGATAGTAGGCCACTGATTTTTGCTTTCCATGCATATCATTACATTCTATGACATAGCCCTGAGATACAACCATTCGTTTTATATCTGTAGAATAGAAGATTTTGGATGATTCCACAACGGTTGGCATTACATCTAACGGGGTTACGCCTATTTTTACCGGAAAATCTTTGGCTGTAAAAAACTCATGAACTACTTTTCCTGTTGCGTGTTTTGTCAGTGTTTTTGTACCATCCTTACGTTCCAGGTTTTTCACAGTTATCTTACTATATCCCACACCTGCTCCCGGATAAAAAGATTCACCGATTGGCCCTTCTATGTACCCGCGTTCTTCCCATGAAAGGTATTTTTTATCCCCACTTTTGCAAAGTGCCGTTTTTAATACATTTTCATCGCCTCCTATTCCTGGCTCGTTCGCAGCAACGCCACTACTTATCACTGTTTGTTTTCCGTTAATGATTTCTTCCGTTGTATAACTGTATTGCTGACCGTACTCTGAAGTTTCTACAGTCCAGTTGTCCGAAATCCGAATCTCTTTTACTCTTGATCCGCCTCCCTTTTTGCAATAGAACGGATTGTTTACTTTTATCCACGATTTCGTTAATTGAATGCTGTTACATCGATCATTTATGATCATCTCCTCCATTTTATCCTCATTCCCCTTAAACAGGCTTATGATATTTGTAAATTCTGAAATCAAATTATCAATATCCATGGTTGCAGAACTATAGGAATCTTCGGGATAATCATCTTCACTTACAATATAAGGCGCATTATTTAAGCAATAATTAATTCCTGCCTTTGTAAACGGGTTTGTATAATCGGTGCATCCGCCTTTCTCATTATTGATGCGAACATCCGTCAGTGTCAAAACTCCATATTTAACAGAACCTATTGTCTGAATTTCCTTTCGACTAATTTGAGCATACCCATTAACTTGTTCAAAAACATCATTCCCGTTATGCTTATCTAATTTCATCGAACAGCTAAAGTAAAGATCGTCTAACCCGTTAAAATATAGACTTTTTAATTCATCATTGCTATACGTGCTGTTTTGCGCCTGATCATTTAATTTGAAATAAACCTGCAGATGGGTTGAACAACTTGCATAACGGCTCTTATCATGCAAGGTTGCCTTACCTATAGGGTTGGGATCTGAATTATATGTAACCCCTGCAATTTCATACATTTCTGTGGCACGTTTATCCTGAACATACGCGTAATCATCAGCCTCATATTTAACGTTTATTTCGCCCCCGGATGGCAGCTCTATTTTCCGTAACGACCATACCGACGACCATTTATCTACCAGATATTCACCTGAGCTGCCACTTACTTTTGATTGATTCACATAAGGACAATCTATAGCAGTAAACCCGGAAATTTTACTTTGATTCAAAGGCATATAATTTCCCCAACGGTCATACGCTTTATTGTTGTAATCGGGGTTGCATTCTGGATCGTTTTCATTATAATCAAATTTATAAGAATTGAATTTCCCTTTATTTGAATTTCCATAGGTAAAATATACTTGTGTTAAGGTAAGCTTTCCCTTTTCCTTTGCTGTATAAGAATTAGGATTCACCATTGTTATACTATTGGGAATGTTTTTACAAAGGGAGTTTGTATATACAAAATGAACCTCTTTAATCGGAACTGCTTTATGCTGAAGATCTGTTTCTTCCAGTTTCCGATCTCTTTTTGAGTATAGACTGATTTTATCAAGCTGTTTTAAGCGTGGGCTTATTGTTCCATTGTAGTCTATTTCACCTAAAGAATTCTTTACGCCACAACCATCTTTCCGGTCGGATAAGTAAAATTCTGCTATCTGGTTTTTTGTTTCTATTGATTGTAAATACCAAACTTCTTTTTCCCCGTAGGTATAGCTGCCTCTGTCGTCTGAGCTTGTATGATTTTGCCCTTTGGAATATGAAGCCATATTGGCCGATGATGAGAGCGGGCTTCGCCAATTATAATTTTTGGACAACTTGGAATAGTTGTATTTTACATAATTTCCCAAATCATCCTCGGTAGGGCCATCTCCGGTTAAATCAATGTAATCCGGGGATAGTACTGCCGTTAATAAATAAGAATGCGGATAAGGTGGCAACGTTGTTTTGCTATAAAAATGATCTTTCCCATTTCCATTTTCATAAGAATCGTCCTGGGGATTATACATTACCATTCCTTTATCTAACGGTTGATTACAACACACCAAACCTACACTAAAACTGGATTCTACCTGTTTATTATTGTACGCGGGAATTCCATAAATATAACGGTTTCCATCAGACTTCGTTACGGAAATTTCCGAAACATGATTGTTTGGCTTTTGAGTTCTTGGTGTTCGATTAACAGAACCATCGTTTCCATTACTGGTAACAGCATTTGTGCCTGTAGTCAGAAACGGATAATCCAGAATTTCTTTATTTATCCCTATTACCGATGCTTCCTTCGGACTTAAATAAGAGATATTGGTTAATCTCTTTGCCCGCCTTTCGCGTTGTATTGACTTGTTGAACCCTTCCGAAGTACTACTTCCCGGAGAATAATGATCAAGATTACTCATCAGACTGCCTCCTACCAAACTCACCAACTGTAATTTAGTAGCACTGTTTTTTCCTATCTTTTGGTAAAAATCTCCTGAACTTGTATTTTCTTCTACATTCATTTCCCCAGCTTCCTTGAAATAGGCTTTTTCAAAATCTTTGCTTTGCCCGTAATAATTTTTTACCAATGCAGGTAAAGCGTAATTATTGTCAACCCATAATCCGGAAACCCCGTACACATTATTAGAGCTTTTATCCACACCAACATGAATTATATTGCCAGGAGCAACTTCCGCACCCAGGTAATCCGATTCTCCTAAATTGTATTTTACCTGATCAAATAATACATCTACCGCACCCCTGTGTGCTCTGAAAGACCCTGTTAAGCCTTGCCCAAGTATTGAATATGAATCATACGTGTAATTTGTAAGAGGCAGGTAGGCTAAGTTTTCTGAAAAAGATCCATCATTTTCCCGGTTAAAATCTAACAATGAACACGCATCACCTTTCATACCCTGATCCGTATTCATATAGCCATACGCCGGAACCTTTGCCGGTGCTTTTATTGTTTCATGTTTCGAATGATATCCTGTAAATGAAACATTCCCGTCTATCCCAATAATACTACCTCCTACTTTCCCGTTATATGTTTCTGAAGAATTTTTTAATGAAGATTGTACTTCTGGTGTAAATGTCGGGGTCTTATTCAAAACCCCATATTTAATGTAACTAATCGGATTTCTACAAATACTATTCATTGTAGGGCCTAATTCTAATTCTCTAAGAAATGGAGCTCCTCCTGTTGCCCATTTCATGGCATCTGAACTATTTATACGTCCTACTAATTCAGAATATTTTTTTATTCGCTTGCAAATATTTCCGTATTTGGCTTTCTTAGCCTTGCTCATTTCTGAGCTATTAATTTTATTATTTGACCATTGTGCTAATTCCCCTAACGAAATTGTTGGAGCTACTGAAAAATCAATTCCCATTCCCTGTATCGAATTCCATTTTACCCCTAAATTGACAGATATATCTAATCCATTCACTCCAAATATTTCAATATCACCTACTCCTAATGTAACCCCATAGGTTTCATCTTTTGCAATATTAAACTCTTTGGTAACCAAATCTCCGCAGAACTCATCGGGTAATCCTCTCATGGAACGGTTAATGACACCGGGGTTTAAGTTCCAACCGAGTCCCACCCAACTGGCTTCCTGATCCATGGTGATGTTTGAGTTGTAGTTCAGGTTTATGGGGTATCCGTCCACATCCAGCAGAGGGATGTTGTACTTAAAATCGCCCGAGAACAAATCGACCATGTCAGTGGCTTCAATGGGGGCAAAGCTTTCTACCTCCGGCTGACTGGGTCCCCCGGTTAAGGCTAATGCCACGGTGGGGAATATTACTTCGCTTACAAAACTGAATGCAAGTGTTAAGCTTACTACCTTAGCCCAACGGCTTTTGCGGATATAACTAATCATGTTTACTGCAGTTTATATTGAGGTATTTTTTTAAAATCTTCTTCGTTGTATTTGAATCGAATAACTTCACCTGTGTTGACCTTGTCGTAAAACTCCACGACCAGGTCTTTGTCCGGGTTTGGACTGTCAGCCGGTTTGGCTATCCCGATGCTAAAGCTTTGATAGGGCAGTATACCCATGGAAGGTTCAAACTGGATCATTTTACACGCCATCGTATCCCGGCCAGCAATCATCATCGTGGTTTGCTGTGATCCGAAACTGAACCAGCTTATTTCTGCTGATTCCCGGTACTTTAGCTCGCTGAGCTTTTCGGCAGCAGGGGTGATGCGAAGCAGGAAGTAGTAAAGACCTTCTCTTTCTTTTAAGTCCTTCCTGAGCACGCTTCGTGTTAACTGTTCCCTGGGAATTTCTTTCAATGCCATAAAGTCGGGCGTTACATAATGCAGTTCGTATTTGTATCCCCTGACTTCCTGAGTCTTGTTCAGCGGACAAGCCTTCCTTCCAAACCATGCAAGGTATTGCTCCACGGTTAACCCGCCGGAATTGCACCCTGCCATAGCCAGGAGCAATGACAGCAAAGCAAGAACTCTCCAATGTTTATTTTTTTTTACCAGCATACTCTTTGTTGAGATATTCGATAAATGTTAATGTGCAATCAACCTTTTCACTTCCATAAACAAAAGCCTGGTCACTGCCTTTGCCCAGTATCATTTTTATCCCGTTTTCGCGGGCAAATCCTTCGGCTTGTTTCTGAATCTCAGCCCATAGCTTTTTGTTGAATTCCTGAATAATCTGCTGTCCGCTGTTCTGGAAGTACTCCTGTTTACGAAAATATTCAGCCTTATCACGTTCAAAACCGGCTTTCTCTGCCGGGGAAGCCCCACTTTTGATCACCTGCTCACGCGATTGAAGATCCGTAACCAGACTGTCGAGCAAAAGTTGCCGCTCTTTCAGTAGTCCTTCTGCCTCTTTTTCCATATCCCCCTTCATCTTAAATTCCTTATATACTTTTTCAAGATCGATGAAGTGAACTTTGGAAGAGGGAGCAAGAAGATGGTTTATCCCTGTGCTGAGGATTACCGAAAGCAAAAGTGTCGCGGCTAAATAGATCAGGAGTGTTCTGGTTTTGTTCATGGTATTTTATTCTCGTTCTTTTTATTCTTTTTAAAAGTCTTTTGTATGCGAATAGTTATGTGTTCTGTTGTTTTATGGCATTAATACAGGTCCTATTGCGACCGGAACAATATGAGCTGACGCAGGACATGGATAAGCGGTAACCATATCAGATTCTACGAGCTTTAATTTTGAATAGAAGCGCAAATACCATTTTTCATTCTTGTCATTGGTGACTTCCAGCAGGTAGTAGCCATCTGCAAGATATTTGGCATGATCATTTTCACAGCCCGTTTTATAAATAGAAATATAGTTATCGCCATACTTTATGCCGGTATAGGGCTGATTCCACGTGGAAACAAAAATCTCCTCATGATTCTGGTCAAAAACCCTGAATTTTAGTTTCGCATTTGTTCCGGGGTTATACTCTTCGGTGTATTTTATTTGCAGGTATAAGCCTGAAGAGTAATGGTATCCTCCGTCCGGTTTCCGCATTAATCCGGCATAAGGTCCATTTTTGACTGTAGGAATAAAATTGAGATGTGCTCCTATGGAAAAAGGACTATGCGCTGCAACCCTGTTAATATCGTTGATCGATTCGAAAATATTGGCCCCTTTCAAGTAGGCCACAGAATTGTCGCAAATTGATAAATCACCTACAGATGCATCGATAAATCCGGGGTTTCCGAATAATGAGTTCTCGTCTCCACCCGACAGGCTATGATTCTGTCGCTTCCAGCTTTCGAGCGAGCTTATGATTGATCCGTTGTACTTGGCAATCCGGGCGGTACCGGTTCCGTAGTACAGGTTGTAATTGCATTCGGTCAGTGTGTCTAACCTTCCTATTATGATGCAAGTCCCGGTGTCTGACTGTATTGAATCGGATTCTATCGAGAAAATATTGTTTAAGACTTTTATCCCGGTATTATTCCCGGTTCCAAAATCGATATTGCTCAGGGTATTTGAAAATGAATTGTTCAGAATCGATACTTGTTTGTTTCCTGCCGAGAATAATCCTGTTTTGGATAAGCTTAAAAAATTCGAGTTTAACCGGGCATTTTCTAGCCCATCCGAATACACAGAATACTGGTAACCCCGGATACGGTTTCCTTCCACAATCGTCGGAGAGGCTGATGACGATTTTATATTCATCAACTGAATGCCTGCATTTAAATCGGTAAAACTGTATTGGTTTTCTATCCAGTTGTTTTTGATTTCTATGCCGGAATAAATACCATCTCCAACAGGTTCATAGTATATTGGAATAGCAAAGTTTTTGAAATAATTATGCCGGATTCTTATGTTTTTCTGATCATTACCAGTTTCCATACTCATCAGATATATCCCATAATAAATAATGGAAGGATACTCACCATTATTGATAAATACATTTGATTCTATGGTGATATCTGACATTACCTGCCCGGGATTTTCTATAGCTGTATAAAATATTGGTTCAAAGTAATTGTTCCGGATCGTAATATATTCTGCTTTAACATAACCACTATAAAGCTGAATGGCTGCATTTGCCCCTGTTATACTGCAATTTTGGATCAATATATTCTTTGATTCCGATATAACAATTGAAGAATGCTCTATATGCAACCTGTTAAGCTCTATCTTTTGTGTATTACGAATGAAAAATTCTCCACAATAGACCAGCTTCGTTTTCAGCGAGTCGGCACCCAATATACATAAGGAATTGTCGCCTACAATCGTGTCATTAATGTTGAAATTGCTTCCTGTATAAGTCCCTGCATCCCAAAAAATTGTATCTCCCTGGTTTAAGGAGTATTTATTCATTAACGGATTTATCCCGGTAATTGGTTTATCGGGGCTTAAGGCATGGTTATTGATGTTTCCCACGGCAGTACACCACTGGTCGCCCACGGTAGAATTATCGTTAATATAAAAGTTGCGGCTGGTATTGTATTTTACAGCATCCGAATAACAGGTAGCGTTAGGGTCCAGAACCTTTGCCCGGTAATAGGTGACGGTATTGTTAAAGGTATTCCAGCTTGGGGTACTGTTGGCAATGGGTAAGTAGTCAACCCCGTTATAGGAGTATTCCCATCCGCCAAAGGTTCCGGTATAGCCTGTCAGGTTGATCGTTGCACTTCCCGAATGAACATAATCGCCACTGCTACTTATCGAAGCGGTTCCTTTGATTAAATCACAACTCTTTAATTCTTGATTAAAGACGATATTCCAACCTTTCCCTGTATTTTCTCCATCTGAATGAAAAACGAAGGTCAAGGCTTCATTTTTATTTTTTGAAAAAAACTTAGCACTAATTTTAGTCCCGGTATAAGTTCCTATTAATTCATCACTTTCACTCACTCCATTATATACCTTCAACCAGTCCCCTTTCTCATCTACTTCAAAATCCTTTACGGACGCCGTTAGATAATGATTATCATCGCAGGAATATACAGTCAGTTTATAGTCTTCATTGTAGGCATAGCCTCCATCCGAATGGCCACTGTCATAAAAATATTTATCTCCGCAAGCTGATGCTATTTTCGTTTCTCCCATAATTATAGGCTTATCATTACATATAAAAACAGTTACCGGATTTGACACCACTCCCAATTCACATTGCTTACTCGTAACTGTTACGGTGTATGTCAAATTGGACAGTTCCGACGAGGGTGTACATACCGGATTAGCATCTGCTGTAGAACTTAATACGGATGATTCACCGTTCCATTGGTAGCTAAATTCAGTATTCTGTCCGGTTGCCGTAGGATCCCCGCCCAATCGTACACTCTTTCCAAGGCATAAACTTTGATTAGTTCCTGCGTTGGCAAATAAACAACCTAACTCCATGGTTAACATTGGCTTGTAATTAGTCGCATTTAGGTATTCCGGCATTTGCTTTGTATCTGAGGCCCAACGACTCTGGTTTTTTTCTGTACCGAAAATATACCAATTAATGAAATCATCACTTATTCCCTGATAACCATGCTCTATTAATATCTGTAGATTTGACTTTCCTTCGTAGTAAAAAGGATGTTGTAGCGCAAATGAAAGCATCGCTTTATCCCGAACGTGGTATAGATCACCTTCGTAAACTAATACATAACCATCCATATTTGTATTGTCACTCACCAATTCATTTGAACTAGTTTGCTTTACATAAACCTTTATATTTGATATGCTATGATTTTCATACTTATTATACCAATAGAATTTTAACGTTTTTAAGTACCCACTTTCAGAGCCTATCTCTTCACTTGTATAGATTCCTTCCCATCTTGAATAATTCGCGTTACGGTCAATGGGATAATACGTCGTCTTATCTTTGTCATTTCCTATGGTTACGGATCTCTCCTGTGAAAAACCAGTTAGTTCTATGGTTAGCAACATCATCGTTACTCCCAGTACCTTACAGAAATTATTCATCTTTGTATATTCTTTTTTAATTTATTTAGGATGCCTCTTTCTATTTTGGCAAAAAATTGTACAAATACCGATAGATGGAGGTGTTAATGCCTGTCAAACACGTGAAGATCGGCCTGTTCCAAGCGGTATTAGTTACGTTTCCGGTATAAAAAGCGTTTATTTGGATTAATCCATCCGGCTTTCTTTGGATTTGTTACGTAACAGATAATCAAATCGGCTTTTTGAGGTGCAGTTAATACCTGTATTTTTAAAGCAGCCATGTTTGTTTGCGGAACATAAAACCATTGGCCATCCTTGTTCACTTTATGCATTGAATCAACTACACATACATATAAATCGGCCATGGTGGTATCGGTGGTGACAAATACTTTTACATCCGGACCTCCGATACTATCGGTTAAAATTACTCTCTGCGCTTTTACACTTACTCCTGTTCCAAGGAATAAAATCATAAATACGAGGATTATTACTTTTGAATTCATGGTAATTAGTTTTTGTGCTCAAATATAATTTAATATTAGCATATTTTACCCAACGTATGCAAATTTGGCGTGAGCGTAGCGAATTTCCGACTGAACGTAGCGATTTCCCGACTGAACGCAATTCATTTTTCGCCCCTTTAATTTAACAATATGCACTATTTTTAACTTCTCTTTCTATTCTGCCTATATTATTCTAAAATATTTACGCTATAAAGTTCTCTTCTAAAAAAAGAAAACACATTACAATAACTAAATACTATTTATGGCTAATTTCCATTGGTTATCAAAAGAAAGGTTCTTATTTTTAATTAATCCTGATTTTTTGACAGTTTTATCATTTATTTATTGAGCAATAGAAAATATTGTCCGGTTTAAGAAAACCCATCTTCTATCTGAAATTTGCATATTACCTAAAAAAGGCGGTCGGACAGAAAAATTCTATCCGACCGCCTGTAGCCCCACCAGGAATCGAACCTGGATTTAAAGTTTAGGAAACTTCCGTTCTATCCGTTGAACTATAGGGCCAACGAGGCAACAAAGGTAGCACTTTTTTTCAAAACGCCGGATTTTGCTTTTGGAAAGAGAAAGGTTTTCGGGCTGAATTTATCTCAGGCACGTAGAATTCTGTACCTTTGCTCTTCCGAAATTAATACACATGAAAAAGCATGTAGATTTTCTGGTCATTGGATCTGGTATTGCTGGTTTAAGTTTTGCATTGAAAGTTGCTGATTACGGTAAAGTATGTATTGTAACTAAATCAAAAGCAGAAGAATCATCTACAAAATATGCACAAGGTGGCATTGCTGCCGTAATGTACACTCCGGATACTTACCAAAAACATATTCAGGATACCTTAATTGCCGGAGATGGTTTATCTGATGAAAAAATTGTTCGAATTACCATTACCGAATCAACAGAACGCGTAAAAGAGCTCATAAGTTGGGGTACTCGTTTCGATAAAAATGATTCCGGCCAATACGATCTGGCAAAGGAGGGTGGACATTCTGAGTACAGAGTTCTGCACCACAAAGACAACACTGGCGACGAGATTGAGCGAACATTGCTGGAAAACGCCCGTAAGCACCCAAACATAGAAATACTGGAAAATCACTTCACAGTTGATCTAATCACCCAACATCATTTGGGAATCGAAGTTAATCGTCGTACCAAAGATATTCGTTGTTATGGTGCATACGTTTTAAATCCTTTCTACAATAAAATAGACACTTACCTTGCCAAGTTCACCATGCTTGCTTCGGGTGGAAATGGCAATGTTTACAATACAACTACGAATCCGATAGTTGCAACAGGCGACGGCATTGCCATGGTTTACAGAGCAAAAGGAAGAATTGATAATATGGAATTTATTCAGTTTCATCCAACCTCACTCTACAATCCCGGCGAAAAACCTTCATTTCTGATTACCGAAGCTATGCGAGGCTTTGGAGCCCGACTGAAAAACAGCAAAGGTGAGCTATTCATGGAGAAATATGACAAGCGTCTCGAGTTGGCTCCTCGTGATGTTGTAGCACGAGCTATCGACAGCGAAATGAAGATTTCCGGGGATGACCATGTTTACCTGGATTGCCGTCATCTGGAAAAAAACGAACTTCTGAAACACTTTCCTACCATCTATGCAAAATGCCTTTCGATTGGGATTGACATTACCAAAGATATGATTCCTGTAGTTCCAGCAGCACATTACAACTGTGGAGGTATCAAAACCGACGAATTTGGCAGAAGTTCTGTACAAAATCTTTATGCTGCCGGCGAATGTGCCTGCACTGGACTTCATGGTGCAAACAGGCTGGCCTCCAATTCATTGCTTGAAGCATTGGTCTTTTCACACAGAGCAAGTGTTGATGCACTTGCAAAACTGAAACAAGTTGACTTTTGCAACGATATTCCCGAATGGAACGATGAAGGGATGGTACTGAACGAAGAAATGGTTTTAATTACTCAAAGTCTGAAAGAACTTCAGCAAATCATGTCGAGCTATGTAGGTATTGTTCGTTCAAATCTACGTTTAAAACGTGCTTTAGACCGATTAGAAATACTCTACAGAGAAACAGAAGATCTCTATGACAAATCGGTTTTAACCGTTAAGATTTGTGAACTTCGTAATCTGATCAATAACGGTTATCTTATCATAAAAGGTGCGATGGCCCGAAATGAAAGTCGTGGATTGCATTATTCTCTCGATTTTCCACGCGAATCAGAAAATTACAGTCATACAGGTGGAGGTGATTACTAAAATTTAACAAAATGAAAATCTATAAATTTATCCCTATCACAATTCTGGCTGCTCTCATTATGAGCTCATGTGCCGTGAAACAAAAAAGAAACAGCGATCATTTACTGATGGCTGTTTTATATCAGCAACGTGCTGCCGAATTAAAAGCTTTGTATATTCAGGCTTATAATACAGCGACCTTCCAACTTGATCAAATGCTTCAAAATCCAGCTATTGAAAATGGAAAACCAAAAGCAGTTGTGGTAGATATTGATGAAACCGTGCTTGACAACAGTCCTTATGAAGCAATGCTGATCCTCAGCGAAAAGCAATGGGATTCAGCATCATGGAGCGTATGGACAGAAAAAGCCCAGGCAGAAGCACTTCCGGGAGCACAGGAATTTCTAAGTTATGCAGCCTCAAAAGGGGTTGAAGTATTTTATATTTCGAATCGCGACAAAGTAAACGAAACGGCTACCCTTAAAAACCTGAAAGACAAAAATTTCCCGATGGTTGATAAAAAACACTTGATTTTGAAGGAAAAAACGAGCAGTAAAGAGCCACGCCGACAGATGCTGATGAAAGAGTACAACATCATTATGCTCGCAGGTGATAATCTTACTGATTTCATTGGAACTTATGATAAAGCTACTCTGGAAAACAGGGACAAGTTAACTGAACAGTACAAAAAAGAGTTTGGCAACCGTTATATTGTTTTACCCAACGCAATGTATGGTGATTGGGAAAATGCACTTTTCAACTACAATTACAAAATGAGTAAAGCGCAAAAAGACTCTATCCGCAAAGCCATGCTTATCCCTTTCGGGAACTAGAGAGCCAGGTACCTTTCATTGTTTCTCCATTTAACGCATCCGATAAGAGCCGGAGGTATTCTTCCCGGCTTATCTCTTTTGCTCCCAGCGACAATAAATGTTCTGTGGTTACCTGAGCATCAATAAATTTAAAATCATAGCGTTGGCAAAACCGCACTAATGCCCAGGTTGCAACTTTGGATGCATTGCTTACTTTGTGAAACATTGATTCTCCAAAAAAAGCTTTTCCGAGCGAAATGCCATACAAACCTCCGGATAAAACCCCATCCTTCCACACTTCGAAAGAATGTGCATACCCTTCGTTATGTAGTTGAATGTATGCATTTTTCATCGAATCGGTAATCCACGTTCCATCCTGATCCTTCCTGGGGACCGAAGAACATGCATCTATTACCTCAGCAAAAGCTGTATCCGTTGTTATTTCAAATTCTCCCGATTTTATGACACGTAATAAACTTTCGGAAAGCTTAAATTCTTCCGGAATTAGCACCAACCGCGGATCAGGCGACCACCACATAATCGGACTTCCATCCGAAAACCAAGGGAAAATACCGGATGAATAGGCTAAAACCAGACGTTGAACACTTAAATCTCCGCCAAAGGCAAGTAATCCATCTTCATCAGCCAGATTGGGTGAAGGAAATTCAAACCGTTTTTTACTCAGCATATACAGCGACATTCTCTCTCCTATTTATGATTTTGCATCCTGATACGGGAACTTAAAATGTCAATCGCTATCTGATTTTTTCCACCCATCGGGACAATAATATCAGCATATCGCTTACTAGGCTCAATAAACTGCTGATGCATAGGCTTTACATAATGTTCGTAATGATCCAAAACTTGTTGAAAATTACGACCACGTTCCTCAATATCGCGCCAGATAATACGCATTAAACGATCATCACCATCTGCATCTACAAATACCTTGATATCCATACGATCACGCATACGCGGATTGGACAGAATTAAAATTCCTTCTACAATCACAACATCTTTTGGAGCAATCGGAATGGTTTCTTTTGCTCTTGCACAGGTAAGATAGGAATAAATAGGCATATCAATAGCCTTTCCTTCTTTCAACATATCCAGATGCTTCACCAGAAGACTAAATTCGATGGAGGAAGGATGGTCAAAGTTTATTTTGGATTTTTCTTCCTGTGAAAGATGTCCGTTATCTTTATAATACGCATCTTGTGAAATTACCGCAACTGAATCTTTAGGAAGACTCTTTATCACCTTTTTTACAACCGTAGTTTTACCAGAACCAGAGCCTCCGGCTATCCCTATAATTAACATATCTTAATGATTTTCAATTCAATTTAAGAATGAATTTAGAAACAAATCTTTGCTTTTCGCTTTGTAAAAGTAAGAAATAAACCCCATCATTCAATCCTTCCAATGTAAATAGCCTCTGAGCATTCATTTTCCCTCGCCTAAGCTCTTTTCCCGCTACATCCATAAGGGAATAGCAAACTTCTGTTTCGAGTGAAACAAAAGGTAATTGTACGTAAAACTGCCCATTATTTGGATTAGGATATATTCTATACGGAGTTAACAATGAAAAAATATCTTCATTTCCATTCAAACAACTTTCATAAGCGCCTGCATCAAAGCCGTTTCCACATGGACGTGGATTATTCTCAAAATCACGATTGATTCCAAGAAAATTCAAATCCAATCCGGCATTTAAGGCTGGAGATAAAGAGGTGAGTTGATAATTATCGTAAACCGTATCTATAAAATAAAGAGAGTCCAGACTTAGTTTCTTTACATTATTTCTCACAAATACACTTAACAGAACGGTATCAGCATCAATAAAGGCCTTAAGATCGGCCTTACTTTTTAATCCCCAATATGCTCCGGGTGCAATAATAATATTATTTGCAATATAACTTGAGTCACTCAAACTACTATAAAACTTTATACCACAACCCCTTGGACGAATAATAGTATTATTACAGATATGAAAAGATTCTCCGGGTATAGTGGAGCGATCGTCACAAAAAATGCCATGACTCCTAATAACTGCCGTATTGGGAGGATACGTAATCCCAGGCTCAATGATTACGTTATTAAAAACAAGATTTCCACCTAACCCCAAGATAATAATTCCATTTCCCGAACCTTTCTTGACGAGGTTATTATAACATTTTCCGCCTGTTCCCCCTCCTATTTGAATTCCATTACATTGCGCATATGTTCCGTCAACTCCGAAGTTATAAATTGAGTTATTATAGATTTCGCAATCTTTTGTAGCACAACCCGCCTGAATTGCATCCCAATGGGTTTGTTCCAATATATTGTTGTAAATCTTCAAACCATGTACTTCGTGAGGATAAAGCGTATCAGGCTGTCCGTTACAAGTAGTTGCATATCCGGTATAAAACGAATGTCCCGCATAAATCCCTTCTCCTCCTGTATCGTGAATATAATTATCATGAATTTTGACGTCACGCTGAACAAAGTGTCCATAGTTAGATAATAAATCGCAACGGGGATCCGTCTTCGACATTATCCCTGCAAAGCCGGTATTGGAAATTTCACAGAATTCAATTTCACAATTGGAACTTAAATCATCGACAGAAATCCCGTTCATTCCTGAAGCAGTTTTATCAATTTTAATCCCATACAAATAACTGGCATCTCCTCTTCCGGTGATTTTTACATACTTACAATTTGTAAGTTTTAACCCATACGAAGAATCACTGTGAAAAACAGATTGTCCCCCGCAATTGATTATCACAATTGGATTTAGAGAATCACCCTGAAAGTTGATCAATCGCAAGTTTGTTCTTAATCCGGCATTTAAGCAAATTGTATCTCCCGGCTGAATATTTCCACAGGTATCAGCCAACACATAATGATGATACGGTTGTATAAGTAACTTACAATTACAGTTTTGCGAATACAACTGCATTGAGATCAAACATACAAAATATAGAAGGAATAGCTTTTTCAATCTTCTTTCTTCTTTTGGGTAAAATTACATAATCCTGATTCAAAAAAAACCGTCTTATTTCTAAGACGGTTTTTTTTTACATTTATTAACCTAATTTAAATTAATAGAGGAAACTCAGAAGAACCCCGGCAGCTACTGCACTGCCGATAACACCTGCAACATTTGGGCCCATTGCATGCATTAAAAGATGATTGGTTTTATCATACTCAAGTCCCACAACCTGAGAAACGCGAGCACTATCGGGAACGGCAGAAACACCGGCATTCCCAATTAACGGATTAATTTTGTTCTCACCTTTAAGGAAAAGATTGAGAAATTTAACAAATATAACCCCTCCGAAAGTAGCAATCATAAATGACACTGCACCAAGAGCAAAAATACCAATTGACTTGGAGGTAAGAAAAGTAGTAGCCTGAGTTGAGGCACCAACGGTTAATCCAATCAATATCGTTACAATATCAATCAGAGGCCCTTTAGCAGTATCTGCCAAACGACGAGTAACACCGCTTTCCTTGAGTAAATTACCAAAAAAAAGCATCCCAAGCAGTGGCATGCCACTGGGAACAATAAAAGTAGTGAGCATCAATCCTACAATTGGAAATAGAATTTTTTCGAAACGGGATACCTGACGTGGAGGTTTCATACGGATTACACGCTCCTTGCTGGTAGTTAGCAAACGCATAATCGGAGGTTGAATAACAGGGACTAGCGCCATGTACGAATAGGCAGATATTGCAATCGCACCCATGAGATCAGGAGCCAGTTTTGAAGAAAGAAAAATTGCTGTAGGGCCATCTGCGCCACCGATAATTCCGATCGCACCTGCCTCCATAGGGGAGTATCCCAAAAGTAAAGCAATGGCATAGGCTCCAAAAATACCTAATTGAGCAGCAGCACCAATCAAAATCAATTTTGGGTTTGAAATCAGTGCCGAAAAATCGGTCATAGCACCAATTCCGAGAAATATCAGTGGAGGGTAAATACCTTTAATTACTCCATAATAGAGATAACTCATCACACTCCCTTCCTCATAAATTCCAACTTGTAAGCCCGGAAAAAACGGTACATTTCCAACTAAAATTCCAAACCCTATAGGAACCAGTAAAAGAGGTTCATAATCTTTGGCAATCGCCAGATAAATAAAAAACAGACCTACCAGAATCATAATTATGTGACCGATAGTAAAATTACCAAAGGCTGTATAACCCATAAAAAGCTGGAGATGATCAATAAGAAAACGAAGAAAGCTTCCGGACTGTTCTACTAGTGCAACCATCTCATTATTCTCCTATTATCATTAAGATGTCGCCTTCCATTACTGCATCGTTCTTCCCAACTCTAATTTCCGCTATCTCACCATCTTTGTCAGCATCAATACTATTTTCCATTTTCATAGCTTCAAGAGTAATAAGTTTTTGCCCCACTTTTACTCTATCTCCTACCCTCACATGAATATCAATAATAGTTCCAGGCAGCGGCGATTTAATCGCACCTGTTCCTTTAGGAGCAGTCGGGCTACTGGTACGGGGAGCTGCAGTAGTACTTTCATTTGACGGTACTGCAACCGAACGAACCAGTTTTGGAGTTTTGATTTTTTCAAGCTGTTTATCAACTTCTACATTATACGGTGTCCCATTCACTTCAAGCTGGATGATATTATCTTCTACATTGAGGATTTCAACATCGTATTGATTCCCCCTAATGGTTAATTTAAACTTCTTCATGATAATACAACTTAACGTTTTATACTATTAAGGCCATATATTTTAGAGCTCCATGGAGAATATGTTTTTGAAACTCGCTTAATCGTAAGAACAGTATTCTCTTTATCGTGAATATCTCTGGAATAAACATGAATTGCAGCCGATATTGCCGCAAAAACCTCGCCCGAAATTTCCTGATCCAAGGCACTGGCTTCTTCTGGTTTTCCTTCTTTAATTAATGCCTGTTTACGTGCTTTACGAATATATAATCTGCCTATATTTTTAAAAATCAGGTATAACAATAGCAATGCAAAAAATACAATTGACATTGCAGTTACCGCCATGCCAATCCCCCAGGGATCATATTTTATGAATTCCTCAGCAGCTTTGGGTTTTGAATATTTGATATGCTTAACAGAAGCTGCTTTCAAGCTTAACAAACCTTTCGAAAGATCAATCACAGAGATAGAATAGCCATTCACACTTGAACTGCTGATATAGGCTTCTTTGGTAATCGGGTTAATCGCAATTCCTTCAGCTTTTTGACTGATCGCGATTTCCGTTTTAAGGTCTCCCAAAAAATCAACTACCACGATGCGGCTACTGTCAGAATTTGAAGATAAATAGAGAATATGATCTTCATAAATTGCCAAACTTTTCGGTCGATAAATTTTTGAAATATCGTGACGTTTGTAAAGATTGTCTATTATCAATCGTTTTTGAAATACCAGTGAATCATTTTGAGTATAACTCACAATATCAATTGCATTTTCGGATTGATTAATCAACGCAAAAAGCTCATTCTTCTCATCATAAACAATGGATTGTGGAACAATTCCATTCTGATAATTGCGAATAAACTGCAAATTTTTTACAGAAGCAACACTGGTATCTTTTATTCCCTGAGCGAAAACTCCTGTTGAAAATAGAATCCATAGAAAAATAGGAGCAATGCATATAATATAAATCCGTTTCCTCATTTTACTATATTTAGACGAAGATTATTTAACATCGCAAGTTCTGATTAAACATTATTTAAAATTTTCTACTTAATCTCTATAAGTATATCTCCTTCGAGTACAGAAGAACCTTTCTGGACATGAATGGCGGAAATAACTCCTTCAAAGCTTGACTTGATCGAATTTTCCATTTTCATTGCTTCCAAAATAATAATATCCTGTCCTGTAGAAACTTTATCCCCAATTCTTACCAAGATATCGGTAATTGTTCCCGGTAAAGGTGTTTTTATTACTCCTGCTCCTTTAGGCAAATTAGGATTTGCTGTTTTTGCCGTTGATGGAGTTGAATCTGTAGATGGAATGGCAGGTGTTCTGACCAATGTTGGAGTTTTTGTCATTTTTAGCTGACGATCAACTTCAACTGTATATAATTTTCCATTAACATATACTTTTGCAACATTATCATCGATAGAACCTACCTCAACCTCATATTGCTTTGAATCTATATTGAACTTAAAATTTTTCATAGTTCCGAATGTTTTTATTTTTTCACTATGGTTCTTAATCCAGGTATACGCAACGGGGTTTGCCTTAATCCATATATTTTTGAACTCCATGGAGAATAAGGTCTCATTACTTTTTGGATTGTAAGTACTGCTCGTTCATAGTCATGAATATCCTGTACGTACATACTTAAAGCTAAAGCAATTGCAGCAAAATCTGCATCATTATTTTCTTCAGGAACAGTACTCCCCAATAGAGTATCTTCAGATACAGGAGTTGCATTCTTTGAATTTCTTGTCTTACGAATTCTCATAGTCTCAATTCATATTAAAGCGGAATATTTGTGTGCTTTTTGGGAGGATTGGTATCCTTTTTTGTTGCGAGAGCCTGAAGTGCACGAATAATGCGAAAACGGGTATTCCGAGGTTCAATTACATCATCAATAAATCCGTATTTAGCTGCATTATATGGATTCGCAAATTTCTCACGGTATTCGCTTTCTTTTTCTGCAATAAACTTTTTCTTTTCTTCCGGATCGGCTATATCTTTTAACTGACGACCGTACAAAACTTCGGTAGCACCACTTGCGCCCATTACTGCAATTTCAGCTGATGGCCACGCATAATTAATATCACCGCGTAATTGTTTACAACTCATCACATCATGAGCTCCACCGTATGATTTACGTAAAGTAATCGTAACTTTCGGAACAGTCGCTTCACCGTACGCAAATAAAAACTTTGCTCCATGAATAATAATTCCGCCGTATTCCTGAGAGGTACCGGGTAAGAACCCCGGAACATCAACCAATGTTACAATAGGAATATTAAACGCATCGCAAAAACGAACAAAACGAGCTCCTTTACGTGAAGCATTAATATCGAGTACTCCTGCCAGATAGTTTGGCTGGTTTGCAACAATCCCTACAGATGTTCCATTGAAACGGGCAAAACCTACTACCAGATTTGGTGCGTAATGACGATGTACTTCTAAAAATTCACTATCATCAGCCAAAGAGTGAATTACATCTTTTATATCATAAGGTTTATTTGGATTATCAGGAATAATATAATTTAAGTTATCATCCAAACGGTCAATCGGATCATCACAGGGCATTAGTGGTGCTTCTTCCAGATTATTTTGAGGTAAATAGCTCAGTAATTTACGAAGCAACATGATCCCTTCTTCCTCTGTATCAGCCACGAAATGAGTAACCCCTGATTTGGTTGCATGAACCATTGCGCCCCCAAGTTCCTCATCTGTCACAATTTCACCCGTAACAGTTTTAACAACTTTCGGACCAGTTACAAACATATAGCTGTTTTCCTTCGACATCATGATAAAGTCCGTTAATGCAGGTGAATATACTGCACCACCAGCACATGGGCCAAAAATTGCAGAAAGTTGCGGAATAACCCCTGAAGCGAGAATATTACGTTCAAAAATTTCGGCATACCCAGCCAGGCTCTGAACACCTTCCTGAATACGAGCTCCACCCGAATCATTCAACCCAATAACAGGTGCACCTGCTTTCATCGCCATATCCATTACCTTGCAGATTTTCTTTGCAAAGCTTTCGGATAATGAACCTCCAAATACAGTAAAATCTTGAGAAAAAACATAAACCAAGCGTCCATCAATCGTACCGTACCCAGTAACAACACCATCGGACATATATTGCTCATTTTCTAAACCGAAGTCGGTACAACGGTGAGTAACAAACATATCAAATTCTTCGAAGCTGCCTTCGTCTAATAAAAGATCAATTCTTTCACGTGCAGTTAATTTCCCTTTTGCATGCTGTGAATCAATGCGTTTCTGACCGCCGCCAAGCTTTGCCTGTTCACGTTTGGCTAACAGTTCCTTGATTTTATCTTCAATGGCCATAAGATTGGATATTATGTGGGTTCTTTTTATTCTTTTCCGCAAAATTCAGTTAACACGCTAAATGTCGATTTTGGATGCAAGAAGCCTATTTTCAATCCTTCAGCACCTTTACGAGGAGCTTTGTCTATTAACTCAACTCCATTTTCTGATGCATCATTCAATGCCTGTTCAACATTGTCCATCGCAAACGCCATGTGGTGAATTCCGGGACCTTTCTTTTCGATAAACTTTCCAATAGGTCCTTCCGGATCTGTTGATTCTAGAAGTTCAATCTTCGTTTGCCCAACCATAAAAAATGCAGTTTTCACTTTTTGGTCTTTTACTTCTTCTACGGCATAGCATTCCAGCCCCAGTACCTTTTCATACCATGCAATTGCTTCATCGAGATTCTTAACTGCAATCCCAATATGTTCTATGTGTGTGGGTTTCATATTATTATATATTTAGTTATTTTTTATGGAACAATGTGAATCGGTTCACAAAAGTAGCCTAATATTTTGTAACCCCAAAATCAATTTGATAAAATATCTTATCAAATATCAAAGGGTTACATATTTCAAAACTGTTAAAATTTCTGCTGAACTCAGAGGTTTTTTGCTTTTCACCCTACTCAATATGCCAACGTTCATCCAAATCCCAATTTGCCCTGATTATCAGCTTACCAGAATAGATTATCGTCCTTTCTGGTTGTATTTTCTTGCTTAATACTCCCGAATCCCAACGCTTGTTTCTGTTTTTATCAAAAATACATTTTAACAAATACTCTCCCGGTAACAAATATTTAAAACTGATTTGTTGTGGTTTATCAACATAAACTGTTTCAACAGACGTTCCCTTGTCTGTTTGCAACTCAATCAAAAAAGGAAAGTTAAGACTATCGGAAACAATAATCATTCTGAGCGCTCCGTAATCTTCACTTTTGGTTGTGCGGAACTGAAAATAAACTGAATCATTTTTATATCCATAAATATCTGTTGCAACTGAATCTGCAATTTTTATAGTATAGGTACTGTTT
Organism: Bacteroidales bacterium; assembly: GCA_963667975.1. Classification (GTDB taxonomy): domain Bacteria; phylum Bacteroidota; class Bacteroidia; order Bacteroidales. Next base: position 497,837 of record OY764079.1, read on the forward strand.
TCGGACAGCGGATAATCCAAAGCAGCCCTGAGTTTTAGTGAATCAAAAAACACAAGTGAGCTTTTCACGGTATCTTTTTCACCAAGGAGTAATACACACAAAGTGTCAAGCGTACGTACCGGACGACTAAACCTGATTACAGGTTTCAAATAATAGGGGAATGATGAACGAAGGTCAGAACTAACGTCTAATGATCGTAAGGCTTTGTTTTTCTGATTTTTACCAATATTCGATACATACGAAAACGAAGCGGTATCATTCAGCTTCCGGTTTTCGGTAAATTTGATTTTTGCCTTGAATAAGGTATCACTTTTCATCCAGAATGTAAGCGAATCGCGGGTTGAATTTAACGCTGTAATGTAATCCGATTTTTTCATTCTGGGTGTGATAAACTCCCAACTAAGGTTTTCTACCGGAAATGCAAAACTTACTACAATTTTTCCGGGTTCGGGCATCGCCGTTGAACGTAATTGCTGAACTGAATCGATCTCAGTAAAAAGCTTTAAATAGTAATAATCCGTTCCTGACTTACGGCTGGTATCCAGTCTGGTTTCCGAAGGCATTATTTCTTTGTCATAAAAAGCAACCTCTTCCCCTTGACCATCATACAAATAATTGGAATTCACATCTTTTAATCCAAACATCAAAAACTTACGTTGAGGCAAATGGCTGAATAAAAACGAACCATCTTCTCTCGATTTTGTAACAAAATAAGGTTTTTGCTTAACCAAAGGAGAATCCACAGATGTTTCATATAAAAACACCCAGGCTTCTTTTTCCTCGTTGCCCTTAAATGCATCGATTATTTTCCCTTGGATTATAGCAGAATCGAGAGTTGAGCCTGTTGAAAACACGTATTCAAAATTAGAAACAGGGTTTCCTTCATTCAAATCGGTGATTGCATTGCCAAAATAAAGAGTATAGGTTGTATTTGGAAGAAGATCTTCATTAAACTTAACCAGAACCTTTTTGCCTTTTAATTTCACTTCCGGTTTTTCCAATCCAGGAGGTGATATAACCAACTGTCTATCAACATCTTTCAGCTCTAAAAATTCATCAAACTCTATTTCTATCTCTTTTCCTTTGAAATTAAGCGATTTATTCAAGGGTTTACCTCCAAGCATTTTAGGAGGAGTAACATCTTTATCACCGCCACTAATCCCACCAATATTGGCACATCCGAATAATATAAATCCAGAAAAAAAGGCAAGTACTACAATATGTATTTTAATCTTGTTCAATGTTTAATCCTCATCTTCTACAACAACTTCTCGAGCAGTTGCCGGACTCCATCCTGATGGAATTCCGTATGCATGAACTATTTCAATTTTATTTGAATACGAAATACTTCCCGGACTATTTCCCAACTCTCCTTCCGGAACAGGTTGTTTCAGATCTCTAAAATAGTAATACCACGCATCAAATGTCTGGTTTGTTTTAGGATCTTTGAACGTCATGGGGTACGTGACAAATACCGCTTTCCCATTATTCGCCCGTTTATACACTTCATGAATAAGCTCAGAGCAATAATAATCATCATTATTAAGCTTAAAAACAACATCATACGGTTTTCCAACCAAGGAAAATGCTTCTTTAACGGCAGGTGCTATAAGATGTTCGTATTTTTTAATCATCCGACCTACAATAACTTTCGGATTTCCCTTTCTATCAGAACTTCGGTGTAAAAAAGTATCAAGCGGAGTAATTGAAACTCCTTTTGAAATAGCTTCAATTACAACCATTTTCCCGTTTTCATCTTTTACAGCTAAGGCTACATGCGAAAAACGGGCACCTTTCACTCCTTTGGTTACAGTCTCTACTGCATCACAGAAGTCACCACAATCCAAGTCCTGAAAAAGAATATCGCCTTCCTGCAGAACAAAAGTTTTGACTTTCTTTAAGTTTGTTTTTACCGTATCCTGGGCAAGCACGTATAGCGGAAGTATTGCTATCAGAAATATTATTACTTTTTTCATATCGTTAAATTTTATTTTGCAAAAATAAACATTCACTCAAATTATAGAATTTGAAAATTAAAAATGCTATCAACTCACAACCATCAAGTTACAGCCACGAGCATCGCTATCATCAAACCTTCCCAAAATTTCAAACTCATTTTGAGCATATAATCTTCCCAGATCCTGAGTAGATATAAACGGACAGGAATAGACATTTGCCAAGTCTATTACATTTACACCACCTGTTTTACCAAATGAAACGTAGCCCAGCGGATCATGGATATCCCGAATCAAAATCTTCATCCAAGGTGGCATCTGGAAATGCCCGTTTTTGAGCAACCATCCCTGCGAAAACAGTTCTGACATTCCATATTCCGATAAAATATGATCCGTCTTAAATGCCTCTTTTAACAATCGGTGAAGCTCTTCACGGGTCATTTCGGCTCTTCTACCCTTCATCCCTCCTGTTTCGATAATTTGTACCGATTCCAGTTTCATCGGAAATTTTTCAGCAAAATCAAGCAACGCAAACGTTACACCAAATAAAAGTGTTTTCTTTCCCTCTTTTTCAAGAACAGAAAGTGTTTCGGCTAAATCCTGATGATTATATAAATAAAAACCACTTCGGTTATCGTCGCTGAATTCCACCAATCTTTTCACCATATATACTAATGATGAATGATTCTGTTCCAGATAATTAGGAAGTAAAGCTAAAATACAGTACGCTTGGGGATCCCCAAAAAACTGACAAAAACCTTGCGTGAAACTTGTTTCATATAATTTATAGTCGGCAATCCAGTGTGTACTTCTTGCCATTCCCGTTGTTCCACTACTTTGAAAATAGCCAAGAGGTTCGAAACCATCAAAAATTACTTTATGATTTTTAAAAAACTCTATGGGCAAAAAGGGAATCTGGTCGTAATGTTTCAAATTAGAAAAATCGCGGTTCAGATAATTTACAAAACTGCGGTAAACTGGATTATGAAGCAGATGTTCATAAAACAAATCGAGACATATTTCGTTAAATATCTGTTCGTAAGAAGCCAGATCAGTTGTTTTTCCTGACCAGAATTCTTCGAAAATACGATTTTTTATTTGGGTTAAACGGTTCATTATAATACCTTTGCCAGAGATTAAAACAAACAAGATGTTCGGGCGTTCAAAGATAGTGCTTCTGTTGCTTGCTTTTGCAGGTTTTCTTTCCTGTTCAAAGGAGAAAGATTATCCTGTGATTCCTGAATTGAAGTATGAAGGATTTGAAGAAGAGGCTAATAACAGCGGATATCTTACTTTCTCCTTTACTGATGGTGACGGAGATATCGGGCTTGGTTCTGCCGACACCCTGCCCCCATACAACCCAGGCAGTCAATACTATTATAATATTTATCTCCCGGTTTTGAAGGTAGAACACGACTCCGTGAAACCTCTGTTAATTCTGAATTCTCAAACCCAACAATACGATACGGCTTATCTTTCGTACAGGATTAAACCGATTGATGCGGTAAGTTCAAACGGATCGCTGAAAGGAAAAATGATTGTAAATATTGATTTAAGCATTATAAAACCTTTTCTGCCAAACGATTCTATTGCTTTTGATGCGTACATTTTCGATCGGAATCTTCACAAAAGCAACATTATCAGAACACCTGTTATAAAACTTTAAAAAGACTCAATTCATAGTCTTTCACTTGTTCAGAGGTTTACGATATTTTATTACTTTTGCAAACTCATTTTAAAAACGCCGAATTAACACACTGTCAGGTTAATAAAAACAGGTATTTATGACAGAAAACAGCACTGTTTATGGAAAAGAAATACAACGAGTACAAACATCTTAATCTTCCAAAGGTAGGAAACGAAATTCTTACATGGTGGCTCGATAACAAAGTATTTGAGCAAAGTCTGAAAAATCGCGAAAACCATAAGCCGTTTATTTTTTACGAAGGGCCTCCTTCAGCAAACGGTCAACCTGGTATTCACCACGTTATGGCTCGTACTATTAAAGATATTTTCTGTCGTTATAAAACCCTGAAAGGCTATTATGTTAAGCGCAAAGCCGGTTGGGATACGCATGGATTACCCATAGAACTCGCTGTTGAAAAAACACTGGGGATTACCAAAGAAGACATCGGAAAAAGTATCTCTATTGATGATTATAATATCCAATGTCGCAAAGAAGTAATGAAATACAAAGATTTATGGGACGACCTCACCGTAAAAATAGGTTACTGGGTTGACTTGGACGATCCGTACATTACCTTCGACAATCGTTATATCGAAACTATCTGGCACTTACTGAGCAAGCTTTACGAAAAAGGAATGCTCTACAAAGGGTACACCATTCAGCCTTATTCTCCGGCTGCCGGAACGGGTTTGAGTACACACGAACTAAACCAGCCCGGATGCTACAAAATGGTAAAAGACAATACCATGGTAGCTCAGTTTAAAGTGGTTCGCAATCACGAATCAGAAAAACTGTTTGCAAATGTTCATGGAGAACTCTTCTTTATGGCATGGACCACAACACCTTGGACTCTGCCATCAAATACAGCATTGGCAGTTGGCAAAAACATTGAATATGTTAAAGTTAAAACATATAATCCATATACTTTTCTTCCGGTAACCGTAATTCTTGCCAAAGATTTATACGGCCGTTACTTCAGTGAAAAAAATGCAGAACTGAAGCTGGAAGATTATGAAGCAGGCCAAAAAGCAATTCCTTTCGAAATTTGTGAAACGTATAAAGGAAGCGAGTTGGCTGGTATGCGTTACGAACAACTTCTCCCTTACTCACAGCCTGAAGAAGGTGATGCTTTTCGTGTAATTGTGGGCGATTTTGTAACCACCGAAGATGGTACCGGTATCGTTCATATTGCACCCAGCTTTGGTGCAGATGACTTTCGCGTTGCCAAACAAAACGGGATCGGGGCTCTTACGCTGGTTGACAAGCAAGGGCGTTTTACCGAAACAATGGGTGAATTTGCCGGTAAATATGTAAAAACTGAATACGACGTAAATTTTGATCCCAAAACAGACCAGCCTGTTGATGTGGAAATTATCATCAAGCTCAAAAAAGAAAACCGCTGCTTTAAAGCAGAAAAATACGAACACTCCTATCCGCATTGCTGGCGTACCGATAAACCAATCCTGTACTATCCGTTAGATTCATGGTTTATCCGCACAACTGCCGTGAAAGATCGTTTAATTGAGCTGAATAAAACCATTAACTGGAAACCTGAATCAACCGGAACCGGTCGCTTTGGAAACTGGCTCGAAAACCTGGTGGACTGGAATCTTTCCCGCTCTCGTTACTGGGGAACTCCGCTTCCAATCTGGCGTAGTGAAGATAGCAGCGAAGAGTTATGTATTGGATCGGTTGAGCAGTTACGTTCCGAAATCGAAAAATCGATTGCAACAGGCTTTATGACTTCGAACCCGCTTGCAAATACTGATTATGAATCATTTGATCTCCATCGTCCATATGTTGACAACATCGTACTTGTTTCTGCATCTGGTAAAAAAATGTTCCGCGAACCCGACCTGATTGATGTTTGGTTCGATTCGGGGGCGATGCCTTACGCTCAATACCACTATCCGTTCGAAAACAAGGACACTATTGAAAATTATTTCCCTTCTGATTTCATTGCAGAAGGTGTAGATCAAACCCGCGGGTGGTTCTTTACGTTACATGCTATTGCAACCATGCTGTTTGATACGGTTGCGTTCAAGACGGTTGTTTCCAACGGGCTCGTTCTTGATAAGAACGGAAACAAGATGTCGAAACGTCTCGGAAATGCAGTAGATCCTTTTTCAACACTCGAAAAATATGGTCCGGATGCACTACGCTGGTATATGATTACCAACGCCCAGCCCTGGGATAACCTCAAATTTGATCTTGACGGAATCACTGAAGTTCAACGCAAATTCTTCGGAACGCTCTATAACACCTACGGTTTTTTTGCATTGTACGCAAACATCGATGGATTTACCTATTCGGAAGCTGAAATTCCGGTGGAAAAACGTCCTGAAATCGACCGGTGGATATTATCGGAACTCAACACATTAATCCATTTTGTGGATGAGTGTTATGCTGATTTTGAACCTACCAAAGCAGGTCGTGCCATTCAGGATTTCGTTGACGAATACCTGAGTAACTGGTATGTACGCCTTTGCCGTCGTCGTTTCTGGAAAGGGGATTATACCGAAGATAAGATTTCGGCTTATCAAACACTTTATACCTGCCTTGAAACGCTTGCAAAACTTGGCTCTCCCATTGCTCCATTCTACATGGACCGCCTCTATCAGGATTTGAATTTTGTTTCTGGTAAAAACAGAGCAACATCTGTTCATCTCACTGATTTCCCGGTTGCTGACAACACGATGATTGATAAACTACTGGAAGAACGTATGCAAATGGCTCAAAAATTTTCCTCCATGGTTCTTTCATTACGTAAACGTACAAATCTGCGTGTACGTCAACCACTTAACCGGATCATGATTCCGGTAAGTAATGCCGAAATGCGTGCTCAGATTGAGGCAGTGAAAAGTCTCATTCTTTCCGAAGTAAATGTAAAAGAACTCGAATTTATCGAGGAAGGAACCGGAATGCTTGTAAAGAAAATCAAGGCAAACTTTAAAACACTCGGTCCTCGTTTTGGTAAGTTGATGAAAAGTATCAGTAACGAAATTGCGGCTTTTAACCAGGCTCAAATCATCGAAATTGAAAAAAATGGGAAAATTGCAATTATCGTTGAAAATCAACCAATCGAACTCGAAATAACTGATGTTGAAATCATCACCGAGGATATTCCGGGTTGGGTTGTGGCAAATCAGGGAAATTTAACAGTTGCCCTTGATGTAATGCTTACCACCGAATTAATTCAGGAAGGTATTGCCAGAGAGCTGATTAACCGCATTCAAAACATCCGAAAAGAAAAAGGTTTTGAAGTAACTGATAAAATATCCGTTCAATTACAAAAAAACGACACAATTATAGTGTCGGTACAAAATAATTATACCTATATTTGCTCGGAGACACTGGCTTCAAAATTTGATCTGGTTGACTCCTTGTCGAGCGAAGATAAAGTTAGTATAGAACTCACTGATGAAATCAATACTTTTATCAGTGTTCGTAAATTTGAAGAGTAATAACGTATTCTAACCCTGTAATCCTTTGTAATTATGGCAAAGAAAGAAAAAGAAATAATTAAACAAAGATACTCCGATGAGGAATTGCAGGAGTTTAAGGATATAATCCTTAAAAAACTCGAAAAAGCCCGCGAAGATCTGACAATCCTCATGGAAGCCTATACCAATGGCGAAAATGATATCAGCGATACATCTCCAACTTTCAAAGTGCTGGAAGAAGGCTATCAGGTAATGTCTAAAGAAGAGAACTCTCGTCTGGCCGCGCGTCAGCAAAAGTTTATTAAATCACTCGAAGCTGCCTTGGTACGTATCGAAAACAAATCTTATGGTATTTGTCGTGAAACCGGCAAACTTATTTCCAAAGAGCGTCTTCGGATCGTTCCTCATGCAACTTTAAGCATTGATGCTAAATTGCAACAAAAAAAATAATTCAAACGTAGATGTTTGTATATGAATTCAATTGCAGTTTGTGGTTTTTGAACTACCAACTGCAATTGTTTGTTTAAAATCGTTTCAAAATGAAGCTTAAATTGTCACGTCTCCAGATTTCAATTCTTATAATTTTCATAGTCTTACTTATTGACCAATGTGTAAAAATCTGGATTAAAACACATTTCTATATTGGGCAGGAAGTCAATGTACTAGGCAACTGGTTCATCATCCATTTTACTGAAAATGAAGGGATGGCTTTTGGCATGAAATTCGGAGGCGAATTCGGCAAGCTTGCTCTCAGCCTTTTACGTATAATTGCCGTGAGTTTTATTGGGTATTACCTCGTTAAGCTCATCAAAGAAAATGCTCCCAAACTTCTTACATTCGGGCTTACGATGATTTTTGCCGGAGCACTGGGCAATATTATCGACAGCGCATTTTACGGACTAATATTTAACGAAAGCTATTTTCACGTAGCACAACTCTTCCCCGATGGAGGCGGCTACGGCACATTTCTCCACGGAAAAGTGGTGGACATGCTTTATTTCCCCATACTTCAGGGTACTTATCCCGACTGGGTTCCACTTTGGGGTGGACAAGAGTTTTTATTCTTCCGTCCGGTATTTAATATTGCGGATTCTGCAATTACACTTGGAGTGATCATTCTGATTATAAGCCAGAGAGAGTCTATTTTTGGCAGAAAGAAAAAAACGGATTTCCAGGAAACTCCCGGTGAGGAAGCAATGAATACAACGTCTTCAGAAGAGGCTGTTTAAGTATTTCTTACAACATAATTTCGAGCTTGTGAACCAATTTATTGAGCTTCTGGCACCTGCAAAAAATTGCGAAAGCGGCAAAATCGCGATAAACTATGGAGCTGATGCAGTGTATATTGGTGCACCTAAATTTGGAGCCAGAGCAGCTGCCGGAAATTCAATGACTGATATTGCAGCGCTAATACGATATGCTCATTTGTTCCGTGCAAAGGTATATGTTGCTGTAAATACAATCATCTACGACCATGAGTTTCCCGAAGTACTTGATATTATACGTCAGATTCATGATGCAGAGGCAGATGCATTAATTATTCAGGACATGGGACTGCTACGATGCGAGCTGCCTCCTGTTCCGCTTTTTGCCAGCACCCAAACAAATAATATTGATGCTGACTATATTAAGTTTCTTGAGGACGTAGGAATCCAACGCGCAATACTGGCCCGGGAATTGTCGATTCAGGAAATTCAAATTATCCGTTCCAAAACGACATTGGAACTCGAATGTTTCATTCATGGCGCTTTATGCGTTTCACATAGTGGCCGTTGTTATATGAGCCGGGTTTTAAGCGGTAGAAGTGCGAACCGGGGAGAATGTGCTCAAGCCTGTCGTTTGCCTTGGAATCTTTACTCATCCGATAATCATCTTATCGAAAAAAACAAACATCTTCTATCACCTAAAGATTTAAATCTTACTCATTATATTGAGAACCTGATAGATGCCGGAATTTCTTCCTTCAAAATTGAAGGTCGTCTGAAAGATGAATCCTACGTAAAAAACATCGTAGCGCATTATCGTTCAGAGATTGATAAAATTCTGGAACGAAAAAATGGCTATTACAAAATATCGTCAGGATCATCGCTCTTTCACTTTATCCCCAATCCCGAAAAATCATTTAACCGGGGCTTTACAAATTATTTTATTGAAGGCCGAAAAGGAACGGTAATCCAAACTGTTTCACCCAAATCAATGGGAGAATTTATTGGAGAAATCGTTTGTAAATCAGGAAAAAGGTTTACTGTTGATACAACGAAAGCTTTTCACAACGGTGATGGAATTTGTTTTGTAAACCAATCAGGCGAATTCACCGGAACATCTGTTTTAATCGCTGATAATAATCAAATTACCGTAAAAGATCCGGAAGGCATTGTTCCCGGAACCAAAATTTACCGCAATTTCGACATTGACTTCGAACAAACGCTTAAAAATGATAAGTCGACCCGTAAAGTATTTGTAAATCTGAAGTTTGAGAAATTTCAGGATTATTTTGTTTTAATTGCCGAAGATGAAAATGGCATTTCGGTTCAGATTAAAACAGAAGAGCCGTTTCAAGCAGCAAAAAACAAAGAAAAAGCAATTGAAATTTTCGAAACACAGCTTCGTAAAACCGGAAACACTCATTTCACGATTGATTCTTTTACGATAAATGTAAATGCATTTCCTTTTCTGCCAATAAACAAAATCAATGATTTACGAAGAAATATTCTTTCTTTACTCGAAGAAAAAAGAGCTCAGTCTTATCATCCGCTTCGAATCGTAAGGGTAGAAAAAGATGTTGATTTTCCAAATCAAAAATTAAGCTACGAATTCAATGTGGCGAATCAAAAAGCTGTTGATTTTTATCAGAGTCACGGAGTAACTGAAATAGAACCGGCACTGGAACTACAGGAAAAATTTGCCGGGAAAACGGTAATGACCACCCACCATTGTCTGAAATTTCATTTGGGTTTATGTCCTAAGTATACGGATAACAAGGATATTGAAATACTACAATTCCCCGAAATTATTGAAAATGGGAAGCGAAGATTCAAACTCATTTTCGACTGTAAAAACTGCCTGATGAAGATTGAAACAGAAAACAGAAATTTGTAATCAGTCCACAATTTACCTTAATACTTCAGTATTTACTGATAATCTCACACTAAAAATGTGACTTACAGAAACATTACACCAAGTTGAGATCTAAATAATTCTATCTTTTCACACTCACTCCGTTAGCCTTAATATTTCGCACCCGATCTTTACACCAAAACAACTTCAGCCTATTTCGGAATAACATCTGCAGGAGCAGCTTCAGAAGTTACAATAGCCGGAAAATAGATTTCATCTTTGGATACAAACGCATCTGGAAAATCTAATTTTATCTTTTCCAGGAAACCACGAGCTTCAACACGTGTACGAAAATCTCCAACTTTTACTTTAAAATTAGGTTCTTCAAAAACGACATATGCAGGAGTATCGGGGTATTTTTCAGCAAACTTAGCCCGAATCTGATTTGCCATATTTTTAGAATTATTCCCTGATTGAAAAAAGATATTCACTCTGAACCCGGGAATAGTATTTACTACTTCATTAAATTGAATATGCTTTTCCTGTAGTTCATTTACCCGGCTATCCTGAATTACCGTCAAGCTTCCTTCATTATTTTGTGCTGATAATAAATTAAATGCAGCAAAAAAAATCGTAATAAATAATCCCAAAACTGGCTTTTTCATATTCGAGTACATTATAAATAACAAGCGGCAAAATTACAATTTTGCCGCTTGTCAAAGTTATTTTTAAGAAAAGTTATTAACGGGCTGCATCGTTAATTTCTTTCGGTTGTATACTTAATACAGGAATTGGACAGTTATTTACCATTTGCTGAGCATAAGGTCCAAGTAGGAAATTTGCAGCTGTTTTTTCCTGTTCGGTCATGATTGCAATTAAATCGGCATTGCTTTGCTCTGCGTATTTAATTGTTTCATTTGTAATATTATCTGCCTCAAGCGTAACCGTTGTAAACTTAACACCTTCCTGTGTAAGATATTTTTCAACCTGAGTAAGGTAATTGTCAACTTTACGGCGTACGGCTTTTACAGTAGTGGTGTACAGCCCCACAATGTGAATTTCGGCACCGAAAATTTTTGCAATTTTTGCAGTGAACGGTACTTTTTGGCGTGTATCCATCGTGCTGTCAATCGGGAGTATAATACGTTCGAGCTTTTTATTAAAATCAAAGCCATAACGAATTGTAATTACCGGACATGGCGAATACGTTACGATGCGGAATGCATTGCTTCCCATCCACTTATCAAATCCAGAAGCGCCATGTGTTCCTGCAATAATTAAATCAGCATCGTCATATTTTGCCTGATTTGCAATTTCACTGTAAACACGTCCATGACGGATTTTATAATCAATCTTACTTTTGAGGAGCTTGCTTTGATACTCTTTCTTTAAATTTTCGAGAGAAGTAGATGCTTCTTTCTTAATTTCAATTTGAGAACCAGCTGATAGGTTATCGTCCGGGTTTTGATTTTCAACCCAAACCATCAGGATGTCAGCTCCTGTCTTGTTAGCAATATCAAGTGATAAATCAAGCGCATAGAGCGACCCCTTGGAAAAGTCAATCGCAACAATTATTTCTTTCATAGCTCTTAGGTTTTTGGAGGGGTAAATTTGTTAGCTAATATACGATAATTTTTATTTAAGTAAGCACATTTATGTTTTTTTTTGTACTCTTGTTTTTTTTAGCAAATCAAGAACTTGAAATTATGAATAAATATTTGGATGCCAGCGGACAACAAATGAATGAGGGAGAACAGGAAGTAGAAAAAGCTTTGCGTCCATCTCAGTTCGATACGTTTGAAGGACAGCTTCAGGTTGTCGAAAATCTGAAAATTTTTGTAAAAGCAGCGAAACAACGTGAAGAAGCGCTTGATCATGTACTGCTTCACGGACCTCCTGGTCTTGGGAAAACAACACTTTCTCACATTATCGCCAACGAACTTGGCGTAAATCTGAAACTAACATCAGGTCCCGTGTTGGACAAACCAGGTGAACTTGCCGGTTTACTCACAAATCTCGAACCCAACGATGTGTTATTTATCGATGAAATTCACCGCTTAAGTCCTGTTGTTGAAGAATACTTGTATTCTGCAATGGAAGATTACCGGATTGATATCATGATAGAAAGTGGTCCAAATGCCCGTAGTGTTCAAATTAGTATTAACCCTTTTACCCTAATAGGCGCAACTACCCGGTCAGGATTGCTTACAGCACCTCTTCGCTCCCGGTTTGGCATTACTTCCCGTTTGAACTATTACGATGCAGCAACGTTGATGAAAATCATTCGCCGGTCAGCCGGAATTCTCAATGTTCCTATCTATGAAGATGCAGCTTTTGAAATTGCACGCAGAAGCCGGGGGACTCCACGTATTGCAAATCTTTTACTTCGAAGAGTTCGTGACTTTGCCCAAATTAAGGGAAATGGAACCATTGATATGGAAATATCTCAGTTTTCCCTTTCGGCTTTAAATGTTGATAAAAACGGACTTGATGAAATGGATAATCGTATTTTGTCAACCATCATTGATAAATTTAAAGGAGGTCCGGTCGGGATTAGCACAATCGCAACTGCTGTAGGCGAAGATTCCGGAACAATCGAAGAAGTTTATGAACCCTTTCTAATTCAGGAAGGCTATCTGATGCGTACACCACGTGGACGCGAAGCCACTGCATTGGCATACAGCCATTTGGGAAAAATAAATCTCAACGACCAAGGTACTCTGTTCAGTTAATTATGGAGAAATCCGAACTTTCAGTACTTATCAAAAATCTTGCGCTCGATCTTGGATTTGACGATTGCGGATTTGCCTCTTTAGAACCTTTTGAAGAAGAAAGTAAGTTTCTTTCTCAATGGATTTTAGAAGGGAATAATGCCAACATGAGTTATCTTTCAAATTATCAGGATGTTCGACACAATCCTCAATTCCTTATGCCTGGTTCAAAGTCCGCAATTATGGTTATTTTGAACTATTATCCTTCTTCTTTACAAAACGAAGATTGTAAATACAGCGTCTCTAAATATGCTTATAGCGTTGATTATCATACCATCTTCAAAGAAAAACTCAAACAACTTATTCTTCATCTAAAAGAAAAAGTATCCGAAATTCAATGCAGACCGTTCACAGATACTGCACCCGTATTTGAAAAAGCACTTGCTCAACGAGCTGGGTTAGGATGGATTGGAAAAAACAGTTGCCTGATTCATCCACACTTCGGATCATTCGTTTTTATTGGAGGTGTATTGATTGATCAGGAACTGGAATATGGATTTCCATTCAAAAACAATTGCGGGAATTGCAATCAATGTTTAAAAAGTTGTCCCAACAATGCTCTATCCGGAAAAGGCTCTATGGATGCCCGGAAATGTATTTCATATCTGACAATTGAGCACAAAGGTGATTTTCTTCTTCAGGAAAAAGGATTAACCCTTAACAACTGCGTGTTTGGTTGCGATCGCTGTCAGGATATTTGCCCGTGGAATGAAAAGCTCGCAAAGCCTCGAAAAGATGATCTGTTTAACATAAATTCATTTATACAGAAAGGCACCGACAATCAATGGGATAACCTAACCGAGCAGGATTTTCGAATACAATTTTCTAATTCTCCATTCAAAAGAACCGGATATCAGGGAATAAAGCGAAACATTAAGCATTCTGCTCTTTAATATTGATTGAAAAAATAGCTTGGGATTATAATTTATAGTCTTCTAGGATATCCTTTGATACCCTAGAACCTGTATCTCAAGCCAAACTGAACTGAAAATGAGTTAAATCTCTGGTCTAACGGATAATCATCTTCAAATATTGAATTCAGGTTTCTTCGGTAAGCAGGTCCAAAAATAAAACCCGTATGATTATTAAAGTTATAGATTGCCGTCATTCGCAAACTCAGATTCAGCATTGTTTTTCTGATCGGAAAACTTTTGCCTTCTGTTTGCAGAAATCCCTTCTTCGGATCATAATACCACAAATTAGAACCCGCTAAAAATCCTATAGAAACGCCACCAAGTATCTCAATATCAATATTCTTGTATTTCTGGCTCCATCCCATCAATAATGGAATTTCGTAGTAATGATACTGATTTAAAGCATTCAGGGTTTTATAACGAGGAAAAGAGTCTACTGCATAGAGTAACAAAGTATCGATAACTTTAATATATAAGTCAGGATTTTGAGGGGTTGGATTAGGATTTGGAGCCCAAAAAGTATCAATGTAAATGTAAAAAAGAGTATCTGCTCCTTTATACATAAAATCCATATCATTTTTGTCAGCATATGTACTGTAATTAATCCCTGTTTTAAAAACAAGCCCCGGGCGAGTTTTGTAAGTTAACTCAAGCCCAAAATCATTGGATATCGCATTTGATTCTTTGTTCTGGAAATTGTAGTAATTCTGAAAAACGGGCACACTCCACTCCGATTTCTTTGAATTAAAATTAAAGGATGTAAAAATATCTACAGCCCAATGACGATAATCATAGGTTACAGAAGCTGTTGTTTTCTTTTTGGGAAATATTCCCTCTTCCTTGGGTGATCTTATTGTAGAATCTATTGATAATGAATTATTTTGTATCAATTCATTTTTTATCTTCGTATTATGTTCTTTCTGAACATCCGGACGTATCACGATTGTTTCAACCAAAGATTTGTCTCCCTTTCCCTCCTCTTTTTGTTCTTGAGTTACTTCTGTTTTCTGTATTGCAGATTGTGGTTTTTCAACGATATTCGAACTTTTCTCCGGTGTGTCAATTTTCTGTTCTACAACCGGCTTAACATTCTCATTGGCAAGAGTTTTTTCCTGAGCTGCCTCAAAAGTGTTTACTTTTTCTACAACCGGCAACCTAGTTTCCATCGGTTGTTCAGCAGCGATCTGTTTTGATGATAAATGCTCAGCCGTTTTTGTTAAACCCGATCCTTTATGTACAATTGTATTGTTCTCAGAAACTTCCCGTATTTCGGAACTTCTAGTTTTCAAATTTATTGCAGAAGTATTTTCGGAAGAAATTTCTTCTTCTGAAGCAGAATCAAACGGGTGAGAAATCGTTTGATTTTTTTGAGGAGCTATTTCATTTTCGGAAACAGTTTTTTCATCCTGACCAGAGAAAAGGATTACGGCAGTAACCAAAGCAGCAGCAGCAACTCCGGAAACAGCGGTCCATGCATTTATTTTAAAAATACTCAATTTTGCGAAATTCTGCAAAAGAAGTTTTTTCGAAATAACACTCCATACATGATTAGACGGCTCTTCCTGAGTGTAATTCTCAAGAGCCCGCTTAAAGAGGTCGTCTATCGGTAATTTATCGTTGTTCATTTATCAACGGTTTGGGGTTCTCAACTGAGATAAGCTCTTCCAGACGCTTGCGAAGATATTTCCGGGCGCGTGAAAGTTGCGATTTAGAAGTATTTTCAGAAATATTGAGCATTTCACCAATTTCTTTGTGGGAATAATCTTCAATTGCATAAAGGTTAAAAACCACTTTATAGCCATCTGGAAGTGCTGCAATTTGTTTCATTAAAATCTGAGGAGAAATTTCCCCGTAAAGCTTCATCAAATCGTTCTCATTTTCGGTTTCATCGGGTACAACATATGTACTTTCATTGAGTTCACTGAACAGAAATGCTTTAGCATTTTTTCGCAGCATATTAAGCGCATTATTAACCATGATGCGCTTCATCCACCCTTCAAAGGAACCTTGTCCCCGAAATGAACTCATGCTCGAATAAATTTTTATAAACCCTTCCTGTAACATATCTTCAGCATCATCACGATTTCGGGCATATCGAAGGCAAATACCAAACATCCGGCTAGCATACAGGTCATATAGAGCTTTTTGCGCCGAGCGTTTCCCTTTGATACATCCAGAAATCAGTTCTTCTTCTGAATACATTAATCTCAGTGATTATTTAGACATCAATATCTCGTAAGCGTTGCATCATACAACATTAAAAAATATGCGTTGTTGCCCCGTGAAGTTTTCTTTTGCAAAGAAAAGCGTATTTTTGGGATTAACAACACTTTGTTTTAAAAATGGAGAATAATACTTTTCCTCAACTCAGGGTATCAAAAAATCAAGCAATTTTGAATATCCGGAAGATGCAATACAAGGCTAATCAAAATAATGCAGTCTTCAGACCTCATTTTAAGACACATCAGTCAAAAGATATTGCCCAATGGTTCAAAAACGAACAGATAGGATACTGCACTGTTTCAAATTTAGAAATGGCGGAATATTTTGCTGAACATAACTGGAATGACATTACCATTGCATTCCCTTTTATCCCTTCTTATTTATCTAAAACAGAACCTCTTGCCACAAAAATCACATTGAACATTGTTGTGAGCAACTATGAATCTGCACAGTACTTAGCTACTTATTTGTCTGTTCCCTTAAAGGTTTGGATGGAAATTGATGTTGGGTACCATCGTACAGGATTTGATTACCGAAATAGAAAATTAATAAACAAATCTGTTAAATCATTAAATGGCAATACGTTTATTCATTTTGAAGGTTTCCTTTCTCATTTTGGAAATACATATAACGCTGGAAGCAAGGATGAGATTCTGCGTTTAGGCAGAGAATCTGTTGCAAAGCTTCTGTCTCTAAGAGAGGATATCTCCCCGGATGCAAAAGTCTCAATAGGTGACACTCCTTATTTATCCATTGAAACAGAACCAATTAAAGTTGATGAAATTCGTCCGGGAAACTTCGTGTTTTACGATTTAATGCAACTCCATGCCGGGTGCTGTAAAGAAGAAGAAATAGCTGCGTGGATGACTTGTAAAGTTGCGGCAACTTATCCCGAACGCCATGAAATAGTAATTCATGGAGGAGCTGTTCACTTTTCCAAAGAGTATTTGGTAAAAGATGGAATGAAAATTTATGGTCAGGTAGCCAGACTTCAACATGGAAAAATACAAATTATTGAAGGAGCATATCTAACCTCTCTTTCTCAGGAACATGGAATCATAAGCAATGATAAAGTATTGGATTTTAATCCGGAAATCGGGGACGAATTGATGGTTATTCCTGTACACTCTTGTTTAACTGCTGATTTACAAAATTTTTACATCCAATTTCCAGAGTCTAATTTGCTTGAAACAAAACGTTCATACACTATTCAAAAAAGTCTGAAATCGTATAATGAACGATAATTTCATTCTTTTTGATACCTTTGTACAACGAAGAGAACATGAATATGCCTGAATTATCGGTAGTTATCATTACTTTTAACGAAGAGCGCAATATTGCACGATGTCTGGAATCTGTAAAAAATATTGCAGATGAAATTGTTGTTGTTGATTCTTTTTCAACCGATAAGACCAAAGAAATTGCTTTAACATATGGTGTTCGATTTATCGAACATGCTTTTGAAGGTCATATTCAGCAGAAAAACTGGGCTGCAGCCCAATCAACTTTTCCACATGTGCTCTCCCTGGATGCCGACGAAGTACTGTCTGAAAAATTAACACAATCTATCATTACAGTAAAAAATCACTGGGATGCTGATGGTTATTCATTCAACCGATTGACAAACTATTGCGGAAGCTGGATTAAACATGGAAGTTGGTATCCGGATGTTAAGTTAAGGTTGTGGGACAGAAGAAAAGGGAAATGGGATGGGATTAATCCTCATGATTGTTATAAAATGGAAAATGGAAGTAAAATCCGGCATTTGAAAGGAGATCTTTTTCATTATTCGTATTACACCATTGGGGATCATACCAAACAAGTTGAAAAATTTACCGAAATCACCGCGAAGGTTCTGTTCGATAAAGGCAAAAAAGCGTCGCTTTTCAAGCTTGTTTTGGGTTCTACAACTAAATTTATCCGGGATTATTTTTTGAAAGCAGGGTTTTTAGATGGGTATGCCGGGTATCAAATTGCAAAAATTTCGGCATATGCCACCTATCTGAAATATGCACGACTTCGTGATTTGCACAAAAACGCTCAAGGAACGTGAAAAATCCAACGCGTATATTAATTTGCCGAACAGATAGTATCGGAGATGTTGTTCTCACACTCCCGGTGGCTGCTGTTTTGAAAAATCATTATCCTGAAAGTGAAATATACTTTCTTGGTCGAAATTACACAAAGCCTGTAATCGAATCATGCAATTACATCAATTATTTTTTATCCTGGGATGACTTCTTAAAACAGGATGAGCCCTCCCGTGTATTAAAATTGAAAGAGCTCAACCTTGATGCTGTACTTCACGTTTTTCCGCGAAAAGAGATCGTAATGCTGTGTAAAAAAGCCTTAATCCCTTTGCGTATAGGCACTACAGGTCGTATTTACAACTGGTTAGGGTGTAACAAAAGAATCGCGTTAAGCCGAAAAAACTCTGATTTACACGAAGCGCAACTTAATATCAAGCTTCTGAAAGGATTCGGGATTGAGGAAAATATATCACTTGATCAAATTCCGGACTATTATGGACTAAATGTACCTAAAATATATCCATCTGAGCTTACACAACACCTCCTCACTCCTGAATTTCGGGTTATTTTACATCCAAAATCGAAGGGAAGTGCCCGGGAATGGGGCTTGCCAAATTTTCTTGAGCTTGCCCGAATCTTATCTTCACACAATATTAAAGTTCTTTTGTGCGGAACCTCTGACGAAGGAATCCTGATAAAACAGGAGTGCCCTGAAATATTAACCTATACAACCGATTTAACCGGGAAATTATCCTTACAGGAATACATGTCATTAATTTCACAAAGTGAGGCATTGGTTGCCGCAAGTACAGGTCCTCTACATCTGGCGGCAGCACTAGGTAAGCACGCCATTGGAATTTACCCTCCGATCAGGCCAATGCATCCAGGACGCTGGGCTGCACTGGGATGTAATGTAAAAATATTCGTATTAAACAAAGATTGCGAAGATTGCCGAAAAGGAGGAAAATGCCACTGTATGGAAGAAATTGCTCCAAATGATGTAGCTTTGTATTTAATTTCCAAAACGCAATAAATATTATGAAAAGAAAGATCCTGCGTATATCAGCTGTAATCTTGGTTTTTATCGTTTTATCAGCATTATTTTCACCACGTTGGATTATTAAAGCCTTGATTTATCAGTATGTTGGAATTTACGACCATGCTCTTTTCAAAACAAGAACCATCGAAACCGCTGATCCTCAACTCTGGCCTATTTCAAAAGAATATAATAAGGTAAAGCTTTCTCAATCGGATCTTTCGAAATTCAATCAGTATAAAACTGTTGCTTTTGTTATAATTCAAAATGACTCGTTAAAGCACGAATCTTATTTTGATAATCATACAGATACATCTGTTTCGAATGCTTTTTCCGCTACAAAAAGTATTGTTTCCCTACTTTGCGGCATCGCCATTGATGAAGGAAAAATCAAAAGTCTTGATCAGCCAATTACCGATTACTATCCGGAATTTTCAAAAACCCGTTTTCGGCTAATTACAATCCGGGATTTACTTACCATGAGTTCCGGACTTGATTGGGACGAAAGTTATGGTTCTCTCTTTTCAACTACAACCAAAGCATATTATGGAGATGACATCCGAAAGATGGTACTGAAATTAACAGTATGCTGCCCTCCGGGAAAAGATTATCGTTATAAAAGTGGAGATACTGAATTGCTGGCAATGATTATAGAGAAAGCAACTGGCAAACATTTAGCAGATTATGCCTCAGAAAAGCTTTGGAAACCAATGGGAGCCGAGGAGAACGCACTCTGGTATCTCGATCATAAAGATGGAATGGAAAAGGCTTATTGTTGTTTCACGGCAACCGCCCGTGATTTTGCCCGTATTGGTCAATTAGTTCTTGACAGTGGCTCATGGAAAGGAAAGCAACTGGTTTCAAAACAATATATTGCGGAAATGCTTACGCCTGCATCATACCTCACCGACGAGAAACACAGTAACGTCAATTACTACGGATTTCAATGGTGGATGCTCAATTTTCACGGAGAAATTATTCCTTATGCGCGTGGAATTTTAGGACAATACATATTTGTAATTCCTTCAAAAAATGCAGTAGTTGTTCGCTTGGGCCATGAACGTGATAAAGAATATGCCGGAGCACATCCTCTGGACGTTTTTGAATATCTCGATGTTGCGTATAAAATTCTGGAATAGGATTTACTGAACCACAATAAGTTTACGCACTGTTGCATCCGGCTCAAGGCGAATTGTTCCTTTTCCATAGGTTGGGGGCGTTTGTGTTTCATCCCAAGCCTCTACATCCAGAATTGCTTCAAGTTTAAATGTGTGACGGAATTCACCTTTTGCATTTGTCACACCTTCGATATTAACATCCATCTTTGATATTTTCACCTTAGCATTGGGCACTACGATTGTGGTATCAGATGCCTGTTTCACAACAATCAACGCTTCGCAATCCGTGTTATCCTTACAGGAAGGAAGAAGAAAAAAAGATATAATTGCCAAAAGCCCAATCATATTAAAGGAATTGATAAAAAATCTACGCATAAGGCTGAAATTTTGTAATATTGCACTGGTTAATCAAAAACCAGACAAATTTATATCTTTTTAGCTATGAGAAAAATTTTTTTTACCCTAATTGCCTTATTCTTACTTTTGGGAGTAGAAGCTCAGACGACCACTCCTCAGGCAAAAGGCACTGTAAAAGTGCAAATTGAAACTAAATTCGGCATCATGAAGATTCTGCTTTATGATGTAACACCCTTACACCGAGACAATTTCATCAAACTCGTGAACCAGGGTTATTATGATAGCACTTCGTTTCACAGGGTGATTAATACATTTATGATTCAGGGTGGAGATCCTGATTCAAAAAATGCTGCTCCCGGTCAACGTTTGGGAAATGGAGGTCCAGGATATACGATTTCTGCAGAACTTAACGATAGCCTGATTCATCGAAAAGGGGTATTAGCTGCTGCACGTGAAGGAGATAATGTAAATCCTGCAAAAGCATCATCCGGCTCGCAATTTTATATTGTTCAGGGCATCGTTTACAATACGGAAGCACTGGATCGTATGGTAATGAAAACCGGGAAACCCTTAACACCAAAACAACTACAAGCTTATACTACCGTAGGTGGCTCTCCATGGCTGGACGGAAATTACACTGTATTTGGTGAGGTAATTGAAGGAATGGATGTTATTGACAAAATTGCTACTGTAAAAACTGATAATGTGAATCGTCCTCTCGAAGACATTCGCATGAAAATCAGTATCATTAAATAACTGTTTTTTTAGTGGAATGAAGGAAAGAATAGAGGCGCTGTTGCGCGAAACAACCAACTTTAATGCAGAAAATACGGAACAACTCGAACAATTCCGTATTCGTTTTCTTGGGAAAAAAGGCGAGCTAAACGATCTTTTCGAATTATTTAAAACGATCCCTAACGACCAGAAAAGGGAAATGGGTAAAATAATCAATGATTTGAAAATTGCCGTTCAGCAAAAAATAGACGAACTCAAAGAAAGGCTCGAAGACAATCAAGATCAGTCTGTTGCCAAAGAAGATTTAACCCGTCCAAGCAGTTTTTCAGAGCTTGGTGCACGCCATCCGCTTTCGGTTGTACGAAACGAAATTATCTCCATTTTTTCACACATGGGATTTGTAGTTTCTGAAGGACCTGAAATTGAAGATGACTGGCATAATTTTACTGCGTTAAACTTTCCCCCGGAACATCCGGCCCGCGATATGCAGGATACTTTCTTTATCGAAAAATCGCCGGAAGTTGGAAAAGATATTGCATTAAGAACACATACTTCATCGGCTCAAATCAGAGCAATGGAGCGCAACAAACCACCTATTCGCCATCTTTACCCGGGTAGAGTGTATCGTAACGAAGCTATTTCGGCACGTGCACACTGTCAGTTTCACCAAATTGAAGGTTTATATGTTGATAAAAATGTCTCCTTTGCCGATCTGAAGCAAACATTGCTCTATTTCGCAAAAGAGATGTTTGGCGCCGATACTAAAATCCGTTTACGTCCTTCTTACTTCCCTTTTACGGAGCCATCGGCTGAGCTTGATGTTTCGTGTAACATCTGCAAAGGGAAAGGATGTAACGTATGTAAATATACCGGTTGGTTAGAAATTCTCGGCTGTGGGATGGTTGACCCCAATGTTTTGGATAACTGCGGAATCGATAGCACTGTTTATTCAGGGTATGCATTCGGAATGGGAATTGAACGCATTGCAATGCTGAAGTACGAAATCAAGGATTTACGCCTTTACTTTGAAAATGACCTTCGATTCCTGAATCAGTTCACAGGAGTATATTGATAATCAGAATATCAGATTCAGAATCCGGTCAGAACAAATTGCTGGCCGGATTTTTTTTTACAGTTTGCGTTTTTAAAGTTAGAAATATATAACTTTGTGTTAGAATTATATAACACATTGAATTATGAAAAAAGCAATTTTACCAATCATCATTTCCTTAATTGTATTAGGGTCTGTATCTATTTTAGTCCTGAATTCCGGCAAATTAAACTCAGGAGAGGGAATACAGTATTTTATAATTACTGCGATTGTAGCATTTGGTGTTTACATGGGCGTGAGTCGCATTACGAGCCAAAAAAGAGGTCAGCCAACAGAAGATGAACTAAGCAAGAAAATAATTCTTAAAGCCTCGTCATTATCTTACTTTCTATCAGTTTATTTATGGTTGGTCATTATGTATCTCACAGACAAGTTAAAAATTGAAACCGATATAATGTTTGGCTGGGGTATTTTAGGGATGGCTGTATTCTTTGCATTATCATGGATCTATTTTCGATTTAAAGGAGTTAAAGATGAATAATCGTATAAAAGAACTCAGGGCTAAATGCAATTTAACGCAGGATGAGCTTGCACGAAGAGTGAATGTCCGGCGTGAAACAATCGTTTTCCTCGAGCAGGGTAAATACAACCCATCATTAAAGCTGGCGTATGATATAGCAAGGACTTTCGAGTCAAAAATTGAGGAAGTGTTTTTATTTGAGGAATAAGCTTCCCTCTTGTTGAAAAAGCACTGGAATCTATGATTTTTTAAAAATATTACTTGTTCTGTTTTTACAGAACCAGATATATTTTTATATTTACACCCAAATTAACCATCCATATTTATGAATGAAGAAAGAGCTCATTATATTCAAAAAATAGGAGTTACCTTTGAAAAAATGGGGTTACCTCCTCTTCCGGGTCGTATTATTGGACTTCTTTTAGTATCTGAACCTCCTCATCTTACTTTTGAAGAAATTATTTCTGAATTACAAGTAAGCAAAAGTGCCGTAAGCAATGCCCTTAAATATCTGGAAATGTCGAGTATCGTTGAATACATTACCTTTACTGGTGGGCGGAAACGTTATTTCAGACTTAGTACTCAAAAATGGAGTAAATTTCTGGAACGTGACAGGGAAAATATTTCTTCATTTTATAAGATATTACAGGACGTAATAAAAATGAGAAGTAACGATTTTCCCGAATTCAATCAAAGTTTGATAAACATGTGCAAATTCTATGAAATGCTGGAGGAATATTACCCTATACTTATTCAAAAATGGCATGAAATAATTAACGAACCGAATACCCAAAACAAAATACAATCATCAAATCCATAAGTGTATGGAAAAGAAAACATTTCAATCATTATTGCCCAAACTTATTTTATGGATGCTAATCCTGCTCTATATCAATACAGGAAAAGCTTTTTCGCAATCGACATTGGAAAATAAAACAAGTTTGAAACAATGTCTGGATCTTGCGTTAACTCATCATGCAAGTATTAAAACTGCAAATTTTAATCTGGAGAAAGCAAAAGAAGATTCACATCAGAATTTTTCAAGCGGTCTTCCTCAGGTAAGCGCCAGTGGTTCTTATGAAAACTACTTTAAAATTCCTACTCAACTCATTCCCGGAGAATTCTTTGGCTATCCGGCAGGCACCTTAGTTCCTATTCAGTTTGGCACAAAACATAACATAACCGGAAGCTTGGATGCCACTCAGCTTATTTTCAATAAAACATGGTTTGAATCGCTGAAACTTTATAAGCAAATGATCGAGGAGGCTACAATTTCGCAGCAAAAAAGTCGCGAAGAAGTGATTTATGAAATCTCAAAACTTTATTATTCACTTCAGGTTATGGCCGAACAGATTGAAACCATGAAAGGGAGCAAGTTAAAATTGGATACTGTTTCGAATATTGTTACAGCTCAGGTAAACCAAGGATTCGCCAAACAAACGGATGCTGACAGGGTAAAAATCTCATCCTTAAATCTGCTTACTCAGATTGAATCTCTTCAAAACTTATACGAAGCTCAGTTGTCGCTTCTGAAATATCGCATGGGTATGAATGAAACACAGCCGCTGGAACTTGAAAAAGTAAACGAAACAATTGAAACAGAAACATCTGCAACCCCTGACCTGAAACAAAACAGCGATCTGATGCTTATCCGGATGAAAGGAAGCATGGCCAAACAAAACATTAATTTGCAAAGAGCTTCATTCTTTCCTACGTTAGCTGCCTTCGGAAAATATAGCGCCCAAAGTCAGAGCAATGACTTTAAACCATTCGATTCATCAAACGAATGGTATAAGACTGCATTGGTTGGTGTACAACTTAATGTCCCGATTTTTACCGGGTTCAGAAATAGTGCCGCTATTCAGAAAGCAAAATTGGATCTAAAAATCAGTGAACTGGTATTAAACGATAGCGAACAACAGTTAAAAATTCAGTACAAAAATGCGTTGAATAATCTTTACACCGCTCGTTTTGTTGCGGAACGTCAGCAATTGAATTTCAAGCTTGCAGATGATGTTTATAAACAAAGCCTGGTTCAATACAAGCAAGGGATTACTTCACTGACTGATTTACTGAACGCTGAAACACTGCGACTTGAAGCCCGGGCAAATTACCTGAAAGCAATCAATGATATCCGGCTTGCCCGAATAGAAATATTTAAACTAAATGGTACAACAGAACAATTAACACGATAAATATAGAAAAACATGAAAAAGCTGAAATGGATTGGGCTTACCATCGTTATTCTGGCAGCCATCATTTTACGATTATATTACAACAAGCAAAAAATCAACGAAAATGCTCAGATGAGTATCGAAAAACATACTGAAATCCCGGTTGTAGTTGTAAAGCCGGTTCAAATTCAATCAACAGACACTCTTTTTTACACCGGAACACTGGAGGCTGATAAATCGGTTACAATTTTGTGCGAAGGACAAGGAGAAGTAAAAGAGTTGAAATTCGATATTGGAAGCACGGTTAAAACCGGACAGGTTCTTGTAAAACTGGAAGATAAAGTTTTACGTTCACAACTCGAGCTTGCAAAAACGGCATACGATAAAGCATTGAAAGATCGTCAGCGTTTCGAAAACCTGATTGCATCAAATGCCGCAACACCCAATGATCTGGAAAGTGCAAATCTGGCATTTTACAATGCGAAAGCCACACTGCAATCTATTCAAAAACAGCTCGATAATACAGAAATTATTGCCCCGTTTGCCGGAACGATTACCAAAAAACAAACCGAAAAAGGATCTATTTTGATGCCAGGCTCTCCCATTGCCGAAATCTCCAATGTAAACCTGCTCAAAACCAAAGTAATGCTTACCGAATTCGATATAAACAAAATTAAAACCGGGCAAACGGTTAATATTAAAGTTGATGCCGAACAAGATGTTGCTTTACAGGGAAAAATCACTGCAATTTCGCCAAAAGCAGATGATTCAAAGCGATATGAAGTAGAAGTTACCGTGATTTCGAAACCCAATTCAATCATTAAAGCAGGAATGTTTGTCCGGATTATACTTCAGGATAAAACACAAAGAACAGTTTGGAGCCTGCCTCGAAAAGCATTGGTAGGAAGCATCAAAGACCCGAAGGTTTATCTGATTCGTGACCAAAAAGCACATCTGATTCCGATACAATTGTACCGTGCAACACATAATACAATTGAAATACTGGGAGGTGTTACTGCGGATGAACAAATTGTAACCTCAGGACAAATAAATCTGGAAGAAGGTGTTCAGGTTGAAATCGTTAAATAACCTTTTGAAATATTTACACGTATGAACATAGCTGAAATATCTATCAAACGATCCAGTTTGGTTGTGGTTATTTTCACAGTTCTCACATTTTTGGGAGTAATAAGCTATAAATCGCTCAAATATGAGTTACTTCCGAAATATGATGAACCTGTTTTAACGATCGTTACGCTCTATCCGGGTGCATCGCCCTCGGAAGTTGAAAATTCTGTTACCCGTAAAATTGAAGATGCGGTGGCTTCGGTTCAAAACATCGACAACATCCAGTCAAAATCCTACGAAGGCTCTTCGCTTATTATTGTAATTCTGAAAAACAGTAAAAACATCGATAAAATTGTACGCGATTGCGAACAAAAGGTAAACAACATAAAATACCTGCTTCCAAAAGATGCAATGAACCCGATTGTATCGAAGTTTGCAATGACCGATTTACCTGTAATGCGAATTTCGGTAACATCCAATAAATCGTCAACAGAATTATATGATCTGATTAAAGAAAAAATCGAGCCCTATTTTGCCCGTGTTCAGGGCGTTGCTCAAATTCAGATTCTTGGCGGGCAAGAACGTGAAATCAAAGTCAACATTGATCCTGCACGAATTGAAAGCTACGGATTATCTATTTTGCAGGTTACCGAAGCCATCCAGGCTTCAAATATGGAGTTTCCAACAGGGAAACTAAAAGATGAAAGCCATCAAATGATTATCCGCCTTAGCGGAAAGTATAAAACCATTGAAGACCTGAAAAAGGTAGTCATCTCCCAAACAGAAGACGGAAGCCTGGTTCGTTTATCAGATGTGGCTGATGTTGAAGATTCACAAAAAGATATCACAGAAGTAACCCGGCTAAATGGTCAGAATTCAGTCGGATTGTGGGTTATGAAACAGG
The DNA here is from genome assembly GCA_963667975.1 of Bacteroidales bacterium. Taxonomy (GTDB): domain Bacteria; phylum Bacteroidota; class Bacteroidia; order Bacteroidales. The sequence goes on from OY764079.1 coordinate 524,880, forward strand.
AAGACGCAAATGAAGTTGAAATAAGTCAGGGGGTTAAACAGCAGATGTTGATGCTGGAAGAAACATATAAACAGGATAATCTGAAGTTTTTAATTGCAAATGACACTTCTGACTTCACGTTAACATCTGCCAATGCTGTCCGCCATGATTTACTTCTGGCCATCATCCTGGTATCATTGGTTATGCTGGTGTTTCTGCATAGTATCCGGAATTCGTTTATCGTTTTGGTAGCCATTCCGGCTTCGTTGATTTCGGTGTTTACAGCGATGTCGGTCTTGAACTTTTCGCTCAACATTGTATCAATGGTTGCGCTATCACTGGTTATCGGTATTCTGGTAGATGACTCTATTGTGGTATTGGAAAATATTTACCGGCATCTGGAAAAAGGAGAAAAACGCCGGATAGCGGCATTGAACGGGCGAAATGAAATAACCTATACGGCACTCTCTATCACCTTGGTAGACGTTGTGGTTTTTTTACCAATCGCAGTTATCGAAAGTATGATTTCCGGACTCTTACGACAGTTTGCACTGGTTGTGGTCGTTTCTACCCTTTTAAGTTTGTTTGTTTCGTTTACGGTAACACCCTTGCTGGCTTCGCGGGTAGCAAAACTGGAACATTACCGCAAAGGATCTTTGTTACAGCGTTTGGTTGACTGGTTCGAAAATATGCTTTTGGGACTGAATGTTAAATATGCACATGTATTGGTTTGGAGTTTACGTCATAAGCTTATCATTCTGGGTGGAGCTACTGCATTGTTTTTTGCATCGCTGATGCTGGTAGTCACAGGATTTATCGGAAGTGAATTTGTGAGCATGGGCGATCGTGGTGAGCTAATCATTCAGCTTGAATTATCGAAAGATGCGACCATTGAACAAACAAATCGCGCTACACTTAAAGCCGAGCAAATCATCAGCAAACAAACCGGGGTCATCAATGTATTTTCGACAGTAGGTGCCGCATCCGACTTTCTATCGGGAGGAACCAATGCTTACCGATCAGAAATCAATGTAAAACTTGTGCCGAAAGAAGATCGCAATATCAGCGCTGATCACTTTGCATTAAATCTAAAGCGCATGCTTCGTAACTCGCTGCCCGGCGTTAAGGTTCGTACTTCGATTGTTTCTATCGTTGGTACTTCCGATATGGCTCCTATCCAGTTGGTTGTAACCGGGTCTAACTATGATTCAATTTATTATTACGCCAGTAAAATCATGGAGTCGGCACGTAGAGTTCCGGGAACAAGCGATGTAAAACTTTCTGTTGAAACAGGAAATCCGGAAGTTGAAGTCAAGCTCGATAAGGAAAAGATGGCATCACTGGGATTAACTACCGCGATGGTGGGATCAACCATGCAAATTGCCTATAGCGGAAATACAGATGCAAAATTCAGAGGAGAACAAAAAGAGTACGACATCAACATCAAGGTTGACCAGTTTAACCGGAGAAACCTCGACGACATTGCAAACCTGACCTTTACAACGCTTAACGGGAAGGTTGTGAAACTGAAACAATTTGCACAAATCAACTATTCGAGCGGAACCACCTTACTCGAACGTTACGATCGTGTTCCTTCCATTGCTGTACAAGCCTCTGTATTTGGAAGACCAACCGGATCGGTTGGTGAAGATGTGTTGAAAGAAATAGAAAAGATTCACATCCCCTCCGACATCAGCATCATTAAAGAAGGAGACCTGAAATATCAATCGGAGGCATTCAACAGCTTGTTTATTGCACTTCTGGCCTCTATCCTGTTTGTTTACCTGATTATGGTTGCTTTATACGATTCGTATATCTATCCGTTTGTCGTCTTGTTTTCTATTCCGCTTGCAATTATCGGAGCTTTACTGGCATTGGCACTTACGATGCAATCCATGAATATTTTCTCAATCCTGGGAATTATCATGCTCATTGGGTTGGTAGGGAAAAATGCGATTTTACTGGTCGATTTCACCAATCAGTTGAAAGCGAAAGGGCACAATACGGTGCACGCGTTAATTACTGCCGGGAAAGTCCGCTTACGCCCTATCCTGATGACTACGTTATCGATGATAGCCGGGATGCTTCCTATTGCGCTGGCAACGGGTGCCGGTTCCGAATGGAAAAACGGTATGGCCTGGGCTTTGGTAGGCGGTTTAACCAGTTCGCTCCTGCTTACCCTGGTTGTAGTGCCCATTATCTATCTGTTTATGGATACCCTCAAAAATCGCTTAACGCGAAAAAGAAGCTAATAATCAAAATGACGGAACCTCCTAAAATTTGAAATGTCTTTTAGGCAGTTAAATGATAAATACAAAAGCCCGATTTTCTTCTAAAATCGGGCTTTTTACGCAGGTTTTTGGGCTACCACTTTTGTGTAAACCTATTTTAGGACAAGACATGGGTTTTAATCCGGTGTTTGGTGTACAATAATGATGAATTTATCATTAAGATTCCTTTGCCCGGGGTATCAACAAAAATTATTGCAAGTTTCAAAAAGTTGAGATACATCTGTTTTTTTAATTTTTCTCCCAGTAACTCAATATCCGAACTCGAATATTTTACCGCTTTAAGGCTGATATTCTGGGTTGCACGGGCTGCCTGATATTGGTGTTGCATCACGGTAAGCTGATCTTCCGTTTCCGGGCCAATCTCTGTTTTGTAGGTATTGCTGGCTTTAATTAATTGTGCAAGCAACTCATTAATATTCTTTTTTGCGACCTTCGAGTATTGACTTAAACCCTGGGGAAAGAATTGCTTATATCCCTTGGAATCTTTGCCAAGTTTAGCGCGGATAAGCCCTTCCTGATTGGCAATATAGGCTTTAAATTTAGCAATAATCTGATCAACCGAAAGAGTTTCAGCTACCTGAACTGACTTTCCGGTAGATACAGAATTCAATGCATTTACATAAAAGGTAACCAACGTATCGGTATCATTCACAAGGTCGCTTACAGGTTCTCCCTGTGCTAGCGCGTGCTTTAATGCAGAAATAAAATCAATGCAGAATGTTGCAAAATTTTCGCGGCTGATATTCATGTTATCAAACGGCTTTTCAAAATAAGAAACGGGGTCTTTTATTTGGATTTGTTTTTGTTGATTTATTATTTAAAATGAACTTGTTAAGTACAAATATATAATCAAAAAAAGACGTAATCAACAATTATTCCGCAATTAAATCATTAATACACTGAAAGTTGCAAAATACAACTGAGAGTTGTAAAAATGAACTGAGAGTTGTATTCTGTGACAAAAAAAGAAGATACAGAATGCAGAATTACACTATCCGGTCGTTGAAATAATGAAAAATTAAACTGAGCGAATAATCCTGGATTTTGTGCCTTTTCACAAATTTTCGGACACATCCCCTTAATTTTTATTGATTACAGACACAGTTCCGTGAGTACTCCCTATTTGAAAGCACAAATACCGTCCATAAGTTTACGAATCAACTATTTGAAAGTAGGAATGGCATCCGTAAGTCTGCGGATCAACTATTTGAAAGTACAAGTGCCATCCGTAAGTCTGCGGATCAACTATTCAAAAGTAGGAATGGCATCCGTAAGCCTGCGGATCAACTATTTGAAAGTAGGAATGACATCCGTAAACTTTTTGAGGGATATATCCGATATGAGATACGTTACAAACTTGTAATAATATGATATTGGGGTTGAAAAATTCGTTGAGGAATAGATGGGGATTCGATATACAACGATAAATTGTATGAATAAAAGAAGACGTGGTGGTTACTTTCATATCAAAACGTGATGCAGTCAGGACATGCTATGAGCCTTGATAGTTACCACCTTTCCTGCCATTACTTATACAAAATGCTACAAGTTGGGCTTTTATAATTCATATTTTGATTTTAATAATGAAACATCTCGTCCTATTGACCTTTTTTCTAGTGTCGACAGTATTTTGTTTTCCGTTTCAGGAGTCCAATATATTTTCAATTTTTCTCTAGCTCTTGTTATTGCTGTATAAAAAATATTATGAGATATCATTTCTTCAACTTCATTAGTAATTACAATCTTAACTGATTTATATTCTAACCCTTGAGCTTTATGTATCGAAACAGCATAAGCAACTTGAAATGGTACAACGGTATTGGATGATGTGTCGTCATCATCGTCGGTACTTTTAAATTTATTTACAGAAAAACGAATAACTGAATTTCCATTCTCTGTATTGTCAAGCAATTCAAAATCATAACCTTCTGCTTCGAATTCATTTATTACTTTATCTACTTCAATATCAAAATGAATTTTATCTTCAAATATTTTAATATTAACCAATCGACCTTTTAGATTATTGTAAATTAAAGGAGCAAATCTATCTGTTTCGTTGAACAGAATAGGATCATTAATTTTATAGATATGAGTTCCCCACTCAATAGGTGCGTTTCTATTGCTCCCCTGTAAGAATCGATTAATGTTATTTATTCCATAAAGCCCATCGTAGTTTAAACAGAGAATTATTTCGTCGTTTTCGGTATGCTCAAAAATTGATTCATCTAAAGTAACTGAATAATTATTCCTTGTTATACATTCAAGAATACTATCTTCAAGATTCCTCACTCTATTCCATAAAGTCAATAAGTTTTTACTATTGCTCCTATAAGGAGTTTTTAATTCAAAAACGGCAGAATTAGGCACAAATGCTTTTGCTAAACTGAACCAATTACCAAAAAGAATTGATTCTATCTGAAAGACATCGCCGACTAAGACCAAAAGTTTAAAAGATGCTTTTTCAAGAACTTTATGCATATCGGAATTACTAACTGTACTGCACTCATCCATTATCAAAATATTATAGCCAGTCTCTTTATTCCAATCAGATAGAAATTTTGATATGGTTTTAAATGTACAATTTGCAGCTTTCACTTTTCTTTTTAAATTGTCAACTGCTGGGTTTGTATTAGCTAAAAATAGTTTGTTATCATCATTAAAGAAGTTTGAAATATGGTTTATCATTGTTGATTTACCTGTTCCAGCAGCACCATATATTAAGGCAACTCTAGATTTTTCAAACATTTGAATTAACGCTTCTTTTTTCTCGCCACAATCAATACTGTATGAAGATGTATGTAGCCACGAATTAACAGAATTTGAGTAGTTTCTTATTCCTTCGGTTGAAATACCTTTTAGTTTTTCGATAATCCAACATGTATCTTCCTCATAACCTCTAATAAATAAGTGATTCTTATATTCATCTATTTTACGGTTGACATGTTTATAGTAAATGTTTTTATTATATTTTGCAATAAGATTTTCAATATTCTCAAAATTTGTGATATCCTCCTTGGGAGTATATAATTGCCCATTCTGTTCAGTATTATTTTTTATTAACCTAGCGAGTAATTCATGTTCCCGATTTGTTGTATCAATACATCCAAATAAATCTGACAATCTTGGGTTATGATTTTTCAGTGAAGTGCAAAATGGCATTTGGTCAAAAGGAATACATCCATATTCAAGATATAAGTTTGATAATAAATCGCAAGCATCTCGGCTAAACTGTGTTTTTAATATCTTATTATTTAACTTATATAGTAGGTACCGGATTACATTATGTCCTCTATTTTTACCTTTTGTTACTAGACGACATTTATCTAAAACATTGAAGAAATGTTTTATTTTGGCGTTTTCTGTTATTTTACCTTTTAGAGAGTTAAAATAACTATCTGTAAAATCAATGAGGTCTACTAGACTAAAACCAGTAGTGGTCAAATACTTCATTAACTCATAAACCTCATTAGTTTCTCCAATTTTGGGATGATTTCCAAAAAGATCAGCAAAGTGATTTAATTCACATGGCCTAATTGACACTTCCCATTTATCAATTATTTGAATTGGCATGTTTTTATTTAGTATTTCAATACTATCATTGCTTACATTGAGCTTAACTGCATAATTTGGAGAAATATCAAGTTTAGTAAATGCAATTATACGGTCAAATTTACTTACATAATCATTAGCTCTTGTAAATGTAACTTCATAATATACCTCAAACTTAACTACGAAAGGTTTAATCTTTTGAATGTAGTATCTGTCATTATAAGAACTTTTAGCTCTAGCTACTTCTGGTTGATTTAGTTTATCAGCAATTTTTTCGTAATATTCATTTAAGCTGGAGTCAATGGTAATTGGGAATTCATTGATGTTTTCAAGCACATCTAAATTGTATACTATTTTTAAATATGATTTTAATTTAATTAAATATACATAATATTTCAAAATTAAACGTTCTGAATTTTCTTCATCAAGCGTATAATGAGAAGTTGTAATCTGTAATAGTTTATGAAAACGACTAAGGAATTTTAATTTTCCGATAGTCTTTACGTATGCATTTGCTTTTTCAATATTTTCATATGAGATATCTATATTTCTCCCATTATCATAAATTTTTAGCGATATATGCTCTATAAAGTTTCTAAGTTGAGCTAATATATTCTGTGATAATAAACCCCTATCTGCAGCATCAAATTTATCAATGTTTCTACAAATCACCTTGTTAATATCTAATATGAGAAAGTCTATTCTATCCATAATTTACTTATTTGCAGGATTTTTCTTTGGTTTGTTGGTAACGTCAGTCTGTCTAAAAACATCAAATTTACAAATATGATATTGGATCCTGATAGATTTAAATTACAAATATCCAATTTTCAGAAGGATATTATTTAGTTTTTAGACAGTCTGACGGTCGCGTGTATGAGCAATGGCGGATTTTGGAGCTGCGTCCGTATCCCACGTACCGAACTTACTGCGAGATGAGACGTTGAATATGCTACAAGCTCCACCATTTCTTATGAGCCGATATTGGCGATAGTTAATTTTTCTTTGTTTTATTCTTTTCTATTTGTTCGATAATTTTATGCAGTTTGCTTTCTCGATAACCTAATCCATCCAACTCATAATCAACAAATGTTTCATCGCATACCAAATCATGCATTTTATGATGTTCGTAATTATCAATCTCATTTTTAATTTTATCCAATTCCTGTTCAATAATCTTAATCAATCCGACATACAACCCAGTCAAATCATTAAAATGAAGACCCTTATCATTAATAATTAAAACATAGTATTTCTTTTCTTGTACCAAATCATCAACATGCAAGAATCTATCAAATGACAATTCTGAACCTTTGATTTGAGCCTTTAATCCTAATTTAAAGAGGCTATCAACTTTTAGATAAACATCATTTATTTCGTCGCTCATTAATGGTTATTTTAAAACTTGAATTGGCCACCACGGCCCAAATAAAATAATTAGAATACTATATATAATCCCAAATAAAGCAATCATCCAGTATACAGCTCGCTTATTTTTCATTAATCTACCTAAACAACCTATCTGAAATCTTTTACCCTCAATTTTTACCTCTCTACCCTTTGCAAAATCTTCACCTTTATCTCTTAATAAGCACCAACCATCAGGCTCGGCTTTCTTTGATTGAACCATTCGAAAATGGTAATAATCAGAATTACGTAAGAATGTGCCTAACCATGGTACAATTAAGATTAATCCAAATATGCCTGCAAGGAAACAAATCGGGTCATAATGAAGAGTATAGTCTTTATTATCTTTAAATGCAGCTTGAGAAATAAATCCAAGGAAAACTGTATTTATAATCATATATGCAGACATAATCTGCCATAACATTTCTCCTTCGTATTTTAATAAGTCTATTGCAACTTTATACTTTTCTATTTCCTTTTCATCCTTATCCATGTCGTGTTTTTTTTAATTACCGCCAACGTTAATGGTATGGTGTCGTGCGGGAGTTCGTGGCTACTTCGCTATCAACCGTTACTGCCTTTGCCTGCGGGCTTTGCACTTGTAAATTGCTCTGAAATCTGCATACACTATACCATGTATTGGCACCCATTTATTTTATTTTCCCAAATTGGGCTTCAATAAGTTGTTTCATTAATTCATTCCTTGCTTCAATGTAAATCTCTTTCAATAATGGTAATCCATGCTTTCTCACTTTTGCCCAAATCTTTGAAAGCTTTTCTATTACCTTCTTTTTTGTCAAATTAGTCAAATTATTTTTTAATTCAACTACTTCAGTTTTTATATCATTTAACTCATTATTAGTCACATTTGTCTGATGTCTTTCTAATGTTAAAATTACCCTATCCAAATAGTTATCCAACCATATTTGTTGATTGAGATTAAAACTATTAATATCAGCATCTTCATCAACTATCTCAAATTCAGAGTGAAATTCTTCCTGATATTTTTTTTCAATTGGGTCATCATAGATAGTTTTTATATTCTCATATTTTTCTAAAAAACCTACCCAATCATTAAAATATTGCTCAAGGGCTTTGGCTTCAATCCAAACACGATAATTATCAACACTATCCTTACTCTGTGGTTTTCTGTCAACAAGTAAAATAACAGTTCCACTCTCAACTTTATACTCTTCTACGTAAAAAAAGAAATCCGATTTGACATCATTATCAATAAATTTTAAAAGAAAGTTATCAGGAGCGATTAGTCTAATGTTCTTAATACCTTTCAATAGAAATGGCTCCAACATTTCTAAAATCGACAAAGGGATTTTTTTCTTTAAATTAGTCATATTGTGTCGAAATGCGTGATTTTTAAATGAGTGCTAACATCGATCTATCCACCCAAATACAGGCAACTTTGCGCACCTTTTGGCTTTATTTTTTTTGTTGTTTATACTCCTGATTTCCATTGTCTTTACGAAAGAAACAGATTCTCTGCCAAAACTAAGAATATTTTGAATATCAGAGAAAAAAACAAATAAAATACTTCAAAACACGAAGAGGCTGCCCGCATAAGGCAGCCTCTTTATGTTTTCAAATTTCGGGTTTATGGCAATAATTTACGATTCCCTTTGTTCAACCCTCTGCTTTTTATTTTTTATCCGGTTAAAAAAGTTTTTCCGGCATCAGGTAGTTTTGAACATAATCAGTAACGCCTTCTTCGAGGGTATGGAATTCTTTCTCATACCCTGCCCGGCGTAGTTTCGCCATATTTGCTTCGGTAAAGTATTGATATTTGTCGCGGATATCCTTCGGAGTATCTACAAACTCAATATTTTCGTCCTTATCCATTGCTTTAAATGTTGCCTGCGCGAGATGCAGAAATGCACGGGCTTTCCCGGTGCCAAGGTTGTAAATGCCATCCTCGGGGCGTGTTCGGAACATAAACATCAGTACGTCCACCACATCTTTCACATATACAAAATCACGCAACTGCATCCCGTCTTCAAAATCGGGACGGTGCGAACGGAAAAGTTTCATTCCGTTGGTTTTATTTATCTGGTGAAACGCGTGAAATACCACCGAAGCCATGCGCGACTTATGATTTTCGTTTGGGCCATACACATTAAAGAATTTCATACCTGCCCAAAACGGAGGACGTTCTTCCTGTTTCAATGCCCATTTATCAAATTCATTTTTGGAAACTCCGTAAGGATTAAGTGGCTGAAGTTTACTCACAACTTCATGATTATCGTCGTAGCCATATTCTCCCAAGCCATACGTTGCCGCCGAAGAGGCATACACCATCGGAATCTGGTAACGGGCACAGGCTTTCCACATTTTTTTGGTGTATCCAAGGTTCAGATCATCGAAAACCGACATATTAAACTCGGCAGTATCGGTACGTGCTCCAATGTGGAAGATAAACGTTACTTCATGGCTGTTTTCATCGAGCCATTCAAAAAAATCTTTACGGTCAACCTTTTCCGAAAACACTTTTCCGGCTACATTGATGTTTTTATCCTCGCGAGAGAAGTCATCAACCAACAAAAGGTCAGTATAATTTTCGCGGTTTAGTTTGCTCACAAGGCAACTCCCGATAAAGCCTACGGCTCCTGTAATTACAATCATGTTCGTGTTTATTGTGCAATAACTTTAACACTGCAAAAATACATCATTTCGATCTACCTGCCCAATCATTCCTTTCGAATGCGCTATTTCAAACATCCGGAATACCGCTTCGATTCCTGTATTTCCAAGGTTTTCAGAATAGTTATTTACATAAAGACGGATATGTTTTTGCATCACATCCTCATCCATCTCCTGTGCATACTGTTTTACAAAAGGCATTGTTTTTTCGGGATGTGCAAATGCCCATTGAATGCTGCGTTTCAACGTACGGGCAAAAGCCTGAACCGTTTCAGCATCAATATCTTTGCGTACGGCAATCCCTCCCAGCGGAACCGGAAGCCCGGTTCGCGATTCCCACAACAAGCCTAAATCGGCCATACAGTACAAACCCTTCTGAGCGTAGGTAAAACGGTTTTCGTGAATAATGACGCCGCAATCGGCTTTACGATTCAGCACACAATTCTCGATATCGGAAAAAACCATTTCATGCACTCTTTCCGGTTCAGGAAGCAGCAGCTTCCGGAGCAGGTTGGCCGTGGTAAACTGTCCGGGTACGGCCATCGTTAAATCGGGAAGCTGAGCGGTGTCATACTTTATGTTTGAAATCAGCAACGGACCTGTTCCAAAGCCCAGTGCACTGCCCGACTGCAACATGCAATATTTTTCTGTCAGATACAAATATGCATGATAACTGATCTTCGAAACCGGATAAATACCCTCCATTGCCCTTTGGTTCAGTGTTTCCACATCGTCGGTCACAAAGCTGAAGTCCAGGCCTTCACAATCTACCTTTTGATGCAAAAGTGCATAAAACATAAACGTATCATTCGGACAAGGTGAAAACGCAAGAGTTAACATGGATACAGATTTTTAGTTACACTTCGCAAAGTTAAGGGGATTGTAAGAATCATATGGGAAACAGGGAAATATATTTACGCTCCTGAATTCCTATCTTCTTCTCTACAATCTTTATTCATCCAGCACTTTCAATAAAACCTCGTTCAGGTTCTTTATAGCTAATCCTATATTCCAGTTTTTGCGGTTACGTTTTTCCACGTAGTTGGAAATTGCCCGGATTTGTATAAACCGGATACCCGAAAGCAGACAGGCATACATAAACGCGGCTCCTTCCATGCTTTCCGAAACAGGATTATACTGTTTTCTGATTTTATGAATATTTTCTTCGTTTCCATGAATCGTATTCACCGTTATCCCGTTTGCCTGAGGCAGTTCATTCAGTACCGGGCTTTGAAATATCGAAGAATTAACCAGTTCCAGATTCTGAAACGGAAACGAATCCTCTTCCAGAAGCTGCAAGTCAACCAGTGAAAGAAAATACTCACCATTTTCGGCACCCATTTCCGGAAAGCGGTCGTGGGTTACATTCAGCACGGTTCCCAAGGGTAAATTATACTCAAAACTCCCCGAGATTCCTGCATTTATCGCCACATCATAGCATGTTGCCTGAAGCGTTTTTCCCATACAAAAAGCAGTGGCAACCATTCCAATCCCGGCAATCAGAACATCTATCTCAAAATCGCGATAGCGGTATGAGTAGAGATTCTTGTTTTTCTGTTCAATAAAAATGAAATTCGAAATCAGAGGCTCGATTTCGAGACGTGTGGCAGATACAATCAATAGTTTCATGGCAATTAGAGTTTAGCGTTTCCAGCAAATATACTGCTGAAATCGCTAAAATCCGAAAGCTTTTTTCATTTTCAGAAATATATCGGTATTCTGCATGATGCCTGTGAATTCTTCGGCTCCCGGTCCGTAAGCAAACACCGGAACCATTACGCCCGTATGATCACTCCAGGCAAAAGAAGCTTTGATTTTATACGAACGAATATCGCCTCCCACCAACGATAAACCTCCGGTTTCATGATCGGCAGTTACAATCACCAATGTATTACCATCTCTTTCGGCAAAATCGAGGGCTGCTCCTATGGCTTTATCAAAATCAATTACTTCGTTCACCACATAGGTCGAATTGGTATCATGTCCACCCCAGTCAATCTGCGAGCCTTCCACCATCATAAAGAAACCTTTTTTATTCTGCGAAAGCAGTTCAACTGCTTTCCGTACTCCGGTGCGGAGCATGTCCCCACGACCTTCCGAAATTTTGGGAGGATGACTCGGGTAAAGCAGTCCGGCAAGTTTTCCTTTACGGATGAATTGAAGGCTATCCAGTTTATACACCATCTGGTAGTTTTTCTTTTTCAAGCTATCAACTAAATTCCGCTTATCTTCACGTTTGTTGAAACGATCCAATCCTCCGCCTATAAATACATCTATATCTGTTTTTAAAAAGTCGAGTGCAATATCATCCATCTGCTTACGACTGTTTACATGAGCAATGAAAGATGCCGGCGTAGCATGTGTAATGTCGCAGGTGGTAACCATTCCGGTTGAAAGACCATTTTTTTCGGCCATTTCGAGAATGGTTTCCAGCTTTTTGCCTTCCGGATCAACACCAATATAGCTGTTTTTCGTCTTTTTTCCGGTAGAAAGTGCGGTTCCTCCCGCTGCTGAATCCGTGATAAAATCATCAGTCGAATACGTTTTGCTGAATCCCACAAATTTAAAACGGTTGAAATTCAACTGATCCTGTGCCATTACAATGGCTGCATAAATTTGGGCAGTTCCCATTCCATCCCCTATCATCAAAATGATATTCTTCGGCTTTTTAGGCTGATTTTCAGGCTTCGGCGATTGAGCGTAAAGAGAAGAAACACCAAGAGACAGTACGAAAAGAGAGATTATCAGTGCTGATTTTTTCATGACAACTACATTAAATAATACGTCCGGCAAATTAACATCTTATTTTCCGAACTTCCGAAACATTTCAGAAACTTAACGTTTAGTAAATCATAACAAAGAATTTTCTATCTTTACATTTGCGAATACAAAAATCATCGAAATATGACCCAGACAAAAACCTCACTCCATTACCTGAAAGGATTCTTACGGGAAGATGAAATACATGCGATGCAGTCAAAAGCCGACATTGCCTATCAGCAATTGGTAAATAAAACCGGAAAAGGAAACGATTTTCTGGGTTGGGTTGACTGGACAGAAACCTTCGACATGGAAATTGTTCGCCGTATTGAGCATCAGGCTGCCATTTTACGTAAAAAATCACAGGTATTTGTAGTTATCGGTATCGGTGGTTCTTATCTGGGAACGCGTGCTGTAATAGAAGCACTGGGCAATCCCTTTCAACTGGGAAATGCCAGTCTCGGTAGTCCACAAATCATTTACGCCGGACATCAGCTCAGCGAAGATTACCATGCTCAACTGCTCAACTATCTCGAAGACAAAGAGTATTCGCTGGCAGTGATTTCGAAATCGGGCACTACCACCGAGCCAGCCGTAGCGTTCCGTATGCTCAAGACTCATCTGGAACAAAAATATGGCAAAGCCGAAGCTCAAACCCGTATTATTGCCATCACCGATGCCCACAAAGGAGCCCTTAAAAAACTTGCCGACGACGAAGGATATGCGACTTACATTGTTCCCGATGATGTAGGCGGGCGTTATTCTGTGCTTACTCCCGTAGGATTGTTTCCCATTGCCATGGCCGGATTCGGCATCCGTAAGCTTCTCGAAGGGGCAAAAAATATGCGTACACAACTGCTTAAAAGTAGTATTGTAACCGAAAACCCCGCCATTGAGTATGCCATCATCCGCAACCTGCTCTATCAAAAAGGCAAAACCACCGAAATACTGGTAAACTACGAACCCCGTTTGTACTACCTTACCGAATGGTGGAAACAACTCTACGGCGAAAGCGAGGGCAAGGAAAACAAAGGTATTTTTCCGGCAGGCATCAGCCTTACCACCGATCTTCATTCCATGGGACAATACGTTCAGGAAGGCCTGCGCAACCTCTTCGAAACCGTACTTTCCGTTGAACAACCCGTCCAAACACTCAGCATTCCTAACGATCCCGACAACCTCGACGGCTTGAACTTCCTCACTGGAAAACGATTGAGCGAAGTGAACAAGATGGCCGAACTCGGAACCATTCTGGCTCATACCGATGGCGGCGTGCCCAATTTCCGCATCACGATTCCGCAAATCAACGAAACAACCCTTGGCGAGCTAATCTATTTCTTTGAGTTTGCCTGCGGAGTAAGTGGTTACATTCTCGGAGTAAATCCATTCGATCAGCCTGGTGTAGAAGCCTACAAAAAGAATATGTTCGCCCTGTTGGGCAAACCCGGATTCGAAAAAGAGACCGAAGAGATACGCAAACGTATTTAAAACAAACTATAATCGCCACTCTTTATCATTTACTAATTAAAGAGGGGCGACTTTTAAAATTTGTATTTCTGAAACGAAAACCACCTGGTTTGAAAATTAAAAAAATGTGATCGAATGCTTTTAACTACAGATTACACAATCATTTTATTACGTTATACAGAAAAATTGACATTCGAAAAACTACCCTAAGCCACCTCAAGTATTTATAAAACCCAAATTATCCATCTATTATTCCCTCTCTAACTTACAATAATCTGATTTTTTATATTGCTTTTCTAATTCATTTATTATTTCTACAGGGTTTGTTAAAGGCATATCTTTGTCATATAGTTCATACCCTAAAAGTTCAGATTTTTTCAGTTTATTCACTATTGGCAATTTTGTTCTATTGGTTGTTTCAATATGTTTGCCTTTGTGATCTACAATAATAATCTTTGGCAGAAAAACTCCTTTTCTCCCAATAAATCGATCCATAATCGCCACTGCCTCTTTATATTCTTCCGACCTGGCTCTGCCAAGTGACTCATATTTTAAAATTTTCTTACCATCCCATGTTGTCACCATGGCAAAACTCTCCGATGTTTTTCCATCAATGATTGTTTCATCATTTAACGTATCGTGCCCTGAAGGCATAAGAAGGACTTTCCCTCCCCCCCCTTCAATATTGACAGCATATCTTGGCATGGTAATCCCTGAAATCCACCCCTGGAGATGTTTCATATAAATTTTCCCTACCTGAACAGGTACAATAAAATGGACAATCCCTTTTTCTTTATGGCATTGCAGTAAGTAATATGGATGAACACCAATCCAGAACATTCTTCTGAAAGTCTCAGCCAATGTCTTATAATAATCATTAACATGGTTTAATAATACCGTCTGGTTTCTTACAGTAAAGCCATGATTACGAATTTTTTTTACGGCTTTAGCCATATCTTCTGTTACTTCCTGATAATGATTTATATGAGTCATAAAATAGACATATTTTTCCGGACCTGTAACATACTTATTTACAGAAGTATTGATTAAATCAAGTAACTCATCTGTAATACCCATAGGCATTACTACAGGGACTCTTGTTGCAATTCGGATGACACGAAGATGAGGTATCCGGCTCAATTCCTCCAGAACATATTGTAATCGTTTTTTGCTTATCATCAGGGCATCGCCTCCCGTAACAAGTACTTCATTTATATTCTTGTTATATCCGATGTAGAATAATCCTTTACGAATTTCTGAAGTACTAATTACAACAGTTCCATCTAACGATTTTGTTCTTTGGCAATGAACGCAATAGGATGCACAGCTTGTGTTTTCTGCAACAAAAAGAGCAACCCTGTTTGGATACCGTTGATAAACCGCACCATAGCTCCTGGAACCTTCGCACATAGCACCTTCTGCTCCGGTATCGGGAAATAGCAAATTTGCCGGGGTAGGAACACTCTGCCAAAAAATGGGATCAAGTCTTTTTTGTGACTTTTCGCCAGTTAACATTTGGGGATGAAATGGATCTGCATGCATAAGAGATGCATAATAAGGAGTAATCCGTAAAGACTCTTTCCCCTGGTTTTTCAAAGCTTTTAAGGTTCTTTCTATTTCACTTTCCTGAAATGGATTTAATTTTATAACCTTTTTAAGTTGATCTATACTACGAATTGAGTTTTTAATCTGCCAGTTTGCATCGTTCCATTGTTCTTTTGTTACATCTTTCCACAATTCAATTGCATTAAATTCTCGAGGTTCATAAAAAATCTTTTCTTTTTCTGTCATGGCTATAATCTCTATAATTTCTTAATCTGGTGGATTCTGTTCAACAGGAATATTATCTCTTTTTTTCAACATCAGTCCTATCATCATAATCAATGCAGTAAGAATAACAACTTGAATGATTAAAGATTTATTCACAAGCAAAATTTGCTGTGTCGGTTCAATCGAAAAAAACAACAATATTGTAATAAGACCTCGGGGAGCAATGAACAATAAGGGTTTCAAGAGCAACTTAGAGAGCTTGAGTTGAAGGGTTCGTAAAGCGAAAATAATGATTACAATACCTAATGCCAAAAAAATAGTAGATGTATTCAGAATCTCCGAGGTTTCTATTAGATAACCAAATACAAGAAAAAATATTGTTCTTACCAGAAAAGTAGCCTCTACAATTAGTTCTTTGAATTTTACAACTTCATTAATCAAACCCTCTATATGAAATCTTTCTGCCTGTTTAAATATCTGAATTTTATCAAGATTTCCCAAAAATAACCCAAATAACAAAATAAATATCAAAGCAGGTAAATGAGATATTTTAGAAATTGAATAAATTAAAATAACCAGCATGATAATTGGGATAAACTTGATATGGTGCTGAATTTTACTTAGCAGGTAGGATAATCCGAAAGTTGCAAGTAAAGAAATAACCAACATAACAATAATCTGTAAGCCAAAATTGAAAAAAGAATTAAGATTGAATACCTCATTTATAGTAACATACGTAAAAAACAATACCCCCAAAATATCCGAAAAGCTACTTTCATAAATAACAAATTCTTTTTTCCAGGATATTAAATTTCTAGTACTGGGAATAGCTATCGCGCTACTAATGATACAAAAAGGAATTGCGTTAATCAAACTCTTTTTTAACGAATATTCTCCTAACAGGAAAAATAATAATGAAATTAAAAATGCAGTGAAAAGCATCGAAAGCAATGCTCCAAAAAATGATTTATTTATCAGTTTAATCTTCGACTTATTAAAATTTAATTCCAGAGAGCCTTCAAGTACAATAAGAATAAGCCCTACGGTTCCCAATACCGGTAACAAAAAAGACAAATCAGGTAGTTGAATATCTGATATATCGGCTATCTGTCTTACGCCCCAGCCCAGTAGCAATAAAAGTATTACTGAAGGAATATTGGTTCTTGACGAAGTAAGATCAAACACATAGGCTATCAATAATAAAGTGCAAAATATTATTATTATTGTTGTTGTCATGGTGTTATATATTTATACGTTTTTAATTTCATCGTTAACGCCTGCTTTCCGAAACACAAATATAGATATCGCATTTCTTACTTATTATGTAAAACTTAAAGCGTCTTCGTCTGGCCTCCGGAAAAATAAACAATCAAAAACAGTGCAATGTTGGATAAGGAACTTACAATGCACGTTAAATATCTATAAAAACCCAAAGAGGCTGTCTTTAAAGAACAGCCTCTTTCAATTTATGCTTTTTTATTTGTCGGCTCATCACCTTTATTTATCGACTCTTCAATTGCCAGAATCTCGGTTTCAATCTCGTCTTCATAATAAATATCGAATACCGGTTCTTTAAACTTTTTCGTCGTACTCCACTTATCCAGTGTAAGCAACAAGCTGGGTAATACAAACAGATTACAGAACATCGCTGTCAGCATCGTGAACGAAATCAAAAAGCCCATTGCCTGTGTTCCGCCAAAAGTTGAAAGGGTAAACATCGAAAAGCCCAGTACCAGAATCGTGGATGAATACAAAATACTGTATCCGGTTTCGCCTAGCGCAAACACCACCGATTCGCGGATGTTTCCGTTGTTCAGCTTCAGTTCCAGACGATAACGCGACAAAAACTGTATGGTATTATCCACCGTAATTCCCAGTGCAATACTGAAAATAAGGATCGTAGATGGTTTTAGCGGAATCCCCAAATAGCCCATCATTGCCGCCGTTACCAATTGCGGAATCAAATTTGGAATCATCGAGAGCATAATCATACGTATCGAAGCAAACAGAAATGCCATGAGCAAAGCAATGATGATAATTGCAAAAATCAAACTCTCAATCAGGTTTGTAATCAGGTAATTGGTTCCTTTCAGAAATACAACGCTTGTACCGGTTACATCCACTTTATATTTTGAAGGATTGAAGATGGAATCAATCTTTGGTTTCAACTCATTTTGTATCCGTTCAATATCCTTTGAACCAATGTTTGCCATTTGCACCGAAATACGGGTTTTCCGAAGATTTGTATCCACAAAAGAGTTAAGCAACGTTCGTTTTTTACTTTTCATCTCCGGAAGATACGAAGCCATAAACGCCATTTCGTTGTTGTCGGGCAGCGCATAATATTCCGGATTCCCATTGTAGAAGGCCTGTTTCGCAAATTTCACCACTTCAACTACCGAAAGCGGCCGCGACAACTCCTTGTAATTCGACAGCTCATTCTGAAGTTTGTCAATCTTTTTCAAAAACGAAAGCTTCAATATTCCTTTATCTTTTCCGGAGTCAATTACAATCTCAAAAGGCATGATTCCATTAAAGTGTTTTTCAAAAAACATCATATCCTGATATAAGCGATCCTTCTTAGGGATATCATCCACAATGTTTCCGGTTGTTTTCAGCAATCCCACACCCAAAGCGCCAAACAATACTACGCCAAGTACCGTAAAATAGATAAACTTACGATGATACAATACAGCTCTTTCATTAAAACCCAGAAGCTTGCCGGTTGTACGGTTATCAAGATATTTTATCTGACTTGCATGAGGTGGTTTCAGATAACTGAAGAAAATAGGGATCAGAATTAATGAAAGCACAAACGATACAAATACATTTATTGAAGCAACTACTCCGAATTCTATCAGTGCTTTATTTCCGGTGATGATAAAGGTTGCAAAACCTATAGCCGTGGTGGCATTGGTAAGCACATTGGCTCTCCCGATACGCAAAATCGTACGGGTAAGGGCCTTTACTTTATTGCCATGAAGACGGTATTCGTAATGATATTTATTGAGAAGGAAGATGCAGTTCTCAACGCCGATAATAATCAGTAGCGGAGGAATCATCCCTGTAAGAATTGTAATCTTATACCCGAACAAACCAACCGTTCCGATGGTCCATATTACACTCATCACTACAATAATCATCGGGAAAATTACTGCTTTAAACGAACGGAAGAAAAAATAGAGAGCCAGTGAAGCCACCAGCATTGCCAGTAAAACAAAGAGCTGTAGCTCATTCTGAACCTTCTTAGAAGTCACCGTTCGGATGTACGGTAGTCCCGAATAATGAATTTCGACCTTGGTCTTTTCCTGAAACTTCTGTGATACAGCGCAAATATCCTCTATCAACGCCACGCGGCTTTGGGTATTAAGCTTCTTCTTATCCAACGTAACCATCATCAGCGTTGCTCCGCTTTTCTGATTAATCAACAAGCCATTGTAAAGCGGCAACGAGTAAATCAATTGCTTTATGGTGTCAAGCTCGCCCTGTGTACGGGGCTTGTAAGGAACTACCGGAAGAAAAGCAAATTTCGATTTTACAGTATCTTTCGACAAATGAAACAACCTCGAAATGCTTACAACCTCTTCAACTCCATCAACTTCTTTGATCTCGTTCGTTAAATCATACCACTCATTAAATACATTGAGATGAAAAAGGCTGTCGGATTGAATTCCCATGAAAAGTACACTTCCATCCTGTCCAAACTGCTTTTTGAAATTATCGTAAACGATACTGGTAGAATCCGAAGCCGGCAACATCTGTGTCATTTCGTACGACATGTGTACACGCGTTGCCATAAAAGCCATGAAAATTGTTAATAGAGCAAGAATACTAAGATTCCAGAAACGGTTACGAAGGATAGTTCGTGCAATCCAAGTCCACATGATTATTTAGATTTTTTGAAAAGAGACGCAAAGGTAAGTTTTTCAAATTTGGCAAGACCGTACTTTTAACATATTTTAGCACGGAATTTGCTTTAAGGAGAAACATATAACAATTCATTATGAAACCATGTGTAAACCTTCTGATTCTTGGAATGATAATTCTGGTTTCGGCATGTACATCTTCTCAAAAACTTCTGGAAAAAGGGCAATATGATGCTGCAATTGGCCACGCAGTGAAAAAGCTGATGAAAAACCCCGACAACAACGAAGAGGTTTCTGTTTTGCAAAGAGCCTATTCAGTGGCAAACCAGCAGGACAATGAACGGATAAACCAATTGCGTATTAGTGGCCAACCCAACATCTGGAGCGATATCAATGCCCGGTATGAAGCTATGCGCACCCGCCAGAACAAGGTTAAGGTATTGCCACAATCTGCTTTAAATGCAATCAATTATCAATATGTAAACTACGATCAGGAAATTGCCACTTCCAAGCAAAAAGCGGCTGAATATTTTTATTCCCATGCTATGACTCTTTTACAAAAGGAAGACAAACAATCTGCCCGGCAGGCTTATGACGAACTTCAACGGGTAAAAAGCTATTTTGCGACCTTTAAAGATGTTGACGAGCAACTTAAAAAAGCCCGTTTTCTGGGAACTACGTTCGTAAATTATCTGGTAGTAAACAACACTCAAATGGTAATTCCCAAAGCGTTTGAAGAAGATTTATACAAACTTCCTTTCAACGAACTCAATACCGGTTGGATTCAGTACGATCCGGTACGCGATAAAAATATTCGTTATGAATACGATGTGGTGCTAAATTTACGTTCCATCAATATTTCCGGTGACCAGGTAAAAGAAGAACGCTACACCGAAAGCAAAGAGATACCGGATGGGTTCAACTACCTCTTCGATAAAAACGGAAACGTGATGAAAGATTCTCTGGGTAACGATATCAAAATACCAAAAACCAAAATCATCTCCTGTCAGGTAACCGAAACGTTTCTCTTTAAATCATCAATGGTAACGGCTGATTTGGAATACTATAAAAACGAAAGCAATCAACTGATAAAATCGGTTCCGATAAAATCGGAATGGGTTTTCCGCTATTTTATGGCGTATGCACAGGGAGATATGAGTGCGTTGCGCGATGAAACACGTGCCAAGCTAAATTCAGCATCGGTTCCATTCCCTGCACAAAACGAAATGTTGTATAAAAATGCTGTTGTATTAAAGGATCAGGTAAAATATGCCCTGAAAAACAACAACACCATAATAAACTGATGATGAAAGTATTATTTATTGATTCGGCACATCCCGTCCTTCGCGAAGATTTCGAAAAAGCCGGACTAAGCTGTATTTCTTTTAAAGGTTATACCCGTGATGATTACAAAAGAATCATCGCGGAATATGACGGAATCATAATCCGAAGCGGCATTCAGATGGATAAAGAGATGCTTGATCTTGCCTCCAACCTGAAATTCATCGGGCGCGTAGGAGCTGGCATGGAAAGTATTGATGTAGAATATGCTGAACGTAAAAACATCCGCTGTTTCAATTCTCCCGAAGGGAACCGTGACGCAGTGGGAGAACATGCTCTTTCGATGCTGCTGATGTTATTCAACAACCTGAAACGTGCCGATAATCAGGTTCGTAAAGGGATATGGAGCCGTGAAGAAAACCGTGGGCTGGAAATAAAAGGAAAGACAGTAGGAATTATTGGCTATGGGAATATGGGCAGTGCCTTTGCCCAACGCCTCAAAGGCTTTGAATGTACTGTTCTGGCATACGATAAATATAAAACCGGCTTCGGAAATGAGTTTGTGAAGGAGTCAACATTACAAGCACTTTTCAGTCAATGTGAAATTCTTTCACTCCACGTTCCGCTTACCGATGAAACACGATACATGTTTGATGAACCCTTCATCTCTAAATTCAGCCACCCTTTTTATCTTATCAATACTGCCCGCGGGCCGGTTGTAAAAACATCTGCACTGGTAAATGCCCTTAAAAGTGGGAACATCAAAGGAGCTTGTCTGGATGTACTGGAATATGAAAAATTCTCTTTCGAAAATCTTGGTCTCGAAAATCTCCCTCCCGATTTATATTATCTTTTTGAAGCGGAGAATGTGATTCTGACTCCTCACATCGCTGGCTGGACTGTTGAGTCTAAGTATAAACTTGCCAAGGTTCTGGGAGAAAAAATTCTCGCCCATCTACAAACCTAAAACCTGCGAAAAACAATTGTAAACCAACACATTTCGGATATTGTTTTTCAGGTTTGTATCAAAAAAACAACATTCAGGATACTTTTGCTGTAACTTTACGGGTGCATAATTCGTCCTAAAGGAAATAATCCGATTCTATAGCTTTAAAAACGATGACAGTCGCAGAGTACAATCAATGTGTTGACCAATACTCAGATAACGTTTACCGCTTTATCCTCAAGAATATACATGATGATGAAATGGCAAATGATATTGTGCAGGATTCGTTTTTAAAGTTGTGGGATAAAAAAGAAGATATCAGCAAGGATAAAGTTCGTTCTTACCTTTTCACCACAGCCTATCATACGATGATTGATGCTATCCGGAAAAGTAAGAAAACTGTTTCGCTCAATGAAAAAGCTTCTCAAAATTTCAGTTGCGACAACGACTACTCTGATTTGAAAGAAGTATTGAATGAAGCAGTGGATCGATTACCCGAAATTCAACGTACGGTTGTACTTTTGCGTGATTATGAAGGTTACAGCTACGAAGAAATCGGAGAAATTACCGGACTGAACGAATCGCAGGTAAAGGTTTACATCTACCGTGCGAGGCTGTTCCTGAAAGAATATATCGGCAAATTGGAAAATGTGATTTAACCATGAATATTAACCGCAATAATTATGAAATCTTCTTCCTCGATTATTTCGAGGGTCGTCTCAGCAGCAAAGACTGTACGCTGTTGATGGCATTTCTGGAAGATTGTCCTGATTTGAAAGAAGAATTCAATCAGTTTGAAATGGTTGTGCTTGAGCCAGAACCAGTGGTTCATTTTCATGGAAAAGCCTCGCTTAAAAAAAACGACACTCCCAACGTGAACGAATCCAATTGCAGTCAATGGATTATTGCTCAAATGGAAGGAGAACTTACTTCTTCTCAGCAAACTGAATTAGAACATTTTCTTCGGCAAAATCCGAAATTTCAGGCAGAAAAAGAACTTTATATAAAAACCCGTCTTCAACCCGACTTAACGATTACCTTTCCAAATAAAGCAGAACTTTACCGAACAGCCGTTGTTCCTTTGTTTCGTCGTAAAGCAGTTCAGATTGCTTCTGTTGCAGCCTCTGTAGCATTGATTGCCAGTATCTATTTCATTTCCCGGAATCAGATGAATTTTCGAAATGAATTTGCGCATTCAGGGAATCATGCCCAGACTGAAACAGAACAAAATTCTGCTAAAGCCCGGAAAATCATCCCCTCAACAAATCACACCGAACAAAAACTGGCGGATAACAACTCTGCTCAACACAACATAGTGTCACAATCAGCTATCGTTTCCCATCCAAAATTACATTCAGCTCGTACTGAAGCTCCCAAACGAATGGAGGCAATTGCACTAAATGAGGTTACAGAAGAACACAATTTTTATTACTCTCCCAGCAAGCGTTTCGAGGCAATTTCGTTGAATGAAATGGCATTAATGGCTTACGAAGAAACTGTTCCAAATATCCAGAATCAGATGGCTCAGGCAAATCCGGCAAATCCACAATCAACCACTACCGGCATGGGTAGAATTTTAAATAGAAACGGAGAAGCCAGCGATCTGGGAAACGCAGTGGGTAAAGTGGCGTATGAAAATTTATACAAAGCAAATAATTTCAAAGAAACCGTAGTTCAGAATTATCTGAAACTTGAAAATACTGTAGTAGCTTTCTTCGGAAAGTAAATCATTTTGTCATGCAAGGGAAAAAGGGTCAATCTGTATTTTAATTGACCCTTCATTTTTTTATTTAATGTCCGTTATACCGATTGAAGAGATATAACTTTGGCATAAATCATTCGTGCTTTTGAGCGGCTTCCATCAGTGCTTTTACAGGAGCTAAGCCACTGGTTGTGCCGTTTTCGATGGCTTTCAATACTGCTCCACCGCCCGTAAAGATGTAATATTTAGGACTATCGAGTGCTACAATATACAATCCTGGAAGTAATCGTTTCAGTTCCTGTAAAGTATCTCCTCCTCCATATAGCTTAATCGCTTCAGTATTTTCATCAATCAGGCGATCAAGCGCAATCGTTCCTTCATTAAAATGAGGGGTGAAACCCATTACCGCATTTACAAAGATGGTTTGTGCTTTCATAAACACATCATGAACCTCGTCCGTTAAAAATGATTCAGGAGCGATATCGAGTACATAATTTAACCTGCTCCCGTTTTTCAGTGTACGAATATCATGAACCCTGTAATTTCCTTCCTGTTTATGGTCAGCGAGATCTGACTCTATAATAAACGGAAGTTCAATCAATTTGCCAGGATAACTCCTGGCAAACTCAACAAATTGTTTTGCATGTTCCAGATCGTCATCCTCGATTCCCTGTATAGAAATTCCGTATTTTGCAGAAAGATATGCATTGTAAATTACGCCCCCTAAAACCAGATAATCCGCTTTTTGCAAAAGAGCAAAAAGAGAATCTATTTTTGTATCAAACTTTGCACCGGCAACCACTGCAACAAACGGATTGTGAGGCTGAAAAATCCGATCAAGATTTGAAATTTCTTTCTGGAGCAGAAAGCCAGCATAACCCGGCAAATATTTGGTTACACCTACTGTAGAAGCATGAGCCTGCCATGATCCAAACGCATCATTCACAAAAATATCAGCTAAGCCTGCCAACTGATTTGCAAAACGGTCTGCATCTTCACCTTTGGCTTCTTCACCACTGAACCAGCGCGTATTAGGAAGATAAATAGCATCAATATCGCCTTGACGCAACTCTTTAATCAGATGATTCACCGATGTTTCAACGCCCATATATCCTGTTTTTTCATGGATATAGAATTCTGGGACTTTTATCGTGATATGAAGTTTTGATTGGATGTAATCTACAATTGGCTGCACAGACGTTTTCGGACTGATATTTATTTCACCTGTCCTTTTATCTTTCGGGCGCCCAACATGAGTCATGATTATGGGTTTTCCTCCTTTCGAAATAATATGAAAGAGAGTTCCGATGGTAGCGTCAATACGGTACGGATCGTGTATCACTCCACTTTTCACCACATTATGATCCACACGTACAAGTACAATTTTCCCTTTTAGATTCGCATCCTGAATCAACGGCAAATTCAATAGTTCCATGATATATCTTTATTAATCGGTACACAAAAACAATCGGAAAAACAATTTTTCCGAATACAAATATACACATCTCCCCAAAGGAAATGCTGTGTTCTAAACGAGATTAAGGAACGGAGATTTTACAAATGGGAGAATATTTTTTTCTTCAGTTCTTCATATTCTTCTTCAGAAAGAATCCCTTTATCTTTAAAAGTCTTGATTTTTGCAATCTTATGAAGGTTTACTTCCAGCTCCATCAATGATTTTTGCGCTTCCGACAGTTCCGCATCATCCATCATCGCATTTTTTCCGCTTTGCTGAATACTGCTGAAAAACGATTCGTCAGCAATCGAATTTTTCCCGTTTGCTGTTACAGATTGTAAAATACGTTGTGCTGCTTCGACTACTGTTTCTTTTGATTCAACGGGTTGTGGTACTGGAGGAGGAACAGCTTGTGGAGTTTGAACCGGAGGCGGCACAATTGCGACGGGCTCCTGAACAACAGTTTGCACTACAGGTTGTTGCATTTGCTGAATAAGCGGAGCGTTAAGCAACGTTTCTTTATCTTTTCGTAATGCAATTACCTGTTGGCTGAGTGCCTGATTTTCGGTACTGAGTTTTTCAACAACCATTTTGGAAGCCTGTATTTCGCGATTCAGATCTTCAATTTTGGTAAGCAATACCGAACGGTTTTTTTCTATTTCAATCGCTTTGTCGCGCAAGCTAACACTCTCATTTTTACTATTCTTCAACTGAGTTTCATAATACTCAATCTTTTTCCGTACTTCCAAAACCTCGTTTTTCAGGGCTTCTTCACGTTCGCTTTTTTCATTGGTTAAACGGGAGAAATTCCGGTTGGTTTCGTCGATATCGGTTTTGAGAAAAATTAAACGGTTCTTAGCTTCCATCCATGAAAAGAAAAAGTAAATTCCAAGCCCAAGTAATACAATTGAAAGGCCAACAAATATCCAGAGGGTAGTTTTTACTTTCTGTTTTTCCGTTTCAAAGTTGGCATTTACCGATTGGAGAAGTTCCAGTTTCTGACGGTTAGTCTCCATCAGCGAATCTACTATTTTGATCTCAGCAGCAATAGATTGATCATATTCAGCTATTTGATTTAATATACCGGGGATTGATGTATCGCGAAAAGCGCGTTCATCTAAACGCATAAGCATCGTTCCATAGAGTTTCTGTCTGTCTTTGAGCAGTAATTCTACTCTTTGTTGTGAAAATGCATGAACGCACAACACCATAAACAACAGACTGAATATAAAATATCTGAAAGCTTTTTTCATATTCTGGTTTTTGCCACTGTAAATTTACGTTAAAAAAATGATAAGGTTACATATACGCAACAATTTATGATTGTTGTGGTTCAAAAAAAAAGCTACTCCAACAGAAGTAGCTTTTTTTGATCTATCGTTTTTTTGACTAGAATTCAACGATGGTATTCCAACCGAATTTATCAGCTTCATCGCCATATTGAATAGCACGCAAACGATTGTAAAGCTTGGTACTTATTGGACCTGCTTTCCCATCTTTGCAATATTCAAAGTTTGTTCCGAGTTCGCGATCAGATATGCACTTAATCGGCGAAATAACCGCAGCTGTACCGCAATATCCGGTTTCGTCAAAAGTGTCTAATTCATCTACGGCAACGTGGCGGCACTCAACTTCCATTCCCATATCAACAGCCAGTGTTTTTAAACTCATGTTGGTAATTGAAGGAAGAATAGAACCTGAGTCAGGAGTAATGTATTTATTCCCCTTGATTGCAAAGAAATTTGCAGGACCAGCTTCGTCGATAAATTTCTTTTCTTTTGCATCAAGAAATAGTACGGATGAAAAACCTTCATCGTGTGCACGTTCACCTGGGCGAAGACTGGCAGCATAGTTGCCTCCCACTTTGTAACGACCTGTTCCCAGAGGAGCTGCACGGTCGAAATCGCGGGAAATCTGAATACTTACCGGAGTAAATCCTTCTTTAAAATATGGGCCAACAGGACCTGCAAATACCATAAAAAGATACTCAGTAGCCGGCTTAACACCAACCTGTGCTCCGCTACCAATCAGTAATGGTCTCAGATAGAGAGACGCACCTGACTCGTAAGGAGGGATGAATTTCTCGTTTAGTTTAACTACTTCGAGAACTGCCTCGCGGAATAATTCATCAGACACATGTGCCATCATGATTCCATAAGCAGAATTTTGCATACGCTTTGCGTTTTCTTCAAGACGGAAAACTCTTACTTTTCCATCTTTTCCACGAAATGCTTTTAATCCTTCGAATGCTTCCTGGCCGTAATGCAAAGCAGTAGCAGCCATGTGGATGTTAATGTATTCTGACGAAGAAATTTCCAGTTTACCCCATTTTCCGTCGCGATAGTAGCAACGTACATTGTAATCGGTTTTGAAATAACCGAAGGGTAAATTTTTCCAATCAATCGTATTCATGATATGTTTTAATTTAAGTTTTATAGGTGCTTTTTTACCGTGCTAAAGTATATATTTTCTCCAACATGGAGATGTTTTCCGTTATTTATTCCTTTCCTTTGTAAAATGTTTGATGTAACCCTTTTGAACTCTTGAAAATGGGAAATTATCTTGCCATTGATGCCGGAGTAAAAACCGGATTTGCTCTTTTTTCGGACCAGGGAACACTCCTGAAGTTCTCTTCGCACAACTATGGCTCCATGGGATGTTTGAAACGGGACATGAAACGTTTCTTCATCCTCTGTGACCCGCTGGATGCTATTATTATTGAAGGGGGTGGTAATATTGCACAAGCATGGCAAAAAGAGGCTGAATGCCGAAATATTGATGTGATTGCATTTCACGCTGAAACCTGGCGCAAGGAAATGTTTAAAATCAGTGATCCGACTAAAACAAAAGCTGTAAAAGAACTGGCAATTCAAACTGCACGTAAAATAATTGCAGATGCAGGGCTTCCCTTACCTAAAACATTAATGGCGGATGCTGCAGAAGCTATTCTTGCCGGATACTGGGCAATAAAAAAGAGAAATTTGGAAGCAGCAGAATAAACACAGATATAATAAACCTAAATGAAAGGCGATTAAAAATAGTTTTAAACTTTCAAATCGCTCTCATTTTCAAATTGTTTCATTCCTCTTACAAAAAACTTAATGGCCGAGAGAGTTAATGGAACGCCCATCGTGAGATAAATAACGGCAAGTACAGGATGTGAAATTATTCCGGTTTTACGCAATATTATGCCCAACGAAATCATCAAACTCATCATCAGATAACTTTTTACACTGAAAAAAGAAAATAAGCAGGGATGTTCGCTCTTTAGATGGAAAATTCTACGGATATGTTTTTCTGAAATTTTGGTAAAGAGAAAACAGTAAAACAAAACACCTCCAACAGCACTGAATATCAGCTTTAAAATAAGATTTTGCGAATCCTCCAGTAAAAAAATTGCTCCTTTCGTCAAAAGCGTCCCGCCTGCAAAAATCCAGACTATTGCAGCAATAAAAACAAGATAACGACGGGAAATACCAAGTTTGAGATTCATAATTAAGTGATTATGAAAGGTAAAAAGGCAATCCCAAAAGTGACCGCAAACCCTTTGGGAAGTTAACGGGTAAAAAGAGAAGACAGAAGAATTCCTTCACGTTTCTCTATTCTAACTTCTGTCTTCTAAATTCACTCTTACATTTATTTTACTTCGCTTCCGTTTTTGAAATTGTTAACCGGAGCTACAAAGCAGAGCTTTCCATCTGCATTTTCGGCCATCAGAACCATTCCTGCAGAGTCAATGCCTTTTAGATTGCGGGGAGCAAGGTTAACCAATACACACACTTTTTGTCCGATAATACTCTCCGGTTCATAATGTTCGGCTATCCCCGAAACAATAGTGCGGGTATCAATTCCGGTGTCAATGGTGAGCTTGAGCAGTTTTTTTGTTTTTGCAACTTTTTCAGCAGCCAGAATAGTTCCTGTACGGATATCCATCTTTGCAAAATCATCAAAGGCTACAGATTCTTTCACCGGATTTGCCGTATAATTAGAAAGTTCGTTCGCCTTTTTCGTTTCAAGAAGTTTATTTATTTGTTGCTCGATCACAGCATCTTCAACCTTTTCAAAAAGGAGTTCGGCTGGGTTTAGCTGTACACCATTTGCCAGTAAATTCGTATTGCGGGCGTCGTTCCAAACCAGTTTCGGCAAACAAAGCATACTCGCAATCTTTTCGGAGGTAAACGGCAAAAATGGTTCAGCAAGCACCGAAAGATTTGCACAAATCTGTAACGAAATATTAAGAATGGTGGCAACACGTTCCGGATCCGTTTTCCACACCTTCCAGGGTTCGGTATCGGTAAGATATTTATTGCCGAGCCGTGCCAGATTCATCAATTCCGATAATGCTTCACGAAAGCGGTAAAGCTCAATGCTTTTTGCAATGATATCGGGATATCTCACCATTTCGTCCAATACCTGTCTGTCTGCTTCTGTCAGTTCATTTTGTGCAGGTACTTTTCCTTCAAAATATTTGTGAGTGAGAACCATCGTACGGTTCACAAAGTTTCCAAGAATTGCCAGAAGTTCATTATTGTTGCGAGCCTGGTAATCTTTCCAGGTAAAGTCATTATCCTTGGTTTCGGGAGCATTTGCAGTAAGCACATAACGTAAGACATCCTGTTTTCCGGGCATTTCGTCCAGATATTCATGCAACCAGACTGCCCAGTTGCGAGAGGTGGAAATTTTATCTCCTTCAAGATTCAAAAACTCATTTGCCGGAACATTCTCGGGCAAAATATAGCTTCCTTCAGCCTTCAACATAGCCGGAAAGATGATGCAGTGGAACACAATATTATCTTTTCCGATAAAATGAACCAGCTTGGTATCTTCATCTTTCCAGTATTTTTCCCATTCAGGAGTAAGTTCTTTGGTAGCCGAAATATAGCCAATAGGTGCATCAAACCAAACATAAAGCACTTTTCCTTCGGCTTCGGCCAATGGAACTTTTACACCCCAATCTAAATCACGGGTTACAGCACGAGGATGTAATCCCTGGTCAATCCATGATTTACACTGGCCATAAACATTTGTTTTCCAGTCTTCTTTATGATCTTCGAGTATCCATTTGCGAAGCCAGCTTTCGTGTTTTTCGAGTGGAAGAAACCAGTGCTTGGTCTCTTTCATCACCGGAGCATTTCCGCTGAGCGCTGAACGGGGATTAATCAAATCGGTTGCATTAAGCGATGTTCCGCACTTTTCACACTGATCGCCATAAGCACGTTCGTTTCCGCAATGCGGGCAAGTTCCGGTAATGTAGCGGTCGGCAAGAAACTGCTTATTCTCTTCGTCATAATATTGCTCTGATAATTTTTCTACAAAGCCTCCCTTTTCGTGAATGGTTGTGAAAAATCCGGCAGCAGTTTTATGATGCATTTCATTGGAAGTGCGTGAGTAGATATCAAAACTGATTCCCAGATCTTCGAAAGATTTCTTAATAATCCCATGATATTTATCTACAATTTCCTGTGGAGTAACACCTTGCTGACGAGCTTTGATCGTAATGGGAACACCATGTTCGTCGGAACCTCCGATGAAAATAACATCTTTTCCGACAGAGCGCAGATAACGAACATAAATATCTGCAGGAATATAAACTCCGGCCAAATGGCCGATATGAACCGGACCATTGGCATATGGAAGTGCAGATGTAATTGTATATCGTTTATAGTTTCTAACAACGTTTTGTTGAGAATTAACTTTTTCTTGTGCCATAGTTTCTTCTGGAACTTTTATTTTTGGCAAAAGTAATCATTTTCCTACCATCTCTGTATTTTGTACACAATGAGACGTATGCTTAAACACAAACGAATCAACCTTTACTTACTGATTAGCACAATCTTATTGTCGGCTCTTTTCATGGGTGCACGTCATATTTCCACTGCACTTCCCATTTTTGGAAGCAATCTAAAAGATAGTACTGATATTATTCACAATTACAATTCTGTTGATTTAAACTGCCGTCTTTATTCTGTTGATGATTCGTTGAAAAATATCTGGATTGATAGCTTACTGCATGCTTCCTATAAAGCCGGACGCTTTAACGGTACGGTTTTATTTGCCGAAAACGGTCGCATCATCTATAAAGGATACTTTGGATACTCGAACATCAGCACAAAAGATACACTTACAAATCATGTTTCGTTACAGTTAGCATCGGTTAGTAAGCCTTTTACGGCAATGGCCGTATTACTGCTTCGGTACGATGGAAAAGTGGATATCGATAAAGATGTAAAAACTTATATTCCTGATTTTCCGTGGGATGGTGTTACAGTACGCCACCTTCTTAATCAGCGTTCAGGGCTCCCAAACTATATTTATGCTGCCGAAAACTTCATGAAAGATAAGAGCCTTTTATCTAACGACAGCTTATCCAAACTCTTTAT
This sequence comes from Bacteroidales bacterium, assembly GCA_963667975.1. GTDB lineage: Bacteria > Bacteroidota > Bacteroidia > Bacteroidales. Next base: position 556,386 of record OY764079.1, read on the forward strand.
CCAGCAAAACATTCGATTGGCCTATAAGCCCGGACTTCGTTTTCAATATTGTAATACCAACTATGCTTACCTGGCATTACTGGTAGAAAGAGTTTCAGGAATGAAGTTTGCTGAATTTATGCGTAAACGTATTTTCGAACCACTGAAAATGAATAACTCGTTTGTGTATGATTACGCTGAACAACAAGATTCTTTACCAATTAAGGGGTACACCGGGTTTAAAAAAGGGTTGATGGAAAAGAAACCCGATTATCTGGATGGAGTTGTAGGTGATAAAGGATTGTATTCCACGGTAGAAGATATGTTTAAGTTCGATCGCGCCATGTACGAAGAACGATTAATTCCCCGCCCGATGCTCGAAGAAGCATTCAGTCCGGTAGATATGATTGACGAAACAAACAGTCGTGATTATGGCTTTGGCTGGCGATTAAAGTGGGAAATAGACCATAAAGTAGTTTATCACAATGGATGGTGGAAAGGATACAGAACCTATTACATCCACGACGAACAGACCGGGAAAACATTAATCTGGCTCAATAACCGAAGCAATATCCGCATCGGCGATTTAATCGCAAAAATCATGAATTATCCCAAATATGGTGGATATAACATGGTGGAAAATGAAACCGGAGAATTCTGAAAAATACTATCATGAAAACGCCCCCTTTTCTTGAACCCGGAGACAAAATTGGTCTCGTTGCTACTGCCCGAAAAATCAGTTACGAAGAACTAAAACCTGCCATAAACAAACTCTCTGAATGGGGATTCAATCCGGTAACTTCTCCCAATCTGTTTGCAGAAGACAATCAGTATGCAGGAGATGATAAAACCCGCATTCGCAGTTTTCAAACCTTGCTCGACGACCCTGAAATCAAAGCTATACTCTGTGTACGGGGCGGATATGGAACGGTTCGCATTATTGATTCATTGAACTTCACCCGGTTTATTCAAAACCCGAAATGGATTATCGGTTATAGTGATGTAACAGTCCTCCATGCACATATTCATCGTAATTTCGGAGTTGAAACCCTGCATGCAACCATGCCACTGAACTTCCCGGCCGACGGTAGCAACAATGATTCATTACTGAGCATGTACGCAGCCATAAGCGGTCATCCGCTGGAGTATAGTGTTCCTTCATTCAAACTCAACAGAAACGGGGAAGCAGAAGGAGTACTTATGGGAGGAAATCTTTCGATACTATACAGCTTACTTGGAAGTAATTCGCTACCCGACTCTACCGGAAAAATTCTCTTTATTGAAGATCTGGATGAATATCTGTATCATATTGACCGCATGATGATGGCCCTGAAACGTGCCGGGATGCTCAAAAGTCTGTCTGGTTTGATTGTGGGTGGAATGAGCGAAATGAAAGACAATACCATTCCTTTTGGGAAAACGGCTGAGGAGATTATTGCTGAACATGTATCTGAATATCACTACCCTGTATGTTTCCAATTTCCGGCTGGTCATCAACCCGACAATTATGCGCTGATTTTGGGTCGAAAAATCCGGTTACAAATTGGAAATGACGTAACTTTACAGTTTCTAACCGAATCACAATCTGAATAAAACCTCAGGTCGCGATTAGAAAAACCACGATCATGGCCGAACATAACGAGCTAGGGCAAAAGGGCGAAGAACTTGCCCGTGAATATCTTGAAAAGAATGGCTATACAATTGAGGCTGTCAACTGGCGTTTTGGGCAGGATGAACTGGATATCATTGCCAAAACCAAAGGTTTTATTGTATTTGCAGAAGTAAAAAGCCGCAAGTCTCTTTTTGCAGGAGATCCGGAAACTGCCGTTACCCTCCAGAAGCAACGCTTTATAATCAGAGCAGCAAATGCTTATATCGAAAAAAATAACATCACGCTTGAAGCACGTTTCGACATCATTGCGATTATTTTCACTCAAAATGATGTAAAAATCAACCATATCAAAGATGCTTTTTATCCGCTTTTACGAAAATAATCTCACTCTATAAATCAACAAATATGTCACAAAATCTTGAAGTTTCGGCTAAGCTGATTAATGACAAAGTTCAGTTTACCGGAAGCACCCGTAACAATCAACCTATTCAGGCTGACTATTTTCCACCTGTAGGCGATGGAGATGGATATACAGGACTGGAGCTTTTGCTCATGAGCCTTGCAGTTTGCAGTAGTACTGCAATTGTATTTCTATTCCGTCAACATAAAAAAGAGGTAAAGAGCTTTGCAGTTCACGCAAGCGGAATACGTACAGAAGAATTGCCCAAGGCCTTTTCAAAAATCAATCTGAAATTCAGTATGGAAGTTCCAGAAACAGATAATGCACTGATTGAAAAGATTCTCAAAATGACCGAAACCAACATGTGTCCGGTATGGGCAATGATCCGCAACAATGTTGAATTGGAAGTAAGTTTTGAAAATAAAGGCTAAGAATCTTTTTTGATAAAAAAGCCCCTGAAATTGTACAATTTCAGGGGCTTTTTTATCTATTTGTATGTAATTACTTCAGTTTTGCCAGCCAGATTTTAATGCGTTTTGCTGCTTCAATCAAATTTTCATTAGAAGTAGCATACGAAAAACGGATACAGTTCGGATCACCAAAAGCGGATCCTCCTACCAATGCTACGTGTGCACAATTCAACAGCCACATTGCAAGATCGCTATCGTTCTGAATAACCGTTTCTCCATAAGATTTTCCAAAATAATAACTGATATCCGGAAAAAGATAGAATGCTCCCTGCGGACGGTTGCATTTAAAGCCCGGTATTTCGGAAAGCAGGTTCAGCAATAGCTCACGACGACTACGAAAGGCTTCAAGCATGGCTTTCATATCTTCGCACTCTTTGGGATCCTGATCCATGGCTATAATCGTTGCGCGTTGAGCAATTGAAGAAGGAGCCGAAGTTATCTGTCCCTGAATTTTATTGCAAGCCTTTGCAATTTCTTTGGGAGCAGCCACATAACCGATTCTCCATCCGGTCATTGCAAATCCTTTCGAAACGCCATTTACGGTAATTACCCGTTCACGGATACTTTCAAACTGCGCCATACTCTGGTGCCCTCCGTCAAAATTGATCAGTTCGTAAATTTCATCGGCAAGAATAAACACATGTGGATGACGTTCAAATACTTCTGCCAGTTTTTTCAGTTCTTCCTGCGTATAAACGCTTCCGGTAGGATTGCAAGGACTGCTAAACATGAAGAGCTTGGTCTTGGGTGTAATTGCTGCTTCAAGTTGCTGAGGCGTAATTTTAAAGTCCTGTTCAATGGGTGCCGGAATATATACGGCTTTCCCTTCGGCCAGCTTGATAATTTCGCGGTACGAAACCCAATAAGGAGTAGGAACAATCACTTCATCCCCAGGATTTATAAGGCTCAATACTACATTGGTAAGAGATTGTTTTGCACCGTTTGAAACAACAATCTGATCAGGCGTGAATGTAAGGTTGTTATCGCGTTTCAGTTTACGGCAGATAGCTTCACGTAAATCCTGATAACCCGGAACAGGCGTATAATGTGAATAGTTGTCATCAATTGCCTTTTTTGCATATTCCTTGATATATTCAGGAGTGTCAAAATCAGGTTCTCCGATACTTAAATTGATAACACTGAATCCTTGTGCTGCAAGTTCACGACTTTTCTGGGTCATGGCCAGCGTTTCAGATTCGGCAAGATTGTGAATGCGGTCGGATAAAATGCTCATATTGAAGGTTTTTTTATTTTCAGGGAAAAAGCAAAATTAGAAATTATTTCACAGACAGAAAGCGATTTTGTTACTTAATTAACAACAGAACATAACCAATTGCTTATTAAACAGATACCCTGTTTAAGTGTTTAGATTTGGAGAGAAACGGGATTTTAGTTTCGTCTTGCCAAACGATGAATGAGGGTTTCAAAAGAGGATTTTTCGGATATTTGCAAAAAAACAGCTCATGGAAAGTATTCTGGAAATCTTAAAGTACGTTTTACCGTCGCTAGTCGTTTTCGCGACAGCTTATTATATCATAAAACAGTTTACCGATGTTGAAAACAAACGTCGGATGCTCGAACTTAAAAATCAACAACAAGCCGTTGCTAAAAATGTAATTATCCCAATCCAGATGCAGGCGTACGAACGTCTGGTGCTTTATCTGGAACGTATTTCACCATCACAACTGGTATTGCGAAACATCCATCCGACTATGAATGTAAAACAGTTGCAAACCAAACTCATCTCGAACATCCGTGAAGAGTTTGAGCACAATCTGGCTCAGCAAATGTATGTTTCGTCAGAAGCATGGGAGTTAATTAAAAAAGGAAAAGATGACGTTATCAGTGTTATCGGTCAGTGTGCCGCAAAACTTGATGCAAACGACAATGCAAATGTTCTGGCACAGGAGTTTATCAAAACAACGCTGGAAATCGAAAATCCGCTGTATGCCGTTGCATTGGAATTTCTAAAACGTGAATTCAGAGATACCTTTTAACGATTCAAGCTTCTGATACAGATAAAAAAAGGCCTGATAAAAATTTATCAGGCCTTTTTTTTATACTTCACTTTTGCTTTCCCGGCTTTTTTCAAGCGTATCGAGAGAGCTTTTTAATTCAATCAAAAACGATTTTGCCTTTTTCAGCGTAAATAAAATCTGAGTTTGAGGATCAACACCCTGTTCCTCCAATTTCAGTGTTTTCAGTTTTTCTTTCGCACCATCGAGCGTATAACCACGCTCTTTCACCAGATGATAAATCTGATGGAAAAGATCCACATCGTGCTGGGTAAACAGCCGGTTCCCTTTTTTATTGCGATGGGGCTTGATCACTGTGAACTCTTTTTCCCAAAACCGAATCAGCGAAATATTCACATTAAACATCTTCGCTACCTCTCCAATTGTATAATAGAGCTTCTCCATCTGAATTTCATTTTCATACAAAGATAGAAATTCAATTTAATAATGGGACTAATTTTCCAATACCTTACGACAGACACTGATTTTCTTCGTTGGCCTTGTCGATAACATTTTCGTATTCGTCAGGACTGAGGTCGTTGTAGAAGAAGAATACCGGGTTTACTTTATTGCCGTTCAGGATAACTTCATAATGAACGTGCGGTGCTTTCGACAATCCCGTGGAGCCCACATATCCGATTACTTCACCGCGTTTTACTTTTTGGCCTTCATGAACCCTGATACTGCTCATATGGCCGTAAAGAGTTTGATAACCAAATCCGTGGTTAATAATACAGGTTAAGCCATAGCCGCTTTCGCGCCCTGATTTTGCAATCACGCCATCACCGGTTGCATAAATGGGGGTTCCTTTGGGTGCCGAAATATCAATCCCGGTATGCATACGACGATATTTCAAAATAGGGTGAAACCGCAACCCAAAACCGGAAATAATCTGACCTTTGTTTTTGGGCAATGGCAATATAGCCGGCAGATTAAGCATCAACTTTTCCTTGCTTTTCGCCATTTTGAAAACCTCATCAAACGACTTAGACTGCACATAAAGCTTACGTGAAATCTTATCCATTTTTTGGGTGGTTTCGATAATTAAATCAGAATTGTCATATCCTTTGAGCTTCTCATAGCGGTCTGCACCACCAATTCCGGCATTGCGTACTTCATTCGGAATAGGTTCTGCTTCAAAAATTACACGGTAAATATTGTCGTCACGATTTTCAACATCTTTCAATACAGCCTGAACATTATCAAGGCGTGAATTAAGAATTTCATATTCCAGTTTATACTGCTCTACTTCGCGACGCAGTTGCTTTTCTTTCGGAGAATCAAAGAAATTATAGGCTACTAACATGACTGCTGCCGAAAAAACAGCACCCATCGCAACAATACTTAATAATTTTTTCAATCTGTCGCGAAAGGTTGTTCTTACCTTTTCTATCGATAATGAATGGACGTTAAAATGGTATCTTATTTTTCGTGGCATTATAAAACAACTATGAATTCCCTGACTTTAGAATAATCTCCATCATTCGAAAAACTGGCATTGATGCCCCTCTACCCCACGGCCATTCTTCGACTCTGCTCAGAATAACTAGTTGTAAATGGTGCAATATTTTTCAAAATCTAATAAGACATTACCCCTTTGTGATGGCAAAAGTACGGATAAAACGCTATTTTTGCAGCCAAATTGCATCTTAAAAAAACTTAAAATCACCATAATACGATTTTTCAATGATGAAATCAGTTGATATTCGCAAAACTTTTCTGGAGTTTTTTACTTCTAAAGAACACCTTATTGTTCCATCAGCCCCTATGGTTATCAAAAACGACCCTACCCTGATGTTTACCAATGCAGGAATGAATCAGTTCAAAGACGTTTTTCTCGGAAACTCTCCGGCGAAAAGTCCGCGAATTGCTGATACTCAGAAATGTTTACGCGTATCCGGAAAACATAACGACCTCGAAGAAGTTGGTCATGACACCTATCACCATACCATGTTCGAAATGCTCGGAAACTGGTCGTTCGGAAATTATTTCAAGAAAGAAGCTATTGCCTGGGCTTGGGAATTGCTGACCGAAGTCCTGAAAATCGACAAAGAGAAACTCTATGTAACTGTTTTTGGCGGCGACGAAGCCGACAACATGCCCAAGGATATGGAAGCTTATGATTTCTGGAAAAAAATTATTTCGGAAGATCGCATTCTCTTTGGTTCGAAGAAAGATAACTTCTGGGAAATGGGCGATACGGGCCCATGTGGTCCATGTTCCGAAATTCATGTGGATATTCGTTCGGAAGAAGAAAAGAAACTTATTCCCGGCAAAGATCTGGTGAACAAAGACCATCCTCAGGTTATTGAAATCTGGAATCTGGTATTTATCGAATTTAACCGTCTGACTTCAGGACAGCTGGTACAACTTCCTGCAAAACATGTGGATACCGGTATGGGTTTCGAACGTTTGTGCATGGTACTTCAGAATAAAAAATCAAATTACGATACTGACGTTTTCCAGCCACTGATTCAGGAAATTGCGCAACTGAGCGGCAGACCTTATGGTGTGGACAATAAACAGGATATTGCCATGCGCGTAATTGCCGACCACCTTCGTGCCGTAAGTTTTGCTATTGCAGATGGTCAGTTACCTTCAAACAACAAAGCAGGTTACGTTATCCGTCGTATTTTGCGCCGCGCAGTACGTTATGGCTATACGTTCCTCGGCTTCGAAACTCCGTTTATGTATAAAATCTTACCTGTACTGGTAAGCCAGATGGGCAATCAGTTTACCGAACTCAAATCGCAACAGGAGCTGATTAAGCGTGTGATTGCTGAAGAAGAAGCTTCGTTTTTGCGTACACTCGAAACCGGGATCAAACTTCTGGAACAATTGTCCGAAAAAGCAAAAGCCGAAGGTCGTGCTGAAATTTCAGGAAAAGATGCATTTACACTGAACGACACCTATGGCTTTCCGCTCGACCTGACCGAACTTATCGCCCGCGAACAAGGCTTGGGGGTAGATAGAGCCGGATTCGATGTGGAAATGCAACAACAAAAAGAACGCTCGCGACAAGCTGCCGCTGTTGATACCGACGACTGGGTGATCATTCGTGAAGGTGAAGAAGTCCAGTTTATCGGTTACGATTTTCTGGAGGCAGAAGTGGAAATTTTGCGCTATCGTAAAATTACCCAGAAGAACAAAACACTCTATCAACTCGTGTTTGACCGTACTCCGTTCTATGCCGAAAGTGGCGGACAGGCCGGTGACTCCGGTTTCATTGAAGCCAACGGCGAAAAAATCAGCATCATCGATACCCGCAAAGAAAATAATCTCATCATCCATCTTACGGAAAAGCTTCCAGCACAACCTGAAGAAAACTTCCGGGCAGTGGTTGAATCAGGTATCCGCCAGATGTCGGCTTGCAATCACTCTGCAACACATCTTCTCCATTACGCTTTGCGTCAGGTGCTTGGAACACACGTTGAACAAAAAGGATCACTGGTTAATGCCGAAAATCTTCGTTTCGACTTCTCTCATTTCCAGAAAATGACCGATGAAGAAATTGTAAAGGTTGAACAAATGGTGAACAGACTGGTTCGTGCCAACATTCAATTGGATGAACATCGTGAAATGCCAATTGCGGAAGCCCAGAAGCTGGGGGCGATGGCTCTCTTTGGCGAAAAATATGGCGACAGTGTGCGCGTAATCCGTTTTGGTGAATCGGTAGAGCTTTGCGGAGGTACGCACGTAAGTGCAACCGGAAATATTGGCTTATTTAAAATTGTTTCGGAAGGTGCTATTGCAGCAGGGGTTCGTCGTATTGAAGCAATTACTGCAGAAAAAGCAGAAGAAATGGCTCTGAGTAACTTTAAGACCGTAGGCGGATTCAAGGCTGTGTTTAAAAGTTCGGCAGATATGGTGGCATCATTACACGATTTAGTGGAACAAAATGCGAAGCTTCAGAAAACCATCGATGCACTGAAGCGCGAAAAGGCTTTGGGGCTGAAAGATACTTTGCTGGCTTCGGCGCGCGAAATTAAGGGTGTGAAGTTTATTGCACAACGTGCCGAACTTGACGCTGCGGCTGCCAAAGATCTTTCATTTGCATTGAAAGATGTCTCTGATAACCTCTTTGTTTTGCTGGCTTTTGTAAGCGATGGCAAACCAGGCATCAGCCTGATGATTTCGGAAAAACTGGCAACAGAGCGCAAACTCAACGCCGGACAAATTGTTCGGGAACTGGCAAAAGAAATCCGCGGCGGTGGTGGCGGACAGACTTACTTTGCGACTGCCGGCGGTAGCTATCCCGAAGGGATTGATGCCCTACTGACAAAAGCCGAAAAAATGATCGAATAACGACTAAGATACTATATTTCTTATATTTAGCTCTGGCATGTTTTTAAAATTTGCCAGGGCTTTTTTTATATAGAGGGGCAGAAGACAGAAATGTAGAACTGTTAAAAAAATATGTGGTACTTGTATACAGTGATGTAAAAACTTTCCTCATCAGTTAATTACCAGTGGGGGAGTCTGTTTTCTCAGGCTGGTAAATGATTATTTAGTCGCTCCTTATTAACCTTATAAACGGCTGAATGTTAATAATATAAACAGTTTATATACTGTTTAATAATGCAGGAAATTGTAGCTTTAAGACATAAAAAGCTGCAAATAATGCTTGGAAAATCGCCCCAAAAAAGCCAACGAGATTTATTTCGTCCGATATTGGAAGACTTTATTGATATGAGCCATGAGTTGGTGCTTCTGTCCAACAAAATCGATTGGGATTACTTTGAGAAAGAATTTGCTCCTTGCTATTCAAACTAGGGAGCACCAAGTGTACCTATCCGTCTGATAGTAGGCTGTCTGATGCTGAAGCACCTGTACAATCTTGGTGATGAACGTATCCCGGAGTTTTGGGTACGTGATGTTTACTTTCAATATTTTTGTGGCGGGGTGTTTTTCGAGCACAAATTTCCGTTCGACCCGAGTGATTTTGTTCATTTTCGCAACCGCGTGGGAGAAGATGGTATTGGTAAAATATTTGCATACAGCGTAAAATTGCATGGCAAAGAAGTACCCAAGAGGTCGAAATTTGTGTTGTCTGATACTACTGTGCAAGAGAACAACACGACCTTTCCGACCGATGCCTAACTGTGAAAGAAAGTGATTGACAAATGCAATAAAATAGCCGAGAAAGAAGAAATTAAGCAGAGGCAGCGTTACAGTCGCGAGAGCAAACAACTCTTACGCGACACCTACAATGGCAAACATCCCAAACGGGCAAAAAAAGCAAGAAAAGTAAAGAAGAGATTGCGAACCATCGCCAACACTCAGCTTCGCGAGCTGGGACGCAAACTGAACGAGGAACAAAAAAAGCGGTACGAAAAAGAATTGGAGCTTTACATGCATGCAGTCAACCAGCAGAAAAACGACAAGGACAAGGTTTACAGCCTCCACAAATCTTTCACACGGTGCATCGCCAAAGGCAAGCCACACAAACAATATGAATTCAGCAACAAGGTGGGGCTGGTTACCACCGGCAAAAAGGGAAAGAAAATCATCACCGCCATCAAAGCATTTATAGATAACCCCTTCGATGGACACACGATAGAACCGTTGCTTGATCAGATGGACAACAACGAATTGAAACTGCCGGAAGAATTGGTTTACGATCGGGCAGGTAAAGGAAGGACAGAAATAAACGGGGTGAAAATCATAACGCCAAACAAACCCAAAGCAAGCGATACAGCATACCTCAAGCAGCAGAAACGCAAGAGATTCAGGGCACGGACAGGAATCGAGCCGATCATAGGGCATCTGAAAACAGATTTCCGCATGGCACAAAATTACCTATTAGGAGAAAAAGGTATACAAATCAATGCTTTCATGGCTGCAACAGCCTGGAATTTGAAGAAAATGATGGAAAAACTCAAGAAAGAGTTTTTGCGCTTTATTTTCCGATTGCTTTTTATGCAACGTTTATTCTTATTAATCACCCGTAATGAGGCTTGTTAAGGAGCAACTATTTATTCATTCTTATGCAGGTTCCCACATGAGCACTCTTTCCCTTTTGCTTTTTCAAAAGCTTCTTTACCTTCGACGAACGAAAAAAATATCAGTCCCGCAGATCCAATCATATCTGCATACGCAAATCCGGTTAATTCATAAATCAAACTTGAAATAAGCAAAACAACTGACATATAAATACAAACCCTTGTACAGTTCGCATCTGCAATAATTGGTTCCGATTTTAATTTCCTCCCGATTTTATTTTTTAAATATGCAAGCCAAAGCATTATTACAATGGAGATAACTGCGATGATTAAGCCTATTAAAGTTGTCTCGGGTTTTTGTTTATTTAACAGATTTACAAGTATTCCCAGAAATAAACCTGCTGACAATAAATAAAAAGCAATTCCTGTTATTTTAAGTGCTGTTATCTCAAAATGACTCTTTTCGCTTCCGGGGTTTTGTTTAATACGAATTATCATTATTGCAATACCTGCTCCTGAAAGAACTTCAATAAAACTATCAACACCAAACCCAAACAATGTAAGTGTTCCGTCCTGATAACCAAAATATAGAGAGATTAAACCTTCTATAGCATTGTAAAAAATCGTGAATAAACTCAACCCAAAGGCCTGCTTATATAATTTCTGTTCTGCAACTGGCATATTTAAATTCTTAGATTATACAATTTATTCTTTGCAAATTTAGAGTACAACCAAGTGCAACAGTATTGCAAAATCTATTTATTACAATCAGGGCAAATTCCTTTGAGTACAAAGTTTGCTGATTCAATTCGAAATGTTTCGGGTAATTTTATTAAAGGTATGTGAAACTCATGAAGACAAAATGTTTTACTGCATTTTATACAAAAAAAATGTAAATGCAAATCATCTAAACTACAAGTACAATTTTCATTACACAAAGCATATTTTGAAGCCCCTGAACCATCATCTATTTCGTGAACTAAATTGTTTTTCGTAAATATTTTTAAAGTCCTAAAAATTGAAGTCCTCTCAATTTCATCAAGTTTGTTTTCTAATTCGTACAAACTAATGGCTTTTGATTGAGACAGTAGTTCTTTCAGAACCAAGATTCGAATTGCAGTTGGTTTTACCTTCTTACCTGTAAGTATATTCTCTGCTTTTTTATCCATCTAAATTATTGTCAAAGAAATGTTGTTTTAAATATTTGTGAACGATCGCAATTATAAGCCATTACAAGAGTCTTCCCGTAGCTTGATGGTGTAAGAAAACTTCTTGGTTAGCTAAATTTTGGCAGGATGGTATACTTGATCTATTTGTACCAATTCTATCTCTGTATTATTAATTTCTGCTTTTTGGTCCATTCTTTAGTTTTAATTTCAATCATATAAACACCATTGTTCAGGTTTCCAACATTGATTTGCCTTATATTTTTTGTTAGAATTTCAGATTTAACAAGAATGCCAGCTACATTATAAATATTCAAAGTCAATTCAGCAATATTCTCGTTAACTATGTTCATTTGAACAATATTAGTAGTTGGATTAGGAAATATTTTAATAATATCCTTGTTATTTATCTCTTCATTAAAACCAATAGAATGGTCAATAAATTTGCCATAAATCCCATAATTGTTTGCCATAATATTTTTTCTTCCCCAATTAACTCTGGTACAAATAGACAAATACTTGTTTCCTGAAAAAGATGCGACACCTCCAATGGGTAAAGTGCCACTTACAGTATCAAAAATGATAAATTCATTGTTATAAGGCAAGCCTGCTAAGTTGTAAAATTGTCCTTTTATTTGTTTGTCATTCATATTCATCCAAGTTGCCAGAAAGTTTACACCATCGTATGCTACCATTGGAATCATTGGATTTTGTGAAGAATCTGCCAACATAATGGTATTCAGATCTACAATTCCGGTAGTGGCGACAAAATGAGCTTTAAGATTCCATAAATTTCCAGAAGCAGCCTGATCATGAAACGATACCAAAAATTTAGAATTACCGTATGTAACCGAAATAGGATTATCACTGTTATTCGATGAGTTATCTATTAAAAAATTAGATCCGATTAAAGTACCAGAGTTACTAACAAGTTGGCCATAAACCTGAGTGGACCCAGTCCAAAAAGCTACCAAATAATTAGTGCCGTCAAACGACATATCCATATCTCCTGCATTATAATTGCTAATCTGGAAGGCTGACCCTAAAAGAGAGCCTGTGGTACTAATTCTTTGCCCATATACAGGTCCATAATCGTTTGGTCCATCATCTTCACGGTAGATAAAAAAATAGTTACTACCGTTAAACAAGACTTTTCCGCTGACACACCCTTTAATATAAGCATTACTCGCAATTGTAAATTTATTACCAACAAAACTACCAGAGGGATTTATGAATCGTCCATATATGTTTGTCATTCCAGCGTCATTACCATCATCTAAAAATCGAACATAGCGGTCTCCCCAAATTACAAGGTAATTAATTCCGTCAAATGCAACAATAGGTGCGGATCCAGTTTCTCCAAGACTTATCCTGCTACCTACAAGCTGTCCTAGCTGCGATATAAATTGAACAGTAAGGTTCGAGTCGCTTATTTGGTCACCAGCAATACCAGCCAAATAATTAGTTCCATCAAAAGCAATACCTCCAGTTATAGAGTTATTATTGCTGCCTGAAATTAAAAAAACACCAGTTTGAGCATGTAATTGGATATTAATTGAAAATGCAAAAATTGCTGATAAAAAAACTGACCATGCTTTTGTTTTCATTTTTGTTTTGCCAGTGTTTATCGTGCTGGCTCTGCACTTTTAAATTATTTGTCAAAGTTAGTTTTTTCTTCACGTGGATGCCTGTTACATGTTGATGCTGTGTATTATTTTTAAATCTTTCTAATAAATTCAAAAAAACTGACCATTATCATTTTCCTATAACCATAATGCATTTTTATCTATATTTTCTCGAATATGGCTCAGGTATTTTTTAAATTATGAGACAATTACTCCATCGTCAATTAATCTGACTAAGCTTCTGCCATATTCATCTATACCTAACTCAATCTACCCGTGATTCTCAATCCACCAACTTATATCAGAAATAAAATAGAATGTTTATCCATCTTTTTCATGTCTTATTTAAAAATCATCCGACTATCAATATAACGAGTTATTCGCAATATTGTACCCAATGGTCGAGTATGAAATTTTACTCGTTTTCACCCCAATGCAACATCAAGTAACATCATTGTGGCAAATCCGAGCATGGCTCCAATGGTCGATAAGTCAGTTTCATTTCCGGTTTGAGATTCAGGTATTAGTTCTTCAACCACAACAAAAATCATTGCACCAGCTGCAAACGAAAGGGCATAGGGAAGCAACGGTGTAATTGTTAATACAAGGTATGCTCCAATAACTCCGGCTATAGGTTCTACAATGCCGGATAATTGTCCATAGTTAAACGCTTTTAATCTTGAAAATCCTTCTCTTCTTAATGGAATGGAAACGGCTGCACCTTCTGGAAAATTCTGCAACCCAATTCCTATTGCCAATGCAATTGCTCCGGCAAGCAACCCTGTATCAGGATTATTAGCAAGTGCACCAAAAGCTACTCCTACGGCAAGTCCTTCAGGAATATTGTGAAGTGTTATTGCTAACACAAGTAGAACGCTTCGTTGCCATGATGTTTTAATTCCTTCAGCTTTATCAACTGATAGGCCTATGTGTAAATGTGGCAATAACTTATCTACAAGTAATAAAAAAGCACCACCGCTTAAAAAGCCAACAATTGCAGGCATCCATGGTAATGTGCCATTTTCCTCAGCCATTTCTATAGCAGGTTTAAGAAGAGACCAAAAACTGGCTGCAATCATTACTCCAGCAGCAAAGCCTAACATCGAATTTAATATTTTTTTATTGATGGTTTTAAAGAAAAAAACCATTGATGAACCAAGTGCCGTAACTCCCCAAGTAAATAAAGTTGCTAAAAGAGCCAGCAAGACAGGATTATATTCAAGTAAAGATTCCATTTTCATACTTAATTATTATTGCAGTTAATATTTTAACTAAAACCTAAAGAGAATAGCTCATTTTCCGGGTTAATCCAAACTTCAATGGAAAAGTCCAATTGAAGATTATCATTTACCCAAAATGTTAAGCTGTAGACTTCCCATTTTTAGTACACTTCAAAAGTAGACAATTCTTTTTTAGTTGAACAATCCTTTGAAGGTCGTAGCGTAGCGAAGGCGTAGCCAAAGCAAAACGGAGCCCTTCAAAGAGATTGGATCCTGGGGGCTGGGGGCACCCTCATACCGCGCATATTCCTGTTTATTATGACCTGTACTTTTTTATTCTTTTACAATTTTCTTTATCATAGTCCAATTTGGACCAGTCAATTTCATGATATAAATACCGCTTATTAAGAAACTGATATCAATTTCATTTTTGTTGTTATACAATTCTTTTTGTATGAGACATTGGCCAGTTGTACTATATATTTACATCTTGAGGACTAGCATATTTACTCTATTTAAATAAATAATATTATTGGCTGGAATTTGTAGATTTTTCCATTGGATTGAATCAGTCACATTTGGGATTGGATCTCCATTTCTATTATAATGGGTGACTTTCAGGTTCTCTTTCATCCATACCTGCGCTCCAATAGTCACAGAATTATAAGTATTTCCATCATAATCCATTACAGATTGTGCTTGACTATTACTTATTCTAAATGCAAGAATTATAAAAAGATAATTATTTTTTTCATCGTTTCGGATTTATATGCTATTGGACATAACGCATTGCCACTAAACAAGAAAAAGGGCTGATAACCCCTTGCGTTTATTTACGATTTGCAGAAATGCAAATTATATCAATTAATTTATCATTTTTAGCATGCTTAACCAAACTACTTTATATTCATTTACATCCATTATTTTTTCCGTTAGTAAAACTAATAAAGTTTTTAAGCCACATGCAACTTAATAAAAAAAATAACAAATTTCATGACCTCCCTACCATCAGCTTCCCTACTTCCTTATTGGTCATATTAGTAACAAGGATAAGTTGATAGATACCACGGGGTGCATTTTGTAAAGAAATATACAGAACGCTTTCACCACGAGGCTAGGGATAGGCAACTTAAGGATATAGCTCAAAAATAACAACCTTTTTAGTTTCCCGATGTATATTCAACGCCTGCTGCTAAATTGTCGACAGAGATGAAGACAGACACATCTTTATCCTCTAACAATTTAGAGACCAAGGTAAGAGAAATTTCACAGCTGTCATGTGTAGCCTTTTTTCTCTTTATTTGCTAAAATGTCTAATTAGTCAATAACTCATTAATCAAGGATTTCAAATATTATCTCTTGGGCGCCAAATTTCCAAATATTATCACCAAGTGCTTTTAGTATATCGACGTCTTCATTAAAAACTTTTGCAAAAATATTACAACAATCTATCCCCTTACCTTCTCCATAATAAATTCCCATACAATTTGATGTCTTGGTTCTCTTAGGTTTTAATGGTCCCAATACTACCTCACCAGGTTCAGTGAAAACTGAGGCATTTTCTTGTATAATATCAAGCTGTGGCGCATTGTCTATCCATATCTCTTGACCGGAAACTCTTGCATGGAAAAACGTTCTTGTAAAAGGGAGCATTTTAGCAAATGCATTACTTGTTACGGGAGCTTCTTCAAGGTAGAATTTAAAACGAATAATTTTCTTATCTTGTGTCTTAATAATAAATCCTGTCATAATATTTTGTCAGTTAAGATTAATATAATATCTAGTTTTCAAGGCACCAACTAACGTACAATCTTAATTATTGATTTACAGTAATTAAGAAAACACGACATCTTCTTTAGATATTCCAAATTTATCAATTTGTTTTTATATTCTTTTAACCATTCCAAGTTTTTTTTTGATCAAAGTGATTTAAAGAAGTTTCTTCTCTTCATGGGCATCATTTATCTTTACGTATTCTCTCCTTTTGGCTAATACAATATTACGAAATATATTTATCGAAAGCAACTTTATCTCAAATCAAAGGTGCAGTATATTGTAAGTCTATAACTTGTTCTATCTCATTTCAAAATAAACCTGTAAAAAAATTATACTAAGTGGCGATACAAAAATTAAACACAAAATAGGATATTGAGGATTTAGAGGATATCCTCTAAATCCTCCATTTCCCCACCTCACTATTCCGGATACATTTGAGAATCGTATAAATACTTTTAAAAAGCAATTATGTTATCAAATATTCTATTTTAATACACTTAAAAACAATAGAGGATACTGATGTCGAAGTCGGAAAATGACAAAGATCCCCAAATTCATTAATGGTGTTGCTGAGCAGATTTAACTGGGATATTCTATAGTCCAAGCTGAAACCCGCTTAGTGTTATATAATTTTCAAAAGTAATCGTGTTTGCATCCAGATGATATTAGGGGAAGACCTTCTTTGCTTGTATAGTCTCTCTCCGCTCATAATGTCACCTTTTTATTGTTAAATTCCAGTATGTTATCAATGGATACCGGGTAGATATGGCCTGTTTTATCCATCTTTATATCCACGACCACGACGCCTCTCATGCGGTGCCGGGAAACGTTAAAAGGCAAACCGGTTGCCACTGCACGGGGCAGGAACGCCAGTTCGCCTTTTTTAGTCACGAATTTGATTGAGAAAAAGTTTTGCTTGCCTTCAGGAGTCTCTCTCATATCATACTCCCTGAGCATTGCTGATCACTTTATATTATATACCGGAACACCCATATAATTTTGTTTTTAAGCAAAACTATATGGGTGTTCCGGTAAGAAAGGACAGCTCGAAAGGTGTATATTAAAAACTATAACTATACGTTATGAGTTGCAGCTTTATTTATTTGCACTAATCCAGGAAACTTTCCTTTTCAATAAATTACTAATAGGAGAAGGAACAAAGATTAAGCCTATTTTATTAGTTTTCAATAATCAATTTATGACTCTCAACTGAGTTTCCATTGTCAAACATAATCATATACATTCCTGGATTTAAATCACTTAAATCAACTCCGTTAGAAATATATCTTGTGTTTTTAACAAGCTGACCATAAATGTTATATATAGAAATATACGGGTTACAATTGTCTGAATGGCAATCAATAAATAGTTTTCCATTTTCTTTTGATATTGGATTTGGATAAACTTTATATTGCTTAGTTTCATCTTCAATATTTGAATTTACGTTTTCCGAATTATTATCAACTATTTCAGAAGATTTCAGGATGGAATTATAGGCAAAATCATGAACCATATTATCGCTCAATCCAGAATAATATATACCATATGTAGTTGAAGTAAGAATATTTAAGTTTGCAGATTCCTGACAAAAACCACTTTGATTTAGTGCAGTAAATTTCCAAGCTGAAGAATAAAATTCTTTGTAAATATTATTATCAGTGCCGATAAAATAAACTGTAGCATATTCTCCATGAGACAACTGTGAATTCGATTTAATATTTATTGTATTATTAACAATTGCATCATAATATATCCCTCCATCTTTGTATAAAATACAAAGCTTATTATTGCTATTAACGTAAAATATACTACTCTCACCAGTAACTAATTCCGAATTCTCCCTTACAATATTCGATTGAGTTGGACAAACTTGCTGATTTTGCCAACCATTTGATGTATAGAATACTTTCCATATTTTATAATCAGAACCAACATAATAGGTGGTAGCATAAGAAAGAGGATCGTTTACCAAACCTTTTCCATTTAAAGCCTTTCTCGTTGTAGGTATTATGCCATCCAACATAGAACCTCCACTAATATATAACGTACAAATTTCTTTATTTACATTAACATACAATAAAGAGCCATCTGGACATTCAGTTAAAGCAGAAGTAGCTAAAACAGAATTCCATTGAGAAGAACACGCAAGTTGGCAATGCCAGCTACTACCGCTATAGAATAGTTTATATATTTTTTGATCTTCCCCGACATAATAAATACAATTATTTATTGTGCTCCATAAAAGTGCATTACTTCCATTTAAAACTTTTGTATCATTAGAGTCGCTTAATATCGCATCAGACCAGTTGTTGTCATTTTGTGCTTTCCAAAAACCACAAATTCGCCTATTTGAGTTAATGTATATTATGGACCCAATATCATTAATTGCAAGTTTTGAATTTGGCATGACCAAATTCCATTGCGCTGGACACGTTCGTTTCTCAACCCAGCCTATAGATGGTTTGCAAGAAACTGAGAATCCTGCATCAGCGTATTCTGATCCCAATAAATTAGGAGGAATATTAAGCTCCAATTGACTATTTTGAGCCATTAAAATATCCCTTTCAACACACTCCCCTGTATTTGTAGCATACCATTTAACCTCATATTTAGCATTTTTACTTACCGGAAGCATTAATCTATTTGTTATAGATGACACTGAAGGCCTGTGTGTTGGAAAAACATTTATATAATTATGTGTTGCGTCATACATATTTATGTACATATTATTATAAATATAATCGACATCTTGAGCCCAACCATAAAACTGATATCCATTATTTGATTTCAAGTAATATGATCTCAATCCGTTAATAGTCTTTATTTTGTGGCGATTATAATTTCCGGAAAATTGAGGTAATATTTTTAAAAAATTACTTATTCCCTTATATTCAGATAAAACACCCATACCTGATAGATAGTCATATTCCCAAAAACTGGCAGAACCGAATGCCCCATTAAAAAAAGTACTCCAAAGCGCATTATGTAATTCATAAACCCTCGGATCGTTTTGTTTGCTGGGCCAGTAACCAAACTCTCCAATGATAAATGGTTTATCCTGAAAAGCAAGCAAATTCATAAGTGTATGTTCATAAAATCTTTCTTCTGGGTCAACCTGAGTATAATCAAAATAGTAATGGCCTTGAGTAAAGTCAACTTTATTGTTTATGTTATAATTAGGAGAGTCGATAAATGCATCACCTGCAAAAGCAGAAGTAATTAAATGATTATTACAATCTATTGATTTAATAAAATCATATGTATTGTGATTCCATGCAACATAATTGGAGTCAAAATCGGATGGTACTGGTACATAATGAGGATAGGTATTGTCTTGATTAAATGCTTTAATATTGGCTTCATCCATTAACTCAAATGCAAGAATATTTGTTGCATAACCCCATCGGGCAATTATATATTTTATTAAATTTCTCTGGACTTTAATAGCTTCCGTATTATTGATGTCAAAAAAATCGTATGGACTATTGCAAGATCCTGTTAATGATGATTTTATATTATGATCCTTCTTTTCCATGTAAACATTAAATGGATTTTTTAAAGCCCAATTACAGTATGAATACGGAATATTTCCACAGCCGTTAGTCTTAATATAAGTGGTTACATTGTTTACAGGATCAGTGTATGGAACGCCAACTTCAACCCCATTTCCATCACAATAATTACCATCTGCACCAAATGTAGAATGAGCAAATAATGCAAGCCATAAATCAATACCTTTTGAGTTAGCATAGTTTATAATATAATCAAGTTGCCATGAATCATGCTGATTAAACTGATCATAATATATTGTATCCTTTGCTATTGGCCATTGATTTTCGGAATAATCTGGCCCAAATAAATTAACACCCCCAAAATTGTTAATTGCGAACCTGAAGAAATTTATTTTATTATCACTCATTTCATCCATGTGTGCTTTCATTTCATTTGTGCCTTTTTCTGGTTGATCCGGACTCCAAAAATTTCCCGAAAAAGAATAACAACTATTGCCTATTGGGTAATATGGCTGACCTGTTTCATATTTTAAATATCTACTATTTGCAGATCGAATAAATCCATTAGAATTTCTATTATTTGTTGTAGATTTAGTACAGTTAAAACTGACAGAATTGAAAAAGTATATCATCTTATGCACTTTGTCACTTACATAAATTCGATAGTTCCAATTCCCAACTTCATTTGGGGTAAATCTAATTTTCCACGTTCTTACTCCATTTGGAATTAAAATTTCTGGTGATGAAGAAAGTCCATTATCGGTTTTATTTCGACCTTCATAATAAAAACCAAAGACCTTGATAGATTTTCCACTAGGAGAGTTAAAAATACAATAGGTCTCAAGTTGAGTATAGTCATAAGGATTCAAACCTATTCCACCTGACAAATAACTATTAACATATTGTTGAACACTAGCAGGAGGTTGAAAAGAAGTCTCATATAATTCATATAAATTTTGAGAGGTCAGACATGAGACATTTAAAAAAAATAATAAAGCAACAGTCGTACTCTTTTTAAAAATAGTTAAATTTTTCATAATTCATTTTATATAGTTATTAATTATAGATATTTAACTAGCAAAATATCTGATTGCATATCAGTTTAAATTTGCTTTGCAAGTGTAGTAATAATTTACAAATAATTAGTGTATAAATTTATTTTCTCTATATTTTTTTCAGTTGTATGTATTTATTTAATATTACTGTAGCTTCACTGGTTATTGATCCAGGCAGATTTAACTGGGATATTCTATAGTCCAAACAGAAATCCGTTTAGTGTTATACTAAGTGGCTATACGAAAATTAAATACAAAATAGGATATGGAGGATGTTGGGGATATGGAGGAAATGGAGGATATCCCCTAAATCCTCCATTTCCCCATCTTACTATTTCAGATTATAAGAACCAGAGGTTATCTTTTCCGATATTTGAAGGGATTGGCCCTGTTGTAAAATGCGGAGCAATCTGAGCAACCATTTCGGGATATTTGATCGTTACAGGAAGGTTTTGCTGTTTAACGGATTTCCAATAAATACGACTGAACTGATATACCTGATCTATTAAACCATTTATTGTGGCAGTGGTAAGTAATGAACTATCGGACGGACATTTTATTTTCAGTTTAACAGGAAACGGGTAACCTTCAATATTGCGAATACTATTGTTCGGATATCGGGTATTGTTACAAAGTAAATATGTGTTATTCCCTAAGTTGATATAACGGCCACTATAAGGCATTTTTTCGACGAAATCATCATCGAATACAACGATATCCTCAGATTCTGTTTTGTTAATTGTAACAACAAAAACAGGAACATCCATCCCAAGTACTATAAAGCATATTTTCTATGATTTCAACTTCATCTTCCCGCATATCTTTATAATAATGGATAACCAATCTTTCATTTTAAGCCCCTCCCTCGTTTGTTATCACTAAACCATTGGTAGGTTTGAAGCTGGTATTTTTTTTAATCATAACCTATCTCTTCTGAGATTATCGATTATTAATTTTTCTAAATAATCGATATTAAGCTGCCTTTGTCCTACTATTTGCTCTAATTGACGGACGCGTTCGTAAAGCTCTTTTACCTTATTTTCACTACTCTCTTATATCTCTATTACCCTGATTTTATTCTTGTTATAATAGAAATACCGATAAATCATCCGATAGATTATTGTCTCACTTATCGAAAACAATCTGCTTAGTTCTAATACAGTGTATTTCCCCGATTCATAATCTTTCTCTAGGTTTTTTTTGAACTCTTCGCTAAAGACTCTGTGTGATTGCAAAATTACTCTTTTCATCCCTTTTTCGTGACTTTTTGGGTCAACCTATTTCAGGGATTGACAAGAAGTCAGAAGCTAGAATAAAGTTCCATCAATCCCTTCAACTATCCCGGTATTCTGGCTCCGCCTTCTTTGGGGCGTTCCATCGGCTTTTCTTCTTTGATTTTTTTGCCTTTATCGTAAATAATCTTATAGATCAGGTTTCCGGCTTTGTCCCAATATTGCCAGATACCGGTGCGTAACATGCCTATATACTGACCTTCTCCTGATTTTTTACCGTTGGCATGATATTCTACCCATTTGCCATCAGGTTTACCATTAGTGAGATTTTGTTCTTTGTATTTACTTCCATATGTATCATAAAACGACCACATTCCAGTTTTTTCGCCATTTTTATATTTGCCGTTTTCAAGGATAACGCCACGATCCGACCATTGTGTCCATTCGCTATCGGGCAGTCCTTTGCGCATATTGCCTTCGCTTTTCTTACGACCATTTTCGAACCAGAAAATATCATGACCATCTTTCAATCCATCTGTATAGCTGGTTTGGTATTTCTGTTTCCCGTTTATATACCAGCCTTCCCAGCTCCCGTTCATCTTACCAAGACTGAAGTTTCC
Organism: Bacteroidales bacterium; assembly: GCA_963667975.1. Taxonomy (GTDB): domain Bacteria; phylum Bacteroidota; class Bacteroidia; order Bacteroidales. Next base: position 579,010 of record OY764079.1, read on the forward strand.
TTTATCCTGCATTTGTCCGTTTGGATACCAGCTTGTCCATTCACCATCTTCCTTATCATTTACAAAGGAACCTTTACGCTGAACGTTCTTGTTTTCGTACCAGGCCGTCCATTCGCCAGTGCGTTCTCCTTTTTTGTAGCTGCCTTCTTTCCATTTCTCGCCGGTTTCGTACCAGTAAACCCATTTTCCTTCCTGCTGACCAGATGTAAAAAGGCCTTTGCTGCCACGTTTGCCATTTTCATAGTAAAACGTCCAGATGCTATCCTGAAGGTCGTCTTTCAGGGTGCCTTCCATCTCTTTATTTCCGTTTTTGCGTTTCCAGATCCCGTAGCCATTGAGTTTATCGCCAATGAAAGTACATGAAAACTGGAGGCTTCCGTCTTCGAACCAACTCTCGGTCAGTCCTTCACGGGAACCTTTTACGTAAGTATAACGTTCTTTCAAATTGCCATTTACATACCATTCCTGATACAATCCGTCGCGCTTACCATTTACAATCTTTACTTCAGTCTTTTTCTGACCATCTTCAAACCAAACGTTGTACACGCCATTGTTGAAAGGTTCATTTTTCCATTTCTTACCGTTTTCGTACCAGTAAGTCCATGTTTCTATTTTCTGACCCTGATTGTTGTACGAACCCTCCTGCATCACCTGACCGTTTTTATACCACCATGTCCATTTTCCAACTTTGATGGAGTCGATACGTGCACCTTCTGTGGCTTTCTGATTGTTATCCCAATACTCCGTAAAAACTTTCTGAGCAAACAATGTAGTAGTATTCAGCAAGATAGCCGAAATCAGGATAAGGAAAATTCGTTGCATAGCTTACTTATTTCTTTCGGTTGTAAAAATAACCAATTTTTCCAAAGATGTGCGGTAGTCACTTTCGGGAAAGGTACGTAGTATATCGATGGCTTTGTTTTGAAATTCCTGCATTTTTTGCTGAGCATATTCAATTCCGCCACTCTGATTTACCATCTTCACCACCTGATTAACCTTTTCGGGATTGTTGTGATGATTTTTGACGGTATTGATAACTCTTCGTTTTTCGGAATACCCCGAATTATTAAGCATATAAATGAGCGGAAGCGTCATTTTCTGCTCTTTGATATCGATGCCACTGGGTTTCCCGGTTTTATTACTTTGTTGAAAGTCGAAAAGGTCATCTTTAATCTGAAAAGCCATCCCTACATTCAGCCCGAAGAAACGCATTTTTTCAATCGTTTCGGGATCAGAACCGGCCGAAGATGCTCCACAGGCGCAACAGGAAGCAATAAGAGATGCTGTTTTCTTTTCGATAATATCGTAATAAACACTTTCATTAATATCGAGTTTACGGGCTTTTTCAATCTGAAGAAGCTCGCCTTCACTCATTTGTCGCACTGCATTCGAAACAATCTTTAACAGCTCAAATTCATTGTTGTCCAACGAAAGTAAAAGTCCTTTCGAAAGCAGATAATCACCAACCAGCACTGCAATTTTGTTTTTCCACAAGGCATTGATGGAAAAGAAACCACGGCGTTCATGCGATTCGTCCACTACATCGTCGTGAACCAGCGTTGCTGTGTGTAGTAATTCGATCAACGAAGCTGCATGATAACTTGATTGAGAAATATTTCCGCAGACTCCGGCCGAAAGAAAAACAAACATGGGCCGCATCTGCTTTCCCTTGCGCTTAATAATATAACGGGTGATGATATCAAGCAGCGGAACACGGCTTTGCATGGATTTACGAAAGGTACCGTCAAAATTTTTGAGGTGCGAGGCAATCGGCTGGCTTATTTCGTCGAGTGTAATCATACAATGAATCTTAGTTCAAAAGTAATGAATTTGTTTATTAAACCATAAAAATTGTGCTTGGTTCGAAAATTTGAAGACTTTTGCAGTTTGAAATAGAGATTTTATGAGTGGAATTATCTTTGACAAAGCCGTGTTTGGCCCCATAAAAAGCAGAAGACTGGGGAATTCGTTAGGAATAAATCTGTTACCTACCGATTGCAAAATCTGTAATTTCAATTGTATTTACTGCGAATGTGGCTGGACTGAGCCGAAAGTAAGCGGTAAACTTACCGAACGAAATCATCTGAAAACTGAACTTCGGCTTACATTGATTGATCTGAAAGCTAAAAATTTTCCACTTGATTCAATCACCTTTGCCGGAAACGGAGAGCCTACTATTCATCCTGATTTTATTGGAATTGTGGAAGATGTTACGGCGCTGCGCAATGAATTTTACCCCGATGCAATCGTTACTGTTTTGTCCAATTCAACCACCCTGTCAAAACCAGGAATCATAGAAGCTTTACTCAAAACTGACAATCCGGTCATGAAACTTGATGCAGGAAGCGAAGAAACATTCCAGATTATTAATCGTTCGCTGGCTGGTGTAAGCCTGATAAAAACTGTTGAAAACCTTTGTAAATTTGAAGGAAAACTCATCATACAAACACTTTTCCTCAGAGGAGAACATCTGGGTGAGAAGTTTGATAACACTACCGAAAAAGAAGTAAAATTGTGGCTGCAACACATTGAACGTATCCAGCCCAAATATGTGATGCTCTATCCTATTGACCGTGCTACTCCGGCTAAAAATCTCGAAAAAGTTTCTCAGGAAGAACTTGCTGCCATTGCAGCTAAAGTAAACGCGTTGGGAATTGAAACAAAAATCTATGGCTAAACGTCGTTTCGTTATTTAGGTAAACGAAAATAATAATGACGGAAGCTGATTTCAGGCGCTCCGAACTTCTGAGTATTAAAAAGTAAAAAGAAGATTTTAAAATCATTGCTATCTACATGATTTTTTTTACTTTTGCTTAACATCACGTGGATAATCTATCTTTCTGAAAATGGGAAAATTATATGATAAGCTTATGACCGATGTACGCTTTCGCGAAGGTCTGAAAGCATGTATTAACTGTGGAACCTGTACGGCTATCTGCCCTGCAGCTACATTCTACAATTATGACCCCCGTCAGATTGCCGATACGGTTCAATGGAATGATGATGCACAAATTGAAGCCTTACTGAAAAGCGAAACCATTTGGTATTGTGGAGAATGCATGTCCTGTAAAACCCGTTGCCCACGAGGAAATACGCCTGGTTTAATCATTGCATCATTGCGCACATTGTCGCAAAAAGAAGGATATTTCGTTGAATCGGAAAAAGGTCGCCAGCAATTAGCCGTAAAACGCACCGTTGGTGAATGGATTTTAGAATATGGCTATTGTTTATATGCTGAAAAAATTCTGCCTGAAATGCATCCCGAGCAAGGCCCCGTTTGGGAATGGGAATCAAAACATTTACCTGATGTTTTCAATCGACTGGGTGCAAACTACAAAGGAAATGGACCCGGAATCCTGCGAAAAATACCTCAGGAATCACTCGATGAACTCAAGGCAATATTCGACGTAACCGGAGGAACTGACTTTTATGAAACTATTGAAAAATATTCCAGCGTAAAAGCACAGGAATTAGGTCTGGAACTCAAAGAAAAAGGCATTGAATCTGAATATATCGGGCATATTTATACGACCAACAATCAATCTCATAACAAAGCATGATTCTCGAAGGCAAAAAACAAATCTGGAGCGACTACCAAAAAGAGATCGCTGACGACCGTTACTTTTACGTTCGCAGTTGTGTGCGTCAGAACTTTTTCCCGGGTTCCGAAACCGCTTTTCTTCGTATCATGCAACAGGAATTGGGAAAAGATATTTACGAACATCCACATCATACAACCTGTTCAGGAATTGGTTACCATGGCGATGTTGTACCTTTCGATACAACCATGACCATTGTGGCCCGGCAGTTTTCACTGATGACCGAAGCTGGCTATAAAAATCTGGTTCCTTCCTGCATCACTTCATTCGGCCTTTACACTGAAATTCTCGAAACATGGAAACACTTTCCCCAGGAAGAGGAAAAAGTACGTAACTACCTGCGTAAAGCCACCGGCCGTGAATTTGAAAAACCCGAAAATCTGGCTCATGCCAGTGATGTTATCTTTAAGTTCCGAAAAGAGATTGCCTCCAAAGCAAAACATAAACTCATCAATCAACAAACCGGAGAACCCTTAAAAGTGGTTGAACATATTGGCTGTCATTATGCCAAAATGTTCCCCGACAAAGGAGTTGGCGGTGCCGAATATCCTTACGTTCTTGCCGGAATGGTGGAAGAATGGGGGGGTGAGGTGATTGATTATCCCGAACGTCGCCATTGTTGCGGATTCGGCTTCCGTCAGTATCTTGTTCAGGCAAACCGTGGATATTCCATTGCCTGCTCGCAAAAAAAATTCGAATCGATGAAGCCGTATAAGCCAGACCTGATTATCACCAATTGTCCGGGCTGCCCAATGTTTCTCGACCGCTGGCAATATGCCATTGCCGAAATGGAAGGGGTTACTTACGGTGAAAACGGCATGGGCATTCCGGTATTCACCTACGAAGAAGTTGCCGGATTGGTACTGGGTTACGACCCCTGGGATTTAGGATTACAGGTTCATCAGGTTTCCTGCGAACCAGTACTCGACAAAATAGGGATTGAATACGATCCTGAAAAAAAATACGATGGCCCTTACGGAAAAAAAATAGGCAAACCCGAGTTGCCTTTTAATCTTAAGTGCTGTTAATCAACAAATTTAGCAATAATGAACAAACACGATAAATTTCTCGAAATTGACAAACGCTTTTCGGAACAGAAAGAAAAAATCATTCATCCGGCTGCATTTATTTCGATTTTGAAAAACTTTCATTTCACACTTGACGAACTTCGCGAAGAGTTGCTTTATCCTGAAGATTTACCTTATGGCAGAAATGTAATTTTTCATTCAGAGAACTTTGAAGCCATCCTTATGAACTGGAAACCAGGCAAAAGCAGTTATATTCACAATCATGGAAATTCGTTCGGAGTTGTATACGTACTCACTGACGGAGGCAACAATGTTGCCTATGATACCCATTATAATTATCTGGCAACTACTCCGCTTTGCAAAGGAGAGCATGTGGAAGTTCCCAAAGGAATTTATCACCGCATCGAAAACCCAACTGAAGAATATTCGGTAACTCTTCATTTTTATGCTCCACCTTTAAGTGGCATGAAGGTTATCGACGATAAAGATGTAAAACGTCAGTTCATTGTTACCGATTCAGCGGGAGCATGGGAGCCCCGTGACGAAGAAATTCTGAAAAAACTGTAGAAATTCTATATGGCGAAAAAAGTAATTATAATTGGTGGAGGAATTGCCGGACTGGAAGCAGCCAACAAGCTTGCAGCCATGGGCACGGAAATACATCTGTTTGAGCAGCAATCCAAAATCGGAGGCAACGTTAACAACTGGTATCAGCTTTTTCCTGACCGCCGTCCGGGCGAAGATGTGTTGCGAAAACTAAGAGATGAAGTCCATCCGGCAGTACAGATTTCGTACAATGCCGGGGTGAAATCCATCGAAAAAAACAACCGCCAATTTACAGTAAACTTAAATTCCGGTTTAACAGAAAGAGCTGATGCTATCCTGATTACCACTGGCTTTCGAAATTTTGACGCAACCAAAAAAGAAGAATATGGTTACGGTATTTATGACAATGTGATCACTTCGGTTGATCTTGAAAAGATGTTTCGCGAAAAAGGAACCGTTCTCAATGCCCGTGGCGAAAAGCCTAAGCGTGTGGGTTTTGTACATTGTGTGGGTTCCCGCGACGAAAAAGCCGGAAACAACCACTGTTCGAAAGTATGCTGCGTTACCGGTGTAAAACAGGCTATCGAAGTCAGAGAGATGCTTCCTGACAGCGAAGTATTTTGCTTTTATATGGATTTGCGCATGTTTGGCCGTCATTATGAAGAACTTTATCGCGAATCGCAGGAAGAATGGGGGGTGAAATTTATTCGTGGTCGCCTGTCTGAAGCTTGTGAAAACATGAACGGCTCCATCCTGATAAAAGTTGAAGATACTCTGGCCGGACGTCCAATGAAGATTTCGGTTGATCTGCTGGTGTTACTGGTAGGATTTCTACCTTCGGAAGGAACAAAATCTATTGCCCAGCTTCTTGATCTGAACTGCGGAAATGATGGATTTATCACAACGGAAGACGAACATCTACAAACGAACAGAACCGGAAAAGAAGGTATCTTTGTTGCCGGAAGCTGTACCGGACCTAAATCTATTCCTGAAACACTGGCCGATGCACGAGCAGCAGCCTTGGAAATCAGTCAATATCTTAACATTAACGCTTAATTAACTGTGAGAAAGTTCGGCTATACCATACATAAGGATTTACAGATCGACTGGGATAAAAACGACCATCAACTGGCTGAATATCTTGAGAAAGAGGTTCCTTCATGGAAAGCCTGCATGGCCTGCGGAAGTTGTACCGCAAGCTGTAGTGCCGCCAATTTTACCCCTTTCAGTTTCCGGAAAGTACATACGCTTATCCAACGGGGAGAGCTTTCGGAATTGAAGCAGGAAATAGCCAAGTGTATGTTTTGTGGAAAATGCACACTGGTGTGCCCCAGAGGAGTAGATACCCGCAACCTGATTCGAAAAATTCACGATGGATTTCAATTAAGATAATATGACCTTCGACCCTTTTGTTCTTCCTTTTAGCATAGGCTTACTGGTATTATTGATCATGCTGGGGGTTAAGTTTATACGTTGGATAAAAGCATTGCCTGCCGAGGACAGTAAGCGTGCTTCACAGTCATTCTTCACGCGGAAATCACTCAAAGCATTGGAAGAGGTCTTTCTGGAAAGTCTGATTCACCGCTCCATGTTCCGGCAAAACAAGATGCTTGGATTTATGCACATGAGCTTCGCGTTTGGATGGTTTATGCTCATTTTGATCGGAAACATTGAGTCAAGAGTCATCAGCGGTGCACATATCAACCCTCCCTACTATCCTATTTTCATGCGCTTTTTCTTTCATGATCAGCGCATATTACCTTTTGAACAGATTCTGATACCGGGTTTTTTCCGGTTTACAATGGATTTATTCTTATTGCTGGTTTTATCAGGACTGGTTTTGGCTCTTTTCAAACGCGTTCGCAGCAAATGGTTCGGTTTAAGGAAAGCAACAACACAGCTACCGCTCGACCGTATTGCCTTAACAACCCTTTGGTTCATCTTTCCATTGCGTTTTCTGGCCGAAAGCTTTACGGCTGCAACCTGGCATTCCGGAAGTTTTCTCACAAACTCTATGGGTTATTTCCTGAGAGATTTTCTCCCGGAAGCACCATTGGCTTACGTCTCCTGGTGGCTCTATTCATTATCTCTTGGGGTCTTTTTTGTAACGCTTCCTTTTTCTCGTTACATGCATATTCCCGCTGAGATTCTCTTAATTTTCCTGCGAAACTATGGCATTTCAACATCCAAAGAGCTGAGCTCTTTTTCCGAAATAGAAATCAACTCTTGTCCTCGTTGTGGGGTTTGTATTGATCAGTGTCAACTTAATTCCGAAACAGGTAACAGTGGGGTAATGCCCCTGAATTTCCTGCGTTCGCTTCGCACAAAACAATCTGATACAAAAGCTGTTTTTGATTGTCTGGTTTGTGGAAGATGTCAGGAAGTCTGCCCCGTTGGAATCGGAATCAATGCGGTGAGAACTGCACAACGAAATGCCGAAACCACATACTCTTCACCTGATTTCAGCTACCTGCCTCATAAAAATATTCCTCAAACCGATGTTCTCTACTTTGCCGGATGCATGACTCATCTTACACCCTCCATTAAAAAGGCAATGGTGAAAATTCTGGATCATTCAGGTGACAATTATCGTTTTATGGATGCAGATGGCACCATCTGTTGTGGGCGGCCCCTAATGCTGGCCGGAAAGCCAGAAGAAGCCAGGGAATTAATGCTTCGGAATAAACATGAAATAGAATCATCAGGAGCCAAAACACTGGTAACATCCTGCCCTATCTGCCTGAAAATTTTCCGCGACGAATATCAACTGAACATCAATATAATTCACCACTCTCAATACATTGCTCAATTAATCGAAGACCGGAAAATCGAATTATCAAAAACGGAACAGATCTTAACATATCATGATCCCTGTGAACTTTCGAGAGGATGTAATATTACGGAAGAAGCCCGTGAAGTTCTCCAAAAAACCGGAACACTTTCCGAAATACACGAAAACCGGAATCAGTCTCTTTGTTGTGGAGGAAGTCTGGGATCTATCGGACTTTCGGCTCACGACCGGAAAAAAATAACACAATCCGTGCTCACTCAATTTTATAGCACCAAAGCTGAAATATTGGTAACCTCTTGCCCGTTATGCAAAAAAACCTTTGCAGGTGAATCGGAAATTCCCGTGAAAGATCTGTCTGAAATTGTATCAGCCTCCTTGTTATCAGGAATTTCTGCAAAAAAAGATGTGGAAATCCAAAAGAAAGAAAGTTATGCTACAACAGTATGATGTAAAAATCCTGTTGGCATTTGGAAAGGTGCTGGATGGCGATAAAGAGTTTTTTAAATGGTTGCTCGAAAACGGCTATCCCGAGCTCGCAGCTTTATCAAATGCAATTCTGGGTGATGAAAACGCCGTTCACTGGTTACTGAACAACGGTTTTGCAGAACTGGGAGTACTGAGTAATGCGATGGACAATGAACCCAATGCGGTAGAATGGCTTCGAAAACATAAGGATCCGGTATTGAACAATTTTGCGGCAGCCAGTCGAGGGAATACCGATGCAGTTCATTGGCTGAAAGCAAACAACCTGCTGGTTTTCATCATGCTTGCTGAAAAAGTGAATAAAATTCTCAAGCTTCAGGCCAAAGAAAATACCTTTTGGTATAAGTGGAAGTTTTGATATTATCCGTAAAAAGGCATACTTCCTGTCTGTTAGTTCACCCTGTCTCTTTTAGAATAATCAAACACTCATTTGAAAAGGAGCGTTATTCTTTCGTTAAAATTGATAGTTTATGTTGCTAAAACGTGTTGATTCATAATCATTTCCAGATGTTTAAATGGATAATTTTTACGGTTTCAATATTTTTAGCGTTGGTAAATACATACATCCCAAAATATTACCTAATTTGGCATCGCCAAAACTAATACAGAAATCTGCAGCTATGCAATTGATAATCAAAACAAAAACCATTCTCACCTGCCTGATTTTCATGGCATTTTTAGCGGGAAATTCCTTTACAGTGCAAGCTTTAACCGTTGCAAATGCAACAGAAAAGGTTTCACAGGATACATCTTCGCATAAAAAAGGTGAAAAAGAGTCGTTTAACGCCGGAGAAATGATTATCGAACATATTACCGACGCTTACGAATGGCATATTGCTACTATTGGAGAAACTCACATTACGATTCCTTTTCCAGTAATTCTGGTTTGGGAAGGGAAGTTGTACACCTTCTGCTCTTCAAAATTTCATCACGGACAAGAAGCCTATCAGGGATTTAAAATCTGTCACGATAAAGGACCAAACAAAGGAAAAATTATTCATGTTTCAAAGGATGCAAACGGAAATGAAATAGCCGATACAAAGCTTCCGCTTGATTTTTCCATCACGAAAGTCGTTTTTGCACTTTTATTCAGCATTGTACTTATTAGTTTAATCTTTATTTCCGTAGCACGTTCATACAAAAAGCGTCGTGGAATGGCTCCCAAAGGATTACAATCCTTACTGGAACCCCTGATTATTTTTGTTCGCGATGATATTGCAAAATCGTCATTAGGAGAAAAATATGAAAAATACACGCCTTATTTACTCACCGTCTTTTTCTTTATCTTTATCAACAATCTGTTGGGGTTGGTACCGTTTTTCCCTGGAGGAGCAAATGTTACCGGAAATCTGGCAGTAACAGGAGTTCTGGCTGTTCTTACCTTTGTTATTACATCCGTAGGGGCATCTAAAGATTACTGGTTACATATTGTAAATCCGCCAGTTCCAACCTGGTTAAAACTCCCTGTTCCATTGATGCCAATTGTTGAACTCATCGGTGTTTTTACAAAGCCCTTTGTATTGATGGTTCGTCTTTTTGCAAATATTACAGCAGGCCATATCATTGCGTTAGGGTTTATGAGCTTAATTTTTATTTTTGGAAACATGAATGTAGGATTGGGGTATGGGGTATCCGTGGTATCCGTTTTCTTTGCAATATTCATGGGCTTACTTGAACTATTAGTTGCATTTATCCAAGCTTACGTATTTACATTACTTACCTCGCTTTACTTTGGCATGGCGATGGAAAAACATCATAAAGAACATTAATTAAATTCATTATAAACAGATTGCTAACCTAAATAAACAATCACTATGTCAACATTATCAGTATTATTACAGGAAGCAGCCGCTAATTTGGCCCCAATTGCAAAAATGGGAGCTGGTATTGGAGCTGGTATTGCAGCTATTGGTGCCGGTATGGGTATCGGAAACATCGGTAAAAGCGCATTAGAATCTATTGCTCGTCAACCTGAAGCAGTAGGGGATATCCGCTCAAACATGATTATTTCTGCAGCTCTTATCGAAGGTGTTGCTTTCTTTGCAATCGTTGTTTGTTTGCTTATTGTATTCTTATAGGCTTTTTACAAACAAGCATTACCGATACACTTCAACGGTTGGTTGCAGTGTATCGGTTCTTTGGAGATTTGAATTACTTAAAAATATAAAGTATGGAATTAGTAAATGTTGGAATAGGCCTTATTTTCTGGATGACACTGGCTTTTCTTTTATTGGTGTTTATTTTGCGGAAATTTGCCTGGAAACCAATCATGGGCGCGTTAAAAGAACGTGAAGATTCTATCGAAAGTGCACTTCATATGGCCGATAAAGCCCGTGAAGAGATGGCCCAACTTCAGGCTAACAATGAACAACTTCTACGCGAAGCCCGTGAGGAACGTGATGCAATGCTGAAAGAAACACGTCAATTGCGTGATAACATTATTGAAGAAGCAAAACAAAAAGCAAATGCCGAGTACAACCGTATTCTTGATTCTGCCCGTGAAAATATACAGTTCGAAAAAATGGCTGCCATTACCGAACTGAAAAATGAAGTTGCTTCATTATCACTTCAGTTTGCCGAAAAACTTTTGCGCGAAGAGCTTTCAGATAAAGCAAAACACGAAGAATATATCCGCAAACACATTAACGAAATAAAGTTTAACTAAGCATCGGCTGAATACGCAACGAACCTTCGATGGAAAACAGTAAAATAAATACCCGATATGCTAAAGCACTGTTGGACTTAGCTCTTGAACGTGGTTCTTCAGAAGCTGTTTACAGGGATATGCTTCAGGTTTCGCAGCTTTGTATGACAAATCGCGACTTGATGCTCATGCTCGCAAGTCCGGTGATTCGTCCTGATAAAAAGCAAAACGTGGTGAAAGAGATTTTTAAGAATAATACAGATGCTCTTACTCTCTCCTTTATGCTTTTAATCATCAAAAAACGCCGTGAAGTTAAACTGGGAGAAATTGCAGCTCAATACATTGAACAATATAAAGAATTCAAAGGGATCAAAACTGCATGTATGATTACTTCTGATTTGGTAAGTGAGGACTTAAAGCTCACTGTTACCAACCTCTTGCAGCAGCAAACCGGACATCAGATAGAACTTCATACATCCGTTAACGCAGGTTTACTGGGTGGTTTTATTGTTCAGATTGATGATAAACAAATTGACAACAGCCTGAAAAACAAAATTCAGAAGTTGCAAAAAGAATATAATATCAATATTTACGACAAAGGTTTCTAAGCACGAATTACACTAAAAAATAAGAATAAGCGATATGGCTGAAATAAAACCTGCTGAAGTATCGGCAATCTTACGTCAACAATTAGCCGGCCTCCAGCTCGAAACTGAGATGGAAGAAGTAGGCACTGTGTTGCAGGTGGGCGATGGTATTGCCCGCGTTTACGGCCTGAACAATGCCCAATCGGGGGAGTTAATTGAATTTGTTCAAACCGGAGTACAGGGAATCGTTCTCAACCTCGAAGAAGATAACGTTGGGGTTGTGCTTTTAGGAGAATCAAAAACCATTAAAGAAGGTGATACCGTAAAACGTACCCGTCGCATCGCATCGCTGATGGTGGGCGAAGGCATGTTGGGCCGCGTTATCAATACCATTGGGGAGCCTATTGACGGGAAAGGCCCTGTTTCGGGTCAACTCTATGAAATGCCTCTGGAACGTAAAGCTCCAGGCGTTATCTTCCGTCAGCCCGTTGAAGAACCTCTTCAAACCGGTATCAAGGCAATTGACTCTATGATTCCCATTGGCCGCGGACAGCGTGAATTAATTATTGGCGACCGCCAAACAGGGAAAACTGCAATCGCAATTGATACCATCATCAATCAAAAAGAATTTTTCGAAAAAGGAGAACCTGTTTACTGTATCTATGTAGCCATCGGGCAGAAAGGTTCTACCATCGCAAATATTGTAAAAACACTGGAAGAACATGGCGCAATGCAATACACGATTGTTGTTGCTGCAACTGCGTCATCTCCGGCGGCAATGCAATTCTATGCTCCGTTTGCAGGTGCTGCTATCGGCGAATTTTTCCGCGATTCAGGGCGTGCTGCATTGGTCGTATATGACGATTTGTCAAAACAAGCGGTATCATATCGTGAAGTTTCATTGTTGCTCCGCCGTCCACCGGGACGTGAAGCATATCCTGGCGATGTTTTCTACCTGCACTCACGTTTACTTGAACGTGCAGCCAAAATCATCCGTTCCGATGAAATTGCGGCTATGATGAATGATCTTCCAGAGTCTATCCGTCCGCTGATAAAAGGAGGCGGTTCATTAACAGCTCTTCCGATTATCGAAACGCAGGCTGGTGACGTATCTGCTTATATTCCAACCAACGTAATTTCAATTACTGACGGACAGATCTTCCTCGAAACCAACCTCTTCAACAGTGGTATCCGTCCGGCTATCAACGTAGGGATCTCAGTATCACGCGTTGGTGGTAAAGCACAAATCAAATCGATGAAAAAAGTTGCAGGAACGTTGAAGATTGACCAGGCACAGTTTCGTGAGCTGGAAGCTTTCTCAAAATTCGGTTCCGACCTCGATGCAGCAACCAAAGCCGTACTCGATAAAGGAGCCCGTAACGTTGAAATTCTGAAACAACCTCAATATACTCCTATGAAGGTTGAAAATCAGATTGCCATCATCTACTGTGGAACCAAAGGACTTTTACAGAAAGTTCCGGTAAACAAAGTTGTTGACTTTGAAAACTCTTTCCTTCACGAACTTGAAATAAAACATCCTGAAGTATTCACCTCTATCAAGGCAGGTAATTTATCAGATGAGGTTTGCAAGATTCTGGAAGATACAGCAAAAGAACTTGCTGCTCAATACGAACGTAAATAAACCAAACAGGAATATGAAAGCTCTGCCTGTAATTCACATTTCGTGGCAGAGCCTTCAAAAAACAAGTTTAGCGTTGCTTTAGAAGCAGGATAAAAACTCAGCTACTATGCCAAACTTAAAAGAAGTCAGAATACGTATTGCCTCGGTGCAATCCACACAGCAGATCACAAGTGCCATGAAAATGGTAAGTGCATCCAAGTTGCGTCGCGCGCAAAACGCAATTCTTACCCTCAGACCCTATGCTCGAAAATTGCAGGAAATACTGGGAAATCTGAGTGGTAGCATTGAAAATTCGTCAGCAGCCGTTTTTGCTGAAAAACGCCGTACCGATAAAGTATTGTTGATTGTGATTACATCAAACAAAGGCCTTTGCGGAGCTTTCAATGCAAATATTATCAAAACTACTGTTCGCCTTATTCAGGAAAAATATGCTAAAAATCAGAGGAATGGTACACTTGAGCTCATCTGTATCGGAAAAAAAGGTTCCGAATTTTTTAGCCGTCGCAATTACAAAGTTTTGGAACGTCTCGACCATATTTTTGATCATCTTAGCTTTGAACAAGTATCTCCTTTGGCCGAACGTTTAATCAGCGACTTTGCCCAAAAGCGTTATGATCATATCGAAGTAATCTACAACCAATTTAAAAATGCTGCTTCACAGTATGTAACTACGGAGCAATATCTCCCGGTTGTGGCTTCCGAAGCGACCGTAGCGACAACATCTGAAACCGATTATATTTTTGAGCCCGGTAAAGAAGAGATTGTAGGCGAGCTTTTGCCCAAAACACTTAAAATCCAGCTTTACAAAGCCATTTTAGACTCTTTTGCAGCAGAACATGGCGCACGTATGACTGCAATGCATAAAGCTACAGATAACGCTCAGGAACTGCTTAAAAACCTGCGTCTGTCTTACAACAAAGCCCGTCAGGCTGCCATCACCAACGAAATTCTCGAAATTGTAAGTGGTGCTGAAGCATTGAAAAGTAATTAAAGCATAAAACATATACTCAAATATCCGAAAGAGCTGTATGATTAATTTCATTCAGCTCTTTTTGTTTTTTCATCCTTATGTCTAGTTTCCATTGCACTACTAAGGAGTGGATATTATAATTGAGAAAAAGCTTACAAAAAAACAGGCTGCCAAAATGAATCTGACAGCCTGTTTTTTATAATTTATTTTTTGATTAACCAGCCAAAGTAAATTTAATAGGCATGTTAAACTGAACGCGAACCGGTTTTCCTCGTTGTTTACCAGGATTCCAACGAGGCATATTCTGAATAACGCGAATTGCTTCTTCATCGCAACCGCCGCCTATACCACGTAATACACGTACATCTCTTACACGTCCGTCTTTTTCAACAACAAAGGTAACATAAACAGTTCCCTGAATTTGACTTTCGCGAGCCATTTGAGGATATTTTATGTTTTCACCAAGATATTTGATACGTGCTTCATCACCACCCGGATAACCCGGCTGATCCTCAACAACAGTGAAGATTTCTGTTTCCTGAGTTTCCGTTTCTTCGGTCTGAGTAGGAGCAACGTATGTTTCTATTTGAGTACTTTCATCTGCTTCAGCATCAATACTTAAATTCGTTTCAACTTCAGTCTTATTGTCCACAATTTCGAGTACTGTAGTAACCTGCTGTTGAGGAGGTGGTGGTGGTGGTGGTGTATTTTGCTGGGTATTTAAAACCGTTTCCTCCATTACTTCAGATTGTTGCCTTGCTCCTATGTCAATGATTTTTGCATCATAGCTCTTATATTCAAAGGCAAACAACACGAACCCGAGGGTAATTACTAAACCCATTTGAAAAAAAACGGGACTCTTCCTTTCAAGATCCGCTTTTTCAGACTTTTTCTGTTCCATTGTTAATCAATTTAATAATAATTTCTTTCAAAGTGTTCAAGTGCGTTTTGGGTGCTAAGTTACAAAGAAATTCACTTACCTTAGCTTTATATGTTATTTTTTTGAAGATACCACTTATAACTCACACTAAATCAATCATAATCCTTTTACAATTGAAAATTGATTTATTATGACTTGTCATTAATATCCTCACCATCTCAATCGGGATATCCTGAGCAAATCGTTTTAAGAAAAACGCAGCTTTAAAAAAAATATTGCCTTTTCCGGAGAATTCATAAAATTTTTGATCCGGATAAATATCTGCTTTTTAAATAATTGCAAACTAACTGGCTAATGAAAATCTGATAGGCATTTTTAGCAAAGCACGTACAGCTTTCCCCCTTTGTTTCCCAGGCATCCAATTAGGCATACTTTGAACCACACGAACCGCTTCTTCATCACAACCACTTCCAATTCCTTTTTCAATTTTGATATTCGAAATGCTTCCATCCTTTTCTATAATAAAAACAACGACCACACTTCCCTGTACTGAATTGACTATCGCTGCATTGGGATAAACCAGCTTTGATCTGATATAATTTATTCTTTCCATGTCCCCTCCCGGAAAGCTCGGAAACTCGTCAATAATTGTATAGATTTCGTTATCGTTCACCTCCTGTTCATTCGTAATTTCAGGATTTCCATACTTCTCTGTTTCCTCAACATCTGTTTCAGAAGGCAAATCCATGTCTCCACCATTATCTTTGTTATCAATGATTTTAATAATATTCGCTTTCTGCACCTCAACCGGAACTTCTGCAGGGGCTTGAATCCTTTCAATTTTCAGATCCACCTCCTCCGGAAAAGGGATATCCCCTTTGTATTCCGGGAAAACAAGATCGTCTGATACCTTTGCTTCATAATTTAACACTGTAAGTACAATGGATAATGATATTACCAGTCCTATTTCAAAAAATAAAAACACTTTGTTTTCTAAATCTGCTTTAGGCGATTTCTTTTGTTCCATAACCAGTGCTTCTTAAACTGATTGTATTTGGATAGAGTAAATATTTAATATTATGCCAATTGTAATTGCAAAATAATTTTACAATAATTAATGCCGATACTACTTGAAAATATCTCAACGAGACGAAGGTAAAATTGGACTATTCTGAAAGTACAATCGGTATTATTAACAAGGCTAGCAAATTCTACAATCATAACTGTAAATACACGTAAGAAATACGGATAACTAACGGTACTTCAATAATGAAATTATATTCAAGGTTAAAAAAAAAGCCTTCGAATCTTTATGGGAATGAAAAAAGCTGTTTAAAAAGCAGAATCACTGATTCTAATGCTTCTTAAACAGCCTCTCTATTATAAAGATGAATATTTATTCGCCAATGTGAGCTATATATTCTTCTGCACTTAAAAGGTCTTTAACCTGTGAAGGATCGCTTATTTTTACTTTGATAATCCAACCTTCTCCGTAAGGATCTTTGTTGATCAGCTCTGGTGATGATTCAAGGTCTGGGTTGAATTCAATAACTTCACCTGCAACTGGCATAAACATATCTGAAACTGTTTTTACAGCTTCAATCGTACCAAATGATTCTTCTTTGTCAAGAGTTTCTCCTTCAGTTTCAACTTCAACAAATACGATATCACCTAACTCTTTTTGAGCATATTCGGTAATTCCTACAAAAGCAAATTCGCCTTCTACCTTTAACCATTCGTGGTCTTTGGTGTACTTTAAATTTTCTGGTATTTTCATGGATTATATCTATTGATAATGATGTTTTCGGTTTTCAAAATTACAATTTTTTGGATTCCAATTTACGATTTCAGATTTTTCTCTCCGGTATCATATCTTTTCTCTGGATTTCTTATTGAGCCAAAGAGAATCGTACACTGATCCCCGCATTGGTAGTTGAGTTGGGAAATGAATTTGATATGTATGGATTATTGATTACTTTATCGAAAAATGCTCGTAAAGTAAATCGATCACTAACTTGATAATCGGCTGAAGTATTGAGTGATATTACATTCTGACCCGCTGATATCTGATTCACATTCTGATCTACTCTTCTCAAAATTGTTTTATTTGATCGTATAGAAAAGTCACATTTCAGATTAAGATCACTCTTTATTTTTTTGTTACTTCTTCCTGAAATTATGTTAAATGATACGTCTTTAAAACGATAGCCAATCCCAATAATTAACTCATTACTGATTACTTCTGTTAATTGGTTATTTACAAAACTGAGCGAAAGAGTACGCGATTTTTTGATTTCAAAATTTGTAAGCAAACTATTTTGCCAGCCTAAATCAATCTTAATCAACGGGCTGAACTGTTCGGTAATCATCACCTGATCTATCTGTTTTTCAGGAATATAGTTTCCAATTAGGTTTTTTACAATCTGATATCCGTTTTCATCGGTTTTGTAGTTGATATTTGTTGCATAGCTTCCAACAGAATACGTTGAACGATACGCATTTGAAATCGTTACTGTTCTGAAAATCTTTTGGATAGACTTTATTTTTGTCAAGCCATTATAGGTAATTTGCCAGTTTGGAATTGGAATTTTGGGGAAGGGATTTAAACCAATGCTTCCTGCATTCCGACCACTGTAAGCTGCAAGAAATGCCGGAATCAAAACTTGTTGTGAAGTAGGGCCATATCCTTTGGGATATTTCAATCCTGATACTGTATCCAACTCATATTCCGGATTATTCGTAAAGTTTGGATTTCCATTGGCCAAACGTTGTGCAACTACAATTCGGTTATCGAGAAATGTTTGAAAAACTTTGTTCGAATTATCTTCATTATCGCCAACAAATGCAGTTGCAATTGTCATATAAGTCATACTAAAGCTACCGGTAGTGGTTGGTGAATATGCTTTGAATTCTCCATTAGCATTGGCTTTGTAGTACTCATTATGATTTTCGGTATAGTTTCTGTTTGCCGTAAAGTCAATTTTAAAATCACGGAATGGTTCAAAGGTCGTTCTGAAATTAATGGTTGTGGTGTACTTTGTGGCATAAGGAGTATTCAGCAAAGTATCTTTCGACAGCCATCCATTTCGTGCTGCTTTTTCACGAATATCTTCCTGCGATCCAAATACAAATCCAAGACCGGGCGCATTTTGTGTAAAATTATTTCCGATTACATCCGGTTCTGGGAAAAATCCGGGTAAAACAGTACCATTGCCTTCGGTGAAGGTGATCTGAGCTGTTTTAAAGCCCATGATAAAGCGGAATAAACCTGAGTAAATTTCTTTAAAATAGTCAATCTTTTTAACTGAGTCCTGTTTTGCATCAGGCCCTTCATCCGCTTTCAGGGCGGGCTTTTTTACCTGGGTTCTGCCCCTCTCGTTACCGGCACCTCGCTCCCTGTCTTTTGACGAGCCTGATGACTGTACCTGATTTATCTTTTTCAGGAATGGAACTTTATTATAGAGGGTTGTAAGGTTCAGGGATCCATTTAACTGTTTATTGTTTGAGTTTTCGATAGTATTTCCAAGTCTTTTTAACGTTACGGGCGATCCCGTCCAACGGTATTCACTACTATAACGAGCCGAAGAAGAAAGCCAGTCGAAGATTGGGATCTTATTAATAGGAATGGTATAGTTAGCTGCAAAGGTTTGCGTAAACAATTGCATACGTCCCATATTCAATATATTTGTCCAGACAGAATCACGTTTTTCACGGGTATCTATTCTCCCCTGAGGTTCATCAATGGCAGCATTTGCATTTGCATCGTACTCCAATTGTACCGATGTAGCCGGATCATAACGTAACGAATAAATGCGTTGCCATTCAAATTTTTTATAGTAAGTTGGTTCGATAATAATTAAACCCTGACTTTTATTTCTAAGCTTACTTTCATTGAATTCACGTAACATTTCTGTTCGGAATGACAGTAACTTAGGCGTTAAATGAAAATTAAAATCCTTAATCAAAGCCAAGTATCTCTTATTCAGAAATTTAATTTTCGAAAGTGGTTTATAGTTTTTAGGTTGATTGGAAAAATTATATCCAAATCCGCCCCTATATGTTTTCTTTGAATCATATTCAATATCAATATTGCGTTTGTATATTTCCGAATACGAATATGATACATTGAAATTCTCAATATCATACACTTTATTTTTATCCGAAACACCTGTCCGGTCTTTGCGAACATTAATCAAGTTGATGTTTTTACGAGTAACAACATCCTGAACCACATTTAAAACGGAATCTTTCTGACGATCGGTTTTGTAAGAACTGAGATCGTTCGCAAGTTTAACATCTGGGTCCATTGGATTGTACTCCGGGTTACTTACCTGGCTCGAGTAATCATAATGCAACGGAATACGAATACCTAGTTTTTCCGGCAAGAATTTACCAAGTTCAAGATTTGTGGCAACATCAAAAGAGGTAATATTTTCTTTTTGAGTTTCGTTTATTTTCTTTTCAATACTTCCAAAACCAGCAGTACTGTAAGTTCCCGAAAGTTGGACATCTCCAAGGTCGGCAAGCTGTGCTCTTACTCTTGCAGTTGCAGCCCAGCCGGTTTTGTCATTAAAATCAGTTAATCGTAACTCATTAATCCAGACTTCGGCAGATTTTGGCATCATATCATCATCATCGCTAACCAGTTGTTTTTTCGGATTTCGCACCCCGATTAAAATGGTTTTCACACTGCTGATACTTGGCGATCCCATAACAGTAACCTTCGCACTACCAATGTATTCATAATACGGAGTATTCAAACTGATATTGGCATTTCCGCCTCTCATCTTTTCGTTACGATGTTCTTTGATAGAGACTAGTTTTTCGAGATCAATATTTACATTGTTTGCTTCCGGCCAAATTGCATCAGGATTTAATGCACTGGTGTACCAATCGGTATATGAGAGAGGAATATCGTATTCATAAAAGTTCTGTTTAAAATCAGAACCTACCCTGATAAACAAGTGCAATTCTCCAGCTTTAGGATTATCGTTTGCATTTACTTTTTCTGCATGAGCATACAATTTCAAATATTTAAACTGACGAAAATCGAAATCGGTAGTTTTATAAATTGCACGTGCATCACCATCAGCCAGGTTTATAAGTCTTAAGCTTAAAGATTGCTCATTGAGTTTCTGCAAGTTTGTACTTGCCTGATTTACTTCCCGTTCTATTCCACTTGGGATAACATATGGGACAGGAGTACGCTTGCCATTTTCTTCAATATTTACTGCAGAAACATCAAATGATGTTTGCCCGGCAGGATTTCCGGGAACATAATCACCTGGCATTAAAAGATCGCTGTTATATTTTCTCCATTCACCTCTTACCAGATCAAGTGTTGCAAAACGAAGCGTAATGTTTTCTTCAAAACCTTTGAGGAACATACGCATAAAACGGATTGACTGGAAATTCTGAATTTTCCCAACTACCTTATCCGGAGTTCGGATTGGTACTTTAAATTGGTACCATTTTACGTTTGTGGTGCCTCCATTCTGAAGTTTAACGCCTACCGCTTCATGAATATCTGTAATGTAATTCTGTCCTACAATCATCTTTTGAGGCTTTAAATCAATCACATATTGGTAGTAGTTTTCGGCTTCACTAAGAGTATTGTCTTTATTAATATCTTCCGTATTTGGAAGGGGTGTTGATTGAGTTTGGTAACTCACACCCGAAACCTGCTCCGAAGCAGGCGAATTTCCTTCCGGATTATTGAAATATTTGTAACGTTCCGCAATTTTCACATTGTTATCATCATAGTCAGGTCCACGAAAATAATGGTAATTATCAGCAGAAGGATCATTTTCTGCTTTTTGATACGCAGCAGACGATGCACCGAGAGTAGGATCTAATGCAATTCGTTTTATATATGTTGTATCAAAAAATGAACGTTCATCATTGGTTGATAATCCATCATAACCAACATCCTGATATTGACGGGATGAAACATTATTGTCAAAAGCAAACACGAGAGACTGCAATTTAGGCACACGACCCCATTCTGTAGTGTCAACATTCGCTACAGTTGCAGTGGTAGGAAGTCCATTTTCAAAGCTTTTTCTTCCATCGCGTAAAATGTCTTCGGAAATATCTCCAAGATTGATATAGAATTTCCCTCCGGAGGATAATGGGTTTCCATTTTGCCCATCTTTTCCAATAAAAGGATCCATTACCCAAAATTCGAGATATTCTATGTTGGTTGCATCAAAATCGGAAGATTCTATTTTGCGTTGGACACCACCCCAGCGCGTTTCCGGATTTTTTAGTTTCCCATCTGGTTTTAAACCTGCTGAAAAACCAGGTTCACCAGATACATCATAGTTATATGAACCTCTTTCATCAGGGTAAAATGCAAGGTTGAACGTAGGTAGATTTGAGGGCTGACCATTCGGAAGCTCCTTATTCGGAAACACCTCTGTTTCAAGAACTTCACGCACATACGGGAGTGACTGATCGTTTTTATCAATGTTTGAAGGAGTGTATTCGTTCCGATAGAACAATGGATCAATAATATACCAGGCAAGTAATGCACGGTTGTAACCATATTTCAACTTTGTTCCGATTGATGCTTCCGGAAACATTCCAAACTCAGTTTGCCCCTGAGGAGTGCTGGCAAATGACCACGCTCCCTGTGTTTTTAAGTCAATCCCAGATTTACTCCCTTCAAAATCATCAATATATGTCGTTCCTGCATCTCCAATTGCACTGGAATGACCCGGAATAAAGTGAGCAAATTCACCATAAACATCAATGCGGGAAGGAACTTTTGTCGCATAAAATGGTAATTTATCGAGCATTTTTGTCAACCAACGCGATTCTGTTTGATACGCTAGGTCAATACCCCAGATAGTATTTGAAATTGGTTCATCTCCATAGTTAACTTTTTGCGTTAACGGACTTTGATGAAGGTTTATCAACGTTGCTCCAATATTGAAATTTTTATTCACTTCGTAATTCGCATGGAAGCCCATCATTCGCTTTGTCATGATGTTAAACATGCTGTTACTTTCCATCGAAATGTTTACCGGAGCTCCTGAATTTAAAATCCCCTGATTAATAATTCTAACCCTACCCAGTGTATAATCAACAGTATAGTCAACATTTTCTGTAAGCAAAATACCTCCGGCTGAAACCTTTACAGAACCTTGAGGAATATTGAATCCGCCCAAATTAATTTCAGAACCGACAGCTGATTTGTAAACACCCTCTAAATAATACTTATCCTTATCAGGATATTGTTGAGCTTCCGTTTTTGTAAGTGTATAAAGCGAATCAAAACAATATTTATTGGCAAATTGGTCGTCTCCCAAAATAACTCGTAAGTCTTTTCCAAAGGGTTCAATCAATGGAAAATATATTCTACCATTGGTGGCCTGAATTAAACCACCCTGAGTTGCAGCCTGATCCAGAAAATCAAAAACTCCATCCGGGTTTGGATTCATTTGAGAATCAAGCGTATCTAAGTGAAATAGTCGAATCAATGGAATTCCTTTTCGTGGGCCATCATTAAAATAGCCGGTTGGCACTCCATTCTCGTCTCCTGCATAAAGGATATTTAAACGAAAGTCCTGGGCATTAACCTGATAAGCACCCAATGAATAAACATTTTTCATCATAAGTTTCCACAGTGGACCTCGGGTATTCAGCGTGGTACTCTTTAATAATTTGACGATTAATGCTTTAGGATCGTTTATTCCCTGATCGGAAAATTCCCCAACCTGATAAATGACAGAATCCTGTCCGATAATATTGTATTGATATGCAACTGCTAATACCTGATCGGAGTTAAGCGTTGTATTAATAGAGATAAAACCTAACTTGCTGTTATACGTAAATTCAGACGGATTCAACTTACGTGCACTTTCGACCTTTTCAAAATCCTGACCCCCAAAAAATCCAAGGGAACTTTGTAAATAACTACTTACACTATTGATGTTTCGAACTTGTCCTGTATCAATAAGTTTTGTTAGATTATTTGACTCATTGGAAGGCATGCTATATGCAGGATTGCCAGTAAGTGCACCTGAATTTGGCTTTACTTCACCCAGGTCTGTAAAAGCCACAATATTACGGTTATTGGTTGTGGGTGCTCCTATGTTGGTAACCCAAACTTCAATTTTGGTAATATTAATGTTCGAACTTACAATTGGAAGTGTTGAAAGAGCTCTATTATATTCATTTCTAAAATGATGACCGATGAAGAAGTGCTTGTTATCTTCATACTGATCTGCCTTAAAATTGAATGTAGATGTTTGTGCTCCGCCTTGTACGGAAATATTTCTTGACTCTGACTTTTGTTCCGAAAATACACCTGTGATTGTTGTTCTGCCGAATTTCAACTTCGTTTTTATTCCAAACAAGCTTTGACTCCCCTGAATTAATGTACCATTGAGAGGAAGGTTAACATCTCCTGCTTCAAGCAATTGAAGTATTTCATCTTCTTTTCCTTCGTAACGTAACTTCAACTTGTTTTCAAAAGCAAAAGTTGATTCAGTATTGTAATTGGTCTTGAATTCAATTTTATCCCCAATTTTGGCAATCACACTCATTTGGATTTTTTCCTGAAAATCAAAATTAGTTGTACGTCTTTGACTTACATCGAGAGAAGGATCATCACGACGATTTGAAATAATACCAAAAATAAGCTCTGCAGAACCTTGAGGACGAATATCTATAGTATTGCTTCCGAAAATACGGTCAAAGACTTCTCCTCCAATTTTTAGCTGAGGAATAACCCCGCCTCTGCTTCCAATTCCTGCGGCCTTTGAGCGTTCACGCCAATAGTTACGAATTGAAATTTGTTCCTGAAGATCACTATATTCGTCCATTGTCATCGGATAAGGAGTGCGATAATCCAAGCTTCCGATTTTACTGGTTAAGATATATTGATTGTTTACAGAATCATAAACAACTGTATTTGTAACATTTGCAGGATCATTTAAATAAAGGGGACTATTTGTAGGAAAACCATTGGAAAGATTATTGTTTTGAGGAATCGGAAAACGCAAAGAATCAGGAGGCGTTGTTCCCGGAATTGCTTCTGATTCATTTAAATGATCAAAAGGATTCTGTGGCTTCCCTGACAGTTCAGGAGCAAGAAATAATATGGAAACAAATGAGCTGAGAAAAATCAGCTTAAGCAGTATATTGATTGATTGCTTCAATAGTCGGAGTTTTTTCAACTTACGTAAATCCATCATCTACAGTTAACTACCAGTAAACTAGAGTATTTTTAATGCTTGCTTGATCAAATTTTCCACGCTTAATTCAGGGGTTGAAGCAAGAATCTTGTCCAATGCCTTTTCTGCCTGTAATCGTACAAAGCCTAACATGACCAAAGCAGATAACGCTTCTTCGCGATTGGTATTGTATGGTTGCGAAGAATTATCCCCCGAAAACGACTCTTTTTTCAGCTTATCTTTCAATTCTATTACTAATCGTTGAGCAGATTTATTTCCAATACCCTTGATTGTTTGCAAAAGCTTGACATTTTCATTAATAATTGCCAATGCTAAATCATCGGGAGGTAAGGAAGATAATATCATTCGGGCAGTATTTGCACCTACACCCGAAACTCCTATTAAAAGGCGAAACAATTTCTGCTCCACTTCGTCATAAAAACCAAAAAGGATATGAGCATCTTCTCTTACAATGAGCTGTGTAAACAACTTTGCCTGTTGTAACTCTTTTATTTTCTCAAACGTGTAAAGTGAAATATGAAGCATATAGCCTACACCATGGCAATCTACCACAACATAAGCAGGGTTCTTCACTGTAAGTTTTCCGTCTATGTAAGCGTACATCTGTTTCTATCATAAGATTTCGGGAAAAATACCCAAAAACATGCAAAGATAAAAAAATTCAGATATTTGGGCCAGATTCCATTACTTTGGCTTCATTTGCGTAATTTTGAAAGAAAAAAATGGCTGCTTACCGAATTTATAACGCACAGATTGTCAATGAAGGAGAAGTTTTTACAGGAGAAATTTTCCTTGAAAATGGAATTATTGTAAAGATTCTAAGAGCAGAAAACACCGGGATTTCTCACGCTGGTTATGAGCAAATTGATGCAAGAGGAAAGTATCTGATACCCGGGGTGATTGATGATCAGGTTCATTTCCGTGAGCCCGGATTAACACACAAAGGCGACATCGCTTCCGAAAGCAGAGCAGCCGTTGCCGGAGGTGTAACTTCCTTTATGGAAATGCCCAATACGAATCCTCAAACACTAACACAAGAACTTCTTCAGAAAAAATACGACAGAGCTTCAGACGTTTCACTTGCGAACTATTCATTCTACATGGGGGTTTCTAATGAAAATATATCTGAAGTACTCAAAACCGATCCAAAAAACGTTTGTGGAATCAAAGTATTTATGGGGGCTTCTACGGGAAATATGCTGGTCGATAACCGTGATTCGTTAACTACATTGTTTAAAGAAGCTCCGGTTCTGATTGCAACACATTGTGAAGATGAGTTGATTATCAAACAAAATAGTGCACTTTATCGCGAAAAATATGGAGAAGATGTTCCGGTTGAGTTTCATCCTGATATCAGATCTCGTGAAGCATGTTTAAAATCAAGTTCACTGGCTGTAGAGTTAGCTACCAAATACAACAGTCGCCTGCATTTACTTCATCTCTCTACTTCAGATGAACTAAGTTTGCTTGATAATTCCAGACCTGTTGAAGAAAAGCAAATAACTTCAGAGGTTTGTGTTCATCATCTTTGGTTCAGCCGCGAAGATTATAAACGAAAAGGAACATATCTGAAATGGAATCCGGCAGTTAAAGAAATTTCTGACCGTGAAGCACTTTGGGAAGGATTGCTCAATGGAAAACTTGATATCATTGCAACCGATCACGCACCTCATACCCGGGATGAAAAAAATCAAACATACTTTAAAGCTCCTTCCGGCGGTCCTTTAATACAGCATTCATTGCCTGTAATGCTTGAATGCGTACGCAATGGCAGGCTATCGATAAATCAACTGGTTGAAAAAATGTGTCATCTTCCGGCAATATTGTTCCAGATAGAAAAACGTGGTTTTATCCGTGAAGGTTATTTTGCCGATTTGGTACTTATTGATACTCAAAGTGAATGGACCGTTTCTCAAGAAAACATTTTGTATAAGTGTAAATGGTCTCCATTTGAAGGAGATATGTTTCATTCAAAGATTACGCATACTTTTGTAAACGGGAATCTCGTTTATCATAACGAAAAAGTTGATGAACAAGCTCGTGGAATGCGCCTTACCTTTAACCGATGAAAAAAACAGATATCTTTTTAGCCATCTTACTCTCAGGGCTGATAATCTTCGCAGGTTGTTCCGGAAAAAACAATTTTCGCACACCTCCCGAAGGAATAATCCCTCATAAAAAAATGGCAAATTTGCTAGCTGATATTCATCTTGCCGAATCGGCATTATCGCAACAGCAGTTAACTGATAAAGATTTTAAATACTATACCGCAACCTATTACAGTGTTGTTTTTAAAAAACATCATACAAACCGTAAACAGTTTGAAGCAAGTATGAAATATTATTCCGAAAATCAGGATGAGATGGGACTTATCTATGATCAGGTAATCGTGATCCTAAGCGGAACAGATGTAAATAAGTAAATTTTGAATATCCATTTTATATAACAAAAAGCCTCTGATCATTTTGATTCAGAGGCTTTTTCATGTGACCCGGAAGGGATTCAAACCCCCGACCTTCAGAACCGGAATCTGACGTTCTATTCAGCTGAACTACCGGGCCAACTCATGCTACAAAGATACAAATATTCATGAATTATGAATTTTTTTCCGTTTCACTTCTCTCCCGGAAAACAAGGACACCATGATATCCATGAAGAGTTCTTGAACATTTTGCAGAGAATCTTGTTTTTTATTCAATTCTGAATTTACTGAAAATCAATA
The DNA here is from genome assembly GCA_963667975.1 of Bacteroidales bacterium. Taxonomy (GTDB): domain Bacteria; phylum Bacteroidota; class Bacteroidia; order Bacteroidales. The sequence continues at coordinate 606,105 of OY764079.1, forward strand.
TGTACCTATATGAAATCGGACATAGAAATTGCACATGAAATTAAGCTAAAGCACATTACCGAAATTGCTTCTCAATTAGGAATTAAAGACGATGATCTTGAGCTATACGGAAAATACAAAGCAAAACTCCCAATTCATCTAATTGATGAAGAAAAGATGCGAAAAGCAAAACTTATTCTAGTTACTGCCATCACTCCTACTCCAGCCGGGGAAGGAAAAACGACAACATCTATCGGTTTAACGCAAGGTTTAAATAAAATTGGCAAAAAAGCGACTGTAGTATTACGCGAACCATCTTTAGGTCCGGTTTTTGGGATAAAAGGAGGTGCAACCGGGGGTGGATATTCTCAGGTTCTTCCAATGGAAGATATCAACCTTCATTTTACGGGTGACCTTGCTGCAGTAGAAAAAGCACACAACCTGCTTTCTGCTTTAATTGACAATAATATTCAAAATAAAGAAAACAACCTCGGACTTGACCCAAGAACGATTCGCTGGAAACGAGTAATGGATATGAATGAACGTTCTTTACGTCAGATTGTCATCGGCCTTGGAGGAACTACTCAAGGCGTTCCCCGTGAAACGGGATTCGACATTACGGCAGCATCCGAGGTAATGGCAACTCTTTGTTTGTCAAAAGATTTGAACGATTTAAAAAATAGACTTGGAAATATTTACATTGGTGACACATATAAAGGAGACCCCATTTTTGCCCGAGATCTGAAAGCACAGGGAGCAATGGCTGCTCTGCTGAAAGATGCAATCAAACCCAATTTAGTACAAACTCTCGAAGGAACTCCGGCCATTATCCATGGTGGCCCATTTGCAAATATTGCTCAGGGAACAAATACGATTCTGGCAACAAAAATGGGATTAACTTTCTCTGATTATGTGGTTACAGAAGCCGGGTTTGCCTCTGAACTCGGAGCTGAAAAATTCTTCAATATTAAAAGTCAGTACGGTGGGTTATCAACCAATGCTGTGGTTTTGGTTGCAACAATACGCGCATTGAAATATCACGGAGGTGCTAAATTAAAAGAGCTCAGTCAGTCAAATCCTGAGGCATTAAGAGCAGGATTGGCAAACCTTGATAAACACGTGGAAAACATTCGTTTCTACGGCATTTCTCCGGTTATTGGAATAAATAAATTTTCTACTGATTCTCAGGAAGAAATTGATATTCTGACAGAACATGCTCAAAAGAACGGTTTGAAAATTGCACTGAATGAAAGTTGGGAAAAAGGTGGCGAAGGGGCGATTGAACTTGCAAAAATGGTAGCTGAGTCAGCTGATAGATGTATTTCCTGCTTTAAGCCTTTGTATGATTTTGAGCAGGAAATCGAAGACAAGGTAGAAATTATTGCCACAAAGATGTATGGAGCCGGAAAGGTTGAATATTCACTTCAGGCTAAATCCAGCATAAAAAGAATCAAAGAGTTAGGATTAGATAAGCTTCCAATTTGTATCGCAAAAACGCAAAAATCTATTTCCGATAATCCAAACTTAAAGGGTCGTCCGGAAGGTTTTATTGTAAAAATCAGAGAAGTAGAACTAGCCGCCGGAGCAGGATTCATCATCCCGATTGCAGGAACCATCATGCGTATGCCAGGATTACCCGAAACACCCCGCCGAACTAATTGATATTGATAACGAAGGAAATATTAGCGGATTATTTTAATGTTGTTTGTTGTTTTGTAAGAAGAAGCTGCCTTATGCGTTCTATAAAGCAGCTTTCATCTTGTATGCCAACATGATATAAATTATTTTAATTATTATTTTATCAAAACGTAATTGGAATGATTTAAAGTGTATCTTTGCAGTCCAATTCGAAAACAGAGTGCGGGGTGGAGCAGTGGTAGCTCGTTGGGCTCATAACCCAAAGGTCATAGGTTCGATCCCTGTCCCCGCTACCTACGAAAAGAGAAGTTCAGTGAACTTCTCTTTTTTTATATCTTTAAATTCTCTCTTTTACAGAAACTGAAAGCGGCCAACTTTTAAAAAGTTGGCCGCTTTCAGTTTCTGTAAACAATGAAATTACAATCCTAAAGTTTGTTTCCCTTGTTCGAAAACAACATCTTTCGGGATTTTTGCAGATTTCAGCTTGTCTAAGTCTTTTTGCAGTTCCGGACGAATTTTCCCTTGTTCTGCAGCATATTTTTGTGCACCTTCAAAATCGCCATCACCTTCTGTTTTCAGTACTTTCGCTGACCATCCATCAATTGCAGCTTTCATTTTTGCAAAGTCAACTTTGTAAGTTCCCTCTGCTGTACGGGTAAATGCACCATTATCTTCAAAGAAATTGAAGCACATCATATTGGCCTGTCCGTGAGCTTCGGTAGCACCAAAACGTACTGAACGTATTAAGCCAGCCATATAGGTTACATATGCATCTTCAACCGTAATTCCGGTTAATTCACCTTTTTCAATCAGTTTTTGAACCATAAATAAACCTAAGACATCTGCTTTTGCTTCTTCCCATGTTGAATATTGCGATTTTAATGCTTCACGAATATTGCCTTTCCCAGTAATGGTGTTTTTAATTCCCAGGCCATGAGCTACTTCATGGAACATTACATTACTGAAAAACGCATCAAACTTAATGTTCGCACGCTGATCCTTGTCAATCAACATATCTGAAATAGGCTTCAGGATGTTGTCAAATTTTGCCTGCATTGCATTTTTAAGCTGTAAGCGACGTGAACCTTTTTTGAGCTGTACTTTTTCGTCATTTGGCAGATTGATTGCAATAGTTTTACCTCCGCAGTTTGCATGACCAGCATAATAAACAATATCATACGCATTCAAATCAGAGTTTGAACCTGGTTTTTCTTTCTTGTATTTTGCATCAACCGGAAGTTGTTTTTGAAGTTCCGGAAGTTCTTTAAGAAATTTTTCAAGCTTCTCACTCCATTCTTTATCTTTCACTAAAACGGCACCTTCAAATGCAGTTTTGTAACCATTAAGTTCATCTTCATAATTTTCGATTGGACCTACAACAAAGTCAATTCCATTCTTTTTCATATCCATCCAAGCCATATCGCTTGCAAAGTAATCATCCGTTAAAACTGCTTCTGATCGAAGTTCAAGATATTTCTTCAATCCTGGATCTTCTGCTAATCCGGCAGCTTGTTTCAATAAATCAGATACTTTTTGAATTTTTTCTTTCCATTCTTCATGATACCAAACGACTTTTAAACTACCATCTTCATTACGACGAATAACGGTGTACTGACTGGTTTTATTCGGATCTTTCAGCGCTTTGAATTCCGCTTCGGTCATATCCTTTGGATAAAAATTGGATCCTTTTGGCTTTTCGGTATAACCATCAATGAATGGTTTATTTTCTCCCAAACGATCCCAGGGACCATACTGCATCATCGCAAATTTCTTAGCATCCGGATCTTTTATCGTGTTCAGAAACTCATCTTTATTGCCAATGGTTTGTTCCCAGTATAGGTCATCCATAATTTGCGCAATATCGATGAAAATGCCAATCATTTTCTTTTCATTTTCAGTGAGTTTACTCATATCAGCAGTAAGTTTTACTACTGCATATTCATTGATTTTTTCCTGCATAGGGCTAACGGTTTTGGTTGAATCGGTGTTTGATTCGGTACCTTTTTTGTTACCATTGCAACCGGCAAAAAATGCAACTGTAATAGTTAACAGTGCAATACCAAAGGTTTTTTTCATGATTTGGACGATTTAATGTTTTGGATTGCGAAAATAAGAAATGATTTGCAATAGAACGAAAGATAACGCTGAAAACAACATCAAGAGCAATAAAAAAGCCGGATTGGGGTATCCGGCTTTTATTGATTAAAATCAATAAATTATGACATGTGTTTCATGTTCAGATGATAGAGAACAATGAATAATACGGTGAATATTAAGCCTAAAATACCAAACGATATTGCAAGCATAATTATCTGTGCTCCTGCATAAATATAAAAACCCATTTTTTTGAGTTTCCACATGGCAATTGCTCCATAAAGAGATGTTGCAGCAAGTAAAACTAAAAGTATTAATTCCCACACTGGAAGTGCTGCCATTGCTTCTCCAAATCCCGGAATATCAGCAAGTAATGCCGAAATAGTTCCTGATAACACAAGTAAGAGCAAACTAAATAAAAGATTTAAACCACTCCCAATAAAGATTAGAATACACAATGCCGTTAACATTCCTGGCCTTAAAATGGGTACATTTTCATTTTCCATAATACTGAATTTTAGGTTGATCGTTAGTTTTTTTGAATTGTAGTCTGTCCTATAAATTGACAGTCAGTTTATTTGCAATTCAACAATCATTTTATTATGTTTGCATAAAGAAATTTTTATACCCTATAACAATGGAAGAACAAAATCAAAACTTTACAAATAACCAGCAACAGCCCGGTTATCAACAGCCCCCGCAACCTCAATATCAACAACCCAATCCTAATCAGGTTCCACCAAAAACATGGTTGGTTGAGTCGATTTTGGTAACAATATTATGTTGCCTGCCTTTTGGTATTGCGGGAATTGTAAATGCATCAAACGTAGAATCAAGATTTTATGCAGGTGACTATGCAGGTGCAATGAGAGCATCACAAGAAGCAGGAAAATGGACAAAAATCGGTTTCTGGGTAGGATTAAGTGCATCTGTACTTATTATTATTTTCTACGTATTAGCCATTGTGTTTGCTGTTAGTTTGAATGAATTCTGATAGAAGAAACTACTTTCTTCCCGCTGTAATATTTTCAGGGATTGTTGTTGTGCTTGTTTATTTCTATTTCAGCCCCGACAATAATCCTTTGTTTCCTAAGTGCCCTGTTTATAAGTATCTTCACGTAAAATGCCCCGGATGTGGCTCACAGCGAGCTATTCATCATCTTCTCCATTTTGAAATCAAAGAATCATTGATTGACAATCCGCTAGTGTTGACCTTTCTGCCTTATATTTTAGTTGGATGGTTTTTGGATATTCCAAAATACAGAGAAAAATATGCTTCTTTTCGAAAGAAACTTTATGGAGTAAACGCAATTTATTTGATATTGACAATAATCATCCTTTTTACCATCCTTAGAAATACTATTTTTGCATAAAATTAAATCCAGTTATGCCTGAGCAACAATGGTATGCCCTATATACAGCCGCCAGAGCTGAAATAAAAGTGTATGAACGACTTGTAAAAGAGGGGTTTGAAACATTTCTCCCTTTAAAAAAAGTAGAACGTCAGTGGAGCGATCGTAAAAAAATTATTGACGAGCCTGTTTTTCGTTCATATGTATTTGTGAAAACAATGCCTCATCTGTTTTATCAGGTTACCGGGATTCCGGGTGCAGTTTGTTTTGTCCATTTTGAAAAAAAGCCAGCTCCTATTCGCGAAGAGCAGATTGAGATGTTAAAAAAACTAATAAAGTTAAACGCTTCATTTATCGTTACACCAAACAAATTCAAACCCGGGCAAAAAGTCAAAGTAATTGAAGGGATATTTCAGGGATTAAAAGGAGAGGTGGTTTCTGAAAAGCACAAAGAACTCTTTATTATACGAATTGATACCTTGCAATATAATCTTGTACTGCAAATAGAAGATTGCTTTCTTGCACCTGATAAAATTGAAGGTTAACTTATCCAAAAGCTCGTATAACAAAAAAGAGGCTGTTTTGAACAGCCTCTTTTTATTTGGCAGAGAGTCAATTATTTTTTCTCTTTCTTTTCTTTGTAATCATTGTTTAAGCCTTCAATTACAGCATTTGTAATATCCATACTTTCATCTGCAAACAGAATACCACTGCTTATCCTCGATTTGGCTAAAATAAGTGTATATCCTTTGCTTTCGTTGAACTTTTTAATGTAGCTTTGAATATTATCAAGTAACTCATTGTTTTTCTCTTCTTTACGAGCTGCAAGTTTATTTGCCAATTCACTTTCGAGCTGTATTAAGCTGTTTTGTTTTGCTTTGAGCCCCTCTTCGCGACGTTTTTGTTCAGCTAGCGAAAGTGATGCTCCAATTTTCAGATAGTTTTCATATTCACTTTTAAACGACAAGGTCTTGGTTTGGTATTCATTCTTAAGATCTTCTTCAAATTTATCAAGTGCTGTTTTTGTATCTTTATAATAATCATATTTTTCCATCAATGAATCACTGTCAACAAACGCAATTGCACCAATTCCTTTAATTGCAACTGGCTTTTTTGTTTCTGGTACAGAACCTTTTCCACCGGAAAAATGGAGAAAAAAGAGTACGACTACTGCAATGAACAGTACAACATTCAGGATTGTATTCAGGGGAAATGGTCTTTTTTCAGGTTGAAAAACAGGAGTTTGTTCTACTTTTACCTCCTCCATTTCAGGAGTTTGCTGGATTTCTTCGTTTTCGGTCATATTCAGAGTGTTTAATTTCCAAGTTCCGACATAAATCGGATTCGCATGAGTCTGATTTCGTCTTCTGTATATTCATTTTCACCAAGTTCTTTCAAGGCATCTTCGATGGAATCTGATTCTGCTTCACGGAAATAATCAAATATTTCTTCCTGATGATACTGATCCACAAATTCATCAATATAATAGCTCAAATCGAGCTTCGTTCCGGAGGCAACAATACGTTCTATTTCCTGAAGCAATTCACTGTACTCAAGGTTTTTGGCAACAGCAATATCTTCCAGAGAGAGTTTACGGTCGATATTCTGAATGATATAAACCTTTAAGCCCGATTTATTCACAACTGATTTAACAACCAGATCCTGAGGACGTTCAATTTCATTTTCGTCCACATACCGTTTAATTAACTCAATGAAAGGCTGACCATATTTTAGTGCTTTACCCGAGCCAACACCGGTAATTTGTTTCAGCTCTTCCATGGTGATTGGATACTGAATTGTCATATCTTCGAGTGATGGATCCTGGAAAATTACAAACGGAGGAATATCTTCTTTACGTGAAATATCTTTCCGTAAATCTTTCAGGAGAGAGAAGAGCGTTTTATCAACGGCATTCGTACGGCCACCTCCCATTGCTGCCATTAAATCCTCTTCATCATCATGAATAAAGTCATGATCTTTCGGAACAAGAATCTTTTCAGGATTTTTCAAAAATTTGTGACCATCATTGGTGATTTTTAAAACACCATAATTTTCAATATCTTTTACCAATAATCCTTCTATTACAGCCTGACGTATTACTGCATTCCAAAATCGTTCATCCAGATCTGCACCTACTCCATACTGAGGTAGTTTATTCAATTTCAACGATTTGAGCTGAGTTGAATTTTTACCGGTTATGATATTTGCAATATGGTTTGACTTGAATTGTTGCTTGGCTGCCAAAACGGTTTCCAGAACAAGAACCATTTGATCAGTTGCCTGAACTTTTTCTTTCGGATGCAGGCAGTTATCGCAATTTCCACAAGCATCTGATTCGTAATGTTCTCCAAAATAATGAAGTAACACAATACGGCGACAGAGTGATGACTCAGCATAGGAAACCGTTTCATTCATCAACTGTAGCGCTATTTCCTGCTCTGCAACGGGTTTATCTTTGTTAAATTTTTCGAGTTTTTGTATATCATCTTCACTATAAAATGCTACGCAACGTCCTTCCCCGCCATCACGACCGCCACGACCCGTTTCCTGGTAATAGCCTTCGAGGCTCTTGGGCATATCATAATGAATCACAAAACGAACATCTGGCTTATCAATGCCCATACCAAATGCAATAGTCGCTACAATAACATCTACTTCTTCCATCAGAAATTTATCCTGATTATCGGAACGTGTATTTGCATCCATACCCGCATGATACGGCAATGCACGGATTCCATTAACCTGAAGAAGTTCTGCAATCTCTTCCACTTTTTTTCGGCTCATGCAATAGATGATTCCCGATTTTCCCATGTGAGATTTCACAAATTTGATGATCTCGCGATTAACATCTTTCGTTTTAGGCCTTACTTCATAATAAAGATTCGGGCGATTAAACGACGCGACGAAAACCTGGGCATTCATCATTCCAAGATTCTTTTGAATATCCTGTTGTACTTTCGGCGTTGCCGTTGCCGTTAACGCAATTGCGGGAACCTTTTTCCCGATCGCTTCAATGATTGGACGCAATCTGCGATATTCCGGACGGAAATCATGCCCCCATTCTGAAATACAATGCGCTTCATCAATCGCGTAAAAAGATATATTTATCTCTTTGAGAAACTCTATGTTTTCTTCCTTTGTCAAGGATTCCGGTGCTACATAAAGCAGTTTGGTTTTGCCCGAAACAAGGTCGTCTTTTACCTGTTTAATCTCATTCTTGTTGAGTGAAGAATTGAGAAAATGAGCTAATCCCAGCTCAGAACCAAAGTTTCTGACTGCGTCAACCTGATTCTTCATTAGCGAAATCAGTGGCGATATAATGATCGCAGTCCCTTCGCTAATAATTGCAGGTAATTGATAGCACAAGGATTTTCCTCCGCCGGTTGGCATAATCACAAATGCATCGTTTCCTTCTAAAACCGCACGGATTACGGCTTCCTGATTTCCTTTGAATTTATCAAATCCAAAGATTTTTTTTAGATGCTGATGCAGAATTTCACTGTCCGTTCTCGCCATATCTGTCCCCTATTTAAAAATGCTCTATTTTTGTACTGTAAATGTAGTCATAGAAATTCAAAAGGCCGCAAATTTAACCAAATAATTTTTTCACATTGAAATCTTTAGAAGAAATTAAAAGTATTGCCCTTAGAGCAGTTACCCAAGAGTCAACTGCCATTGCAAATTTAATTCATTTCATCGACAATGAGTTTGCAATGTGTGTAGAAAAAATTTTTTCTTCACAGGGAAGGGTTGTTATTACCGGAATTGGGAAAAGCGCAAACATTGCCCTAAAGATAGTTTCCACCCTGAATTCTACAGGTACTCCTGCTATTTTCATGCATGCAGCAGATGCAATCCATGGTGATTTAGGGATTATTCAAAAAGAAGATGTAATCATTTGTATTTCGAAAAGTGGGGACACTCCCGAAATAAAAGTTCTTGTTCCGCTCCTGAAGGCTATGGGAAGTACATTAATAGCCATGGTTGGGAACATGAATTCTTTTTTGGCAGGCCAGGCCGATTTACGAATAAATTGCACGGTAGAGTCGGAAGCTTGTCCGAACAATCTGGCTCCTACTTCGAGTACTACGGCTCAGTTAGTAATGGGTGATGCGTTGGCTGTAGCACTGCTCGAATGTCGTGAATTCACAGCTCAAGACTTTGCCCGTTACCATCCTGGTGGAGCCTTGGGCAAAAAACTTTATCTGAAAGTTGGAGATTTATCGGCAAGCAACGAGCTTCCAAAAGTAAAACCCACAGATACATTGCGCGATGCAATTCTCGAAATCAGCTCCAAACGTCTGGGAGTTGCTGCTGTAGTTGAAAACGAAACATTATTGGGGATAATTACCGATGGTGATTTACGTCGTTTACTGATGCGAACTGAAAACATTGAAAATCTGCTCGCAAAAGATGCAATGTCGGCAAATCCGAAAACCATTCAAAAAGATGAGCTTGCCGTAAATGCTCTAAACCTGATGCGGCAAAATAAAATTACACAATTACTAGTGGTGGATAAGAAAAACCGTTATACAGGCGTTATTCACATGCACGACATTTTACGTGAAGGAATTATATAGTTTTGATTATGAGCAAAGTTCAGAATTTTAACGAATACAGAACCAAAATGAATGAACGCATTTTGGCGGCTAATGATAAAACGATCAAACGAATATTCAATGCCGATACAAATGCGTATATGCCCGGTGCTCTGAATGTTAAAACGAAAGAGTTACTGGGACTGGTGTCTTCATTGGTATTACGTTGTGATGATTGTGTTCGTTACCATCTGATTAAATGTTTCGAGAATGGAGTTACAGGTGAAGAACTTTTTGAAACACTGGCCATTGCCAATCTCGTGGGTGGAACAATTGTAATTCCACATACACGCAGAGCTGTTGAATTCTGGGATGAACTTACCAATGAGGAAGCAAAATGATTCTACGAACAGAAAATATTGTAAAAAAATACAAGAACCGTACCGTTGTAAAAGGGGTTTCGATTCAGGTAGAACAAGGTGAAATTGTTGGGCTTTTGGGACCGAATGGTGCCGGAAAAACCACCTCTTTTTATATGATGGTTGGCCTGATAAAACCTCTTACAGGTAAAATTTATCTCGATCAGATTGATATTACCGAAATGCCGATGTATAAACGTGCTCAGCTCGGTGTAGGTTATCTTGCTCAGGAAGCTTCCGTTTTCCGTACATTAAGCGTGGAAGATAATATTCGGGCAGTACTTGAATTCACAAAATTGTCAAAAAAAGAACAGGAAGAAAAACTTGAGTCGCTGATTGCAGAATTCGGGTTGAGCCATATCCGTAAGAGCAAAGGAATTCAGCTTTCGGGAGGAGAACGCCGGCGTACCGAAATTGCACGTGCATTGGCTGTTGATCCGAAATTTATTCTTCTGGATGAGCCTTTTGCTGGTGTTGACCCGATTGCAGTAGAAGATATTCAGGCAATTGTACGTAAACTAAAAGAAAAGAATATTGGCGTTTTAATCACCGACCATAATGTTCATGAAACGCTTACCATTACTGACCGTGCTTACCTTTTGTTTGCAGGTGCTATTCTGAAATCAGGCACAGCTCAGGAACTGGCTGACGACGAACAGGTTCGTAAAGTTTATCTGGGGAAGAATTTTGAACTGAGGTAAAGAAATTATTATTATTCATTTTTCATGGAGACCATCACCAACCGGATTTCGTCATAGCTAAAATCTTCCGGAAGTATGGTTTTCAAATCTTTTAGTCCGGTAAATTCTATTTCGTTGATCGTAGATTTTATGATATGAATTTTTTCAGGATCAACAAGTTGTTCAATGTTTATTTCTCCATTTTGAAGATACGGAATTAGATGCTTTATAATTGTTTCCTGCGTAAGCACTCTTTCCTGAGCAACCTCCGCAACTGACTTCCCTTGCTGAAACATCGAGTATGAAACTTCGGATGTTGAAGGTCCTTTTTCTTTTTGGAGCTTATGCGAAGGAGTCGAAATATCAACATAATCAACCTCTTCGTCATTCAGTTTCTTCCGGGGTTTTTTCTTTTTATTCCCTTTTTCAAGCTTTTCAAATTGTTTTTCAAGAATTATTAGCTCCCGGATTTTTTCATGACGACCTTCTACCTGAGCAGCAAAAATAAGCTTATCTTTCGAAATCTCCTCGTTGTTGAAATTTGCTATTGCCAACATCACATTCCGGCGAAGTTTTACCAGAAAAGAATAAAGCAGAGTTTCAAAATCCTGAACTTCTTTCTGATAGGTTTTTACGCGTTTATCAGCGAGTACTCTTGCCAGATGGAGAAATATTTCATTATCTGTTTCCAGAATCTTTTCATCGAAATAACTCTGTGCAGCCTTTAGCCGTTCTGTCAGTAGCTTACGTGAATCCTCACTGTTCTGACAAAAAATATACGTAATCTGATTCTGGAATTTAGAACCAACCGTTTCTAACTCTTTGAGCTGATTAATAATCGATAAAGCCCACTGGCGATATTTTAGTTTTGCGGTCTTTGCTTCTTCATCTTCGGAATTGTACGTAAAATCCTGCGTATGTTTAATCAAATCTGTAAATGAAAAACTATCACAAATCATTCGCAGCGAATATTGATCCTTCTCCGTTTTAAGAATCTGTTGCAGTTCATCAACGTCCTTTTTGCTTTGACTATATACGCATATCTGGTTATCAACCTGTAACTTGTGTTTCTGTATCGAAGAAGTTAACACAAGTCCGTCAAGACTTCTCAACCTTGATAGTGCAACGTAAATTTGACCGGGAGCAAATGCTTCGTTCACATCAATGGTTGCTCTGTCGAAAGTTAATCCCTGACTTTTATGAACAGTGATAGCCCAGGCTAGTCTCAGGGGATACTGCGAAAATGTTCCGATCACATTCTCTTCAATCAGTTGTGTTTCTTCATTCAACTCATACCGGACATTTTCCCAGATATATCGTTCTACAACTACTTTCTCATACTCACCAGTACTTACCTCAATTTCTTCATCCGTTAAGGAAGCTATTTCACCGATTTTCCCATTGAAAAAACGACGTTCGCCTGTTGGATCATTTTTGATAAACATTACCTGAGCTCCTACTTTGAGCTCCATTTCATATTCAATTGGATAGAGATATTCAGGAAAATCACCGGTTACAAGTGCTTGATAACGGTACGACTTCCCGGATAAAATATTTAGTTCTTCACTATTACGCTGACTGGCTTTGGCATTGTGAGTAGTGAGATTAATAAATTTATCTTTCGGATCAGGACGAAAGCCAGGGTGATAAAACTTCTGCAACAATTCCGAATCAGATGGTTCTAATGTGTTATTTCTAAGATTATTGAGCAAGCGAATAAATATCGGATCCTCTTGACGATAGATTTTATCCAGTTCTATGTAAATGGGTTTGTTTTCACGTAATACTTTGGCATCGAAAAAAAACTGACTGGGATAATATTCCCGCAATACTCTCCATTCGTCATCTTTCACAACCGGAGGCAACTGATACATATCCCCAATAAACAGAACCTGAACACCGCCAAAGGGTTGTGTACGGTTTCGACGGATATGACGAAGGATTACATCTATAGCATCCAGTAAATCAGCGCGAAGCATACTTACTTCATCAATAATCAACAATTCCAGGCTACGAATAGTTTTACGCTTGGCATCTCTAATCTGAATGTTTCGGATTAATGAAACCGGATCGTTGAGTTTGAACGTAAGCGTTGGATCCGGGGTACGCACTTCCGGTACAAAGCTCCCAAATGGAAGCTGGAAAAACGAATGCAGTGTAACCCCTCCTGCATTGATTGCAGCAATTCCCGTAGGTGCTGTAATCACCACATTTTTATACGTTTGCTTAACAATATTTCGCAAAAAGGTAGTCTTTCCTGTTCCGGCCTTACCCGTAAGAAAAATATTACAGGATGTATGCTGAATATATTCCCGGGCCAGTTGGGCCGGAGTAGAAATATGATTTTCTTCGTTCATTCCATTTTGTTAAAAAAATAAGTATTACTAAGCCTCTTGCATCAATGCATAGTACTCGTAATCTTTCAGTACGGTATGTAAAAATTCGAGATCAGGTAGCTTTGTTTGAATACCGGTTTTTTGTTTGATATAATCTGCCATTTTCAACGTAAGCTCAGGATCATAGGTATTCATTCGCTTGTACAAAACCTTCTTGAGCAGTTGAATATCCTGATCATTTAAAACCACAACCTCACTGTAAACAGGTACATACTCTACATTTTGCTGAACCGGAATCAGTTCGGTAAGCGAAGTTCTTTTTTTCAGCTTTACAACGGTTGTTCCAGCAACAATATCGCCTAATCGTTGCGAATTTCTTGTAAATGAAATTAAAATTACAGCCAAGCTACCTAAACTCATCATGAAATCAACCAAAATAAATGCCCAGCGTAACAAATAAGATGAAACAGAAGGAGTTGTGCCATCAAGTTTCATCACCCTGATTTTTAAAGCCATTTTTCCAATACTCTGACCATTGAAAAATATCTCAAATATCAGATAATAAAAAATTACCGGCAAATACATCAATATGTAAACAATGGATCTGGAAATGTCATCATTTATGAATGATACAACTGACAAAACCACTAAAGCCCATACAAAATACAATGCAAAATCAATTAAAAAGGCTAAAATTCTGTTTCCTACTCCGGCTACTTCATACTGTACCGAAACATTTTGACTGGTTAATATATCAAGATTAGACATAAAGCGAAATTTGATTTTCAGGAAGAGTACGTAATTATTTTACCTGGAGGTTAGTCAATTAGATCAAATCTTCAGGATTATTAATAACCCAAAACAGAAAGAATAATTAAAATTTCTTTGAGGATTGGGGTATATAGGCAAAAATAAATATATTTGCTTAGAAAAACAAAAAGTCCCAAAAGTATTCATAATATTATCAGTAAACCTTCTTATAAACTATTGTAAATGAAATGTCCATATAATAATGGTGAACAAAAATACGAACGTATTAAATAAGGATTACTCCATCCACAGAACTAGAAACCTCAACAAAACACTTATAATCAAAACCATATATATTTTGCACGGATGAAAGAAGCAGCTTTTACACGCAAAAATGTTGACAAGTGGAAAGAGATGGAGAGTCCGGTAAAGAAAAATCCTGACGAGCTTGCTTCCCAGCTTATTGAACTTACCGATGATTTATCCTATGCCCGAACATTTTATTCAGGGTCAAAAACAGAATCGTACCTGAATCAATTGGCATCGCATAAGTTTATGAAGCTTTACAAAAACCGGAAACTTAACCGTAACCGTTTTTTAAAGTTCTGGGGAATGGAAATTCCTTTGCTCATTTCGGAGCACAAGAACAAAATACGGCTTGCACTGCTTATTTTTCTAGTGGGGATGTTTGTTGGAGTTATTTCTGCAATATTTGATGACACTTATGTAAGACTGATCCTGACAGATTCGTATGTAAATCAAACCATTGAAAATATTGAGAAGGGAGATCCAATGGCAATATACAAAGGTGGCAGTGCTTCCTATTTTTTTCTGGCAATTACTCTCAATAACATCAAGGTTGCCTTTTTTGCTTTTGTTTTAGGCTTTTTTCTTTCGATCGGATCATCTTGGATTATGTTTTCCAATGGAGTAATGCTGGGAGCTTTTCAGTACTTTTTCTTTCAAAAAGGCTTATTCGTGACCTCTGTCCTTTCAATATGGATACATGGAACCTTTGAAATTACGTCCATTATCATTGCCGGAGGAGCCGGCATTATACTTGGAAACAGTATTTTATTTCCCAAATCCTATCCCAGAATGCATTCCCTGAAAAAAGGTGCAGTGGATGGAATTAAAATTATAACCTCGCTCGTTCCGATTTTTATTATTGCTGGTTTTCTAGAAAGTTTTGTTACCCGGCATACAGATATGAATCCAGCAATCAGCATTTCAATCATCTTAATTTCACTGGCAATTGTCATCTTTTACTTTATTATGCTGCCACGTGATCTTTCTGGAAGATTAAACAAACAATAAAATAATAAAACATGGAAAACTGGATTAATCTGCGCCAGGAGCGCGACTTCGGCGAAAAATTTAATGCAACGTTTACATTTGCACGTCAAAATTTTAAAAATCTTTTCACGTGTATTCTATTTCTTGGAACGCCTCTAATGATTGTTTATACTTTATTGCTAACCTATGTGATATCAGGATTAAAGCCTGAAAGTTTTGATTTTATTCCGATTATAACATACTTTGCTGTCGCCATGCTTATTGCAATTATTGCTCAAGTTTGGCTTACAGCAATTTCGTATTCCTACATTGCTGAATACCTAGATGGAAACAGGATGATTACTCCCAAAGCTGTTTTTAATCGTGCACTTCGTAATATTCTACCCTTAATAGGAGGAGGAATTGTTTCAGGTTTAATTACGTTTATTGGATTATTCATGTTGATAATCCCTGGAATTTATCTAGGTATTGCACTCTCATTTGTAACTTCTATCATTGTATTTGAACAAAGTTCTATTGGAAATGCTATTTCTCGCAGTATGACCTTGATTATAGGAAAATGGTGGTCAACTCTGGGATTGATTCTTGTAATGGGTTTAGTAGTAGTGTTAATGTCTTTAGTATTTAGTATTCCGCAATCTATCATTAATTTAGGAAGTCAATTAGCCGGAACAGCTCCTAATTTTACAGTTGGATACGTTATCACATCCTTGATTAATGTAATCGGAAATACTCTGCTTTATCCATTGCTTTACATTACTATAGCATTCCAATACTTCAACCTTGTAGAACATAAAGAAAGTGCGGGTCTGAAATCAGAAATTGATAATATTGCGCAGCAGCAAACAACCGAGAACAAAGGCAATGAAGGAGAATATTAGAAAATATCTTTTACTCTCTCTCTTTATTCTATTTGCTTCGCTGGCTTTACAGGGAAACGAGCATGTATTGCCCCGCGACAATACGCCGCTAAAACTACGCTCACCGCAGGAACGCAAAATTGAGGAATACCGGCATAACAGCGATTTTCGTTATACCCGCAAAAGAATAAATTTTTCAGCATGGGATCGTTTTAAGTTCTGGCTGGCAGAAAAACTTGCACGCTTTTTTCATTTTGTAGGCAATGCCGGTTGGTTAGAGCTTATAATTCTGCTTGTAATTACACTTACAATTGTATTTTTAATCCTAAAGATGAGCGGTTTGAATATAAACACCCTCTTTTTAGCAGCTCCAAAATCAATTGCCACTGATTATATTGTCGAGGGAGAAAATCTTGCTACAATGGATTTACCATTATTGATAGAGGAGTCAGAAACAAACAAAAATTACCGTCTGGCAATCCGGTACAACTATTTACATACACTTAAACTGCTCGCTTTTGCCAGTATTCTGGAATTGAAGGATGAAAAACTAAACAGGCAATATTTGTTTGAACTCACCGACGAAAATATGCGTTCTGATTTTTCGATACTTCTGAATCATTTCGAATATGTTTGGTATGGTGGATTTACGCCTGATACTATTCAATATCAACGGATACGTAATGATTTTCAATCATTTCAAAACAATCTGAACGCATGAAAAAATACAAACTTCCGATCCTGTTTCTGAGTTTTGTGGTTGTGATCTGGATTGTGATCGAAGTTTTACGTCCGCAACCCCTGAGCTGGGATCCAACCTTTATCAACACCGATAAAAATCCTTACGGAACCTATATTGTGTACGAAAATCTGGAAAGCATTTTCCCGGATCAAAAGAAAGAGGTCGCTCGCAAACCTGTTTATAACAGCCTTGAAAACAAAACTTCTGAAGCTTACAGTTATATATCCATTTGTAATGAATACAGCATGGATAATGCTGACTGGAAACGATTAAAATCGTTTCTGAACTATGGAAATTGTGCATTTATCGCTGCCGAGCGCTTTAGTAACACACTGGCCGATTCGGTAGGTTTTGACCTGAATTCTCTCTTTTCGGATGTAATAAAAGCAGATACTGTTTATCAGTTTACCCATCCGGCTCTAAAAAATCAGCGATACCCTATCCACTCGTTTGGGCGGGGTTATTTTGTAGTAGAAGATTCTGCCAAACAGATTCACAGCATAATGGAAAACAAAGCCGGAAAGCCGGTTCTTATCTGTGTTAAAGTTGGCAGAGGAGCTCTTTATCTCTGTTCGCTTCCATATATGTTCACCAATTTGGAAATACTCGAAAACGGGAGAAATGCGGCCGCATTTAAGGCTTTATCTTACCTGCCTGCTGAATTTCCGGTTGTATGGGATGAATATCAAACACAGGGGCCACTTCAGGAAGACAATATGCTCAGGGTATTTCATAGCAAAACATCGCTCCGGCTGGCTCTTTTCACTGCATTACTCGCTTTGTTAACCATTTTTGTGGTTGGAACCCGAAGAAAAGTTCGTATGCAAAAATTAATCATTCCTTTAAGAAACAGTTCGCTCGACTTTATTCGTGTGGTGGCCTTACTGCATCAGCAACAAAAGAATTATGCCGACATTTCACGAAAAAAAGCCACCTACTTCTATGAACGTGTCCGTAGTAACTATTACCTTTCCACTCATAACAGAAATGCGGAATTTTGCAAAGCTCTTTCCGAAAAATCGGGAATACCACCCCAAGAAATCGAGAAGCTTGTGGCAATAACTTCTGAAGCCCTTGATAATCCACCCAATTCTGAAACATTTATGATACGTGTTAACCGTACCATCGAAGAATTTTATTCAAAAACAAAGCTTAAACTCTGAGAATATGATAACAAACGACTCATCTCCAGAATTTGAATCAAGATTAGATTTTGGTGATATGCAACAAAGCATCAACGCTGTGAAGGCCGAACTTTCCAAAGGAATCATCGGACAGGAACTAACCATTGAACTGTTGCTTACTGCTTTACTGGCCGATGGTCATGTACTGATTGAAGGTGTTCCCGGTATTGCTAAAACGCTTACGGCAAAAATGCTGGCCAAAACAATCTCTGCGGATTTTTCCAGAATACAATTTACACCCGATCTAATGCCTTCGGATGTGCTGGGAACATCTATCTTTCATCCGGCTGCGGGCAAATTTGAGTTTAAGCAGGGACCGGTATTCTCAAACATCATTCTGATTGACGAAATAAACCGTGCTCCCGCCAAAACTCAGTCGGCCCTATTCGAAGTTATGGAAGAACGTCAGGTTAGTTACGACGGCATTACCTATCCTATGCGCTTCCCTTTTGTGGTGATGGCAACCCAAAATCCGGTAGATCATGAAGGGACTTACCGTTTACCTGAAGCTCAACTCGACCGTTTTATGTTCAAACTCGAAGTAGGTTATCCTTCTTTAATCGAAGAAGTGAAGATTCTTGATATTCATAACAGCGATACGTTTGACCCGGTTTCAAATGTAAAGCCTGCCCTCACTCCCGAACAAATTGCGAACTATCGTTCACTCATCAGCCAAATACACGTAGAAGAAAAAATCAAGGAATATATTGTAAACATTGTTTCAGCAACCCGCAATCATCCGTTTCTTTACCTCGGAGCCTCTCCTCGCGCATCCATCGCTCTGCTCAATGCATCTAAAGCTCTGGCCGCACTGCGTGGAAAAGATTTTGTGGTACCCGAAGAGATTCAGGAGTTGGCTTTGCCTGTACTGCGTCACCGCATTATTCTTTCACCTGAGAAAGAGATGGAAGGATTGTCCAATGATGAAGTTATCCGTCAGATTATCCGAAAAATAGAAGTACCCAGATAGTGAAAAATTTCAGGAATTTCTTCTTTACACAAAGGTTTTACTACCTTATATGGGGAAGCGTGGTACTCTTCTTGCTTTCGCTACCTATTCCCTGGCTTTTGCTTCCGGCAAAGCTCGGAGTTCTAAGCATCTGGGTATATGTATTTGCCGAAGTGGCCATACTCTGGAAACAGAAAAACGGGATTGCGGGCGAACGAAGTATGCCCGAACGATTTTCGAATGGCGATGAAAATCCTGTAAAAATTGTTCTCGAAAACCAATATCCGTTTACAGCCAATATTGAAGTTCGCGAAGAATATCCTGAACAGTTTCAGATTCGCGATCAAGTGATTTCTCTTTCTATTCCGCGTGGAGAAACCCGCACAATTAACTATCAGCTTCGTCCCGTGAAGCGTGGGGAATATCATTTTGGTGCAGTGAATGTTTTTGTAACGGGTATATTAGGACTCATAAGCCGCAGGTATAAATTTTCTGAAGGAGATATGGTACTGGTATATCCTTCTTTTTTGCAGATGCGGCAATATGAACTAATGGCTATTTCGAATCGGTTGACCGAAATCGGGGTAAAAAAACTCCGCAAACTGGGAATGAGCAGCGAATTTGAACAAATTCGTCCGTATGTGCAGGGCGATGATCCCCGGAAAGTAAACTGGAGTGCAACCGCACGCCGTAATGAGCTGATGATAAATAATTTTCAGGATGAACGCTCACAACAGGTTTACTGCCTTATTGATAAAGGTCGCGTAATGCAGATGCCATTCAACGGAATGAGTCTTTTAGATTACGCCATCAATGCTTCGCTGGTTATTTCCAATACGGCTTTACTTAAAGGTGATAAGGCTGGAATCGTTACCTTTTCGAACCAAATTGGAAACATTTTACCTGCCGACCGTAAACTTACGCACATCCGTAAAATTCAGGAAGTACTTTATAACCAGAAAACGCTTTACAAAGAGAGTGATTTCGAATTGCTCTATTCCACGCTTAAACACAAAATAAACCAACGTAGCCTGGTACTACTCTTTACCAATTTCGAAACGACCGAAAGCCTTAAACGGCAGCTTTTCTACCTCCGCAAGATTGCCCGTCATCATTTGCTGGTAGTCGTATTTTTCGAAAACAGCGAAATAAGCCGGGTGATTTCTTCTACCCCGAAAAACGTGGAAGAGATCTACGTAAAAACGATTGCCGAAAAATTCATGACCGGAAAACGACTGATTGTTAAAGAACTTGGCAAATATGGTATTCAAACGGTATTGGCTCAGCCCGAAAATATTACAATTGGAGTAATCAATAAATACCTTGAACTAAAAGCAAGAGGAAGCATCTAGAGAAAATAGAAGTGAAAATTTAGAATACAGAATTTCGCTTTATAGCACCCGAATGGATTAAGCGAAAGAGAACACCCAAAGCAGCTAAAGACTCTTTTAGCGTTCTCCTTCATTTTTTAATGTCGCTTTTTATTTTCATATTGCTTCCAAAATAGGACTGAGCAAACTTGATGTAGATAAATCTATATATTGTATCTACTTTAAATTTGCCTTGATTAAATCAAGAATTTCCTCTTTTACATATTCACCGTAATAATTTCATGACTATAGTACTTCAAATTTACCATTTCTATTCTGTTTGCAATAAACTATTTACAATGTCGGATATTTAAGGCAGTTACTCATTTATAGTTCAACTCAATTAAAACGATGGTTTTGCACACCTTATTAGCTTTATTTCCGTTGCTGTTAATCTTCCGGATTTTCATCCTTCTTATTATTAAGCAATAGAAACAGATTCTCTTCCAAAACTAAGAATATTTTAAGTATCAGGCACGAAAAACAAACAAAATACTCCAAAACACGAAGAGGCTGACTTAAAAGCCCTTTGTTTGGCAAAAAAGATTTTCCCGACTTTCGGGATCCTGCCTGACAGCTATAATTTAATAAGTTGCCATATTGAATTCCAAAAGTCGGGAAAATATATTACGGTTGAGGCCTCAGTCTATAATTTTACAATCCTCAAGGCTATCTCATTGTCATCGATTGTGTTTCGTAGCGGGTATAATAATTATTCAACAATTCTGTAGCCCGTTTTTCCTGTTTGGCAAGCTTATAGAGTTGTGCTGTTTGCGCTATACGTTGTAAAATCACCAGCGATTCACGTACATCATAATCGAGAAGTTTAAATTCACGGCCTTTGAACTTAAAGTAGTAAGCAAGGTTCTGGTCGGTAATTTTAAGCATCCGTTCCATAATTGGAACCCCTTTGTCCAAAGCTCCCGCTTTTAAATATGATTCGATAACCGGAGTGATATATATATTGTAAGGAACGCGCTCTTCGGGCATCAGTTCCATGCAACGGTCAAGCACTTTCAATGCAGAATCTTTCTTTCCTTCTACAACTAACTGATCTGCCAGACGTGCAAAATTGTTACGTAAATTCATAATCATGCGCAGGTTGGTTTCGTCGAGATAAACACCTTCTTTATCCATATTTCCCCATTTGAATTTATGCATCAGATTATTGTACATGATGGAGGTATTCACAAATCCGGTTTGACCGTCGGAACTTGGAATTTTTGCCGGAATCAAACGATAGGTAAGCCCTTCAAGCTGGAAATAGTCGGTTAAGCCAATATACGCATCGTTTCCGGTAGTAATTGCAAAATAAACCGGACGTTTCCAATCGAAATTTGCCAGTAAATCAAGGATCATCAGGCTGTTTTTCTGAACACCCATTGCATCAATCTGCCAGTCAACACTCTTCAACATCTTATCTTTCAACAAAGGTGAAAGTGTGCCATTTTTCAATACCAGTGCTGTGTCAACCGGAATACTAAACCGGTTTGTAGGAAAGAAATTGATATTCTGACCATTCGACATCATGCGAACATGATTATCGTTTTTCACAAAATCCATCGCTTCTTTAATATTCACATACTGACCTCCCGGATTCATGCTCGGATCAAATGCAACAAAGTCGCGGACTCCCTGAATATATTGCTCTTTGGTAAGCGAGAATTCAACCGGAGCCGATTCGTATGCACGACGTTTCATCTGATCAACATACCAGTCTGTATTCAGCAGGCTAAGGTTTACCACGCGTACATCGCGACGGATACCTTCAACTTCCTGCACGTACCACAAGGGGAATGTATCATTATCGCCATTGGTAAACAATACTGCATTCGGAGCGCATGACTCCAGATAATTGATTGCAAAATCGCGTGCAGTATAACGGTTGGCACGGTTATGGTCGTCCCAGCCCTCTTTGGCCATAATTCCGGGAACCAAAATCAACGATAAACCTATCGAAAGCATTAACGCCATGTTTCCCTGCATTTTTGCCCGTAGCCAGTCAACCAGTGCAATCACACCTAACCCAATCCATATTGCAAAGGCATAAAATGAGGCAGCATACGCATAATCCCGTTCACGGGGTTGATAGGCGTACTGATTCACATAAATCACGATGGCAAAACCAGTCATGATAAAGAGAAGACCTACGACATAGCTATCTCTTCCATTTTTCTTAAATTGATAAAACAATCCTAGTAAACCCAGGATAAATGGTAGAAAATAAAATTTATTGGTTCCTGCATTTTTCATGGTATCAGGCTTGTCTTGCGGACCAAGACGGATTTCATCAATAAAAGGAATGCCAGAAATCCAGTTACCATTGTTAATGTCACCTCGTCCTTGAGAATCATTCTGTTTCCCGGCAAAATTCCACATAAAATAGCGCCAGTACATGTAGTTAAGCTGATAGGAAAAGAAATAGCGCATATTTTCGAGGAACGTTGGTTTATATACCGTTTCCTGTTCACCACGTGCATTGGTAATAGAAATAGGTGTTCCTTTTATGTGTCCCCAATCTTTATAACCATCAATATGCATTTGCTCCTGATTGCTGTACATACGCGGAAAGAAAGTAGTAAATCTTGGATCGTACTCGGCGTCAAGATTTTTACGGGCATCTGAAATAACGTATGTGCCCTTAACTTTTAAATCAGAACCCAGTGATTTTGCATTGTCAGCAATAAATTTCTCTGCGGTTTGCTTGTTGTAGTAGCTTGCAAGTACCCGGTCATTCTGAGTAACCTGGTATGCCTTGGTATAAACCGGATTTCCATCTTTATATCCAACAACCGGAGCATTGTAATACGGGCCGGTAAAGAGTGGAGTGCTTCCATATTGTTCGCGGGCCAGATATGCTTGCAATGAAGTAGCATCTTCCGGATTATTTTCATCCAGAGGTGTATTTGCATTCGAACGGATAACCAGAATAAAGAACGTTGAATATCCGATAAGGATAAAAATAAACCCAAGCAACACTGTATTGAGAATAACTTTATGTTTCCGGATTGAGTAGCGAATTCCCCAAACAATTCCTCCAATCAAAAGGGCAAAGTAAAAGATGGTTCCAACATTGAATGGTAATCCGAAGGTATTCACAAACATTCTTTCAAACAGTCCTGAAAAAATCACAACATAAGGAACAATAATATAAAGTATTACAAATACCAGTATAAATGAAAACAAGGTTACATAAATTGTTTTTTTCAGGGTAACTTCCGATTTTTTAAAGTAATAAACCATCACCACCGCCGGAATAGCCAATAAGTTCAACAAGTGAACTCCGATAGACAAGCCAATAAGGTAGGCTATCAAAACAAGCCAGCGCAAATGATGTTTTTCATCCGCAACAGATTCCCATTTCAGAATTGCCCAGAATGTTACGGCTGTAAAAAATGATGATGATGCGTAAACCTCACCTTCCACAGCAGAAAACCAGAATGAATCGCTGAAAGTATACGCTAAAGCCCCTACCAGGCCACTTCCCAATACAGCCCACATACTTGTAGAGGAAAATTCACCCCAGCGGTCCACAAGTTTTTTTCCCAAAAGCGTGATACTCCAGAATAAAAACAGAATTGTAAAACCACTCATCAATGCCGACATGGTATTGATCATTCGGGCAACCAGTGTAACGTCATTAAACGCAAACAAAGAAAAAAATCGTCCCAAAAGCTGGAAAAAAGGAGCTCCCGGAGGGTGACCAACCATTAGTTTATACGATGTGGCAATATATTCCCCACAATCCCAAAAGCTGGCTGTAGGCTCAGAAGTGGCAATATAAACCATTGATACAATGGCAAATACGAGCCAACCCAAGGCGTTGTTTAGTCGTTGAAATGATTTCATTCTTTCTCCATTTTAAGATGTTGCGAATGTAAGAAAAAAAGAAATTCAGTGATCAATGTACCAGAGTCCGTTATAAGAACAGGGCAATACAATCCTTTTCCTGCAACCGTAACCATTCTTTTCGTATTAATCTGCGTGAAAAGATAAATTTACAATTTTTGATATACCCTGCTTACTTTTTCACGTTTCACACTACGTTGCTTAATACAATCACCCTTATTTACAATAATTTTCGAACCTGTTTTTAAACTCCTGATCTCAATTTTGTACTTTCCAAAACCTTCCATAAAATCCTTTCTCCTTTCTTTTTGATACCCAATGAATATTTATACCTTTGCACATCATTACAAAACACAAATTTTAAAATATTAGCCATATGTACAGTAAATTTCAGGCTCATCTTCAAAAAGAAATTGCCGATATCAAAGAAGCTGGATTATTTAAAAACGAACGCGTTATTGTTACTCCTCAGGGAGCTCCGATCAAAGTTAGTGGTGGCAACGAGGTATTAAACTTCTGTGCAAATAACTATTTAGGCCTTTCAAACAATTCACAATTGATTGAAGCTGCAAAAAAAGCTCTTGACCAACGTGGTTATGGAATGTCCTCAGTTCGTTTCATTTGTGGAACCCAGGATCTTCACAAGGAACTTGAAAAAAAGATTGCTGATTTCTTTGGCACCGAAGATACCATTCTGTATGCAGCATGTTTTGATGCAAACGGGGGTGTTTTTGAACCACTGTTGGGCGAAGAAGATGCAATTATTTCCGATTCACTAAACCATGCATCTATTATTGATGGAGTACGCTTATGTAAAGCAAAACGCTATCGTTATGCCAATGCTGACATGGCGGATCTGGAACAACAACTGATTGCTGCTCAAAACGATCGTTTCCGTTTAATCGTTACCGATGGTGTTTTTTCAATGGACGGAAATGTTGCTCCATTAGATAAAATCCTTGTATTAGCTGAAAAATATGATGCAATGGTGATGGTTGACGAAAGCCATTCTGCAGGTGTTGTTGGAAATACGGGTCGTGGAGTTACTGAACTTTACAACTGCAAAGGAAAAGTTGAAATCATCACAGGTACACTCGGAAAAGCATTTGGTGGTGCTATCGGTGGATTTACAACTGGTAAAAAAGAGGTTATTGATATGCTACGCCAACGCTCACGTCCATATCTGTTCTCAAACTCAATTCCTCCAATGGTAGCTGCTGCAGGTATCCGTATGTTCGAAATGATGGATGAAACCAACGAGTTACAAGATAAATTACATTCAAATACTGCTTATTTTGTTGAAAAAATGAAAGCAGCAGGTTTCGACATCAAGCCAACACAATCTGCAATCTGTGCAGTAATGCTGTATGATGCAAAATTATCACAACAGGTAGCTGCAAAATTGCTCGAAGAAGGTATTTATGTTATTGGATTCTACTACCCGGTTGTTCCGAAAAATCAGGCACGTATTCGTGTACAGCTTTCAGCAGCACACGAAACAGAACACCTCGACAAATGTGTTGCTGCCTTCACAAAAGTTGGTAAAGAATTAGGAGTTATCAAGTAGATTTGTTAACTTATTATAAAAAAAGGAGACCTGAATTGTTTTAGGTCTCCTTTTTTATTTCGCAGATATTAAGATACTTACATTTTAAATGTGATTTTTCAGTTAATTTTTTATTGTCAAACTATTTGGTCATGTCAAATTAGTTCTTATTTTTGATGCCTTAACAATTATGCTCTTTCACTCTGTAAAAATATAAGGGCATTAACTAAACCGATCTAATAAGGCTTTCCACCCCACTTGAGAGCCTTATTTTTTTATGCTTAGGACAGATTTATCCGATATTTTTTAGCCTGGTCATTTCTGTAGTGCAATATTTTTCTAACTTTGCATAGTTAATTTTCAGTAGCCACTTTAGCTCAGTTGGTAGAGCAACGCACTCGTAATGCGTAGGTCGTGGGTTCGAGTCCCATGAGTGGCTCAATTTTGTTGCTAATTCCAGCTATTTCTTTTCATTCATTTTTGCGGGGTCTCATACTTCAAAAATATAACATTCTCTTTTCTGCTTAGCAATTTATCATTGTGTTTCCTTATTTCATTTTATATATTTGCAGAATTAACCAAAACAATTTATTATTTATGAAAAAAGTAGTATGTAGTTTTGTATTGCTGTGCTTGGTATTTACAGTCTTTTCGCAAAGTGGTATTTATTCAGCTAAAATAATTACCTATGAAGGAGATACACTAAAAGGAGTGATAGATGTTGTAAAAGGATTACATTTTAATCCGAGAAAGCTAAAATTTAAACAAGAAAACTCACAGGAGTACAAAACCTTTACTCCCAACGATATTGAATCATTCGAATTTGAAGGCCGTATATACGCCAGTGCTATTGTGGGTATTGATACATCCCTGTTTTACGTCATCAACCGTAATCCTATAGGATATAAACCCGATTTAATTCCAGATACAGTCTTTCTTTTAAAGCTTATCGGGGGCGAAAAAAGCCTTTATTCTCTTTATTATCAATATGACAAAAGAACTTATGAATGTTTTTTTGTCAAAGATCAAAATGGGCCACTTGTAATGCTTGAATTTCAATTTAAAGCAAACATAATCAATGCTGAATTAAACTTAATGGCAGATGAAACCTATAAATTTCAGCTGTTAACATTTTTTCTGAATATTACCGAGCTGGAGCGCAGGATTATAAATACCAGCTACACTAAGAGTTCATTAATGCGGTTATTCAAACGCTATTATACAATTACCCAAAAGCAACCCGATTATTTATTCAAACAGATCCCTGTCACTGTTTATCTGGGATTAACGGCAGGATACACAAACTCCTCAATAAATTTCACAACAGACAAGAAAAATGATTATTTGTCCGCAGGAGCATTAAATTACACGTCTAATCCATTAACTTTTGGATTTTGCTCCGAAATAATGGTTCCCGGATTAAAAAATCACCTGAGTTTTTCGCTTGATGGCTTGTGGAATACATTCAAATTCGATGGAAATTATACATATACTGACATTTACGATCTCGACACCCGATACAAATATAATTTTGAGACATCTCATTTCCATATTGCATTAATGCCCCGCTATAACATAAATTTAAAAAAAACAAGAATCTTTCTAGGTGCGGGCATATCAACCGGATTTGAACTTACTACGAGCCAGTACATGAGAAAAGAACAGGAATATCAGTTTGCTCCACCACGAGTATTTGAATCAAAACCTATTACAAACACCAAATCAATAAACCTGGGTTTCCAATTAGGAATGGGCTGCGTCTATAATCGGCATAGTGTTGAACTTCGATATTCAACTACAAACGGAGTTTCAAATGTCGGATCAATTCTATCAACAGTAAACTATATAAACCTACTTTATTCGTACAAACTCTTCAAGGTTCTGATAAAGTAGTTATGCGTTAAATCATAAAGAGCTTTATACCAATATCTCAGTATAAAGCTCTTCTCCTTTAAAGTAAGTGTATTGCTAATTATTCCTCCCTTAAAAACGGATATTTGAAATCGGTTGGTGGGAGCAGAGTTTCCTTAATGGTTCGCGGATTCGTCCAACGAATCAGGTTAAGATGGCTCCCGGCTTTATCGTTTGTACCTGATGCACGAGCACCTCCAAATGGTTGCTGGCCTACAACTGCTCCGGTTGGTTTATCATTAAAATAAATGTTCCCGGCTGCATATCTGAGTTTACGGCAAGCATGATTCAATGCTTCACGATCAGAAGAGAAAATAGCTCCTGTTAATGCATAAGGTGAAGTTTGATCGCATATATCAAGTGTTTTATCAAAATCATTATCCTCGTATAAATAAATCGTCATTACCGGACCAAAAATTTCTTCTTCCATGGTTATGAAATGAGGATTTGATGTTAAAATAACAGTTGGCTGGATAAAATATCCTTTCGACTTATCCCCCGTTCCTCCCCATATTACCTCAGCATCGGAAGCATCTTTTGCTTTTTGGATATAAGTCATAATGCTATCGAAAGAATTTTCATCAATTACCGCATTCATAAAGTTTGAAAAATCTTTCACATCTCCGACCTTAATCTGCGCAAGCATTTCCTTCATCTCTTTCCAAATTTGTGGCCAGATTGATTTCGGAATATAGCTACGAGAAGCCGCCGAGCATTTTTGTCCCTGGTATTCAAATGCCCCACGGATAATTGCTGTAGAAACCTCTTTGGTATAAGCAGACGGATGAACAAAAATAAAATCTTTTCCTCCGGTTTCTCCCACCATCTTGGGATATGAACGATAATTTGTCAGATTGCTACCTACGGTTCTCCAGATATGGTTAAACGTCCCGGTTGAACCTGTAAAGTGTAAACCGGCAAATTCTTTATGATTCAAACAAACATTCCCGATTACAGCACCTGAACCCGGTATAAAATTGATAATTCCATCAGGAATTCCCGCTTCTTTAAATACCTGCATCAGATAATAATTAGAAAGTATCGAGGTTGTGGAAGGTTTCCAAACTACTGCATTTCCCATCAAAATCGGGGACATATTCAGGTTTGAGGCAATTGCTGTAAAATTAAACGGAGTAATTGCAAGTACAAATCCTTCCAAAGGACGATATTCTGTACGATTGATTATTCCTTCTTCAGATAAAGGCTGATCGTTATAAATTTCAGTTGCAAAATAGTTGTTGAACCGTAAAAAATCGATGGTTTCACACGCTGAATCTATTTCTGCCTGATACGCATTTTTGCTCTGTCCGAGCATTGTAGCCGCATTAAGAATATATCTATATTTCTTTGAAATCAGCTCTGCTGCTTTTTGCGCAATGGACGTCCGTTCAACCCACGATACAGATTCCCAGTATTTACGAGCTTTAAGAGCTGCTTCTATTGCCATTCGTACTTCATTCTCTCCTGCCATGTGGTATGTTGCCAATATATGTCCGTGGTCATGTGGCATCACTATATTTCCGGTTTTCCCGGTTCTAATCTCTTTTCCGCCAATAATTAATGGGATATCCAAAACCTGAGCAGATTGTCGTTCAAGTTCAGCATTGAGCAGTTTCCGTTCTTCGGAGCCTGGTGCATACGCTTTTACAGATTCATTCTTCGGACGCTCAAATGAAAAAATTGCATTATTCATATATCTTTTGTTTTACTGATTTTACAAACAAATTTTTGCATTGATAGTTTGTATAATCTCTTGATATTTCGATATGCAAAGATAAACATATCGTGTAAATAAACAAATAGTGATTAGATTTGCCAAAAATTAATTAAATCATGGCTGATCCTCTAAAGTTTCTGTTAGACAAGTTCCATTTCAATGCGTCTTCCATTTCCCGCTGGTGTTTTGGAGAACGTTCATTTATACTGGAACTCACAAATGGAAATATTGGAGTATGCTCCCATTTCAATAATGAAAATCAACATTTTAAAGTACTCCCTACAGAAATTGATTTGCGGAATAATTCACATCGGATTTTGATAAATGCTTATTTTAATGCAAGTTTTAATCACGAAGCAGAAGATGGTGAAGGAGATATTTTTGATGTGATTGATTTTTCGCAATTCAAAAACATTGTATTGATTGGATTTTTCCCATCACTGGTACAAAAATTCCGAAATAATGGTTTTCCTCTTTCTATATTTGATCCACTATCAGATGATCCGGAAATAATTCCGGAAAGTAAAAAGGAAGAGTATCTTGCAAATGCTGATGCACTTATTTTCACAGCTACTACAATGTATAACCAAACATTTAATCGTTTATTAAATCCAACTCAAAGCAATTGTAAAAAATTTCTCTTGGGTCCATCTGCAATAATAAGCAAACAACTTCTTGATTATTACAACCTTGATTACATTTTTGGTTCTAAATTCAAGCAATCGGACAACGAACTGTTTCGTGTAATTGAAAACGGAGGAGGAACCCGTGATTTTACAGATCGAATCAGAAAGGTTTATATTTGCAAAAGCAACAGAAATTAATCCTAACTTATTAAATTATAACCATAAACACATACAACATGTTTAACGTAAATGAATATTTTGGCGGTAAAGTAAAATCAATCGCTTTCGAAACAGGTGAAGGTCGTGCAACTATTGGAGTAATGGCTCCTGGCGAATATGAATTCGGAACAAATACAGTAGAATACATGACGATAACATCAGGAACTCTTCATGTACAGCTTCCTGGTGAAACCGAATGGAAAGCCTACAAAGAATTTGACACCTTTATAGTGGCCAAAGATGTAAAGTTTAAAGTAAAATGCGAAGGTGACACCTCTTATCGTTGCCTTTATAAATAATTCCAGATTATGAAACCCAAACACGAGGCTCAACGGAGCAGAGTTTTACTCAACTACAAAATCTGGCTGTCAAACATCGCAGGAGAAGGTATTTTGGGGGAAGGAAAATATAAGTTGTTGCGAACCATTGAGGAGAAAGGCTCGCTTGCTGCTGCTGCCGATGTATTGGGTTTAAGTTATCGCAAAGCCTGGGGAGATATCAAAAAAGCTGAAGAATTGCTTGGCTACGAACTTACTGACAAGCACCGGGGAGGAAAAGATGGAGGGCAATCCACTCTCACTCCTCGTGCCAAACAACTACTGGAAGCTTATGAAGCATTACACAAACGTCTTGATGATGAAGTAGAAAATGCCTTCGAAGAGTTCCGCTCTAAACTTCCCAAAAGAGATGACGATGAGTAACGCCTGTCTGATCGGAATTGACGATACGGATAATCTCCAAAGTCGCGGAACAGGGCATCTGGTTCGCAGATTAGGTCACCTGCTGATGGAAAAAAATATTGCCGAAATGGTGAGTGTTACGCGCCATCAGCTTTTGGTTCACCCTGATATTCCTTATACTTCGCATAATAGTTCTGCATGCATGAAAGTACTCTGTGAAAATCCGGATGAAGTACGCCTTTTTTGTCGCGAATTTCTAAGTCGCGAAGGAGCGGAAGGTTCTGATGTTGGCTTATGTTTTGCACCTGAAAAAAATATTCAAAGCATTATTGATTGGGGACTATCGGCTAAAAAGATGATTCTTAAAATGGATGATGCTCTTAATTTGGCCAAACAAGAAACTATTTACCTCGAAGGCTTATTAGGAACAAAATGCGGAGTTATCGGAGCTTTAGCCGCAGTGGGTTTGAAAATGTGGGGATCAGATGGCCGTTTACTATGGCTTAAAAACCTTCGAGATACTGAAGGAATCTGGAAAATATCTGAACTGAAAAAAATTGTGCCAATTGAAGTAGTCCGGCATATCTCAGAAACAGAAGTTTCGGATAATGATTTTTTAACCCTGAACGATTGGTTCAGACCTGTGATGAAAAATAAAAAAGTAACTTTGTACGTGGAGGAAAATAAAGATGAAAACATACGATGGAAATCAGCTGGTAAAGAATACGTCAAGTCTATATCTTCTTAAAAGTGTTCCGTATAGTTTAGAATTCTTACTTCTATTCTTTACAGGAGCATTGGCTATCCTTTTTCATGCCAAATTTAAAGCCGGAATAAGTATGCCCGGTCATCATGGCTTAGTATTCATGGCTTTGTTGTTCTCAGGAAAATACAATTCCCGGTTTTCCTATGCCGGAAGTATTATGTCAATGGGCATGGGCTTTGCTTTACTGATGCCATTTTTAGGATTTAAAGACCCTTTAGCTTCTCTTGTTTATACAATTCCAGGATTTACATTCGATTTAATACGGACTCAGAAGATTAAAAACACTTTTCTGCTGATTATTTCAGGTGGATTATCTTACGCTCTCATTCCTTTTGTACGTATGATTCTCGGACTGTTATCCATCATCCCGTTGAAAGGTGCATTTCTGAAATTTGGATTCGTATATCCTCATATCAGCTTCTTTTTATTCGGCTTAGCAGGAGTTTGTATCGCATTTTTTGGCACAAAATTAATTCGCAGGTATTTATAATCCTGATCATTACGATGAAACGTGGGATTATCTTTCTGTTTTTATCCGTTACGAAATGTAAATATATTCATATCGGAATAATTCTGTTGTTTTTCCTGATGGCAGGTTGCAAAGAGAATGAAAACAATGAACCACCTCTAATTCATTTGATTTCAGAATCAGGATATCTCTCAAATGATACGATTCTCAAACCCGGTGAAAGTTTTAAGGTAAAGCTGAGTGCAGAAAAAGGCTCAGCAGATCTGACAAATTTCGTAATCATCGTAAATAACGGGACTGAAGTTCGTTACCTTGACTCAGCTATGCATTCCTCCTCTTTTTCATGGAATGGAATTCTTAATAAAACCGCAGCAAAGGAAGAAAGCTGGACTTTTCTGATTCGCGACAGAAACGGAGCAAATTCGATCAGGACGATCCATTTAAAGAGTGACACTATTTCGGCATTCAATCCATTGACTACAGTAAAGACTATTCAATTAGGCGCACAGCAAAATACGGTTTACGGAGGATTTTATGCACTCGGAAATGATACTGTTTACAACATTGAAGCTGCTTCTTTCAATCAAAATCTGATTGATATCTGTTATTATTTTGGTCCTGAAGGAAATACACTGGCATCACCTGGAGCAAATATTGAAACAGGAATTTATCCGGATCCCTTTTCACCCTTAAACTGGGGCACAAAACGTGAAACCAGATTCATTTACGCATCCATAGCCTCCGGAGTATTTGACTCTATGCAAAATGATAGTCTTTTGCTTGCA
Organism: Bacteroidales bacterium; assembly: GCA_963667975.1. Lineage (GTDB taxonomy): Bacteria > Bacteroidota > Bacteroidia > Bacteroidales. The sequence continues at coordinate 638,860 of OY764079.1, forward strand.
AATTATGTACCTTCTCTCGCGAAACGTAAGGCAAAATTTCTGATTGCCAACGATTGTTACTACTTTAAAACGGCTTCGAATAAACTGGGGATCTTCAAAGTAAAGCAGGTGGCTGGACAACAATTCGGAGATATTATTTTCGAAATAAAATACCAACAATAACGATGCGCAGAATTTCTTTAGCATTGATATTACTTTTTTCGTTAAGCCATCTGAAAGCGCAACAGGATTCAGTTGCATGGAAGCTGAAGCTGAAAGAGTTTGTGGTTACTTCTTCAAGATTTCCTGCAAGCATAGATAAAATCCCATCACAACTTGAATTGAGAAACAAATCAGAATTAGAAGCAATGCCGCTTTTTAATGTTGATGATGCATTACGCCTGATTCCCGGGGTATTTGTAAACCGAAGCTGGGGAATCTTTTCACGGAATTCTGCTGTAACGATGAGAGGACTAAATGGCAGCTCCCGTGTTTTGGTAATGCTCAATGGAGTTCCTCTCAACCAATCTTCGGGAGGTTCTGTTAACTGGCATTTGCTATTTCCTGATGAGCTGGAAAAAGTAGAAGTTTTGAAAGGCCCGGCTTCTTCTGTTTATGGCAACAATGCAATGGGAGGTGTTATCAATCTTTTAACCAAAACAGATACGGCAAAACTCATTTCTGCGAATCTGGGACTGGGCTCTATGGGCATGTACTCCGGTCGGTTCCGCTTTCAGGGGAATCAACTTAAAAAAGGGAAAGGATTGTTTTACAATTTAACTGCATTTTATCGCAAAGGTGATGGCTATATTCTTGAATCTGAATCAACACGAGATTCAACCAGCACAAAAGCATTTCTGAAAGAATATGCTGTTGAAGGAAGTCTGGGCTACAGATTTTCGGAAAAGCATAAATTGATTGTATCGTACCGGTATTTTGACGATCGCAGAGGTGAAGGCATTAAAGTTTATGAAGATGACGGCACATACAATCGTTTTGAAACTCACTTTTTGAATGTCTCCTACCTGAATGATTTATCCTTGGGAACAATTGATTTAAAGGCCTTTCTGAATCGTGAAATTTTCTTTAAGCAAAATGAAAGTGTAAATCAAAGTGGTGTTTATCGTTTGTATGACACTCACACAATCAGTTCCGATATGGGCATCTGGTTTTCATTCAAACCTCATTTACTGAACGATATTTTCACAGTAGGATTTGATGTTAAATCAGGGTCACAGGATTCCTACGATCAATACCTTACTTCTACCGATTTGATTTCCAACAAAGGAACATTACTTTTCTATTCTGGTTTTATTCATGTTGATTATCCGCTGGTTAAAAACAAGCTTTTTGCATCCGGAGGGCTCCGAATTGATTATGCAAGATTCAAAGATGGGCAGTTTTTTATCGAAAATGCTTCCGTAATCAGTTCAGCAAGCATCCCTTTTCAAGGGTATTTTCCTGAAAATTCATGGACTCAGTTCAGTCCAAAGTTTGGATTGAGATACAGGTTATCCGAAAATCACAGTGTATTTGCTTCGGCTGCAACCGGATTTATGCCTCCCCGATTGGATGACATGGTTCGCACAGGAAAAATAAGAAAAGGCATGAAACTGGCTAATCCATCTTTAAAACCTGAATCGATCACTACATTTGAGTTAGGTTCTGCTTCTTTCATTGGTAAAAAAATTATACTAAAACCCTCATTATACATCTCCTATGGCAAAGATTTTCAATATCAGGTTTCCACAGGCGATTCTGCAGATGTTGGTGAAAGTACGTTGAAACCCGTGCTAAAAAGACAAAATATATCTAACGTAAGAATTTTGGGCTTTGAAATAGGTACTCAGTATCATATATTCAAACAGCTCCAGCTAAATTTATCTTACAACTTCAATACTTCCAAAATTACCGAATATGAAAAAGGGCCATCTGATTCTCTTGATCTTTCCGGCAAAAAACTCATGGAAGTCCCCGATCATCAGTTTACGGCAGAACTGGTTTTCAGCAAAGGGAAACTGAATGGATCTGTGAGTTATCAGTACATTGGGAAGCAGTGGTTCGACGATGGAAATACAATAGAACTGGAAGCAATTTCATTGTTGAATACCAACATCAGATACAAACTAAATCCATTTTTCGTTGCGACCTTCTCAGTAGAAAACGTTTTCGATAAAAAATATATTGACCGGAAGGGATACCCTTCTCCCGGGCGATTTTTTCAATTTTCACTTAATTGGTCAATGCAATACTAAACAATAAAACTTTCATAAACACAATGATCCGAAAATATTTCGACTTCACTCAAATGACGCTATTATTCAATACGTTGTCAGTTGAGTGAAGTCGGAAATTTTGTAAAAGAAGAGGTCTTTTCAAACTGCCTCTTCTTTTAGGTTCTAGAAATCAAAATTAAAGTTTTGCTTGTATCCATTTGCTCTGAGTCGTTTGTACAGAAGAATGTTTTCTAATGATTCGTCGATCATTTCTTCAACAGTAGTTGTTTTAGGATCATATTCTTCTGATTCAACAAGATCAATCCCTGAAACCAGCTCATATTTTGACTTATCTGAAGGAATCAATCCTGTGTAAGCAAATCCGTATTTTGTTTCATCCTCATAATCTTTGTAGCGGTAAGTGTAGAAATATACATAACCTTCTCCCCCTTTTATCTTCACAAACTTACTGGAAATAAATTGAATACTATCTATTTTGTTTCCGGTGAGTTTTTCACTTCCGGTTGGATTATAGAGCGATGCCACCGCAAATGAAGCTTGATTTTTATAGGTAGAATCTATCTTATTTTGCATTTTTATCTTCTTTAGCTCTGTATAAAGAACTCCTCTGAAATTATCTTTTTTAGCCAGATATTTCCAATTGGTATCTGGTACTGTAATTTTATTTTTTGCATACAACAGATTCAGGAAGAGTTTCAGCTGATCATCTTTTACTTTTTCAAGCTTCTCAAAATAAGATTTTACAGCCGGATCTTTGTACATCGGAATTAAAATTCTGCAAAAAGCATTAATAAGCTGATGTGATTCCGAAGAGCTATAAAGCGATTTCAGGTTATCCTCTTTTTCTTCATCATAATTTGAATAACCAGCATATTTGTCATCATCTTCTTTGGCTTCTATATTGTTTAACAGACGCTTATATTCATCGCTTGCATCTTTTAAAATTCTGGTCTTATATGGAAGAATTTTATCCAGAGTGATAAGTTTCTTATCGGTTACACCTGCTAATGTCCAGTAAACATTGCTTTTGTACTCATTATACTTTGTGATTTCCAAAAGCCCAGGAAATAGATATTGAGCAAGTTCTACTGTATCGTTATACGGGTAAAATATTGATATTTCATCACTTGACAAAGGTGTTTCTTTGGTTATAAGCTCCAGGAAAGCAGTCGTTGCTTCTTTGGTTCTGTTACTTGCAAGTGCATCTAATATCGCAATCTGGATTGTGGATGTATCACTATTTTTATGGTAAAGTTCTTTCAGGAATGGAATTATAGAAGGATGATGAATCAAACCAGTATTTGAGATAAATAATGAACGCTTTTCGAGACTCACATTGAAGTATTCAGGGCTTCTGATGAATGCGATCATCTGGGCGGCATCTTTATCTTTCGGATTGAACTCATCAAATGATTCTTCTGCCTGTTTCTTTAATGTTGTATCGCTGCTTTTCAATGCTTCAATGAAGAGTTTGGTTTTGTCAGAAAAAAGGTCTGTTCCTGTCATTGAATCAATCGGCTGAAAGGTTTCGAAGAATGATTTTACCCATGGGGTTATTGTTTCCATAGTGTCAGTAACAACCCTCATCGTGTAAAGCGAGCCATTTTTCTGGATCATTTTCACCTTGATTGCTCTCGAGCTTGTTGAATCACAGATCAACGCCTCATAAACATTCTGATCACCCTGCTGTTTGATACTTTTCTTCGTAAATTTCATATCCTTTGAGAACTGGAAGCTATTTTCCTGTTGTTCCCAGAATTTATCTTTATCCTTTGGTGAGTCAAACTTGTGGAACTTCTCATAATCAAGCTTTATTGATTCGGTAGATTCATCAGGTGCGAGTACATAAGCTGCATTCTGATATTTGTATTTATCTTCAGCTTTAGGCTTTTCAATTCCAATAATACTAGGATTGTAAAGTTCAATAATTGTTTGATACTTCTCTCGTTTGTCAATCTCCTTACGCGGGAATAATCCAACAAAACGAAGGTTGGTATCGGCGTAAGGTGCTAATCCTGAAATATAAACCGGATTTGTAAATTCAAGAGAATTGAAATACTTTTCAGGTACTGAAGATTCGGCAGTTTTGGCTGCTAACAGGTAAAAATAAGGGCCGCGGATTACAATTTTCAGATACAGGTAGCTTTCTTCGTTGGTGAGTTTATATTTTAAATTGGCACAGGGATACTTTTTATATGTACCATAGTTTTTAGATAACTCGTTGATTGCGAAGTTTTTTATAAATTGCGATGTGATTTGCCCAAACTCAAAAGTATCTTCTTCAATGTATTTGTAATCGTGATAGGCTGTTGACTGGAACAAATATGCACCTTTATCATCCACTGCCTGATACGTTACGATTGATTCTTTTTTATCAACTTTAAAAGTTGATGGAAATAAGACAGAAGCACTTGCAAAATTTGAATGAAGAGGAACCCAGTTATTATCATTCAATGGATTGAATTTAATTGAGTTAAAAAATTCCTGTGGTTCTTTTCCCAATGCAAATTCATCCTGACCATTCATCTTGAAAATAATAAATTCCATTGGAGTTGAGAAAATTTTGAAACGCAAAAGCTCTCCCCTTTTGGTTTTTGATAAAATATCATACCCCGGAAAACCAGTATTACTACGAATCAGTTCTTTTTTAAGTATTTGACCAGGTATTTTCTCATAAAGCAGACTGTCAACCTGTTTTAAAACATACTCCTCAGTCTTGCCCATTAATTTTCCAAATGTGGAGATACGGATAATCCAATAAGCTGCACCATTCGCCATATCAGGAAACGTCAAAGCATGTACACCATTTACAAACGGTATCTCAAGTTGCTTTCCGGGTACATTAACTGTAAATAAGCCATCCGGAGCTGTATATTGATGAAGTTCAAGTGGGAGAACGGTTTGATCAATCTCTTTTTTAAGTTTTTTGGCTACCTTCCCCTCCGAATGAACAATCGCACGAACAGCGTAACCTCTTTCGCGAAGTAAATTTAATACGCCGTAGTTTCCGGGAAGATGTGATGCTCCGATACCTGCAAATACGGCACCCATTTTCATCAGCGAATCCATTCGGCGAGCCATATTTTTATTACGTTCCTGAATAAAATATTTAAAGTACGAAGGTGCATACATCAGATTATTAACCGAATCGAGTTTCGTCAAATCTCCCTTTCGGTAGATATCTTCAAGATACTCTCCTAGATCTTTTTTCTCTTTGTTTAACTTTTCAAAAAACTTGGATCCCCAGTTTTCTTCTTTATTTTCACGGGTAGCGTCAATTGCTTTCAACATCAAACCCATTGATTCTCTTTCTGTTTCGAGTTGAGAGATATTTTTACGCAACTTTTTTCCGTACTGATAAATAAACATGTCGAGATACGTATTTTCCTCATAGTTATCATTTCCGGCTTCAAATCGATACAGTAAACTATTGAGCATTTCAGGATTGTGATCGAAAGATGACTGAAATACAATGGGTTCGGGAAAACTAATCGGAAAAATCTTTTTGTAAAAGTCCCTGGAGTCATTACTCCAATAAGAAGGCATAACCATTTGCATAAATTCCGGATTCAAAAAGTAATCCAACCATGTATCAGGATCTGTTTCAAGACAGATATAATCGGAATTACGAACGGCTAGATGAAACGTATCAGAGAGGTTGAATGCAAGCTTTTTACTAACATGCATTGTACCATAGAGATAAGAAGGTTTCTTCATTCCGTTACCAGAGATTTCCCACAATAAACCCTTATATTCTTTGTTTTGGGCAGTGAGCTGGGTAAAAGCAATCAATACAAAAATCGCTCCCAGAAAACTTTGTTTCAGAAGGTTTGTCATTATTTTAAATTTGGGTTATGCAAATGTAGTTTTTTTCATCAAACCTCATCTATCGGTTATTCATTCATTCAATCCTTTCGTATCTAAACTTATTGTATTATAAATCAATATTGTATATTTTATTTTCAAAATACCTTGTGTCTAAAACGTTCACCTCAATTTTATTTTAAAATCAAATTTTACAAAAAAAATACAAAATTGTTTATCTCACCTGCGTGAACTCTAAATTCCAGAGTTATTCTTGGACTAGTACCATAATGATATTTCCAATCGATCCTACATTTATGTATAACCTCTCAATAACAAATAACGATCTTTTATTTCAAATTAATATGTTACAGGTGATAATTTAAAGATTAAAAACCAATCCAGAAACCCAAAACATCATCAAAATATTCAACCAACTGAAAAACTGGCTCTTAAAAATAAAATTACTATTTTCATTTGCATTTAAAAAATTCTATTTTTGCAATTCGATATGTAAAATCAAACACATCCGATGCATTCACTCAGATACTGTTTCATATTTCTTGCATTCGCAGGAATTGTACTTGCTTCCTGTAAAAAGGATGAAAAAGAAAATCCTCCTGTATTGGCTTTAAAAAGTGAAGTTACGTTTACGACCGATGGCGTATATCTGCAAAATCATATCGTAAAATTCGGAATTATCGCAGAAGGGAAAAGTGCAAATATTACTAATCTTACAATCAAGTGTAAAAACAAACAAGGTGAGAAAACAATCCTCGATGAGGGGTATAATATTCAACAACTTAATATCACCAAAATAATCCAGAACGTCTGGGGCGATTCTCTTACCTGGACTATTTCGGTAATGGATAGAAACAGGCAAAAAGTTTCACTAAGCTTAAAAACTTATGATACGACCGTTTCCTATAATCCAATTCACTCTTTCGAGAATATTGTTCTGGGAATGCAGGCAAATACGCAATATGGTTCGTTTTTAAATCCTTTTATTCCCACTGTTTACACAACGGCAAATGCAGCATTAAATCAGGCAAACGTTGATGTTTTAATGTATTACTACGTAGCCAGCGGAACTCCTTCTTATACTTTTTCGTCAGCAGGCGACTATGATGCCCCGGTCTATTTCCCTTCACTAACGAGCTGGATTACCAAAAATTATACGGATTGGGATTATGCAACTCAGGTTCCGGTTTCGGCTTTTGATCAGGCAATGAACGACAGTTTATTGTCGGCTGCATTTCATAGTGGATCCGGAATCAGTAGCCGGAAATATAAGTATGCCGCCGCCGGACAGGTAATCCCATTTAAGACAAGCTCAGGAAAAAAAGGCTTAATCAAAGTGAAAGAAGTAAATGCTCAACAGGAAAACGGTTGGGTGAAATTCGATCTAAAAATTCAACAATAACCCATAAATACACACACTTATGAAAAAAAATCTATTCTTTGCATTCTTTATTTTTATCGGATTGAGTTTAAGTGCTCAGGATAACATTGTTGCATGGACATTCCCGACAGGTACTGCTGCTGATACTTTGGCAAATCTTTACAGTACCGGAAACAATTCTCGTTCTATCAGAGCTGAAGATTCAACAGGAAATATTCGTGTTCTTACCTACACTAATGGAGTTACAGCCGGCGACTATGCTGCTACGGCTACAGGCTGGGACAATGGTCAGAATTTAAAATACTGGTCAATTAAATTTAAAACCCAGGGTTTTACAAGTCTGACTCTCTCTTCCAAACAACGTTCGGGTAATAACCCTGTAGGTCCGAAAGATTTCAAAGTTCAATGGAAAATGAGCGGTGGTCAATGGGCTGACTTAACGAATGGAACTGTTACGCTTGGAAACGATTGGACTACAGGTATTTTAGCAAGCATCGCACTTCCCGTTCAAATGGAAAATTCTACTTCTTCAGCTTATATCCGTTGGATTATGACTTCGAACAATAATTTGAATGGTACCGCTGTGGATGCTGCTGCTGTTTCAAAAATTGATGACATTTATATTAAAGGAATTGCTGTTTCAGGTATTGAACAACTTCTTTATACCAATGTAGCTAGTGTTTATCCAAATCCAAGCAACGGAAAGCTTTCACTTTCTTTTATAGAAGAAGTAAAGGGATTACACATATTTAATACTCAAGGTATTGAAGTTGCAAAGTTCGAGAATGGTTTTCTGCCATCTTCACTGGATATGAACCAATATGGTTCTGGTATCTATTTCTTCCGCTTTATGTTGGAAGACGACTCTTATACTCAAAAAGTAATCGTTCGATAATATTTATCTCAAAAGGGAGCGTTGATTTCTGGAAACGAAGCATATGCTCCCTTTTTGTATATTCTGAATCAGCATTCTGAAACAAATGCTGCGTGTTGTTATTCCCGATACAAATCTTTCAAAAACAGTTAAAGATGTTACAGTCTAAATATTACTTATCGGCATTGCTGCTTTTTTGCATCCTGTTTTCTTCTTCTCTTTTTGCACAAACTGTTGTGAGAGGAGTCGTAAAAAATAATCAGCATCAATCGCTGGAAGGAGTTAAAGTACAATTGATTTCCACCGAAAGACAAACGATTACCGATTCATTAGGACAATTTAAACTTGAAATTCCGCAGAACATTCAAAAACCCGAACTTTTTATTCAAGGTGAAGGTTTTTTGCTCAAAAGGCATCAAATTTCAAAAAAAGAGCTGAAAGAGATAATCGAAATTGAAATACAACCCAATGTAATTGAGATCAATCCGGTTGTGATTACTGCAACCCGTACCGACTCGCGCATCGACAGAATTCCAACCCGTATTACTGTAATAAATCAAACTCAGATAGAAGCTACTCCGGGACAAACACCGGATCAATCCCTGCTCTTATCCGGAATAAACGTAAACAGGCCTTTCGGGATTTTTTCCAACAAGGCTACCGTTACATTGCGAGGATTAAGTGGGAAAGATCAAGCTCGTACACTGGTGCTTGTAGATGGAGTTCCGGTAAACAAAACGGACGGTGGCACTGTAAACTGGAATCTTTTCGATAAAGATCTGATTGACCGTATGGAAGTAATAAAAGGTCCGGTTTCATCGCTGTATGGAGGAAATGCTATGGGTGGAGTTATCAATATTATTACCCGTAAACCTTACAAACCTTTCGGAATGAAAGCATGGAGTGAGTTCGGAACATATAATACATGGAGAATTGGTTTAAATCTTTCAGGATGTAAATCACTTTCAGAAACCAACCAATTTTACTGGACACTCAACGGCTTCCGAACAAAAAGTGACGGATATGTTTCTACTTCCGATGTATTTAAAACGCCTTATACCGTTGCCAACTACCTGAAAGAACATGGTATTGGCGGAAAAATAGGATTGGTACTGCACGAAAAACAAACCATTGAACTCGATATATTACGCTATGATGATGAACGCGGAGGTGGCGAAACGGTATATGAAAAGCTTGGAAATTATACCGAACACGACACATGGCAACTAAAAACCCTCTATCGCAATCAACTGAAAAAGGGAGAACTGAATGTAAGTATGTTTTACATTCAGGAAGATTACAAGGCTCAAAACGAATATATTAAAGACAATACTTACACATTGTACGACGTTACGTCAACCCGTGTTGATATGGGTGTTTTGGCAAATCTGAATCTTAAAATTTCGGACAAAACAACATTAGTAGCAGGCCTTGACGCAAAACAAGGAAGTGTAGATGCCTCTGATATTTATCTCACCTCATCGGATGTTATCCATAACAAAGGAAAGCTTTTCTCGGGGGGTGTTTTTCTTCAGGGAGAATTTGTACCGTTTACGCCAAAGTTAAAATTTATTACCGGAATACGTATGGATATGGCATCATACAGAGAGGGTCAGTTTTTTGTTGAAACACCTTCTGTTTCATCAGAGTATATGAAACTATATGAAGATGTGAATATTACTGAAAAAAACTGGATCGCATTCAGTCCAAAGCTATCCGTACAATACACATATAAACCTTCTTTACGAACTTTTGTATCACTGGCCGGAGGTTTTCGTCCACCGATTTTGGATGATATGTGTCGTTCCGGAAAGGTAAAAGGTGGTTTTAAAGTTATAAATCCTGAACTAAAACCTGAATATCTCTACAACATTGAATGGGGCTGGGATTACAAACCAAATGAAAAGCTCTCCATTCAACCATCCGTATACTATTCACTGGGTGAAGATTTTATGTATTATATTACTACAGGCGATTCAGTAAATATGGGATTTAAAACAAGTCCAGTATTTAAACGGGTAAACATCACTGAAGTTGAAATTTATGGATTTGAACTTGATACACGATATACTCTATCCAAAAATATTTCATTTTCAATATCATACGCTTACACCCATCCTAAAATTAAAACATTTACGCCTGATCAGAAAAATGGGAATAGTGATTTAAATGGTAAATATCTCACCGATGTTTCTGACCATTCAATTACGTGTGCTACTTACTGGAATAGTAAAATTGTGAACTCAGGTCTTGTGATCCGGTATATTGGAAAACAATGGCTAAATGACGCAAATACGCTGGACGACAAATATTTTATGCCTGCACAATATCCCGACTATACAGTGGTTGATCTTCGTTTCCAGAAAGATATTATCTACAACTTTTCAGCAACCTTTGAAATTCAAAATCTGTTTAACAAAAAATATTACGACAGCAAGAATAATGTTTGTCCGGGACGTATGATTTTTGCAAAGCTCATTTACCAAATAAAATAAACCATGAAAAAGACATTTTTACTTATTACACTAGCAGCATTGCTGTTATCGTGTAACCCAGAACAACACAATCAGGCCGGAAATATGCGCACAGCAGCCGACACTACCGATGCCACCAACGATTTTTACGATAATACCGAAACCAAACTTTTGGGAAACCCTGTAATTGAAGTTGCAGGAGAAATCTCCAATCCGGGAACAGTTGACTTAAAAAGACTACCGCTTCACAGTGTTATTGTGAAGGAAGCGTTACTTTCGGGCGATACAAATCGCTTTGTGGGAGCGTATCGTTATGACGGATACTCGTTATTCGACCTTATGAACAGCTTCAAACTCGATAAGAAAAACAAAAAAGAGTTCAACCCTATCATCGATCTTTATGTTGAAATCGAAAACAAAAAAGGAGAGAAAGCTATTTTCAGCTGGGGAGAACTATACTACCCGGCAAAACTTCATCAGTTAATTATTGCCACCGAAGTATCACGTATTGTTCCTACCAAAACCAAAGAGTTGTGGCCTTTGCCTCAATCTTTCAAACTCGTAAATGCTAATGATCTTCTTACCGAACGTAATCTTAACGAACCTGTTAAGATTACGGTAAAATCATTTCCACGTTCATTCAAAACCGTGAAGGGAATGGATCCGATGTATGCTCCTAAGCTTACGGTCTGGCTTGGTAATGAGAAAAAAGAAGAACTTACTGCATTACCCCGCGAATTTGCACAACGCACTTACGAAACCATTTTTTACGGTCGCGGAAAAGGGATACATAGCACAACTCCTTTTACAGGTATTTATCTAAAAGATCTGGTGTTGAAATACATAAAACACACTCCACAAAACCTCCGCAACGGATTGGTCGCCGTAATCGGACTGGATGGGTACAGAACTATCTATACATTTGGTGAATTAATTAACCGCAACGACCAGCAAGAGGTGATCCTCATGTGTGATCCCGGAAACAAAACCGATGGAATCTTTAAAGCATTTCCCGCCGGTGATTTTTTCTCGGATCGCGCTGTAAAAGCAATAACCGATATTTATATCCTTGAGCAATAATCTTAAAGATGAAAACTATTTTCAGATATACGCTCCTTTTGCTTAGTGCTGCATTTCTTTTCTCCTGTAATCAAGCACCAGAAAACGACAATAACAACAGCGAAAAATTAAGTGGTAACCTCACCATTTTTCATGCGGGCAGTCTTTCGGTGCCCATGAAGATAATTGCCGATTCCTTTATGCACACCTATCCCGATGTTAAAGTCCTGCTTGAAGCCGACGGCAGTGTAAAATGTGCTCGAAAAATCATCGATTTGCAAAAACCTTGTGATATCATGGCATCATCAGATTACAGTGTTATCGATAGTATGCTGATCCCCGGCTATGCAAACTGGAATGCACTCTTTGCCGGAAACGAAATATGTTTGGTTTATACCGAAAAATCAAGATGTGCTAACGAGATTAATCGAGACAACTGGTTTGAAATTCTTCAAAAAAAGGAGGTAAGCTATGGTCGCAGTGATCCTAATTCTGACCCTTGTGGCTATCGCTCAGTGTTGACCATGAAACTTTCTGAATTATTCTATAAGCAGAAAGGATTAACCGCTAAGCTTACACGTAAAAACAAAGAATACATCCGTCCAAAAGAAGTAGATCTGCTTTCGTTACTCGAATCTCAAAGCGTTGACTTTATTTTTCTTTATCGTTCGGTGGCAGAGCAACACCATTTAAAATATCTCATTCTTCCTGATTCTATAAATCTGAAAAAACAAGAACTTGCTGGTTTATATAAACAAGTATCCATCGAAATCCGTGGAGATAAACCCGGTAAAATAAAAACCATAAAAGGAGAACCTATGATTTACGGCATTACGATGCTCAAAAATGCACCTAATAAGAAAGTTGCAATTGCATTTCTGCACTATATGCTCTGCCATGATAAAGGATTGAAAATTATGAAACAGAACGGACAAACCATTATCTCACCTGCTATTGTAAAAGGTCATGATCGTCTTCCGGATAAATTAAGAGCCATTACAAAATAAGAGAATGTAAACAAAGAGCATGAAAAAACTAAAATCTAAAGGAAAACATGATATTTCTATGCTTATGGTATTTGATTTATCTTTAGCTTTGCTGGTTCGTCAAAAAATTTAACTAAAACAAATAGAGAAAAATTATGACTGAAAAAATTCAACAATCTTTAAGAGACTCAAAAACTGCGAGATGGATTGCGTTGGCGCTTATTTCATCTACTATGTTTTTTGCTTATTTCTTTGTGGATGTAGCTTCACCACTCAAAACAATGTTCGAAGCACAATACCATTGGAATTCAGATGCATTTGGATTCTATGGAGGACAAGAATTCTTCTTTAACGTATTCTTTGGATTCTTAATCATTTCTGGGATTATCCTTGACAAGATGGGCATCCGTTTTACATTGATTACTGCCGGTTTAACCATGGTAGCAGGAGCATTAATTAAAATATATGCACTTAAATTTGTTGCTATTGACGCAGAAACAACCTTTATTTGGATGAAATTTCCAACTACCGTATGGATTGCATGTTTAGGCTTTGCTGTATTTGGTGTTGGAGTTGAAATGGCGGGTATCACCGTATCAAAAACTATCGTTAAATGGTTCCAGGGTAAAGAATTAGCTTTAGCAATGGGTCTTGAAATGGCATTGGCACGTTTAGGCGTTTTTGCAGTAATGTGGTTATCACCAATTTTCGCATCTAATGGTGCTGGTCCGGCTAATGCTTTTATCTGGGGTGGCGCATTCTTATGTATTGGATTCCTTACATTCTTTATTTACACTTTCATGGATTCTAAATTAGATAAACAGGAAAGTTTAAATACTACGTCAGATCCTGAAGAAGAATTTAAAATCAGTGATATTGGTAAAATATTTACAAATCCCGGGTTCCTTGCCATTGCAGGCCTTTGTGTATTATTCTATTCAGCAATCTTTCCATTTCAGCGTTTTGCACCTCAAATGTTAGCCAGTAAATTAGGAATTGCTGAAGGTGTTGCTTCACGTTATGTATCTATGTTCCCAATCGGAGCAATGATTCTGACTCCTTTTATTGGTTTCTTCTTAGATAAAAAGGGCTTAGGTGCAAAAATGATGCTTTATGGAGCAATCTTGCTAACCATTTCTCATTTAATTTTTGCCTTCGTTCCTGCTGAAACATTTAACTCTGCAATTGCTATATTTACAATTGTAATCTTAGGTATTGCATTCTCATTAGTACCTGCTTCCATGTGGCCGTCACTACCTAAAATTGTTGAAAACAGATACTTAGGCTCTGCATACGGTTTAATCTTCTGGATTCAAAACTGGGGATTATGGGGCGTACCTATGTTAATTGGTTATGCGCTTACGGCTTCAAATCCTGGAGTTTCTGAACAAATTGCTGCTGGTGTTGAAGGCGCTACTTACAATTATACCGTTCCGGAACTTATTTTTGCAGGCTTTGGTATTGCTGCCATAATTTTAAGCGTTGTCCTACGCGTTGTTGACCGCAAAAAAGGATATGGTCTCGACCTTCCTAACAAGAAATAATCTTCAAAATAGAGGGAACTTTCTCAAAAGCCCCCTCATTTGATAAAAAGACTTTCCCGATTTTCGGGACTCAATAAGTTATCATATTGAGTCCCGAAAGTCGGGAAAAATATATTATGATTGCAGCTTTTTGATACAGCCTCATTCATTTGCTTCTAATGCGTATGAGAAAATTGTGTTTGATTATCTGTCTATTTTTTACTTCGGGGATAGGGATTTATGCCCAAAACGATTCATTAAATGCCTTAAAATATGAGCATTACCGCCAGCGTCTGGTTTATTTTGTAAAACCTGGATTTGAGCAGGGAAACAGCCAGATTGCTGGAATCCGCAACCGCTGGGATTATGGATACAGTGACCTCAACTTTGGTCAACACGGCATTTATATGGGATATTATCTGGCAATGCTTGCCTCTGAATATAAAGTATTAATGCTCGAAGAAAAATCAGCCATGGCCCGCAAAACCCAAATCGAAATCAAACAGGCGCTCTATCAATATATCAATTATCTCGATAAATCGCATAGCCGGACAATCGTACAAAAAGACTCTTTTGATGGTTTTTTTGTTCGCGAAAATGTTCCCTGTAATTTTCTCTACCAGAAAAATAACTTCGAATATTTTAATCAGGGGTTGACCCATAACGACCGTATTAATCTTCAAACCGGACGTTTCGGCAACCTTCCGCCTGGTCATCCCGGCTGGGTTGACCAAATTTCGGAATGCGATTCTATTCCTAACGTAATGAGCCAGGATGAAGTAATTGGTGTACTAATGGGCTTAGCAATGGTGTATAAATGTCTTCCCGAAAATAGTGAAGAGCATCTTATCGCAAAGGAAATTGCGTTGAAAATGATTCAGTATGTTCGAAATTCGTCCCGAAAACACGGGCATGCATTATCGATGCGTTGGCGAATTTTTTCACCCAAAGGACAAAAACTCAGACTGAGTCAGGGTGGCGTAGCATGGTTTTTTGCCCAAGGCTTTGTGAAATCAGCCAGGTTTTTTGGCGATACAACGGATAACTTTTTGCGTAAACTAAGCCGTTATCCACAAGATTTATTTTTTCAGTTCGGACAATTTATGCCCAGTCCCAATCCTGATAACATTCACATGATGACTACGCTGGCTGCTATTGGCGATGTATGGCGTGTACCCATTCCGGTAGTTGGTTGTATATTGAAAATTCCCGCTACCCGGTTCGGGATTAATCGCAAAACCAGTACTCACGACTGGGAAGGCTTTTATCAACTTTATTATAACCAATTGCATGACCGGACTCTTCGGAAAAAATCAATATTAAAACTGATTGAAACACAATTGAATCAGGCGCCAATGGAAGGTCCGTACAATTACGGTCATGGCTTTAATCCCAAAGGCAGTGGATGGTCTGCCTCCTATAAATTTCATTTAAAGAAAAGCATTCAGCAAGGTGAAAAAGATGGAATCCCGGGCAATTACAATGGAGTAGATTATTTGCTTTATTACAACCTTTATAAACTGGAACTCTATCGGGAGAAAAGGGATTGAGGTAACTGAAAAGACTGAGATGACTGAAGAGATTGAGGAGATTGAATTACCAATCCATTCAATCTCCTCAATCTCTTTCAATCCTAAATTCCTCCGCCCATATTCATATCAGAACCTTCAACAGCAGTTTTTTGGCGTTTGTAATTATTAAAACGATACGAGAACGTGAGCATTACTATAGGCCATTCCGGCTTCAGATTTACATCTGCTTTGAAACGCGGGTCGCGCATATACAATTTGTACCGGTTATAATCGCCTATGAAATCGCTTACTGTCAACACCAGTGAAGCTTTTTGCTTGAGAATATCCTGACGAACGGCAGCACTTACATTTATCATCCAATCCGTTTTGCGTTGAGCTTCCTGAGTTGGTCCGGTGTAAGTGAAATTTGTCTGAAAACGGGTAGTTTTGGTAATCATCACCGTATTATTCCAGCGAATATTGTAATCCCAACTGGTGCTTTCCCATGGTCCGCTTACAAGCTGGGTTCTTACTTTATTATGATAATAACTTCCGGAAATATTCATCGACCATTTACTAGACAAATCGGCATTTACAGATGCTTCTGCTCCACTTTGCCAGGTTTTACCTGTATTTGTGCTGGTTTGATAATAAGTACCTTTCTCATCCATCGAAATATTCTGGTCGAAACCATCATTGGTTATCCGGTGAAACATTTCGAGTGAGATATAAAATTTCTTGATCATCTTCAGGTAGTTTAATTCCCATGAGTCGGTAAACTCCGGTTTCAGATATGGGTTACCCTTGCTGATGGTGTATGCATCACTGTAGTCGGGCGACGGGAAGAGCATATTGCTGCTTGGGCGATTGGTTCTGCGGCTGTAACTTAGTTGAAACTGATGTTCTTTCTTGGTTTTATAGGATAAATGTACAGATGGAAACAAATCAAATTGCGACATCGAAATTTTTTCATCATGTTCACGAAGCCATGTATAGCGATAATAATACTCACCACGTAAGCCTACTTTATATTCAAGTTCTGAAATTTTCCCGGCCCAGGTAACATAAGCAGCCTGAACATCATGGCGGAACTTTAGGTCATGTGAATAGAGCGTGTCTTTCATCCATGTTTGTCCCGGAATATCATACAATGTATAATCCGTAATTGCAAATACGGGTCGGGTTCCTAACTGAACTCCGGTTTCTAACATCGAGCTTGCCCCAAAAGGACGAGTGTAGTCCAGCTTGAAACGCCAGTCAGTTTGATGAAAATCTTCATCGGTATTTCTTTTCCCAAGCAGATTTTTAATCTCTCCTGATGAAAATGTGTAAAATTCATCGGTATTCGTATTTCGGCTACCAACCACATGGCTTACCGTAAAAACAGAGGACAACTGGTGCTTTTTAGAATCAAACGTCTTTTTCCAACTCAGCGCTCCGGAATACCAGTTCCCTTTTTGTTCCATGCGATCGCGGTTATACGTGTATGAGTGTATGGTTGAAGCATTCGAGTAGAGATCATATCGGGTATCAAAGTCGCGCTTAAAGCTCCAACCTCCATAATTAAAGGATGTTGAAAATGTGCTTTTCGGATTATAATCCCAGTCGAAACCAAAACTAAGCCCTGCATTACGGCTATCCAACCCTCTGTCCATATCCTGATTCATGAAAACAGTTGAATCAGCCAGATAATTTTCACGGGTTGCCGTCATGGTTTGTGGCATATTCCGATGATTATATCTTACACCTCCTGTAAAATTGAATTTCTTTACTTGACGGCTGAAAGATGCATCTGCCGATTCTTTTCCACGTGTTCCAACGGAAAGATTTACAATGCCTCCAATGCCAATTCTCTTTTCTTTTTTGAGAATAATATTGATGATTCCTGCATTCCCCTGTGCTTCCTGATTTGCTGACGGATTCGTTACTATTTCGATATTGTCAATACTCGATGCCGGAAGTTGTCGCAAAGCATCAGTAGTTTGTAATACCGTTGGTTTGCCATCAATCAGAAGTGTAAAACCCTGATTTCCGCGAAGACTCACATTATCGTTCATATCAACAGTAATTGAAGGGGTATTGCGAAGCAGATCCAGTGCATTTCCACCCGCCGAAGTTATTTGCTGACTGGCATTGATTACCTTCTTATCGATACGATATTCTATATTGCGTTTTTCAGCAGTGATTTCGGCTCCCTGAAGCTGAGCAGTAGTTGGTTTCAGCGATATTCCGGATAACTCCAGATTGCGTTTACCTGCATCAAGAGTTAAGGGAGCGATTCGTTTCTTTTCGAATCCCATGAAATTTATGAGCAGATAGTAATTTCCATCCGGAATAGCATTGATTTCAAATCTTCCGGATGCATTGGAAATAGTTCCGGTAACAAGCGCCGAATCCGGCAATCTGTACAACGCAATGCTGGCATATTCAATCGGACTTTTTGCCAACGAATCCGTTATTGTTCCTTTAATTGTTCCTTTCGGGGCAGATCCTTCCGGCCCGATGGCTGACGCAGTCAGACTAAGAATGGTCATTGCGGTAATAAAAAAAGTGGCGCGAAGCGCATTTTTCAGAGTCATCATACATTGTTTGGTTTTCATCATTTCTCTTCTTATAAATAAGAAATCAAAAGTAAATGTGGTATTTACCGATGAAAAATTATTTATATCTGATGCCTTTACTACCTGTTATACCTCTTTTTTCACCCGCTGAAATCAAAAGGAGAATCATTCTGCAACGATAAAAGATTGATTTTGGACGATGAAAGGCCGTTTTACTGTACAAAAAAAGCCCCGACAAAACGTCAGGGCTTTTTCTTCTTTAAAGTTTTTGCATTGATTAATACATCCCGTCCATACCACCTGGCATTGGAGGCATAGCTGGTTTATCTTCTTTTATATCGGCTAAAACGCATTCGGTTGTCAAAAGCATCCCTGCAATAGAAGCAGCATTTTCAAGGGCAACACGTGCAACTTTTGTTGGGTCGATTACACCTGCAGCGTAAAGGTTTTCATAAGTCTCGGTACGGGCATTGAAACCGAAGTCAGCTTTTCCTTCTTTTACTTTGTTTACAACGATAGAACCTTCGATTCCGGCGTTTTCAACAATCATACGAAGTGGTTCTTCTAAAGCGCGACGAACAATAGCAATCCCTGTTGTTTCATCTTCATTATCACCTTTGAGATCATTGAGTGCATCAATTGCGCGGATGTAGCCAATGCCACCTCCTGGAATAATTCCTTCTTCGATAGCTGCACGGGTTGCGTGGAGTGCATCGTCAAAGCGGTCTTTCTTTTCTTTCATTTCTACTTCACTGGCAGCGCCTACATAAATTACAGCTACACCACCTGCCATTTTAGCCAGACGTTCCTGTAATTTTTCACGGTCGTAATCAGAAGTAGTTTTTTCAATTTGTGATTTGATCATGCCAATGCGGCCTTCAATAGAAGCTTTTTCGCCACGACCATTCACAATCGTAGTATTATCTTTATCAATCGTAATTTTTTCAGCCTGACCTAAGTATGTTAATTCAGCATCTTCAAGTTTGAAACCTTTTTCTTCTGAAATAACGGTACCACCCGTAAGAATTGCAATATCTTCGAGCATTTCTTTACGACGGTCGCCAAAACCAGGAGCTTTTACAGCTGCAATTTTCAAGGAACCACGTAAACGGTTTACAACCAACGTTGCCAATGCTTCGCCTTCAAGATCTTCAGCAATAATTAATAATGGACGACCTGTTTGAACTGCTTTTTCCAGAATTGGAAGAAAATCTTTCATCATACTGATTTTCTTGTCGTAAATCAGGACGAAAGGATTGTCGAGAACCGCTTCCATTTTTTCGGTATCGGTAACAAAGTAAGGAGAGATATAACCACGGTCGAACTGCATCCCTTCAACCACTTTTACATGAGTTTCAGTACCTTTTGCTTCTTCGATCGTGATAACTCCTTCTTTTTTCACTTTTTCCATCGCTTCAGCAATCATTTTACCGATAAAATTATCGTTGTTTGCTGAAATTGTTGCTACCTGTTGTATTTTTTCGTTGCTGTCGCCAACTTCTATTGATTGTTTCTTCAGGTCGTTTACAATCGCTTCCACGGCTTTGTCGATCCCACGTTTCAGATCCATCGGGTTAGCACCTGCGGTAACGTTTTTCAATCCAGTAGTGATGATTGCCTGAGCCAGAACAGTTGCAGTAGTAGTACCGTCACCAGCTACATCTGCCGTTTTTGAAGCTACTTCTTTCACCATTTGAGCACCCATATTTTCGATCGCATCTTTTAATTCGATTTCTTTCGCAACCGAAACACCATCCTTAGTAATATGGGGAGCCCCAAATTTTTTATCCACAATAACATTACGACCTTTCGGTCCTAAGGTTACTTTTACTGCATTTGATAATGCGTCAACACCTTTTTTTAAGCGATCTCTTGCTTCTGTATTAAATATAATTTCTTTTGCCATTGTTTTGTGTTTTTTAAATTGTTGAACTTTCTTAACCCATTAGATTATTGCGTAAATATCGCTTTCTTTCATGATAAGATAATCAGCTCCGTCGATATTGATTTCTGTACCTGAATATTTTCCATACAGTACAGTATCACCAACTTTCACAGTCATGGGTTCATCTTTTTTTCCACAACCTACAGCAACTACAGTTCCTCTTTGTGGTTTTTCTTTTGCAGTATCAGGAATAATGATTCCACCTGAAGTTTTTTGTTCGGCTTGTGCTGGTTCTACCACCACACGGTCAGCTAATGGTTTAATGTTGACATTTGCCATAATTGTAAGAATTTAAGTTTGACAATATCTATTGTTGTTTTTTATGAATTCTGCCCTGTGCTTGCACAAAATGTGCCAAAAAAGCTTGTGTCAGTTCATTTATTCAGGCTTTCATACACATCAGGCCATAATTAAATAGCTTATTATCTATCATTTAGCACAGAAGCTTCTTTGTTTTTACAGAAACAAAACCTGGAAAACAAAACTGACGACCTGACAGGATAAAAAAAATATGTCAGAATGGACTGCCATTCTGACATATTTTCATGACTATCTTTTCAAACCACTTATTGTTGTGGTTGTGTTTGCTGCGGTTGCTGTTGTTGTTGTGGCTGAGCAGTTTGTTTCATCGGACTATTGTTTGCAGGAGCAGTTTGTTCAGTTTTGAGGCTTTCGCTGGCTTCCGTATTATTACCACGTGGAATCGAGAATACAGAAACAAAACTTAATACCAATAATGCAATTGCAAGTGTCCAAGTTGCTTTTTCTAAAAAATCTGCGGTACGACGAACCCCCATTACCTGGTTTGATCCGGCAAAAGTTGAGGATAATCCGCCTCCTTTTGGATTTTGAACTAATACAATTAAAGCCAACAAAATGCAGACAATAATAATCAACGCAAGAATAATTCCGTAGAAGCTCATTTATTTATTAATTTTAAAGTTTATCATTCAGTTTTTCAAGCTCTTCAATTTGGCTTGCAAAGTAACTACTTTTTTCGGGAAATTTCAAACATAATTTCTTGTAGACATTAATTGCCAGTGAATAATGTTTTTGTTTTACATAAATAACTGCTAATGTTTCACTTACAAGAGTATCATCTGACTGAACATTTTCTTCCGGTTCCAGAATCTGAGGCAGGTCCTTCTTTGGATCGGGTCGGGAAACCTGTGGATTTATCTCAATAAAACGATCAATAAGCTGTTTTTTCCAATCAACCTGAGTGTCAGAGGATGGATTGTGCGCAGGTTCAGCCGTTTCTAATTCCGACAATAGTACATCTTCATCCGGGAGTTTGCGTTTAATCTCTTCCGGAATCTCCAAAAACGGAAGGATAGATTTAACTTCTTGAACAGATTCTTCTTCTGCTATATCCAGGCTCGCATCTTCCTGCTCTGCAAAAAAAGGCAAATCCTGAACAGATTCTTCCCGTACCGTATTTTCGTCAGGTAAGCTTGATTCGTTCAATGCTGTAACTGATGGAATCACAATTGTTTCAACCACCGGCAATGTAGGCTCATTAACCGGAGAATTTGAATTCTGCTCTAGCTCAATATTTTCGACCAGAAATTTAAGGTATGCTCTGTTTGTTGAGTAAATCGAAGTTTTAAACACTTGGGTTTCATACTCTAAATTACCTTCCTGTTTATATTGAAGCAATAATGCAAGCTTTGGCAGGAAAAAGAAAGGATAATTACCGGAAATGCGTTCCAGTTCCTCCTCTCGTTTTTCAACAGGGGTATCTTCCAGATTTAAAAAGCGGAATAAATCGTTTAAAGAGAACACTGTTTGCGGGTTTTACTGTACAAAAGTACTATTTTAGAATTGAACTACAAAGAGTTATAATAACAAACTGATCTTCTACCAATTAACAACCGTCCGGTTAAAGATATCTTCTACCAGCTCTATATTTATCTGCTTGATTAACTGATCTTCCACTTCTTTTAAATTCCGGCTGCTTTCATATTGTGCAAAGCGGGATAAAGGTGTTTCGAAGTTTTGTTTTGGATCTTTCTGATTGATAAACTTTACCTTTACCGTGATGGTTAACCTGTTTAATGCCGCAGCGTCATTCCCCTGAATTGCCACAGGTTGAGTTGAATATGAAACAATTTCGCCGCTAATATCCAAATCGCCATCATCAGCTACCAGATCAAGGCGGGTTTGTGACATAAATTTGTCGCGCAAAGCCTCAGTAAACGATTGACTAAGCGATGGTTGTACAATACTCGCCCTGTTTGGAAAATAATGAATGGAGATGGTTTTTGTATCGGGAGAAATAGATGCTCCGCTAAAAGAATAAATGCCACAACCGCTAAAGGTCGTGGCAATAATTATCAGGAATATACTCGAAAAAATCTTCTGTTTCATAGCTTAAACTTCTCGAATTCAGCAGAATAATTTCAAAAATTGAATTATTCGCTTACTACTATTTTAAATGTACGTTTAGCCCCTTCGGAATGCAAGGTTACAAAGTAAAATCCTTTATAGAGTATTTTAAGGTTAACTTTTTCACCACTCAGTACTTTCTCTTTACTCATTACTTTCACTCCCAACGCATTAAATATTTCCAACCGGAACTCACGCGAATCTGATGAATTTATACGCATATATTCTTTTACGGGATTGGGTGAAACACTCCATGAAGTGGTATTCAAATCTGCCTGAGCAATTCCAACAGCAAAATCGAAGGAAAGGTCATCAACAAATAACACACTTCCCGCCTGTGGAGTTTCTGAGGTGGCTGATGAAAGTATAATGTCCACGGTATCAGGCATAACCCCAGGGGTATAATAATCTATTGGAAATTCAAAGTAGAGATAACCGTTTTGGGTTCCTGCTACCTGAATACCCCCAAATCCGACTTCGTCCGATGAGCTGGTTAATGAGTTGTATTTCTTACAGAATACACCAATTCCAACGCTGTCGGTTCCCACGGTTGAGTATTTAAACCAGCCTTTTAGCTTCGTAGGTTTTTGTCCATTAGCCGGGACTCCGCCATAGAATTCCTGATCGGTTAAACTAAATCCACCAAGATTTGCAAAACCTGGGATTGTTTGATTTATAACAGGAATTGTTTCCGTGCGAAACTTTGCGGCAAAAGATCCACTATGTGCATCTGTAGTACGTTTGATGCTCGAAAAGACGATAATTCCAAAATTTTGTTTCAGAGAATTCCAACCGGGTGCTGTCATACTGTCAGTCCAGTTTTCAAAACCGCTATTCGGAATTATTTGTCCGAAAACAGTTGCCGATGCAAACATTAGCATCATTACTATTCCCAAAAGGATATTTTTCATTTTCATAATTCAGAACGTTTAAGGTTTATACATTTATTTCAATTTCATATTCTTTGATTTTCCGATAGAGAGTCCGTTCGGAAATACCCAGTTCGAGTGCCGCATTTTTACGACGACCCTTGTGTTTTTCAAGTGCTTTCTGAATAATCTCTTTCTCACGCTTTTCGAGCGAAAGGATGTCATCTACAACTTCCGAGTCAGAAAAAGATTCGTCTTCTTCCGGATCAGTTACCTGTTCCGGTGCATGTATTGTAAACGCAGCCTTTTCTGCGATTGGGTTAAATTCAGGATAAAGCGGACTCAATGCCGTACTTGTAACTGCCGGCTGAATTATATCGGAGGTCGTTGTCCCTGTATGAATTACCTCTGCAAGAGCCTTTTTCAGATCGCTGATATCTTTCCGCATATCAAAGAGAATTTTGTAAAGAATCTCCCTCTCTGACATACTTTGGTTTTCAGATAAATTTTTATCATACAAAACCGGAAGCTCACGTACATACGTATCAGGCAAATAGTGCTGAAGCGTTTCAAGAGTAATGACCCGCTCATTTTCTATAATTGAAATTTGCTCAGTAATATTTTTCAACTGGCGGATATTCCCTTTCCACGAGTATTTTGCCAGCAGTTGGCGGGCATCATCCGTAAGCTGAAGCGCCGGCATACGATATTTTTCTGCAAAATCGACAGCAAACTTTCTGAAAAGCAGTTCGATATCATCTTTACGGTCGCGTAAAGCCGGAATACGAATTGGCACTGTATTTAAACGATAATAAAGATCTTCGCGAAACTTTCCTTTGTTGATTGCATCAGGAATATCCACATTGGTAGCTGCCACCACACGAACATTGGCTTTCTGAACCTTGGAAGAGCCTACTTTCATAAATTCTCCACTTTCAAGAACACGTAGCAGACGAACCTGAGTCGAAAGTGGAAGCTCTGCTACTTCATCCAGAAAAATAGTTCCTCCTTCAACCACTTCAAAATATCCTTTCCGGGTTTCGTGCGCTCCGGTAAACGAACCTTTTTCGTGACCAAAAAGCTCCGAATCAATAGTCCCTTCAGGAATTGCACCACAATTTACCGCAATATAAGGACCATGCTTGCGTACACTTAGTTGGTGGATAATTTTAGGAAAAAATTCTTTTCCGGTACCACTTTCGCCCGTGATTAAAACAGAAATATCTGTAGGAGCCACCTGGCGGGCAATATCAATTGCACGATCGAGGAGCGGGGAGTTACCGATTATTCCAAATCGTAGTTTTATTGACTGGATATCCATCATAGGTGAGTAAAACGATAATTAAACAGCAAAGTTACACAATCGACTGCCATTTCGACAAAATATATGCCAAAATGTCCTGTTTGGGCGTTAAAAAATATTAATGTATGGTAGAAAGCTCCTGAAAATATGTATTAACTTAAAATACGACGTCCCGAACAGAATAAACTTGTCCTAAATTAGCTTGGCAGATTATTTCTACTTTTAGAGAAGAGACAACAAACATAATTTACCATCTTGCTATCTCCAGCTTAATTATTTGTTTACTAATGATTTAAACAACTGCCTCTTGTTAAATATCTGAATATATCTGTAATATCTAATTTTTTATTGACTAGAACCTCAATCTTCTACCCAATTTCTATTTTGTTTTACACTTCTTTTTTTCACCCATTTTTAACTTTTTCTTTTCCGATCAATTCTCTTTTCCACAAAACATTACGTTATTCTTTTCGTTATCTGTTTCTGGTATTTTACGTTCAGGTTTCTCCGGTGTTTTCTAACACAACTTGAAATTTACGTAATTTAGCATTTTTAATCCCTGCTATGTTCGTTCGTTTTCAAAACATAATCGCCAAGCTCAGTAATGTCAGATTTATCCTGATTATTTTGCTTGTATGGATTACACTTGGCTCTGAAGCTCAGTTTTATAACGGATCTCAACTTACGTTTGGGAAGAGCAGGGTGCAGTATGCAAACTATTTCTGGACCTATTACCGTTACGATAAATTTGACGTTTATTTCTATACCGGAGGGAAGAATTATGCCAATTACACTGCAGGTTATGTGCTTAAAAACCTTAAAGAGATTGAAAATAAGTTTGAAGTTGAACTGGAAGATAAGCTTCAGTTTGTTGTATTTAACAGCCTGAACGATTTTAAGCAAAGTAATATTGGCTACGTTAGTGATGAAAGCTATAACACCGGCGGGATAACCCGAATAAACGGCAATAAGGTATTTCTCTATTTTCAGGGTAGTTACAGCGATTTCGAAAAACAGATTCGTGGCGGAATTGCAAGCGTGGTTTACAACCAGATGACATACGGAACAACACTTCCTTCACAAATAAAAAATACCGCGCTCTTCAACCTTCCACCTTGGTATCAGGAAGGATTAATTTCCTATATATCTGAAGACTGGAGCAGTGATATCGACAACAAAGTTCGCGATGGAATTCTCTCGGGGCGTTACAAAGACTTCTACCGCTTAAGTGGCGAAGATGCAATTTATGCAGGACACTCTTTCTGGAAATTTATCGAGGAAGAATATGGTGCTTCCATGGTTTCAAACATTGTTTATATGTCGCGTATGAGCCGAAGTATCGAAAATGGCTTTGTATATGTGTTGGGAATGAATTACAAAGAAGTAATTGCCCGCTGGCTCGAATTTTATCAAAATAAATACATCGACGACGAAGCCAACCGCCGGAAACAGGAAACCAAACCTCTGATCCGAAAGATTAAAAACCAACGGATTTATCAGCGTTTACGATTAAGTTCGGACGGGAAACATGCGGCATGGATCTCGAATGAATCGGGACAGGTAAAAATATGGCTCTACGATGCCGAGCGGAACAAAGCCCGCCGAATCATGAAATTCGGCCACAGACTGGATGATAAAACTGATTATTCTTATCCGGTAATTGCATGGCATCCAATGGGTGAAATCCTTGCAATTGTTACGGAAGAGAAAGGAATGCTCTACCTGCTTCTGTATAATATTAACGAACGAAAATTTGATAAAATCCTTTTGCAGTATGTAAATAAAGTACTGGATATCTCTTACTCGCACAATGGTTTGCTTATGGCAATGTCGGCCGTACAGAACGGGCAATCCGACATTTACATTTACAATCTCTCTTCCCGAACATTCCAACAAATTACAAAAGATATGTTTGATGATGCAAATCCACGCTTCATCAATCAGTCGCGACAATTGATTTTCAGTTCAAACCGTATCACAGACACCATTCAATTTGCGGATGAAGTTGAAGCACGAAAACTGAATAAAAATCACGACATCTTTATTTATGATCTTGCAAAGAAAAGTAACATACTGCAACGCGTTACAAATACCGAAAAGGTCGATGAGCGTTACCCTTCCGAATATCAAAAGAATTATCTGAGCTTTCTGAGTGATGAAAACGGAATCAGCAATCGTTATCTGGCACGTGTCGACAGTACCATTGCATTTATCGACACCGCTGTACACTATCGCTATTTCACCACCTCTTTTCCGGTAACCGATTACAACCGAGGGTTATCCGAGCAGGACATCAGCCCAAGAGCCGGAAAAATCGGAGAAATTTTTTATTCGAAAGGCGGTTATCAGATGGTTTTAACTGACCTTTTGCAAGCCAATGAACTAAAAAAACTCACATTAAAGAATACGGCTTACCGCGATAGTCTCATAAAAATGATTCCGTTGCCTGTACCTCAGAAACCTTCGGAAATCATTAAACCTCTTGAAAAGGACTCCACAGGAAATATTCCCAAACGTAAGCTTTACAATTTACACTGGAAAGACATAATCGTTGTAAAGGACTCAACCAAGGGTAATAATGAAGAAATAACCGTTCTTTCGCGTAGGCAATCGATCATCAAAATCGGAGATTTTGACAAAGAGGAAGCTGAAAGATTAAAAGATACCGTTTTTAAACCCGTGAAAGCCCGAAACTACGATGTTGAATATTACCTTGATGAAGTTACCTCTCAGGTTGATTTCAGCTTCCTGAATGCAAATTATCAACAGTTTTCGGGAGGAGGAACACCTATTTACCTTAACCCAGGCTTCAATGCATTGATAAAATTCGGATTAACAGATTTATTAGAAGATTATCGCATCGTGGGTGGAATCCGTTTTTCTTTTAATTTCGATAATACAGAATACCTGGTCAGTTTTGAAAACCTAAAAAAACGATTAGACCATCAGATCATTCTTCATCGTCAAAGCATTGATAATTACAGTTACTACTACACATCAAAGCAGCTTACGCATCAGGCAATCTATATATTACGCTATCCTTTTTCACCGGTATTCAGTAGCCGGTTAACCGGAACATTCCGTTACGACCGTGAAATATTTCAGTCAACAGATTTAATTACGCTCAAAGAGCCTGATATCCAGAATTACTGGGCAAGTATGAAAGGTGAGTTAGTGTATGATAATACCCGTTCGCTGGGGTTGAATCTCTTTTTAGGAACCCGTTCTAAAGTTTGGGGTGAATATTATCAGAAATTGAATGATAATCAGGGAAATCTGGTTGTTGTTGGGTTTGACTATCGCAATTATCAACGAATACACCGTAGCTTTATCTGGGCTAATCGCTTTGCAGCCAGCAGTTCTTTCGGGAAAAACAAATTAATTTACTATCTGGGAGGCGTTGATACCTGGCTTTTCCCGAAATTCAACAACGATATTGGTATCGATTATTCACAAAACTATGCATTCCAAACGCTTGCAACGAATATGCGCGGATTTACCCAGAATATTCGTAATGGAAATAATTTTGCAGTAATTAATAGCGAATTACGTTTTCCTGTATTTAAATATTTTTCTCGCCGTCCTATCCGTTCCGATTTTCTGAACAATTTTCAGATTGTAGGCTTTGGTGATCTTGGAACAGCGTGGAATGGCTGGGATCCATGGTCAAAAGACAATGCGTTTTACCGCAAGATAATCTCCGGAAACCCAGTTACAATTATTCTGGAAAAAGAGCTGAATCCAATTGTAGCAGGTTACGGCTTTGGATTACGTTCACGTTTACTGGGTTATTTTATGCGAGCCGATTGGGCCTGGGGTGTCGAAAATGGCAAAATTGGTGAATCAGTGTTTTATTTCTCTCTTTGTCTTGATTTTTAAGAATATGAAAAATATGGATACAACAACGATTTTCATTCTGATCCTTATTGGGTTGGGTGCAGGAATATTTGGCGGTATGGTTGGGTTGGGAGGCGGAGTAATTATGATTCCGGCGATGGTGTATTTTCTGGGAATGACCCAGCAACAAGCACAGGGAGCCAGCTTAGCAGTAATGCTTCCTCCGGTAGGATTACTTGCCGTGTATAACTACTACAAAGCAGGACAGGTAAACATGAAATATGCCATGGTTATTGCAGCCGCTTTTTTCATTGGAGGATATTTCGGTTCGAAAATATCGCTTAATCTCTCGCAGAAAACCATGAAACAGATCTTTTCTATTTCACTGATGCTCATTGCCTTAAACATGTTTTTTCGCAGCCGGTAAATTATGAATCCTATCGATCCCCGAATTCTAAAATTCGTTTCCAGGCACCATGTACTCACATTGGCTACCTGCCACAAAAACGAACCTTATACAGCCAGTTGTTTTTACACGTGGAGTGATGATCTGCAAATGTTTATCTTTACGTCCGACCCGGAAACACGTCATGCATCATATCTTAAAGTTCAGAAAAGAGCTGCCGGAACTATTGCTTTAGAGACCAAAATCATTGGAAAAATCAGAGGAATACAATTTACAGGAGATGTTTTTGAACTGGAAAACAATGAATTAGAAATTGGCAGAAAGGCATACCTGAAACGCTTTCCATACGCCATTGTAATGAAGACTCATTTTTGGGGATTTTCTCCCGACTTTATAAAAATGACTGATAACAGACTCGGTTTCGGAAAGAAAATTATCTGGGAAAAAACTGATTTTTAAATATTTCAAAGCAATATCCCTGATTTAAAAGCTCTTTCAAACACGCATCTAAGGCGGGTAACATATTTTTTTGCGCTTTAATGCTGTCGTGAAATACGATAATATGACCAGGCTTTACATTTTTCAATACATTTTGGATGCATTGTTCCGGGCTTATTTCTTGTTGAAAGTCGCAGGAGAGGATGCTCCACATTACAATTTTATATCCGGATTTCCTGACTTTTTGAATTTGAAAAGGAGTAATCTGACCATGCGGCGGGCGAAACAATACACTATTAACCTGCATATTACATAAGGCTACTTCACGTAAGTACTCATTTGTATTTGTTTTCCAGCCTTTTACATGGTGAAATGTATGATTTCCAACACTATGCCCATGTTCTTTGAGCTGCTGAAAAAGTTCCGGATGTTTCTGGACATTCTCTCCAACACAAAAAAACGTTGCTTTTACTTTATATTTTTCCAAAATTTCGAGTACCTTGGGAGTTACTTCCGGCACAGGACCATCATCAAAGGTAAGGTAGAGTTTCTTTCCGGAAACAGGAATATTCCAAAGTAACCATCGTTTTGAGAAAAATTGAATAAAATGAGGAACTTTAACAGGCTTCACTGTCAGATTTTTGAACAAAGGTACAGCATTTCAAAATTTGAATCCATAAAAAACAGACCTTATTGATTACGCAATAAGGTCTGTTTTTTTGGAAAAAAATAAAAAGGGATTTTTAAATGCTTAAGAATCAAAAATATATCAGAAATAACCCCAAATCTGCAAAGATGATTCTCAGGACACTTACATTTAAACTTTCTTAAAGCTATGGACGCCTTTTAAAAGTCTGTTGATAAGACAGCCGACCTGTTAAAAGGTTGCTTATTTTGTTTTATTTTCTGTTATAAATTGCCGTATAATATTTAATGTCTGCACCATCATTTACAGAGTAGCTCCAGGTAATCAGGTTGCTGTTCTGGTACTTACCAGTTCCTTCTATTTCATTTCCATTGATTGATTGAGCAGGAATAGTGAGATTCATTCCACTTACAATTACCAAAGCATTTCCGGCCAGATTGGCAAATTTTGAGACTTTGATTTTGTTGCTACTTGCTGCATCAATGGTTATTATACTTTCCCAGGTTTGCTTTGCAACAGGAGTTTCATTCGCCGCCCAGGTTCCTACATATTTGTCGCGGGTAATTTCTTCCGTTGTATTTTCATCCTCTTTTTGGCATGCTGCAAAGCTTATACCGACGATAAATACTGTTATTAACCGGAACGCTATTTTTCGTTTCATGGTAATTATTTTTTAATTTACTCTCTTCGTATTACAATTTCGATGCCAGTATAGAAACACAGTCTTTACATACTTATTCATCTGTAAATAAGCAATATAAACCTATACTGTTTTAAAACAACATCTTTACAAAATTAATCAATCTTTAGATTCCGAATCAATTTTTTGGTTTACGGAATGGATCTGCATACTTTTGTAGCTAAAGGAATTTAAGCGATGAACAGAATACTACTCTCCGGAAAGAATCCACTTTACAGATTATTTGCATTGATTTTGATTATAATTATCTCCGTATTAATATTCGGATTTTTGGGATATATAGGTGGTTATCTGATCTTTGGCGAAAAAATAAATATTGTTGTAAACCAAAATGCCAGCCTCGGTTCCGAAGATGTGCTCATATTAAAATACTTCCAGTTAGTTTCACATATGAGTATGTTTTTTATCCCTGCCTTTATTTTTATGTGGCTGTTTTACCGTCGTCCGGTATCTGTAGCACGTTCATCTTCTTTTCCTTCCATAAAACAAATCGCATTGGGATTACTCATCATTATTCTTGTTCAACCCCTTGTATCACTGGTTTCTGAATGGAATTCGAATCTGCATCTTCCCGATTCTATGCAAAATCTGGAAAATGCAATCCGTAGTACAGAAGAGAGTATAGGCCGTTTAACAACTGCATTTCTGAAAACAAACAGTTTTATCGGTTTTCTGTATAATCTTTTACTCATTGCCGTGATCCCTGCTATTGGCGAAGAGTGGTTGTTCAGAGGTGTAATACAAAAAGAGCTGAAACGGTGGTTTAAAAACGCTCATGTTGCAATATGGCTTACAGGAATCTTATTCAGCTTAATCCATTTTCAGTTTTACGGATTCTTTCCACGTATTATTTTAGGCGTTTTACTGGGTTATCTTTTTGTCTATTCCGGCAACCTATGGGTCCCCATCGCGGCACATTTTCTGAATAATGCCATGAGTGTCGGTGCTGTTTATTTTTTCGGTACGGATATTACAGATACCAGTCAGTCAATCACAGAAAATCAATTATTAAACATTTCGTTAGCAATATTCAGCACAGGATTTATGTTGATTGGACTTCGTTTGCTTATCAAAAAGAAAAGTGAACGGTTTGGGCGATTCAAGCCGGTGTAAAACCCAAAAAAGAGTATTCTCTGTTCCAATGTGATTGAACCTTTACGGTTGTCTTCCTGTTATCTTCTGAAACTTAGAACATTTTAAAATCTATGAATTCAGAAATCTATAATCATCCGGAAATATTATCACGATTAAGAATCGAAAAAGTCAATTCAGGAGTATCAACTGGAGCTTTTTGGTTAAAAGGCAATGGAACTGTAACCAATTCTTCCTCTCCTGTTGATTTATCGAATATTGCAGAGATTCGTAATGCCAACATTGAAGAATATGAAACGGTAATAAATAAAGCTTCCGAAGCTTTTAAGCTCTGGAGAGAAACTCCGGCACCTCAACGTGGAGAAGTTGTTCGTCAGATTGGTGAGATATTACGTGCAAATAAAGAAGATCTGGCCTATCTGGTTTCGCTCGAAATGGGGAAAATTTACCAGGAAGGTTTAGGCGAAGTACAGGAAATGATTGACATTTGCGATTTTGCCGTAGGTCAGTCGCGACTGTTAAACGGGTTTACGCTTCATTCTGAACGCAAAAATCATCGTATGATGGATCAGTATCTGCCCTTAGGAGTTGTCGGAATCATTACTTCATTTAATTTTCCAGTTGCCGTATGGGCATGGAACGCTATGCTTGCCGCGATTGCCGGAGATGTAGTAATCTGGAAGCCAAGCTCAAAAACTCCGGTTAGTGCGATTGCTGTTCAAAAAATGATTGCAAATGTTTTGCATAAAAACAACGTTCCCGAAGGAGTATTCAATCTGGTAATTGCCAAATCAACGGTACTGGGCGATAATTTTCTGGAAGATAAACGGATACCCTTGATCTCGGTAACGGGTTCGTCGCAGGTTGGAAAACGGGTAGCCGCCATTGTTGGAAAACGGTTGGGCAAAACCATTCTTGAGTTGGGGGGAAACAATGCGGTTATTATTACTGAAAGTGCCGATTTGTCAATGGCAATACCATCCATCGTCTTTGGCGCAGTAGGAACAGCCGGGCAACGTTGTACCTCTACCCGGCGTTTAATTATTCACGAAAGCGTCTATGGAACAGTAAAAGACAAACTGCTCAATGCATATCAGCAGATTTCCGGGCACATTGGAGATCCATTAAAACCAGGCACGTTAGTTGGCCCGTTGATTGATAAAATCTCGGTAAATAACTTTGCGTATGCCCTTGAAATGGTGAAAAAAGAAGGAGGGAACATCTTGTTTGGTGGTGAAATATTATCCGGAGAAGGGTATGAATCGGGCAATTACGTGGTTCCGGCTATCTGTGAAGCCGAAAATCATTTTACAATCGTTCAGGAGGAAACCTTTGCTCCTATTGTTTATCTGATAAAATATACAACAATTGATGAAGCCATCGACCTCAATAACAGTGTTCCACAAGGATTATCCTCTGCTATTTTCACCCTCAATATGCGGGAAGCGGAACGGTTTATTTCGGATGTTGGTTCTGATTGCGGAATTGCCAACGTAAATACCGGAACCTCCGGAGCAGAAATCGGCGGAGCATTTGGCGGGGAAAAAGATACCGGAGGTGGGCGCGAATCAGGTTCCGACGCATGGAAAGTATATATGCGTCGCCAAACAAACAACATCAACTTTGGAACAGAACTACCGCTCGCGCAAGGAATAAAGTTTGATTTATAAGTTTCTGTATAGATCTTCTGGTGATTCTACGCTCTGTTTATCGAGCGAGTGTGTTACTCGCTCGATAAAGGATGACACTACCGCGTTCGACAGTTGGCTAAACTCTCTTTCTAAAATAAACCTGCAGGTTTTATTTCGAACTTTGTTATTCGTTTATACGAAGATACGGGAATTCTGAAAAACATTTACACGTTAATTTTTACTTCTTTTTTTCTCCGGAAACCGTATGTATTCCCTCTTCATTTTTAATCATTCTTTTTCAACAACGCAATATAAATGGAATAAAACGGTTATTTTTACACTCTTTTTTAACACTGAAAACGCTATGGATACTCCTAAAAATAAGCGAATTATTGTTTACCTGCCCGTAATTTTGGCATTTGTACTGATAGCAGGTATCTTTCTTGGGCAAAATCTGAATTCAAAATCAGGCTTTGGAAACAGAGGAAGTATAAACGCTGATTCGAAACTCAATGATCTGATTTACTTATTAAAAGAGTATTACGTTGATACTGTTAACGGAAAACAGCTTTATGAAAGTGCCATCAGTAGTATGCTGCAAAAGTTAGATCCTCACTCTGCCTATATTCCGGCTGAAGATTTGAAGGATGTAAATGCAGAACTTCAGGGTAATTTTGAAGGAATCGGAGTTCAGTTTGCCATTGAAAAAGATACAATTGTAGTCATAAATCCTGTAAGCGGAGGCCCTTCTGAAAAAGTTGGCATCCGTGCCGGCGATCGCATTGTAATGGTAAATGATACGCTTGTCGCTGGCAAAGGCATCACAGAACAGCAGGTATTTAAAAAACTTCGTGGAGAAAAAGGAACCAAAGTACGGGTAAAAATCTATCGTTCAGGGATAAGAAATCTTCTCCCCTTTACCATAACCCGTGATGTAATTCCCGATTACAGTGTTGACGCCAAGTTCATGGTAAACAACACTATCGGATATATAAAACTCAACAAATTCTCTGAAACAACAGCCAGCGAGTTCTATACAGCCCTTGAAGAGTTGAACGAAAAAGGAATGAACAAGCTTATTCTTGATTTACGGGGAAATGGAGGAGGCTTACTTGGAGCTGCAACAGCTCTTGCCGACCACTTTCTGCCAAAGGGAAAGCTGATTGTTTATACCGAAGGTGTTCATCAACGTAAGGAGAAGATTTATGCAACTTCCGATGGCCTGTTTGAAGGGAAGCCTGTAGTTGTCATCATTGACGAATGGTCTGCTTCTGCCAGCGAAATTCTGGCTGGTGCGTTACAAGATAATGATATCGGGACAATTGTTGGCCGTCGTTCATTTGGGAAAGGATTAGTTCAGCAGCAGTTTAATTTACCCGATGGTTCGGCTGCCAGAATTACCATAGCACGTTATCATACTCCTACCGGAAGATGTATTCAGCGCCCGTACGGAAATGATCCTCAGGCTTATTATGATGATTATACCAAACGTTTACTTTCTGGCGAATTGGAAGGAGCCGACTCCGTTTCGTTTGCAGATTCCCTGAAATACCATACTCCCCAAGGGAAAACCGTGTATGGTGGTGGCGGGATTATGCCCGATGTTTTTGTGCCTTACAAACGAAACAAAGACAATGTGTTTTACAATAACCTATCAGGCAAAGGCTTAATCTATCAGTTTGCATTTAATTATACCGACACCCACCGTAAAGAACTTACGCGATTTAAAAGCTTCAATGATTTTAATAAGGGATTTAATGTTGATGATAATATGTATAATCAACTAATTAAATATGCTTTAGAACAAGGTGTTGAACGAAATGACCAGGGAGCAAAGGCAAATAAAAAACGCATTTCGGGTATGCTCAAAGCATACATTGCCCGAAACCTTTACCGGGAAAACGGTTTTTATGAATTATATCTATCAATGGATGACGACTTCAAGAAAGCATTGGATGTATTAATGCAGAAATACTAATCAGGTATCGGGTAAAAGAAAAATAATCTTATAAAAGAACTTTCCTTTACGATATACGATTTTCGATATCGTAAATCGTATATTTGTACCTTATCCCGGAATATATATGAGAATATTACTGCTACTCGTACTTGCCTTATTTGCTTTTATTCCTCTAAAAACAAGAGCAAACACTGATTTTATCCGAGAGTGTGAAAAAAGATTAAAAAGTTCTTCGTTAAGTAAACAAAACAGAATTTTACTTCTTAATGATTTAAGCATAGCCTATCTGAATACTGATCTTATTAAATCAGAAAACTACAATAAAAGAAGTTTCAGGCTATTAGAAGGAGAACAGAGCGAGGATCTCCACAAGCTTATTGAATTTCAAAAAGCTGAAATATTAAAAGTAAAAGGCATCTTAAGTGAAGCATTGTTTACTTATTTATCTGTACTCGATTACTGGATAGCAAAAGGCGAGGAATTACGCATTGTACAATGCCTTCGTTCTATTGGTGAAAATTACAGAGCATACGGAGAATTTAAAAAAGCAAATTTTTACCTGGACAGAGCTTTGTATTTTGCAAAAACACTTGACAACAAACATGAGATCGCAAAAATATATGATCGCAAGGCAGCAGTGGTGTATGAAGAAAAAAACTATACTTATGCCTTACAATTAATTGATTCTGCATTTAAGTATATCGGGCAAACGAATAATTACGCTCTTCGTTACAGTCTCGAAAATATCAAAGCCTGTAGCTACTCTTCTTTCAATCATTTTGATCTGGGCTTAAAGCATTTACTTATTGCACTAAAATACAACGAATTATCCGGAGAGGAAATTCATAGACCCAATATTTTAAACAATCTTGCCGCTATGTATATTTTCATGAATCGTGAAGATATTGCAGTAAAATATTGCTTTGAAAGCTATGAATTATCCTCTAAATCAGGGATAATTCCCTATCAAAGAGAAGCATTACTTAATTTAGTACTTGCGTATAAAAGCAAAGGCGATTTTAAAAAAACCGCCTCCTATCTTGAAAAATATAATGCCGTAAGTGTTAATTTTTACTATGAGCTCAGCCAGAAAGCAGTTGCCGAACTTGAAGCCAAACATAAACTGGAAAAAGAAACTCTACGTAATCAAAGCCTTATAAAAGAAAACCAATTGCAAAACCGGGTAATCAAAAGTCATCGGTTGATATTTCTTCTTTTGATCGCATTTATTATTTCCTTTATTGCCTGGGCATTGATTTTTCTTAAACGTCGCCGAAAACTCAAACAATCTTTCCTGCAAATCAGTCAGCAAAAGGCTGAAATTGAGCAAAAAACCAAAGAACTGGGTGAAATTAACCTGATGAAAGATCGTTTATTCTCCATTATTGCTCATGATATAAAAAACCCGTTAAATACCATTATCGGATTTTCAGATGTTTTAAAAACCGAAATAAATCTTATTCAGAACCCTCTGCTTGAACAAGTTGCAAATCATATTCATGAATCATCCCTAAAACTTCATTTTTTACTCGATAATCTTTTGCAATGGTCAAGATCACAGCTTAATATAGTGAACGCAAAAACAGAGTTTTGCCAGATAAAGCAGCTGGTGGACGAGTCCGTTGAATTTCTTCATGCCGAAATTCAATCTAAAAATATAAGCATTAATAATGCTGTAAATAAGAATGATCAGGTTTGTTTTGACAATATGATGTTACAGGTTGTTCTTCGAAATCTGGTTTCAAATGCCGTTAAGTTTACCAATCCCGGAGGGATCATTTCTATTTGGATGAAAACAGACAACGAACATAAAATTTTAATGATCTCGGATAATGGAATTGGAATGACTCCGGATCAGCTTGCAAAGGTTTTTTCGATTGATAAAGAACTGGGCTACGGAACCTGTAACGAGAAAGGAAGCGGTGTTGGACTCAGCCTTTGCAAAGAGTTTGTTGAGCGCAACAACGGGCAATTGACAATAGAAAGTACCAGAAATCAGGGGACAACTGTTTCTATTCACTTTAAAAACATTCTGTTTGAGAACTGGTCGTAGTTGTTTTTTCATTTTCTCAATATTTTTTCCATTGTTTTACCTTGTGCTAATTCATCAATCATCTTATCCAAATATCTAACTTTTTTTATCAAGTCATCGCTTATCTCTTCAATACGATAGCCACAAATTAGACCTGTTATCTTTGTTGTATTTGGATTAAACTGTGGCGCATTTTTAAAAAATGTTTCAAAATCAACTTTGTCGTCTAATTGTTTATTTAAAGTTTTTTCGTCATAGCCCGTTAGCCAATAAATAATTTCATCAACTTCTTTTTTAGACTTACCTTTCTTTTCAGCTTTTTTAACATAGTGAGGGTAAACACTTGCAAATATCATTTTATAAACTCTTGAATTTTCCATGGTAGATTTTGTTTTTTACGCATCTGGAATATTTGGCTCTACTAAACGCTTTAATTTATCTAATGATTCTTGCCAACCTAAATAGCACATCTCAGTAGGTATAATTTCAGGGATTCCTTCTTGCGTTGCAAAAAACTCTGTACCACCCAATGCCTTTTTAAATTCAATTGTAGTAATTATTTGCCCCGGCAAATTTGGGTCATCAAATTGGTCTGTATATTTAAGCCGTTCATTGGGTATAATTTCCAAATATTCACCTCCAAATGAATGACTGCTGCCTGTCGTGAAATTTGTAAACGACATTTTGTATGTTCCACCAACTTTTAAATCCATACTATGTACTTTACAAACAAATCCATATGGTGGTAGCCAAGATGCCATTGCATCAGCATCAGTAAATGCTTTAAATAACTTTTCAGGGCTTGCTGCAAAAACTCGATGCAACTTTACAATGTTATTTTCCATTTTATTAAGTTTTTAAGTTATCAAATTTAATTCTGTATTTTCAAATTTATCAAAGACCTACGGTATTGCTGAATAATTATTACAAATGGTCGTGACTATAAAACATGCCGGATTGCAGAGCTATATCACTATCACACAATACAAAACTTGATGTGAAACCAAACGCTCGAAAACTCACTGAAATCGGTATGTTTTATGACCTGTTGTTAGCGGTTCGGGCTTTTGTTGTTTGGTACCTTTGTTTCATACTATCTTTTTCGTCGATAATGCACTTGGATTAGTCCAGTATCAAATTTCCTCGTATTCACAAGTTCAAGCTGTTGTTCGGGTCTGCCCTCTTTGAATAGTCTTGTTCCGTTACCAACCAATACTGGAATAACTGAAATAATAAACTCGTCAATCAAGTCGCTTTGCAAAAGTTCGTTTATAATTTCTGCTCCTCCGTCACAATAAATATTTTTTCCATTTTCTTTCTTAAGCCTTTGTATTAATTCAGTTAAATTTCCTGTGTAGAATGTTGTTTTCCCAACACTTGGTCTTTCGTTTCTTGTGATTACATAAACGTTTCTGTCACCATTATCATAATGTGAAATGCCAATTTCTCTAAGTACCCAATCGTAAGTTTTTCTGCCAAGAATTATGGTATCAATAGTTGCGGTAAATTCTGCGTAACCATAATCTTCTCCTTCTTTTTCTACTAATTTTAAAAAGCTAAGATCTTCATTTGGTTTTGCGATGTACCCGTCCAAACTTGTTGCAATGTAAAGTGATAATATTCTCATCGTTCTGTTTTAGCTATTTTTTGTCGTTGAAATTTGTCATTGCAGCCTGATCGAAAATGGCCGCAGTAATGTTCAATAAGAGATTGTGGGTTACTTTTCTGTCTGTCGACACCAAAATTTGAGTGAGGTTGAATGTTTGAACTACCACTAAAATCCTTATTGTATATACCTTTGTTTAAGCATAATCGGTGATACCAAAGATTCAAATTTACGGTTAAACCATGATTTACAAATAAAAACTCGTTAAATCATGGAAAATTCAGATTCGATTGAAGCCCTGTTGCTTTTAGAAAAGACAATGCTTGCATCCAATCATTCTTGTCCCAAGTATTCAGGCGTATTCAGTAATACGTCCCAGATACAGCACCTTGAGAAAACCCAAACAAAGAGTCTAAATGCCAGGCATGATAGTACTGTTTGCTACAAAATCACTTTTAAAAAGCATTTAACGTTCTCTCTTAAGAAGAAACAATTCTCATTAATTAAGGTTTGTACTGAACAGACAAAAAACTAAGCCCGGTACTTTTCTCATACAATCGGACATTCTTTAAAGGCTTTTGAGCTATTGCGTTATGTATTGGCGGTTCATTGTTTATTATAAATATTCATCAATTACAATTTTTCTCTGTTTCATCATTACCTGTCCGGCATTTGGTTTACTCATCAATTCACCAAGATTTTTGGGAATGATTTGCCAGCGTAATCCAAATTTATCGATGCACCAACCACACATAGATTCTTTGCCATCTTTGGTAAAATAGTTCCAATACTTATCAATTTCCATTTGGTTATCGCAATGAATCATAATTGCAAAAGTATCATTGAATTTGTGGTGCTCAATAGCTGTTGTCATTAGCAAATATTCTTGTCCAAACAACTTAACGTTGCACATTTCGGCATAGCCACTTGGTGTTTTCCCTAAAGGAGTTATGCTTCCTTCTTCATAATTGTCTTCAAAAATTTCCTTGTAATATTCAATTACATTCTTCATTTTTCCATCCTTCGTATAATACCAAAGGGCTGGCGTAATTTTGTTATACGACATAATTTTAAATTTTATTGATCATCTAATCCTTTCCCATCCAAAATTTTCTGGATGGATTTTTCAATTCGGTTTTCTCTGGTTTTGGATTGTTTGGCTGAAGAGAAAAATAATAAATAGCCTCTTTGTCGCCCGGGAGTAAGGGCTTCAAAGGCTTTTTTCAGTTCGG
This sequence comes from Bacteroidales bacterium, assembly GCA_963667975.1. Taxonomy (GTDB): domain Bacteria; phylum Bacteroidota; class Bacteroidia; order Bacteroidales. The sequence continues at coordinate 679,355 of OY764079.1, forward strand.
GCATTTCTTTCAATACCGTATTAAATTCTGTTGGCATTTCGTAGTCGGCAGTTTCTTTAAGTTCTACTTTTAATCCCAACTTTTCAATTTCAATAGCTTCTTTGATATATGCAATAATCGTTTTCTCTTTCTTCTCAATTTCATCCAAATGGGTAAAACGCATTTGTCTTGCCGATTGCACTTTTTTAGTTTGCTGAATCAATAATTTGCTTTTATCTTTCAGCAATACTCCTTTGTGAAAAAGTATAGCACAATACTCTTTGAAACCGTGAATCAATGCCACATTTTTTCCATCCAAAGTATAGCATGGACAACCCCATTTTAATTCTTCAGATAATTCACTTCTCAAAAAAATATCTCGTAAAGCATTGTATTCGTCCTGCCATTTTGTTTTTTCATTAAAAAACCAATTTACTTCCGGATTCATATTCTCGTTTTTTCATTACTTTAATTGTTCGTAATTATCTACCGACTTTATTATACAATGACTGCTAATATTGGATAATCGCAACTACCTTATAACAGTTCAAGGATAAAAAAGCAAGACAGGTGTAAATATACATCTGCCTTGCTTAATTTGGTTAATCGACTGAGAATTTAACACTTTTAAGTACAGCGCTTCCGGATTCGAGGGTACAGGTATAGAGCCCTTTTACAGCTCTTTTAGCACCATCAAAACCGAACCTTGTTTTTAACCCGTCTTACAGGATGATTTACACCCGGTAATATCAAGTGAACACAAAAAATGAAATGTACTGAGCTTGCCCAGATATCGTTCAACCTGGAATAATCGCTGGGTGTTGCACACCGCTCATATTCTTAATTTATTAGCGGCTGGTTTGTTGTCTGTCCGATGCAATTTCACATTGATAACCAATTGCATTTAAAAGTTTAATTACTTCATTAGTCCGCTTTTTTCATTCTGCATCTCAAACCCGTATCGTATTGCCGCTTCAAGTATTTTGATGTTTATATCTTTTAGAGTTTTGAACTTAATGCAATACCCGGTAATGCTCGCTTTGCCTATTTTTTCTCCATACGTTTTGGCTAAGAATGCCTTATCATTGATACCAAGGATATAGACAGATATTCCGGTTTTGTTTGCACTGATTCCAATTTGATAAAATTCTCTGCTCTTTCCATCAGTATATTTTAAGGTGTGAAGTCCATATCCTATATTTGGATTAGAAACAGTTTTATTTTCACCGTTTTTACCATCCAAGAACCATAGTTTACATGCTGGCATTATTTCAAGAATGATCCGGTGCAATTCTTGCATGTCGCTGCGTTTTGGTTCGGGTTGACTAGTAATATACTCTTTGATTTGTCCTTGTACGTCCATGTAAAATTATAGGTTGTTTTGTCGCTCTGTATCCTACTTCTAATTAACGTTTTTGTATGACCCTCATTAAATGATACTTAATTTCAAAGTCTTTTCCTTAATATTTTCTTACCTTATCTCTTAACATTAGCCTTGGAAATTAATGGCTTCGATTTATAAGGGATTGCTGGTAACGATATTGGGTGCTGGCCTTTTTTAATTTTACATAATCATTATAATCGTTTTTTATAAACTCGCAAGGCAAAAATATAAGCAACAACCATTATTCCTATACACCATGCAAGAGCTATCCATATATCGTTACCTACTGGTTGATTATTGAGTAACGCTCGTATTGCATTTACAATTGATGTTACAGGCTGGTTTTCTGCAAAAACACGTACCACATTTGGCATTGTATCAGTTGGCACAAACGCTGAGCTAATGAATGGTAGAAGATGAATTACAAAGGCAAATGCACCTGCGCTATCTGCTGATTTTGCAGAAAGACCAGCAATTACAGCAATCCATGTCATAGCAAGTGTAAACAGTCCAAGGATACCAACTACAGTAAGCCAAGGTAATACTCCTGCCGTTGAACGAAATCCCATAAGTAATGCAATAAGAATGATAACGGTAACTGACATCGCATTAGATACTAACGAGACTAGCACATGCCCCCAAAGTGCAGATGAACGGGCAATCGGCATAGAATGGAAACGCTCGAAGATACCACGTTGCTTATCCAAAAGCAACCGATAAGATACGTAGCCGATACCGTTTGCAATGGTCATCAGAAGAATGCCAGGCAACAAGTAATTAATATAATTATCTGTACCGATTCGAATTGCGCCACCCAAGACAAAAACGAACAACAGCATAATCGCAACTGGCGAAATGGTAACAGTCATGATTGTATCCATGCTACGAAAAATATGACGCATGGAACGACCAACCATAATTCCCATATCTACGAAAAAATATGTTTTTAAAGTTTCCATTTTAATTTTTCTCCTTTTTTGCAACAACTGCAAGAAAAATATCTTCCAGAGTCGGTTGTTTTTCAATATATTCAATTTTTGCAGGTGGGCATAGTTTTTTAAGCTCTGCTAGAGTGTCATTTACGATAATTGTGCCCTTATGAAGAATGGCAATTCTGTCGGCAAGCTGCTCTGCTTCATCCAAATATTGCGTGGTAAGAAAAACCGTTGTGCCATTGCCTGCAAGTTCTTTGATAAAATTCCAAACCTCTATACGAGCCTCAGGGTCAAGACCAGTGGTTGGCTCGTCGAGGAAAACAAGCGGAGATTTTCCAACAAGACTCATCGCAATATCAAGCCTGCGACGCATTCCACCCGAATAGGTAGAGACTCTACGATCGGCTGCATCAATTAAGGCAAAACGGCTAAGTAGCTCATCTGCAATCTTATGATAATTTTTAAGATGCCGTAACTTGGCAATCATAATGAGATTTTCTCTTCCTGTTAATATTTCGTCAACTGCTGCAAATTGCCCCGTTAAACTAATTGATTGTCTGACTTTTTCAGGATTAGAAATAACATCAAACCCGTTTACAATGGCGGTACCACTGTCTTGTTTAAGTAAAGTAGTGAGAATTTTAACTATCGTTGTTTTTCCTGCACCATTAGAGCCAAGCAGTGCGAAAATACTGCCTTTTTTTACTTCGAAATCAACTCCTTCCAACACTTTGACCTGTTTAAAAGATTTTATCAGATTTTGAACTGATATTGCTATTTCATTTTGTATCATTGTTCTTTTCCTCCTTTATTCAGATAATAATGTTATCCCTGTTAGATTTGCCAAATTGTTTTTCAAAAAGGCATAGGTTATTTTATCGGCTTTACAGTCAACAAACTCAACCTGTTTCATTTTCTTGTTATTTTTAAAGAAGGTATTAATTAATGTGGCATTTAAGAATTTAACTTTTTTAAATCCACAGTTTTCAAAAGAGCATTCTTCCAAAGTGCCTTCGAAGGTAATATTGCCAAAATATGTATCAGTAAATGTGGTGCGATGCCACACAGTATTTGTAATTGTATTTTTCTCTAAACCGCCTGATTTAATTTTAGCTCCTGTAAAATCAGCACCCGTAAAGTCGCAGTTTTGCATATAACTCCCTGTAAATTCAGTTTCTTTCAGTGAACAATTATTAAATTGATTATTAGCCAAATTCGAGTTCTGTATATGACTTTTACTGATGTCGGAGTTTGAGAAGTCACATTTATCAACATTATTGTTTTTTAGCAGAAGCCCCGACATTTCCGAACCAATAAACAGACAATTCTGCATATTTGATGAACTGAACTTTTCGTGTAGGTTCTTCAACCCCGAAAAATCACTATCCACCAAATTCAACTTTGACATATCCCAGTTAAGGTTCTCCTCCTGCTTTTCCGATGACAATTCATCGGAATGATTTTCCAATAAATCATTGGATGTCAAGTCGGTAATTAAGGACTGGAAATTCTCAGAAAAATAGTTAAGGTCAACACCAAGAACCTCAGCTAGACGATTAAATGTTGTAATGTCTGGCATTGATTCTCCACGTTCCCATTTACCAACTGCCTGTGAGCTAATAAATAGCTGTTGAGCAAGCTCTGCTTGAGAAATATTTATTCTCTTTCGTGCTTCGGCAATCTTATTGCCAATTTTTTTTGTTTCTAACATACGTGTAATTTAAAAATTTATGATGAAACAAAGGTATTTTGACATATGTCCTGAAACAAAAAAAATCAGTTACTTATAGTTGTAATCAGACTACATTTAGTTGTATTCTACAACTATTAGTAGTATAAATGACGTTCTAATTCTTTTTGTTCTTCAATCGTCATTTTCAAGATAGCAGAAAACATTCATTGGAGCGTTTTTCAAGCTTCTAACTAACATTTTCGGAAGACACTCATTAAATGACACTTAGCCTCAAAGTCTTTTCCGCAATATTTTCTTACCTTTTCTCCTTAACGTTAGCTTTGGAAATTAATGGCTCTGGTATAGGAGAGATTGGCCGTAACGGTTGCATAAACGCAATTGCATTTATTCCCGATTTAGTTGAAATGCAAATTCCTTCAACAAATTTATGGTTTTTCGTATATTTAACCAAATCATTCTTATTCATTTGCATCTGTTATTTTTCGGTTAGTAAAACTAATAAAGTTTTTAAACTACCTGCAACTTCATGAAAAAAACAACAAATCTCTTTATCTCCCAACCACTCTTTACATCACTTTCAGGATTGAGGGGACTGAAGTGATTGAAAAGGTACTTATTAGTCTCTTCAATCTTATCAGTCTTTTCAGTCTTGATTGAATAGATTGAAATTCAGACTCATAACTCCTGAATTGTTTTCAACCTTCACCACCCAAAGGGTCTTCGACCTCTTCGGGGATGCTTCTGTATTCAAACTTCTAACTCCTGAATTCTTCCTCACCTCCCCACCACCAGCTTCCCAACTTCCTTATTATTGGTATTGGGTGCTAAAATAAGCAGGGAGATAACACGGAGTTTTGAAAACCAAAAAATAGAGTTTACACAGATTTTTGGGCAGTACCCTAAGCCATGTGCCTGAAATTTTTTTATCAATAATCCATATCAAGACTTGTTAATTGTAAAAAAAATACATATATTTGCTTTTGAGCATCTGAATGTCATCCTGAAATAAATATAACTTGTTAAAAACAAATATTTTACATTAGCAAGATCGATGAATAAAGATTTTTTTAGCAAACCGGAAACTGTATCTATTTTCAGTAATATCTTGTCTTCGTTAGAGGATGCAATTATTATTTCAGACAGTGAAACGAGAATACTATATGCAAATCCATCATTTAAAAAACTATATGGATATAATTATAAAGATATTGAAAATCAACTAGTTGGAAGAATATTAAAATCGGGAATACAGGATGTAAAATTTTATCAAAAACTATGGAAATCGTTAAATGTAAAAGGATACTGGAAAGGTGAAATCGTAAATAAAGCAAAAAATGGAGAATTTCTGTACGTTGAAGAAACAATTATTGCATTAAAAAACGAAAAAGGAGAGCCTGTAAATTATGTATCTGCATGCAAAGATGTTAGCAAATTGCGAAGCATAGAAACGGAATTAGTTACCAGTAATTTACGTTTTGATCTTGTATTCTGGAATTCACTCAATGGCAAAGCTCTTGTTTCAACCAAAGGTCAGTTCATTAAAGTAAATCCTACCTTATGTTCGATGCTTGGTTATACAGAGGATGAATTAATGTCGAAAACTTTCCTTTGTATTACACATCCGGAAGATGTAAGTATCAGTTTTAAAAAATTTTCCGAAATTGTTAGCGGGCAAATAACTTCATTCCTGCTGGAAAAAAGATATTTACATAAAGATGGGCATTTTATATGGACAAGAATAATTGTGTCACTTATTAAAGACAAGGATAATAACCCTCTTTATCAATTTGTAGAAATTGAAGATATTAGTACTCTTAAACAATACATTAACGATTTGGAAGAAGCCAAAGAACAGGCGGAAAAATCAAACCGCCTGAAAGATGCATTTATTTCCACGATATCACATGAAGTAAAAACACCTTTAAATGGCATATTAGGTCTGGCAGATATTATACTTAGCAGTAAGTCACAAATGCTTACATTCGATGACAAAAACATTTATGATATGATGGAGTATTCAGCTAAACGCTTAACTCACACGATGGATCATATTGTAACAATGTCAAAACTGAAAACCAATAATTTTGAATTAAATCCGGAAGTACTGGAACTATCGGTTATTTTTCAGAAAATAACCGAAGAGTATGTCAATATCGCAAAGCAAAAAAAGTTATACTTCGAAATAGAAAACCATTGTCTCAATACTAAAGTATATGCTGATAGAGTAGCAATAAGCAGTGCTTTTCATGATTTGCTGGAGAATGCAATAAAATTTACAGAAAAGGGAGGAATCAAAATAATTTTATCAAAACAGTTAGATAAGTACGTGCTGAAAATTAAGGATAGTGGAATTGGCATGTCCGAAGAATACTTAAGTCGTATTTTTCAGCCTTATAGTCAGGAAGACAGTAGTAATACCCGCAAATATGAAGGAGTTGGCTTGGGGTTATCAATAGCAAAGCTTTTATTAGAACAAAACGGAGCCACATTGTCCATCGAGTCAGTAAAAAATGTTGGTACAACCGTAATTATTGAATTTCCTGAATGCAACTTCTAAAAAACAAGAATTGTATCCGACAACTGTCTAAATATTTTTACTTCCAGCGTATCAATAAATCTTTCTGCTGAAAATTCAACTCAATGCTTCAGAAATATGTATTTTGACTTCTTGAGAATGTTCCACATACAGTAGATGAAATTAAGTACCACAGGAGTCGAGGCTTCACAGCTTTTTTATTTTATGGCTACCCCAAACACTCCCGGACATCTTTTTCTACATTCGAAACACTTTTTTATTGTATGCCCTTTCTGCGTTTTAAATGTTGAAACTGGTCTGCATTCCTTTTGAATCACGGTATCACCCGTCAAGGCATTTTGAGGGCAAATATCCAGGCAAATCCTGCAATTTGGAGGGCAAACTTCATAATCAGCCAAGGGATCTGAGTCATATTTTACAGAAGTCAGCAATGCTCCAATCTGAATCATATTTCCAAAATCCTTATTTATCAATAAATTATTTTTCCCAAGTTTTCCTAATCCAGCTAAATATCCAACGTGCCTAAGTGATAATATCGCACGACCTTCTTGTTTATCATTGTCCCAGTATAAATATGGATCATCAGTGGGTATCAATACGTTTTTTAATCCCAGCTGGTCAAGTGCTGAAGATATGTCATACGTTATCGAATCCATTTTCTGCATTGCCAATGTATTCATATGAGAAAACGGAACAGGATTTTCCGCATACAGAGATTCTGTTGGAAGTTTAATTGCAAATGCAATGACCGTTTCAGCTTTTGAATAAATATCTTTCGGATGGAATCCTTTGGGTGCATTCTCAAATCTGTCAACCGAGGCAATTCCAAATAAATCAACTCCATTTTTAAATGCAATTTCTCTTATTTTGTTCTTTGTAATCATGTTTCCACTTTATTGTATAATCTGTTCTTATGAACTTCTATGCTGTACACTCTATTACAAATCTACTGGTTAATCCGGTAATTAATATAATCCAAACAATTCACGCTATGTATTACCAGCAGCCCTATTTGTTTGTCTTTTTTATTGCATCCAAATAAATTTTCCTAATGCTGTTTTTTTCTTCTTTTTGGCAAATATTTTCTATTGCAGAAAATAAAATAGTATTGTGTTTTGTTTTTAGTTTTAAAATTTCACCCAAAGCAAATGCAGCGCTCCAACGAACAACTGTTCCTTCATGCTCTGTATTGGAAAGTAAATTCGAAATTGCTTTTTCTAATTTAGCAGGAAACATATGAGCAATATTTCCAATAACTCTTGCACTTTCCCATTTTATTCTTGGTGCCTTTACCGTTAATGTTTGTGTCACAAATGTAAGTACACATTCGTCTGCAATACTGGGATTTTGTTTAGTCGCATACTCTATTGCCTCAATGCAGGTTGCTTTTGCAGGGTCCTTTTGTTTTTCAGCAAATGCTATTAGTTCGTCAACGGGCAATGATTTATCCAAAATCCATTTACTAATCGTCTCTGTTTTTTCTTTTGGCTTTATCGCCTTGTCTTTTAAAAGTTCGTCTATCGTCATTATTGATTTATTTTTGATTTTTCCAACGTTCTAATTTAAGAATACCTTTTGAAAATACGTTTGCAAGAAAGCCAGGGAAGCCCATTTCCTTCATTTTATCTTTTACAAATGCCTGCATTTCTTTCGTAGTTATGTTGGGCTGTTTAAATTGTCCTTTTTCATAGCAATACGCGCAATACATTTTACTGATAGTACCGTCAGCATTTGTCCCTCCTCCATTTGGCGATTTTTTCAGAGGCATCCCGCAACTCTGGCAATTTCTGTATGTTTTATCCATATTCTTATATATTTTCGGCAAAGGTAAAATTGCCAACTGACAACCCTATGTCAGTCTGTTTAAAAAAGTTTAAATTAATAAATTAACGTATTCTTCAAGGGTAACATGCTGTTCTTTCTTAAATGGTTTTAATGTGTTTTTTAATTCCTGTATTTGTAAAACTTTAAAATCACGGTATTCATTACGTTTCCAACACCACGCAATTAAGTGCCATTGATTGGAATAAAACTTCATGCCAACAGGTTCAATTTCTCTTTCACTTTTTTCTTCCTGATTGTTGATGTAGCTTATTTTTAGTATTTGCTTGTCTACAATTGCATTTTGTATTTCTGTCAGATAGTCCCGATTGTTCTCTGCTTCAGGTGAAATGTAAACCCCAATTTTGTTTTGCAAAATATCAACTTTTTCTTTTTCAACGTATCGCAAAACCGATTTTATTTTATCTATGGCATTAGCCACATTTTTTTGAATAGTTTTATCTGCGTAGCGTTCTGAAAGTTTTGCGATTAGTACCAGTGCACTTGCTTCATCTCTTGTCAACGAAACAGGGGGTAGGAAAAAGCCCTGCAAAATGGTATAACCTTTCTGTTGTTCGTAGTCAATAGGAACTCCAATTTCTCCCAATGCTTTCATGTCCCTGTAAACAGTTCTTAAACTGATTTCATATTTATCTGCAATATAATCAGCTGTTACAAACTTTTTAGATTGCAACGTGGTCAATACCGCAATAAGTCTGTCAATTCTGTTCACTTTTTTATTATCTGTTACCGTTTTAGGGTATACTGGTAACGTTTTGAGTATTTGTTGTGTTTGGGAGTTTGAAACGTTTTCTTGTCCCTCGTTAGTAAAGCTACCAAAAAGCGTTAAGAACTCCAAATGCGTCATCAGCCCAAATACAATAAATACGCTGTTAGCAGGAGGCTTTTATTTTATCTCTATAATTTTCTCACTAAAGTCAGACATTAAAAATACCTTGTCGAAAATTGATTCGGCTCTATAGTCCACATTTTCATCTAATTCAAATGAAGCCGAATTTAAAGAACCAACCATTAATACTAACCAAAATTCCTTAATCAAATTAGACTGTCGATAATACTTTTGTAACTTGGTTTCCTTGATTGAAATTGCCTTTTTAAGGTCTGCAATTGTTAATTTATTTCCTTTGAAATTATTCTCCAAGTATGAAAACGAAACAATGCTATTTGGCATTATTACTATTTCGTCAATAAAGTCTGGTTGGTTTTGAAAATTCCCTTTGATGGCTTCATTAACAAAGGAATTAATAGTTTTGATTAGTTCTTTTTTGTTCCACTGTCCGAAATCTAGGTTGTCATTTTTCAAACGGAAAGTTGCACAAATACTACTGTCAGGGTTATTTAATTTATATTCCTTTGCAGCGCTATCAAACAGATTTGAAATTGAGAAAAATTTTTGAGATTTTGTTGGATCAACAATTCTAGTATGTTCTAGTCCTATTGTTTGACTGTCAATTTTAAGAATGAAGTCTGGATTTGGAGGCTTAGGTTTATCAGCAATTCTTAATTCAGGATTTATACGATAAAGGAATTTTCCGATTTGACAAACTTCTAATTTCTCTTTGTCTTCAAGGTTGAACTTATTAATAATGGGATTGATTATTAAACCCATTTCACTTTCTTGTTTTCTGAAAGCGTCCAGACTCTTTTCTATGTTGTTAAGGTCGATTTTCATAAGCTTACTGCTAACACACAAATATACACAACATTTCTAATTTCTGCCAATCTGAGAAAACAGATGCATATACTTATTTTTATTTTACCATTGTGTAGTTCAAATTATCCTGCATACAATACGCTCTCCTTTTTGCCCATTTCACCGATCCGAAAAACAAAAGCTCCCGAAGTGAATTTAATACTTTTCCGGGAGCTTTTTTATACATTGAGTGTCGAGACCTTTTAGTTTTCCCGTTTTGTTTCTTTCAATATTACATCATGGGCTCCCCCCTCAATAATGCTCGTTGAAGAAACCATGGTTATTTTTGCAATCTGTTTAAGTTCAGGGATTGAAAAAGCCCCACAACTGCACATCGTCGATTTTATCTTCCCTAACGTTACGTCAAGATTATCTTTTAGTTTTCCGGCATACGGAACATAGCTGTCAACCCCTTCCTCGAATTTCAGCGATGTGGCTCCTCCCATATCATATCGTTGCCAGTTTCTTGCACGATTAGAACCTTCACCCCAATATTCTTTTACATAGCTTCCTCCTACGATCAATTTTTTAGTAGGGCTTTCATCAAATCTTGCAAAATATCTTCCCATCATAATAAAATCAGCCCCCATGGCTAATGCAAGTACCATGTGATAATCCTGTACAATGCCGCCATCCGAGCAAATCGGAATATATATCCCGTTTTTTGCAAAATACTCATCACGTGCTTTCGCAACTTCGATTAACGCGGTAGCCTGTCCTCTTCCAATACCTTTTTGCTCCCTTGTTATGCAAATAGAACCTCCTCCGATGCCTACTTTCACAAAATCAGCTCCGGCATCTGCTAAATAATGAAAGCCATCCTGATCAACAACATTTCCGGCTCCAATTTTCACCTTTTCGCCATAATTATCCCGAACAAACTTAATGGTTTCCTTTTGCCATTCCGAGAATCCATCGGATGAATCAATACAAAGAATATCAACCCCCGCTTCTACCAACTTCGGAATACGTTCTGCATAATCTCTTGTATTTATACCCGCTCCAACCCGCAATCTTTTTTGGGGATCAAGTAACTCATCCGGATTGTTTTTGTGATTATCGTAATCTTTTCTGAAAACGAAATATCTTAAACATTGGTTTTCATCAATGATCGGAAGCGTGTTTATTTTATGATCCCAAATGATGTCGTTTGCTTCTTCCAAGCTAATTCCATATTTTCCTGTTATCAGTTTTGAGAACGGAGTCATAAAATCCTGAATTTTTTTATCAAGACTATCTCTGCTCGGACGATAATCTCTGCTTGCGATCATTCCCAGTAATTTGCCACCCGATGTTCCGTCATGTGTTACTCCAATCGTCGAAAATCCCGTTCTGTTTTTTAAATCTATTACATCTCTTAATGTTTGATCTGGCTTTAAGTTTGCATCGCTCACAACAAAACCGGCCTTAAACTTCTTTACTCTCCTTACCATTTCAACTTGGTCTTCAATTGATTGAGACCCGAAAACAAATGACAGACCACCATTTCTTGCCAGAGCAATCGCCATATTAGCGTCTGAAACAGATTGCATGATTGCCGAGACAAACGGAACATTCAAAACTATCTCAGAATTATTTCCTTTTGAATATTTTACCAAAGGTGTCTTCAAGTCAATCTTGTCCGGAACACAATCTTTTGTGGTAAGACCCGGAACCAGTAAATATTCATTAAATGTTCTTGAAATATCATTGATGATTTGTGCCATAAGAGGGTATTTTGAAAATTTTGCAAATCTACAGAAAACAAGGCGAAAAGAGCTATTTTAACCTGAGTTATTTTTTTGCATGGTAGTATTTTTGCAGGTTTAAATACAAATTCAAAGTAATCAACCACTTACACAATCACATCATACAAAATCCGCTTCACTCAATCGAACGCGAGAATACATTCAAACTTTCCATAATCAACATTTTTGCTTTTGGAGAAGCTTTTTACATGAAGAAACGGCAATTAAGGGCTGTGATATTCGTGTTCCGGTATTTTTCTACCACTTTCATACTATCGAATTTCCGGTGTTTTACCCAAATATTTACCATATAAATTTGCCGCTAAGATTATTCCCTGATTATTCTCCAATTGTTTAAATGGCTTTATCTCAATAACAACAGTATCTTTTTTAATGATTCGCTTCCAGGTTCCAACAACCTCTCCGTTTACAACAATTATTGGGTTAAAAATACCATTTTTTGTGAATGCTTTGGGTTGATTATCCCGTGAAATTGAAGCTGTTCTGTCTTTGTAACTAATTATAAACTCGTCGAATGCAGGTAATAAATGAATACTGTCCGAGATCTTTCTCTTGTGCAAAATTGTATCACTAAACCAATATGCCTGATTCTCAATTTGTATTGTTTGAAGTTCGGATTTGATTAGCTCCAAAGCTGTTTTTGCATTTGAAACTGAAAATCCCGACCACCAGATGAAGTCTTGTAAAGTTGCAGGTCCGTGGCTGGTAAAATATTTTTTTGCCAATAGTGCGAATCCTTCTTCTTTCGTAAATGTATTTGTTCGGGGGACTCTTTCATCAAGCAACGCATACGTAATTTGTTTTCCGCGCATTACCCCATTGCAAACAAGCCCCTCAAGTTCGGCGCACATCATGATTAAGGATGACCGGATATTTTGTGCAGAATGATCATTTTTTAAGTCCCGTATTATTTCGTCTCTTGTAAGGTGTTTATTGCCCACCAAAGACTTTTCAATCACCCGGTAATACTTCATTAAAGCTTTATCATCCAGATCATACTTCCGGCACATGGACGATGTTATTTTTTTCACATGAGACGCAGTAAATTCAAGCATCCAGTGAATATCGTCTGCAGAAACAAGATGCCAGGTAGGTCGCAAAATATGGGTTCTGATAACCTCAGCATTATTTATGGCTTCTTCAACAAGCTGTTCCGAAGAATCGAGCCGTAATCCAACCGCCCATTTTACCATTGCATAATCCTGAGCCTGCATTGCGCCAAAACAACGAACAATTTCCCGGGGTGTTTTGCATACAGTGCCGGCAAGTTGTTGAGCAGCCAGTCGTAATTTTATCATATCGGTATTGTTCATCATCAATTTTCCAGTTGTTATTTTTTCAATTTAACAGGCTTATCAGGTGCGTTTTATGTGCGGTAACTTCGTTAAATGACTGTGGGATTGAAGGTTCATTGTGTATTTTACAATTGAATGGTTTCTAACGCCGAAAAAAACCAGCGTAGTCAAATCCTTGCAAATAATTGATTTTATAGGATTCACCAACCTTACTAACCATTACTTTATACACAAAATTATCACCCCATGTCCACGCAAAAGATATTTTATCATTTGCAATTTTAATATCCATAATCATAATATTCTTCCAATATTCATCTGGACTATCCTGACAATTGCACCATGGATTTGTCCCATTTCCATAAGGAGCTAATTCTCCAACAAGATAAACAATTGAACCATCTTTTAATCTCTTATCTATCGAATGTGCTATCTTTTCGTAAGTATCAATAAATTCTGATGAGAAAAAATTCGTTGATTTAAGTTCTTCCAGCCTTTTAGTATGCTTAACCCAATCAATTCCTATGTAATTTCTATTCTGACCATTACCAGTGATAACATCAAAATCAATCTTTGAGCCTTTCGTTTCTATCCATTCATATACATTCCTTATAAACACGGTCAGATCCGAATTATATCTGGAAATATCTGATAAACTTTTATTTGTCTTGCTATAATGAACACAATTTGTCATAGCAAATCCAAAACTAACGATTATAAACACTTTACAAAGTCTGCTTTTCATATCAAGATATGACTATTTATTAATACGAACAGGAATGGATGATTGAACTGTTACATTTCTCTAATAGGTATCACACATTCAAAAGTAAGAAAAAGCACCATCCGCCAAACATCACCCTAAATATATTGCCTGTTATCTTTATCATCGGTATTCAATCTCCTACAAAGCTGTAGAAACCCTACCCTCATTATTTCCAGAACTAAGGTGATTAATCCAGAGTATACTCATCCTTTTTTGTCCGAAATGGAGATTCAACTTCCTTTATATTTCTGAAAAATAGATACTTTGTATCTCTTTTACCACTTCTGCAGCCCGCGTGGAGATTTGTGGAATTGAATATCCAATAAACAAAGGGGATGTAACAAACCTTGGAAGAATCTTTACCAATATCTGATTATCAATCTTATAAAAGAATAAATTATAACTTTTACAGTTCTTATGAAAATGATGCAATAAATAATGGGTTACGAGTTGTATGTAGTCAGCCATTTGATTCAAGTATTTCAACTCAGAGAGCAGCACATTAAATTCAAAAAATCCATTTCGTGGTTTGTGAGAAAGATTTAATTCAACGCCATTCTTTTGATGAATAATCGTACCCCGAAAACTTTCAACATCTATGTTTTTTGTATAATCTATCTCTTTTAAACCCACAATTTGCATGTGAGGATGCCTGATTGTCCCTCCAGAATACGGACCATGGTTTTTATAAAAAATAACAGATGCAAATTCTCCGCTTTGTGACATTTCCTGCCATTTTTCCACCCCAAACCTAATGAGCCTATATAAATGATCCTTTGAATACAAGGACAAGTCTGTATTACATTCATCTGTTTCTATGAGAACCGTTTGAAGAGTATCTATTAAAACCGGATATTTATTTTTGATTAATATTATTGGTCCATCACTTGCTAAGATGTCTGTCAGATGTTCTCTGTCGCAAAACGGGCATCCGGCATCCACATTAACAATGTTTTCCGGTTTGTTTTTGCCAATGCTTGTATTAAAGACTAAATATTTTTTCTCTGCTGCCATCATCAATCTCCTGTCTACGGTCGATTTTCCTCTCAGAACAAACCTTTTTTATTTCAAATTAAAACCTTCATTTTCAGCCAGCTACTCTTGTATTATCGATGAATCAAATGGGTATCAACAATACGGGTATATTTTCTCAGAAATACACTATACTCTTTTGCTGATTACGAAATTATAAAAAGCACACCGGCTCTTTTCGCTTTTTATAGAGTTTATTTAGTCGTATTGCAGCGTCTTTGACCAAACCGGGCTTCATCGTTCTGGCATTTTGCGGACAGTTTTTAATGCAGGCACAACAGGTGATGCACTTCCCCTGATCAATCAAGTGACTATTTTTAGAACTGACAGCACCAACAGGACACCTTTCTGCGCAAATTCCACATTGGATACATGTATCGCTGATGGCAATAAAATCAACATTCCATAACTTACCATCCCACCGGTAAGGATGGCAGCCGGGTATATTTACATCAGAAATCTGGTCGACAGATGAAATCGTGTTGAGTTTTTCCTGTATTTTCCGTCCAAATGACTCTGCATGGTGCAAATCACTTGCATCCGGACGACCTTTGGCTGTCGGCGTTTCATCATTGGAAAAAGAATGTTCCCCGATATAGGCTGCACCGGCAACCGGTTTACATCCACACCGGATCAGAATATCTTTCAGTTCCAGTATTGCATCGTCATACTCACGATTTCCATAAACGGCAACACATACCACAGGCGTATTTTGAGCTTTAATTGCATGCAGCCATTCTGTTATAAGTGCAGGAACCCTTCCCATATATACAGGCACCGCAACAATGAGTAATTCATTTTCCGACGTTTGTAATGGTTGTTTTCTTGCATCAGGTTTTGTAATATCGATGAGCTCTGCGGTGTATTGATTCATTCCGCGCGCTATCCCCTGAATAATCGCTTGTGTTCTCCCTGTAGGTGAAAAATAAACCAGTTTCAGTGATTGTATTTTCATTCGATGTTCTTCGGTAATCATTTATTTTTGTGAATAATATTTCATTCTAAGTCTCTTTTGAATACTTACTCATGAACGCTTTTTGCAACTTGCCAACACTTTCCAGAATTTGGAGAAGTTCTTCGGCACTAAACTGATCCAGCCGTTCCTTTTTCCATTCATCAAAAACAGCCCGGCACTCACAAATAAGCTTTTGTCCTTTTTCTGTTGGCGATAACAGGGCTGAACGTTTATCGTCCGGCAATGGAATAACATCTATCAATCCCATGATCTGCAGCTTTTTTACCACTTTTGAAACATGAGCCTTTTCAAGAAGCAAACGGTTCACCATATTCTTTTGCTGTACTTCTTTGGCTTTGGCTATTTCAAATAAAATTGAAAACTGCTGTTGATTTAGCTGATAAGGCAACAGTAAGCTGTTGCTTTCACGTTGAAGAATTCCACTGATATTCATTAGTTTCCCAATAATTATTGAAAAAAACTCCTTTTCGTTAAATGCATTCTCGCTTTTAGTTTCCATGGATACAAAAGTAGAAGAATTTTTGTTTCCATGGATACAATATTTAATATTTTTTAGCTACTGCTTAATCATAGCACAATAACAGCCTGTATTACTGTAATTTAGAACAAATATCTTATATATAATTCTGTTTTACGCCAACGGCAAATGAAAAAAGTATCCGCAACTTACAGTTCTTCTAAACCGAGCAACAGGATACATCGAAGCTGCGAATCCAGCGAAAGTTCACACCAGACATTTTGTCTTTGCCTGTAATACCATGGATCCGAAATTCTCAAGTACAAAGCATCCTGTTCTACAAATACTCATAAAAACTCCGGCAATAATTATGTTCTCATTGCCGGAGTTTTTTACTGCCGAAACCGCATTCAAGTGCAATAATACTAGAGGTTCCGCTTTTTACATTTTGCCTATTAACTTCAACGTCTTTAAGTCGTAAATCAAAATTTCATCCTTATCCGTTTTGTCGTATTTATTATTATTGTTCGTATCGTAATATCCTGTAATTACAATAGATCCTGTTTGCTTATTAATTACCCATGTTTCTGTAAAAAACTTATTGTCAGTTAATTGTACTTTCTCCTGACCATCAGTTGATAAGATAATAATCTGTTGTGGATCCTGCCAGTCAATTCCATTTTTGCCGTCAAGGTCAACTGTTTGTGCAGAAACTACTATTTTGTTTATACCTAAACTGTCAATTTTAACCTGTTCTATTTCTCCAATATAGCCATCATTTGGGAAGTCAACTTGTTTGCGCTGCCCTGTTTTTGTATTTAGGAAAAGTAGATACTTGCTTTTTGTGCTAAGCATTTTACCCCTATTTTCAATTGAGGCAATTACATATTCTGTTCCTTCAACTTCTGTCAGTTTGTTAAAGTATACATAATTGTATTTGTCTTGTCCAAATGCAGTTATGGAAATTGTTGCCAAGATAATAATTAAAATCTGTTTCATTTTCTACTGTTTTTTTTATTTGTTGATTATCTTTTCAAATACTTTCCGGTGCTAAGTTCGGATAAAATCTTGAATTTAAACCCTGTGCTATAACATCATATTACCATGTCATTTTTATACATATCTGCTTCTTATTATGTAGATATTTTCAGGAAGACTCAAAATGCCACATAACCGTATGTTGCAGGTCGTTATTTTTTCATTAGATATGTAAGAATTCCTTTTCTATATTCAGGATCTTTCTCATTAAAGTAAATCTGACCATTTGAAAAATCAAAATCTACAAATAGCTCTGAATTATCTTCCTCAGATTCCATGAATATTTTGAATTTGTATTCTCCAACGCTATAATTTATATCCTTATCATTTAGGTTAGCACATGTAAAAGTCAATAATTCATTACACATAGAATTGTTAATCGAGTCAATTTGATACAATTCTGTCATTGCATTCAAAAGTCTGTCGCTTTTTGAGCCAATAGAGTTAAATGAAATTATCGCTTGTGCAAAAACATTCTTCATTTCTCCATTTACAATTCCTGCTTTTAATCCTTTTTTCAATGATATCTGAATCCCTACGGTATCAGACTTATAAAGTCCTTCCGCTTTATAAATAAAAGTTGAATCGGTTTCTTTCTTGTCAGTAATTACAAGCGTAAGGTCTATGAACCCAGAAGATTTATCAATTCTGGAAGTAATATCAGTAAGATCCTTCATGTTATTTTGTTGGCTGCATGATGTTATGCCAAACAAAGTCACAAGGCCTAATGCGATTTTTTTCATCATTTTCTGTATTAAGAGTTGTTTTATTATAATCCTGATTAATATTTTCTACTTTATAGATATACTACTAATTACGCATCATCATTCCCCATCTTATTTTCGTTTCTAAAATACCCCTATTCAAGTATAATCCTCCGCTTCCTCTCGAGTAATCACGAAGATTCAAATTTATGATTAAAACCATGATTTACACACAAAAACTCATTCTATCATGGAAAATTTACTTTCAGATTCAATTGAGGCACTGTGTTTCCCACAACTCCATGAAAAACTGTTGCTTCTTCCCTAAGAATGGTTACTCTCGTTAATCAGACTTGTGCTAAACAGGTAATTATTCTTTTATAAATTTCCTTGCTGTAGCTCCTCTGTCTGTTATTACTTTTATAACATAAGTCCCGCTTGATAATTTTATTAAATCAATCGTTGTTTTTGCACTTGATATATTGAATGTTCTTACGATTTGTCCTTGTACATCAATTATCTCTATTGTTCCATTATTTAATCCTGTGATTTCAATTTTGTCATTTGCAGGATTTGGATATATCTGGAGATTGTTTTCTACAAAATAGTTGTTTCGAACAGAAGTAGCATAGTCATTGCAATAATAAACTCCAGTATCAGTACATGCAAAAATGGCAATACTACTAAGTAATGGATTTACTTTAAACTGGTGAATATTTTTGTTGGGAAGCCCTGTGCTTAAAAAAGTAAAATTATTCGTGGTAGTATCGTAAATGGCAACTCCTTCCTGAGGTGCAGAAGCCCCATGAAAACCCGTGAATATTTTTCCTAAAACATCAAATCCAACTGTGTTCATATTGTCGATAAAAGATTCCATATTCCATGTATGACCAAAATCGTGAGAAAGATACAAACCGGATGAATTTGATATTCCGGTAAATACGCTATATAATGTTCCGTTCATATCAAACGCAATGTCGTGAAAGGGAATATTTGAAGAAGACTGATTCCACGTGATGCCTCCATCGTCTGAATAATAGGTAGCAAATATGTTATTTTCCTGAGTTACGGCAATATGCTGTCCATAGAAATCCATGACAGCACATCCTTTACCCTGAAAGTAAGGAACCGTATTCCATGTTATCCCATCGGTAGAACTCAGCATACCATTGTATCTTGTACCGACATAATATGTATTATTGATGGTACAGTACTTAATGAACGTTGGATTAATGCACCATTCTATCACATTATATGTATTGGTCGATAAATTGAATTTATATATACCGTCAGAATAACTTCCGTTTCCCATAACAAGAAGAACATTGCTTGTATCATACGGAATCGCTTCCCATACTGGCAAGCTGCTCGTATAAGTGTTCCATGAATAACCTACGCCGTTGTTTACACAAACTCCGTTATTCGTGCAAATCACATCATAACCATGATTTCCTGCGGAAAAGAGGATACTGTTGGCATGAATTCCCGTGGGACCGTATAGTGTCCAGTTAAAACCGAATACAGTTACATGCATGGCCATAAACAATAGCATAAAAATTGCTTTCATCATCTTTAATTTTTATAATTATGATTAATATGATTTTCAGTGCCGTCTTGTTTTTTTAAGTGGTTTCTGGTCTCCACTTCTTTTTATATAACTTTGATTGACACATTAGGTGGTCAGCCTTTATTAGACCGCTGTATTATTTAAGCTTTCTGACTAACGTCAAATTTTAGTATTAATAATCAATTAGTTACAAATTCAAAGTTTTCTTTTGAAAGTTCAAATTTAGTAATTTGTTTTTGAATACGCTTCACTAATCCCAACTTTCTTTTTTGGTCGAGATATAAGTATTCTTTTGGATTATAATAAGGCTTGTTTTTGACGACCATATTCCAAATAATCACAGCTAATTTTCTTGCTGTGGCAGAAATTGCAGAAACTCGTCCTTTGCGAAAATTTATTTTCTGGAAGAAATCTCTCAATGGGGTTGATTCTTTAAGATTCCCTATTGCATTTGCTGCATTACGCAAAGCTATCTTAAGTCGATTACTTCCTTTGGGAACTTTGCTCGAGAGAATTTTTCCACCCGAAATTTTATTGTTGGGTGCTAATCTGAGCCAGCTTGCAAAATGTTTGGCTGTCGTGAATTGTTTAATTCCTTCTAATCCAACTTCACTCATAATTGATAGAACTGTCGAATAACTCATTCCTTCAATCGCCATCAAATCAACACCTTCAAAATACTGATACGATTTCATGTTTAGGTCGATATTCTTTGGTGAGTTCTTATTGATTTTTTTATGTGGCTTTTTCTCGATGTGATGCTGCCTTTTATTGTCGTCATTTTCAATAATCTTGTCCAGCATTTTCTGAATTTCAATATCGCATTGCCCTATTTTTGTTTGAAACATCTGGTACATATCTAGTTCTTGTTTCAGGGCAAACAGATAGTCTTCCCGTCCGTTGCTATGAAGGGCTTTAGCTATTTCTTCTCTGGATTTTCGACAGTTGTAATGACGCAATTCGGATAATTTCTCAGGATTTGTTTCTCCTTCGCATATCGCTTTTATTATGGCTAATCCGGTTTGTCCGACAATATCATTCACAACCACATCTAAACGCAAATTTAAAAGCCGCAAATATTTCTGCATTTTCTTGCATGCAGATGCCGACGAATCCAGTAAAAGTGCTCTTTGACGGCAATAGGTTCTTAATTGTTCGGTTTGTTTGTCGGGTAAAAAACTATTTGACAACAGACCTAAACTATGTAGCTTTTGTATCCACTGGCAGTCTTTTATGTCGGTCTTCTTTCCTTTTATGTTCTTGGTGAATTTACCATTGCACAATATCACTTCAATACCTTCCGACAATAATACTGCATACAATGATTGCCAATAAGTACCGGTGCTTTCTAATGCAACTGTTTTGATTTTGTTCTCCTTAAACCATAATGCCATTCTTTTAAGGTCGTCATTGAATACGCCAAATTCTTGCACTTCATCGGATCTTTGCCCTACGGCTGCCCAGTGTGAACGACTGCCTATGTCGACTCCCGCCGCATTTGGGTTGACTACTTCCATACTAATCTCTTTTTGTTCCATCGTCCTAATTGTTTAAAAATTAACTCAATGGAGACGTGCTTTTGGCATGTTGAATTATTCTGATCGGGGTTCCCGAAGTTTCGGGACCGCCACTTTTGTCATCGCATACATCTCAACCAGGATTGCGCTCGTACTCATGAGTAACAGTTCTAAAATCGGCCTTGCATTGAGCTGTTCTTTCATACGTGTTCCTGACGATTTCGTTAGCTTGATTTGTTAATCTCTTTTGGTATAGGTAGGATTGCTGCCAACGGCAGTTCGTCTAAAAACCTCCGCTTAGTGCAATTTTTTGCTCAAATTTAAGCCGTTTTAAGGGGATTTCAAAAATATATCTGGAATACTTTTGGTAAAAAAATTGTTTGCTATATTTGAGCTTTTGAAGGGATATAAAGTTGAATAACTGAACAAAACGTAAAACCAGTATCCTTAGATATTTCTTGAGCATTTCTGTATCAAGAATATTCATTAGTCGACGTAAATTGTACGCAATAAACATAAATCCAACATCGGAACTTGCCCTGTCTTTGCCTTTCTTTGTTAGAATATAACTAAATCCCCATTGCCTCTTTATCGTTCCGTAAGGATGCTCTACTATTGACTGTCGTTTTTTGTATAAATCCTTATTGTTCTCAATATTTATTTTGTTGTTTTCTATGTATTTAGCAAATTCACTGCGTTCAAGTACACGCCCATTTCCTCGTATGTTCTTTGTACAAAGACTTAATTTTGAGCAAATCTTGCATGCTGAAGTCTTGTATTGTTGAACCTTGATATTTGCCCGATATCTTCCCCTGCTTTTGGCGTACCAAGAGCCATTGGTGCTCAAGATGCTCCCTTCAGGACATGTATAGGTATTGGCTTGTTCGTTATACGTAAAATTAGCAATATTATATTGGCTATCTGGGGCATTCGATGCTACATTTGGTACTGCTACCAGTGCTGTGATGTCTAATTCATGGGCAATTTTCATTTCCGAACCAGTGTGATAGCCTTTGTCGTAAAGTGCCGTAAAGTCATTTGTGCGTAAAATGGATTTTGCTCTACGGAGCATCTCGCCCATAGCTTTGCTGTCATTATTGTTGGTTACCTTGTAGTCTATTGGTAAATAGTGATTTGCATCAACCGTGGTTTGAATATTATAAGCTACTTCGGTTATATTGTTTCGAGTAATCATTTGACGGCTTTCCGGGTCGGATGTTGAAACCTGGGCTTGCCCTGTTTCGCTAATTTGTTTTTCGATGGCTTTGTATCCTTGTTTTCGTTGATTTTGTTTGTTGATTTCATTTTCAATTTCTGCTTTTTGATCACCATCGGCAGTAGAAAGCATATTGCTATATTCCTCAATTTTATTCTCGATATAGGCTACATGGCGGTCGATTTTATCTTGATTGTAATTGTTTTTTTTGCTGTTTTGTGCTCTGAGTTTGGTACTGTCGCCAGCAATCAAAGTACCTCCAATCAAATCAAAATGTTGTGCTATTTTAACGGTAGATCTAAACACGTTTTTTATGGCTTTGGGATTGTTTTTACGGAAGTTTGATATCGTATTATGGTCGGGTTGCAAGCCTTTTAGTAACCAAATAACTTCGATATTTCGTTTACATTCCTTTTCTAAATCACGAGATGAACGTATTTTATTCAAATATCCATAAATGAATAGCTTAAGTAAATCTGCCGGATGGTATGCTGGACGACCATTGTCAACAAATTCCATGTCGAAACCAAATTCCTCCGGCTTTATACTATCTACAAAAAGGTCAATAGTACGGACTTCATTATCCTTTTCGATGGTTTCGTCCAAACAACGAGTGTTAATCTCTACCTGATGTCTGTTTATGCCATTTATAAACTTCATAAAAAAATACTGGTTTAATTATATAGCAAATATAATGAAAATCAGATAATTAAATCAAGTACAAATTATAAATTATTAACAATCAGAATGTTGATAAAATCAGGCAATGGCGGTTTTTAGACAGTCTGACGGTTTGGCAGTATGTTTTTGTTGCCGATATCAAAGCTCTTTCCCGTGAAACTACACAAAAACTTATTCGTTTCCGAAACACTGAAATCTGCACTATCCCGGTAATAAAAATATACCGTCTGTTCTGGCACACCCCCGTTTCACTTCGGGCAATACCAAATATCAAATTTACAGTCAAAATCATGATTTACAAACAAAAACTCGTTAAATCATGGAAAATTTACACTCAGATTCAGTTGAAGCGCTGTTATTTCCAGCGATACCGTCATCAAAAACGCTTACTTTTTTTCCTAAGAAAATGCCTACTCTCGTTAACCAAGGTTGTGTTGAACAGGTGATAAACGCAAAAGCCCGATAATTTTCTGTGCAATCGGGCTTTTCACACAGGCTTTTTGGCTAATTCAAGATTCAGTAGAATTGTTTTATCTGCAACAAATTTAATGATTCATTCTTATTTATCCCAATCTATCCAATCGTACATTCATACCGATTGAAGAGAACAAAAACTTAATTAACATGTTCCTGTCAATATTTTCCCGCAAGTCGGGGTTCAGTATAATTATTACACTGTTAATCAGAAAGATAAAACATGAGTAGTCTTTAAAATTCTTTCCGGATGGTATAAAAGCATTTAAACAGCTCCCAGATTACAATCCCGGCACTTACCGAAATATTCAGTGAATGCTTGGTACCATATTGCGGTATCTCGATAGAACCATCTACAAGTTCCATCACCTCTTCATCCACACCATTCACTTCATTTCCAAATACAACCGCAAGCGGTGCAGCATAATCGTAGTGAAAGTCATCCACCAGAATGCTTCCTTCGGCCTGCTCAATGGCAAAGATTGTATAACCCTCCTCTTTCAACTGCTGAATCAGGGTGCTTGTATTTTCAACATACTGCCAATCAACCGATTCTGTTGACCCCAGTGCTGCTTTATGAATTTCGCGATGCGGCGGAGTAGCCGTAATTCCACAGAGGTAAATTTTCTCAATCCGGAATGCATCACTGGTTCTGAAAACCGAACCAATATTATGCTGACTGCGTATATTGTCGAGAATAATAACCAGCGGGATTTTCTTTGATTCCTTAAATTCATTAACACTTAGACGGTTAAGCTCGCTGTTTTCAATTTTTCGCATAGTGGAATTAATCTTTATGCAAAGGTCGGAAATTCTAAATTATCTAATGATGCAAAATTGCAAAAGCGTATTTACCCAAAAACCCTTATTTTTGTTTCTTTCCTTTTAATCTGATAAGCTTTGGCAAAAAATACCGATCCATCCGAAACTCCTTTGATGAAACAATATTACAGTATCAAGGTAAAATACCCTGATGCCATGTTATTGTTTCGCGTTGGCGATTTTTATGAAACATTTGGCGAAGATGCCGTAAAAGCCTCTGCCATTCTGGGTATTGTGCTTACCCGCAGGGCAAACGGATCCGCTTCGTATATTGAGCTGGCCGGATTCCCCTACCATTCTCTCGATACATATCTGCCCAGGCTTGTACGAGCCGGTTTGCGTGTGGCTATCTGCGAACAACTGGAAGATCCGAAACTCACCAAAAAAATTGTAAAACGCGGAATTACCGAACTGGTGACGCCAGGTGTTTCATACAACGATAAAGTGTTGGAGCACAAGGAAAATAACTTTCTGGCCAGTATCCATATTGATGCAAAAACCAGCGGGATTGCTTTCCTGGATGTTTCTACCGGTGAATTTTATCTTGCTCAGGGAAGTAACGAATACATTGACAAACTTTTACAAAGCTTTAAACCCAGCGAGGTTATCGTTCAAAAGAATAAGATTCCACAATTCAAAGAGTTACATGGAGAGAAATTCTATACCAACACCTTTGAAGACTGGGTATTTACCCGCGATTTCGCGCTCGAGACCTTGCTGAAACAGTTTCAAACCACATCCCTTAAAGGGTTTGGGGTAGAGGATCTCTCCGCCGGGATTATTGCAGCGGGTGCAGCAATTCATTATCTGGCCGAAACTCAGCACGACCGTACCGGGCATATCTGTAAACTAAGCCGTATTGAAGAAGATCATTACGTTTGGCTCGATAAGTTTACCATCCGCAATCTGGAACTTTTGTACTCAAATAACGAAAATGCACGTACACTGGTTGATGTGCTGGATCATACCATCTCCCCAATGGGTTCACGCATGTTGAAACGCTGGATTATCCTGCCGTTGAAAGATAAACAACCCATTGAAGAACGTCTTGGTATCGTCGAATTTCTGCTCAGTCATGCAGACGTTGAAGAATTGATTCACCAGCAACTAAAGCTTGTCGGAGACCTGGAACGATTGATTTCGAAAGTGGCTGTAAGCAGAGTTTCTCCCCGTGAACTCATTCAGATAAAACGGGCGCTTTATGCCATTGAAATCCTCAAAAAACAATGTGAAGATTCCGGAGATCCGTCCTTGCAAAAAATAGGGGATCAGCTTAATGTTTGTACCATCATCCGCGATAAGCTTGAAAAAGAGTTGATGCAGGATCCTCCGGCCATGGTAAACAAAGGCAATGTAATTGCCGAAGGCGTTTCGGAAGAGCTGGACGAACTTCGCAAACTTGCCTTTTCCGGGAAAGATTATCTGTTGCAAATTCAACAGCGGGAAGTAGAACGAACCGGAATTCCTTCGCTGAAAATAAGTTTCAACAATGTGTTTGGATATTATATTGAAGTAACCAATACGCATAAAGATAAAGTTCCCGATGACTGGACCCGAAAACAAACACTGACCAATGCCGAGCGATATATTACCGAAGAACTGAAGGTGTATGAATCAAAAATTCTGGGTGCTGAAGAAAAAATTCTTGAGCTTGAGAGCAAGCTTTTCAGCGACTTGGTGTTAACGGTTTCCGATTATGTTCAGCCTGTTCAACTCAACGCTCAGTTGCTGGCAAGACTCGACTGCCTGATGAGCTTTGTATCCGTTTCCAAAGAAAACAATTACGTTCGCCCTGAAATAGATACAAGCTATCAGTTAGAGATTGTAAACGGTCGCCATCCGGTTATCGAAAAGCAACTGCCTGTTGGCGAAAAATATATCGCTAACGATGTTTCACTGGACGATCAGACGCAGCAAATCATCATCATCACCGGTCCTAATATGTCGGGAAAATCAGCATTATTGCGTCAAACCGGGCTGATAGTACTTATGGCTCAAATCGGATGTTTTGTACCTGCTGAAAAAGCCAGAATAGGCCTGGTTGATAAAATTTTTACTCGTGTGGGCGCATCGGATAATATTTCATCGGGAGAATCAACCTTTATGGTTGAGATGAACGAAACGGCCAGCATCCTGAACAATGTTTCGAGTCGAAGCCTGATATTGCTGGATGAAATTGGTCGTGGAACCAGTACCTACGATGGAATCTCGATTGCATGGGCCATTGCCGAATATCTGCATGAGCACCCTCTCTATCGTCCGAAAGTCTTGTTCGCAACTCATTATCACGAGCTTAATGAAATGGCAGGCGGAATGCACCGCATTAAAAACTACCATATCTCTGTAAAGGAAATAGGCAATAAAGTAATTTTCCTCCGAAAATTGGTTCCGGGTGGCAGCGAACACAGCTTTGGAATTCATGTTGCGAAAATGGCAGGAATGCCCGGACGAGTTATCGATCGTGCCAATGAACTTTTAGAGAAACTGGAACAATCGCATAGCAATGAAGAGCTTACACGCAAAACCAAAGGAAAGCCAACAAAATCAAAGCCTAAAGATGATTTTCAGCTAAGCTTTATCCAGCTTGACGACCCCGTTTTACTGCAAATAAAAGAGGATATTTTAAATATTGATATCGATACACTTACACCCGTAGAAGCACTGATGAAGCTAAATGAGATAAAAAAAGTAATTGGAAAGTGATAAAAAAATTTGGTTGGAATATTTCTTTTTACATATCTTTGCACCACAAAAGCGGAAGTAGCTCAGTTGGTAGAGCATAACCTTGCCAAGGTTAGGGTCGCGAGTTCGAGTCTCGTCTTCCGCTCAAGACCTCTTCTAAAGAGGTTTTTTTATAGAAGAGTAGGTTTTACGAAATAGTACCGTAGCATAACCCCTCTTTATTGTTAAGTCCGAATGCCCGAGTGGTGGAATTGGTAGACACGCCGGACTTAAAATCCTGTGATCTTTACGGTCGTGCGGGTTCAAGTCCCGCCTCGGGTACAAAAGCTTTCTGAATACGTTCGGGGAGCTTTTGTTGTTTTAGAGCGTTTTTATTTAATTGCAGAATGACTTTGGATTTATTCTATATTCACTTTGGAATATACGATTAAACTTAACATTTCCCAATCAGTATAAAAGTAAAAGACGTTTACGTTTCGTCGCAAATTTCTGATGCAAATTTCTGATTTTAAGCTTATTCAAAAGTATTGAAAAACAAAAAGAGAACCGCAATGCGATTCTCTTTTTGTTTGGTGGGAGCAACAGGATTCGAACCTGTGACCCCCTGCTTGTAAGGCAGGTGCTCTGAACCAGCTGAGCTATGCTCCCCTTTTGCTAATTGGGCTGCAAAGATACATCTATTTTTTATTCTACCAAATCTCACGTAAAAATTTATCTGTGTATGATTTATCAAAACAACAAAAAAGAGAACCACAATGTAATTCTCTTTTTTGTTTAGTGGGAGCAACAGGATTCGAACCTGTGACCCCCTGCTTGTAAGGCAGGTGCTCTGAACCAGCTGAGCTATGCTCCCTTTTGCTGATTACGTTACAAAAGTAGTGCTTTTTTTCATACCTCCAAATATTTTCTCCATTTTCAAATAACTTAGAACTATTCTAAATTACAAATCCTTTTTATATTCTCTTTTTTTGATTGTTTGTGTTCAGCTTCTATACATTGATTATTTTTGTTGATAGATCCGTTCACTATGAAGCTCGTACACTGTTTTATCATATTTACACTTGCATTCATTGCGTTAACATCCTGCAAAACAACCAAAAAAGTTCCGGATGGGAGCTATTTGCTTCAGGGAAATTCAATTGAAGTCAGTAAGAATTCTGTTTCCAAAGAAGAAATAGACCTGATTTTACGTCAACATCCAAATCGAAAATTCCTTTTTATGAAGGTAAAACTATTCTTTTATAATCGGTCGAACGATAAAAAAGATAGTAGCTGGGTGCATCGATGGCTTCGTAAAATTGGAGAACCTCCCGTAATTCTGGATACCAATCTTACAATTCAAGGTGTGCAGAAAATAAAGCAATACCTGGCTTCAAAGGGTTACTTTAATGCAAAAGTTGAGCACTCTTTCAAGTTTAAGAAAAATAAGAAAGCAAGAGTTTATCTGAAAATCACCACGCCTGAACCTTATACATTCCGTCGAATTAACTTTTACACTGCCGACGACAGCCTGGAAAACAGGATACAATCTCAATGGCAATATTCCTTGTTGAAATCCGGAAATCAATATGACGAGGATGTATTGGATAAAGAACGCGAACGTATTGCAGGATATCTTAAAAATCAGGGATATTTCCGTTTTTCGAAAGAATTTATCAATTATCAGATTGACAGCTCTTTACGATCAAATCAAATGGACGTACGGTTGGTAATTCGTGATTTCTTAAAGAAAAAAGCAGGAACTGACTCGGTTATTGAAGTTCCTCACGCCCGGTATCAGCTTCGGAATATCATTGTTAATCAGGAATATAATCCATTAAAAGATGAACCTGAAAAGATAGACACTGTTCATTTAGTGTTGAATTCAATAAACCCTTCTGATACGTCAAATTCCTACTACTTTACCTATACTCAGCCATTCCGCATCAAACCGAAAACAATCGCTCAATCGCTCTTTATTTCATCGGGAAACTTTTTTAACCTGAAAGATGTTGACCTCTCATTCAATCGTCTTTCTGACCTACGAAATTTCCGTTTTGTGAATATTACCTTTAATGATGTAACAGAAAACGACTCCGCTCTTTACCTACGAAAACTAGACTGCAAAGTCGATTTAACACGCTCAAAAGCAATATCATACACTTTCGAACTCGAAGGCACTAACTCAAGTGGAAACTATGGAATTGCCGGTAATTTCGTCGCCCAGCACAAAAACCTCTTTGGAGGAGCTGAAATTCTGAACCTGAAGCTCAGAGGAGCTGCCGAAATTCAAAAAATATTTGGAGAGAGTAAATCTATTGATTTACCGCTCTTTAATACGCTGGAAACAGGCTTTGACGCGAGCCTTGAATTTCCTAAATTTCTCATTCCGGTTTCTCAGGAAAGATTTTCGAAATACTTTAAGCCTAAAACTACTATCAATTACGGATATAATTTTCAGAAAAGACCCGATTTCAAGCGTACCATCAACAACATATCATTTGGATACACCTGGGATTTAAACAAATATGTAAAACACATTCTGGTACCAATCGAAGTAAATGCCGTGAAGATTGTTACTGATTCTGCATTTCAGCAACGTATTTTACAATTAAAAGATAAACGTTTACAAAACCAATATACTGACCACTTTATTTTGGATTTACGGTATAGCTATATATTTAGTGATCAGGAACTGGGCCGCAATAAAGATTTCACCTACTTTCGCTTCAACTTTGAATCGGCCGGTAATTTATTACAGACGGCAAATAAGATTCTGGGAGCAGAGGCCGGCTCAGAGGGTCAGTATGAGATTTTTAAACTGCGGTTTGCTCAATATCTAAGGATAGACTTCGATGTAAAGCAATATCTGTACCTGAATAACCAGAACACTTTTGTTTTACGCTTTTTGGGAGGGATCGGAACACCATACGGAAATTCGAAAGTATTACCTTATGAAAAGGGATTTTTTGCCGGAGGGACCAATAATATCCGGGCTTGGGCAATTCGTTCGTTAGGTCCCGGAAGTTATAGTAATCCGTCTGCATACAATTTCGATCGTGTAGGAGATCTTACAATGGTATTCAGTGCTGAAAATCGTTTCCCGATTTATCGAATGCTTAAGGGTGCGTTGTTTGTTGACGCGGGGAATGTATGGCTTAACAGCCCGAATGAGAGCTTTTCGGGAGGATATTTCAACATCAAGGACTTCTATAAGGAAATTGCAATTGGAGCCGGTTTTGGGGCTCGTTTCGACTTTTCGTACTTTGTAATCCGTGTTGATGCAGCAGTGCCTGTACGGGATCCGGCAAAACCAGAATCGGAAAGATGGGTAATCGGGAAACAGAAACTCTCAAACTTTGTGCTTAATTTTGGGATCGGGTATCCATTTTAATTGAACAGAAATAAAAAAGGGCTGTTTAGACAGCCCCTCTTTAATACGATAAATCAGTTTATTTGATTTTCAGCTCGTTTGCCTGAAACACCTCTTTGTTTTGATCGTCATACACAAACGCAACAATATAACAATTACTATCTTTCCAGTTTGCAGGAAGAGTGTAAGTAAAGTTATTATTCTTCACTGTTCCTTTGGGTACTGCAACCGATGTATTGGCTATTAATGTTCCCCAGGTTGAATTAGCAGTTCCTCTGAGCATGTGACGATGTACATAATCCTGAATAACCCCAACCGTTCCAATATTCGGATCATTATTTTGCTGAGGAGAAACAATGCTGTCTTCTGTAATCCAAACTAATAATTTAAGGTTTTTCTGAAGGGTAGTTTTAAAGGTAGTTTTAACATCAATCGAGAGATTTCGGGTTGCAGCCGTATAGTCTTTTGCAATTTCTACTTCAACTTGCGGAGCCTTGTTCATTTCAGAAACTATTTTTGATGTCCACGCATTTGGTGAAAGGATATGGCTTCCTTTCCATCCCGTACGGTTAACCATACCGTTTGGATTTCCTACCAGTCCTATTCCGAAATAATCGTCATATTCTGTTCCTGCTACCATTCTGTAATCAGTATTAAACGGAGGATTATTGTCCGGTTTGGCGAACCAACCTGCATGAATACTTACCACAATAAGTTTTTCTCCATAGAGATCTTTTAAATCCTTTGCAATTTTTGCACCAGCCGGACAATTTGGGCATTTTTGCCCTGTATAATCTTCGAGCAGAACTCTTCGTCCGGTCCATTCGCTTTGTTTAAACGGCGTAAGATACCGGCCATCCATTTTATCGCAGGAAGTGTTCAGAAAACCGGAACCTACTACCAGCATTATAATGAGTGATATATGCTTTATTCTCTTCATAAACATTCAATTAAGCATTAAAAACTTGAAGTAATTGACAATGAAAAACCATTGGAAGCAGGAACCTGACGGCAAACGCCTCCAACACAGATTATTCCTTCACGTTGTTTACCATACGAAAGCTGAATTCTGTTTGTTCCACGGGAATATCCCACCGCAATATTCATATAATGAATTTGTTTGTCTTTTACATCATTCCCGTAATTATACATATCGGAAACGGAAAAAAACCAAGCCGGGGCTATGGAATATTCCAACAGACCCATTACCCAGTTTTTATCATCTTCTTTTGTCCAAAGATGCTGAATTTCTGTACGTAATGCTTTCTTATCTGTAAATCTCCAGGTTACATCTGCAATGGCAATGTTTGCTTTTACATCCGGCTCATTCGGATGGCCTTCAATAACCGACTGGTTATAGATCAAGTTAATGTATGTAAATGTAGCTTTCAGTTTCTTGCTGAATTTTTTGGCAATTTCAACGTTGATATCCTGAAAATAAAGCTCATCTCCCGGTTTGAAAAATGATGATTCATAGCCGGTTGTATCATTCAAATTCGTTTTATCAATCGAATTTGCTCTCGAGAAATTTAATTTCACTTCTGTACCATATTTACCCCCTAATAATTTTCCTTTAGGGATGGTATATACAATTTCGCCCTGTAAAGCCATTTCGCCGTTAGGTTGAGTTGCATAAGGGTAAATTGCAGCCAGACTATAGGTATGCTGTTTTGTTAATGCTGGGAGATAGTTGATATTCAGCATATTTCCTTTTTCTGTACGTTTGCTTTTAAACGCCATATTATCAATTCTCTTTGCCGAGAGATAAATACCCAGTCCCTTTTGAGAATACGTTGTTGTAAGCAACAATGCCTGGCCATCACGATAGATAAAACTATTATCGGCATTCGGATCTTTCGACTTGTGAGCATATTCTACATTCAATCCAAAGTTACCGCGGTTTAACCCGATTCGTCCGGCAAAGGCTGCTACATTTTCGGGCAATACATACTTATAACCCACAGTATCAATATATCCGAATATGATATCTTCGGTAGCCTGATATTTACTTACCATGCTGGCACCAAGGCTAATTCTGGTTTTAGACTCTTCCATAGCGCCAATCAAATCATTCAGTTGAAATTCAGCATCTGCACCACGAACGATTCCCGGTCCTTTTTCCCAGAAATAACGTTGTTCGCCAATCAATCCTTTTACGGTTACGCCCTGAAAAGGATTATATCTTACACGAATACCATCAAATGCATTATCAAGACCCAGATTACGTTCTTCATAACTTCTGAGAATCAATCCACTTCCAAACTGTTCATAAAAATTCCCAACCGTTATTTCAAACTGATCGTTGGTATAGGAAGCAAAACGGTATGCAAAACCGCTTCCTTTATAACGTTTATCAAAACCAAGCATTGGATTCTGATAGCTTTCATATCTTACACCTGCACTAAAATTTCCTTGTGTATAGAGAATATTCGCGAAGCCGTTCAGTAACATTTTTTCAGGAACGTCCGGTGCTCCGATTAATGAATCTTTGTTATAATATTGCGCATCGAGCTGAAAGTTACCTGTAACTTTC
Source organism: Bacteroidales bacterium (assembly GCA_963667975.1). GTDB lineage: Bacteria > Bacteroidota > Bacteroidia > Bacteroidales. The sequence continues at coordinate 712,277 of OY764079.1, forward strand.
CCTCCTTCCAGAAAGCCTTGAGCAAACAGACATCCCGGAAAAAGTGCAATAATCAGAATCAGTATTTTTCTGTTCATAGATAAAGAAATAGGACATTAAAAAATTGATTAATTTTTTGAAGAAGCCAGAACCTTCCGAACTTCTTCAATTACTTCAAGTTCGCCACCATCTGCAAAAGAAGTATGCTGCCAAACAATTTCGCCCTTTCCGTTTACGATAAACATATGAGGAATCTGATTTACATTCATTGCACGTTTAAATTCGCTGTTTGCATCAAGCAATACATCATAGGTCCAATTATTCCCATCCACAGTTGGTTTAACCCGTGAGGAAGAGCGTGCATCATCAATAGAAACTGCGTAAATTTTTACGCCTGTCTCTTTTTGCCATTCTTCATATACTTCGGCAATAGCTGTTAACTCCTTTACGCAAGGTTTGCACCATAAAGCCCAGAAACTGATGATAAACGGTTTACCATCATTACTTAATTCAGCGGTATTAATCGTTTTCCCATCCAGCGTTTTTACTTTCACGGAAGGGAGTTTACTAAGTTTTTTTTCGGGGGTTTGCGTAAAAGTTACAAAACCTGATAAAAGCAGGATTGTAAGCGTGAACATGATTTTTTTCATGGCAAAATGTGTTGATTTGATAATTGGTTTGTTAAAAACAATTTAGGGGTGTAAAAATAAGCAACATTTGGTTAATTGTCTTTGATTAACATATCTTTAAACAAATTTTATGCCATAAAACAAAAGTGGCAGTCTAAAAAGCCGCCACTATAATAAATTTTCCCGATCTTCGGGCCTCAATATGACAACTTATTTACTAAGAACTGTCAGACTGAGTATCAAAAATCGGGAAAGTCTTTGTTACCAGATAGGGGCTTTTCAGACAGCCACTTTCTGAATATCTTTCAATAAAATAATTACTACTTGAGATTCAACTTTTTCTTCACCATAGGCATTATATCTTCACTATCTTCACTGTAAAGAAGAACGCCTACGCTACTGTCGAAAACATACGTGTACTTATTTTCTTTTGCAACTTCTTCAATTGCCTTTTTAAGTTTATTGATTAATGGCTCATACATTTCAGAGCGTTTTTGTTGGAATTCTTTCTGAGCATTCTGCTGGAATTCTTCATAGCGGCTTTGCATATCCTGTAATTCCTGAGCTTTGGTCTGTTTTATCAGTTCAGACATTTGAGCTGATTTTTCAGTAAAGTCCTTATAACGATTTTCAAACTCAGTTTGCATGCTTTTTAACGTAGCTTCCAGTTCTTTGTAATACTTTGCAAGTTTTGCTTCAACGGTATCCTTTTCTGGTAATTTTTTGAGGAGTTCATCAGAGTTGATATGTCCGAGTTTGATCGGTTTTTGAGCAAATCCTGCTACGCTAAATGAAAGAAAAATAAGAAGAATGGTGATTTTTGTGATACTTTTCATTGTATAAGTTGTTTTTAATATTCCTAATTGAAGATGCCAAAGTTACAATTATTTATGAAATTGACAACTTACCTGCGAACAGGAGGTGTTCCGGGGGAGTTTCCTTGTTTTTTCTCCTGAGTTTCGGTGGGTTGTGCAGATTTTGTACCTGAGCCAGTATTACCAGTACCTGTTGGTTTTTTATTGAGTTTGTAACCCATATCATCCAGAATTTCATCACTAATATCATACTTAGGATCAGCATAAATGATGGTTACCGTTCCAGATGCTTTGTCGAATACAAATACATAGGCTTTTTCCTGAGCACGTTTTTCAATAGCATTGTAAACCTTATCCTGTATAGGTTTAATAAGTTCCTGACGTTTTTTAAATAAGTCGCCATCTTTTCCAAAACGTTTACGTTGAAGATCTTTTGCTTCTTTTTCAGCAGCTACAATATCTTCTTCACGTTTTTTCTTTAAATCTTCAGGAAGCAAAACAGATTCAGCCTGGTAATCTTTATACATTTTATCAATGGCTTTGAATTTTTGTTCAATTTCTTTTTGCCATTGCAGTGAGAGTTCATCAATTTGTTCCTGTGCATCTTTATATTCGGGAATATTGTTCAAAATATATTCCGTGTCAACATATGCATATTTTTGTGCGTATCCAAATGAGGTCCACACAATAATCAATAAGCCGAAGAGAATCTTTTTCATGGTTATATGATCTTTAATTTCTATAATCTTACCAAATCCTGTGCCAAAACTTTATTACTGATCAATTGACTGATTGATAGAGAAATGGAACTGACCTTTGTTTGCTCCGGGAATACCGGGAACGTTGTCGAAGCCATAGCCCCAGTCTAAACCGAGTACTCCAAACATTGGAAGGAAGACGCGAACACCAACACCTACCGATTTAAACATATCAAACGGATTAAACTGACCAAGTCTTTCCCATGCATTTCCACCTTCCATAAACGCCAAACCATAAATGGTTGCGCTTGGATTTAATGAAAATGGATATCTTAGTTCAACAGTGTATTTGTCGTAAACAGTACCGCCAACATAACTTTCAGAACTAGAACTACTTGTATTCAATGGCGTTAATGTATTATTTCCATAACCACGTAAGGCAATTAATTCACGGCCATCCAGTGCATAGCCTGATAAACCATCCCCTCCTACGTAGAATCTTTCAAATGGAGGATATCCGGTTTTTGAGTCATAATAACTTAAAAATCCAAAACGGGCACGTGTGTTGAGGACAAACTTTCCTGCCAAATTGAAATACCATGAAGACTTAAAGTTCCATTTGTGGTATTCCATCCATTCATAACGTTCCTTATCACTAATCGTATTGTAATTCTTCTTGTTAAACATAGAGAACGGAGGAGTCAATTGAACTGTTAATGAAATTTCAGAGCCGTAACGTGGGTAAATAGGTGCATCAATAGAGTTTCGGGCAATGGTGAAGCTATAATTGACATTGTTTGAATTTCCATCGCTGAATGAAAAGAGTGAAGAGTAATTTTTTAAAGAGTAGCGTTGCAAGTTAACTGCATGATATATTGTGAAATAATCATCAGGCCATTTCAAACGTTTTCCTAATCCAACGGTTATTCCATTAATTACAAGAGAAGCATATTGGCTGCTTTCGCTGTCATAACCGTTTGTTTGAACAGAGTGGTAAACAGAAACGCTTAATGACTGAGGCTTTTTACCACCAAGCCATGGCTCTGTAAATGAAGCACTTACTGAATAATAATATTTTCCATTGGTTTGACCACGCAGGCTGAGTTTTTGTCCATCACCTGATGGTAATGGTTTCCATGCTGATTTTTTAAAGAAGTTTCGTGCAGAAAAGTTATTGAAAGATAATCCTAATGTTCCCACAACATAACCACCTCCCCAGCCTCCGGAGAGTTCAAGCTGATCGGAAGAGGTTTCTTCTACCTGATACTCAATATCAACTGTACCATTTTCAGGATTTGGAATTGGAACAGGCTTAATTGTTTCCTGGTTAAAGTACCTCAACTGGGCAAGTTCATTTCGGGTACGAATAATATCTGAACGACTAAAAAGCTGACCTGGCTGAGTCCTGATTTCACGGAGAATAACATGATCGTTTGTTTTTGAATTTCCTTTGATCGTTACCTTATTGATACGAGCCTGTTTCCCTTCACGGATACGGATTTCAATATCAATTGAATCATTATCTACCTGAACTTCAACCGGAATTGCCTGAAAAAACAAATAACCATCGTCCATGTAAAGCGAACTAACATCAACGCTTTGAGGATTAAATGAAAGATTTTGTTCAAGCTTTTGTTGGTTATAGGTATCTCCCTTCCTGATTTTCAATATATTACCCAATTGTTCAGAAGAATACTTTGTGTTTCCAACCCAACTAATATTCCTGAAATAATATTTTCTACCTTCGTTTACGTAAATATCTATGTTGATTGCTTTTTTATTACTTCTATAAACAGAATCCCGCTCTATTTTTGCATCTCTGTAACCCAGTTCATTATAATATGCTACTACCTTTGTTAAATCGTCATCAAAGTCTTCACGGATATATTTTGAGGATTTAAAGAGTCTCCAGAAACGTTTTTCCTTTGTATTTTTGAGTTTTCGGCGACCACTTTCATCCGAAAAAATTGAATTCCCAACAAAATTTATTTTATTAACCTTGATACGCTTATTCTTTTTGATATCGAAGTAGAGAATAGTTCCATTTGCCGAAGATGTATCAACTACCTGACGTACATTAACATCTATATCCAGATACCCTTTATCAATAAAATGTTTTCTGATTTTATTTTTAGAACGAATTGCAAGATTTTCGGTAACAACATCTCCACTGGAAATATTAATTGCTTCTTTCACTTTATCTGCTTCACCTTTTCGAATACCAACAAACGAAAACTTAGTCAATCGAGGGCGTTCCTGGAGGTAAATGTCCAGAAATACAATACTTCCCTGCATCTTGGTAATCGAAATCTTAATATTTTCAAAAAGGCCCTGCTCCCAAAGTTTGTCAATTGCCTGAGTAATTTTGTCTCCCGGAATCACAATTTTTTCGCCAACGTTGAGATTGGTAATCATTAAGATGGCATTGTTATCTAAAAACTGAACACCAGAAACAGTAATTCCTCCGATCTCATACTCTTTTGGATTTCCATAATCTACAGAATTTACATCATCACCAATGGTGATTTGAGTAATGCCTGAAACTGGAAAAAATAAAGCAAAAAACAGAACGAAAAATAATGAAAGACGTAAGTGTGTTTGAGGATTATGATACATGGAAGAGGTTGCTTTTATTAATATTAAAGGACAGTGTTTAAGTTGCTGATTTGGTCGCTGGTCATTCCAAAACGACGTTCCCTGTTTTGAAAATGAACCAGGGCTTCATAAAGATCTTCTTTACGAAAATCGGGCCAAAGTTTGGGTGTGAAATAGAGTTCTGCATAAGCAAGCTGCCAAAGCAGGTAGTTGCTGATGCGTTGTTCTCCACTGGTTCGGATCATCAATTCCGGATCTGGCTTTCCGGCTGTGCATAAATGGGTTGATATAATTTCGGAAGTAATATCTGAGGGATTAATTTCTCCGGTTTGTACCTTTAGGGCAATTTTTTTTACCGCTTCGGTGATTTCCCAACGAGAACTGTAGCTAAGAGCCAATGTTAACGTCATCCGGGTATTTGAAGATGTGTCATCAATTGCCTGCATCAAAACATCGTAAGTTTCTTTTTCAAGACTTGGAAGATCGCCAATAGCTTCAAGTTTTATACTGTTGTCATTCAGAGTTTTAGTTTCTATCTGTATTGATTTCACCAAAAGACTCATCAATGCATTTACTTCTTCTTTAGGTCTGTTCCAATTTTCGGTCGAAAATGCGTAAAGTGTAAGATGCTGAATACCAATTTCAGCAGCAGCTTCAACAGTTTCTCTTACTGCGGTTACGCCATGTTCGTGACCAAATGTTCTTTCTTTTTGGCGCTGTTTTGCCCAACGACCATTACCATCCATGATAATTGCCACATGAAGGGGTAAACGGTTGAAATCTATTTGTTCCTTAAAACTCATCTAAAGTTACTACAATAAAATTTATGTGTACTAAAACGTTGATTTTCGACAAATGATATGTTTAACGATAAATATTCTCTCTGTAATTGCCAGAACCGCCATATGCATCACAACGACTATGGCCTTTCATGTTAAGTTTAAAGGTAAGGGAAATACCCACAAATGAATACCAGTCTTTGGTGTTTGAATTTCCGCGTTGAGCTCCGGCTTCGTTCGGAGAATACGGTGCTAATGTGTTAGGATCAAGTAATTCCGGTGTTCTGTCGGCAACTGCAACTGCTTTTTCGCCACGTTCCGCGCCAAGGCTTACACGGTCAACATATTTTCCGCTTATATCATCCAGATAATCTGTAAAAGTCATTCTGTAGCTCCATTCAAAACCCAAACAAACAATTTTAGATAAACTAATTTTACAACCGAGCCCAAAAGGAACTGCAAGCTGAGTTAACGAATACGTACCAACATTCGGATTTGCAATAGTCCCCTGACCTTCGGTACTTAAAGGCTGAAGGTCAACTGTTTGAGTTTCTTTTGTTAAAGGATCTACATAATCTGTTTGAGGATTAAAGCTAAAAAGAGCCAGCCCTGTAAAGATATAAGGAGCAACGCGGGCTTTTTTACTTCCGGTAAAATACGGCAGAAAATTTAATTCAATCTGAGCTGATAAATCCACGATTCTTGACCTGAAATTCAGGTTACGAATATTCCCAAAATCTTTATCGTCTCCTTCTATTTTTCCATATATCGCATTCATTTTAAATGCCCAGCGAGGATTAAAATTGTAACGATATACAATTCCGCCCATGAAGTTGGGTTTGTAAAATAGCTTACTGGTATTGATATCTCCCATGTAATAAGAGATGCCGCCCATCACTCCAATTTCTGAACGTTGAGCAAAAATACCTGTCGAAAAAAGTAATGCTAACAGAATGAATGCTGCCTTTTTCATTGCTTTTGAATGTTTTGTTATGTAAAACTACTTTTGGTACTACTTTCGTATATGCAATTTGCAGAAAATACAAAGCGAGCAAAAGTAGTTTATTTTTTTGTTTTACGCAAATGCTTCTGATTCAAAGCATCTTTACTTTCGTGCATCTATTCCCCACATCAGTTTTTCACGAATTGTATTGAAAAAGTGATGATTATTCATGCGAACAAGCTGAATGGAAAACGGAGCTTTTCGCAAAGTAAGCTCTGTTTTCGCTTCAACAGCATGTGCCCGGGAATCAAGGCTTACTAAATATTCAACAGATCGAAGTTCTGTATAAATTTTCAAAACAGAACTGTCAGGAATAACCAGAGGCCTTACCGTTAATGTATGAGGGGCAACCGGAGTCAGGATAAAATTACCCGAATCAGGAGTCATGATCGGGCCTCCACAACTTAATGAATATGCTGTAGAACCTGTCGGGGTTGCTATAATCAGTCCGTCACCCCAGTATGTATTCAGAAATTCCCCATTCACGGATACATTTACTTTCAACATAGAATTTGGGTCTTTTTTGTAAACCGTGATATCGTTTAAGGCAAAGTTTAATTCACCAAAGTGATTGCCGGGAGTCTCTATCTGTAATAGTGCCCGCTCTTCCAAACAAAAATCATTTTGTTTTATTGATTGTAAAGCGTAATCAATATGCTCTTTGTTAACAGATGCCAAAAACCCGAGACGCCCCAGATTTACACCTAAAATCGGAATATTTGAATCACGCACTAACGTAATTGTATCAAGTAAAGTTCCATCACCACCCACTGTCAATAGTAAATTGCACCCACTTTGAATTAACGTTTCATCGGTAAAAAATTCCGGCATATGCATAAATTGCACTTTCTTTCGGATTATTTCGTAAAAGCTTTGATGAATAGTGATCTGAAAATCATATGCTTCAAGTCTTGATACCAATAGTTGGACATAAAAATATCCATCGTCAGCAAGCATTTTTCCTATTAAAGCAATTTTCATAAACGGGATTTTAGAGTGAACTCATAAAGTGTATAAAAATACCACTTTCTGCTTTTCGGTTTACAGAAAATTCAAATCGAATAACCTTGTCGTAATACGTTACCCAATCCAGACCTATGCCAAATCCAGATAACCATTTATTTGACAATTCGTTATCATCTTTAAGATACGAATCACTCACATAGCCTGCATCGGCAAATGCAGTTATATAGAGTGCTACCGGAACCGGGTTAAACTTTTCGCTTTGGACATAGGGTGCTCGTATCAACTTGGTAGACAGAATGTTGTATTTCAAATTCGTACGGATAAGTCCATAAGCATTTCCTTTAATCAGGTAATATTCATACCCTCTCACATAATCACGCTTGTAACCAAGACCATTTTCGAAAAACCACGGATACCTTTTTTGAGATAAAACCATACCGGAAATTCCTGCTGCGAAGTACCATTTAGTCGAAAGTTTTAAATATTTTCGATACGTGGCTTTCCCCATCAAAATTGCCAATCCGTCATCTTTCTCAACATGAATTCCTGTTTGCAAAAACTCTATATCCCAATATGTTCCTGATAAAGGATAAGGCCTGTAATCACGATAATCGTGTTTGTATTTGTAATAGAGCGTTATCAAGGGCGCTGTGTTTTGACGAAATCCATCAAAATAATCGGGGTTCAGCAACCGAACAGAGTCGGAGACTGTTCTGTTTTGAAATCCAATCTGAAAAAGGTGATGATTGTGAATATCAGGACGGTACAGTATTTCCGAATAGAAACTAAGTTGTTTATCAGGATATTCCGACTCGCTTTTAAAAAAAAGTTCTTTGTTTGATTTTGCATTGATTGCCAGTTCGTGACTTCGTTGATAAAACAAACCAAAACCTACTCCGATTGTCTGCTTTTTATTCATGGCCGGAATCTGATACGCCAAACCAAATCGTTCATCATATCCATAACTGGCAATAATTTGCAAAGTTTGGTTTCTTCCTCTGAAATTATACATTGTCAAATCTACTCCATAGTTCAGACGGCTAAAATCACGAGTTTTCCACCAAACATTAAAGTTACGGTCAGCAAAATCAAAAATCGGAATCGGCCAGATATACCAGCGTTCCGTAACTTTTATCAGTATCCTTGTGCTTTGAAGAGTATCCGTATCTTTATTGATCTCTACGAAATTAAATAACGAAATATTCATCAGGTTTTTTTGGCTTTGAGCCATTTTTTCAGATAACATTGAAAGCGATAAAGTATCACCGACTGAAAAAGTTAATTCTCTGAGAATTACACTTCGTTTTGTTTTGTAGTTTCCTGATATGTCAATATTAGAAATTATTCTTAACGTATCACATTGAGAATACGAAGTATTCGATCCAATAAAAATCAGACAGAAGAGTATAATCAGGCGATTGAAACAAAGCATCATCAAATATCGAGGAATTTCATGAGCAAATCATAACGTTCATGAAGATAATCCATATACTCTTCTTCTGCATAAATTGCTTTAACAATATAATTATAACGATTAAACGTTTGAAGAATAGATCCTAAATCATTTCTATTTAGCTTTAATGTTACATCCAGTTTTGTGGAATCGGAATGAGGGTTAATAAACATACTAAGGATTTTTGCATCATTCGATTCGACAATCTGCGAGATTTCGCTCATTGAATAATCATTTATGTTAATTTCTAATACAATCAAGCCACCAGGATTCTCTATTGCTGACATACGCGAAAAAGCATACACCAGTTTTTCGAGTGTTATTACTCCCAAATATTGCTCTTTTTTGTTTACCACCGGAATTACCGTAAGTTTTAACTCTGCAGCCAGTTTTACAGCCTCAAATATATGACGGTGTTCCTCGATAAAGGGTCGGTTTAGCGATAGCTTTAAACTGCCTACCGGCTCATCAAATGCACTTTCTGCAAAAATATCATTTTCAGAAATAAGTCCCAGATAATCAACGCCATTAACAATTGGAAGATGATTCAATCTATATTCATCCATCATCCCCATCGCAAAAGAGGCAGGATCAGATGTGCGAAGTGGTGCTATATCGCGGTTGATAATTTCTTCTACAAACATAAAATAAGATATTTAGCAATTAACAAAAATAGTTCTTTTTTGTCGTTAATTATTGTTTTTGTATGAACTCAGGACTTTTCAGAATAGAGACAATTTACGTTTATCTTTTCAGATTAACAATTGGAGAAATAATAAGGCCGATCTTCTCATGTTCGATTGTCCTTAATATTTCTATCTATCGGCATTACACGCATATGACTTCGGATTAATTTATAATTCATTTTGGGTTAACTTTGTAGCCGTAAAATCTATCTTACCTATGCAAACAAAATTAAGTGTAAATATCAATAAAATAGCCACGATTCGCAATGCTCGCGGAGGCAATAATCCTGATGTGGTAAAAACAGCGATAGATTGTCAGCGTTTTGGTGCTGAAGGGATTACAGTTCACCCTCGGCCAGACGAACGTCACATTCGGTACCAGGATGTATTTGATATCAACCCTGTTATCACTACCGAATTCAACATAGAAGGTTATCCTTCCGAATCATTTATCGAAATGGTTTTAAAAGTAAAACCCAATCAGGTAACTCTGGTTCCTGACCCACCGGGGGCGTTAACATCTAATGCAGGCTGGGACACATTGAAACATACTGATTTTCTGAAAGAAGTCGTAGCTATTTTCAAGAAAGAAGGCATCCGTACTTCCATCTTCATAGAAACCGACCCCAAACTAATTTACAAAGCTGTAGAAACAGGCACTGACAGAATTGAACTCTATACAGAACCTTATGCTGATCTTTTCCCAAAAGATCCAGTTGCGGCTATTACTCCCTTTGCAAATGCTGCAAAAACAGCCATAGAAGCAGGGTTGGGCATCAATGCTGGTCATGATCTGAGTCTTGTTAATCTGAAATTTTTTGCACAAAACATTCCCGGATTACTTGAGGTTTCAATTGGTCATGCACTGATTTGCGATGCACTCTACTACGGTCTGGAAAATACCATCGGAATGTATAAGCGCGAACTGAAATTTTAATTTTCGCAGAGTCTAAACATAAATTTGACGTGAAATTGGGTTGTAATGCTTATTTTTACACCTACGAATTACATTTAAACGAAACTTACAGAACATGAAAACGATCCTGATTACTGGAGGAGCTGGTTTTATTGGCTCGCATGTAGTACGCCTTTTTGTAAATAAATACCCTGATTATAAAATTATTAACCTCGACAAGCTTACGTATGCCGGTAATCTGGCAAATTTGAAAGATATCGAAGCCAAATCCAATTATGAGTTTGTAAAGGCAGATATTGTAAATGCAGATGAAATTAATGCTGTTTTTGAAAAATATCAATTTGACGGAGTAATTCATCTTGCTGCCGAATCGCATGTTGACCGTTCTATCGCCAACCCTATGGAATTTATTTTCACAAACATTGTCGGAACGGTAAACCTACTCAATGCAGCCCGTAAAATATGGACTGGCAGTATGGAAGGCAAACGTTTCTATCATATTTCTACCGATGAAGTTTATGGTTCATTGGGAAGCGATGGTTTCTTCTATGAAACAACTGCATACGATCCTCGTAGTCCTTATTCTTCATCCAAAGCCAGTAGCGATCATCTCGTAAGGGCCTACCATCATACCTACAATCTCCCAATTGTTGTGTCGAACTGTTCCAATAACTACGGTCAATTTCAGTTTCCTGAAAAACTCATTCCACTATCAATCAACAATATAAAAAATAACAAACCAATTCCTATTTATGGGAAAGGTGAAAATATCCGTGATTGGCTCTATGTTGTAGATCACGCCAGAGCCATTGATCTGATTTTCCATCAGGGTAAAAATGGGGATACATATAACATTGGAGGGCACAATGAATGGACAAACATTGATTTGATTCATTTACTGTGCAAAATTATGGATCGTAAGTTAAGCCGTCCGGAGGGAACTTCCGAAAAATTAATCACTTTTGTAAAAGATCGTGCAGGTCACGATTTGCGCTATGCTATTGACTCATCCAAACTTCAACGCGAACTAGGCTGGGTTCCTTCACTACAATTTGAAGAAGGACTTGAAATTACCGTTGATTGGTATCTTGCCAACGAAGAATGGCTAAATGAAGTAACTTCCGGTAATTATCAACACTATTACGAACAACAATATCAAAAACGATAAAACAACAAGGCTTTAATGCTGTTGAATGTCTTATCTTAATACAACAAAATGGGTTTATTCTCAAAAATATTTGCAACTGACAAACTATCGCAGCCTGTTTATTTGGCTACGATAGGTGTTGATATGCATTCTCATTTAATTCCAGGTATTGACGATGGTTGCAAAACGATCGAGCAATCTGTTGAATTAATCCGCCAAATGAGTGAACTGGGCTATTCAAAATTGATAACCACACCTCACGTTCAGGGTGAAGTATATGTCAATACTCCCGAAATAATTTTGGCCGGGCTCGATAATCTCAGGTTAGAAGTTGAAAAGGCCGGAATAAAAATAAAATTGGATGCCGCTGCTGAGTATTTACTCGACGATCGCTTTGAAGAAAAACTGAAAACCGGAACATTGCTCACTTTTGGGAAAAAGTTTATCCTGGTAGAACTCTCTTATTTTTCGCCACATCCACGCATGAAAGAATTCATCTTCAATCTGCAACTGGAAGGTTATCAGGTCATTCTTGCCCATCCGGAACGGTATTCATACTGGTTTACGAAATTCAATAAGTTTGAGGAACTTAAAGACAGAGGTATTTTCTTTCAGTTAAATACAAACTCTTTGAGTGGATACTATGATCAGGCTGTTAAAAAAACTGCCGAAAAATTTATTGATGCCCAGATGTATGATTTTATCGGTACCGACTTACACAACGAAAGCTATATGCAGGGTTTGCGAAAAGCGCAGTACGAAAAATCCCTTGACAAAGTACTCTCATCCGGAAAAATTAAAAATCAGTCGCTTATGTAAGCTTTCAACTCGATATAAAAACAGCAAAGGCTACTCTTGGAGTAGCCTTTGCTGTTTTTATATCGAATGTTAAAATGACTAAACTACTGCGCTTAAGCATTCAACTTCGTTGCTTACTTTTTTAACAAGACCTTGCAAAACTGTACCGGGACCAACCTCTACAAATACCTTACCACCGTCAGCAACCATATTTTGAGCAATTTGAGTCCAGCGAACCGGGGCCGTGAGTTGCGCAATCAGGTTTTGTTTGATCGTTTCCGGATTGGTAACAGCCTGGGCGTTTACGTTTTGGTAAACAGGGCAAACAGGAGTTTTGAATGGCGTATTATGAATTGCTTCGGCAAGTTCTACGCGGGCAGGCTCCATCAACGGGGAATGGAATGCACCTCCAACTTTCAGTGGTAATGCACGTTTTGCACCAGCAGCTTTCAATCTTTCACACGCAATTTCAATTCCTTTCATTGATCCGGAAATAACCAGCTGGCCAGGGCTATTGTAGTTAGCGGGAACAACTACTTCTTCGGTAATTGCAGCACAAACATCTTCCACAACGTTATCATCCAATCCAAGGATCGCTGCCATGGTTGAAGGATTTTGCTCACATGCTTTCTGCATTGCATTTGCACGTTTAGAAACCAATACCAGACCATCTTCAAATGAGAGCGCTCCATTGGCAACCAAAGCGGAAAATTCGCCTAATGAGTGGCCCGCAACCATTTCTGGTTTAAAATCATCTCCCAGCATTTTTGCAAGAATTACGGAATGCAAAAAGATAGCAGGTTGTGTCACATTGGTTTGTTTTAAATCTTCATCAGTACCTGCAAACATCAGATCTGTAATACGAAATCCGAGAATTTCGTTGGCCTTTTCAAACATTTCACGAGCTTCGGGGAAACGATCGTAGAGGTCTTTACCCATGCCTACAAATTGTGCTCCCTGTCCGGGAAAAACGTATGCCTTCATACTATTTGTTTTGGTGAATAGATATTCTTGAAAATTAAAAGGGCAAAGATACATAATCCTGTAAATACAGCATTTGAATCTTTGCCCCAAGTATATTTTACAGATACTCTGACACTTACTTTCTGTTCCCCATAAAACGTAGCAAGAATAAAAAGAGGTTGATAAAATCAAGATACAGCGTTAATGCCGCCATTATGGTAAGTTTATTGGCTGATTCGGTACCCTGCTCTACCTGTGCCGACATATTTTTAATTTTCTGCACATCATACGCTGTTAATCCTGTAAAGATAATCACTCCGGCAATATTGATAATCCAAGCTAACTGACTGCTATGCATAAAATAGTTTACCAGAGAAGCTATAATAATTCCAATCAGAGCCATAAGTAAAATAGACCCCATTTTGGTTAGGTCAGTTTTTGTAGTGTACCCTAATAAGGCCATAAATCCAAAAACTGCTGCAGTAGTCCCAAAAGTTATATAAACTGACTCTGCGGTATAAGCCAAAAGAATGAAACTCAGACTTATTCCCATAATTACTGCATAAAGAGCATAAATAACCGACAATGCAAATGCAGAAAGGCGTTGATAGCCTAAACTCATCAAAAATATTAAGCCCAGCGGAGCAAACATTACAATCATTCCTAATCCGGAAGGTTTACCCCCTTCACGAATCAAATATTGAAACAATGAGGGAGAGTTTGCAAATACCCAGGCAGTAAGAGCAGAAACGCTCAATGCCATAAACATCCATAAAAACACATTCGCAACAAATGAACGTGATGCTGTTTGAACTTGTTCAACCTGAATGTAGCTGTTTCTGTTGTCTAAATCTTGCATGATAAAATATTTTTTTGACAAAGATAATGAAGATTAACGTATAGACTCAGGCAAAAGTATATGCATAATGTGAAATAAAACGCTTGTTAATGTTCAGGAATGAAACTAGTTGAAAGATAAAAAGATGCACTTTTTACGAAGTTTCAATGCCGGAGAAAAAAATTTTTTATAAAATGACGGAATTGATTATAAATCATGTATTTTTGATGCGTGATAAAACATAATGTTCCGGAGTTAAAATTTCGAGCTGTATTTTTTAAGGTTTTGCGTTTTAAGCTGACTTATGGATTTATCGAGCGTATCACAATTTATTTAAATTAATTTTTTTAAACATGAACATTTTCGTAGCGAATCTTAATTTCAAGATTCAGAGTGAACATCTTCAAGAGATTTTCGAAGAGTATGGTGAAGTAACCAGTGCTAAAGTTATTATGGACCGTGAAACCGGTCGTTCAAAAGGATTCGGATTTGTTGAAATGGCAAATGACGAAGAAGCTAAAAAAGCAATCGAAACTTTAAACGGAGCAGAACTCGAAGGCAAAACCATTGCAGTTAAAGAAGCAGAACCACGCGGATCTTATCAACCAAAACGCAGCTTCGGCGGCGGTGGTGGCGGTAACCGTGGTGGCGGCGGCTACAACAAATCATTTAAACCACGCGGAGATTACAACTCAAATCGCGACAACAGATACTAGTCAATATACTAAGTCTGAAAAAGAGAGGCTCTTTCATGTTGAAAGAGCCTCTCTTTTTTGTCTTAATCCAATCTCCTTCTGTTAAAACCGCACCTTAAATCCGGGTTAATTTAGAATTTACTCCGGAATTTACTTCATCAGATCAGCACTTATCAGATGCATAAACTCCTGACGGGTTTTATCACTTAAAAATGCTCCTGTGAAATCGGATGTAGTTGTTACTGAATTTTGTTTTTGGACTCCACGCATCGACATACACATGTGTTTTGCCTCAATAACTACTGCTACACCCATGGGCTTCAATGTATCATGAATACAATCTTTAATCTCCTTCGTCAAACGCTCCTGAACCTGTAATCGACGGGCAAAGGCATCTACAACACGTGCTATTTTACTTAATCCCACAATATAACCATTCGGAATATATGCCACATGAGCTTTCCCTACAAACGGAAGCATGTGATGCTCGCACATCGAGTAAATTTCAATATCTTTTACAATCACCATCTGTTTGTAATCTTCCTTAAACATAGCTGACTGTAGGATTTCTGCCGGATTGGCATCATAACCATGTGTCATAAACTGCATTGCTTTTGCAACGCGTACAGGTGTATCGAGCAACCCTTCACGTTCTGGATCTTCCCCTATAAGCCGCAAGATTTCTTTATAATGAACAGCTAGTTTTTTGATTGTTTGAGGATTGTATAAATCCAGTTTTTCATATCCATCCAAGTGGTGTTCTTCAAAGATGGCCTTCGTTAATTTTTTATCCATCGTAATATGATGATTGATTAGTTACCGTAATATTCTGCAAAGTTATTCTCTGTTTCAATAAGTTTTACACAATGCATCTGAGCACCGAGTGTTTCCACTTCTGGCTGAAGCTGCTCCCATATGGCAACTGCCAGATTTTCAGTGGACGCAAGCTTTCCTACCATGAAATCAACCTCCAGATTAATATTTTTATGATCGAGTTTATCCAAAACTTTCCGTTCAATGAGATTGCTCAAGGTTTTCAGATTAATCAAGAAACCTGTTTCAGGATTTATTTCACCTTTAACTGTAACAAAAAGTTCATAATTATGCCCATGCCAATTTGGGTTAGAGCACTTTCCAAAAACTTCGAAATTCTGTTCATCCGAAAAATCTGACCTGAATAAACGGTGAGCAGCATTAAAATGTTCCCGGCGGGTAATCTGTATCATGGCGATTTATTTGATCACTATCCTCTAAAAGAGAAGCTTTTTCATAGCTAAACATGCACAAAATAGAAAAGTTTATTTCACTAGCTTTGTATGATGAAAAATACACTGTTGATTCTGTTTTTTACGCTGAATCTCTCGCTTTGTTCGGGGCAAAGCAAGTGGAAACTTTTCTGGAAGCAAACTCCGCCCGAACGCTGTTGGGCGATAACTCATCCTTTTGTAGCCATGAAAGCCTGGCGTATTAGCGTAGAAGTACGTAAAGTAAGCGATAGTCTGGTAAAAGCAGGGGTCATGGATGGGGATGGCAACGGAGGTCAACTGGATGCATTCCGGCATTCGTATTGGATGGCTCGTTTATGTAGTGTAATGAAAGCCTCAAAGGCCTATAAGCTTGGTAAAGCTCACGAAAAAGGCAACTTTCTCCAATACAAAAAGCATCAGAATGAAGATGGGGCCCTACCCGATGAGGCTGCCTGTTCTATGGATATGTGGAATAACTGCATGGGCATAGAAATTGCGAAACAATATCCACAAATCACCAAAGATTCACTCCAACTCATCGTTACTCAATGGATACTGGCCGGAAAAATGAAAATCATCAAAAAGAATAAAGCCAGTATATCGCTTAACATCGAAAACAAACCCATTACGAACGATACTATTCCTCAGCCCTGGCAAACTAAACGAATTTTAGTTCCTTCCAATTCTGCAAGAGAGTGATCGTCCATTACACTCAGAACAAATCTTTCATTACTTTCCATTTAAGCATCAGGATCAAGTACCTTTGTAAGGTACAATTGCCAACAAAATATTTAATTTACACAAATGGGAACCTTTATCAGCGATATTTCAAAACAGGAATTTCCTATAACTGAAAGAATCTCAGGAACTACATTACGACATTCATTGTTAGCGTACATTCAAAAAGAGCATCCTGATTTTAAACATGAAGACTCTCTTTCCGGGAGTGAACTCAATTACTTTCTCGAGCGGTACATCTCTGATTATTTGGCAAATGAAGTAGGTGAACTTTCCGAATTAGAAAATACTGTTCTTGCTTCCTTAAAAGAGCAAACTATTTTAGCTGACAAACTTAATGATGAGCAAGCTCAGAATTCAACTTTCGGGCAACGTATTGCCGATAAAGTTGCCAGCTTTGGAGGAAGCTGGACCTTTATCATTTCGTTCATGACTTTTCTGGTCATCTGGATAGCACTCAATGTTTTCTGGCTCGCGAATAAAGGATTCGACCCCTATCCTTTTATTCTCCTCAACCTTATACTATCGAGCATTGCAGCCTTGCAAGCTCCCGTTATCATGATGAGCCAGAACCGTCAGGAAGAAAAAGACAGAGAGCGTGGAAAAAAAGATTACATGATTAATCTTAAATCTGAACTCGAAATACGCATGTTACACGAAAAAATTGATCATCTCATTCTGCATCAAGCTCAGGAATTAATGGAGTTGCAAGCAAAACAGCTTGAAAAGATAAATGATATTTTGAAACGTATTGAAAAGCGAGCTTAAACCTGGTTTAATTATTGTCTTCGATTATTAGAGGCCGTTGTGAACAACGCTGCTCTTCTACTCACTTCTGTTCCAGCACAACAGGATTTGTTTCCACCCTTACCTTAAAGTTTACTTTGGGAAAATCAGGTGTGCGAAGTTTCTCCGTGATAAAGTTCTTGTGAATATATACTGCACAATTGGTATTTCGGACATGATACAAATGCTTATGTTCTTCTTTCGGTAGCGAATCGAGGATAGCCTGATAAACCTCCCAGCGTACAGTATCGGGATAAAACGTATAATCATGCCATATCACAACCGAATCAGATTTCATCAAATAGCTGAAAACATTGCGGGTATCGCTGCATATACTGCTGTAATGGTGATCTCCATCAATAAATATTAAATCAAATTTATGTCCATAACTGGCAAAATCAAACTCAAGAGAATTCACCCTTAATTGTGTAACCTTCGGATTCCCTAACACATACACACCTATCTGACCAATCATATCATACGAAAATCCGAGGTTTTGCAATGATTTATCATCCAGATTCATCGTGGTACAATGCTTCGCAGCTTCAGCCACATTCACAGCCGATTCACCTCTCCATGTTCCTATTTCAAAATAATCACAATCTGCTTTCTGAGCCGCCATTGCTTTTAACAGTCCATAATCCAATGCAGAAGAACCACCATCAAGCAGCGAACAATAATTCAGCTCAACTTCCGACAAGCCTGTTATTTCATGAAAGTCAACCACGGGCAAACCTGAAGTATATTCCGGATACTTTTTAATGAAACGCTCTTTCCAGCTATCGTCGTCATCAATAATCTTATTGATATAATATGGCTTGGCAATCAAGGTTTTGACGCCCGCAATAAGCTTTTGAATCTTGTTCATTTTAATATTAAATCGATTGTTCAAACTTAAACATTTTTGTGTAATCTAAAATCAGATTCAAGCTCAAACATTAAGATCAGCATTTTTTTCTTCCGGGTTTGCAGATTTAACATAAAAATCACTTCACATAATATATTTGATCATAAATATGTCGTATGTTTGCGACATTAAACATTCTGAAATGAATAAATCTGAAAATTTTGAACCAGAATTACGTGAACTGGCTGAATTTGCCAAAGTTATATCACACCCTGCACGGTTGGCAATTCTGAAATATCTTGCCCAAACCCAAAGTTGTATTTCCGGAGATATTACCGAATATATTCCGTTAAGTCGTTCCACCGTTTCGCAGCACCTGAAAGCTCTTCGTGATACAGGTTTGATTCATGGTGAAATTGATGGTTTGAAAATCAATTACTGCATAAATGGCCATATTATAGCCAAATACAAAACCCTTTTTAATATATTCTTCCAGAATATGGATTCAATTAATCTCAGTTGTAACGAATGCTAATCACTAAAATGAAGATACTTATCCTTTGTACCGGAAATAGTTGTCGAAGCCAGATGGCTCAAGGCTTTCTGCAATCTTTTGACCCCAACCTTACTGTTTGCTCTGCCGGAACTGAAGCTTCGGGAAAACTAAATCCCAAAGCAGTAGAAGTAATGAAAGAGGCTGGAATTGATATCAGCCATCATACTTCCGATTCGGTGGATCTTTACGTAAAAGAAGAGTGGGACTATGTAATCACGGTTTGCGGCGGAGCCAACGAAAGTTGTCCTGCATTTACCGGTAAAGTAAAACATCGCATTCACATTGGCTTCGATGATCCCTCTCATGTTATGGGGAGTGAAGAGTTCATCCAAAGTGAATTCCGTCGCGTACGTGATGAAATAAAGGAATCTTTCGAACAATTTTATCAATCATTAAACCTGAAATAAATGAATGTAACCTCCGAAGAGCTAAAAAAGCTTGTGAAAAAAAAATACGGCGAGATCGCCATGCAAACTTCCGCTACAAATTGTTGTGGAACAAATGGTTGTTGTGGATCTAACGATACCCAGTTCAGCGATGATTATTCTCATCTGGAAGGATATAATCCTGATGCTGATTTAAGTCTGGGTTGTGGAATCCCTACTGAATTTGCCCGGATTAAATCGGGTGATACTGTTATTGACCTTGGCTCCGGTGCCGGAAACGATTGTTTTGTGGCACGAGCTTTGGTTGGTGATACCGGAAAAGTAATCGGCATCGACATGACGGATGCTATGATTCAGAAAGCACGTGAAAATGTTGCAAAATTAGGGTACATAAATGTTGAATTCCGGTTGGGAGATATAGAAAACATGCCTGTAACAGCAAACAAAGCAGACGTAATTATCAGTAACTGTGTATTAAATCTGGTTCCGGATAAAGAAAAAGCATTTCAGGAAATCTTTCGTGTTTTGAAACCGGGAGGGCACTTTTCTGTTTCGGATATAGTTCTTGACGGCGAGCTCCCTCTGAATCTGAAATCGGCTGCCGAAATGTACGCAGGCTGCGTTTCAGGCGCAATTCAGATGGAAGATTATCTTGATATTATCGAAAATGCTGGCTTTAAAAATATCGATATTCAAAAAATGAAAGTCATCAAAATCCCTGATGAAATTCTTCAAAATTATCTTTCTTCAACAGATCTAGAAAAATTCAGGCAATCGGAAACTGGTATTATGAGCATTACCGTATTTGCTCAAAAACCCGCCGAAATGTGCTGTAGCGGAAATTGCAATTGTTCATAATCTAAATATCAAAAATATGTCCTCAAAAGCAAGACTTAAATTTTTGGACAGATATCTCACTTTGTGGATATTTCTGGCCATGTTTGTAGGAGTAATGTCGGGTTATCTGTTTCCCGAAATTGCAAAATTCTGGGAATCCATGAAATCTTCGCCCGAAAGTACGACCAATATTCCCATCGCTATTGGGTTAATTCTGATGATGTATCCACCTCTGGCCAAAGTCAAATATGAAGAATTGGGCGACGTTTTCCGAAACTGGAAAGTATTATCACTTTCGCTGGTTCAAAACTGGATCATCGGTCCGGTTTTGATGTTTGCACTGGCTGTAATTCTCTTCAAACTCTTTCCGGGCGAAAACAACGCAAATCTCCCCTATGTTTACGGTATCATCCTGATTGGTCTTGCACGATGTATCGCAATGGTAATTGTTTGGAACGATCTTGCCAAAGGCGACACTCAATACGCCGCCGGGTTAGTTGCGTTTAACTCCATCTTTCAAGTACTTTTTTTCTCGGTATATGCGTATTTATTTATCGCAATTTTACCCGGGTGGTTTGGCATTCCGACCAACGACTCTGTAGCCCGAATCACCATTGGGCAGATTGCCGAAAGTGTATTTATTTATCTTGGAATTCCATTTATTACAGGGTTCTTAACCCGGTTTATTCTGATTCGACTAAAAAGTAAAGAGTGGTATCACACCCGGTTTATCCCTAAAATCAGTCCAATAACTCTGATTGCATTGCTATTCACCATAGTGGTAATGTTTTCGCTTAAAGGCGAATACATTGTAAAAATTCCGCTCGACGTAATTTTGATTGCAGTTCCTTTGCTT
The DNA here is from genome assembly GCA_963667975.1 of Bacteroidales bacterium. GTDB lineage: Bacteria > Bacteroidota > Bacteroidia > Bacteroidales. The sequence goes on from OY764079.1 coordinate 733,490, forward strand.
ATCTACTTTGTAATTATGTTTTCGCTCTCCTTTTTTATGAGCAAAAAAATAGGAGCAACCTATGAACAATCCACTACTCTTTCGTTTACAGCGGCCAGTAATAACTTTGAATTAGCCATTGCTGTAGCCATTGCTATTTTCGGAATGAATTCAGGCGAAGCCTTTGCTGCGGTTATTGGTCCGTTGGTAGAAGTCCCGGTAATGATTGCATTGGTGAATGTGGCCTTCTGGTTTAAGAAACGATATTTCAGCATCTAAAGGAGTTTTTTTTACTATAATCAACAAAAAGAGGTTGTTCAAAAATTAGAGCGTTTTTGAACAACCTCTTTTTGTTCTGTCAACGATAATGTAAACCGTTATCTGTATAAAAACCACCGGATACTGATTTTATTTTGAATGGTGATGCTACGGCAGTAGTTTTATTTCATGAAACTTTAAACAGAATAGATGAAGCAAATTTTACGAGTGTTATGGTAGAAAAACTACCCCAATTTATCAACCTTTAAATCCCAATTATCATGGAAACAAAAAAAACAAAAAAGGCAGATCTCGAAAATAAGAGAAACCTTTTCGGACAAATTGGACTCGTAGTAGTATTAGGATTAACTCTTATGGCTTTTGAATGGAAATTCTACGGTGAGAGTGGAATTGATCTGGGTTGTAACAATACTTCAATTGTAGATGATGATGTAATATTCAATAAACCTGTAGATATTCCCAAACCGGAGCCACCCAAAATTGCACAAAGTCAAATTCTTAAAATTGTAACAAACAATGTTATAACAAACGAAATGCCTTTATTCAATCCGGAAGATACTCCTGAAGACATTATTGATACTTATGCAACTCCAACTATCATAAAAGAAGACGAGCCTGTAGATAAAGACGAGCCTTTTGTTTGGGTAGAATCCTTCCCAGAGTTTTCTGGAGGAGATCTCGCTCGCTTAAACTATTTGAAAAACAATCTGGTTTATCCTGAGTTAGCCCGTAGCGTAGGAATTCAGGGCACTGTACACCTTTCATTTATCATAGAAAAAGATGGTAGTATTACGCATATTAAGGTTGAACGAGGAATTGGAGGTGGCTGTGATGAAGAAGCCATCAGGGTTTTGGACAATATGCCTCGTTGGATTCCCGGTAAACAACGCGATGTGCCAGTTCGCGTAAAAATGTCGATTGCTATTAAGTTCACACTGGCAAATTAACCCCTAATCAAACGCATGAAAAAAGGCCTGAAATTCAGGCCTTTTTCTATTTTATCGTTCTTATTTAAAGTTCAATATCAATATTATGAAGTTCAACCCATGGTAAGCCATGTTTGTTGAGTTGCGCCATAAATGGATCCGGATCAAATTCTTCCACATTAAATACTCCCGGTTTTTTCCATAAACCTTTCAGATACATCATCGCTCCAATCATTGCAGGCACGCCGGTAGTGTAGCTAACCCCTTGCGTTCCGGTTTCTTTATATGCAGCTTCATGGCTACAATTATTGTACACATAATAGGTTTTTTCCTGACCGTCTTTCAACCCTTTGATACGGCAGCCTATTGAAGTCCAGCCTTTGTAATTTTCACCCAGATCACCAGGATTTGGAAGAACAGCTTTCAAGAACTGTATCGGAACGATCTCCATTCCCTGAAATATAACCGGATCAATACCTGCCATCCCAATATTCTGAATTACACGCAAGTGCGTAAGATATTCCTGACCGAAAGTCATCCAGAAGCGAGCACGTTTCAGCGTTGGATAGTTCTTAACCAACGATTCAAGTTCTTCGTGATAAATCACATACGATTCTTTCGGGCCGATTTCAGGATAGTTCAACGGTCTGTGAATTTCGTGTGGTTCGGTTTCTATCCATTTGCCGTTTTCCCAATATTTACCCCTTTGAGTTACCTCGCGAATATTGATTTCAGGATTAAAGTTGGTCGCAAATGGTTTACCATGGTCACCAGCATTACAGTCAACGATATCCAGATACTGGATTTCGTCGAAATGGTGTTTGGCTGCATAGGCAGTATAGATACTGGTAACGCCCGGATCGAAGCCACAACCTAAAATTGCGGTTAAACCGGCTTCACGGAATTTATCCTGATAAGCCCATTGCCATTTATATTCAAACTTCGCTTCATCTTTCGGTTCATAATTAGCGGTATCCAGATAGCTCACACCAGCTTCCAGGCATGCATCCATAATTGGAAGATCCTGGTAAGGCAAGGCTACATTAATAACCAAATCAGGTTTATATGAGCGAATCAACGCAACCAGTTCCGGTACGTTTTCGGCATCAACCTGAGCAGTTTGAATGCGGTTTCCGCCTACTGCTTTCGCAATTTCATCGCATTTTGATTTGGTTCTGCTTGCCAACATAATATCGGTAAACACATCCGGATTTTGGGCTACTTTGTGAGCCACAACGGTGCCAACTCCACCGGCACCAATAATCAATACTCTACCCATGGTATAATGGTTTTTGCTTGTTTTTGTTAGCGAATGCAAAGATAATGAAGAATATGACAGGGAAAATAAAAAGATTATGGAATTGAATACAGAAGAAAATCCGTCCTTGTTTTTTACGAAGAGTTATTCACAAAATCTGTCTTACACCCTAAAAACATACAATATAGTCCTAAACTATTTCTCCAATCGGTATTACTTAACTAAGGGCATATATTTATCTACAACTGTTTTAAAACGAGACTTATCTTTCTCATTAATTGGTTTTGCAGGAGGTGAAACTACTTTCAATGGATCAATCGGCGTTGAACCTTTATACATTCTGAAGTCGAGATGCGGACCCGTGGATAAACCCGTACTTCCCACAAAAGCAATCAGTTCTCCCTGTCGAACCCGAGTTCCCTGACGCAATCCGGGCGCATAGCCCCGCAAGTGCATATAACTTGATGTAAAACCTCCTCCATGTTTAATTTTCAACGAATTTCCACCTCCGCTCATATACCCTTTATACACAATAGTACCATCTCCGATGGAAAATACAGGAGAACCCGAAGGTGCAGAATAATCTACACCAAAGTGTGGCCGACGGATTTTTAATATCGGATGCAATCTGCTTCTGGAAAAACGGGATGTTATTTTTGAAAACTTTAAGGGTGCTTTCAGAAAAGCTTTCTTCAGGCTTTCTCCTTTTTCATTGTAATACTTTCCAACATTGTCAGTTACAAAGAAAAATGCAAAATAATCTTGTCCGTAATGATTAAAACAGGCGGCATGTATTTTATCGATCCCTACTGACTTTCCATCAACCGAAAGTTCATCATAAATCACCTTAAAATGATCTCCATTCTGTAAACCAAAGAAATCAATACTCCACTGATAAATATCTTCCAGACCTAATGCCAATTCGCGACTTAACCCTTTTTCCTCGATAGCTTGCCAGAGGCTCGATTTAATTTCGCCGGTAGATGTAATTGTTTTTCGCTGTATCTCTTTTTCACCCTTATGTACATGAACTGAATCTTTCAACACAAACACCACATATTCTGTAGTATTTTGCTCATAAATAAGATATTGCAGTGCTTGAGAGGTATCATTTTTCAACAGTGCTGTGTAATTATTTCCGGCTCTGATTTTCCGGACATCAAAAACCGTGTCACATTTTCGCACCAAACTATCTGCCATTTGAGCTGATACGCCATAGCTCATCAGCAATTGTGTAATATTCTGATTTTCTTCTATTTGATCATGAATCATTACCATTGAATCTATCTGAATACCAAACTCAGTACGTGATTTGGTTTTGATTTCAACTACAGGATTTTTATCTTTAATAATTTCATGCGAGGTTTTATACACAAACCAGCCTGCAATAAATAATGCAAACAATAGAAACAAAATAAGCCACCGTTTCTTCCGCAGAAATCGTACAAGAGTCTTCACGAAGTTGAATTTATGAAAAGATTAAAAATATAAATTGGTTATAAAAACGGAAACCCTGCTGAACTATTGCCGCAGGGTTTCCTGTTTTTTTCTGAATGAACGGTTCAGAATTATTTGTTATTCTCAGCAAATTCGCGGCCTGCGCGTAATGCATTGAGATTCATTGTTACTACATCTTCGCCTTTACGGCCAAAGATTCCACGAATAGCAACTTCGAATTTTTCGAAAGCAATTCCTAAGAAAACAGAAGCAGCACCTAAAATAACTACGTTCGCAGCTTTTGCCGAACCCAGATCTTTTGCTATTTGCTCTGCATCAAGCATTACATGACGAGGAGTCTTTTTGATTTCGGCATAAACATTTTCAATTTCCGGATAATTTGGAATATTTACGAAAGGTTTTGAATTCGTAATTAACCAACCTTCTCCCGAAAGCATCGGCAAATAACGAAGGCTTTCCATAGGCTCAACCGAAATAATCAGATCTGCTTTTCCGCATGGAATAAGGTCAGAAGCAATCGGGTTATCCGAAATACGAAGGTTCGAAGAAACATCACCGCCACGTTGGCTCATTCCGTGAACTTCTGCTTGTTTCAGATACATCCCCATATCAAGGGCTGCCTGTCCGATAATGGCTGCAATTGAAAGAATTCCTTGTCCTCCAACACCTGCCAGAATGATATCTTTTTTCATTTTGTTACGGTTTTTGTCTTGATTATTCGTTACTTCCTTCTTTTTTAGATTTTTCCTTAGCACGCATACGTTTGTCGATTGCAACAATACATTCGCGACGTGGAATAATTACAGAAACACCTTGATATGCAAGTTCTTCTTTGATAACCTGAACGTTTTCTTCGTGGTTTTTACGAAGTGGTTTCAAGATACGAATATGCTCCTCTGCAACGCCTAAACCTTTACAGATATCTTCCAGTTTACCAGTTGCAGCAGAATTCTGACCGCCGGTCATTGCAGTTGTTGCATTGTCAAGAATGAAGATGGTAACGGGTGAATTGTCGTTGATACAATCCAAAAGACCAGTCATACCAGAGTGAGTAAAGGTTGAGTCACCAATCACCGCAACTGCCGGATTTAAACCAGCGTCAGCGGCACCTTTTGCCATAGTGATAGAAGCACCCATGTCAACACACGTATTGATGGCTTCAAACGGTTTCAGTGCACCTAGTGTGTAACATCCGATGTCAGCAAAAACGCGACCTGGCTCCATTTTAGCAATTGCCTCATTCAATGCAAGATACGAATCAATGTGAGGACAGCCTGCACAAAGTGCCGGAGGACGTGAAGTTACCACAGAGGGAACTGCTTCACCTTCGGTTACATTCATACCCAGAGCTACTGCTACAAGGTTTGGATTTAATTCGCCATCACGTGGTAACGTTCCGTCTAAACGACCATGAACTTTGATTCCACGGTTCAGAATTCCTCTTAAACCATCTTCAACCAACGGATAACCTTCTTCCAGAACCAGAATTTCTTCGCATTCGTCAACTAATCTGGAAATCAGATCGGTTGGAACCGGATATTGACTAATTTTTAATACCGGGAATGGGATATTACGGTCTTCAAAGTTTTCAAGAAGGTAGTTGTAAGTTATCCCTGTTGCGATAATCCCTTTTGATTTATCGTTACCTTCGGTATAGGTACAGAAACCAGCTTCAGCCGATTCTTTTTCGAATAATCCCTGATTGTTTAACAATCCTTTATAGCGATTGCGGGCAATAGCAGGGAGTAATACAAACTGACGTAAATCTGAAGGCAGTTTCAATATATTTTGTTCGCGGCTGGATGCTTTACGGACAACACCTGAGCGTGAATGCGCCATACGGGTAGTAATACGCATCAAAACAGGAACATGTAGTTTTTCCGAAAGATCAAAACCATAATGAACCATATCATACGCTTCCTGTTGATTGCTTGGTTCAAGAATCGGGATCAATGCAAATTTTCCAAAATAGCGTGAATCCTGCTCATTTTGTGAAGAGTGCATAGATGGGTCATCGGCTGAAACAATAATCATACCGCCATTTGCACCGGTAATTGCAGAATTCATGAATGGGTCTGCAGCTACATTTAACCCTACGTGCTTCATACACACCATTGTACGTTTTCCAGCATATGACATTCCAATTGCAGTTTCCATCGCAGTTTTTTCATTGGCGGACCAATTGCTACGGATTCCTTTTTCTTTCGCTTCACGCGAATGCTGTACATACTCTGTAATTTCGGTGGATGGTGTGCCCGGATAGGCATAAATACCTGACAAGCCTGCATCAATTGCAGCTTGTGCTATTGCTTCATCACCCAATAAAAGTAATTTTTGCATTGTATATTATTTTTGAAGGATTTCTGGTTGGCAAAGCTAATACTTTTTACCAAAATAGAAAATCCCCGGAACATTCCTCTCCAAAATCGATTTAGTCATCAGGATAACACTGTTAATTTATTGATTTTATTGCATTTAAAGCTACTAACACTGTCCTATTTTTTGAATATTTATCTGTTAGAAATACTTCTTTTGAGGAAACGATAACAGAAGTTGAAATAGAGTATATTTGTACTATGATTCTCGTAACAGGTGCAACAGGTTTTATAGGCTCGCATGTTTTGCTTGAGCTACTCAGAAAAGATTACCCGGTTAAAGCATTAATCCGAAATATTTCCAAAAAGGAATTTGTTCGGAAAATATTCTCTTACTATACTGATAATGTAGATGAATTGCTTTCTAAAATTCAATGGCAAACAGGGGATTTACTCGACTTCCATTCATTGGAAGAAGCCATGCAGGATGTTGATACCATCATTCATTGCGGAGCAGTAGTATCGTTTCACCCTTCCCGAAAAGAAGACATGTATACCACTAACATAACCGGAACAGCTAATCTGGTTAATCTTGCGCTCGAAAAAGGAATCCGTAAATTTTGCCATATTAGTTCAATTGCAGCACTTGGCCGTACTGACGATGGAGCTGTAATTACCGAAAATACACACTGGAAATCATCTGACCGGAATTCGCAGTACGCTATTACCAAATATGGTGCAGAACTCGAAGTTTGGCGAGCCAGTGAAGAAGGTCTTCCGGTTGTGATTGTAAATCCGTCAGTAGTTCTTGGCCCCGGCAACTGGGAAGACGGAAGTGCAAAAATCTTTTCACAAGTGTACAAACAATCAAATTTCTACACGCAGGGAGTGAACGGTTTTGTAGATGTTCGCGATGTTGCCAAAGCCCTTGTTTTACTCATGGAAAGCGACAAGGTTAACGAACGTTACATCGTTTCATCCGAAAACATTAGCTATAAAGAGCTTTTTACACTAATTGCTCATAATTATGGAAAAAAAACTCCTCATATTGAAGCAAAACCATGGATATTAAGCATCTATCGTATTCTACAACAATTCCAATTTTTGCTGGGAAGAAAAGCTCCACTGATTACACGTGAAACTATTAAAACTTCTCAAAATCATTATTATTACTCAAATGAAAAGATCTGTAATGCTATAGGTATAACGTTTATTCCGGTATCAAAAACAGTGGAAGATGGATGCAAATTCTTTTTAAACGATTCAAAGTTACCAAAATGAAGATTTTAGCCATTGAAGAAGATGTTGAAGGTGTAAAAGCTGAAGATTTTACAATCGAGATTTTGAAGCGTGAAGCGATGGAGGCTTGGGGATTACAGCAAAAAGGTATTATCCGTGAACTGTCGTTTGATGATGATCACAATGCTATTTTGATACTCGAAGCTGAAAGTATTGCAGTAGCCAAAGCTGCTTTAGACAAATTACCATTGGTTCAGGAAAAATTAGTTCGGTTTGAACTTCGGGCTATGTACCCGTACAATGGCTATGAACGACTTTTTTGTAAAGAATAAAATACTGTATTTCAATTATTTGAAATGGCTAGACAAATATTATCTCTCATCTTTATCTTAGTACTTTTCTCTGCCTGTCATAAATCTAAAAAACCGGAAAGGTTTAAAAAAATTGAAAAAGTTGCATGGATTTTAGGCAGTTGGGAAAACCAAACTCCGAAAGGAATTTCATTGGAGCATTGGACAAAATCTAATGACTCCTGCTTTACTGGTCAAAGCTATTTTATACGTGGAAACGATACTCTGTTCTCTGAAAAACTTCAACTAACTGAGCAAAATGATACTCTGATGTATATTCCTGTTGTTCTGGATCAAAATGAAAACAAACCGGTTTGTTTTATCAATAGTTTTCTCTCGGACAGTTTACTTGTATTTGAAAATGTACAACATGACTTTCCTCAGATAATTTCATATCGTAAAGTTAAGCATGATTCCATAGTTGCTACTATTTCAGGACTCGAAAACGGAAATCAAAAAAAGATTGACTTCCCGATGAAACGCAGGTATATTCACAAAAAAAGCTGTCCGGGTTGAACAGCTTTTTTTGTGAAACTATAAAATTACCTTAATCAACAAACTGTTTGGCATAGTATTTTGCAGAGAGTTTTTCACCGGTAGCACGTTCAATCATGGTATTCCATGGATACAAAGCGCCGGGCTTAAATACGTTCTCCATCAGAAATTTACCAATTTCTTTATTGTTTACATAGCTTGCATTTTTGTAATCGTCTGATTTCAAAATATTTTTCACAATGTAGAAATGGAGTTGAGAAGCAAGCATTTCACCCAGTAGATAGTTGTGGTAATAACAGGGCGAAGTTGCAATATGAATTTTGGTAGCCCAATCAGGTTCATTGCGGTCAGCCGGACGTTTTACCATCTGATATTTTTCCACCAGATCCCACCAGAGTTTATTCAAATCCTGATCCGGGTTTTCGTACATCGATTTTTCGAAACGATACATAACCTGAGCCCAACGGCTGAACACCAGTTGTTCAAGACGTAATGTTTTGAAACAATCTTCTGCAATTTTTGCCTTTTCTTCTTCCGAAATACCAATCATATCTTTCATCCATTGTGGGTTGGATGCTAATCGTCCCATAAGCATCGCAATAGCTTCTGTGGTGAACGTATGAGCTGGTTCACGCAGACAACGTGGAAGTTCCCGATTGATAAATTTATCATATACACCATGACCATATTCGTGAAGCATGGTATTCATCCACTGCTGAGTAGGTTTCACATTGCAGAGAATACGAACATCTCCTTCGTTATCAATATCAATACAATATGCATGTTGATTCTTCTTTTCACGTTCGAAAAGATCACTTTTTTTCAGAAGATCATCGATAGGCAGGCCTATTCCATCGTAGAATTTACGGGTTGTTTCAACTAAATCTTTACTTGCATAAAGCTTATCAAGGTTTACCGGATAGAGTTCAGGAGCTTCCTGAAAGTAGCGGTTTTGATAATGCCATGGCATCAGCTCTTCTTTCTTGATTTTGTAACGTTTTGCAAAGTTTTCATCTATTTCGCCTTTCAACTTTGCAAACGATTCACGGGTTAACTGATCCAGTTCGTCAAATATTTTGCTGATTTCTGCAGGATCCTGATCGCTCAGTTTCAGACTCATTTCATGATAGTTATTAAAACCAAGTTCTTTCGCGATTTCATTACGCATTTTTACCAGTTTACGGATATCGTCAGCTACAACCGGACCAATTTTTTTGTGGGCCATCCAGGTATCTTTCAACTCCTGACTATTTACCGAAGTCTTTAAAACCTGTTCTATATCATTGTCTGAAAGCTTTTTACCCTTAACATCTGCGCGGAAGTTTGAGTATTTTTGTTCAATTTCGGTTGAAAGACGAATAACCGCATTCAGTCTAGCCGTGTCAACCTGAGCACTTTGATATCCACGATAGAGCACATCAAGTTGGCGCATTAACAACGAATCTTTCACTGCATTGGATTCTTTGATCGTTTTTAGTTTTGCAAAGGCTTCTTTATTGGCATAGACTTCGGTAAGTTTCATCGAATATTCATCTACTTTGGCATATTCGTTGGTATCGCCGGTGTTGGATGCATTCCAGTAAGCCAGATTTGCAGCTTTTGACAGCGGTGCAGTTAACGAATCATGATGGGCAATAAATGCCCTAAGTTCATTTTCCATTTTTTCGGTTTCTTTTTTTGACGAATTGCAGCTTGTTGCAATAACAAGTACGACAATTCCTAACGACGTAAATTTCAGGTACTTCATAAATCCGGGTTTTTCAAATTAAGGGAAACAAACCTACATTAAAAAGCCGGATTCACAAAGATTTGCATCCATATCTTTTAGATTTTTTTGACAAACAACTTATTATACCCGTTGAATATTCATTTCCCCGGTTTAAAACAACGTACTTTTACTTCCAAACTTTCCTTCGAACACAAAATCAGAAGCAGGATTACGTTGACGTGGAGCTTTTTCAAGCTTCTGGATATTTTCGTGTAATCGTTCGGGATGCCCATAATAGCCAACAGCCAATACAGAAATTGGAGTAAAAGGTTCTTCTATTTTAAATATCTCTGAAGCTTTCACAAAATCCACTCCTCCCATTTGATGAACAAACAAATTTTCTGCCTGTGCCTGAAATGTGAAATAAGCAACTGACTGACCCACATCATATTGATAATGAGTATTGCTTTCCGTGCGGGCTTCAAACATTTTTCTTCCAACCGTAAGAATTAAAACCGGAGCATATTGTGCCCACAGTTGATTAAATTCTACAAGGGTAGAAAATATTTTCTGCCAGGATTCGTCTTTATCACGTCCTACAATAAAACGCCAGGGTTGCTGATTCATACTCGATGGAGCCCAACGTGCAGCTTCAAAAAGACGTTGAAGCGTTTCTCTGCTTACTTTTTCATCCGAAAAAGCGCGAGTACTCCAACGTTCTTCTAACATTGGATGAATCGGAAAATGTATGGGTGCATTATTTTTCATTGTAATCCCTTTTTCAATCAAACAAATAAAAAGGAAAAAGGGAGTTTCAGACACCTGATTTTTAAAGAATTCTTCCAGATTCACCGGAAATGATTAATTTTGATGCGGATAAACAAAGTGCAATGCCACAAACTATAAATTACGCTAAGACATTTGAATCTTTTAAAAAGCTCAACATCCTTGTAGTTGGAGATGTGATGATTGATTCGTACCTTTTCGGTAAAGTAGAACGTATTTCTCCCGAAGCACCCGTTCCGGTGGTATCGGTTGAAAGTCGTGAAAACCGCCTGGGAGGAGCAGCAAATGTGGCATTAAACATACGCGCTATGGGTGCAAACCCTATTCTTTGCTCAGTAATTGGCAATGATACCCGTGGAGAAGAATTCATTAATTTACTGAACGACACCGTAATACATACTCATGGTCTTTATCGTTCGGAAGAACGTGTAACCACTACTAAATATCGCATCATTGGGAATAATACCCAAATGTTACGTGTTGATGAGGAAGTTACGCATCCGCTTTCGCAAAATGAATCAGACGCTTTTTCACAACTTGTATTGAATATTCTGGAGACTGAACAAATCCATTGCGTAATTTTCCAGGACTACGACAAAGGAGTACTTACTCCCAATATTATCAAAGCGATTACGGCCAAAGCAAACGAACTTAATATTCCAACTACGGTAGATCCTAAAAAACGCAACTTTAATGCTTACAAGAATGTAACCTTGTTTAAGCCCAATCTGAAAGAGTTACGTGAAGGCTTAAAGCTGGACGTAGATTTCTCAAAGATTGAAAATCTGGAAAATGCAGTAAGCCAACTGCAGGAAAAACAAAATCTGCGCATGGTTTTAGCAACATTATCCGAACAGGGTGTGTTTATCAGCTATCAAACTATGGAAAATGGTCGCAAATCAGAACTAATCCCTGCATTTAAACGCAGCATAGCAGACGTTTCAGGTGCCGGAGATACGGTCATCAGTGTTGCATCACTCTGTCTGGCAATGAACCTACCCGTTATTGATGTCGCCCGAATATCAAATCTGGCAGGGGGACTTGTTTGCGAATATGTAGGAGTTGTTCCGGTTGACCCTGCAAAATTGCTAAATGAACTTAATTCTATTAATCTATAATCATGGACAATCAATCAGAACCCCCTCTTGGGAGCCTGAAGAAAAAGGAAGAAGTGAGGCAAATGTTTAATGACATTGCCTTTCGTTATGATTTTCTTAATCACGTACTTTCTTTCCAGATAGATAAACGCTGGAGAAAAAAACTTATCCGTATTTTATCGGAACACAAACCACACAATCTTCTTGACGTAGCTACCGGAACTGGTGATTTGGCGATCACGGCATCATCATATCTTGATATTCAGAAAATTGTAGGAATTGACATTTCGGAAGAGATGCTCAAGTTTGCACAAAAGAAAATTTATGACCGTGGTTTGCAGGAAATCATTCACGTTCGCGTGGCAGATTCAGAAAATATGCCTTTTGAAAAAGAAAGTTTTGATGCCTGCATGGTAGCATTCGGCGTTCGCAACTTTGAAAATCTGCAACAAGGTATTGATGAGATGTTTCGGGTATTGAACCCAGGTGGAATTGCATTAATTCTTGAGTTTTCAAATCCTCAGAAAACACCGTTCAAACAGTTGTACACCTTCTATTTTAGGTTTATTTTACCCGCCATTGGTCGTTGGATTTCAAAACACAATAAGGCATACAGCTACTTACCCGATTCTGTTGTGAATTTTCCGCAGGGCGAAAAATTTCTGGATATAATGCAAAAAGCAGGGTTCGAAAGCAGAAGCTTTAAACCGTTAACTTTTGGCATTGCAACTATTTATCAGGGAACCAAACCACACTAGAAAAAAACTTCATTAAATCTCATTAACAGGGTTCGCAAATATTGAAGAACCCTTTCGTTGTTTGCCTTCTTTTTAAGGATGAATCGTATATGAATTGATACTGACAACAATAAAATTGACGAAAATCAGTTAATTTTGAATTGTGAACCTATTTTATTCCCTTCCAATTATGACATTTTATAAGCCAATATTCTCTTTTCTTTTTTTAATAATCATCTCATTGCAAGTATTTTGCCAACAAGTTGGAATAGGACAATGGCGAGATCATCTTCCTTACCATAAAACCATTGCTACTGCGAAAGGAAATAACATTGTATTTGCGGCAACACCCAACAATGTTTTCAGCTATGAGACTAATGATGGAAATCTGACCCGGTATTCAAAAATCAATGGTCTTTCAGATGTAAGCGTCAGCACTTTAAACTATGACAACAGCCTTGAAATATTGATCATTGGATATAAAAACGGAAATATTGATATACTTAAAAATGGGCGAATCGTAAACATTCCGGACATCAAAAGAAAATCTATTTCGGGGTTAAAATCAATCAACGAAATCTATTTCCGAAACAAGCTTGCTTATCTGGCATGTGGATTTGGAATTGTTGTTTTAGATCCTGTAAAAGAAGAAGTTAAAGAAAGTTATCTCATTGGAAATAATAGCAGTACGTTAAATGTATATGACTTCACGGCAAACGACACATGCTTTTTTGCGGCAACTGAAAAAGGTATTTTTTACGCAGACATCAACAATCAGAATTTAATCAACTATCAAAATTGGAATATATTACAAACATACGACAATCCGAATAATGCATACTCCATTGTGAAGGTTTTCAACAATTATTTGATTGTAAGCAAAATTCGTGAAAATAGTCAACCTTCTGTAAATTATTATTCTGACGGTACAAACTGGCAAATTTTAGACACAAACGGCGTTTTCAAATATGAAGCTGATGGAAATAAACTGATTTCAGCACATTGGGGGTTTTTAACAATCCGAAATGCTCAACTCCAAGCTGAAAGCTGGATTGTAAATCCGGGAGGCAAAGCAATTATTCCTCTCGATATTATAGTTGATAATCAAGGATACTGGATTGCAGATGAGCGTTCAGGATTGGTAAACATCAACAAATCAGGAACATCGTATAATTCATATTTTCCGAATGGACCAACATCTACCAGTGGGTTTAAAGTTTCAGCAGGCTCTGGAAATGTTTTCTTTGTTCAGGGAGGACGTGATGATGCATTAACCCGTATATGGTCATTCGGGGTTGTAAACAGGATGGTTAATGATAACTGGATCTCTTATTTATCACCCGAAATACCCGGCTTAGATACAATTTTTGATTTTGTAAATGTACAACCACATCCTTCAAACCCTGCTCATTTTTATGCATCAAGCTGGGGACATGGATTAGCTGAATTCAAAGAGAATAAGCTTGTTAATTTCTTCAATGAAGCGAACAGTTCACTACAGCCTGCCCGTGATGCTCAAGGAAACAGAATAACGCTCCGTACCGATGGACTAGCATTTGATGAAGGAGGAAATCTTTGGGTAGTAAATTCTCTGTCAGCAAAGGCACTATCCGTAAAGTACACTAATGAAAGTTGGGAATCATTTGATATTAGCACTGTTACGACCGGAGATATTACTTCAATTGTTATCGATCAGAACAATTACAAATGGATTTTATGCAGAGGGAATAAAGTTGCTGTATTCAACAAAAAGAACAATCAACAACAATTGGTTTGGGTCAACCCAAACAAGGGCAGTGATATGCAAACAGGTGAAGTTCATTCCATTGCAGTTGATCATGAAGGAGAGATCTGGCTTGGTACCGACAAAGGCATTAAAGTAATTTATAATCCAGGAAGTGCTTTTAAAAATGGCAATAGTGGAGAATCTGCTATTCAGACACAAACTATTCTGGTTGAACAGGGTGGATATGTCCAACACCTCCTTGAATCCGAATTAATTAACAGTATTGCTATTGACGGAGCCAATCGTAAATGGTTCGGAACCCAGAAAGGTGGAGCATTTTTAATGTCGGCAGATGGAACCAAAGAAATTCTTCATTTTACTACAGAAAATAGTCCGTTACCCACAAATGCCATCAATAGTATTGCCATTGAACCTACTACCGGTGAAATTTTCTTCGGTACAGACTATGGAGTTTATTCATATCGCGGAACAGCCACCGAAGGCTTTGAAACACACGAAAATGTAATTGTTTACCCAAATCCGGTAGAACCAGGCTATAATGGCTCTATCGCCATTAAAGGACTGGTATCCAATGCTCAGGTGAAAATTACTGACGCTTACGGAAATTTGGTTTATCAGCTTAAAGCGGACGGCGGGCAGGCTGTATGGAATGGAAAAAATCACGCCGGAAATCGGGTTTCAACCGGAGTTTACCTGGTTTTCAGCATGAATGAAACGGGTGAAGAAACATTTGTAACTAAAATATTGTTTATAAACTAAAATATCATTGATTTTTTGAGATTTGTTAACCATCTGAAATACTTGTTTTCGCTCGAAAAATATCCGAAATTAGCAATCTCTCAAAATGTTAATATTTAACCACTTGCAAATTTAAACTTGGTTTTCAATCAGGTTTAGATTACTTTTGTGAAGTATGAAGCAGAAAACAACCATTTTCTACCTCCTATTTATTGTACTTTTTCACCTGTTGTTCATTTCTGGAATTCGGGCAAACAAGCCTGTACCCGGTAAAGTTTATTATGGAAAAGCCACTTTTTATTCCAATCGGTTTATTGGCAAACGAACTATTAGCGGGGAACGATACGATGTAAATAAATACACTGCGGCTCATCGCTCATTTCCAATGAATACATTAATCAGAGTTACCAATATTTCAAATAATAAGTTTGTGATTGTTAAAATCAATGATCGATGCAGAAACCGCAAGCTTATTGATTTATCAAGAATTGCAGCTGATAAAATTGATATATTGGGAAAAGGAGTAGTGAAAGTTTCGATGGAAATTTTACATGACACGTTATATCCGATTTGGGAAAATCAAGAGTTATTGGCCGAAGCGTTGTTAGATCCTGAAATTAAAGAGGATTCGACTTTATTTGCAAATTCAGAATTTGACAATGCACGTTTTTCTATTCGGGTAACTACTACCAAAACGAAGAAAGAGGCTCAAAAAGTTCTGCGCCAGCTGCCTTCTGCATATAAGCAAATGGCCAAAATTCTGCCATTTAAATACAAAAAAAAGCTATTCTATAAAATTACTGTTGGCCCGTTTGGAGGAAAACAATCTGTAAAAATTGCCCAAAAAGCAATCCGCAGAAAATTTAGAGAAGCCAAAATTTATAGGCAATAGCTTGATTATTAACCCTGGATACTCGCCAAACCTCCTTCAGAGGTTTCTTTATACAAGCTGGGCAAATCCTTTCCCGTTTGTTTCATTACCATTACAACTCTGTCAAAACTAACCCGGTGTTTTCCATCCGACAACATCGAGTAAATATTTGCATCTAATGCCCGGGCCGCAGCAAAAGCATTTCGCTCAATGCACGGAATCTGTACCAATCCACAAACCGGATCACAGGTTAAACCAAGGTGATGCTCTAATCCCATTTCTGCAGCGTACTCAATCTGAGCCGGGCTCCCTCCAAACAACTGGCTGGCAGCAGCAGCAGCCATCGCGCAGGCCGTACCTATCTCACCCTGACATCCTACTTCCGCCCCAGAAACAGAAGCATTTTTTTTCACAATATTTGCAATCAAGCCCGCTGTAGCCAATGCACGAGCAATTTTTTTATCTGAAAAATCATAGCTTGTAGCCAGATGATACAAAACAGCTGGCAAAACCCCTGAAGAACCACAAGTTGGTGCTGTAGCAATAATTCCGCCTGACGCATTTTCTTCGGCTACAGCCAATGCATACGAAAATACCAAACTTCTGCTTTTCAACGAAGCTTTGTACCCCGACGCTTTGATAAAATATGAAGGAGCTTTTCTTTGCAATCCCAATCCTCCGGGCAACGATCCTTCCTGATCAATCCCTCGCTGAACAGCCTCTTTCATCACATTCCACACTTCCTGTAAATAATCCCAGGTAGTACTATCCTCGTGCGCATCTACAAATTCCCAGATTGCTTTACCTTCTTTATCACACCATTGTATGACCTCATTCATTTTACTTAAGGTGTAGATTGGCTTTCGGGAAGGTTTTTCATTTTCGGGAACAATATCTCCTCCTCCAATGCTGAATACAATTTTTTCAGAAACAACCTGATGTTGAGAATTCAGTGCTTCAAATTTCATCGCATTCGGATGATAAGAAAGAAAAATTTTGGGTTCCCAAATCAGTTCTGTTTCAACAGGATTCAAGGCATGAAAGATCGCTACATCCGTAAGGTGGCCTTTTCCGGTAGCAGCCAAGCTTCCGTAAAGTGTTACCCTGAACTTGGACACATCCGGATGTTGTGCTTTAAAGTTTTCGGCAGCCTTTTTAGGTCCCATGGTATGACTACTCGAAGGGCCATTCCCTATTTTAAAAATCTTGCAAACTGATTCCATTTTCAATTTATTTAAGGTGCAAAAGTACATTGCGAATGTTGATTCTGATTAATTTCGTAGCGGATTAACCAAAAAATAAAACCGGAAGGGTATTATATCCGAGATGGCTTTGAATTATGTTACATATTCCTATGGTATTAGATTATAGTGATGAAAGTTTTATGCGTGAAGCATTGAAAGAGGCAAAAAAAGCTTTTGAAGCAGACGAAGTTCCGGTTGGAGCTGTAATTGTGTGTAAAAATCAGATTATTGCCCGTGCTCATAATTATACTGAACATTTAAACGACGTAACAGCTCATGCCGAAATGCAGGCTTTTACATCGGCAAGTGCTTATCTGGGAGGAAAATATCTTCCGGAATGTACGCTTTATGTTACCCTTGAACCCTGTGTAATGTGTGCCGGGGCATCATTCTGGACACAAATCGGGAAAATTGTTTATGGTGCTGTAGATGAAAAACGTGGATACTCTCTGATAAACAAAACTTTGCTTCACCCCAAAACGAAAGTAATTTCAGGCATTCTTGAAAAGGAGTGTAGTGAACTGATAAAAGATTTCTTTAAACAAAAAAGAATCTGACTGCCTCTAAAAAACTCCACTCATTCTACTTCCGTAAATTAGCAAGAAAGTGAATGAGTGGAGTCTTTTTAGAGTTCAGGGGATAAATCAATATCCTCTTTCTTATTCGGTTTTCATTGGGCAAGTAGTTATCCCGAACAGCTTATATAAGCCACAAAAACCAAACAAACTGGTGATTACCATTGCAAAAGCAATTATCCCGGCTATGGTTGCCCATACTCCGGTAATTATTCCAGCAATAATCAAAATGGCTAATACTGCAGCAATTACAAGACGAATCATCTTATCAATACTGCCCACATTTTTTTTCATGATAAACGCTTTTTACAAAAACGGATTGTTTACTTTTTCGTACCCGATAGAGGTTTCTGCACCATGTCCCGGATATACAGTATAAACATCATCTAATGTAAAAAGTTCGTTTTGAATACTTTTATTCAAAATATCGAAACTTCCGCCGGGCAAATCAGTACGTCCAATACTATCGCGGAAAAGCACATCGCCACTAAAAACTATTTTGTGTTCATGATTAACCAGACTGATACTCCCATCAGCATGACCGGGGGTATAACGAACTTCGAGTTCGGTAGAACCAACCTTTATGATATCACCATGTTTTACATAGTTGATAAATACCGGAACTCTGTCAAGTTCAAACCCATATAGAGAAGCCTGTTCCACAGCTCTGTTCAATAAGTTTAACCCATCAGCATGAATTGTAAATGGCAAATTGAGTTGATCACATAAATCGGCGGCTCCCAGCAAATGATCAACATGACAATGAGTATTTACAATGTATTTGGGCCTTAATTCATGTTGTTGAATAAAGTCGATCAAAGTTTCCATTTCGCCATTATGATAGCAGGGAACATCAATGATTATACACTCTTTTGACTCATCGGCCACCAGGTAGCAATTTACCTGAAAATCATTAAATACGAAGCGTTTTAAATTTAACATGCGTATCTGTATTTTGATGTCAGAATTTAGTTGTTGTATAATTGGGATCCATCTTTTTAGCTTCTTCCCAATAAACATCCATTTCGGCTAAAGTCATTTCGTGCAGACTTTTTCCAATTTTGGATGTTTGCTCCTCCAGATATTGAAATCGTTGTTTAAATTTTTTGTTCGTTCTTTCAAGAGCATCTTCAGGATTTACATCTATAAAACGGGCATAATTAATCAACGCAAAGAGTAAATCACCAAATTCCTCCTCTATCTTTTCTTTTGACTGTTTTGATTCAACTTCATGACGAAGTTCCTGAAGTTCTTCCTGAACTTTATCCCAAACCTGTTCAGGGTGCTCCCAGTCAAAACCAACTCCACGAACTTTTTCCTGAATTCTGTATGCTTTTACCATCGCAGGTAATGATGAAGGAACTCCTGCAAGAACAGAACGGTGACCTTCCTGAAGCTTAATTTTTTCCCAGTTATTTTTAACTGTTTCGGCATCATTGGCTTCTACATCTGCATAAATGTGAGGATGACGGCGTATCAGCTTCTCACAGATCCCATCGAGTACATCTTTCATGGTAAAATCGTTGGTTTCTGAGCCAATTTTAGAATAAAATACCAGATGAAGCATCAGATCACCTAACTCTTTTTTGACCTCATCCATATCCTTTTCCAAAATAGCATCTGAAAGCTCATACATCTCTTCAATGGTAAGATAACGCAGAGAATCAAGAGTTTGCTTTTTATCCCATGGACACTTTTCACGAAGATTGTCCATAATTGTTAACAGGCGTTCAAATGCCTGACCGTTTTCGTTCATGCGTTTAAATATTGATTGGCCAGCAGTACAATAGCTTGTAAATCCTGCTGATTCATACAGTTAAAATGTTTTTTCGGGCAGGCTGGATATCCAAGTTTACTACATGGACGACAGCTCAAACCCTTAACTTCAAAAATATGTGCAATAGTTTTCAGATTATCAGGCATGTATGGATACATCCCTAATTGAGGAACCGTATTTCCCCATATCGAAATTATCGGTTTTTTCAATGCTGACGCAATGTGCATTAGTCCGGTATCGGGTGTAATTACCACAGACGACTGGTTTATAATTGATGCTGACTGGTTAATATTAAATACTCCACAAGCATTATAGACATAATGCCCAAGGATATTTTCAATATCGATGGCCTTTTTGCGATCATTGATATCTCCCAGAAGAACCACTGGTTTATCCAGTAGTTTACATAATTCCACAATTTTTTCTGTAGGGAGTTGTTTTGTAGCATGTTTACTTCCCACGACCATGCAAGCATAACCTTCGTGAAAATTCATTGGAAGATCCGTAATACTGATCTGGTCTTCTTCCGGAATAAAATAGTCGAGGCCTAAACCATCATTTTTTATGTTTAATGTTTCCGTCGCCTTAAAGTACCGATCAACAACGTGAATATCAGGCATTAAATCACACTTTGTTTTCACCAACATCCATTTTTTGATATTTAATTTTGGGAATGTTGAAGATGGTATCCGAAGGTATTTTTTCACCTGCCACGAACGGATATTTCCGTGTAAATCAACAATGCAATCAAATTTCTCTGCTTTAAGTTCCGGAAGTACTTCTTTCAGGTTCTCTTTAAAGCAATGAACTTTGTAAACATAAGGATTGTTGTTTATCAAGGAGAAATTCATACATTTGGTCAAAAAATGAATTTCAACCTCTTTCTGCTGAAGCTTAAGGCATCTCAAAATCGGGGTTGTGAGAACAATATCGCCAATTGAACTAAAACGTATGACTAATATCTTATTCAATGGATGTTTTTCTGCAAAAGTAAACAAATCACACGTAAAATAATTTACCTTACATTTGTGCCATGATACTCGTAGATACTCACGCTCATTTATACCTGAACGAATTCAGTGCCGACCTTGACCAGGTAATTGAAAGCGCAAAAGCTAACGATGTGAAATACCTGCTTCTGCCCAACATTGACAGTTCTACAATCCCCGCAATGAACCAGGTTGTTTCAATGCATCCGGAAATTTGCTTTCCAATGATCGGGCTTCACCCAACTTCTGTTAAAGAAAACTATAAAAATGAACTCGCTATTGTTCACCATTACGTTGAGCAAGGAGGTTATTTAGCTATTGGCGAAATTGGAATTGACCTTTACTGGGATAAATCGTTCGAAAAAGAACAACTTTACACGTTTCGTTATCAGGTTGAACTTGCCAAAGAATATCATCTGCCACTGGCCATACATACCCGAAGTTCAATGGATGTAACTCTCGATTTAATTGAAGAATTAAATGATGGTTCATTGTCTGGTGTATTCCATTGTTTCAGTGGAACGTATGAAGAAGCCGTACGAATTATTGATAACGGATTCAAGCTTGGAATAGGAGGCGTAATCACCTTTAAAAATTCTGGTCTTGATAAAGTTATTGAACATATAGCCCTCGAAGATTTATTACTTGAAACCGATTCGCCTTACTTAACCCCTTCCCCCAACAGAGGTTTACGTAACGAATGTGCTTATATTCTGAATATTGCACAAAAAGTAGCAGAAGTCAAGAAAACAACACTTGAACATGTTGCTGAGGTTACAACAGAAAACGCTCTGAAAATATTTCAGTTTGTAAACAGCGTATCAGGAAAATAAAAACATGAGTTCAAAATCTTCAATCCTTTTGATTTACACAGGAGGAACTATCGGGATGGTTCGCGATAACCAAACAGGTGCTTTACAACCATTTAATTTCGGTCAAATTTATGAAACGATTCCTATTCTGAGAAATTTTAATTATCAAATTGACTCTTTTACATTCGATCCAATTATCGATTCATCCAACATGAAGCCAGCATTCTGGATAAAACTGGCAGAAGTAATCAAGGAAAAATATGAGCTTTATGATGGCTTTGTCGTTTTGCATGGAACTGATACTATGTCATATACAGCTTCTATCCTGAGTTTCATGCTCGAAAATCTGAACAAGCCGGTTGTATTAACCGGTTCGCAATTACCACTTGGAGTTGTCCGCACTGATGGTCGTGACAATATTATCAACGCTATTGAAATTGCAGCAGCCAAAGAAGACGATACACCTCTTGTGCCGGAAGTATCGATTTGCTTCGAAAATAAGCTATACCGGGGAAACCGGACGACTAAATTCAATGCAGAAAATTTCAATGCTTTTCTTTCAGGAAACTATCCTCCACTTGCAGAAGTTGGAGTACACATCCGATACAATAAACATCTGATTATCAATCCAAATTTTAAAAAATTAAAGGTTCACACAAATCTTGATGGAAACATTGCCGTATTAAAACTCTATCCGGGAATTACCGAAAATGCCGTAAACAGTATGCTAAACATCAACGGTTTAAAAGGTCTGATTCTCGAAACTTACGGTGCCGGGAATGCACCTACTGATGAGTGGTTTATTACTTGCCTGAAAAAAGCCATCGACAAAGGAATTATTATTTACAATGTTACTCAGTGCAAAGCAGGTACTGTTGAAATCGGAAAATATGAAACCAGTTTCGACCTCGGCAGAATAGGAATTATAGGTGGATACGATATTACAACAGAATCTGCAGTAGCGAAGCTGATGTTTCTACTAGGTGGAAATTATTCACCGGAAGTACTGCGTAGAATGTTACAAACCAGCTTAAGAGGAGAATTAACGATAAACTAAGCAAAATCAGTTTACGTTATTGAAGGGTGGAGAATATTGACATTTCCAAAATAATATCCCTTATCACTGGTTGTTACAAAGAAGTGAAAAATCAGATCGTATCGAAAAAAAATGGAAGACATATTTAAGTGACTAGATTTTTTGTAATTTAGCACGCTGATTCGGGAGGAAGACTTTAACCGATTCAAAAAACAACTTAACGGAGAGATGGCCGAGTGGTCGAAGGCGCACGCCTGGAAAGTGTGTAATCGCCAAAAGCGGTTCATGGGTTCGAATCCCATTCTCTCCGCTTTTTTTTATAGACAAAACAATAAACACAACACTTGAAAAGTTAATTATTTAATTTAATCAATCAGTAATCCTATGAAAAAATTCATTGCATTAGTTTCATTGGCAGGTTTGCTGGTATTCGGTACAGCGAATACTTATGCTCAGGGTGCAGATAAAAAAGATGCAGCCAAAACCGAACAGGTAACCGACACCACAAAAAAAGCAGATACCACTGCAACAACAGCTGTAGCAACTACAGACACTACAGCGATGGCCGCTGCTGAAGAAGATCAATCATTCCACCAAGTAATGAAAGAAAAATTCATCGAAGGAGGTGCCGGATGGATGGCCCCTATTCTTCTCTGTTTAATTCTTGGTTTAGCATTAGTTATTGAACGTATTATCTACCTGAATATGGCTACCACTAACACTGACAAGTTGCTCAATAAAGTGGAATCAGCTTTGGCAACTGGTGGTGTAGTAGCTGCAAAAGAAGTTTGTAAAAACACCCGCGGTCCTGTTGCTGGGATTTATTATCAGGGGCTTGACAGAGCTGAAGAAGGAATCGATATGATCGAAAAAACTATTGTTTCTTATGGGGGTGTATTAATGGCTCGCCTTGAAAAGAACCTTTCATGGATTTCATTGTTCATCGCATTAGGACCTATGCTTGGATTCTTGGGAACAGTAGTAGGGATGGTTCAGGCTTTCGACTCTATTGAAAAAGCCGGAGATATTTCTCCAACTGTTGTTGCAGCAGGTATGAAAGTGGCTCTTTTAACAACTGTATTCGGTCTGATCGTAGCAATTATCTTACAGGTATTCTATAACTATCTGGTTAACAAAGTGGAAAACCTTGTTAATTCAATGGAAGATGCATCTATCTCTTTCATGGATATCATGGTAAAATACGAACGTAAAAATAAATAATCCACTACCCAAAAAAGTTTCAGGATATGGAAAATATATTAATTAACATAGGCATATATGTTACTTACGTCCTGATCTTTGTTTCTTTGCTTGCTCTTTTGTTTTTCTCTTTGAAATTCATCTTGACCAATATAAAGAAATCAAAGGCAGCATTAATAGGCGTTGTAGCATTGGTTATCATATTTGCAATTTCTTACCTTATTTCCCCTGTTGATGACGTTCGCGCCGAAATCTGGGAAAAAACCGCAACAGACCCTGGTCTCTCAAAAATGATAGGAAGTGGACTTTATATTACTTACTTTTGTTTTATAGGAGTAATTGGTGTCACTATCTATGCAGCTATTTCTAAGTTTGTTAAATAAAGAATAGCTATGGGTAAAAAAATTCCGGAGATTAACAGTGGCTCAATGGCTGATATCTCCTTTCTGTTGCTTACCTTCTTCTTGTTGACCTCTTCGATCGACACAGATTTGGGAATCACCAGAAAGCTTCCGCCACCACCGCCACCTGTTATTGAAAAAATAGAAATCAAAGAAAGAAATGTCTTTACAGTCCTTGTTAACTCTAACAATCAATTGATGGTTCAAGGAAAAGGAATGGACATTTCTCAATTGAAAGATGAAGCGAAAAAATTCCTCGAAAACCCTTATGATGATCCAAACTTACCAGAAAAGCAAGAAATAAATATTGACTTGATTGGTAGTTATAGAGTCTCAAAAGGAGTGATCTCGCTGCAAAACGACCGTGGAACTACTTACGAAATGTACATCAAGGTTCAGAATGAATTAACAGCCGCAGTAAATGAACTTCGTAATGAACTGTCTAAAAAGAAGTTCGGAGTGAAGTTTGAAGATCTGAAAGATGAAGCTCAAACAAAGGCAATTCAAAAGGCAATTCCTGTATCAATTTCAGAAGCAGAACCTAAAAACGTAGGAGGACAAAAATAATGGCACGGTTTAAAAAAGCAGGATCCAGATCTGTTCCGGCAATTAATACTGGTTCAATGTCCGATATTATCTTTATGTTCTTGTTCTTCTTTATGGTTATTACGACCATGCGCGAAAGCACATTGTATGTAAAAATTAAACCACCAGCAGCTACAGAAGTTCAAAAACTTGAAAAGAAATCTCTCGTTAGCTTTATATATGTAGGATTTCCGCAAAACGCTGCAGTTTATGGAAAAGAACCGCGTATCCAGCTTAATGATCAAATTTCTGAAGTATCAGACATCAAGGAATTTATAGAAAAAGAAAAAGCTGCCCGTGACGAAATTGACCGCCAGCTTTTAACTACCTCCCTTAAAGTTGATAAAGAAGCTAAAATGGGTATTGTTACTGACATAAAACAGGAACTTCGCCAAGTTAGCGCATTTAAAATCAATTATTCTACCGCTAAGGGTATAAAGAAAAACGCAAACTAAGCGTTTTCAAAATAATGTGTAAGAGGCTGTCCATTTCTTGGGCAGCCTCTCTTTTTTTACAAATTCTTTACTGTATAAAATTCATTGAGATCTCTCATCATCACATTCACAAGAACTTTCGTAGGCTCTTTCATGTTTATAAAAATCAAAGATTTCTTTTTACTGTCAAAACAATAATGGCTGTTAACAAGCTGAAAAAGCTAACAACAGTAATGAATAATGAAACAACCACAGGTAAAGGCCTATATTTAAAAACGACTTTGTGGTTTCCTTTTTCAAGAAATACACCCATAATTCCTTTATTGATTGTTAGTATTTGTGCTTCTCTTCCATCTACAAGCACACTCCAACCCTTAAATTCATTTTGCAATAATGCAAGAATTCCCGGATTTTCCATCGTACTCTGCAGAACAAACTCATTGGGAAGGAACTTCACAAAACTACATTTTCCGACATTTAGTCTGTGATCCAGCTTATTATTTATCCTTACATAGTCCTTAGCAGTAAGATATACAACTGCTGAATCAGAGTAAGCACGTTTTTGATGAGCAATCATTGAATCTTCCAGAAAAACAGAATTTGAAATATATGCCGGATAATTTTTCAGCATGGCATCGAAAGGAATAGGTACTGTATCATACCAATAATCAGAGCTATGAAACGTAAAAGGAGTAAAACCATCCGAAGAAATCTGCTTATTAAATGTACTCAGATTCCGCCAGAAAATACCCTCTTTGTATGCAGTACTCTCCGTTGTGATTACTGACTTTTGTGCTGGTAATGGAAACTCTTTCGGTATTTTATCAAAAAACTGATTATTTATTTCGTTTCGTGCATTTGATTCAAAAACAGTACCTGACGAACAAACCTGAGCTGAAATAACAATTTCTGTTATAATCAGAAATGCCAACCATTTAATTTTCAAGATATTGTTAATCTTCCAGATAAGGATTAAACAGAGAGCACTCAGCAAAGTAAATAGTACAATTCCCTGGAAAGCAAATTGTTGTGCGACAATCAGTGTTTTATTATACTGTATAAAATCATTTCGGAATACGGCTTTTATATTTACATCTTGGGTAATATTCAGGTATTGTACAATTGCAAAAATTGAAACCATCAGGAAAATTACAAATCCTAAAAATGCTTTCTTATTGAGTTTTTCCTCACTAAATTTTTGCAACCCAATACCCGCTAAAAGAATCATGAAGAAGATGAAAAAGGCTCTAAACACTGAAGGGTATTTAAACAAATTCATAAATGGAACATGATAGTAAAGAAACTCTCGTAAAGGAGTTTCGCTTCCAAAGGAAACAAGTAATGAGAAGATTGCAAAAAACACAAAGAACCAAAACTGAGTGCCTTTTCTTGAAAAAACAGCGATCAATGCAAAAAGGAATACAATAAATCCAAAATAGCCATTACTCATTGATAAATCAGTACCATAAATGCCATAAGAATCAGCTTGAATAGTCGAAAACGGTGAAATTAATGAAATAAGGCACCGGGTTGAAAATGGCAAAGCATTCATTAAGTCAGGAGAAACTCCATTTACTCTTGATAAATATGGCATAACATAATAATATCCCGTAAGTATCAAGGAAGATGTTATAAGCAGAAATACAACTGATAATGAAAGGGCAGAAAGTAATTTTCGTAAACCAACCCATCCATTTTCCTTTTTTTCCTGATACAGAAACCAGCACTGAAGAATCAATAAAAAATAGAATAAAATAAACACAATTGCAGGATATCCATTCAGAAAAAGAAAACCAAATAATGCAAGCTTTAGAGCATTTAAGACCGTCTTCTCTTTTTGTATTTGAAGAAAAGAATTAAACACAAACGGAAGCCATGCTCCGGCAATAATCCATGACAAATGCTGAGCATTTCCTACAAACAGGCCACTAAGCATGTAAGATACGGCCAGTATAAAAGCCACAATTTTATCGAATCTCAATGCTTTTCCTAAAGCAAACATTCCACAACCAGCAATAAAAATATGCAACACAAACTCAAAAGCCAGAGTGTTCAGGTTATACTCCCATAACAACCCAATCAACCAGGTAAACGGGTAAGCAACTCCCGACTGAGGATCAGCAAAAATCGGATATCCTAAAGTTTGATAGGGACTCCAAAGAGGCAGTCCTTTATGTTGCATCATTTCACCAATTATGTACTTTGAAGGAAGAAAATAGTCAATCATGTCCCACTTTAAAGCATACTGAAACAACGCAACCTGCCAAAAAGCCAATATGGAAATCAGGGCAAGAAGAAAATAGTATATAATATTTTGAGAAATGAGATGGGTACTCAATCTTTTCATTGTAAAATAGAATCAAAATTTACACAAAAATAACCCATCGAAACCAATCTGAACTAAATACTGGTATAAAAACTGTATTAAATAACAAACCTCAAATTATCAGAAACAATAAGTATTTTTCAAATCATCCTAAATGCTTAAATATTCTTATGTTTGCAGTATGAATACAAAATACCTGAAAAATCCATTCAAACTACTGGAATTACGTTTTATCCGATATCTTTTTGTAGGGGCACTCAATACACTTTTTTCACTTTGTGTTTACTGGATTCTGGTCTTTTTAGGAGTTCATTACTCTCTGGCTGTTTTTATCTCAAATACCCTTGGAGTATTGTTTAATTTTAAAACTACAGGGAAGTTGGTTTTTAGCAACAGTAACAATAATCTTATATTTAAGTTTTTTCTGGTATATGTCGTGATTTATCTTCTCAGCGTCGCTGGTATCAAATTACTTCTATACATTGGAACTGATAAATATTCAAGTGCAGTTATTGTAGCTTTACCCATGGCGGTAGTAAGCTTCTTTTTCCATAAACATTTCGTCTTTAAGTTACATGAACATGAAAACAGATAGCCTCGAATACAAAGAACATCTTGAAAACAAGTATCTTCCGGGAAGAAGTATTTATTTGAAGCATTTTTTCTATCCAAAAATCTTTAAAACGTTTCATAACCAGGGGAAAATTTATGATTTAGGTTGTGGGATGGGTGAGTTTCTCTCATTTTGCAAATCGAAAAACAGAGAGGCAATAGGTATTGATTCTAACGTACATCTGGTTGATATTTGTAAAAATAAAGGGTTAAATGCTGTTGTTGACAATGTTATTTCTCCTGCTTCAATAAATGAGCAAATCCAAAATGTACTTATTGACAATGTTTTAGAACATCTTGATAATGATGCATTAAATATCTTTTTCGAAAATTCCACAAAGTATATTCAAAAGGGAGGTCTCTTAATTATAATTATCCCTGATAAAAAAGGATTTAAAAAAGATCCAACTCATATCACCTTTGTAAATTATAACATCCTTAAAGAGAAATGCGATATGTTTAACTTGAAAATCAAGTCACAGTTTTTCCACCCCTTTAATGTGAAATCTGTTGGGAATTTCTTATATTTAAACATGCAAGTATTTGTTGTTCAATATTAATACAACGTTATGCCATTGAATAACCCCCTAGTAAGTATTTGTATCCCAACATACAATAGCAGTATTTTTTTACAACATACTCTCAACTCTGTATTATCCCAATCTTATAAAAATCTTGAAGTAATTTTATGTGATGATGCTTCTACTGATAATACAATCGAAATTATTGAGAGTTATCAGGATTACAGAATTAAGTTATTCAGAAATCCAAAAAACCTGGGGGTTGCTGAAAACTGGAATCGTTGCATTTCTCTTGCAAATGGAGATTTTATCAAAATGATGGGTGCGGACGACATATTATATCCTGACTGTATTAAAGAACAAACAGCAATATTCCAAAAAGACATTCATCAGAAAATTTCATTGGTTATTTCTTCAAGAGATATTATTTCTCCTGAGAACAAGATAATTATGAATCGGAAGTTCCCTTTTTTCACAGGAAAAATTTCTTCAAAAAGAGCAATCCGCATGAACTTCTGGTTTGGCACAAATGTAGTAGGAGAACCTGTTTCCGGTTTGTTTCGTTCCGATTTTGTAAAAAACGGAGGCAAGTACAGTAGCGATAATTTATATCTAATCGACCTCGATTTTTGGTGCAAAATACTGCAATCCGGAAGCCTATATGTAATCCACAAACCACTGTCAGCATTTCGAATTTCGAGGAATTCGTTGAGTTCCAGTCTAAGATTTGAACAAGCAGGGTTATACCGTAAATTTTCCAGAAAACTGTATCAAAGAGAATCATCCCCCATAAAACGTCACCACGTATGGATTGGATATTCGATGGCTCTAATGATGCAACTTGCCCGTAAAGTATTGTATTTTATTTACTTCAGAAAATAATTATTTAAGTATCGTCACACATCCATGTAGCTCTTTCGCTTCTGAAGCAAATCTTTTCTGACTATAAGCAATCAAATATGTATATACTCCGTCAGGACATAATTTTCCTTTATATCTTCAATTTTGTGTTAATTCGGGTCAGTATTATTACATATTAAACCATAAAATATGACATTATTTTATTCTTATTACCTAAATAAACCAGATACTAAATATAACCTATATTAACCTTGGAATTTTTTATGAGGCTATAACTGTTTATCGTATTTCAAGAATTTAAATTACTTTTATCATGGTAAATTATTATCACCAATAAACAGTAAAATAATATATATACCATTCATTATCACTCCAATATGCTTCTATCCGTTATTATTCCCTGTTTTAATGAAGAAGGTGTAATTGCTGAAAGCTACCGTAGATTAGATGCGGTTATGAAATCGTTAGGCAATTACGATTATGAATTAATCTTTATCAACGATGGAAGTCGTGATAAAACACTCGCCCTTCTTCGCGATTTAGCCCGGAAAGATACCCATGTAAAAGTATTGAATTTTTCCCGAAACTTCGGACATCAGGCAGCAGTGACTGCCGGAATGAAAGAATGTAATGGAGATTTAGCAGTAATTATTGATGCAGACTTGCAGGACCCTCCTGAAGTAATTATGGAAATGCTGGAGGTCTATTTTAATGAAGAATGTAATGTTGTATATGGAGTTCGCAAAAAGCGTAAAGGCGAAACGTTTTTCAAAGTATTGACTGCTAAGCTATTTTATCGTTTTCTAAATTCTCTTTCTGATATCTCGTTTCCGGTTGACACAGGCGATTTTCGTTTGGTTGACCGAAAAATCATTGATACATTTAACAGCTTGCACGAAAAAAATAAATATATCCGTGGATTAATCAGTTGGATTGGCTACAAACAGTGTCCGGTTTACTATGAACGTGATGCGCGTTTTGCTGGTGAAACAAAATATCCATTCCGTAAAATGCTGAAATTTGCATCAATTGCGTTGTTTTACTTTTCCAAAAAACCTTTAAAACTGGCTACTTCGGTAGGATTCATCAGTATTTTGGTTGGACTTGCCCTTGCAATCTATATTATTGCTGGGAAAGTATTTGGATTTGCTCATGTAGTAAGTGGTTGGACATCTACGATCATCGTTATCATCTTCTTTGGTGGAGTTCAATTGTTAACAATCGGTGTTTTAGGGCAATATATTGGAAGCTTATTTGACGAAGTTAAAAACAGACCTGAATATATTATTGAAAGTAAAGAGAATCTTTAATCCCTGAATTTATGAAAAAGACAATACAATATAAAACTACAAATCCAGGAAAATCAGTTGTAAAACAAGACATTACAACTATGAAGCAGAAAACATCCATGATTCAGGGAATATCTGTTGTTATTCCTGTATCTTCAAAATGCAATCTTACCATTTTGGAAGATACTCTCCGGAAGGTAAAACCTGAAAATTTTCAGTCTAATAAGTTTGTAATTGTTGGGAAATCCCTACCTCCCTTTATCGAAAAAGATGAAACATTTAAAAATGGAATCACCTTTCATTCATTCACTTCAGGAAAACTTCAGGATGCTGTTGAGGATGCAATTCATGCGTCAGAAAAAGAAAATATATTACTATACAATCCTGAAAATCAAATCAAATCTTTTAATCTGAACGAAATTTTCATGCTCAAAGCCGAGCTTGAATCAACCACGAAACTCACGCGATTTGTGCACAAAGAAAGTATTCAGGGTAAGAAAGATAAATTCAGGAAAACATCATTATTGCTAGGAAACAAAGATCTATTGGCATATCTCTATAAAAGTCAACTTCTTTGCGCTACAAACAGTTCTTTTGAAGTAGATTACAGATGTAAAAAACTGGAATTACACGTAGACGAAGTAACGTTGAATCAATCTATTTTATATAAAAAAAATTCACCGATTATTTCTGTCATTCTTGGCTGGATTACATGGTTTAATTGGTACTTCCTTATTTCAGCAAAAGAAACGTTCTGTAAGAAATCTGTACCTGAATATATTCAAGTAAAAGCAGGTGGAAAGCCCATTTTTAGATTTCTTTTTTCTACGGTAGCTTTGTTAATGTTTGTCCTAATGCCTATTTTAAGCCTTGATTCAGGAAACTCAGGGGATGAAGACAAATATCAGGTACCTCAGGCCGAACGGCTTTACAAGTATTACACAAGTTTTGGAAAAGATAAATCATACCGGGAAGTTGAAGGTATGGAAAGCTATGGTATGTCTTTCGATACATTTACGATATTCATAATCAAAACATTTAACATTGAAAAAGTATATGAAGCACGCCATATCATGAATGTGATTACAGGTTGGTTTTTAATGTTGTTTGTAGGTTTATTTGCATACAGAGTTGCAGGATGGAGAGCCGGGCTTATCGCCTTGCTTCTGGCATTTTTCTCGCCGCATTTACTTGGGCAATCTTTTAACAATCCAAAGGATATCCCATTTGCAATGACTTATATGTTTTCATTGTATTACATGTTAAGATATTTCCAGCAATTTCCGAATCCGACAAAGAAGACACTGTTTATGAATGCATTGGCAATAGGTTTGGCAATTAGTGTTCGTGTGGGGGGGTTATTATTGCTTGCATATCTGGTAATGTTCAGTGGGCTATTCTTCTTGTACAGAGTTAAGCCAAAGCAATGGTTTTCATCTGAAAACATAAAATCTTTTCGCAAATTTTTAACCTTAGGAATTATTATTTCATTAATTGGGTACATAATTGCAATCTTTTTATGGCCTTATGCACTGGAAGGGCCAATTTCCAACGTGAAAAAAGCATTTGGGTTCATGGCCAATTTTAATGCAAGTTTGCACCAAATATTTGAAGGAGACATGATATGGTCTGACAAAGTACCTTGGTACTATACATTTAAATACATTGGAATAACTGCACCATTATCTGTCTTGGTTGGTTCATTGATATATTTCTTCCTCGTAAGAAAAAAGAATCACGAATCGTTCTGGGCATTTATGCTTTACTTCGCATTTGCATTCCCAATTCTTTATATAATCTACAAACATTCAAATATTTACGGTGGATGGCGTCATGCTCTGTTCACATATCCTCCTTTGGTTACCGTTGCAGGACTTGGCTTTGATGCACTTATTCGCTTAATGAAAAATAAATATGTTCAAATTGGAATTGCAGTTGTGCCTTTTCTTCTAACCTTAAAACCTATCATCCATACGTTTAAAAATCATCCTTATCAATATGTATTTTTCAATGAACTAGTCGGAGGTGTTAACGGAGCATATGGGAAATATGAATTAGATTATTATTTCCATAGCTTGAAAGAAGGTTCAGAGTGGGTATTAAAAAATGCAAAAGCTGAAAATCAAAAACCAGGGCAAAAAATTAAAGTTGCAGCATGGCTGATTAATCCGTTGATATATTATTTCCGTCATGATACTGCGCATTTTGAGCTTGTATTTACACGCTATTACGAAAGAGGGAATGATGATTGGGATTATGCCATTTTTGTAAATACCGGAATTAATCCGATTCGATTACAAAACGGAACATGGCCTCCTGCCAATACAATTCATACCATTAATGTTGACGGAAAACCCATTTGTGCAATTTTAAAACGTAATGATAAGAACGATATGCTGGCATATCAGGCATCACAAAAAAATGACATCCCTTCTGCCATTGAATTTTACAAAAGGGCAATTGGAGCTGATGGAAAAAATGAAACAGCATTATTAAACCTTTCCGAAATATATCTACGTACAAATCAACCCGATAGTGCAAGTATTTATTTAAATCAATTACTCAAATTTGATCCGGATCTGGACAATGCTCTTAACTTTGAAGCATTCATTCATTTGTCTAAAAATGAATTTGATAAAACAATTGAAGTGGCAAACAAGATTATCAAAAACAATCACAAATACTATTTCGCATATTGGTGGGCTGCCAATGCAAAAATTCGTCAGAATGATGCAAATGGGGCTATTAAATACCTTGAACAACTTCTGGAGCAAAACCAAGGTTTTAAGCCTGCATATCAAATGCTCGCTCAAATTTATCAACAAATGGGAGATATGAGTAGTGCCGAGAAATACATGTCAATGGCTCAGCAATTACCCTAATTCCTGCTTCAAAATCTGAAAAAATAAAAGAATCTGAGGCTGTTACAATATTTTTGAAACGGCCTCTTCTTTTTGTATCTTTGCAAAGCAAGAGGATGAATACGGTCGGGTACTTTAAGTGCTATTTTTACCGTTTATTAATTAATACAATCAATGTCATGAAGAAAGTTTTCTTTTTAACAGTTTGCCTGTTAGTTGGTTATGTGGCCTCTGCCCAGAACCTTCAGGCTTATTTATCGTATGCAGCCTTCTTATCCCCAAAGGATGGTCCTTATGTTGAAACCTACATTACATTTAATGGCTCATCTGTTAAATATGCCTCTACCAGTAATGGAACCTCTGCTCAAATTGAAGTAATTATGCTCTTCAAACAAAATGATACTATTAAACAATATAAGAAATACATCGTTAACAGCCCCGTTTCTAAAGATTCTGTTCATCCAAATTTCCTTGATTTACAAAGATTTACACTACCTAATGGAAAATATAATTTTGAAATCCAGCTCACCGATCTAAATAATCCAGACAAAAAACCATTTAAGGGAGGGCAGGAAATCATGATCGATTTTTTTAATAACGAATTATCCATTTCCGGTATTCAATTGATCGGAAATTGGAAAAAAACAACTACTTCCAACGAATTTTCGAAAAGTGGTCTTGATTTAATTCCTTATAATGGAGACTATTATCCTGCCAATATTGAAAAAATATCTTATTATGCAGAGGTTTATAATGTTGCATCTATATTGGGCCGAGATTCTGCATTTGTAATTAATCAATATATAGAATCATTTGAAACCGGACGAAAAGTTGCAAGCCTGATAAAAAGTAAGCGAGAAATAGCTAAAGACGTAAATATCATTTTCAATGAATTTGATTTAAAGAAGCTCCCTTCCGGAAATTATAATCTCATAGTTGAAGTCCGTGACAGAAGCAACACTTTAAAAGCCTATAATTCAACATTTTTCCAACGAAACAATCCTTCTGTAACATTTGAAATTAAAGATATTGATGCCATAAATATTGAAGGGACATTTGCAAGCCAACTCAAAAGCGCTGATACTCTGAAAGATTATATTCGCTCGTTAGGTCCTATTTCTTCTGATCTTGAAAAAGAGTTTGCCCAGAACATGATTAAAAAAGGAGACGTTCAAATTATGCAACAATACTTCTATAATTTCTGGACACAACGGAACGCCATGAATCCAGACAAAGCATGGGCAGAGTATCTTGAACAGGTTAAGATTGTTAATAAACAATTTGGCACCAAGATAAAAAAAGGATATGATACTGATCGTGGTCGTGTATACCTGCAATATGGAGAGCCAAATACAATTGTTGACAAACAATTTGAAGCGAGTGTAGGACTCTCTGATGAAGGATGGGGCAATATTCCTTATCAAATTTGGCATTATTATAAGCTTAAAAATCAAGGAAATAAAAAATTCGTTTTCACAAATCCACATTTAGCATTAAACGATTATGAATTGATTCATAGTGATGCAAGAGGTGAAATTTATGATCCGAACTGGGCGAATACCTTATCCAGAAGTCAGGATATTATGCAAAACAATGGCTTGACCAAACCATCAGGTCGTGCAGGAGATTTGTACAATAACCCCAGATAATAATTCAGAAACAAGCTAATGAGGCGTTTAGCATTCTTTTTTTTCCAATTTCTGAATTTCACAATATTCAGATTCCCGCTTTCGCTTCTATATTTGTTTGCTGATTTTATTTATTTGTTTCTTACTTATATCGTTGGATACAGAAAAAAAATTATTCAGGAAAACTTTAAGCGTTCGTTTCCTGAGTTTAGCAATACAGAGATTGTTAAGCTCAGGAAACGTTATTTGCACTATATGTCTGATCTGATTATTGAAACCATCAAAGCCGGACATTTTACACCTAAGCAAATTCAAAAAAGGATATACTGTACAAATCCTGAGGTTATAAATAAATATTATAAAGACAAAAAAAGTGTATTAGTGATGCTTGGGCATACCGGAAACTGGGAATGGGCCGGGCTAGTTGCATCATTTTTATTCAAACACAACATTCGTTCTGTTTACCAAATTCAGTCCAATCCATATTTTGATGCATTTATCCGAAAAACCAGACAACGATTTGGTGCTGAACTAATTCCGTCGAAGCAGGCTTTACGAAAAATAATTAGTCATAAAAATGATGCAAGTGTCTTCTTTCTTTTAGCGGACCAATCGCCTGCTCAACATGAAACCGGAATATGGACTAACTTCCTTAATCAAAATAGTGCTTTTTCTACAAGTATTGAGAAAATAGCGATACAGTTAGATATTCCCGTTATCTTTGCAAAATTAGTTTTTGTGAAACGAGGATATTATCGTGTCGATTTCGAAGAAATAGCGTCAAATCCCAAAGAAACTCAAACCGGTGAAATCACCTTGAAGTTTGCCGAACTACTTGAAAATCAAATAAAAACTCAGCCCGTTTTCTGGCTATGGTCGCATAGAAGATGGAAACGAAAACCTCCTGTTACATGACAAAAGTTGCCGTTGTAATTCTTAACTGGAATGGGGAAAAATTTCTCAAAGCATTCTTACCTTCTGTAATTGAGCACAGTAAAAACATAGCTGAGGTTATCGTAGCTGATAATTGTTCCGAAGATGGTTCTGTATCTTTTTTACAAACTTATTACCCCGAGATCCAAATAATTACCAACCGTGAAAACGGAGGCTTTTCAAAGGGGTACAATGATGCGTTGAAACAGGTAGAGGCAGAGTATTATGTATTGTTAAACTCTGATATTGAAGTTACACAAAACTGGATCGAGCCTATTATCGAATTAATGGATTCGGATAACTCCATTGCTGTTTGCCAACCTAAACTCAGAGCCTATCATCAACAAACTCATTTTGAATATGCAGGAGCCGCCGGAGGGTTTATCGACAGGTTTGGTTATCCTTTTTGCAGAGGCAGAATATTTCAACATCTGGAAGAGGATCACGGGCAATTTAACGATGCTTGTGAAGTTTTTTGGGCAACCGGAGCCGCCATGTTTGTACGCTCAGAACTTTATCACAAATACGGAGGTTTGGATGAAGATTTTTTTGCACATATGGAAGAGATTGACTTTTGCTGGAGAATGAAAAATGAAGGGTATAAAATTATGT
Source organism: Bacteroidales bacterium (assembly GCA_963667975.1). Taxonomy (GTDB): domain Bacteria; phylum Bacteroidota; class Bacteroidia; order Bacteroidales. Next base: position 770,169 of record OY764079.1, read on the forward strand.
ACTGCCCACAATCTACTGTATTTCATGTTGGTGGAGGAACTCTTCCTAAAAGCTCATCCAGAAAGACTTATCTCAATTTCAGAAACAACTTCTCCTTACTTTTAAAAAATCTGCCTGCACACCAGATTATACCTGTTTTTGCATTTCGCCTGGCATTTGACGCAATTGCCGGAATCAAATTTATGATTGATGGAGGAGTTGATGATTTATTCGCGGTTATTAAAGGACATTTTGCATTTTACAGACTAATTCCTACAATGTGGAAAAAAAGAAAAACTATCCAACATCGAAAAGTAAGCTGTATTTATCAAAGAAGCATTGTTTTGGAACATTACGTTGAAAAAAAGAAACGGTTTCTAGAGCTTCAAAAAGAAGCGTTTACAAAAGATCAAGCATAGACTTTACTCAACTTTTTGCTGAAGTATTTGCAATTTAGAAAATTATTGTATCTTTGCAGCGGAGAGTTGGCAGAGTGGTCGATTGCGGCGGTCTTGAAAACCGTTGACCTTCACGGGTCCGGGGGTTCGAATCCCTCATTCTCCGCCAAACAAAAAAGCCTTGAGAAATTCAAGGCTTTTTTAGTTTTCATCCATTACTTGTTTAGTTTTCGTAATCGTCCATATAAACACGCATATTGAGTACTCCATCAGTAAGAATATCCTTTTCAGTCATATACAATGATTCGTTCAGAATACACTTTTTAATCTTTACCAAAAGAGTAAGATACGTTCTCCCATAAAGAGTTTCCAGCGTTGCAGATTTAACATCAAAGCTAACATCCGGATCTGTAGCTGATTCATCATTTATCGTATACGAATAACAACGAGGCAATGTATCAGGTAAATTTAATTCTAAAGATGTTCCCTGTAGAAAATCTTTGTTCATTGCACTCATTTCAACTTTGAACAGTTCTGAAAATAACTCTTTTTTTAAAGGTTCTTCTTTTTTTAATGTTATAATTCCTTTTGTAAACCTGAAACTTACATTACTTGCAATTCCAGAGCCTCTCATACCAAATTCATAGTAATAGCTATAGATTGAATCTAATCCGTCCTTTTCAGCAATATGGTTTTGTATGGAAAAAGGAATAAACGTTACCCCATTTACTTCATTTGTAGAAAATGTAAAAGGTTTCCCATTTAGTTTACCAGTAAATGAGGCAGCAAAAGGACGTGGTTCTGCAAGATCCTTTCCACAAGAAATAAAGAATACTACTATTGCCAGTAAACATGATACAAATACAGCTTTTTTCATTTTGTCAATTGAGTTTTATGGTTTATTGCTAAAAGCATCCCTCTCTAATTTACAGATTGTAATACCGATTAAAAAATAACAGTCCAATCATTGCTCTCTTGACTGGCCTTAAAATTTTCATCTGTCGGCATAATTGCAGAATGGCTTTGGATTAATTCAGAGCTCACTCTGACATGATTTAAGGCTCTGTAAAATGAGATGAACAAATGTAATAATAATATTTTTACAAACGCAAATATATACTTTTGAGTATCAAACGCTAAAAGAGAAGGCACTAAAAATAGTTAAGCTAAATATTTTTATATCTGATATCTTATTGCCTTAACTATTATTTCATAGTAATATTCGTACTAATAAGCCTAATTTACAAACATACACATATTTAAAACATTTTTCTTATATAATTGCATATCAGTAAAATAATCAAATACACAAAGATATTTTATATACTTGAATACATTTTTTGGTATACCAGATTATGCATTCTATAATTCTCATCGCTCTTAACCAATATATATTTAATTCAAAAAACAGGAAAAAGTTGTTAATTATGATTTATTAACACTTTTTTTATTCCACAGACATCTTTTATGTTGTATATTTGTGTCGGGAAATGGAAAGTTGTTTGATTCAGTTTCCCAAAAGCAATACAATACATACTTTTTTACAACCGTCAGTTTCTGTTTTTGGTTTACAGATATCCTTATTGGACTGACGGTTGTTTTTTTTGTTTAATCAGATATAGCTTTTAATATTCTTAACATTACAGGCAATTTTAGCCCCATTTCGTTAATCGTTCGTTATTTTTTTATAAATTTGAGGCCTTTTGTAATTGCGAATCGGTAAATAATACATTTATGAAAAAGTATTTAGTACTATTTTTAGTATTGGCTCTTTCTTTCACGGCCTTTAGTCAACAAATTACGTTAACATCCCCGAATGGAGGCGAAGTTTGGGCTGGATGTACAAACCATAATATCACATGGACATCTTCCAGTACTTCAAATAATTACACTATTGACTATAGTACAGATGGAGGTGCAACATGGATTTCTGTAACCAGTGGTTTGTATATAACAAGTGGCACTTACTCGTGGACTATTCCAAATATAAATTCTACGAATTGTAAAATTCGTATTATTGACTCAAATACGCCTTCTATCAGTGATTTAAGTGATAACAGCTTCTCCATCACGGCTCCTTTACTATTAATTTCTCCGAATGGAAGCGAAAGCTGGCAAGCAGGAACAACTAAAAATATTAACTGGGTTGCTAATGGAACAACCAATTATTATGATATTTACTATTCAACCAATGCCGGATCATCATGGACTTCAATTGTTAACAACCAATATATTTCCGGACAAACCTACAGTTGGAGTGTTCCCAATACTCCCTCTTCACAATGTTTGGTAAAAATTGCGGATCATAGTAATACCAGCTGTATGGTAGATATCAGCAACACACTATTTACAATAACGCCACCTACTCCTTCGATTACAGTAAACTATCCTAATGGAAATAATACTTTTTATTCGAGTAATCAATATACAATTACCTGGTCAAGCTCATATGTAAACTCTAATCTTGTAAAAATAGAATATTCGATTGATAATGGTTCTACTTGGATCCCAATCGTTACGTCAACCACAAATACAGGATCTTACAACTGGATTATTCCTACAACGTATTCATCCAACTGTCTTGTAAAAATCACGGATCTCTCCAACCCGAATACTTTTGACCAAAGTAATACTCCGTTTACCATTGCGCCTCCATTTATTAGTGTTATAACTCCAAACGGAAGCGAAAACTGGATCGGTTGTAGCTCACAAAACGTCAGTTGGTCGTCTGGTGGCACGTCCGGAACATTTGGATTGTATTATTCAATCAATGGTGGCAATAGTTGGAACTACATGAGCAGCACAACCAGCAGTAGTTTCACATGGAATCCTATCCCAAACATTACGTCTTCAAATTGCCTTATCAAGGTTCAGGATTACAATAATGCGAGTTTAAAAGACTCGAGCGATTTGAATTTTACCATTAATCAGAATAATGACATCATTATTACATCTCCAAACGGCGGAGAACAATGGGAAGCGGGAACATATAAGAATATAACCTGGGTTTCAGCTCCTTCTGTAAGCAATTATGCCGTAAGCTACTCCTTAAACAACGGAAATAGCTGGAACACAATAACTTCAAATACAAGTTCTAAATATATTAACTGGTCTGTACCCAACAATCCTACGGCTAATGCATTAATTAAAGTACAGGATTATTCAAACAGCTGTAAATTTGATATCAGTAATGCTAATTTCATCATTACACCTCCAACTCCTGTAATCACAATAACTTATCCAAATTCAAACATTACCACATATTTTGGAAATCAGATTTCACTTCAGTGGACAAATGCATATGTTACTGATAATTATGTAAAGATTGAGTTTTCAAGTGATAACGGCGTAAGTTGGATTACAGTTGCTGCCGTTACCGAAAATGATGGTGCAGAAAATATTATACTTGGATCTACACCATCACAATTATGCAAATTCAGAGTGAGTGCTTTGTCAAATCCAGCCATAAACGATGAGTGTGATGTTCCTTTTAAGCTCATAGCGCCTTACATCACCGTTACCACACCAAATGGTGGGGAAACTTGGAAAGGATGTTCATCCAAGACTATTTCATGGAATTCCGGAGGAACTTCGGGACATTTTGCAATTTATTATTCTACAGATAATGGACAAAGTTGGAACTATATATCTTCCTCATCTTCATCAAGCTACACATGGAATCCAGTAATTGACATCCCTTCATCTTCAAATTGCCTGATCAAAGTTCAGGATTATAATAATGCTAGTATCAAGGACTCTTCTGATGCAATTTTAACTTTACAAAAGAACAATGACATCATTATACTTTCTCCAAATGGAGGGGAAAGTTGGGAAGTTGGCACAACAAAAACAATCACCTGGGTTTCCGAACCAGCTACAAATCAATATCGGGTATATTACTCCATAAATAACGGAAATAGTTGGAATACAATATCATCAAGCACTTATTCTACATCATTAAACTGGACTGTTCCGAACAATCCTAATACAACCAGCCTCGTAAAGGTTCAGGATTATAGTAACAATTGTATCCAAGACATTAGTAATGCTACTTTTACAATTGCACCTCCTCAGCCTTATATTACAATTATCTATCCAAATTCGAATGTGACAACCTATGCGAATAATAGTATTACATTGCAGTGGATAAGTGCCTACATAAGCTCAAGTTTTGTAAAGATTGAATTCACGTCAGACAATGGTCTTACATGGCAAACAGTAGCAGAGCCTACTGAAAATGATGGATCATACGTATGGACTTTACCAAATATCAACTCCTTGCAATGTAAATTCCGGATCAGCGAGTATAATAACCCTGCGGTTTTTGACATCAGTGATGTAGCTTTCAAAATTGTTCCTCCATTTATTACAGTTACCTCACCTAATGGTAATGAACAATGGAAGGGCTGTACTTCTAAATCTATCGCATGGACATCGGGAGGAACATCCGGAAGTTTTGCATTGTATTATTCTACAAATAACGGAAATACATGGAGTTATATATCTAGTACGTCTTCAAATTCATATACATGGTCTCAGGTTGCAGATGTAACTACTTCAAACAATTGCCTCATAAAAGTGCAAGACAATAGCAATTCGAACATCAAAGATTCCAGCGATTTAGTATTTACCTTAATTAAAAACAACGACATAATCATTACTTCACCCAATGGTAGTGAAAGTTGGGAAGTTGGTACTAGCAAAACAATCAGTTGGGTATCAGAACCTACCTCTACCAGATTTTACACCTATTATTCAACAAACGGAGGCAGCAGTTGGAACTCTATCAATTCTTATACTTATTCAACCAGTGTAAACTGGACAATTCCGAATACTCCAAACACAAACAGTCTTGTAAAAGTTGTTGATTACGACAATTCCTGCATTCAGGACATCAGCAATGCTGTTTTTACCATCGCACCTCCTCAACCCTATATCACAGTTACTTCCCCTAATAGCAACATAACAGCATACGCAGGAAATCCAATTACAATACAATGGAGCAGCCAATATCTTACTTCCAGCTTTGTAAAAATTGAATTTACACAGAATGGCGGAACTACCTGGAATACAGTTGTAGAACCAACCGAAAATGATGGGTCACATATCTGGACTTTGCCAAATATCAATTCACAACTTTGTAAATTTCGTATTAGTGAATACAACAATCCCGTTGTTACCGATGAAAGTGATGTCGTTTTCAAAGTTATCCCTCCATTTATTACGGTTACATCACCTAATGGAGGAGAACAATGGAAAGGATGTTCGTCCAAAACTATAAGCTGGAACTCAGGTGGAACTTCTGGCAATTTCTACTTATATTATTCTATAAACAACGGACAAAACTGGAATTACATATCAAATACATCTTCGAACTCTTACACATGGAGCCAAGTAGCAGATGTACAAACATCAGCAAATTGTTTGATCAAGGTTGTTGATTATAATAATCAACAGACCAGAGATTCGAGCGATGCACTCTTTACACTGATTAAAAACAATGATATCATTATTTTATCACCAAACGGAGGAGAAAGCTGGGAAGTTGGCACTACAAAAAATATCACATGGATCTCAGAACCAACTACAACGCAATACCGGGTTTACTATTCTATAAATGGTGGAAACAGCTGGAATTCTCTCACATCAAGTACTTATTCAACATCCTATACATGGAATATCCCCAATAATCCAAATGCAACCAGCCTTGTCAAAGTACAGGACTACAATAACACTTGTATTCAGGATATCAGCAATGCTAATTTCACGATTGCACCTCCTCAACCTTATATTACTGTTACGTATCCTAATTCCAACACAACATTGTATGCAAATAATTCAACTACAATACAATGGAATAGCCAATATCTTACTTCGAGTTTTGTAAAGATCGAATTTACACAAGACAATGGTGTGAGCTGGATAACCGTTACTGAGCCAACAGAAAATGACGGTTCTTACTCCTGGATTTTACCGAATATCAATTCTTTACTCTGTAAATTCAGAATAAGTGAATATAATAATCCTGTTGTTTACGATGAAAGCGATGTCACATTTAAAGTCCTTCCACAATTTATCACGGTAACATCACCTAACGGGGGGGAAAACTGGGAAGGATGTACCTCCAAAAATATCACATGGACTCAGGGAGGCACTTCAGGCTCTTACGGAATTTACGTTTCCACAAACAACGGGGCAAGCTGGAATTATGTAGCCAACACAAGTTCTACATCCTACACATGGAATCCGGTAACAGATTATCCAACTTCATCAAATTGCCTGATTAAAGTTCAGGACAATAATAATCCGTTGATCAAAGACTCAAGTGATGCTATCTTTACCTTAAAACAAAATGACGACATTATTATAAATTCTCCGAATGGAGGAGAACAATGGCAAGCAGGTACAACTCAAAATATTAATTGGGTATCAGCAACCAGTTCAACACATTATTCTGTTTATTATTCAATTAATAATGGATCGAGCTGGAATACTATCAACAGCTCTGTTTATAGCCAAAATTTAAACTGGTCAATCCCTAATACCCCATCAACAAGCTGCCTAATTAAAGTTGTTGATTATGACAATTCCTGTGTTAAAGACTTCAGTAATTCGAATTTTTCCATTATTCCGGGGACACCACGTTTAACATCTCCAAACGGAGGAGAATCAGCCTATTATGGATCAAGCTATACAATTACCTGGACAAATGATTATTTTTACACTAGCTATGTAAGCCTTAATTATTCTGTAGATAGCGGTGCTACATGGTTACCAATTGCATCTGTTGCGAACAACAATGGGAGTTACTCATGGAATGTTCCTGCCAATTTCTCAACCAAATGTTTGGTAAAAGTAAATGAATATAACAATCCTTCTAATTTTGATATCAGCGATGCAGTATTCAGCATTAAACCCGGGCTTGTATTAACTTCTCCCAATGGAGATAGTGGCTTGGAAGAATGGAGAGTTTGTACACAAACCACCATCAAATGGACGAGTGGCGGCGGATCGGGGAGTTACAAAATTGAATATTCTATTAATAATGGAATCACCTGGAATACAATTGTTAGCAGCTATAGTTCTTCCGGATCAAACAACACTTACGACTGGACCATTCCGAATGTTCCTTCTACACAATGTCTTATCCGTGTAAGTGATAATAGCTATGCTTTAAAAACAGATGTCAGTGATGCTGTTTTCACGATCAAACCGGCTATTATTATCAATACCCCAAACGGCGGAGAAAGTTTACAACCCGGTTCTAATTATACCATTAGTTGGACTGCATTAGGATCTTCGAGTTATTATAGCATTGATTATTCTATAAATGGAGGAAATACATGGACAAATATTGCTTACAATCAGAATTTACCATCAAACAGTTATTCGTGGCTGGTACCAGCTGTTTCGTCGAGTAATTGTTTAATCAGGGTAACTGATTTTATCAGCAGTTGCAAATTGGATAAAAGCGACAACTCTTTTTCCATTGGACTCCCTTCCCCCACTATCACAATTACGAGTCCGAATGGTGGAGAGATGTTTAGTGGATGTACTACTCAAAACATCAGCTGGACATCAAGTGGAACATCAAATAATTTCACGCTGGAATATACCATTGATAGTGGAATTACCTGGAATACAATCATCAGCAATTATAGCACCCTAAGCGGGACATATGCATGGAGTGTTCCCAACATCAACTCCACAAAATGCAAAATAAGGGTTAAGGATGCAAATAATTTCAGTACCAGCGATTTCAGCAACAATAATTTCAATATCTATCAAAGCGTAACGGCAAATATTTCTGCAATCGGAACAACTACATTCTGCGCTGGAGGCAGTGTTACCCTGACTTCATCGAGTACAAGCGGAAACGTTTGGTATCCGGGAGGCCAAACATCACAATCTATTATGGTGGCCAGTTCGGGAGTTTATTATGTAACGGTAACAAATGCAGGATGTTCAGCAGTTTCGAACAATATTGGAGTGACGGTAAACCCGATACCAACAGCGCCTGTCGCTGGATCAAACTCCCCCGTTTCACAAAACGGCACATTGCAATTAACAGCAAGTACTATCCCGAATGCAAGTTACAACTGGACAGGACCAAATTCATTTTCATCCGTTTTGCAAAACCCAACCATAAGCTTGGCAAACAACACACATTCCGGAACTTACAATGTAAGAGCCACCGTAAATGGTTGTCAAAGCCAACCAGCTAATGTTTCGGTTGTGATAAACAATACCCAATCGAACGTTTTAGTATCCGGAAATATTCATAGTGAACAGGGCTATGCCATCAATAATGTAAAATTAAATCTATCAGGAGCCTCAACAGATTCGGTAATAACCGGAAACAATGGAAACTATGCATTTTCATTATTGCAGGGAAACAACTATACTGTTACACCCACCAATGGAGCCAATGTAACGGCAGCCAGTGGATTGTCAACTCTCGACTTAATTCTGATTCAGCGACACATTTTGAATGTTCAGCCATTATCATCGGCATATAAGGTTATTGCTGCTGATGTTAATCTTTCGGGTAGCGTTACAAACATGGATATTATTCTGATAAAATCACTGATTCTTCAGGCTACCAGTGCTTATCCTCACAATCAAGTGTGGAAGTATGTAAATTCCGATTATCAATTCCCGAATCCTCAACAACCTTTCCCATATGAAAACAGCAGATCTTATAGCAGTGCCTCAACGCTTAATAATCAGGATTTTATTGCTATAAAACTGGGAGATGTAAATAATAGCTGGAACCCAAACTATTCGAAATCCGTTTCGGCAAATAGCTTAGGAATTCAACTTGACGGAGCAAATGCTCAAACAGGTAATATGATTTCTATTCCTGTTAGAGTAAAGAATTTCAGCAATATAAGTGGTTTTCAATTCACATTACAATGGGACGAAAACCAATTTGAATACATTGGAACACAAGATATTTCGCTATCAGGAACGTTTGGAACACAATTTGTTTCGGCAGGAAAACTTACAGCTCTATGGAGTACCGAAAGTCTTTCAGGGCAAACTTTAGCAGATGGTTCCGTAGTGTTTATTTTGAAACTAAAAGTGATTGGCAACAGTAGTCAAAATGAAACAATCAGAGTTTCATCTGCAATAACGAATGCGATAGCTTTTGACAACCAACTAAATGAACTACCGATAGATGCTACCGATGCTTCTATCGCAATAAACGGTTCAACCGGGCTGGATCCAACAAACAATTCGGAAGGAATTAGCCTGAAAACATGGCCAAACCCATTCAGTGAGGAAACGAATATACAATTCAACTTATCGCAAGAAGAAACCGTTGAAATTTCAATTTTGAATATCCTGGGAGAAATAGTTTACACTGAAGAAAAAACATATCCGAAAGGAAACAACACCCTGGTTTGGAAAGGAATTGACCATAAGGGAACGACTGTAAAAACAGGAACGTACTTAATTCGAATCAGGAATAGCAAAAGAACTGTTTATCAGAAAGTAATACGAATGTAAACAAAAGGCATGGATGTAAATATTAAATGCAATCCGTTACATCCATGCACATATTAATACCCCTGAAAATATAATAGCCATGAAAAGATTATTATTTGCCTTCTTTATACTCGTTATCACAACGATTACTGTGAATGCACAATCTATCACGATCACATCTCCCAATGGAAGTGAAATATGGGCGGGTTGTGTTGTGAAAAACATCACCTGGACTGCTTCCGGAACTTCAAATTATTATTCGATAGACTACTCTACAAATGGAGGGACAAACTGGACTTCTATCGCCAGTTATTACAATACAACACAAGGAAATTATTCCTGGACTGTCCCCAACATCTCATCTACAAACTTCATTATCAGAGTATACGATGCAAACAATCCCGGAATCAGTGACCAAAGTAATGCAGTATTTACGGTAATCGGCCCTTTGGTTTTAAATTCTCCAAACGGAGGAGAAAGCTGGCAGGGATTAACTCAAAAAACGATTACCTGGACTGCTTCTGGAACCTCCAACTATTACAATTTGGAATATTCGCTCAATGCAGGTTCAACCTGGACGACCATTACCACCAACTATAATACAACTTCCGGAACCTATACGTGGAGCGTTCCCAATTCACCATCAGCCACTGCATTGGTAAAGGTCACCGATTACAGCAATGCCTGTATGACAGATAAAAGCAATAACCTTTTCGCTATCAGCCCTGCTCAACCAACTGTAACATCTCCCAATGGTGGAGAGAGTTGGATAGCCGGAACTTCGCATAGCATTACATGGAACAATGCTACGTTTACCAGTACAAACGTAGCTATAGATTATTCAATAGACTCAGGTGCAACCTGGATCTCCTTTCTGACTTCGACTCCTAATGACGGATCTCAAACATGGATTATACCAAATTCTCCTTCAACTAATTGCGTTGTTAGGGTATCGGAGGTTGGAAATCCGACAGCAAGAGATAACAGTGATGCGGTATTTACAATTGCACCCTTTATTACCTTAACCTCACCCAATGGTGGTGAAAACTATCTGGGTTGTGAAGTAAAAACCATCGCATGGACTGCAGGAAATACCTCGGGACAATATACTATTCAATATTCAACAGATAACGGACTGACATGGAACACCATAATCCAGAATTACCAAACGTCTGCAACAAATTGTACATATAGCTGGACTGTAAACAATGTAACCTCTTCTAACTGTATGATTCGGGTATTCGACTTGTTTGATGTCTCTAAATCAGACCAAAGTAATGGCTCATTTACAATTACAGGAACCAATAATGTTGTTCTGTATTCCCCGAACGGAGCTGAAAACTGGAAAGTCGGATACAGTTATCCCATCCAGTATGCTCTAAGCGGGCCAACAACAGCAGCAAAAATCTCATACTCAACAGATAACGGATTAAATTGGACTGTAATAACCTCTAACACTTCGGGCGGCACTTATAACTGGAGTGTTCCAAATACGTCTTCTGCTACAGCATTAATCAAAGTAGAAGATAAAACCAATTCCTGTAATTATGACCAAAGTAATGCCGTATTTACAGTTGTTCCCCACATTACCATTACTTCTCCAAATGGAGGAGAATACTTGTATGGATGTGGTTCTCAAACAATTTCATGGATTGCAGGGGGAACCAGTGGAAATTATAAGATAGAATATTCTTCCAATAATGGAACAAGTTGGAATACAATTACTAACAACTACAGCTCTTCCTCTATTTCGAGTTCCTATACATGGAATGTGCTTCCAAATATCTCATCATCAAACTGTTTGATACGTATAACCGATGTAAACAATACAAGCAGAACGGATGAAAGTGATGCAAATTTCACCTTAGCAGCATCTAGTAGTATTGTAATCATGTCGCCTAATGGTGGTGAAAATTGGAAAGCGATCACCGCCACATCATCCGGAAATTCTTACTTAATGTCAAATACCCCCGTAACAACCTCATCCGGATATTTTTACGATGCAGGTGGTTCTTCCGGAAACTATAGCTCATATGAAAGCTATACCAAGACGTTTACTCCGGTTATTCCAGGAACTATGCTTCGTTTTGATTTCAGCACTTTTAGTACCTACAACTCCAACGACAGATTATATATCTATAACGGACCAAATACCAGTGCTCCCCTTATTGGAACATATTACAGTAATTATAGCCCGGGAACGGTTATTGCTTCAAATCCGACAGGACAATTAACTTTTGTATGGACATCAAGTAGTTATGCCTATATAGGCTGGGCTGCAAGTATTTCTATTGTTAATCCGACGCCTACAAACATAACCTGGGCATCGAACAATGTTTCAGGATATTACAATATCTATTACTCATTGAATAACGGAACAAGCTGGAATACAATTGCATCTTACACCAGTATTTCCAACAATACCTATACATGGAACGTTCCTAACTCTCCTTCAACCAATTGTCTTATAAAAGTTGAAGATGGTGATAACACCTGTAAATTCGATATAAGTAATGCAAACTTTACCATCGTTGCTGCAACCCCGTATTTATTAACACCCAATGGTGGCGAATCTATTTTTGCCGGAACTTCGCGAACCATCACATGGTCAAATGCTTCATATTTAACTTCTAATGTTTCCATAGATTACTCCATCAACAACGGTCAAAGCTGGAATACAATCATTGCTTCAACACCGAACAATGGTTCCTACACATGGGCAGTACCAAATTCACCTTCAACACAATGTCTGGTTAGGGTGAGTGAGGTAGGAAATCCTATACAGAAAGACTCTTCGGATGCTGTTTTCTCAATACTTCCCTACATCACCGTAACAGCACCCAACGGAGGAAACATTCTGGAAGGATGTAACAGTTACAACATTCGCTGGACAACCGGCGGAACCTCGGGAACTTTTGCTATTGAATATACTTCAGATAATGGAATTACCTGGAATACGATAAACTCATCTTATGCAACAAGCTCAACCAATGTAATATATACGTGGTCAACCATGCCAAATGTTTCGTTGCCAAATTGCAAAATCAGGATTCGTGATGTTTCAGATATAACAAAATCAGACATCAGTGACTCAAGCTTTGCATTAACCCAAACATCAAATATTCAAGTGTTAACACCTAATGGCGGGGAAATATGGCAAGGATGGGGAACGTATAATATTCTCTACTCAACCAGTGGTACTACCTCTTCGGTAAAAATTGACTACTCACTGAACAATGGAACAACATGGAACAACATTACAACGAGTACATCCGGAGGAAGTTACGCATGGACTGTTCCAAATACTCCAGCCACTAGCTGTTTGATAAAAGTTGAAGATTACAGCAATAGTTGTAAAACTGACCAAAGCGACGCTATATTCACCATTATTCCTGCTGCACGTCAACTTACAGTTCCCAACGGCGGCGAAACATGGTTGGCCGGAAAAACACAATCAATCACATGGACATCCGGCAGTTTCTTATCATCTTATGTAAAGATTGACTATTCAATAGATTCTGGAGCTAATTGGTTGCCCATAACTGCGTCAACCTCAAACAGTGGAAGTTATAACTGGATACTTCCAAATAACCCTACTGTAAAAGCATTAGTCAGAGTATCTGAAATGAACAATCCAGCAAACTATGATATTAGCGATAACGTGTTTACGCTTGCACCTTTCATTACATTAACGTCACCAAACGGTGGAGAAAATTATTTAGGTTGTGAAATTAAAACAGTATCATGGACAGCAGGAGCTACTTCCGGACAATATACCATTCAATACTCAACCGATAACGGAACCAGTTGGAATACAATTATTCAGAGTTACAGTACCTCCGCTACAAATTGCACCTATAGCTGGACTGTAAACAATGTAACTTCTGCAACATGTATTCTGCGTGTTTTCGACTTGTTTGATGCCTCCAAAACTGACCAAAGTAATGGTTCATTTACCATTACCGGAACCAATAATGTAATATTGAATTCGCCAAATGGTAGTGAAAACTGGAAGGTAGGAAACACTTATCCTATTCAATATGTACTGAGTGGTCCGACTACCAATGCTAAGATATCATACTCAACTGATAACGGATTAAACTGGACTGCAATTACTTCGAATACTTCGGGAGGAAATTACAACTGGAGTATTCCCAATACCATATCAACAACTGCTTTAGTCAAAGTTGAAGACAAAACAAATGCATGTAATTTTGATCAGAGCAATGCTGTATTCACCATTGTTCCGCATATCACCATTACTTCACCCAACGGAGGAGAATATCTCTACGGATGTAATTCACAATCTATTACATGGACTGCCGGAGGAACCAGCGGCATTTATAAAATTGAGTATTCTACCAACAATGGACAAAGCTGGAATACAATTATAAACAGTTATAGTTCAAGCAGTATCAATTCAAGCTATAACTGGGGTGTTTTACCCAATGTGTCGTCATCCAATTGTTTAATCAGAATTACAGATGTAAGCAATCCTGCTCGTACCGATGTAAGTGACGTCAATTTCACGATGGTCGCTTCCAGTAACATTGTTTTGATGACCCCAAATGGTGGTGAAAACTGGAAAGCAATCACATCTACATCATCGGGCGGTTCTTATTTGATGTCAAATACACCTGTAACAACTTCATCTGGTTATTTTTACGATGCAGGTGGCTCATCAGGCAACTATAGCTCATACGAAAGCTATACCAAAACGTTCACCCCAGCTATTCCCGGAGCTATGCTTCGTTTCGACTTTAGCTCTTTTAACACCTATACGTCCAGTGACAGACTATACATTTACAACGGGCCTAGCACAAATTCTCCTTTAATTGGCTCATATTACAGCAGTTATAGCCCTGGAACGGTTATTGCATCAAATCCAACCGGACAATTAACTTTTGTATGGACTTCAAATAGTTATACTTATACAGGCTGGGCAGCAACAATTTCTGTAGTTAATCCTGTTCCTACAAATATTACATGGGCATCGAATAATGTTTCAGGATATTACAATATTTACTATTCCACAAATAATGGTACAACCTGGAATACTATCGCCGATTATGTCAGTATTTCCAACAACACCTACAACTGGAACGTTCCCAATACACCTTCAACAAATTGCCTTATTAAGGTAGAAGATGGTGATAATACCTGTAAATTTGACATCAGCAATGCGAACTTTACCATTGTGGCGGCTACGCCTTATATGTTAACTCCCAATGGTGGCGAATCTATTTTTGCCGGAACATCACGAACCATCACATGGTCGAATGCTTCGTATTTAACGTCCAATGTTACCATAGATTATTCCATCAACAACGGACAAAGCTGGAATACAATAATAGCTTCAACTCCAAACAACGGGTCGTACACATGGGCAGTACCCAATACTCCTTCAAATCAGTGTCTTGTACGGGTAAGCGAGCTTGGAAATCCGGTACAGAAAGATTCATCGGATGCTGTTTTTTCGATACTTCCCTACATTACGGTCACAGCTCCGAATGGCGGAAATATACTCGAAGGATGTAATAACTACGTAATTCGCTGGACTACCGGAGGAACTTCCGGTGTATTCAATATTGATTATACTTCTAACAACGGAACATCTTGGAATACAATCATTTCAAATTATTCAACAAGTTCAACTAATGCAACATACACGTGGGCAACTATGCCAAATATTTCACTCCCAAACTGTAAAATCAGAGTCAGGGACGCTGGAGATGCTACAAAATCAGACATCAGTGATTCAACATTCAGTCTTACACAAACATCTAATGTTCAGGTATTAACACCAAATGGTGGAGAAATCATACAAGGGTGGAGCACCTATGATATTCTCTATGCAACCAGTGGCTCTACTTCTTCGGTAAAAATTGATTATTCACTAAATGGAGGTTCTACCTGGACTAATATTGTAAGTTCAACATCAGGAGGCACTTACTCATGGAGTTTACCAAACTCACCTTCAGCAACCTGCCTGATAAAGGTAGAAGATTATAGCAATAGCTGTAAAACCGACCAGAGCAATGCTGTATTCACTATTACTCCGGCACCACGTCAATTAACTGCGCCAAACGGAGGAGAAACCTGGTTAGCTGGAAAAACGCAATCTATCACATGGACTTCTGGTAGTTTCTTGTCATCTTATGTGAAAATTGATTATTCTATCGACTCCGGTGCGAACTGGCTACCCATTGTTGCATCAACCTCAAACAGCGGAAGTTATAGTTGGACAATCCCAAGCACACCTTCAGTTAAAACATTGGTAAAAGTGGCCGAAGCAAATAACCCGGCAAACTTCGATCTCAGCGATAATGTATTTACACTTGCCCCGTTTATTACCATTACTTCGCCTAACGGAGGAGAAAACTTCCTAGGTTGCGAAAGTAAGACCATCGCATGGACAGCTGGGGCAACAAATAACCATTATTTAATTCAATATTCAACGGATGGAGGAAATAACTGGAACACAATCATAAGTGATTATAGTACTACTGCTGTAAATTGTACTTATACATGGGTTGTTCCAAACACGGTTTCTTCAACCAACTGCCGGATTAAAGTTTCTGATTTATTTACCCCTTCAAAAACCGATATCAGCGATGCATCTTTTAGTATTTCACAGGTAACCAATGCATTACTACTGACCCCCAATGGAGGTGAAAGCTGGAAAGTAGGAACTACTCAACAAATCAAATATACAACGAGTGGACCTACAACATCTGTAAAACTATATTATTCAACAGATAACGGAATAAACTGGACTGCAATTACCACGAGTACTTCGGGCGGTACGTACAACTGGAGCGTACCCAATGCTCCTTCTAATACTGCGTTAATCAAGGTAGAAGATAAAAATATTTCCTGCAACGCAGATCAAAGTGATGCTGTTTTTGTAATAGAACCCCATGTTACCATAACTGCGCCAAATGGTGGAGAAGTTTTGTATGGATGTCGCTCGTACGATATTACGTGGTTTGCCGGTGGCACCTCCAATTATTACAAAATTGAATATTCAACCAATAATGGAACTACCTGGAACAGTATTGTAAACAACTATTACTCAACATCTATCACAAATACTTATTCATGGAGTGTTATTCCTAATCTGAATTCATCGAATTGTCTTATTCGCGTATCCGACGCAAATAATTCATCAAAATTTGATCTGAGCGATGCTTATTTCACTATTACGAATACGAATGACATTATCTTATTTACACCTAATGGTGGAGAACAGTGGCAATCGACAGTGGGAGCCAATGCAAATGCAGGTTCCTACAACATGTCGAATGTAGCAGTAACAACTTCATCCGGATATTTTTATGACGCAGGTGGCTCTTCAGGAAATTATAGTTACAACGAATATTATGTAAAAACTTTTACTCCGGAAATTCCGGGGAATATGCTGAAATTTGAATTTACCAGCTTTAGCACATATAATTCAAACGATGTGTTATATATTTACAATGGCCCCAGCACTTCTTCTTCTCTAATAGGAACATATTACAGCAGTTACTCTCCGGGCACTATTATTGCTTCCAACCCAACCGGGCAACTGACCTTCCGCTGGTCGTCTGACGGAAGCTCTATAAGTTCTGGATGGGCTGCAACTATTTCCTCGGTGAGTTCAACTCCAAATACAATAAGCTGGGCTGCTTCCAATACTTCCAATTACTATAACCTCTACTATTCAACCAATTCGGGAAACACCTGGAATACAATTGCTACAGATTATTACACAACCGGAACATCCTATCAGTGGGCAGTTCCAAACACTCCTTCAACCACATGTCTGGTAAAAATAGAAGATGCTGACAATACCTGTAAAAACGACCTGAGTAACAGTGTTTTCCGTATCATCGCAGCAAATCCGACGGTAATTAGCCCAAATGGGAACGAAACATGGTACGAATTCGAAAGCCATGATATTACCTGGTCCAGTGCCACTTTCCTTACAGCCAATGTAGTAATCGAATATTCTGCGGACAGCGGACAAAGCTGGAATATGATTGCTTCCGTAACACCAAATGATGGTTCCTATACCTGGGCTGTCCCTCAAATTGATAATCCATTAACTAAATGCCTGGTTCGTGTCAGCGAATTCGGGAATACAGCTGTAAACGATGTGAGTAATATTGTTTTTAAACTTTCACCCACTATCCGCATCACATCGCCCAATGGCGATAATGGTGCTGCAAGCTGGAGAGGATGTACGCAATCGACGATAACCTGGGCCGCCGGAACTTCTACAAGATATAATATTGATTACTCTATCAATAACGGGGCAAGCTGGACTTCAATTGCAAGCAATTACACAAACGGCAATGCAAACGTAACTTATTCATGGTCTATCCCGAATACCCCTTCTAATCAATGTCTGGTGAGAGTAACAGACTATGATAACTCTATAAAAGTTGATGTAAGTGATAGCACATTTACAATCTCGCCTACAATCACACTCCTACAACCAAACTTTGGAGGAAGTATTCAGGCCGGAGCTACCTATAACATAAAATGGACAGCCGATGGAACTTCCAACTATTATGATATCGATTACTCAACCAACGGAGGAAATACATGGACAAATATTGCATTCAATTACTACACAACCAATGGAACTTATGCATGGACTGTTCCGTCAACCCTTTCCTCAAACTGCATGGTTCGAGTCACCGATAATGTAAGTTCTTGTAAAACAGATAAAAGTGATTATGTTTTCACCATTACATCTGCACAGCAGGCCATCACACTTACCAATCCTAATGGAGGTGAAGTAATTTCAGGTTGTGCTCCTTATACCATCAACTGGACCAATAGTGGAACATCTCAAAGCTATGTCCTCGAATATTCGATAAATGGAGGAACCAGCTGGAACACTATTGCCTCAAACTATACAACCACTTCAAACAGTTACAATTGGAATGTCCCGAATATAAGTTCAAGTAATTGTATCATTCGTGTAAAAGATGGTGTGAATAATGCAATTTACGATTTAAGTGATGCCTCATTCTCCATCACTCAGGCAGTTTCCGCCACAATTACGGCAAATAAACCGCTCACATTCTGCACGGGAGATTCAGTTATGCTGACATCAAACAGCAACAGTGGTAATCTCTGGTCAAATGGAATGACCACACAATCAATTATGGTGTACAATTCAGGAAGTTACACTGTTTCTGTAAACAATGGTAGTGGTTGCTCTTCTACATCTGCACCTAAAGTTGTAACGGTTAATCCTTTACCAACAGCTCCGGTAATTACGGCAAACGGCTCAACACAAATCTGTTCTGGAAACAGTGTTCAGCTTTCTTCGAGCTATGCAAGTGGAAATAAATGGCTGCCGAACGGGCAAACCACCCAGCACATCAACGCGGGTAACACTGGTTCATATACTGCAACTTATACGGATGCTAACGGATGCTCTTCCACTTCAAATCCGGTAACTGTAACTGTTACACCATTATCTGCTGCACCAGTTGTAACTGCCAGTGGATCTACAACATTCTGTGCAGGTGACAGTGTTGTCCTTACCTCCAGTATCGTCACCGGAAACATCTGGAATCCGGGTAATTTAACCACACCATCTATTACCATAAAAAATAGCGGTTCTTACTCTGTTACAATAGGAAATGGCTGTTCTGCCTCTTCAATACCTGTTGTGGTAACAGTGTTGCCTTCACCGGCAAATCCGTTGGTAACAGCCAATGGACCAACTACATTCTGTGCAGGGGGAAATGTTACACTTACATCAAGTTATCAATCAGGAAATCAATGGGTACCTAATGGAGAGCTTACTAAATCAATCACAGTAAATACTTCCGGAAGCTATGCCGTAAGAGTTTTAGGAGGCAACGGTTGTCCGGCATATTCAACACCTGTAAATGTTGTTGTAAACCAAATACCGGCAGCACCAACGGCCGGAAGCAATTCTCCGGTACCGCTTAATGGTTCTCTCTTACTCACAGCCTCAACTATTCCAAACGCAACTTATGCATGGACCAGCACCACCGGATTTACATCTTCTATGCAAAATCCTGTTATTGCAAATGCTACTTCCGCGTTAGATGGTACTTATTTTGTAAAAGCGACCGTTTTCGGATGTGAAAGCCCTTCTGCCAGCGTAACCGTAAGTGTTGCAAATGCTACTTCAATGGCAACAATCTCAGGACAAGTAAAATCAGAAGATAACCAGGCAATTAAAGGTGTGTCATTAACACTCTCAGGAGCTACCGGAAACCAGAATATGGTAACAACATCAAGTGGATTATATTCTTTTGATGTAACGGCTTCGAACAGTTATACTATTGCTCCTTCTAAAAATAACGACAGCGTACCGGATAACGGTATTTCAACCCTCGATATCATCTTGATGCAACGTCATATACTGAACGTTGCTCCGTTTAATTCTCCATACAAAGTTATTGCGGCCGACGTAAATCAAAGTGGTTCTGTTACCACTATGGATATCATCTTAACGCGCAGAATGATTTTGCATACCAGTAATTTCTTCCCCGGAAATAAACTTTGGGCTTTTGCCAGCTCTGACTTAAGTTTCCCGGATCCTGGAAATCCTTTCCCATTCAGCGAAAACAGAATTATCAACAATGCTTCTACGAGCGGAAATCTTGATTTTATTGGAATGAAACTCGGCGATGTCAATAATAGCTGGAGTAATACTATTTCAAAATCTTCTTCGGGTATATTGAATTTCTATACTGACGGGATGAACGTTTCAACCGGAAGCACAATCGTTATTCCAATCAAGGTAAAAGATTTCAATCAGATAAGCGGATACCAGTACACTTTAAACTGGAATCCCGCAGTTCTTGAGCTTCAAAACATGAATAATGTTGCTTTGGAAAACTATTTCGGAAATCAACAAGCTAATGCAGGAAAACTTGCTGTAATGTGGAGTACTGAGCTTGCTTCTGGCATTACGTTGAATGATGGAACGACTCTGTTTGAACTTGTTCTTAAAGTAATTGGAAATCAGGGTGATTTGGCCGATATCAAACTAAACTCAAGTTTAACGCGTTCCGAAGGATTTAACTGGCAGTTGAATTCGCTCAATCCTGAATTTGAGCTTACTTCACCGCTGGTAATAAATTCAGCTATTGGAATTGAAGAACAAGAAAATCAGGGTTATTGCCTCGATCAAAACTATCCAAATCCATTTACACTCTCTACCGAGATTAGCTTCAGAATTCCGACAGCGCAAAAAGTTGAATTTACTATTTATAACACTATCGGAGAGAAAGTTTATTCAACATCAGCTATTTATCCTGCTGGAAGAAATAAGCTCGTTTGGAATGGAAACAATGTTCAGCAAAAACAATTGAGCAACGGAACCTATTTTATCCGAATGAAAGCCGGTAATTTCCAAAGCATGAAAAAACTCACAATTACAAGATAAATTATTGATTAAATGCTCAATACAAAATTTATGAAACGAAAATTTGCCAATATAGTTGCCAGTTTGATTCTGTTACTTCTCACATCTTTTTGTGGAATAGAATCCGTAAACGGCAGTGTAATTGTGAAGATTGACTCAGTAACAGCTACCGCGCCCGGAACTCAAATTGTAGTTCCGGTCAGAGTGAAAAACTTTCAGAATATTGTTTCGGCACAGGGAACAATAGAATACAATCCTACTATCGTAAGTTTTTCATCTATAACAATCTATGGACTACCCGGAATGAATAGTGGTAATTTTGGATTATCGATGGTTAACAATGGTAAACTAACCTTTACCTGGTACGATGCAAACCTGAATGCACAAAGTCTGGCTGATTCATCCGTACTCTTTGCTCTGAAATTTGATGTTATTGGTTCTGCAGGACAACAATCTGCAATTTCTTTTACCAACAATCCTACACCCATTGAGTTTATTGATGCATCTTACAATGCAGTGAGTGTAACTTCGGTAAGCGGAAAAGTTGTTATTCCCGGTACTATTCCTGTAACTTCACTAAAGTTATTTGCAGATACAACTTCAGGGTTAAGCGGATCCCAGATTATCTTACCCGTTCGTGTAAAACAATTTTCACAGATGGTTTCTGCTCAGGGTACTATAACTTTTAACCCTGCCGTTATAAGCTTTAACTCCATTGAAAATATTGGTCTTCCCGGTATGCTTTCGAGTGATTTTGGATTAAGTCAGACATCTTCCGGAAAAGTAATGTTTTCATGGTCGGATGCAACACTGAATGGGGTTACACTGGCCGATTCATCCGTACTTTTTGCTATAAAATTTACATTAATGGGAAATTCGGGAGATTACTCAACCGTTGGTTTTTCCGGAAACCCGGTAGCCCTGGAATTTATTAATACTTCCTTAGCTACAGTTCCTGTTACAACTCAATCTGGTAAGATCATCATCACATCAACACCAGTACCTGTAAATCTGACATTACGGATTGACAGCGTAAACGGGGTAAACGGAGGCCAAGTTGAAATCCCTGTTCGGGTCAAAAATTTTATCAGTATGATCTCTGCTCAGGGCACTATTCAGTTTGACCCGGCAATCGCTTCTTTTATTTCAGTTCAACAATTTGGAGTAAATGGAATGGATGCCAACAGCTTTGGAACATCTCAGGTTACATCGGGCAAACTCAGCTTTTCATGGTATGACCAAACACTATTAGGGCAATCTTTGGCTGATTCTGCAATATTGTTTACAATCAAATTCAATCTGATCGGATCCCCCGGCAGTCAAACAAATCTAAGTTTTGTAAATTCCCCGGTAGCTCTTGAATTTATTCATAGCAGCTATGCAAACATCAATGCAAATCTGGTTTCCGGAAATATTAAGCTTTTTGGACTGATAACCTTATCAACAGGAACAATTTCAGGCAGCCCATTTTGCTCAGGACAAAATCTGAATGTTCCTTACATAACATCCGGAACAATGGCTGCAGGAAATCTATTTACGGCACAACTGTCTGATACGTCAGGCTTATTTTCAAATCCGATAGCAATCGGATCTTTAACTGCAACAGCATCCGGATCAATCTCCGCTACTCTTCCCGGAAACTTAATCCCCGGAACACACTACAAAATCAGAGTGATCAGTTCAAACCCTGCAATAATTGGCTCTGACAATGGTTCATATTTTACAATCGGCACGTTACCAACAAAACCTATAACTCCGGTTGGATCATCATTACTCTGCCAAAATAATGCAAATACAGATTATTCAACAAGTGGAAGCCAATATGCGACCTCGTATATATGGACTATTTTGCCTGTATCCGCAGGAACAATCAGTGGTAATTCAAACTCCGCAACAGTTGACTGGAACAATACGTTTACCGGAACAGCGAAAATATGCGTAAAAGGAGTAAATAATTGCGGTACAGGAACACCCTCCGACACATTAAGTATTACACTCAACCCGTTGCCACTGAAACCTGCAACTCCCTCCGGAACAACTACTTTATGCCAAAATGCCTCAAATACAAGCTATTCAAGCGCCGGAAGCTTATATTCATCTACCTACGAATGGAGCATCAATCCGGCTTCTGCAGGGGTAATTTCGGGTAATGGAACGACAATAAGTGTTGACTGGAATGATTTATTTTCAGGAACTGCTAAAATTTCGGTAAAAGGAACAAATAACTGTGGAAGCAGTATTGCCTCTGATTCACTTACAATTACACTTAATCCTTTACCTGCAAAACCCGGAACTCCAACTGGTTCAACGGTTTTGTGCGAAAATAATACAAACACCTCCTGTTCAACGACCGGAAGTACATTTGCCTCCTCTTATATTTGGAGCATTACTCCGGCTTTGGCTGGTTCTGTTTCTGGTTCCGGAACTACGGCCTCTATCGACTGGAACAATACGTTCAGCGGGAGTGTGAAGATCTCAGTAAAAGGAACAAATACCTGCGGCACTGGTGTGTCTTCGGATTCTTTATCCGTTACACTAAACCCTTTGCCTTTAAAACCTGCTACTCCTGCCGGTACGTCTCCTGTTTGTCAGGGAACTGCTACTTCTGGTGTTAGCACCACAGGCAGCACAAATGCTACTGCTTTTGTCTGGAGCATCTATCCTTCAACGGCCGGAACGATCTCTGGAACGACGGCTTCTGCTACTATCAACTGGAATGCGGCTTTCTCAGGTACTGCTAAAATTGCGGTGAAAGGGCAAAATAGTTGTGGGATGAGTGTTGCGTCCGATTCTCTCTCGATTGTGATCACGCCTCTTCCTTTGAAGCCTTCTACCCCTGCCGGTTCTACCGTTTTATGCGAAAACAGTTCCAATACGTCCTATTCAACGGCTGGAAGCATAAATGTTTCCTCTTATATCTGGAGTATCTATCCGGCTTCGGCTGGAACTATCTCCGGATCTGCCACTTCGGCTATCGTTGACTGGAATAACGCCTTTACCGGAATAGTTAAAATTTCGGTTATCGGAATGAACTCTTGTGGTAACAGTATCTCATCCGATTCTTTAACTGTGAACATCAATGCCTTACCTGCAAAACCCGGAACTCCAACTGGTTCAACGGTTTTGTGTGAAAATAATACAAATACCTCCTATTCAACGACCGGAAGTACATTTGCTTCCTCTTACATTTGGAGCATTACTCCGGCTTCGGCTGGTTCTGTTTCTGGTTCCGGAACCACTGCCTCTATCGACTGGAACAATACGTTCAGCGGGAGTGTGAAGATCTCGGTAAAAGGGACAAATACCTGTGGTACGGGGGTGTCTTCGGATTCTTTATCCGTTACACTGAATCCTTTGCCTTTAAAGCCTGCTACTCCTGCCGGTACGTCTCCTGTTTGTCAGGGTACTGCTACTTCTGGGGTTAGCACCACAGGCAGCACAAATGCTACTGCTTTTGTCTGGAGCATCTATCCTTCAACGGCCGGAACGATCTCCGGAACGACGGCTTCTGCTACTATCAACTGGAATGCAGCTTTCTTAGGTACTACTAAAATTGCGGTGAAAGGGCAAAATAGTTGTGGTATGAGTGTTGCGTCCGATTCTCTTTCGATTGTTATCACGCCTCTTCCTTTGAAGCCTTCTACCCCTGCCGGTTCTACCGTTTTATGCGAAAACAGTTCCAATACGTCCTATTCAACGGCTGGAAGCATAAATGCTTCCTCTTATATCTGGAGTATCTATCCGGCTTCTGCTGGAACTATCTCCGGATCTGCCACTTCGGCTATCGTTGACTGGAATAACTCCTTTACCGGAATAGTTAAAATTTCGGTTATCGGAATGAACTCTTGTGGTAACAGTATCTCGTCCGATTCTTTAACTGTAAACATCAATGCCTTACCTGCAAAACCCGGAACTCCAACTGGTTCAACGGTTTTGTGCGAAAATAATACAAACACCTCCTATTCAACTACCGGAAGTACATTTGCCTCCTCCTACATTTGGAGCATTACTCCGGCTTCGGCTGGTTCTGTTTCTGGTTCCGGAACCACTGCTACTATTGACTGGAACAATACGTTCAGCGGGAGTGTGAAGATCTCGGTAAAAGGAACAAATACCTGCGGTACGGGGGTGTCTTCGGATTCTTTATCCGTTACGCTGAATCCTTTGCCTTTAAAGCCTGCTACTCCTGCCGGAGCGTCTCCTGTTTGTCAGGGGACTGTTACTTCTGGGGTTAACACCACAGGCAGCACAAATGCCACTGCTTTTGTCTGGAGCATCTATCCTTCAACAGCCGGAACAATCTCTGGAACGACGGCTTCCGCTACCATCAACTGGAATGTAGCTTTCTCAGGTACTGCTAAAATTGCGGTGAAAGGGCAAAATAATTGCGATATGAGTGTTGCGTCCGATTCTCTTTCGATTGTTATCACGCCTCTTCCTTTGAAACCTTCTACTCCTACTGGTTCTACCGTTTTATGCGAAAACAGTTCCAATACTTCTTATTCAACGGCTGGAAGTACGAATGCTTCCTCTTATATCTGGAGTATCTATCCGGCTTCTGCTGGAACTATCTCCGGATCTGCCACTTCGGCTATCGTTGACTGGAATAACTCCTTTACCGGAATAGTTAAAATTTCGGTTATCGGAATGAACTCTTGTGGTAACAGTATCTCGTCCGATTCTTTAACTGTAAACATCAATGCCTTACCTGCAAAACCCGGAACTCCAACTGGTTCAACGGTTTTGTGCGAAAATAATACAAACACCTCCTATTCAACTACCGGAAGTACATTTGCCTCCTCCTACATTTGGAGCATTACTCCGGCTTCGGCTGGTTCTGTTTCTGGTTCCGGAACCACTGCTACTATTGACTGGAACAATACGTTCAGCGGGAGTGTGAAGATCTCGGTAAAAGGAACAAATACCTGTGGCACCGGGGTGTCTTCGGATTCTTTATCCGTTACGCTGAATCCTTTGCCTTTAAAACCTGCTACTCCTGCCGGTACGTCTCCTGTTTGTCAGGGAACTGCTACTTCTGGGGTCAGTACTACAGGCAGTACAAATGCCACTGCTTTTGTATGGAGCATCTATCCTTCAACGGCCGGCACGATCTCTGGAACGACGGCTTCCGCTACCATCAACTGGAATGCAGCTTTCTCAGGTACTGCTAAAATCGCGGTGAAAGGGCAAAATAGTTGTGGGATGAGTATTGCGTCTGATTCTCTCTCGATTGTGATCACGCCTCTTCCTTTGAAGCCTTCTACCCCTGCCGGTTCTACCGTTTTATGCGAAAACAGTTCCAATACGTCCTATTCAACGGCTGGAAGCATAAATGCTTCCTCTTATATCTGGAGTATCTATCCGGCTTCGGCTGGAACTATCTCCGGATCTGCCACTTCGGCTATTGTTGACTGGAATAACTCCTTTACCGGTGTGGCAAAAATATCGGTTATCGGAATGAACTCTTGTGGCAACAGTATCTCGTCCGATTCTTTAACCGTAAACATCAATGCCTTACCTGCAAAACCCGGAACTCCAACGGGTTCAACGGTTTTGTGCGAAAATAATACAAACACCTCCTATTCAACTACCGGAAGTACATTTGCCTCCTCTTATATTTGGAGCATTACTCCGGCTTCGGCTGGTTCTGTTTCTGGTTCCGGAACCACTGCCTCTATCAACTGGAACAATACGTTCAGCGGGAGTGTGAAGATTTCGGTAAAAGGAACAAATACCTGTGGTACGGGGGTGTCTTCGGATTCTTTATCCGTTACGCTGAATCCTCTGCCTTTAAAACCTGCTACTCCTGCTGGTACGTCTCCTGTTTGTCAGGGTACTGCTTCATCAATGGTTACTACAAGTGGAAGTACCAATGCTACTGCTTTTGTCTGGAGTATTTATCCTTCAACAGCCGGAACAATCTCCGGAACGACGGCTTCTGCTACCATCAACTGGAATGCAGCTTTCTCTGGTACTGCTAAAATTGCGGTGAAAGGGCAGAATAGTTGCGGTACTGGAATATCATCAGATTCTCTTGATATTGTAATCAGCCCTATGCCATTAATGCCGGCAACACCCACTGGATTAACCTCTTTGTGTGAAAACAGCCCAAGTACAACGTATACAACATCCGGAGGATTGTATGCTACTTCCTATAATTGGAGTATTTATCCTGCTTCGGCCGGGACTATTACAGGAAATTCATCATCCGTAACTGTTGACTGGGACAACGCTTTCACCGGAATTGCAAAAATTTCGGTTATCGGAAGTAACAGTTGCGGAACAAGCATCTCTTCTGACTCTTTAGTTGTTACTATTCAGGCTCTTCCGGGGCAACCAACAACACCAACTGGTCCTGCCAGCCTTAGCCAGAACAGTCCAAACTCAAATTACACAACTACAGGGACAAATACAACCTCTTATACATGGAGCATCACACCTTTAGCAGCAGGAACTATTTCTGGAAATACCACTTCTGCAACTGTAGACTGGACAAACAATTTTACAGGAATCGTAAAAATAAGTGTAATTGCTCAGAATTCGTGTGGTAGCAGTAGCTCTTCCGACTCTTTAACCGTAACGATTACTCCTCTTCCCACTGCAGAATTTCTCAATACGTTCGACTCAATTTGTCCGGGCATAAATGATACGCTGAAAATCCAACTCACAGGTACGGCTCCATGGAGTGTAAGCTACAACAATGGTATTACAAATTTGAATATCAACAACATTACAACTTCACCTTATTCCCTGATCGTAAGCCCTGTAACAACTACTACGTATAAGCTTATTTCTGTTAGTGACGCAAACTGGACAAATGTGGCAAACGACAGCATAAAGGTTGTGGTTCGACCATTCCCTGTGGCACATTTCACGAATACGACAAACGGTATGAATGTAAGCTTTATCAATGGTTCTACGAATGCAAGTACTTACAATTGGGTATTTGGAGATAATTCTACCAACTCAACCCAGATAAATCCAAACCATACCTATTCTGTAACAGGAACCTATACCGTTATCTTAACCGCAACAAATCAATGTGGTTCTGATGATTTTCAGGATACTATTCAGGTATCAAATATTGGTGTAGAAGAGGTTGAAATTGTTGAAAATCTGAACGTTTACCCAAATCCTGCACACCAGAACGTTACGATTGTATTCAAATCCAACATGAAAATATTCACTGTACAGATTTTGAATGAAATCGGACAAATGATGATTGAACAGAAAGTTTACCAATCAAATGATGATGAATACATCAACACATTTGACGTTTCACAACTCCCAACAGGAATTTATCTCATCCGTTTACAAAATGGAATTCAATCTAAAACCACAAAGGTTCTGATACAGTAATCCTTCATTTCTTAAAACAGGAAAGAGAAGACTGTTTTTACTTTAAAACAGTCTTCTCTTTATTTCTTCCCGACTAAGAAAAATTATTTCATTTATATATTCCGAAATCAAACTTCATCCAAACCCAGCTTCGAACCAGATATTCTTTCGGTTAACAGGCGTTGAAGAACGTGTAGAACTTGAATTATTTGATGGTCTTGGGAACAAACTATATAAAGAAATTGTTAATCCTGTAAATGGCATTGCAGAGAAATCCATATCTTTACAACGGCTTGAAAAGGGGATCTATATTTTAAAAGCAAAAACAGCAAAAGGGATATTAAGCCAAAAGATTATTAAAAACTAAAGCACTATGGTTGAGATCATTTCATTTAAAGGAAGTGACAAGGAAAATTTAGCTCTTGCACACATCGTTCGTACGGAAGTATTTGTAAACGAGCAACATGTTGACTCTGTCCTTGAACTGGATCAGTTTGACGAAGTTGCGCAACATTACCTGCTATTCATCGATCATAAAGCCGTAGGCACCGCACGCTGGCGCGAAACAGAAGAGGGCATTCGACTGGAACGTTTTGCCGTAATCGCCTCAGAACGTCGTAATTATTACGGACAACTGATTCTGGATCATATACTTGCCGATCTTTTACCTATGGGAAAAGAGATCTATTTACATGCACAAATCTACGTTGTGGACTGGTATAAAGACAACGGCTTCGAAACAGTGGGCGAACACTTTCTCGAAGCCGGGGTTGAGCATGTTAAGATGATCCTTACGGCTTAATTCTTTTGTCTAACGGTATTGTATCGTAGTTTATCTCTTTCACCAACGTTCCTT
Organism: Bacteroidales bacterium; assembly: GCA_963667975.1. Lineage (GTDB taxonomy): Bacteria > Bacteroidota > Bacteroidia > Bacteroidales. The sequence continues at coordinate 799,639 of OY764079.1, forward strand.
TTTCATCCCAGAACTTCCACAGGCCAACTTCTATCCCAAGTTTATACTTTCCTTCGTAACGTTTTGCGCCACTCTCATACCAAACAGTACGTGTGCTGTCGTTGATGTCGTTTACAAAAAATCCTTCACTCCATTTATTTCCATTTTCATAGAAATAGATCCACCGCCCTGTACGTTTTCCATTTTCACTGGCTCCATCCATCTGCGATTTAAAATTTGGATAAAAGAATATGTTGGTCGCAACCTTTCCATCACCTTTGAAAAAAACAGCCTGACTTGGCGTAAGATCCGGATAAAATCCCTGAACAGTAACGGTATAACTATCATCTAAAATACGGTCACCAGTTTCATTCCAGAATTTCCAGCTTTGCTTATCCACTTTTTGATCATATTTTGCTTTGGCAAAAGTTTTACCGTTTTCAAACCAGAATTCCCACTCTCCTGTTGGTTTTCCATTTTCAAAACCTCCTTTAAACCGCTCTTTTCCACTTTGGTAATATCCTGCCTGGCGACTTTTCACCTTTACTCCCTCTACATCATTGTACCATGTAACCAATTTAGGCTTCCCATCAGGATACGTTTCCGTAACTTCCTTTATTTCTCTGCTACATGATGCCAGCAATGCCAGCACGCTTAGAAAGAAAAATAGCTTTTTCATATTCAAATTGAGCTTAAAATGTTTAAAATGCAGGCGCAAAGGTAGGCAAATTCAATTTGAATCCCGACGCATAAAGATGAATTTTTAAATCAAGACTGATGAGGCAGACAAGTACCTATCAATCTTTCTCGATCTACCCGAAAGAGACTGAAATGACTGATGAAACTGGTAAGTACCTTTCAATCTTTCTCGATCTTTTTCAATCCCTTCAATCAAAGAATGATTGGGAGGCAAGAGGATTTGTTATTTTCTTCATTAAGTTGCAGGTAGTTTAAAACTTTATTATTTTTACTAGCTAAAAAATAACAGATGCAAATTAATCAATCGTAGTTTGGTTAAATATACTAAAAACCATAAAATATTGATGGAAGTTTGCATTTCAACGAAATCGAAAATAAATGCAATTGCGATTATACACTCGTTGGTGGTAATGCATGGGAAGATAAAGCAAAAGAAAAATCTAATTCAGTTGAGAGTTGCTAATATATTGAATGTTGGCGTTAAATACTTACTTGTTTCGACAAAAAAAAGATGAAAAAATTTAAACAGGAGAACATATGAATACAATTAAGCTTCCCCAATTAGAACGCGTAGTGTTTCAAAAAACAGGCTGTAAGAATAAAATTAAACAGTTAATTGCTCCCGAAATGGATTTACCTATCAACATTATTGATAATGATAGGAGTTCTATTACTATAAATTTTGAAGGGATTAAATACTGTTTAACTTGTAATTCAGATTCTTATCCTAATGATATAGAATATGTTCTTCTTACCAACGTCAAACCAACATCTGAAAGATTAATCTCAAAGACAATTACCGTAAAAGGATGGTTAAAACACCCTTTGCAAAAGGAATACACCGTTGAAGAAGTTATTTCATCATGGAAAGATGATTTCTTTTTCAAAGAAGAAAATAGGGAAATTGGAGATGATGGATTAAGGTCTCCACAATTAGGCGCTTTACACATGATTCTCGGCCATTTACAACTTCCTTTAGATACCGCCACTATTGTTCTTCCAACAGGAACAGGAAAAACTGAAACGATGCTATCTGCATTAGTTGCCAATCAGTGTAAGAGATTATTGGTAACCGTTCCTTCTAATTCACTACGAATCCAACTTTTTGAAAAATTTGAAACTTTGGGGTTGCTTAAAAAATTCGGAGTAATTGGAAAAAGGTCATTATATCCAATTGTCGGTATTATTAATGAAAAATTCAATTCACTGGAAGAACTTAAAGCGTTTCTTGAAAAGTGCAATGTAATAGTAACAACTATGCACATTCTTATCGGATATTCTGATGATGAACAAGAAATTGTAGTATCAGCATGTTCTAATATATTTATTGACGAGGCACACCACGTAAAAGCACATTCTTGGAATCAATTTAAAAGTAAGTTTCCTGCGGGAAAAGTAATTCAATTTACAGCAACACCTTTCAGAAATGACGGACAAAGATTGGATGGGAAGATAATATATAATTTTCCACTTAAGTATGCTCAAGAACAAGGATACTTCACTAAAATAGATTTTATACCAATTCGGGAATATGATTCAGATAAAGCCGATGAAAAAATAGCAGAAGTTGCAGTGCAACGTTTAAGGGAAGATTTGAAAACCCATAATCACATACTTATGGCTCGTTGTTACCCTCAAGAACGGGCAATAAAAATTTTTGAATTATATAAAAAACATGCGGATTTAGTCCCTGTTATTATATATTCCAATTGCCCTGACTATAAAGAAACATATAGAAAAATTGTACAAAGGGAAGCAAAAATTATTGTTTGTGTCGATATGCTTGGAGAAGGATTTGATTTGCCTGAACTTAAAATAGCGGCCTTTCACGATATTCGAAAAAGTCTTCCTATCACATTACAATTTGCAGGGCGTTTTACACGGACTAAGTATGATGAAAAACTCGGACACGCATCGTTCGTAGCCAACATTGCAGACTTGGATGTTCGTGCGGAACTTGAAGAATTGTACGCTGACGGTGCGAATTGGAATCAAATCCTATCTGATACAAGTTTTGGGAGAATAAATGACGAGGAAGAATATAAAAATTTAATGGATGGTTTTGAAAATATAAATAACTCAAACATCCCATTTAGTAATATCCATCCTAAGTTTAGTGTGGTTGTTTATAAAAATAAAACGAATGGGTGGTTCCCTGGTAATTTCAAAAAAGGAATTCCAGGATTCGATGATTTGGAGTACAAATTCCATGATATCAATAAAGATGAAAAGATACTTGTAATAATAATAGCACGAAGAGGAAATGTCGAATGGGTAAATCATAAGGACATTCAACAAGTTGTTTGGGATATAATAGTTGTTTTTTGGGATACTAAAAATAATCTTCTTTTTATAAATAGCTCTGATAATGGAAGTCTGTATAAAGAACTAGCAGAAGCAATTATTGGAGATGGAGAAGCAAAGAAACCCGAAATAATAAAAGGCATTGATGTGTTCAAAACCTTTTATAATATAAACAGAACTAAATTGAGAAATGTCGGACTTAAATATTTTATTGGAAAGGATATTCGATTTAGAATGCACGTTGGGTCAGATGTCGCAGAGGCTTTAAGCCTTGCTGAAAAGCAAAAAGGGGAGAAAGCATTTGTTGTAGGTTCAGGATTTGAAAATGGTGAGCAAGTTAATATTGGGGCATCATATAAAGGACGCATATGGAATGTAATAAAGAAAGGTGATTTAAAAGGCTTCAGGCAATGGTGTATTGAAATAGGTGATAAATTGGTAAACGAAGCAATAGATTCCAACCAAATTTTGAAAGAAACCTTAATTCCCAAAGCTATTTCCGTTATTCCTGAAGTTTATCCTGTTTGTATTGATTGGGATGAAGATGTTTACATGAGCCATGAAACTCATTTCAAATTTTCAGTTGATAGCTTCATTACAACTGTCGCTAATACTGACATTCGACTTACAAACCCGCCTGAAAATGGTAGATTACTATTTTCAATAATTACAGACCATAAGAAAGCTGATTTTGAGCTTAAATTATTTGAAAACACTACGACAGATGAACCTTATGCCGATTTCAGTATTGTTCAACTAAGCAAGGAGAAGGTTGAAGTTTCCAATGGAAATAAGACCTACACAGGAGTTCAATTTTTTGAAAAATATATTCCGACAATTTGGTTTGCCGATGGTTCTGCTTTGACTGGAAACGAATACGTCCAATTAAAACAGATTATCAATGTCTATCCCAAAGACAATATTCTTGTTTGGAATTGGCAAGGGGTTTCATTGGAAAAAGAATCACAACATGTAAGTCCCAAAATAACAGATTCTATACAGTATAAAGTTATTGAAGAACTTAAAAAAGACAATTATGACATTATATATGACGATGATTATTCCGGTGAAATTGCAGATGTTGTTACCTTGAAACTTCATCCCGATAAACTTAGTGTAGGCTTATATCACTTGAAATTTGCCATTGACGGAAAGGTAACCGAACAAGTGAAGAATCTATATGAAGTCTGTGGACAAGCCCAAAAATCAGTTCATTGGAAACATAAGGAAGGGACAGAATTTATTAACCATTTGCTTAGGCGAGAAACTAAAAATCGGAATGGTCAAACATGTAGCCGTTTAGAGGTTGGAACAAAGAAAGATTTGGAAAAATTATTGTCGATTGCCAAAAAGGAAATTCCTATGGAATATGAAATATATATTGTCCAACCTGGTTTTTCAAAAGCAACGGCAACAGAGGAAATTCTGACTTTATTGGGTGTAACCGAAAATTACATCAAAGAAGTTGCAGGGATAAATCTGAAAGTTATATCTAGTTAAAACAATACAATTTCAAATTAGCTATGACATTATCAATCATAGAGTGTAAGCTACTGAAGAACGGAAATAGTTGATTATATTCGAATGGGATACAATAAAAAATGCACAAATCGCTAATCGAGTAGCCTGCCCCATCAGCAAACGCTGACAGGGAGAGGCTCTCACACCACATAGTGTACAGGTCTTCCCGGTAAACCGGGACGGTTCATCAGTACCGGATTTTGCCGTTTGACTTCTTTCACTGCATTCCTCACTGAAAACCAGCTTGCCACTTGCTAATACTTCGGACAAGACTCCGCGTATAAGGGATTTACACCCTCTGGGAAAATAACACTTGTTGCTTTTATGCTTACTAAAGTTTATTTGTATATTTGAACTTTTTCAACAGCTTACAACAAGTGTGTGCGCTGCATAAGCAGGGCGCACACACGCGGTATAGTTGATTGCTAGTGCAGTGGGTATTTGAGCGGCACAGCTCGTATCAAAAGTAGTTGTAACTTAACAGGACAGAGCTTCGAAATCGGCAACTAACCACACCGTCACCATTAACAATAATCATATGAAAGAAAAAACAAACACGATCAGATTAATCTACATTGCAGTATTTTTTTCGATTTTTATCTTTTTGAAAGAATTAAGTTTTTTGACAAAAATAGACAAAACAATTGCAAGTGGATTTTTAGGTGGAATTGGTGCGCTCTTTGGCTTAGGAGTATATGAATTGGTTAAAAACAAACAAGAATATTTTAAATATATTATTCTATTTTTATTGACTATCCCATTTGTTTTAGTTATTACTCTTAATAAGAGAACTAAACCGAATGATCCCAAAGAGTTACTTGAAGCATACCTAAATAATTCAATGAAAACAATACTTGAACAAAACACAAAGCAACAAATTGAAACGAAGAGTTATGAAAAGCCAAAACTAACAGCAGCTGAAATAAAAAGATTGATTACATGTGAAGTTTGTGGTTATAAAGCTGTTTGTCCTGATTCCTCCTATTGTTACCATTGCTATAGCTCAATATTTAGTTCATCAAATCAACCAGAATCAAAAAAGATAGAATGGTTAAGAGATAATCAGTTATTTTGGTTTTGCCCTGACACGATTACAAGTAAAATTGATTTTTTCGAACCAAAGACAGAAGATGGTTTTATAAAAGATTCTAAATGGAAACCTAGTGTGACGAAAAAAGAGGTTTTAGAATATTATAAAGAACGAGAATAACTATGCCCAATAAACTAGGGATATGAGCACTGCGTAGCACCCAGCGATTATTCCAGGTTACACTATATCTGAGTAAACTCCGTACATTGCATTTTTTGTGCTATGCCCGGAGTACTAGTTTTTGATAGTTTATTGCAAGATAAGCAGAGTAAGCGTTTTTAAACGTATTGCAGTTTTTTAACCCATTTGCGGTACTGTCCAAAAATCTGTATAAACTCTGTTTTTAAAATCGTGGCTCTATTCTTTTTCTACCTCTTTGAGCATCTGCTCACCTACTCCTATTTTGTAACCGTTTTCGAGAAAGAGGATGTTGTTTTCGGTATCCGTAATTAAAAATACGGGTAATGAAGTAAACTTTTTACCGGTTTTTTGTTCCAAATCGGTAAGATATGCCGGATCGGACGTTACGAATTTTACATTGGAGGGTAAGGCCGCAAATTTTTCGGGTTGAAATCCTTCTATCAGCCGTTTTTCATCAAAAATCAACAACAGGGTAAGCCCGGTTTTTTCGAATTCAGTTTTCAGCTTCGATAAATCTCCTAAGGCGTGCTTGGTTGGTTCTTTATCAGGGTCAATCCAGATGTAGATAAGCTGTTTCCCATAAAGGGTTGAATTATCGAGAACTTTGCGGGTTTTGAAATCTTTAAAAACCGGAAGTTTCTCTATTTTGCCAATTTGCGTTGCATTACTGTTCCTTTTTGCCAGTGAAATGATCAACTTATGAGTTTCTCCGGCATTGAGCCGGAAAAAGTTTAATTTGGCCAATACCGTTCCATCTGGCATTCTGTTCCCGGTAATCATCAGATAATAACCCGTATCCGAAGGCAAGGAAAACGGAAGGTTTTTAAAACGTTCATCCATTTCGTAATCGAGTGTACGATAGTAACCTCCCGAAAGTTTTTCAAGGGTATAGTGGATGCTGTACTCAGGCTTAATTTTCAAACCGGCATCGGCGGAGAGATAGATGGTTGCCAATGGCGTTGCAGACTGTGGAATACTTTCGAAACCAGCATCCATCCATTGGTTTTGGAAATAATACTGAGGGCGTTTGGTAGCTGGTTCAAGACGTGCAGCAATCCCCAGTGCGCGACATGCCGAAACAAAGAAGATATTGCGGGAACGTTCGTCGGCTGTTTTGCTGTTCATCACACCCAAAGGAGTAAGCGGGCAACGTGAATAGTTTTCTTCGGGTTCGTTTAGTATTCGTTCCTTTATCCAGCTTACAAGTGCAGAAGGATTGCTGAGTGCCTGATTCGCCAGTGTTTGTGGAATATTTTGTTGCAGATAATGTTTGTACGGAGTTAGTTTCTCTGATTCAACACGTGGATTGAGGATATAGCTCATAAAGGTATTTTCGTCAAGTTTCAACGGATTATTGCTGTTTGCCAGATGATCGCTCAACGTTTCAATTTCAACATCGTGTAAATCTTTCACTTCCATCATCTTCAGCATTTCTACTGCAAGTTTCTGCATCGAAACAGGTGTATTTTCCAGAAAATGGAGAAGACTTTTCCAGTTTCCACGAGCATCTGCCATTATTGGCCACACATCGCGGTAACGCATGTTATTGATTACACACCATTCGCGAACAGAGACAGAATCGGCAAATGTAGCTTCGTAGTCAGCACGAAGGCTGTCTTCGTACTTCATCCGTTTCTCATTTACAGCACGGGCTTCGGCACTTACATTTACATCAACTGCCCGTTTTACAGGGGGAACGATCTCCCAGTTAAAGCTTATATTTTCGGGATTGGTATAAGTAAGTCTGAGTTGTACAGTATCCGTATTTGCGACTGTTACCTTTTCAAACCCAAAAAATTTACCGTTTGAAGCCCAAACCACTAAATCGCCATAACCGGTAGTGAGCGAAGTAAGCCCGTTTTTATCAGTGGTTTTTCGCGCAAGCGGATAAAATTCAGCATAGTTATAGAGCTGGTACTCAACGCTAACATTTGGCAATGGTTTTCCATTTTTATCCATCACTTTTGCGAAAAGTTTTTTGGTAGGAGCATAATTGGAAATCATGTTTACGCGGGTGTAAAGCGGGCGGCTTTCCAAAACTTCTTCTGCCCCATTATAAGGGCCTATAACGGTAGAATTCACAAGCATTGTACGTTTTGCCGGTTCGGCAAACCAGGCAAGATTCAAGTCTGGTTCGGGCTCACAGGCACCCAGAAAGTACCATTTCCCGTCAACCCAAACTTCAACCCATGCATGATTGTCGTCACAATGCGCCCAGCGGGGAGTGTAGCACTGTCGGGCAGGAATTCCCACTGCACGTAAAGCAGTAGTGGTAAAAGTTGATTCTTCACCACAACGACCATACGCCGTTTTACATGCATTGAGGGGTGAAATTGTTCTGGCATCAGTAGGATGGTATGCCACTTTTTCGTGGCACCAGTGATTTACCTCCAGCACAGCCTCTTTCATGCTCATGTTTTTTATTCTGTCTTTCAACTCATTAAAAAAGACTACGCGGGCAGTATCCAGATTTTCATTATTTATTCGATAGGGAAGTACAAAATGGCGAAAGATGTCTTCGGGAATCTGTTTTCCCCAACGAAAAGTTTCACGAGCCTTTAAAGCATATTGAACCTGAAGCCGATGAAACGTTGCCGGATAATCAGCCAAATCATTCAACGGCATATACGCGTAGAGAAAAATAAGATATTTTCGCTCGTTTTCAGGCAATTTCATATTGAACAGTGAAAACAAAGAAGGATTCCGAAGTTCATACTTTTTTTTCCGAAGCTGAAAGTCTTTCATCATCTTTTGCTGAAAAGCATCCGGAATTTGGGCAATCCCAAGGGATGTAATAAATATGGCAAAAATGAAAACTAGCTTTTTCATGACGACTGATATTATATTTTACAAAGCTGTAATTCAGCGATATATTCAACGATTTATGAGTTCAAAATAATCTTTATCCGGATTTACAAGATCTCTTTAAATTGATTTACCGGGTTTATAGCCATTCCAGCCATAAAATGCAAGATAGAAATAGGCAAGCAGAGGGACAATCAATGAAACATGAACATTGAAAGCATCCGCAATCGCACCCATTAAAACCGGAAGGATCGCACCGCCCACAATTGCCATCACAAGTAATGATGAGCCCTGGCTTGTATGTTTCCCTAAACCATCAATAGCCAGCGTAAAGATGTTCGACCACATGATGGAATTAAATAAACCCACAGCGATTACGGTCCACATGGCAACGGAGCCCGTCGTAAAAAGTGCAGTTGTAAGAAGTAAAACAGAAAAGAGTGAAAAGATCATCAGTGTACGGGCCGGAAGTGATTTCCCGATCATAAATCCGGCAAAACTCAGTAACATAAAGATACCGTAAGTCAAAGCGTGATTTACTTCCTGCGTGTACGCAATAATTCCAAAGGCAATAAGTAAAATGACTGCCATTATCGGAATCTTGATCATACGTTTTATATTGCTGAGTGAAATGGCTCCCAGAAATCTTCCGATCATCAGTCCTCCCCAGTAAATTGCAACATATTGACCGGCATTTTCTTTGGCAATCCCCGCAATTTCAGGTGATCCGATAAAGCTAATCATCATGCTGCCAATACTTACTTCGGCACCTACATAAAGAAAGATTGCAATGATTCCAAAACGCAACTGGCGGAATTTCAACGAACCAAATCCCTTTTCAACCACTTCGTTATTTGCAAAACGAGGAAGCGGGAAAGCCAATATGATCAATGCAAGCAGTAAAAAAAGTCCCGAAAAAACCAGATAAGGGATTTTTACAGAATCAGCTCCAGTGCCCACCGAAGCAAAATACTTAAAAATCAGAAAACCACCAATCAGGGGAGCAATTGTGGTTCCAAAAGAGTTAAAACCCTGAGCCAGGTTTAAGCGACTCGAAGCAGTTTCGGGCTTCCCTAATATAGCAACATACGGATTTGCAGCAATTTGCAGAAGCGTAAACCCTAATCCCAACACAAAGAGTGCCGCTAAAAAGAAACCGTAGGAAACCATTTGTGCAGCAGGATAAAATAATGCAGTTCCGGTTGCAGCCATGATAAGCCCAATGATTATCCCATTTTTATACCCAATACGGTTAATTGGATCTCCGGAGGTAACCGAAATAATAAAATAGAGTACCGAACCAAAAAAGTACGCTCCAAAAAAGGCTAATTGTACCAGCATTGCCTGAGTGTGGGTTAGTGAAAACACACCTTTAAGGTATGGAATCAGGATGTCATTCATGCAGGTTATAAATCCCCACATAAAAAAGAGACCTGTAACTACTACAAATGCAGAAGCATACGAACGATTGTTTTCTGTGTTGAGTGTATTCATCGATTTAGGTTTATGTTTATTCTACAGTAAATTCATCATAAAAAAGCCAGGAATCCGAACCTGCAGCGTCATGCCATTCAGGACATTTGCCCATCGAAACAGCTTTCATTTTTACATATCTGGCTTTCAATGGAGCAAAATCAAGAATAAAGTCGGAGGTAGTCATACTTTCATCTTTATCGCTTCCTTTGTTTTCAGCAGTTCCTGCCAGTGAGTAGTTAACTCCATCCATCGAAGTATAAAATTCTACACGACGGGGATAAAAAATCCACGAGGGAGTACTTTGCAGAAATCCGCAACTGAACCGGTGAATGCTCTGTTCACTCTGCAAATCGACAACTGTAATCAAATCAGTGCCCTGAATTGCCTGCCAGATTCCATCGCGAAACATCTCGGAGCCTTTGCGACAATCGGTTAGCGCATAATCGCCTCCTCCGGTATAGTTTTGACTATACTTTCCTTCGGTTTTAGGGAGTAAGCCGGATGCTTTGTGAATAAGATATTTTCGTTTATATACATTTACGGCACCCCCCGTTAAGGGTTGGGTTTTCACAACCAAATTAAGTGAATCTGTAACAGTTATTGTATATGGCTGTTCTAACTCTAATGATAGTGAAGTGGATCCATTTTGAACAATCTCAACCTTAAGCTTTGCAACTGACGGATGGAGTGTAACCGAAAGTTTTCTGTTTATTGCATCGTATGCAGAGGTGATATCGAGAGGTTCGCTTTCAAAACCAAATTTCACACCCTTCTCTGCCAGAATCGGGTAATGCGTTTGAATACGACGACGAAAATCGGCAAAATTCTTTTGTTGTCCTGATGACCATAATACCTCGGCCATCGCGATAAAACGCGGGAAGACCCGGCTATCAAGATTTTCATACGTAACTCGTTCTGTCCAGATATTACATTCACCACCCAGAATATGCTTTGATAATTCAGGAGAAAGTTCTTCCGGCACAGGTTCAAAGCTATAAACTCTTTCCAGATTATGTGTTTTGATATCATAGTCCAGATAAGCATGACTGGTAGGCGAAACAATTGCATCGTGCCCTGTTTGAGCTGCGTGGATCGCACCTTCCATGCCACGCCATGATTGAATGGTAGCCATGGGTGACAATCCTCCTTCAATGATTTCGTCCCAACCGATCAATCGGCGCCCTTTTTTGGACAGATAATCTTCCATCTGACGGATAAACCAGCCTTGTAATGCTTCGGTATTTTTTAAGCCTTCCTTTTTGATCCTTTCCTGACATTTATTGCAGTGTTCCCAACGATACTTCGGAGCTTCATCACCCCCAATGTGAATATAGGTTGACGGGAAAAGCTGGCATACCTCATCCATTACATCTTTCATAAACAGAATGGTTTGATCATTTCCGGCACAATAAATATCTTTGAAAACGCCCCAGTTCGTTTCCACTTTATGCGGACCTCCTGTACACGAAAGTTCAGGATATGCAGCCAACGCAGCCAACGAGTGCCCCGGGAGTTCAATTTCAGGAATCACCTCCACATGTCGCTGTTTTGCATATTGTACAATCTCGCGAATGTCGTCCTGTGTGTAAAAACCACCATAAACCGTTCCATCGGCTTCGGTTCGCCATGCCCCTACGGATGTAAGTTTTGGATATTTCTTTATTTCGATACGCCAGCCCTGATCTTCTGTTAAATGCCAATGCAGACGATTCATTTTATAATACGCAAGTAAATCAATGTACTTCTTTACGGTAGCCTTATCAAAGAAATGGCGACAACAATCAAACAAAAATCCACGCCATACAAAACGGGGCTTATCATAAATTGTACACGACTGCAATGAGTAAGAGCCAACTTTTGTACGATAGGCATCTTCCATCATTTGACGAATTGACTGTAACGCATAAAACAACCCTGCTTCGCGATATGCAGTCACTTTGATTGCGTTTTCGTCAATTTTTAATAAATAGCCTTCATCACCAAGCGTATCTGCCTTTTTATCAAGCAAAAACAAAACAATTTTGGTAAGCTTACTTTCTTTATTGTTTGTTGAAACGCCCTCTTTATGAATGTTTTTTTCAAACTCATTGAGAGACTGTTCAAACGCCGTTTTTTTCAAACCTTTAATTTTGATCCGGGTTTGAGCATCCCAGAAAAAAACACCTTTTCCCATTTCAACACGCGTTGGTTTGGGAATAATGTTCATTTGAGCCTGAGCTACAGTCGTTATTAAGATAAGGAGTAAAACAATTTTTCTCATGATTCAATGTTTAGCGTTGTTCAAAAAATCGAAGCTTCTCAAAAACTGCTTCCCGAAAAGCAGGAGCAAGAATAATTAGCCGGATATGATGTTTCCCGGCATTTAATTGCAGGGTTCCCAGTTTAACCCCATTGTAAATATATTCGTTCATGAACGACCATGGACGACGTCCGGGCAGGAAACCAAGAATTGTATCATTATCCACAATAAGTTTTACCGGAATAGAATCGGTGGTTTCCTTGGTGGATGCAGCATGAAGACAAATAGTGAGTTTCGAATTATTCAGTGTTTCGAAATTCCATTCCAGATATGCATTCTGATTGTCGAAATTCCATTTATAAATGCGCATTTTGTTATAATACTGGCGTAACTCCAGATTCTGTTTGCCAAGAGGAAGGATTTCTGCTTTTTCAGGTGTCAGGATTATTTCAGAAGCAGATTCAACAATGGGTAAGCGATTATCAATTTGGGGAGAACCTTCTGTTTCAATCACAATAACGGTTGCATCAATATCCGTAACTACATTTTTTAAGTCAATCTTAATCTGATTTCCTTCCAGCGTATATGTCAAATCCCGGTGATTCGATAAAGCCTTAACTGCAAGGATCTTGTTTTTCAGTATCGGAACTTCTAAAATTCCATTCTCCGGTTTCATAAAAAGATGCAGATAAACTTTGTTGCTCCCGGTGGTTGATCGTCCATAAAACGGAAGTGAAGGAAAAACAGAAGCTTGTGTTCCATAAATTGATTCTCCGTTTACATTTAACCATTTCCCAAGATCCTGCAAACGTGAGATAAACTCTGGCTGAATGGTTCCATCTGGTTTAGGGCCAATATTGAGTAGCAGATTCCCTCCTTTTGAAGCAATGTCTATCAAAATACGAATCAAGTCACGACTGCTCATAAACTCATGGCTAAACGGGTCATAACCCCAACTGTCGTTGATGGTGTGGCAGGTTTCCCACACTACAGGTTTCCCGTTTTCATCTTTGATTCCGGTAGCCGGTACTGTATTCTCAGGCGTTCGGAAATCTCCATATCCCCATCGGCTCAACCGGTTATTGAAAAGAATATCAGGTTTAAGCTGATGCATCATCTGGACAAGTTCAACGGTTTCGAGGCTATCGTGTGTATTTTCCCATTCACCGTCAAACCAAAGCACTACCGGCTTGTATTTATGGATGATTTCGCTTACCTGGTTTTTAAAATAGCGTTTATAATTTTTCAGATCAGCACCTGATCCGGTTCGTTTTTCAAAATATCTGCGTGGAAGATAATCGGGATGATGCCAATCCATCACCGAATAATACAATCCAAATGGAATTTTTTGTTTATCAAGAGAGGCTTTCAGTTGCCCGATGATATCTTTTTTGTAAAGCGTATTTTCAATATCATAGTCTGTAAATGCGGAAGGATACATGCAAAACCCTTCATGATGCTTTGATGTCATCACCACATACTTTGCACCAGACTCCTTAATAAGTCTTGCCCAAACTTCCGGATTAAAGTTCACAGGATTGAAGCTGTTTTTTAATTTTTCATAATCAGCAGCTTCAAACTCAAAATGATTTTGACACCACTCTGTATACCCAATTTGTGAGTAAAGCCCCCAGTGAATAAAAATTCCGAAACGGGCTTGTTCAAACCAGTGGGTATCTGCTTTTGACTGAGCCAATAGCACCGTTTGCATAAATATGAATATACAAAAAACATAAATTTTCCTCATAATCAATGTTTTAATTGGGCTACAAACATTCCGCAAATCATCAGCAAACAACCTGACAATTCTTTTATTGTAAGTATTTCGTGTAAAACCAGCCAGCCTCCAATTGCCGCAAAAACAGCTTCAAGACTTAGTAAAATTGCGGCATGGGATGGTTTTGCTATTTTTTGAGCATAAATCTGTAAAGTGTATGCAATCCCCACGGAAAGGAACCCTCCATAGGCAATGGGTAAAGCTGCATTTTGTATTCCGCTCAGGATCACTGTTTCTGTTGAAAATCCGATTATCAGGCTAAAAAGTCCACAAATAAAATATTGCATCAAAGCCAGTAAATAAGGTTGATGCGCTGGTGCCAGTTTCCCGATGGCCAGCACATGAACGGCCCAGACTATCGCGCCTAAGAAAACCAAAAAATCGCCATATTCAACTGTAAATAAATCTTTTATGCTAAGCAAATATAATCCGGCAACAGCCAACATTGCTCCTACCCAGGTAAATATTCCTGTTTTTTGTCGAATAATTAATCCCAGTAAAGGAACAAACACAACGTATAACCCCGTAATAAATCCTGCTTTACCTGCCGTAGTATGAACTATTCCAAGCTGTTGCAATGATGCTCCTGTAAATAAAAGCAAGCCTAGAATCAGGCCTGCTTTTAAGAGAGAACTATTTTTTAAGTCGATAAATGCATTTCTCCCGAATCGGATAAGAATAAACCCGGCAAGTACCAATGAGCCTAATAAAAAACGTATTCCGTTGAACGCGAATGGCTCCATACTCTTCATCCCTTCACGTTGTGCCACAAACGCAAAACCCCAAATGAGTGAAGTAAGTAAAAGCAAACTGTCGGCTTTCAGGCTTCGGGATTGCATAATGTTAGTCGATTATGATTTCATCTGCAAATATCCACGTTTTTCCTCCAGCTCCTAAATGCCAGGGAGGACACAAACCTCTGTTTTTTGCAATAACTTTAATGTAGCGTGCACGTGTTGATTTGTTGAGCGTAAACTCATGTTTCGTGATGTTATCGTCTCGTTCAGGAAAATTATTCTTCACGCTTCCAATATTTTGAAAATTATCGTTATCTTCTGAAGCATAAAAGATGACTTCGCTCGGAAAGAAGATCCACGCACCCTGATGTTGAATAGTACTGAACGCAAAATGACTTACATCCTGAACGCTTCCCAAATCAATAATGGCTTCAAAATCTTTTCCTTCAAAACCCTGCCATGTTCCGGTATGGAAATTGAGTGAACCCCTTACGAAATCTATCAGCGCATTATTCCCTCCCGCAGCATACTGTGGAGCATATTCCGAAATAAGATTTATTCTCCGTTCTTTTGGTATTTTACGGAAATAGGATTGAATTTCGGTGCTGGGTTTCATTCCTTTGAGAAATGCTTTTGCACGCAAAGTCGTTGATTTTGAAATTTTTATCGGTGAATTATAAACAGGAGATAAGGTATCCACCGGTTTATCGTTCAAGGTATAACGAATCACAACATTCTGATTTGGATGCTTGATACTTATCTCCGTTTCCTGAAAGAAATTTGTTTCGTTAGAGGAGAATGAAGGAACGGGTAATAATTTCTGATATGTTATTGCTGTTACAGGATAGTTTCCTTTACCTGTACCGAAACTTTTTTCGGGAGAATCACTCATTTCAAATTCTAAAACACCACCTTTTAAAATATCCTGATGGGTAAAAAAGCTTTTGGCATAAGGCTTTCCGTTTAATTTTGCTGACTTTATATAGAAATTATTGTCTGATAGGTTTTTAGCCCTAATAACAAATGTTTTCCCATTTTCAAGATGCATCGTTACTTCCGGAAAGAGAGGTGTTCCAAAAACATAAACATCGGTGGCCGGAGTTACAGGATAGAAACCCATTGCACTCAAAACGTACCATGCCGACATTTGGCCACAATCTTCATTTCCGCACAATCCATCTGCTTTTTCGGTGTATTGTGAGCTAAGAATCTGATGAGCTCTTTGCTGGGTTTTCCATGATTCCTGAACAAAGGAGTAGAGATAAGCCATGTGATGGCTCGGCTCATTACCATGAGCATACTGTCCAATCAATCCGGTAATATCAGCCTGATCACGACCCAATGTTTTTGATTCAGAAGTAAAAAGATTGTCGAGATGTTGAGCCAATTCTTCACGACCTCCTAAAAGATCTATAAATCCGTTGATATCGTGTGGCACATAAAACCCATATTGCCAAGCATTTGCTTCGGTGTAATGAAAATTGACTTCAGCAGGATGAAATGGTTTCACAAATTGGTTGTAAAACTTACCCCGGAAAAACTTTGTTTCAGGATCATAGAGGTTTTTGTAATTCTGAGCACGAGTATAAAATACCTTTGCATCTTCCTTTTTCCCCAGTTTTTCTGCAACACGTGCAATGCACCAGTCATCATATGCATATTCAAGTGTTTTGGAAACACTTTCGCCTTCTTCCTCAGCAGGAATAAAACCAAGTTTTCGATATAGGTTTAATTCTGTTTTATTTTGCATAGCACTGGCCATCATTGCCTTATATGCTGCTTCATAATTAAAGCCTTTTATATTTTTTAAAATTGCATCCGCAATTACAGGAATTGCATGGTAGCCTATCATACAACTGGTTTCATTAGACGAAAGCTCCCAAACCGGCAATAATCCACCTTGTTGTTGCTGCAAAATAAACGTATTGATAAAATCAGCAGTACGTTTCTGATTCAGAATAGTTTGCAGAGGATGGCATGCGCGGTAAGTATCCCATAAAGAAAATACGGTATAGTAATCGCCTGTTCCCTGATGAACTTTCAAATCCCGGCCACGATATTGTCCATTCACGTCCGAGTAAAGGTTTGGCTGGATTGTAGCATGATATAAAGCTGTGTAAAAAATAGTCTTATTTCGTTCACTTCCTCCGTTAATCGTAATTTTAGA
The DNA here is from genome assembly GCA_963667975.1 of Bacteroidales bacterium. Lineage (GTDB taxonomy): Bacteria > Bacteroidota > Bacteroidia > Bacteroidales. The sequence goes on from OY764079.1 coordinate 816,574, forward strand.
AAGTTCTTTGTTCCATGCTTCAAAAGCTGATTTACGAACTGCATCAAAGTCGAACGATTTGGTTTCAGCCATAAGATTTTTGCGTGCACCCTCTACACTAACCCCGGAAATCGCAACTTCAATAACTAAAGGTTCTGTTATGTTTCCAAACTCAAGTGCGAGCTTGAGAGCTGTCCCTGTTGCACTTTTTTTCAAAGGCCTAACAGTATCATTTTCAGAGAGAGAAATCGCCTTAATCGGTTTAGAAAAACGGGCAATAAAAAAAATCTGTTGATCCGAAGCCCAAGCTTGAGAACGACGCATTCCCACAACTTCATCTACTCCGGTAACTTCAATTTTCGAATCCAGAACTTTGTCACGGTGAACCAGATCAATCAATATACGTGCAGCTTCATTTGCCGGAAACGAGTAACGGTGAACGCCCACACGTTTTGTTGTGGTAAGCTCTGCTTTAATATTGTGTTTATCCAGTACAACAGAATAATATCCTGCTTTTGCTATTTCTGTTTCTTTGCGGAAAGAAGAAGCATAATCACCGTTTTTCCATTGAATTTCTCCGGTAAATGGTTGAAAAAGAATGTCACCATAATCAGAACAGCCAGTACCACTTAAATGGGTATGCGAAAATCCATAGATTTTTGAATCGCTGTTATGATAGCCCGAGCATCCATCCCAGCCTTCGAGGCGAGTATCCGGACTTAATTGAACCATTCCAAAAGGAACTGTTGCACCAGGAAAGGTGTGGCCGTGTCCATCCGTTCCTATCATAGGATTAACATAGTCGACAGGTGTAAGTAAAGGCTGTACGGATGATGTTAGAAACACCCCGCTGAATAATAAAATCGGAATCCAGAATTTTCTCATGACAATTTAGTGTTTATGTTATGAAAAAACAATAAGGATGAAGGACTTCCAAAATAACCCCAAAATAAAAGTACGCTTCACCCCATTGTTTTATATCTCCAGAAATTGCCTCTGACGGCAATCATTATTTTGCCAGCGAACGAACCGACTCACGAAGAACGAGTTTTGCAGGAAGAATTACTCTTTCCTTGCTAATATCATCATCGCGATGATTTATCTCTTTCATCAAAATACGAACCGCCTGATTGGCTATTTCATCCAATGGCTGAGATATAGCACTGATGCTGGGCGATACAAAATTAAAAAATTCTATATCATCGAAGCTAATTAATGAAATTTGATCCGGAACGGAAATTTGTAAATCACGTAAGGTTTCCAAACAATGTAATGCAAGATTATTATTAACAGTATAAATTGCACTAATTTCCTGGTCTGAACGTAGCAATTCTTTAATTGCCCAATCAACACCTCCTTTAATATTATCAAAAGGAATCTGACAATATAAAAAGTTATCGGTACCAATGCCGGCTTTTTTCAAAGCATCAAAATATCCTTCATTTCGCTCATTTACCGAAGAAATATGACTTGGTGAGATCGACAGAATCGCAATTTTCTTATGCCCAAGAGAAATGAGTTTATTTACTGCCTGAAAAGATCCTGAGTAGTTATCTACTCCTACATAATTGGCCTGTAAATTAGGGAAATGCCTGTCAATCAAAACAAATGGATAATGTTCATCTGCTAATGAATTAAAAATTTTACTATCGTTTAATGTTGATGAAACGATGAGCCCATCCACATGCTTATCGCGTAAAAACTGAATCATCTTTGCCTCTTTATCGAGTTTTTCATCCGAACTGCAAATAATAAGATTGTACCCAAATTTATTGAGTTCATCTTCGATCATTCGGGCAAGCTTGGAATAAAAAATATTGGAAATATCGGCAACAATAAAACCAACAGTATTGGTTTTACCTAAGCGTAATCCTCTTGCCAACTGATTCGGTTTATAATCAAATCTCTGGGCGATCTCAATTACACGTCTTTGTGTTTCCTTACTAATTCCGTTTTGATCTCCTTTGTTATTCAACACAAGTGAAACCAGCGTTTTTGAAACATTCAACGACTCAGCAATGTCTGCCAGCGTGATTTTTTTGCCGCGCTTAAAGCGGCTTGAATGATTTGCTTCCATTTTCTCTCTTTGCTTACTGGGGTGGTTACTAAACTTTACAAAAGTAATGATTTGCTAAACCCATTTAGCATTTAGACAACTTTTTTTGTTAATAATACATTAATACATGATGGTTTTTTATTTGCGTTAACTAAATGACTTGAATACTTATATGTATTTTTTCTGAACTAAAATAAATCTCGAAATATTCATACATCTAGTAATGTGCATTATATCTATTTTAATAAATAAAATAAAGCCTAAACATGCTTGCAAACAACATTCACACATTATATATAGACTTTTAGATTGTATAGCATTCATAAGAGGTACTGGCTTCCTATAATTCCTAATAAATCGCTTATTTCTCAATGTAACGTACATTAATAACCAAGTATTAAATCTAAATTTTCAGCTTATACAGCACATTATTTAGACGACCACACATACACACTTCATTACATGCTATTTACACAACAATCCGACCTTAAATTTATGTATTTATTCCCATTTTAAGGCAATAGTTGTACTGATTAAAGAAAGTCACGTAGAATTATTCAGATGTTTAAAAGGGGAGTCAATTACAAAAACTCTGTAATTTACGATCTGAAATCCATTACTTTGTATGATTATATTCAAATCTTAAAACCGTGGCTCGTTTTCCCTGTGCCTCGTTGGAAATCAGCATATCTCCATTTTCGAAAAAGCTTATTCCTTCTGACTTATTAAAAATTTCCGGATCTAATTTTTCTATATGTTCAATTTTTCCGCTTTTATCAAATACAAAGAGCATGTAATCGCAGGCAGAAAGTAAATAAAGCTTTTGCGTAAGAGGATGGACACAAATAGCTGAAGTTTTAAGCTTCAAAACCTGATCTGTTCGTTTTCCTCTTTTATTAACTCGGGAAGGAAGCGAAATTTTTTCCTTTAAAGCAAAGTCCTTGATTTCTGACACATTAAGAATTATTACGGGTTTGGGATTCAACTTTTTTGTATGCAAATCAAAGGCATATATTAAGCGTTCATATTTATCAAAGCCTTCGTGCCTGACCCGGCTTTTACAACCAATTAGTAGCCGGTTTTGAACACGATCATAGCATAATCCTTCATTATTCAGGGCTGGAATCTCTGTATTATAGGTTTTTATTTTACAATGTGGTGATTTATAATCCAGAATTTCGTACAAAATGCCATCGCTCCGTAAAACATATATTGAATCTTCAACACGTGCAATCCCCTCGTAATCACCATCAATAGTAAAAGCATACTGCTTTATTAGTTTATTCTTAGTAACATCAAAAATAAATAATATCCCGTTTTCATCCTGAACACAGGCAAAAGTTGCAGAATCGATATTGGTTAATCCTGATATTTCGCGCAATGTGTCTGGAAGAATCATTGTTTGTACAGGCACATTTAATTTATACTCAAATCTATTCTCTTTTATTCCAATGCCTGACTGAAATAAAATCATATAAATCAGAATCATCATTAAAAAACATTTATTACAGATTCTTTGTTTCATGTGCAATACATCAAGGGAAAATAAAAAAGTCAAAAACATTAGATTTAGGAAAATAAAAGGCTACCTTTTGGGCAGCCTTTTGCAATTTCTTGTTAGTACTCGTCTTCGTGAAAGAAGAAATCATCTTTCGTGGGGTAATCTGGCCAGAGATCTTCAATGCTTTCGTATATTTCTCCCTCGTCTTCAATTTCACGCAAATTTTCGATTACCTCCTGAGGCAATCCGGTACGAAGGGAATAGTCGATCAGTTCCTCCTTGGTTGCAGGCCAGGGTGCATCTTCAAGTTTTGAAGCCAATTCCAGTGTCCAGTACATAGGCTGAAGTTTATGGGTTAATTTTTTTGCAAAAGTAATTTATTTCATAAGAAATCCAAGCATTTTATATCTACGGATAAAATTTATTAATTCACTCTATTTTAATGAATTAATATTACGCTTTTGAAATCCACTTTATTTCAGGCACACCAAGTTCATAGCTTAGTTTACGGGCTAAAACAAAAAGATAGTCCGAAAGCCGGTTTAAATATTGCATTACAACCGGATCAACCGGATAATTTCTGTTCAATCGAATAGTTATTCGTTCAGCTCTTCTGCATATACAACGGGCAATATGACAGTGAGAAACATACGGATGACCACCGGGAAGAATAAACGAATTCAATTCAGGAATCGTAGCATTCATCGCATCGATATCTCTTTCTAATACAGCAATATCTTCTTCAGATAACTGGGGAAGTGTTCGGACATTGTATTCAGGATCTGTTGCCAGCTCTGATTCAGCAATGAACAACCGATCCTGTATAAAGGTAAGCTTTGAACGCAGCTCTTCATTACTTACCAAATCACGGATTAATCCTATGTAAGAGTTTAATTCATCAAGAGTTCCATAAGCTTCTATACGATCATGATCTTTTGCCACTCGCATACCACCAATCAAAGAGGTTTCTCCTTTATCTCCGGTTTTGGTATATATTTTCCAGTCCTGACTCATCGGTTTATTGAGTTGTATTGTCCAAACAGCAGACTATTGGTTTTGTTCAGCCATTCTTTCGGCTATACTGATGATATGCGGATTAGTTTCATCCGAAGCGATCTGACCATCTATTAAACGTATAATTCTGTGTGCATGACGGGCAATGTCTTCTTCGTGGGTTACTACAATAATTGTATTACCAGCATTATGAATCTCTTCAAACAACCCCATAATTTCTACAGACGTTTTTGAATCGAGGTTTCCTGTAGGTTCATCAGCCAGGATAATTGCAGGATTGTTTACCAATGCTCTGGCAACTGCCACACGCTGGCGCTGGCCTCCCGAAAGCTCATTTGGCTTATGGAGACCACGATCCTCAAGCTTTACATTCTTAAGAACTTCCTCTCCCCTGATAATTCTTTCCTGTTTATTATACCCTGCATAAATCAAGGGTAACATTACGTTTTCCAATGCAGAAGAACGTGGCAAAAGATTAAACGTTTGAAATACAAAGCCGATTTCCCGGTTACGAATTTCAGCCAAAGCATTGTCATCCATTTTACTTACATCTTTTCCACTCAGATAATAAGCACCATCACTGGGAGTATCCAAACAACCCAGTATATTCATTAATGTTGACTTTCCGGAGCCTGACGGACCCATCAATGCAACATATTCATTTTTGTAAATTGTGAGATCAACAGAACGTAATGCACGAACAGTTTCGGCACCTACCCTGTAGTTTTTTATAATCTTATCGAGACGAATTACTTCTTCTTTCATAGTACTGAAATATTAATGGCAAACATACCTTTTTATATTCAAGAATGCAAACGCTTTTTACATAATTTAATTTTACACAAACGCTTTTATTCCATCATTTTATGTAATTTTGCATTCCAATACCACATTGATATTTCTCCTAATGGCTAAAATTGTTCAGATTTCCGAAGCTGCATCGCTTGCAATCCATGCAATGGTACTCATTGCAAGAGCTGAAAACCAAATCAATGTAAACGTAATTGCGGATCACACCGGAGCTTCGCGAAATCATCTTGCAAAAGTTATGCAACGTCTGGTAAAAGATGGTTATTTAAAATCGACACGAGGTCCATTGGGTGGTTTTGTTTTAAATAAAAAAGCAAAGGATATTAATTTTCTGGAAATCTACGAATCAATTGAAGGAACCGTTTTGGAAACTACGTGTCCGCTTGATCGCCCTGTATGCCCTTTTGATAAATGCTTAATGGGAGGACTGGTTACAAAACTCACAAACGAGTTTAAAGACTATATGAAAGGGCAAACCCTGGATCTATATATTGAGGCCTAGCATCTGAATTTTGCCTCATCAATCTTGTTTAACGTACTCGCATTTAATCTGTTTCTGGCTGCCTTATACCAGCGTAATTTATAAACTTAATTCAAGATCATTCTGCTATAATGCTGATCGTTAGATCAGTCAAGATCCATTAAGCGTACAAAAATTGGCTGTTCCATTTCGCCAACCGATATTATTTCTTTAAAACCAGGATCAATTAACCCGAATACAAAAAAATGCCTATTTTTGAGGGTTATCTAATCAATAAAATTCATATCCCATGAAAGGAATTATACTTGCCGGTGGATCAGGTACTCGCCTTCATCCATTAACTATTGCCGTGAGCAAGCAACTCATGCCAATTTACGACAAACCCATGATTTACTATCCATTATCAGTACTCATGATGGCTGGTATTCGTGAAATTTTAATTATTTCCACCCCTCATGACTTACCTATTTTCAAACGTTTGTTGGGAGATGGAAAACAATTAGGATGTGAATTTCACTATGCCGAACAAGCTGTTCCGAACGGACTTGCACAAGCATTTGTAATCGGAGAAGATTTTATTGGTAAAGATTCTGTTTCTTTGATTTTAGGTGATAATATTTTTTATAGTTCGGGGCTTCAGAACCTGCTTCATGAATCCATCGATCCGGATGGAGGTGTTGTTTTCGCCTATCATGTTGCTGACCCCCAACGCTATGGAGTGGTTGAATTTGATAAAAATTTCAATGCCCTTTCCATTGAAGAGAAACCACATCATCCCAAATCAAATTACGCGGTTCCTGGATTATATTTTTATGACAACGAAGTAGTTGAAATTGCAAAAAAACTTGAACCCTCCAAACGTGGCGAATATGAAATTACTGACATTAATCGCATTTATCTGGAACGTGGAAAATTAAAAGTCAAAGTATTAAGCCGTGGAACGGCATGGTTAGACACAGGAACATTTACCTCTTTGCTTCAGGCAAGCCAGTTTGTAGAAGTTATTGAATCACGCCAGGGGCTAAAAGTTGGTTGTATTGAAGAAATTGCATACAGACTTGGATTTATCAATCAGGCTCAACTGGTAGAACTGGCAAAACCTCTTTTAAAGAGCGGTTATGGCGACTACCTCATGAAACTTCTTCTGTAATAAATTATCACACAATCATGCTCACATTTAAAGAATACTCTGCCCTCGTAAATAACTTTATTGAAACCCAATCAATAGGACGGGATCCACAAACTTTGTATGAACCAATCCGTTACACGCTCTTACAGAAAGGAAAACGTCTTCGCCCTGTTCTTGCACTGATGGCAAATGCTCTTTTTGAAGGCAAGCAGGAAAATATTATCTATCCGGCAATTGGGCTGGAAGTTTTTCACAACTTTACCCTGATTCACGATGATATTATGGATCAGGCACCTATTCGTAGAGGAATGGAAACGGTTTACAAAAAATGGAATACTGCTGCAGCCATACTTTCAGGTGATGCGATGTATGCATTGGCTTATACATTTGTTGTAAAAACTCCTCCGGAACTTCTTGCAGAAATTCTTCCTGTATTTAATCAAACCGGAATGGAAGTATGTGAAGGTCAGCAATATGACATGGAATTTGAACAACGTGAAGATGTAACGCTCGAAGAGTATTTGGAAATGATTCGGCTTAAAACGGCTGTTTTACTTGCTGCTTCACTGAAAATCGGAGCAATTACAGCCCATGCAAACCCTGTTGATGCTCAACGATTGTATGATTTCGGAATCAAAATTGGGTTGGCATTCCAGCTTCAGGATGATTTGCTTGATGTGTATAGCGATGAAGCTACTTTTGGAAAAATTAACGGCGGAGATATTACTACAAATAAGAAAACTTTTCTTTACCTGAAAGCCCTTGAAATTGCAAATCCAGAGCAAAAAGTAGAACTTATCAAATGGTACTCATCGCTTGATTTCAATCAGAATGAAAAATATCATGCAGTAAAATCCATATATGATTATCTTGATATTTCAGGGGTCACCCGTACATTGATGAACCAGTATCTGAAAGATGCTCTTGAGTTACTTTCGAAAATTAATGTACCAGAATCACACAAAGCTGAATTAACTGAGCTTGCTCAAACGTTAATGGACCGGAAAAAATAGAAATGCTTTTTCGTTTTAAAATACAAAAGAGGCTGTTTGAGCAGCCTCTTTTGTATTTTATGTATTTTATTTCGGGTTAATAAGCCCTTTCGTTTTTACCTTCCATATAATTGATAAATGCCTTATTCACAACCTTGTTACCTCCTGGAGTCGGGTATTTACCGGTAAAATACCAGTCGCCTTTATCCTCAGGACAAGCTTCATGCAGATCTTCAATGGTTTGATATACAACTTCAACCTTCGCACTAATACCTTTAGGCGTTAACATTACTCCGATTTTTTCGGTAATCTGATCAATTGTAAACGGTTTGTAAATCTCTCGTACATAATTGATGATGTCTTCTTTCTGGTAATTTTCCTGAGCTTTACATTTCTTATAAACCTCATTCAGAACATGTTGTTGTTTGGTTTCTTTCAACAATTCAATAGCGGCCTGAAAAGCAATAAAGTCGTTAATTTTCGCCATATCAATACCATAGCAATCCGGATAACGAATTTGCGGAGCTGAGGATGCAATTACTATTTTCTTCGGACCCAGGCGATCAAGCATTTTTATAATACTCTGTTTCAATGTTGTTCCACGTACAATCGAATCATCAACAACAACCAGGTTGTCCACTCCATGACGAATAGCACCATACGTAACATCATACACATGTGCGACCAAATCGTCACGATCTTTGTCCTGAGTGATAAATGTACGAAGCTTAACGTCCTTTACTGCAATTGTCTCTGTACGAGGATGAAGCGCTAGAATTTCATCAAGTTTTTCAGGAGTAACATTATTACCAAGTTCCAGAATTTTCTCTTTTTTCACTTTGGTACAGAAATCAGCCAGCCCTTCAACCATACCCTGAAAAGCAACCGATGCAGTATTTGGAATGTATGAAAAAACGGTGTTCTCTATGTCAAAATCAACTGATTTCAAAACTCTTGGGATCAAAAGTTTCCCTAATGCTTTACGTTCGCGATAGATTTTTGCATCAGTACCTCGTGAAAAATAAATCCGTTCAAATGAACATGATTTACGTTCAGCAGCAGGCTCGCGGAATTGCTCCATTGTAACTTCTCCATTGCGGCGAATAATCAATGCATGTCCCGGCTTAACAGGCTTAATGCTATCAAAAGGAACATTGAATGTTGTTTGAATCACAGGACGTTCTGAAGCAACTACGGCAACTTCCTCATCCTGATAATAAAATGCAGGACGAATTCCGGACGGATCACGCATTACAAAGGCATCGCCATGTCCCATTAATCCGGCAATAGCATAGCCACCATCCCAATATTTTGCCGAACGGGTCAATACCTGGGCAATATCCAGATTCTTAGCAATCAGGTTTGATATTTCACGATTGGAATGCCCTTCCTGCTTAAATCGTTTGAAAAGATGCTCGTTTTCATCATCCAGAAACTTTCCAATCTTCTCAAGAATGGTAACTGTATCATTTGTTCTGAATGGATGCTGCCCCAAACTTACCAGTTTCGAAAAAAGTTCATCAACATTGGTAAGGTTAAAATTCCCGGCAACTACCAGATTTCGTGCCAACCAGTTGTTTTCGCGTACAAAAGGATGAATGTTTTCGATGGTATTTTTACCAAACGTACCATAACGTAAATGTCCAAGAAAGAGCTCTCCGGTAAAATCCAGATTTTCTTTAATCCAGTTAACGTCATTTAATCGTTCAGGATGCTCCTTTTTAACCTTACGAATCGGAGCATAAACCTGCTCAAAAATTTCTTTAATAGGTGTTGGCTGGTTCGAACGGGCTATATTAATGTATTGTTGTCCGGGATTAAGATCGAACTTAATATTTGCCATACCGGCACCATCCTGACCACGATTGTGCTGCTTTTCCATCAAAAGGTAAAGCTTATTCAATCCGTAAAGGGTTGTGCCATATTTTGCGAGATAGTACTCCAACGGCTTTAATAATCTAATGAGGGCAATGCCACACTCATGCTTTATCAGTTCGCTCATTTTCAGTAAGATGTAATTGATTCTGCAACAACTGTTAAAGTACGCAAAAGTATGTATAATCCCTTAATCTACAAATTAATTATCTGCTCATTAGCAAATGTTCGGGATATTGGTTGCTGATATATTCACTGCCAGCATGTTATCATATTCCAGATGAAAATAATCAGGTTTTTCCTTGCCGCACAAAGAAAAAGTAGTAATTTTGCATGACCAAGTTCTCTCCGTAGCTCAGTTGGTAGAGCAAGTGACTCTTAATCACTGGGTCGCAGGTTCGAATCCTGCCGGGGAGACAAATTCGGGATGTAGCGCAGTTGGTAGCGTACCACGTTCGGGACGTGGGGGTCGGAAGTTCGAGTCTTCTCATCCCGACGAAAGAAATCTCCAAGAGACTGTCTTGTTATAAGGCAGTCTCTTTTATTTTTCTTTCGTCACAAACTCCCGAACGAAACCTGAATGTTTTTTCAATAAAAAATTCACGAAAACCCTTGTCTTTTACCAAAACCATAAAAATTGTCAGATTCTCATTAGTCTGTTGGGATGTACTGGAGATCAGCTCTAACCGGACATTAGAATGAATGAAATCATGAACTTGTATCAGTCAGGGTGAGCCAACAGAAAAAAGTCTGAAAGCATCCTCAATAGAGAGGAATAGAATTATTGTTTCGTTGTCAAAAATAACTACAGAATTTAGCAGAATGCTGAGCAATCTCATTGTATTATGCAATCGTGGTGGAAAAATCGTTGTAGCAAAAGCCCTTAAAAGGAAACAAACCGAATGGGGCAAAGCACAAAAACAACACCGTTTAAAATTTTAAAAAGCGGTTCTTTATGCTAACAAGCAATAGCAAAGAAAGCAACAAAAAAACATATCAAGCTTCAGCAAAAGAAGAAGAAACTACCTATGATTTAGCAATCACGATTTCTTAAATTCCAACTCTTTAACGAAATTAACGTGAACTATTACACAGTACAACTCTAGTATTTACATTCAGATTCGTACCGTAGATGATTTCGAGGTAAAGGAAGCTACTATATCTATTCCGAATTCTGATGGAACAGAAATCGAGAGAGGTGCTAGTGTATTGCAGGAATATAACATTGGTGACGAGATACAACAATCAACGATTTACTTGTGGGAGACAAAAATAATTACCCGGCTATCTGATATTCTCAAAAACCTTACTAAGTAAGAAAAACTAATTTATCTAGCCAATCGACTTACTAAAACAGAGCTTTCGCAAACATTAGAAATGTCCTGTTTTTTCGTTTCTTTTTCCCCTTAAAATAATTACTCCTACTCTAAATCAAAAAATTACCATTGACATACTCTTCTCATAAAATTAATTTTTAACTTTACGAGCAAATAACGGATAACTATTTATTATGGAGTACTCGAAAAAAGTATTATCGGCACCAGCATTTTCAATTATAGTATTGTATCATAGTGGAAAGAACTTCATTAAGGCTTGCATAGATTCACTAATTGAGACGATACGTAAGGAAGATGAAATATTGATATTTATTAATAATTCCAATAAAGAATTTCACGAACTAAGCTATCATACTAACAAGATAAGATACATCCATGTTTATGAGAATTTGGGCTATGGTAGAGCTGCAAATGAAGCTGTAAAATATGCACAAAATGAATATCTCGTCTTTTGCGATCAGGACATAATTGTTTCCAAAAATTGGTTGCAAGGCATGTGGGAATCTTATTCATCAAAAGAAGATATTGGTGCAGTTGGTGGTAAACTCTTGAATCACACAGATAACACTGTCTTGGATTTCGGAATAGCATCTTCAGAATACAATTACATCCATATCAATACTGGCTTACCAGATTTTCATTTCTTGACTCAAACTGATAAAAATGTACAAATGGTGTGTTCAGCATTATTACTTATAAGCAAAACAAATTTTAACCTAGTCGGAGGATTTTATGAACCATTTCATACTCTTTATTCTGACCTCGATCTATGTCTCAGGCTCAAAGCAAAAGGATTAAAAATTATAGCTTCTGCAAAAACTAAAGCATACCATATTGGAGGTGATTACTATTCTTTAAATAGAGAATATAAGAACAGTTATCTCAAATCAGATATAAAAAGTGTATTTACAAAACGAAATGCATCTGAATTAAAAAATGATGTTGGATTCTTTATTAATTGTACCTTTGATTATTCACTTACTAAGGATGATTTGTCAAGAGAATACTACTTTTGTAATATGTTATCAATTGTTAACTATGAATTTTATGAAGACATCTTAATATCCAAGGGGATAAAGAAATATGAATCTACTCGAATACAGCCTAACAGTCGCGATAGCTCTTTTCTCGATTTATTTGCAATTCTTGGCTACAATATTATGAAAATAGGTGTTCCGATTATCTATTTTGTAGATAGGTTTACAAGCTTAAAAAATAACCATTTTTGGACTACCAGAAGAAACATAGACTTGGATATTATTGTTGACAGACATGCTAACATTATCAAGTTTAAGGACTTTGTCAATGGAAACTTACGCTAATGTTAGGCAATACTCGGCTTCAGAAAATGGAGAATTGATCTCTAATTGGCTCCCAGTATTCATACAAATTTGAGAAACCTCATATTCCTCAAGCGGAAATATTAATTTATGTTTATTATAATATTTCTTTGCGTCAGAAATAAGTAAACAGGCCTCTATTGAAGGTTTGAAAATTTCTACATTTTTTATTTGCTCCAATATATACTGATAATGTCTTTTTGCTTTTTCGGTTTTTCCTTGTTGATTATAGATAACAGCCAATAAATGATATGCAAACAAATGATATTTGAAAATTTTAGCATCAGAACTTATTGATATTATCTGCATTAATTGTTCCTCAATTACATCTGTAGGATAACCTAGTTTAAATTCGAACAGTGCTTTTGCTCTACAACCTTGCAACACATAATAAATGGAACATTCATTATGTGCCTTATCAATTAACTGACTAGCAATTGCAATTGCATTTTGATAGTTGCCATTAATCCCACTATATAAAGACTTTACTAAAATGCAAGCTAATCCTGTATCAGCATCTTCATTCAATATTTTTTCTTCGTTTTCAGCTGATATATCATGAACATTTTGCCAATACACAATGGTCTTTTCTTTATTCCTACCATAAAAAATATAACCTAAGTCAATATATGTCAAATATTCTTCAACAAGATTCTTTGATTTTTTTGACAATTCAAGTGCAAATAATAATGATTTTATGGATTCATTAAAATCCAAAGCCTGTTTGTAAGTAACTCCTTTTCGATTATTTAAACGTGCAATAAGTTTGTTTTTTGTTACACTGTCATTAACATGTTCATTTACCTTACTTATAGCTTCATTTAAGATTTTAATGCTTGCATCATATTGTCCGTAAACAGTCAAGTAACTTCCACATTCTCTTGCAATTTCTATATAATATACAGCTTGATTATCCGATGTAGGAATATAATCTTCCAGAAATTTCCACATTTCAAGAAGTTTCGACAAAAATATTTTTTTATTGTCTTGACAGGCCAGTGATAGTAATTTATTTAAGGCAAATAGGTATTGCTCAGGCTTTATGCCTTTAGAAGAGAAATAAATATAATCTAATATCTTTTGGGCATAAAATTGATTTCTCGTTGAAATCTCTGATAACTTAGACACTTTTAATATTGCTGAGTCAAAAAGATAACTTTCACTGGAAATAGAGAATAATGCATGAGGATATTGTTTCTTAAGAAAATTATTCGATAAGATAGATTCTTTAATATTGTGCTTAAGAAACTTACAATACACCTCAATGCTTTGAACTAAAAGATTGTCCATTAATGAATGGATAAATTTCACCTTCTCGTATTCTTTTATTAAGAAATTTGAATCTATTAAATATTCTACGGCTTCAATATAATTAGGCAATATAGACTTCAGCAAGACAAAATCAATTTCCCCCAAGTAGATGATTAAACTTAAAATATTTAATTGGGTATCCGTTAACCTTGATAGCCTCGCAGTTAATATATCTGTTTCTTTGTTGGATAAAGTCTTAAGTTTTTTGTCGAGCGATGAAATATCATTTATATAAAATTCTCCTTTGTCCAATGATATAATATTATCTTGGAAAAGAAGATCTATGAATTGCGATAAATAAAATGGTCTTGCAGGGATATTTTTAACTATCTGATTGAATAAACCCTGATACTCAACACTAAATAATTTATTGTCTCTAATTCTGATTGTTGAATCAATAAAAAGTCTAACTTCTGTAGATTTGAAAGGTGTAATTGAAACAAAACTATTATTGAGCAGACTACTATTTTGTAATTGATTGTAAAACGCCCCTGACTTAGAGTTTAGATCTAGCGTATCTGTATTGAAAATATACATTATAAAGTTTTGTCCAACCGTATTGTCTAATGTCAGAAACTTGGATAGCAAATCAATTATATCATCATCAAGAGCCTGAACATTGTCAATGATCAAAGCAGACCGTCTCTCTAAAATCAATTTGAAAAGAATTGGAATCAGTTTCTTCTTCAAATCCTCCTTATCTATTCCAATATTATGAATACATTGTCTAATTATTGAATACACAATTTCATCCTTTTCAGCATAAGCACCTTTTTCATTAAATAAATTAATAGCAATGTCTTTATTCTCGAACTTATACGGATTAGGTAATTTATACAGTTGTGTTAAGAGTTCTACAACAAATTTTGCAAAGTTGTCACAATTACTGGCACTGCCATCAAGTATATTAACACGAAAATTGTACTTTAAAAGTCTATCGATTATTTCTTTTGCATACCTAGTCTTTCCAACTCCACTTCCTCCGCTAATCATTTGAAAAACTACTCGATTATTAGAGGAAATAGCGAGGTCAGTATTATGAATTATTTCATGAATTTTAGACCCAATTAAAGGTGGAGATGCAAGGTTGGAAACTGTGAGTTTTTTTGACTCAAACTGCTCCCTTATATCTCCAAAATGAAAATTTATTGGCGGGATTACTAATTCACCTACTTCAATAGGGATAAAGTAGAGTTTTAAACTAAAAATTTGACCCGGTATAACTGTTCGTATATAATCTGTACTTTTTATTTCTTCCCAGATAATGGTAGATCCTATTCTGTTTTCCTTTAATAAAGTTGGTAAGTTGACAAAATTAAATCTATAATCTAATTGACCTGTATTTGTAAAAAAAGGTGAAAAGTCAATTTTTAAGTCTTGTTTGGTTGTTAGGTTAGAAATAAAACAAAGTTCATATAAGCAAGGTGTATTTCTTTTGGTTACAATATTTCTTTCCTGTGTTTGTTCCTCATTTAATTGTGACCATTCTATTGTAATATCATTACTGATAAAGCTATAAGACAAATGAGAAGAATAGTTAAAAATAGTCTGATGTAAATAAATGAAATCAGGGAAATATTTTGCAAATTCTATTTCACTAAAATGCTTAAATATTAACTGTTCTAGTTTATAATCATCGAATATTTGTATGCTTTTACCAGTCATTGTTGCAAAATCGCCAAGGTGTATTTGTGCATTTTTAACAAGGGGGCTATATGAGAAAATAATTATTGCATCTATTGAATTATTAATAGCCATAACTAAAGTTTTGGCAAAATTATGAGTGGTAAGGTTTTTTCTGTACATCTTGCATTCTGCCCATCCCTTTGAGTTTCCATTATAAGAACTGTTAATGAAATCTTTACCTCCATCCCATGATAATGGGGTTTGTTGCCAATCACCCCCAAACCCCAATTTGAGTATGTCATGAACAAGTTTTTCAAACTCTTTTCCAATAAATTTACCCTCTGAATCCATGAAAATATTCCAAAACTCTGGCTCGAGATACTCCATAATAAATAGTTATCCGTTATTCCCATTTTAACAGGCCACTATTATTTCATTCCTTGGATGTTTATTGGTAAGGATTTCCGTTTGTTTTTCACTACTCACATGCGTATAGATTTGTGTAGTCATAATAGAGCTATGCCCCAGCAGATTTTGGATATATTTTATATCCACATCATGTTCCAATAATAGAGTGGCAAAAGTGTGCCGGAAAACATGTGGTGTAATATTTTTAGTAATGTGGCATTTTTTTCTGTATTTTTTCACCATCAGGCGTACTGATTGTTCCGAAAGGCGATATCCCAAACGGTTCACAAAAAAATAATCCTGACACTCAATCTTTGGCAAGAAAAGTGAAAAATAATTTTGCAATGCTTTCCTGATATTTGCATTGATTATTTGTATACAACGCTCTTTATTCCCTTTTCCGTTTACCCTTACGGATGAAAAACCAGCTCCGATATCACTGTACTTCAACGAGCACAGTTCCGAAACTCGTACCCCGGTGCCAAAAAGCAATTCAAGGACAGCAATATCTCGTACCTTTTCCATATAGCCATAACCTTCTTTATCTGATTCGTTTTCTTTCAGGGCTTTATAAGCTGTAGTAAACAATCGGCTAGCTTCATCTATATTCATTACCCGTGGTAACACAACAGGCTCCTTAATACTTATTTTCACCTTTCTGTAAGGACTCGACTCTATCAAATCTTCAAATTCCAGAAAATTAAACATAGCCTTTGTCGTGGCAATTTTTCTCTTGGTTGTCTTCGGCTTAAAACCTGAAATAAACTGTATATATTGTTTCAATTCATCCTTACCAATTTTTGAAACATCCGTTATCCCGAAATGTTGGTGCAAATATGCTTCAAACTGTTTTAAATCAATCGAATAAAATCTCAGTGTTTTCTCACTAAGTCGTTTCTCAAACTCACAATGGAATAAAAATTCTTTAATAGCATTCATAATAATAAGCTTTTAGTATTGTTATAAATTACAAAAAAACAACGAATATCTAAAAAGAACCTCACCATTTAATAGCTTCAGGAAAAAGATGTAAAAAGAGAGAGGCTTACAAAGTATAGAAATAGTTACACTACTCAGAAATAGCAATATCCACTTTTAAACCTGAGAAACACATAGTGCCTTACAATTACCTTTGATGGTCTGACGGTATAACCCGTCTAAATCTGCTCGACAATGCTCTAATCGTTCTACGTAAACTCATGCTAAACCTGCAAACTAATAATTTACAGCCTATTACAATGTTTGATTAGTGTTCCAATGGTCATAAAACGATAATTTTTGTTGTTTCCTTAAGAGATACTTAAATACCGTTCAAAAATTTGCAACAAAATAAAAAAACTACAAATAAGGACATTATCAATGTTCAATTTTTATCTTTACGCGACTGCATTATTTATATATCAAACTATAAATGAGATATTTGAAAAATATTTTCAATTTTTGTTGTTACATTTGATTTTGTATGTATTTTTGCATACCAACCGTTCAGTATTTAAAAATGAACCCAACAAAAGAAATTATTATCGACGAAGCATACAAGCTATTTTTAAATCATAGCTATGATGCTGTTTCTATCAGCGATATCTGTAATGCAATTGGACTTACCAAAGGTGCATTATACTATCACTTCAAAAATAAAGACGAGCTTTTTCAGGCAGTCATTGATAAGTATCTTGTAATTACCGGAATAGAAGACAAAGATATTGACAAAATCTCCCTTAAAGAATATAATTCTCTTACACTCAACCACACGGAAAAGATGATTAACAGCATCTTCGAGCATGAAACAGAATTTATTTCAATTAATTACTTCTCCCTGCTTATTGATAGTTATAGGCATTATGACGGGTTTGCAAATAAAACTAACTCCTTTATAGATAATGAGCTGACAACGATTGAGAGAATATTGAACAATGCAATTATCAACAAAGAAATTAAAGATACCATTGATATTAAAACAATAGCTCTAATGCATTTATCAATTGGAATGGGAGTTGCAGGTACAATTCTTAAAAATAACTCCATTGAAGATTCATTGAGATTATTAAAAGATCAATTTGACCAACTATATAATTTATTAAAAATTTAGAAAAACACGTTAATAGTATTTGTTTTAAAACAACATACCGGTCGTTTAGTATTTTGAACGTAATAGCGGACATCATAATATATAAAATTAATTATCATGTACTTATATAACACAATTTACCTAACGCTCATCGATAAAACAAAACAAGTTTTGCAAATCGACATAAATTATATCAATCCGGGATCTACCTTGAGCGAGTTAAGTGCAGATTATCTTGATCAGGTTGAAATAATCCTGGAAATGGAAAAAGTATTTAAAATTGATCTTGCTGTCAATTATCCAAACACGTTTTATGGTGAAACAATCCGTAATATATGTGAGATCATCCACAATAAAATCATCCACAAATTAAGAGATATCGATGAAAAATAACAAATTCGTAAATATGATAAACAGAATGATTTTTACCGGATTATCGGTAATAACGATCCTATTTTTTTCAAATTGTAGCCACACGGGAACAAAAGACTCTGACTCTGTTTCGGCAATTGCCGTGAAAACAGAAATGGTTCAACTTACCAAGGGAGAAACATCTCTTCGCTATAGCGGAACCATTGAACCATCCCAAACTATCTCTTTATCATTTCAAAGTTATGGTACAATCGAAAAAGTTTTGGTTGAAGAAGGAGATATTGTTCATAAAGGGCAAGTACTGGCAATCGTAAATCAGGCAGATAGCAAAAGCATGTATGACGCATCCCTGGCATCCTATAAGCGGGCGAAAGATGCTTATGACAGAATGAAATCACTCTATGAAAAAGGAAGTTTAACCGAGATTAAATGGGTTGAAATGGAAAGCAACTTCAAACAAGCAGAATCACAACTTACGCTGGCTCAATCAAATCTCGACAAATGTATTATGCGGTCGCCCGACAACGGAGTTATTGGAAAACGAAATATAGAGCCAGGACAATCTGCATTATCAACAGCCGCTACATCTCCTCTCGAATTAATAAAAATCGGAACCATCAACGTAAAGATTTCCGTCCCCGAAAACGAAATTGGGAAAATTAAAAAAGGAATAAAAGCCACATTTTCGATTTCCGCACTTGAAGGGAAAACATTCGAAGGGGTAGTTTCTAATATTGGAGTGGTAGCGGATATGTTTTCACGTACATACGAAGTTAAAATTTCTGCAACTAATCCAAATTCAGAACTAAAGCCCGGTATGGTTTGCGATGTTGTCATGGATTTGAAAAGCGAAAAAGAGCTGGTTACCATTCCTTATCAATGTGTGAGCAAAGACAAAAATGGAAAAACCTACGTGTACGTTGTGGATATTGCAAACAAAAGAGCAAAGAAACAACTCGTAGAAACGGGAGAATATCAGGGAGAGAATCTTGTTGTATTGTCAGGGTTGAAACCGGGAGAAACCATTGTGAACGAAGGAAAAGAAAAATTGTCGGACAACAGTGAAATCAGCTTGTAATATGATAATAAAGCATAAAAAAACAGATATCATTGGAGCCGCAATGCGTAACCGCAACATCGTAATCATTCTTACAGCCGTTTTTATGATTATCGGTGTGGTAGCTTTAATCAAAATGCCACGTAACGAATTTCCTCAATTCACAATTCGTCAGGGAGTAATTGTAGGGGTATATCCGGGAGCAACTTCAGCCGAAGTTGAAGATCAGCTAACACGTGCCGTTGAAAATTACATATTTGAATACAAGGAAGTTAAAAAGTCAAAAACCTACTCTTACTCCAGAGAAGGGATGATGTACATTTTTGTGGAATTGAACGATGATGTAAAAAATGCCGACCAATTCTGGTCGAAATTAAAACATGGGTTGAATGAATTGAAATCAAGCTTGCCAACAGGCGTTCTGGCACTGATTGCCAATTCCGATTTTGGAGATACATCTGCTTTACTCATTACCTTGTCATCAGAGACCAAAAGCTATAAAGATCTTGAAATGGCGTTAAAAAAGCTTGAAGCAGAATGCAGAAAAATACCGGCAACGTCTAAGATCAAACATTACGGATTGCAAAAAGAAAAGATCTTCGTAAACGTAAAACCAGAAAAACTAAATGAATATAATATCAAAACGATTTCATTACTAGGATCTTATCAAACGAATGGAATGGTTAATTACGCGGGTGTTTTAAAAGATGGTTCATACAATCTGGCAGTTCATTTACCACCCAATTTCGAATCGGAAAAAGATCTGACAGAGCAGATTGTCTATTCTGACCCAAGAGGAAATGTTGTCAGGCTTAAAGACATTGCAACCATTGAACGCAGATATGACGAACCCGACAATTACATTAAACAGAATGGGCAGAAAACCATATTATTATCACTGGAAATGCTCCCGGGGAACAACATTGTGAAGTTTGGAAAAGATGTTGATAATGCTCTTTCTGTATTCCAAAAAAGTTGTTCAAAAGATATTAAAGTAGCCAAAATCTCCGAACTTCCGAAATATGTTGATGATTCCGTAAGCAACTTTATGCATGAGTTTCTAATTGCAATTGTTGCAGTCATATTGGTTACGATGTTGTTGCTCCCGTTGAGGGTTGCATCTGTAGCAGGTATCACAGTTCCTATATCGGTAATGATTACACTGGGATTTCTATACTTCTTTGGAGTAGAATTACATACTGTTTCGCTGGCAGCTCTTATTATTGTTTTGGGGATGATTGTGGATAACTCCATCGTAGTTATTGACAACTATGTTGAGAAACTGGATCATGGGTATTCACGATGGCATGCGGCAATAAAAAGTGCAAACGAGCTGTTTGTCCCAATAGTTGCAGCTACGCTAGCCATCATTGCAGCCTATTTTCCATTAATGATATTTCTGCCAGGTACTTCAGGTGAGTTTGTGAATACATTGCCAATAGTAGTTGGAATTGCATTGTTTGTATCAATAATTGTGGCGATTCTTCTGGTTCCTTTTCTGAATTTTATGCTGATTAAAAAGGGGTTGAAAAAAGATACGGAAAAAAATAACCGGAAAAGTTTTCTTGACCGCTTGCAGAATGTTTTTGACAATTCTCTTACAAAAACCTTTAAACATCCGAAAGTAGTACTTTCTGCCGGAATTATAATCTTAATTATAACCTTTGGCTTATTCAAAGGTCTTGATCAGGAGCTTTTTCCACAACTAGAACGAAATCAGTTTGCGGTAGAAGTTTATCTTCCAACGGGTGCATCACTTGAAAGTACAGCAAAAATAGTGGATAGTCTGGAAAAAGTACTGGTGAAAGATCAAAGAGTAACAAATGTAACAAGCTTCATCGGAACCAGTTCTCCTCGTTTTCATACAATGTATGCGCCCAATATGCCTTCTTCCAATTATGGACAGCTTCTTGTAAATACTGCTTCCGACAAAGCCACACGAGAAATTGTGGAGGATTACAATAAAATCTATTCTGCAAACTTCGCGAATGCTCATGTGAAATGGAAAATTCTAGCCATGCAACTCAATAAGGCACCCATTGAAATTCGGATTTCTTCCGATTCTGTAAAAGATATACGTAATACTGAAGCTCAAATCAATAATATTCTACACAAAACCAAGGACCTGGCATGGGTAAGAACCGATTGGGACCAAATGCAGCAAAATATAAAAGTTAATTTGGACAGAGACAAAGCAAACCGGTTGGGATATTCCAAAGGTTTTGTTTCAACTTCATTAATGGTCGGTCTTGATGGTGTTCCATTAACCACAATCTGGGAAAATGATTACCCGGTAGAAGTTCGCCTGACACAGGAAGAAAAAGGTGCAAAAAGCATTAAAACACTTGAAAACCAATACATCACATCATTATCCAGTTTTACGGCCTTGCCATTACGTTCGTTTGCAAATTTCACTCCCGAATGGACTGAAGGCACGATTGCTCACAGAAACGGCACCCGTACGCTTACAATACAAATTGACAATACTTCCGAAAAAATGGCATCCGCAATCTTTAATGAAATTAAACCTCAAATTGACAATCTGAAGTTAGCGGAAGGAACATTCATTAATTATGGTGGCGATTATGAAGGGCAAGTTGAAGTATTTATCCCTATGACAATTGCCCTGGGTCTTAGTATTGTACTGATATCCTTCATTTTATTATTTCAGTTTAAAAAGGAAAAACTCTCATTGTTAATTTTATCTACCATGCTTTTGGCTTTGCCAGGTGCTGTAATTGGCTTGGTATTAATGGGATATCCTTTCAGTTTAACTGCTTTTATTGGAATTACCAGCTTATGTGGTATGGTTGTTCGTAATGGAATTATTCTGATAGACTATGCAAGAGAACTTCATGAAAAGCATCATTACACCGTAAAAGATGCTGCATTAGCAGCCGGAAAACGAAGAATGCGTCCAATTTTCTTAACCTCTGCAGCGGCTGCAGTGGGAGTAATACCCATGATTCTCAGCCGGTCGCCACTTTGGGGTCCTTTGGGAACTGTAATTTGCTTTGGGCTATTAATCTCCATGGTATTAACGCTTTATATTCTGCCAATAATGTATTCTCTGGTATATAGCAACGATAAAAAAACAAAAAAATCTATTCCTGTTAAAATAATTGCAACCTCACTGGTTCTTTTACTCCCATTATTTGCAACCATAAGCCATGCACAAACTTTAAGTCTGGATTCATGTAAACAACTGGCAATCAAAAACAGTAATAAACTCAAGCAGGCCGAACTAGACGTTAAATACTCAACTGAACAACGAAAAGATGCTTTTACAAACTACTTTCCAATCATAAGTGCAAGTGCAACAGCAATGCGTTCTCAGGATTATCTTATTAAAGGGAAAACACCGGCAATGAATCTTCCGGTTTACGATGGAAATCCTGCAAATATTGGCTCTGCTACACAATTTGCCTATGTTCCTTCGCTTACAATAAACGCTTTGGACTATATAAACACCGGAATGGTTTCGGCTGCAATGCCTTTGTATTTCGGTGGAAAAATTAGAAATGGAAATAAATTGGCCAATTTGGGGGAAGAGATCTATCGTGATCAAAAGTCATTAACCAGCATTGAAGTGGTTAGCAAAACGGAAAATCTATATTGGACAATCTTCTCTTTGAAAGAAAAGCTGAATACTCTCAAAGCTTATCAATTATTGCTTGACTCTTTAATTCGGGATGTACGCAACCTGAATGCAGCCGGAATAGTTCAGCGCAATGATCTTTTAAAAGTCCAACTGAAAAAAAATGAAACCCAGGCAAATAAGCTCAAGCTTGAAAATGGCATTTCCATTACAACCCGTGCATTATGCCAGCATATAGGTATTTCATATTCTCCCTCGATCGAAATTATTACACAACCCTCAAATCCTTCATTTCTAAACCACGGAAATACTCAATCAATGATTGAGAACAGGATTGAATACAAATTACTCAATAAATCTATTGAAGTTGAGAAACTTCAGAAAAAAATGGAATTTGGAAATCACATGCCACAGCTTTCGGTGAGTGCAATCGGATATTATGCAGATGCAATGAATAACTCTTCTACAAACGCCCTTGCCTTACTTAATTTAAGTATCCCCATCAGCGATTGGTGGGGAGGAGCTCACAAAATAAAACAACAACAAATTAAAATTGACAAATCGAAAAATACGCTGGCAGAAACAACTGAATTACTTGAACTCGAGATAGAACAGGCTAGAAATGAGCTTAACGAAAGTATTCAACAGATTGATATATCAGAAAAATCAGTTGAACAGGCTCGTGAAAACCTGAAGATTTCTGAAGACAACTACAAGGCTGGTATTATCGGAATGTCAGATCTATTGGAGGCTCAGGCACTTTTTCAAAGTGCTAAGGATAATCTTATCGATTCTAAGTGCACGTATCAAATTAAGCTTGCTAAATACTTCCAAGCAACCGGAAAATATTCAATTCCTAATGAATAACATAAAACCCCAAATCATGAATACAGAACCTAATTCAGAACATGCTCCCGTAAAAGCAGAAATTACCGTTGTTTTCAACACCGGAAATCTGATGGATGAAACAGAACTTTTCGAAAAATATAATGGGAATATAGAAGAAGCCGTAACTGAGCTGATTTCAAAATATTCTTTATTCGATTTAGTAGAAAAGAAATATTCCATAAACAAGATTAACTTAATAGATCGCTGACATGAAGATAATTCAGATTTGTGGATCTTATGCATGGGGAGGGCTCGAAATGCAGAGCTACATCATCTCTAAAGGATTGGCAAATCAAGGGAATAAAGTAATTCTGATCTGCCCAACAGACAGTATTCTTGCAACCAACGCTCTTGTTGAAAACCTTACCATTGCATCACTGGACTACTGTCAGAATTTTATCCGTGTTGTGAAAAGTTTTAAACGAATCTTTACACAATTCGTTCCGGATGTAATCCATTGTCAACTTTCAAAGGATCTGCAATTTGTAGTTCCGGCAATACGGCATATTTCTCCCAAAATTCCTTTGGTTTTTACGAAGCGCATGGCCAGCAATATTCATAAAAATGATATTTTTCACCACTATCTCTATAACCGTATCAATAAGGTGTTTGCTATTTCACATTATATACGGGAGAATCTGATTAAAACAACCCCGGTAAAGAAAAACAACATCGAAGTTTTATACAATGGAGTCGATTTTAACATCTTCAACCCCGAGCTCTTCTCAAAAAATACCGAAAGAAAAAAGTTTGAAATAGAATCTGATACCTTGCTTATTGGCGTAGCCGGAAGAGTTTCGCCCCTAAAAGGACATAAAGAGTTTATTGATGCTGCCAAAATTATCCATGATATTATTCCTCAAAAACATACTTTCATTGTAATTGGCGGGGCAAGTTACAGTGAAAATGCTTTCTATGAAGAGATTAAAGAATATGCTCTTACTCATGCAAACGACGTAAGAATTATATTTACCGGACATTCCTCCGAAATGGCCCGTCATCTCTCAATGCTTGATATTCTTATATTTCCATCACATGAAGAGTCTTTGGGAAATGTGGTACTGGAAGCGATGGCAATGGGGATACCTGTGGTTGCCTCAAATAGTGGAGGCGTTCCCGAAATTGTAAAACATAACAAAACCGGAATTCTGGTAAAACCCAAAGATAGTCAGTCTATCGCTTTAGGAGTGCTGAACCTGATTCAAAACCCGGCAAAAATGAAGAAGATCCGTGAAAATGCTTTTCAATATATCCGCGAAAACAACGATATAACAAATTATATATCAAGACTTTCTACAATATATAAATCATTAAAAGATAGTGGTCGTCTAGCAATGTTTCATCCTTAATATATTTTCCCTGCTTATGGGAAAGTCTTTTACCCGATAAAACATATTTCAGACGGCTTCTTTTATTTTTTTCATAGTTATTAGGGGTTATTCAAAAACGGTAGCTCTTCTGAAGGGAAGAGTGCCGTTTTTTCTATTCCCGGTTGTATATCACATTCCCTTCTGTAATTTTAATGCCAACCATGCCAAAATCAAATATTTAGAATTACGTATCTAAATCCTGTTCTTCCTGCAATTTTTGTTTATCTTTGAGATTCTAATCTAAAGTATATGGAAACAATGGATCTCTTTCTGGTTAATGAAAGCCGTTATAACTTTCAGGAAACATGCAGTAAACTCCAGGAGATGGTTACTTCTGCCGGATGGCGTGTAATTACAGCCCATAATCTACAGGAAACCATGCGTAAAAATGAATACGATGTATTACCTGTAATTGTATTTGAAGTTTGCAGGCCCAATCTTGCCGTTCAGATTCTTGGAAATAACGAAATTCGTGAAATTTCTGTAATGATGCCTTGCCGGCTTTCTGTTTTTGAAAAAGAAAACGGGAATGTATATATCTCACGAATGAGCTTAAACCCTATGCTCTCCATGTTCCCCAAAGAGGCTTCAGTGGTAATGAGTGAAGCAAATCAGGAAATGGAAGTAATTCTCCAACCAATATTCGAATAATCTTGTTCTCTATGAAAATATCATTGTTAAAAAATCGAATTGGCTGGCTGATGTTACCAGCCTTTTTTAGCGTATTTACGCTTCATGCTCAGGTTGATAAATCTGACTGGGAAGCTAATTATCCCGATGGCTGTACCTCTGTCACAGTCGGAAAGAAAGCTTCGGACGATGGCTCCGTACGAACTTCACACACTGATGACAGCCACCGTACACGCTCAAACATACTGCTTTCATCAGCCAAAGATCATAAACCCGGCACCATGATGCCGGTGTATAAACGCGTAGCCTGCGATACTTCCGTTATGCCTTCGTATATGGATATAAAAGTGGGTGAAATTCCGCAAGTTACACATACTTATGCCTACATTAATTCGGCCTACGCCTGTCTGAATGAGCACCAGTTGGCTATTGGAGAATCAACCTTTGGAGGAAGAGAAATATTGCAATCCGATTCAGGAATTATTGATTGTCAGCGCTTATGTATCCTGATGCTCGAACGTTGCAAAACAGCTCGTGAAGCAATTACGCTTGCTGGTGAACTTATGGAAAAATATGGATGGAACGATGCCGGCGAATGTCTGACCATTGCCGACACAAAAGAAGTGTGGCATCTCGAAATTGTAGGTCCCGGAAAAGGAAAACGTGGCGCAATCTGGGTGGCTCAAAGAGTTCCGGATGAGCACATTAGTGTTAATGCCAATGCCAGTACCATTAAAGAGATAGACCTCCGCAACAAAGATTTCTTTATGGCTTCCAAGAATATTTTTTCGGCAGCCCAGGAAAACAACTGGTGGAAGCCCGAAAATGGTGCGTTTCGTTTTTGCTACGCCTATGCACCCGAAAGCCGTGCTGCTGTTGGTTCACGTCGTCGTGAATGGCGTGTTTTCGATTTAGTAGCCCCTTCTCTAAAACTTGATCCGAACTCCGAAAACTACCCATTTTCGGTAAAACCGGAAAAGCCGCTAACACTTCAGAAAATGGCAGATATCTTCAAAGATTATTATGAAGGAACCGATTTCGATATGACCAAAAATATGACTGTTACTGATAAAAACGGAAAAACAATCATCTCTCCCTTAGCCAACCCTCAGATGCCCTATGATGCAAACCTGTTGCATAAAATTAACGGAGGCTGGGGATGGCGTGGCGAACGCACCATTGCCCGCTGGTACACCATGTACGCAACCATTATTCAGTGCCGCGACTGGCTTCCTGACCCAATCGGAGGGGTGGTTTGGATGGCTATGGATAATGTTCAGACTTCGGTGTATGTCCCTATATACTGCTCGGTAACAGATTTACCTGAATCATACAAGACCGACGGACGCCGTACAGGATTCAGCCGTAAATCGGCATGGTGGGCATTTAATTACCAGGGAACACTTGCAATGCAACGCTGGGGTGATATGCGAAAAGATGTAGAAAAAGTATGGAACCCCTGGCAAGCCAGACTTTTTGAAGATCAAAAACGTATCGAAACAGAAGCTTTAAAGCTTTACGACCCTAGGAAACCGCAGAAAACCATCTCTTTCCTCACAAAATATACGATGAACGAGGGGTCCAAAGCCGTTGAAAAAGCATGGGAATTTGGTGACTTTCTGTTTACGAAATATGATGAGCTTTGGTAATCATGACAAACTGATTCTACAATATTTAATCTTTAAAACGGTGAACAGCCCTTAAACGGTTTTCACCGTTTTCATTTATATACGGTTCTTTGATTATTTCTGCGTCCGGACAAATTTTGTTATTGAGATAAATCCCCAATAAAAGCGAAATAAGGATCATTAGTAAAACTGTTCCCATTAAAACAAGATTAAACACTCCCGTCTCTTCCTTATTTAAACTTAAAAGAAGGATTGTGCCCGATACAACAGAAACAAAAGCTCTTACGGAAATCCATGAGTAGTATTTCGTTTTATAATTATACACCCCGTAAATAAAGAGGACATCAATAGCCAACCCTACAAAACTCAGATCAACAAGATCAATAATTGCAATTACAATTAAAATTGTTAAAAGAATTGCATTTAATCCACCCCATTTTTGCTTCGCTTTTAGAGTAGGGGTATTTTCAACAATCTCAGCAATGGTTATCCGTTCATGATACTCCTCTACTAACTTATCATACATTTCCTGTCTGCTCATTCCTTGTTTGGAAAGTTGAGCTGCTTCTTTGCCGATCCTATTCTTATCGTTACTATTCAACATAATCTTAAAGTTATTATGCAAAAATAAGAGATCTCTACCAACTTTTTATATCAGTTTTTTCTTTTCTGATTTTTTTCAAAGAATCCGAAAAATAATTACGCAAAGCATAGAGGGAGGGCAAAAGAAAGCGTAGATACTCTAGTTTTAGTTCAACCTGGAATAATCGCTGAGCACTGCATACCGCTCATATTCCTATTATTGTGCTTAGTACTTATTTTTGTTCATATCCTTTTTATAGCTCTTTAGCATTTTTCCAAAACCCTTATCTTTTTTTCGTCTTTCAACAACAGATGATTCAAAATATGCTTTTTCTCTTTCCATTTTCATGTAATTCTCATATGAAGCTCTGTTTATTTCACCTTTTTCAACTGCTTCAATAACAGAGCAACCTATCTCGTTCGTGTGAGTACAATCTTTGAACTTACAATTTTTAGAATACCTGAGAATCAAGTCAAATGTAATTTCTAATCCGCCTGCTGAATCAACAATACCTACTTCTCTCATCCCTGGATTATCAACTAATATTCCTCCGTTTTCAAGAATTATTAATTCCCTGTGACTTGTAATGTGCCTCCCCTTATTTGTACTTTGGCTAATGGAGTCTGTACGCATTAAGGATTTGCCAGAAAGGTTATTTAAAAGAGTGGACTTTCCAACACCTGAAGAACCAAGCATACAATATGTTTTACCTTTTTCAATAATCGCTATTATTTTGTCGTATCCATCTTGTGATTCGTTACTTATAGCAAGAATAGGAACATTTTTAATTCGAGATTTTATATTCTCCACTATTTCAGAAGTTCGATTTTCATCTATTAAATCAATCTTGCTGAGCACGATAATGGGACTTACCTTAGATGAATTACAAATTGTCAAGTATCTTTCAAGTCTATTAATATTGAAATCCCTATCAGCGGCTTGTACCAATAAGGCGTAATCAATATTTGTTGCTATAATTTGTATCTCTCCGAATTTCCCAACAGCCTGTCTTGAAATAACAGAGTATCTCGGTAATATGCTATGAATAATGGAAAAATCCGAATCATGAATTGTCAATGCAACCCAATCGCCAACTGCCGGGATATCTTCACGGCTTTTCGATGAAAATCTTAAATTTCCTGTTATCTCCGCTTCTAATTCTCCCTTTTCAGTTTTTACAATATATCTTTCCTTATGTTCCAATATAACTCTTCCAATCTCAAAGTTTTTAAGGTTATTCTCAATCCTTAATTCTTCAAGTTTGTCATTATATCCTAATTCTTCTAATTTCATAGCAGTTTCTTGTGTGAGTGTGTCTTTTTAGTATTAAGCACAATGAGTGCATAATCGCAATTGCGTTTATTTCCGATTTAGTTGAAATGTAAATTCCATCAACAAATTTATGATTTTTCGTATATTTAACCAAACCACCCTTATTTAATTTCCCATTTATTATTTTCAGTTAGTAAAACTGACAAAGTTTTAAACTACATGTGATTTAATAAAAAAAAACTATTTATCTCCCAACCACTCTTTGATTGAAGGGATTGAGGAGATTGAAAAAGATTGAAAAGGCGCTTATTAATTTTCTTCAGTCTTTTCAATCTCATTGGCCTTTTCAGTCTTAATTGAAAGGATTGAAAAGATTGGCTTCTAACTCCTGGATTCTTTTCACGTTTCACATCATACACAATAATCAATTAAGGATATGGAATAGTACAACCCACACACTCTATACAAACTGTTCCATTTCTATTCATTCGTATTATCCCATAGTCACTTCAGGTTTAATTTGGAATTCATCCTGGCATAAGATTTAATTGTTTCTTCTCTGATTTTTTAAAAGAATCAGATTTTTGCATTTTCAGCACTTATCTTTGATCTGTCCATTAAAATTATTTTGTTATGAAAGCATTAAAAATCATCGGATTAATCATTGCTGCTATCATTGTACTGTTTTTAATTATCGGAATTTTTCTTCCTGCTAAAGTACATACAGAAGGATCAATCGTAATAAAGGCTCCTGCTAAAGTGGTTTTTCATCAGGTTGAGAATTTCAGAAACTGGCAAAATTGGTCGCCATTCGAACGTGCCGATACTACCGTGAAAAGCATCTATGAAGGAGCAGAACAAGGAGTAGGTGCAATTATGCGCTGGACTAGTGTTCACAGTGGAAATGGCAGCCAAACAATTACAGGTAGCAAGCCTTATACCGAAATAAGAACGCAACTCAAATTTGAAGGCCAGGGTAATGTAATCAGTATTTACTCTTTTGAAGAAGTTCCTGAAGGAACAAAAATCACCTGGGCACTAGAAATAGATAAGCTGAAATATCCTTTTGGAAGGTATATGGGTTTGTTTATGGGAAGCATGATGCGCCCAATGTTTGAATCAGGACTTAAAAACCTGAAAGATTACTGTGAATCAAATATCGTGAATCTTATCCCCGATATTTCGGAAGTAATCCTGACACCCTATCCCGCACTCATTATTCGTGATTCGGCAATGGTGACTGAAATTGAGAAAAAAATGGGTGAGATGTATGGTGAAATAATGGGCTATATGCAACAGAAGAAGATTGAAATGGCCGGACCTCCTTTCTGTGTTTATTACTCCTGGGATGTAGAGAAACCTTTTGTAATGGGAGCGGGTATTCCTCTAGTGAAACCAATGAAACCTGAAGAAAACAACAATATTAAATTTTATGAACTGCCAACTGGAAAAGCTTTAAAAGGAATTCATAAAGGAAATTACGATAAATCAGGTATTACACACGATGCAATGCATCAGTATATGGCTGAAAAGAAAATGGAAATTACTGGTTACCCATGGGAAGTTTATATTACCGACCCTTCCAAAGAGCCGGATACTTCAAAGTGGATTACTGAGATTTATTATCCTGTAAAATAATCTCCGGATGACTTCAGATTAATTTAGAATTTATCGTGGAATCAGTATTTTCATATTTAACAAAACGGGCTGCCTGAAATATCAGGCAGCCCGTTTTGTTAAAACATATTCATAAACAATTAATGTGTATGGATAAGCTTGATATGCTTAACACTATCATTTGTTTTATAACGCAGGTAGTATACCCCTGTTTGCAGATTTCCACCCGAAATTGAAAGTGTATGCTGACCCGCAGTATTGTAGGTTGAAATCAACTTACCGGTAGCATCAAAAAGTGATACTTGTTTAATTTCTCCCTGTAAATTAATGGCAAGATTTTCATTAAACGGATTGGGAAAGCATTGAATTTTAGCATCCCCTTCATTCTTAACATCCTCAATTCCAATATTCCCACCACTAAAAATACCCGGAGGAAATTTAATATAGTCAACCCAGGCACAATCACTGCCACCCTGATCCTGAACATCTTTTTTGTAATTCCATGTAAATGTATGAGATCCTGCAGTTACATAATATTTGTATCGGGTCCAGGCAACTTCACCATCAACTTTTTTCTTTGAAGTATTGTCTATTTTAAATTCAAAGTAATCGTAATTTGTACCATACGGATCATTTTCGCACGATACTTTTGCATAGAAACTAATGGTATCTGCCTGAAGAACATTCATAACAACCTCTAAAGTGGAAATTTGATTATCCGTAATTACACCTGATTTTGCTGCATATATACTTTCATATTTTTCGGTTGTAGAAATTATCCAGTTGCTGTTACCACTTAAGTTCCAGGGAACTTTTGTGAATGTACCGGTTTCAAAATCTTCGTATACAATTCCGATTACCTGATTAAAGGTTTTTTGATTTGCAAACTCTCCCGATACTGCACTAAACACAAACTGAAGATTTGTGCCAACAGCAATTGATGAAGATGCACTAACCGTAAAAAAAAACGAATTTGTATTTCCTGCAGTCAAATCGCCTGCTAAAATTGTATCATTACTCACAATACTTATATCCGGATTTGTACACAGTAAAATTCCTTTTACATTTGGAGCCAACGCATGCCCGTTATTAAGAAAGCTAAACATAAGCACAGCCGTTTCATTCGGATCCAGCTTGCCGTCATTATTTCCCGAAACAGTATCTTTTACAACCCAGTTTCCAATGCTAAATGAAGGGGAATTTGCGAATACAGAAGTATTCGAGTTCCAGGTGTTTCCTGCATTATCTTTAATAGCCAGTGAAAGGTTTACTGCATGCTGATCCGGAACATTGTTCGCCAGCTTTAGCTTAAAAGCGTTTGCTACAAAAGAAGTATCATTTGCATTTATGTTTCCCCAGTAAGCACTATCCTGAATTATCGTTAAATATGGATCCGAAGATGTTATTTTTACATAAACACCTGTTGCCGAACCCACCCCCATGTTTTTAAGGTTCAAATCCAATGTAAATTGTTCGTTATAATCTGCTTTTTGATTATTATTTCCCAACGCATCATTAATACAGGTTGAATTGAGTAAAATAAATGGCCCCGAAGCTACAACAATCTGACATTGTCCCTGATAAGGAAGATAATTGTAAGAAGTAACCACAACATCAATCGTATCAATAGCACTTAAAGCAGAAAAACTCAGCAGTGCTGTTCCATTTGAAACCTGAGCAGTGGAGATAAGCTGTCCGTTAATGGATAATGCGACACGGGCACCTTCCGAATTACAGTTCACAACCATTTGCGTTGCACCCACAATCACTGTGTTTGGATGCGTAACTATCATAACTTTTGGAGTATCTGTACGAACCATTAATGATGGATCACCAAAAATATTCCAGGTATCTGTCATATCGTCTCCCTGGGCTCCATAAGTATCATTCATTTTCATACATCCACTCATCGACAAACCTCCAAATGTACGTTTAATATTCGCAGGGATATTTTCGGTAAGAACGTCCACCATTTCATCCTGCGCTTCCATTGGAGGATTCCAGCTTTGATTGATTGTTGACATCAAAGTAGCAACTGCTCCTACTGGTTGTCCATTTGCATTCGTAGCTCTTGTCCAAGCTTCGGCAAAACAAGTTTGACCTACAAAATTTCCGTTCACGCAGGCTACTGACCAGATAAATGGCAGCATCCCAACATTATTCAATGCACTTACCTGAGTACTTGAAAATCCAGTAGTTACAAACGAATCATCACTTCCATGGCCTGTGTATAAAATAATTCCGGCACCCTGATTAACTTTATCGGATAGAGAACCTGGTATTGGATCTCCATTAGCATCTTCTCCTCCCTGGCTTCCATCGTAAAGCTCCGCACCTTCCGCATATTGATATGCAAGCAAATCGGTTCTCATATTACGTTGATGCTGCCAATCCATTTCATTATCATCTCCAGGACCTTCCGTAGAACCAATTAAAATTGATTTATTTAGCCAGTTTGTTGTTGTTGTAGGGTTTTTCTCATATTCTAAACTACGCTTTACCATCGTTTCCACATGAGCAATGGTTTCTGCTGAAAAACGTCCAACATAAATTTCCGGATAATGATCATTTCCTGTCAGATATGAATAAGTATTGTCAGAACCACCTCCCGAAACAGTAAAGGTTGGTACCTGTGCAGCATCGCCAACCAATAACAAATAAGTTAATCCATTGGTTGCGTAATAATTCTGAACATAGTTTTTAATTGCAGTATATGTTGACCCGGCGGTAATAACACTTACCATTTCTGTTGCAATTCCACTTTTGTTTTTCCATTCAACAAAGGGCTGCATGGCACTCATAAATGGCTCATAGCAAATAATCAACATCTTTCCTTGTTCTGGAACTGCATTGTATTTTGCGCTTTGATAATTCAGAAACTGATGTGTGTAAACCTGCACAAATTCTTCATTGGTTCGATGAGCTGAATTGCTGACCAATGGATTTATTCCATTATCTGAAACATTTTTCACCTTAATTGTCAGTTGTTTATATACTCTCAAAATCTTTGTTACTGGATTGTATTGGAAAGGGTATATATTCACGGACTGACCTCTGTAATCTCTTAAAATGTACGGAGATGACAATGCAGCAATGGTTCCGGGAAAAAATTCATTTGTTGAATACTGCTTCCCATAAACATACGGGATTTCAGAAGGTTTTTGATCGCGGGTAAGGTTTCCCTTTGAAGGAGCCAATTCTACGTTCGGATAATCTTTATAACTCGATGCAATAACTTCTGTTTCCATTTCGGCAAGATCCGGAATGATTACAGATGTAGAAAGTTTGAGAACTTCGGGTGCCCCTTTAAGTAATACCTTTGAAGCGCCATCCAATATAAGAGAGGCCGAATTCCCTCTTGGAGTTATTACATTCCTGAATTGAAAGTCAGTCACTGTAACTGTAAAAACCGTTTCATCAGCCTTAGCCGAAACCAGTGAGATTTTTGCATTTGTTTCTTTATTCCCTTGTGCAAACAATGAAATACTCATTACTGCCCAAAATAAAAAGAATAATGGGATTTTCGTCATGATTTAATTTCGGTATTAATGATTTAAAATAATTCTTTTCACAAGTGTTTGTTCTCCCGATTTAATCACGCACATGTATGATCCGGACGATAAATTACTGATATCGAAAGAGTAATAATGCTGACCCGCATCAAGTTTTTCCGTGTTCCGAATATTTTGAATCACTTGGCCATTCATTGCTAATAAATTGATTGTCACATTATCCGATTTTTGCAAACTGAAACTTAAATTCAGAAAACCAGTGGTAGGAACAGGACTTAACATAAATTGACTAATATTCAGATTTTCAGACACTGAACTTCCCGATTGAAGAGCCGGAAGTACAACAAAATCTATCCAGCATGCATCAGCACCTTCAATTTGGTAACTATCTTTTTTATATCTCCACTTAAAAGTATGAGCACCCGTATTAATTGGGAAAGAGGCTCTTGTCCAGCCAATCTCTCCCGACCATTCTTGCTTCTTTACATTATCGATATAAAACATCAGTTTATCATAGTCATATTCACTTGAAACTTTGTAATAAAATGAAAGCGAATCAAATACAGTTGACGTAATTGCCAGTTGAAGAATTGACTCCTGCGAATCATCTATCGTGGCAGATCTTGCAGCACTACTCCCTTCATAAACAGTATCGTGAACCAAAGTCCATGGATGAGTCGCCGAAGTTGTATCCCAATTGTATTTTGTAAAGTTTCCGGTTTCAAAATCTTCTACAATCAATCCGATTGAGACCGGAAAAGCCTTTGAACCTGAATAATAACCGGCAATAGCATTAAATGTAAAGTTTACCGTTGTTCCAATTATGACCGAAGAAGAAACCTGAACGGGTATGTCTATTGTTTGGGTTGCATTAACTTGCATAGATCCTATTGTAGCAGAAGTATTTGAAAGAACAACTGTTGATAATGAACTTGCTGAATTCAGCAAAGCGTTCTGTGCAATTGAATGACCATTGTTGAGAATACCAACTTTTAAAACTGCACTTTCTCCCGGATCGAGTCGATTATTATTATTTCCCCCAGGCAACGGATCCGAGATTTCCAATGAAGTAATCTTTAATTCCGGAGCGTTTAAAACCAAAATTACCGGGTAACTCCAGCTATTCTGCTGGTTATCTTTCAGTTTCAGAATCATATTAACAACGTGCTGATCCTGAATATTATTCTTGGTAAAAAATGCAAATGCATTATTCATTGTAAAGGAAGCTCCACCTGCAATTGTTGAGACTGTTTCTGTTGAATCAGTAATCATAATATTTGTATCCGCAGTTGATAAAACTGCCTGCAATGAATTACTTGCACCAATACCAAAATTTTTGATTTCAACACTCATGGTTAATGTTTCTGAAGGATCAGGCTTTTGATTATTGTTTCCGGTTGCATCATCCAATGTATTGTTAACCAACGAAACATAAGGCCCTTGGGAATATTCTACAACCATTCTTCCGAAATAAGGTTGACGAAATTGAGCTGTTACTACTACATCGGCAGTATCAACAGTAGTAAATGGAATAATATTCACATTCGCAATTCCATTCGAATTTACCTGAGCTGCTCCATGTAAAACTCCATTCATTGAAATCGCAACGTATGAATAAGGTTCAGTATAAACCTGAACTGTATTTATTCCAATTGGCAATGTTGCAGGATGACTAACAGTTTGTATCTGTGGTATTTTCTGGTAAACCATCAATGAAGGATCTCCCATTAGCTGATATATTTCCCAATAATAATTGGTTCTGGTTGAGCCGGATGCTGCTACGGCCAGATTTCCTGCAAAAATCATTTGACCCTGAGCAGCATACCATTGTGAATACGGTTCATTATGAGTATGTAAAAGGCGGTCAAATGCTCCTAATCCACTGGTTGCATAGGTTGGATTCACCATTATCGAGCTGGTTGTACCCACTGCCCAATAATAATCTTCGTCCCAGTAAGATAAATCTGAAGCACCGATATAACCTATTGCACCTTTTTTTGCTGCGCGGAGTAACGTTTCTCCCAAACATGTTTGATCAAAAGAGTTTGACAAACAGCAATTGCCGATCATTAAAGGATATTTTCCCTGATTTTGAAGCGTGCTAACATCCGTATTACTAAACGAAGGATCACTCCAACCCGTTTCGGAACCATGCGCAGTATAGTTAACAATAGAAACTCCATCACTTACTTTTTGGATAATTTGAGCAGCGACTCCTGTTCCGGATGTTGCCGGATATGGAAAAGAATCAACAACATATCCATTTGTACTATTGTAGTAAGTTGAATTCAAATAATTTAATTGACCATTTCCATACGTTGGTGCATTTGTACCATCAACACCTGCAATTAGAATTGCCCTGTTTAGAAAGCTCTTTTCAACCATTAGATACTGCTCATATTCAAGCGTTTTCTCAATTTGAGGATTAAGTTCATTTACATTCGTTGCCGAAAAACGTCCATAATAAAGTTCGGGAATAAAGTCGTTCGTATATTCCGCATAAAATAAGTCTGTTTTATGGGAGGTCGACGTTGTTCCGGTAAAAGTCGGGACTTGAGCAACATCTCCTACAATCAAGAGGAAAGATGGAGCCGGGTCAGCAGGAGTTGCTGAATTATAAAGAGTGGTAAGATAGTTCTTAATTGAGGTAGTGGTAGTTCCTACCTGAGCATTATTTGTATAGGCTTCAATAACTTTAAATCCTTTTTTGGTTTTCCATTGGATAAAAGGCTGCAATGCCTGCTGAAACATAGGATCCGCAACAATCACATATTTTACCGGAAAACGAGTTATTGTATCTTTCGGTATCGAAAATGAATTTAACAGAGCATCCTGAATAAATCCTTCATAAGGCGACGCAAATCGTTGTCTTTCAACTGTTGTTTTGGCAACATCTGAACCAGAAAAACGAACTTTTGCAATTATATTACTACGTATAATCAATTCATTTTGAACAGGATTATACGTAAACGGGAATACTGTTAATCTATACAAATTAACACCTCTGTATTTTCCGAGTTTTTCTATAAAAACCGGTTCTCTTCCGTAAAACTTATCCGTATTGTAAATACTTCTGGTTAAGGCAAAATCAGGTTTATCTTTCCCATTTTTGGAAGCGGATAATTGTACCGGAATAATTTTTGAATTCCATCCCTGTTTTGATAATGAAATTTTTGATTCCTGAATAGCGTTTATTTCTAACACAATTTCTGCACCTTCCGGTACCTGAAAAACTTTTCGATATACTGGCAAATTTGGAGCTCCCGTTTCGCTCCATGGAGTTAAATCGCTTGCTGTTAATTGTATAAAATTTCCATTCACCGTAGTTAGCGGAGCTACTGTATAATTTTCAGTTTGAACTTTCACTTCAAAGCCAGAAAAACCTGAGTCTTCAATCTTTAAAGCATTGCTTCCGGAGTTTAGTTTTTGACCAAACAAAATCCCTGAACACATTAATAACATGCCCAGAATAAAAAAACGTGAGTAATTGGGTTTCATTGATTTTGTGTGTTTTACTGCTTTTTCGGTTTAATCCAATTTAAACTTGTAAAGTTATTATGATGTTTAGATTCAACATGTTAATAACT
Source organism: Bacteroidales bacterium (assembly GCA_963667975.1). Lineage (GTDB taxonomy): Bacteria > Bacteroidota > Bacteroidia > Bacteroidales. Next base: position 854,615 of record OY764079.1, read on the forward strand.
GGTTAACGGGGATACTATATCATCTGTTTGATTTCGGAAAGTTTATTGTTTTTTCTAATGCATCTGCTGTTTACTTAAAACTATCGTAATTGCTGATTGTTTTAATGTTATACAGAAGTTATAATCAGACAAGAAGGAATCGTTTGGGTTGCATCTGCTCAATTTTTTATATCATTGCACTTTATTTTAACTATGAAAATTACAATTAAAGAAAGCTGCACATTGCTCGAAGCATTACTTCTGGAGTACAAAAACAGCAACAAAACAAGAGTCAGACAATCCATAAAATTTGGGAAAATAAGAGTTAACGGTGTGGTTATGACCAATGCATCATATCTGCTTAAGGCCGGAGATATTGTTGACCAAAATTTAAACAAGAGTACTAGAAGCAATGCCCCAAAAGCACCTTTTACGATTAAATATGAGGATGATTTCTTAATTGTTGTGGTAAAGCCTGCAGGTATTTTAACTTCGGGCACAACCACTGAAAAGAAAAAATCGATGTACCGAATGGTGGACGAATACCTGAAAATTGCTTATAACACAAGTGCTTATCTGGTACACCGTTTAGACAGAGAAGTAAGTGGGTTGTTAATTTTTGCAAAAAACCTAAAAACACAACAGGTTCTGAAAGACAATTGGAAATCTGTTTCCAAAATATACATCGCCCTCTGTGAAGGCTTTCCCGAAAAAGAGTCTGGAGAAGTTCATTCCTGGCTAAAAGATGGAGAGGATCAAAAGGTTTATTCAGTACAAAAGCCTGACGAAACTGCAAAAGAAGCCATTACACGCTATAAAGTAATTCAGAGATTTCCTTTTGGTTCGTTATTTGAAATCGAACTCATCACAGGTAGAAAAAACCAAATTCGTGTTCATCTTTCTGATATTGGCTGTCCGATTATTGGCGACAGAAAATATGGTGCCGATGATCGTTTTCATCGTCAGATCAGGTTATTTGCCAAACAAATCTCTTTTCAGCATCCAAAGACGAATGAACGCATTACCATTGAGGCTAATGTTCCGGCTAATTTCCTGAAACCTGGAGATTTTGATGAAAATTACTAAAGAAGTACTCCTGTTTTCAGCAATGCAACACCCTAAAAACATTTACGCACCAAATTGTATAAATTCATCTGTTCTTCATCCATTTTGAGTAGGATGGATTTGGTGTTTTTGCTGTTTGGGAGCATATAACTGATTTGATACATATTGTGAGTAATCTCTGCAGCTTTCTTCAATGAAAGCGTTGATTGGTTTTCAAGTAAAGCTCTTTCTAATTCCTTGTACACACAATATGCCGTAAATGAAATACAAATGTGAGCCTCTATCCGTTTTCGTAACCTATGGAAAACAGGACGTATCCGGAGGTCTGTTTTTGACATTCGGAACGCTTTTTCAATATGCCAAAGGTTTTTGTAGCTATCAAAAACGGTATCATTATCCAGCTTTGTATTCGTTAAATAACCCTTTAAACCGTCCCAACAAACATCTTGAAGATACTTGTCTTTATCTATGGAAATATTGACTATCCCTTCCATTTTCAGGTATTTATTGTATTCCCGATTGTTGATATTGGCTTTGGTTAGCCTGCCCGATTTAATCCTCTTTTCGAGTCGTTTAAGCCCTTGCTCACGATTATAAAGGTCTTTAGAGGCACGTTTTTCGGAGTATTGCACAATTAGCCGACTGCCATTTGCTTTTTCAATAACAAAGAATTGGCCGTTGCTGTAACTTTGTCCTGTTATGAGGTTTCTAATCTCCTGCGGTTCGTTTTTTAGTCTTGCTCCCAAAATGTATTGGTAGTCTTTTCTTCCAATGCCTTTATGTTTTCTTTTGATAAAAGTCCACTGTCGGCAATTACCACGGGCTTATTTAAATTGAACTTTCCGGATATTTTCTCGATAAATGGTATTAGCGTATGTCCTTCGTAGGTGTTGCCTTCGTAAATATCGTAGCCTATCAAATACCCGCCAAGACCCACCAATAGTCCGATAAATATCTGCGGACATTGGTGTTTGCCGTCTTTAGAAAAACCCGTTTTGCGCAAATCATCCTCATCGGAAGCCTCAAAGTAAAGTGTTGTCATGTCGTAAAATACAATGCTCAAATTACCTCCCAATACCCGTAATGTATGATTGTAGGCTATTTGCTCGACTTGCAATTTCAGTTTGTCGTTCAACTTATCTAAAAAGCGATAAATGGAATCAACCTCAAGCGAAATTCCCTGATAGCGATAAAGATACTCTGTCTTGTCCTAAAATAGGTTTACACTAAAAAGTGTAAAAATGGATAAAACGAGTAAAGTTATTTTAGGATTAAAAACCGGTAAAGTGATTATTCAAAAGGCGAATAAATATTTTACAGAAACAGAAAAGCATCAAATCATTGATGAACTTTTAAAAACTGGCTGCACTAAGGCAGAGATTTGGGAAAAATATACAGGGCAAGAAGAAGAACATGGTCAGCTTCTTCGTTGGATGCGAAAATTAGGATATGATTCGTCAATAAAAACAAGAAGACCTAATTTTGTAGCAAATACAAATGGTATGGCAAGTAAAAAGAAGCCTATTGAATCAGGGTGTTTAGAAGATTTCGAGACTCTTCGACTGCACAAAAGAATAGCCGAACTTGAATCTCAGCTCAAAGAAGCCGAGATGAAAGCAATAGCATTTTCAACCATGGTTGATATAGCAGAAAAAGAGTTTAAAATTCCGATAAGAAAAAAGTACAATACCAAACCATAGAAGAGATGAAAACTAATTTTCAGCATATAGGACTAGCCCGGCTATGTGGATGGTTTGGTCTTACACGACAGGCTTATTATCAAAACTCTTGGACAGCGATAGACAGCAGTATTGAGGAAGAATTAGTCATACAACAGATTCAGCAAATCCGAAAAAATCATCGTAGAATGGGAACAAGGAAGTTGTATGAAAAGCTTCAACCATTTATGCTTGAACATAGTATAAAAATGGGCAGAGATGCACTGTTCGATCTTGTTTCTGCCAATCATTTACAAGTTAGAAAACGAAAAAGAAGGATTCAAACTACACAATCCTTTCATTGGCTTAGAAAATATCCAAACTTGATAAGAGAGTTTATACCAACGGCACCTAATCAACTTTGGGTTAGCGATATAACTTATTGGAAAATCGAAAAAAATAAGCATCTGTATATCAGTTTTATAACGGATGCATATTCTCATAAAATAGTAGGCTTTCATATTGCAGAAACTCTTGAAGCTATAGAAAGTATAAGAGCTTTAAAGATGGCTCTTTCATCGCTAAACACCAAATCAAATCGATTCACTCTAATACATCATTCTGATAGAGGAATACAATATTGCAGCAAAGACTATGTAAAGTTATTGCAGGATTATCAAATTCAGATTAGTATGACACAAAATGGTGATCCTCTAGAAAATGCAATTGCCGAAAGATTGAATGGAATAATAAAAGACGAGTATTTAAACGATATTAAAGTAAAGTCATTGAAAGAGGCAAAAACTTTATTAAGGAAAGCTGTTGAGCTTTACAATGCAGACAGACCTCATATGAGCATAGGAAATCTCACTCCAAATCATGTACATCAACAAATTGCAAACCCAATAAAAACAGGAAGATTATGGAAAAACTACTATAAAAAATGGGATAATAGCAACGATAATGATTCTTCCGGCTCTAATTGTTCCGTTCCGCTACGCTTCACTTCACAATTAGAGCCGGAAGAGAGAACTGTAAACCTATGTTAGAATTAAAAATAATGTGTAAATTTACTTTAAGATTTAAGTATTAACCTGTAAACTTTTTTTAGGACGAGACACTCTTTCGTTTTGAGCTTACTCAATGGAAATGCAAGTCGGGCTATGACCAATTGACGAAACATATCTTCGTTAATTGATTTAAAACCAATATAATCATATATCCTGCCAAAAATAAGTTCAGGACCTACCGTATGAATGTTGCTGTTGGATAACATTGCGAAGGCTTGCTCTATTTGATCATCTTGTTCTGATATAAAAAGTGAAACTTGTTGTTCCAAACGCTCTTTTTCTTGACGTGCTTGATTTTTCAACTCTTCAATATCTTGCAACATTGTTGCAGAACCTATCGTTTTGACCACCTTATATCTGCCTCGTGCCTTGCTAACTATTTGAATGCTAATACTACCTGAACGATTTTTAACTTCACGTATAAACATAATATTTTTCTTGCAACACCCAAAAATAATAAATTATATTTGATTATTAAATAGTTACAGGGTATTGCAGGAAAAATGCGGAAAACAGGAAAATATGGTGCCGATGATCGTTTTCATCGTCAGATCAGGTTATTTGCCAAACAAATCTCTTTTCAGCATCCAAAGACGAATGAACGCATTACCATTGAGGCTAATGTTCCGGCTAATTTCCTGAAACCTGGAGATTTTGATGAAAATTACTAAAGAAGTACTGATTCCAAAAATTACACAGTATGCGTTTCCGGGGTTAAGTTAAAGTTCTCCGGAAACTTCGCTGATTTATCGGAATAGAATAGCTCTATTTGCTTAAAATCTTCCTGATAATTTCCGGTAAGGATCATTCGGGGACCGACTCCTCCTATTTTTTGCTTATAGTCAATATAACCAAGATAAACCGGAACATCCGCTCGCATTGCTATATGATAAAATCCTCTTTTCCAGTTGGTAACTTTTTTCCGTGTGCCTTCAGGAGCAATTCCTAATACAATCTCATCCCGCTGGCGAAATATTTTACATACATATTCTACTGTGCTATTATTTCGTGATCTCTCAACCGGGATTCCGCCAAATGCTTTGATAATATATCCCAGAGGAAACCAAAAGAGTTCTTTCTTGATTAACACATTAACATTAATTCCTTTTTCATAAAAGCCAATGCGACCTATCACGAAATCCCACATGCTGGTATGCGGAGCAACAACAATGATGTACTTTTTTTCTACGGGCGTATCTCCAATAATCTTCCATCCCCAAAGCCAAAGTAAAAAGCGACTAAGTAGCCTCATCTGATATTTTTTTGCAAAAATAAACTTTGCAGCTGATATTTGTGAAAATACAGCAGGATAGAATACATAAAATAGATATAAAACTCTATTTTTCTTTAATATGCAGAAGTTTATTCATATTCAATGAATTCATACTCTTTGGGGTTTTATCAAAAAAGTAGAGAATTGATTCATATTCATAAATAAACAGAACTGCCGTACTTTTAATACGTGTATAGCCCTTACATTCCAAATCTTTCAATACGTAATACTCCAAACGCGCCAGCTTTTCCATACAATTGGCCCTTTATACAATGTTAATGATGTGTAAATATCCCTTTTTATCCCGCTATAATGCAAGCATTTGCAAAAGTAATAAAATGTTAAACAGGATGCAAATTTATTTCACATCCTGTTTACGTTCTTATTTTTCAAATCTTTGGTTAAAGCTTATGGTCGTTGATTAATCTGTAAATGGTCGTTTTCCCAATATCAAGCTTTTTTGCAACCAAACGGACCTTATTATCATACTTTGTAAGAAAATATCTGATTATTCTACGATTATACTCCTCAAGGGACGTTTCTTCAAGTAAAAAGTTATCCATTGAGCCTGTAGATCCAAATGTGATATCATCTCCAATAATTTCATCATTATCGGTCATTACAGCAGCAAGCTCTATCAAAGCCTTAAGCTCACGAATATTTCCCGGAAAATGATATTTTTTCAGTTTTTCCTGAGCATCTTTTGAAAGTTTCAACTTTCTCAGGTTATTTTTCCTGCAAAACTCGTCAAGAAAGTATTTTGAGAGAATCAAAACATCATTTCCTCTTTCACGTAATGGAGGCAAGATAATTGGCAAACCTAAAATACGGTAGTATAAATCTTCACGAAAGGTCCCTTTTTTCACCTCTTCAGCCAGGTTTTTGTGCGTTGCTACAATCAAACGTGTATCGAGTTTTACTGTTTGATTGCTCCCTATCCGGGTAACCTCTTCTTCCTGTAAAGCTCTTAACAACTTTGCCTGCATATTCAAATCCATATCCCCTATTTCATCCAGGAAGAGTGTTCCTCTATGCGCTTCTTCAAATTTACCAATGCGACGAGCATTTGCTCCGGTAAAAGCACCTTTTTCGTGGCCAAACATTTCACTTTCGATCAAATCTTTAGGAATTGCCGAAACATTTACGGCAACAAATGGAAATTTACTTCTTGGTGAATTATAGTGAATAGCCTTGGCAACCAGATCTTTTCCTGTTCCTGTTTCGCCAGATATAGAAACCGTAATTGTAGTTTTGGAGGCTTTTTCTATCAGTTTAAAGATACGTTCAATCTCAGGACTGTTTCCTTTAATCAGATTACTGTACTCATACTTTTTCTCGATTTCTTCTTCGAGGACTGAGATTTTTTGCTTTAACTCAGTGTGTTCCCGAATGTTTTTCATAATATTCCACAAGCGGGTTTTAGTATCCTCGTCTTTTAGAATATAATCATAAACGCCTCTTCTGAGAAGTTCAACTGCAGTAGAAATATCTTGCTGACCAGAAACAATTACAACAGGTAAATCAGGATTAAACTCCTTGATTTTCTTGAGCATATCCATTCCGGAGATATCCGGAAGATAGTAGTCAAGTGTAATAACCGAAGGATTCTTATAAAGATTTTCAAGGCATGTTTTTCCCTTGGTAAAAATCTCTACCTCATATTCCGAGTTTAAAGACAAGTGATGCTTTAGAATTTTGGCAAACAACTCGTCATCTTCTACAACAAATATTTTAAATGACTCCAAGGTGTTATGTTTTAGGATTTGGCTTTGCTAATTGTAATTATACTTATCTTTGGAATGTAAAAGTACCAAAATGAAACAAATTAGCAAGTAAAAAAATAAACTACTTTTTTTTATTTTTTTACTTTGACTAGCTTTGCATTGTTTCATTTATCTCAAACACAAAGATATGGATTACTTACGATATTCATTGTTAAAAACAATTCTTCTGTTGATTTTTATTTTCGGGAGTGCTCAAGTGTTCTCCCAAACATCCCAGAGTGGGACAAAACAGAGCAATTATCCTCTTTATATATCTGTAAACTACGGAATTACTCAATATTATGGAAATATAAATCCCGGGACATCTCCTCTTAAAGATTTCTCAAAAAGGACAGCTACCGCATATGGTATATCGTTAGAGCAACGAATTGCTCCATGGCTAAGTATTTCGGGAGATGCTTATTGGGGGAATTTAAAAAGCAAGCGTGATACCTCCGAAATTACCCGGGAATATTCGTTTGATGCAGATTATCTGGAACAATCCGTTTCGTTTAACCTAAGTCCTTTCGCATTTTTTGAAGATCGGCCCCAAAAATGGGATCTGTTTTTTAGTGTAGGGCTTGGACTTGCCCATTTTAAAGGACAAACAATTACCGTTTCGTCTGGCAAAATATTCTATAAATTCGGAGGAGCTGGTCAAGGTATTGGTAAGCGACAACTTGAAGGCATTTTTATTGGAGGTGGTGGTTTTAAATATCACGTTAATTCCCGTCTCGACGTTATTTTAAATATTAAGTATAAAGTACTCAATATCCCTGATCTGGATGGGTTTGAAAAATACAACAATCATTCAGCATACAGCTTCTTCGGATTAGGAATAGCATACAAACCTAGTTTTAAGATAAACAAACGTAAATCAAAAATCATTGATTACGAAGTAAAAGAAGTTCACAATTACGAACCTTTTATAGAAGATGATACAGCATTTGTAAATCAAAAAATCAGAGACTCTTTAAATATTATAGCATTACAGCCTAAAGTTGAAATGAACAGAGATAGTACGGATGAAATTATCAGACAAAATACCTTGGTAAGAATGGGATTTTTTCCTGAAGCAATTTATTATAACTCAAATAGCGCTGAGATTGGAGAAAACGAAGTACTTAAGATCGATAAGTTAATGGGCATTCTGAAAAGTAACTCATCTTTGCGGGTTATGATTATGGCTTATGCCGAAACAGATGGAACAGAAGTAAATCCAACCGCTTTGTGTAAAAAAAGAGCAGAAATAGTAGCCAAAATCATGAAAGATTTCTATTTTCTTACTCCGGACAGAATTATTCTGGAATATACCAATGAACGAAATCCCGAATTCGACAAACTGTTCAAATCATATAAGCGGGTAATTTTCAAACCCGTAACAAAATAAAAAAGGTCACAAATTTGTGACCTTTTGTGGCATCGACTGGAATTGAACCAGTGACACAAGGATTTTCAGTCCTCTGCTCTACCAACTGAGCTACGACGCCATCCGTTTGGGACTGCAAAAGTAATAACACTTTTTAAATCTCCAAAGAAAAAACAATTCTCAATGCAATTTAGAATAAATCTAAACAAGATGCCCTTATTTATTATTCTGTAATTGTGCACATAATGATTTTGTATAATTTTGCAGTTAGATGAAAAAAATTATTCTTGATATCGGAAACAGCGTTTCAAAAGTTGCAATTTATAAGGATTCGCTACTGATCGAATTGTTCAAAATTGAAGCATTATCAGAAAGCGAAATTCAAAAAATATTGCATATTCACCCCGATATATCACACTCTATTCTTTCATCTGTAAAAGAATTTCCTGTAGAAATCGAAAATATACTACGGTCAAAAACAAATTATTATAAACCTGCTACAACGGATTCACTCCCGCTGAAAATCATCTATGACACTCCAGAAACACTTGGTTTTGACAGGGTTGCAGCAGCAATTGGGGGATTTTCAATTTTTCCGGATGAAAACATTCTAGTGATTACTGTTGGAACATGTGTTATATACGACGTTGTTGACAAAGCCGGAAACTATCTGGGTGGTGCTATTTCTCCAGGAATTGATCTGCGATTAAAGGCACTACATACTTTTACAGGAAAACTTCCGTTAGTTGAAAAGCAACAAATTTTTCCTGCGTTGGGAACGAATACCAGGGATTCCATTCTTTGTGGAACTATCAACGGTTTAAAACTGGAAATGGAAGGATTTATAAATCAAATAAAGGGACAATTTCCGGGCTTAAAAGTAATTTTAAGCGGGGGAGATGCCTTTTATTTTGATAAAAACTTAAATTATAGCATCTTTGCAGTCCCAAATATCGTAACTGCCGGATTGAACGCAATACTTGACTTTCATGCGAAAAATGAATTATTTTAAACAAGCAACCGCTTTTTTTATCCTGATTATCTGTTTATTAGGAACATCAAATGCGCAAAACAGAATAAGTTCTCCTTATTCTCGATTCGGATTTGGCGATCTGATGCTGAATCAGCACAACAGTATGATGCCTATGGGCGGAATATATAATGCTTATAGTAGTAATCTGCATATAAATCCATTCAACCCGGCTTCATATATTGGACTGGATTCAATGTCATTCGTTTTCGAAACTGGTGTTTCGGGAATTAGTTCAACACTCAAAACACAAAGCTTAAGTCAGGACGCGGACTACATATCTCTTTCCAATCTGTTGTTCGGATTTCAGATTAAAAATTGGTGGAAAGGAAGCTTCGGCCTGATCCCTTACTCCAGTGTTGGTTATCAAATTATTGATAAACAAACAGAGCCATTCATCGGAAATGTAAATTATCAATATGAAGGGAAAGGCGGACTTAATCAGCTTTATATTGGAAATGCATTTAAAATCGGAAAAAAGCTTGCAGTCGGGTTTAATACCAATTTATTATTTGGATCTATTGAGCGCTACAAAAGCGTATATTTTCCGGATACATCAACATTGTTTAATACCCGGGTAACCAATACTATTACGGTTAAAAGCCTTACCTTTAATGTAGGGATGCAATATAAAACGCCCATCAACAATGATTACACCTTAATATTCGGTGCAACCGGACAATTACCAATGTCGTTAAACGCACATCGTGATCAGTTGGCATACTCCTTCTATGAATCAACCAGTGGACTGGTTTATCCGATTGACACAATTGAAAGTATTCAAAATGAGAAGGGTACGATTACACTTCCTGCTGGATTTGGTGTAGGTTTTGTAATTGAACGTAATCAACATTGGTTAATTGGTGCTGATTTCAATTACAAATCATGGAGTGATTATGAATCATTTGGTATCAAAGATTCATTAAAAGATAGCTGGAATATTGCAGTAGGAGGGGAAATTAAACCAAATCCATTCTCCAAAAATTATTTTGGACGGGTTACATATCGTGCTGGATTCCGGTATAATACAACATACCTCCAAATCAAAAATAACCAGTTAAATGAGTTTGGCATAAGTTTTGGACTTGGGTTACCACTGAGAAAGTCGAAATCGACAGTTAATCTCGGGGTAGAGTTCGGAAAAAGAGGAACAACCGACAACAATCTTATTGAAGAAAACTTTATCAGATTTACCGTTGGCTTTTCTGCTTATGATATCTGGTTTGTAAAACGCAAATATGATTAATTAATAAACCAACGCTTGAAATTAATTAATAAATAAACACTATGAAAACAAGGAAGTTATTATTATTGGGTATTATTATTTTCACGAGCACACTCTCATTTGCCCAAAAGTACGGAAAGACACCAAAGGATAGTATAGAGTGTATTACAAACATCTCGCTCTATAGTGAATTTTACAAGCAAAATAATTTTAAAGATGCTTATAAACCATGGCAGGTGGTTATGAATGTTTGTCCGCAGGCAAGCCAAAATACCTATATCCGTGGAATTAATATTCTGAAATATCAGATTGACAACGAAAAAAACGCACAACGCAAAGAAAGATTAATTGACTCCCTGATGTACATATGGGATCAACGTATTGTTCTTTTCGGTTCGGAAGCAAACAATCTCGGACGCAAGGCAGTTGATTTGAGATCATACAGACCAAAGGCTTATGAGGAAATCTACAACACTTTCAAAAAATCAGTAGAAATAGGTGGTTTAGCTACAGAACCTGCCGTATTATACTACTATTTTCTAAGTGCTATTGATATGGCTAAAAGCAAAAAAGCAGACACCTCTCTCATTTTCGATGTATATGATCCTGTAAGTGACCTGATTGAGAAAAATATTAACAAAAACACCGAGTTTGGTCAGGATTTCCAGATGAAACTTCTGGCTTCATTTGCTACTAATGTCGAATTCTACAAACAATACAACCGCGAAGTTTTAATTGATTTTCTGGATGCTGAAGCTTCAAAAAACATCTTTCAAACTATTAAAACCTACTATTTGAAAAACAAAACATTGCCTTCCCGGGATACTTTGCTTAGCAGAACGAAACTGCTGAAAAACGCTGAACTCAAAGCAGACATGATCGAAAAAGTAAATCTCATTTTTAGTTTACCTGCAGATTCTATCAGTATTTCCCCGGAAGTTGCAAAATCATACATCAATTTTTCACAATACAAGGTTGCTCGTACCAATGTTGAATCGTCATTCCAACCATTTGCTACCTGTAAAGATCTTATTCGTATTTACTCAAAGAGATTTAAAGCTGCTCCAAATGATGTAGCTTTATTGAAAAAAATCACCAAAATTCTTGACCGTAAAAAATGTACGGAAGATCCTCTATTCTTCAGTGCAACTGAAAACTTACATAAAAACGCTCCAACTCCTGAATCAGCTTACCTGATGGGAAAAATGAGCTACGCTAAAAAACAGTTTGCAAAAGCAGCTGAATATTTAACGGAAGCTGTTCCAAACATCACGGAAAAAGAAGATAAATATAAAGCATATTTACTCTTAGCTGACGTTTACAGTAACCTGAACCAATTCAGCCAGGCACGTACCTATGCTTACAAAGCACTTGAAAACAAACCGAATGAAGGTATGCCTTATATTATTATTGGGGACATGTACGTTCAAAGTTCAAAAAGCTGTGGGGATAACGAAGTTACTAGTAAAGCCGGATATTGGGCTGCTGTTGACAAATATATAAAAGCCAAAAGTATTGATCCTTCTATGGCTGAAATCGCCAAGAAAAAAATCAACAGTGTTTCTGTAGCTTTTCCAAAGCAAGAAGACCTTTTCTTCTATAATATGAAAAAAGGTGATTCATACAGAATCGAGTGCTGGATTAATGAAACGACAACTGTAAGATCAAGATAATGAAAATCTTAAATCATTCCGAAATACGAAACGGTATGATAAATATAACAACCCGAAAGCTTTTTCCGGCTTTCGGGTTGTTATTCTTTAGCATATTCTCCTGCACTAATGATATGGAGAAAATCAAGAGTGTTTCTAAAGAACTGAAAACACCTGAGCAGTATTTAAACAATACGGAAATGATTCGCAGTGATTCGGGTGTGATTCAAATGAAATTGGTGACACCACGCCTTGAACGATATAAAACCCCTGAATCAATTGAGAAATTTCCAAAAGGAATACAAATTGAATTTTACGATCTCAACTTAAAACCTAAAGCGTTCTTACGTGCCGACTGGGCTATCAACTACGAAGACCGCAATCAAATGGAAGCGAAACAAAACGTAGTAATTGTAGATTACAGAAAAGGTGACACAATTTATACAGAACATATTACCTGGGATCAATCACGCAAAGTAATCTATTCCAACGAGTTTGTAAAACGGATTAATAAAGACGGTGTTCTTTATGGCAAAGGCTTTGAAGCTGACGAAACCTTTGAAAATCTTGTATTGTTTCAACCAAGATCCACAATGTATATTGAAGATTAACGATTTACAACTTTATCTTGAAATCATCCCAATCTAACCCAACCGGAAATTTTTGTCGTAAATCACTCAGCACACTATAATCAAGTTCTGAATAACAAATTTCATCCTGATACGGGAGTAACTGCACAACCGGTATTCCAAATGGGTTTACAATCATAGAATCACCACTGTGAGCATTTCCAAAGCCATCGTTTCCAATACGATTTACACCTATTACCCAAGCCTGATTTTCAATTGCACGTGCCATCAGTAATGTTTTGAATACATGTGCTCTGCTTGCTGGCCAATTTGCAGGGTACAACAACAAATCATACTCATATTCACCATTTCGAAAACGGTTTCGGCTCCAAACCGGAAAACGTAAATCGTAACAAATTTGTGGACGTATTTTCCACCCCTTATAATAAATTGTAATATTCTCCCTTCCAGAAGCCAATATTCGAAACTCTTCACTCATTCGAAACAAATGATGCTTATCGTAGGTGAAATAGCTTCCGTCTGGTTGCATCCAGATAAAACGATTATAAAACGCATTGTCTTCAGCGATCAGTAAAGTGCCACAAATTACACTATTTTTCTCTTTTGCCTTGGATCGAAGCCAACTTACGGTGCTCCCATTCATAGTTTCCGCACATGCAGCAGGATTAATAGAAAATCCCGTATTGAACATTTCGGGTAACAAAATTATATCCGTATCCAGCTTTATACTTTCAATTATCTTGTTGAAATTAAGAAGATTTCCTTTACTATCTTCCCATTTCAGAGTTGTTTGAATGAAGGCTACTTTAAGTTTATCAGGAATCATAATCATTCTGCTTTACTGACACAAACAAGATTTCGAAAACAAAATCTTTGTATTGGGAAGCAATTCGGAAATTGCCTGTTGTTTTGCGTCATTCATTACAATTGCTCTCATATCCAGCAATTTTAAGTTTTCTTTCAGATTAGAGATTGATGCAGGAAAAGTATCTATTTCATTGCTCCATAAATCAAGAAACTCCAGATTAACAAGGTTGCTAATCTCATCTGGCAGGCGTGAAATATAATTTCGATTCAAGATTAATTGCTTGAGATTCCTTAACGCCCCTATTTCTGATGGAACAACTGCAATTCTGTTTGCAGAAAGATCTAAAACCTCAAGATTGGATAATAAACCAATTTCTGAAGGAATAGACTCTATCTTGTTCCTTTTCAAAATCAACACTTTAAGATTTGACATTTGAAAAACTTCTACAGGAAATTGATTAAGTTTTTTGTGTGATAAATCAAGCTTATACACTTCCGAGGGGCTTTTCATTGCTTCGGAAATAGATGTAAATACATACATTGAATCGTGCTGTGAAAACAAATAATGTATTGACATTAAACCAAATACAAACAAAAAAGTGATTCTTTTCATAAGATTAATCTCTGTCGTGTTCCAAAATTTGAATAGTTTTCTCTTTATCGCGATATAATTGGGCAATCAGTTCGTTTACATTTTGAAATTTTTGTTCATTTCTGATTCTGGCAATAAATTCTATTTCTATTTGTTGGCCGTATAAATCGTCATTAAAATCAAACAAATGAGCTTCAATAGAAAATTGATTGATGTTTAACGTAGGGCGAATTCCAATATTGAGCATTCCTCCAAATATTCCGTATGGTGTAGAAGTTCTTACCGCATAAACTCCGGTAGGAGGAATTAGTTTTTGTGAATTATCTTCCGAAAGATTCGCCGTAGGAAATCCAATTTTGTTTCCAATTCGGTTTCCTCCCACCACTTCACCTTTCAATGCATAAGGATAACCTAAATAACGTTTGGCTTCTTTTACATTACCCGCTTCGAGCGAGCGACGTATTACGGTAGAACTGATTATTTTTTCGTCGAGAACCAGTGCCGGAGTTCTGAGTAAATCAATTTGTTGAGTGTTACAATAGGAAATAAGCTCATCTTCGTCACGGTTTTTGGTTCTCCCAAACTGATTGTCGTGCCCGAGTATCATCTTTTTCACACCAAACATTGGGATAAGGTATCCGGAAATAAAATCTTTTGCTGAAAGAGAAACCATTTTCGAATCAAAATCCATTACCCAGATAAAATCAGGATCAAACGTTGATAATTTTTCAATTCGTTCTTCTAAAGAGCATAAAAGTTTAAAATTGCGTTCCTTACTTCCTACAACCATTCCAGGATGAGGATGAAAAGTGACAACTCCCCACGAAAAATTATTCTCAAATGCAGTTTTTTTAAGTTCGGATAACAAAAGAGTATGTCCGCGATGAACACCATCAAAAACACCCACAGTTACAACAGATTGCGTTGCAATCTTAATTGATTTATTTCCTCTAATAATTTTCACCAGGCAATTTTTAATTTAAAAAAGTGTTAAGAGCTGGAAGTCAAGAAAAAAGATGAATGCCAAAAGTAGAAAAATATCGGTCAATACGTATTGTAATCATGTAAATAATTGTATTTTCGCAGGCGGTTACTCATCATAGAAAATAACTGAACTAACTTATTTAAAGTAAATTATATGTCAACCCAAAGCGTCGGGAAAATATCCCAAATTATTGGAGCTGTTATAGATGTTACATTTGCCAATCAGGAAAAATTGCCTGACATTTATGATGCATTGGAAGTTCGTAAAGAAAACGGCGATGTAATTATTCTCGAATGTCAACAGGATATTGGTGAAAACACTGTACGTGCCATTGCAATGGACTCAACCGATGGTTTACGCCGCGGTATGGAAGTAATTGCTACAGGAGCGCCTATCTCAATGCCTACCGGCACTGAGGTAAACGGTCGTTTATTTAATGTAACAGGAAAAGCCATTGACGGACTGAGTGAAGTAACCTCTGCTCACAAAATGTCAATACACCGAGAACCGCCTAAGTACGAAAACCTTTCAACCAGTAAAGAAGTACTCTATACCGGTATTAAAGTTATCGATCTTATTGAGCCTTACTCCAAAGGAGGAAAGATTGGTCTTTTTGGAGGTGCAGGTGTTGGTAAAACAGTTATCATCATGGAGCTTATCAACAACATTGCCAAGAAATACCAAGGCTTATCGGTATTTGCAGGTGTTGGAGAACGCACCCGTGAAGGAAATGACCTTCTTCGTGAAATGATTGAATCAGGTGTTATCCGTTATGGTGATAAATTTTTGGAAAGCATGGAAAGTGGTTCCTGGGATCTAAGTCTCGTTGACAAAGAAGAGCTTGCCAAATCACAGGCAACACTCGTATTCGGTCAGATGAACGAACCTCCCGGAGCTCGTGCCCGCGTTGCATTATCGGGCTTGACTATGGCAGAATATTTCCGCGACGGTGATGAGAAATCGGGTGGTCGTGATATTTTGCTCTTCATCGACAATATTTTCCGTTTTACTCAGGCTGGTTCTGAAGTTTCAGCACTTTTGGGACGTATGCCATCAGCAGTAGGCTACCAACCTACACTGGCTACCGAAATGGGCTTGATGCAGGAACGTATTACTTCTACAAAACGTGGCTCTATTACTTCTGTACAGGCTGTTTATGTACCTGCAGATGACTTGACAGACCCTGCTCCGGCAACTACTTTCTCTCACCTTGATGCAACCACAGTATTAAGCCGTAAGATTTCAGAGTTAGGAATCTATCCGGCAGTTGATCCCCTGGATTCTACTTCACGTATCCTATCTCCGGATGTTGTAGGTGACGAACACTATAACACTGCACAACGCGTTAAATTGATTTTGCAACGTTACAAAGAACTTCAGGATATCATTGCAATTTTGGGTATGGATGAACTTTCGGAAGAAGACAAACTGATTGTACACCGTGCACGCCGCGTTCAACGTTTTCTCTCTCAACCATTCCATGTTGCCGAACAGTTTACCGGTATCCCAGGTAAACTCGTAAACATCGAAGATACCATCAAAGGATTCAACATGATTATGGATGGCGAAGTGGATGAATACCCGGAAGCTGCATTCAACCTTGTTGGAACCATTGAAGAAGCTATTGAAAAAGGGAAGAAAATGCTTGCTGAATCGGCAAAATAAACGCACAATATGAAACTCGAAATTGTAACCCCGGACCAAACCGTTTTCGAAGGAGAAGTGAAGCTTATTCAGCTTCCCGGCATCGACGGTTCTTTCGAAATTCTGAATAATCATGCACCTATGATTTCTGTACTGAAAAAGGGGAAGGTGAAAGTGCAGGAAAATTCAGGAGAAACCCGCTACTTTGAAGTAAACGGTGGTGTTATCGAGGTTAAGAAAAATAAAGTTCTGGTTCTGGCTGAATGATTACAGTCTCAACCTTATAAAAAGCCCGCATTTTCTTGTTTGCGGGCTTTTTTGTTAATCACTTTCTTCCAGAATAAAAATCTCTTCAAAAGGCTTTTCAAAATATCGCGCCATTTTCAAAGCTAACACAGTAGAGGGTACATACTTATTTAATTCGATGGCATTAATGGTCTGACGGGCTACACCAAGCTGTTTTGCAAGTTCTTCCTGAGTAATATTTTTTATAGCTCGCTGTACTTTTAGCGTATTTTTCATGATTTTTCACTTTTAAATGATTTCCAAAGGACAAATCTGAAGCGAATAATAAATACAATAAGTATTGTAAAGAAGTTATAAGCCATCACATTCAAAAATCCCAGTCCATAAACAAACATAATCGCCAAAATCAATAATCCATAATTGATGTACGTTGCCCAAAGCAATGATTCTAACCTGAGTTTTGAAGTAAATTCGTCTTCATTTTTTACTTTGGTAAAAGCGATAAAAATCAATCCAACAATTAACAGAACTGAGGCTATTTCAAATTGAAGGTTATCCTGAATTACCTTAAAATATTCCGTATCCCTAAATACCTCATTATTTATCATTGCAAAAGTTTTCAGGTTGAAAAAAGGCAATTCGTTAAGGAAAAATAAAAGAATGGATACAATTACTGCAATCCAACCAATCCAAACAAATTTACGTGGAAAAAGAAATCTGGTTTTCATAATATTTACTGTTTTGAATTCAATTGCAAATGTAATGTATAAAAAACATTATGTCATGTGTATTTTACATTTTGACATGTAATTTATACATATTCTAAATAATTCTGATAGGAGAAAAGGACCTGTTCATTTTTCGCACACTTGATTCGTCTTAATATTTCTATCCTTCGGCATTATATCAACATGGCTTCAAATTAATTTAAAATTCAAGTTTAGAGAAAGACAAAAAATAAAGGCTGCCCTAAAAAGTCGCAGCCTTTATATATTTTCCCAGCTTTTGGGAAAGTTTTTTTATCAAATGAGAAGTGTTTAAACAGCCTCTTTTCTATTCTATCGGATTATTCTTATTCCGGAACAACTACCGGAAAATCATAATCAAATTCGGAGAAGAGTGGTTTTTCTAGTACTTTGGAAAGGAAATGATTGTAACCATCCGTAAATTTGAAGTTATTTACATCATAATAAGCTTCCGGTAATGGCATATTTCCAATTGCACCCATATCAATTGAAGAGGTGTTATATTCTTCAAGTTCCATATAATCAACCATTTTGTTGATAACCGGCATTTGTCCGTATGCTTCGCGAAGTAATAAGTCTACTACTTTATCAGCTAATGTCATGGTTAAACGACGGTCGTAACGACGGCATTCTCCAGAACGTGCAAAGTATCCCGTAATCTGAGCACGTGCATCCAGGCCTAGTTTTTGTGAAATCTCAGAAGCAATAACACCACTTACGCCTCCAAAACGCGGATGACCATATTCATCCACTTCTGAACTTGCATGAACTACATCTACTTTCCCTGACTTGTCATCATACCAACGTACACCTTCTGATGCAGCAATGATAAGGTTTTTCTTCGGGTTACGCAGATATGATTCTTTTACATATTCCAAGAAAAACTCTTTACGTTCGCGAGTCATTTCAAATTCAGGAATTAACGCAATATTTGAACCACCAAAAGTTGTACTTCCTGTCAGCCAACCTGCATCGCGGCCCATAACCTCCAAAACCATAATACGGGAATGTGATTCTGTAGTAGTTTTGATTTTACTTGTCAATTCGGCAACTGCCAAAGCTGCAGACGGAAATCCAGGGCATAAAACGGCTTCAATTTGCTGACCGTTGTAATTATGCATTGTCCGTGTACGAAGGTCATTATCAATAGTTTTCGGAAAACCAATTACCGGAATTCCTTCCGTTTCGTACAACCTCTTGGCCGCTCCATTGGTATCATCGCCACCAATTGTAACCAGTACATCAATTTTATAGCGTTTTAGATTCTGTAAGATCTGAGGAACACGGCTTTCGGGATTTTTCTTGGAAGGGAACGGATTCGTACGGCTTGAGCGTAAAGCGGTTCCGCCATACCAACCATCATACGGCTGATGGGTTAAGTCAACAATATCACCATCACCCAACAGGCCTTTCCAGCCCTGACGAATTCCATATACTTTAAAACCGAGCATCGAAGCACGGTTACGAATACATTCAATACTCGAATTGATGGCAGGGGTGTCTCCACCACCCGACAAAATCGCAAGTGTTTTCCCTTTAAAAAGCTTGTGTTCTGATTTCATAAGCCTGAATTATTGGTTTTTATACTTTATGACCTCTTTTTTTCGTTAAGCAAAAGTAATGAAAACTTTCTTAAATCTCACATCATGAATCATAAGAGAAAGAAGATCAACCTATTTGCACTTACAATCATTATTATCATCACAAGTATTATAACGCTTATATCTTCATTTACAAGATGCAATCAAACAGAACCTCAAAATACAATTATCAACCCAGAAGGGAAAACACTGGTATCCAGATTCAATCCTCCGGCAGGGTTTCATAGAGTTGAGTCATCCGAAAACTCATTTGCCCGCTATTTACAAACGCTGCCGTTAAAAAAATCAGGGAGCAAAGTGAGGCTCTACAATGGTAATCTCAAAGCAAATCAAGCTGTTCATGAGGCAGTTGTTGATATTTCTGTAGGAACGAAAAATCTGCAGCAATGTGCTGATGCCTGTATGCGACTACGAGCTGAGTATCTTTTTAAAGCAAAGCAATTTAACAAGATTCATTTCAAACTATCCAATGGGTTTGATGCACGTTATGAAAAGTGGACACAAGGTTACCGTATTAAGATTGAAGGAAATAAAACCAACTGGATAAAACGCTCTGAGCCGTCAAACACACATGCCGATTTGATGAGTTATCTTGAAATTGTTTTCAGTTATGCAGGAACACTTTCTTTGTCAAAAGAACTGAAAAAAGTAAAGCTCAATGAAATGGAGCCCGGAGATATGTTTATCACGGGAGGAAGTCCCGGCCATGCCGTAATGGTTGTTGATATGACGATTCATCCAGAAACAAAGCAAAAACTTTTTATGTTGGTGCAAAGCTATATGCCTGCCCAAGACATTCATATTTTAAAAAACCTGAATAACAACAATCTATCCCCTTGGTATCCTTTGAACTTCGGTTTAGATTTAAATACGCCTGAATGGAACTTCAGCACAAATGATTTAATGAGATTTGGTGATTAACCCACATTGCTTCCCAATAAGTCATACTTGCATTTTTCTCCTATTTCATCCAGTATTTCCAGTATTTCGCCAAGATTTACAGAAGTGACCAGCCGAATCCGGTAAGGTTTTATGTCCTTGATTGCTTTAAAATAGCCCGAATAATGTTTTCGTGTTTCATAAATGGCCGTAATCTCACTTTTCCATTCTACTGATGTTAGCAGGTGTTCTTTACAAACAGCAATACGTTCGGCAAGGGTAGGTGGTGGCAACAATTCTCCTGTATGCAAATAATGTTTTATTTCTCTGAAAATCCATGGATTCCCCACTGTTGCACGTCCAATCAGCATTCCATCAAGAGTTGGATATTGCTGTTTCCGTTGCAGGGCAACTTCGGCTGAAGTAATATCCCCGTTTCCAAAGACTGGAATATGAATTTGCGGATTATTTTTCACCTCTCCAATCAGAGTCCAGTCAGCCTGACCGTGGTACATCTGAGCTCGCGTACGCCCATGAATACTCAATGCCTGAATACCCACATCCTGAAGTCGTAAAGCGATATCAACAATGGGTTTATCTTTTTCTTCGTAACCCAGACGAGTTTTTACCGTAACAGGAATTGAACTCGATTTTACCACGGCTTCGGTAATACGTACCATTTTTGGAATATCGTTCAGGATACCCGAACCAGCACCTTTTCCAGCCACTTTACGCATAGGGCAACCCCAGTTTATATCCACAAAATCGGGATTGGCCGAAGCAGCAACTTCTGCAGCACGACGCATAGAATCAATATCCGAACCAAAAATCTGAATACCAACCGGACGTTCTTCTTCCGAAAAATCGAGTTTTTTCAAGCTTTTTGAAGCATCGCGAATCAAACCTTCGGATGAGATAAACTCCGAAACCATCACATCGGCACCCATCCGCTTACATATCCTGCGAAACGGGGGATCCGTTACATCTTCCATTGGCGAAAGCCAGACAGAAAACTCCCCTAAATCTGCATTTCCAATTTTTGCCATAATTCGGATACAAAATTAATCAAAAGGAAGATTCTGAGAGAATTCAATCCCAGCCGTGAACAAAATTGAAATGAAGTGCTTTATTCTTATGAAACGAACATGACTTTTTATAACTCACAAACACCGTTAAAAATTCACCTTCTAACCTTTGAATAAATCATTATTTACGGACGAAATATTCTATTTTTGAACCTTCTAAAACCTGTTAATACTATGGCGTTGATTAAGAAAGTAAACGGAATTGCTCCACAGTTCGGAGAAGATTGTTTTTTGGCTGAAAATTCAACCATTACAGGCGATGTTGTAATGGGTGATCATTGTAGTATTTGGTTCAATGCTGTGGTAAGGGGTGATGTACACTCCATCCGAATAGGGCATCATGTTAATATCCAAGATGGAGCTATTGTACATTGTACTTACCAAAAAGCTTCGACCACCATCGGGAATAATGTTTCCATTGCTCATCGGGCAATCGTTCATGGTTGTACTATTCACGACAATGTACTTGTAGGAATGGGAGCTATCATCATGGACGGAGCTGTAATTGAAAGCAATTCAATCATTGCAGCCGGATCAGTTGTGCTTGAAAATACGGTGGTTGAATCAGGAACATTGTATGCAGGTATTCCTGCACGTATGGTTAAAGATCTTGATAAGTCACTATTAGAAGGTCAAATACTTCGAATTGCTAATGCATACCCGAAATATGCAAGTTGGTATGATAAGGAGGAATAATCGTGATTGTTCATTCGTAAATAAGGCTGTAACCCTAATATATTTTCCCGATAATCGTTAATGAGTGCAATCCTGCATGGTTCGGACTAACTTTGAAGTATCAAAACCTTTTTCTCTGGCTAGTTGAACAATTGAATCATAGATTTTTTCATCCAGCACGCGTTCGCGGGCAAGAATCCAGAGATATTTACGATTGGGAGAACCAACCAATGCCCAACTGTAATCATTGGCCAACCCCAAAATCCAGTAATCACCTCTGAAAGGCCAGAAAAACTGCACTTTCAGTTTCGCATTGCCCGAATTTTTTACCACAAATGCCTTTCCTGTAATTGAGGTTTGTTTTCCTCCTCGCATACAACGATTTATAACCGTTACATAACCCTTTCCCGTCAAGCTGTATTCAGCAGAAGTACAGCTACATCCTTTTTCGAAACGATTTGGAAACAACGCTATTTCATACCACGTTCCTGCATAAAAATTCAGGTTTACACGTTCAACAGTAGTAGGTCTTTCTTTGCAAAATAGTGTTAATGTCATAAAAACAAACATTGAAAATAAAAATAGTGATCGACGAAACGTATTCATACTTTTTTATTATTCCCATTCAACTTTAAATTTTGCCTTTTGTTTTGGCTCAGGCTTCTTTTCCTTTTGCGAAACAGTATCTTTCGGTTTCTCATTCCACTCAATCACAAATTTACCCTGTTCCTGTTGTTTTATGATTTCAGCTTCGCGACGTTCTTCTGTTTTATCTTTAAACCAGCCAAACTCTTCATGTAAAATCTGTTTCAAGTTTTGTTTTTCCTGACGTAAATCTTGCTTTATTTTCTCTTTTACACCTTTAATATCATATTTAAATACCGGATTATCAATCGTTCCTGTCATCATCAAAAACAAAGTGGTTTTTCCGGAGCCGTCTTCCTCAAACGGACCAAATTCTTCCTCTTCTTTACGGAGATGTTCTTTATATCTTTTACCACGTAAGTCGGACAAACGAATACGAAGGTAATATTCAATAACATTATTAAACTTATGAACTCCTGAGATTTTGAGATTTACTGCATTTGATCTGATTTCCATTTCGGGGATATGGATTTCTTCATTGCGAATATCGAACCGGTTTTCAAGAGTTGCAAAACGTACGTCCTGCAATTCGCTGGCATCAATAAATTTCGAAAGCTTGAGCATAGGAGGATAGTTCTTCAATCTTCCATTGTTTATTTTTGTTTGCACCTGAGCTACAATCGTTTTGGAATAAACTTTTAATTCAGGAGAAAAGAGTGCAGCAAAATTTACCTGTGCATCTATTTTCCCTTCCAAATGTTGGTAATTCAATGATTTCTGTCCGAAATTATCAAAAACCCTGAACGCTTCACGGGCATCAATCTGCTTTCCGTTGGCTTCGCAGCTTATCAATACATTGTTTCCGGTTGATGCATCAATCATAACCACCCCCTGAATATTTCCTCCCAGCGTATTCATCTTCAGATTTGTAATCTTTATCTGACTTTTCCGGATTACTACATTGGCCGAGGTAGTAGTAGATACAAATTTACGAAACCCAAGTTTTTTCACTTCAAAATCAAGGTTCAAATCAAGATTTTGAGGAACATCAAATTGCACGGGCTTATTGGATTTTATATCACTTTCTTTGATCCATTCCTCGGGATAAAGTTCATTTGCCGTAAGTTTTGCATTCAGATGAAATGGCTCCTTTTCCACAAATAACCAAGTGAAAAACTGTTCAAGATTTCCCGAAAGAATAAAATCACTATTGCCATATAGCCCACTCAAATGATTAATTACCAGATTATTGTTTGTAAAGTTAAAGTCACCGTTTAATTGGGTAAAGTTTCGGGTAAATGATGGAGTGCTAAATCCGACATTGCTGATTTTGATAAAACCCGAAGAGTTGCTCTGAAGAAAATCTTTGGGCTGATATACCTTGGCTGGTGCTTTTCCGGCATACTGAACAGAAAACTCCACCTCTCCGGAAACTTTCTCTATGTTTTTGATTTTAAAGAAGTTTTGAACCTCCTCAAGTTTTGCTTTCCCAGAAGTTTCAATTTCAAGATATGGGTTTAGGAAGTTCTTCAGCCGTAACTTTCCTGAAATCTGCCCATAAGGTAGATTTGCCGAAAAGCTTTGAAGATAAAGAACCTGTGAAACCGGAGTACGAAATTCTCCATTTGTGTACGTACCTTTAAACTGTACATTTGTCAGTTTTGTATCGGTCTCTTTGTGAATAATTTCTGCATTTTTACAATCAAAACCAGCGGTAATTAATGGTAGATACAAACCACCATAACGTCCATCAAGGCGAAGTTGAAAACTAACGATCCCTTTACTTTTGTATTCTTCGAGATTAGTTCTCCATTTTTCCGGTAGCTGACAGATGAAATCGTGTAGTAAGATATCCTTGCCACTTACCACCAAACCAAGGGTTTTGTTGGTTTCGCCATAGCCCATTCTTCCTGAAAGTAGAAAATTCATATCGGCAATTTCAAGCTCTCCGCTTTTTACCGTGATCTCTTTCTGAAATGTTTGTACTGACAAATCGGCCGAGAGCCAAGCCTCTTTTTCCTTGAAATAAAGGACCTGATTCGACTCTATATGACTGAGGACCAAATCTCCTTTTACATGTATCGATTGAATATTGTCTGTAAAGTTTCCTGACGCCTTCAAACTTTTCGCTAAAATACTGTAATTCTGATGTGTAGCATCATTTTTATAACTATAAATCACATCATTCAGTTTTATCTTCCTTAGCTGAAATTGAAATTTTTTGCCCCCTTTTCCATCTCCGGTTTTCCAAAAATGAAAATTATCAGAGCCATCTTTGTACACATGCATATTGAAATGAGCATCATTTACTTCAATATTTTTGATTTTATATTCTTCAAAATAGAGGTCTAATAAATTGAATTCCAAAAACACAGATTCTGCTTCAAGCAAATGCTCGTTGTAAAGTGAATCTTTATCGTTGGTTGCTCTTACTCCGATAAATTTAACTGATGCCATCGGAAATTTCTCAATAACAGAAAATTGAATATCTTTAACCTCTATTCTTGCCTTAAGATATTTATTCAATTCGTTTACTACAATCCCCTTCACCCGCTCATGATTAAACCATGTAAGCAGAAAAACAGCAATAGCAAGGGGAATAAAAAGCCAGATGCTGATTTTCATCAGCATCCGTATAATTTTCCGGGAAGATTTTTTGGGTTGTGATTCCATTCCGAAAGCTTAAACAGATGAATGTAAAACTCCGGATAAATCCGGTTTATTTTATCATTTTCAAGAAATTGATCTCTTTTTCTGTAAGAATTCTGTACTTACCGCGTGGAAGATCTTTCTTGGTCAGGCCTGCAAAGATAACACGATCAAGCTTAACTACACGATAGTCGAGATGTTCAAAAATACGGCGAACAATGCGATTTTTTCCTGAATGTAGCTCAACACCAACCTGTTTACGATCCATTCCATCCGTTACATATTCAATATTATCTACCTGAATAAAGCCATCTTCAAGATCGAGACCTTCCGAAATACGAAGCATATCGTTTTTTGTAAGCGGTTTATCAAGTTCCACATGATATACTTTGCGAGCGCCATGAACCGGATGGGTAAGTTTTTTTGCCATTTCTCCATCGTTGGTAAAGAGTAAAAGTCCGGTTGTGTTTCTGTCGAGGCGACCTACAGGATAGATGCGTTCTTTACATGCATTTTGCAACAACAACATTACGGTTTTACGATTGTGCGGATCATCAGTAGTAGTAATGTAATCTTTTGGTTTATTGAGAATTACATATACTTTTTTTTCACGACTCAGCGTTTCACCACCATATTGAACCGAATCAGTTGGTTTTACTTTGTAACCAAGTTGCGTAACAATTTCGCCATTTACCGCTATAGCTCCGGTTGAAATTAACTGGTCTGCATCGCGGCGTGAACAAATTCCGGCATCCGCAATAAATTTATTGAGACGAATTGTACCATCCTCAACAGGTTCCGATTTAGCTCTGGTTGTTTTTGTTGAACCATATGCCGGCTTACGGGATTTTTGAGAAATATCAAGTTTCAGACGAGGTTTACGAGCTTGTAATGCTTCTTCTTCAAAAAGATCCTCTTCGTTTAAACTTGATTTTGAACGAGTTGATGGCTTTGGAGAATGTGATTTATAATCCTTATACGTTCGTTTTGAACTGCTTTCAAAGGTTTTTTCGCCAGTTTTACGGCCTCTGCCTGTTTTTTCTCCTTCAGATATCTCGTAAGACTTCTCTTTTTTAGGATAAATTGATTTACGAGTTGATGCACCACTCCCCGAAGATTTTGAATACGAACGGGATTTATAATCTTTCGATTCTCCTTCTGATTTTTCAGAATAGCTACGTTCTTCTTTAGAATTTGCTGAAGTTCGGGTTGTTGTTGTTTTGCCAAACGTTTTGGTGTACGTACGTGGTTTATATTCACTGTTTTCACCTTCTGATTTTTCAGAATAAGAGCCTTCTTTTTTGGGAAAAGATGGTTTACGTGTGGAAGAAGGTCTTGTACGTGTTGATTTTTCACCAGTATTTCTGGTGTTTTTGCCCGAGCGGGCTTCTTTTCTGCCTTGTGATTTCATCTCACGACGATATTAAAAATGTTCATGAACTTATGTGTAAAACAAAAAGAAGAGACTCGCTTTCGAATCTCTTCTGTGTTGACCGACCAGGATTCGAACCTAGACAGGCAGAACCAAAATCTGCAGTGCTACCATTACACCATCGGTCATTGCGGTTAAGCGGATGCAAAAATAGTAAGAATTTCGATACCTCCAAATTTTTCTCAAAGAAAAAATCACATTGTTAACGCATTTGTAATAATGTTAAGGAAATCCGTATCTTCGCAATCAATTAGGTTCTTAAAAAATTTCTCGCCCATGAAGCGATTTAACTTACTGAACAACATTACGGGTTGGCTTGCATTTATCATAGCTTCAACCGTTTATCTTATGACCGCAGAACCAACTGCCAGTTGGTGGGATTGCGGTGAATACATTGCAACAGCATGTAAGTTGCAGGTTGGTCACCCTCCGGGAGCACCAACATTTCAGCTTTTCGGAAGATTCTTTTCTCTGTTTGCGGGTGATGTGAGCAATATTGCTTTCACAATTAATGCAATGTCGGCCATTGCAAGTGGATTTACCGTACTCTTCTTATTCTGGAGTATTACACTGCTTGCACGTAAACTCATGATCAAAGATGGAGAAATCAGCCCGGTAAATATGTTTGTGACCCTTGCTGCTGGTTTTGTAGGCTCAATGGCTTACACTTTCAGTGATTCTGCTTGGTTTTCGGCTGTTGAAGGAGAAGTTTATGCAACTTCTTCATTTTTTACAGCCATTGTTTTTTGGGCAATTTTGAAATGGGAAAGCAAAGCCGATGAAAAGCACCACATGCGATGGCTTATCCTTATTGCATATCTAGTGGGTATTTCTATCGGAGTTCACTTACTGAATCTTCTTGCTATTCCTGCAATCGTTTATGTTTATTATTACAAACGTTATACTCCAACCCGTAAAGGCCTGATCTGGTCGGGAATAATCTCCATTATACTGCTCTTTTTTATCCTCTACGGAGTCATCCCAATGATTGTAAATTTAGCTGGAAAGTTTGAATTAGTGTTTGTAAACGGCTTTGGAATGCCTTTTAACTCAGGAACTATCGTTTACTTCATTTTATTGATCGGAGGTATTGTTTGGGGTATCCGTTATTCTGTTCGTAAACAAAAATATGCACTGAATACAGCTCTTTTATCTCTTGTGTTTTTATTGATCGGATATTCAACCTTCTTTATTTTGATTATCCGTGCTAATGCAAATACGCCGATTAACGAAAATGCGCCGAAAGATGCAATTGGTCTTCTTTCATACCTGAATCGTGAACAATATGGCGATCGTGCATTAGTTTATGGCCCATATTACAATGCCAAAATGATTGATCAAAAAGAAGGAAGTACAAAGTACGCAAAAGGGAAGGAGAAATATGATGTAGTTGGTAAAGAAGTTAAACCTGTTTGGGATCCAGCTTACTGCACAGCTTTTCCACGTATGTCGAGCAATGATGAATCACGTCAGCATCCTAAATATTATAAATTCTGGGCAGGCATAAACGGTGATCGTAAGCCAACCTTTGTTGAAAACATGAAGTTTATGTTCCGTTATCAAATCGGACATATGTACTGGCGATATTTCATGTGGAACTTTGCCGGGCGTCAGAATGATATCCAAGGACTTGGATATAACGAAGATGGAACGAAAGATATCATGCACGGAAACTGGATTTCTGGGATTCCGTTTTTCGATAAAATGCGTTTAGGGCCACAGGATAACCTCCCAAAGAACCTGAAAGAGAATAAGGCACGTAATCGTTTCTTTATGCTACCATTGTTTCTTGGTTTACTTGGATTATTCTTTCACTGGACAAAAAATTCAAAAGACGCATTTGTGGTAATGCTTCTTTTTGCTATGACAGGACTAGCCATTGTACTTTATCTGAATCAGCCTCCGGTTGAGCCACGTGAACGTGATTATGCGTTTGCTGGTTCATTCTATGCCTTTGCAATTTGGATTGGACTGGGAGTAATCGGGTTATATGATTTTCTTTCGAAAAAAGTGCCCCAATATCCAAGTGCAGTCATTGCGTTTGGCTTAACACTGGTTCTTGTTCCCGGGGTTATGGCTAAAGAAGGCTGGGATGATCACGATCGTTCTCAAAAATATGCCGCTCGTGATATTGCGGTAAACCACCTGATGTCGTGCGAACCTAATTCCATTTTAATTACCAATGGAGATAATGACACATTTCCGCTATGGTATGCTCAGGAAGTAGAAGGTGTGCGTACTGACGTTCGCGTTGTAAACTTCACGCTTTCAAGTGGGGCATGGTATGTTGAGCAACTTTTTAATAAAGTATATAAATCAGATAAGCTACCATTTACATTGGCGGTAGAGCAATATCGTCAAGGTACAAATGATTGGGTTCCGGTTCGTGAACTTGATGGCATAAATGGCTATGTTGAGCTTCGTCAGTTGATCCAATTCGTTGCAAGCTCTGATCCTCAGACCAAAGCAACTACTCAGCAAGGTGAAACTATTAGTTATGTTCCTGCACGCAGAGTGAAAATCACTGTTAATAAAGAGCAGTTGTTGAAAGATAAAATCGTGCCTCAGGAACTTGCAAATATGATTGTACCTGAAATTGTATGGGAAATCCAGAAATCAGGTCTTTACAAAAATGATCTGATGTTGCTTGATTTTATTGCAAGTAACAACTTTAAACGTCCGCTTTATTTTGTAAGCCCCTATTCTGTAAGAGATATTGCCGATATTACCAACTTCTGCCAAATGGAAGGTTTGGTTTATAAATTCTCACCCGTTGTTTCTCCAACGCGAAGTGCAGGATTCGGAGGAATCAACACTGCAAAAACATATGATTTACTCATGAATAAGATGAAATGGGGAAATCTTGAAAAACCGGGAGTTTATGTTGATCCGGAAAGTTATAGAAGTGCACAGGTTATTCGCAATCAATATGTTCGCTTAGCAAATGGATTGATGATCGAAAACAAAATGGACTCTGCAAAAATGGTTCTGAAACGTGGAATAGAAATATTCCCTGTGGAAAAAGTTCCGTTCGATATTTATACGTTATCATTTGCGCAGATGTATTACCTGATGAAAGATACCGTACCTGCTAATAATCTTTGTTCGAAAATTATCGACTATTATGAAGATCAGATGAGATACTTTGACACTATGCCGAGTGGTTTCAAAAGCAGTGTAATGCAATCCTCTCAGGAAACACTGAGCTACCTGAGTGGAATCCGTGATGTGTTAATGCAATTCAAGCAAACAGCCTTAGTTAACAGAATCAATAAAATAGCGAATGGGCGATTAGACGTAAGGTAAACCCTTTTCTAAAAATAGGCTGTTCAAAAAGTCGGCAAAATATTTTGCCGACTTTTTGAACAGCCTATTTTATAACCAATACAGCAGCAAATACCTTAATTACCTGATTACAGCAACGGCTCCAGCCTTTTTATATAACCTGTAATCTTTCCCGACTGCTTCGATCGAATATGCATATACCCCACTTTGAACAAATTCTCCTTTGAAACGACCATCCCAACCTTGATTGATATCCATCGACTCATACATTAATTCACCCCAACGATTATAAATTACAATATAAAACTTTGCTAAATCTGTTCCCTTCACCATAAAAAGATCGTTCCGTCCATCATCATTCGGGGTAAAGGCATTGGGCACGTATAATGTTGTATTTAAGATTACATCTATAGGATAACAGGTTGAATCAAGACATCCTTCCATACTTTCTGCTATAAGGCAATATATTGTATCACTTTGTGGATACTTTATAATCTGTATTGCAGTATCTCCTGTATTCCATAAATATCTATATCCTCCAGATGCCAGAAGTACAATAGAATCTCCAATCAATACAGACGCATTTGAAGGAAAGATTTTTGCCAAAGGAGGCTGATTCACCGTAATAAAAGAAGTATCTGATGCCGAACATCCTGCAATTGAATATTGAACCACAATAAGACCAGAAGTCTGAGAAATAAAACTTACAGCTGATGTTTGATTATTCCCCGGAGTCCAAAGGTAAACGCCACCCGGAATATTTGGGATTGCGTTAAGTATAACAGGGGCTCCTAAACAAACAGACGTGTCATTAACCATAATCTTCAACTCAACTGAATCAACCGGAACAAGCAAGGTATCAATTGATATACAATCATTCGTGTCCGTTACTATTACGCTATAGCTTCCAGAAGAAAGCTGACTAATTGTTGAAACTGTATCTCCATTACTCCAATAAAAATGATACGGTTGTGCTCCGTTTGTAACAATGGCTGTTGCACTCCCGTTATTTCCTCCCATACAGCTTACAGAGGTTGAGGTTACCGTAGTATTCAGATCAAGGTTGTCAATGAATACAGAAAGTGAGATAGTATCGTTATTTGCATCTTTAACCGTTACCGTATAAAACCCACTACAAAGACCGGTAACTGTATCATTGATTGAGTTTTGCTGATCATTCCACTTGTAAATATAAGGAGGCACACCTCCTGTTGCAACGGCTACAGCCATTCCGTTACAAGAGATGTTCGGAAGTGGTGCACAAATCTGATTACAATTGCCCATAGTCGGAATTGAAGGAGTTGAAATCCATCCTCCTCCGTCGGGTATTCTTCGAAACGATTGTCCCATATAGGTTGATGGGTTTAAGGTTGTGATATAGTTTTTTTTATTTGCCGGAATATTATCGTATGATGACAATGAACCCAAATATCCACAGGCATACAATAAAGGATTGCACGGTTCACAACTCATACACGAATTCGTTGTATTACACCATGAAATTGCATCCTGAGGCACTCCATTCCAGTCGTAAAAAGCAAACCAGCCACCATTATTTGGAAACCAAAGCCTGTTATTTCCTCCCAAACAAATATTTTGTATCAACATTCCACCCACAACGATTTCTATAGTATTTCCTCCATTTTGAATCAATAAATTCGAAGGTACCGGAGGTGCGTTTTCTCCCCGAATCAGCACAAAACCTGAGGGAGGAACTACCGTTCCCTGAGGGAGAATGAATCCTCCTCCAAAATTAAAGCCACCCTGATCATTTGTATTATTTCCCAAAAAATAGCATGAAATATCTATCGAATTACAAATATCCGGATTATACAACTCAATCCATTCTCCTCGTCGGGTATTATCTGTATCGTACATAGACCCATCGCCCGTCGCAGGGCTCATCATAACTTCATTGATCAGAATTGTAGGACCATTATAATTACATGGATTTCCATTACACACTGTATTTATATAGGTTGTAACCGAAACCTGAAGTTGTGAATACAGTGACACCCCGCTAAACAAGAGCAATATTAATGTAATTACCTTTTTACCCATTTCATGCGTTTTGGTTTTCAAGCAGGCCTGGACTAAATATAATTATAATACCCGATATTTAAAATGTATTAATGCATTCATAATGTAAATACTTTTCATTCTTATGCAAATATACATAGTTAATCATCAAATTACAAGTTCAGGCAATCATTCAAAATATAATTCTATCCTTAAATACTCTTCGGCATTAATTCTAATACCTCAATTTTTAACATTAGAGGAATTTTCTACGCTTTCAACACAATTAAATTTGAAGTACTTTTGCATTCAAGTTTTGGATGAATGGATCATCTTGCTCTTTCACAAATTATTCATAAATACACGGAGGGTTCAATATGAATGCTTCCCAGGACTCTATTGGAAGCCTGAAACCGGAAGACTTGATTCGGTTTTATACACAATCAACCACAACAAAGCATTTAAATTCAATTTTTCTTTCAAAGAAGCCCTCAAGAGTTCATCTTAATGGCTTAAGCGGTTCTTCCAAAGCGTTGGTTGCATCGGCTCTTTATAAATTAAATGGGCAAAATCAGCTATGGATTATTAACGACAAAGAGGACGCTGCTTACTTTTTGAATGATGTGGAAAATCTCCTGGGACAAACCCGAATGGAAGGTCATGATAAATTTACACTCTTTTATCCTACGTCCTACAAAAGACCTTATCAGCCTGAAGCTATTGACAACGCGAATGTTCTGCTCCGCACCGGGGTTCTGGAATCATTGCGGAAAAAAGAAAAGCCACTTATTGTTGTTTCCTATCCCGACGCTCTCTGCGAAAAGGTTGTTACTCAACAATATTTGTCAACCAAAATTCTTACATTACATGAAAATGAGCTTGTATCTCTTGATTTTGTGACAGATGTATTGATGGAATATGGTTTTGAACGTGAAGATTTTGTGGTAGAGCCAGGCCAGTTTGCCGTTAGAGGAGGTATTGTGGATGTATTTTCATATGCAAGCGAATTCCCTTACCGTATTGAATTCATGGGCGAATCTGTTGATTCTATGCGAAGCTTTGATCCTTCCTCACAACTTTCTAAATTCAAACATACCGAAATTACAATTCTTCCCAATGTTCAAAATCGTATAGTTCAGGATGTTAAAGCATCTCTTCTGGCTCACTTTCCTGATGATACATTAATTTTTACAGAAGACCTGCAATATTTAATCGAACGAATTGAGCAGGAATTCGAAAAAGCAGTGAACGCATTTGAGCAACTGGATACTCCTATTGAACATACACGCCCGGAAGAACTTTTTTCAACAGGGAAAGCTCTTTTTGCCGAAATCCAAAATTTCTCCGTTACCGATTTGTCTCAAAATTCCATACTACAAAACTGTGAAATAATACACTACACAACGCTTCCACAACCGGCTTTCAATAAAAAATTTGAACTTCTTTTGACAAACCTGCACGAAAACAGCGTAGCAGGATTCAACAATCTTCTGGTTACTGAAAACCCTAAGCAGGTTCAGCGTCTCGAAAAGATTCTGAAAGAACTAAACAGTGAAGATCTTGCTTTGCGGTATTCAACACTGATTCTTAACCTCTCGGGTGGTTTTATTGATAAAGATTTGAAAATATGCTGCTACACCGACCATCAGATTTTTGAACGCTACCACAAATTCAAACTCTACGATCAAAGCAAAAATCGTGAAATACTCACGCTCAAAGACCTTTATGAGTTGAAACCAGGCGATTTTATTACACATATTGATCACGGAGTAGGTCGTTTTGGAGGATTAGAGCACATTGAAACCAATGGAAAACAGCAGGAAGCAATCCGGTTAATCTACAAAGACAACGATATACTTTATGTTAGCATTCACTCTCTGCACCGGATTTCACGTTATACCGGAAAAGAGGGTACCGCACCTTCGTTGAACCGATTGGGATCTCCTGCATGGAATGCACTGAAAAACAAAACAAAACAGAAGGTTAAGGATATTGCAAAGGATTTAATTGCACTCTATGCAAAACGAAAAGCAACCAAAGGCTTCGCCTACAGTGCAGATACTTACCTTCAAAACGAGTTGGAAGCTTCATTCATCTATGAAGATACTCCTGATCAATACAAGGCTACATACGATGCAAAACGTGATATGGAATCTATTGCTCCTATGGACCGTCTGGTATGTGGTGATGTTGGGTTCGGAAAAACCGAAGTGGCTATTCGAACTGCATTTAAAGCCGTTACTGACAGTAAACAGGTTGCAGTACTGGTTCCTACTACTATTTTGGCTTTACAGCATTATAAAACTTTTCGTGATCGGTTAAAAGATTTTCCTTGTAAAATAGAATATATCAACCGTTTTCGCTCCACTAAAGAAAAAAACAGGGTTTTAAAAGAATTAGAAGAAGGGAAAGTGGACATCCTGATCGGAACACATCGTATCGTAAGTAAAGATGTGAAATTTAAAGATTTAGGATTAATGATTATTGATGAAGAGCAAAAGTTTGGAGTCGGTATCAAAGAAAAGCTGAAAGAGATAAAAGTAAATATTGACACCCTGACTCTTACTGCCACGCCTATTCCACGAACATTACAATTTTCATTGATGGGAGCCCGTGACTTGTCGATCATCAGCACTCCACCACCTAATCGTTACCCCGTTCAAACAGAGTTACATCCGTTTAATGAAGAGGTTATTCGGGATGCAATTATTTATGAACTTTCGCGAGGCGGGCAAGTTTATATTGTTCACAACAGAGTTCAGAATATCAATGAAATAGCCGGACTAATCCAACGAATTGTACCAGATGCCAGAGTTTGCATCGGCCATGGACAAATGGAAGGTCACAAACTGGAAGAAGTGATGCTGGGCTTTATTGAAGGTGAATTTGATATTCTGATTGCGACTACCATCATCGAAAATGGTCTGGATATTCCGAATGCGAACACCATCATTATCAATGAAGCTCAAAATTACGGACTAAGTGATTTGCACCAGCTTCGCGGTCGTGTGGGACGTAGTAACCGAAAATCATTCTGCTATTTATTGGCACCACCACCCTATCTGCTTTCAGATGAAGCCCGCAAGCGGCTTAAAGCCATCGAAGAGTTTTCCGACATTGGCAGCGGATTCAACATCGCCATGCGCGATTTAGATATACGCGGTGCCGGAAATATTTTAGGAGGAGAACAAAGCGGTTTTATTTCTGAAATAGGGTATGATATGTACCACAAAATTCTGGACGAAGCTATTCGGGAGCTGAAAGAGACTGAATTTCGTGAGCTTTATGCCGAAGAGCTTGAAAATAAAGAGTTCGCAGTAAAAGAATGTCAGATAGAAACCGATCTCGAAATCCTGATTCCCGACTATTACATAAGCAACATCCGTGAACGTTTGAGCCTTTACAAAGAGTTGGATAATCTGGAGACTGATCGTGAACTCGAAGCATTCCAAAGCCGGTTAACTGACCGTTTCGGCGCAATCCCCGAGCAAACTATCAATCTGGTAAATACGATCCGTTTACGCCGATGTGCCAAAGAAACCGGATTGGAAAAAATCATTCTGAAACAGGAAAAACTTATTGGATACTTTGTCCCAAACAATGAATCCCCATACTTTCAGTCAGAACGCTTTGGTAAAGTAATACAGTATTTGCAACAAAATCCTAAAACCTGCCGTATGCGCGAACAGAACAACAAGCTTTCGGTTGTATTCGACAAGGTAAAAACCGTAGATGAAGCACTTGAAATTCTACGGAGTATTTCGAAATAGGACATTTGCACATTGATTTATTCAAAATCGTTTTAGTTTTTGCAATCAAATGAATTTGAGCTGTAGAAATTCGATTATTTTTGATAATATTGCAGGAAAATAGCTTCTATGTCAAAATACGGTCAACTTAACAGCAAGAAAGAGTATCTTATATCTATCTCTCTTATTGGAGTATTATTTTTTCTATTTGGATTTGTAACCTGGCTCAACGGAGCTTTAATTCCGTTTCTGAAAACAGCTTGTGAACTCAATGATATTTCGGCATATTTTGTAACATTTGCTTTTTATATCTCTTATTTTGTAATGGCAATACCTTCTTCCAAAATATTGGAAAAGGTCGGGTTTCGTAATGGGATGACACTTGGCCTCTTCGTAATGGCAGTAGGTTCGCTCTTGTTTGTTCCTGCAGCATTAAGCCGCTCTTATTTTTTATTTTTAACCGGTCTATTTGTACTGGGAACTGGCTTGGCATTGCTACAAACTGCTGTTAATCCGTATGTAACAATCATCGGACCCATCGAAAGTGCGGCCAAGCGTATCAGTATTATGGGAATCTGTAACAAAGTGGCAGGCGTTTTAGCACCTATCTTACTGGCTTCTATTTTATTAAAAGACGCAGAGCAAATAAAGGAAACTCTGGCAAATCTGACTGACCTCACTCAACGTACGACTTTGCTTGATGAACTTGCCCATCGCTTAATCATGCCTTATCTCTATATGACCGGATTTCTGGCGGTGCTGGCATTGATGTTACGCTTTGCACATCTCCCCGAAATTAACCCCGAAAAAGATGAAGAAACTACCCAAAATGCAAGTGAACATAAGACAATCTTCAACTACCCTTACCTGATACTGGGTGTTATTGCACTTTTCTTTTACGTAGGTGTTGAAGTAATTGCCGGTGATACCATTATCCGTTATGGTGATTCATTGGGCGTTACCATGAGCTCTGCAAAGTATTTTACCTCATTAATGCTTATATTCATGGTGGTAGGTTATTTTTTGGGCGTAGCGTCGATTCCAAAAGTAATCTCGCAGAAAAATGCATTGACTATTTGCGCATCTCTTGGAATTATA
This sequence comes from Bacteroidales bacterium, assembly GCA_963667975.1. Classification (GTDB taxonomy): domain Bacteria; phylum Bacteroidota; class Bacteroidia; order Bacteroidales. The sequence goes on from OY764079.1 coordinate 891,366, forward strand.
TTTACGTTGGCGGCAATATTTATTCCTGCATCTCATATCATTGAGATTCCGTTTATTGACTTGTTGACATTTCAACCACTTACCTTAACCATTCCTTATACTGTACTTTTTATTGCGTTGCTTGGCTTTGCAAACTCATTAGTTTGGCCCGCAATATGGCCTCTTGCATTGGATGGGGTAGGTAAATTTACCAAACTTGGATCGGCTTTGCTTATTATGGCAATTGCAGGAGGAGCATTATTACCATTGGTTTATGGATGGTTATCACACTTACTGGGAAGTACTCAACAGGCATATTGGATCGCTATTCCATGTTATCTGATAATCCTCTACTATGCCATTTCAGGCCATAAAGCAGGAAAAAAATAGACAGAATAAAATAATATTAAAAGTCACTTCTACGTTTAACGAAGTGGCTTTTTGTTTTTCCGGATATGCGAAGCAACTGAATAAACCTCAAAATCCGGTACCTTTGTATGATAAAACCGATTGAGAAAAATAGAACAGCCTAATCTTCGTACACATGATTGGCATTAACATTTCGATTTATCGGTATTATGCACGTATCACTTCCTAATTAATTTAGAATTCACTTTGGCATAACTTAACCGAACGAAAATCTTTAAGACAATGAGATTTAAAACATTACAACCTAAAACACGTCGCTGGATAATTGCAGGCTCTGTACTGGCAATTTTAATCCTTGTATTATTTCTGATTCCCAGCAAAAAAAGTGAAGAAGAAAAAGTGTGGGCAAAAGTAAAATCAGGTAATTTTCTGATTGATGTAACCACAACCGGTGAACTGGAAGCCAAAAGTTCGGAATTAATTTATGGTCCGCAGGGACTTCGTTCTGTTCAAATATGGCAGGTGAAAATCAGCGATATTATTGCTGATGGAACCGTTGTTGATTCAGGTGCCTATGTGGCAACGCTCGACCGCACCGAAATCAGTAACAAAATGAAAGACGTGGAAACAGAACTGGACAAACTTCAAACACAGATTACCAAAACAAAATTAGATACGACCCTCGAAATGCGTGGAGCCCGTGATGAACTTGTGAATTTAAAATATGCACTCGAAGAAAAAAAAATTATTCTCGATCAATCAAAATATGAGCCTCCTGCAAGCATTCGTCAGGCTGAAATAGATCTCGAAAAATCAGACCGTGCATACAAACAAGCCGAGCAAAACTACAAACTCAAGCTAAGTAAAGCACGTGCAAATATGTCGGAAGTGATGGCTACTTACGAACAAGCCAAACGCCGCTACGAAAGCATGATGCAAGTGGTTCAGGAATTTACAATCAAGGCCCCTAAGGCGGGGATGGTAATTTACAAACGTGATTGGGATGGGAAAAAAGTCGGTCCTGGATCAACATTAAGTGCATGGGAAAACGTGGTGGCAACATTACCTAATCTCTCGAAAATGATCTCAAAAACCTATGTGAACGAAATCGATATCAGCAAAATAAAGCCAGGGCAAATTGTATCAATTGGGGTAGATGCTTTTCCAGAGAAAAAATTCACCGGAAAAGTAACTGAAGTTGCCAACATTGGCGAACAAATGAGGGGAACCAATACCAAAGTGTTTGAGGTACGAATCGAAGTAAACGAATTCGATTCTATTCTTCGTCCTGCAATGACAACCAAAAACATGATTCACACAGCGAAGATACCCAAAGTGATGTTTATCCCGATAGAATCAGTCCATCAGTCAGGAAAAATTTCTTACGTTTATAAAAAGTCAGGAAACGGTTATATTAAGCAACAGGTACTTACCGGAGCTACTAATGAAAATGAAATCATTATCAAAAAAGGATTGGAAAAAGAAGATCAGGTTTTGCTCAATCCTCCAGCTGATGCTGAAGACTATACTTTACGCAAACTCGACTAATTATGGCATCAAAAATCAGTAAATCTCAACGCTATCTATATACTTTTGACATTGCATTAGAAGCCGTTATTGCCAATAAATTCCGTTCCATGCTTACTGCTCTGGGAATAATTTTTGGTGTAGCCGCCGTTATTGCGATGATGGCCATAGGATCCGGAGCTCGTCAGGAAATCCTGAATCAGATTAAACTTGTTGGGGTAAACAACATTATCATTCAACCTAAAGCAGAAGGGAAAAACACAGGGAATGAGAATAACAACAACGATCAAAACCAACAAAATAACAACGAAAATAATAAGCAAACGGAAAAGTTCACTCCCGGCCTTACATTAAAAGATGCCGAAAGTATTCGTAATATCATCCCTTCTATCAGCAAAGTAAGCCCTGAAATAGTTTACCAAACCACAATATTGAAGGATGGGAAAAGTAACAAAGCGAAGGTATCCGGTGTAACGCCTGACTATTTCACACTTTTCAACATCAATTTACAATCTGGGCAAACCTTTAGCCAACAGCAAATGGAAAATGGAATGCCTGTTTGCATTATTGGGCCCGGGGTTAAAACCCGTTTTTTCACCAAAGATGAAGCGTTGAATAATTATATTAAATGTGGTGATGTTTGGCTAAAAGTTATCGGAGTTCTTGAAGGAAAAGCTTTCTCAAAAAATAGCTCCGAAACTCTTGGTATTGACGATTATACTAATCAGATCTTTGTCCCGATACAAACATTATTACTCCGCTATAAAGACCGCGCTTTAATTACTGCCCGCGATATTCAGGGGAGTAATGGAATGGTAATTTTTGATGGAGATGTAATGGTTTCGTCCTCCGGAGGAGATGCTGATGTCGGTAAAAATCAACTTGATAAAATAGTGGTTCAGGTAAAAGAAAGCAAAGACATTGATGTTACCTGCAGTATAATCAAGGCCATGCTGTTACGCAGACATCAGGGAGTAGAAGATTTTGAAATCAAAGTTCCCGAAATGTTACTGAAACAGGAGCAAAAAACCAAAGATATCTTTAATATTGTACTTGGAGCTATTGCAAGTATCTCACTCATCGTAGGTGGAATTGGAATCATGAACATCATGCTTGCTTCCGTTGTAGAACGTACCAAAGAAATTGGCGTCCGGATTGCATTGGGAGCACGAAAAAATGATGTTGTGCTTCAATTCCTTACAGAAGCTACCCTAATCAGTCTTTCCGGGGGTATTCTTGGAATTTTTCTCGGAATAATCTTGTCAAAACTGATTACCCGTTTTGCCGATATTCTTACCATAATTTCACCACTTTCAGTATTGATTTCTTTTGGAGTTTCGGCTACTGTGGGAATTCTGTTCGGGTATATGCCTGCTCGTAAAGCAGCAAATCAGGATCCTGTTTCTTCATTACGTTACGAATAACACTTGCAACAATTTGAATTCAAAACATCTATGAAAAAATACAATCTCATTATAGTATTTCTCTTCCTGAATTTGTTCTCTCTTAATGCACAAAACCGCAGAGAAGTTTTAAACCTCGACCGGGTTCTGGAACTTGCCCGAAGACAATCAAGCGATGCACTAGTCGCTAAAAATCAATTTCTTACAAGTTACTGGCAATACAGGACCTTCAAAGCCGGGTTGCTGCCACAACTAAAACTAGATGCAACCTTACCTTCTTTCAATCGTTCTATCTCAAAAATCACATTGCCCGACGGAAGCGAGATCTATCAAAGTCAGAAATCTGCAAGCTTCTCGGGAGACCTTTCGCTTACTCAAAAAATTGGTCTTACCGGTGGCGAAATATTCATGAACTCAACCCTTGAACGATTGGATATTTACAGAGACTCAACTATTTCATCCTATCTTTCAAGTCCATTTACAATTGGTTTGCGTCAGCCTGTTTTCGGATACAATCAATATCGCTGGCAACGAAAAATAGAACCTATCCGATATAAAGAAGCAAAGCAGCGCTATCTGGAAAGCATGGAAGACCTTTCTTCAAAAGCAGTTAATATGTTTTTTGATTTACTCTACGCCCAGATCAGGCTTCGTATTGCTGAAGTAAATCAGGCTAATAACGATACCCTGTATAAAATTGCACAGGGAAGATATAACTTAGGTAAAATTGCTGAAAATGAACTTCTTCAACTTGAACTTGCTTTACTAAACTCTAATTTGCAGGTAGAACAATCAAAAAACGATCTCGATATTAATCTTTTTAAATTAAAATCTTTTCTGGGAATCAAAGAAACCATTGATTTTGACTTAGTTTTACCTGAAAAGCCTGTAAACATGAAAGTTGAATCCAGAGATGCTTTGGCTTATGCAAAAAATAATCGCTCAGATGCTCTATCGTATGAGCGCAGATTGCTGGAGGCAAAAAGCAGTGTAAACCAGGCAAAAGCCGAAAGCCGATTTTCAGCAAACTTGTATGCTTTATATGGTCTTACGCAGAGTTCGCCAGAGCTCGCCAGTGTTTACAAAAACGCCCAGGATCGTCAACAACTGGTTTTTGGAGTTCAGATTCCGTTGGTTGACTGGGGTTTGGGAAAAGCAAAAGTAAAGGTTGCCGAATCGAACCAAGAAGTAATTCAAAATCAGGTAGCTCAGGAAAAAACTGACTTCGAACAAGAAGTTCTGATAAAAGTTTTGCAGTATAAAATGCAGGAAAATCAGTTGATGATTGCCTCAAAAGCAGATACAATTGGTGCAAAGCGATTTGAAGTTACCAAAGCTCGTTACTTAATTGGAAAAATCGGAATTACCGATTTCAACATCGCCGTTTCGGAGAAAGATCAGGCCAAACAAGATTATATTCAGGCACTTCGTAATTACTGGCTGAAATATTTCGAAGTTCGTAGGTTGACATTATTCGATTTTCTGGATCAGAAACAACTGGACGTCAACGAAAAAGAATTAAACTAAATTCACCATTGATGAATTGGAATCAGCTTTTAAGCTCACTTAGACATGGAAAAGAAACTGTTGCTAACGAAAATACTTCGTTTGACCGCACTCAGTTTCAGCGTGATTATGACCGGCTAATCTTTTCTTCTCCTTTTCGTCGTTTGCAAAACAAAACACAGGTTTTTCCGCTTCCAGGCAGTACTTTTGTTCATAACAGACTGACACACAGCCTTGAAACAGCAAGTGTAGGCCGTAGCTTAGGAACAATTTTCAGCACAAAGTTTCGCGAAAGCAAATCTTATGATGAAAATCCACTGATTGACGAAATCGGAACAATTGTTTCGGTGGCCTGTCTGGCACATGACTTAGGAAATCCTTCCTTTGGCCACTCCGGCGAAAAAGCGATATCTCACTATTTTATCGAAGGTCAAGGTTCTGAATATGAAAAACGTGTAAGCAAAGAAGAGTGGAAAGACTTAACATCATTTGAAGGCAACGCCAACACTTTTCGAATTCTTACGCACCTGCCCGCAAGACAAACTGAAAATCCTTTTTGTCTTACCTACAGCGTACTTGCTTCGCTTATAAAATACCCTTGCGAATCAACATCTGTAGGATATAATAAATTGAAAATCACTAAAAAATATGGTACTTTTCAATCGGATAAAGCTACGTTTGAACGATTATTCCAAAAATTAGGAATTCAAAAAATATCTGATAATCCAATGGTTTTCAGCAGGCATCCTCTCTCCTATCTAGTTGAAGCCGCCGATGATATCTGCTACAATATTATCGATTTAGAAGATGCTCACCGATTGAAAATTATTTCCGAAAAAGAAGCTGCCGATTATTTATTGTCGCTACTGGGTAATGAAGCCGGAAAAGCCAAAAGCCGCATGGATGGTATCCGAGATGCCAACGACCGGATCTCTTTCCTTCGGGCAAAAGCCATCAACCGGCTTATCAACCACTATTCGGAAACTTTTTTCAATAAGCAGGATGAAATTTTAAAAGGAGAGCTTTCTTCAGGACTTGATAAATATCTGGATACTGAAATCCAGAATGCGATGAAAATTATCAGTCATGATTCGGTTGAAAAAATCTATAACGCTCAACAAGTGATTGAAAAAGAGATTGCCGGATATAAAATCATTGGCGAACTACTGGAAGAGCTTGTTCCGGCAGTACTCTCGAAAAAGAAAAACCACTATCAGGATAAGCTGTTGAAACTCATCCCTAATCAATTTCATACCGAAGAAACATCCGCTTACGAACAAATTATGTCGGTTCTTGATTTTATTTCAGGAATGACTGACCTGTTTGCTGTGGAATTATATCGGAAAACCAGAGGAATGTAACGTCAATAAGGCATACCAAACAATTCTTCAAAAACTTCGTCGAAGATCTCTTGATGATCAAATGCTAATACCGGAGGTTCAAATACCGAAAACCACTGAACTTCAACTGCATCATCATTTGCATGGGCTTCGACATCTTCAGGAACTTTGCCATAAAATATCACCGTGATGGTTCTACCCCTCGGATCACGATCCACTTTACTGTATGTTTTAAATTGCGTCAGTCCTGTTCCGGTTAGAGACGTTTCCTCTTCAAGCTCACGAGCAGCAGCCTCTTCGAGTGTTTCGTTCATATCCATAAACCCTCCCGGAAACGCCCAGTAATCTTTGAATGGCTCATGCTTCCGTTTGATAAGCAGCACTTCTAAACCTTTATCTGAATTCCGATAAATAAAAATGTCAACCGTAACCGCCGGACGAGGGTATTTATAGCTGTATTCCATTCTTTTTTTTGATTCAAAGATAACAATACCGAAGAATTGTTTGAAGTTCGTATTTTTTTATTGCTATTCAAAAAGGGTTGAAAAAAATATCCGGCTAACTTACAGATAACTTATTAACATTAATTCATATACAATCATTTAAAATAATTTACGATCACACCCTCTCTATATTGATTCCTTTAATCGTCATTCCGAGATCGTAAATTAACACCTTCTTACCTTATCATCGCATCACATTCACATCCTCGCATTCGGGATTTTTTCCTATTTTTGCCCTTCTCAACTTAGAATAACCATGGAACTGATTCAAATACCACCCAAGTATGACCCATCACAACTAGAAGATAAATGGTACTCTTTCTGGATGGAAAAAGGTCTTTTTAATTCTGATCCTGACGAACGTCAACCTTATTGCATTGTAATTCCTCCGCCAAATGTTACCGGGGTATTACACATGGGGCACATGCTGAATAATACGATTCAGGATGTTCTGGTTCGTCGTGCTCGTATGCAGGGAAAGAATGCCTGTTGGGTTCCCGGTACCGACCATGCTTCTATTGCCACAGAGGCTAAAGTTGTGGCTAAGCTTCGTGAAGAAGGCATTGATAAAAAAACACTTACCCGCGAAGAATTCCTCAAACATGCATGGGAATGGAAAGAGAAACATGGCGGAATCATCCTTGAACAGTTAAAAAAACTTGGTGCAAGTTGTGATTGGCGCCGTACCTGTTTCACTATGGACAAAGCCTTGTATCAGTCCGTAATTCAGGTATTTGTTGATTTGTATAATAAAGGTCTCATTTACCGTGGTGTTCGTATGGTGAACTGGGATCCAAAGGCTCTTACGGCTCTCTCTGATGAAGAGGTTATTTACAAAGAAGTAAACAGCAAACTATACTATCTTCGTTATTTTATCGAAAATGGAAACGGTGAATATATTACCATCGCAACCACTCGTCCCGAAACCATACTGGGTGACACAGCTGTTTGCGTACATCCGGAAGACGAGCGTTATCAACATCTCAAAGGAAAACGTGTGTTGGTTCCGTTGCTTAACCGCTCTGTTCCTGTTATTTCTGACGAATATGTTGATCGCGAATTTGGTACCGGATGCTTAAAAATTACTCCGGCTCATGATATTAACGACTACAATATTGGGCTCAAATACAAGCTACAATCTATTGATATCTTTAACGATAACGGAACACTCAACGAAAAAGCACAGCTCTACGTTGGTAAAGATCGTTTCGATGTTCGTAAAGAAATTTCTGCAGAACTTCGTGAAAAAGGTCATCTGGAAAAAGAAGAAGAGTATATAAACAAAGTGGGCTTTTCTGAACGTACAGATGCCGTTATTGAACCAAAACTTTCCCTGCAATGGTTTCTCAGGATGGAAAATCTTGCCAAACCGGCATTGGATGTGGTAATGGACGATACCATCAAATTTCACCCTGCAAAATTCAAAAATACCTATCGCCACTGGATGGAAAACGTGAAAGACTGGTGTATTTCACGTCAGCTCTGGTGGGGACAACAAATTCCGGCATGGCATTTGCCTAATGGCGAATATGTTGTGGAAATGAATGCTGAAAAGGCACTGGCATTGGCACAACAACGATTCCCGGAACTTAATCTGAAACCCGAAGATCTGATTCAGGATGAAGATGTTCTTGACACATGGTTCTCGTCATGGCTCTGGCCTATTTCTGTTTTCGACGGAATCCGGAATCCGGAAAATCCTGACATCAAATATTACTATCCAACCAACGAACTGATTACAGCTCCTGAAATCCTCTTTTTCTGGGTTGCCCGTATGATTATTGCCGGATTGGAATATCGTAACGAAATTCCATTCAACAATGTATATCTCACGGGAATTGTTCGCGATAAACTGGGACGAAAGATGTCGAAATCGCTCGGAAATTCTCCCGATCCAATTCTGTTGATAAAAAAATTTGGTGCCGACGGTGTTCGTATGGGAATGTTGCTCACCTCACCTGCCGGTAACGATTTGCCTTTCGATGAATCGCTTTGCGAACAAGGGCGTAACTTTAGCAATAAAATCTGGAATGCCCTTCGTTTAATCAAAGGATTCAATGTGGATGAAACTGCCGTTCAACCTGTTTCTTCTCATGTTTCCGTTCTTTGGTTCGAATCAAAGATGGCCGAAACCCTTACTGTTATTGAAGAGCATTTCGAAAAATACCGCCTCAGTGATGCACTGATGACACTTTACAAACTCATTTGGGATGATTTCTGCTCATGGTATCTTGAAATGATCAAACCTTCGTTCGGACAAGCTATCGACGGCTACACGTATAAAAAGACCATCACGATCTTCGAAAAACTGATACAGGTATTACATCCGTTCATGCCATTTATCACCGAAGAAATATGGCACCTCATCCGCGAACGTGGTACAGAAGAATCTATCATGATTTCTGAAATGCCAAAACCAGAGGAAATTGATCATATTTTGCTTAAACGTTTCGATGTTGCCCGCGAAGTAATTATTAACCTCCGTTCTATTCGTAAAGACAAAAATATTCCTCAAAAAGAAATACTTACACTTCAGGTTATGGATCAGCGGCCCAATTCTGGTGAACTTTCTTTCGACCCGGTAATTGCAAAGCTCTGTAACCTCGACACCCTGCAGTATGTAAAAACAAAGCCAGAAAGTGCTCTTTCGTTTATGGTAGGAACCATCGAAAATTTTGTTCCTATCACCGCCAATGTAAACATCAAAGAAGAAATTGCAAAACTGAAAACAGAGCTCGAATATACACAGGGATTTCTGCAATCTGTACAAAAAAAGCTTGAAAACGAACGATTTGTAAATCATGCTCCCGCGCAGGTTGTAGATGTGGAACGCAAAAAACAAGCCGATGCCGAACAAAAAATAAAAGCACTTCAGGAGCAAATTGCCAGTCTGGGGGAAAAATAAAGATCCGGCTTTCGAATAAATTCATATAACCGGAGCTTGTTGAATCCCAACAGCTTCGGTTCTTTTATTTCATTCAACATTAATCACAACAACCATGCCTATAGATTTCACCCAAATACCATCCCCTTGTTATCTTCTGGAAGAAGAACGCTTACGCAATAATCTACAGTTAATCAAAGAAGTAAAAGAACGTAGTGGTGCCGAAATCATTCTTGCCTTTAAAGGATTTGCCATGTGGAGTGCATTTCCGGTTTTGAATGAATTTGGTTTTACACAGGCTACAGCCAGTTCGCTCAACGAAGCACGTCTGGCAGTAGAAGAAATGGGCAGCGAAGCACATACCTATGCTCCCGTTTACACTCCTGAAGAATTCGATCAGATTATCCGGCTCAGCAGTCATATTACCTTCAACTCACTGAATCAGTACAAACGCTTTTACCCCATGGTGAAAGCCTCAGGCAAAAAGGTATCACTCGGTTTACGCATAAATCCTGAGTTTTCCGAAGTGGAAACCGACCTTTACAATCCCTGTGCTCCAGGTTCAAGATTGGGAATTTTGGCTGGCAAATTAGGCCAAGAACTTCCCGAAGGCATCGAAGGACTACACTTTCATGCACTCTGTGAAAGCGATTCACATGATCTCGAAAAAGTACTGAACAACTTTGTGGAACGTTGTTGGCGTTATTTGCCCAATCTGAAATGGGTAAACATGGGAGGAGGTCACCTGATGACTCGAAAAGGATATGATGTGGAGTTTTTGATCAGCCTTATCCAACGATTTAAACTTGCGTATCCTAATATTCAGGTAATTCTTGAACCTGGCAGCGCTTTTGCATGGGACACAGGCTATCTGGTATCCACTGTGATGGATATTGTGGAAAATAACGGCATTAAAACCGCGATACTTGATGTTTCCTTTACAGCCCACATGCCCGACTGTCTGGAAATGCCTTATAAGCCGCTGGTACTCGGCTCCCTTGAACCTACCGAAGGCAAACCAACCTATCGTTTAGGAGGCAACAGCTGTCTGGCTGGTGATTATATGGAATTCTGGTCATTCGAAAAAGAACTCCATATCGGCGATCGTATTGTATTTAACGATATGATACACTATACCATGGTGAAAACCACTCTCTTCAATGGAGTACAACATCCCAATATCGGCATATGGAATGAAAAAGAAGGCTTCCGTCTTGTGAAACATTTCGAATATCAGGATTTTAAAGGAAAATTATCGTAAAAAAGACTGCAGAAAATTCTTTGCTGTAGACTTTTTCGTATCTTCTATACATTCGTGACTCTAAAACAAAACAGAGAAACTCATTGCTGAATCTCTCTGTTTCCTTAGGTAGCGGGGACAGGGATCGAACCTATGACCTTCGGGTTATGAGCCCGACGAGCTACCACTGCTCCACCCCGCACTAATTTTAATTTTGGAGTACAAAGATATTATTTGTTTTTTTGCATTCCAAATAAAATATCCCAAAACATTTATGGAACACAAGGCTGGTTTTGTCAATATTATTGGAAATCCGAATGTTGGAAAGTCAACATTAATGAATTCCCTTATCGGTGAAAAGCTGTCAATCATCACAGCGAAGGCACAAACTACCCGTCATCGAATCATGGGTATTTTAAACAAAGAAGATTATCAGGTAGTGTTTTCTGATACTCCCGGTATTGTAAATCCTCATTATAAGTTACAGAACAGCATGTTAAACGCAGTTGAAGAAGCTATTAAAGATGCGGATATGTTTTTGTTAGTTACCGAAATAGGTGAAACACTGAAAAGTGAAAGTATTTTACAACATATTCTGGAATCAGAAGTTCCTGTTGCACTCATCCTTAATAAAATAGACCTTGTTCAACAGGAAGAGGTAGAAGCCAAGATTGCTTACTGGAAGGAAAAGGCTCCAAAGGCTGAAATTATTCCGGTGTCAGCACTGCATAACTTCAATCTCGAAAAGGTGATGCAGTTTATTCTGGATCATTTGCCCGAAAGTCCGGCGTATTATTCCAAAGAAGAGCTAACCGACCGTTCTATGCGTTTCTTTGTTTCGGAAATCATCCGAGAAAAAATCTTACTTCACTACCAAAAAGAAATACCATACTCTGTAGAAGTTGTAATTGAAGCATACAAGGAAGAAGAAAATCTCGACCATATTTCGGCTCTCATTTATACTGAACGCGAATCACAAAAAGCCATCTTAATCGGACATAAAGGAAGCGCTCTGAAACAGGTTGGATCTGAAGCCCGTAAAGAGATTGAAGCATTTACCGGAAAAAAGGTGTTTTTGGAACTCCATGTGAAAGTATTAAAGAACTGGCGGAACGATGCGAATATGCTAAAGCGCCTTGGCTACGACAACAAATAAGAAATTCAGTGTTTGCTACAAGATTAGGGATCTTTTAGATAACTTCTTTTTGTTCTTATCATATCAACGAACCCTTTTTCGGGTATTAATCCGAGATATAATCCCGAATATTATCTCTATTTTAATCTGTTTCATATCGAAAAATAGCTATTTTGTCAATCCTAAAAGTAAATTTTTAATTGTATTTTTAACATTATAAACTATCTTTATAAACTCCAATTCACTAATAAACAGCAATGTATCCATCCAAAAGCATGTTAAATTTTATTTTCACCTTAACAAATGAGCCATTTTTGATTAAAAAAGTGTATCTTTAGCATGAAATTTGGAAGAATCATTTTGTATACTGGAGTGATTTAAACAAATAGATAATATCTTTGTTATGGATTTAAGATGCTTTATGCATTTCGTTTTTTCACATCAACCAAGCAATATATAATTATGAAAACAAAAATTACACTTCTCATTTGGATTGCTCTTTTTACTGCATCCAGCCTGAGTGCACAAGACTCTGGGAGAGAGAGTTATAAGCTCCCGGACAATTGGTCAATCAATGCGAACTTTGGATCCTCTCTCTTTTGGGGAGATTTAAGGGTATATGATATTTACCCGGTTTCTAATTATGAAAATGAACGTAAATGGGCATACGGCGTAATTATTGGCAAACGGCTTAGTCCTGTTTTTGAAATCAGAGGTCAGCTTTTAAACGGTAAACTCTCGGGTACTAAACGAACAGAAAAACAATACTTTAATGCTGACATATTTGAGTACAATCTACACACAACCATTGACTTTGTTAATCTGATTTATGGATACAACCCTGACAGAAAGTTAAATTTTTATGGTTCTGTAGGGATTGGATTTGTTGATTTCCGTTCCGTAAAACGTCAATTAGGAACGAATAAATATCTTGACAGTCGTGGTTGGTCAGCAAATGGTACAGTAAAAGAAAAAAGAACTACAGAAACTGTTATTCCATTTGGTTTTGGTGCAAAATATAACTTCGACCGCAGATTTTCTGTTACCGGAGATGTAATGTGGAGAGCTGCAAACACTGATTTAATTGATGTTACAAAAGGTGGTTCAAAATATGACATGTATTCATACATTTCATTAGGTGTTACTTATCGCTTTAACTTCAGAGGCGGAAATGATATGTATAAAGCCGACAAATCTTCAAAAGCAAAAGCTGGCTATACCCCTGATCCTGCTTTATATAACAAGATTGATTCTCTCAATAACAGAGTTAAAGCTGTTGAAGATAAAGCAAACACCTTAGATGATAAATCTAGAGAACTGGAAAACAAAGTTAAAGCTCTTGAAAAAGAAAATCAGGAACTAAAAAACAGACCTGTTCAGGACGTTTCAGGCCAGAAAGTTGATATTGAAAAACTGAAACGTGAAATCACGTTAGAAGTTATCGACAGTATGTCAAGAATCATGCCTAAAAACAACCAGTCTGTTATTATTTCACCATATATGCAATTCTCTGTTTTCTTTGATGTGAACAAGTACATCATCAAAGATAGCGAAAAAGATAAAGTTGCTGCAATTGCTGAATACCTGAAGAAAGATAAAGGCCTGAAGATGAAGCTCATCGGACATGCAGACCAATCAGGTGCTCCAAAATACAACGAATGGCTAACTCAAAAGCGTGCTGAAGCCGTAAGAGATATGCTTGTAAACGAATTCGGCATTGAAAAAGAAAGACTTACTGTTGAAAGCAGAGGCCAATCAGATCCATTCTCAGGTAAGTATTATGACATTAACCGTCGTGTTGACTTCCTGAAACAATAATCTTACTTCAATACATAAACTTTTTAATAGAAAACCCCGGTTCAGTTGAACCGGGGTTTTCTATTAATTCAAAATTATCAATCGTACAATACAGAATTACTTACAAGCTCAATAATTCTTTAACGGGATCATTTCCGGAAAACATCAGTTTTAAAGGATTCTCAAGCATCTCTTTTACTTTAACAAGAAAACCTACAGACTCACGTCCGTCAATCACCCTGTGATCATACGATAAGGCTACATACATCATAGGATGTATTTCAACCTTTCCGTTCACAGCTATCGGGCGTTCCACGATATTGTGCATCCCCAGGATTGCACTTTGTGGAGGGTTTAATATGGGTGTAGAAAGCATTGAGCCAAATACGCCACCATTGGTGATGGTAAAAGTTCCTCCACTCATTTCATCGAGTGTAATCCTGTTTTCACGGGCTTTTGAAGCCAGCTCTTTTATCTTCAACTCAATTTCGGCAAGAGAAAGCGATTCAGCATTTCGGATAACCGGAACGATCAAACCCTTGGGGGCACTTACTGCAATACCGATATCCGCATATTTATAACGAACAAACTCATCTCCGTCAATCATTGAGTTAACCTGAGGATAAAGCTTCAATGCTTCTGTTACAGCTTTGGTAAAAAACGACATAAGTCCAATGGAAACGCCATACTTTTCTTTGTACTGTTCATTATACTGTTTCTTAATACTCAAAATTGTACTCATATTCACCTCATTAAAGGTGGTAAGCATGGCAGTTTCATTTTTTACGGAAACCAACCGCTCCGAAAGTTTTATCCGCAACGGTGTCATCTTTTTACGCTCAATTTCACGGGAATTATTCCATTCTGATTTGGCATCACACTTTGCAATAGCCTCTGAATTATCATTTTCTATTTCATTAACCTGCTTACGGCTTAAACGTATACGTTTGAATTTTTCGATCAGTTCTTTTTCCGAATACTCCTTTTCCTGAAGTACTTTCCGCGCAAGCGGTGACAACTTCACTTCCGGGTCTTTCGATTCCATCTGAACATTTTCCTGTTCTTTAACATCTTGGGGAATTTCTTTCTGAACGTCAAAATTAGGCTCTTTTTCTTTCTTCTCTTCTTTCGCCATGGGAGATTCGGACGGCTCAAGTGTACAAATAACAGTGCCCACTGCTATTGTTTCGCCTTCGGGTATCCTAATTTTTATTACACCATCAATCTCTGCACTAATGCTAAGGGTTGCTTTTTCGGAGTCTATTTCTGCAATTTCTGCATCTTTCTCCACAAAATCACCATCCTGAACTAACCATCTTGAAAGCATCACCTGCGTAATGGATTCTCCGGGACTGGGAACTTTTACTTCTAATGCCATAGTATTTTTTTTATTCTTTAATTTCAACACATTGCATTTCACATTCTTCATTCGCCCACTCACAGGTACAACGTCCAAACACTTTGTCGATGATCCGTTGTTGTTGCAATTTATGAGTAATGCCTGATCCCGTGGCCGGACTTCCACTCGCGGGGCGACAAGCAAACAAAGTTAGAGGGGCAAGGGTTTTGAACTTGTCTCGCATATAAGCCCATGCGCCCATATTTGCTGGTTCTTCCTGTACCCACAAGAAATACTTCGCATTTGGGTACTGGCTGATTATTTTTTGCAACTGGATCTGAGGGAACGGATGTAATTGCTCAATCCGGATAATTGCCCGGTCAAGTTTCCCGGTTTTTTCACGTTCGGACAATAGGTCATAATAAAGTTTCCCAGTTACAAACACCAGCGATTCAACTCTGGATTTATCAACCTGAACATCACCAATTACTTCTTTAAAACCTCCTGTTGTAAAATCACTTACAGGAGATATACAGGCTGGATGACGTAATAAACTCTTGGGAGTAAACACTACAAGTGGCTTACGAATTTCACGATGCTGTTGACGGCGCAACAAATGAAAGAAGTTAGCAGGAGTCGTACAATTTACTATCTGGATATTGTTTTCGGCACAAAGTTGCAGAAAACGCTCTATACGTGCACTTGAATGCTCCGGACCCTGACCTTCAAAACCATGAGGCAATAGCATTACAACGCCGTTCATTACATTCCATTTTTCTTCGGCACTGCTGATAAACTGATCTATAATAATTTGTGCGCCATTGAAGAAATCGCCAAACTGTGCTTCCCAGATTACCAGATTTTCAGGAGAAGCCATTGCATAACCATAATCAAAACCTAACACACCATATTCAGAAAGTAACGAATTGTAAACTTCAAATCCACCTTGTTTATCAGAAATATTTTCGAGAGGAATATATGTTTCTTCCGAATCTTCCACCATTAACACCGCGTGGCGATGTGAAAACGTTCCACGACAAACATCCTGTCCGCTTAAACGAACCATCTTCCCTTCGTTAAGAATTGATCCATACGCCAATAATTCTCCAATAGCCCAATCGGCCATTCCCTTATCGAACCATAGTTTGCGACGTTCATCCTGAAGCTTGATTATTTTTGCGAATATTTTTTTATCAGTAGGATACGAAGAAATCACATTAGCCAGTTTATCAAGAATTTCTTTGGACAGGGAGGTGTCTGGTGATGATTCAAAATCTTTCGGAGTTGCTCTTCTGATCCCCTTCCAATCTGCTTCAAGAAACGATGTTACCTTTGCTTTTTCTATATTTTTGGTATCATCCAATTCTTTTTCAAGCAATTCATTGAACAATGTTTCAATCTGTTTTGCATCCGAGACTTCCAGCAATCCTTCCTGCTTTAACTTTTCAATGTAGATTTCACGAGGGTTCGGATGACGTTCTATTGTTTTATAGAGAATCGGCTGAGTAAATCGGGGTTCATCTCCCTCATTATGACCATATTTTCGATATCCAAGTAAATCAACGAAAACATCGCGATGGAAAATTTCGCGGAACTCCATGGCAAGCTGAATGGTATAAACCACCGCTTCCACATCATCTGCATTTACGTGAAAAATTGGTGACTGAATAGTTTTTGCAACATCTGTACAATAGGTACTCGTACGAGCATCCAGATAGTTGGTAGTGAAACCAAGTTGATTGTTCACAATCAGGTGTACTGTTCCTCCCGTTTTATAACCTGGCAAATCCGACATTTGAATCACCTCATACACAATTCCTTGTCCGGCGATAGAAGCATCTCCATGGATAAGAATTGGAACAATTTTATTAAAGTCACCTTTGTAATGATGGTCAATCCTGTTTCTTACAATTCCTTCAACTACAGGGCTTACTGTTTCAAGATGAGACGGATTAGGACTAAGCGACAACCGAACATTTTTCCCATCTGAGGTTTGCGTATAAGAGGTATAACCCAAGTGGTACTTTACATCACCCAATACAGCTTCATCATCAAACTCACGACCCTGAAATTCACTAAATATTTGATTATAAGATTTATGTAGAATATTTGCTAATACATTCAATCGTCCGCGATGAGGCATTCCAATAACAAATTCCTCAATTCCAACAGAAGCTCCCTTTTCTATTATAGCATCCAGAGCCGGAATAAGAGCCTCTGCCCCTTCAAGCGAAAATCGTTTTTGACCCGGAAACTTCTTATGGATAAATTTCTCAAAAAGGACAGCTTCGCTCAATTTTTGCAAAATTTGTTTTTTGAATTCCAGCGTAAAAACCGGGAGATTACGGGTACTTTCCATACGTGAACGTAACCAGTCCGTAATTTTTGGATTACGAATGTATCGATATTCCACTCCGATAGTTCGACAATAGGTTGTTTGCAAATGAGCAATAATGTTTTTCAGTTTTGCTTTGCCAATCCCCAGTTTATGACCAGCATGGAACTCTTTTTCTAAATCAGCTTGAGTAAGATCAAAGTTTTCTAAATCAAGAGTTGGCAAATATTTTCTACGTGTCCGAACAGGATTTGTAAGCGTAAAAAGATGCCCTCGTTCACGATATGCATTGATCAGATTCACAACTTTAAATTCATCCGGAATTGTATCTGAAGAGCTGTTTTTCAACGGGAAATGAGTTCTGGAAAATTCAAAACCTTCAAAAAACTTACGCCAACTTTCATCAAGTTGCTCTGAGTTTTGGAGATATTGTTGATAATATTGTTCAACCTGAGCCAGATCAGCAGCACTTAAATATGAATGTTTATCCATTGAGAAGATTCGTATTTAATCACAATTTAAATGAAAGCAAACCCAGCATATGTAGTGTTTCTCCTTCCATTTACAAATCTACTAAACAAAAGCGAATGTCAAAAGTTGAAACATAAAAAAATTATAGGCATAAAAAAACCCGCTATACAGCGGGTTTTCCTTTTTCCTGGAGTATTTCTTATTCAGGGTGAATAGCTTCTACAGGGCAAACGTCAGCGCATGAACCGCAATCAGTACAGATATCTGCATCAATTTTATAAATTGAACCTTCTGAAATCGCTTCAACTGGACATTCGTCAATGCATGTGCCACATGCAGTGCAATCTTCTGAAATTTTGTATGCCATAGCAGTATAAATTTAAATAGGTTTTTATTGACTGCAAATATAGTAGCTTTTTCTTTTATCAACAGGTTGATTTAAAAAATTTATAATGATTCTAAATAACGGAGATGTCTGAAAAATAGTTCAAACAAAATAAAATTCTACACGTGGTACAGGGGACGAAAATATCAGGTTACAAATGAAATACAAGTCATTTTACCATATTCTGTTTAAAAATTGTAAGGATCAAAAAAGGAGGTGTTAATTGAATGAAAAAAGGTCACGAAAATGATATTTGGTTCAAAAGAAATCCTTTACCTTTGCCCGATATTTCTAAAGCGTGTGATTTATAAAAACATACCACAATGGCAGAAAAAAAAGTGATAGAGCGGGAAGATGTAGTGGTTAAATTTGTGGGCGATTCCGGAGATGGAATGCAGCTTACAGGAACCCTCTTCTCCGATGCAGCAGCACTGGCCGGAAACGACTTAGCAACGTTTCCTGATTATCCGGCCGAAATCAGAGCGCCGCATAACACCGTCGCAGGTGTTTCTGGTTTTCAGGTACATATCGGAAAAACAAAAATTCACTCATCGGGAGATATGTGCGATGTATTGGTTGCAATGAATCCAGCATCTCTTCGTTCAAACATGAAGTGGGCAAAACTGGGGGCTACCATCATCATTGACGTTGACTCTTTTGAAGAAGAAGCAATCAAAAAAGCTGGTTACACCAGCAATCCTCTGGAAGATGGAAGCTTAAGTCAATATAATCTTATCAAAGCTCCCATTACTTCAATTACCAGAGAAAGTATTAAAGAGCTAAGCAGTGAAACCAAAGTAGCCGACCGCAGTCGGAATATGTTTGCGCTGGGGATTGTCAATTACCTCTTCAGCCGGAATCTGGAAGATGTTAAACATTTCATCGATAAGAAATTTAACAAAAAACCACAGGTTGCTCAAATCAACAAAGTGGTTTTGGAAGCAGGTTATAATTTTGCTGATACCATTGAAGCTCTTGAGTCACAAATTACGGTTGCTCCTGCTCAAATGGAAAAAGGAAAATACCGGAACATTACCGGGAACATTGCCACTGCCTGGGGTTTATTAGCAGCCTCTGAAAAATCAGGCCGTCCATTATTCTTAGGTTCATATCCCATTACTCCTGCTACCGAAATTTTAATTGAATTAGCAAAACATAAATCATTAGGAGCCAAAGTATTTCAGGCTGAAGACGAAATAGCAGGTATTTGTTCTGCAATTGGAGCAAGTTTTGCTGGTTCTATGGCTTGTACTACAACTTCAGGCCCCGGTCTTTCATTGAAAAGTGAAGCAATGGGACTTGCCGTAATTACTGAGCTTCCCTTAGTAATTGTTGACGTTCAACGTGGGGGTCCGTCAACTGGCTTACCTACAAAATCTGAACAAAGTGACTTATATCAGGCACTTTTCGGACGTAACGGAGAAGCCCCGATGATTGTTATCGCCGCTTCATCTCCAGCAAACTGTTTCTATTATGCTTTCGAAACAGCAAAACTCTCAATGGAACACATGACTCCTGCTATTTTGCTTACCGACGGTTACTTAGGAAACGGATCAGAACTCTTCCGCATTCCGAAAATGAGTGATTTGCCAGAGATTCACCCTCCGATTTGCGAACCAAACGATACTAATTTCAAACCTTATCGTCGCGACCCCGTTACATTGGCTCGTAAATGGGCACTCCCGGGAACGGAAGGCTTACGTCACAGAATCGGTGGTTTGGAAAAAGAAAACATTATGGGTACTGTATCAACGGATCCACAAAATCATGAATTAATGACCCAAATGCGTTCCGAAAAAGTAAAACGCGTTGCCAATTACATCCCTGAACAAAAAGTTATAGGTGAAGAATGCGGTGATTTATTGGTTATTAGCTGGGGAGGAACAGAAGGTGCTATAAAAACTGCAGTTGAAGCTATTCAAAGTCAGGGGAAAAAAGTGAGTATGGCTCATTTTAATTATATCATGCCTCTTCCAAAAAATACTGGGAACATTCTCAAAAACTTCAAGAAAATTGTTGTTTGCGAATTAAATGCCGGTCAGTTTGTAAATTATTTAAGAATGGAATTCCCACAATTCAACTATAAACAGTTCAATAAAGTTCAGGGATTACCATTTGTTACCAATGAATTGGTAGATAAGTTTAACCAAATTTTAGAGGAGAAATAAACCATGGCTATCGAAAGATCATCTGTAGAGTTAAAGAAAGAGGACTTTGTAAGCGACCAAATGGTTAAATGGTGCCCAGGTTGTGGTGGCCATGCTATTCTTTCTTCTGTTGCAAACGTGTTCCCCAAAATCGGTTACCGCAAAGAAAACTTCGTGCTGGTATCTGGAATTGGTTGCTCTTCGCGTTTCCCTTATTATGTAAACACCTATGGTTTTCATGGTATTCATGGTCGTGCAAACGCAATTGCTACCGGTGTTAAAATTGCGAATCCACACTTAAGTGTTTGGATTGCAACTGGCGATGGCGACTCAATGGCTATCGGTGGTAACCACTTCATTCATATCATTCGTCGTAATGTGGATGTGAATATCATGTTGTTTAACAATCAGATTTACGGATTAACCAAAGGTCAGTATTCACCTACTTCACCTATGGGTGCGGTTACGAAAACATCTCCCTACGGAACAATTGAACATCCATTCAATCCTGGTGAATTAATTTTAGGTGCACAGGGAACCTTTTTTGCCCGTGCGGTTGATACCAACCCTAAACTAATGACCGAAGTGATGTTTGCTGCTGCTCAGCACGATGGAACATCTGTTGTAGAAATTCTGGAAAACTGCGTTATCTTTAACGATAAGGCTCACGTCCAGATTACCGCAAAAGATCTTCGCGAAGATCATCAGGTTTTACTCCGCAATGGAGAGCCTATCCTTTTTGGAAAAGACAACAAGAAGGGTATTCGCCTGAATGGAACTCGCTTAGAAGTTGTTGAAATTGGAGTAAATGGAATAACTGTTGATGATATTTTGGTTCATGATCAATACCAACAAGATCCCGGTATTCACCTGATGCTTGCGAAAATGGCTCCGCCTCATTTTCCGGTTGCAATGGGAGTAATTCGTGCTGCTATGTATCCAACATATGATGATTTAGTTGAAGATCAAATTGATGAAGTTAAAAAGACTTCAAAAATCAGATGTGTGGACGACCTACTTAACAGTGGTGATGTTTGGGAAATTGAATAGTACTCAAGATAAATAACAAAAAGGCTTCCTCTAAAATGAAAAGGAAGCCTTTTTAATTTTGTTCCATATCTCTTAATATAAATCTTGATGTATTTTAATGTACTGCAGTAAGTCCAGAAAACGAAACATATCTCTCTTTTCATACTTTCATACGTCTGTGATAATTTGGAAAAAATTAATATTTCAACAGATATGGTATTCCCCTTTTACCGTAGTCTTTAACAACTTCATTTATTGCAAATCAAAACATATAATTATTTTACCATGTTTTCTGCCATTCATAGCAATATAAGCCCATGTATAAAAAAGGGTTCCAGGAACCGGCCAAACTCATAGGCAAACCATTACCATAAGTTCTTCTTTTCTATTTTTAATACATACTCTATGCTTCTTACATCTTTATAGAATATTTGTATTAGATACTCACCAAACTCCATTTCATAGGGGTTTATCTCTATTTGTTGTTCATGATTCTTAACTGTTTTAAGATAATTAAAATTTACTCCCATTATAACAACTATGCATTCATCTATTAATTCTGCGAATACCAATCCTGTTTTCAGCAATGCAACACCCTAAAAACATTTACGCACCAAATTGTATAAATTCATCTGTTCTTCATCCATTTTGAGTAGGATGGATTTGGTGTTTTTGCTGTTTGGGAGCATATAACTGATTTGATACATATTGTGAGTAATCTCTGCAGCTTTCTTCAATGAAAGCGTTGATTGGTTTTCAAGTAAAGCTCTTTCTAATTCCTTGTACACACAATATGCCGTAAATGAAATACAAATGTGAGCCTCTATCCGTTTTCGTAACCTATGGAAAACAGGACGTATCCGGAGGTCTGTTTTTGACATTCGGAACGCTTTTTCAATATGCCAAAGGTTTTTGTAGCTATCAAAAACGGTATCATTATCCAGCTTTGTATTCGTTAAATAACCCTTTAAACCGTCCCAACAAACATCTTGAAGATACTTGTCTTTATCTATGGAAATATTGACTATCCCTTCCATTTTCAGGTATTTATTGTATCCCCGATTGTTGATATTGGCTTTGGTTAGCCTGCCCGATTTAATCCTCTTTTCGAGTCGTTTAAGCCCTTGCTCACGATTATAAAGGTCTTTAGAGGCACGTTTTTCGGAGTATTGCACAATTAGCCGACTGCCATTTGCTTTTTCAATAACAAAGAATTGGCCGTTGCTGTAACTTTGTCCTGTTATGAGGTTTCTAATCTCCTGCGGTTCGTTTTTTAGTCTTGCTCCCAAAATGTATTGGTAGTCTTTTCTTCCAATGCCTTTATGTTTTCTTTTGATAAAAGTCCACTGTCGGCAATTACCACGGGCTTATTTAAATTGAACTTTCCGGATATTTTCTCGATAAATGGTATTAGCGTATGTCCTTCGTAGGTGTTGCCTTCGTAAATATCGTAGCCTATCAAATACCCGCCAAGACCCACCAATAGTCCGATAAATATCTGCGGACATTGGTGTTTGCCGTCTTTAGAAAAACCCGTTTTGCGCAAATCATCCTCATCGGAAGCCTCAAAGTAAAGTGTTGTCATGTCGTAAAATACAATGCTCAAATTACCTCCCAATACCCGTAATGTATGATTGTAGGCTATTTGCTCGACTTGCAATTTCAGTTTGTCGTTCAACTTATCTAAAAAGCGATAAATGGAATCAACCTCAAGCGAAATTCCCTGATAGCGATAAAGATACTCTGTCGTTTTGAGCTTACTCAATGGAAATGCAAGTCGGGCTATGACCAATTGACGAAACATATCTTCGTTAATTGATTTAAAACCAATATAATCATATATCCTGCCAAAAATAAGTTCAGGACCTACCGTATGAATGTTGCTGTTGGATAACATTGCGAAGGCTTGCTCTATTTGATCATCTTGTTCTGATATAAAAAGTGAAACTTGTTGTTCCAAACGCTCTTTTTCTTGACGTGCTTGATTTTTCAACTCTTCAATATCTTGCAACATTGTTGCAGAACCTATCGTTTTGACCACCTTATATATGCCTCGTGCCTTGCTAACTATTTGAATGCTAATACTACCTGAACGATTTTTAACTTCACGTATAAACATAATATTTTTCTTGCAACACCCAAAAATAATAAATTATATTTGATTATTAAATAGTTACAGGGTGTTGCAGGAAAAATGCGGAAAACAGGAAAAAGGGTTCCAGGAACCGGCCAAACTCATAGGCAAACCATTACCATAAGTTCTTCTTTTCTATTTTTAATACATACTCTATGCTTCTTACATCTTTATAGAATATTTGTATTAGATACTCACCAAACTCCATTTCATAGGGGTTTATCTCTATTTGTTGTTCATGATTCTTAACTGTTTTAAGATAATTAAAATTTACTCCCATTATAACAACTATGCATTCATCTATTAATTCTGCGAATACCAATTTTACAAATTTATCTTTATACGTGTAATATAAGCCATTTATTAAATTTCTGAGTCTATCCTTTTCTAATATTTCTATCCTGATGCCTTTATGCACAATTATCATATACTAATATTTTTATTATTGTATATATTAATATTTCATTTATTATTATCAATATTGCTATAATTATATCTAATAATGACATATCACTAATATGGTATGTTGTTATTAGATTAATCAACATATTACACGGCAATATATTTTCAATACCCATACCTCGTTAATCTGCTGTAAAAAAATATATAAACCCTATTTATCCCGTCATCATCCTGTTTAATATTAAAACTGAGTCACTCTTAAATTAAGGATGACTCAGTTTTAAAAATTAAGACACACATGAGAGAATAATAATCGGGAAGATTGCAAGGTCGTGATTATTAACCATATTAGGACTTAATATCTTATACAAATATAAGCATTAACATAATAATAAACAACAACTTACAGTTGTAAAATACAACTTACAGTTGCGTTTTACAACTGTAAGTTGCGTTGTATATATAAACTATATTAAGCTTTCAGAAACAGTATGATTCCTTTCTCAAAAATTATAAAACACATACGAATAAAATCAACTACTTTTAAAAATTCAAGCCTCCCTATTTAAGGAGGCTTGAATTTTTAAAATACTAATGAATGTTGTTACCAAAGACTACTTCCTGCATTTCATTAATACTCATTACAAATGTAGTAAAATGGACCTCCTTAAAGCAATAGCTATGAGTTGTATTTTACAACTCTCAGTTGTATTTTACAACTCTCAGTCCTCTGTTTATAATATTTATCCTTGTTTCTTCATTTATTGGACAATCAAATCTCTTTTCCCCTATGAAAAAGCCTCCTTTTTCAAGGAGGCGTAGGGATAAATTGGAATATTAAAAATTAATACATGTAAAAAAATACTCTGAAGACCACATTATTTTAATATTCCTTTTTACAAATATACTAAAGATTTTATCTATTTATAATAACCTTCAGTTGCAATATGCAACTGAAGGTTGTATTTTACAACTGAAGGTTGTTATAAATCATCATGGTTCGAATTAGATATAACAAGCATCACGCTATTTTATTCCAAATTATATAATAGAAATGATATATCTGAGATGTTTCCTATGGTCTTATTTTCTCCTGTTTTCCGCATTTTTCCTGCAACACCCTGTAACTATTTAATAATCAAATATAATTTATTATTTTTGGGTGTTGCAAGAAAAATATTATGTTTATACGTGAAGTTAAAAATCGTTCAGGTAGTATTAGCATTCAAATAGTTAGCAAGGCACGAGGCATATATAAGGTGGTCAAAACGATAGGTTCTGCAACAATGTTGCAAGATATTGAAGAGTTGAAAAATCAAGCACGTCAAGAAAAAGAGCGTTTGGAACAACAAGTTTCACTTTTTATATCAGAACAAGATGATCAAATAGAGCAAGCCTTCGCAATGTTATCCAACAGCAACATTCATACGGTAGGTCCTGAACTTATTTTTGGCAGGATATATGATTATATTGGTTTTAAATCAATTAACGAAGATATGTTTCGTCAATTGGTCATAGCCCGACTTGCATTTCCATTGAGTAAGCTCAAAACGACAGAGTATCTTTATCGCTATCAGGGAATTTCGCTTGAGGTTGATTCCATTTATCGCTTTTTAGATAAGTTGAACGACAAACTGAAATTGCAAGTCGAGCAAATAGCCTACAATCATACATTACGGGTATTGGGAGGTAATTTGAGCATTGTATTTTACGACATGACAACACTTTACTTTGAGGCTTCCGATGAGGATGATTTGCGCAAAACGGGTTTTTCTAAAGACGGCAAACACCAATGTCCGCAGATATTTATCGGACTATTGGTGGGTCTTGGCGGGTATTTGATAGGCTACGATATTTACGAAGGCAACACCTACGAAGGACATACGCTAATACCATTTATCGAGAAAATATCCGGAAAGTTCAATTTAAATAAGCCCGTGGTAATTGCCGACAGTGGACTTTTATCAAAAGAAAACATAAAGGCATTGGAAGAAAAGACTACCAATACATTTTGGGAGCAAGACTAAAAAACGAACCGCAGGAGATTAGAAACCTCATAACAGGACAAAGTTACAGCAACGGCCAATTCTTTGTTATTGAAAAAGCAAATGGCAGTCGGCTAATTGTGCAATACTCCGAAAAACGTGCCTCTAAAGACCTTTATAATCGTGAGCAAGGGCTTAAACGACTCGAAAAGAGGATTAAATCGGGCAGGCTAACCAAAGCCAATATCAACAATCGGGGATACAATAAATACCTGAAAATGGAAGGGATAGTCAATATTTCCATAGATAAAGACAAGTATCTTCAAGATGTTTGTTGGGACGGTTTAAAGGGTTATTTAACGAATACAAAGCTGGATAATGATACCGTTTTTGATAGCTACAAAAACCTTTGGCATATTGAAAAAGCGTTCCGAATGTCAAAAACAGACCTCCGGATACGTCCTGTTTTCCATAGGTTACGAAAACGGATAGAGGCTCACATTTGTATTTCATTTACGGCATATTGTGTGTACAAGGAATTAGAAAGAGCTTTACTTGAAAACCAATCAACGCTTTCATTGAAGAAAGCTGCAGAGATTACTCACAATATGTATCAAATCAGTTATATGCTCCCAAACAGCAAAAACACCAAATCCATCCTACTCAAAATGGATGAAGAACAGATGAATTTATACAATTTGGTGCGTAAATGTTTTTAGGGTGTTGCATTGCTGAAAACAGGAAGACTGTATTTTACAACTGAAGGTTGTTATAAATCATCATGGTTCGAATTAGATATAACAAGCATCACGCTATTTTATTCCAAATTATATAATAGAAATGATATATCTGAGATGTTTCCTATGGTCTTATTTTCTCAATTCTTAAGCTTACCCCGTAAGGCGCTTGCCTTATTACTGAGTTTGAAGAGGCTTTGCCATACAGTTTAATAACATCATTTTGATTAAAAACCCCTATTACCTCCACCATGACTAAGTTTGTTTTAAAAGTACTTCTTTGAAGAGTAAAAGACCCGTTTGACCCTAAGATATTGGATCCATTTTTATTCAAATAATAATCACATACGTAATAAGTTGAACCTGTTGTAGCATACACAGAGTCTTTCGCTGTATATGAAATCCGATAGGTTCCGGCAGTTAAAAAAGTAACATTGGTATTGCCGGATATTGTATAATTTGGATCTACAATCGTTTGAATATTAAACTGAACAGCCGTATAGGTAGTGCTAAGGTTACTAAGTGTATTACTGTATACACTCATAATTGATGGGTTATACGTATTTGCTATTTTTTTTACGCTTCCGTTTAATACCGTTACCAAGCTATCGCTTGTTGTCCCGTTTGTTAGGTCGGTTATATTAAAACTGCTGCCCCCGGTTGCTATCGTGAATGTGTTGCTGTTTTGGGTAAGCGTGGTAGATTGGCTTAATGTTCCGCCTAATCTTACATCCTTTCCCAAAAGACTCAGCCCGTTTGAGACTGTTGTGCTGTCTGTTTTACTAAGTAAAGAATTGGGAATTTTTTTTACAATACCCGCATTAATAACCATAATGCTATCCGTAAAAATATTTCCATTTGGCAATGTTAAAATTCGTAAGGGGTTTGAGTTTGAAAAAATATCTAATTTATATAAAGGCATACTTGTTCCAATTCCTACATTCCCATTATTTTTAAAATAAATATCCGAACCCGAAAGTTTCCACTTACTGGTATCTATGTTTTGTCTGGTTCCTTTCGGATTAAGTAATAATACCTGACCAAAACACTGAATACTAACAGCCAATATTATATAAATTAATATTATTACTCTCATTCAATAATCTATTATAAAGGTTGTTTAACCTGTTATATTATTTGACTGCATTAATTTTCGATATCAACCAAGATAACATTTATAAAGTAAACTATTTAATAACAGATTAAACAACCTTATTTTTATATCTAAATTTTTATTTAACCCACTGAACCTCAAAAACATCTCCTGCTAAAACAGCCCACTCTGAAGTTGGGGTAAGGGTTACCGTTCCTGCTGACGTAGTATAGTCTGTATTCGCGATCAGTTTTGCGCTATTTCGGAATACCCATACTTTGGATGCATTTGCCGGCATATCTGTTACGGTAATCGTTGTTTGTCCTGCAGTTGCTGTAATCGTAACATCACCACTTTGCATCAGGCTTTCGGTGGCCCTTCTTTTCAAAACTCCGCTTGTGGCATCGGCAACTAAAATGCTGTCAACCTTCGACCCTGACTCTAAACCCGTTATCGCCAAGGTATTTGATGCAGATGTACCAATAGTAGTTGCCTTTATCAGATTGCCTCCCAATTGGATTGAATCTCCGGTTTTGGTTAAACCATTGGCAACTTTTAGATTATTAAACAGGGTTGCGGTAGAAACAATTTTCAATTGCCCGGTCGCGGGATTCACAACCATTACACTGTCTGTATTGGAACCTCCTTGTAATCCAGTAATTTGCAAAAAGTTTGCTGCGGTTGTCGTAATCGTGGTTACTTTCGTTAACGCACCTCCCAGTTCTACCTTCTGGCCTGTTTTGGTAAGGCCATTTTCTACATTATTCAAATATGGGTTCAGCATTGTTGCGGTATCTGTATACCTTACAAACTTGGTCAGGGTATCACCCATTTGATGGGGGGTAACAAAGAGTAGTGTACTATCAGCTTTCGTGATTACAGCTGTTGAACTATCGAGTACCCACTTGATGGTACCTTTGTTATCAACTACCTTTTGAGTAACTTTCTGAGCATTTGCAACTCCCATTGCAAATATTACCATTGTAATAATTAATACCAACTTTTTCATTTCTGTATTAGATTTAAGTTAATAAATATATAGCATCATTGCTAATTTTTTTGTATGATTAATATTTCGTCGTTTATGAGGCAAGGTATTTCTGCTATAATAATGTTTCCCCCTATTACTGGTACTGTAAAATTGATCAATATACCATTGCGATACAATTGGACATTGTCGGCACTGAAAACCGATAGCGGTGTGGTGAAATTAGTTTGCCCATTTATACTCACAGTATAGTTCACTTTTTGGATTCCTCCGTTCATGTTCGCAGGAGATATCGCCCTTATACGTCCTGTGGTTTTATCAACGGTAAGAATACTATCGGTGACTGCTCCACTTTGGAGTGAGTCTATGTAAACGCTACCCTTCACGTGTAATGTTCCCAATGGAGCGCTTGTGCCTATCCCTACTTTTCCGTTTGAAGAAGTAAAGAGCAAATTGCCACTGGTAGAATTAAAAGTGAGATTATTATTTTGAAGTTTTACCACACGATTACCTGACAAAGTCCCATCCGAATTATAGATGCTTGTATCAGATAAAGGACCTTGAGATGTAGCTCTTATCCACTTTATACCATCGCTATAGTATAGCCCGGGAGTAACTGCTGATGAACCGACTCCTGATGTAGCGGTATTGTAAATTACCATCCCGGCGGCAAAACTATTTAAAGGAGTGCTTAAAACGGTACTCCTCAAGGCTATGCGGGGGATAATTAATGCTTTCGTGGTATCCTGTATATCCAGCATTGCATCGGGATGTGGATTGTCGCCTGTTCGGTTGATTACTACCTGAGCATTTAATAGTTCCTCAAAAACTATTAGAAAACATATTACAAGTACTATCCTCATACTTTTAAATACTTTCTGCTTATGTGTGTATTTGTGATGTGTTGTCTTACATTTAGCCCTTGTGACTTTTTTAGTTTTAAGACAAATATTATCGTCATAAAAATACTATGCTTTAAAAGACTTTTAGTATAGTTTATAGTTGTAAAAAACAACTATAAGTTGTTTTTTACAACTATAAGTTGTTTTTTTACATTTTTGCTATCAATTGATAATGTTTCCGTTACAAATTAACTCTTCTGACAATACAAACAATAGCTCATTATAATTGTGTTTAATATATATATTAAAATTATATATATTAAAACATAATTCTATTTCTAATTTAACGAAATGATGTATCTGTAATTATATTCATACGCAATACTGGATCCATTAAACTTAAGGTTAAGTCCTAATGTTAAAATTCAGGTTATAACCAGCAAACCAAACATATTTTTATTTGTAACGTCAAAGTGAATCTTTAATCAATCCCAAGTCATCTTTGGTATAATATCGACAGGTAGAAGTATTAAAATCTATTGATAATGAAAAAATTAAATCATTACATCTCGCAAATTGGTATACTCTTTTTCATTGTTAATTAATCATACGCAAACATATTTATTTCGGCTGCTAATTTTTGCACAAACCTGCAAAATAGGTTAGTACCGGAAATGGCCCTATTTTCTCCGACCATTCTGCCTCATTATTTATGTTTTCGTTTAACTGCATATTCGGATTAAAAACAGCACAATTGAATTCCCTACCCGTTTCGATATCACTTATGGAAATATCGTCGCCCAGCAAATCAGCAAGTATTTCGCTACTTTCTTCCATGAGCGATTCCTGTTTAAGATCGTCGTTGGTGTTTGACAATTCTGACAACACGCGCGTAAGTTCCCTGATTTTAATAAATGTTTCCACCATGTCAATAGCAGTTTGAACGGTTTTATCACTTTTCAATATGGTTGCCAGCATATAAAAACCCTTTTCGGAAAAAGCATCTGGCAATTTAACATCCTCGCCGTTGATTGAAACTGGAAATTTCGACTTCAATTCCAACCACTCATCGTCAGACAAATAAAATATATATCCTTCCGGGAATTTTTCCGGATTATTCTTTACCGCTTCGTTTATCTGCTTTATTTCCACACCGTAAAGAACAGCCACATCGCTATCCAAAATCACCTTTACGTCTCGCAGCGTAACGATCCACTCTTCCATCTCGCTGAATTTCACTATATTATTCATCGATTCATATCTTTTAATTTCGGATTTTTCCCATTTACTGGGCGGAGAAACACTAAGACTCCTATTCAGTATCGCCCGATTGTGGGTATCATTACTAAACGGTTAGCACCTTATCAAATACTTCTGTAATGGGTTCATTGAATTATTCTGTATCCCGAACTTTCAACCCGGGAAAATCACAGTATATTTTTATAATATTGACTTATTATTTAATTCTTCGTTCCGAAACATAGAAACTCCACCACAAAGTACCCCCGTCAGGAATATTACGGCAAGACCTCCGCCAATGGGAAACGAATCTTCCATCGAAATTGGTGCAGATTCTTCTTTTGCAACATTTCCATTATCCTTTAATTCCTTATTGGAAAATGGTTGTGAATAAACCACGGTTGTAACGGTCATACTTATTATAAATAGTATTGTTTTTATGTGCTTTCTCATTTTATTTATTTGTTTGAGTGTGTTTTGTATCCTCTACTCTATACTTTTCATCTTAAAAGACTATTTTTTACAGATCCCTGATTATTATAGGAAATAACTAAGGCTTCTAGCGTTTAAGCTCGTTAAACGATCCTTACAGGTAATATCTCCTGTAATTGAAAGTTACTGACACCTATTTGAGTTGTTCGAATAATCGCTGCAAATGCACCGTTTACTAAGAAAAGTACTAAAATCATAATAATAATAAAGGCCAGGAGAAGTAATCCTTTTTTCATATTTATTGGTTGTTTATAGATTTTGAATTATTGTTTGTATTTGGTTCTTTTTACATATCAGATTGATGGTTCTTTTTCATGTTTCTGTCTTCTAACTTTTTGAAGGAATTGTCTGTTTATCCATAATCTTCAATCACCCATCTTATTTAGGAATCAGGATTATTTCTGTCCGGCGATTTTTTGCACGATTTTCTTTTGAATTATTAGGAACGATTGGCAAAAATTCTCCATGGCCGGAAACAGTGATTCTTTGTGCATCAATGTTGGCATTTTTAAGAATAATTTTTGCTATTGCCGTTGCACGCATAACACTTAGATCCCAGTTATCTTTAATCTGGCTGGAACCATTGAATGCTATATTATCTGTATGTCCTTCGATCATGACATTTACATTCGGGTATTTTTCAAGTACCTGAGCAAGCTTATGAAGTGCTTTTATTCCTTCTTCCGATAAGTTCCAACTACCCGGTGCAAATAAAAGCTTCTCATCCATTGATATATATACTTTGCCATCTTTCGTATAAATTATCAATCCTTCTCCCTGAAGATTCGCAAAAGCATTTGTTGCTTTATTGCCGATTGGGTCTGTATCGTTACTCTTTGTGTTAAGATCTGCCTGAAGCTGTTTCAGTTTATTTTCTTTTTCGATATTAAGGTTTTTAAGGCTGTCGAGGCTTTTGTTTACACGATTATTTTCTGCTTCCAGATTTTTAGCATTGTTTTGTGCTATTTTTACTTCATTGCCTATAGAATCTAATTTCGTATTCATGAAAACATAAACTTTATCACAGTTTTTCTTTGCGGCCGTTGAACCCGATTCCTTTTTAAACATTTCACGGTTATTCCTGCTAAAATTGAAACGGTAGGTAACGCCTAATGACATATAGGAATATAGATCATGTTTTGACTTACCTTCGGTTAAATCGATTAAATCGGTGTTCGTGTATTTCCAGATAACATCGCCCGTAACGGAAAATCTACGGTCGATACTAAACCGGCCTCCTAATCCCAGCGGAAAGACAAGTTCCGACATATAATTTTCTTTAACCGTGGCATTTGTATTCCAACCTGCTGTTGCCAATATCTTCTGAGTACCAAGCTCCCGTTTGATGGAACGATACTGAAACGAACCAACACCCAGCAGCGCGTAGAAATTAAGTTTCCTATCGGGCTTATACCCGTAAATTAAATTTACAAAATCGAACGTAGTATGAATATTATACTCTAGGTAATCCGTATTAAAATACTGTTTTTCGGTTCGTTTAGTACCCGAAAGTTCGCCGAATAAAAACTGTGTTCTGATTTCGAGTAACGGATTAATGCGTTTCCCTAAAACTATACCATATGCCCATTTACGTTCGTTTTGATTTTTGTCAACCGGCCACACATCATTCACCCTTAAATCTCCCCAAAAGAGAGAAGATCCAAAGTTCACATTAATTGACCAATTGTCAGTGAATTTATAACTCTCGTTTCCAGAGTCTTGCGCCCCAAGATTATTCACTACACAAAAAATAATTAATATAACGGTATAAATTTTTGTTTTCATAATCATAGAGCATTTCTTTTGCCTGCGCTGCATAATAATTACATTTCCATGTTTATTCTTGTTCTGTTGATCTCCCTTAGCTTAAACCATAACTGTTCAACAAGGAGACCTTGTTTCGCTTATTGTAAAATCAGCATCTAATGCGTTCCTTTGCTTCTCTTCTTTCAATTCTGCTTTTTTGATACTTATTTATTATTACGTAAACCACTCCGGCTAGAATTAATATTGGGAGACCACCATCAATAGGCGCCTGACCTCCTACCGGGGTATCGCCATTACTTCCCGGATCTCCATTTGGTAAGGGTTGCGAATATGCTACCGTTGTCAGCGTTATACTTACCGCAAACAGTAGTGCTTTTATGTACTTTCTCATTTCGTTTGTTTTTTATGTGTGAAGCGTGAAAAGAGCTTCTGACTCCTTTTCACGTTTCACTTCTCACTTTTTTATAAGATTATCTTTTTCACGTAAACCTGATTCTTATAAGTTACTTTCACAAGATATACGGATCTCGCTACTGAACTTAAATCTATCCTGTTAACCAGGCTGCTGCTTGTGGTTTTGTATATTTGCTGACCCGTCAGTGTCTGTACTTCTATGTGGGCGTTCACTTCTTTATCGCCAAATGCTTCCGGCGTGAAGGTTACATACAGTTGATCTCCTTCATTATAGCATATGACTCCGCCTCCGGTTGATTCTGTGCCTTCTATGCCTGTTGCACTATTCTTAAAATGAATAAGCATATTCCGTACATGTTCTGTGCTATCATACAGAAAGATATACTGTGGATTTAATCGAAGATCCTGAATGTGGTTTCCGGTGATATCTTCCAGATATATAGATACAGATGGTTGAATGCTCTCCATCTCGGATGCATCTATCTGGTAATTACCCCCTACTCCTGCCTCAAAATATACAGGAATTGTTATATCATTCTCTATATCGGAAAGTGGTAGCGTATTGAGGACCATCTTCTCCCCTTCACTTTTGGTATATAGTGCCGGTACCTGTGGCTTAAATTCCATTATCTTACACATATCCATCATCCTGTCGATTCCTGTGGTTGCATCGGTACTGAAGCGAACTGCCGTTTGGGTGGTGATGTTATTCCCGCTTACGTTGAGCAATAACATCGGATCGTTTGAGGCACTTTTGTAAAAAGAGGGGGCCCCGTCATGACTACGCATCGCATTGGTTAATGTCATGCTTCCTGATCCCGTGGCCTGTACAAAAAAGCCTTGTCCCGGGGAGATATACTGCGTCGCCGTATTGGCTGCTCCGCCTCCTGTGATGTAATACTTATACGTATTGGTTATCGGATCATACATCGATACCCCGCCATTGACCGTGGCCGGAAGGGTTGGGCTTACTAAATCCCAATCCAACACCGACGGGTATGGATTCCCTGCCAGATTCCAGCCATCTGTCGTTTTTGTATAACTAAAACTCACATCTCCTGCATTGAGAAGTCCGCTATATTCCTTTGTCGCATAGCCTGTACCCGTATTCCAATATAAATACCCTTTCCCAGGTGTTAACGGCGTAGTTGTGAGATTGATCCCTACATACGCTGAGGTCGCTTCATTGTAATACTTTAAATAGTTCCCCATGAACATTCCCGATACTGCATTAGATACCGCAGAGGAAATCAGGTGCCATTTACTACTGCTCAGATAACTTTGTACCTTACCTTGTACCCCACTGCTGTTACTGAGCAGGGTTCCGGTTCCGCTTGCATCACTTTTGATTACCAAACCGCTTGTTCCGGCATTGTTCGTTAAGGTGTTACTTACTGTCAGGTGACCATTGGAGGCGATGTTTACTGAGGCTCCACTATTTACGGTTAAATCGTTTACGATGGCCGTTGTGGATAATTCCGGATTATTGGCCGTGGCTGATATTGTTACACTGGCCGTTGTTAATGGCAAGCCAAAGCTCCAGTTTGAGGCTGTACTCCAATCGCTACTTGTTGCTCCCGTCCATTCTGTAGTGTTTATGGCCGAATTCCCCGTTAAATTCAGGCAATTGGTCGCATCAGTGATTAACTGTGCATTCCCTGAACAATCCAGTTTATACCAAAAAAACTTGGTCGGATACGGTACCCCAAACACAAAGGTTAAGTTCGGCTGGACACCTGCAAAGGCTACCGTGTTTGTCAATCTTACCCTGCATAGACGTGTCCCGGGAGCGGTTGTACTCATTATCGTCCCATTCCCACATCCCGGATAGGGCTTCGACGCTATCTTTACGCAATTGGTCGCAAAGGTTATCGAGGACGGCCTCTGATCCGGACTCGAATTCATCTCCGACATCCCGGATACCAACGAGGCCGTTATCGTTCCCCCGTTGGACAACATCGAATTCACGGTTATCCCCGCCTGTACCGCGGCTATCTGGATCGTTGTCCCAGGATCCGTGTTCTGTAAGTACAAATCAAACTCTATCGTCTTGTCGGATGTTTGTACCGCATTCTGAATCGTGTAATTGAAACTCTGCGCCCCTGCGCTTATCGAAATGAATAGCAGTATTATCGCTACGGCTATCCCCTTTTCGGATCTTCTTGTTTGCATATCGTTTTCTCCTTCTCGTTTTTTTCGATGTTTTATACTAAAAAAGGTAGCAGGAGAAAAATAATCTTCCCTGCCAACCATTACTATTGCTTAGGAAAATTAGGGACTCCTCTGGTATTCCCCAAGTCACCATTAAAATCCAAATTCGGGAGCCATTGACTGCTTACACTCCAATTCGACATTACTCTCCCGCTATTCAATGGAATTAATGTGACAGATATCCCGGTTGCGAACACCTCAACTAATGGATAACTGATGGATGGAGTTTGCCCCCAAGAATTTCCTGTCAAAAAAGATAATATGATTGAAATCAGTAATAGTTTTCTCATGTTTATGAATTTTATTTATTCTTTCATTTCTAAAAGTGTTGTATTCTTTTTCCTGAAGTTCACTACTCCATAAGCGACTCCTGCCAATAACAATATAGGAAGACCGCCATCTGCTGATGCCTGTCCTCCTACCGGGGTATCTCCATTACTGCCAGGATCTCCGTTTGGCAAGGGCTGTGAATACGTTACTGTTGCCAGAGTGATACTTACCACAAAAATTATTGTCTTTATGTACTTTCTCATCTTATTTATTTTTTGATTGTGTTTTTTAATTGGTGAAAGAAGGATAAAAGTCAGAAGCTGAGAATGTGCTAATTCTGAGGCAGAAGAAGGGTACGATTCCGTACCCTTTTCCTTCTACTCTTCTGTATCTTTTTCCATTTCTTCCTTTTACAAGACTATTTTCTTTACATATACTCTATTATTATAGGTTACTTTAACCAAATAAATGGCTCTGGCTTCCGGCGTTAGCAAAATAGCATTCGTAAACTGATGGGTTGTTGTATTATAAATTTGTTGTCCGGTTAGCGTATATACTTCGATATTGGCTTTTACCTCTCTGTTGCCAAATAATTCAGGAGTAAAGTTTACATGCAATTGATTTTTTATATTATAGCATATAACCCCACTTTGGGATGATTCTGTTCCATCAACCCCCGTAGCATTGTTCTTGAAGTGGATGAGCATGTTACGAACCTGTCCTGCTGTGTTATACGTAAAGCTATACTGTGAATTTAAACGCAGGTTCTGAATATAGTTTTCAGGGATATCTTCTAAATAGATAGATATAGATGGATCTACCCCTTCCATTTCGGATGCATCTATCTGGTAATTTCCTCCCACTCCTGCTTCAAAATAAACCGGAATCGTTACATCTGCATCTATATATGAAAGAGGAAGAGAGTTAAGTACCATCTTTTCACCCTGACATACTGTATAAAGAGCCGGCACTTGTGGAGTTGTTTCCATTATTTTACACATATCCATCAATCTGTCAATATTGGAAGTAGCACCATTACTGAAACGAAGTGCCGTTTGGGTTGTAATGTTGTTGCCGCTTATCTTGAGTAACAGCATTGGATCGGATGATGCGCTTTTATAAAATGACGGCGTATTGCTATGGATACGCATCATATTGGTAAGGATAAGGCTTCCAGAACTGATTGCCTGTATGAAAAATCCCTGACCGGATGAAATATAACGCGTTGCCGTATTGGCGGCACCACCTCCCATAATGTAATATTTATAGGTATTGGTTAACGGATCATACAGTGATATGCTACCATTGACTGTTGCCGGAAGGGTCGGAGTTACTAAATCCCAATCCAATACCGAAGGGTACGGATTACCGGCTAAATTCCACCCGTCTGTTGTTTTTGTATAATTAAAGGTTATGTTCCCGGTATTTGTAACTCCCGAAAACACTTTCGTAGAATAACCGGTTCCGGTATTCCAAAACAAATATCCTTTGCCAGAAGTTAGTATCGTATTTAAAGCTGTTATCCCGATATACTGTGCCGTAGGTTCATTATAATACTTTAAAAAGTTACCTGTAAACATCCCTGATACAGCATTTACAACAGGAGAAGAAATTAAATGCCATTTACCACAACTAAGGTAGCGTTGAACTTTTGCAGTACCATTTCCATACGATACCGTACCAAAATCAATCAGTGATGCATCTCCGGTAGCATCCGATATTATTTGCAGTTCCCCGCTCATCACCTTAAAAGCAGTTCCCGCATTTACCGTTATATTCGTCTTCGGCAAGATCTTCACTCCCTGACATCTCGTTTCTTCCAGCATGAAGAAAATGATTAGTTGCAATAATAATCCTATTGTAAATTTTTTTAATATTATTCTTTTATTATACATCCTAATATAAAGTTTATTTCTTTATTTAATTATATGTTTTAAATAGTTTATCATATATATATTTCATAATTATATATTATTTTAATCTACAAATACATGTATTGATGAAAAACACATGTATTGATAAATAGAATTACATCATTTCGACTGCTATGCATTGTTATCTCCCCTTGTTTTAATAATTTAATTAATATTTCACAATGACAAAACAATAATTCAACCTCATCTTTACTTAAAAATACATTGTAATTTTTCCGTTCAACATAATTATTTTATTGCTTATGAATATTTATCATCCAAATATACAGCTCATTACATAGAAGCATTGCAACTCACAGTTGTAATTTGCAACTCACAGTTGTAATTTTTCCTTCTCAGTTGTCAAATGTCAATTAACATACAATTTGCAGTTATATAAGGCAAAAAGCACATACTGAAATCATATAATATCTATTTAATTAAAATATAATTCTGTTGATCAAATCTAATTTCTTATGTATTCATCCCTGTATAATCAGAAATTTTTTGAAGATGATATAATATTAAGGTGTAAACGGATATTTCTTTAAGCCCGCGACCTTAATCTGAAGAACTGGCGTAACACAATTTGTTTGTATTCCTCCCATATTGAATGATGACATTAATTCTGAATCTGTCTTCTTTATTACAATAACCTTAGAAATGTCTATTGGTAATCTTTTATTTGTACTCATTGATTTTTCTGATGTTTTTTCTTTCTGATTAAAGTCAGGGAAACAAAAGTCAAGACTGTATTTGCTTCGTACAAAAAATCAGAGATACTTCTAAAAAAATGGCCTTAAGATGTTTGAAATTAATCTGCTAACAGGTATATCTTCTCCTCTGTTTTTAGCAAATTGATATTCATACAAATAATATTATTACATACAAAATGGAAAATCATATTGAGTTACAGGGCATTACACACTTAGCTAAAGAGTAAAAAACTTTAGGGATAAAAGAACACCAATTAATATAGTTTCTTCATCTGGGAACTCTTCTTGTAAAAGCCAGATTCAACTTAATTCTGCTAATTGTGAAACAGATAAACACATACCGAAAGAAAAACGAAATAACAACAATCATTCATTACTCAAAGACATCGCTTCTTGATGAAAGTATCCATACTGTTGAAATGATGAAATCCCCAAAGGATATTACAAAGAAAGCCCGAAGCAACTAAACTGAATCTATTTTTAATTGTCAAAACAGATTAATTCGCTGTCTGATTTCGAACATAGACGATCTGATTTTTCGAAAAAATCAATTTTACAAAAACCATTTAGCATAATCATCCGAATTGAAAATGAACTATACACTGACTTCATTGATATCTTTAGGAATAAATATATTTCTTATCTTAATAATATTTATGCCTCCATCAATAGAATATCGATTTTTGTATCTTTTTATTCATCTATTAAGATACAGATATTGTACCTTGTAAAAAAATATGCTGGAAATAAGCTGATAATATCATTTCCATATTCCTTATAATCAATAATTTAAACATTATTTACAGAATAATAATACAGAGAAAACCAACATTAAGCTTTGTCGATCTTAGACTATTCGGATGTGAAATACATATGTAATCCGTTATATTTTTAATACGTAACGCATTAGAATATTACAATAAAATATACAAAATACAATTCAGTTCTAACGTATGTAATTTATTTTGCAAATAACACTACAACTATGAGTTGTATTTTGCAACCAACAGTTGTAAAATACAACTCATAGTTGTAATATTATTTAACTTATTATTTACATTTGTGTGATACAAAAATCCACACAAATGAAGACCATTAACATCTACTCAAACATCAAGCGGTTCAGAGAATTAAAGGGCATTACCCGGGAATTCATGGCTGCCGAATTAGAAATTTCTTCTAGCGGTTATAGCAAGATTGAAAGAGGCGAAACAGATGTTTCGCTAAACAGGTTGCTTCAAATTGCTTCACTTCTAAATATTAACGTAATTCAATTACTTGATTTTGATGCTTCTCTTGTCCTAACAAACGACTTTAATTCTGATTCGAAAAACCTTACCCTTCAGCAAACATCAACAAGCTCATCACAAGATCTTGAAAATAAGCATATCCAAGAGAAGTATATTGCCTTTTTGGAAAAAGAAAATGAAAGGTTGAACTCCATATTGTATCGTTTTTTATCAAATTCTAACTTTAAATAATCATAAAAACCGTAATCGTGTTATAGGTCCTACAGGTTTTTTCAGGGAAGATTCATTATGGATTAATCTCTATATGACAAATTAAATGTCATTTCAATGGCAATTTCTACATCCTAGAAAATTTATAGTAGAATCAATATTATATTTCAGGTTTGTTTTGAGTTCAGGGGTATTCTTCTTACAAGAAATTTACAATACTTCAAATGGTCGTTTTGTCGAAAAAAATATACACCATCACTTTTTATGGTATTTCTTTGTAGCATGAAAAAGTTAGTGATTTTAACCGGAATTTACCTGTTGCTCTCAACAACGGTAAACAGCCAGCATATTCGCCGCAGAGCGTTTATGGGAACGGCTTTGATAAATGTAAATGATTCTATCGCGAAAGCGAATCAAATGACGGAAACTTATGGCATCCTGATTCAGACCGTTTTGGACGGTGGGACCGGGAAAAAAGCAGGATTGCAGTGTGGTGATATCCTGATCAATATCAACAATCAGAAAATCACCAGCAAGGGAATGTTTCTACAATTGATTTCTAAAATGAAAGAAGGGGATGAGATTCATTTCGAATTCTTTAGAAATGGGACTTTGATGAAAACGAAAAGTAAAATATTAAGCCCATCCAAAGACAATTACGATTTTGCCGATGTAGTTTACGACGAAATACCATTTCAGGGGGGATTTCTTCGCAACATCATTGTTACTCCAAAAGGGGTAAAAAAAGCACCTGTAATCTTCTTTATTCAAGGCTATACCTGCGTTAGCATAGATAATCTTGGTCCGGATAATCCCTATGAAAAAATCATCGTTGAGTTGGTAAAAAAAGGATACGCTGTTTTTAAAACTGAAAAACCAGGCATGGGCGATTGTACTGGAACTGCTGCTTGTGAAGATATTGATTTCTATACTGAATTAAATGCATTTGAAACCGCTTACCAAACTATTCCCAAATATTCATTTTTAGATACATCACAGATTCACATTTTTGGTCACTCGATGGGAGGTGTAATTGCGCCCTTAATAAAGCGCATCCCCGAAGCCAAGGGAATAGCGGTTTATGGAACCGTAACCCGTTCCTGGTTCGAATATTTTATAGAGCAAGCCCGCTTTCAGCAAATTTACGCCGGAGAAGATTATGTTGATAATCAGGCAAATTTTTTATCAAGACTGAAATTTAACTATGAGTTTCTTATCGATAAAAAAAGTCTGGTAGAACTTGCAAAAGATAGCTCAATGTATGCATACCTGCAACAGGAATGGCAATGGAATCCGAATATACCGGATAAGATGTCAGGGAGAAATTACAAGTTCTGGCAACAACTTCAGGATGTAAATTTGATTAAAGGCTGGGCAGAATATAGTGGAAAAGCTCTTGCAATCTGGGGAGAAAATGACTTTGTGG
Organism: Bacteroidales bacterium; assembly: GCA_963667975.1. Taxonomy (GTDB): domain Bacteria; phylum Bacteroidota; class Bacteroidia; order Bacteroidales. The sequence continues at coordinate 932,844 of OY764079.1, forward strand.
CTTTCAGCAGAACAGATCATGAATGGGTTGCTGATATTATAAACCATTACCATCCCGGAAATGGTAAGTTTGTTTCAATCCCCAATTCCGATCATGCTTTCACATATAATCAATCTATGAAACAGGCTGTCGAAAACTGGACAAACGGTGCTTACCGCAAGAAGAATTTCAATCCGGCTATTCTAAAAACATTGGAAATCTGGCTGAAAGAAAACTAATATTGCTGATTAACTGTAAAATATATTCGTGTTAATGATGAGTAAAGCACAAAAGAACGAAACCAGCGAAATATTATAACAGGAACTTCAAATCCTCCATCATGCAGTTTTCACGATTATAAAGGAATTTTAATTCGAAAAAGAAAGGGGCTTTTCAGGCAGCCCCTTATTCTATTGATATTTTATTCTTTCACTAGTTTGAACTCATAGCTTTCCATGATTGGATTGTGCAAAAGTTCTTTACACGCTTTATCAACCATTTCCGATGCTTTCTTCTCGCTGGAAGCTTCTACTTCCATACTGATATGCTTTCCTATTCGCACGTTGGTGATTTCGGGTAACCCAATATTAGTCATACTGTGCGTTACAGCCTTTCCCTGTGGGTCTAGCAAGGCTTTCAATGGCATTACATCAATTTCTGCTCTGAATTTCATTGTGTTATGGTATTGAGGTTTATTTATTTCTGATAGAAAGTATGGTTTGAACGATCTGTTCCGTATCGTAACCACACTCTTTATAAAGTTCACCGGGAGTCCCCTGTTCAATAAATCTGTCAGGAACACCTAAACGGGTTATATTATTTTTATAACGATGATCATTTGCAAATTCAAGAATGGCACTGCCTAATCCTCCTTCAATTACACCATCTTCGAGGGTAATTATTTCGGAATAGTTTTGAAAAACCTGATGCAGCAATTCTCCATCAATTGGTTTCAGAAAACGCATATCTGCTATCCCTGGCTCAATGCCTCGTTCTGCAAGTATTTCCGAGGCCTTAAGTGCAAAATTGCCGGGATGTCCCAAACAAACTATGGCAATATCTTTCCCGTTTTTCAGCATCCTCCCCTTTCCTATTTCGAGTTCTTCAAAAGGAGTTTTCCAATCAGTCATCACTCCACGCCCACGAGGATAACGAATTACAAAAGAACCTTTCCCTTTCAATTGAGCGGTGTACATCATATTGCGAAGTTCCTGTTCATTGAGAGGCGACACTATGGTAAGATTTGGAATTGGCCGGAAAAAAGCAAGATCAAACACACCGTGGTGTGTTGCGCCATCTTCGCCTACAATTCCAGCTCTGTCGAGACAGAAAACCACAGGTAGATTTTGCAGAGCTACGTCATGAATTACCTGATCATATGCACGCTGCATGAATGAAGAGTAGATATTGCAAAAGGGAATCATCCCTTGTGCAGCAAGTCCTGCCGAAAATGTAACCGCATGTTGTTCCGCTATCCCCACATCAAATGCACGATCAGGCATTTTTTCCATCATCAGATTCAAAGAGCAACCTGTTGGCATGGCAGGCGTTACCCCTACAATCTTCTGGTTCATTTCCGCAAGCTCAATAATTGTCCTGCCAAATACAGTCTGATATTTGGGGGCAATTTTATGTGCACATTCTTTGCGGATAATCTCTCCTGTATTCCGGTCAAATGTACCTGGTGCATGGTAGAGAGTGGGTTCCAGCTCTGCCTTTTCGAGACCTTTACCTTTCTTGGTAATTACGTGTAAAAGCTTGGGTCCTGGGATATGTTTTAAATGGTTCAAAATATCAATCAGATTTGAGGTATCATGGCCATCAACCGGACCAAAATATCTAAAATTCAATGATTCAAATAAATTACTTTTATGCAATATGGATGATTTCAATGCACCACTAATTTTTCGAACAAACGAACGCGAACGGCGACCATGACGACTTCCACCTCCCATCAGATGCCATAAATTATGACGAAAACGATTATACGTAAACGAAGTGGTTATTTTTGTAAGATACTCATTGAGAGCTCCGACATTCTTATCTATCGCAATTCCGTTATCATTTAGAATCACAAGAATATTGGTCTTTGAAACTCCGGCATGATTTAACGCCTCAAACGCCATTCCGGCAGTCATAGAACCATCACCAATAATGGCTACATGCTGACGATAATGTTCTCCTTTCATTGCAGACGCAACAGCCATTCCTAGTGCTGCTGATATTGAGGTTGAAGAGTGTCCGGTGCCAAATGCATCATATTTACTTTCACTCATTCGTGGGAAACCACTGATCCCGTTATACGTACGATTTAAATAAAACAGATCGCGACGCTCTGTTAAAATTTTATGGGCATATGCTTGATGCCCTACATCCCAGATTAATCGATCGTCAGGAGTATTAAACGCATAATGTAATGCAACCGTAAGCTCAACAACACCCAAGCTTGCTGCAAGGTGACCAGGATTGGTTGAAGTTGCATCAATAATAAAACGTCTCACCTGCGAACAAACTTCGGTGAGTTCTGAAACAGAGAGTTTTCGTAAGTCTTCTGGTGAGTTTATTTGTCTCAGGAGATTTCCCGGGTGTGGTGTCATGCGTTACTGATACAAATTAAGTTGACAAAAGTAGTTAAAATTGATGGTACTTGTGTGATTTGGAGGCGTAATACCCAAATGACTCTGTATTAATTAGAATTCACATTGGTATAAGATTCATTCTTAACACAAACTGTTTCCATCAAGAAAAACCCCCTGCTTTGGTTCTGTAGCAGAGGGTCTCACTGTTATTTTAAACGGGAATATTATCCCATTATTTTACAAACGAGATCAACAACGCGATTTGAATAACCAAATTCATTGTCATACCAGGAAACAATTTTTACCATGTTTCCACCCATTACCTGAGTAAGTTGTGAATCGAAAATCGAAGAGTGAGGATTCCCAACAATATCAATGCTTACAATTGGTTCTTCAACATATTGAAGAATCCCTTTCATCTGACCTTCTGCAGCGACTTTCATTGCTGCATTGATTTCTTCTTTGGTTACATTACGTGATAATTCCACCGTTAAATCAACCACTGATCCATCCGGAGTAGGAACACGCATTGCAAAACCATCAAGTTTTCCTGCTAAGTCAGGCAAAACAAGGCCTACTGCTTTCGCAGCACCTGTTTTGGTCGGAATGATCGAAACTCCTGCAGCACGCGCACGACGAAGGTCTTTATGCGGTAAATCCAGAATCATCTGGTCATTGGTGTATGAGTGAATTGTATTCATCAAACCACGAACAATTCCAAAGTTTTCGTGAAGTACTTTTGCTACCGGGGCCAAACAATTGGTGGTACAGGAAGCGTTTGAAACAAACTGCATCTCAGGTTTTAATACAGAATCGTTTACGCCCAAAACGATGGTTGCATCTACGTCGTCCTTGTTATCAGAAGGAACGGTAAGAACAACTTTTTTCGCACCTGCCTGAATATGTTTTGACATTTTTTCACGAGTACGGAAAATACCGGTTGACTCAATCACTACGTCAACACCCAAAACGCCCCAAGGTAAATTTACTGGGTCTTTTTCAGCATAAACGCGAATGCGCTGACCGTTAACTACCAAATGATCCCCATCTACAGAGATGGTACCATCAAATCTGCCATGAACAGAATCATACTTTAACAGATAACCCAGAGTTGCAGCATCTGTTAAATCATTAATGGCGACAACTTCAATGTTATCACGTTTCAACAGGCTGCGGAAAGTAATGCGTCCGATCCGGCCAAATCCGTTGATTGCTACTTTGGTCTTTGCCATAATATTTTATATTTAAAGATTTATAATCACTGAATGCCAATAACTTACATCTAACAATTGACATCACAAAAAGTTATTCAAAGGTATTAATTATTCTTGAGTGCACGGTTGTTGAAGGTGTTTTTCACGAAATACGTGTAAGAACTAAAAGAGCATGACTCTTTTAGTTCTTTAAATCATTGTTTCTCTATCTATTAAAGATCAAGGACAACTATTTTTCGTTATAGATTACTGTTAGCAATGTTTTCCCTACAATTTCGAGCGTTTTGAGATCTATTTTTGAAAGGTTATCCTCCACTGTATGCCAGTAGGGATAAAAGTGTGATTCGGTAGTCGCATCCCAATGAATGATATCAATAGTCGGAATCTTTGCTTTTTGGTTGATATACAAGTGATCATCAATAATTCCGGAAGTCTGCTGAGTAGAAAAATAGCTTTCATACCCAATTTTTGCGGCAATATCCCAAACTTTTTTCATGATATCGGGAGCATAATACATCGATGTTTGTTCCATCGTAAAATATGGATTTTTCGCACCCACCATATCCAGTAGAATACCATATTTAGCCTGATATCCTGGTTTATGAAAATTTTGAGCCCAGAATTGAGACCCCAAACACCAGTTATCACGTCCTTCGGCATCAGTACCCTGGGGTTCTCCCTGATCTTCAAGGTCAAAAAGAATAATATCAACACCTATTGCAGGATTCTGCAGTTTCAGAATGCGGGCAACTTCAAGTAAAACCCCCACTCCACTGGCACCATCATTTGCTCCGTCAATTGGTTTATTATGATTTGCCGGATTAGGGTCATGATCTGCTACAAAGCGTGAATCCCAATGTGCTGATAAGAAAATGCGATTGTTGCTTTCTGGATTAAAAGATGCGATGATGTTTTTTCCCTTCATCATTTTGTCATTCCAGGCTTTCATCTCAAAATTCTGAACAATTACAGTGGGAGCATATTTTCTCATCGTTTTTTCGAGATAGCTTGCACACTTTTCGTGAGCGACTGTTCCCGGAACTCTGGGGCCAAACTCAAGCTGTGCTTTTGTAAACAGAAACGCTGAATCGGCATTTAATTGTGGAAACGAAGTATTTATTGCCACTTTATTTTCTTCAGCAGAAGTTGCTTCTGACTTGTTTTTTTTACCTTCACATGATGTTAAAAACAGTGCAGAAACGGTAAGTAGCAGGGTAATTCCTTTCAAAATTGATTTCATCGGTTTGTTATTTTAAAAAATCGTTCAAAAGTATGCTAGACCAGACTAAATCCGGAATAATTTATAATTCACATTGATAATATTTACTATCCTTCGAAACTCCAGGTTGAACCGTCTTTACTATCTTTAACTGTGATTCCAAAAGCATTAAGAGCATTGCGCAAACGATCAGAAGCTGCATAATCCTTGTTCGCTTTAGCCTGAACACGCAGTTCAAGTACCATATTCACCAACCCGTCAATCAGTTCAGCCTGATTCCCCGACGTTTCATCTTCTAAACCTAACACCTGGAAAATAAACGTGTTGAATACATCTTTTAACTCTGCAATATCAGCAACTGTCAGATTTTCTTTCTTATCATTTGCCGAATTAATAATCCGCACTGCATCAAACAGATGAGCGATTACCATCGGACTATTGAAGTCATCATTCAAGGCTTCATAACACAGTCTTCTGTACTGAAATACATCTACATTCGAACTTTCAGAAGCTTGAAGTGTATCAAGTGTTTTGATAGCCTGAAACATTCGTTTCATGCCTTTTTCAGCAGCCTGAAGAGCTTCATTGGAGAAATCGAGTGTACTACGATAGTGTGCCTGAAGAATAAAAAAACGGATGGTCATCGGACTATATGCCTTTTCGAGAGCGTCATGGTTGCCAGTAAAAATGTCATCGAGGGTAATAAAATTGCCAAGCGATTTTCCCATTTTCTGACCATTGATGGTAATCATATTGTTGTGCATCCAGTATTTGCAAGGTTCATGACCAAAAGCAGCCTGTGTTTGCGCAATTTCCGACTCATGATGAGGAAATAACAAATCCATTCCACCACCATGAATATCAAACGTTTCGCCAAGATATTTACGACTCATGGCAGAACACTCGAGATGCCAGCCCGGAAAACCAGTACTCCAGGGAGAAGGCCAGCGCATAATATGTTCAGGTTGTGCCTTTTTCCACAATGCGAAGTCTGCTGAAAATTGCTTTTCATTTTGCCCGTCTAAATCACGTGTAGTAGCAAGTAAATCATCCAGAACACGCCCGGAAAGTTTTCCATACGCATAGTTTTCGTTGTATTTGCGAACATCAAAATAGACCGAACCATTCACTTCATAAGCATATCCTGCCTTCAGAATTTCTTTAATCACCTCAATTTGTTCAATAATATGCCCTGATGCACGTGGTTCAATACTTGGATGTTTCACATTCAGTTTCTCCATACTTGCATGGTAACGATCCGTAAAATATTGCACAACTTCCATGGGTTCAAGCTGTTCCAATCGGGCTTTTTTTGCAATCTTATCTTCTCCTTCGTCGGCATCATTTTCGAGATGGCCTACATCCGTGATGTTTCGCACATAACGAACTTTATAACCAAGATGTAGCAAATATCTGAATACCAAATCAAATGTAATTGCAGGGCGGGCATGACCCAAGTGTGCATCTCCATAAACAGTAGGACCACAAACATACAAGCCCGCAAAGGGAGCATTAAGAGGTTCGAAGAGTTCTTTTTTTCGATTTATCGTGTTGTAAATCTGCAACTTTATATCCATATCTATTGTTTGTTTTTATAATCGTTCATAAAGGTATTTTCCGGAAATTCTTCTAACAGTAAACCACACCGAGCAAAAACCTATCAGCATAACAATGCCGAAGACCATCATGAAATCTGTTCCTTGTAGCAATACAGGATATGCATCCACTACAAATGAGCCCCCGTTTCCGGTATTTAGTTTTACAATTCCAAAAGATTGCTGAATCCAGCAGATGATTCCTCCGGAAAACAAACCTCCCAAACCTCCACTCAACGAAAGTAACAATCCTTCATAAAGATAGATTTTGCGAATTTCGGAATTTGTAGCTCCTAAGCTCTGAAAAATAGCGATATCTTTTCGCTTATCAAATATAAGCATTGACAATGAACTCATTACATTAAACGCAGCAATAATTAAAATAAATGTAACGATGAGATAAATCGCCATCTTTTCTGAATGCATCACTTTATACAACAATTCTTGTTGCTGATACCGGTTTTTTACCGTGAATTTCACACCTAGTAACCGGCTTATTTTTTGATGAATATCATCTGTTTTTGCATTCGGTTTTAGTGCAATTTCCAATGAAGTAAGTTCGGTTGGATAGTTAAGAATTTTCTGCGCAAAGCGAAGAGGAACAATAACATAACGTGAATCAAAATCCTGTTGAACCGAAAAGCAGCCGGCTGGTAAAATAGCTTCGGAATTAAACGCATTTTCGGGATTTACCGAAAATCCTGCATCACGATTGGGGACATAAACCCAAAGTGGTTTCGAAATATTTTTACGGTTAATCGCCAATGAACCCTCCACTCCTACCCCATAAACAGCGTAGTTGGTATTTCCGCCAGTCAAACGATATTGTCCATCTAACATCATGGTATCGAGACGACTTCGCTTTTTAAAATTTTCGTCAACCCCTTTCAGCGTGATAATTTGCTGATTCTGACCGTATCGTACAAGTGCATTTTCCTCAATAATTTTCGAAACACAGTAAACACCAGGAATTTTTTCAATTTCGACAAGCGGAATTTCTCGAATATCAAAAGTTTTCCCTTCGGCCGATTCAATCAACAAATCAGGATTGAACGTATTAAACAGCGTTTCCACGAGATTTTCAAATCCGTTAAACACCGATAAAACAACAATTAAGGCAGCAGTAACCACACCAATTCCAATAGCCGAAATTGCCGAAATAATATTAATGGCATGATGCGACTTTCGGGCAAAAAGATAGCGTCTGGCTATGAAAAAGGGTAAGTTCAAGGGTATTATGATTTTAGGAGCTGGTCAATTTTCTCAATATAATCGAGACTGTCGTCGATAAAAAACTCCAGACTAGGAACTATGCGCAACTGATTTTTTACGCGTGTACCCAGGTGAAATCGAATTTCGTTCTTCTTCTCTTTCAGCATCTTAAGAGCTTCATCTTTATCACCCATGGTGAAAATACTTACATAAACTCTCGCAATGGAAAGATCCGGAGTAATTTTTACTTTAGTGAACGTAACCATATATCCTTTGAATGTTGCCCGGAATTCGCGCTCGAATATCTCGGTCAAATCCTTTACTAACAATCGATTAATCTTGTTTTGACGTGTTGTTTCCATAGCCGGCAAAGTTACAAATTTTCCCCTATCTTTGCATAAACATTTGGAATCAGGCATTTATGTTTCCCAAATTGTTTTTCATCTTCTAACAATCTGAATCACCTTCTCTTCCGGTAATTTTGAGCATCCATGAAAGAGCTTTTCCGATTATTCCGCTATATCAAACGACATTGGGTGAATGTTATTTTTAACATCCTTTCCAATTTAATGTTCGTTTTTTTCTCGTTTTTCTCACTCACGCTCATTGTGCCTTTTGTAAGAAATATATTTGGCATGTCAAAGCCAGTTCCTAAGCCGGAATCCTTTGAACTTTCATCCGACTCCATCATCAACAATTTTAATTACTTTATTGGATCTGTATCAAAAGAATACGGAGTATTCAGGGCTCTGATTGTAGTTGCAGTTGCCTTTATAATTTTCTCTTTCTTATCAAATCTGTTTCGGTATTTGGGCATGTATTTTCTGGCACCGATACGTAACGGGGTAATCCGGGATATTCGCAATGATGTGTATAATAAGCTTTTAATTTTACCTCTCTCCTTTTTTTCGGAACAACGCCGGGGTGATATTCTGTCCAGAGTTACCGTTGACGTGGGAGAAATAGAATGGAGTATCGTAAGCTCATTGCAAATGATGGTAAAGGACCCGTTGAATATCCTTGTTTTCTTCACCGCTTTAATTATCCTCAGTCCACAACTTGTTCTTTTTGTGCTGATTGTTCTTCCGGTAACTGGTTTTATCATCAGCAGGGTGGGCAAAAGTTTGAAACGTAATTCGGAGAAAGGGCAACGGAAACTGGGTCATTTACTTTCAATGCTCGAAGAAACCATTTCTGGGTTACGTATCATCAAAGCTTTCAATTTCATTAACGGAGCATACACCCGTTTCGATGAAGCCAATCAGGATTATAGCAAAGTGATGACCAAGGTTTATCGCCGTCGTGATTTGGCAAATCCGGCAACCGAGATACTTTCCATTGTCTCATTAGTGTTAATCATTTGGTTTGGAGGTAATTTGGTAATTGAAAAAAAATTAGAAGCCGATACGCTCATTTTATTTATTATCGTGTTTGCGCGAATGATTCCTCCGGCACAAAGTTTTGCAGGAGCATTTTATAACCTTCAGAAAGGTCGCGCAGCCTTGGGCCGAATCAATGAAATCCTGAATGCAGAGGAAGTAATTCTCGAAAAGGAAAATGCAGTCGAACTCAAGGATTTTCAGCATGAAATCTGTTTCGAAAATGTTCATTTTTCCTACCGGAGTGATGAACAAAATAAGCCCATCGAAGTACTATCAAACGTAAGTTTTCCGGTTAAAAAAGGAAAAACGGTTGCATTGGTTGGCTCCTCAGGAGCTGGAAAAACCACTTTGGTTGATTTGCTTCCCCGCTTTTATGATGTTGACAAAGGGAGAATTTTGATTGACGGAATAGATATCCGTAATCTAAAAATCAATGATTTACGTGGAATCATGGGAATTGTTTCACAGGAGACAATCTTGTTTAACGATACTGTTTTGAATAATATCGCGTTTGGACAACGAAACATTAGTGAAGAACGGGTTCGTGAAGCCGCCCGCATTGCCAATGCCGAAGAATTTATCCTGAAACTCGATCAGGGGTACCATACTCATATCGGCGACCGTGGACTAAAACTTTCCGGAGGACAGCGCCAGCGCATTAGCATTGCTCGTGCTGTGTTGAAAAATCCTCCCATCATGATTCTGGACGAAGCAACTTCCGCGCTCGATACCGAATCGGAAAAACTCGTACAGGAAGCCCTCACTCAACTGATGAAAAACCGGACTTCAATCGTGATTGCCCATCGTTTATCCACCATTTATCAGGCAGATGAAATTTTGGTTCTCGATAAAGGAAAAATCGTGGAGCAGGGAAAGCATCAGGAGCTTATGCAACAAAACGGCATTTATCGAAAATTAGTTGATATGCAATCATTTAGTTAAATATCTGTAGTATGAATTCGCTCAAAGATAAAATCAAAAGTCTGGCGCAACAATTTAGCGCCGAAGCCATTGAAATTCGCCGTCATCTGCATAAATATCCGGAATTATCGATGCGGGAAACCCAAACATCTCTGTTTCTCTCACAAAAGCTTACCGAATATGGAATTGAACACCAAACCGGAATTGCAAAAACCGGAATTGTGGGACTCATCAAAGGTCAGAATTCTGAAAAAAAGATCATTGCATTACGTGCCGATATGGACGCATTACCCATTGCTGAACAAAATAACAACGAATATTACTCTGTAAACCAAGGGATAATGCATGCTTGTGGACATGATGCACACATGACAAATCTCCTAATGGCTGCAAAAATTTTACACTCTCTTCGCAATGAGTTTGAAGGAAGCGTGAAACTCATTTTTCAACCTTCCGAAGAACAGTTCCCAGGAGGTGCCAGCATGATGATAGCCGAAGGCGTTTTAGAGAATCCCAAACCACAACATATTCTGGGACAGCATGTTTTACCAACTCTTGAAGCTGGAAAAATCGGATTAAAGCCGGGCCAGTATATGGCTTCCACCGATGAAATCTATCTTACCGTAAAAGGGAAAGGCGGCCATGCTGCTACTCCCGAGCTAAATATCGACCCGGTTGTGATTGCTTCGCATATCGTAGTCGCACTTCAGCAAATTGTCAGTCGTTACGGAAAAGCAAATATCCCAACGGTTCTGTCATTTGGCAGAATGATTGCAGATGGCAGAACGAACATTATCCCCGATACCGTAAAACTTGACGGAACTCTTCGCACTTTTGATGAAACATGGCGTGCAGAAGCTCATAAACGTATCGAATCTATTGCCAAAGGGATTGCCCAAGGAATGGGTGGTGACTGTGAAGTATTTATCGACAAAGGATATCCATTTCTGGTGAACGATGATGTACTTACACAACGAACGAAAGAAAAAGCGATTGAATACCTTGGAAAAGAAAATGTAGTGGATCTGGATCTAAGAATGACGGCAGAAGACTTCGCCTATTTCTCACAACAAGTACCTTCCTGTTTTTACCGTTTGGGATCAATGAATCCTGAAACAAACGTTGTAACAAACCTCCACACAAGTACCTTCGATATTGATGAAACCAGCCTTACTACAGGAATGGGACTAATGGCCTGGCTGGCTATCGAAGAATTGAAATATCAGGTTTGATTCTGATTACAACGCAACAACCAGACGAATTAAGAAAACTTTATATACACATACTAAAATCTATCGGCATTATATCGTTCCACTATTTTGACGGTATTCCGGAAATCCAGAGCAAACCATTTATGACAGCCGGAATTGCAGCTTGATTATGATCTTTATCATGAATCAACTCCAAATCAATAAGCTGAGGAGCACTCCCCTCATTCTTCATCTCTATCATCATCTGTTTCGAAATTTCAACAGGGATTGTCTGATCATCTTCGCTATGATAAAATTGAACAGAAATATTTGTTTTCCAAGGAGTTATACTATTTTCCAGCAGCAAATTTCTATATTCAGCATATTTACTGTCCGATTGATAATTTATCCGGAATTGATTATTCAGCAACAATGACAAATTGGTTGTAAGTGTAGAATTTATTGCTCCACTTTGTTTTTTCTTATCAAACAATGTTGATATTGCATTGGCATAGTTTGGCTGAAAGAAATCAGTTAAAGGATTTGAAATCAGGTTTTTTTGTTTATAGGTATTAAACATATAGGCAAGCAGAAATGGTTCAGGATACTCCTGACAGCTAATCACATATTGATTTAATGCCGGAAGATTAAACGCACCAGCGCCGCAAACCGATGCTTTGAGGTCAAAGCTGGAGTTTGAAACGGTCTCCAGCTCTTTGTGCAAAGCAAGTGTTGCCCAACCGCCAAAAGAATAGCCTAACAAATACAACTTTGAAGATGGTTTTGATTGTGTGGCCGAAACATTATTTACTTCTTTCACTGCTAAGAACATATCAATAAGACTTTGTACAATCTCATTTTTTATAAGATATGGATGGATTTGTGATTTCGACTCACCAAACCCCGGATAATCAGGAATTACGGCTATATAACCCATCCCGGAAACCATGGATACCAGTGTAAACAATAATGATTTCGGATCATTGGAAGGGGCCAGACTATCACAGGTTATGGTCCCGTTTTGAAAACTCAGAATAGGCAAACTATCATTCACCTGAGGAAAACAGACTAAACCCGATGCAGTAATCTCTTTCCCTTCAAGTTTTGTTTTATAGCTAAGCTTGTAAACATCTGTCCCATATTTTATTTTTGGAGTAAGTACCCCTACCTCAGGAATATAATTTGCGGTAAATCCAAATGTTGATATGATTTCCTGTTTTGAATAACTGAACAATTTTTGTGCAGATACAAGATATTTCCCCTGTGGCTTCGGAGATGTAAGTGTTTCCTCTTCTTTGGTGCATGAAGCAACTAACGTTACAGTAAACAATAGGGCTAAAAGCAATCTAAGACATCTCATTCTCAGTATTTTTAACAAAAGTAGATAATTTCTTTTGATTGTTTAATTTTACCCTCATAAAAAACAGAGTGACGAATGAAGGTAAAAGGCAAGCATTATCGTACAGTATGGATGGAAGGACAATCAGTATTTATGATTGAGCAAAATAAGCTTCCATTTACATTTGAGATTGTAAAATATACTGACTACAAGCAAGTTTGCAATGCTATCAAGACAATGGTAGTCCGGGGAGCTGGCGCTATTGGAGCTGCCGCAGGGTTTGCGATGGCTCAGGCATATCTTCAGGGAATGAACCCTGAAATTGCAAAGCAAGAAATTAATACTACCCGCCCTACTGCCCGAAATCTCTTTTACGCCACCCAAAAAGTGTTTGAAGCCGGACTGCAAAGTCCGGCAAAAGCAGTCGAAATGGCTCAGCTTTTAGCTGATGAAAATGTGGAACAGGCAAGGTCTATCGGAATAATCGGTTCCGAACTTTTCAAAAGTGGAGCACGGATCCTCACACATTGCAATGCCGGATGGCTTGGTTTTGTAGATTACGGAAGTGCCCTTGCTCCTGTTTACGTAGGCCAGGAGCAGGGAAAAAGTTTTTTGGTATATGCCGACGAAACCCGTCCACGCAGTCAGGGTGCCCGATTAACAGCATGGGAACTCTCTCAGGCTGAGATTCCGCATGTGATTATCCCTGACAATGCCGCAGCATATCTGATGGCAAAAGGAATGATCGATGCCGTAATTGTGGGTGCCGACCGTATTGCCTCAAATGGAGATACAGCCAATAAAATCGGAACACTGGAGAAAGCTATCGCTGCGAATTACTACAAAATTCCTTTTTACGTTGCAGCCCCCTCCTCTACCTTCGATCTAAACTGCCCTGATGGAGAATCTATTAATATCGAACAACGTACAGAAGAAGAAGTTCTCTACCAAACCGGCCCGACAAAAGAAGGAAAGATGGAAACCATTCTCGTCTGTAATCCGGGCTCCGTTGCCTTAAATCCGGCTTTTGATGTAACTCCGGCTTCGCTAATTACCAGAATTATCACGGATAAAGGAATTCTCAAACCCTGTAAAGAAGAAATTTTCAACAGATTAGAAAACAATAAATAACCCATCTTCCTGTTCATCAAATTATATCATTAAAATATTAATTGCATGATTTACGCAAAAGAACGCGAAGAAGTTGCGCTTTATATGCGCAGGCTTTATCAAAAGGGATTAACAACCTGCTCAGGAGGAAACATCAGTCTGAAAATCAGTGATGATTTAATTTTAATTACACCTTCCCGTCTTGATAAGGGGATGATTGAAGCTTCCCAAATTGCACTAATCGGAATGGATGGCCGTAATCACACTCCTTCGCTTACCATGAGTATGGAAACGCACATGCATCTTGCTATTTATCGCTCCCGCGCCGATGTAAAAGGCATCATCCATGCACATCCGGTCTTTTCAACCTCATTTGCAGCCTCTCAACGCGAGATCAATATCAACCTGACCGGAGAATCCAGATTTATCCTCGGGAAGCTCACACGGGCGGATTATGCACTGATGGGCAGTAGTGATTTGGCAAAATGTGTGGCAGGAGCACTGGAATGTTCTAATGTTGCGCTAATGCAGAACCACGGGGTTATTACTGTTGGGAAAACTTTGTTTGAAGCATTCGATCGTATTGAAGTATTGGAAACAGCAGCTCGTATGACTCTGATTACAAATATACTGGGAAACTCAACGCCTCTGAAAGATGACGAATTGAACCTGATTGATTCTATTTCGTAAAATATTGAAAATAAATAAACCGGGGCTCAAACCACAGCTTTAATATATTTAAACTCCGCTTAACATAGCAACTGTAATTCAGCAAGTTGTTATGTTAAGCGGAGCCTAGGTCTCTTATCCTAATATGGAACTTTTTAGCCAGTCCCTATTCGTATATTCAAAACAGTACTTTATTTTTTTGTCATGAATCATTTTTTCACCACATCACTTAAGCGTCGGTGCGTAAAAACATTCCATTCAGATCAAAAATAAGAGTTTGTTTTAATTTCTTTTTGGTAATCAACACTTTATATTGACGATCCATTCCTTTGTCGACCAAAGCAATAGAAGCTAATTTAAAACCTGCATTATTTTTTCCAATATACTCTTTGATGGATTGAGGAGTGTATTTTGTCGGAAAATTCCAATTTGTTTGTTGCCATGCATTGTTTTCATACATAACTTCCACATTCATTTCGTCTTTCACAAATTTTGCCACAATCTTATTTTGATCTTTACTCCATTTCACCGTTCCGGTTTCTGAAAATCGTGTGTTAAAATCGCCTTTAATTACGGCATTAACATCTTTTTCCTGTAGTTTTTGTGCCCATGCAAATGAAGCAATAATTACTGCTAATACAGTGATAATAAACTTTTTCATGATTGATTTATGTTTTAAAACGTTCGTTCTCAGGCTTTCAAAAGTACAATTTTTATTAATTTGGCAAGCCATTGATGATGTTTTTCAGAATATTTGATGATATAGCTCCTTCACATTTAAAATCCCCAGCATGTGTGCAGAAGTAAGCAAAATCACTACAACCATCACCCATTTTACAAATCCGACACCTTTCTTTACAGCAAACTGCGAAGCGATGAATGCTCCGATTATATTTCCAATCGCATGTATCAATCCATAGGTATAATTTACCTGATTGTTTAATATAAAAATAACCAGTGAAAATGGTGTATAAAGCAATACGATAAAAACCTTTAATGCATTGGCTTTCACCAAATCGTAACCCGACCCCAGCACGGCTGCCGCCAAAATAAAATATCCAACACCTACATGAATAAATCCACCATAGAACCCAATTGCCAGAAAAATAAGCATTTGCAAAAAGGTGGTTTTCTTTTTTTGTTTTTCGGGATTTCCCTTGAGCCAGGTTTGGGGTTTCAACAAGATGAAAAAGAGCATGATTAACATGATAATGGCCACCGAAATTTCAAAAAACTTGATATTTACATCCACTGCAACCAACGCTCCAAGAACAGAACCTATAATCGTCGGAATTCCTAATATCACCCCCTTCTTTAAATCTAAATAATTGTGTTTGTTGAAATTAAAGGAAGAAACTATATTTTGAAGTGTGACCGCTATTCTGTTTGTTCCATTTGCAATATCAATGGGCAGCCCGAGAAACATAAAAAGTGACATCGAAATAATTGTACCACCCCCGGCTAAAGTATTGATGAATCCAACCATCAACCCGGAAGCTATCAACGCTGTAACTTCAATCCAGTTCATGAGTATCGTAAGTAAGGGTACAAAGGTGCAGATATTTTCGGGATTAGGTGCTTTATAGAGATGGATTTCCCCTCACCCTCAAAAATCTTCATTTAAAACGCTTTTTATCACGCTTTTTAACGAATCAAACGTAAAAGGTTTGCTTAAATAACCATCCATTCCTGCTTCGAGATAAAGCTCTTTATCTCCCTTCATCGCATTGGCTGTAAGCGCAATAATGGGAGTATGCCGGGCTGAATTACGTTCCACCTCCCGTATAGTTTTAGCTGCCTGATATCCATTCATTACTGGCATCTGTATATCCATAATTATCAGATCATAATTACGTTTACAATAGCTTTGAATTGCCTCTTCTCCATTTGAGACCACTTCTATCTCGAAACCCATTTTCTGTAAATTGTATTTAGCAATTTTTTGATTAATCGGATTATCTTCGGCAAGTAAAACTAACTTTGTATAGGAGACCCCTTCCGATTCCTCTCCGGTAATCTTACATTCAATTTCATGGCTATCAGATACTAAAAATGGTAGCTCAAACCAAAAAAGAGAGCCTTTACCCTGTACACTTTCAACACCGATAGTCCCATCCATCATGTCGGTAAGCTTCTTACAAATAGATAATCCCAACCCTGTTCCGGTAATCAATTTTGATTTTTCCTGTTTTACCCGCGAAAAAACCTGAAAAAGTGATGATATGGCTTTCGGAGGGATCCCAATACCTGTATCTGTAACTTCAAATCGTAAAAAGGCTTTATTTTCTTCTGATTTTATATATTTTACAGCAAGAACTACTCTGCCTTTTTCCGTAAATTTAATCGCATTGTTTGTCAGATTCAAAATTATCTGACGTAAGCGTACAGGATCTCCAATCAAAAATTCAGGAATATTCTCATCAACCTGAATCAGAAATTCCAACGATTTTTCATTTGCTTTAAGCTTGGTAACCAAATTAATATCGTCAAATACCTTTTTGATATTGAATGTAATAAATTCAAGTTCCATTTTACCGGCTTCAATTGCTGAAAAATCGAGAACATCATTGAGCAAAACAAGCAAATTCTCAGCAGACACAGTTATCCCTTTCAATAAATCAGACTGTTCAGGGGTTAATGGGGTATTTTGCATAATATCCGATAACCCCAGAATACCATTCATTGGAGTTCGGAATTCATGTGAAACACTGGCTATAAATTCGTTTTTTGCAAATGTTCCGGCTTCGGCTTGTTCTTTTGCTCTGCGGAGTTCTTCTTCATTTTGCTTGCGTTCGGTGATATCCCATGAAATGCCAATCAGTCCAACTATTTGATTTTCAGAATTAAAAATAGGGGCAATATTCGTACTTACCCATCGTTTGCTTTTCTTGCGCTCTATTTCTTCTTCAATATTGTAAACTGCATCTCCGCTTTTTATTACAAACCGTTCTTTTTCAAGATAGACATCATTGGAATATCCGTTAAAAATATCGTTTACCTGTTTCCCTATAATTTCATTGCTTTTTAATTCCACTAAATTTTCAAAAAATTGATTAACAAGTATATATTTTAAATTTACATCTTTAAAATATACATAAGCCGGAATGGTAGAAAGCAAGGTGGAAAGCTCTTCCGCTCTAATTTCCAATTTTTCTGTTACTTTTTTCAAATCAATACTTGTACGCGTTAATAGCGAAGACAGGATATTTTTTTCTTTGTTCGCTCTTTCGTATTTGAATTGAATTTTCTCAACTTCCGCTTTAACTTTCATCAGCTCATGCAAAAACTGCTGTTTGCATTTCGAAAAATCGTTGCAGGAAGTAAGCTCATTCAACTTCATAATTAACTGTTCAATTCTGGACTGCATATGCTATTTTTCTTTAATCGAAACCAATGTAAATGTCTCATTATAAAAGTCACACATAGAATTGTAGTTATTCCCTATTTCACCATATGTAAAAAATCCGATTAATGGAATATTCCAATTCTCCCAAACCTGATCAATTTCTTCCGAAATCATTGGACCAAGAGCATTATGACGAGCCATGCATGAAAAAAGAATGAGATAATCAGCATGTTTATTCTTTTCATAAAACGCCGTTACCTTATCCCGGGTAAACTCAACGACTTCAAAACCAGGTGAACTGGAAAATGTTACAGTAGCTCCCTGCGGAACAGTTCCGGCAAAAATAAGAGACTTCTTTTCACGATCAACATTCAAAACGGCACGTAAAACATCTTCTTTCCCTGGCTTTTTTATCAATAATGGATACTCAACTCCAATTCCCGGAAGATCTTTATCATCGACATTGAGATACTCTTTATACACATCCAAAGCAGGATGACCATCTATTGTATATACGACATTCCCCTCTGAATGTGTAATGATTTTATCGGCACCAATTCCAACCCAGCCACTAGTAGCAATTCCCTTTACATCAAAATCGTTTTTATCCAAAAGCATGACTAATGCTCCATTTTTCAATAAACTCCCTTCCGAAAATACAAAAGTATCCCTGAACTTTGCATCGTCACCGGCAAGCCCTCCAAACATAGTAACATCCTCTCCTGCTAAAGATTGAATACCTTTCACAAGTTGTTCTCCATCTGTTTCCAAACCACTGGCCACAATAATAATTGCCGGGTCAGCAAAGGTAGATTTTGCCCAACTCCCGATTTCTGCTCCAAGTAAAAAAGATGTTTTCTGCTCTCCTTCAAAACTCTTCAATCTGAAATTTTGGCTTGTGTATTTCACTAAAAGACAAACAATCGCTTCCTCTGAGAGAATCTGGCTCTGCTCATCATACAAAAATTCGCCACAAGAACTGCTTCCAAAAACCGGCACAGAATGGGCTTTCAAAAACTTCGATATTTCATCAAGTTCTACATTTACAGATGCAAAAATAATGGCAGCACTCGCTATAAATCCCTGATTTTCTATTTGTTGAAACCTATTTTTGAATTGATTTATTGTTTCTGCAGTGAATGACTTTAATTCCATACTTTTCAGATTTAGAGTGTAAATACGGCTTTCGACCACTAAGATACATTATTTTCCGGCTATTCACAATTTATCTGTAAAATTAGAATCAGTCAAAACGTACACTGAAAAATGAAGGCTTTTCTGTTATAGTTTTTGAGCTAATTTACTATGATTGAACCCATAAGAAAAATAAATCAGAAGTCCAATAAACAGCCAGATAAAAAATCGCAACCAGTTTATAATGCCAAGTTCTGTCATCAGATAAAAATTTGTGAGCAAGCCTAGCACTGGTATCAACGATAATTTTTTCTGAACAGCCCTGAATGTCAATAAAGCGGATGCTATAATAAAAACAAACATTGGTATTTTATGTTTGAGAAGTGCCCAAAACCCAATTTCAATCCAGTTTTTCTTTTTGAAATCAAAAAAGTTAATTAATCCCTCTTTTTGGTAAATCAAAAGAATCGCTAACGTTATCATCCATAAAATTGGCAAAACATACCGTGAGCTTACATAAGGAATATGAAAACCTTTATCATTCGGATTTTTTTTACCAGGTTTATCCAAAATCAGCACCCCTCCCGAAACCAGGATAAAGGCAAAAAGAGTTCCGATACTCGTAAGATCGGTTACTTCCGTTAAATTTAAAAACAAGGAAGGAATTGCTACCAAAACTCCGGTAAGGATGGTTGAAAAACCAGGTGTTTTGAAGCGGGGATGCAGTTTTGAAAACCGGGGAGGAAGCAATCCGTCGCGACTCATACTCATCCATATACGGGGTTGTCCAACCTGAAAAACCAGTAAAACTCCAGCCATGGCTATTACTGCGCTAATGGCTATAATTCCGGATAATCTCGATAAACCCAATTCCTGAAATGCATAGGCGAGGGGATCTCCAACGGCCAGATTTGTATAATGAATCATCCCTGTAAGCACCAGACAGATAAGTACATACAAAACGGTTGTAATACCCAGTGAAAGGAACATTGCACGAGGTAAATCCCGTTTTGGGTTCTTACACTCCTCGGCAGTGGTCGATATTGCATCAAAGCCGATATATGCAAAGAAAACACCCGCAACACCCTTCAAAACGCCCCCTATTCCATTAGGAGCAAATGGATTCCAGTTTTCAGGATTCACATAAAATGCACCCACTGTAATGACAAGAAAAAGAATCGCTAATTTCAGCAAAACCATCATATTCCCGGCAATTTTACTCTCACGGATTCCACGATAAACCAGCCACGTTATCAAAACTACAATCATAAAGGCAGGAATATCCGCAATAATCGGAATCGAACCTATGCGGGGAGCTTCAGCAAATGCGCGCCAGGCATTTTGCAGAGATGCCGATAAGGCATTAAAATGAGAGCCTTGCCTCAACAACTCCTCAGCCTGTGTATAACCCCGGAACGCAGTAACATAATCTGTTGAAAAACAATCCGGAACATGAATACCAAGCCCTTGCATTAAGCCGGTAAAATAATCGGACCAGGAAATTGCAACAGCAATATTCCCGACTGCATACTCCATGATTAAATCCCAGCCGATAATCCATGCGACCAATTCTCCAAAACTGGCATAAGCATACGTATACGCACTTCCGCTGATGGGTATTTGTGATGCAAAACGTGCATAGCAGAGCGCAGACAAACCACAAGCCAACGCGGTGAACACAAAAAGCAACGATACAGCCGGGCCTCCAAGGGATGCGGCATTCCCAATTGTGCTGAAAATTCCGGCACCAATAATTGCGGCAATACCCAGAGAAGTTAAATCCCAAAGTCTTAAATTGCGTTTCATCCCGAAACCTTCCGATTCCGATTTGTCGAACGACTGCATAATTTCAGAAATAGATTTTCGCCGGAAGCAGGAGTGGAGCTTTGTCATGAGAATGGGGGTAAATGATACTCAAAAGTAGTAAAAAGAGAATATGTATTTACATGTTAAATTTTATACCTGTGAAACAAAAAGAAGTGACCAGAGAAATATCTGATCACTTCTTATAATTTATAAATCAGCAAGTTCTAACTTTTACTAGAATATATCATTCTGATCAATCACATCATTGGGATCTTCTTCAGCACTATTCATATGCATATAATCTTCGCTGGTAAAAACAATAAACAGGTACTGCTTTTGGCCATTTACAAGTGTATTTTCAATTACACGAATTACATACCCATTTCCTTCATAATCTATTAACAATGAGTTTTCCAGCTTATTCGTGTTGATGCTAAGCATTCCTTCTTTCACAATCAGATCTACCAGAATCGTGTAATTCTTCGTGTTTTGAATTTGATAAACGACTCTGTTTCCAGAACCAGGATAGGAAAGAATATTCATCCAGGCTACGGCACCTCCGGTTTTTGTATCTTTACCAAACGCCCAACTATTGCGATTGTATTTTCCTACTACACCACCCTTTTTATGACTGAACTTCCATCCTTTATTGCTCAAATATGTATCCGATTCTTTAAAATTCATACTTTGAACAGAAATCAATTCTTTCACAGTAAAAAACTGTGCTTTTGATATTTGTGAAAATAATACTGTAAAAAACAGAAGTACAAAAACCGATTTTACGGAAGAACTCCTTCTAAAACTTTTTACATTCATATCCATCTTGTTTTGGGTTGATAATGCAATATACTGAAAGTATTAGACAAACAAAACAAAAATTGGTTTACTTGTCCAATCAATTCATGCTCAAAGATAAGGAGAAAATAAGAAGAATCCTTTGAAACTGATTAATTATAAATAAACAGGATTCCCTGTATATTTGTAGGTTAAATATCTATATCTTATGAAATTAAAAATACTTGCTTTGGGAGTTGCATTCGTTGCTTCTTGTTCTGTTGCTTATGCACAATTTACTCTTTCGGGTGAATTTCGCCCGAAAGCTCAGGTTTTGGATGGCTATCGCCAGTTATTAAATTCTTCTCAAAAACCCGCTGGAATTGTTGCTCAAAGGAGTAGATTGCTGTTTGACTACTGCTCTGCAAAAACCGAATATGGGTTTTCTATTCAGGATGTAAGACTCTGGGGGCAGGATAATCTGACCGATAATAATACAAATATTGGAGTATTTGAAGCATGGATGAAGTATAAATTCAATGCAAAAATGGCATTAAAAGCTGGTCGTCAGAAACTGAATTACGATGACGGAAGGATCCTTTCCGAAAACAACTGGAGAGACTGGGGGGCTACACATGACATCGCTGTATTTCAATACAATAACCCTGATAAATTGCAAAAACTTGATGTGGGTTTTGCAATCAATAATCCCGGAGATTTTAAAGCAAACTCTCTTCTGGATTACACCCTGAAAAGTTATAAATACATGAGCTTTTTCTGGTTCAATCAAAAAATGATGAATCAGAAACTAGACCTCTCTTTTACCGGAATTATGGATGTAAATCAAAAGCCTTCACACGTAAACAATTACAATTCCCGTTTCACGTTCGGTCCAAATGCAACTTACAAAAACGGAAAATTCAGCTTCAATGGTATTTTTTATTATCAGGGAGGAAAACTTGCAGAAGGAACAAGCCTGAAAGCAAATTTCTATTCTGCAAAAATTTCTTATAAAATCACAGATAATCTGGAACTTACAGCCGCTTATGATCATTATTCAGGAACAGATTTTTCCGATACAACACTGAGCAAAACTGAGTCGAAAGCATTCGACAAGCTGTTTGGTACTTCTCATACCTTTTTAGGCTATATGGATTATTTCCCTCTCGAAAAAGGCAAACCAGGCTTTGGATCCGGCATCAACGACATTTATTTCAGAGCAAAATACAGTTTCAGAAAGATCCACAGCCTCGAAGCAACTGCTCATCTCTTTTCACTGGACAAAGAGTATATGCTATTAAAATCCAGTCCTAAAATGGACGTATTGAAGGTGAATAAAAATCTCGGTACAGAACTCAATCTCGTTTATATTTGTAAATTATCTTCCGAAGTTGAAGTAAATACAGGCTATTGTGTTATGCTGCCCTCCGAAACGCTCGAAAAAGTGTACGGACTAAACAAAGGAGATCGTAAATTTTCTCATTATCTGTATTTTATGGTCACTTTTAAACCTCAATTTTTCAAATGGCAACAAACGCAAAAAGAATAATTTCACAAAATGTTCTTTTTGACAAAAAGGATGCTGTTCTGAATTCCGTATATTTGCAGGAAGAAAAGGACGATAATAACACGCTTAAACTATTCAATCATGAAACGTCATATACCGAATTTATTAACATTGAGCAATTTATTTTGTGGATGTATTGCAATAATACAAGCCTTTAACGGCAACTGGGTAAATGCCTCTTTGTTTATTTTTGCAGGTGCTGTTTTCGATTTTTTCGATGGTTTTGCTGCTCGTTTGCTTAATGTGAAATCGGATATAGGAAAACAGCTCGACTCCCTTGCCGACCTGATTACATTCGGAGTAGCACCGGCAACTATTGCTTATGTAATGATGCAATATACGTTTACACAATGGGGAGTTTACCATCCAGACTTTAAAGCCTATCCGGTTCTTTTGCAATTCATCCCTTATAGTGCGTATCTGATTGCTATTTTTTCTGCACTCCGTTTAGCAAAATTCAATATCGACACTCGCCAGGAAGTCTATTTTATAGGGCTTCCAACTCCCGCTAATGCAATGTTTTGGGCTGCTTTCCCACTTATAAATTATTCTATTAGTGAACATTACATGTGGGAATGGTTTGAAGAAAGTCAATCCAGTATTATCTATACAAATTATGCAATGTACCCATGGTTTTATGTTATTCTTGTGATCGTAATGTCATTGTTACTGGTAAGCCCGTTTCGCATGTTCTCTTTCAAGTTCAAAAATGTGACCATGAAAGAACACGGATCACTATTAGGATTCCTTATTCTCTCGATCCTATTGTTAATTACTCTTCAGGTTATTGCAGTGCCAATATTAATCTTCGGCTATATTCTGCTCTCTATTCTGACTTTAAACGGCAAGAAAACAAAAACGTTAATGTAATACGACAAATTTAGAGCTATAAACAGAATCCGATGATTCTAAATGAATTGAATAAATACCGGTCACCCATTGTCCGGTATTTATTGTATAGACCAATGACTCTTGCTCTCCATTTTGCATATAAATCAAATTTCCCAACAAATCATAAATACGAATCCATTTTACCGGATTGG
Organism: Bacteroidales bacterium; assembly: GCA_963667975.1. Lineage (GTDB taxonomy): Bacteria > Bacteroidota > Bacteroidia > Bacteroidales. The sequence goes on from OY764079.1 coordinate 956,923, forward strand.
AAATTTTTACGACAATATTATCATTTGCCGGATTAGGATACAATTGAGACTCAAACCTATTGGCCATATTTATTCCACTGAAAGACTGGGATAACGGTACGTTAAGATTAATTGTTTGGTGATTTTGAACAGATACATTACTGATTGTCTTACTATTATATCCTGGAGCAGAAAATGTAACTGAATAAGTGCCTGCTAAAACAGGGCGGTGATAATCACCATTTAAAGCCGTAGAATAAACATGAGAGCTATCGCGATCATGATTATTGATAAACACCCGTGCCTTAAGCGACAAGCCTGTTAATGAATCGGTTACAACTCCGTGTATTCCGAATCTGGCTTCTTCCAGATAATTGAGCAATGATTTGTAATTGTAATTCCAATGTGCAGGCAAAAGATTGGATGATAGAGTTTTATCTGTGGATAATTCCATCGTAACCTCCCTGCATTTCTGCCACCAATTCATATAATCCTGACGACCACCAGTAATAACATACCAGGTTCCGCCATTCGTAATTCCATTTGATTCATCGGTTAAATATCCTGTTACGCTATTTGCATGTACTGTATCAGCATACGCTCTTGAAATCTGACTCCACCAGGGATCATCTGCATGCGTTTTCGTTGTTGCAGCCCAGGTATCAAACGGATAATTAATCAATTCTGCGCCACCATGTAAATTCGCACTCATGGTAAAATTATGAAGTCCTGCAAAATTCATCATCGCGATATTCTCCGGTTGCCATTGATTTCCATCCGGATGATCACCGAATCTGGGATCCGGGAAGTTTCGGTTTAAATCTATCGAATTTGCATTATAACGAACCGAACCAACAATGGTTGAATTACTTGTTTTAAATGTTCCATCTGGATTTGCCAAAGGATTAATCCAGATTTCCATATTGTTTACAATGGAATTTACCCGGCTATTTGCGCCATAATTTGAAAGCAGATAATCAGCCAATCTCAACATCAAAATGTAACCTGTTGTTTCATCTCCATGTATGGTTGCTGTATAAAAAAATTCAGGCTCAGGTTGATCGTATTGAACAGAATCTGAAATCTTTAATGCGATAAGAGCTCGATTATTTTTTGAGAACCCAATTGTATCCAGTTTACAAATTGCAGGATAATCCGTTGCAAACTTTTTCATCATCTGGACATACAAATCATAAACCGGATATTTATCCCAGTTTTGCATATCTGTTAATGTTGAGGCCATAACAATTGCATCAGGATTGAGCAGGGAAGGGGCTGTTAAAATCTCATAGACACTTTTTGCTTTCAGAAATTCAGAAAATTGAGCTGCTGAAGCGTACGCATACACATATCCATCTTTCACTTTATCCACAGAAACTTTATCCATTACATTATTTCCTAACGTTGAAACAGGAAATCTGAAATAAATTTCACCTCTGCTTTCCAGAATATCTTTAACGCTGGAATTATTTGTAATTACCTGAGTTTTAGCAGAGAATATACCTGCCAGCAAAATAAAAGCCAACAAAACCAGTTTTGAATTTTTCATCATTAAATCATTCTGTATGAATCTACAAACTTACAAAATGTAAAAAGAACTATCGCTAATTGTTCATAAAACAAAAAGACCCGGGAATAATTCCTGCCCGAATTGAATCTTTTAGCCAGCCATTCGGTTCATAACGAAATACCCAGCCATTTTGATTATAATCCAACGCATCCGAAGCCAGTAATTGCCCATTTGACGGATTTACGGCTAACGCATAAAAAAGATGATTTGCTTTCGGAATAAACGATTGAGAAGGCAAATTCATGGCATTTACGGCCATCTTATAAATTCCCTGATTGATGTAATAAAGCGTATCACCAGCATTATTTAGTACAAGCGAAGTAGGGGAGAGGTACTGGCTCGGAAATTCAAATTTCTGCTCTATTACACATAATTGTGGATCAATTTTATACAATGCTGGAATCTCTTCATAATTAAAACCGCCACTACAAAGCACCCATAATTTGTGGTATTTATCTATCACTAAACTGTTGGGTTCTTTTGTTAAAATCAACGAATCTATAATTTTATCCTGAATAACATCTGCAATGAGCAATGTGTTATTGGGTTTTTGAATATAATGTTCTGACCAGTTTAAAATAAATGCCTTATTTCCGAAGAGAGCCATTTTATCTGTCGATTTTCCTGCATAAAATTTTCCGACAACTTTTCGTTCCTGAGGATTTAAGATAGAAATCCAAGGTGAACGTAAATCAGAAACATACGCTTTCTGACTGTTAATCGGCAAAATAAAACGTGGATTTTCAAGATCTTTTATTGTTGTAACTGAATGAAAATCATCGAGATGAACTACTTCTATTTTTCCAGAATTATTCACAACAACAAAGGCAAAATCGCCAATAATCTGCATGGAAGTTGGGATATCTCCTGTAGGTCTTTTGTTTGCCGAATAAAAAACATCTTGAATTAACTTTCCCCTTAGTTCATCGTAGAAGGAAACCGTACCATTCCCCCATGTGAAATTACCTTCGTTGAGGACAAAAAATCCCTTACTTCTCACATAATCGGAAGCTTCAGTATTTATTTCACCAAAAGGCTCATCTTTTGTACAACAGAAAGTAATCAGGATGCAAAACAACAGTAATCCATTGATAATCTTCCTATTCATTTGATTGGGTTTTTAAAAACTGATAACGTAAAGTCACGGAAAATGAGCGACCAGGCATTGGTTGCCACGCTACAGACTGGTAATCTTCGTCAAAAATATTATCAATCGAAACCTGTAAGCTCCATTCTTGTTTTACCATTTTAAAACGTTTACTTAAGCACAAGTCGCTCACAAAATAATCGGGTAAATAACGAGTATTTGACGTACTGGTATATCGTTTTCCGACCCAATGTGTGTTAAATGTAAGATTCCAGTTTTGATAGCTTCCGGCAATATTTCCGTAAACCGAATTTCGGGGAACATAAATTAACTGCTTACCCACAGTTGGATCGTTAGGGTATAACTCCTTTTTATTAAGTGCAGCCGTAAAAGTATACCCCCCCTGCAGTGTGAAAATACATTTACTCAATTCGTATTTCACGTGAAACATATACTCTAACCCACTGGAATTAACCTGTTTTAGGTTAACAGGTTTCCAATAACGCGAAACGGCATCCGGTTGCCACAATATCCAATTGTTGATGTGCGTAAAATAAGAAGTAAACTCTGTTTCAAATTTCGGATTACTCTTTTCCGATGAACGAATTTCGAAACTTGCTTCAGCCGTTAATCCATCTTCGTGCTTTAAATCCGGATTACCTCCCGGAACCCAATACAAATCATTCATCGAAGGTTGGTGAAGATTTCGGGCAACCATCGTTTTTACATACCAGTCTTTCGTACGGCTAAGCTTATATTCTATTCCCAGTGAAGGTATTAATGATTGAAATTCACCATTCAATAGTTCCTCACGCAATAGGGCAACTACAACCCAACGTTTATGTATTTCATACCGTGCATCAATGTACGCTGAAAATAAACTCCGTTTTTTGAACCCACTGTAATTTATCGAATTTACTTGGATTATTTCTCCATCCAAACCTGTTCTTAACCGCAAACCTGGTTTCCCAAAAAACAATAATCCGGCTTTAAACGACCCCTGATTTACTCTGTTTTGAGAATGAATGAACGATACCCTGTTATCATAAATCATCAAATCATTCAAATAAGATACCGACAAATTTGTTTGATATTTTGGGGTTGTTTTCTTTACAAAAGCATTCATTTTTATCGATTCGCTTTCCTGAGATTCGTTTCCTTTAATTGCAGTCATTACAAGTGGTTGCGGAAGCTTTCGGAAGTTTTTTTGCCACCAAAATCTGACTCCGGATTCAATATTTGAACTATTCTTAAAATAAAATTCCTGCATTATAGCTTCTTGCCAATAGGAAGCGTCATTGCGTATTTCTTCCGGATAGGGAAGAGCATAAGTATTGTTTTTGAATGAAAAATTATTTTCTGATTTCAATCCATAAATCTTGGTTTTACTCAAAAACTTTCCATTTCCAAAATTTATATTCAAACCCGAATTATATGTTTCAAAACTACCGGTGCCAATTAGTGCCTGTACTTTTAATCGCTCCGAAAAATCAGGTTTATTCCCTATTTGAATTGTACCACCCAAAGATCCACTATGCTGAAATAAAGAACTACTTCCATGTAAAAGAGACAATTCTTCATTTAAAAAGACCGGAATCAATGAAAAATCGGTTTGTCCTATCATTGGTGAATTGATACTCAGATCATTCCATAAAACCTGAGTATGCGAAGCACCCGTTCCACGAAAAGAAACCGTAGCCAGATTCCCTTGCCCGTATGATTTGATAAACACCGGAGAATGTGATGCTAAAAGTTGTGATAAGGAAGTAGATTCATATTGCTTTACAACTATCGAATCAAAAAATGTTGTTTTCAACACTCTCGGTTTATAAACAGCTTTGGATTGAATTGTGACTGATTTCAATTCTATCGTATCACTTATGTGCTGAGAATATATTTTATTCGAAATAAAAATTAACACCAAAACAACAATAAAATTATATACTATTTTTTTATTCATAATTTTTATTCTGATAGATAGAATTTCATTACAGAAGAAAATATTAATCGAGAATTATTTTTCGAGAAATACTTTCCCCCGCTTCAGTCAATATCCTCACAATGTAAATGCCTTTTCCTGCTTCAGGAAGAAAAATTTCGAGCTGTTGATCAATCGAAGTACTTTTATGTAATTCTCGACCACATATAGAATAGATTTCAACGTTGTATTTATCTGTATTATAGGAGCTTATTCTTATTTTCCGAGATTCATAAACATAAACATGAAAATCAGATTTCTGCTCATTTTCCAAAATTCCTGTGAATAGAGTGTTATGAATAACGCCAACGGCATCTAAATCGAAACCGGAACTCCAATAAGGAGTCGGATAGGGGTCGTTGATTATATTTTGTTTTGAGTCGAAAGAGCAAATGGAAGTTTGGATTGATCCAACTACATCTACAATTCTAACATGGGTAATATGATTAATGTTTACCGAGATGCTATCGACCAAATCATTCAAATCAAAAGGTGTTCCATATAGCGCCTTGTATTTACCGGCAAGATTGTATAGCTTCTGAGTATTTAACTGTCCAAAACTTGAAATTTGAGAAGAGGTTGGGGTTAAAGAAACAGATGGGAAACGCACAAAATGAACTCCATCCGAACTCACTTCGATAAAAGCAAGTTCCAGAAAAAAATCATCAAATGAATTTTCAAATACTGCAAAATCAAAGCCTGGACCATTTACTATTGGATATGAAAACGTTACAGTTGCAACGCCTGCATCTCCAAGACTGACAACGTTATTATCAGCTTTCCCGAATGCATCATTTTCAGAACCGTATGAAGCCCTGTTTGTACCTAAATGGTCAGGATCAATAAAACCTGTATCCCCTTTGATTATATAACCTCTTGAAACATAACAATTTTGAGCCCAATCTATAAAAATAGCGGAGTCTTTAAATATCGCTGTTGAACCAACCTGACCCACTGCCGGAGGATATTGAGCGTAAAGTGAATGCCTGCCGGTTAAAACCAGCAGGCAAATCATCAAACCCATAAAAAAACTTCTATTCATGAAGTTTACCTTTAACGTGATTAACGTTTCACAATTCGTTGGGTGTAAACACCTGATTGTGAATTTACTTTTACAAAATAAACACCTTCGGTTAAATTAGCCAGAGAAAGCTTACATTCCATGTTGTTCACTTCATTCCGAGAAACTAATTTACCATCCATAGAGTAGATCTCAAGTGTATTAATTTGTTGATTATCTTTATTTTGAACTATAATAAAGTCCGTTGTCGGATTCGGATAAATCTGGATAGTTGAAGGGAATACAGTTTCAATTCCTACCCCTGAACTATTGAAGTTATCCAAGCTGAAATATGAAGGAGTATTCATACCATATTGGCCAATATCGCTCGAACGAAGAATAAATCCAATACTGTCAACAGATCCTAATGTACTTAAATTAAACCACTTCCAATCTTTTACTATATAGTCTTCTGTATTATTGGAAAACCGGAAATCAGCCAGATAAAACGCTGCACTATCTTTCAAAGTTCCATTACTCCAACCCAAAGCAACAATTTTAAACCAATCAGCATCATTTCCGGTAGAGCCACCAAATTTTTTAGCAATCCCATCACCTAGTTTCATTGAATAATAAGCATATACACTATTCGTAACATAGCATCCGGTAACAGATTTGTTCCCATTCAAATTCACCACAGATGGAATTGGGTGATTATCAGTCATATAATCGGAAAGAACGGAAACCATTGCATAGTTTGCTGAATTGGAATATCCTTTCCCTGTAATTGCAGCAAATTGATTGGAATATCCTTGTGTAATGGTATCCATTACATTGGAATACGCAAAACCACCCCAGGCATAAGCACTTCCACCAAATGAAGTATATTGGTTTTCAAATAAATAACCTCCATTTGAAAAACCACCACTTAAATCAGAACCATTCCAGTAGGCATTTGCATTTAAACTAAAATTGTCGAACGTAGCTACTGTTTGAGCTTTTGAAACAAATGGCAACAGAAAGAAAATTGCCAAACCAAGAAAATAACTTTTGTTCATAACTGCTTGTTTTAAAGTTTAATAATTGGATTAAACTTCAAAACTTCAGGGAAAAAAATAAGCGGGAATAAGTAAGTGTATGTAACTTATTCATGGCTTTTATCCCGAAAGCTTTGAATAGAATTTGAAACTGGCAGGTCTTCTGACTTGTTTCCTTTCCGTCGCCTTCCCATCCAAACCTTTAGGACAGTGGCAAGAATAACGGTAAAGTATCACTGAAACTTACAGCAGCGGGTACTGTACAGGTTTTTCACCTGTTTCCCTTTTCATCTCCGTTTAAGGAGAACCATTTCATCGGCAAAATTAGATAAAAACCTGTTCAATGACAGGTTTTTTTAAAATATTTTATATTACATTGATTTAGAGAACTTTATATCTTACATTTATTCCTCATCATCGATAGTAATATTGTCATAACGAATTTCTTTCCCATCTTGATAGTAAATTATCAGAAACAATTGACCCTCTTCTGTGAATTTTCGCCACTCACCTTCACGCTTACCCATCACATAGTCTCCTGTTTGCTTTGTATTGCCGTTTTCCCAATACCATGTATGCTTTCCATTTGGGTTATCTTCTACATAAGATCCTATGAACGAAGGCTTTCTGTCAGCAAAAAAATGCTTCCACGTTCCATTACGCTTTCCGTCGGTATAAGTGCCCTCTTGACGGGTATCATTTAATTCATAAAACCAAAATCCATTCTCCTGACCATCAATATATTCACCTTTTACAATTATTTTACCGGTATCACTATATTCAACATATTGGCCATCTCCAAGTCCATTATTCAAATTTTCTTCAATATGTATTTCACCTGATTCATAATACCATTGCCATTCACCATCATAATTTCCTTTTGCATTAAAACGTCCGGTCTGTTCTAGTTTACCACTTTTATAGTAAAATTTCCAATTTCCTACTTTGAGATTATCTTTATAGCTTCCTTCTGCTTTTAATTTTCCATCATCGTAAAACTCTTTCCAGATACCTTGCTTTAAGCCTTTTTCGTCGACAATTCCTTGACCTACAAGTATTCCATTTTTATAAACTGAACCAGTTTTTAAGGTCCCGTCAGGATTATAATCTCTTCTTATACCTTCTGGTTTTCCCTTATTGTAACTTGCCGTTGCTTTAATTTGTCCATTCGGATAGTAATCCGTTCTAACCTCAAGTTCACGAAGTTCGGGAGCATTCAATTGAAGTTCATCATTGATGTATTTTTCTATAACAATAAGATTTCCATCAGGTTTATAAGATTTAAAAAAACCGTTTTTCTTATCGTTTTGAAAGGTTCCTTCTAATTTTAGATTCCCATTATCATAAAACCATTTCCAAACTCCCTGTTTCTGACCTTTAAAATCTACCCGGTTAATTCTTTCCCGGTTAATAACAAAACCTGTTCTGTATTCAATCAGGCTGATTATCAAACCTGTAGTATCGTATTCACGTTCTATTCCATTTTCAAGGCCATTTTCAAATGGAGTTTCTTTTTTAAGTTTTCCAGAAATATAATATGTTTTGAATAATCCTTGTTTAATATCATTTATAAAATACTCATTTACAATCTCTTCTTGTTGATAACTGCGACGTAACCCATTCTTTTTCCCATTTTTATAAGTGATTTCAAGTGTCTTTTTCCCCTGTGAATCATAAAACGTCCATACACTATCCAGTTCAAAATTTTTACGACTTCCTTCTGATACAAGTATTCCCTTATCATTATATGTTTTCCAATATCCATCAGGTTTTCCACTACGTAAATTTCCTTCACTGGATATTTTTCCATTAGGATGGTAATACTGAGTAAAAACAAGAGAATCAGATTTTACTTGTGATATTGATTGGTAATAAGTTACAACAATAAAAAGAATTAACAGTGTAAGTTTACTCTTCATTTTGAAAACCATTTTATTGAACTTACGAAGATAAACGAATAAGCGGAGTAATTGGTATTACTCCGCTTATTTTCATTTAATTAATTAAAATAGATGCTTAAGTATTAATAAATTAAATAATTCCCAGTTTTTTAGACATTTCAAGCATCCTCACAATAGGTGCTTTTGCTTTATCTATAATTTCCGGATTTAAAATAATTTCCGGTTGTTCATTTTTTAACGCCAGATAAAGTTTATCGACAGTATTAAGCTTCATAAATTCACAATCATTACAGGCACAAGTTTCATCTGTAGCAACTATAATAAACTCTTTTTCAGGATTTTGTTTTTTCATTTGATGAATAATGCCTGTTTCGGTAGCTACAATGTATTTTTGATGTGAATCACTATTCGCGTACTTTAAAATAGCAGTTGTTGAACCAATAAAATCGGCTAACTCAAGTACGGCAGCATTACATTCAGGATGAGCAAGTATTTTAGCATCAGGATGTTGTAACTTTAAATTCACTATTTTCTCAGCTTTTAAAATATCATGTACCTGACAGGTTCCGTTCCATAAAACCATACTTCTGCCTGTCATCCTGTTAATATACCCACCCAGATTTTTATCAGGTGCAAAAATTATTTTTTGATCTTTCGAAAACGATTCAACAAGTTTTAATGCATTACTCGATGTACAAATTAAATCACTTAAAGCCTTTACTTCGGCACTACAATTAATGTATGAAATTACAATATGATCAGGATATTGTTTTTTAAACTCAGCTAAATCAGAACCTTTGCATGAATCGGCTAAAGAACATCCAGCTTCAAGATCAGGCAAAATAACTTTTTTATCCGGATTTAATAATTTTGCTGTTTCGGCCATAAAATGAACTCCTGCAAAGATTATTAAATCCGCTTTTGTTTCAGCAGCTTTTTGTGCTAAATTCAAACTATCGCCTACAAAATCAGCAATATCTTGGATTTCTGGGATTTGATAAAAATGAGCAAGAATCACCGCATTTTTTTCTTTTCGTAATGTTTTTATAGCAGCGAGTTTATCAATATTATTCATATATGTATTTTAAAAATATAATAATGTATATAATAGGGCTGTTAATTTGTTTGTAAATAGAAACTCCTAAATTTGCTTTTTTAGATGTTAGTAGTTTATCAACAATTAACTAACATGAGTTGTTTGATATATTTACTTGAATTTCAAGTTTTGTATAAACGATTAACATCATGTTGATAGTTTGTATTGTTGATATTTTTTTGCATATAAAACAGCTTTAGAGCTGTTGAAAATGTGTTTAGAACTGTTGATAAATTGGCAGTGTCTAATCACAGAAGCGGCAAAATTAGACAAAAGTGTTTATAAAACAAGTGAGTTTGAACAATGTGAAGTAACGTTATTTTGTTGTTAACAACATCTTTGTTGATAAAATATATCACTGTATATCAATAATATAGTATCTATTTTTAAATACTTTGGCCTATTTAAAAAGCTCATATTAAAGTGGATGGTAAAGAATGGTTAACTTTGCTCATTAAAACTTATCAACAATGTTTGATAAACAGAATATAATTGCTATCGGTTGTGATCATGGTGGTTTTGAAATGAAAAACTACCTGGTGAAAACTTTGACAAATCAAGGTTTTCAATGGTTTGATTTCGGAACTTTTAGTTCGGAAAGTGTTGATTATCCTGATATTATACATCCGTTAGCGAAAGCTGTTTCGGATGGAAAGTATCAGTTTGGAATCATTTTGTGTGGAAGTGGAAATGGTGTACAAATGGTAGCCAATAAATATACGAATGTAAGAGCTGCATTGTGTTGGGATACTGAGCAAACGGAATTAACGCGTAAACATAACAATGCGAATGTGTTATCTTTACCAGGAAGATTTATTCCGTTTGAAAAGGCCGAAGAAATGGTAAAGCTTTTTTTAAACACTGAATTTGAAGGAGGAAGACATGCATTGCGTGTTGATAAAATATCTAAAACTTTATAATTGCCTATGTTTCAGGATAATTACAAGAAGTTTATTGCAGATGCTGAACAAAACATCTCTGATTTAAAGCAACTTTCTGTTTTGAGTCAGAATGTTGATCGTTATCAAAGTAATATAAAAGCAAATAAAGAAGTGTTTTTAAATTTTGAATTAGCGAGAAAACGCGCTGCACATTTAAAAAACAAGGCATTTAATGAGTTTGAACATTATCTTACAGAATTTGAGAAAAAATTCCGTAACAATGGAGGTAAAGTAATTTGGGCGGAAAATAGTCAGCAAGTTATTCTTGAAATAGTTCAAATAATTGAAAAACAAGAAATTAATACAATAAACTATACAAAATCTTTAATTTCTGAAGAAATAAATATTTCAAAATCACTTAATGACTTTACTCCGGTAGCAACGGATATGAGTGACTTTATTCTTCAGAAATTATCATCTGAAAAGAAACTTTCAGATTTGACGCTTATGCGTACTTCTGAAGCTGAGATTTCAGAAATGTTTCACAGGTATTTTCAATTACGTAAAAATGCTACTTTAGAAGAGATAACTACATCAATAAGAGATACTTTACGTAATAGTATTCTCCAATCAAAAATTTCAGTTACCAGTGCTGATTTTTTGGTATCTGATTGTGGAGCAGTAGCTTATAGTGAAAATGAAGGTGATATTACACTTGCTTACTCTATTCCCAAAGTTCAAATAGTATTAGCAGGTATTGAAAAAATAATTCCCTCATTAAATGATTTAGAATTATTGTGGGCTTTAAAAGCGCATAGTAAAGAAGGAATGTTAGCCAATACTTATCAATCAGTTGTTTTTGGACCTAAGAAAGAGACAGAAACAGATGGTTGTAATGAGATGATTTTGATATTAGTTGATAATAACCGAACAGAGTTATTAAGTCATAAACCTCAAAGGCTAGCTTTAAGCTGTATTGAATGCGGAGCTTGCTTACAAGTATGCCCTGTATTTAAAAAAGCGGGTTCTTCAGCTTATAATAGTGCATTTCAAGGACCTATAGGTGCGGTAAGTTCTCCTTTTTTGCTTGATTTTGAACAATACCAACATTTGAGCTTTGCCTCTACTTTGTGTGGAAAGTGTTCGGAAGTATGCCCTGTTCATATTCCGATTCATGAACTGCTTCTTTACAATAGAAAAGAAGCAGTAAGCAGAAAATCAAAGCCTTTAGCAGAGAGGTTTGCGTATGGATTTATTCGCAAGGCATTGATGAGTCGAAAATTTGTTGTTACAAAGAATGTAAAAGTAAAAAATTTGGCATTAAAATTGATGGCTGGTAACGCTTGGCTAAAACAGAGAGAATTCCCTGCAATTGCTGAAAAAAGCTTTAATCAACTCTGGAAAGAACAACATCCGGAACATGAAAAATAGTTTTAAGATGATAGATATTACCCATTATGCAGAAATAGATCTTGCTGAAACAGAACAAGTTTGTTTAAAGTTGATTTCTGAAAAAATCAAAAGCTATTCCAATCTCAAAGATGTTTATCGTAATATATTGGGATTTATTGATTTAACAACACTTGAAGGAGCAGATACCGAAGAAAAAGTAAATGCATTGTGTGAGAAAGCAATTGCATTTAAAGACAAATCTCAAAATATTCCATGTACTGCTGCCGTATGTGTATATCCAACATTTGCAAAACAGGTCAGAACAAAATTGTGTGGAACAGGAATACATACAGCATGTGTTGCAGGAGCATTTCCTGCAGGGCAATCACCTTTGTTTGTTAAGCTTATAGAAGTGAAGTATGCTGTGGATGAAGGTGCAGAAGAGATTGACATGGTTGTTTCACGTGGAAAAGCTTTGCAAGGTGATTGGAAAACAGTTCATCAGGAAATAAAAGCAATTAAACAGTTTTGTGGTGATGCACATCTGAAAGTAATTCTGGAAACAGGCGAACTGCAAACTCTGAGAAATATAAAGATTGCCAGCGATATAGCGATAGCAGCAGGTGCTGATTTTATCAAAACATCAACCGGAAAAATAACCATTTCAGCAACCATTCCGGCAGCTTATATAATGCTGCTGTCAATAAAAGAGCATTATCAAAAAACGGGTATTAAAATAGGTTTAAAACCTGCTGGCGGAATTTCTGAACCTTCACAGGCAATAGAATATTATGCTTTAGTAGATGCTGTTCTTGGCAAAGAGTGGCTCACGAAAGATTTATTCAGAATAGGAGCGAGCAGATTAGCAGATAAGCTACTTGACAAAATAACAAGCAATTGATTGTAAAATTTAAACAATTGTTTTGGTTTGCAAAGAAACCAGTATCTTTGCAGGCTTCAATTATAAGATCTAACGAGAAATTGTAAACCAACAAATTCTAATTATGAGGTTTTTACAAGAAAAAATGTCCAAGTATGATCTCCCTCAACAGATGATAAGACTTGGTGTTTACCCATTTTTCAGGGTAATTGAATCTGATCAGGATACAGAAGTTCTGATAGAAGGAAAAAAAGTACTGATGTTTGGCTCTAATAGCTATTTAGGTCTTACGAACCATCCTAAAATTAAACAAGCAGCAATTGATGCTGTAAATAAATATGGAACAGGTTGTGCTGGCTCTCGTTTTCTAAATGGAACATTAGATATTCATATTGAGTTGGAAGACCGTTTGGCCAAATTTGTCGGGAAAGATGCTTCATTGGTTTATGCTACTGGATTTCAAGTAAATATAGGCGTAATTTCGGCAGTAACAGGTCGTGACGATTATATTATTCTGGATGAACTTGATCATGCTTCAATTATCGAAGGAAGAAGATTATCCTTTTCAAATGCATTGAAATTCAAGCATAACGACATGGCTTCCTTAGAGAAAGCCTTGAAATCATGCAAGCCGGATAAAATAAAACTCATTGTAGTAGATGGGATTTTCAGCATGGAAGGTGATATTGTAAAACTTCCTGAAATTGTTGAACTCGCAAAAAAATACAATGCTTCTATTATGGTTGATGATGCTCACTCATTGGGTGTTATCGGAAAAAAAGGATCAGGTACTGCTTCTCATTTTGGACTAACAGACGATGTGGATCTCATTATGGGAACATTCAGTAAGTCGTTGGCTACTATTGGAGGTTTTATTGCGAGTGATAAAGACACCATCAATTTCTTGAAACATAATTCACGCTCATTAATATTTAGTGCAAGTATAACACCTGCTTCAACAGCTTGTGTATTAGCTGCTTTAGATGTTATGGAAGAAGAACCTGAACGTATAAATCAATTATGGGAAAATACCCGTTATTCTATGGATAACTTCAAGTTGATGGGATTTGATGTAGGTCATTCAGAAACACCAATTATTCCGTTATATGTTCGGGATAATTTTAAAACTTTCAAAATAACCAAGATGTTACTTGATGACGGAATCTTTGTAAATCCTGTGGTTTCACCGGCTGTAAGTTCCGATGCCTCCTTAATTCGTTTCTCACTTATGGCTACCCATACTCGTGAACAAATTGATGAGGCACTGGAAAAAATACATAAATACGCAAAGAAACTTCAAATCATCCCGTAATTAACCTTTTAACGGAATTTAGCTATGGCTATTGAAATAGTTGAAGTTAGCAGTGAAAAGCAATTGAAAGAGTTTATCCGGTTTCAGATAACACTCTACGAAAATTGTCCTCATTTTGTACCTCCAATCATACGAGATGAGTTTATCACTTTAAGTAAAAATCACAATCCATCTTTCGAAGTTTGCGATACAAAACTATGGTTGGCTTACAAAGATGGGGTTCTTTCAGGACGAATCGCCGGCATAATACATAAACCATACATTGAAAAATGGGGAAATCGTTATGCCCGTTTTGGATGGTTTGATGTGATTGATGATGAAAATGTTTCCAATGCATTATTTACAACAGTTGAAAATTGGGCTGTTGAAAATGGAATGGAAGCACTTCATGGTCCACTAGGATTTACTGATTTTGATCCGGAAGGGATCCTTATTGATGGTTTTGAAGAATTGGCAACCATTACTGAACGTTACAATCACTCTTATTACCAAAACTTCATTGAATTAGCAGGCTTTCATAAAGATGCTGATTGGGTTGAATATGAGGTAATTGCACCTAAAAGTATTCCTGAAAAAGTGAAGAGGGTTGCTCAAAAAGTTTTGGACAGATATCATTTAAAAGTAGTTAAAATCAATTCAGTCAGGGAATTATTACCTTATTCTAAAGGGATTTTCCGGATCATAAATGATATTTATGGGTTGATGTATGGTTTCACCCCGATTACTGAAAAACAAATTGAGTTCTACATTGGAAAGTATATTAAATATCTTACACCAGATTTGATTTCTATCATTACGAATTCTGATAATCAGGTTGTCGCTTTTGGTATAACAATGCCTTCTTATTCAAAAGCATTGCAAAAGATTGGTGGGAAATACTATCCTTTCGGACAATGTACAATCAACAAAGCAAAGAAATCGAATGATACCTTAGATATGTACTTTATTGGGGTACATCCTGAATACCAGAATAAAGGACTCGTGGCTGTGATATTTAACGATATGCTTGGCAGAGTGTTAAATAAAGGTTTTGTAAAAGCTGAAACGAATATTGAATTCGAAAGCAATGATAAAGTTCGTTCCCTTTGGGATTTCTTTGAACACCGTCAGCATAAACGTCGCCGAAGCTATTTTAAATATTTGGTTCAAAAATCAAGATCAGAAGACGCAAAACTTATATAATACCCAATATATGGCTGTAGAAATTAGAGAAGTTCTTAATAACAGTGATTTAAAGAAGTTTATAAACTTCTACTATACACTTTATAAAGACAATAAATATTGCTGTCCTCCTTTAAGAATGGACGAATACAATACCTTACACTGGAAAAAAAATCCAGCTTTTGAATTTTGTGAAGCAAGATATTGGCTGGCTTACAAAAATGGGAAAATTGTAGGCCGTATTGCTGGGATGATAAATCATAAAGCAAATGAAACCTGGAATGAAAAACATGTTCGCTTTGGCTGGATTGATTTTATCGATGATGAAGAAGTATCAACGGCATTGGTACAAACTGTAGAAAATTGGGCAAAAGGGTTGGGTTACAAAGCATTACATGGCCCTCTTGGATTTACAGATATGGATAAGGAAGGTCTGCTTGTGATGGGATTTGATGAGCTGGGTACATTGGCTTCTATTTACAATTATGAATATTATAATGCTCATTTAGAAAAACTTGGATATAGTAAAGACGTTGATTGGCTACAATTCGAATTTGAAGTTCCAGCTGAGAAACCTGAAAAAGTAGCGAAAATTGCAGAAATTGTAAAACGTCGTTACAATGTAAAAGTACTTCAAGCCAAAAAGGCAAAAGATTTTGTACCCTATGCGCAGCAAATTTTTGACTGTATTAATGAGTCTTTCAAGCCATTATATGGATATACTGCACTTTCTCAACGTCAGAAAGATGCTTACACAAAGCAGTATTTATCTTTTGTTGAGCCAGATTATGTTACAATAATTCTTGATAGTAACGATAAAGTTATTGGAGTCGCAATAAATTTACCTTCTTTAACACGGGCTTTGCAAAAAACGCAGGGTAAATTATTCCCATTTGGATTTATTCATATGCTTAGAGCCTTGAAAAAGCCTGAAATCATTGACATGTACCTGATTGGACTCCTACCTGAATGGCAGGGAAAAGGGATCAATGCAATTTTCTTTGATGAACAGCTCAATGCATTTATTAAACATAAAATTAAATATGCAGTTAATAACCAGCAACTTGAAACAAATCATAAAGGTTTGTCTCAATGGGAAGGTTATAATGGAAGAAACCATTTACGCCGCCGCTGCTATATTAAGCATTTTGAATACTAGTATTTTATGAGTCGGATACTTATTACAGGTGCTAGTGGTTTTATTGGAAGTTTTTTGGTCGAAAAAGCCATTGAACAAGGAATGCAGGTTTGGGCAGGTGTTCGCGGTTCAAGTAGCCGTGAATTTTTAATGCATCCTGATATTCAGTTTGTAAATTTGGATTATCAGAATGTAGAGGCACTCAAGCAACAACTTCTTGAAATAAGGCCTGATTATATAATTCATGCTGCAGCTGTAACCAAGGTTTTAACTTTTGATGACTTTCTGAAAATAAATTTTCAATATACTGTAACCCTGATTGATGCAATACATCAATCAGGTATTGTGCTTTCTAAATTTGTCTTTTTCAGTTCTATGGCTGCACATGGTGGTAGTGGCGAAGATTATTCAAAATCTGCAAAAGTGAACGAAACACCTCATCCCGATACCGGATATGGCAAAAGCAAACTCAAAGCAGAACAGTATTTGAATTCAAATGCGAAATTTCCATATCTAATCATAAGACCAACAGGTGTTTATGGTCCAAGAGAAAAAGATTACTTTGTTTTTTTCAAAACCATAAAAAGTGGATTGGAACCATATATCGGGTTCAAAAAGCAAATATTAACATTTGTTTATGTGTCTGATTTAGTAGATATTGCATTTAAATGTTTGAAATCAGAATTTTCCGGTAAAACGTGGTTTGTATCTGACGGAAAAGATTATACTGCAGAAGAATTTGCTCAAATTACAAAGGACGTTTTGAAAAAGAAAACATTCAAACTTTATGTCCCTTTGGTCTTGGTAAGAGCAATTGCCTTTACAAATGAGTATATTGGGAAGATTACGAAGAAGATTTCTACTCTGAATAATGATAAATTTTTTGTGTTAAAAGAACGTAACTGGCGTTGCGAAAACACGATTTTGGAAGATTTGAACTATACTCCACAGTATGATTTAAAACGTGGAGTAGCAGAAGCTATAGAATGGTATAAACAAAAGAAGTGGATATAGAAACAAACTAAATAAATGAAAAATAACCTCTTAAAAGTAATTCTCCCCTTGGTAGTTTTGTGCCTTGCGGGAGTAAACTTTGTTATAGCTCAAGATAATACCATCAACGGAAAAATTACGGATGCAACTACTAATGAGCCTATTCCTTTTGCAAATGTTTATTTCAAAGGAACTACTGTTGGTACAACCACTGATTTTAATGGTAGTTATCATCTCAAGAGTTCAAATTTTAAAGATTCGATCACGGTAACGGTTGTTGGTTATATAGCCAGATCAAAAAAGATCAAGAAAGGACAGGATCAAGTAATTGATTTTCAGTTAAAACCTACAAGTTTCAATTTAGGTGAAGTTGTAATTGAAGCTGGAGAAAATCCATCATGGAGAATATTACGTGAAGTATGGAAACGAAAAAAAGAACATAACTTTACCAGTTTAAGTGCGTTACAATTCGAAACGTATGTAAATGTTGATATTCGAATTGATAAGATCTCTGAAAAATTCAGGAACAACCGCACATTCAAGCCATTTTCAGCAGTTTTTGACAGTTTAAAAATACAGGCAGGGGAAGACGGAGAAGTTGTTCTTCCTTTTTTGATATCAGAATCAGTTGCTGATGTTTATTATTTGAATGATCCTCAGCGTGATAAAGAGCATATAAAAGCAAGTAAACTTAATGGATTGCTGGTTGATAGCCCGGAACTATTTGAGCAATTTTTAGGTGCTTCATTCCAAAAATATAATTTTAACGACAACTGGCTCAAGATTTTCGACCGTAATTTTATTTCTCCTATAGCTCGTGGTGCTTTAGGTTTTTACGAGATCTATATCATGGATACAGTGATGATTGATAACATGCGCTGTTTCGAAATGAAAGTAAAAGCTAAACGTAAAGAAGATCTTGCATTTAACGGAAAAATGTGGATTACTGACTCAACTTTTGCCCTTAAACGCATTTCTGTTGAAATTGGTAAAAGTGCAAATATCAATTTTGTAGAACGTTATAGTATTCAGCAAGATTATATACCACTGCCTGAAGGTGTTTGGGTTCCTGAAAAAACCCGTGTGCTTGTGGATGTTACGGAGTTTACCGAAAACTCGGTGGGGATGATCATGAAGTTTAATGTCAATAATTCTAAATATATAGCGAATCAACCGAAAGAACTGAAGTTTTATGAACGAAATCTTGAAATTGAAGCTTCTGCTCAGGATTATGATGAAAAATATTGGAAAGTACAACGTATAGAGCGTGCAAAAGACTCTACTACGATGGAACTTGCCTACAAGGCTATGGATACTATTCGTCAATCGCCCAGAATTAAGTTCTGGAGAACGTTTATTAATACGGCATGGGAAGGTTTCTATCCGGTGGGGAAAGTGGATGTAGGGCATTGGATTTCGCTTTACGGGCATAATAAAGTAGAGGGGAATAGGTTCCAGTTAGATTTCCGTACAAATCCAACATTCAGTAAATACTGGATTTTTAAAACACATTTTGCGTATGGTACAAAAGATGAGCGATTTAAGTATAATTT
Source organism: Bacteroidales bacterium (assembly GCA_963667975.1). Lineage (GTDB taxonomy): Bacteria > Bacteroidota > Bacteroidia > Bacteroidales. The sequence continues at coordinate 975,881 of OY764079.1, forward strand.
GCAGGCAGAACATTTTTTGAGCCGTAAATCATGGACAAAAATCGGGATAAAACATAGCTATGATGCTGAACGATTGGGAATCGACCCTATTTATCTGGAAGAACATATATTCCTTAACGTTCTGTTTTCATTGTCATCTCAATTTGGTTATCTTGATAAAATGAGCCTTGGAACATTAAATCGCATATGGTTTGAAACGGATTATGGCCGGGGAATGACTCATCAATTTATTGCTCAAACAAAGGAATTTAATCCACAGGGTGATTTTACCTTTGCGTATTACAATGATAAGGGAGAGGTTAAGAAAAGCTATCGGACAACAGAATTATCATATGTTTTTCGGTATGCTCCTAAGCAAATTTGGCTGATTAAAGACAATAGCAGGATAGGGGTATCGGCTAAGCAGGGAAATGTTTGGACTTTCCGCTATACGTTAGGGATGAAAGATGTTCTGGGAAGTGATTTTAACTACCATAAATTCTCATTGAATGTTGGCCGTAAATGGAAACTTGGTGCTTTAGGACAACTAAATTACAGTATTACTGCAACAAAAGTGTTGGGAAAAGTTCCATATTCACTGGGTGTGATATTTCAGGGAAATGAACCTGTGTTTGAAAGTGAACGTAGTTACAATATGATGAATTTTATGGAATTTGCAGCTGATCAGGCCATTGAGGGTATGTTTATGCATCATTTTCAGGGACTTTTCTTAAATAGAATCCCATTGATGAAAAAACTTAAATGGAGAGAAGTTGTAGGTGCTAATATTATTTTTTCATCTCTCGAAAATAGAAACTACTTTTATGATAAGGATCGTAATCCAGATGGAATCTTACCTGCATCATATAATGGAAAGCCTTTGACGCACTTTAATACGATGACTTTTGACAAACCATATGTGGAAGTTTTTTATGGTTTAGAGAATATCCTGAAGATTATACGTATTTCGGCTTACCATCGTTTAACTTATCTCGATGGCCCTGATGTTCAAAATTTATTTGGAATAAAAGGATTTTATATAAAAGGGTCTTTCTTTGTTACCTTGTAGAATTTTGATGAAGTATTTTTGCAAAATATAAAATGAAACAGGTGGGTATTTCTGATGATGAAAATCCATCTGTGTAATTATAACAGAGTAAGTTGTTTAGATTAATTGTTTCACGTGAAATATGAAAACCGGAACCGAATATGATTTATTAATCGAAAAACTCACTGAGTTTCGAAAGAAGTATTATCTCAATATACTTCTTAAAGGAAGCCTTTTGTTTGTGGCAATTATCTCCTCACTCTTTTTGTTACTGACCTTTACCGAGTTTAATATTTATTTTAACTCTGGAATTAGAACTACATTTTTCTTTCTGTTTCTCATAATTGCATGTTCTGTTTTTTTGTTTTGGATTGCTCGCCCTGCCCTGAAAATGTTCAATATAGGGACGTCTCTTACATTTGAAGATGCTTCATTCATCATCGGAAAATATTTTCCGGAAGTAAGCGATAAGCTAATTAATGTACTTCAACTGAAATCGAACGAAACAGCATTGTCTCAAAGTCTTATTGAAGCTAGTATTAATCAGAAAATTGAAAGTTTTAAAGCAGTGAGATTTGTTCAGGCAATTCCGTTTAAACGTAATCGGAAGTTCCTGAAATATGCGATTGCTCCTCTTGTTGTGATTCTGTTACTTCTCTCATTTCGCCCCGAAGTTATAACCCAATCAACTCAACGTTTGGTTCAATTCAATAAAGAATTTTCAAAACCATTGCCGTATGAAATAGTAATTGAAAACAAAGAATTGAAGGCTGTGGAAAATGAGGATTTTTCGCTTCGGGTTATTGCAAAAGGGGAGGAGATACCTGCCGAGATTTTGGTTAAAACCAATGAAACAGAATACCTGATGCGGAAAGAGGAAAAGAACACATTTGTTTATCAGTTTAAGAAAGTAAAACAAGATGTGAAATTTCGTTTAGCAACTGATGAATATATTTCAAACGAATACAATCTGGATGTAATTTCGAAACCGACATTGTTAAACTACACATTGAGTTTGCTTTATCCTGCATATATTGGTAAAATTAACGAAACCCTCGAAAATAGCGGAGATATTACGATTCCTGAAGGCACACAGGTTTCATGGTTATTGCGTACTAAGCAAACGAAAAGCATTTTTTTTAAACTGGGAAACTCAACATATCATTTAACGCCGTCTTCCAATAACCAGTCATCCTTTAAAACAACTGTAAAAACTCCAACACGTTATGGCTTTGTTTTGTCAAATGCTGATTTTAAACAAGGAGATTCAATATCGTTTTCCATACAGGTTGTGCGGGATGAATTTCCAACAATCTCTCTGAAACAGTTTCGGGATTCCATTAATCCCTTTAAGTATTACTTCATTGGGGATATTTCTGATGATTATGGCTTTTCAAATCTTTCATTTTATGTAGCTCAAAAAAACGGAAAAGGAACTACCGATGTTAAGAAAACTATTCTCATTTTTATCGACAAAAAAAGAAATGCACAAAGCTTTTACTATATGTTCGATTTTTCGGAGCTTAACTATAAAGAGGAAGAAGATCTCGATTATTATTTTGCAGTAAGCGATAACGACCAGGTAAATGGAGTAAAAACAACCCGTTCACAAGCATTTATTCTTGAATCCCCGACTACTGAGAAAATAGCTGAAAATCTGGATAAATCGGATGAGAAAATAGAAGACAAGCTTAAAGATAACCTGAAAGATACTCGGAAACTTCAAAAAGAAATAGATCAGCTTTCAAAGAAATTACTTGATAAAAAGGATATTAACTGGCAAGATAAAAAACAGTTGAATGATCTTATGCAAAAGCAAAAAGAGATTAAGAGTGAAGTTGAAGAGATTAAAAAACAATTAGACATTAATCAACAATTGCGTGAAAATTTCACTAAGACAGACGAGCGGATTGTTGAAAAACAAAAACAACTCGAAAAACTTTTTGAAGAACTATTGAATGACGATATGCGTAAGTTGATGGAAGAGATTCAAAATCTCATGCAGATGAATAACAATCTCGACATGAAAAAAAATCTGGATCAATTGAAGCTTAAATCTGAAGATCTTGAAAAGACTCTGGATAGAAATCTTGAGCTATTTAAACAACTTGAAGTAGAAAATAAACTAAATCAGGCGATAAACAAACTGGATAATCTTACTCAGGAACAAAAAGAGCTTACCGAAAAAACAAAAAGTAGTTCAGAAAACCCCGGAAATCTTGAGGAAAGGCAACGTAAACTTGATGATAAGTTTAATGAACTGCGTAAAGACCTAAATGAACTTCAACAGAAAAATAAAGAACTTGAAAGTCCGATGGATTTCAAACGCGATCAGGAAAAAGAAAACAACATCTCGAAAGAGATGAAAAATGCAGCTCAGGAACTTCAAAAAAACAAAAAAGGAAGTGCCGGAAAGCATCAGCAGGAAGCTCAAAAGCAAATGGAAGAAATACAAAATCAACTTGAACAGATGCAGGAGGATATGCAGGATGAGCAAACGGGTGAAGATATGGAGATGATTAAAAAACTTATGGGAAATTTGGTCAGAGCATCCTTTCAACAGGAAAAGCTGATGAATCAAACTCGTGAAACTACCGTAAAAAATCCTAAATATCAGGAAATAATCAACGATCAAAAACGTATCAAAGAAGGAATGTTGCTTTTGGAAGATTCTCTGTTTGCTATTAGTAAGCGGCAAATTCAAATTCAGCCAATTATCAATAAAGAAATTAATGCGATTAATAGTAATCTGGAACAGGTTATGAATGATTTACTTGCCTTAAATACTGTAAATTATTTTGGGTTAGTGCAAAATCAAACGCCGGCAAGTCGACAGCAATATGTGATGACGTCCATGAACAATCTGGCATTGTTGCTCAACGAATCGCTTAATAATATGCAGCAGCAACAATCACAAAAAAAGAAGTCAGGCAAAAACAAGTCTAACTGTAAGAACCCAGGATCAAGCCAAAATAAGCAAAGTGGCCAGCCCAAAAATATGCGACAGATGCAGGAAGCTTTAAATAAGCAATTGGAACAACTTAAGGATGGGCTAAAGAAAATGAATAAACCTGGTCAGTCTCAGTCTTCGGGTTCAAATTTTAGCGAACAGTTTGCACGGGCAGCGGCTCAACAGGAAGCGATTCGTAAAATGATGCAGAAATATGCTGAAGAGATGAAGAAAAAGGGGATGGGAAGTCAAGGAGAGCTTAATGAAATGATGCGAGAAATGGAAAAGACAGAGCAGGAGCTTGTAAATAAAATTCTTTCAACAGAAACACTGAATCGCCAACAGAAAATCCTTACGCGACTTCTCGAACATGAAAAAGCAAAACAAAAACAGGAACAGGAAGAACGCAGAGAATCGCGTGAAGCCAAAGAAAAACCCTATGCAATTCCTGCAGAATTACTTGATTTGAAGAAGAAGTTTTCTCGTGAAAATGAAATGATCAGGACTTATCCTCCCGGATTGTCTCCTTTCTATAAGCGTAAGGCTAATAAATATTTTCAACAAATACAATAACTAGAGACAACCTAATGCCAGCTATCGGTGTCTAACTAAAAAATTATCTTCATGAATATTTTCCGGACAATCTCAAATAATCAGGATCATTTTTGGATGGTTCAAAATGATTTGGAAGAAATAAGTCAAACCCATGATTTCAATGATACCTATTTCAGTAATATATCGGTATCTGTATTTGAAACACTTGAGTATTTGTTTTCGGAAGAAAATATGATTGATGAAGTGCAGGTTAATTATCTTTCCTCTGAGTATAAATTCTCCGTGAGAATTCAACCAGTAAAAGGAGAAATGAAGCTAAATGAGCGTCTTACGGAAGTTTTAAGTTTGGTTTGTGATGAATTTCAGTTAGATAAAGATTTGCAGGTATTAAATCTTGATTTCAATATTTCAGGAATGATGCATTCAAAATCCAATGATAGAATTCGTCAGTTTATCAATTATAGCAATTCAGGTCAGGGAGTTCTCAGGAATATATTAACCAATGGCAAAAATTAATTTTTATAATCAGGAGATAGATTTCAGATTAAAGGAAAAGGCGAAAATACGAAGGTGGATTTCACAGGTGGTTGAAAATGAATGCAAAACGATTGGTGAAATTTCGTATGTTTTTTGCACAGATACATACTTGCTGGATATTAATCAGCAATATTTAAAGCATAATACATATACAGATATTGTAACATTTGATTATTCTGAAGAGGGTAAGATAAGTGGTGATTTGTTTATCAGTGTTGAGCGTGTAACTGAAAATGCACAGAGGTTTTCTGTAAATTTTGAACATGAGCTCAAGCGTGTGTTGGTGCATGGTATCCTTCATTTATGCGGGTATAAAGATAAATCTGAAGAAGATGAAAAGGTCATGAGAGCACGCGAAGATTATTACCTATCTTTGCAAACTATTTAATTTTCTACTTGTTTTTTTGTTTCACGTGAAACTGATACTTTAAATGCTTAAAGATTACGATATTATTGTAGTCGGAGCCGGGCATGCCGGTTCTGAAGCTGCTGCTGCTGCTGCCAATATGGGTTCTAGTGTTTTATTGATAACAATGAATCTTGATACAATTGCCCAAATGTCGTGCAATCCGGCTATGGGAGGGGTTGCCAAAGGTCAAATTATTAGAGAAATTGACGCTATGGGCGGTTATTCCGGAATTGTTACGGATAAAACAATGATTCAGTTTCGTATGCTAAATCGTTCAAAAGGCCCAGCAATGTGGAGCCCGAGGGCACAAAGTGACAGGATGTTGTTTTCTGCAGAATGGAGGCGAATGTTGGAGAATACTCCAAATGTTGATTTCTGGCAAGATATGGTTGTTGGCCTTGATATACGGAATGAAACGGTTTGTGGTGTGTTTACAAAATTGGGTCTTTACATTAACGCAAAGGCTGTAGTTTTAACCAATGGAACATTTCTCAATGGCTTGATTCATATAGGTGAGAAAAATTTCACGGGTGGCAGAATAGGAGAAATGTCGGCGAGTGGAATTACGGAGAATCTTGTTGAACTAGGGTTTCAGGCTGAACGATTAAAAACAGGTACTCCTGTTCGGATTGATGGACGTTCGATCGATTTTTCTAAACTTGAAGAGCAAAAAGGAGATGAAGAACCTGGCAAGTTTTCTTTCAGCGATACAAAGCCACTCACTCATCAACGAAGTTGCTGGTTAGCCTATACAAATGATGAGGTTCACGATATACTTAAAACTGGTTTCGAAAAATCTCCATTATTTACTGGTAGAATCAAGGGTGTAGGTCCTCGTTATTGCCCTTCAATTGAAGATAAAATAGAACGATTTTCTTCCAAAAATCGTCATCAGCTTTTTGTAGAACCTCAGGGATGGACCACTCACGAGTATTATCTGAATGGTTTTTCATCTTCACTTCCGGAAGATATTCAATATGCTGCTTTGAAAAAAATCTCTGGTTTTGAAAATTCAAAAATCATAAAGCCAGGTTATGCGATTGAATATGATTATTTTCCACCAACTCAATTGAAAAATTCGCTGGAAACAAAGTTTATCGCGAATTTATTTTTTGCAGGCCAGATTAATGGAACAACAGGCTATGAAGAAGCCGGTGCTCAAGGATTAATGGCTGGAATTAATGCACATTTAAAAATTACTGGACAAAAAGAATTTATTCTTAAACGCTCTGAAGCATACATAGGAGTTCTGATTGATGATTTGGTAACCAAAGGAGTTGATGAGCCTTATCGCATGTTTACTTCCCGAGCAGAATATCGTATTTTACTTCGACAAGATAATGCAGATATACGACTAACAGAAAGAAGTCATCAAATAGGATTAGCAACGGAATCTCAGATTTGTCGATTGAATGAAAAATTATCAGCGTTAGAGAATATCAAAAATCAACTTTCGCAAATTCAGTTTCAACCTTCGGAAATAAATCCTTTATTGCAAAGATTGGGAACGGCTGAAATAAATCAAAAAAGTAAATTCCTTACTTTATTGTTGCGCCCTCAAATTTCAATTAAGGATTTGAGAATTGAATATGAAAATGTGGATAATATTTTTGCTTCGTATGAGAATGATTTTGAATTAGCTCAACAATTCGAAATTGCAGTGAAATATGAAAGTTATATACAGCGTGAAAAAGAGATTGCGGATAAAATTGGCAAATTCGAAAATATTACATTGAGCCAGGATATTGACTATCATTCTATGCTATCGTTATCATGGGAAGCTCGGGAAAAGCTTACGAAAATAAAACCATCTACAATTGGTCAGGCATCTCGAATAAGTGGTGTTTCCCCTTCTGATATTTCTGTTTTGATCGTACACATGGGTAGATAGTTAATTAAAATTCAAACAAAAGACAGATTCGGTGTTTCTATTTTTATTTAAAATTATATTTTGAATTTGATGCGTTTTGAGCGATTTTTATGTAGAAATGAATTATAGTATTCCCGATAATGAGATCGTTCGTTAGATTAAATTTATGGAGGTCTGTTTTTTTGCGATATCCTGATTTTTTTTGTTAATTTTACACGGATTAACAATAATAAATATACATTTCAAAAAGAATTTCCCCTGATGATTGATTCTGTAAATAAATTTAAGATTAGTTGTGTTAATTATATTTATTTATTGTCATCACTTATTATCATTTATATTTTTATATTTGTTATTAATAAGAAAAATGAATCGGTTACAGAACTGGAAAAAGTGATTTCTAAAAAAACGGAAGAGCTTATTCAAGATCAGAAAAAAATACTTAAAGAGTTTTCTGAAATAAGTGACATAGAAAAATTACATCAATGGAATGCCGTTCATGAAAAAGAATTTCGGGAAAATGGATTTAATTTTTTTTTATACGAAAGGGATTCTTTAGTTTTTTGGTCAGGTACGCAAGTTCAGGTTTCTCAATATTATGATTCATTATATTTAGCAAATGGCTTTGCTCTATTATCAAATGGTTTTTATTGGATTGAAAAAGTTACTCAAAGTAAAAAGACATGGGTTTCTATTGCTTTAATAAAGGGGAATTATCCGTATCAAAATAAGTTTGTAAACAATAGTTTTTCGGATATCTATAACCTTGAAGATGTTGGAACTTTTTCGAAAAATAAAGGGAAAGATTCGTTTCGATTTGGCAATACCCAATTTTTCTTCAATGTTTTAAATCAATCATCTGTATCTGGGACGTTAGAGATACTCCAATTATTATTGTTTGTTTTTATTTGGTATTTTTCCCTTTTGAGCTTGTTTTATTTAATAAAATGGCTTCTTCCATTAGTGAAAAATTGGGATTATATTCTTTTTTTGTTTTTGGCGATTCTATTGCGCACTCTTTTTTTGTTTTTTGATATACCCATGAGTATATCAGAAAATCAATATTTTAGTCCTGCTTATTATGCTTCTTCAGCGTTTATTCCTTCACTGGGAGATTTAATTCTTCATGTTGCAACACTAGTTGCGATAAGTTATTTGTTTTTCAAGCAGGATTTTAATATTGTGAAATATTCGAAATCACAAAGAATTATAATGATAGTTTTATCTATTGTTATAATAATAATATTGGGTAGCTTTCAGCTTTTTTTGAAGAGCTTGGTCATTGATTCCAGTATTAATCTTGATTTAGCGGATGTCTTTCTAATTCATACTCAAACCCTTATTGCATATTTTCTTATTGCATTTTTCGTATTGTCGATATTTCATTTCATTACCCAATATTTCTTTTTGATTACAGATGTGATTGTAAAAAAATCAATTGGTTATATAGTTATTGTATGGATATTAGCATTGGCTTGTTTTTATATAATGCATTGGATAGATTTATATTATTCAGTTTCCGTATTGATCTTTTTGCTGATTTCCTTCTTCTTTTACAGTAAGATTGATTTTCGAAAGAAAGTAAAAGTTAGATGGATAATTTATATTGTAGTAAGTTTTGCATTATTTTCATATTTAATTATTCAAACAGAACATAAGTATAAGGAGCTGGAAAATAGAAAGTTGATTATACAGAAGGTTGCCTCTGAAAATGATCCGATTGCAGAATATCTTTTGAAAAATATTTCAAAGGAGATAGAGACGGATAATGTTCTGAAAGGAATGCTTTCTCAGATTTTGGTGAATGAAGATAGTGTTAGGCAATATTTACAGACAAATTATTTCAGTGGCTATTGGGATAAATACAGAGTTCAGATGACATTTTGTAAAAGTTTTGAAACGCTTTTAATTGCTCCTGATAATTTGAACATTGACTGTGATGAGTATTTTCAATCGTTAAAATCTAAAATAGGGAAATCAACATCTGTTCGTAATTTGTGGCATTTAGATTATAAAAATGGATATAATAGCTTTTTAGCTACTTTTAAAATAAACAGTAAGTATCCCACTTCTATTTATATTGAACTTGATTCTAAGTATAATTATGGAGAATTGGGTTATCCTGAATTATTAATAGATTCGAAGTCAGGAATAAATACAGAATTGACAACATATTCTCAATCTGTTTATTATAATGGTAATTTAATTAAGGCCAGCGGAAAGTTTTTTTATCCACTAGTTTATTTTGGACCGGATGTACATAATGGACAAATTTTAGAATATAAATCAATTGATTATTCTCATTTGATATACAGGGTTAATAATCAGATATATGTGTTGAGCAAAAAAGAAAATTCATTATTTGTTGCTTCTGGCTTTTCATATATTCTGGCATTGTTTGTCTTGTTCTCTCTATTATATTGGATTGTAGTCAAGTTTCCTAATTTTAAATTAAAGCAAACACGATTCAGAAGCAAAGTTCAGATTGCAATTATTTCAATTTTGTTTCTTTCTTTTGTCGTGACTGGTGTTGTTTCTTTCTTCTATATAAGATCTATTTACCAAAAGAAAAATATAGAAAATTTACGTGAAAAAGCACAATCTATACTTACAGAATTTCAAAATAATACATCTTCAATTGATATCAGGAATTTTCAAAATAGTAGATATTTAAGTGATTTATTGAGTAAATTATCGAATATATTTTTTACAGATATAAATTTATATAATAATTCGGGTAATTTAATTGCTTCTTCCCGATCTCAAATTTTTAATGAAGGATTATTATCTGTTTTGATGGATCCTGATGCTTATTATACTCTTGGCTTTTTAAATAGTTCATTATTAATTCAAAAAGAACAGATCGGTCAACAACAATTTATGTCAGCATACATTCCTGTTCGAGATCAAATGGGTACAAAATTAGGATTTATACATCTTCCTTATTTTGCAAGGCAATCAGAATTAAATAGAGAAATATCAATATTTATATCTACTTATATCAATATTTATCTAATTTTAATAGTAATATCTATTTTACTTGCATTATCTATATCAAGTAGATTAACAAAGCCTTTGCTTTTTATTCAACAAGGGATTAGTAAGCTCCGACTTGGTAAAAAAAATGAAAAAATAGAATGGAATAGTAATGATGAACTTGGAAATCTTATAAAAGAGTATAATCGAATGATTGATGAGTTGGATGTAAGTGCTCAACGGTTGGCTTCTTCCGAACGAGAAGGAGCATGGCGAGAAATGGCAAAACAGGTGGCTCATGAAATTAAAAACCCGTTAACTCCCATTAAATTAGGAGCTCAATATCTTCAAAAAGCATGGGATGATAAAGCCTCTGATTTTGATGAAAGGATGAAAAAATTCACACAAACATTAAGTGAACAGATTGAAACTCTTTCTGCCATTGCTTCCGAATTTAGCGCGTTTGCTCAAATGCCACAACCTGAATTTACTCAAATAAATCTGTTTGAAACACTTCAATCTGTAATAACATTGTTTCAATCAACAAAAAATATTCAGATAGAACTTTTCCCTAAGGAAAATATTGAAGTAGAGATACTTGCGGATAAAAAACAATTACAACGGTTATTCGTAAATCTGATTCAAAACTCGATACAGGCAATTCCTGATGGTGATCCGGGTAGGATAAATATTACACTTAAATTAAATGAAGATTATGCAACAGTTCGTATTCAGGATAATGGAATTGGTATTCCTGATGAATTGAAAGATAAGATATTCTTACCTAATTTCACGACAAAATCGACAGGTATGGGACTTGGACTTGCAATGGTAAAAAGCGGTATTATACAAATGGGTGGACGAATTTCATTTGAATCAGAGGTGACAGTAGGAACTGAGTTTATTATAGACCTTCCCCGAATTTCGTAAGGATACGACATATATTTATATGCTTTTTTAGAGGCCTTTTCTCTCTTTAAGTGGGGAGTAAGGTTAAGGTATTTTTATAAGCGCAAAACGATGAATTTGTGTAAGGAAATGGTGGTTGAGGAGATTAGAATAAGATAGTGCTAGTGCATTCAAAATAATCATGAGGTTATCTGGAATGTTGTATTCTTAAAATATTTTGACTCCGTTTAATATGACAATTTTTATTAAGTTGCCATATTAAACGGAGTCAAATTTTTTATTAGTTGATAGGATTTAAAATATATCCATTTTATTTATCCGATATTGTTCTTTTTCTTGCCACTAAACATTGATTTTTTCTTCAGCTTATTTTCATCATCAGAGTAATAGCCGTAGCCGTAACCATAACCGTAACCATATCCGTAGCCGTAACCATATCCATATCCATATCCATATCCATAATAGCTTCCTGCCATTTTTACGTCATTAATCAGGATATTAACCTTTGCTACATCACGTTTTTCAATGTCTCCAATTATTGATCCAAAAACCTTCTTATTTGTATATCCTTGACGGCAAACATATATATTAGCGTCAGTATATTTCATCAGGAGGAAGGCATCTGTTACAAGACCAACCGGAGGAGTATCAATAATAATATAGTCATAGATTTCTTTCAAACGAGCAAAAAGTTCATCATTCTTTTCAGATGCAATCAATTCAGCAGGATTTGGTGGGACGGGACCCGCCATCACGATATCAAAATTTTCGAGGGATGAGCTTTGAATAATATCCTCAAATTTACTCTTTCCGATAAGAAAAGAACTGATACCTTCATTGTTAGTTAATCCAAAGTCTTGGTAAATTTTAGGCTTACGTAAATCGAATCCCATTAAAAGAGTCTTTTTTCCATAAAGGGCAAAAATTGAAGCGAGGTTAATGGAACAAAATGTTTTCCCTTCACTAACCATTGATGATGTTACCAAGATGGTCATTTTATCATTACCAGATTTATTCACGTATTGAAGATTCGTTCTAATAGATCTGAAAGATTCTGATATTGAGGATTTTGGGGAATCAGAAACTACAATTTTAGACTCCTTATCACTGTGAATAATATGCCCGATAATAGGGAAGTTTGTTAAACGTTCAATATCTTTACGTTCTTCAATTTTATCGTTAAGATTATCACGGATAAAGATGTAAGCTAATGGAATAATTAAACCAAGAATAAGTGCAATAACATAATTGAGCGAAGTTTTGGGATAAACTTTTTCGGCATCACGAGCTGGGTCAACAATTTTATTGTCTGGTAAATTTGACGCTTTTGCGATAGCGGCTTCTGCTCGTTTTTCAAGTAGAAATGTGTATATCTGATCGTTAATTTTGAATTTACGTTCAATATTTACAAGATTTCTTTCCGTTGCAGGAAGTTTATTGATCTCTTTCTGAACTTCAGCAATTCGACGATTAATTTCTTTTAAACTTATTTTTGAGAATCCAACAATGTTACGAATGTTTTCCGCTAATGCTTCTTTTGTATTTTCAATTTTCAGATTTACCGCGCGAACAGCTGGATTAATGGACGTTGTTGAATTTAAAAGATTTTGTTTTTCTGTAGAAAGTTTAACCAGTTCTCCAACCAAATTAACAAGTAAAGGGTCTTCTACTCCCATTGTTGATGGCGCAATTAAATCACTCTTGACTTCTTTGTTTTTGGTGATATAATCCATCAAATAGTCATAGTATTTTGATTTGAGATTGAGATTTGCTTTATCTATTTCGAGATTTGTAATTTGATCACGAATAAGTTTTGCTTCCTCACTTAGATTCATGGTATTATTAGTTGTTCGGAAGTTTTGCAGTTGATTTTCAACAGAGTATAGAGAGTCTGTAATACCGTCTAACTGAGCATCAATAAAACCGATTGTGCTATTTGCTGTAAGGTTTTTTTCGTCTAAGTCTCGGCGTAAGAATGATTCACAAAGTTTGTTTATGAAGTCAATAGCCTTTTCTTTATTTTTATTTTTATATTTTAGCTCAAGGATCGTTGCTTCTTTATTGATAGGCTCTATTTTTAACCCCATGAATTGTTTTGTAACCTGATTTAAATCATTGATTTGAAATTGAATGGTTTGCCCATTGTGTTTTTCTTTTTTATATCTTTCATTCAAATCGATTCTGAAGTGGAGATTTTTACCGCGATACCATTCTCCAAAAGCAAGGGTTTTCTTTTCTTTTGTTACCTGAACTTTTTCTTCGAGAGCTTTATTTATTTTGTAGTCGAATACTGATACATCATTTTGCTCTGGAATTTCCAATTCATATTTATCACTTGATATGATTTTTACTAAGATTGGAATATCTGTAATCTGATTTGTTATTGTATCAAGCAGTACTGTAAAGGGTGCTTGCTTATATAATTCGTCAGTTTTAAACTTATTTTCATTATAATAAGATACCTTTAGATCAAGATCTTGTATTGCTTTGTTTGTTAAAGTGTAAGAATTAAGTATCCCAATTTCATTTTGAAGGTTTTTATCGTTTTGAAACAAAGAAAGACCTTTCAATAAATCAGCACCTCCGGCTTTATTATCTTCTTTGATTAAAACAGTTGATTTAACTTCGTAAATGGGAATGGAATATTTATTAAAAATGAAAGCAAGAAGTAGCGCAATTACAATTGATATTGCAAAATAATGCCAATGAGCCAGCATTTTAAAAACGATAGACATAATGTCCACATTTTCTTCTCTTTCCTGATTGTTAAATGGATTTTGTTCGGTAGCCATAGTTTATTCTAAATTGAATGGAAAGTAATGGTATTATTTTGTTGTTAAGGCAATTACAGCAACAACTGTTGAAATGGTTGAGAGCATCAATGACCAAGGAAATGTTGCGAAACCAAGGCTTTTTGCATTTTTGTTTGGTTCAACGTAAATAACATCATTGGGTAAGATATTGTATTCCGGCTTGTTGAGTAAATCGCGGTCAAGTAGGTTTACATAGGTTACTTTATCAATTCCATTATTTTTTCTGATGAGCATTATTTTGGTTCTGTTACCATAAACAGTTAAGTCACCTGCTGTACCAATTGCTTCAAGAATATTAACCTTATCTTGATAGAATGTATATACACCTGGTTTTGCAACATCTCCAATGAGGGTTACACGATAATTTGCAAGTTTAACGATTACAGTTGCTTCTTTGAGGTATTTGTTTACTTCATTTTGGACTTCTTGTTGAACTTGATTCAGGCTTTTGTTTTTTGCAGCAATACTTCCAACAACTGGTAAAATAATATATCCAGAGTCATTTACAGTATAACTGGTAAAATAAATAGCCATTGGGCTTTGAAACGAATAGACGCTATTTTGCCCATTGCTATTATTGAAAAAATCATAAGCTTCTTCGTTGATACTGTTTATTTTAACATATAAAATGTCGTTTGCTCTGATAATATAATCCGGGGATTTGTTTTCAGATTGCTTTACATCTGCCTGCAGTGCTTGTTGTTGAAGATAGACAAGCTTTTTTTGTGGTGTGCAGGAGAAAAAAATGATTGCAAGTAATGCAATCCATGAGAATTTGAAAAGAGATTTCTTGTTCATAATATCTAGTTCTCTATGTTTTCAGTCTTGTTAAAAAGATTTGAAAATTACAAATGCATTAACAAAGAAACGCAATTTCTAAATAATTGTTTAGAGCGAACTTTGGGTAAATACCTAATATGTTTTCAGTAGGCAAAAATAATCAAGAATTCCGAAAAACCAAGTATTTAATAGTTATTTTATATTGTGGAAATATGGTTAATGGGTAATTTCTCCTTTTAAAGTAGCTGGTGTACATGATGTTATTTTAACATTTACATAACTGCCTATTGGCTGGTTACTTGAATTGAAAACAACTACCTTGTTTTGGCTTGTTCTTCCAAATTGTTGATCTTTAGATCTTTTTGAAATTCCTTCAATTAAAACTTCAAATATTTTTCCAATGTCTTTTTGGTTGCTTTGTTTGGATAAAGTTTGTTGTAATTGGATAATTTCTTCAAGTCGTTTTGATTTTATATCATCCAAAATATCATCCAAGTATTTTTTGGATGCAAAAGTTCCTTCTCTTTCTGAATATTTGAACATGAAGGCATATTCATAGCCTACCCATTTCATTAGATCCAAAGTATCTTGATGTTCTTCTTCAGTTTCTCCACAAAATCCGGCGATAATATCGGTAGAAATAGAACAATCCGGAATGTATGTTTTGATGGCTGTTATACGGTCTTTATACCATTCGCGGGTATATTTTCGTTTCATTCGTTCTAAAACGGTATTGCTTCCTGATTGTACCGGAAGGTGAATTGATCTACAAATATTAGGGTACTTACAAATGACTTCCAGTAAGTTGTTGGATAGATCTTTGGGATGTGATGTGGCAAAGCGTACTCTAAGTAACGGTGAAATTTGAGCAACAAGCTCTATAAGCCGGGAAAAATTAATACTGTTTTGAGGTTCATTCCATGCATACGAATTTACATTTTGTCCCAGCAACGTTATTTCGCGATATCCTTTTTCGAAAAGATTTTTGGCTTCATCTACAATTGTTTCCGGATTTCTGCTCCGTTCTTTTCCTCTGGTGTAAGGAACGACACAATAAGCACAGAAATTTTCACATCCACGCATGATAGAAATAAATGCAGAAACACCATTACTTCCCAATCTCACTGGATCAATTTCTTCATAAGTTTCTTCTTCAGAAAGCAATACATTTACAGTTTTTATACCAGCCTCTACTTGGTAGAGCATGTCGGGTAAGCTTCTGTAGCTATCAGGTCCAGCAACCAGATCTACTGCAATATTTTGTTCTGTTAGTGCTTCCTTTAATCTTTCTGCCATGCAACCCAGAACTCCGAGCTTAATCGTATTGTTTTTTCTGCGCAAAGAACGAAATTCACGTAAACGCTTAAATACTCTTTGTTCTGCATTATCGCGAATAGAACATGTATTTACAAATATTATATCAGCTTCTTTTTCGGATAACACAATTTCATGACCTGCTTTTTGCAAAATAGATCCTACAATTTCGCTATCTGAAAAATTCATTTGGCAGCCATAGGTTTCTATGTATATTTTTTTGATTAATTTACTCATATTCAAAATAATGTGTTCTTGTAAAATGAATTTACAAAAATACAAAAAAGCTGCTGTTTCTCCCCCGAATAATGTTAACAGGTGTTCAAATAGAAACTTTAATTTAATGACTCATGTATAATAATATGTGTTGCAAGTGATAAAATATGATTTACTTTGCAGGCGAAATCCGGCGCAAAATAACGTGATTTTTTGAGGAATCCGGAATTTTGGAATTTATTGATTATTGATAAATATAATGATAATCAAGAGTATATATATTAAACCGTTATTTTCTGCATGAAGAATCTGGTTATAGTTGAGTCGCCTGCCAAGGCAAAAACAATAGAAAAATTTTTAGGGAAAGATTTTACGGTGAAGTCTTGTTTCGGGCACGTTAGAGATCTTTCTAAAAAACAGTTAGGTATTGATATTGAAAGAGGTTTTATTCCTCAATACGAAATAACAACTGATAAAGTTAAAGTTGTAAATGAACTTAGAAAAGCATCAGTTGAGGCAGAACTTGTTTGGCTTGCCTCTGATGAGGACCGTGAAGGAGAGGCTATATCATGGCATTTGATGCAGGTTTTAAACCTGGATGAAACAAAAATACGTCGAATTGTTTTTAATGAAATTACAAAACCTGCTATTTTACACGCAATTGAAAATCCGCGGACAATAGATATTAATCTTGTTGATGCACAGCAGGCTCGCCGGGTATTGGATCGCCTTGTAGGTTATGAAGTTTCTCCGGTTCTCTGGAAAAAGGTTAAGCCAGCTCTTTCTGCAGGTCGTGTTCAGTCAGTTTCTGTTCGTTTGATTGTTGAACGTGAAGAAGAAATAAAAAACTTTAAATCGGAAAGCTCATTTAAGGTTGTTGCCGTATTTAGTCTTCTTCAGGAGAATAATTCTGGCAAAACTATTACGGCAGACTTAAATAAACGTTTTGAAAATGCAGATGATGCTCATAAGTTTTTAAGTGATTCAATATCTGCTATTTTCAAAATAGAAGACATTGAAACAAAACCCGGAAAAAGAAGTCCTGCGCCCCCATTTACAACATCAACGCTTCAGCAGGAGGCAAGCCGTAAACTGGGTTTCTCTGTTGCCAAAACCATGATGGTTGCACAGCAACTTTACGAATCAGGACACATTACATATATGCGTACCGATTCTGTAAATCTTTCGAATACAGCATTGTCCATGGCTAAAGATGAAATTGTAAATCTTTATGGTGAAAGGTATTTGAAAATCAGAAAATATGTAAACAAATCAAAAGGAGCTCAGGAGGCACATGAAGCAATTCGCCCAACATATCTGAATCGTCAGGAAGTTGAGGCAGATGCATCACAGCGTCGTTTGTATGAACTAATATGGAAACGTACAATTGCATCGCAAATGAGTGATGCTGAACTCGAAAAGACAAATGTTACAATTTCCATTTCAACTCGCTCCGAAAAATTCAAGGCTTTTGGGGAAGTGATTCGTTTTGATGGTTTTCTGAAAGTTTATCTGGAATCTACAGATGAAGAGGAAGATACTGAACAAAAAGGAATGTTGCCTCCAATTTCAGTTGGAGAAAATCTCGGAATGAATAATTGTAAAGCAACACAAACATTTACACAACATCCGCCAAGATATACCGAGGCAAGTTTGGTAAAGAAACTCGAAGAATTGGGAATTGGCCGTCCGTCAACCTATGCCCCTACGATTTCTACCATTCAAAAACGGGAGTATGTTGTTAAAGAAGATCGTGATGGAATAACTCGGGAATTACAACAACTTACATTACAAAGTGGAAAAATTAAAGCGGAAACAAAGAAAGAAAAAACCGGTTTCGAAAAAGGAAAACTTTTCCCAACAGATATTGGTATTCTGGTAAATCAGTTTCTGGTTCAGCATTTTTCTGCAATTGTTGATTATCAGTTTACGGCAAAAGTTGAAGTGGAGTTCGATGAAATTGCTCAGGGCAAAAAAGTGTGGAGCGAAATGCTGAGTGATTTTTACGAACCCTTTCATAAACAGGTTGAACTTACCAATAAAAATGCGGAACGATTTAGCGGAGAACGATTGTTAGGAACTGATCCGAAATCCGGGAAAAATGTATTTGTAAAAATTGGCCGGTATGGGCCGATTGCTCAAATAGGTGATACCAAATCGGAAGAAAAACCACTTTTTGCAAGTCTTAAAAAAGGCCAAAGTCTGGAATCTGTAACACTGGAAGAGGCTTTGGATTTATTCAAACTTCCCCGTACAATAGGTACTTACGAAAATGAAGAGATGATTGCTGCTATAGGCCGTTTTGGTCCTTACATCAAGCATGGAAGTTCATTTTATTCAATTCCCAAAGGAGAAGATCCCCTTGAAATAGAAGAAGTACGTGCTATTGAAATTATTGAAGCTAAACGGAAATCGGATATTCTGACAAAGGAACCAAAAGTTATCGGTCTGTTTGAAGGGAAAGATATTTCGATTGCAAAAGGTCGTTTTGGTCCATACCTGAAACATAAAGAAGGATTCTATTCAATTCCCAGAGGGGAGGATTTACTAGCCATTGGACAGGATAGGGCCATTGAAATCATTCTCGAAAAACGTGAATCGGAAAGTAAAAAAATAATTAAAGAGTTTGAACAGGATAAAGAACTCAGAATTCTAAATGGCCGCTATGGAGCGTACATCTCCTATTTGAAAGAAAATTATAAAATTCCGAAAGATAAAAACCCAGAATCACTCTCATTTGAGGAATGTATGGCAATTGTTGGAGATGGTCCTGTAAAATCAAAAGCTTCAAAACCCAAGAAAGCACCTGCAAAAAAAAGTGCAACAAGAAAAAAATAAACTTTAACATAGCATTTCTGTTCATTAAGTAACAAGAGTGAAGAATATGTTTGATATAGAATCTATTCGCAGAGATTTTCCCATATTGGATCAAAAAATATATGGGAAGCCTCTGATTTATCTGGATAATGCTGCTTCTACTCAAAAACCGAAACAAGTTTTGGAGGCATTGAATTATTTCTATGAGGCTCAAAATAGTAATATTCACCGGGGAGTACATTATTTAAGTCAAAAAGCTACCATTGCTTACGAAGAGGTGAGAGAAACCATTCATAAGTTTTTAAATACCCGCTATTCACATGAGGTGATTTTTACCCGGGGGACAACAGAAAGTATTAATTTGGTAGCTAGTTCTTTTGGTAAACGGTATGTAAATAGAGGGGATGAAATTGTCGTTTCCGCTATGGAACATCATTCCAACATTGTTCCTTGGCAAATGATGTGCGAAGAAAGAGGTGCAATACTTCGGGTGATTCCTATGAATGAACAGGGTGAATTAATTCTGGAATCATTGGATTCTATTTTTACAGAAAAAACGCGGATAGTATCTATAGCTCATGTCTCTAATGCATTAGGAACCGTAAATCCTATAAAAACGATTATTGAGAAGGCCCATCAAAAAAATATTCCTGTTTTAATAGACGGAGCTCAGAGTGTTGCTCATTATAAAATTGATGTTCAGGAACTCGATTGTGATTTTTATGTTTTTTCAGGACATAAGCTTTATGCGCCGATGGGGATTGGAGTGCTTTACGGGAAAGAAGAGTTTCTAAATGAGATGCCTCCTTATCATGGAGGTGGAGAGATGATTAAGGAAGTTACGTTTGCAAAAACTACGTATAATGATCTCCCTTTTAAATTTGAAGCAGGAACTCCAAATGTGGGAGATACTTTGGCATTACAATCTGCAATCAATTACGTGGAAAATATAGGCATAGAAGTAATTTACTCATGGGAAAATGAGCTTCTTAACTATGCAACCCAAAAACTTTCAGTGATTGAAGGAATACGATTTATCGGAACAGCCCCAAAAAAAGCAGCAGTGCTTTCTTTCCTAATCGGCAATATTCATCCGTTTGATATGGGAACATTACTCGATAGAATGGGGATCGCTGTTAGAACGGGTCATCATTGTGCTCAGCCTGTTATGGATTTCTTTGGAATTCCCGGAACTGTAAGAGCTTCCTTTGCATTCTACAACACGAAAGAAGAGATTGATAATCTATTGTCTTCAATACTTAAAGCAAAATCGATGCTTGAATAACAAATCACGTCCGATTATGAAGTAACTGGTAATTTTAATGTTATTAGTTTTTTTATTGGTAGCTGTGTTTGTTCAACCTAAACGATAAAAATTACTTGGCGAAAAAGATGGATACTTTAGAAAACGGGAAAGAGGCTGGAATTATTGTTTATTATAATGATTGTAAGCAAATTAGTGATAACGAAGGAAGTGCTCCAGTGTAATCGGAGAAATGAGAATTGATGAGTACATGTATTTTGAACAAAATATAGTGAAAAACAAAAAAACATTTGTTGTGTTTTATGAAAGCATATTTCTTGAATATCCCCAAGGGAAAATACCTGAATATAATACTATGAAAATTACAGATCATTACATTGATTCAAAAGCTTTTGAAGATAAAATGAATGAAATTTTTTTCGGAGGTATTAATGATATGGTAAAAAAAACCAAAGGTGTTTCTTTTTGCATTGATTAATAATTTTAGCTATGTCTGTAATTGATATTGAAAATCAAATTATTGAAGAATTCTGTCTGTTTGACGACTGGATGGATAAATACAATTATCTTATTGAAATGGGTAGAAGTTGCCCGATGATTGATGATCGAAATAAAATTGAAAGTAATCTTATAAATGGGTGCCAATCAAAAGTTTGGCTTAGCGCAGAGGTAATTGATGGGAAAATTATCTTCAAAGCGGATAGTGACGCTGTGATAACAAAAGGAATTGCATCGTTGTTAATTCGTGTATTGTCTGGCCAAACACCCGATGATATTCTTGATGCAAAGCTTGATTTTGTAGATGAAATTGGGTTGAAAGAACATCTTTCGCCTATTCGTTCTAATGGTTTGGTTTCCATGATTAAACAAATGAAATTGTATGCCCTTGCATTTAAATCAAAACAAAAATAAATAAAATGGATCCTTCAACCTTTAAACGATTGATAGAAGACTCAGTTGTAAATAAACTGAAAACGATTTATGACCCTGAAATTCCCGTAAATATCTATGATTTAGGGCTTATTTACGAAATAAGGGTAGACGATAACAATAAAGTATTTGTCAGAATGACTCTTACTGCACCAAACTGCCCTGTAGCAGAAAGCCTGCCTGTTGATGTAAAAGATTCAATAGCAATGATAAATGGTATTAATGGATGCGATATAGAAGTGGTATTTGATCCTCCCTGGGATAAAGAAATGATGTCGGAAGAAGCAAAACTAGAACTTGGATTTCTTTAATCAAATCCAACTTCAGTGAACTCTTTGTCTGTAAAGATAATATGGCTTTCTATTCCAGAAGATTGGAGAGCTATTTTTGCTTCTTCCCACAATAGTCCAATTTCTTCAGGTTTGTGAGCATCTGTATTTATCATCACCGGAATATTCATTTCTTTTATAAATTTCAATTCTTTTCTGCCAGGGAAAAAATCATTGTAACGATTTTTGTAAATACCTCTTGTGTTTATTTCCAGTATTTTGTGTTTATTTTTTATAAGAGCCAAAGTCTCTTTAAGTAAAGATTGATACCACGCATCATTTGTTAGAAAATAACGGTCTTTGTTATTCATTTTGATTTTGTCCAGATGCCCGATTATATCTGGCTCTTCTGTTTCAATCATCTCATTTATCTGATGGTAGTAAGCTTTAACCCCTTTGCGAATGTCTCCTCCGAAAACCCTGATTAAACCTTCGTCATATTCTTCAATTTTGCTACCATCGATAAACCATATTTTCTCTTTTGACTCTTTTCCAACCAGGTGCACGGAGCCTATCGTGTAATCTAAACTGTGCATTTTTTTTAGCTCTCGAAATGAATAGGTTATGCCGGGGATAAAGTCCATTTCGAGAGAGAGGTAAATTTCAAGATAATCCCGAAAGTTTTTTTGTAAAACTTGAATTTCACAGACATAATCAGA
The DNA here is from genome assembly GCA_963667975.1 of Bacteroidales bacterium. GTDB lineage: Bacteria > Bacteroidota > Bacteroidia > Bacteroidales. Next base: position 998,236 of record OY764079.1, read on the forward strand.
TATTTTTTCATTAGGAATAGCATATCCATTTTGAAAAGGTACAGGGGCATGACCTGAAAATCCTAGTGCTATGAAGGATTGTTTTATAGCTTCTTCAACATAGCGTAAAGGTGCTTCTTTCCCATCGCAATAGTGTGTATGAGTATGATAATTTGTCTTTCTGTTCATTTTTATGATAAATGATATAGGTTTAGTTTTTCGGTTTATGATGACAATCTTGTAATCAGTATGTTTTGTAATTTTGGAAGATGTATAAAATTCAGTAAAAAAGTTAAATAAATGTTAATATAGATAAATGTTGCAACCTTTTGATTGTCATGTTTGTCTGTATTTTTACATCCCTAAAATTTTTTGAATTATGAAAAAGCTGTTAAATTGGTTTAATGAAAAAATGCTACTGTGGGTGATTTATGTTGTGGCATTATCACTTATTATTGCTGTAATGTTCTACTTCTCAAAGACATTGAATTTAAATTTATTAGGCTAGGTTGTTTAGTTACCTTCAATGATTTTATAAAGTTTATCATTCCGGCGAACAAGCGATTTTGTTGCGATAGAGCATAATACTCCTTTTTCAACTTTTTCAACAGGATTGAGATTAAATCTTATTTCAGAAATAGTGTCTTCATAAACACCTGTACTTTCTCCAATAATAAGAATATTATCTCCTGTTGAAAGAGTTTCTGCTTCTATTTTTATTTCAGCCACATTTATTTTTGCAAAGTAATTAGTTATTTTACCTACGTAAACCTTATGTTGAGTTGCTTGCGACCCGTATTTTTCACTCCATTCTCCAGTTTTTTTCCCCAAGTAATAACCATCCCAAAATCCTCGATTGTAAACTGTTGCTAATCGGTTATTCCAGTTTTCAATTACTTCTTCAGTTATTTGATTAGTGGCATAAGCCAGAGAAGCTTCTTTATAACATTGTGTTACAGTTTTAACATATTCCGGTGAACGGCCTCTTCCTTCAATTTTTAATACTTTTACACCTGCGTCCAGAATTTTATCAATAAAGCCAATCGTTTTTAAATCCTTAGGAGACATAATATATTTATTGTCTACAGATAATTCTGTTTTCCCATCTAAATCAGTAACCTTATAAGGACGACGACAAAGCTGATGACATGCTCCTCTGTTTGCAGAGTAATTATAATTATCGAGACTCAGATAACATTTTCCCGAAACAGCCATGCATAAGGCCCCATGTGCAAAAATTTCTATTGAAACCAGTTCTCCGGAAGGACCTTTGATTTGATCTCGTTCAATTCCTTTCGTAATTTCAGAAACCTGATTTAAGCTTAGTTCCCGGGCTGTAACCATCACATCTGCAAATTGGGAAAAAAATCGGACAGCACTCAAGTTTGTAATATTACATTGGGTTGAGATATGCACTTCCATCTTAATAGAATGAGCAAAGGTAATTACTGATAAATCAGAGGCGATAATTGCTGTAATTCCACTTTTTTTGGCAATTTCAATCACTGATTTCATCTCGTCAAGTTCCTGATCATAGATGATAGAGTTGAGTGTAAGATATGATCGAACATTATGTTCTTTACAGATTTTTGCAATTTTTTCAATATCGCTAAGTGTGAAATTTTGACTTGATTTTGATCGCATATTGAGCTGACCTGCTCCAAAGTATACTGAATCAGCTCCCCCTTGTGTTGCTGCCATTAAGGATTCATAAGAACCGGCTGGTGCCATTATTTCTATCATAGAGTTAGTTGATATCATGCGTAATTTTCTATAAAACCTGTGCAAAGGTAGCTATTTTGTTATCTTTACAGCGTTCAATTAATTGTGGTAAATAGATGATAAAAAGAAATATTAGTTTGTCCCTTTTCTGCTTAATAATGTTTGCTGGAAAAATATTTACTCAGGATTTACCTGTTGGATACACAATGTCGGAAAAATCGATGATGAAAGATTATTACTTTTCTCATTCAAAAAGTACGACAGCGGTAACACCTCCTTTAAGTTCGCTACGTACTCCCGGTGAATGGGAAGAAATACAAGCGCTTACAATTACATGGACAAGTTATACTTCTGTTTTGCGAGAGATTGTGCGCTATGCAACACAAGAGTGTGTTGTTTATATAAACTGTACGGATTCGAGTTCCGTAAAGTCATACTTACAATCGGGAAGTGTGAGCCTTACAAATGTAAGGTACATTATAGTTCCGAACAATAGTGTTTGGATACGTGATTATGGTGCACAAACTGTTTATACAGATGAGGTTGATTCTGTTTTATTAATTGATTGGACTTATAATCGTCCCCGTCCAAAAGATGATACTATCCCCCGTTCTTTAGCGAGGATTACCGGATTGCCTTTGTATGAATTGAATCAACAACCATGGAAAATTGTTGCAACCGGCGGCAATTTTATGGCAGATGGATTAGGAACAGCATTCTCTTCAAAGTTGATATTAGAGGAAAATGCGAGTGGAGGAGGTTATAATCAGAATCTTACAGAATCAGATGTAGATACAATCTATAGGAAATTCATGGGGATAACGCGTTATATTAAAATGAATACATTGCCTTATGATGGGATTCATCACATAGATATGCACATGAAGCTATTGGATGAAGAAACCTTGTTGATTGGGCAATATCCTTCAGGTACAGCGGATGGTCCTCAAATTGAAGCCAATATTCAATATGTATTGTCAAATTTTACCTCTGCATTTGGAAAACCATATAGAATAATACGTATTCCAATGCCTCCTGATAATACTTCAGGGAATACATATCCGGATAACGGAGGAGACTATCTTACGTTTACCAACGGGGTTTTTGTGAATAAAACATTTTTATACCCGACATATTATACCCAGTATGACACAATTGCACAACGAATTTATGAGCAGGCATTACCTGGTTATCAAGTAGTAGGAATTAATTGTTCACAAACTATTCCTGCAAGTGGAGCAATTCATTGTATTACCAATTCTGTTGGAAGTAGTGACCCATTGTTAATTGTACATCAGCCTATTCGTGATAGCTTGTTGCCTCAAAATGAGTTTCAAACGGAGATTAAAGCGTATATAAAACACCGCACAGGCATTCAAAGTGCACAATTGCATTATAAAATTTTCTTTGGAAATATGATGTGGGATTCTGTTGTTTCTCAAATGTCTCCCGTTACAAATGAGTCTGGATATTGGAGTGGATTAATCACATATCCTATGCTGATAAAAACTGTAGCAGATACAATACGAATAGAGTATTTCATTTCAGCAACGTCTGTTTCAGGAAAAACGCAGGTTCGTCCTATTACAGCTCCTTTGGGAAGCTGGAAATATTCCAAACTTCACTCGATGAGTAAAGTTGAAGAGGTGTCTCAGAATGTCTTTTTAGACAAAGTTTATCCTAATCCAGCCAATGCAATTACCTGTATTCCGGTAAATTCTAACTGTAGGACCGTTGCCAAAATAATCCTTTATGATATTAGTGGAAGAGTCGTGAAAAAGATTTTTGAAGGGACACTTAATAATGGATGTCAAAATTTCTTTTTTGATGCAACTTCTCTTGCAAAAGGTGTCTATACATTACTTCTGAAGACGGAACGCAATATCTCAATACAGAAGGTAATGGTTAAATAGCATAAGTGTTTAGAAAAAAGAGCTCTTCATATCTTTCCTGTTTTTGTGTTGAAGAGCTCTTTTTTAAAACAATTAATCTTGAATCAACCTTTGGTAGAGCAGGTAGCTAAATAAATCCTACTTTTGCAGCCGTTTTTAGATCAGGGACTAAAAGTTAGGAATTACATAATTATACTTAGTTACCAAAATGAGAAAATCAGTTTTTTTGTTCTTTTCTGCATTTTTTTTTGTTTTCACTATTGCAGAAGCAGAAATTGTACCTTTGGAAAAAGCCCAGAAGGTAGCTTTAAATTCGTATACTCAGCAGGCTGAAATTTATTTTAAAGAAATTACAGTATCTCCCAAAATTGAGAGCGTTTCCATTATTACCGAGGGAAATCAACCTGTATTGTATAAATTCAGCATGACAAAACCCTTTGGGTATATTATTGTTGCTGCTGAAGACAGAGTTGTTCCAGTTTTAGCATTTTCGTTTAGTATTCAACTATCAGATGAAAATCAGGCACCTGCGTTTAATTGGATTGTAAACTCTTATAAAAATGAAATTGTTTATGCTCGTAAACAAAATAATGAAGTGACCCGAGAGATTAGTCAAATGTGGACAGATGCATTAAACGGTAGTTCTAAAAGTAAAAATACCAGTGTTGTAATGCCCAAGACCGATTATATAAAATGGGACCAGGGAAAGTATTTTAATGCAATGTGTCCGGCAGACACTGCTGCCGGAGATTATTTGGATAACAGAGTTCCTACAGGATGTGTTGCTACAGCAATGGCGATCGTTATGAAATATAATGCATGGCCTGTTACGGGGAATGGATCAACATCTTATACTCATATGACAATAGCCGGATATTCATATAATTATGGGGTATTATCTGCAAATTTTGGGGCAACAACATATAATTGGCCTTCAATGTCAGGAATAGTAAATGACTATAATAATGATATTGCACAGTTAATGCTTCAGTGTGGTGTAGCAGTAAATATGAGTTATACTCCGAATACTTCCGGTGCATATGTAGGACTTCCGTCAAACTATCCGAATGCAACAGCTGAAAAAGCATTTAAAACCTATTTTAGGTATCCTAATGTAAAATTTTTTAAAAAGAGTAACTATACAGATACTGAATGGAAACAAAAAATAAAAGCACAACTAGATGAAAGTCATGTGGTTTTATATAGTGGAGATGATGGTTCTGCGGGCCATGCTTTTGTGCTGGATGGTTATTTAGGGTCTAATAATGATTACTATCATTTTAACTTTGGATGGGGAGGAACCAGCAATGGCTTTTTTTACCTGACATCAATATCCCCGGGTTCAGGGGGCACTGGTGGCGGAACCTATAGTTTTACGCAAAATCAGGAAGGATTGTTTGATCTCTATAATACAACGGCTGGCATTGAATCTCAGGTTCTGGAGCAGAATCTAACGGTTTACCCGAATCCAGCGTCTGATTTAGTTAATGTTGATTTAACAGGATTTAATGATGACGTTTCTGTAACTATTTTTGATTTGAATGGGAAATCAGTTCTATTTCAGAACGTAACGGACAATAGTTTATTTCAACTCAATATAAGTGATTTGAAAAATGGTATTTACCAAATCCGTGTCAGCGATAAAAACCATTCAGTTTCACAGAAATTGGTGATAGCACAATAAGTATATTCTTTTGTTAACCCCTTTGTTTTTGGCTGTTTGGAGAAAGTTTTCAGGCAGCCATTTTCATTAAATAGCAAATCGCCAGATTAATTTCGCCATGATAACGGTTTCCTTCCATTTCCAATAATTTTCGATAGTATTTACTCGTTGGTTAATTGCAATATAAAAATCACTGCCAATTTTTGGAATCCAATGAAAACGATAATTAAACATTACGTCTTCTGAGATTCCACTCCATTGACATAAAATGCTATTGTAGCATTTAGGATTAAAGGCATACTCCACTTTTGCCCCTGCTTCATCAACCTGAAATGACCCTTGCGGTAAAATAACCCAATGTCGGGAATAGTCTCCGGTAATATTGAAATGTTTATTTGCATACCAAGCTGCATCGAAAGTAAGTGTCGATTTATTTCCGTTGTAGAATTCTCCCGTATAAACGGCAATATTTCCTGTTATTTTTCTTCCCGGATAACTATTTAGATTAATACCATAAGATGAATACCAATATTCTCTGGGCATAATCATTACATCTTTGTGGATAAAAAAAGAATCTGTAATAAATTCAGCCTCACATGTATATTCCAGATTAGCATAGTTGCCATTTTTAAAAAGGATTCCTAATGGAATAAGACTATAGGAAAACGATTCCAGTTTTCCAGTTTTATTGGATTGATAATAATCTAATATAATGGGTGAAAAGTTGAACTGACGAATGTGTTTGAAGTTTTTGGGACGTGGATTGTAGTTGAAATCAGCATGAAATTGTGTAAAATTAGTTCTTCGCATAAATCCCGAAACAGGATTGAAATTTTCCAGGGCTCTTGTGATTCCAATTTTTGAACTAATTTTATCGTTAGGGTAGTTTACATATAATGTAAATGATTGATTTTTATTGTTATTACTATTATTTACAAATGATTGAGCATAATTTCCTGCAATCACAAAATTTTTGCCTTTGAGAAATCTTGAGGTAGAGTAAGTTCCTTCTAAACCATAAAGCATAGAATATTCTTTCATGTTTACTTTTGATGTGATTATTGCTCCAATTGAAGATTGTGCTCCTACATCTTGCTTAAAACGTAATAAGGAGAAATTTGAACTGGAAATGTCTCCTTTTTCATCTGTTTGAATGGAAAAGAATCCAAAATTACTTTTCCTTTCTTTTCCCATCAGTTTAATTCCTCCGAGTATTGGAATTTCATTACCATTTGCAATGCCAATACTACGACTGTAAAAGGTTTTGATATCATCTCCTACGTTAAACTCGAACATATCTTTGCCTTCAAGAAAAAAATCCCTTTTTTCTGTCATATAAACTGAGAATCTACTCAGATTTACCGGCATCCTGTCTGACTCAACCTGTGAAAAGTCAGTGTTTGCGGTTATATTTAAGCGGGTAGTGGGTGTAAACGCATATTGAATATCACCTCCAACTTTGAACGTTTTTTGATTGTTATCAGCGTTTTCCTGCAAGCCGGAAGAGATGTACGGTTTTAGTTCAATTCTTCCTGATTTTTTTGGTTTTTCGGGTCCTGTCATTTTCCCTCCCTGAGAAATTTTCCATAGACTATAATTTCGTGACCAACCCTTCCATAAAACCACTTCATTTTTATAACGGATATTTCGTTCGAAGTTAATTGCCCAAATCTGATTAGATTTTAGTGGATATTTTAGGGTAGAATAAGGAATGATTATTTCGGCGAACCAGCCGCTATCTGTAATTTTTACAGCGACATCCCAAACACCGTTCCAGTCTTCATTAAATCCAGCTCCTTCATCTGTAATCAATGCATCACCTCTTTGTCCGGAAGGGGTAATCACAAAAAGATAAGAGTTGCGATTATCATTATAAGGATTTAGGATCAGACTAAAATTGTCAGAAGACCCCCATCTTCCATCACGCTTCATATCTTTTGCCAAAATTTTTTCAGGATGAGAATCATATCCCCAAAAGCCAATATAAAGAGCTTTTTCACTTCTTAAAACTACAATTTTAGTTTTTTCAGTACCAGGTATCCCTTCTTCCGGTTCTCGTTGAGTTAATTGTGTTATGGCTGTTGCGGATTTCCAATCTTTTTCATCTAAAACACCATTTAATTCTATCGCTTGATTTAAGAATTGAAAAGGAATAGTGTCTTGTTGAGCATAACAATGATTGAAGAATAGTAATAATACTGGGATAAAACCAATAGTCCATAAATTTATTTTCATGCTTCAAATATAGAATTGATTTTAACATTATACGATAGGCGAAATGTTAAAATTAAATTTTTTTACCCATTTAGTATTTGTGTAAGTGTTTAATATATAATTATATAAGAATATTGATTTCGGAAAAAAATAACAAGTACAAAAAATAGTTAACATGATATTAACAACAGAATAAAATTTGTTGTAATATTGTAGCAAGAATAATTATACCCAAGTCAATCTTCTGAATCGTAATTAATTAGAAGAGAGGTAGTATATGGTTATTTTGTAAGTATCATAATGTCAAGGGAATATAATTACTAACTTAAATTTAATTGTATGAAAAAACTATTAATGTTTTTAATTGCGATTGTCTTCACAACCATAACGTGGGGGCAAACTTATTTATCGGAGTCTTTTGAAGGAACTTGGAGTGGAATACCTGCTGCACCTAGTGGATGGAGCATTATACATACAGCACCAACCGGTGGTTCTAGTGGAACGTCTCCTAAGTATTGGGTTAAAAATACATGGAGCGGTTCTGCTTGGTCTCCATCAGGATATGGAACTCCAACAATTCCAACAGGAGCTCAAAATGGCAGCTCTGTAGCGTGGTTTGATGACTATAATGCAAAAGCCACACAAAAAGATCAAATTACAACAGGAAATGTTGATCTTTCTTCTTCAACGAATCCAAGATTAACATTTTATCTAGCAATCAATGCATCAAGTTCTGTTACGATTAAAGTAAGAGGCTCAAATGATGGTGGTTCAACATGGGCAGATATTCAAACAGTTACAAATCCAGGTGTTGCTTGGACTAAAATTATTGTTCCAATTTCGGCAACATATAAAGTTTCAAATGCAAAATTTGGTATTGAAGTTACAACCACCTATGGGAGCTATGATGTTTGGTTAGATAATTTTATAATTGATGAAACACCTTCTCCTTTAACAGGCATAAAAACAATTAAAACTTCTGGTGGCGACTACTCGTCATTTACATCTGCAATTAATGCTTTAAATGATGCTGGAACTGGAACGGGTGGTATTACTTTTGATGTTGATGCAGATTTTATTTCAACAGAAAATTGTCCTGCAATTACCGCTAGTGGGTCTTCTTCGGATCCCATTATTTTCCAAAAATCAGGTTCCGGAGCAAATCCAATTATCAAAGCAGGAACTGGATCTGGAAGTTCTGATGCTATCGTAACTTTGAAAGGGTGTGATTATGTTACATTTGATGGAATTGATTTGCAGGAAAATTCGTCCAATACAACTACAACTCAGCAAGCTGAATATGGTTTTTATGTATTAAATAATGGAGCAACCAACGGAGCTCAGAATAATACAATAAAAAACAGTAAAATCACCTTAAACAGAACAAATACTTCTACTAAAGCAATTTACCAGTATTATGGAACAACTCCTACAAACCAGGCTACAGGATGTAACAATAGCAATAAATACTATAATTTAACCATTGAAAACTCTTATTCAGCAATTTACCTTTATTCTTATAGTTCAACATATTTTGACTCAGGAACAGAAGTTGGGGTTGTTTCAGGTGGAACTACAACAATTGGAGGTTCTTCAGCAAATGATATTGGGAATAGCTCTTCATCGTCTTACGGTATTTATGCATACTATCAAAGTGGTATAAAGATTTTTAATACAGAAATCAGAAACATAGGAGCATCTACCAATGTGTATGGTATCTGCCTGTCAAGTTGTGCTGGAAATAATGAAGTATATAATAATAAAATACATGATCTAAAAAATACCAGTACATCAAATACTTCCGCTGTTTATGGATTATATACTTCGTTATCAGGTACTACTCCTTCGGTTAGCATCTATAATAATTTGATTTATAATTTATCTTCTGCATATACAGGATCAGCATCTTCTACAAAAACTCTTACCGGGATTTATTTATCAAATGGTACTGCCTCACAAAGTTTTTATTTGTATTTTAATAATGTAAAAATTGACGGCTCAGCTTCACTAAATGTTTCGAGTACTTGTTTTCAATCAACAGGAACAACAACTGGTGGCATTTTAACATTAAAGAATAATATTTTTGCAAATGTTACTGCAGCACAAAGTGGAATAGCTAAACATTATTCATGGTTTTCTCCTTCAGCAACATCTATTGGGCCTGCTGGTTGCGTATCTGATTATAACGATTTATATTCGGCTCCTACTTCAAATGGATTTTTAGGATTGGCAAATTCAACAGATATTGCTGATTTAGCAACTTGGTCGTCAACGCTTAGTGGAACAACCGATTTGGAAAGAAATTCGATTAATCCCCCTGTCGATCCTGGTTTCTCACCTAATTTAACTCCTATTGCAAGTGATTTAGATGGAAAAGGAATTGCTGTTTCAGGTATTACAACCGATATCACTGGTTCTTTAAGAAATGATCCTCCTGATTATGGTGCAATTGAATTTACACCTCCAAATCCTTGTCAAACACCAGCAGATCAACCTACTGCATTAAGTTTAACTTCTGTATCTACCTCAAGTATATCTGGTTCATTTTCAGCTTCACCGACTGGTGCTGATGGATATATAGTTGTTCGTTCAACAAGTTCTCACCCAGATGCAGATCCTCAGGATGGGGTAACTTATTCTGTAGGTTCAAGCATTGGTTCCGGAACAGTTGTAAAAGCTGACGATCAATTAACTTTTACTGCAAACGGGCTTACTGCCGGAACACAGTATTATTTTTATATTTATTCTTTTAATAGTGTTTGTCAGGGAGGTCCTGTATATAATATTTCCTCACCTTTACTTGATAATCAATACTCACTTCCAAATGCGCCAGCCTCTTTAACTGCATCTGTTATTTCATCTACACAAATTGATTTAACGCCAACTGCCAATGCTCAATCTAATGATATAATAATTGCTTGGAATACGACAAATACTTTTGGTACTCCAACAGGTAATTATTTACATGGTGATGTAATTTCTGGCGGAGGAACAATTTTGTACGTCGGACCAGCAACAACATTTAGTCACATGGGGCTAAATTCAGCAACTACTTATTATTATAAAACATGGTCTAACTTAGGAACTTTGTATTCAAGTGGAGTATCTGCCAATGCAACTACCTTATGCAATCCAGAAAGTATACCAACCTCTAGTCAAGGATTTGAATCAACATCACTTCCTGTTTGCTGGTCGACTGGATTAATAACGGGAAGTACTAACTGGGCTCCTGCTACTTCAAATGATGCTGTTCCCTCGGCACATACGGGAACTTACTTTATGGGTAAGGTTTATACTACTTCAGATGCATTAATTTACTCTCAACCAATAGATATGACTTCATCTGTAAATGGTGGGCGAATTAATGTTTGGATATATAGAAGTTCTTCAAATATTTCAAGTGATAGAATCCGTTTTCATATAAACACTATACAAAGTTTAACAGGTGCAACTCAATTACTTGAAATATTTCCCAAAACAACTATTGCTCCTACAGTAACTGCTGATGGTTGGTATAATTATATTGTTAATATTCCAAATACATATAATACGAATTCTACTATTTATATTATTGCTCAAGGAACTACATCAGGAGGTTATAGTTCTTATGGATTGGGATTTGATGATTTTAAAGTTGAAGAGATTCCTTCATGTCTAGAAGTTACAGGTTTGAGTTCGGATAATATAACTTATACCTCTGCTACTATAAATTGGACAGCTTCAGTATCAAATCCTTCAAGTGGATATGAATATGAAGTTAGGACCAATGGAACTGTAGGAAGCGGTGCTACAGGCCTTGTAACTTCAGGAGCAACTGCTGCTGGTATTGTAACAGCAAATATTAGCGGACTTACAGCAAATACTACCTATAGTTTCTATGTTCGTTCAAATTGTGGAAGTGGAAACTATAGCGCTTGGTCAAGTGCAGGGACTTTCTTTACAGGGTACTGTATTCCGGCTCCTTCTTCTGTTGATGGAATTGGTATTACAAATGTGGCTTTTAGTACAGTAAGTAATGCTACTGGTGCAGAAACCGGAAATTATGGCAATTATTCAGCTATGATAGGAGATATACAACAAACGTTAGTAGTACCTGTCAATATCACTTATGAAACAGGGTATACTTATGATACTAAAATTTGGATAGACTGGAATGATGATTTAGATTTTGCGGATGCTGGTGAAGAAATATATTCTGGTACATCAACAGCCTCAGATCCAACAACTTTAGCTGCTTCTTTTACTGTTCCATTAACAGCTCCGCTCGGAAATCATAGGATGAGAATAGGTGGACAAGATAATGGTCCTGTTACAACTTGCTATACAGGTACTTATGGTACATTTGAAGACTATACAGTTAATGTTACTGCTGCACCAAGTTGTTTAGCTCCAACGGGAGTTGCAAGTTCAAACATTTCTTATACATCTACTGATTTTTCATGGACTGCTCCAGCTTTAGGATCTCCAGCTTCTTATGAATGGGAAGTTCGTACAAGTGGTGCTGCAGGAAGTGGCGCAACCGGTTTGGTTACAAGTGGTTCTGTTTCTTCTCTAAGTACAACAATTACAGGTCTAAATGCTGCTTCAACATATACAATGTATGTTCGTAGTAATTGTGGTGGTGGAGACTTTAGTGTATGGACTACCGGAGTCGCTTTTACAACGACAACTTGTTCATTGCCTACTGCAGTTACTGCTTCGGCTATTACGGCTACTAGTACAACAATTAGCTGGACTGCCCCAGCTTCTAGCCCTGTTGGTTATGAATATGAAATCAGAACAAGTGGTGCTGCAGGAAGTGGCGCAACAGGTTTGATTACAAGCGGAACAACAACTGCACCAACTGTTTCAGCAAATATAACTGGATTAACAGCTTCTACACAATACTATGTTTATGTTCGTTCAAATTGTGTTGCATCAGTTTATGGCTCTTGGACTTCTTCTGTTTCATTTACAACAACATGTATAGCAGTTCAGATTTTCCCATTTACAGAAAACTTTGTTGGTGGAAATATTCTTCCTTCTACTTGTTGGACAAAATCGGGAGGACAACTTACTGCATCAACAGTTTTAACAGGAACAGGAAGTTGGGTGATTGATGATTACCTAAATGTTACATCTCCTGTTAACAAGTGTGCGAGAGATAATGTATATGGTACTTCTCATTACAGTTGGCTGATCACTCCTCAACTAGATTTGGGAGATGGAAGTAAGCATTATCGGTTGTCATTTAATTTAGGCTTAACAGCTTATGGAGCAACTACTACTGCAGCGCAAACAGGTACAGATGATAAATTTGCAGTTGTAATATCTACAGATGGGGGAATCACTTGGTCAAATGCAAATACTTTAAGATTATGGGATAATGCAGGTTCTTCATACGTATATAACAATATTCCTAATACTGGTCAAACAGTAGTGCTTGATCTGGCTTCTTATACCGGAACTGTAAAAATTGGTTTCTATGGGGAATCAACGGTCTCCAATGCTGATAACGATTTATTTGTAGATGATATCAGGGTAAGTGAAATTCCAACTAATGTTACCTGGACAGGAACAACAAATAGCAATTGGACGAATGGAAATAACTGGAATCCGGAAAATCCTGCTACAACGACGGATGTAACCATCCCAGGGGGTATAACAAATTATCCAACGATAACAAGTACGGCGACCATAGCCAGTTTAACATTGGAAAGCGGGGCATCAATCATTGGAGAAGAAAACCTGACAATCACGGGAACCACAACGTATAAGAAAGACATCGATGCAAACAAGTGGCATCTGATTTCTTCACCGGTATCTACCGGAGCAACTGCAGCTAACTTCCAGCCAACAACGGGGAATGGATGGCTCAGAAGCTACACCGATGGCACAGGTTGGGGTGGATATATAACTGTAACAACCACACCATTAATAGTAGGAGAAGGGTATGCACTCTATCTGGAACAACCCAAATCAGTAGTGTTAACCGGAACATTGAATAATGGGAATTACAATTTACCATTACTCAGTGGATGGAATATGCTAGGAAATCCTTATGCATCAGGAGTTGACTTTGCTCTTGCAACCAAAACCAATGTATCAAGCAATACAATGTACTTGTGGGATCAAACATTTGCCGTTGCAAATGCAGGCGGATATGTGAGCTACAATACCAATTCGAGCGTAGGAAATGCACCTGGAGTAACCAGTGTAATCCCAGCCTTCCAGGGATTCTTTGTAGAAGCTACAGCAGCAGGTTCCGTAGAGTTTGCAAACGCAAACCGTACTCATAATGCTCCTGCATTCTACAAGAGCGGAAGTAGCACAGAAATCATCACCCGTATGAAAGTAAGCAATGCACAAGGATATACCGATTACTTTGTAGTATGTCAAAACCCATCAGCAGGCAACGGATACGAAAGTTATGACTCGAAGAAGTTCCTGGCAGGCACCGAACGTCCTGAAATGTTTGCATATACAACCACAGGTGAAAAACTGACAATTGATGCACTAGAAACGACTCCACAAATCATACCGATGAGTGTAATTGCACCACAGGCTGGTTCGTTAACCTTCACAGCTTTCGAATTTGATAACAGTACTGTAAGCATTAAATTGGAAGATAACCAGACAGGATCGTTCATTGATCTAAGAACGCAGCCAAGCTATAGCTTCAGTGCAATTCAGGGTGAAAACAACAATCGTTTCTTCCTGCATATAGGCAGTACAACTGGAATTGAAGAAAATGACAATAACGGCTTTACCAGTATCACCGCTAACGACAAACAGATTGTAGTAACTCCGTTTGGAGGAGAAAAGATCAATCGTATTGATGTGGTAGATGCAACCGGAAAACTTTTAAGTAGTGTGAAAGCGAGTGGTAACGAAAAGGTAACCATCTCAGCTAACTTTGCAACCGGGGTTTACATGGTTCGCGTTTATGGCCAGGGAAAAGTGATGACTGGAAAAGTAACAATTTGGTAAACAATTAAAAAAGATACGATATGAAAAAGATGATGAAAATTGCGATAGTAGCTTTTGTAATGCTGGTAAGCAGTACCGGAGTAGCGTTGGCAGATGGTCCCGGAGGTCCCGGCAGTGGTCCTGGCGGAACAGGAACTCCAACGGGAGCTCCTCCTATTGGTGGTGGCGCACCAATAGATGGTGGCTTAAGCATTTTACTTGCCCTGGGGGCTTTCTACAGCGCAAAAACCGTGTACGGCAAATTTAAAAAAGATTAATTTTTAATCTCTAAAACAGGAGAAAGGCTGCTTCAATCGAAGCAGCCTTTCTCCTGTTTTAGAGATTTATAATAAAGTGGGCAGATTTGAACACTTTGAATCTGAACGTAATAGTTATATTTATTACTATAACAACCAAAGAATCAAAGCTAAACTAAAAGGATCAAGCCCGGTTAAATTCCGAACTCAGTCCTTTTAATTTCTATTTTTTAATCCGTCCAACTTTTTTTGGACAGTTCACTCAGTGCCTTTATTATTTTATGAATTATTTCAGTTCAAAACTGGTTTGACCAATTTCATATCCATCGATAAACAAAGCAACATTGTATTTTCCTTTCATGGCAGCTTTATTGTCATCTTTTTTATTCCATGAGAGAGTAATGTCCATTGCTTTATTTTGATAATTGATTTCTTTTTTGATAGAGTACTGAATCTTTTGACCTTGATACATAAAAGAGTAAATATCGTCATTCCCTTCCGAAACAATAACATTGTCAGGGCGGGCAATACGAGCATACACTGTTTTGGGACCAGAAGTTGCAACTAAGTTTTCGCTCAACGTAAAGTTAATATTGATACGATCAACACGTTTTGCTTTATCGGTTTCCGATTCTTTGGTACCGCTTGAGCGGAGTTTTACAGAAGAAGCTTTAACGTTGTATGCCTTCAGCATAGAAGCTGTAGTAACTTTTGCTGTGAGATCTTGTTTTTCACGGCTTAGATTCGCATTGTTTTCACGTTCTGTACTCAAATCCCCCTTGATTTTTGTGTTTTCAGCAGTCAGGGCTTTGTTTACCTGAATAAGCGAGTCCATTTGGGCAACATACCCTTGTGATACTTTACGCAAGAGCTCCAACTTACGTTTTGTACGGTTATAATCACCTTGGGTGGCAATAAGCTTTTGAATTTCAGCAGCGTTTGCCATAATAACGCTATCCTGAGCAGAAAGCTTGGATGCTATTTCGCTATTCTCTTCTTTTAGCTGATTGTGTACAGCCATCAACGAGTCTAACTCCTGCTGAAGTTCATTGTTTTTAGCAAGACCTTCCTCTTTCTGGATTACAATTGTACTCACTTTGTTTTTTTCAACTATGAGTAAAACTACCAGAATCACAATGATTACCGATAAAATACCGATAATGATTTTCAATTTCTTTTCGTTGTTTTCCGACATGTGACAGATTGAATTATAATTTTTTAATACTATGCAAAAATAGTGGTAAATTAGTAACGTAAATCAATCGGTTTTATGATTTTACTTCAATGGCTTGACGATCTGTTATCTTTATTTTACCCAAAGCTTTGTCAGTCCTGCGGAAAAAGCCTGTTTTATAAGGAAGAGATAATTTGTTTGCAATGTAAGCTTCACCTTCCTGAAACGGGTTTTCATCTTGAAAAAAATAACGCTTTGGAGCAATTTTTCTGGGGTAGAATCCCCTTTGAAAGAGCCTCTGCATTTCTGTATTTTGTAAAAAAAGGGAATGTACAACATTTAATTCATCGACTGAAATATAAAGGAAAAGAAGAAATAGGTATTTATCTTGGTAAACTTTATGGAAAAGAGCTTATTCAATCAGAAGATTTTCGATCAATCGATTTTATTGTGCCTGTTCCGCTACATCTTTCAAAATTGAAGCTCAGAGGGTACAATCAAAGTGAGCTATTTGCTAATGGTCTTTCCGAAAGCATGAATGTACCGGTAAATACAACAATATTGATTCGGCAAAAGGCATCTGAAACACAAACCCGAAAATCACGTTTTAAACGATGGGAAAATGTTAAAGAGATTTTTACTATTGAAAATGGAGAGGATTTTGAAAATAGGCATCTGCTATTAGTAGATGATGTAATTACTACTGGAGCTACATTGGAATCGTGTGCCGGAATATTGTTAAAAATTCCCGGCGTAAAAGTAAGTATAGCGAGTATTGCTGTTGCCGGGTTGTGATTTTTTATCTTACGCTATAAATTTTCATATCTGAACATCTGTATTTTGAATACATAGTCGCTCCTTAACAAGCCTCATTTCGGGAGATTAATAAGAATAAACGTTGCATAAAAAGCAAGCGGAAAATAAAGCGCAAAAACTCTTTCTTGAGTTTTTCCATCATTTTCTTCAAATTCCAGGCTGTTGCAGCCATGAAAGCATTGATTTGTATACCTTTTTCTCCTAATAGGTAATTTTGTGCCATGCGGAAATCTGTTTTCAGATGCCCTATGATCGGCTCGATTCCTGCCCGTGCCCTGAATCTCTTGCGTTTCTGCTGCTTGAGGTATGCTGTATCGCTTGCTTTGGGTTTGTTTGGCGTTATGATTTTCACCCCGTTTATTTCTGTCCTTCCTTTACCTGCCCGATCGTAAACCAATTCTTCCGGCAGTTTCAATTCGTTGTTGTCCATCTGATCAAGCAACGGTTCTATCGTGTGTCCATCGAAGGGGTTATCTATAAATGCTTTGATGGCGGTGATGATTTTCTTTCCCTTTTTGCCGGTGGTAACCAGCCCCACCTTGTTGCCGAATTCATATTGTTTGTGTGGCTTGCCTTTGGCGATGCACCGTGTGAAAGATTTGTGGAGGCTGTAAACCTTGTCCTTGTCGTTTTTCTGCTGGTTGACTGCATGCATGTAAAGCTCCAATTCTTTTTCGTACCGCTTTTTTTGTTCCTCGTTCAGTTTGCGTCCCAGCTCGCGAAGCTGAGTGTTGGCGATGGTTCGCAATCTCTTCTTTGCTTTTCTTGCTTTTTTTGCCCGTTTGGGATGTTTGCCATTGTAGGTGTCGCGTAAGAGCTGTTTGCTCTCGCGACTGTAACGCTGCCCCTGCTTAATTTCTTCTTTCTCGGCTATTTTATTGCATTTGTCAATCACTTTCTTACACAGTTTGGTATCGGTCGGAAAGGTTGTGTTGTTCTCTTGTACAGTGGTATCAGACAACACAAATTTCGACCTCTTGGGTACTTCTTTGCCATGCAATTTTACGCTGTATGCAAATATTTTACCAATACCATCTTCTCCCACGCGGTTACGAAAATGAACAAAATCACTCGGGTCGAACGGAAATTTGTGCTCGAAAAATACCCCGCCACAGAAATACTGAAAGTATGGATTGCTTTCCCATGCACCAGGGATACGTTCATCACCAAGATTGTACAGGTGCTTCAGCATCAGACAGCCTACCATCAGACGGATAGGTACACTTGGTGCTCCCTGGTCAGAATAGCAAGGGGCAAATTCTTTCTCAAAGTAATCCCAATCGATTTTGTTGGACAAAAGCACCAACTCATGGCTCATATCTATAAAGTCTTCCAATATGGGCCGAAACATATCCCGTTGGCTTTTTAAAGGCAATTTTCCTATCATTATTTGCAGCTTTTTATGCCTTAAAGGTACGAATTCCTGCATTTATAAACAGCATAAAAACTGTTTATATTATTAACATTCAGCTGTTTATAATGTCAATAAGGAACGACTACATAGAGTATGTTTAATATTATGTATTACGTGTATATTTATGCCAATATACTGAATTTGTGTGCCATATTGTTTGATATAGCTAAATGTTATCAGGAATAACAAAAGCGGAGTACAAAAAATAATTAGTGGATTATTATTTTACTACAACCTCTAGCCAATTGTTCGGAGGGTTTTTCTTGTTAAAGAAAACATTCCTCTCTGCTCTTAACAAAGAAGAAAATATTATAGTGAAGGATGAAAATAGATTAGTATTCAGTATGTTTATGCCATTTCAAGAAGATAGATGTCTTTTGTATCTGCAGTAATTCGGAAACGTTCATCTATACGATGACCAACAATCCAAACAATATTCTCTCCTGAACATAATAACCATGTATTTTCTTTATCAGCAATAGAAAATTTATGATCTGAAAAATAATCACTTACCTTTTTACGCTTGTTTAATCCAAAAGGGTAGAAGAAATCACCGCGTTTCCATTTGCGAAGAGTAAGAGGGAATGTTAATTTATCAAAATCAAGAGAAGCAATTAAAGGGGATTTTGAAATTTTAAAGATGTTTAGCTGATCAATTCTACAGCATTTTAAATGAATGGGTAAGCTTAAATGATCATCAGATTCGTCAATCTGAACTCCGGAAAAATCTTCTTCCTTTTCCAAAATTGGAGTAATAATAAGCTCTATTCTATCTTTTATTACCCGATGTGTTGATGAAAAAAACTGTTTGCCTGGAATATCATCCAATGCATCAATAATATCTTCAATCGTTGAAATTTTGAATTGATAATCGCTCAAAAATTCGTAAAGGTACGTTTTGATTGGGTTAAGCTTTTTTAATTCATCGATTAGAATAAGAGATTGTGTCCCTTTATGTTTTAAAAGTTGAGCCTTCTTCGAAAGGATAGTTTCTTTATAAATTTGTTCAGCTTCTCTGAATAGTTCAATTTCTTTGGAGATTGTTTCGGCAATAGATGGATTAATTTCTTTAAGAAGAGGGATTAGCTGATGTCTGATCTTATTACGGGTATATTTTACGGTAGCGTTTGTACTATCTTCATGATGAATAAGGTTATGTTTATTTGCAAACGCTTCTATATCATTACGTGTACAAAATAATAAAGGGCGAATGATATTGTTAATCTTTAATTGTATTCCGTGCAAGCCTGCAATACCGGTTCCTCTCATCAAATTAATAAAAAATGTTTCGATCTGATCGTCCAGATGGTGAGCAGTAGCACAGTAGCTGAATTTTTGAGAATTCAGAATTTCATCAAACCATTTATATCTGAGTTCCCGAGCTGCCATTTGTACCGAAATGCCATGTTTATTGGCATAAATTTCTGTATCAAAAGTGTTTTCAAATACAGGTACGTTGTAAATCATTCCAAGTTCACGAACAAAGCGAGCATCTTCGTCTGACTCTTCTTTACGTAAACGAAAGTTACAATGAGCAATGGCAAACATATATCCGGCCTGATGGAATAACTCTGTCATTACCAGCGAATCAATACCTCCGCTAACTGCGAGTAGTATTTTTTCATCACATGAAAACAGTTTTTGATCTTCGATAAACCGGATAAACCTGTTGAGCATCTTATATCAGTTTGATTGGGAAAATAGCGTGTAAAGATAGTTATTATGATCACCGTGTACTACACCGAAATCAATTTAAATAGGAACTTTATTTGATTTAACGGTTATAGTTTCTGAGCCAGCTTTTCATCTTCATGCTGATTACTCCATAAAATGCTTCTTTGAAAATTTTCTTACTCATTTTTGAGGTACCTTCTGTACGGTCAGTAAAAATTATAGGTACTTCAACAATTTTAAATCCATATTTCCAGGCAGTAAACTTCATTTCAATTTGAAAAGCGTATCCCATAAATCGAATTTTATCAAATGGGATTGTATCCAGAACAATTTTTCGGTAACATTTAAATCCTGCCGTTGTATCCATTACCTTCATCCGGGTAATAAATCGCACGTAAATAGATGCGAAATAGGACATTATAACCCTACCCATAGGCCAATATACGACACTGATTCCTTTAATATAACGAGATCCGATTGCTACATCTGCTCCTTGGGAATGACATGCTTCATAAAGCTTTATCAAATCATCTGGGTTGTGCGAAAAATCAGCATCCATTTCAAAAATATATTCATATTCATGATTGAGAGCCCAGCGAAATCCATGAATGTAGGCAGTCCCTAATCCCAGTTTCCCTTTACGTTCTTCTATATGTAAACGTTCAGGATATTCGGTCATCAGCGATTTTACAATTTGAGCAGTTCCATCAGGAGAATTATCTTCAATTACCAGAATATCAAATGGATGTTCAAGTGAAAATACTTTTCGGATAATTTTCTCAATATTTTCTTTTTCGTTATATGTTGGTATAATGATAAGACTATCTGACACGGTAATATGTTTTTGTAGATTTTTAAGATGCAAAAATAGAGCTTTCTAATGAAAACGAAACCATTAATATGAAATTGTAATAGTTCTTCTGAAAGTAATTAAAAAAAAGAGCCCCTATTCTTTAAAAAAAGAGACTGTCGTTGACGAACAGTCTCTTAGATAATCGTTCTTTTTTTAGGTGTTTATTTTTTTTCTTTTATGAGAAAAAGATAAACAGGGAAGTGATCACTGTACCCCCCCATAAAGTTTGTGCCTACATACGTTCTCCATGGATAACCGGCAAAGGACCCTTCTTTTTGTGCAAGAAATGGCTGATTAAATACCTTGGCTTTGAAAAACTGCAATCCGGTATTATCATTTAACAAGGGATAAGAAATAATCATTTGGTCAAATAAATTCCAAGAATCGCGATAAGCCAAAGAGCCTATTCCATCGCGAAATAATTTATACATTGGATTAAATAAATCACCTGCTTTTGTTTCCTCTACACTTCCTTTTGCTTTAAGAAATTTGCGAAGGCTATTATTTACCGGGTCATCATTTAAATCTCCCATAATGATAATTTTTGCAGTAGAATCAGCATTCAATAATGAATCAGCAATATGGCGCGTTAAAGAAGCGGCTGCATTTCTCATAGGAGCACTTCTTTTCTCACCACCACGGCGTGAAGGCCAATGGTTTACAATAAAGTGAATTAATTCACCATCCAATAGTCCTGAAACTAAGAGCTGATCACGAGTTAGAAAATCCGGTTTATCCGGAATAGTCAAACGATATGATTTGCTAAAGAGTACTTTAAAATGATCCTGCTGATAAATAAGTGCAACGTCCACTCCACGTCTGTCAGGAGAATCATAATGAACGATCCCATAGTTACCGGGTAATAAAGTGGGCTGTTTTGTCAAATCTTCTACAACACTACGGTTTTCTATTTCTGAAAAACCAATCACGATCGGACCTCCTTTTACAAGTTCTCCGCCAATTTTAGAAATAACATCCGACATGTGGTTAAGTTTATAATAGTAGCGTTCGCTATTCCAGTTGTAGCTTCCATTTGGGAGAAATTCTGCATCATCAACTTCGGGCTGATCAATAGTATCAAATAGATTTTCAAGGTTATAGAAAGCGACACAAGCAACCTTATATTGCTTTTCTTGTGCATTTGCCTGAATTATAAGCAGAAATGAAAGTACGATTCCTGCAAACAAAGTTTTTTTCATGAGGTTGAAAATTTATAAAGGGCAACAAAGATAGGTTGTTTTCCTTCTCGATAATTAAATTTAGGCTAAGAAAGTCTTAAATGCCTAAAAAAGTTTACTTCGATGCCTAAAAATTGTTTTACTTTGTACCCCTTTACCCTAAAAAATTCGGTTAGGATTTAATGATAACTAAAACGATAGCGAATGAAACGAATTCTTTCTTACATTCTGATGCTGGTTTTACCATTGGGAGTTTTTGCCCAACAAGCAAAAATCAGCGGTCAGGTTGTTGATCAGGCAAATGGAAGAGCAATCTCCAAAGCATTGGTCAAAATTGGCTCCGGTGAGTACCTCACCGATTTTGACGGACGTTTTACGTCAACTCCTCTGGCTGCCGGTACTTATACGATTACAGTTGTAGCAACCGGTTTCGATCTTCTAACTCAAACTGTGAAAGTTGAACTGAAAGATGTAAATCTGACTTTAAAAGTTGAGTCAAAATCTGCAAATGAAATTGATAACCGTGGTTTGTCTGAAGTATCGCTAAATACACTCGACAACGAAGATAACAACAGTAGTCAAAATGTTTCAGGATTGCTTCACTCTTCGGGAGATGTATTTACAAGTACTGCCGGCTATACTCTCAGCTCTGCGTACTTCCGTATGAGAGGTTATGATTCTGAAGAAAATGCTACTTACATGAATGGCATTCTGATGAATGATGCCGAAAATGGTCGTCCTAACTGGTCTGAATGGAGTGGTTTGAATGATGCAACCCGTAATAAGGACGCCGTAAACGGATTAAATCCAGCTTCTTTTTCATTTGGAGGAATAGGTGGTGCAACTAATATTATCAGTCGAGCTTCATTGCAACGCAAACAGGTAAAGGTATCGTATGCTCTTTCAAACAGAACGTATGCTAATCGTCTAATGTTTACTTATTCAACCGGTTTGATGCAAAACAACTGGGCATTTTCGTTCAGTGCCTCACGTCGCTGGGGAAATGAAGGATACATTGACGGTACATTTAATGATTCATGGGCATACTTCTTTTCAGCTGAAAAGAAAATCAATAACAACCATAGCATTAACTTTACATTCCTAGGATCTCCAACCCGCCGAGGCCAACGTGCCGCTGCAACTCAGGAAGTTTATGACTTAATGGGTGATAACTATTATAATCCGAACTGGGGCTATCAAAATGGTGAAAAACGTAATTCCCGCGTGAAAGATTTTCACGAACCTATGGCAATCTTAAGCCATTACTGGAAAATAAACAGTAAAACAAATTTAAATACAAATCTGGGGTATAGTTTTGGATATAATGGCTCTACCGCTTTAAACTGGTATAATGCTGCAGATCCACGTCCGGATTATTACCGTAATCTTCCCAGCTATATGACTACGGATTATTCGAAACAACTGGCAACTCAGGCTTGGCAAACAAACCCGGCAGTTTCGCAAGTTGACTGGGATAAGATGTACCAAATAAACTATTTGTCAAATATGTCTGGAATGTCAGCACGTTATATTGTTGAAAATCGTCGCAACGATCAACAACAATTTAGTTTGACATCTATCTTAGATCATCGCTTAAATGAAAATACTAAACTGAGTGGTGGGGTAGAATTACGGAAATACACCGGTCATCATTTCAAAGAAATCGATGACCTTTTGGGAGCTAACTACTGGTTAGATGTTGACCAGTTTGCTGAACGTGATTTTAACGGAGATACTGTGAAATTACAAAATGACTTAAACAATCCTAACCGTAAAGTAAAAGAAGGAGATAAGTTTGGGTACGACTATTATACTCATCTTCAAAGTGCAAGTGCATGGGCCCAGGCCGAATTCAGCTACAATAAGTTAGACGCATTTGTTGCAGGACAGCTTTCTGCAACCAGTTTCTGGCGTGAAGGCATGATGAAAAACGGCCGTTATCCTGATGAATCATTTGGTGATTCAGAAAAGAAATCATTCCTGAATGGAGGAATTAAAGCCGGTGCAACTTACAAAATTACCGGACGTCATTTCATCGTAGCAAATGCAGCTTATACAACCCGTGCTCCTTTTGCGATCAATTCATTCATTTCTCCAAGAGTAAAATCAGAATATGTAAAAGATCTTACAAGCGAAAAAATTCTGTCAGGTGAATTAAGCTACATTATTCGTACTCCAAGAGTAAAAGGCAGATTAACAGTATATCACACTTATTTCTGGGATCAGGTTGAACTTCGAAGCTTCTATCATGATGAAAAACAAACATTTGTAAATCAGGTAATGAGTGGGATCGACAAAGTACACCAAGGCATGGAACTAGGTACAGAAGTTGCTGTAACACAAACAATTTCTGTTACAGCAGTTGCTGCATTAGGAAATTTCCGTTATACTTCTCGCCCAACAGCAACCATTTCTTTTGAAAATGGAGCGTCGTCTGATACAACAGAAACTATTTATTGTAAAAACTTCTATGTGAGTGGAACTCCTCAGGCTGCGGGTTCGTTAGGAATCAATTATCGTAGTTCTAATTATTGGTTTTTCAATGCAAACCTCAACTATTTTGGAAAGATCTATCTCGATTTCAATCCTGAGCGCCGTACCGAAGGTGCAATTACGAACCTAGGCCCTGGAGATCCTCTGATCAACACAATTACGGAACAAGTTAAAATGGATGATGGGTTTACCCTCGATGCATCAATTGGTAAAAATTTACGTTTCGGAAAATATTACCTCAATGTAAACTTAAGCGTTTCAAACATTCTTGATAATACAGAATTGGTTACCGGAGGTTTTGAACAGTTACGGTTTGACTTCGAGAACAAGAATATCGACAAATTTCCACCCAAATACTTCTATGGATTTGGTCGTACATATTTCTTAAACATAGGTTTCCGTTTTTAATATAATTAGCAAACAATCAAAAAATATAGAATATGAAAAGCAACGTAATAAAAATTTGGGGATTCCTGACGATTGTTGCAGGAATTATCCTTTCGAGTTGTGTAAAAGATGATTTTGACACCCCTCCGGTAATTGTACCAAAAGTTAATTTCCCGTCAAATATGACAATTGCTCAGCTTAAGGCTTTGCATTCAATGGGCACGGTAAAAAAAATTGATTCAAGTTACGTTATTCAGGGTATCGTAACTGCAAATGATGAATCAGGAAATTTCTATAAGACTATTGAAATTCAAGATGCAACTGCAGGGATTGAATTAAAACTTGATAAAACATCTCTCTATACCGAATTCAAAGTTGGTCAACGTGTTTTTGTTAAATGTAAAGATATGTATATGGGTGATTATAATCAACTTATCCAGTTAGGAGGGCTATACAATGGAGCAATAGGTCGTTTAACTGCTCCGGAAATCCCATTACACCTTTTCCGTGACAGTTTACCCGGCAAGGCTCCTGTTCCTGAAATTGTTACAATTCCAACTCTTACTGATGCAAAAGTGAGCATGTTAGTTAAATTTGACAGTGTGCAGTTTGATGAAGTTGGTGAAGAATTTGCTCCTCAAACCGCTGATGCTACCGATCGCCATTTTAAAGATGATGCAGGAAATTCAATTGTAATTCGTTCAAGTAAGTATGGAAATTTTGCAAGTACAAGACTTCCTTCCGGAAAAGGGTGCGTAACCGGCATTTTATCAAAATATGGTACTACATGGCAGGTAATTATTCGTGATATCAAAGATTTAAGCGGAAACTTTGTATTCAGTAATGCAAGTACAATTTTTTCAGAAGCATTTTCTTCTACATTAGGTCAATTTACGGGCATAAGTGTAACAGGTGCACAAGTATGGACCGGATCAACTTACGGAGCAACCATGACTGGTTTTTCAGGTGGTGTAAACAACGAAAATGAAGACTGGTTAATTTCTCCTGTAATTGATCTTACACAAATAACAAAGAATGCAAGCATTTCATTTAGCCATACAATTAACAAAGGGGATTTAGCAAATCTTCAAACAAACCATACCCTCTGGATTTCAAAAAATTATACTACAGGAGATCCTTCAACTGCAACATGGGAGCAAATTACAATCCCTGTTTATCCTGCAGGAAATAATTGGACATTTGTAGGAAGTGGTAGTGCTGTGATTCCGGCTTCTTGTTTAGGAAAAGCGAACGTACGTTTTGCCTTTAAATATAAAAGTTCGGCAACAGAATCGGCAACTTGGGAAATTAAAACCCTAAAGGTTGTTGGTGAGTAATCCTCTCCTCTTAAGATAAACCTTCAGAGGCTGTCTGTTTCGGACAGCCTCTTTTGTTTTGTGGATAAAAATGTACCTTTAACAGAAATATGACTTAATTTTGCTAAAAAAACAGAGGGTGATGAAAATATATATTTTTGTTTTAGTGTTGAGTTTGCTCTTCCAATCATGCATATTTAATCCTGAGGAAGATAATCAACAATTAACCATACAGGGAGTTATTGAAAATGCAGAAGGACAAAAAATAGTTCTTCAGGAATTAACGTCCGAATTGGTTATTTCTCTTGATTCTGTAATTCTGAAAAAGGATGGAGTATTTAAATTTTTTCCCGGATTAAAGCAAAAATCTATTTTACTCATTAGGGTAAATGATCATGTAATTACATTGTTCCCAGATAGTACCGAAACCATTAAAATAACCACAAAACTTCCTGATTTATTATTGAATGCAAACATTACAGGATCAATAGAGTCTGAAGATTTTCTAAAAATGCAAAATCGACTAAAAACTGCTGCTTTATTTGTTGATTCTTTGGGCGAAGCATGGGAAAAACAAAAATACCTTCCAGATAATCTGAAAATTAAAAAACAACTGGATAAGCAATTCAATTCAGAGTGGGAAAAACAAAGGGAAAAACAAATTATGTTCATCAATGCTCATGCTTCTAGCTTGTCTGGAATGCTTGGTCTTTATCAAACAATTGGAAATCTTCCGTTGTTTCGTATAGAGGATGAAACAGAACTTTTCCTCTCTATTGGAGATAGCCTTACAAAAGCGATGCCTCAAAATACTCACGTTATAAAATTTAAATCAATACTTAACCGTTTTGAAAAACTAAAGCAATTACAGGAACTTGAACAAAACACTCCCGAAAATGCACATAAACCATCACATTAATCTCCCTCACGATAGAAAAGTTTTCTTTGTTTCTGATAGTCATTTAGGTGCTCCAAATGCACAGAAAAGCTTGGAACGCGAAAAGTTGCTGGTTCATTGGTTGACAAAAATTCAATCGGAAGCTCATACTATTTGTTTTTTGGGAGACATTTTTGATTTTTGGTTCGATTACAGTAAAGTTATCCCCAAGGGATATTCTCGTTTATTTGGCAAACTTGCCGAATTGTCCGATTTAGGTATTGAAATGCACTTCTTTTATGGAAATCATGATATGTGGGCAAAGGACTATTTTACTCATGAATTTAACATGCAGATTCATAAAAATCCGGAGTTTTGGCAAATCAATAACAAGATTGCTTATGTTGGCCATGGAGATGGATTAGGACCCGGAGATAAAGGATATAAGCTTTTGAAGAAGGTTTTTGCCAGTCCTATTTCCCGATGGCTCTATGCATGTATGCATCCCCGATGGGGAGTGGGAATTGCCGAATATTTTTCACATCGAAGCCGTATTGCAAATGGTAATTCTGATTTATTATATTTAGGGGAAAGTGGTGAATGGCAGATTGTTTTTGCAAAAGAAATACTTCTTCAATATCCTGAAATTGATTTTTTTGTGTTTGGACACCGGCATATGGCACTGGAAATTCCTTTAAATGAAAAAACTACCTACACAAATCTGGGAGATTGGGTACGGTTGTTTTCCTATGGTTGTTTCGACGGGGCGCAAATGAAGATTCATCAGTATCCAGAAATGACTATTTATTCTTCATCTTTAAATCGATAAGGGTAGCCGTCATAAAAAACATAAATCCAAGGAAAAGCGAAACAGCAGAGAAAATTACTTCTTTAAGATCTCCACGACCATACCAGTGACCAGGTAAATTAGGCTCCCATATTAGCTGAACACCAATATAGTATAATGTATAAATCCATATAACTGTTGCTAATCCTCTATTTAAAAAAAGAAGAGCATTTTTATGAGTATATTCAACATTAAAGACAGTGGACTTCTTATTATCGTCATCGTAATAGGAGTAATGATGTTTCTTCCCTTTTTTCTTTGAGAAATCAGGAAGATTCATTGTGAATACATTTGATGTTTTATGATCATCGTCATAATAAGAATAGCGATGTTTTTTACCTTTATGCTTCTTTCCGAATTTTGGCAAATTAGAAGTTAAAAGCTCTTTCAGCATAAATCTGGTCATTCCCATACCTGTAAAATATTTTGTAGGCAAATGCAAATATAGTTCAATACATCTATATTTCATAATAAAAGGCCACTTCTTTTGAAGTGACCTTTTATTATTGAGAGACTTTTTCTCTTTTTTAGAGATTAAAAATTAATCTTTTTTAAATTTGCCGTACACGGTTTTTGCGCTGTAGAAAGCCCCCAGGGCAAGTAAAATGCTTAAGCCACCATCTATTGGTGCGCCACCACCAATAGGAGGGGCTCCCGTTGGAGTTCCTGTTCCGCCAGGACCACTGCCGGGACCTCCGGGACCATCTGCCAACGCTACTCCGGTACTGCTTACCAGCATTACAAAAGCTACTATCGCAATTTTCATCATCTTTTTCATATCGTATCTTTTTTAATTGTTTACCAAATTGTTACTTTTCCAGTCATCACTTTTCCCTGGCCATAAACGCGAACCATGTAAACCCCGGTTGCAAAGTTAGCTGAGATGGTTACCTTTTCGTTACCACTCGCTTTCACACTACTTAAAAGTTTTCCGGTTGCATCTACCACATCAATACGATTGATCTTTTCTCCTCCAAACGGAGTTACTACAATCTGTTTGTCGTTAGCGGTGATACTGGTAAAGCCGTTATTGTCATTTTCTTCAATTCCGGTTGTACTGCCTATATGCAGGAAGAAACGATTGTTGTTTTCACCCTGAATTGCACTGAAGCTATAACTCGGCTGCGTTCTTAGATCAATGAACGATCCTGTCTGGTTATCTTCCAATTTAATGCTTACAGTGCTGTTATCAAATTCGAAAGCTGTGAAGGTTAACGAACCAGCCTGTGGTGCAATTACACTCATCGGTATGATTTGTGGAGTCGTTTCTAGTGCATCAATTGTCAGTTTTTCACCTGTGGTTGTATATGCAAACATTTCAGGACGTTCGGTGCCTGCCAGGAACTTCTTCGAGTCATAGCTTTCGTATCCGTTGCCTGCTGATGGATTTTGACATACTACAAAGTAATCGGTATATCCTTGTGCATTGCTCACTTTCATACGGGTGATGATTTCTGTGCTACTTCCGCTCTTGTAGAATGCAGGAGCATTATGAGTACGGTTTGCGTTTGCAAACGCTACGGAACCTGCTGCTGTAGCTTCTACAAAGAATCCCTGGAAGGCTGGGATTACACTGGTTACTCCAGGTGCATTTCCTACGCTCGAATTGGTATTGTAGCTCACATATCCGCCTGCATTCGCAACGGCAAATGCTTGATCCCACAAGTACATTGTATTGCTTAATACATTGTTTTTGGTTGCAAGAGCAAAGTCAACTCCTGATGCATAAGGATTTCCTAGCATATTCCATCCACTGAGTAATGGTAAATTGTAATTCCCATTATTCAATGTTCCGGTTAACACTACTGATTTAGGTTGTTCCAGATAGAGTGCATACCCTTCTCCTACTACTAATGGTGTGGCTGTTACAGTTATATATCCACCCCAACCTGTGCCATCGGTGTAGCTTCTGAGCCATCCATTCCCCGTTGTTGGTTGGAAGTTGGCTGCAGTTGCTCCGGTAGATACCGGTGAAGAAATCAGATGCCACTTGTTTGCATCGATGTCTTTCTTATACGTTGTGGTTCCCGTGATTGTCAGGTTTTCTTCTCCAATGATTGATGCCCCGCTTTCCAATGTTAAACTGGCTATGGTCGCCGTACTTGTTATCGTTGGATAATTTGTTATACCCCCTGGGATGGTTACATCCGTCGTTGATCCAGGAACTCCATTATCCCAATTTGAAGCAATTTCCCAATTGTTAGAAGTTGCTCCTGTAAATTGAGATGTGGCTGAAACAAGCGTATTAACCGAAATCGTATTTGAATTGATACTTGTACCAGAAGTACCATATGCTCTAACACGGTAATAATAACTTGTATTTGGGGTTAACCCTGATACAGATTGATTTGTTCCATTTACAGTAAGGTCATTATATCCACTTAAAATAGCAGTAGCATTTTCTTGTTTAATGTTGAGATTGTCCAGATAGAATCGATTGCTTGAAGCATTTTTCGCAGCAATCATTATTTTAGAATTAGCAGTTCCACCCGTAATACTTATGGTTTGTGTTGTCATTGTAGCAGGAGCGGTAATATCGACATCTACCTGATTAAATGTTGTACCATCTGTAGCATGAAATATTTGTACAACTGTAGCATCTGAACCATATTTTGCTAGGTCAAATGTCAAAGTAGCATTACCGGAATTTGTAGATAAATCAATGGTTTTTGTAGTTATTGAGCCTTTTGTACCTGAGGCGCCAAGTTTAATTTCACCACCAGCCTGATATATGGATGTACCAGTCCATCCTATAGTTTGTAAATATGTATCTAAGCTATTTGCAATATTACTTCCATCTGGGGTTGCATGTGTTCCAGCTGTGCAACTGGAAAAATTCTCATTTACTTTAATGGTTAATCCAAAGTCAGATACAGAAGAAACGTCTAATCGATAACTGCTAGCGCCTGTAACTGTTCCCCAATTTGCAGTAAAGCCATTGCTTGTCACATTATCCGCCGAAGTTGCAATGGGAGCATCAATACCATTCGTCGTAGCATTTGCAGCAAAACCTGATGAATAAAAATTAGAAGCATCGTAAGAAAATGCTTTATAATAATATGCTGTACTTGGAGTTAATCCGGTATGATTAGTTAATGAAGCAGGGCTTCCTTTATAGAGAATCGTACCGTCTGCGAAAGCATCTCCAATATTACCAGCAGCAACTCCGCTTGTAGGAGTTGTAAAAGTTCCTGTACTATTAAAAACAACGACAATATCATTTCCATTTGAATTAGCTGTAGATGCCAGATTTATTTGTGTTGAAGAGCTTGTTGTTGCAGTAAATGTTACAGGATTTGCAGGGGCAACACCCGTACCACTTACTGCAACATTGGGATTATTTCCCCCTGTTGTAGTGTGTGTAATGTTGCCTGAATAAGCCTGAATAGCAGTAGGTTTAAATCGTACATAAATCGTTGTTGATGCAACAGCACCCCCGGATTGACTAAGCGTTATTGGATTTGTAGCAACAAATCCAGCACCACTTCCTGTAGATATTTCAAATCCACTCGGTGGAGTAATAGTAATATCACTTGTTAAATTTGTTCCAGATACCGTGTAATTTTTTTCCGATGAAGTTGTGTTTACGGTTTGATTGCCAAAGGCTGTAATTGTGCCAACTATTACTGATGGGTTTGAAGATATACCTGATATTGCTATTTCATCAATACCAGCTCCTATGGTATTATTTGTTCCTTTTACATAAAATTTAATTTTTATTTGTGTTCCAGTATAAGCACTTAGATCAAACGATGACACTGCTGTTAATGTAGTATTTGTTGGTGTTCTTGATCCAATATCTGTCCAATCTGTTCCATTATTAGTAGATACTGCAACAAAAATTTCATTTTCCGTAGTATTAGTACCACCATATGTTCTCGCTTTAAAGTTTAATGCTTCTCCTGTATAATTGTCAAAATTCATAGCAGGCGAAATAGTAGATGATGTTGATTTTAGTAATTGAAGGTACGTTGTTCCTGTAACATCCGTATCTGTCCAAGTAGAAAATCCTGAAACATCAGTTCTGATAGGAGTAATATTCACCTGTCCCCAACTCTTCCCTCCCGAGAAAAGCAAAACAAAAAATAAGAGGATACTAATCCCCGCCCAAAATTTAGGCTTACATGTGTAAATGTTTGTTTTCATATGCTTTAAAAATTTGTTACCTGATTATTTTTTTCGGCTTTATTTAGTATGTGCATCTTGCCTGTAAATGATTCTTTTTAAACATTTTTTACAAAGATATATTTAGAGAAGTACAAATATATTAAGTTTGGATTAACAAATCGTAAAAAGAGTGGTTTTTAACAATATTTATTGAGTGTTTTCAATATTTAACATAATGCTTTTAGAGTGAAACAAACATTTTATAGCAAGTCCTGTTATTGCTCAATGCAAATCCATTTACCACTCCAAAAAAAGGGAATAATGACATGATGTTTTAATGCGAAGTCTTGTCATAATACTTTCTTATGAGTTTACGAAATTAATATAAATCAACGGGTTAAATAAGATTCAATCTGTTAGAATCTTGCTTGATAAAAATGAAAAGTAAAACAGTAAAGGACCAAAGTGATGAACCTCCATAGCTGATAAATGGTAGTGGAATTCCGATAACAGGAAGTAATCCAATTGTCATCCCAATATTAATCAGGAAGTGCATAAATAAGATCAAAGCCACTCCATAACCATAAATTCGTGCAAAGCGAGATCGTTGCCGTTCGGCAAGAATTATAACCCTGATCAGTAAAAAGAGAAAAAGTCCAACTACAATTGATGTACCGAAGAATCCCCATTCTTCACCAACAGTGCAAAAAATAAAATCGGTACTTTGTTCGGGAACAAAGTTGTATTTAGTTTGAGTACCTTGTAAAAACCCTTTGCCGATAAACCCTCCGGATCCAATTGCAATTTTTGACTGATTTACGTTATAACCGGCACCTTTCAGGTCAAGTTCTTTTCCCAGTAATACATTGATACGTGTACGTTGGTGATCTTCGAGAACATTATCGAAAAGATAATCAACAGTAAGAGTAAAAGCGGAAATGGCTGCTAAAATAGAGATCAGTGTGATGATGTTGCGGGTATTGCGGCGCATGAAAAAGAAAAGGATGGCTAAAATTCCGGCGGCAATTCCGATTAGTACAAACTGATTTATTAACAATGCAAGTACAAACAATACCATTGCAATTAATCCGAGAATCAAGATGTTTCCAGACAATCCTTCACGATACATCACAAATACAAATGCTGCGTAAACCATTGCGGAACCAGTATCGTTCTGTAAAAGAATGATGGCCGTCGGGATCAGAAAAATGAAAATTGCAGTAATGCGAGTGCTTTTTTTACGCATATCAATATCAATAGAACTCAGATATTTAGCTATTGCAAGATTGGTAGCGAACTTGGTTATTTCGGAAGGCTGTAATTTAAAACTTCCAATTACAAACCATGCTTTGGCTCCCGAAACTTCTTGTCCGGCAACCAGAACGGCAATCAGAAGTAAGATGGAAATACCGTAAATACCATACGCAAACTGAGAAAAGAACTTGGAGTCGATCAACAAAATAAAAAGTCCTATTGCAAATCCGGTAATAATCCAGATAAGTTGTTTCCCATAACTTTGACTGAAATCGAAAATGCTTTGATGTTGTTCATCATATACTGCTGCATAAATATTCAACCAGCCGATGAAAACCAATGCCATGTAAATGCCAATGATCCACCAATCGATGTTCCGGAATAAGTTGGTTTCGTTTCTCACTTCAGGTACAGGAGGTTTGCGTTAATCATTCGTTCTTCAAGAGGTTTTCGTTTTACATCGTGTTTAAGATATTTTTCAATCATCAAACTGGCGATAGGAGCTGCCCAGATTCCTCCCCAACCTGCGTTTTCGATATAAACCGAAATAGATATTTTAGGGTTATACATAGGGGCGAAAGCAATAAAAGTAGAGTGGTCTTCGCCATGTGGATTTTGAACGGTTCCGGTTTTTCCACATACAATAACGCTGTCGATACGGGCCATGCGGGCAGTTCCTCCTGGTTCGTTCACCACTTCGTACATTGCGTCTGCAATCACTTTGAAATACTTATCGTTGATTTTGGTTTTGTGTTTTTCCTTGAAAATACCAGGGATTACCTTTGATTGGCCAATTCCACGAATCAAATGCGGGGTATAATAATATCCCCGGTTAGCAAAAATGGCTGCAAGATTTGCCATCTGCAAAGGAATCATTCCTACCTCTCCCTGCCCAATACTGAGCGAAAAGATCGTGTAAAAGTTCCAGTGTTCTTTACCGTACCATTTGTCATAAAATTCAGGGGTAGGAATATATCCTTTTTTTACAGTAGGAAGGTCGATATCCAATCGCTGACCTAGTCCAAAACTCTTCATATATTCATCCCATTCAGCAAGACCCAACCGACTGTCAATATTACGGTTGCCTGACTTCCCCTGCATGATGATACGACGAAATACCTGATAAAAATAGGGATTGCATGACATTTTAATGGCACTTTTTAAATCTCCTGCTGAAGGATGGTTATGACAGCCAACAAGCGATTTATCGCAGACAAATCCTGTATTTTCAGTAATTACCCCTTCCTGCAATGCCACCATTGCCTGAGCACTTTTAAAGATGGAACCCGGAGGATACAAGGCCATACAGGCACGGTCGAAAAGGGGTTTTCTCGGATCTTTCAGCAGGTTTGCGTAGTTTTGTCCACGAACACGCCCAACCAGTAAATTGGGATCATAACCTGGGCTACTGATCAATGCTAAAATTTCTCCGGTAGAAGGATCAATAGCCACAATGCTTCCCCGCTTATTTTGCATCAGTTTTTCTCCATATTCCTGTAAATCAGCATCAATAGAGCTGTAAAGATTTTCTCCAGAGATTGCTATTGTATCGAAGGCTCCGTTATGAAATGCTCCCTTTTCACGATTATGTACGTCTACCATAATAATACGCATGCCTTTACGTCCACGCAATACAGGCTCGTAATATTTTTCCAGACCATTCATGCCAATGTAATCACCAGGATGGTAGTAAGGATCTTTCTCAATAATCCGGTCGTTAACTTCGCCGATATATCCAAGTACGTGTGCCGCAATGGGTTTTGGGTACTTGCGAAGAGTACGCGGCTGAACATAAAAACCTGGATATTGAAATAACCTCTCCTGAAGGGTTCCGTAAGTTTCCTTTGAAATCTGTTTTACAAGGATAGATGAGGTAAAGGGAGAATAATCGCGGGCTTTTTTTAAATTTTTGATAAAGTCTTCTTTGGTAATTCCCAGCAGATGGCAAAATCCGAGTGTATCCATTTTTTTGACCTGACGTGGAATTACCATCACATCATACACTGATTCATTATACACAAGAAGCTTCCCATTGCGGTCATATACCAAACCTCGCGCAGGGTATTGGGTAATGTAGCGCAGAGTATTCCGATTAGCCTCAAGTGTATAGGAATTGTCAATCACCTGTAAATAAAATAAACGGGCAAGATAAATAAATCCTACTGACAGGAAGATTAATATGATGGTTATCTTACGTTCGCTATATGATTTCTTCATTCTCTTAATAAAACACTGCTGATAATCAGTATGCTGAATTATAACTGTTGAACTTACAAAAGTACGAGAGAAAAAAGGATTTCACAACTTAAAAGAAAAAAGAGCTTTTATAATTATTCTAACGAATGTTTAGTACTTTCTTACGATCTTAAACTTTTCCCGATCTTTGCTGTTTATTTCAGGTAACCACACGCCTGTAAGGGACTTTAAAGAATTTATGTTATATAGTACACGAATATCGAAAGAGGATTTTGAACAGCTCTGCATGATCGACAAGCTTTTGTATCTTCTTGAAAAAGGAGAGGAGCTTTGTATTAAGCAGAATGATGAGTTCATTGTAAAACTCTTTCTGATGAACGATTTTTTTGTCGAACTTTGGTACCAGCCTTCAACCAATAAAATTAAATGCCTTGATGTACTTGATCCGGTTGATGTTCAGTTAGTTTATGGTAACCAAATTGATATTTCCGATATTTTTTAAGTATGAATGAATTTCTTCATCCAACGCAAATTTCCATTTCTGACTTTGATTATATTCTTCCCGACGAACAAATTGCTTTGTTTCCGTTGCCTCAGCGTGACCAATCGAAATTGCTGGTACTGAAACAGGGAAATCTTTCAGAAGATTGCTTTTCAAATCTTCCGAATCATCTGGAACAAGATGATTTACTATTGTTTAATAATACAAAGGTTATTCGTGCCCGTTTGCTTTTTACAAAAGAAACAGGCTCTACGATTGAAATATTTTGTCTTGAACCGATTTTTCCGACACCGGAAATACAACTGGCATTTCAAACCAAAGGAAACTCTGTATGGAAATGTTATGTTGGAAATAACAAGCGCTGGAAAGAAACTTCTCTTTTAAAGAAGCTCGAAATCAATAATCAACAAGTTGAGTTAAAAGCAGAACGCCTTAAGGCTGTGGACGATGCCTGGTTGATTCGTTTTTCGTGGGACGAAGATCTTACTCTTGCACAAATTATCGAAGCTGCTGGAAAAATTCCATTACCTCCATATATTCATCGTGAAACCAACGAAGCTGACAAAGAACGTTACCAAACCATTTATGCAAAGCATGATGGTTCAGTGGCGGCACCCACTGCCGGCTTGCATTTTACGAAAAAAGTGATGGAGAGCCTTTATTCGAAAGGGGTTCAATGTGATTACCTTACGTTACATGTGGGAGCAGGGACCTTCAAACCAGTATCAACCGAAAAAGTTGGTGATCACCAGATGCATGCCGAACAAATTATTGTAAAGCGTTCGTTGGTTGAGCAGTTGATTGATGCAAAACATGTAATTCCGGTAGGAACTACAAGCATGCGTACACTCGAATCGCTTTTCTGGTTTGGTGCAAAACTAAAAACAGAACCACTTTTATTTTACACCCAGCTTGAAGTAGAGCAATGGGATGCCTATTCGTTTCCCGATGCGGCAAAGGTTGATCCCAAAGATGCATTGATGCAATTATTAAAATGGATGGAAGAGCAGGAAAGCGATGAAATTCATGGATATACGCGTATGATGATTGCTCCGGGCTATCAGTTCCGACTGGCAAAAGGAATCATTACCAATTTTCATCAGCCTAAAAGTACATTACTTTTACTTATCTCTGCTATGATTGGAAATCGATGGAAGGATGCTTATCAATATGCTCTGGAACATAATTTTCGTTTTTTGAGTTATGGTGATAGTTGCTTATTTCTTCCGTAAGGAAAATAGCGTATCATCCAGATTCACTGATTTTTCGCAATAATTCCGGATGGAGAATCCGAATAGTCTTCCCATCAATATCAATTACATTATCTTTCCTGAACTCCGATAAGATCCGAATTACATTTTCGGTAGTCATATTGATTAGTTCAGCAACTTCTTTACGAGAAATAGGAAGCTCAAATTCTGTTTTTTTGTAGATGCTTTCTGAGAGATAGAGGAGTATGTAGGCTATTCTTCCACGAAGATTTTTACTGTTAAGCTCAAAGTGAGTAACCAGCA
This sequence comes from Bacteroidales bacterium, assembly GCA_963667975.1. Classification (GTDB taxonomy): domain Bacteria; phylum Bacteroidota; class Bacteroidia; order Bacteroidales. The sequence continues at coordinate 1,035,513 of OY764079.1, forward strand.
ACTGATCCGAAATTTTACTCATACTCTCGATCACTTTTAAGGCGAAGTTTCCGTTTTGACGGATAAGTTGCCTGATGCAATCTATATCGATGGTACATACTGTTGAGTCTTCAATTGCAGCAATAGAGAACGGATGCTGTTCATTGGAAAAAACTGACAAAAACCCGACAAAATCAAAAGGTTTTGTAATTCCTAAAATTTGCTCAGAACTTGATTTTTCCTGTTTGTATAATTTAAGTAATCCTTGCTTCAGATAGATTAATCGCGAAACAGTTTCTCCTTCACAAACAATAACACCTCCTTTTTTTACAATTAATTGTTTTTTATGACAATTCAGAAAAGCGAGTTCTTCCTCATTCAATGCACTGAATAAGATAGATTTGTTAGGACAAATCAAGCAAGAAATGCATTCTTTTTCTACAGGGTCAGCCTTCATAGTTGCTCTCAAAAGTACGAAAAATAAAAACTGAGTTACAGCTTCTCCGATTTGTTTGCTTATTAAGCTGTTAATGGATTCAAGGAGAGCATTTACGGGATAACTCGGATTCATTTTGGTGTAGTTTTTTTCATGTATTACTTTTGTTGTTAATATCTGGTAATAACTCTTTTTGTTCAATGTCTGAGCTCGCTTTAGTTTTGTCGAAAATAATCCATAATGAATAAGAAAGTAAGTGTAGCCCGGCTCTCTGTTCTCTCAAACACATTCTTGATTTTACTAAAATTTGTTGCCGGAATTATGAGTGGCTCCGTAAGTATTATTTCTGAGGCCATACATTCAATGATGGATTTATTGGCTGCAATTATTGCGTTTTTTTCGGTGAGAGTGTCAGACAATCCTCCTGATGAGAAACATCCGTATGGTCATGGGAAATATGAGAATATATCGGGTGTAATTGAGGCTGTTTTGATTTTTATTGCTGCAGGTTGGATTATTTATGAAGCTATTAAAAAAATATTGAATCCGTCTGATATTGAGCAAATTGGAATAGGGTTTGCCGTAATGTCTATTTCGGCAATTGTAAATATTTTGGTGTCCCATAGATTATATAAAGTTGCAAAAGAAACAGGCTCTGTTGCATTAGAAGCTGATGCATTACATTTAAAAACAGATGTTTATACTTCAATAGGAGTTGCGATAGGATTGGGATTAATCTATTTTACGGGCCTATATTGGCTCGATCCGATTGTTGCAATAGCTGTTGCCTGCTTAATTATAAAAGAATCATATTCCTTGCTGAAAAGAGCCTATTCCCCTTTGTTAGATGTATCTCTTTCAGAATCAGAACAGAATGTAATTAAAGAGATAATTTCGGAATCAGGATATGAATATCATGATTTACGGACACGAAAATCAGGTAGCCAGCAATTCGCCGATTTCCATTTAATCATGCCTGGAGATATTACCTTAGAAGAGGCACATAATCAATGTGATATATTGGAAGAGAAATTGCAAAACCGGATTCCGGGAATTATGATAAATATTCATACAGAGACAATCGAAAATAATTAATAGAAGCCTGCTGTAAATAGAAGCCTTTTTTGCATATATTTGTTAAGTATATAATCCCCTTAACAAACAACCTTAAATCAAAGAAGGAGGTATATTATGAGCTTATTATCTACCCAGTACATGGGTATCGAACTCAAAAATCCTGTAATTGTTGGTGCCAGCAATATGGTAACCGATATCGATAAGGTGAAAAAAATGGAAGATGCAGGTGCTTCTGCAATTGTCTATAAAACTTTGTTTGAAGAACAAATTCAGCTCGAAAATCTTCAGCTCGAGGAAGAAATGAGTGAGTATAGTGAACGGAATGCGGAGATGCTTCGCTTGTTCCCAAATTTGGAACACGCGGGTCCTCAGGAGCATTTATATCATCTACAAAAAGCCCGTGAAGCAGTTGATATCCCCATTATTGCAAGTTTAAACTGTATTTATGATGAAACTTGGACTGAATATGCCAAAATGATTCAGGAAACAGGCGTGCATGCACTGGAACTTAATTTCTATACAACCCCCCAGGATTATGACCGCGATGCACGCACCATCATCGCAGAACAAGTTGAAATTGTTAGTCAGATTCGCAAAGTGGTGCATATTCCGATTAGTGTAAAATTGAGCCCATTCTATGTAAATGTACTGAATGTATGCTCACAAATGTATGCAGAGGGTGCTGATGGTTTTGTACTGTTTAACCGTTTATTCCAACCTGACATTGATCCGGATACAGAAAAACATTTTTATAATTATAGCCTGAGCAATGCCGATGATAACAAACTGGCAATGCGTTTTGCAGGAATTTTGCATGGAAATATGCGTGGTTATATTTGCAGTTCAGGTGGAATCTATACCGGTTATGATGCGATAAAGATGATACTTGCAGGTGCTGACTGTATTCAGGTAGTAAGTACTCTTTATCAAAATGGTATCGGACAAATTACAACCATTCTCAATGAGATAAATGAGTGGATGGAAAAGAAAAAATACAAGAATATTGATGCGTTCCGTGGTAAGTTGTCAAAGAAAAACACCAAAGATCCATTTACCTATAAAAGATCACAATATGTTGATATTCTGATGAAATCAGAAGATATCTTCAAGAAATATCCGATAAGGTAGATTCTTAGCAACTTTTCGGAAAGATACAGGGCTGATTTAATGGATGATGTTTGTAATAAAATAACTCTTAAATCAGCTCTGTTTTTTTAATTCTTTTTACGGTAACGAACTACCGCAAAGCTCATGGAGCAAAAAGCATAAATCAACAAAGCATAAAACTCTTTTGAGATTTCGGAAAAACCAGAGCCTTTCAATATGACCATACGAATTATCTTAATAAAGTAAGCTATCGGGTTTATCACATTAAGGTTTTTAGCCCAATTGGGCATACTGTCGATAGGCGTAAACAATCCACTCATCATGATAAACACTACCATGAAAAACCACGCAATAAACATTGCTTGTTGCTGGGTGTTGGTAAGAGTGGAAATGAACAGCCCTAATCCTATAACAGCCACAACATAAACCAGCGTTACTCCGAAAATCAAAGGAATACTTCCCAGAATATGAATATTGAAAACAAAACGGGCAACAGTAAGCCCCAAAGCAAGTTCAAACAAGGCGATAAAGCAGAAAGGCAATAACTTCCCTAGTAAAAACTGGAATTTACTGATTGGTGTAACATTGATTTGTTCAATGGTTCCAATTTCTTTTTCTTTTACAACGTTCATGGCAGAAAGAAACATACTGATAATGGTAACCAATAAAACCAAGATGCCGGGAACCATATAGGTTTTATAATTTAGCTCCGGATTATACCAATATGAATAATTTATGTTGAAAGGTTCGGTAATAGTAACGCCACTTTTCTGTTCCACAAAGTTTTTATTAAAGTCCATTGCAATAGAAAATGAGTATGCCTGAATTATTCCGGCAGCACTACTGTTTATGGCATTTACAACAAATTGCAATGGCGCAGCATTTTCTTTAATAAGATCTTTTTCAAAATTTTTCGGGATAATTAAAACGACATCTGTTTTATTTGTTCTTATCTGATATTCTGCTTCTTTATAAGATTCTGAATATCCTGAAATTTTGTAAAACGGGGAGCTTTGATATTTCTGAATTAACGCTCGAGATACAGAGGTATGATCTTGATTCACAATATGAATCCGGATGCTTTTTATGTCAAAAGTTGCAGCAAACGATAGCACAAGAAGTTGTACCACCGGCAAAATAAATATCATAGGGAGCATACTCCGGTTTCTGAAAATTTGCCGGAATTCCTTTTTTAGCATGATGATGATTATTCTCACGTCTTTATCTCCTTTTTTATGCTAAGCGAATTTTAAACTTTTTTAAACTCAGGAAAATAAACAGAACAGCAAATCCCACCAGGATCAAGGTTTCTTTCCAGATGTATTCTATTCCGCTACCTTTTAGCATTATATCTTTAATGATAATGATGAACCAGCGCGGTGGCATCAGATTGCTGAACAACTGAAGAGGAAGTGGCATATTCTCAATTGGGAAAATAAATCCGGATAAAAGAATTGTGGGAAGCATCAGTGCGAACATGGAAATCATCATAGCTACCTGTTGTGTTTTACTGACAGTTGAAATAAATATTCCTAACGAAAGTGCCATAATGATAAATAAAAGACTTTCGGCTAATAACAAGGCCAGACTACCAATTATTGGCATTCCGAAAACCGTAACGCCTAAAGTCAGAATAATAATTGCAATCATAAATGAGATAAACACATACGGAATGACCTTTCCAATAATAATTTGTAACGGTTTTAAAGGCGAAGCCAAAAGTATTTCCATGGTTCCCAGTTCTTTTTCCCGGGCAATAGAGATAGAAGTCATCATTGCCGAAATCAACATCAATAAAATGGTGATAATACCGGGAACAAACATATACACACTCTTCATCTCTTCGTTATAAAGCATTTTTACTTCTGGGTTTAGTTGGTATGGAAGCCTTAGCTCCCGATACATTTCCCGTTGATAATCACTGATAATGTTGCTCGCATAACTGGTTAAAAGCTTGGCCGTATTTGGATCTGAGGCATCCGCTAAAAGTTGGATATTTGCTTTGTGATCCTTTTCAAGGTTGGATGCGAAATTTTTTTCAAAAATCACAACCAATTTAATGTTTCCTTGTTTGAAAACTTCAGGAATTTCATTTTCATTTTTGATTGATGATGCAAGCTTGAAATAACCCGAAGAGACAAGTTTTTGAATAATCTGGCGTGTTTCCTGATCGTGTGATTGATCAAGGATTGCAATGTTTGCATCTTTAATGTCAGTTGTAATGGCAAATCCGAAAATAAGAATCTGTACAAACGGCATTCCGAAAAGGATTACCATGGTACGATAGTCTCGGAAAATATGACGAAATTCTTTGATAATGAATCCAATAAATGCTTTCATATGATTGTTTTTTGCCAGTTTTATTCGCTGTTCTTTGCATTACGGGCCAGTTTGAGAAAAACGTCATTCATGCTTTGAGCTTCAAATTGTTGTTTAAGTCCGGCGGGTGTATCCAGAGCCATAATTTTCCCATCAACCATTATGGAAACGCGATTGCAGTATTCGGCTTCGTCCATATAATGCGTAGTTACAAAAATAGTGATGCCTTTATGAGATGCTTCGTAAATTAAATCCCAAAACTGACGACGTGTAATGGGATCAACTCCTCCGGTTGGTTCGTCCAGAAAAACAATGGCCGGATTGTGAAAGATGGAAACCATAAATGCAAGTTTCTGCCGCCAGCCTAGAGGAATATCACGGATAAGCTTATTTTTAGCATGATGGAGTTCAATGCGATCAAAAAGTAATTGCATCCGTTCTTCAATCTGTTTTTTGGGAAGGCCATAGATGCCACCGTAAAACGCAATATTTTCTTTCACCGTAAGATCTTCGTAAAGAGAGAATTTTTGGCTCATGTATCCAATATTTCGTTTAATGAATTCGGTTTGCGTATATGCATCGTATCCGGCTACATGTATTTCTCCGGATGTTGGTTTAGAGAGACCACACAAAATACGTATTGCGGTGGTTTTTCCGGCTCCGTTTGCTCCTAAAAACCCGAAAATTTCACCTTTCTTTACTTCGAAATTTAAGTGATCGTTGGCAATAAACGATCCGAATTTTTTAACCAGATTTTTAACAACAATAACATTTTCATTGCTTTGCATATTATTATCTTTTGTTTTTATTGTTGAGAAACGTTTAATACCAATTACTATCTTTCAATATAGGGATTGAAAAGCTGAAAAACTTTTTTTTCATCTTTCACTCCTCACTTTTCATCTTTTAATATACTTTGATTCATCTGCTCCATGAAACAATCTTCAATATTTGCCCGTGTTTGACGAATCACTATTTCCGAATGTCCTTTTTCTTTCAGAAATTCCTTTAAAGCAATTTCTGTATTGTTAAAAATTTTTCCGGGTGTAAAATGGAGAAATTCTCCAAATGGATGTACAGAATGAGTTTGTTTAAAGGTTCTCAAATCAAGTAAAAGCTGATAAAGGTTGGCTGATTTTACCTCAAAAATTGGAAGAGGAAACGCATTTACAATCTCTTCAGGAGTATTTACACTCATTATATTTCCGTTTTGAATTAACGCAATGCGTTCGCAAAGTGTTGCTTCATCCATATAAGGAGTAGAAACCAGAATGGTGATATTTTCTTTTTTCAACTCGCGAAGCATTTCCCAGAATTCTTTACGCGAAACAGCATCAACACCCGTTGTAGGTTCATCCAGTATTAAAACAGAGGGTTTGTGTATTAATGCACAACTTAGAGCAAGCTTCTGCTTCATACCTCCCGAAAGAGCACCGGCACGACGGGTTTTAAAAGGTTCTATCTGGCTGTAGATAGGTTTTATAAGGTCGTAATTTTTTTCGAGTGTGGTATTGAAAATGGTGGCAAAAAAGTTTAGATTCTCTTCCACCGACAAATCCTGGTAAAGAGAAAATCTTCCTGGCATATAACCTATATGTTTACGAATTTCCTTGTAATCTTTCACTACATCCAGACCGTCAAGAGAGGCAGTACCACTATCAGGTAAAAGCAATGTGGTGAGGATACGGATAAGACTGGTTTTTCCTGCTCCATCCGGTCCAATCAGTCCGAAAAGCTCTCCCCGTTTTACACTGAGATTTATATTTTGGAGAGCTTTAACAGATTGGTAGTTTTTAGATACGGAATGTGTTTCTATTGCGAAAGTGCTCACGTGCTTATTTATTTAATTCTTGTCCAGTGAGTTGTGCGGCCGAGCCCCATCCACGATTTGCCAATGTACCCTCTTACCTTTAATGTATTCCGGTTTTCGAGCTGGATGTAACAGTTGTAAGTACTTCCTGATTTTGGATCGTAAATGCTACCATCTTCCCATTCATTTTCTCCATTGAATTTGAAGTTTTTCATCACTACAAGTCCAAGAATAGGTATATTCCGTAATTTGGCTTCCGGGTTCTTTTTGTCAACTTTAGGTTTACCGGTTTCTTTATCATTTGGTTCTTTTAGCCAGATAATCTTTCCAAAATATTGATTTCCATTTTTATAGATTTCAATACGACCTTCTTTTTCTTCGTTTAACCAAACACCAACAATATCGTCTGTTTTATAAGATTGTGCGATCAGGTTTACAGAGGAGATCAGTGAAAGCACAAAAATAAAGATGAGAGATTGCACCTTTTTCATGATTCAGGAATTTAAGGTTAATGAATAAATTTTACTTCGGCAGGCATTCCGATTTTCAACCGGCCATCGTTTTTAACGAGCACTTTCACAGCATAAACCAAATTAATTCGTTCTTGTTTGGTTTGAATAATTTTTGGAGTGAATTCGGCTTTGCCAGAAATCCAACTGACGATACCTGTTGTTTTCTCCATTTTATCTTTGCCTGAATCGAAAAGAATTTCTGCATTGGCTCCTATTTTAACGGATGAAAGCTGATCTCCACTCACGTAAACTTTTAGTTCCATTTGCGATAAATTTGCAAGCTTAAAGAGTGCTTTTCCGGGTGCTGTAATTTCACCAGCCTCAGCATATTTTGTTAAAACCGTACCTTGAACGGGTGCAATAATTCTGCATTTTGAGAGAGAGGATTCTATCTGACGAAGTTGTAAATCCATCGCTTTTAATTCTTGATTTATAGCAGGAAGTTGAGTCTGAGTTACGTTGAGTTGACGTTTCATAACATCTACAGAACCATTAATGTCATCAAGTTGTTTTTGGGTTGCAGCTCCATCGGAATACATTTTTTGAATGCGGGCCTGATCTTTCAATAGATTCTCTTTTTGTTTTTCCTGAAGTGCGATCTGAGCCTGAATATTTTCGATTTTTGTAGCAGATGCGTTTCTTTGGGCAAGAAATTGATTGTATTTTAAAGAAAAATCAACAGTATCGATTATTCCTATCAAATCTATTGCATTTACTTGTTGTCCTTCATTAATATTAAAGCTTAGAATTTCACCGGCAACCTGCGAAGAAACAGTTATTTCCGTGGCTTCAAAATTTCCGTAAGCATCTGATTTTTCATTCGATTTATTGCAGGAAGCCAATAAAATTCCTGCAAACAATATGTATGTAAATGTTTTCATATCTGTTTAATTGCTTATGATTTATTTCGATTGAATCTCAGTTCCTGTATTTTGTAAGTAATCATACTTTGCTTTGAGGAGCTGTATTTTATGTGTTTCAAGTAGGATGACAGCCTGTGTTTCAGCATTGTGATCCTGTACATAATCGGAAGAGGTTAAAGTTCCATTATCGAATTGTGATGAAGATGTTTGACGAATACGTTTACGAAGCGAAAGAATTTCCATGTCATTTTCAATGAGTAGGTTAAATTTTTCGAATTCAGCTTTATCCCGTTGCTGATTTGCCCTTATTCCTTGTTCAAACGCTTCTTTTTGTTTCTGAATCAATTGCTTTTGAAGCTGGAATGTTTTCACTTCTTCTTTCGTTTGCCCCCAGTTCCACAGAGTCCAGCTTAGTTTTGCTCCAATTAAATAGTATGTATCAAAATCGGATGAAAGCATGTTCAGTCCCGGACGGCCGTAACCTGCCTGACCAAAACCATATAAACGGGGATAGCTCTTGGTTTGCACTACTTTCCCTGTTAAGTCGAGCTTGTTTTGCTGAAGGTTAAAAAGCTCAAGTTCTGGACGATTTATTGTTGATGATTCTGATGTTACTGGCATTGTAGGAACTGTAAGCTGAATATTCTCCGTAAGATTCATACCTGTAAGTTCGTTTAACATGCCTAATTGCCCTTTCCGATTTTCATTCAATTCGCTGATATTTTGTGTAAGCTTTAGTTTTTCAGCAATAAATGCATCTAACTGACTTTGAAGCAATACTCCATTTTTTACCATCGATTGAGCTTTGATAATTTTTTCGTCCAGCACTTCCATGCTGTTTTTCATTATTTTTTGGTTTTGTTGAATCAGAAGAATGGAAAAATAGAGTTGATTTATGCGATCACGGACCTTATAAAGTTCAACTTCAACCGATTGTTTATCTGTTTCCAGAGAAGCTTTTTCTACATTTTTTTGTCGTTGAGTAGAAAATCCGTCAAAAATCAGTTGCTGAACATCAAGTGAAGCTTTGTATTGATCTTTTGCCATTTCGGGAATGGTAATAAAGGGAAGCTTTATGGGAAGTTCTGTAACATCCGACTGATAAGTGGCCTGGGCATTCAGGGTAAGGGTTGGTAAATAGTTTTTACGTAGAAGAGATGTTCTTACTTCGGATAATTCAGTGTAAATTCCTTTCTGACCCTGGAGGGGATAGTTTTTCTCTGCGGCTTGCCAACATGTCGGCAAAGTGAGTGAATCAGATTCTTGCCCTGGCGAATGCAGGCTTAAAAGGACAAATGCGAGAACGATTATCTTTTTCATGACTTAAATAATGCATTGTGAATAAATAACTTGATATACTCTTTTCGTTCTTTCATGAATTCCAGATATTCATCTTTATTATTATTGAATAAGATGATGCTTAGAATGGGTTTTGCTGCAAATGGGAAGATGTTGAGTGAAAGAATATTCACCAATAAGTGTTGAGGAGTAATATGTGTAATTCCTTCTTTGGTCATCTCTTTTTCCAGAAAAGAGATAAAAGTAGATGGTTGAACCCCGAATTTTTGAAACATTGTTTTCAGACATTCCGGATTTCGGTTTACTTCCTGAAGAATAAACTGTGGCAGATATGGGTTTTCAAATAGTAGTTCCTGATAACGGTCAATAATTAAATCGAGCTTTTCCGGTAAAGTTTTTTCAGAGAGCATAACATCATATAATGAGGGTATAAATCGTTGAAATGCCTCCTGAAAAATACTTTGAAACAGCTTTTCTTTCGACCGAAAATAGTAATGAAGTAATGCCTTGTTTATACCAGCTTCATCAGCAATTTCCTGCATACGGGCTCCTTCGAATCCTTTGACGAGAAATACTTTTCGTGCAGCCTGAATAATTTGAGCTTCGGTTGTGATATCTAATTCTGTCATTTTGTTAACTGTTTTATTTAACCGTTTGGTTAAACCGTGCGGCAAAAGTAATTCATGTTTTTTGTGAAACCAAATTTTTGAACAAAAAAATACCTGATATCAAAAAAAGATATCAGGTATTGGGTGTATGTTGAATAATTAACCTAGAATTTAAATCCGAGAGTCATCATGAAATTACTACCAGTGATGGTGTTTTTTACAGGATTACCAACTCCCGAATAAAGATAGTAATCTTCATTTGCTTTAGAATAAGAGTATGCGCAATCTATATAATATGTTTTTTCACGATAGCCAATACCAAAGCTCATTACTGTTTTCTTACCATCATTGATTCCGGTTTGATAAGGACTTCCATAAATACTATAGCCTGCGCGGAAGCTGATCGGTTCGAGTTTCCATTCAGTCCCAATTCTGATATTTGAACTGCTGGTATAATTATCCTGAATAGCATTATTTTCGTTGTAATAATCATAATCATCACTGCGTAAACGTGATTCTGAATTGTCAACGAATTCATAATCAACGCCTATTGCCCCCATTTTTCCGAAGAGAAATCCAACACTTCCCATCACTTTCATTGGAGTTGTTAGCTCATAGGTGTAATTACCAGTAGGTGATTGTGAATAAAGATTGGGCATAGAGTTGAAATTTGCATCAATTCGTTTATTCCAGGTATCTTCCATGTTATAATATACGGTAGGGGTGTGGAATGCAAGGCCAAAACGCAGAAATTCAACGGGTTTGTAAATCATCCCAATTTTGAGGTTTATCCCTGCCCCTGTTGTGCTAAGTTCTTCGCGTAAGGTATATGAGTTAAAATCATTAAATACATTATCTCTGTCTGATTCAGTATATCTGGAAGTTTCGTTGTAGCGGATAAATGGAAATCCTAATGTCCCTCCAACGTATAGTTTGTCACTATAATTTCCAGCAAGAGAAAGTACAACTTCGTTTATAGAACCATTGGTTTGAATGGTTTTGCGTTGTAAAACGCCACCATTTGAAAGGAAACTTACATATTGATTTGAATCAACACCTGTAGGATCCATTAAATAGGTATCATAGGCAAGTCCTGTGCTAAAGTTGTCTAGGTTTGTATATTTAATTCCTTTGGCTTGTTCAATGTAAGATGTAATAAGAGAGTTTTTATCATTGAATCCTTCGATAATTGCTCTGTTGTTAAAGTTGGCCAAGCGGTTGATTCCGAATCCAAACTGGACATTTCTCCATCCTGGTTTTTCAACAAATTTTCCTCGTTCGAAAAAAGTATAAACTAATCCAACGCTTGGAAAATTAAAATTGTATTTATAGTCATTTCTGGAAGGAGAGCCAGTATATTCTGATTCTGTTCTTCCAATGTAGAAAGCAGAGGATATTGTAAATTCGGAGGATTTGAATAATCCCATTCCTGCAGGATTTGTACTTAATGTAGAGAAGTCTGCGCCCAGGGCTCCTAATGCACCCCCCATTGCTACAAATCGTGAGGTTCCGAATGGCGTAGTCTGAGTATATCTTAATGCATCTACTTCATTCTGCGAATGGACAAGCTGCATACTCGATGCAATTATTGCTGATATAACAATTAAGCGTTTCATTTTTTTGAGATTAGAATGTTGAAAAAACTTTCTTTTTATATTGATTATCTGTGTCTTCCATTGGTTGATCCACCGCCGCCAGAACTACCGCTTGAGCGAGATCCGCCACTGCTGGGAGGCGTAGAAGATCCGCCGCCGCCAGAAGGTCTGCTTTCGTAACTTGGTGTTGTGTTTCTGCGGTTTTCATAGCTTGGTGCCGTATAAGTAGGTCTTTCCTGTGTTGGCTGAGTATATTGTGGTCGGTTATAATCTTCACGACGTGGTTCCGGAAGGGTATTCCTGTATTCCGGACGATTCCCTCTGTAATTGTTATTGTTAGGGGTAGTTTGTTGGCGATTATTATTTTCATTTACACGATACTGAGTAGAAGGATAATCCTGGTTTGAACGAGGTTGGGTATAACTTGGCGGGGTATAGGTTTTGGGTTCATTCGTTCCTCGTTCCTGATTTGACCTGCTGTAACGCTGGTAGTTATTCGGACGATTTTCGGTTGGAGGAGCATATCGTTGATAGGTTCTGGTTCTTTCCTGTTGTGCATCATTTGTAACCGGACGTTGTTCTGTATTAGCCGGGCGTTCAGTAGTTACTGTTTTGGCAGGGGATGTACCGGTTTCACGGGTTTTTGTATCTTGTGGTTGTGCAGGATTTGTTCTACGTTGATCGTTTTGTGATGAACTTGGGCTTGGTTCACTTTTTGTTACAACTTTTCTGTTACTATTACTGCTACCAGTTTCAGGAGTAGAATTTCCATTATTTCGTTGTGAATTTCCATTTTGCAAAATATCGGAACGAGAGCTGTTCGTATTTGTTTTAGATGTGCCTAAATCGCGGGGAGTCGTATTATTATCTTGTTCACGTTTGTCAATTCTGGAAGAATTTGAATTTCTGTTATCGGAATTTTTTGAAAAGGTTTGGCTGTAAAGGGCTCCAATAGTTCTTGTTCCGTCTGAAGTACGACCACTGTTAGAGGAACCTCTGTCGTTATATGTATCTCTTGTTCGTCTGTTAGAACTGGTAATCCCAGTTCTGGGTCCATAATAGTAATCAGTTCTGGCATTTTGATCATAACTGTTATAATAATTGTAATATCCGTCATAATAACCATTATAATAGCCATTCCAGTAGCTATTGTAACCCCATGGATTCCAATAGTCATAATATCCTATTCCGAAAGAGCCCATGCCATAGCTTATTCCAAAACCCCAAGACCAACCTGGTCTCCAGTAGAAGTAAGAGCTAGGCCACCACCAGTTATATCCCAGATAAATACTGCTTCCCCAGTAGTATGGATCCTGGTTATACCAATAACTATTTGTGTAACAATCGTCATAATATCCAAATCCGTCATAATAGCTATGGAATCGTTTAATTCTTGAACTATACATATAATCGTAATAGTCATCGTAATTAAAATTATCTCCATAATAATTATTTGTAACATAGGTATTTCCGTTGCTATATTGATCTACGGCAACAGGTTGTTGATCTGCGAGATAATATGCAGATTGGACAGAATCAACATACTCCTGATTGTTTTGACCATCTGTAGTTTGATATTGTTCCTGAGCATATTTAGTGCGGTTATCCTGTTCCGGATATTGTTCGGCAGGTTCATTTTTCCGATCAGGAGTCTGAACTGCCTTTACCTTTTCTACTGCCCTTGGCTGAGTTGTAGGTGTCACATCTGCCTGAGGAGCATCTTTTGATGAATAATACATATCATCGTAACCCAGATTTGCCTGATAAGCTGTTGTACAGCTTGTTAAGGCAATCAGAAGCAATCCCCATAAGCCTGATTTCGTTTTCATGGTATTAACCTCCCGATTTTATACACATTCAATGTGTTGGTTATATTTATTAATTTTGCACTCGCTTAAGTTTCAAATGAAGCTTTTGAGTACATTGTTAATTGCAAATATCATACCAAACTAAATGCTATGGCTAAAGATTTTGTTAAAAGAGAAGAGAATTATTCAGAATGGTATAACGAATTGGTTATTAAGGCTGGTCTGGCTGAGTCGTCTCCTGTTCGCGGTTGTATGGTTATTAAACCGTATGGATATGCTATCTGGGAAAAGATGCAGGCAGCACTGGATAAAATGTTTAAGGATACAGGTCACCAAAATGCATACTTTCCGCTCTTTATACCCAAGTCATTCTTTAGCCGTGAAGCAAGTCATGTTGAAGGGTTTGCCAAGGAGTGTGCCGTTGTTACGCATTACCGATTGAAAAACGATCCAAATGGGAAAGGGATTATTGTGGATGAGGATGCAAAGCTGGAAGAAGAGTTGATTGTAAGACCGACTTCTGAAACCATTATCTGGGATACCTATCGTGGTTGGATCCAGTCATATCGCGATTTGCCAATTCTGGTTAATCAATGGGCAAATGTTGTTCGCTGGGAAATGCGAACACGTTTATTTTTGCGAACAGCCGAATTTCTCTGGCAGGAAGGACATACGGCACATGCTACAGAATCCGAAGCTCTTGAAGAAACCCGTAAAATGCTGGATATATATGCAAATTTCGCAGAAAATTGGATGGCAGTGCCTGTTATCAAGGGGATAAAAACTGCAAATGAACGCTTTGCCGGTGCAAATGAAACATTTTGTATTGAAGCATTGATGCAGGATGGAAAAGCACTTCAGGCCGGAACTTCACACTTTTTAGGACAAAACTTTGCAAAAGCATTCGACGTTAAGTTTTTAAGTAAAGAAAATCAGCTTGAATATGTTTGGGCTACATCGTGGGGGGTTTCTACCCGGTTGATGGGCGCATTGGTAATGGCTCACTCTGATGATAACGGCTTGGTTCTTCCTCCAAAATTGGCTCCGATTCAGGTGGCAATAGTTCCTATTTATAAAACAGAAGAACAGTTAAATACAATTTCAGAAACAGCTCTGAGAATAAAGAGTGCACTCGAAGCAAAAGGTATTTCGGTAAAATATGATGATCGCGATACATATAAACCAGGTTGGAAATTCAATGAATATGAGTTTAAAGGTGTTCCTGTTCGTATAGCAATTGGCCCGCGTGACTTGGAACAGGGAACTGTTGAGGTTGCTCGTCGTGATACACTTGAAAAAGCAGTTTTTCAAATTACGGATATTGAGAATAAAATTGAGCATTTGCTTGAGCAAATTCAATTGAATTTATATCAAAAGGCACTTACTTTCCGCGAACAAAAAACCTACAAAGCAGACACATGGGAAGAGTTTAAAGATATTATTGAAAATAAAGGAGGGTTTGTATATGCTCATTGGGATGGAACTACAGAAACGGAGGTAAAAATTAAAGAAGAAACCAAAGCAACTATCCGTGCAATTCCGTTGAACAATCCACAAGAAGAGGGAAAGTGTATCTTCACAGGAAAAACTTCAACACAAAGGGTATTATTTGCAAAAGCTTACTAATTCAATAGATTTTTGATACACTAAAGGAGAGCCAAAAGCTCTCCTTTTTTAATTTGTGATTATCTCCATCGCACAGTTTCAATCAGGTGATCAATATCTTTTTTGATGAATTTGATTACTGGTTCCAAAGAGTCATTATTGGGCTCCTGATTAAAATATAAAGCTCCTCGCAGGAAATGTTTTGTACTGTCGGTTACAAAAAACTGATAGGGAGAAGCTACATCGCTTCCTTTGATGTCAAAAACAACGCCATAAACTTTTGTTTCAGGATCTTCATAAAGTTTTTCCCCGATTCCATTTGATTTAGGAATATGCTTATTTGCAAACATATTGGCGTCGTCAATCAGTTGAGGCAGGTTTTTATTAACGGCTTTATAGCTGATATGAACCCGACCATTGAATTGTGGGTAATCAAGGTTAATCCAGAACTTTTCTTCCTCTTTTTCTTTGTCAGGAAAACGCAAGATATTTGCATATGTCGGGTATTCAAAAGAATAAGGATAGTTTAATGTGTCGAATTTTCGATACTCTGGTTTTGGAGTGTCAATCCGAAAGTAAGTTTTGGGCTTGGGAGCATAATTTCCATCTCCACACGAAGCCAGGATTACAACCAAAACGGAAAGAAGAATTATTTTGTAGTTCATTTTTTCTGATTTTCAGAATTATTACCTGTATAATGTGCTTTTATCTTTCGTATTCTTCGATCATCTGCAGATTCTATTCTGAATTCAAAATCACGAATTGTAATTACATCGCTCTTTTTCGGGATTCGTCCGTAAACTTCAAGAATTAATCCTGCTAAAGTGTCAGAATCACCTTTCAGTTCTTCAAATTTACGATGCTCAATTTTGAATACTTTGCAGAAGTCGTTTAATGAGATTTTTGCTTCAAAAACGTATGTATTCTCATCGATTTTTGAATAAAGCTTATCATCACTTTCAACATCAAATTCATCCGATATGTCTCCTACAATTTCTTCAAGAATATCTTCCAGCGTCACAATTCCGGATGTTCCGCCATATTCATCAACAACAACGGCCAGATGGATTTTTTTTGCCTGAAATTCGCGAAGCAGATCATCTATCTTTTTTGTTTCCGGAACAAAAAATGCAGGTCGTATTAATTGTAACCAGTTGAAATTATCGTCTTTATCGAAATGAGGAAGTAAATCTTTTATATATAAAATGCCGATAACCTTATCAAAAGTTTCTTCATAAACAGGCATTCTTGAATATCCTGCTTCTAGTATCATACTCATTAATTCAGGAAATCCTGTTTCTTTTTCGAGTGCAATTACGTCCAAGCGTGATCGCATAATTTCTTTAACTTCTATATTACCAAATTTGACGATCCCTTTCAGAATGTTTGTCTCTTCTTCTGATGAGTTTTCGGTTTGAGTAATATCAATTACGTCCGATAATTCACTAATCGTTAAGTTTATGCCTCTTCGCGAAGCTCTCCTGTCTATTATCTGGGTTGATTTTACCAATAACGTACTAAATGGATAAAAAATCCTGATTAACAACGCGATAAATGGGGAAAAAGTGGATACTATTCTCGTAGGACTATGTCCGGAATAGATTTTGGGCATAATCTCGCCAAATAAGAGGATAATGGATGTTATAAGAATAACCTGAATAACAAAAGATAAGAGAGGAAATTCCTGAAGATTAAAAATATTAACCGTTAAATAGGTTGATAAAATTACGATCCCAACATTCACAAAATTATTTACAATCAGAATGGTTGCTAACAGGCGTTTGGGTTTCTCAAGTAATCGGAGAGTTAATAGATTTCTTTGATCCTTCTGATTCCGGATTTGATTTAGTTCGCCTGGAGCCAATGAAAAAAATGCAATTTCGGAACCGGATACTATCGCTGATATAATTAGCAGTAAAAGAATAATAACTGCTATCGGGATCAGCTGAAAACTCAAGTTTTTCTGAAAAATACCAGCAATTGTCAATATTGACAATTGCTGGTGAATAAAGGTTATTACGAACAAACTGTTCATGTTCGATTAGATGTTTTTATCAATGCCTTATGATTGTGCAAGCAAAGATAAAAAAATCAATCGATACTTAGAATGGTAAATCATCTTCTGGTTCCGGAATAGGAGCTGGTTCGCTTACAGTATTTGAAGTTGATTGAGGTGCATAATTTCCAGCTTGTTCATCTTTAGGTTTTGATGAAAGCATTTTGAAATCAAGACCTTCAATGTCTGTAGAATAACGTTTATTTCCGGTTTGATCTTCCCATTGACGTGTTCTGATTCTACCTTCCAGATAAATTAAAGAGCCTTTCTTTAAATAGGTTTCTGCAATTTCTGCCAATCCCCTCCAAAGAACAATGTTGTGCCATTCAGTTTGGTCAACACGCTGGCCTTCTTTGTTTTTGTAGCTTTCGGTGGTCGCAAGTGAAAAGGATGCTTTTTTTACACCATTGTCAAAGGTCATGATTTCTGGATCTTTTCCCAGATGACCTACCAAAATTACTTTGTTTACTCCTGCCATAATTCTTCGTTTTTATGTTTTTAAAAAGTTTATTTTTAGTTCTTCAAATATAAGATATAAAAATAGGAAAACCAAATTTTTTTAATATTATTTTCTCTAACTTGAGAGGTTTAATTTTTCTAATATCTTGTTAATAAGCACGGATACAGCATAGGTGTTAAATTTGTTAAAATCTATTTCGGTATACTCATTTAAAAAGTTAGGCTTTATTGTAATGATTGTAAAATTAACATGAAGAAGTTGATGGCTCAACTGATGCTTGATTCCATGGTTTGATAAAATAACGGGCTCTTTATAATCAGAAATAAATTTCAGGAGAAAATCGTTTAATTCCGATTGCGATGGAGTATTTTTTGTTTCCAATAAAGGAAATTCAAACAGGTTTTTCCATATATCTTTTTCTGTTCGTTGTTTTATCAGTGTGCAAAAATCATCATTTCTCTGATACCGGAAGATGAAATAGGTAAAATAGCGATGTAATATTTCTGCTGTTTTTTTTGATCGCGGAATTTCCAGAACTTTATTTGCGTGGAATGCTTTACAGGCGGCATTGAAAGGGCATTCTGCACATTTAGTGTTTGCAGGAGTACAAACCAATGCGCCCATTTCCATCAAAGCCTGATTGAAAACAGAAGGTGTTGCATATACAATCTCTTTTTCAAGAAAAGCATAAATTTCTTTTTTTGCCTTAGAATCATCATAGGCAACTTCTAAACCGAGGTATCTGGAAATAAATCTGAATACATTGCCATCAATTACCGGAATAGCTTCTTCAAAGCAAATAGAAGCGATTGCAGCGGCAGTATAACATCCAATTCCTTTCAGCGTGATAATTTCACAATATTTATCAGGAAAATTCCCGTTAAATTTTTCCTGAATAATTTTTGCTGTAAAGTGGAGATTCCGGGCTCTGGAATAATAGCCAAGTCCTTGCCAAAGCTTTAAAACTTTTTCTTCCGGAGCTTTTGCGAGCTCAGAAATTGAAATAAATTCTTCGATAAAGCGTTGATAATATGAAAGTCCCTGTTGAATACGTGTTTGCTGAAGAATAATTTCAGAAATCCAGATTTTGTAGGGATCTTTGGTGTTTCGCCAAGGTAAATCACGTTTTTTTTGGCTATACCATACTGTTAAAATATCGGTAAAAAGGGTCTTCATCCGGAAAAACAATTTAAAGTGAATGAATTAGAGTACAAAAATGCGTTATAAATGTTTTGGTTAAGTGAAAATTTATTATTTTTGCAGCCCAAATCGAGTGATATTAAACACTTAAATAATACAGAGATATGACAAAAGCAGAAATCGTAGCAGAAATTGCTAACAAAACCGGAATCGAAAAAGTATCGATCCAAGCAACCGTTGAAGCTTTCATGGATGTTATCAAAGAATCTTTAAGCAAAGGTGACAATGTTTATCTCAGAGGCTTTGGTAGCTTTATCGTTAAAAAAAGAGCTGAAAAAACTGGTAGAAATATTTCAAAAAATACTACTATCATTATTCCTGCTCACAACATCCCAGCATTCAAACCTGCTAAAACTTTCGTTATTGACGTTAAAAGTCAAGTGAAATAATTAATTACATTTTAAACTACACATTATGCCTTGCGGTAAAAAAAGAAAGAGACACAAAATGTCAACGCACAAACGCAAAAAACGTTTGCGCAAGAATCGTCATAAAAAGAAATAATTCAGTTATTTACCAGAGGCTGTCTCACTATTCTTTTTCTGGCATGTATAACTTATGACTTGTTCGTATGTTATTTGCTGAAAAAAGTCTATTCATGAGTCAGCCTCTTTTACTATTTTTCACGCATTATAGGCTTGATCTCCACCAATACCTAACAGGTGATAATCAGTAAATCTAAAACAACTCGTTGTGAATAAAGAACTTATAATTGATTCGCGTCCCAACGAAGTTGTTATTGCTCTTATGGAAGACAAGCTTCTGGTTGAACTTCATAAAGAAAAAAGCAATAACAGCCACTCTGTTGGCGATGTCTTTTTAGGAAGGGTTAAAAAAGTTATGCCCGGCCTTAATGCTGTTTTTGTTGATGTTGGTTACGAAAAGGATGCATTTCTGCACTATCTGGATTTGGGTCCTCAGGTAAATACGTTAAATAAGTTTGTGAAGCAGGTTACTTCAGGTGCCGCTGAACATTTACGAATGGACAATCTGGAAACGGAGCCCGATATCGAAAAAACAGGAAAGATCTCTAATGTACTGAAAATAAACCAGCAGGTCGTTATTCAAATTGCGAAAGAGCCGATCTCTTCAAAAGGTCCGCGTGTATCCTCCGAAATTTCATTTGCAGGAAGATATATAGTGTTGGTTCCTTTCTCAAATAGAGTTTCTATTTCGCAAAAAATCAAAAGCAGCGAAGAGCGTAATCGTCTGAAAAGACTGATTATGAGCATTCGTCCAAAAAATTACGGGATCATCATCCGCACTGTTGCCGAAGGCAAAAATGTGGCAGAACTTGATGCCGATTTGCGAAATCTTATTAGTAAATGGGAAACGGCTTTAATTCGTCTTAAAGATGGAAAAGCTCCTCAGAAAATTGTGAGCGAACTCGATAAAACTTCCGTTTTACTCCGTGATTTGCTCAATAAAGATTTTAACAGTGTAGTTCTGAATGATCAGGGTCTCTATGAAGAAATCAAGAACTATATTGCTACAATTGCTCCTGACAAAGCAGATATCGTAAAATTATACAAGGGAAAGATTCCAATTTTTGAGCAATATGCTATTGAAAAGCAGATTAAAAGCTCTTTTGGAAAAATTGTTACGATTAAGAGTGGTGTTTATCTGGTAATTGAACATACAGAAGCCATGCACGTGATCGATGTTAATAGCGGTCACCGTTTAAATACAGATAAATCGCAGGAACAGAATGCTATGGAAGTTAATTTGGAAGCAGCATCTGAAATTGCGCGCCAGCTCCGTTTGAGAGATATGGGTGGAATTATCGTCATAGATTTCATTGATATGCACGAAGCTGCAAACCGCCGGGGTCTCTTTTCACGATTACAGGAAGAAATGGCAAAAGATGGTACAAAACACACCATTCTGCCACCAAGCAAGTTCGGCTTAGTACAAATTACACGTCAAAGAGTACGTCCTCAGCTTGATGTGGATATCCTCGAAAAGTGTCCTGCTTGTGATGGTTCCGGTAAAATAAAACCCAGTATGCTTTTTGTTGACGAAATTGAGAACAATTTGAAATATCTGGTTCATGAGCAAAATGAAACAATGCTAACTCTTTCGACCAATCCATATATCTATTCATATCTTACTCGTGGAGGTCTGTTTTCCATTCGCTGGAAATGGATGTTTAAGTTCAGAGTATGGATTAAACTGAAAGCGGTTGCTTCATTCCATTTTCTTGAATATCATTTCTATAATAAGAATAATGACGAAATAAAAATCTGACAAGGATTTAATTTTCGGTAAATCTAAACAAGCGAAAGGGTGAGTCATTTGACTCACCCTTTCGCTTGTTTAGAATAATATAAGTGGGCTATCTCAGCTTCGCTCCCAGTTGGGTTTCGAAGTTCTTTACCATTTTTTCCATGATTTTTTCTATCTGGTTGTCGGTAAGGGTTTTTTCTTCATCCTGTAAAATAAAACTTATAGCATACGATTTTTTACCGGCTTCCAGTTTGTCGCCATCATATACATCGAAGAGATTCACTTTTTTCAGTAGCTTTTTCTCTGTTTGATAGGCTATCTGTGAAATTTGTGCAAAGCTTATTTCCTTATCTAACAGCAGGGCTAAATCACGACGAACTTCAGGATATTTGCTCACTTCTTTGTAACATATATTTGTTTTTGGGAGCTTTTTCAGAATCAGATCCCAGTTTAGTTCGGCATACAAAACGTCCTGTTTAATATCAAATGCCTTAAGCAATGAAGAATGTAAAATTCCAAATTCGCCAACCACTTTATTGCCGCTCATCAGTTGCAAACCTTGTGCAAAATATCCGGAAGTACTCTCCTGAAAATCATTCAGGGAAAAAGGGAAACGAATCCGGCTTAAGAGGTTTTCAACATAGGCTTTCAGATGAAAGAATGCCGGTTTTTGCTCTTTAGAGTGCCAATTTTCCGATTCGATAGCTCCGGTCATAAGCATAGCCAGATGATGTTCTTCCCGATAACGGCGGGTAACGTCAAGGCGAATATCCGTTTCGCCTGTTTTGCGATAAATTCGTCCGAATTCAAATAGTTTCTGACGGTTTACCTTGCGGTTGATGTTGTAGATTACGGTTTCCAATGCTCCGAAAAGCAGAGTTTGACGCATAACATCCAATTCTTTACTCAATGGATTAGCAATCGGAACATTTTCTTCTGCTTTGAAATAGCTGAATTTTTGAGTGTATTCCGATTTTGTAAGTGAGTTGTTCATGATTTCGAAAAATCCGTTCGAAGCCAGATAGTCAGAAATCAGATTACGCATTTGTTCCGGGTCCGGCTTTGGGAAATTATTCATCGATGCCCTGAGTACCGGACCTATTTCTATGTTATTGTAGCCATAAATACGAAGGATATCTTCGATTACATCCACATCACGGGTAACGTCGGTACGGTAATGAGGAACCGAAAGGGTGAGAATTCCTTCTTCTTCGGCCTTTACGTCCATTTCGAGAAGTGTCAGAATAGATAAAACCGTTTCTTTCGGAAGTTCTTTTCCGATAAGATTTTTCATTCGTTCCAGTGAAAGCTGTACGATTTTTTCGGGGAAAGGAATTGGGTAGATATCAACGATTTCGGAAGAAATTTCTCCTCCGGCAATTTCTTTGATTAACAAAGCAGCCCGTTTGAGAGCGTATAATGTAATGTTTGGATCGGTACCACGTTCGTAACGGAACGAAGCATCGGTTTTTAGCCCGTGATACTTGGATGTTTTACGGATATGCACCGGATCAAAACATGCACTTTCGATGAAAATATTGGTTGTTTCATTCGTTACTCCCGATTTTGCGCCTCCAAAAACCCCGGCAATGCACATGCCTTCTTCTGCATTGCAAATCATCAGATCATTGGCTGTAAGTTTACGCTCAACTCCGTCAAGTGTAATGAAAGGAGTGTTTTCGGCAAGTTTTTTCACCACTACTTTGCCTCCGTTGATCTGTTTGGCATCAAAAGCATGGAGAGGTTGCCCGATTTCCATCAACACGAAATTGGTAATATCAACCACATTGTTGATGGGGCGAAGACCAATCGCTTTCAGACGGTTTTGCAGCCAGTCGGGAGAGTTTGTAACTTTAATTCCGCTAATGGTAATGCCAGAATAACGCGGACATGCTTTCACATCTTCTACGTCTACCAAAATTGTAATATTTTGATTTTCTGTTTTGAATAAATCAACGGATGGATAATTTAGTTTCAGGTCTTTATATTCAGTTTTGAGATTCAGTGCAGCCACAATATCACGGGCAACACCAATGTGTGAAGTTGCATCGGAACGATTTGGTGTAAGTCCTATTTCGAACACGATATCGTTTTCAATCCCGAAATATTCGTTGGCAGGAGTTCCAATTACCGCATCAGGATTGAGAACCATGATGCCGGCATGAGATTCGCCCAATCCGAGCTCATCTTCGGCGCAAATCATCCCTTCAGAAAGTTCACCTCTGATTTTGGATTTCTTGATTACAAATGATTCTTCGCCACTGTAAAGAGTTGTACCAATGGTTGCAACAGCAACCTTCTGCCCGGCAGCTACATTGGGAGCACCACAAACAATGTGCAGAGGTTCGGTTTGCCCGATATTCACAGTAGTGATGGATAAACGGTCAGCATCCGGATGTTTTACACAGGTTAAAACTTCGCCAATTACAACGCCTTTGAGGCCTCCGCGAATGCTTTCAATGCTTTCCCATCCTTCTACTTCGAGCCCGGTATCAGTTAAAAGTTGGTCTATTTCTTCAGGAGAAAGGTTGATGTTAACATACTCTTTCAGCCATTTGTAGGATATCTTCATTTGTAGAAAAATTACTCAAGTATGCAAAATTACAGATTTTCGGGAGATTGGGAGACGAGAGTTTTACAGAATTTGAAAACTAAATCGGGTTGGATCAATGAATACATTTTTAGTTCAATGGAAAAACCCCGACAAAAGAAGAGTCTTTCATCAGGGTTTTGCGATGGTAGATTAGTTTTCGTTAACCTCCAAAGTCATCGAAAGCGATGTTTTCTTTTGGAACTCCGTATTCATCAAGCATTTTCTGAACGGCATTATTCATCAGAGGAGGTCCACATAAGTAGAACTCAATTTCCTCTGGTTCCGGATGTTTCGATAGATAATTGTCCATGATTATCTGGTGAATAAAGCCTGTGTATCCGGTCCAGTTGTCTTCTGGTCGTGGCTCAGAAAGTGCTATATGAAATCTGAAGTTGGGATATTCAGTTTCTATCTTCTTAAACTCGTCAATATAGAAGAGTTCCCGTAAGGAACGTCCGCCGTACCAAAACGTAGCTTTTCGATCAGTATTTTGAGTAAGAAACTGATCAAAGATGTGCGAACGCATAGGGGCCATTCCGGCGCCACCTCCAATAAACATCATTTCACGTTTGGTGTTTTTGATAAAGAACTCACCGTAAGGACCGGAGATTGTAACTTTATCTCCTGGTTTGCGGGAGAAAATATAGGAGGAACAAATTCCGGGATTAACGTTCATAAATGAATTTGTTTTACGATCGAACGGAGGTGTTGCAATGCGAATATTCAGTTTGATGACGTTTCCTTCAGCAGGGTGATTCGCCATAGAGTATGCACGAAAAACAGGTTCGCTGTTCTTCATTTTGAGATTCCACATTTTGTATAAATCCCACTCTTCACGATATGCTTCTTCCACAAAGATATCTTTGGCGAAGTCCACTTCACAGGAAGGAACGTCAATCTGGATATAACCTCCAGACCTGAAATTCAAAAGATCTCCTTCCGGAAGCTTTACCACAAATTCTTTGATATAGGTAGCTACATTTTGGTTCGAAACCACTTCGCATTCCCATTTTTTGATTCCGAAAACTTCTTCCGGAATATGAATTTTCATATTTTCACGAACCTTCACCTGACAGCCCAGTCGCCAATGGTTGAGTTGTTGTTTACGGGTAAAGTATCCTGTTTCGGTGGGTAAGATAGTTCCTCCGCCTTCCTCCACCTGACATCTACACATTGCACAGGTACCCCCTCCACCACAGGCTGAGGGAAGAAATATTTTTTCGTTTGCCAGCGTGGAAAGTAAGCTGGACCCTGAAGTTACTTCAATTTCCTTTTCATCATTGATTAAAATTTTCACAGGACCAGAAGGTGCCAATTTGGCTTTGGCATATAGGAGGAGTCCTACCAGTAGTAGCATAACAACCAGAAAGACTACAGAACTTATAATTAAAAATCCGGTAAAGCTCATAATAACAGAAGTGTTAGGTTGATTAAATCTTAATTCCCATAAAGCTCATAAACGCAATAGCCATGAGGCCGGTAAGAATAAATGAAACCCCAAGACCGCGCAGTGGGGCAGGAATATGAGAGTAGCGTATTTTTTCCTTGATAGCAGCAATAGAAACAATTGCTAAAAGCCAGCCAATACCCGATCCGGCTGCATAAACAGTTGCTTCGCCAATAGTTTGATATTCACGTTCCTGCATAAAAAGAGAAGCTCCTAAAATTGCACAGTTTACGGCAATCAATGGAAGAAATATTCCCAGAGCATTGTATAAAGCGGGTGAAAATTTTTCAACAACCATTTCTACCAACTGCACAATTGCCGCAATTACAGCAATGTACATGATAAAGCTCAGATAACTTAAATCCATTGATTTATAATCATCACCAAGCCATGAAAGTGCTCCGGGTTTCAACAAATAGTTTTCAAGAAGCCAGTTGGCCGGAACGGTAATCAGCAACACAAAGGTTACTGCCACCCCTAATCCAAGAGATGTTTTCACGGTTTTGGAAACAGCCAGAAACGAGCACATTCCGAGGAAGTATGCAAATATCATGTTGTCGATAAAGATCGAACGAACAAACAGGTTAAATAAATTTTCCATGATTTACCTCTCTTAGTGTTAACTTTTGTCAATAAGTTCGCGGGTTTTGCCACGTTGTATCCAAATAATTACTCCAATGGTAATCAAAGCCATGGGAGGAAGAATCATCAGGCCGTTGTTTTCATACCCCATTTTATAGAGTGCTTCAGGAATAATTTTCCATCCGAAAATTGTTCCTGAGCCCAGAAGTTCACGGAAAAACGAAACAATGACCAAAATCAATCCGTAACCAATTCCGTTTCCGATGCCGTCAATAAACGAAGGCCATGGTTTATTTGCCATTGCAAAGGCTTCCAAACGTCCCATCAGGATACAGTTCGTAATAATCAAGCCTACAAAAACTGAAAGCTTTTTACTTACGTCATATACGTAAGCCTTCAGGATCTGATCGACAATAATAACCAGAGCTGCAATAACCACAAGTTGAACGATGATACGGATACGTGAAGGAATAGTATTACGCATTGCTGCAATGATAAGGTTGGAGAATGCAGTTACAATGGTAACCGAGAGAGCCATCACAATGGCTGGTTTCATCTGAACGGTTACTGCTAATGCTGAGCATATTCCCAAAACCTGAACAGTAACAGGATTGTCAAGGTTAAAGGGTGCTGTGAGCAGCTTCAGGTTTTTCTTCGAGAACCAAAGGTCTCTTTCTTGTTTTATAATTTCGCTCATAGTCTTACGTGTTTTTTAAGATAGGGTTCATACAATTTCATTCCATCCAGAAGCATATGCGAAACACCATTACTGGTGATTGTCCCTCCTGAAATTGCATCTACGCCATGCACATCTCCGGGATCTGCTCCGCCTTTTTTAACGGCAACAGAGGTGAGTATGCCTTTTTCGTCGAACATCTTTTTGTTGGCAAATTGCATCTGAAATTTACGTGTATCTATTTCAGCGCCTAAACCTGGAGTCTCTCCTTTGTGTCCGAACTGAGTTCCGACCACGGTATTGAAATCACTTTTCACAGAGAGGTATCCCCAAACGGGTCCCCACAAGCCTTTTCCACGAAGCGGGAAAATATAATTTGTATCACCATTATCCATTTTTGCAATGAATACCGGAAGATTCCGTTTTCCGGTAACTTTTTTCATTTCGAGGGCAAAGTCAATTTCAAAGGCATTTATTCCTTTCGTTTCTTCACCTTTTTCGTTGAGAACAAAATCGCTAATGATATATTTTTTATAAAGGTCTTCTGCATTTTTGGGAGTGCTTTCCATGTTTACAGAAATGAGAATATTTTGCATCTTCTCAATCCTGATATTCATTTCCTGTGCTGGTTTAAGTTGAATAGCAACAATGGTTAATGCAATAGCAACCACTACAACCATTACGGATGAATAGATAAATATATACTTGTTACTGTGCATAATTCAGAGAGTTTAAGTGTTCACAACTGTTTTTGAAGCACGTTTTAAACGGCGTTTAATATTTGCTTCCACCACGTAATGATCAATCAGCGGTGCAAAGGTGTTCATCAGTAGAATTGAAAGCATTGTACCTTCAGGGTAGGCTGGATTAAATACACGAATCATAATGGCAAACATCCCGATAAGGAAGCCATAAATCCATTTTCCGCGATTGGTTTGAGCTGCAGTAACCGGGTCGGTGGCCATAAACACAATTCCAAACATAAAACTACCCATCATAATCTGTGTAACGGGATCGACATTCATGTAGTCATTTGCCCCTGCAAGATTAAATATTCCGGACATTGCCAGTCCTCCTAAAAGAGCTGAAAGCATAATTCTCCAACTGCCTATACCGGTGATAATTAGGAATGCTGCTCCCAGTAAAATGGCAATTTTAGACGTTTCTCCAATAGAGCCAGGTATAAAGCCCCAAAACAAGGTTTGAAGATCAGGGATTTTATCGACCATTCCTAAACCAGCATTCCCAAGTGGAGTTGCTCCTGAAAACCCGTCGACAATGGTTCCGGCCTGTGCATGACTCATTCCTGCTACCCAGATTTTATCACCCGTAATGTGTGCCGGATAAGCAAAGAAGATAAAGGCGCGGGCAACAAGTGCCGGATTGAAAATATTCATTCCGGTTCCTCCAAAAGCCTCTTTCCCGATAATAACTGCGAAAATGGTGGCTACTGCTACCATCCATAGTGGAACATCGGCGGGCATGATGAGCGGAATCAACATTCCGGTAACAAGAAAACCTTCATTTACCTCGTGTCCGCGATATTGTGCAAAAATAAATTCTACCGTTAAACCCGAAATGTATGTAACGGCAATAATTGGAAATACTTTCAGGAAGCCAAACGCAAACTGTTGCATAAAACTTACCTCTTCGCCCAGCATCTTAAAATGCCAGTACCCTGTGCTCCACATGCCCCAAAGAAGAGCTGGAAGCAAGGCCGTAATCACGATACTCATTGTACGTTTCATGTCAATGGAATCGCGGATATGACTTCCTTTCAGGGTTACTTTATCCGGAACGAATAGAAAGGTTTCAAACGCATCGAAGGTAGAGTGAAGTTTCTCAAACTTTCCTCCCTTTTCGAAGTTTGGCTTGATTTTATCTATCAAATCTCTCAAGCTGTTCATTGTATCTGTTCTTTTCTGTTTGTAGAATTAGGTTAACTCATTTCTTGGTGTACTAGGTTTATTCCTGAACGGATGATCTCCTGAATGTTTGTTTTAGAAGTGTCGATAAACTCACATAAAGCAAAGTCTTCTTCATCTACTTCGTAAATTCCCAGCTTTTCCATCAGTTCAATATCCTGGATCAGGCAGGCCTTGATTAAATGCATGGGATAAATATCTATCGGAAGTACTTTTTCATACTGACCTGTAATCACATAGGCCCTTTCTCCTCCGTGCAGATTGGTATTGAGTGCAAATTTCCGATCAGGAATAAGTTTGGAAAGAAACGTTTTGGAAAAACTAAATTTATCGAAACCGGGTTTTGCCCATCCAAATAATTCGTGTTTATTTCCTTCCGGAATTAGCGTGAGTTGAGTGTGGTAAAATCCGAGAAAGCCACTGGAATCAATTTTTGTACCGGTAAGAACATTTCCGCTGATTATGCGTGTATGTTCTCCTTTGAGTTGATTTTTGAGAATAGGGGCAACATTGGTTCCTCCGATTACTTTATAGTAAGCCGGGGACAGAGCTTCAGAACCGCTTACGCAGATTATGCGGGAAGCATCGTAGATCCCATGATTGAACAAGCGACCAATGATTAACACATCCTGAGGTTGAATTGTCCAGTAAATATCTCCTTTATTAATGGGAGAAATCTGATGTATCTGTACGCCTACATTTCCTGCGGGATGTGGTCCCGTAAAAGTGTTCAGGGTTACATTTTTAATATTTTTAAAGAAAGGAGATTTATTTAGTTTTTCGTGAATGTTGAGATAAACAAGGCCTGAAGTAAGTTTTTGAAGAACATCTATCCCTTTTTGGAATTCAGCATGCTGATTTTCCATAAAAAAATCAATATCCGGAGCTAAAGGAGCTGTATCAAATGCTGAAATAAAGATTGCCTTTGGAACATCATAAGGATTGGCAATAATGGTATAGGGACGTTGACGAATGTATGGCCAAACTCCTGATTCTAAAAGCCTTTCAATGAGTTGTTCCCGCGAAAGCTGTGATGGATCCGCTTTGCCAAAATTGATGGAGTCAAATTCATGATCCGGAGTAATGACTACCTCCAGAAGAACACGTTTTTCTCCTCTTCTGATTTCGGTTACTGTACCACTAACGGGAGAAGCTATTTTAATTTTTTCATTTTGTTTATCTGCTAAAACGGGAATACCGGCTTTTACGAGATCTCCTTCCTTAACGACCAATCGTGGATTTATTCCCCGGAAATCACCGGGCTTCAGAGCATAAGCAGCCACAAGTCCAGTTGCAGCAAATTGTTTTTCAGCGTCACCCTTTAAAGGGATATTGAGACCCTTTTTTATGTGTATAATTTCCGACATAAATGCAATGTAATTAATTTGTTAGCAAGTTAAAATTCTCTCTTTTTCGGCTCGAATCATTTTTCAAGATATTGCATGTGGAGCTTTTTACTTGTTATTTGATTAACAGCTTTTTTACTAACAATCGTTTTTCTGGAATGTTCATGGTCTCGTTAAAGCAAGTGTCACTGATTGGGTAGTTTAAACGATAAAGAATAGAGCTTTTTATTCATTTCTGTACTTTATTCATTTTTACCAATTATAGTCCCGTTTTTATTATTTTTGAAAAAAATAAACCTGAATCACATGAAAAAATGGATCCCTTTTGTTGCTTTAATCGTCCTGTTTACATCCTGCTTAAATAGCTTTAAAAAAGATGCTGAAAAAAAGGAAGTCAACTCCGCTGATTTTAATGAAATTGTGATTAACAATGAGTATTCGATGATGATTCCGAAGTATATGAGTAAATCAACAAAACTCAATGATGAAGCATCGTTGCAATATCAGAACTTGTTTAAAGAAGCCTATATTGTTGTAATTGATGAGCCGAAAGAGGATTTTATTAAAACCTTTAAAAATCTTGATTCATATAACGATAGCATCTCTGTAATTCAAAACTATCGTACAATTCAACTGGGAATGATCCATGAAAACGCGAAGATTTATTCTCAATCTCAACCGATTCCCATGAAAATTGACGGCTGTGAGGCAGAGCAGGTTGAAATGGTTGCTGAAGTAGAAGGTGTTCCTTCTAAAGTTTATTACCTGCTAACATACATTGAAGGTGTACATAAAGTATATATGGTAATGGCCTGGACTTTGGAAAATCGCAAAAACAAATTGCGTCCGGATTACTCTTATGCTATCAGCTCATTTAAATGCCTTGAGAAATAGTATTTTTGTACGCTGATGCGAAAAACAGGATTATATTTTGGCTCGTTTAACCCGATTCATATAGGGCATCTTATCATTGCTAACCATTTGGTGAATTATAGCGAGTTAGATGAGCTTTGGTTTGTGATTTCACCGCAAAATCCTTTGAAAAAGAAAGGCTCTCTTCTTGCCGATTATCATCGACTTGAGATGGTAAAACTTGCCATTGACGACAATCCACAATTCAAAGCAAGCGATATAGAGTTCAAACTATTGCAACCATCTTACACCATTCATACGCTTACCTATCTGAGCGAAAAACATCCCGATCATCAGTTTTACCTGATTATGGGTGCCGACAATCTTACGGTGCTCGATAAGTGGAGAAACTATGAACAAATTCTTGAACAGTACCATATTTGTGTTTATCCACGACCGGGATTTGACGGTGGCGATTTTCGGAATCACCCCAAAGTACAATGGATAGATGCTCCCCTGATAGAGATTTCGTCAAGTTTTATTCGTCAGGCTATCCATGAAGGGAAACCGGTGCGTTATTACCTCCATCCTGCCGTTTGGAAATATATGGACGAAATGAATTTTTATAAATAGACTTTACCTTTTGCCGATAATACAACGCTTTGCCTGAGGTATTGGGAAATCGTCGTATATGGGGGGCTGTACGGAAATTTATCCTGATATTTATAGGGAGCGGAACTGTCTGCCTAGCTGTAGCCCGTTATTCTTATCTTTTAATACTTCATTCAATAAATCAGAGAAATTCAATCGATGTCTTGAAATTACCCAATTTAAAAGCCCTAAAACTGAAAAAGCAAATAATCCAGCCAAAATCATTTTTGAAAATAACACAAATACAACTCCAGTTATAAGTCCAATTATTTAGTCTTAAATTTCAAGTCTTTGTTAAGCTACACCAACCTATCCACGAAGCACAAATTTATTCTGTTTTTTTGAGCGTGGGCAATCCTAAAACTGTCTCGTCCTGAAAGGCGGTTACACGGGTGGCATTGCATCCTCTTTGACAAGCTTTGGCTTTAGCGTGGGCTTGTGTGGCTTGGCAATGTGTGTGCAATTAGGGTTGGCTGTTTTCAGTTTCATTTAATTTTAGATATACGCTTTTCATTAATAATTCTTTTACAACGCCACCAAATGCCTTGTTCTCTAAAATCTTTTCAAATATCTCTTGGTTTTGGTCCATTCTCTCAATCAGTTTAGTGAGGAACAAATCCTCAAAAGCAAATTTGAATGTGTCAATTTTATTGGCTTGTGCTTGTTCTTTTAATTTGTCATCTAAAAGCAAATCAGCTTCCATTTGGTCGAAAAACAATCTGTCTGCCTCGGTAAAATCAGTCCCGAACCTGTCATTTAAAACATTTATAATCTGTGATAATGGGGCTTTTTCTTCTTTTGCTCTTTTAATACCTGCTTCTGTCAAACCGTCAAGTTCGCCATCCTCTTTTTGCAATTCAATTGTACCGTCTGCAATTTTCTCCAAACGGTAATATTCCATTGCCAATTCATCAGTTAATTGAAGGCTTTCCGACAAATCACGTTTGGGCAATTTGGTTTGTAAAAGCTTTGCGTAAGCATAGAATTTTTCAAAATCAGAATCAGAAAACGGCATTATCTGAGAAAGGAAAGAATACAAATTGCACCAAGTTCTTAATCCTTTTTTGAATTCGTCTTTTATTTCTTCCGTTTCTAATACTTTAAATCTATCTACGGCAGGGTCAATGTATGCGTAAAGAATTGATTGGTCTTTAACTGATAAACGGTTGCTTGGTTTAAAATACACATTTGCAAAAGCTTCAATTTCCGATTGCCAGTAAACTTGTTTTTCGTCCAATTTTCCTTTTAGATCATACAAATGATTTGGGTCGGGGTTTTCAAGAACTGTAGTTTTCTGGTAATAATCCTGAAATGATGCCAGTATTGTTTCTCTATCGTTTACAAAATCCAAAACAAAAGTATCCTCCTTGCCTGGGCAAGTACGATTTAATCGAGACAAAGTCTGAACTGCTTTTACTCCCGAAAGTGCTTTGTCCACGTACATTGTATGCAAAAGCGGTTGGTCGAAGCCTGTTTGGTATTTATCGGCAACTATCAAAATTTTGTAATCGTCCTGATTGAATATTTTTGGCAACTCTTTTTCGCCATAACCTGTTAATTCGGGTTCTGAAACTCCTCCGGGATAATCATCGTCCATTACTTTGCCCGAAAATGCAACCAAAACTTTAATATCGTTATAACCTTTAGCTTTTATATAGTTCTTGAATTCAACAAAATAGCGTTTTGCATGAAGCCTTGAACCTGTTACAACCATTGCCTTTGCTTTTCCTCCAATCTTTTTGCTAACGATTTGACGAAAGTGCTCAATAATGACCTCTGTTTTTTGAGCTAATTCATGCGGATGCAATGAAACAAAACGTCCGATTGCTTTTGCTGCTTTCTTTTTGTTTAATTCGGGGTCTTCGTTTATGGCTTTGGTTAATTTAAAATATCGCTCGTAAGTGGTGTAATTATCTAAAACGTCAAGTATAAAGCCTTCTTCGATTGCCTGACGCATAGAATACAAATGAAAAGGTTCGGGTTTACCAGCAGCATTTAATTGACCAAATACACCTAATGTTTTTGTTTTTGGTGTTGCAGTAAAGGCAAAGAATGAAATATTTTGTTGCTGTCCTCTCGATTTGCATGATTTTTCAACCTCAGCATTTATTTCATCTTCTAAATCATAATCGTTTGCATCGGATTTTTCGGCATCTTCCAAGGTTTTTGCAGCCAAAACCTCTTTCATTTTCTTGCTTGCTTCACCGCCCTGCGAACTATGAGCTTCGTCAATGATTACCGCATATTTACGGTCGGGAATGTTGCCAACTTTATCAATTACAAAGGGGAATTTCTGTAAAGTTGTAATGATGATATGTGTGCCTGAAATAATTGCATTGGCTAATTGAGTGCTGTCTTGGTCAATCTTTTGCACTACGCCTGTTTTATGCTCGAATTGATAAATGGTATCTTGCAATTGTTGGTCAAGAACTCGGCGGTCAGTTATTACAATTACGCTATTGAAAACTCGTTCATCTAATTGGTTGTGCAAACTCGATAAGCGATATGCCAACCAAGCAATTGAATTACTTTTGCCCGAACCTGCTGAATGTTGAATTAAATAATTTTTTCCTGCTCCGTTTATTTTAGCATCAGAAGTGATTTTGCGAACTGAATCTAATTGATGAAAACGAGGAAAAATGAGTTTTTCCTTTTTTCGTGTTTGACCTTCAAATTCGTATTCTTCAACTTGTAGATGAACAAAACGATAGAGAATATCCATTAAACTATCTTTCACCAGAATGTTTTCCCACAAATAAGCGGTTTTGTAACCATCGGGATTTTGCGGGTTTCCTTTTCCATTGTTGCAACCTTTGTTAAATGGCAGCCAATAGGTGCGTTCAGCATCTATTTTTGTTGCCATATAAACCTCGTCGGGGTCAACGGCAAAATGAACCAACGCTCGTTTTTTAAAGGTAAAAAGCAATTCTTTATTATCTCTGGTGGTTGCATATTGCTTTTTAGCGTTGTCGGTCGTTTGTCCTGTAAAATGGTTTTTCAGTTCCAATGTTGCCACAGGTAATCCGTTTAAGCTAATTACAAGGTCAACTGAATTCTTGTTTTTGTTGCTGTAATAAACCTGACGGATTATTTTTAATTGGTTTTTGCCGTAAAGTTCAATGGTTTCATCATTCAAACCAGTTTCGGGTTTGAAAAATGCCATGCGAAACTTAACTCCATAATCAATAAAACCATTCCGTAAAACGTCTATACTGCCCCGCAAATCCAATTCTTTGAATAAACGCTGAATAATGCGGTTATCAGCATCCGCACCATGAACGGCTGTGATTTTTTCCCAAGCCTTGGGCTGTGTATCTTGTAAGAATGCAATTACTTCATATTTAAACATTCCCAATTCGGGGCTGTAATCGGGCGAATTACCTTGTGTATAATTGCCATGATGAACCAAAGATTCAACAATAGCGGTTTCAAATGTATTTTCGGTTGTGATGCTCATAAAAAGAAATTTTAATTAAAGTAACTTTTTATTTCACTTATCCAATTTGGTATTTCATAAGTACCTTCTTTTAGGTTTTTGATATAAGCTTTAGAAAAATCGAATTTATTATCATTTGTATTGAAAAATCTATCCAATAATTGATAATCAGTTGGTTTAAGATCTAAAGCTATATAACTTGGAGTTTCTTTAACAACATCTTCATCATTAATGAAAGTAAGAAGATCAAAGTAATCGTTTTTAAACTCAAGTAAAGTTTTATGAAACAGTTTTCCATTTAAAACATCTTCAATGTCTGTTTTTGGGTTTTTAGGATTTGATTTAATTTCAACCAATTTAGTTGTTTTTGAACCAATATCATTAACTATTCTTTTACAAATTAGATTTCTAACAGTGGATGTATCAAACTCAAGTAGATTAGTATCTGTATCAGTAATAAGTATTACTTTACCATTAATTTTTGTGCCTAATTCTTCGAATGAAACCTTTAAATGATTATACGTTTTTTTTACTTCCTTTGCATTTCCTACTGGAATAATTCTTAATTTTTTAAATTCAATTTCATCTTTGAAATATTCGTCAAAATATATTTTATCAGACGAACCCTCACATATTAGCCAGTTATAAGGCTCTTCTTTTATAATGCTGCTTATAATAGATTGAATAAAATCATTATTACTTTTCAGCATAATATCCATAGGTAAGTCATGATGATGAGTTTGTTGATAATCAGCAGCATTATGCTTAATTTCTTCTCTATATTTTGAAATATTAAATAATAGTGGTTCATGTGCATTATCCTTTTTAGCAATATTTGTAATTATACCACTATTCATCGCTGGAATAAAACCATACCAATGGGATGAAAATATAACCTGACCACATAAATTGCTAACGTTATATAATTTTTCAAATTGGTCAAAACAAGCAGAAATATGAAGAGATGCTTCAGGCTCATCCACTGCTAATATGATATTTGAGCTATCAACTCTATAAGAATGAATAATACTATGAACTAAACTTAATATTGCTTGTTGCTTTTCTCCTGAGCTAAGCTGTCTAAGTGGCAAATCTTTTCCACCATCTACTTCTTTGTGTAATTCCCTTAAACTAAAGAATTCTTCAATTATAAGTGAATATATTTTTACGGGCTTTAAATTAGGTTGATTACTACTTGGTACTTTAAACTTATATCCAACTAACTTCCCAGATAGTTCATCAATAAATGCCTTCAACCCAGTACTAATGTCTCCAATTTTAGTTCTTGGTAAAATTGCTCCAATTACATCTTCCAATTTTTCACCCATAAGTCTTTGAATTTCTTTAGTTTCAAGTTGGACTAAATTATTGGGTTCAATATCTTTTGGAATATATATATAATCATATAAATCTTTTACTTCAGACATCAATGGTTTAAATAATTCCCTGACCTTATTTTGATAAACATCGTCATCTTCACCTTCAATTTTTTCATGTAAACTCTGCAAAATTGAACTATAAACATTTATGGTAAAATCTCTATCAATGTTTTCACCTAATGGAAGTAAAAAATAATTTTCTTTTGTATATTCTGGTTTTATTTGAGAAATTGAAATATTAATTTTATCGATTATCTTTTTGCGAATAGTATGAGTTGTAGTATCCGTTACAAAGTTCCAAATTTCGTTACTTAATTTTTCTGCAAGGTCATTATTAATCTTCAATTTAGTTTTTTCAATTAAAAAAATTGGTGTGATATATGAAATATCTATCCCTGATTTATTACTATCAATATTTTGATTCCAATCTTTATTATTAAAAAAGCAGTCCAATGCCTCTAAAATTGAACTTTTGCCGATTCCATTTTGACCAATTAAACCACAAAATTTTTCACCATTCGATAATGGTATATAATTTATTCCATTATATGTTTTAAAATTTCTGAGTATTATTCCTATTATCATGTTTTGTATAATTTGATTTTTTTAATCTTAAAATAATATATTTTAGTCAATATCTATAATATTACTCACCTTCACCTTCCCCGTCACAACCTCACTTATCAAGGTCGTTCTATATTCCTGAAAAAGGTCTATTTGTTTGTTGAATTTTTCAATGATTGCATCTAATCGGCTGCATTCTTTTTCGATATGGACTACAATACATTTTTGTTCTGTTATATCCATCATTGGAATGACGAAATTTTTTAATTGTTCAAAATTTAATCCTTCTCGATTTGCTCCAGTCTGTTGAAAATCAATTTGCAATTGACCAATATTTGAACGCAATAAAAAATAAAGAAAAATATAATCTATTCTTTCAAGAATAGGCCTTAATATACACACATGTTGGTTTACATTTCCGGGACCAAAACCCTCTGGTACATAATAACAACGTCCTATCGAACCTCCAGTTATGTTTAAAAGGATGTCTTTTTCATTTATTCTACTATTACTCATTGACTCATCAATTTCTTCCGAGATATAAGCAACATCTTCTAATCTTAAACCATCAAAATAAACATTCTGGCTTCTCAATAAAGGAATTCCAGATGTTTGATAAACATTTGAACCTCCGGTTGGTGTTACTCCACTTCCTATTTTAGTAACTAAATGTTTCAACTTCTTCACCTCCCAATGCTCCGGTATCTCCCCCAACCAGTCCACACCCGAATCTTTCATTTTTACATTTGGGTCAAGTCCTTTGGTAACAGACTGGTTAATAATAGCCTGTTTTTCTTCTTCGTACAGGGCAATGAGTTTTTGCTTGTTGGCAATGATTTGGTCTATCTCGGCGGTTTTGCGGTTGAGATAGGTGGCGATTGAGGTTTGCTCAAATTTATCTTTGGGATATGCACATCTTAATTGACTTAGGTGTGATGGTCCAAAGTTTGGTTGACAAGAACCTGTTAACAAAACATTTAATTGCTCAAAAACATACGGACTTTGGATTATCCATTTTATAAAATTGCGTGAAACCTTTTGTGAGTGATTTTCATTCAAGCGAATGGTGCTTGTGTTTAATATTACCCTTTCATTATCATCATATTCAGATACTTTACCCCAAGAAGCACCTGAACTTGCTAATAGTAAATCACCTTTGTTTACAGTGAAATGTTGATAAGATTCATCGTATTCTTGTTCTGAAATATATTTCTGAAAACTACTAAAATCAATAATAGGGGGAACTATATTTGTAACACAAATAACTTTAATACCAGAAGTTGTAAACTGCCAATTTCGTAAGCCTGGACCTTCTTGGTAGAATGCAATTCTATTAAATTTATTAGTTTCCCAGTATTCCGGAATTTCGCCAACCCATTCAATGCCTGAATCTTTGTATTTTTCGTATTGCTCCATTATTCTTTGCTACTATAAAATTTGTCTTCATCCCATTTCTGGGGATTGGTAATGATGTATTCGGTAATGCGTTGGTACTCATCATCATTGCGAATAATATGGTCGTAAAAACGTTCCTGCCATTTCAATACAAATCCTAAACGATTGGCATGCTTTGTTATGGCCGATTTGTATGAACCAATTATTGATGACACGGTATTTTTACCAATATTCTGAAATCGTTGTTGGCCAATGGTTTTTTCGGTTTGATGTGATGATTGTGATTGCGGTTGTGGTTGTGGTTGTGGTTGTGGTTGTAGAGACAGGGCATGCCCTGTCTCTACGTTACCAACAACGTTACCCATATTATTACCATTGCCAATATCAATAACGTTATTGTTACCATTACCGTTTTCACCATTCAAAATCAAAATACCATGTACATGGTTGGGCATAACCACAAATGCACCCAATTCCACATTTTTTGCATGGTTTTTAATTTCGTACCAAAAAACGTTGCCCAAAATCCCCGCACCTGATAATTGCATTTCACCTTTTGTAATGTTTCCAAAATAATTTTCGCGGTCTTTGGTGCAAATGGTTATAAAATATGCACCCGCCCAACAGTAATCCCAATTCTGTAAACGTGATGATAGTATGCGATATTTATTTTGAAATCTATCCATTAGTCAAGCACTGTTTTTTCTAGTTCAATCGTTTCTTCCTCCAATACCAAAATATCGGCTTTAATCTCGCTTAATGAGCGAAGTTTTTTAAACTCATAGAAATATTTGGTAAAGTTTATTTCGTATCCTGTTTTGGTTTTAGTTTCATCAATCCAAGCATCAGGAACGTGGGGTTTTACTTCACGGTCGAAATATTCCTGAATGGTTTGTTCAACAAGGTTTCCATTTTCATTTTTTCGAAGAAATGGAATATTTTCGTAATCTCTCAAACTTGAATCGGGTTTTGGATTTCCTTTGCTGTCTTTTTGAATTTTGCCTTTTTCGTTTTTCAAAGGTTGTTCAACTGTTACACGCCAAAAGCCGAAATATTCTTTGGGGTAGATTTTGCAAAATTCGCCTTCTGTGAACTCTCCGTAAATTTTGGTCACATAACCAATTCCTTTTGTGTAGCCGTTTTCGGGTATCTCTTTGCGTTTGTTTCCTAAACTGCGAGGCATTTTCTGCCAAAAGCGATTTGGGTTTTGCCCTGTTTCTTCGTCTTTTGTACCTGTGGCATTTATGAGTTGTATCTTTCCTTTTCGTTCTTTGCTTTTTTTATTTGATAGAATCCAAATGTACGTTGATATACCTGTGTTGTAAAAAAGCTGGTCGGGCATGGCTATAACTGCTTCCAACCAATCGTTTTCAATAATCCATTTACGAATTTCACTTTCACCGCTTCCTGCTTGGCCTGTAAATAAAGGTGAACCATTAAAGACAATTCCTATTCGGCTTCCTTCGGGTTTCATTTTCGAAATCATGTGTTGAAGGAACAGCAGCGAACCATCATTAATTCTCGGTAATCCTGCACCAAAACGCCCGGCGTAGCCTTTTTTCTCGGCTTCGTCAGTTATCATTTTTTGAGCTTTTTTCCAATCCACGCCAAAAGGCGGATTGGAAAGCATATAATCAAACTTTTCGTTTTCAAGACCGTCAACAGTAAAAGTATTCCCAAACTTGATGTTTGCAGGGTTTTGCCCTTTAATCATCATGTCCGATTTGCAGATGGCGTATGATTCAGGGTTTATCTCCTGTCCGAATACTTCCATTTTTGCATCGGGGTTTTGCTCTTTTATAAATGATTCGCCAACCGAAAGCATTCCACCTGTTCCGCAAGCTGGGTCGTATAAGGTTTTTACAATACCTTTTTTGAAAATATCTTTTTCATCAACAAACAACACGTTCACCATGAGTTTTATTACTTCTCTTGGCGTAAAGTGTTCTCCAGCGGTTTCATTTGAAAGTTCTGAGAATTTGCGGATTAATTCTTCAAAAACATAACCCATTTCCATTGAAGTCATTTCCGATAAATCAATATCTGCAAAGGCTTCAACGATTTTAAAAAGCAAATCTGTTTTCGGGTCGTCTAATCGGTCAATATGTGAATCAAAATCGAAGTATTCAATTATCTCTCTTGCACCCGTTGAAAAGCCATTAATGAAGTTTCTCAGATTGGCAGCAACGTTATTTGGGTCGGCTTTAATTTTGGCAAAATCGTAATTGCTACGATTGTGGAAATTAAGTCCAGCGATTTTGTTTAAAGTTATATCTTTTGCGCTGTCCGAAAGCTTTTCAATTTTCGGCATATAGTCTAAAACCTTTTGCTTTGTTGGAGTAATTACACAATCCAAACGCCTTAAAACAGTCATAGGCAAGATTATTTTTCCATAATCTGACTGTTTGTAATCACCTCTTAATAAGTCAGCTACTTTCCAAATGAGGTTTGCCTTTTCTTTAAAATCTATCATTATCTATTTTCTTCTTTTTAAAATCGTTCATTAAAAGCCCAAATGTAACAAATTTGCACTATCCTGTCAAAAGCTAAATCCTTTCTTATTTAAACTTTGTCAATATCGTATTTGTCAGCTCGTCTGTCTTTTTAGCTTTGATTGAAGGGATTGAAAAAGACTGACAGGATTGAAATTCTGACTTCTAGCTTCTGACTTCTTTTTCACATTTCACTTTACCTTCCTTCCCGCAAGTGTGAATCAGGGTTTTAGAGAGTATTTAAGTATCCGGAATTTTGCGGAAACTGTCAGTGGGTATTTTTGCATAATATCTTTCTCCAAGTAACAAAACCATGAGTTTATTCGTCATACATCGTGCTCATTGCTTCAGAAAAGCATAACTTTGTTAAAAACGAACTCGAACGCTTATGCACCCGGACTTCAAAAAACTTATTTATACATTCATATTTAGTGTAACAATCCTTTCTGTTTTTGCACAATCCGGCATCAAAGGAACTATCCGGTCAACGGAAGGGCAGACAATTCCATTTTCTACAATCTATATTAAAGAACTAAAAACCGGAACTGTAGCCAATGAGAATGGCTATTATGAATACAGTCTGCCAGCAGGTACGTACCATGTTGAATACCGGTGTCTTGGATTTCAGTCGTTGACAAAGCAACTGAGTATTTCGGATAAATTTACCTCGCAGGACGTTAAGCTCGAAAATCAAAGCATACAGTTGAAAGCGGTCAATATTGTATCAACAACCGAAGACCCGGCTTATGCCATTATGCGAAAAGCCGTTGCTGCCAGTCGTTATTACCGGATGCTGGTCAAATCATTCGATACGGAAGTGTACATTAAAGGTGCAGGCGAAATAAAAATCCCCAAATTTGTAGCTGCAATGGCAAAATCGGAAGGGATTGATACGGTTGAAAACTTTGTTTCGGAAAGTGTGAATCAACTTCATTACGAATATCCAAACTCCTATAAACAAAAGGTAATTTCGGCCCGGACTAACGATAAAGATACCGGAAGTTCTATGGTAAATGACTTTATCAATGCAAGTATTTACGAGCCACAGTTTGCAGGAATTGTTTCTCCGCTATCGCCTTCTGCATTTTCGTATTATCGGTTCAAATTAATCAACACCATAAAGGAAAAAAATCAGGAAATATATCAAATTCAGGTAATTCCGAAGGGAAATGATGCTTCTCTTTTTAAGGGGGATATCTACATTGCGGAAAAACTATGGTGCGTATACAGTTTTCAGCTTTCAACCTATTTACAGGGATTTAAGGTAGCAATTAGCCAGATGTTTGCCGCGGTAAACGACCGGATGTGGTTCCCGATAAATCATCAGTATGATTTAAGTGGCCGGATTTTCGGAGTAAAAATGAAATGGAAATACCTGGCTACGTTGAGTAACTACAAGGTTGAGCTAAATGAAAGTCTGAAATATGATAAACTGGTGTTGATTGACGAAAAAACAGAGCGTGAATATGCACAGGCTTTGATGGAAGAACGTCGTTTGCGTAAGCAAAATCAGGAAAAACAATCTGATACAACGATTCTAAAAGAAGAAGAGGATAAATTTTCGCTTTCTGATTTTCGCAAGCAGATGAAAGAATACGAAAAACAGGCAAAAAAAGAGAAAAAAGAACCAGAAATTGTAGCAGACTATTCGATGGAAATAGATTCTCTCGCATTTCGGAAGAACACTGCGTTCTGGGATTCTATCCGTCCGGTACCTCTTACAACTTCTGAGCAAAAACGAGGATTAGGCTATAAGATGGATAGCATCAGAGAAGTGCGAAAATCGGATACTGCAAATCAAACCGGAATCTTTGGGAAAACTCTGGGTGGACTGATCTTTGGGAAAACCTTTTATTTGAGTAAGAACTGGAAACTGGTTTATCCCTCACCGTTGGTAAATCTCAACTTTAACACGGTAGAAGGCTATAATCTCGATATTCCGCTTCAGTTCCGGTATCTGAAAAAAGGGGTCAGAATAATTCAGTTTGGCCCTGAAATCCGGTATGGGTTTACAAACCGGGAATGGAATATTTCCGGAAATGTAAATTATTACTTTTCAAGAGCTTTGATGGGAAAAGGATTAGTGAAATTATCGGGAGGAAGAGAAATCAGACAATTTAACAATGAAAATCCGATTTTCCCGATCATCAACTCAGTAACGTCCTTATTGGGGGTGAAAAACTACATGAAAATATACCGGAACGACTTTTTAAAACTCACGTACAACACCCCGCTCAATTATCATTTACAGATAAAATCTTCGGCAGAATGGGCTTCGCGTTCTGCATTGGAAAATCACTCAAATGAATCTTGGGTTCGCAAAAAAGGCAGGGTTTATACTCCGAATGCTCCGTACAACATAGAGGACAGTGTAACTGCGTTTCCCGAACATCAGGCTTTTGTGCTGAAAGGGAAACTGAACTACCGGCCTATTGTAAAGTTCGTGAAACGAAATGGAGTGAAAATACCGGTTACTGATTTATTTCCTTTATTGTCTCTTGAATATCAGGGTGGAATTAAAGGTGTTTTCGGAAGCGATGTGGATTATCACCGCTTGGAGGGAAGCATTCGTCATCAGTTTGAAGGTCATCGCCGGATTCTCGATTTTAAACTCTTTGCAGGAAAAACATTTGGGGCAAACCAGCTTTATTTTATGGATTACAAGCACTTTACCGGAAACCGTACCGCATTAATCCTCTCCGATCCCCTGAGCAGTTATCGCCTGCTTGATTATTATACTTACAGCACGAAAGATTATTATTATGGAGCTTTTTCAACCTTAACGCTCAACCGTTTTTTGCTTTCGCGGATATTCTGGCTTCACATTGCCGGCGTGAAAGAAAGCATATCATTCAATTATCTGAAAACCGCCAATTCTACGGATTATGTGGAGCTTGGTTATGGCTTGGAAAACATTCTGAAGATATTTAAAATAGAAGCTTTTACACGATTCGAAAACGGGAAATATAAAGAGTTCGGGATAAAACTTGGGATTTCGACCAGTGGAGCCATCCGGTTTGAACGTGAAGATTAAAGTAAAATTCAGAAGTTGCGTAAAAATAGGATTGATGTGTTTATCGCACAATCACCAGCTTTTGAATAAATGACTGCTGACTGGAAAGGGTGATTTTAAGAAGATAAAGTCCGTTACCAAGTATGGAAGTGTTTAGCACAAAAGGATATTCAAGAGATTGGTTTAAACGTAAACGACCATTGCCAATTTCAAAAACAGCAACGTCAATTTTCGGAAAGTTAGATTGTAATCGGATGGTAATCTGGTTATTTGCAGGATTTGGATAAATAGAAATCGGAGATGATTGCTCTGTTTTCGGAATCGATAATAACTGTGGATTTACACCTTGATACCAGGTAACTCCTCCGGAGAAATTGCCTGAAATCAGGTCAGGGAAACCGTCATTATTCAGGTCGGCAATTGCGTGGGAAGAGCGTATGCCGGGTTTGATTTTGTATTTCTGGTAATCGAGCAGGTAAAGCAATGTATCATTAAGCAGAAAAGTCCCGTTGAGGTTGTTGTCGATATTGGTATAATGCAGGGCATATCCTTCGTGATTGCCGCAAATCAGACGAGTTTCTC
Source organism: Bacteroidales bacterium (assembly GCA_963667975.1). Classification (GTDB taxonomy): domain Bacteria; phylum Bacteroidota; class Bacteroidia; order Bacteroidales. The sequence goes on from OY764079.1 coordinate 1,079,406, forward strand.
CGCCCGGTGTTCTATAGAAACAGGGCACGCTGTATCCGTAATTGGAAAAGTTCCAATTGTTTACATCCACTCTTCCTAAACTGTCAGTAACCAATTGAAACTGAGGATTGGTTGAGCTTCCTGTATTTCGGTAATAGTTGAGATTTCCCTTTCGGGCGATGATTTGATTGTTGTTGTCTTTCCAGAGTGAAAAACGTTCGCCGATGATGAGATCCTGTTTCAAATCTTTGTCCAGATCGAAGAGTTGCGGAGTGCTGAAATCACCCACATCAATTCCTTGATAATGACTTTGTGCCAAATAAAACTGCGGACTTTGATTTGCAGAAGCACTATTTTCGAACAAAAAGAGCGTTCCATCGGCACAACCCACAATCATTTCATCGGAGCCATCGCCATCGATATCGCCGAAGGTTGGATAAAGGGCTTTTTGATTTAGCAGAGAGAGGTTTGCATAGTTACGGGTCTGTAGCTTGAACTGAGGGTTTGTAGTTGTTCCTGTGTTACGGTAATAGGAAACGGATGAGGTGAATTTCGACGTAAGAAAACCGTTCTGAAACCAGGAAGAATCACGCTTTCCCCAGTTTGCAATCAGCAAGTCTTTCTTCCCGTCTTTGTCCACATCATAAATTACGGGATAAGCTCCGCTACCCAGATCAATACTTTGATTTTGCAGAAAACTGTTGGTTACGGGAATATATTTATGGTCGGAAGCACTTTGGATATACCGCTTGTAATATAAAACACTCTCAGAGCTTTCTGTGACTTCGGCATTGGGGTCGAAGGGCGAAAAAATAAGGTCCTTTTCACCATCCTGATCTATATCTACTTCCGAAATAGAAGGGAAAGAGACCAAATTTACCGGAAAAGCAGGGTTTGGGAAAAGAGTGTCAACCGCTACAATATGAGCTGTATCCTTGTTCCCGCCGTTACGAAGTAATGCCAGGCGTGAATAATCCACATCGCCCAGCACCAGATCTTTATCGCCATCGTCATCCATATCCAGCGCAAGAAGCGTGGAACCGGAATGCTTTGCACTGCTACTTTTGGAAGAGAGCATTCCTTTTGCGTTTATGCAGGTATCGAGCAGGATATGATAGGAGCTTTCACTTTCGGCAAAGCATCCCCAGCTTTGATCAACCATTTGAAAATCGAGAGAATCGGGAATCCCCCATTTTTCCATCGAAAGGTTTTTGTGGTAATTGAGAAACATTCCCAGAACCCAGAAATTGAGAATGTCCAAATCGCCATCGGCATCTATATCGGCTATCGCCGGATTATCGTCTGTAAGGCAAAAGAGCGGAGAAAAGTTTCCGAAATATTTAGATTGAATCAGATCTTCTGAAAGGGTAAACCGAACACTAGTATCGGAGGTGTTTTTGTAAACCATAATTCCGCCAAGCGTATGGGTAAAGAGGTCGTTTTTCCCATCGTTGTTATAATCAGTCAATTGCATCCAATCGGTGATGGGTGGAATAAAACGGATATAGTATGGTGCATAATGATAATGAATGGTCCCGGAAACAGATGAGGCGAGAAACGGAAGTATGCGGTTCCCGGTTTTGTCGAACACCAGCAGGTCGCTCAGGGTGTCGGAATTGAGCTTAAGAGAGCCGATTTGGCAAGAGTTTAGTCCTCCAAGCCATGCATCTTCGAGAATATTATCAAGGGAATCTTTTACAATGGGTTGTTGTCCTAACTGGAATAAAAGAGGCGGAAAAGATTGAGCATTTCCATAACGGGATGCAAAGGCAAACAGAAAAAAAAACAGGAGTATTTTTGCCAGACGAAGCATGGCTTACATGTAATTCAGCATTGATTTCACGATATTTTCAGCACCTTCGGCAATCTGAAGAATAGTGGAATCGAGCATATAACAAGGGGTGGAGAATACTTTTTTACGCTTATCAATAATAACATCGCCAGGGTTGGTAGGGATGTGTTTTGCGCCCATCTGTACTACATGAGCGGCTGTATCTTTATCCTGACCAATGGTTAATTCAACATCGCTCAGAATACGGGCAATCATTGCCGGGGCAATACAAACAGCGCCGATTGGTTTCCCCAGAGCATGAATAGCGCGGACTGCATTTTCAATTTCGGGATTTACTGAACAGTTTGGACCATCAAATGCGTAGGTGCAAAGATTTTTGGATATTCCATAACCGCCAGGGAAGATAAGTGCGTCGAAATCTTCAGGCTTGAACAGACTTAAAGGCTGAATATTTCCACGTGCAATACGAGCCGATTCTACCAATACATTCCGTTTTTCGGAAGTGATCTCGCCATTGAGATGATTGATAACATGGTGTTGATCAATGTCAGGCGCAAAGAGTGAATAACTGGAATTATACTTGCTTATTGCCAGCATAATTAACACTGACTCATGAATTTCGGCGCCATCATATACGCCACAACCGGAAAGTATTACTGCAAATTTCTTCATATATTGATGTTTTCGCCGGACTAAACTTTCTGAAAAAGAAGTACTTGAAAGTTTTGTTGAACAAAGAGACAACCTCCGGGCATTTTCATTTGGCTAATATACGCTTTTTTCAATTGAACGAGAGAAGCAAGAAATTTTTTTTACTTTCTCACAAGGATGGAAGGATATAAATATTCAATTTGGTATTTTGTAAAATATTCTTTTGTATTAAAAAGAGATGAAATGGTATCTGTTTCTTATTCTTCTCTTTTTGAAATAGGATTTTTTCATAATCTCATATATATTGAAAATAGATTGGTGTTATATCCTCCTGATTCGTTAAGCCAGAGCGCAATGCAACCAAACGGTAAATCTGGTTCTTTAATTATAAATGCTGCGAAAGGTTCTGATTTTGAACTTTTCTGATAGTGAAAAGTATATCTTTGCCGGAGTGATTTTTCGGAAAGTTTCTCGTAACTCATAAAACGCAAAAAATAATGATGAAACAATTTTACATTCTTAGCACAATTTTATTTGTCACAATTGCCGTTAATGCTCAGGTTTTATTGCCGGGTTCTGTGGATCAGAAATGCAGTCGTGGAAAAAACAAACAGAAAATGACTGCTACCATGCCAGTGAATCATCCCAAAATGAGTAATTATGATGTAAAGTTTTATGGTCTGGACATAGCAGTGGAACGTACAAGTGTGGATGTTGCCGGAAAAGGAAGTATTCATGCGGTGGTAAAAAACGCAACACTTGATACCTTTGTGTTTCAGTTAAATTCATCGTTAACCATTGATTCTGTTGTGGTAAATCAACAGTTAAAGTCATTTATCCGAAATGGGGCCGATGTGTTTGTTTCTACCCCCGGATTTATGCAGGGAATGCTTTTGAAAGCAGATATCTATTATCATGGAACACCCAATACCCCGGGAACAGGTTGGATGGATGGTATTATCAATGCAACACATTGGAATACTAACTTTCAGGTAACCTGGACATTGGCCGAGCCATTCTACTCCTACGTCTGGTTTCCGGTTAAACAGGATTTGACCGATAAGGCTGATTCGGCATGGATTTTTATTACTACTTCTGCCGATAATAAAGCAGGTTCGAATGGTACTCTGACGGCCGTAACTCCGATGCCCAACAATAAATTGCGCTACGAATGGAAAACCCGTTATCCGATTGCGTATTATCTGATTTCTCTTTCGGTGGCTCAGTACGATGATTATTCCATTTATGCTCATCCGGCAGGTACTCAGGATTCTGTTTTGATTCAGAATTACGTGTATAACGACCCGGCTATTCTGGCTTCCTACGTAACAGAGATTAACCGTACACGGGATTTTCTGGAGCTATACTCTGATAAGTTTGGGCTCTATCCTTTCCACAAAGAAAAATATGGACATTGCCTTGCGCCACTGGGTGGTGGTATGGAACATCAAACCATGACCACACTGGGTGATTTTAATTTTTACCTGATTTGTCATGAATTAAGCCATCAGTGGTTTGGCGACAATGTTACCTGTGCTACCTGGCAGGATATCTGGATAAATGAAGGCTTTGCTACTTATGGCGAAATTATTGCGGCCGAATATCTGGCAAGCCATCAGGATGCAGTTCACCGGATTGGAGACAAACAGGATGAAGTAATGACTGAACCAGATGGGAGTGTGTATGTTCCGTTTAATCAGGCAAATAGTGGCTCAAGAATATTTAGCGGAAGACTTTCGTATAGCAAGGGTGCCGTAATTATTCACATGATTCGCTATGAAATGCAAAACGATATTCAGTTTTTTAAAACTTTGAAAATGTTTCAGCAACAATTTAAAGATAGTGTTGCTACCGGACTTGATTTTAAATCGGTGGCAGAATTTGTTTCAGGGCAACACTTTACAGATTTCTTTAATCAGTGGTACTTTGGCGAAGGGTATCCTATGTATGATTTTACATGGAGCCATAGTGATGATACGTTGGTTGTTAGTTCCGTTCAAACAACTTCAACCACAATAACGCCTTTGTTTAAGATGCCATTTCAAATCAAAGCATTTTATCCTGGTGGTGACACAACATTTAATGTATTTCAAACTGCAAATCAAAATATATTCAAAGTATATATTCCGCATAGCGTTATCAGTTTAGATGTTAATGCTGAACGCTGGAGTTTAATGAAAATAAACAGCATTCTTTCCGTACGGAATCTATCGCTCGATTATCAGATAAAATTAAGTCCTAATCCTGCCGCTGATATTGTTACGATAACGGATATGGATCAGCATCAGGAAGAAAGAACTATTCAGTTATACGACATTACCGGGAAGAAAGTGATGAGTTCGAATCATACCGAAGCTCAGATAAAACTGGATATTTCCGGTTTACGTAATGGAATGTATTTGTTAGAGATTGAAACTCTTCGCGGAAAAGCAATGCAAAAATTGATTATACAGAGATAAAGAAACTTCTAATAAATATTAAAAAATGAGAAGGTGAAAAGCTAACAGGGTTTCCGTTTCGGTTAGTTTTTCACCTTCTTTAAGTAAGTGTATAACATAATTTTAACGTAAATGCCACAATTACATATCTAGTTTATTGGATATATTATATACATTTGTGCGCCACGAAAACAATACACTATGAAATCATTCATTCTGAAGCAAAAAGCCATTATTATTGGATTGTTCATTTTTATGATGCCGGCGCTTTTAAATGCGCAAATTTTAAATCCGGTAAAATGGACATTTAAAACCAATGTACTTTCGTCCAGTGAATCTGAGCTCGTTTTCACTGCCAAAATTGACAAAGGATGGCATCTTTATTCTCAGTTTCTCGAACCGGGAGGCCCGCTGCCTACCGAATTTATCTTTGAGAAAAGCAAAAATTACAAACTTAATGGAAAGCCAGCCGAAACCAAGCCGAAATTAACCTTCGACGAAACGTTTCAGATGAATGTAAAGTATTTTGATGGGAAAGCTGAGTTTAAACAGAAAATAAAAATTCTCAGCAAAACCGATTTTAAGGTTAAATGTGTATTCAATTATATGGTGTGCAACGAAGGCTCCTGCATACCGTTTAATGATAATGAAGCCGCATTTTTAGTTAAAGGGAATCCTGATGCAGAGCTTGCATTGGCAACAATTACAAAAGAAGATACTTCTGATACGAAAGTAGATACTGCTGTCAAAACAACAGTTGCAAGCAAAAAAGATACGACAAAAGCTGAGCTTAAAGCCAATGGCGGAAATCCTTTAGTACAGAAAGATAAATCCTTGTTTATTATCTTCTTGATTGCATTTGGTGCAGGAATGCTTACGTTGATTACACCTTGTGTATTTCCGATGATTCCAATGACAATCAGCTTTTTTATGAAAGGAAACAAAGACCGTAAAAAAGGTTTGAAGCAAGCTTATTTCTTTGGCTTTTCTATCGTGATGATTTTTGGTGTTTTGGGAATGTTGCTCACTCTTCTTTTGGGAAAAGATGCAATGTATATTATTAGTACACACTGGATCCCCAATGTGCTTTTCTTTGTTATCTTTATGATATTTGCCCTTTCATTTTTTGGAATGTTCGAAATCACCATGCCAAGCTGGCTTATCAATAAATCTGATCAAAACGCTGATAAGGGTGGTTATATCGGAACCTTTTTTGTAGCGTTTACAACTGTTTTAGTATCGTTTTCATGCACAGGTCCAATCTTGGGAGCTGCATTAATTGAGCTTTCTTCGGGAACAGGAAATAGTTTGGTGTTCCTGATTTCGATGATTGGCTTTGCATTGGGTTTTGCTATTCCGTTTACACTATTGGCAATGTTCCCTTCATTCCTTAGTAAAATGAAATCGGGAAGCTGGCTCAATACTGTGAAAATTGTATTTGGGTTCCTCGAAATTGCATTAGGGTTGAAATTTCTCTCCATTGCCGATTTAGGAGCAAACTGGGGAATTCTCGACCGAGAAGTATATCTTGCACTCTGGATTGTTGTGTTTGCATTACTTGGGTTCTACCTTTTAGGAAAGCTGAAATTTAAAGGTGATCGTGAATTGGAAGTGATTACGGTTCCACGCTTAATGCTTTCTATCGTAACTTTTTCATTTGTAGTATATATGATCCCTGGTTTATGGGGTGCGCCGCTAAAAGTTCTCTCGGGTTATGTTCCTCCGTTAACAACTCAGGATTTCGATTTTGAAAGAATTATTGTTGAAAACAGGGGTACTGCATCTCATTCACCAACCAGTGATCTGGGAACCCGTAAATATACCGACAAGCTTCATTTCCCAACCGGGTTCGAGGGTTTCTTTGATCTGGAAGAAGCAAAAGCGTATGCTAAAAAGGTAAATAAACCCATCTTTGTTGACTTTACCGGAAAAACCTGTGCAAACTGCCGTGAAATGGAAAACAATGTTTGGAACAAACCGGAAGTAAAGAAAATTCTGAATGAAAAGTTTGTGATGGTAGCCCTTTATGCAGATGCAAATTTCATTGATCTTCCTGAAAATGAATGGATAAAATCCGTCGATGGGAAAGAGATTAAGACCCTGGGGAAGAAAAATCTTAATTATCAGATTTCACGCTTCAATATGAATGCGCAGCCGTATTATGTATTGATGGATTCTGATGAAACAATTCTTACCAAAGAAAATAAAGCATACGATAAAGATGTGCAAAACTTTGTGAATTTTCTGAATGAAGGCATTCAGGAATTCGAGAAGAAACACAAGAAATAAATTGATTTAAAGCTCCTTGCGAAAGAAAATAATTTCATTCACAGAACTTTCGAACGAAGGAGTATATCTATCGAAGCCTGCTGATTCATACAAATGAATGGCAGGCTTTAGTTTTGGCATAGTATCGAGGTAAAGATGATGATAGCCCAGCGATTTTGCCAGCGTTTCTGCTTCTTTTAACAGTTTCTTGCCTAAACCGAAATTACGAAATTCAGTCTTTAGATACATGCGTTTTAGTTCAGCAATACCTTCGTTCATCTTGCGTATGGCAACACATCCGATCACATCTTCACCAGCCCACACGAGAATTATTCCTCCGTTGGGAGCACCATACATTTGATTGAGAATCTTTAATTCCTCTTCGAAGTGCACAAAACAATGTTCACACTGAATTAGAAGAGCATACTCACGAAACAGTGTTTCCGTAGTTTTGTAATCGACTTCTGTTTTGGCAAGCTTAAATTGAAAGTTGTCGGCAGACGGTATGTCCCGTTTGGGATTTAAGGCTTGTATGCAAACAGGACACAAACAATTGCTGTATCGTGAATTCAACTCTATAAGTTGGTTTTTACTCAGTTTATAGGCTGTACACCAACACCATGCCGTATGTAAACAGCTGAATTCATTTCCACAAGCCGGACATACTTTCTTTTCCATAATCTATTCTGATTTCGCGTGATTTACTTTTTGCATCCAGGGAGATTGTACTGGCGGAACGTAAGCCCATAATGCATCCATAACGCCCTGAACAGTATTTGCGGTTAACAGCATTTGCCGGTGTGTCGGTTTCATCAGTCCGTCCTTTTCCATACGATGAAGCTGGGAAAGCATTCCATCGTAAAAGCCGTCGGAATTTAAAATTGCAACAGGTTTACGGTGGAGGTCCAGTTGCGAAAAAGTCATCATTTCGAAAAGTTCATCCAATGTGCCGTAGCCACCCGGAAGTGCAAGAAATGCATCGGATAACTCCGCCATTTTATATTTGCGTTCTGCCATACTTTTTACGAAAATCATTTCGGTAAGATTTTGATGTGCAATTTCTCCTATTGGGAAAAAGTCGGGAAAAATACCAATGGCCTTTCCTCCATTTTGAAGAACAGCATTGGCCGTAATGTCCATCAATCCTACAGAGGCTCCACCAAAAATGAGTGAAATATTGTTTTGCGCAAGTATTTTTCCTAATTCTTTTGCCGCTTCAATGTGTGTGGAATTGTTTCCGGAAGATGAACCACAAAACAGGTTTAGCGATTTTATGAGATACATAGATTACCAACAATTAGTGTGAATTTTGTCCGCATGAAAACGCTCAGGCATTTCGCGGTTTTCCATAGTCTTTCCAATAGCAACAAGCGAAACCGGATGAATGTTTTCCGGGAGATGAAGCAATTTACGAATACCCACAATGCGTTCGGTACGAGGATGAATTCCCATCCAACAGGCACCATATCCAAGTGCGTGAGCAGAATAAAGCAGGTTCATCGTTGCGTTTGCACTGTCCTGAGTCCAGTATCCTTCTGCTTCCTGCACAGAATCGTCGGCACAGATTAAAACTGCTAATGGTGCTTGCGCAAGCATCGTGGAGTAGGGATGGATGCGCGTAATTTCATTCAAGAATACGCGGTTATCAATTACTATAAAATGCCAGGGTTGTAGATTTCGGGCCGAAGGTGCATACATAGCAACCTTTAACATTGTTTCCAAATCTTCTTTTTTTACAGGTGTTGATTCAAATTTTCGAATACTCCTGCGCGAAAGCAAAAACTGAATCAAAGATTCCTTTTCCATTCTATTTTAGCTAAATTCTCTTGCAAAAATGATAAAAGGGGGTTGCCTGAAAAATTGCAACCTTAATATATATTTTGACTCCGCTCACTCTGACAACTTGTTGGATTATAGCTGTCAAACTGGCGGAGTCAAAGTCTTTTATTAAATGAGAGACTTTTCAGACAGCCCCTTTCACTATTGTGTGTATTCTTATTTACTTAATAAGGAATGTAAACTTATCGAAGTTTTTGAGCGCAATTCCGGTACCACGGGCAACAGCACGAAGCGGGTCTTCGGTCATGTGAACTTTTAGCTTGGTTTTGATGGATAAACGTTTATCCAAGCCACGCAATAAAGAGCCTCCACCTGCAAGATGCATACCCGTACGGTGAATATCGGCAGCAAGTTCCGGAGGAGTCATTTCAAGAGCATTTAATACTGCAGCTTCAATTTTAGAGATAGATTTATCCAGAGCGTGAGCAATTTCCTGATAATTAACCGCTACTTCACGAGGTGTTCCTGTGAGAAGATCACGACCCTGAACCAGAAAATCTTCAGGTGGGTTGTCAATTTCGGGTAAGGCGGCTCCTACTTCTATTTTGATGCGTTCCGCAGTACGTTCTCCAATGAGGAGGTTATGTGTTTTACGGATATGTTCTTCAATATCGGAGTTGAAATCGTCACCGGCAATACGGATAGATTTATTACATACAATACCCCCAAGGGCAATTACTGCAATTTCGGAAGTTCCTCCCCCGATATCAATGACCATGTTTCCGGTTGGTTCCAAAACATCGATACCAATACCAATTGCAGCAGCCATTGGTTCGTGAATCAAACGAACTTCTTTGGCTCCGGCTTGTTCAGCAGAATCGCGAACTGCACGCTCTTCTACTTCGGTAATCCCTGAAGGGATACAAATTACCATTTTCAAGGCGGGAGGGAACAGTGGCTTTTTCGGATTGATCATTTTGATCATTTCACGAATCATATATTCGGCTGCCTGAAAGTCGGCAATAACACCATCACGCAACGGACGGATGGTTTTGATATTTTCGTGAGTCTTGCCATGCATCATCATTGCTTTCTTTCCTACTGCAATAACTTTTGAGGTAGTGCGGTCGATTGCAATGATAGAAGGTTCGTCAACAACTACTTTATCATTGTGAATAATAATAGTGTTGGCTGTACCTAAGTCAATAGCGATTTCTTTTGTCAGGAATGAAAAAAGTCCCATATTGTTGATTTCCTGTTGTTTTCTGTTAGGTTTACGTTAATTGTAGTTATTTGGTTACAATTAATGTTTGAAATGACGATTTCCGGTAAATACCATTGCGATTCCATGATCATTGCAATAATTTATCGAATCTTCGTCACGAACGGAGCCTCCCGGCTGAATCACTGCTTTGATTCCGGCTTTATGAGCTATTTCAACACAATCAGCAAACGGGAAAAAAGCATCAGATGCCATAACGGCATCGTTTAGATCGAATCCGAAGGTATGAGCCTTTTCAATGGCCTGTTTCAGGGCATCTACTCTTGACGTTTGTCCAACTCCACTGGCTAAAAGCTGTTTGTTCTTTACCAGTACAATCGCATTCGATTTGGTATGTTTAACCAGAATATTGGCAAAGGCCAGATCCTGATATTGAATTTCGTCCGGAAGTACAAGCGTTACAGGAGTCATATCAGAAGGTTGTTCTACAATGGTATCACGCTCCTGTTGAATAAAACCGTTTAATACAGTTTTTATCTGCTTGCTACTCAGGTTGAATTTTTTGCGTTGCAAAATTATTCTATTTTTCTTGGATTTCAGAGTTTCCAGTGCATTATTTTCAAAACCAGGCGCAATTAATACTTCAAAGAATAATTTGTTGATTTCCAAAGCGGTTTTTTCATCAACAATGCAGTTGGTAACTAAAATACCTCCATATGCTGAAACCGGATCTGCTACAAGGGCTGCAACCCAGGCTTGGGTAATATTTTCGCGGGTTGCCAAACCACAGGCATTGTTATGTTTGATAACAGCAAAGGTAGGTTCTTTAAAGTCTTCAATCAGGCAAATTGCAGCATCTATGTCGAGGAGATTATTATATGAAATCTCTTTTCCGTTTAGCTGATCAAAATAGTTGTTGATATTTCCAAAAAAGATTCCTTTTTGATGAGGATTTTCTCCATAACGGAGTGATTTTGATTCTGTTGTGCTTTCTTTAAAATATGGAAGAGATGTTTCCTGATTGAAATAATTAAAAATAGCAGTGTCGTAGTGTGATGAGGTATGGAATGCAAGTGTTGCAAAATAACGACGTTGCTCCAACGAGAAACTTCCGTTTTGTTTTTCAAGAATAGTGTAAAATTCCTGATAGCAATCAACAGAAGGGATAATCATCACATCCTTGAAATTTTTAGCAGCAGCGCGAATCAATGAAATTCCGCCGATGTCAATCTTTTCGATAATATCTGCTTCTGATGCTCCGGATGCTACTGTTTTTTCAAAAGGATAGAGGTCAACCATCACTAAATCAAAAGCTGGAATATCAAATTGCCTCATCTGTTCCTGATCCTCTGGATTTTCCCTGCGAGCTAAGATTCCGCCAAATACTTTTGGATGCAATGTTTTTACTCTGCCTCCTAAAATGGAAGGGTAAGAAGTAAGAGATTCAACAGTGCGAGCCTTAATTCCAAGGTTCAGCAGGAAATCATACGTTCCTCCGGTTGAATAAATGGAAACTCCAAGCTGGTCGAGTTTACGAACAATGGGTTCAAGACCCTCTTTTGCGTAAACCGAAATCAATGCATTCTTAATCTTTTTCAAGAAATTACAGGTTTTGAAATGTTCAACAAATGGTTGATGCAAAATTACGAAAAAAGAGCCAATTCGCAATTTTATACTATCAGTAAATTATTTGTTCGAAATTTACGTTGTTTGTAAAAAGAAGTTTAGCTTTGAAGATTAAAAAATTGAAGTTGTTGAACCAATATTTGTATAAGGCTTTATAAAGCCTGAAAAATCCTGAATAACCAGATTATGATGCTCTTTTTAAGGCTTTTTAGAGAAAGTTATTTATTTGCATTACAAGCAATTGTAGCAAATAAACTTCGCACTATCCTAACCCTGTCAGGGATTACGATTGGGATATTTGCGATTATTTCGGTATTTACGGTATTCGATTCCCTCGAAAATAAAATCAAAACCAGCATTGAATCCTTAGGAAGTAATGTGGTGTTTGTCCAAAAATGGCCTTGGGGCTTTGGTGGTGATTATCCATGGTGGAAATACCTGAATCGCCCTCAACCGAAATATCAGGAGATGGTAGAAATTGAGAAAAGAAGTCAGGCAGTTGATGCTGTTTGCTACATGATTTTCACCAGCCGGAATGCAAAGTTCATGGGGAAAACCTACGAAGGAGTATCTCTTGCAATGGTTTCTAAAGATTATGACAGAGCTATGTTTTTCGAGCTTGAAAAAGGACGCTATTTTACGATGTCGGAATCTAATAATGGACGACCGGTAGCCATTATTGGAGCAGATGTGGCAAAAGAATTATTTGGAGATCAGGATCCTTTAGGAAATGAAATCAGGGTATCGGGTCGTAAACTGGAAGTTATTGGAGTCTTTAAAAAAGAAGGAAGTGACAAGCTTGGAGACAATAATGATTCTCAGGTGCTGATTCCGGTAAACTATGCACGAACATTTTTGGATATTGACAACGAGATGTATCAGCCAACATTGGTAGTTAGAGCAAAAAAGGGGATCAGTAATACCGAACTAAAAAGTGAATTAACAGGTATTTTACGTACAATCCGGAAGTTAAAACCCACTGCTGATGATAATTTTGCCATCAACGAACCCAGCCTTATAACTCAAAGTTTTGAAGGATTATTTAATGTGATTAGTTTGATCGGATGGGTTATTGGCGGATTTTCGCTTCTTGTTGGTGGTTTTGGAATTGCCAACATCATGTTTGTATCTGTGCGTGAACGCACCAATATTATTGGAATCCAGAAATCAATTGGCGCTAAAAATTACTTCATTCTTCTTCAGTTTTTGTTCGAGGCAGTGTTCCTTTCTTTATTTGGAGGTTTAATAGGGCTATTGTTGGTTTATCTGGGAACCCTTGTGGTTACTTATGGATTCGATTTCTCAATTTCTCTTACCTTTGGAAATATATTTCTAGGAATCAGTGTTTCATTATTAATTGGATTGATTTCAGGATTTATTCCTGCATGGTCAGCATCAAGACTCAATCCGGTTGATGCAATTCGATATGCCGGTCAGTAATAAATATCAAACTCATAGATAGCATGAAAAATTTAACCCAAAGCAAATTAATTGTAGCAATATTGCTCGTATTGTGTTTGTCGTTTGTCTCCTGTACAACGAAGGAAAACGGCAAACCATCTTCAGGCGGTAAAACACTTGAAATGTTAGTTGTTACGGATGGTAATTTCTGGTCTGGAACTGTTGGAGATTCAATTAGAGCATACTTTCTTCAAATACAGCCTGGTTTAAATCAGCCGGAGTCAATTTACAATGTTGCATCTTTATCCGAAGAAACCTTTTTAGATGCTAATATGTTTCAGCATCATCGCAATATTTTGATTATTGACATCAAGTCAAAAAATCCAAAGGATGAACTTCAGATTCGAAAAGATTTTTGGGCAGCACCACAACATGTATTCAAGTTTTCTGTTCGCTCACAAGCTGCATTTTTTAAGCTCTTTAACGAAAAGCGTGAACTGATTTTAAAAACGTTCTATCAAACAGAACGAGAAAGAATAACCAATGCATTCAAGCAAACACAAAACCCAAAGCTGAAAAACGAATTCCGGAATATGTATAAACTGGATATGGTTATTCCGGAAGGATTTAATTTTGCCGTAAAAAAAGATAATTTCTGCTGGCTGCGTAAAGAGACCAAAGACTTTAGTCAGGGAATACTCCTTTACAGTTTCCCTTATTCTGATACATCAATTTTTGAAAATAAAGAGATCTTAAAACGCAGAGATTCAATCACAAAAGCCTATATCCCCGGGCCTAGTAATGGTTCTTTTATGACTAGCGAAAAACGATTTGAACCTCCTTTTTCAAAAGCAATAAATCTAAATGGATTGTATGCAGTTGAAACCAGAGGCTTATGGAAGCTTGAACACGATTTTATGGGTGGTCCGTTTCTCAATTATGTTTTGGTAGATGAGAAGAACAAGCGAGCATTAATGATTGATGCCTATTTATACAATCCTCGTCGTGCAAAACGTGACTTGCTGATGCAACTTGAAGCGATTATCTATTCTTTAAGTTTAAAGTAGAGATGCGGAAAAATAAAAATCCCCGGTTACAAATTATAATCGGGGATTTTTTATGAAGTAAAAATTGATTTATTTTTTCATTATCTCTGCAAAGTGGTGATAGAAACGAGTAATGGTTTCTATTCCTTTGTAGAAGTGAGAAATATGGTAATTTTCGTTTGGAGAATGGATAGCATCTGATTCAAGGCCAAAACCCATCAGCAATGATTTTATACCCAGAATTTGCTCAAAGGTTGAAATGATAGGAATACTGCCACCGCTACGAGTTGGAATTGGCTTTTTACCAAAACTATCTATATAGGCAAGCTCGGCGGCTTTGTAAGCAGGCATGTCAATTGGTGCAACATAAGGACATCCTCCGTGATGCTCTTCTACCTTTACATTTACACAAGCGGGAGCAATGGTTTCAAAATGGCGTGCAAAAAGCTGTGCAATTTTATGTGGATCCTGACTCGGCACCAGTCGCATCGAAATTTTTGCACTGGCTTTTGACGGAAGAACGGTTTTTGAACCTTCACCGATGTAACCACCCCAAATACCGTTTACATCCAATGATGGGCGGATTCCGGTACGTTCAATGGTTGAGAATGTAGCCTCTCCCCACTCTTCTTTAATATCTAACGCTTTTTTATATTCTTCGAGACTGAACGGAGCTTTTGCCATTGAAACACGCTCTTCGGCAGATACTTCCAATACATCATCGTAAAATCCCGGAATTGTAATATGATTATTTTCGTCGAACATTGAAGCGATCAGCTTTGCCAAAATGTTGGCAGGATTTGCCACAGCACCTCCAAACAGGCCTGAATGTAAATCATGGTTTGGTCCGGTAACTTCCACTTCCATGTAGGCAAGGCCTCTTAACCCAACCGTAATTGAAGGAATATCGGAAGCAATCATTCCGGTATCAGAAACTAATATTACATCAGCCTTTAGCATATCCTTATACTGTTCACAAAATGCGGGTAAACTGGGAGAGCCAATTTCTTCTTCCCCCTCAATCATAAATTTTACATTGCAGGGTAGTGCATTTGTTTTTACTAAAAGTTCAAAAGCTTTTGCATGCATAAAACCTTGCCCTTTGTCATCATTAGCACCCCGACACCAGATTTTACCATCTTTGAGAACAGGTTCAAACGGATTTGTATTCCAGAGATTAACAGGGTCAACAGGCATTACATCATAGTGAGCATATACCAGAACAGTTGGAAGGTTTTGATCGATGATTTTTTCACCATAAACCACAGGATTTCCCGTAGTTGGATAAATTTCTGCTTTATCGGCACCCGCAGCAAGGATAGAATCCTTCCAATATTCTGCTGCTAAAAGCATATCCTCTTTATGATCGCTGATCGCACTGATTGAGGGGATTCTCAATAGCCCAAATAATTCATCCATGAAGCGATCTTTATGGATATCAATATAATTACGAATCTGTTCCATATCAATAGTTGATTTATATTCCTGATGACTAAAATACAACAATTCCGGATATGGGCAACTTTTTTGTAAGAAATCTGTCTATTTAACAAGGTTTAAAGAATGATTTCATACCTTTAGCGAGTTTTTAACAGAAAAGTGTTATTGCCATGAAGAAATACGTATCAGTTGTATTTATTATATTAACATATTTTGGGACTTTAGATGCGAAGGCGCAGATAACGGTTACTCAGGCAGGAGCTCAATCTCCGCAACAGTTGGTTCAGAATATTTTGGTTGGGACAGGTGTTACGGTTAGCAATGTAAAGTTTAATGGATCCCCAGCAACGTTAGGCTATACCAATCAGATAGGTTCGTTTACGACAGGGGGAACAGCAACTAATTTAGGATTTTCCAGTGGCTTATTTATGTCGACAGGAGGTATTAGCGGATCAATCAACAATACAATTACCTCTACAATAACTGGTTCAGATTATACAAATGTACCTGAACTACAGCAATACAATCCAAATGGAACAGTGGTTCATGATGCTGCGGTATTAGAGTTTGATTTTATCCCATTATCCGATACCGTTCGTTTTCGCTATGCTTTTGCCTCATATGAGTATAATAGCTTTGTATGTACTCAGTATAATGATATTTTTGGTTTCTTTATCAAAATGGCTGGATCGCCTCTTCCTTACCAAAATATTGCATTAATACCGGGGACAAATTTACCAGTATCAATTAATAGCGTCAATGATGGAACTCCTAACGGTACGGTTACCCCTTGCTATACAAACTACACTCAGTTTTATCATGTTCCAACACCTAATATTACCTATTATGGAATGACTACTGTTTTTACAGCAGTAGCTCAGGTTATTCCTTGTGTTCCGTATCATATTAAGCTGGAAATTGCAGATTTGGGCGATGAAGCATATGATTCCGGAGTTTTTTTGGAAGCAAACAGTTTTACAAGTCAATCGGCCACTATCACAACATCGTATTCTTTACCAAGTGCCGGAAACAATGGAATAGAAGGATGCAATGATGCAATTATTAAAATCAAAATGCCGCAAATTCAACCTCAGGGATATATTGTGCCAATTGCCCAAATATTCGGTACAGCTACTGAAGGGGTTGATTTTCCTGTATTAAACCCGAATATTTTTATTACACCAGGTACTGATACAGGCAGCATCGTTATAACACCCTTCCTCGATAATATCCCGGAAGGGACAGAAAGTATTAGCCTTGTAATTCAAACATCTCCGTGTGGTTATGACACTGTGACTGTATTTATTCAGGATTACGCAGATATGACTGCAAATGCGTGGGGTGATACAACATTTTGTAATGATCATAAATTAATGGGAGTTACACCTCAGGGTGGGTTGCCTCCGTATTCTTACTTATGGAGTAATGGAGGAAATACTCAAACAATAACACCTACATTTACAAGTTCTTCTCAGTTTACAGTAAATGTTACGGATAAATGTCTAAAATCAGTTCAAGACTCGGTTCAAATAACGCTAATTTGTGATTTTGCGGATGCTGGTCCGGATACCACGATATGTGAAGGGGGGACTGCAATATTACATGGCTCAGGGGGTGGGACATATCTATGGAGCAACGGAGACATAAATGCAGTTGTAACTGTTTCTCCGGCTACCACAACAACATATATTTTGCAGGTTACCAATGTTTTTAATGATTGGGATACTGTAACGGTATTTGTAACGCCTAATCCAACGGTAATCGCTACGATTAATCCTGCGATAATTTGCCCAAAAGATAGTGCTTTGCTTACGGTTAGCGGAGCTACTACTTATCAGTGGAGTTCTAACCCGGTGGATGCATCATTGCTCC
This sequence comes from Bacteroidales bacterium, assembly GCA_963667975.1. Lineage (GTDB taxonomy): Bacteria > Bacteroidota > Bacteroidia > Bacteroidales. The sequence continues at coordinate 1,096,920 of OY764079.1, forward strand.
CCAATCAGAATAGTGCAAGCTTGTATGTGAAACCTTTACAAAATACAAGATATGTTGTTACCGGAGCAAATGGAGCTTGTATTGCGAAAGATTCTGTAACAATAAGTATAAGTCCGATTCCGGTACCATTTATTCTTGCAACCCCGAATCCTGTCTCAATCTTTGATCCTACTGTTTATTTTAGTGACGGATCAAGTGGAAACACATTTTGGAATTGGACAATCAGCGATGGATTTACGTCGGGTCAGCAAACATTCACCCACAAGTTCAGTGATCAGGATACAGGTACTTACATTGTTAATCTTACGGTAAAAAACATGGCCGGATGCACGGGTACAACAACTGCAACAGTTATTGTACAACCAGACTTTACATTCTTTGTTCCGAATTCGTTTACACCAAATGGTGATGGTTTGAATGATGTTTTTAAAGCTTATGGAACAGGCTTATTGGATTTTGAACTTATAATTTCAAACCGTTGGGGTGAACATGTTTTTAGTACAAAAAATATAGACGAGGGTTGGGATGGGACCGTAAACAGTGAACCTGCTCCTCCTGATGTATATGTTTATTTAATTAACTATACTGATAATATGGGTAGAACCAAGGTTAAAGCAGGAGCCGTAAGTTTAATACGTTAAAATCTTTAATATCAGAAAGCCGGAGAAGACCTCCGGCTTTTTACATATTTAGGATCATCTATCCTGAATGATTTTTTAGCACCATTTGTCTTTTCAATAGTATACCAGAATGGCTTTGGATTAGTTTGTAATACACTTTGGTATAATAATAATCTTTAAATTACGGAACAGAAATAATACCTTTAATAACCAATATCTTTCTGATATATAGCGTTAGAAAAGAACAATAACAGCTTGGTAACATACATATACGCATTTACATGGGATTTTGCTTCGAATGCGTAATTTTAGGATAAATAAAGTCCGGTAGAATGTTTAAACAACATTAAGGCAAGAGAACTACCGGACTTGCAAAGACAGGATGAATACAAAGGCACGATAGCCTAATATTTAATGAATTTTGTTGTATACTTTTGGTCGTCAATAATTAACTGAATAAAATATAATCCTGTTTTTAGGTTTACCAACGAAATAGGTTCATAATTTTGCAATTGTCCTGTTTCAATAACCTCACCTATTATATTTACAATTCTATAAGATACTTTCGAGAATTTATCTAGCCCTTTTATCCAAAGTTTGTTTTGAGCCGGATTGGGGTATGTGTTTATTATTGGTGAAGGTTTTGAATTCGAGATAGCAAGTGGTTGAATTGTGAAATTTCCTGGATTATTCCTGTAAAAGAGTTTGATTTTGTCAACTCTTTCCAAAAGAATAGGAATAGGATCCTGAAAGTAGTTTGATGCTCTCGCTGAAATTAAAGCCAGATTTATTTCAATACGCTGACCAGGTTTTAAAACTAATGGTCCCATAGTTTCGATACACTTTCTGTCACCAGGTAAGTTTCCTGCTGTTGATTCCGTCCAGTTTGTTTGATTTGGCGGAGCTGTACAGTTTGTCCCCCAGTTTAGAGTATCACTGTTTCCTGGAAACATAAATCGAGCAGATACATTAGAGGGATTACCCCCATCTTCACCATACGTAAGTGCAGGATTTACACTGATATTTTGCATGTAATTGATTATTTGGCTTGTACTTAGAGGATTTGTTGGGTAATATCCTTGTGGGCTGGTATAATATTTGAATCCTGTTAGACCGAAGCACTCATTATCTATTATGCCATCTCCAAACTTTGAGCCATTCACACTTTCATCACAAATTCGTTTTTGAGAATAGTCCATGAATGGATTATCGTGAAAATCAGGATCCATTAACGGACCTTGTAAAATTGTAATTCCTTGGGCAACAGGTAAACTATCATAGCTTATGGATGATGAACCATGGTCAATGGGTGTGGCATTATATCCATAAAAAGTACTTCGTTGAACATCACACCCAATATAATCGTCGAAGGCATATCCAATATTAAAGTCAGTAAAAAGACTAAAATAGGTATTAACGTAGGTTGATGTTGAACGATTATGAACAACATATTTCATAAAAATAGTGTTCCAAAGGGCTGAATCAGAAGGTGTGTTGTATGCCCAAGCAAAGCCCTCTATTTCCAATCCCATTGGCGAGCTTTGTGTTTGAGGATGTAAAGTATTATCATTAAAGATATAATAAAGCATTTCATCTCCAAACATCTGAGGATAATCGCCAGTTAATGGGTTGTAAACAGAGTCATTGTTTATATCAACAAAAGGTGCCAGCTGAGGTAGTGGAGTTATTCCGTTTGCAAAATTATGTACAGGCCATGTTGTAATTGATGTGGGAGGTATGTATCCTGGTATTCCGCTATTTGCAAGATGGTACTGAATTTGAGAACGGGTTATTTTCCATATTTTGTTAAAATGCAAAAGATTATAATTTGTATCATTTGCTATTAGCCCTGGTAAATATTCATTTCCAGCTAAATCGTATAAAGGAGCAGAAACTAAATTTTGCCCAAGAATGGTCCGTCCACTTATCCATAATCCTAAAAATGACAGGGGGCTTTTTCCGCTATTTTTGGGGAATTCAAAATCTGGAGAAGATCCGGTTGTGTAAAAATGTGATCCGTTGGCTTTAAAAATAGCTCTGATATTATTTACATTTAAAGTATCCCTGCTTATTTGAGAAAATGCCGTTGATAACAAAATGAACAGGAAAAACAGACTCGAAAGTAATATCGTTTTCATAGGCTTAATTTTTTGTAAAAGTATTAAGCCTCAATCTATCTCAAAATCAAATCAGTTAACGGTGGTTTGTAGCCAGAAAACGGGAAAGGGGATGCAGAATTAAACCGGCATCCCCTTTCTTAATAATACATGTATAGATTATTTAGAATCCAAGTTTTTTGCGAATATCTTTTGGAACAGCATCTTTATGAATCATAATATCCATTGTTTTTAAGAGAACAAATGCTTCAGATGCATAAAAATAACCCTGATATTTGTTGTCAACATCCCATGAGTTTTTTACTTTATAGAATGTATTTCCGTTTTGGTCTTTGGCAATTCCAACTATTTGCATACCGTGGTCATCAGTAGTTTGAAAGTTGTCAAATTGTTGCTGACGCATTTCCTGAGTAATCACCTTTTCTTTTACAGGTTTGTCGAATTTATAGAGTTGAGCCAGTTTTTCTTTTTCGGAGAGTTTTTCCCATTTATCACGTTCTGTTCCTTGAATTTCTGGTTTATCTTCATCCGGAACCACTGCAATACCATTGCGCCATGAGAATCCTTTTTCACTTACATCAGCACCCCAGGCAATAGAATAACCATTGTTAATAGCATTTGCTAAAATGGCTTTTATATCTTCCATTGGAACATTGTAAACTTCTCCCTGAGCCCAGTTATCGGGAACTTCAAGAATGAATTTGGAGTAAAACGGATGATGTGAAAATGAAGAAATTTCAATATAATCGTCAGGATTGATTCCTAATTCTTTTGCGAAAGATTGTGGAGTATAACTTTTACCTTTGTATGTGAAATTTTCTGGAGTTTTTCCAAGATATGCATCCATAATCCCGTTAAATCCTCTTAACCATGCAGTTGTGAGCTTTTTTACATCATCTTCAATCAATGGTTTTAAATAGTTTTTAAGAACTTTGTCAAGTTCACCATGGTCGTGTTTTACTTCACCATAGTTTAATCCGGAATATACTTCTTCAGGAACAACACCGTAATTTTTCCATAAATGAGGAATATCATGTGCTGCACCGCCGCCACTAAAGTTGATTGTGCCATGCATGCGAACATATTTTGCTGCTTTTTCTTCGTATGCTTTGCGAACAAACCACATATCAGAAAGGTCATATTCTCCTTTCCCCATGCGGATTAATTCCGATTCAAAAAAAGCAACAGTTGAAAAGCTCCAGCAAGTACCTGATTTGTACTGATTTTTAACAGGAGTAGCTTTTACTTCTTTTACAATTGTAAAATTGTATCCTTCATCTTTCTTTTCCTTTTCGGTGTCCTGAGCTTGTGTTAGTCCTGGCAATAAAATTGCAAATCCTAAAACAAACGCGTAGAAAGGCTTAAATAATTGTTTCATTTTTATTTGTTTAACATGATTATTAGAAGAGCAAAAATAAAGTAAATAAAATGACTATCTGAAAAGAGACTGTTAAAATAATATGTGACAGCTTACAAACCCAAATTTTGTAAAGAATAAATAGTATTGATTCCAGATACAGTAGAGAAATTGCTTACTTGGTGTTGTTTTTCAGTTTGTTAAGTTCAACAACTTCAAACAGAGTATAAAGCAGATAGAGTATAAAAAATGTGATAATAAATGCAATCGCATCTTCTTTATGAGTAAGAGCATAAACAATCACAAATGTAAAATATATCAATAATTTAGCTGTAGCAGCTAACATATAGGTCCGGGTGAATGAACTGAAGTTCTTTTCGGCCGATTTCACAAGCATTCGATGAATAAAAAATGTTACTAAAAAGAAAAATGGAATCAGATAGGGTAGTGAGGGCGTGATGTAATTGGGAGGTAATACAAAGTAATTTACGAAGGCTAACATTGAAATTGTCAAAGTGTAAATAATGAGCTTTACAAGAAATTTTTTCAAGGTTTCTCTCATTGTTTTATTTTTTTAAGAAATCTTTAATTGCGTAATAAACAGCTAATATTACGGATATAACGGAGAACAATGCCGTAAAGACTGGTCGTTTTAATGCCAAATATTTATCAAGTTTCATCCCGCCAAAAATACCCACACCAATAATTGCCATCATCTGAAATGCAAGGGATGAGTAGCGGGCATAGTCGTTAAGATTTTTTTTTGGATTTGGTTTATTCATCTTTCCCCGATATGTGGTTATATCCGGGAGTAACGTTATTCATTTTACAGGTTCCACTGAATGCTGCACCAGGTTCAATAGAAAGTTTATCGACCGAAATATCTCCGATTAGCTTTGCAGTACTTTTGAGAGATAAGAGCTCCATAACGGTTACATTCGCTTTGATATTTCCGGAAAATTCGGCATTTTGGCAAGATATATCACCCTCTACACTTCCGGTTGTACCAACTACCAATTTGCCTTTTACATTCAACGTTCCATTAACTTCCCCATCCACGCGTAAATCGCCGTTGGCAATTACTTCCCCACGGATTGTAGTTCCTGAACCCAGAATATTAATCGAACTGAAATCGACTTCGTTTGTATTTTTAGCCATACCGAAGTATTTTATAGGTTAAGATTCGCAAAGATACAATTTTTAGAATGCGTTTAACGATTGGAGTGAATTTTTAAACTTGCAATATGATTTCTTTTACTTGAGTAATTTCATATAGGTTTGCTTAAAAAACTGAAGATACTCATCTGTATTTTTTATACGATAGAACGTTGGAAAATTCTCAGTTGAAACAGGAAAAATTTCATATGTAGAAGGCTCTATTGAACCAAAGACATAAGTATCGGTGGTGATTGCCTTGTAAAACTGCATGGCAGCCTGAGCATCAGAAAATTTTGAAACAGTAATTAAATGATTGGTTTCATCCAGTAAAATACTTGTTATCTCAAGATTATCATTTGGATTGTTTTTTCTACAGAAATCGGAGATTTTAATTTTCAGGATATTAATGTTTATTTTTTTTGAATTGGCGGAAATCAGCATGAATTGTTCAACGTCTGATTTCCACTTGTAAATACCTGTATATTCTGTATTTTCAGATTCGTCTTTTTTAACTTGCTCGTTCTGAGTATCTTTGAGATCCTTAGCGTCTTTCGAATCTTTCTTTTCCTTAGGCTCTTCCTTCGACTCTGATTTATTTGGAGTTATATTGTTCTTGGCTTGTTTTGATTCGACTTTGGTATTTGAAGATGAATTTGGTTTTACAGGAGTAGTTGAAGCAAAAGTATATTGTGTGTTTGAATTCTTGTTAATGAGTTCTATAAGCTGTGTAGCAAGAACATTTGCTGCACTTTCGGGATAGCGTTTTGCCAGACGGTTAAACCCGGATAACAGAGAATCCACACCATATACTTTCCCTAATGATAATGATTCTATATACATAAATTTCGGCCCGGATTCGGGATTATATAGCTTTAAAGTCTTATCAGCCTCACGTGAACGACTGATCGTTTGATTATATTCTCCTTTCTGGAAAGATTTATAAGTCGTTTCATAATATTGTTTTGACTCACTGTTTTTGGCAAGAATTTGCTTATAATATTCCGGATCTGAAATGATTTTTGCGTAATCACTTTCTGGAAATTTAGTAAGAATCAGATCTTTGTAAATTTTTTTCTTCGTCGCATCTTCCTTTTGATTATAAATTCTATACATCTGATAATAAGTACTCAGTGTATGATTATCTTCAGGGAATCGTTTCATAAATTTTTCGAATGCTTCGATTGACTTTTCAGGGTCATTTAATCCTTCAAAATAAATAAGACCAATGTTGAACATCGCATCGCTCAGCTTTTTATTAGAACGATCGAGTTTTTCCTTAGTAATTGGAATGTCTTTGGAATAAAACAAAGGATTTTCAGGATCCATTGCTCCTTTCGGAAGAGAATCTTTTCGAACGGCACTTTCTTCTGCGTCTTCATCATCATCTTTTTTATTTTCGGTAATACCGAAATCAGTAGCTTGTTTATTACTTAAACGCCAGTTATCTTCCAGTTTTCGATTACCCCATTTTCGAATAAATTCATTGTATCCAAAGTTAAGAGTAGCCGGATTATAGAAATACCAGTTAGCATCTTTATTTCCAAAAACACCTCCGGATTGGCTCGCTGTGTTAATGGCTGGACCCACTCCTTTTCCCATTTCTTCCTGACGCTTCTTTTCTGCTTTTTCTACCCGATATTTGTTTATTGCCTCCTGAATTTTTGTAGAGCGCTGAGCATCAGGTAATGAAGCCATTGTTTGTAAACTGTCTTCTAGTTCTGCAATTTTTATGTTTTTTACCAGCTTGGTTAAAACTTCACTTTTAGACTTGATCGTTTTATAGTTTGGATATGTGTTAGGCAAAAAAGAAAGAGATGTATCGTAGTATGCCTGCGCATTCAGGTAATCATTTCTGTCGTAATAAATATCTGCAATGGTAAGTGATGATAAGGATTTTTGATTATTATTCGCAACACTTGAACTTACGGATAAACGAAGCATTTTCACTGCTTCATCGTAGTTTTTTTCTTTCAGATAAATCTGAGCTAGAGCATAATAAACCTGATCAAGGAATTCTTTGTTTTTGGAATCCCTGATCATTTTATTTAATTTTTTAATGATATCTTTAGAGTCTCCGGTTGAAGATTCAAAACACATTGCAAGGTTAATTTTAGCATTAAATGCCATTTCGTAAGTAGGATTTTTACGAATGACTTTTCGGTAAAGTTCAGAGGCCTGAGTCATATCTCCACCGCGTTGAGCAATCTGAGCCAGAATAAAACGTAAACGGGTTCTGGTTTTTGAGTTTTTATTTAAATCAATAGCCATCGAAAGATACTCTTTTGAAGCAGAGTAAGATTTCTGTTTAATCAGGCAATCAGCGTATGCAAGCATAAGATGCTTCTTATACTTTTCAGGGGCTTCTCCTGCATCAATTTTATTTTTTACCTGATCGAGCATAGTCTCAGCAGTGGTAAATTCGCCTGTTTGTGTATAACAGCGTGCCAGCCAGATCATTGCATCGAATCTGATTTCGTTATATTTATATTGGCTAATGATATAATTAAATGTTCGAATTGAAGCCAGATAGTCTTGTTTATAAAATTGAGCTTTCCCAATTAATAAGTATGAATCATCAATCCAGCGAATAAATTCTTTCCCTTTGATGAAAATAGAGTGCATTTTAATCACTTTCGCACCTTTTTCGATAGCACGATCCATTTGAGGATTTATAGATTGCGCATCGTCTTTTGTTCCATATTGAAAAACCGGAAGCACTTCGGTATAATTATCTTTATGTGCTACAGCCAGAGCTTTAACCCCTTCCTTTAAGCTTTCATTTCCATTCCACCAGGCATTATAATGAGCTGTCATGTTATGATATACACGACGGGTAAAGGTGTTTTTTCGCGTTGAACAGGCCTGTATTATAAATAGTACGGCCAGAAGAATCAGGATATTTTGTATTCGAATCTCTCTTTTCAAGGTAGTAAGCGCTTTGATACTTAACAATAACTGCTTTTTTGCAAAGATATTTTATTTAAGAGAGTATAGAAAGAATTTCTCTCCAAAAAGTATTTTCTAAAAGAGAGAGAGGCTGTCTGAAAAGTCCTTCCTCTGGTAAAAAAGATTTTCCCGATTTTCGGGACTCAATTTGACAATTTATTGCTGTCAGGCGGAGTCCCGAAAATCGGGAAAATATATTAAGGTTGTGGTTTCTTGAACAGCCTTTCTTTGCGTATATACGTATTTTTATTTATGTACTTTGCGGACAAATTCATCTACTTCTTCAACTCCACCCTGATAAATAAGGTAGCCATTGTAAGGTTCACGGGGTGTTATTTCGTCGTTGATCGGAGTGAGCATCATGCGTTTCACTTCTTCACGGTCATCGGTTTGACCTAAGACCCAACCCAGTTTAATATACGCCGTTTCCGGAAGCATATTTTCTGCTGGAGTTATTCCGGCAGCCATCAAGTCACGCCCTGTATCATACACAAACATATGACAATATCCCCAAAGAGTTTGAACAGACATAAACATGTGAACACCTTTTTCGTATGCGCGTTTAATTGCAGGGTAAAGAGGCTTATTGATATGTCCTAAGCCTGTTCCGGCTATAATGATCCCCCGGTAACCGTTGTCGACCAGCGAATCAATAATATCCGGCATCATATTAGGATAGTAGTAAACAATCGCTACTTTTTCTTCAAAATAAGGAAGAATAGTTACTTTGGTATCTTTTCGACGATGATTATATGTTTCTTTTAACGGTTTTACACCTTTACGGGTAACAGTGGCAAGGGGTGTATCTCCGATGGTTCGGAATGTTGAACGATAAGATGAGTGCATTTTACGTACACGTGTTCCGCGATGCAGGAACCCATACTCGTCGGAAGTAGGCCCAAACATACAAACCATTACTTCGGCAATATCACCATGACCAGCTGCGGTACAGGCATGCATCAGATTCAGTGCAGCATCAGAGCTTGGACGATCTGAAGAGCGTTGTGAGCCTACCAGAACAATGGGTACTGGTGAATTCTGAACCATAAAAGTTAAAGCTGCAGCAGTATGGCTTAATGTATCAGTTCCATGACCAATTACAATTCCTTCTACACCGTTTTCAATTTCTTTTCCAATGGTGATCGCCAGTTTTTTGTACTGTTCCGGTCCCATGTTTTCGCTGAAAACTGCGAATATTTTTTCGGTGGTAAGGTTGCAAATATCTGCCAATTCGGGGACAGCTCCATAGAGTTCTCCAGGCGAAAATGCCGGAATTACAGCTCCGGTTCGGTAATCAAGACGTGAAGCAATGGTTCCTCCGGTTCCGATTAGTTTAACTTTTGGTAATCCCTGTGTGTATGGAAACTCTTTCTCAGGAATTTTGTAGTTTGCTTTTTTATAACCGGTTTCCTTCATATCGGTAATTGTAGAAATATCAATTCCGACGTTGTAACCAGTAATAATTTTCATGACAATATGCTGATCGTCATCATTTTCTGATCGAGGGAGAATAGTACCGGTAAAAGGTCCGCGACTGGTTTCAACAACGGCTTGTCCCCAAACACGTACGTTATTTTTTTTCAACATTTCGAGGGCGGCACCCTTGTATCCCTGAAAAAAGTCTTCGCTCATAGCTGGTTTTGTTATTTAAAGGTAGGTTTGGGCAAAAGTAAGGAAAAATTTCCGGCTTCTGCTACACGAGTTTCTTATAAAATTGCCACCAACGGTCAGGCACTTCGTCTTCCAGAGCTGTTTGATAATCGGTGTAGGAGCATGGTACAATAAAATGTCGTTTTATTTTCTCATCGGCATTTCGTGCACTGGGTATTTCCATCCACCAACGATCGCTTTTGGGGCTTTTGTAAAATATTATTTCGTGTGTATTGTCTTTAATCGAAACATAGTACTTCTTAAACTGGTCTTTTTCCTTATATGGGTATTCATTTTTGCGGTTAAAAAAACCATCAATAAAGAACCAGATCATTTGAGCAATAACCATTGCTGTTTGTCCCTGACGGTCATATTCCGGATTCATTTCATAAAAACCGATTGTACTGAGCTTTTCGCTTAATCCTGCATAACGGGCCATTTGACAAACTTCATCTGCAAAAAAACCATTAGGAGTTGCATTTGCATTTCCACATGCATCGGAAAAACGCACAGAAGAAATATCGAAACTAATCATATCAGCATTTCGAAGTAATGGTTCGGTTTCACTCATTTTTGTTCGGGCTACGCCTAAACGGCAAATATCAAAATAGAGCTTGTCCATCAAAGCAATTGCTTCACTATCTGTGAAATAAGTTTGATATCCGATATTGGTGTAATTGAATAAATAATTGGGTTGACTGGTAATTACTTTTCCAAGCCATGTTTCCGAATTGAGTTCGCTTTCTGTATCTCCCAGGTCGAACATATTGTCAATTGATAGGATATTGATTACTTGTCCGATCTTTTCATAGGCTTTGTAAACGGCCCAGGTAATATCCTGACTTCCACCAAGAATGATGGGGATAATTCCTTTTCTCAAAAGATAGCTAGCAACTTCGGTAACTGCAAACCATGTGTCTTCAACACTGTTCCCTCTGCGAATATTTCCCAAATCAGCAATCATGGGTTTTGCTACCGGCGGGAATAATAAATAAAGGCTTGTTCTGATCGCATCAGGAGCAGCGGTACAACCATTATTTCCCATCGATTTGCGGCCTTCATGCACACCCACTAATGCCAGACTTATTCCATCCAATGAAGGAATTCCTTTTTCGGAAGTATGGGGATAAATGAAGTGCCCTAAACGTTCACGCTTATCATGAAGAAAGAGATCTTCTGGTGTAATTTTCGAAGGTTCAAGATAAATGTCGATATCCATGGATGTAAATGCAGTTTAAGAATTGAAGGGGTAAAGGTAAAAAAAGTTTCGGGATGATTTTCCATACAGGGCAAAATCAGATTCAGCAGTGTTTTTCTTACAAATCAAAAACCAGAGGGCTCTCCTTCCCGTTTTTCTATGATATATATCATATCTATAAATTTGCATTTGTAGATATGTTATCCATACATTTGTGCCATCCTGATTTAAGATATTATGTTCTCAAAATATTAAACCATGAAAAAACTTTTGATTTTAGGAGCAGGGACGGGAGGAACGATTATGGCTAATCGTATGCGTAAAACTCTCGAGCGCGAAGAATGGGATATTACATTAGTGGATACCTGTAAAATTCATTATTACCAACCGGGTTTTCTTTTTGTTCCATTCGGAATGTATTCCAAAAAGGATGTAATTAAGCCGAAAATGGATCTTATTCCGGCTGGTGTAAATCTTGTTTTTCAGGAAGTAGATAGAATTGAAGCAGATAACAACCAGGTGTTTCTGAAAGATGGAACACTTTTGAAATATGATTATCTGATTGTTGCAACCGGAACACGGATAGCTCCTGAAGAAACCCCGGGGATGAAGGAATCACTCTGGCACAAACAAATATTTGATTTTTATACGATAGAGGGTGCAACTTCGCTGTCCGAGTTTTTCAAAACCTGGAAAGGGGGTGATTTGGTGATGAATATTGCCGATATGCCAATTAAATGTCCGGTAGCTCCTCTGGAATTTGTGTTTTTTGCGGATGCTTATTTTACCGAACGCGGCATGCGTGATAAGGTAAATATCAAATATGTAACTCCGTTAAGTGGTGCATTTACCAAGCCAAGAGCAGCGAAAGTTTTGGGTCAGCTTTTGATTGAGAAAAATATTGAAATCATTCCTGATTTTTACATAGAACGGGTTGATAATGAAAAGAAAGCAATTGTATCCTACGACGAGCAGGAGATTCCGTTTGATGTATTAATTACTATTCCGGTTCACAAAGGTTCCGAAATGATTGAACGTAGTGGATTGGGTGATGATATGGGTTTTGTTCCTACCGATAAACATACGTTGCGTTCGCAGAAATACGAAAACATTTTTGTGTTGGGAGATGCTTCCAATATTCCAACTTCGAAAGCCGGATCGGTGGTTCACTTTGCTTCTGAAGTGATGTATGAAAATCTGCTTTGTGCGATAGAAGGTCGCCCGTTTACCGCTCAGTTTGATGGGCATTCTAATTGCTACATTGAAACGGGACACGGTAAGGGAGCCTTGATTGACTTTAATTATGATACAGAACCATTGCCTGGCTCATTTCCGTTTCCCGGAATCGGACCTTTTACACTGCTTCAGGAAAGCCGTATGAATCATTACGGAAAATTGATGTTCCGATGGATCTACTGGCATGTTCTCCTCAAAGGCAAAGAGATGCCGATTGACTCGAAGATGACGATGGCCGGAAAAAAGTTGCATTAACCTAAACACACGCAACCATGGCAGAACAAGATATTCAACAACAAATTGCTGAACTCAACCGCAAACTCGACCTTGTGCTCGAGAGTGTTGAGCAGCAACGCCGAACCCGTGAACAGTGGGAAGATCTAATCGAAGATGTTTCCATCGTGGGAAAAGATGCTTTTCAAAACACGGTGATTGCTCTCGATAAAGCCGGTGTGGAACTCGACAGCGATGCTCTCGCAAAGCTGGCAATCCGGCTGGTGAAAAATGTAGGTACTTTTAACGAACTACTCGAAACGCTCGAAAGTGTAAACGACTTTGTAAAAGATGCTTCTCCTATATTCCATCAGATTGGTCTCGATGCAATCAATAAACTGGCAGAACTCGAACGTGAAGGCTACCTTGGTTATGCACGGGAACTGATGTTGCTCATGAAAGAATTGAAAGAAAACCTTACTCTCGAAGATTTGCAAAACCTGCGTAACAATATGAGCTCGCTGATGAATATGGTACGTAATCTTTCTCAGCCCGAAATGATTCACTCACTCGAAAACGCATCAATGGTGATTGCGACTACTAAAATGGACGACAAACTTGACAATAAATCAATCCTGAAGCTTTTTGGTGAGTTAAATTCGCCTGAAGTTCGTAAAACACTATTCTACTCTTTACGGGTACTAAAAGAAATATCAAAAGCTAATACTAAATAACAATTTTAAAATCAATATTTTATGGCAGTAAAAGTTTACGGAGGCATCAGCCTCGATGTAACCGACGAAGGTTATCTGAACAATCCGGATCAATGGACCAAAGAAGTTGCTTTGGACATTGCAAAAGAAGAAGGTCTTGAATTAACCGAAACACATATCAAAGTTTTGGAGTATATCCGTAGCCGTTTTAAAACAGGTGAAGCACTTACGATTCGGGGTGTTGGAAAATCAGGAATTGTTGACATCAAGGGATTTTACCAGCTATTTCCGGGTGCTCCTATGAAAAAAGCAGCTCGCATTGCAGGTGTTCCGAAACCGGCAAGTTGTGTTTAATTTTAAAAAATGAAAGAAATGGAAAATAAAGAAGAATATCCATTAAAGAAAGTATGTATCATTTGTGCCAAAGGAACCATCGAAGATGTGTACGCAACTTTGGTAATGGCAAATGGTGCGGTGATGGAAGGAATTGAAGCCAAGGTGTTTTTTACCTTCTTCGGCCTGGATGCGATCACGAAAAACCAGATGAAAAAACTTCATACCGGAACTGTTGGGAATCCTGCTATGCGGATGCCGGGTGGTTTGCCTTTCCCTTCACTGCTTGGAATGTTACCAGGTGTTGAAGCGGGCGTTTCGGCTATGATGAAGAGCCAGATGGAAAAATTGGACATTCCTCCGGTCGACGAATTTATGGACATGATTACAGCGGGTGGTGGCGAAATTTATGCTTGTAAACTTGCAGTAGAAATGTTTAAACTGAAAAAAGAAGACCTGAGCGAACATGTGAAAGATATCATCACAGTTGGCGATTTCTATTCTATGTGTGGAGGCCAGGGCACTCAGATTATTTTTACCTAGAAAGAAATTCAAACTTGAAAAGCGCAGAGGCCAGCCCAAACGGGCTGGCCTCTGCGCTTAAATTATATTTTAGTGAGCTTCCAGCCAGTTATTTCCGGTATTCATTTCAATTTCAACCGGAACATTGAGTGGTAATGCATTTTTCATTCCTTCTTCGATGATGGATTTGATGCGTTCAGTTTCTGGTTTATACACATCAAAAATCAACTCATCATGTACCTGCATGATCATTCTTGACTGAAGATTTTCTTTCTGCATTACATTCCAGATTCGGATCATTGCAATTTTAATCATATCGGCAGAGGATCCCTGAATGGGTGCATTGATCGCATTTCGTTCAGCAAAACCACGAATATTAGCGTTGGACGAATGGATATCGCGCAAATACCGTCTCCGGCCTAAAATTGTTTGCACATAATCTTGGTTACGAGCCTGTTCAATGGTTAATTCCATATAGCGTTTGATTCCCGGGAAGGTTTTAAAATATTGATCGATAAAGTCGGCTGCCTGTTTTCGGGGAATGTTTAATCGTTCTGATAATCCAAAGGCTGAAATACCATAAACAATGCCGAAGTTTACGGTTTTCGCACTGCGACGCATTTCGGAAGTAACTTCTTCAACGGGAATACGGAATATTTTCGACGCAGTTTGCGTGTGAATATCTTCGCCTGAGCGGAATGCTTCGCACATGGCTTCATCTCCGCTGAGCGAGGCGATGATGCGTAACTCAATCTGAGAGTAGTCGGCAGACAGTAAGGTGAAACCATCAGCCCGGGGTACAAAAGCCTCTCGGATTTTACTTCCTAAATCAGTACGAATCGGGATGTTCTGAAGGTTTGGGTTATTTGAACTTAAACGTCCGGTAGCGGCAACAGCCTGATTATAGGATGTATGAATGCGTCCGGTTTTGGCGCTAATCAGCTTTGGCAATGGCTCAACATACGTTGACTTAAGCTTGGTGAGTGAGCGGTAGTCAAGAATTTTCTGTACAATCGGATGTTTGTGGATTAATTTCACCAAAACTTCTTCTCCGGTTGAGTACTGCTTGGTTTTGGTTTGTTTTGGATTATCCACAATTCTGAGATGGTCGTACAAAACTTTTCCCAATTGCAAAGGAGATGCTATGTTGAAACTTGATCCGGCCAGCTCATAAATTTCGAGTTCGATTTTGCGGATATCTGTGGCTAGTTCGGCAGAGAATTTCGAGAGCATCTCGGGATCAATCCGAACGCCTTCGGCTTCCATGGATGCCAAAACAGGAACCAGAGGCATTTCTACTTCGTCGAAGAGTTTCCGGGTGAAATCTTCGGCAAGTTTTGGTTCAAAAGTTTCTTTCAATTGAAAAGTGATGTCTGCATCTTCAGCAGCGTACTCTTTAATTTGCTCCAGATCAACCAAACGCATGCTTTGTTGATTTTTGCCTTTTTTACCAATGAGTGTTTCGATTGAAACCGGTATATAATTGAGATAGTTTTGAGCAAGTGCATCCATTCCGTGGCGCATATCAGGCTCGAGCAAGTAATGGGCAAGCATGGTGTCGAACAATGATCCACGAACCGTAATACCGTAATTACTCAAAACGGCAATATCGAATTTCATGTTTTGACCAATTTTGCCAATAGATTCGTCTTCGAAAAGCAGCTTGAATTCATCTACAAGCTGCTGAGCTTCGGCTTGATTTTCGGGAACAGGAATATACCAGGCTTCGTGCGCTTTAATAGAAAACGAAAGCCCGACAAGTTCACAATCGTGTGCATCTAAACCCGTAGTCTCGGTATCATAGCAAAACTCTTTTACGGTTTTCAATGTTGAGATTAAATCGGCACGTTTTTCTTTTGTGTCAACCAGATAATATTGATGTTGAGTATTTTCAATAGTATTAAAGTTGTTTTGAACAAAAAGTTCAGGTTCTTCTGTTCCGAACATATCAAATTGAGCCGATGATGCTTTGGCTGCTGGTCTTTTTACAACATCACTTACCGATATATCTGTAAAGATTCTTTTCGCGAAAGCGGTAAATTCAAGTTCCTTGAATTGTTGTTGCAATTCTTCACGATCAGGGTCTTTTAGCCGAAGTTTTTCTTCGTCAAGTTCAATAGGAACGTCTAGTAGAATGGTGGCAAGGTATTTAGAATCGCGGGCTTGTTGTGCATATGTTTTTACTTTCTCACGAAGCTTTTCATTTTCAATTTCATCTATTCGCTCGAGCATGTTTTCTACAGAACCAAACTGTTTGATAAGTTTACGGGCAGTAACTTCGCCTACACCCGGGATTCCGGGTATATTGTCCGATACATCGCCCCAAAGCCCTAACATATCAATCACCTGCAATGGATTTTCGATATCGAATTTCGCACAAACTTCGGCAACACCCATTACCTCAGCTTTGTCGCCCATTCGGGCAGGCTTGAAAATCTTAATATTGTCCGAAACCAATTGTCCAAAATCTTTATCGCTTGTCATCATAAATATTTCAAAGCCTTCACTTTCTGCTTTTTTGGCGAGTGTACCAATGATATCATCTGCTTCATAACCTTCACAAATCAGCACTGGAATATTAAATGCTTCAATCATCTTCACAATATAAGGCAAGGCAATCGAGAGATCTTCAGGCATAGCTTCGCGATGAGCTTTATAAGTTTCAAATTCGCGATGGCGGTGAGTGGGAGTAGATGTGTCGAATGCTACTCCAATGTGAGTAGGCTTTTCATTTTTTAACACATCATACAAGGTGTTGGCAAAACCTAGGATTGCTGAAGTGTTCAATCCTTTGGAATTGATACGGGGGTTTTTATTGAGCGCAAAAAATGCACGATAAATTAACGCCATTGCATCCAACAGAAACAGCTTTCCACGGTATTCTTTCATAAATAGATTCTTTGTTTAATAAAAGAACAAAGGTAACGAAAAAGAGCCCTCAGGATTTTAAATTGTGTTAAGAACTATAAAGTACACAACGCTACGCTGGAAATGGTAGAAGAGGCAATTATTATTGGTCTAATGGATTTTAAGAAAAATAAGAAGGCCTCCTTTTCTATGGGAGGCCTTTACGTTATTGATGATAAAGATATTATGCTTTGTCAAGTTCCACCGTGAAATGGCGCATGATTGGTGCTTCATAGGTGATTTTATAACCGCGGGTAATTTCATTACGACGGTCAAATACATTTTTCAATGCAGCAGCAATAACATCCATGTGATTGTTTGTGTAAACACGACGTGGGATTGCAAGACGGAGAAGCTCCAGTTTCGGGTAACGGTTTTCACGGGTTTCCGGATCACGGTCGGCAAGAATTGCGCCGATTTCTACACCACGAATCCCTCCTTCAACATAAAGTTCTACTCCTAAAGTTTGTGCGCGGAACTCTTCTTTTGGAACATTTGGTAATATTTTATTTGCATCTAAAAAGATAGCATGACCACCAGCCGGTTTTTGGAATGGAATACCATATTCCTCCAGCTTATTCCCTAAATATTCAACTTGTTTAATACGTGTTTCCAGATATTCAAATTCAGTGCCTTCATCTAAGCCAACTGCCAGTGCATTCATGTCACGACCCGACATACCTCCGTAAGTAATATATCCTTCGAACATAATATTGAATACACTTGCTTTGCGGAAAAGATCTTCGCTGCGCATGGCTATAAAGCCACCCATGTTCACAATCGCATCTTTTTTAGAGCTCATAGTCATTACATCCGCATACGAGAACATTTCGGCTACAATTTCTTTAATGCTTTTGTTTTCATATCCTTTTTCACGGGTTTTGATAAAGTAAGCATTTTCGGCAAAACGTGCAGAATCAAAGATTACTATTTTGTTATACTTGTCGGCAATAGCACGAACTTGTTTCAGATTTTCCATTGATACAGGCTGTCCACCGGCAGTGTTATTGGTAACCGTAATAATGATAAAAGGAACTTTATCACAATGTTCGGCCACGGCTTTTTCGAGTTTAGCCGGATCAACGTTTCCTTTGAAGGGAAGTATCAAATCGGTAATAGCTGCTTCATCAACAGTGCAGTCAACCGCATGAGCCTTACGGAATTCAATATGACCTTTAGTTGTATCGAAATGTGAATTTCCGGGAATATAATCCCCTTCTTTCACCAGGACAGAGAAAAGAACATTTTCAGCAGCACGACCCTGATGTGTAGGTAAAAAGAAATCGAAGCCCAAGATATTTTTGATGACATTTTTCATATTAAAATATGAAGATGCTCCTGCATAACTCTCATCACCAAGCATAAGTGCACTCCATTGACGGTCACTCATAGCTCCGGTTCCAGAGTCGGTAAGTAAATCAATAAATACCTGATCACTTTTAAGATTAAAAAGATTATATTTTGCCTGCTTAATCCAAATTTCACGTTCTTCGCGACTACTTCTGCGCAAAGGTTCAACCATTTTTATTTTATATGATTCTGCGAAGGGTAATTCCATGATATAAATGTTTTTGAGATAAATAAAATTTTGCTGAGGGAACCAATTTATATGCTGTTTGCGGAAATCAGAATATGAATAAAGACTAATTTCCAGCTTGACAGTGGAATTTATCTCGTTCTTTAAGGTTTAAATACCTTTGCTTTGGCGAAAATGGAATGTAATACTTCATATTTTCCATCAGCATTGAGAGTGCAAAGTTAAAAAAAATAGACAACAACAACATTTTCGTAAAGCTTAATGTTAATTTCGCAACCAGAAATATGATTTGTACCATGAAAAAAACAATTGCAATTATCTCGTTCTTTGTGTTTTTCTATCTGTCGCTTTCTGCACAGATACAATTTAATAGCCATTTTGAAGACAAAACTTTACGAATAGATTTTTTTCATTCGGGCAATTATGAACATGAATATTTTACGCTCGATGAGTATATTAAAGAAGGGCAGTGGGCTGGTAGCTTAATTAATCTGATTGACACATTTTATTACGGCGAATTCATGGTGAAGGTATTTGATGAAAAGAGTAATCAGCTAATTTATTCACGGGGATTTTCGTCTTTGTTTGCTGAATGGAGAACAACAGAACCTGCACATCAGGCATGTGGGAATTTTCAGGAATCAGTGCTGATTCCGTTTCCGAAAAATGAAATAAGAATAGAGTTTTACAGCCGCGATAGCCTGGATGTCTTTTTTAAGGTTGAGCAAATGAAATTTAATCCTGCATCAAAGCAGTATAAGATTGTTCAAAAACCCAGATATGTTGTTACGAAAATACAAGGGATTGCTGATATTCATAAGTCTCTTGATATTCTTTTAATTCCGGATGGCTACACTGAAGCAGAAAAAGGAAAAATGCTGAAAGACTTTGCTGCAATTTCGGATTATATGCTTAATTGCGCACCCTTTGATGCGTATAAACAAGCAATAAATATCAATGGTTTAATTGCATTTTCCCAAGAGTCGGGGATTACAGATCCTGAGAATAAGATTGTTCGAAAAACGCTTGTTGAAACATCTTTCAATACCATTAATTCAGATAGATATCTGATGACCTTGAGCCATAAATTGCTTCGTGACGTTACTGCAGGAATTCCGTATGATCAGATTATTATTGTTTGTAATACAGATAAATATGGCGGAGGTGGAATTTATAATTTTTATAGTACAGTAGCGGCAGGAAATCCGAATGCCAATTTTCTGGTAACTCATGAATTCGGACATCAGTTTGCCGGACTTGGTGATGAATATTATACCTCACAGGTATCTGTCGAGAACTTTTATAAACCAACCATAGAACCATGGGAGCCAAATCTTACAACACTTGCTGCATTTGAAAAGAAATGGAAAAATATGCTGAAAGCAGATCTCTCTGTCCCAACTTTGGTGTCAAAAGAAAATGAAACAGTTGTAGGTGTTTACGAAGGAGGTGGTTATGTTGAGAAAGGAGTTTACCGCCCTATGATTGATTGTACAATGAAGTCAGTCCATTACAACCAATTTTGTCCTGTTTGTCGTCGTGCGATCTCTCTAATGCTTGAATATTACAGATAAACGCTTATTCCAAGTGAAATGTAGTATGCTTTGTTCTTTTGTTTAGAAAAATGCATGCAACATACATTTCAAGGAATATGGTTGTACTCAATCTAAAAAATATTTTGGATATATTGATTATTTGGGTGTAAATACGCAAAATGTTTTTTTGGTATTATCTTTGTAGTTATAAATAGTAAATATAATCCACCATGAAAACGAAATTCATATACCTGCTCATTGCATTCTTTTTTATAATGCAGAGCGTTTTTGCAGGGAAAATATTTGTTTCAAATACGCAAAATGCTGGTACAGGGTCTCTTAGAGATGCTATTACTCAGGCTAATGCTACATCCGGAATAGATACTATTTGGTTTAATATTCCTGTAACCGATCCTGGATATAACTCTATCAGAGGGGTTTTTACAATCAAAATATTGTCCCCCGAATTACCTGTTATTACCAAATCCGGACTCGTAATCGACGGATCTTCACAATCTTTATTTACCGGAAATACGAATCCTGTGATGTTGGGAAGCGGGGGAGAGGTTGGTGTAGAACAGTTACCTTTTTCGAGGGTTGACGGACCAGAAATAGAAATTGTGGATTATAGTGGTTTGAAATGGGGGTTTTATATCAGAGCTTCCGGAGTAGTAATTAAAGGATTTTCAATTTATGGTTTTGGAGTAACAAATGCAGTTCCGATTGATCAGGGGAACATTGTAATTAATGGCGGAGGTGTAAAACAAGTATTAATTGAAAACAATGTGTTGGGAACGTTTGCAGATGTTATAGCAAAACCTGATTCAGCATTTTTAACTGGAACGGCTAATGTTGTAAGCTACTATGCCGATTCAGGTATTATCAGAAATAATATTGTTGCATGGTCGAAATCAATGGGTTTGTATCTTTATCAAGGATCTGACTATTGGTTGATTGAAGGAAATGAAGTGATGGAAAATGCATTTAATCAGACTTTTTGTGATGGAATAGATATTGCGTATTCATCTGTAAATGCTACTGTTAAAAGAAACCTGATTTATAACAATGGTGGTCAGGGTCTTGATTTATATTTAACGGGAGGAAACCACTTGGTTGTAAATAATACAATTCGTAGCAATGGTTTTCAGGACAATGAAAACAGCGGCATCAGGGTATATGGTACAGGATCTCTCTTTACGAAGAATATTATGAACAATAACCGGGGTGCAGGTATTATAATTACTTCCGGTAGTTTGCAGAATACAATTTCTCAAAATTCAATATTCGAAAATGGAAGCAATTATATGATATCCGGCTTACTTCCTACCCGGCAATTAGGAATTGACTTAATAAATGCATCTCAAAACGCAAAAAGAGGAAGTTATCCATTTTATACGATTAATGATACCGGCGATTTCGATGCTGGAGGAAATGAACTTATCAATTATCCTGTTATTGAAAAAGTTGATCTTTATCAAAATACAGTTGTAATTAAAGGGTTTGCACGACCAGGTAGTTTGGTAGAGTTTTTTATTGGTGATACAATTACCTCTAAACTCTATCCACAGGGGAAAACGTACCTTTTTGCGGCTGCTGAAGGTTCTGTTAACGATAATGATAATTCATGGGGTAGCTATGGGCCTGTTCCGGTAAATGGTATAAGTCAGGGAAAAGATTCTACTACCCGCTTCTCGTTTCAGTTTGCCCGTCCTTCTAGTTTACAGGTAGGAACAATAATTACTTCAACAGCTACTCTGAATCAAAATACATCTGAATTCAGCCCTGTTGTCTACGCAAATACACTTCCAGATAGCATAACTCCTTTTCTGGACTGCGTATATGAAAATACAAATGGAACTCTGACAGCAGTTATGGGTTATGAAAATCCTAATGCTAATTCAGTTGTAATTCCAATCGGGTTGAGTAATGAATTCGTACCCGGACCTGCAAGCCAGGGACAACCCACGATATTTTTAGCAGGAATTCATCATAATGCGTTTAACTATCTGCTTACAGGAAGCTCCGTAATCTGGAATTTGAACGGGAAATCAATTACTGTAAGTACGTCTTCACCAAGATGTCCGGTTGATGTAGGTGTTTCGAAGATTGTAGATAAACCGTCAATTAATATAAATGATACAGTAATATTTACGATCCATTCAAAGAATTTCAGCTCAGTTTATCCAACAACAAATGTTTCAATTCTGGACACACTCCCTTCTGTTTTTACATACATATCAAGCACATCTACGATAGGAACATATAATAATGTAACAGGAATTTGGACGATACCTCAGTTATTACCGATGGATAGTGCCATATTGACAATTACTGCAATTGTTACAGCATCGGGTGATAATCAGGTAAAATTGCTCGGACATTCACAAGTAGATGATAATTTACTTAACAATCAAGCCTTTGCCGGGGTAACAGCTACAAATTCTTCTGGTGGAAATAATGGAGGTTTGGAAAGCAATGGAAATCTTGCCAGTTTACTTGCAAAACGGAATTTTAAACGATTAACAGAAAAGCAAGTTAATTACGAAAGTAGTAACAGCCTCGTTCCATTTGTTCGTGAAGATGTATTGAATAACCTGGTGCCTGTCACAAAGGCAGGTGGGGCGAAAAATACCGAACTTATCAATTTTATCCCACAAACTGGTCCTGAATCATCCTCCGCTTTTATCACAACTCCTGTTGATCTGATTGGTGTAACAAATGCAATTGAGGTTTTCTCTGTTGACTATTTTAATTCCTTAAATAATCGTAAGGCTGTAATCTTTGCCGTTGCAACTAATCCTGGCTCAGTTTATAATCATACCAAAGTGATTTGCGATCGTTTAAATGGTGCTGTTCTTGAAAAGAATGCTCATGTAATGATTCAGGGGAACCCATTTATTCTCTCTCATTTAGTTCAAAACAACGGAACAGTTGACTATGCAATTAGTTTTGTAGCATATAAAACGACAGAAGGTTATGTTGTTGATAATAAATGGAATAATGAGCAATATGTTCCTCTTGGGAATCAGCCTGTTCTCAATTTTCAGGTGTGGTCTGTTTCTGAAGCTTATACAATAAATATGGTAAATGCAATCTTAACTTCAATTCAACAGCAGTATAATGTTCAGTATATCAATAAGTTTCCGGCAGCAATTCCATTAACGTATGTAAAAAGTGGATATTATAATAATGGGAAACTTCATCTCAATATCTCAAATTCAGCACAAGCTACTTCGATGTATTTCTTCGGATCTAAATCAAAAATTGAAGATGGTGCAAGAATTCATTTTGATACGATAATCAATATTACTCCGGATCCGTCATTACAGGTGGAATTAAATACCAATTACATTTTTGATGCAGGTTTTTCAATTTTAAATGATGCCAGTGGAGGAATGGACGTGCTCTATTATGCAGATGGCCCATGGGGAACGGATTATGATATAACAGGAGCAACCCAATCAAGTTTTGAAACAGTTGAACAAACAACCTCTTCAGCGAGTAATGAATTGAACCTAGAACGTGATGCAACATTCAGCGGAACTGTGAAAACGTACGCATCGCTTTTCAGAAGCCTCAAAGTAGCAAATATTCCGGTTAATCTTTCAACTTATGGATCCATTGAATTTACAGCTAGTGGTACCGGAAGCTTTGATTTGGTTATCAGTAAAAAAAGTATTTATAATTGGTCGCAGCAATATCGAACAACGATAAATCTTACCAATCAACCCATTGTTTATACCATTCCGTTTAGCCAACTAACAAATTATCAGGGCTTGTATAACTTTGATCCGAGTGATGTAACTGCTGTTACATTTACAAAACGTGGAGATTATTCAACATATCAAAACTTCTCGATTTCGATAAAAAATGCCAAATTTATTGAATCAGGGATTGGGGTAAATCCTATTATTCATAAAGAAGCATTGACATTAGATGCATATCCGAATCCTTTTACGAATTCAACACAGATTAATTTCCAAGTTCCGGAAGATGGTAACGTAAGTATAAAAGTTTACGATTTAACAGGTAAGGAATTAATGACTCTGAGTGATTCTTATCTGGAAGAAGGAGATCATACAATTATGTTTACCCCACAAAATTTGCCCAAGGGTGTTTACTTCTGCAAATTACAAACAAAAAGTAATTCATTGACAACTAAACTAATTTTAGTTAAGTAAAGATTTAGATAGTGTAATTAGATCATTTTCAATAGATAGAGGCAGTTTCCGAAATGAGGGATTGCCTCTTTGTTATTCGAAAATAATCACTACCTTTGATGCCGGAATTTTAGGTATTAAAATGCTTAATCATAGCATATTAAGAGATCAGATTTAACGTCAACATAAAAAATATAATAAGAAATGGTGATCACAAAACTAGATCAAATGTTTGATGCCCTGAGGGCGAAAGAGAAAAAACGCTTAATTGCTGCATATGCAAATGATTCTCATACTCTCGATGCAGTTAGTCATGCGGTAGATATGGGTATTGTTGAAGCTACGTTGGTTGGTGACGAAGCAACAATTCGTAAGGTTTGTGCTGAAGAGAATATTGATGTGAACAAATTTCAGATTGTTCAGGAAGCAGATGAAATGAAAGCAGCATTTTTAGCAGTTAAGCTTATAAATGAGGGTAAAGGAAACCTGTTAATGAAAGGTCTTGTTAGCACAGATAAGTATATGAGAGCAATTCTGAATAAAGAAAATGGTTTAATGGAACCCAATGCTATTCTTACTCATATTACGGTTGCTGAAAATCCAGGCTATTATAAATTATTGATTGTAGGGGATGTTGCAATTATTCCAAATCCGGATTTAAAACAGAAAATAACTATCACCAATTATCTGATCAGAACGGCAAAAGCATTGGGTATTGATAAACCAAAAGTTGCGCTTCTTGCGGCTACAGAACAAATGTCAGCAAGTATGCAGGCATGTGTTGATGCTGCCATAATTTCAAAAATGGCTGATCGAGGGCAGATTAAAGGTGCTTACATTGATGGCCCCTTGGCTTTAGATGTGGCAATTGATAAAGAATCGGCTGAAATTAAAAAATTGGGTGGAGAAGTAGCTGGTGATGCAGATTGTTTACTCTTTCCAAACATAGAAAGCGGTAATGTCTTTTATAAATCGCACACAAAATTATGTGGTGGTGAATTAGGTGCGATTGTAGTTGGTGCAAAAGTTCCGGCAATTTTATCTTCAAGAGGAGATAGTGCAAAAACAAAATTGTATTCAATAGCTTTGGCTGCATTGACTGCAAAATAGAATTAAGAATAGTTGCAATTAAATATTTTGTAATGTTTATTATTTAAAAAGTCAGAAGTTTATACTTTTGGCTTTTTAAATATCGGTTTAGTTAAGTTTGAAATAATAATACAGAGATATGAAAAAGATTTTAGCGATTAACCCAGGCTCAACCTCAACAAAAATTGCGGTTTACGAAGGATCGAAACAGATTTTCCTCAAAAACATTAAACATGCAGCAGAGGAAATTGCACAGTTTGTGAAAATTACGGACCAGTATGAATTCCGTAAAAATATCATTTTGGACGAGCTTAAAAATGCAGGAATAGAAATAGGTTCAATTGAAGCTATCGTAGGCAGAGGTGGTTTGGTTAAACCAATTCCTTCCGGGGTTTATGAAGTAAATGAGGCTTTAATTCAGGATCTGAAAGTAGGTATATTGGGTCAACATGCAAGTAATTTGGGTGGGTTAATTGCACATGATCTTGCAAAAACAATTGGTACAGCAAAAGCGTTTATTGCAGACCCTGTTGTAGTAGATGAATTGGATGATATTGCACGCATTTCAGGGCATCCCTTGTTCGAAAGGGTTTCTATTTTTCATGCGTTAAATCAGAAAGCAATTGCTCGTACACATGCTAAATCACAGAATAAGACCTATGAAGAGTTGAATTTGATAGTTGCCCATCTTGGAGGTGGAATTAGTGTGGGTGCTCACAGAGAAGGACGCGTTGTAGATGTAAACCAGGCCCTCGATGGTGAAGGCCCGTTTTCGCCAGAAAGATCAGGAACATTACCTGTTGGTGCATTGGCAAAGCTTTGTTTCAGCGGAAAATATACTCATGACGATATCAAGAAAATGATTTGCGGTCAGGGTGGTTATGTAGCGTATATGGGAACTAATGATGCGTATGTTGTTGAAAAAGCTGCCGATTCAGGCGATGATAAAGCACGCTTGATTCAGGATGCTATGGCTTATCAGGTTTCAAAAGAAATCGGAGCTATGTCAACTGTATTAAACGGGAATGTGGATGCAATTTTACTTACAGGAGGCATTGCTTATGGGAAACCGTTTGTAAATGCGGTAATTGAAAGAGTGCAACATCTTGCTCCGGTTCATGTTTATCCAGGCGAAGATGAAATGCAAGCACTTGCTTTTAATGGCTTAATGGTATTAAATGGTGAGGTGGAAATTAAGGTTTATAAATAAAATTCATATTTAACATATTTTTTACTGCCTTCGAAGAGACTGATTGATAGTTAAATGGTGCTATTTTGACTTTTTTCGAAGGCATTTTCCTGTTTTCCGCATTTTTCCTGCAACACCCTGTAACTATTTAATAATCAAATATAATTTATTATTTTTGGGTGTTGCAAGAAAAATATTATGTTTATACGTGAAGTTAAAAATCGTTCAGGTAGTATTAGCATTCAAATAGTTAGCAAGGCACGAGGCATATATAAGGTGGTCAAAACGATAGGTTCTGCAACAATGTTGCAAGATATTGAAGAGTTGAAAAATCAAGCACGTCAAGAAAAAGAGCGTTTGGAACAACAAGTTTCACTTTTTATATCAGAACAAGATGATCAAATAGAGCAAGCCTTCGCAATGTTATCCAACAGCAACATTCATACGGTAGGTCCTGAACTTATTTTTGGCAGGATATATGATTATATTGGTTTTAAATCAATTAACGAAGATATGTTTCGTCAATTGGTCATAGCCCGACTTGCATTTCCATTGAGTAAGCTCAAAACGACAGAGTATCTTTATCGCTATCAGGGAATTTCGCTTGAGGTTGATTCCATTTATCGCTTTTTAGATAAGTTGAACGACAAACTGAAATTGCAAGTCGAGCAAATAGCCTACAATCATACATTACGGGTATTGGGAGGTAATTTGAGCATTGTATTTTACGACATGACAACACTTTACTTTGAGGCTTCCGATGAGGATGATTTGCGCAAAACGGGTTTTTCTAAAGACGGCAAACACCAATGTCCGCAGATATTTATCGGACTATTGGTGGGTCTTGGCGGGTATTTGATAGGCTACGATATTTACGAAGGCAACACCTACGAAGGACATACGCTAATACCATTTATCGAGAAAATATCCGGAAAGTTCAATTTAAATAAGCCCGTGGTAATTGCCGACAGTGGACTTTTATCAAAAGAAAACATAAAGGCATTGGAAGAAAAGACTACCAATACATTTTGGGAGCAAGACTAAAAAACGAACCGCAGGAGATTAGAAACCTCATAACAGGACAAAGTTACAGCAACGGCCAATTCTTTGTTATTGAAAAAGCAAATGGCAGTCGGCTAATTGTGCAATACTCCGAAAAACGTGCCTCTAAAGACCTTTATAATCGTGAGCAAGGGCTTAAACGACTCGAAAAGAGGATTAAATCGGGCAGGCTAACCAAAGCCAATATCAACAATCGGGGATACAATAAATACCTGAAAATGGAAGGGATAGTCAATATTTCCATAGATAAAGACAAGTATCTTCAAGATGTTTGTTGGGACGGTTTAAAGGGTTATTTAACGAATACAAAGCTGGATAATGATACCGTTTTTGATAGCTACAAAAACCTTTGGCATATTGAAAAAGCGTTCCGAATGTCAAAAACAGACCTCCGGATACGTCCTGTTTTCCATAGGTTACGAAAACGGATAGAGGCTCACATTTGTATTTCATTTACGGCATATTGTGTGTACAAGGAATTAGAAAGAGCTTTACTTGAAAACCAATCAACGCTTTCATTGAAGAAAGCTGCAGAGATTACTCACAATATGTATCAAATCAGTTATATGCTCCCAAACAGCAAAAACACCAAATCCATCCTACTCAAAATGGATGAAGAACAGATGAATTTATACAATTTGGTGCGTAAATGTTTTTAGGGTGTTGCATT
The DNA here is from genome assembly GCA_963667975.1 of Bacteroidales bacterium. Taxonomy (GTDB): domain Bacteria; phylum Bacteroidota; class Bacteroidia; order Bacteroidales. The sequence continues at coordinate 1,125,132 of OY764079.1, forward strand.
GCTGAAAACAGGAGGTTTATAAATAAAATTCATATTTAACATATTTTTTACTGCCTTCGAAGAGACTGATTGATAGTTAAATGGTGCTATTTTGACTTTTTTCGAAGGCATTTTTATTTCAAAAAATTGATATTTTAGTATTTTTATTTTATTTTTAGTATTTCTCAGTGTGTTTTTGTTATAGTTAAGTATCCCTGATTCTATTCAATATTTTGTTATACAGTATTTTGTATTAATTAACGTAAAATTACAAAATATTTACACCATCTTTAACTATTTTTAGTAATCACGTTTCCAGGTATTTACATTTGAATCGTTTTTAGATCTTTAGCATGGATTACTAAATCTCCTAATTTCGAACACAGTTAAAGAATCCACATAAAATCACTCAAGTATCTTATTATCAGGTTGATTGCATAATGTATATATGTAAAACGATTTAGATCATGACCATTGCATGAAAGTGTTAAAGGAAATTGAGTTATATGTGAATTCATAATTTAAGTTTATGCTAAATAAGGATAATACATTAAATACTAATACAATACATACTTATTTATTAATCCTAAATTTAAACGTATGAGAAAACTATTCATGTTTTTAGCTGCGATTGTCTTCAGCAGTATATTATGGGGACAAGGAGCATCTACCTATTCGTTTTCTTCCAGTAACGGGGTTTATACTCCTATTACAGGAGGAACTCAGATTGTATCAGGTTCAACATCTCTCGATAGTTGGACTTCCTTAGCCATTACAATTCCTTCATTTACATTTGCAGGAACATCTTACACAACAGCTTATGTTACTTCGAATGGATTATTAAATTTAGGAGGTTCTGCTCCATCAACTACTTCTTATGATGCAATTAATACATCCACAGGCTCGGGCATTAGTATTTGCCCATTTAATGCAGACCTTGATAAAGTAGGATCTTCGACGGAAATTAGATGGGAAATGCTAGGAGATACTATTGTTTTTCAATGGACTAATTTTAAACGCTATAATAAAACTGAAAATTTTGATTTTCAAGTTAGGCTAAATACTGTAAATGGTTCTGTTTCATTTGTGTATAACCTTAATTCAGGTCCTGCTAACTCTACCTCATATTATCCTCAAGTGGGAATAAGATCTTCTGCAACATCATTTAAAGTACTAAAGGTTTCTACAGGAACCGAAACATGGGCAAATCCCTTAATTGGAACAAGCTCTGCAGATATTTGTGTATTTAATTCTGCTTCACCTGCAAAATCTTTTGTAACAGGACAAACATACACATTTTCAGTACCACAACCTTGTGTAAATCCTACAACACAGGCAGCTTCTTTCATATTTTCTAATATTTCATCATCATCAATAACAGGAACTTTTACAAATGCATCTGATGCTGACGGCTATCTTATACTAAGGTCAACTTCAGCTTCACACACCACCTTGCCTGTTGATGGAACCACTTATGCCATGGACGCTGTTTTAGGAACAGATACAGTAGTTCAGGTTACTAGTCAAAATACTTTTACATCGATATCATTAAAACCTAAAATGCAATATGAGTTTGTAGTTTATGCTATGAATTCATCATGTATTGGTGGTCCAAAGTATAATGTTGTAGCTCCATTAATTTCGAGTGCCACAACAGTTTTTGATGAACCAGGAACACTGGTAGCTACCGCAACAGGGTTAAATGAAATTGGGTTGTCCGCAACATCAAATGTAACAGGAGATGATATTATTGTTGCGTGGGAATCAAGTAATACATTTGGAACTCCAACAGGCTCTTATGCCATTGGTGATTCAATTTCGGGAGGTGGAAAAGTGATTTACATTGGTCCTGCTTCCGGGTTGACAAGTCATATAGGATTAACGCAATCAACAAGATATTTCTACAAAGCATGGTCTGTAATGGGTACAACCTATTCACCTACCGGAAAAACGGCAAATGCAAAAACGTTAGCACCTGCGTATACTTTACCATTTACAGAATCGTTTACCTCTACAACAGAATTACCGAATGGATGGACAAACTGGTTATCTTCATCATCGGATACATATAGTTGGACTGCAACTTCTGGTGGAGTAGCTGATGGTTGTGCTTATAGTGGATACTATGGTGATATTTGGATGATTTCAAATGCTATCACAGTTCCTGCTAATGGTTCTATTGATATTACTTTCTTCGAAAAGAATACATATCCGGGAGATTATAAGAAGCACGCTTTATATTATTCAACTACGGGTGCAAAAACACTTGCTTCATGGACTCCAATTTCAGATAGTATCAAGGTTGCACCAGGAACATGGTCTCCTTCTAGACGTTACACCCTGTTTGGATATCCGGGAACTACTATTTATCTTGGATTTTTCTACAAGGGAGCAAATGCCGATGGTTGGTATGTTGATAACGTACATGTTGAACAAACACCTGCCTGTCCTTGTCCGATTGATTTGAGTGTTCCAGCTATTACAAACAATTCCGCAGATTTAAACTGGAATCTGGGAGGTTCGGAATCTGAATGGAGTATAGAGTATGATACAGTTGGTTTTACTCAGGGAACAGGAACTATAATAAACAATATTACATCTAGACCATATCAGATTACGGGTTTGCAGGGAAGTAAAAATTATAGTTTTTATGTAAAAGCAAATTGCGGAGCAGGTTCGTCAAGCACATGGTCAGGTCCGTTTACATTTAAAACACTATGCGATCCTGTAACGTTACCATTAAATGAAAGTTTTGATGGAGTAACAACTCCTGCTTTGCCAAGTTGTTGGTCAAAAAAAATAGTTTCAAATGGTACTTCTGCTAATGCAACAACATCTACCACAAATCATTCTGCTCCAAATTCAGTATATTTAGCTAGCTCGAGTGATTCTAAAGCGAATGTATATTTGATTTCTCCTGCAGTATCAAATCCAATAGATACTGTACGTGTTAAATTCTGGTTATATAGCTCTGGAAGTTATTCTATCAAAATTGGAGTTATGTCAAATCCTGACGATACTGCTTCATTTACGCAGATTGAAAGTTTTACGGCAAATTCTACTTGGAGTCAAAAAACCGTAAACTTTAATACTTATTCAGGAAGTGGAAAGTACATTGCTTTCCGTTTTACATCTACTAGCAGTTATCAATCTGTTTATGTTGATGACATACAAATTGAAACTCTCCCTCCCTGTATAGAACCTACAACATTAAGTGTTTCCAATATTAGCAGCTCTTCTGCAAAATTAAATTGGAATGAAGCAGGTAATGCTACTTCATGGAATATTGAATATGGTGCTCAGGGTTTTACGCAAGGAACAGGTACTGTCGTAAATAATATTTCAGCTAAACCATATGAACTTACAGGATTAAATCAATCAACTTCTTATAGTTTTTACGTTCAATCAAATTGCTCTAGTGGTATCGTAAGTACGTGGGCAGGTCCATTTACATTTACAACATATCAGCAGCCGCTAACTATACCAACAACGATTGATTTTGAAAGCTCAAACGGAGGATTCGTTTTAGTGAATGGGACTCAAACAAACCAATGGTATGTTGGAAGTGCTGTAGCGAATGGGGGAATGAATTCAATTTATATTTCAAACGACAATGGCGCAACCAATTCATATTCAATAACAAATAGCTCTACTGTACATGTTTATCGTGATATAGAATTCCCTACTGGGAATCAGGCGTTTACCTTGTCATTTGATTGGAAAGCAAAAGGAGAAAGTTGTTGTGATCATTTAAAGGTTTACCTGGTTGATCCTTCTGCAAATCCTGTAGCAGGAACTGAACTATCTGCATCAAACCAAGTTGGATTAACATATAATAACGATACTATTTGGAATACAGCAAACATTATTCTTCCCGGTTCGTTATCAGGGACAGTCAAAAAACTGATATTTACCTGGAGAAATGATGGTTCAGGAGGAATTCAATCTCCTGTCGCTATTGATAATATTAGTATTCAGACCCTTCAGTGTCCGCCAATTAATGCAATTTCTTCTGAAAATACTACTCATAATACGGCAACTATTAACTGGACATCTTATGGTACAGAAACATCATGGAATATAGAATATGGCGTTCAGGGATTTACTCAGGGTACAGGTACTGTAGTTAATACAAACAACAGACCATACACAATTACCAATTTAGGTGCATCTACGGCTTATCAGGTTTATATTCAGGCTGATTGTGGTTCTGGATCATCTTCAACCTGGGTTGGTCCATTCGCATTTACAACCGACTGTGCACCTGCAACAGTATTCCCGACAATGGAAGAGTTTGCAACAGTTACTCCTTCATGTTGGAGCCAGAAACAAGGTTTTTTAACAGCAAATTCAGTTCTTACATCTGTATCCTCCGGGTGGTCTGCTAAATCATTTGGCAATACGGGATCATCAAGTGCTGCTATTAACATTTATGGAACAGATAAAAAGAATTGGTTGATTTCTCCTGCGTTTAATTTTGCAGGTACGAATCCAATGCAGGTAGAATTTGACGTAGCGTTTACAGCATACAATTCTTCTTCAAATGCTGATACAACTGGTTCTGATGATAAGTTTGTACTACTTGCTTCTATTGATAACGGTGCAACCTGGTCAAATGCGAACATTCTCAGAGAGTGGAATAATACTGCTGCTGCTCAATATCGATTGAATAATATTCCCAAAACTGGAACGCACGTAATTATTGCATTACCTGCTTATACCGGGAATGTGAGATTTGCCTTGTACGGAGAATCAACTGTTTCGAATGCTGATAATGATTTGTACGTTGATAATTTCTCAATCTCAGAAGTTCCTTCATGTCAAAAACCAACAAACCTCACGTTAGTTTCAAATACATATAATCAGGCTGTATTAAACTGGAATACAGGTATGAATGAAACTCAGTGGAATATTGAATATGGCCCACAGGGATTTACCCAAGGGACGGGGACTATGGTTAATAATGTAACAACGAAACCATACACTCTGACAGGATTGAATCCAACAACAGCATATAGTGTATATGTTCAGGCAAATTGTGGTACGGGTAACACAAGTTTATGGATTGGTCCGCTAACCTTTACAACAAATGTTGCGCCTAACTTAAACTATCCTTTTGTTGAAGATTTTGAAACTACGCCTAATAATAATTGGACAATAGTAAATGGTAGCCAAACTAATAAATGGTTCATTGGTTCTGCAAGTGCATATTCAGGACAACAGGCTGCATACATTTCAAATGATAATGGTACTTCGAATACATATACATTAGGAACATCATCGGTTACACATATCTACAGAGATTTCGAATTTCCTGCAAATGCTTCACATGTGTATATTCGGTTTAACTGGAAGGCAAATGGAGAATTTTCATCTACGATCTACGATTATTTGAGAGTATCTATGTGTAATATCGATCAAACTCCGGTTGCTGGTTCTTTGAGTAATTTATCATTCATTACACCTGAATTAGGCGATACAACGGACTGGAAGGAATTAAACTTAAATATTGATACTCTTGCAGGAAAGACAAAACGTCTTGTATTCACCTGGAGAAATGATGGTTCAGATGGAGACCAACCACCTGCATCAATTGACAATATTATTGTTTCTTTAACTCCTCCTATTCAAATTTACAATGTTGTTGGAGGTGGATCATATTGTCAAATGACAATTCCATCTGGTGTTCAGGTAAAACTTGACAGTTCACAGGTAGGATACAATTATCAGTTATTCCGTAACGGAAATGCACAGGGGAATCCCATTGCTGGTACAGGCAATGCTCTTACGTGGGATAATGTTTCATCGGGAAACTATACTGTACAAGCTATTTCTGGCACTTCATTTATTCCAATGAATGGAACAGCGTATGTTTACGAAAATAGTGCTCAACATGTAACTGTATCATTGTTGAATCCTGTTACTTCATCATGTCAGGGTGTTAGTGTTACATTTACGGCTAACGGTATCAATGGAGGAACAACCCCATCGTACCAGTGGATTGTAAATGGCGCAAATGTTGGAACAAACAACTACCAATACTCGTATGTTCCTGCTAATAATGATACTATTAAATGTATTTTTACTTCAAGTCTGACATGTAATGATGGTCCGGCAACATCAATTCCTCACGTTATTACTGTAAGTCCGAATGTAACGGCTACTTTAGCAATTACTGCCGACAGCACTACTATTCATGCAGGCTCACTGGTTACTTTTACAGCCACTGCAACTCATGCAGGTTCTGCTCCGGTTTACGAATGGAAAGTAAATAATCAGGGTGTAGGAACCAATAATTCTACTTTTGCATATAATCCACTGAATAATGATGCAGTATATTGTAAACTCACTTCAAATGAAAGTTGTGTTACAAATAGTCCGGTTACTTCCAATACAATTACAATTAATGCAACTCTAAGCATCAATGAAAATGGACAACTTGGGCTAAAGATTTATACCGCAAACAGTCAGCTTATTGTCTTGAATGAAAGCAATGGGATTATTCGTGACATCGCAATTATGAATTTGCTTGGCCAACAAGTATTCCATAAGTCAGTAAATACGGTAAATGCTGAAAATATTGCACTTAATTTAATTCCTTCGACTTATGTTGTACGTGTTACAACAGATAAGGGTATTGTAACTCAGAAGATTCTTATACACTAAGAAATAGTTTTTTAACACTAAATGCAAAGGCAGCCCGAATTATTCGGGCTGCCTTTTTTATTCAGGTACATGAAAAATAGTGATCAAAAAGATTAGGGCTATATGTATATAGGATCAAAATGTTAAATATTCAAGGTTACGTATAACCAAATTAATTTGAATGTATATTTGCCGAACTAAATCAATTTAGGATGATTGGTATGGGCGTTTTTTTACGTAAAATAATTCTGCCTGCATTTGTTTTTGGAACAATGATGATAGCGTCATTGTCACTGAAAGCCAGTGATAGGATTCTTCGTTTTTTGGAAATACCGGGGTATACTGATACAATTTGTTTGGGAGATACTGCAATTTTAACAACTCCGATTTATGGATTCAATTATTTCTGGACACCTGAATTTACAATAGTCAATCCTAACTTTGCAACGGTCAAGGCGGTTCCATTGGTAACAACCACTTATTATTGCTCTATACAAGGGATCTCTAATAATCTGGTTGCAAATGGTGATTTTAGTCAGGGAAATACAGGCTTTACTTCGAATTATACGTATAACTCAAACTTATGGGCAGAGGGAACTTATTATGTTGGATCAAACCCGAATACATATCATCCCAATTTTATTGCTTGTCAGGATCATACAACGGGTACAGGAAATATGCTGATTGTGAATGGTGCTTCAGTCCCTAATGCAAATATTTGGCAAAAAACAATAAATGTAGTTCCCTATACAACGTATATTTTTTCATGTTGGCTTACAAGTGTTACTTCCAGTAATCCGGCTCAATTGCAGTTCTTCGTAAATAATGTTCAGATAGGACAGGTATTTAATGCAACCCCTACTAATTGTAGTTGGAATATGTTTTATAATCTTTGGTATTCAGGATCAAATACTTCTGCAAATATTTCTATCAAAAACCAGAATAGTCAGTTATCTGGAAACGATTTTGCAATAGATGATATCTATTTTGCTCAGGTTATAGATGTTATCGATACAGTTAATATTGTTGTTGAAAATCCTCATATAAATTTAGGGGCTGACACGCTTTTGTGTCCCGGGAAAAACCTGATATTAAGTCCGGGAAATGGGTTTGTTTCATATCAGTGGTCAACAGGTACCACTACCCCTCAGATTAATGTGATTAATGCAGGCAATTACTTTGTTAAAGTAACTACTCAGGCTGGATGTAAGGCTAATGATACGATTAACGTTATGTATAGTCCGGGACCTGTTGTTCAATATTTATCTGATTCGGTTTGTATAGGTGATACTGCAACGCTTTCTGCCAGTGGAGCTGCTAATTATCTTTGGAATACAGGAGCAGCAACACCTTCAATTCATGTTTCTCCAATAATTACTACTAATTATTCGGTTATTGTAAGTGATACAGTAGGATGTACAGACACAACCCAGCTTACTGCAACAATAATTCAAAAACCAATTATTACACTTAATGGGGATTTTACTATTTGTGAAAATGACAGTTTTCATATAATTGCCGGAGGGACAGGATCACAATATATTTGGAATTCGATACCGGGAGGGAATACTTTTTCGGATAAATTAACTCAAAGTCAATCGTATTCTTTGAATGTTACGAATAATTTTGGATGTAAAGCGGATACCTCTTTCCAAATTACGGTTATCGATTACCCAATTGTTCAGATCACGTCCGATCATGATACAATTTGCCGGGGAGCATCTGCTATTTTAACTGCATCAACTGCGAACTATACTTATTTATGGAATACGGGAGGTAATTCGAATGCAATAGAAGTCTCCCCCAAAGATAATACATCCTATACTTTGATTGTCAGTAATTCTCAGAATGGAGTTTCGTGTTCCAGTAATTTTTCCTATTTTATTTTTGTAAAGAATTGTAAGACAATATATTTTCCCAGCGCATTTACACCCGATGGTATTAATAGAATTTTTCTACCTGTAGGAGATTTTGTCCCCGGAGCAAAATATTACTTGGCTATTTTCAATCGTTGGGGTGAAATGTTATTTGAAACCAATAATCCTGAACTAGGTTGGGATGGTCATTATCAAGGAGAACTCGTTGAAAGCGGTGTTTATGTTTTCTATTTTAGTTATCAATTTGGGTCAGATGAAGTTTACACCCGAACGGGTACGGTTACTCTTGTAGATTAGGCTGTTATTTTTCTTCTTTTTCTGTTGTTCCATGTTCGGTATGAATAAAGGTTGTGTTTGCTCCTTTGATAGAAAGCAATGATTTAAGCATAAAGAAGAAGCCTTTTGGGAGGTAAAATACTGCTTTAAGAGTTTGCAAACTATAATATTTATGAGGAATAGCCAGAAATAAAGCCAGCACAACCATCCCGAAGTGAATGCTCCATAAAATGGGGAAGATTCCATTGTCAAACAATAATGAAGCAATAAAAATTAAGAAAGAGAAGCCTAATAAAAGAATTCGTGGCAGTTGCATTTGCATATTTGAACGAAGGAAAAAGTCAATATTACCATTGGTAAAAAGTTCTTTAATTGCAGACGGGTAAGTGGCTCGCCAGTAGATGAATTGGGCAGAAAGCCAGCGACGACGCTGATTTGAGAAATTATCGAAATTCTGTACTTTTTCATCTTTTACATAAGCATCTGGCAAATAATCCACAATCAATCGGTTACGGGTCATATAGAGCTCCAGTTCTTTGTCAAAGCCTCCAATTGCTTTTATATTTGACATTATTTTTTTAAAGGGCTCATATTCAAAGGCCATTCCAGAACCAATCAGAGAACTGGATAATCCCAGCACACAATTCCCTTTTCGGAAAATACTGTTGTTAATTTCTTCACTTACAGCATCTAATACGGCAAGATGTGTGTTGGTGTTTTTGGCGATTCGATGCCCTTGTATTGCAAAATAACCTCTGGCAAATCCTTCATTTAGTTTTCTAAGAAAATCAGGCTCCATAATGTTATCAGCATCCAGAATCAATGCATAGTCATATTTGTCGGAAGGAAGTTGGGCAAAGGCTGCATTGAGAGCTTTGCTTTTAGTGCTTTTCTCAAATGAAACTTCGATTACAGTTAACGGAAGTTTACGCATAGTTTCGATAGTTTCCGGCTTTAACGAATCGGCTATGATAATGATGTCATGAAGTTCTCTGGGATAGTTTTGCTTACAAGCGTCTTCAGCAACTTCCAGAATAACTGCATCTTCTTTATAAGAAGGAATCAAAACAGCAAACCGCTTCAACGGTGGGTCTGTAATCTTCTTTTTGCGAAGAGGAAATAGCGATGCGAATGCTAATATAAATAAAAACAGTGAAGTGGATCCCAGATAAACGAACAGTAAAATCTGAAAAGCATCAACAATAAGTGAGATGTATTCCATAATCAGAAGTTTTGATTGCGTTGGTTCATAATCATAATTATCCCTTTTACAAAAATAGCAATCAAAACAGCAAGTTCAACTTTCCTGAAAAAAATAAAGCAAATAGGCTTCGTTTTGTCTAAAATAGCTCTTCCTGTTCCTGTAGTGCATTGATAACTGCAGTAGTGTCGGAAATTGTGCTGTCGGCAGGCATTATGAATTTTTGGGCAGGACCTGTTAACTCTACATTGGGCAAAAGCTCATCATACTCAAGTTGGGTTATAAATCCTTTTTTCATCATTTTCCCAGATACAAATCGGTAGAAATTAGCAAGATAAGGTTTTAGACTTCCATTAGAATCAAACGAATAACGGAAGGTTTTAGGATGAGGAACAATGCTTGCCAGGTAAATAGCTTCGGATAAAGTAAGTTTTGATATATCTTTGTTAAAATAAAAGTGAGCAGCTTCGTTTGTTCCATAAATCATTGGACCCCATTCTATTATATTGAGGTAAACTTCATACATCCTTTGTTTGGTAGTAATGCCATTATTTTCAATCAGCCAAACAATTAATGCTTCTTCCAATTTACGTGCGATGGTCTTGTTTCGATTCAAAAATACATTCTTTACCAATTGCATACTGATTGTGCTGCCGCCACGGGCAAAGCGCTTTGTACGAATATTCTTAATGATTGAACTTCGGAAAGCTTCAGGAATAAAACCGCGGTGATAAAAAAACATTCCATCTTCGGATGTTAAAACGGCTTTTTTTAAATATTCCGGAATTTCATCTAATGTTCTGAAATTTGGATTCCCGGGGCCAACTTCGAAGGTTCTTACGGGATTTCCATGCTCATAAGCCGTATACATAAATGGCTCGTTAATTTTAGAGAAGTTTGTGTTTCCGGGTTTGAGTATTCTGAATTTATCTCGTTTCAAATCCGATTCAAAAATCAGAGCATTCAGATCGTTAAAGTTAATGTCGAGGTTAAAGTGGTAGCTCAGATTTCCTTCAACTTCAATTCCATTTAAGTTGTAGAACAAACCATCAGGTAATGAAGAAAATAGATCCTGTGCAGGGAACCATTCTTTATTAAGTTTCATGGTTAACGTTTGATCCGGTTTTGGACTGTAACGAATATATGGATTGAAAACCAGTTTATTGAACACGGCCTGAGAGGTGCTGTCGAGTTCCAGGTAGTTTTTTCCAATGTTAATCTGATAGCTTAAAGAAGCATTATTTAATACGACATCTGTAGTTGCAATTCTCCAGTTATTTACCAATAAACCATTTACAGAAGCCGTGCCGTTTAATCTGGTAAGTGAGCTTGAACCATTTTCTTCATAGAATCGGAACCGGACGGTATCAAAGGCTACCAGTGTGTTGAACTTATATTGTAGAAATGGAAGTATAACTTTTGAAGTATCTGTTGAATACCATTTACAATCAATTTCGCTTGATCCAGGATTCAGAGTCCCTTCAACTTTCCATCTCATCAGTTTCGACTCTTCTACAACAGTTAAGCCTGATGAAAACTGATGATCTTCTACTTTAAACACTGGAAGATAGAGTGAGATTTTATGATCGTTGAGATTTGCTTTAATTTTGAATCTCTTTACTTCAACGTTTGAAGGTAGAAGATTAAAAGCAAGATCAAGAAGTCGGGAGGCCCGTTGAGCATAATTTTTTTCGTCATCAGTGGTTTCCTTTTCTTTGGATTTTCTTTTCAAAAGGAATGAATAGTTATCTGTTGAATCTTTACGAACCAAATTTAAATCGGCATTAAACATTTCAAAGTCGGTGATACTAACTTTGAAAAATAAGAGCTTCCAAAAACTCAGCCGCGCATAAATTGATTGCACTTTCACCAAGGTGTCTTTGCCAATTTCTCGCAAAAAAATATTTTCGGCCCTGATTCCGCTAACTCCCTGAAATCTAATTTTCCCAATATGCATTTCGGCATGATTGTTCTTACTGAAACTGGATGCTTTTGATTGAGTAAGATAATTAATTAATGGGTTTCGGAAGATAAAAAAGAGTATCTGTAGAAATATAAATATTATAAAAAACCACAAAATCAGTTTTTTAAAATGAAGTTTGTGAATTTTCTTAAAATCAATAGTAACTTTGGAGAGAAACATACTTTCCGGTTTCAGGATTGGAAAGCAAAATTACAGGAAAAATGAATCAAAAAATCATTACATTTTTAATGTTACATTTTTCATTGAAGATGCTTATAATGTGTATGTTAATTATAAGTCCTGCCTTGTTGCATGCTCAAAAAATCCTTGTAATTGAGAAACCGGGGACCGTAAAAAACATAAAATTTGAAGTGAACGACCGTATTAAATTCAAGTTAGAAAACAATATGAAAATTAACGGGAGAATTCAAAAACTTACTGACAGCAGCGTGTTTATCAACAGAGAAGAATTTCTGTTTTTGAAGATAAAATATTTCTACAGAGATCGTTTTGGATGGAAAGTATTGTCAAATACAACATTTCAAGCCGGAGTAGCATACCTTGGTATTGATGCGTTGAATAATCTGGTCAACAATGAAAGACCCGTTGTATCGGCTAAAACATTAAAACCAAGCATGATTCTGATTATAATTGGCGTTCTAGCATCTCCGTTGATCGAAAAGAGACTCGAAGTTCGTAAAAAATGGAGAGTTCGTGTTCTGGATTTCGACCGTTTAAATAATGATATTATAGTCCATTGATTTTGAAAATAAAAAAGGACTGACAATCATCAATCCTTTTTAAAAAAATCGTCTATTTTTGTTTAAATAGCAGCGATCATTTCTTTTATAAGCAGGGTCATTTTAGGTTCTGTCGCTTTTGCAGCCTCAATAACTTCTTCATGAGAAACTTTCACTACTTTACCATCAATACCTAAATCCGAAATTACAGAAATTGCAAAAACTGTTAATCCCATATGGCGGGCCGAAATAACTTCCGGAACAGTTGACATGCCAACACAGTCAGCTCCAACAATGCGTATATATTTATATTCGGCAGGGGTTTCGAAAGTAGGTCCTGTTACGGCTGCGTAAATACCTTTCTGAACTTTAATGCCTTTGCTGGCTGCAATGGTTTCTGCCTTTTGAACTAGTTTTTTACAATAAGCTTCGTGCATATCAGGAAAGCGAGGACCGAGTTCTTCTTCATTCGGACCTATTAATGGATTATTCGCCATTAGATTGATGTGGTCACGAATAATCATGATATCGCCAACTTCAAAATCCGGGTTTACTCCACCACTAGCATTTGATACAAATAAGTGGCTAATATTCAGGTTTTTCATTACAACAATTGGGAAAACAACCTGTTTCATGGTGTATCCTTCATAATAGTGGAAACGACCTTGCATTGCCACAACTTTTTTCCCATTTAAAGTGCCGAAAATCAATTTTCCATTATGCCCTTTAACGGTAGAAACAGGGAAGTTGGGAATTGTTTCGTAAGCTAGCTCGTATGCTTTCTCAATTTCAGTAGTAAGTCCGCCTAATCCTGTGCCAAGGATAATACCAATCTGAGGTTCAAAGTTATTGGTTTTTTCGCGGATAAACTCAGTGGTTTGTTTTACTTCTTTCAACATAGTTTAATATCGTATTATCGAATGATTCTTCTGTATCATGGAATTTCACCTCAATTGGAAGGTAAAAAACAGGCAAATCTACGATAATTTTCATCAAATCCGAACCTTTTAATCGCATTGCATCTTTCTCTGTAGTGATAATCACTTTTTTACGCGCATAATGATCCTCAAATTTTTTACGAATCGATTCTATATCTTTTACAGTATATGGATGATGATCTCTGAATGGTAATATTTCTACATCCATTGCCATTTTAATAAGATATTCCTGAATAGGATATGGATTCGCAATTCCTGCAAATACAAGGATATAACTTAGATCATCTTCAGGGAAATTCGGGAAACTTGGACTTAATGAAATGAATTCACTATACCTGTAGTATGAGAAAAATATTTTTTGTTGCGGTTTTGGTTTCATCTCTTCAATGAGATGACGTTTCACGATAGGCGACAGGATAAGCGGACATTTACTTATTACAATAACATCAGCTCTAGATGCAGAACTAATGGGTTCTCTGAGTTTGCCCGAAGGCAGTAAATAATCATTGGTGTGAGGATGATAAAAATCAGTGAGTAAAATGGACAATCCAGGCTTTACATAACGGTGTTGGAAAGCATCATCTAATATAATAATCTCTGGAGGATTATTTTCCTTTAACAGGTTGGCAATGCCATTATTCCGATCTTCATCAACGGCTACCAGTATATCTTGAAATTTACTGACGTATTGCATGGGTTCATCTCCAATGTCTTCCGAAAGACAAGATGTGGTTGCAAGCTTATATCCTTTGGTTTTTCGTCCATATCCTCTGCTTAAGGTTGCAACTATCCCTTTATTTGACAATAAACGGATAAGATATTCCACATGTGGAGTTTTTCCGGTTCCTCCTGTGGTAATATTTCCAACTACAATAAGCGGAAGCGGATGATTAACACTGCGTAATAATCCTTTGTCAAACAGTAGATTCCGGATGCCAACAAGCAAACCATAAAGCATCGAAACCGGATACAGAAGTATTTGCCAAATTTTCACACGATAAAAATAATATTCTTTGCGTTATCAATCTGCATCTCTGTGTTATCTTTGTCTTAAAATTACACTAAATCAATGCTGTTAATAAAGGATATACTTACAGAAGTCGAAAAAATAGCTCCGTTGGCATTGCAGGAAGATTATGATAATTCTGGGTTAATGGTTGGTGATGTAAATCAAGAAGTTAAAGGAATTCTTCTTTGTCTGGACATAACAGAAGAGATTTTAAAGGAGGCAATTTTTAAAAAATGCAATCTGATTATAAGTCATCATCCGATTATTTTTAAAGGACTGAAATGTTTAGACCCCTCAACCAGAATCGGGAAGATTATCATAGATGCTGTAAAACAAAATGTTGTATTATATGCTGCGCATACAAATCTTGATAATGCTCATCTGGGAGTAAGCTATTATTTGGCTCAAAGGCTGGGATTAGTAAAGCCTGTCGTACTTGACCCTGCAAAAGAGAGTTTGAGGAAACTCGTTACATTCTGCCCTGTTAACTTTGCCGAAAGAGTGAGAACTGCCCTTTTTGAAGCTGGAGCGGGTCATATCGGAAATTATGATAGTTGTAGCTTTAATATTGATGGAACCGGAACATTTCGTGCATTGGAAGATAGTCATCCATTTGTGGGTCAAAAAGGTGAAATACATTATGAAGCCGAAACAAGAATAGAAGTAATCTATCCGGTATATATTGAAAAGGCTGTGATTAAATCTTTAAAGGCGGTTCATCCCTATGAAGAAGTTGCCTTTGATATTTATAATCTCCAGAATGAAAATCGTTTTATGGGTTGTGGGGTGGTCGCTGAATTACCTCAATCAACAGAAGTAAATGATTTTCTTAATCATGTAAAAAATGTTTTGGGCCTGGCTACTATAAAATATTCTGCGAAAAAAAGAAGCAAAATTAAAAAAGTAGCACTCTGTGGAGGCTCGGGAGGTTTTCTAATAAATAATGCAATTCGCAGTAATGCAGATATTTACATTACTGGCGATTTGAAGTATCACGATTTTACGGATTACTCTCATCAGATTGTTCTTGCAGATATTGGTCATTTTGAAAGCGAACAATTTGTAAGAGAACAGATCAGAGAGATTCTTATTAAAAAATTTCCTACTTTTGCAGTTTCAATTTCCGAGAGTGAGGAATCATCGGTTTGTTTTCTGTAAATAATTAAAATATAAATAGATATGACGAAATTGTCATCCAATAATTCTGAAAGAGAAAATATAATGGAAGGTACAAGTATGGAAAATTCAATAGAGCAAGTAGAAACACAAGTAACTCCTTCGACAAGAATTTCAGAAGAGGGAGATATTAGTATAGAGAAAAGATTAATCGCATTATATTCTCTTCAAAGTATTGATTCTGAAGCAGACAGAATTCGTATTATCCGTGGAGAGCTCCCATTGGAAGTTCAGGATTTGGAAGATGAAATTGCAGGTTTAGAAACCCGTATCGATAATTACATTCAGGAAGTTACGGGCTTAACGTCTCAAATACAGGAACGTAAGGCTGCTATTGTTGATTGTAATAATCTGATTAAGCGTTACGAAGACCAACAGAACAATGTTCGTAATAACCGTGAGTATGACTCTTTATCAAAGGAAATTGAATTTCAGACATTAGAAATTCAATTGAATGAAAAGAGGATGAAAGAATATGCACAGGCAATTGAATTTAAAAATGCAGAAATCGAGAAAGCACAGGCTTTATTAATTGAACGCAGAAAGGATCTTGAACAGAAAAGATCTGAACTTGATGAAATCATCAATGAAACAGAAAAAGAAGAACAGGATCTTCTTTCAAAGTCAACAGAATTTCAAAAATTTATTGAGCCTCGTTTGCTTTCTGCTTATCAGAGAATTCGTAAGAATGCTCGCAATGGGTTGGCAGTTGTAAAGATTGAACGTGATGCTTGTGGCGGTTGTTTTAATAAAATTCCTCCTCAACGTCAAATGGATATCCGCATGCATAAGAAAATTATTGTATGCGAATATTGCGGACGTATTTTGATCGATAATGAAATTGAAGGAACGGTAAAAGGTAATCTTTAATATAAATCTTATACACAAAAGAAAGGGCATTCCGGAATTCCGGAATGCCCTTTCTTTTGTGTATAAGATAATTCCACAATATCTAAAAAAGCAAAGAGGCTGCTTCAACAACAGCCTCTTTACTTTTTAGGTTAATAAATATTTTGTGATTCTCTATAACCCGGATTGTTTTTGTACCATTCTTTATTAGCTGTGCCTCCTGTTTCTGCCCAATGTGCGAACATGAGATATGCTTTTAGAATGTCTGTTTTTTCAGTTGGATAATCAAATTTCTCAGTTATGTTTATTGCCCAAGGTAAATTGTTTGCTGTTTTGTAATATCTTCCGCTTGCCGGAATTGAATTATCTTTGCCCGTTCCAAAAAGTGTCAGATTTGCAAGACTTGTTGGTGTCATATTGGGTAAATGTATTTCTCTTCCTCTGGTAGAATTTGAAATCAGGAATGGATTGTATGGGGGAAGTCCTAACGTTGATGCATTTACAGGACTGGTAAGTTTGATTTTGATATTGATAGTGTCAGGCACACCGGTTTTTCCTCCCTTTACAGTGTTTATCCCTACCATACCTGATGGATTTCCACCTGCAAATGATTTAAATGTTTTTTCTGCATTATCAAAAACGATTACAACGGATTTTGATTGTTGGCTTTCTGTCCCATTTGCGGAAAGATTAATGTAGTTTTCCGTAATTTTTGATCCGGTTACACTTTGTACAGCGGATGGAGCTATAGGCATTTCAAAGCCAAATCCATTTTTATATAAAGCGCCGGATGCTCTTACGATAAATTTACTTTCAATTTCTACTACTTGATTTGTAGCATTTGTGATAGGATTCATGAAATAATCAACAACCATATCATTAAAGTCATAATCTCCGGTATCTGGCCATAAATCTTCATAAGCGAGGCTTGCATAATTTTCTTTGGATGGGTAATAGTTATTAAATGCTTTCGTTGGATCACTTGGGTAATCGTCAGTTATATCTGAAATACCATCGCCATCGGTATCAGGCAAGGTGTTTACAGCAGGGGGAATATTTTGTCCATCAATAGCCGTAATTGGATTTGATTTTACATAAAATATTGCATCGTTGAAGTCATTGTCGCTTCCCTGATCTCTTCTCATATCTTCAAAACCAATCAGATATAAGCCACGACCTGCATCTTTTAATAAAACAGTATGCTGTTTTAAGGATGCTTGTGGTTCAGGATTGAAAGATGGTTCAGAATAAACCATGTGCGATCCTTGTGTTAAGTTGCCATTATTCCAGCCATTGGCAGCTAATACCCAGCCAATACCGGTATTTTTACTAAAAATGCCCAGTTTAATTTTGTTTCCCGGAGTTAAACTGCCTCCTGAATTCGTCATTGAAACATTTGGGAAAATAACTTTGATAGAATCAATCTGACTTGGAGACGTTGGTGGATTATTTATGTCGTATGTATAATATCCTAACAGGTTTTGCCAGCCGGCACCTTCGTGTACAAATGTAATCCATACTTCACAATTCTCGATTAAGCGAATATCTGTTTCATTGGAGGATGACAAGTACTCAGGATGATAAGTTGGTACTGGATATTGCTCTGGTAGTGATGCATTTACATTTTGTAAAAATTGCGCATCAAAGACATCACTTGTTGTTAAATAAGAAGGTAGTCCGTTTACATCATAACTTCCCATTAATCTGTATTTTGAATAAAGTGCAGAACCTGCTGTGTAATTTGCAGATGCTTTTGCTTTGGAAATGGCCCCCCCATAGTTGTAAGAAACCTGATTTCCTTGAACCGGAACTTTTACTTCGCTAGGATAACCGATGAATGTTGTCTTTAAAACCACTGCGTTTAATGCATCTGGAATGCGTACAGGTATCTGAAGTTTTCCTCCGTTAATTGTTGCTCCAGATGAAATAATTTTTCCTCCATTGGCTTCATAATCAGTGAGAACGTCAATGCGGATTCCATTCATTGCTGTTCCAGCAAAGTCTTTTGTGGTAACATTAAGCTGAATATCCTGAGTAGTTTTAAAATCAAAATTTGATGGAACGACCAAATCACTCATCGAAGTCGGGCTTGATGGATTCGGTTGCTCATCAATGGAGTCTTTCTGGCATGAGAAGAAGAACAATGTTCCTGCAATCATCATATAGGTTAATTTTTTCATGGTCATATTTTTTAGTGATTATCTTTTTTTTTCTATTTCAAAAATCAAACCTTTTTGGCATGTATCATATAGTCAATGCGTTATGTTTTGTAAGGTTCTTAAAAATGTCCCAATTATGAACTTTGCTTATTCTTTGGGACGATAAAAATGATAACTTGGGTTATTATAACGATGATCTGAGTATAAAATTAATACATTTAAAATGTAATACCTCAGATAAAGAGAAATTTTGTGTAAATAATCTTATAAAAAATGGCGAAATGGTAGTAAAAGCCATTCAAAAACTTTTTCCATACGAGGGCGTTCATTCCATTTATGATAATCAAATGGCTCACAACTCATGAGAGTATTGGAAATATGTTTTTTCATTAACCCGATAATTGTAGGATCATCTCCAATAAGTGTCAGCTCATATTGATAACGGAAACTTCTGTAATCAAAATTTGCAGAACCTATCGAAAAATGTTTGTCATCGATCAGCATTCCTTTTGCATGAAGATTGTTTGTCACATAATAATGAATTTTTACCCCATTCTTACATAACAATCCCAGATAGCGACTGCGTAATAAATCAACAAGACGAACATCAGAATGTTTGGGCATAATTACATTTACATTTACCCCACGCTGTACAGCATCCATCATTTCTTTACGAAGTTTGAATCCGGGCAAGAAGTAAGGTGTTTCAATCCATACACTTTCTTTTGCCTTTTGAATCATTTTTTCGTAACGCTTTTTAATTTGTTGGCGATAAATGGAAGGAATATCCTGAATGATTTCAAATCCGCCAAATTTAATTTTTTTCTTAAATGCTAATCGTTTGAAATTGTATTGATTGAAAATTGCAAAACTGCTCAGGAATATTTTTTTGAACTGAATAGCGGCTGTTCGATGCTGAAGTCTGAGAACTAATTCGCGCCAGGCCAGAGAATAACTTGTATAGTTTGATGAACCAACATACACGATGTCGTTGTCGATAACCAGTATCTTGCGATGGTTTCGGCGATGATTTTTAGTGAAAAAATCGATGAAGAATTTCAGTTTTTTGAAGTAGCGAAGTTCTGCTCCGTTTTTAATGGTATCGGCAAAAAAAGTTGGAGAAGCGGATGTTCCCCATGAATCGACCAGGATTTTTACTTCAACACCCTCTTTGGCTTTACGGGCAAGTGCATTCCTGAACTTTACACCAACTGCATCGTTGTTAAAACGGTAGAGTTCAAGGTAAATGTATTTTTGGGCATTTTCGATATCGCGAAGTGCCTGCGCAAACATTAATAGATTGTCGTCAAAGAGTTCTGCTTCAAAATGAGTTGGCATAGATTTCAGAGCATTTATCGTTGTAAAAATACAAAATAGATGCTTATTTCAGTATCCCTGGTATCAATTTCCCCAAAATGAAATTAAGAATCATGGTGATTATTCTTTAGGCGATCTATCTCTCTGCGGTCGCGCTTGGTGGGTCGTCCCATTCCAAAATCTCTGCGTTCGAAATTAAGTTCACGCATCATTTTCACACGGTCAATCTCTTCGGGAGGAGTAAGGTCAAGCGCATAATCTTTTGCCAAAGGCGCTGAAACTCTGTTTTCGAGCAAGCCTAATACCTGATATGTTTTGGTAAGTGGAGGCATACTTACTGTAATAATTTCGCCAACTTTAACATCGCGGGAAGGTTTAATTGAATTACCTTCAATTTTAACTTTTCCTGCTTTGCATGCCTCTGCAGCCTGATTACGTGTTTTATAAATTCTTACAGCCCAGAGCCATTTATCTATTCTTACTTCCTGTACTTCTTTAGGCATACTCAAACAATAGATTTACTTTTCGCGGAAGTAGATTTTCATTGGAGCTCCACAAAAGTCGTAACGTTTGCGTAAGGTGTTTTCAATAAAACGTTTGTAGGGTTCTTTTACATATTGGGGAAGGTTGCAAAAAAATACAAACGAGGGATAGTGTGTGGCTAATTGAGTGATATATTTCACCTTTACCAGTTTCCCTTTGTAAATTGGAGGTGGATTATCTTTTACAAATGGAAGCAGTTGGTTATTGAGTTCGGAAGTGGAAATCCTGCGACTTCTGTTTTCATACACGCGTTTCACCTCTTCTAATACTTTAAAAATACGTTGCTTATTTAATACAGATGTAAACACAATTGGAACATCTTTGAAAGGTGCAATACGTTCACGAATCAGTTCTTCAAGCTTTAGAATAGTATTGGTCTCTTTTTCAACTAAATCCCATTTGTTTACAACAATAACCACCCCTTTATTATTACGTTGAATCAAACTGAAGATGTTCAGGTCCTGTGATTCTAATCCTTGAGTTGCATCCATCATCAATACACAAACATCACAGTTTTCGATGGAACGAATTGAACGCATGGTAGAATAAAATTCAATGTCTTCACATACTTTCCCTTTCTTACGCAATCCGGCGGTATCAACCAGCATAAAGTCGAAGTTAAACAGATTGTAGCGAGTATAAATGGAGTCGCGGGTGGTTCCGGCAACAGAAGTGACAATATTTCGTTCCTGACCAATTAAAGCATTGATCATTGATGATTTTCCAACGTTAGGCTTCCCTACAAATGAGATTCTTGGGAGTTCTGTTTCTTCTTCAGAAGGTATGTTTTCGAATTCAGCTACAATCTTATCGAGTAAATCACCTGTTCCACTGCCACTTATCGATGACAGGCAGAAAATCTCGTCGCCAAGTCCCAGACTATAAAATTCTGCAATCTCATTATGCAGTAAGGATGTATCCGTTTTGTTGGCAGCCAAAAAAACCTTTTTTGGACATTTACGAAGCATCTCTGCAACATCTTCATCCATTGGAGTAAGGCCTTCCCGAACATCAACCATAAATAATAACACATCCGCTTCTTCAATAGCCAGTTGTACTTGTTTGCGAATTTCTTCTTCAAAAACATCATCGCCACCAACAACGTAACCACCAGTATCGATAACTGAAAATTCGATACCATTCCAGTCGGATTTCCCGTAATGACGGTCGCGGGTAACTCCACTAGTCGGATCCACAATCGCTTCACGTTCACCTACTAAACGGTTAAATAAGGTTGATTTGCCCACATTGGGTCTTCCTACAATTGCCAAAATATTTGCCATTTAAGCCTCTCTCTATTTAAAATCAGAAAATTGAGTGCAAAGGTAAGCATTCTCAGTGAATTAATTCGTGGCAGATAATCTGTAGTGGTAGTTCAAAACACAACTAACGGTTCATAGCTACCTTAGATAAGGATTTATGAGGTTGTTTTGTCGGGCAGCAAAGCTAATTGTTGATTCATTGACACCTTTTGTTTTGTTATAATCTTGCAAACAGTAAGTGTCAAACTGACGAATCGTTTTTATTCCATTTGTTTAGGGGAAAGAGACATAGTGTTGAACAGACGATAAATTCAAAAGCCCGAAAGTTTTTACACTTCCGGGCTTTAAGTCTATTGCTTTGTGCGATCTATATTTTAGACAAAACTACTGGAGAATATATTGAAAAACATATCCTGCAGTTATGTACTGAGTAGTGTGGCCAGGATTCAGCACTACATTATACGTTTGCCCTTCCTTAAGGGTTCCTGCAGGAAATGCAATCTGAACTAATCCAGAACTTGAGTCTGGTGTTATAGTCTGAGTGGCAATTCTATTTCCTTTACCCAAATTATTCCCTTCGTAAAGAATAATCCAGGTTATTGTCTGCCGTCCAGAAACATTCGCTGGCATATTGAAAACGGTATTGATAGAATTCAAATTCTTTGCAATTACAAATAAAGAACTGCTTCCTGCCTGCACGTTTTGACCATTTAAAATGGATTGAGTTGCTGCAATAACCAGATTATCATCTGATGTTATCGCTACCGTATATGCACCTTTCAGTAGGTTAAGTGCAGGAGTATTTACGTCGACCGTACCACTATAGTTATTCAATTGTTGCGAAAATATTGGAGCTTTGTTTATATCTATTATAAGTCCGCTCCAGATTTTAACAAACACACTTGTGCCATCTTGAGGTTTTTGGTAAGTAATACTCATTGATGTAGCTGATTTAAGGGTAAGATCAGTTATTTCTCCTACACTTGCTACGTCATTTGCTGTTCCAAAGTAATTTTGAAAACCATGATGACTCTTATCAACAAGAGCCTTAACACCTGTATTGCTCATAATAATTTATTTTGTATTACCTACTCATTTGGCTTTTCGGTTTTCGCCCCTGCAGATTAAGCCCGTACAGGACAGGTTCGTTTATTATAGTGGGCTCTGCTCCACTTTTCTTTAATTTTTTAGGTTTGTTATAATCCTCTTAACTTTATCATGCCGATTATACTTTCCCAAATTTGAATCTGATAGAATATGTTCGACTGAGGTTTTAACTCAGCTGAACATATATAATTAATTTTGAGAAATTATGGGGTTTCCGCCTGTAAGCGTATAGCTACCCATGTGTAATGACAACTCTTCGGAGTTAATTGCTTTTTCAACTGCGTCCAAATGACTTAAAGCTTGTACATACATCCGATGGCCTTTGTTTAATATCCATTTCATATTTATTTCAACTGCTGCATTTGCCGGAAGCATATTGCCTTGCATGTCGGACATTGTTACAATCAAATCTCCTCTATAATTTGGCGGAACAATAACTTGATGTTCAATCTGTTGCGAAGAACTGGTGATTTCTATTAATCCGCTATCGAAAGAACATTTAGGATCTGAACTTTTCAATCCGATTTTAGAACCCACAGGAACATTACGGCAGTTAGCAACAAAAGAAAAAACTTCAGGGCTGCCATCCTGGTTATAAAATGCCAAATTAGAAACAACACTTAATTGTGCACTATAATTATGCCATGCCGAAGAACCGTTCCATGTTGCATATTTCATGCTATTCCAGTTTCCTACCGGAATATTTTTTGGATTGTTTTTTGTGAAAAACTCAGTACTTATGGTTGACAATATACAAACATGTCCTGATGAACTGGGTTCAAAACTAAAAGCTTCCGAAACGCCTTTTTTACCTAATGGCATTGGCCCCGTTTTACCACTACTGAGGTAAACTACTCCTTCATCGTTTCCTCCATTATACGTTTTTATTTGTGTACTTGCGCTGGGTGGTTGATTAAATCCAGCATATGAGTAAAACATCTGAACTTTCGGGTTTGCTATTTCATTCAGAAACTGAACATTTTGACATCTTGTATAAACATAATTTTTACCAACCACAGGATCTTTCCAGTAACTTTTAATCCAATTGCTATCATCAAGAAGTTCGCTTGGTTCTAATGGAATATTACCGTTGCAAACAACATCAATACTATTCCAATAAGTAGTCCCTGAATATGGTATGCTACCTTTGTCTGATGCATCTTTACGGCAATATACCCCTCTCCATTGTGCTATAGCAGCACAGGCACATTTGTCGGCAACATCTTTGCTTAGTAATAATGCTGTTTGCATATTAACAGATAAAATGGATGCATCCATAAAAAGAATATTCCAATATGTGTCGGCATAAACACCGCTGAATACTATTGCAATGTCTTGATAGGAAAGCGACGGAATCATCTTACTATAAATAGCTTTCATCGCATACATATCACTCTTGCCATTATAAAAAAACTCAACAGCCGCATCCCACATTTCCTGAATGTTTCTGATTTGACCAGAACTGCTTACTTCACTTGAAGTTTTTGCTTTTGCTTTCTCTTTTACGTCCATAACTTTAGAGTATTTAATTCCCTACTCATAAGGCTTTTCGGTTTTCGCCCCCGCAGATTAAACCTGTGCAGGACAGGTTCGTTTATTGTTTATAGTGGATTCTGAAATCCACTTTCCTTTATATAGAAGTTTCAATAATGTTGAAAAACCAAAAGTAATGGAGAAATAATAGCTTGTTTTAGAGTAGAAGTTGGTAATTTTTATTTTCCGTATTTATACGGAATAGATTTGTACTTACAAATAAAATAGCAATTTTTAACGAGGTTATAAAATAAAATTATATTTAAACATATTAAATTATTAATTTTTTATAATCCCTAATTATAGTATTTGAAATCAGGAGTGTATATTTCGTTACACATTGCGTAAACAACAAGTCCGATAGTATTTTTTGTTCCTATTTTTTCCAGTATTCTTTGCCTATGGCTTTCAACAGTTCGCTTGCTCAGGAAAAGTTTGTCTGCAATTTCCTGATTGGTATGTTCGGAGCAGATAAGCTGCAGAACTTCAATTTCTCTTTGAGTTAAATCACTTCTTGAATAATAATATATATTTTGCGATTTATTTTTTATAAATGACGTTAACATTTCATGGTCTTTTGGAGTAAAAAATACTCCTGAAATATAGACTTTTTCTATGGCTTCAAAAAGAAGGTTCTGATTAGCGTTTTTGGGAAGGAACGCAGAGATTCCCAGTTTGATCATGTGTCCAAACAATGCTGTCCTGTAGTGAGAGGAAAGAATAATAATTTTTAAATCGGGATAATTCTTTTTTAATATTTCAACCAATTCAAATCCGTTCATTGGTTCCATTTGTATATCAATGAGAGCTATTTCAGGAAAATTATCAGTTGATATTTTGGTTAAACTTTCTAAAAACTCATTCCCTCCTTTTGATCTTAAAACAATTTTGATATCATTGTTATTAGCAAACAACAATGAAAGCCCTTCTATAAACAAGCATTCATCATCAACTAAAGCTATTCTGATTTTATTTTTCATATTCTTGGAATTACAAGTAAAAGTTGACAACCTTTATTAATTTCACTTTTCCATTTATAAGCAGCATTCATCGAGTTTAATCTGGATTCAATATTTCTAAACCCCATTCCTCTTTTTATAGAATCTATATCAAATCCTTTTCCATTATCCGACAGCAAAATGCTAAGCGATTTTACTGAGTCTCTGATATGAATTTGCATTTTGTTTGCTCCTGAATGTTTTAGCACATTGCTAAGGAATTCTTGAATTATTCTGTAAAGCTGTACCTCTATTGAAATTTCAGCAGGTTTATATTTTTGGATGAGAATAAACTGAATTGCCAACGATGATTCTACGTTCGATATAAGTTCATTGATTGTGAGGATTAAACCAAAACGCTCAAGGTTAAAAGGATATAAAGAATGAGAAATATTTCTCGTTGTTTCAATTATATCAGGAATCAATTTTACGATAATTTCCTTTGAACGTTCGTTGTTCCATGTATCAGGATTATTCATCCATACAGAAAGTATATTTAGCTTATTTCCTATATCATCGTGTATTAAAGTAGCAATACGTTTTCGTTCGCTCTCCTGAGTTTTAATGCTTTGCTCCAGTATATTTTTCTGATGTTGTATTTCGAGTTGATGCTGTCGATTTTTTTCTCTTATTATTGTTTGTAAAAAAAAACAGTATGACAGTATGACAAATACAATTATAATTATTATAGTCGTTATGGCGAAAATTATATTTAATGTTATCATTTCTAATTATAAAAATAAAATATTACATAGAATTAATAAATACCACTCTTTACATCCCCGAATATCGAGATGTTGTATATTCCATTTTATATTTACTTGTCTGTTTTTAGTGCTCTTAGGTGATTCTGCTGTTCTGTAAAATTTATTGCTTAAGCACATAATTTAATATATTTATTCGAATGTTGAAAAATATAAATTTTCAGATAGTAACTGTGGTTTCACTATTCTTATGTCCTAATAGCCTTTGTACGTAGGTAAGTTCATCTGCTATTTCACGTGGCAGATTTCAAAACTATGCTTAAGGATATAAGAATAAACTTGTTTTATGATTTCTGCCTGTTCGAACTTTGAGATTTAATGATAGTTTTATTTGGGCAGTATTATCCCGATTTTCATCCTCCTACTTCAAGCCATAACGGTAGATTATTCAATTATCTCTGTCCGTTGCAGATCATTATAAAGGGCTACAATCACTATTTTTTCATGGTGAAGGTTTTTGTGAACCGAATGTTTTTAATCCGGATTAATACAGCTTCGCCCCGTCAGTCACATCTGAATATAAAATAAACATTAAATAAATAATTGTACGTAAATAAAATGAGCTTATAATCTATTTAGAATATTTATGATTGTACAAATATATAAAATTAACCATCAATTTCCAATTCAATAATAATTTATTATACGATTTACTATATAAATATTTGATTTATAAAATATTAGATAGTGTAAGACCTGATAAAGAAATCTTTTATGACATAGTGCTGATATTGATTGGAGAGATTGAATACCGTATGCGTAAACAATGCAGAAAGATCTGGATCCTTCTGTATTACACACTTATGACTTCGGAATATTTTAGAATTCTCCCGATATTGTATTAAATCATAATAATGCTTTTAACCTTCTGTTTATCGTTTGCCTGATACCTTTAGCATATGAACCGCGTGGTTTGTCGTTGTTTATTCCTGTGTGGTCGAAATATTTTTGCAATCACACATCGAAATGGCTAATATTGTAGTGTAAATTGTAAAAATCATAAAAACCCAATAATCATGAAACAGTTCTTTAAAATGATGTTTGCCTCTATGCTAGGCTATTTCTTGCTCCAGGTAATTATCTTTTTTATTATGATAGGCTTTGTAGCCTCTATTGTGGCAGTATCGTCAAAGGAAACCGTCATTGTTTCGAAAAATTCAATTCTTCACATGAAATTTGATTTTCCAATTTCGGAACGATCGCCAAATGGTCCTAGCTTCAATACGGATATTTTTGGAGGTGGCGGAAAAAGTGCGGTTGGCCTGTTCGATATTCTGGAAAGTATCCGTAAAGCAAAAGAGGATAAGAACATCAAAGGTATTTTGCTGGAACCAGAAGAATTAAGTGCCAGTATGGCAACTATTGCTGAAATCCGGGAAGCGTTGCTCGATTTTAAGAAAAGTGGAAAATTCATTTACAGCTATGGAGAAGTTTATACGCAGAAGGGTTATTATCTGGCATCTGTGTCTGATAAGGTATTTCTTAACACAACGGGAGTAATTGAACTGAAGGGTATTTCAGCAGAAATTATGTTTATGAAAGGGCTGTTTGATAAACTGGATGTTCAGATGCAGGTAATCCGTCACGGAAAGTTTAAAAGCGCAGTTGAACCTTACATTATGCAAAAGATGAGCCCTGAAAACAAGGTTCAGATTCGTATGCTTATTGATAATGCGTGGAATACCATCGCTACTGCAATTGCTGAAAGTCGGAAAATTCCGGTAGAAGAATTGAATAAAATTGCTGACAATCTTCTGATTCGCAACCCGGTTGACGCGATTGACTATAAACTTGCGGATTCATTGGTGTATAAGGATCAGCTTCTGGCTATTTTGAAAAAGCAGATAGGTATTGAACAGGATAAAGATATTTCGTCCGTCACAATACAGAAATATGTAAAAGCTGAAGGGAAAGAAGAAATTGAAAGCAAGGATAAAATTGCGATCATATTTGCTGCCGGCGAAATTCGTAGAGGTGAAGGTTCGGACGAAATCATCGGATCCGACAGAATTTCGAAAGCAATTCGGGAAGCTCGTGAAGACAAAAAGGTGAAAGCAATTGTTTTACGGGTAAACTCCCCTGGAGGTGATGCGCTTGCTTCAGATATTATCTGGCGTGAAGTAGTTCTGGCCAGGGAAAAGAAGCCGGTGGTTGTTTCGATGGGTGATGTGGCTGCATCCGGAGGTTATTATATTGCTTGTGGTGCTTCAAAAATTATTGCAAGCCCTTCTACTATAACTGGTTCAATTGGTGTATTTGGTGTGATTCCAAATCTGCAAAAGCTCTACAATAATAAGTTAGGAATTTCTTTCGATACGGTACTTACTCATCGTAATGCGAACCTGATGTCGGTAAATCGCCCGATGAGCTCTTACGAACAAATGGTAATTACTCAGGAAATTGAACGAATTTACAGTACCTTTATAAGTCGTGTGGCTGAAGGACGAAAAATGAGTCCGGCAACAGTTGACAGCATTGGACAGGGTCGTGTATGGAGCGGTACAGATGCGAAGAAAATCGGATTGATTGATGACTTTGGTGGAATTGACAAGGCGATTGCCGAAGCTGCAAAAATGGCCAAACTGTCTAAATACAAACTGAGGTATTACCCCGATCAAGAAAATGCGCTGGAAGAATTGTTTAAAGAGATTTTTGGCAACACAAAAACCAATGCTTTACAAAAAGAGTTAGGTCAGGAGTATGAACTTTACAAAACCCTGAAAGAAACAACCAACTGGAAAGGAATTCAGGCACGCCTGCCTTTTATGTTGACTATCGAATAAGTTTTGCGCATATTGTTATTGAAAAAGAGGCAACCATTTCGGTTGTCTCTTTTTTTGTCTACCGATTGAGTACAGATATGACAATCATCTCTGTGTTCGAATTGATGAGGAATGTACTGTTCTTGATAAGAAATGAGAAGTATTTGCCTGTAAATTGTAACCAAAGTAACTTTCGAAACGTCCAATAAGAAAATAATGAAACATATGGAAACTAAACGATTAAAGCGAAGCTATCATGACCGGGTAATTGGGGGAGTAGCAGGTGGTATAGCGGAATATTTTTCGATAGACAGCGTTATAGTCAGGATATTGTTTCTCGCAAGCGGTATCTTTGGCGGAGGCATTTTGATTTATCTGATTTGTCTGATCATGATGCCACAAGATTATCCAGTAAATAACAACCCTAAATAATTATGAGTATGCAAAACAAACCACTTCAACGAAGTTTGATTAATCGTAAAATCGCGGGGGTCGCCGGGGGGCTTGCCGAACATTTCGACATCGACCCGGTATTTATCCGTATATTGTTTGTCCTCGCTTTCTTTTTCGGAGGTGGAGGCTTGCTGATTTATATCATTCTCTGGATTGTAATTCCTGAAAACAAGCCTTATATCAATAATAACTATCAGAATACCTACCAAGCTTCAAATTCGTCCGATAGCCAAAATTATCAGCAACCCGAAAATCAATACAAAGAAGAACCACAACAAACTACGCAATCCTATGATTCTTCACAGCCGGAAACGAAGCCGGATAATGTGAAAAAAGGAAATTTTGTTATAGGATTGATTCTGATCGTAATAGGTTCTCTTTTTCTGATTGACAGATTTCTGGAATACATCAATATTTCCGATTTCTGGCCGGTGGTATTTATTGCCTTAGGTATTGGATTAATTGTAAATAGTTTATATAAAAAACAATAAAACAAATAGTTATGAAATACAAAAATGTTTTTTGGGGTCTCTTTTTCATTTTGATAGGAGTTCTCTTTGTGCTGAAAAATCTGGATATTATCGAATTTACCTGGAGAGGATTTTTTCAATTATGGCCTATTGCATTGGTTTTATGGGGTATTTGGCTGATTCCGATGAAAGAAACTTTCAAAATGATTGGTTCAGTAGCAATTTTGGCGCTTGGAGTATTATTGCTAACGCAAACCAGCAAGGAAGAGTGGAATATTGACTGGAAAATTAATCGACACTGTAATCGAATGGAGGACAGATTTGTCAGTGCTGGATTTAATCCGAATATAAAAGAAGCAAAATTTGAATTAGATGCAGCCGCTGGTACATTTACTATCGTGGGGGCAACCGATTCGGATTCACTTTTTACCTTTGACCAAAGAGGGAATGTAGGAAAGTACATTTTTAACATCGACAATAATTCCGAAATAGCTCATATTAATGCTCGCTTGGAAGAAGAGTCTGTTCACATGAGTAATAAATCAAAAAATAATGTAGTAATCAAGTTAAACCCAAATCCGGTCTGGGATTTAAACCTTGATGCCGGAGCTGCGGAGGTGAACTTTGATTTCACAGGAATTAAACTTCGTAACCTTGATTTAGACGGAGGAGCATCAGATATAGATCTGAAACTTGGTAATTTACTTCCGTTGACAGAAGTTAACATCGAAGCAGGAGCATCCGCATTAACTCTCAGAATTCCGAAAGAAGCGGGATGCTATATTGACAATGAATCTGTATTGAGCAGCAAAACGTTTAGCGGATTTACCAAAGATGAAGATGGAAACCTTTCCACAGAGAACTATGCAACAGCAACCAATAAAATCAAGATTAAGCTAAATGCTGCTGTTTCGGATATTGAAATTATCCGCTACTAAGAATATTGTTTTTCTACTTAATTGAGTCATTAGTTTTGCCCTGATAAGATGAATGTTTATCAGGGCTTTTTTAATTAAAGGAAGGTTAAATTTCGATTGGATTTTGTTTTTACAGGAAAATTTCTTTATTTTGCGTATTCGAATACCGAATTGCGCAAAGTGAAAGAAGGAAAACGTTTACTATTTGAAAAACAGACTTTAAAGACAATGATTCGGCTTTATTGCAGGAGAAATCATCGTCATTTTGGTGGATTGTGTCCAGAGTGTGAATTGCTAAAGACCTATGCGTTACAACGACTTACCCATTGTCCGTTTGGGGAACAGAAGAAAGTTTGTTCACATTGTGTCTGTCATTGTTATACCAAGGAGAAGCAACTAAAAATCAAAATGGTGATGCGCTATTCCGGTCCACGAATGATATATAAACATCCGGCTATAGCCTTGCGTTACCTTTGGTATAAAGGTAAGGAAAGATGATTTTACCCATATAATTTTGTAAGATATCTGCCTTAATTTTATACAATTTAGTCCGATTTCATTTTTTCAGAAAAGCTTACCTTTGCTGTTGTAAAAACCAAAGAGATTGAATTCGTTAAAGAAGCTTGCCGGTCAAACAGTTATCTATGGCCTGCCTACTATTGTTGGGCGACTGCTCAATTATTTTCTCGTACCGCTTTATACTTACTTGTTTCCGCCACGTGAATATGCTGTTGTTACTGAGCTTTATGCGTATGTAAGTTTGTTTATGGTAATTCTTACCTATGGAATGGAAACTGCATTTTTTCGCTTTTCGCAGAAAACGGAAGATAAAAACAGAGTATATAATACCTCTGTTATCTCTCTTCTAATCAGTTCTTCACTGTTTATTTTGTTTATCAGTTTGTTTTCAGGTTCAATTTCAGAAAATCTTGGATATAAACTGCATTCAGAATATTTCATCTGGTTTGGAATCATTTTAGGTTTGGATGCTTTATGCTCTATTCCTTTTGCGCGACTACGTGACCAGAATAAAGCGTTTCGTTTTGCCTGGATTAAATCGACCAATATTGCCATAAATATATTGATGAACCTTTTCTTTATTGTGCTTTGTCCCCAGTTAATGAAATCGGACAATGTGTGGTTGAGAAATGTTATTTCATTGATTTACAATCCATCCATAGGAGTTGGGTATGTTTTTATTTCGAATCTGATTGCGACGGTTATTACCATGATTTTATTATTGCCTGAGGTATTTCAGATTCGTTTGCAACTTGATAAAAAGCTCTGGAAGGAGATGTTTTTTTATGCTTTTCCAATTATGATCTGGGGAATGGCCGGCATTGTGAACGAAACTTTCGATCGTATTTTAATGAAGCATCTAATTGCAGATCGTGCCGTAGCTGAATTTCAACTTGGGGTTTATGGTGCGTGCTATAAGATTTCAATCCTGATGACTCTCTTTGTTCAAACTTTTCGTTTTGCAGCAGAGCCCTTCTTTTTTCAACATTCAAAAAACAAAGATGCCAGACAGACGTATGCTGATGTGATGAAGTATTTTATCATTGTTTGTTCATTAATATTTCTGGGAGTTACAATGTATCAGGATATTGTGATGCATTTTGTAGGCAAAGATTACAGAGTAGGAGCTCCGGTAGTTCCGATCTTACTGATGGCTAATTTGTTTCTGGGTGTTTTTTATAATCTTTCCATTTGGTATAAACTTACGGATCAAACGCGTTATGGAGCCTGGATTTCTACGTTTGGTGCTGCATTAACCCTTGTTTTAAATTTTATTTTAGTCCCCATTACCGGGTTTATGGGAGCGGCATGGGCAACTTTTTGGTGTTATCTTTCCATTATGGTCATTTCCTATTTTCTGGGACAAAAACATTACCCTATTCCGTATGATATTAAGCGCATCGCTTTCTATTTTGGGTTGGCGCTGGTGCTCTATTTTGTATCACGCTTTCTGAATATTGAACATACTTTTGTAAAATATAGTATTCACACATTATTTGTACTTTTCTATCTTAGCATCGTTTTTGTGATGGAAAGAAAACTACAAATTAAACCAACATCTGCATGATTGTAAACATTGTCAATACTTCCAAGCATCCATTGCCGGCTTATGAAACCATCCATTCTGCAGGAATGGATTTACGCGCGAACATTTCTGAACCTGTAACGTTAAAACCTCTTGAACGAGCGTTGGTACCTACGGGGATTTTCATCGCAATTCCGGAAGGCTACGAAGCACAAGTTCGCCCGCGTAGCGGGTTGGCTGCCAAAAATGGAATTACTGTTTTGAATTCACCTGGTACCATTGATGCTGACTATCGTGGTGAAGTAAAGGTAATTCTGGTAAATCTTTCCAATACAGAATTTACCATTCATGATGGTGACCGCATAGCACAAATGATTGTGGCAGCGCACGCACGTGTTGAATGGAATCAGGTAACCGGGCTCGAAGAAACCGAACGTGGTGCAGGTGGATTTGGCCATACCGGAAAAAAATAAAATATAACTCACAGATTACAAATAACCGACTACTAAAACATACTGATATGAAGATCATTATACCAATGGCGGGAATGGGCAAACGTATGCGCCCGCACACACTAACAATCCCCAAGCCATTAATTCCGATTGCCGGAAAACCAATTGTTGAACGTCTTGCCGAAGACATTGTAAAGATTACCCGTGGCAATGTGGATGAAATTGCATTCATCATTGGAGAGTTTGGCGAAGAGGTGGAAAAAGAACTTCTTCAGATAGCGGAACGTTTGGGAGCAAAAGGATCTATTTACTACCAATATGAACCACAAGGAACGGCTCATGCAATCCTATGTGCTGCCAATTCTCTTAAAGGCCCTGTAACTGTTGCTTTTGCGGATACATTGTTCAGTGCCGATTTTGAACTGGATGCATCCAAAGACGGAATAATCTGGATTCATCGTGTAAGCGATCCAAGTGCTTTTGGTGTTGTAGTTACAGATCAGAATAATTTGATTACAAACTTTGTAGAAAAACCAAAAGAGTTTATTTCTAATCAGGCCATCATTGGAATTTACTACTTTAAAGATGGTGAGAACCTACGGAATGAACTTCAGTATCTGATTGATAACGATATCAGAAAAGGAAACGAATATCAGTTGACGGATGCTTTGTTTAACATGATGAATAAAGGATTCCGGTTTAGTACGGGTGCTGTGGATGAATGGTTGGATTGCGGAAATAAAAATGCGACAGTTTATACCAATCAGCGTATTCTGGAATTGCATAATGGGGGTGAAAATCAAATTTCGGAGGATGCAAAAGTTGATAGCTCAATTATAGTATCTCCTTGTTTTATAGGACCGGGTGCAATTCTGAATAACTCAATTGTAGGACCTCATGTTTCAATTGGAGCCGGAACTTTGGTTGAACATAGCATTATTACCAATTCAATTGTTCAAAGTAATTCTAAGTTAAAAAATGCAAACATCGACAATTCAATGATAGGAAACTACGTTGAATATAATGGTGATATAAACGAATTAAGCATTGGCGACTATACTACCATCAGTTATAGCATTTAGTAAATGCATATATGTGTGATTATGTGTGAGATGTGTGTTTGGGAAACGATAAATCAGATTTTCGTTTCTTAAATGCATGTTGCATAACGTTATTGTAGAAGCGCGGAAACACAAAAATTATCTTATGAAAAACTTCATACATGTTGTTGCTATAATGGTTTTTTCCGGCATAGTATTTGCCTCATGCAAAACGTCCGAAAATTCCCTAAAATCTTCGCAATCAACAAAAAAAGAGGCAAAAGAGTTACGGCCCAAGTCGCAGCAACTAGCCATTGATGCATTGTTTATTGATGCCAATCGTGAAAAAATGCTTGGCAATGTCTCCAATGCACTCGATCTTTTTTCACAGGTAATTCAGCGTGACCCGCAAAACGATGCCGCTTACTACGAAATGGCCCGTCTTTTTAATATTGTTGGAAAAAGTACAGAAGCAATACTTTATGGAGAAAAAGCCTGTACCCTTAGTCCGGATAATAGCTGGTATCTGTTTCTGATGGCTGACATTTACCGGAACAGTCGCCAATATTCAAAGGCAACAGAAGTTTTAGAGAAACTTGCCGCTAAAAACACAGATGATCTTGATTTACAGGAAAATTTAGCAAATTCATATCTGCAGGAAAATAAACTTGAAAAAGCCATCGGAGTTTACAATGTAATTGAAAAAAAGATGGGAGTTTTTGAAGAACTTTCTTTGCAAAAGCAAAAAATATATCTTTCACTCAATCAGTTTGATAAAGCCGCTGCAGAGGTTGAAAAACTTTCACAGAATTTTCCCCGCGAAACAAAATACCTGGCAATTCTTGCCGAAATGTATATGTCCAAAAAAGACTATCCCTCGGCTTTGAAGTATTACAAGAAGATTGCAGAAGTGAATCCGAATGATTCTTATATACATGTTTCGTTGGCAGGATATTACCGTCAGGTTGGCGATAAAAAGAAAGCATTTGAAGAGTTAAAGCTCGGTTTTGCAAATCCAAATCTTGATATTGATACCAAAGTTCAGATTTTGCTTACATACTACACAGTAACAGAAATTTACAGTGATATGAAAGCAGAAGCATTCGAACTTGCCGAAGTATTAACTCAAACACATCCCCAAAATGCCAAAGCCTGGTCTATATTGGGTGATTTTCTTTATCGTGATAAAAAACTTGATGAAGCTCGCAAGGCTTTCGAAACAGTAAACCAACTTGATAGTAGCCGTTTTCCCGTTTGGGAAGCTTTGCTGATGATCCTTTCCTATCAAAATGATACGGTAGCAATGATGAAAGAAAGCTCAAAAGCGATAGAACTTTTTCCTGAACAACCCTTTCCTTATATGGTAAAGGGTACTGTTTTGTTTCAGTCGAACAAGTTGAATGAGGCTTTAGTACAATTTGTGAAAGGTCAGAAACTGGTTACTGACAATAAAGAACTTGATATTCAATTTTGGATATATCTTGGAGATCTTTATCACAAACTTAATAAGCATGCTGAAGCAGACAATGCCTTTCGTAAGGTGTTAGAACTGGATGCTAACAATGTGTATGTACTGAACAATTTTGCATATTATCTTTCCCTTCGTAAAGAAAATCTGGATGAAGCGGAAATAATGTCGGTAAAACTAAACGAACTGGTTAAAAATAATGCATCTTATCTCGACACCTGGGCTTGGGTTCTGTTTCAGAGAAAAAAATACAATGAAGCACGCACATTGATTGAAAAGGCGCTTGAGTTGGGTGGAAATACCAACGACGTAATTGTAGAACATTACGGCGATATTCTCTATTTTCTGAATGAACGTGAAAATGCAGTAATCCAATGGAAAAAAGCAAAGGAACTGGGGGAAGGTTCAGGCCTGCTTCCGAAAAAAATTAAAGACCAAAAATGGTATGAATAAGTTGATATTCAAATACTCTCTGTTTCTTCTTTCGTCTCTCTTTTTTATTGCCGGATGTAAAACAACGAAGCAACTTACGCCTGTTGCAGAACAAAAACCTGTAACTCAGGTTCAGGTAGCAGATACTATTCTGAAAGAAGCAAATAGTGCATTTTTCTTCTCAAAGATGAAAGAAAACCAGTTTCACTTTAATGCGTTGGTAATCAAATATTCTGCTGATTATATCAATAATGGAGAGAAAACTTCTTTTAGCGGACAAATCCGTTTACTGAAAGACAGCCTGATTTGGATTAGTATCTCCAAATTTTCGATTGAAGGTGCTCGATTGCTGATTACGAATGATTCTATCTGGTTTTTGAACCGGATGGAAGAAAACTGGATGGCAACTGATTTCAGTTATATCAATCGTTTCGCAAATAATGCAGTGGATTTTGATATGCTTCAGGCTTTTATAGCGGGGAACGATTTTTCTTATTACGAAACCGATAAATTCAAAGCCTCTATGAATGGGGATGAGTACAAATTAAGTACAGTAAATCGTCACAAACTCAAAAAATATATCCGTAATCAAAATGATATGTTACGCATTTTGGTTCAAACGCTTACGCTTGATTCTAAGACATTTAAAATCAAGGATGTTATGGTGAAAGAAGTGAAAGAAAACAAAAAGATGCGGGCAGAATATCTGGATTATCAGCAAATTGGAAATCAGCTTTTTCCTGGAAAGATAAATGTAAGCTTACATGCGGAAAAAGAAATTAAACTCAACCTGGAATACAATAAGGTAGTACTTGATGAAGAAACAAATTTCCCGTTTAAGATCCCTTCCAGCTATCAGCGTGTGTTTATAAACTGATAAATTATGTACCTTTGAACTGACTGCTTTTTTAAAAACAAACCTGATGAAACGATCCGTACTCACAACACTCAAACTATTTTTGGTCGGAGGACTTATGGTAATTTTTTCATTTCCATCGTTTTCGCAGGTGGATGCAAAAAAAAAGCTTCAGGAAAATAAGAAACAACTCGAACAGGAAATTCAGTATTACAACAAGTTGCTGAATGACACAAAAAAGAACAAACAAACGTCGCTTCAACAACTTATTATTCTGAAAAATAAAATCGCCAAACGTGAAGAATTAATCCGGAATATTAACGATGAATTGAATGTACTGGAAGGTGATATCATCAATACTCAGAATGAAATTCTTTCACTGAATTCAGAAATCAAAACCCTGAAGGACGAATATGCGCGAATTATTCGGGCATCTTACCGAAGTAGAAGTCCTCAAAGCAGGATGATATATATTTTCGCATCCAAAAATCTAAATCAGGCATATCATCGTATTAAATATCTTCAGCAATACTCAGCTTACCGCAAGCAACAGGTTCAGTTGATTCAAAATAAACAAACAGAGCTTACCGGAAAAAAGAATGAACTGGAGGGGCATAAAGTCGATAAAACCAATTTATTAAGGTCGTCAGAATCAGAAAAAAGTCAGCTTACCCGTGAGCAGGATGAGCAAAAACAAGAGGTAACAAAGCTTCAAAAAACCGAAAAAGAACTTCGTGCTACCCTGCAACGTAAGCAACAGGAATCCCGTAAGTTGCAAACTCAGATAGAGAATATAATTGCAGAAGAGATGCGTAAGGCCCGCGAAGAAGTAAAACGCAGGGAAAAAGCAAAACGTGAAGAGGTAAGGCGCGAAGAAGCAAAGAGGGAAGAAGAAAGACGTAAGAAAAAAGAGACCACAAGTACAAAACAGACCACAACGAAACCGAACGAAAAAACGACTCCTCATGAAAAAACAACGGGAACTACCTCTTCAAAAACCACAACTCCTGAATCAGTAAAAGAGCCGGCGCTATCTCCGGATGCTTTATCATTGACTCCTGAAGATATTAAGCTTACCAAAAGCTTTGCCGGAAACATGGGTCGTTTACCCTGGCCTTGTGAACGCGGAATGATTTCTTCGGGATTTGGACCGCATGAACATCCTTTATTTAAAGGTGTTATAATCAATAATAACGGAGTAAGTATTTTAACACATCAGGGGGCAGCTGTAAGGGCTGTGTTTGATGGAGAAGTTACGGCAACATTTACCGCTCCCAATGGTTTTAAAGCGGTAATTATCCGTCATGGCGACTATCTTACCGTTTACACCAACCTCGCATCTGTGTCTGTTCGGAAAGATCAGAAGGTGAGTACAAAACAGACGATAGGAACCGTAGCCACTGATGCTGATGAAAATAAAACCGAACTTCAATTTCAGGTATGGAAGGGAAATAAAATCCTGAATCCTTCACTCTGGATCAGCAAAGGGAGTAAAAACTAGAGATTGAGGACAGTATTGACTTCCGAAGAGCCTTCTGGCCGAGAATAAATCTATTCAGAAAATGAAACTTTTTTATCGGACATACGGAGAGGGTAAGCCTCTTGTAATTCTTCACGGACTTTATGGAATATCGGATAACTGGGTAACACATGCCCGTGCTCTTTCCGAGAAATACCAGGTTATTATTCCTGATTTACGTAATCATGGACAGTCGCCTCATAGTTCGGTGTTTAATTATAATGCCATGACAGAAGATGTTCGAGAACTGTTGGAAGATCTCGAAATAGAATCATGTTTATTGATAGGGCACTCGATGGGTGGTAAGCTGGCAATGAATCTGGCTCTTGAAAACTCTGAAGTTGTGGAAAAACTGATTGTGGTTGATATGAGTCCTAAACGTTACTATCTGCGCGAATTTCATAACAAGCTGATGGATGCTATGATGCATCTTGATTTTACACAGTTAAAGTCGCGGAAAGAGGTAGAGGATGCATTAAAAATGCCGATTCCCGATGATCGTATTCGTCAGTTTATAATGAAAAATTTACACTGGACGGAAACAAAGTCGCTCAGCTGGCGGATGAATTTGCCCTCTATTTTAGAAAATATCGACTATGTTTTTGATGCCATTGAAGGTCATACAACCTCTATGAATCCTGCACTTTTTATCCGTGGAGGGAAATCAGATTATGTTACGGATGCTGATTTTCCACTGATATTTCAAAAATTTCCTTTTGCCGAAATCAAAACCAT
This sequence comes from Bacteroidales bacterium, assembly GCA_963667975.1. Taxonomy (GTDB): domain Bacteria; phylum Bacteroidota; class Bacteroidia; order Bacteroidales. The sequence goes on from OY764079.1 coordinate 1,164,616, forward strand.
TCCACAAGCCGGACATTGGGTACAGGCCGATCAGCCAGATGATTTTTTGATGCTGGTGAATGATTTTCTCGGTGATTAGCTCCCGAAAATTCCTACATTTGCTTTATGATATCTGTATGTATTCCGGTTTATAATGTGGAGATGCTTCCCCTTTTACGGCAACTTCAGCAGCAACTAAAAGAGCAGGATACTCCTGTTGAAATTGTGTGTATTGATGATGCTTCGGACGAAATTATCCGGCAAAAAAACCGTGCAGAATGTCATTCTCTTGCCCGTTGGGTTGAACTTGAGCAAAATATAGGCAGAGCCAGAATCCGTAATCTTTTTCCGGAGTATGCTCTGTATGAATATTTACTTTTTCTCGACTGTGACGGATTGATTCCATCAGCAGATTTTCTGAAAAACTATATCGATTTTCTATCTTTACATAAATCGTCGGTAGTGTGTGGTGGGAGAATTTTTCCGAACGAAAAACCACCCCGGAATTGCCGGCTTCGCTGGAAGTATGGCCGTGAGATGGAAAGTAAACAGGCTGTAGCCAGAAATCAGAATCCTAATAAGTCGTTTATGACCAATAATTTTGTGATTCAAAAAGATTTGTTTCAACACGTGAAGTTTGATGAACGGCTGAGCGGTTATGGCCATGAAGACACGCTCTTTGGATACCAGCTCCGAAAACAAAATATATCCGTTTCACATCTCGAAAATCCGGTTTTGAATGGTGATATGGAAACAAATAGTGAGTTTTTACGCAAAACAGAACGGGGAGTTCAAAATCTCTATTCTGTATTGTCAATAACTGATTTTCAGAAAGATTTCATAGAAGAAATTGCATTATTGAAAAGTTATTACAGATTAAAAAAATCGGGGATCCTGCCTTTGTTCCAATTCTTTTTTATCTTGAAAAAATCATTCATTCGATATATATTGAGATTAGGCTATACTAATTTGAAGCTCTTTAGCATTTATAAGCTGGGACTGTTTTCTGAAGTTGCCGCTTCCAAAAAATAGGGTTAATTTTGCCACAAAAAAAGAAAGTGGAGCAAAAATCATCACATCGTAAACCCGGTTGGTTAAAAATTCAATTGCCGAAAGGCGGAAATTTTACTGCTGTTAAAGAGATTGTTGAAAAGAACCATCTGCACACCATTTGCACCAGTGGTAAATGTCCGAATATGGGCGAATGCTGGAGTGCTGGCACCGCAACATTTATGATTTTAGGAGAAATATGTACCCGATCGTGTAAGTTTTGTGCCACAAAAACAGGAAAACCTTTGCCTGTTGTTTCTGAAGAACCCTTTCGTGTTGCAGAATCCATTCAGAAGATGAAGCTTAAACATTGCGTTATCACTTCTGTTGATCGTGACGACCTTCCCGATGGTGGTGCATCACACTGGACAGAGACTATTCTGAAAATTAAAGAATTAAACCCGAATACAACCATTGAGGTACTGATTCCTGATTTTGGTGGAAATCTGAATCATGTGCAAACCGTTTGTGATGCCCATCCGGATATAATTTCACACAATCTGGAGACAGTTGAACGTCTGACCCCTCAGGTACGCAGTGCCGCACAATATCGTCGCAGCCTGGAAGTACTGAAGCATATTGCTACCAGCGGAGTGCCTGCAAAGTCGGGATTGATGCTGGGTTTAGGTGAAACCGAAGCAGAGATACTTCAAACCATGGACGACTTATGTAGCGCAGGGGTTCGTATACTTACACTCGGACAATATCTGCAACCCTCCAAAACACATCTTCCGGTTGTTGAATATGTGCATCCCGACACTTTTGCCCACTACAAAACAATTGGATTGGAAAAGAAATTCCAGTTTGTAGAAAGTGCACCTTTGGTACGCTCGTCATATCATGCCGAAAAACATATAGGGTAAAAAAGCAACCCCAAAAGCGGTCGAAGACCCTTTTGGCGGTTGAAGTAGAAAGGAGAGTAAAAGGTTAACTCCGAAAGAAGCCGAAGACCCTTTTGGCGGTTGAAAAGGAAAAAGGTAACAAAAAGCGGTCAAAAACTCTTTTAAAGATGAAACGTGAAGAGAAGTCAGGAGTTAGAAATTCAATCCTATCAATCAAGACTGAAAAGACTGAAGAAACGAATAGGTACCTTTTCAATCTTTCCCAATTCTATCAATCTCTTCAATCCCATCAATCTTAACCGGTAAGGCTGAAAAGAACCCGTGTTGTCTTTTTTCCTGTGCTTTTGTCTTGCAGATATCCCCGTATATCCTGTAATGATTTGATTACATCGAGTATCTGCCCTTGAATCAACCTAAACTAAACTCGTTTGTTTATTTTTGTATTCTAAACAATACCCAATTATTTAAATTCCAAAATGATGATGAGAAAGTATTTTTTTACTGCCGTTATTTCGGTATTTTTTCTCCTGAACGGGGGAATGCTCAAGGCGTACAATCCGCCTGATGAAGGGATGTGGCTCCCGATGTTTGTAGAACGTCTCAACTATGTTGATATGCAGAAAATGGGTTTGAAACTCACGGCAGAAGAGCTCTACAGTATTAATCACTCCAGCCTGAAAGATGCAATTGTTGACTTTGGTGGTTTTTGTACAGCCGAAGTAATTTCTTCCGAAGGTCTGTTGCTTACCAATCACCACTGTGGTTATGAAGCAATTCAGAAACACAGTACCGTTGAAAACGATTACCTGACTCACGGTTTCTGGGCTTACAATAAGTCAGAAGAAATTCCGAACGAAGGACTTACTGCTTCGTTTCTCGTTCGTATGGACGATGTAACGGCAAAGGTTCTCTCAGGTGTAAAAGCAGGAGCAACCGAAACCGAACGTAAAGCTGCCATCCGTAAGGAAATTGAAAAGCTGAAAAAAGAAGCGTCTGAAAAAGATCGTTATGAAGTTGAAATTAAAAATTTCTTCAATGGTAACGAATATTATATGTTTGTATATGAGGTGTATGAAGATGTTCGTTTAGTAGGTGCACCTCCATCTGCTATCGGAAAATTTGGCGGTGATACTGACAACTGGATGTGGCCACGTCATACTGGCGACTTCAGCATGTTCCGCGTTTATATGTCGAAAGATGGTAAGCCTGCCAAATTCTCAAAAGATAATATTCCGTACAAACCGAAACATTTCCTGCCAATATCTGCCAAAGGCGTTAAGAAAAATGATTATGCGATGATTTGGGGTTATCCGGGTTCTACCGATCGTTATATGACTTCATGGGGTGTTCGGCAAACACTTGATCAAACCAATCCGGCGATCATCAATGTTGGAAACACCATGCTTCCGGCTATGAAAGAATTTATGGATGCCGACAATGCTGTAAACATCAAGTATGCATCAGCGTATGCTCAGCTTGCAAACGTTTGGAAAAACAAAATCGGCGAAAGCCGTGGGTTGAAACGTTTGAAAGTATATGACAAGAAAAAAGCACTGGAAGATCAACTGGCTCTTTGGATTGCTGCCGATGCAGGACGTAAGGAAAAATACGGAACTGTTTTACAAGATCTGGCCGATGCGAATAAACTGATCTCCGAAGGGAAAGCCAGTCAGATGATGTGGTTCTTCCAGGGTGGAGTGATGAGCTGTAAAACCTTACTGATGCCGCTGCAAATCAATATGTCTGGAATGCAGGCTTTGCTGGAAAAGAAAGATACCAAAGAAAGCGATTTCGCAACCTTTAAAACCATTGCTGATGAAACGTTTAAAGACACCTATGCTCCTGCCGAACAAAAATTACTGGCTACTTTCCTGAAAATCTTTGTAAAAGACATGCCTGCCGAACTTCAGCCGGATGCTATTAAAGAGATCAATACCAAGTATAAAGGCGATTTCGATAAGTTTGCAAAAGAAGCTTTTGAAACATCCATTTTTGCAAGTCAACAGGCATTTGATAAATTTATCAAAAAACCTTCACTCAAGAAATACAAGAAAGATCAGATTCTGGCAGTAACAATGGGATTATACAATACCTTTATCCAGCTTAATACCAAGCAGAAAGATGCCAGCGAAAAACTGGGACGTGCTACCCGTTTATTTGTAGCTGCAGTTCGCGAAATGCAACCCGAAAAGAAGTTCTATCCCGATGCAAACTCAACCATGCGTATGACTTATGGCCAGGTACTGGATTATTATCCTGCCGATGCAGTTCATTATGATTATGCTACCCATTTATATGGCGTAATGGAAAAAGAAGATCCGAAAAACGACGAGTTTGTTGTACCTGCAAAGCTGAAAGAACTTTTCCAGAAAAAAGATTTCGGTCAGTGGGCTGACGAAAAAGGAGATATTCCGGTATGTTTCTTAACAACCAACGATATTACCGGCGGTAACTCAGGCAGCCCGGTAATTAATGGCGAAGGACAGCTAATTGGAGCAGCATTCGATGGAAACTGGGAAGCCATGAGTGGCGATGTTGCCTTTGAACCCGAACTCCAGCGCACAATCGTATGTGATATCCGTTACATATTGTTTATTATCGACAAATATGCCAACGCGCAAAACCTCATCAAAGAGATGACAATCGTACGCTAATTATTGATTATAATTGCAAAAGAAGAGGCTGCCTTATGCGGGCAGCCTCTTTGCTTTTTGGAGTATCTTATTCGCTTTTCGTGCCTGATATCCAAAATACTCATAGCTTTGGCAGACTTTCTGGTTTCTGTACACTGGAATGGATGATAGAAATCTGGAATAAAAACAACGCCAAAGGGTGCACAAAGCGATCTTTATTTGGTGTACTAAAATAAGTTTTCAGTTCGTCGTATTTAACAGTTAAACGAAAAAATATGGATTCTCATAATCAGGCAGAAAAATTTTGGGACAGAATAGCAAATAATTATGATAAGGAGGAGAAAAAAGACACCCAGACTTACTCGCATATTTTTGAAAAGACAAGAAAGTATCTCAAAGGGAGCGATGTTGTTTTAGATTATGGATGTGGTACTGGATTAGTATCCAATGAAATAGCAGGTAATGTCAAAATGGTTTATGCAATTGATATATCCTCTAAAATGATAGAGATTGCGAAAAACAAAGCAACTGGACGCGAAATCGAAAATATCGACTATGCCTATTCTACTATATTTAATGACAGATATAAAAATGGTTCATTTGATGTCATTTTAGCTTTTTATATCCTGCATTTATCAGATGATTCACAAAGGGTTATACAAAGGGTGAATGAACTGTTAAAGCCCGGAGGACTTTTTATTTCTGCAACTCCGTGTATGGGAGACAAACTAATTTTGAATAAGCTGCTATCAATAGCAAGTAAGATCGGAATCGTACCTAAGATAAAATCTTTTAAATTCCCTGATTTAGAAGGATTAATAAAAAAAGAAAATTTTGAAATAATTGAAACGGAATGTTTGCATTTAAGTACATGACAGTATTTCATTATAGCAAAGAAGATATAGCGTGTGTAATTTAAACTGGATTAAATGAGATTAAACAGAGAAGAAGCAAATGTTACGAGGCAAGGACTTTATACTCTATTATCGAATCGTTCTAACGTATAATTGGCTCGACAAGTAAGAATAAAATAGAAAGTAACCGGGCTTTGGTACACCAGGGAAAATTACTTGCTACATTGACAACAAATCTGTTTTCTACAGTTTTCGGTGTTTCAGAGTATTTAATCTGTTTATTTTGTGTTCGATATCCTAAACATTCTTAGCTTTGGCAGGGATTCTTTATCGTTGTTGAAGGGAGTAGCTGATTATTTATAAAAAAATAAAACGTAGTATGAAATTTTCGGTTAAGAAAGCAATTGGGATTATAATGATTGTAATAGGATTGCTTATACTTTTGTTTTTTAAGCAATATTCAGGAGTTTTAATTCCTCATCCGGTTATTGGGTTTGTCCTCGGTTTGTTATTAATGATTTCCGGATATCTTACATATAAAAAAGGATTAGCTCAGTGGTATGAAAAAAAGGAAGAAGACATAAAAGCAAGGATTCTTGAACTCAAGCAAAAAGCAGATAAAGTACGGGTTGACTTAAGTGTTTGTGAAATAAAAACAAATAGCTATTCCGAGCAGGTTGATAAAGTAAAAAATTATAAGACTAAGGCTTTTGATCCATTATATGATTCAGATAAGAGTATTGAAAATATAAACAGTAATGAGGCTGTATTAATCTTTGAAACAGATAAATATGGAGAAAAGGAGCATTATTATAGCCCGGTAATTTATAAAGATGAAATTACCCTCAGGTTTATGCTTGATAAACAAAAAGAAACATATATTTATATCGATAAAGAGAATAGAAGTAATTATTACTTTGATTTAGAGTTTCTGGATGATTAAAAACATCTATCTTTCGAGGAGAAGGCATTAAGTCCTTTTCGGGGTACAGGAATTAAGATTGTGTCTTTGTAATACCGGATGACCCTGTCTTTGGTAATTGATTATTAATACTTTAAAATTAATTTTTACTTCACAATTCTTGTTCTCTTCGAGCTTCTCTATCGATTTGTGCAGACGAATGTTGTAAAATCAGGTAGATTTAGTAATCTTCTTTTTTACGAAATCATTCCGGCAGCAACCGTTTCGTTGGTGGCTTCGTCTATCAGTACAAAGCTTCCGGTGATACGGTTTTCGGAATATGAATCAATAAAGAGAGGTTTTGTACATTTGAGAACAATGCGGGCAATGACATTGAGTCCAACAGCTTCACCATCGGTAATTTGCTCCAGGGTGTTTACATTTATTTTGTACTTCACCTTTTTGATGATACAGCGAACTTCGCGAGTGGTATGCATCAGTGTATATTTCCCGTTCGGCTGAAGCGGGCGCTGATTCATCCAGCAAATCACGGCTTCAAGTTCCTGACTTACTACCGGTTGATTTTCCTCTTTCACAATCATATCGCCACGGCTGATATCAATATCATCTTCGAGTTGAAGGGTCACTGACATCGGTGGAAAGGCTTCAGTCAATTCTTTCTCAAAAAGGTCAATGGATTTGATTTTCGATTTTAATCCGGAAGGAAGTACAACCACTTCATCGCCGGGTTTAAAGATGCCCCCGGCCACTCTTCCGGCAAAGCCTCGATAATCATGATATTTATCGGAATAGGGACGTACAACATACTGCACCGGAAAACGGGCATGGATAAAGTCGTAATCCTGATTGATTTCGATGGTTTCGAGTATGTACATCAGCGTACCTTCCGAATACCAGGACATGTTTGTGGATTCATCCACCACATTATCACCATTCAGGGCACTGATAGGAACAAAGCGGAAATCGCGAATTCCTATCTTTTGGGCAAACTGAGTAAACTCTTCACGGATATGAATAAATACCTCCTGACTATAATCCACCAAATCCATCTTGTTGATGCATACTACTACGTGCGGGATTCCCAGCAGGGATGCGATGATGGCATGGCGATGGGTTTGTTCGATCACGCCATTACGGGCATCAATCAAAATTAAGGCTACATTGGCGGTAGAAGCACCAGTAACCATATTACGGGTATATTGTACATGACCCGGTGTGTCGGCAATAATAAATTTGCGTTTGGGAGTGGCAAAGTAGCGGTATGCCACATCGATGGTAATACCTTGTTCACGCTCGGAACGAAGTCCGTCCGTAAACAATGCAAGGTTCAGATATTCGCTTCCTTTTTGGATGCTGGCTTTCTGAACGGCTTCGAGCTGATCTTCGAAGATTGATTTGCTGTCGTAAAGCAGACGACCGATGAGAGTGCTTTTGCCATCGTCAACACTGCCTGCGGTGGTGAAACGAAGCAGTTCCATATCGAGATATCCGTTGCTGGAAAATGATGTCATGAGTGTAGATTTTTTTAAAAATAACCTTCGCGTTTACGATCTTCCATTGCCGCATCAGAGCGTTTATCGTCGGCGCGCCCGCCACGTTCAGTAACACGGGTGGCTGCAATTTCGTCAATAATTTCTTCGAGACTGTTGGCAGCCGAAAGGCTAAGTCCGGTACAGGAAATATCGCCGATAGTACGACAGCGAACCTGCAGAACTTCCGGCTTTTCGGTCTCTTTCAATTTCATAAAAGGGGCAGTAGCCAGCAGTACTCCATCCCGCATAAACACTTCTCGCTGATGGGTATAATATAGCGAAGGCATCTCTATCTGTTCCTTCAGAATATATTGCCAAACATCCATTTCGGTCCAGTTGCTGATTGGGAATACACGAAAATGTTCTCCCAGATGTTTCTTTCCGTTGAAGATATTCCAGAGCTCCGGACGTTGATTTTTGGGATCCCATTGTCCGAATTCATCGCGATGTGAAAAGAAACGTTCTTTGGCACGGGCTTTTTCTTCATCACGACGGGCTCCACCCATGCAACAGTCGAATTTATGTTTCTCAATAGTATCGAGCAGAGTAACAGTTTGCAACACATTGCGGCTTGCGTTAATTCCCTTTTCTTCCACAGCACGACCCTGATTGATGGATTCCTGAACCGAACCCACAATGAGTTGTGCACCGATTTTTTCAACCAGATTGTCACGGTAGTCGAGTGTTTCCTGGAAGTTGTGCCCGGTATCAATGTGCAGAAGTGGGAAGGGAAGTTTGGCTGGCCAGAATGCTTTTCGGGCCAGATGAGTGAGAACGATAGAATCTTTCCCGCCGGAAAAGAGCAGAGCCGGACGCTCAAACTGCGCGGCCACCTCGCGGATAATGTAGATCGCTTCCGATTCGAGCTCTTCCAGATGCCGAAGCTGATGAGAATCCATAATTGAACTGTTTTGAGCGGCAAAGTTAAGCTTTTTCCCGTATCCCGGAAGAAGAGCAGTATGCAATGAATGAGACTACTGAGCCTTTTCCCGGATTGGTTAAAAAGAAAAGCCTCCGGAAATCCGAAGGCTCATCAAAAAAGGTGTATGTTAGAAAAAAGGATTACATGAGTTTAAAGTTGAAACGCATCTGGTATGTATTTCCGGTTTGCTTTGCATTAGGACATGTGGGGATCGAAGAAAGTTTTTCACGAACGTAATTTCCAAAAACAGAATCATTCGTATTCATTTCCAGTACCTGAACTCCGCCATCTTCGGTGTATTTAAAGCTTACCAAAACAAAGCCTTCTTTCTTTTCGGCTTTTGCCTGCGCTGGATACGAAAGAGTGCTATTAATACTTTGTCTTACAATTTCGTTGTGGGCAACTTCTGTAATGTATGAACTATTTTCACTGGAAGCAAAAGCAGATACAGTGTTGAATAATGTTGCTGTAATAACAAGAGCGATGGTTTTTATGGTTGTTTTCATATCAGTTGTTGTGTTTTGTTTGCAAGTATAACGCTCAATGATACCCAAAGTTTACAGGCTGTTTTGCAGCTTTCGATAAAGGCCGCTTCTTGTAGGATGAACAATGAATACCAAACGATGTACACCAGAATATTTTTGATACTACCTTTGCATCATGGAAGAAATTATTGCCCTGAAAAAGGAATTACGCAAACAAATAAAGGTGCTAAAGGCCACCTTAAGTGCAGAAGAAAAACAATTGAAATCGGAACAGATTTTTAATTCACTGGAACGACTACCCCAGTTTCAGCAGTCAAGGATTGTGTTTGCCTACTGGGCTATGGCTGATGAAGTTCAAACCCAAGAATTTGTGAAACGCTGGAGCAACAGTAAATGGATGCTGCTTCCAAAAGTAGATGGAGAAGATTTACGACTAAAGATCTATCGTGGAGAAGAAAGTATGGCTCCGGGCGAAGCCTTTGGAATTCTTGAACCTATTGGGGAAGATTTTACCGATTATATATCTATCGATTTTATTGTGGTTCCGGGAGTGGGTTTCGATAAAGCGAAAAACCGTATGGGTCGCGGAAAGGCGTATTACGACAAGATTTTAAATTCCACACACGCCTTTAAGGCTGGTGTGTGTTTTGATGTCCAGATTGTGGATGATGTTCCCTGTGAGCCTCACGACGTGAAAATGGACGCTGTATTTACTGAAACGCTTTCAATCCTTTAGGTAATAAACTACCTTTGCAACACGTTCTTAAGCGCAAATACGATTTATGAAGAAGTATCAGCTCCTCTTACTCTCTATTCTCTCGGGATTGCTTACCGGATTTGGATGGCCCGAATATGGATTTACTCCTTTATTGTTTATATGCTGGGTTCCCCTTTTGTGGATGAGTGAAGAGTTAATCAACCGAAGAGAAGAATTTAGTCGTTACACTGGCTTTTTTTATACATATCCCGGTTTTATGGTATTCAATCTTCTTACCACTTACTGGATATGGAATGCAACTCCGCTGGGAGCCGTATTGGCGTGGGTGCTCAATTCTGCAGTGATGTCACTTGCTTTCAGCCTTTATTTTATGTGCCGGAAACGTTTGTACCGGGGGAAAAAAGCCTGGCCGGTGCTGATTGCTTTTTGGGTTGCATATGAATATTTCCATCTCGACTGGGATTTATCCTGGCCTTGGCTTAATCTTGGCAATGGATTTGCGACGAAACATACCTGGATTCAGTGGTATGAATTTACCGGGGTTTTTGGAGGAACTGTCTGGATTTGGATCGTGAATATTCTTGCATTTGAACTTCTTTTTCTGGTGGTAAAAAAACGGGGAGAAAAACATCAGATTATACGGAAATCACTTTTTATTGTGTTGATGATCGCGCTGCCAATTATCATTTCTTTGATTCGATATTCTACGTATAAAGAAGAAGGTGCTAAGCGCGAAGTGGTGGTTGTTCAGCCCAATGTAGATCCTTATACCGAGCAATATGCCCTTCCCCCAATTGAGATAACCCGCCGATTAATTAAGCTGGCTGCAAAAAAAACAGACTCAAATACAGCTTTTATTGTATGCCCTGAAAGTTCGATTCAGGAATATTGCTGGGAAGAACAGCTGCCCTATTCTCCAAGTCTTTTTGAATTACGGCAGTTTCTGAAAAAGTATCCGCAGGCTTCGTTTATGGTGGGAATGTCAACCTGCAGAATGTTAAGGCCGGATGAAAAGCCAACACCTGCAGCCCGCGAATCCTCGTTTGAACCTAATCGTTATTTCGAAGCATATAATACTGCTTTGCTGATTGATACAACACCCAATCTGCCACAATATCATAAATCGAAACTTACACCGGGAGTAGAACAAATGCCTTTGGTAAAATACCTCAAACCTCTCGAAAAACTAGCTTTCGACTTTGGCGGAACTGTGGGTAGTTTAGGGATTGATCCCGAACGCCGGGTATTTGAGCCGGTAAGTAAGATGGCAAAAGTATCCCCTGTCATTTGCTACGAATCCATTTATGGAGAGTTTGTTTCGGAATTTGTGGGCAACGGAGCTCAGTTGATTTTCATTATAACCAACGATGGCTGGTGGGGAGATACCCCCGGACATCGCCAGCATTACAGCTACGCATCTTTACGTGCTATCGAAACCCGTCGTTGCATTGCACGAAGTGCAAATACCGGAATTTCAGCCTTTATCAATCAACGGGGTGATGTCCTGCAACGTACAAAATACTGGGAACCTGATGTAATTAAAGCCAGCCTGACTCTCAACGATACAAAAACCTTTTATGTCCGTTATGGTGATTATCTGGGTCGCCTGGCTATGCTGCTTTCAGCCGGATTCCTTCTGCTGAACTTCGTGATCAAGTATAAGGATAAACGGCTTAAAGGCTAATCAGAAAAAAATCTTCAATTCCAGCTTTTTATATTTACCGCTTGGATTGATTGGAGCTGGATTTTCTGTAAAAGTAAGCTCCACAATTTTCTTTAAGGCTATGTTAATTCCACTGGTTTTAGACATGTCGACAGATCAGCGAAAAAAACCTAGCCTACCTTACAAGTTGCGAAAATGTTTTTTTGTAATTTTTACTTTTTACCGCTGTAACTTATTGAAAATGACCAACTACAAAATTACAAACTGAGCAAAAGTTTGTAATTTTTTGTAATTTACTGTATTTCATTTATTTATCCTCTGAAATTACAAATTACAATGATTTTGGAACTTAGAGGAAGGGGGGCTATTTTGTTAAAAATGCAATTTTATGCCTCTTTTGTTAATTGTTTACAAAATATTTATTTATGTTTGTGTCTGGTATTTACTTAACTCAAAAGTGAATAATAAACCAAAAAACCCGCCTTTTAAGAGGGCGGGGTTCTGGTTGGGATGAAAAAGTTGTGTATAAATAAATATAACATATGTCATATATATACATCCAATTTGGCGTGCTTTGTATGAGTTTGTCATACATATAAACGAGTTATGGGCAAGGCAAAGAGAGACGGACAATTTAAATATTAACAACTGACAATATGGACGAAATAAGTGATATACCTGAATTAGAACAACAAGTTGTAACACTTGATACAGAAGTAAAAGGATTTGCTGACGGACTTTCTTATTGGGCAAAATATTTGGCAGAAAAAATTTTGTCTGGCAATGCAATTACAGACACAGAAATAAACACTGCTTACACTTATTTACTTGAAGAACTTACTCTCACTCCTACTACAACCAAACCTGACATTGCAATAAACTACAACGGAGGAAATTCAGGTAACTATAAACTTGATTTGCTTTTCAACAAACTTGAGAATGTTGAAGGAGTAAACGCATTAACAGAAAATCAAGTAATTGATTTCAGTCCAAACCTCACAATCATTTATGGTGCAAACGGTTCAGGAAAATCTGGCTATGTTCGTTTACTAAAGAAGGTTTTCTACTCAAAGACACCCGAAGAAATTGTTCAGAACATTCACTTAGCAAGCGGACACAAACCAGTTTCTGCAAGCTTTACGTTTAATTCAGCAGGTTCAGATATTCCTTTGAATTATCCTGCAAACTCTGCTAGCGCAGAGTTTGAGCAATACGCTGTATTTGACAATGGAAGTGTAAGACACCATCTTGACCACAAAAATGAATTTGAATTTCGTCCAGCAGGTCTAAGTTTCTTTGCTGACTTTACAGAAGCAATAAAACGAGTTGAGGTAAAACTCAATTCGGAAATTGCAAGCAAGCAAACACCAAATGACTTTGATGTTTGGTTTGATGGAGAATCAGAAATCAAAACTTTGGTTCAGGGTTTAACCGCCCAAACAAACATTGCAGATTTAAACAAATACACACCATTTTCAGAGAAAGATAAGACAGATAAAGCCGCAATTGAAAAGAAGCATGATGAACTTGCATTAGCATATAAAAACAAAGAGAAAGAAATTCTGAAACTTGAAAGCATAAAGAAATATGCAAGCGACAATAAAAAAACTATTGAAGCCATTAACACTTACTTTGCTTCTGTTTATCTCACAAGTATTCAAACTTCAATAACTGACTGCATAGAAAAAGAAGCAACTGCAAAAGCAGACGGAATTGAAAATTTCAAGACAGATAAAATTAAAAACATCGGCACAGCCGAATGGAAGCATTTTATTGTCGCTGCAGAAAAATTTGCGAAACAGCAAAAAGAAGATGAAGCAGTTTATCCCGAAAGCAACGACAACTGCTTGCTTTGCCATCAACCACTTTCAGAAGATGCAGAAAACCTAATTCAGAAATACTGGACCTTTATAAAAAGTGTTGCAGAACAAAACGCAATACAATCACAGAAAACTCTTAATGAAATAAAAGCAGGTTTTGAAAAAATTCCTTTTGATTTATTTCCAGTCGATAATATTTTGACGGCTTGGTTGACTGAAAACTATCCGAAAGTTTTGGCATTACTGAAAGAAAATCTTTTAGCACAAAAAACACTTGCATCAAATATCGTTTCTGACATCACAACCAAAACAGCAAACAAACGAACAGAAATTAAAACAAGTGTTGCCGACCATGACACAATTATTTCCGCAATTGATGAATCAATAAAAGTTCTTAAAGAAGATACGCAAAGTGTAGAGCTAACTAAACTGCAAAAAGCGAAAACATATCTTGCTCATAAGGAAAAGTTCAACACTCACTTTACAAAATTCACAACCTACATTCAAAATCAGCAATGGATTTTAAAAGCAAATGCAATAAGTTGGATGGCTCAAAAAAGAAATATTACGGAGTGGGAAAAATACCTTTCAGGAAAATATTTCAATCAAAAATATATTGACATTTTCAACCAAGAATGCTTAGACTTGAATGGAAATTTTGGAATTGAAGTAAGCCATACAGGTTCGGCAGGAACTTCCTTCAGACAATTGACTTTGAAAGGAAGAAACCCTGCTGTAATTCTAAGTGAAGGCGAACAAAAAGTAATTGCATTAGCAGACTTTATTTCAGAGATGCAACTTTCAGATGTAAACAGAGGAATTATATTTGACGACCCTGTAAACTCATTAGACGATGGAAGAAAAAAAGATATTGCTTATCGACTTATCAAAGAATCAGTAAGCAAACAAGTTATTGTTTTTACACACGATTTAATTTTCGTTTCAAACCTGATTACCTTTTCAGAAGAAAACACTCTTCCTTTTCTTTGTCATTGGGTTGAGAACAGAAACGGCAAAGCTGGACAAGTTTGGTTAAAAAACTCTCCATCATATGAAAAGGAATATCGTAATTCAGGACCTGCGATGAAATATTATTCTGATGCAAACAAAGAGGATTGTCCACCTGCTCAAAGAGAATTTCTTGTTAAAACAGGTTTTACAGCTTTAAGAACTTGTTATGAAGTTTTAGTCATTAATGGACTTTTCAAAGATGTTGTTCAGAGGTATAATGAAAGAGTGAGTATGGAAGCATTGAAAGATGTTTACTTTGACGATGCATTAATCAGCGAATTGCAAGATAGTTTTGCTCAATGTTGCAGATACATGGAAGGACATACGCACAGCGACAAATACGCATATAAAAAACCTGAACCTATAAATCTCAATGAAGAAATTCAAAGATATGAAGCAATACGAACAAAAATACGAAAAACAAAGAAGCCCAGCCCATAACAATGTATAAAAATAATAGCCGGGTTAGTAGTAAATTCAGGAGTTGTAGCCCGCTTCAACTTTCTTGTAACTTGACAGGAAAGTGCCACGCAGTCGTCTACTATTCTTATACTAACCGTTATGGGCTATCCTACCTATACCAAAAGAGATTAACAAATCAAGCTAACGAAATCGTCAGGAACACGTATGAAAGAACAGCTCAATGCAAGGCCGATTTTAGAACTGTTACTCATGAGTACGAGCGCAATCCTGGTTGAGATGTATGCGATGACAAAAGTGGCGGTCCCGAAACTTCGGGAACCCCGATCAGAATAATTCAACATGCCAAAAGCACGTCTCCATTGAGTTAATTTTTAAACAATTAGGACGATGGAACAAAAAGAGATTAGTATGGAAGTAGTCAACCCAAATGCGGCGGGAGTCGACATAGGCAGTCGTTCACACTGGGCAGCCGTAGGGCAAAGATCCGATGAAGTGCAAGAATTTGGCGTATTCAATGACGACCTTAAAAGAATGGCATTATGGTTTAAGGAGAACAAAATCAAAACAGTTGCATTAGAAAGCACCGGTACTTATTGGCAATCATTGTATGCAGTATTATTGTCGGAAGGTATTGAAGTGATATTGTGCAATGGTAAATTCACCAAGAACATAAAAGGAAAGAAGACCGACATAAAAGACTGCCAGTGGATACAAAAGCTACATAGTTTAGGTCTGTTGTCAAATAGTTTTTTACCCGACAAACAAACCGAACAATTAAGAACCTATTGCCGTCAAAGAGCACTTTTACTGGATTCGTCGGCATCTGCATGCAAGAAAATGCAGAAATATTTGCGGCTTTTAAATTTGCGTTTAGATGTGGTTGTGAATGATATTGTCGGACAAACCGGATTAGCCATAATAAAAGCGATATGCGAAGGAGAAACAAATCCTGAGAAATTATCCGAATTGCGTCATTACAACTGTCGAAAATCCAGAGAAGAAATAGCTAAAGCCCTTCATAGCAACGGACGGGAAGACTATCTGTTTGCCCTGAAACAAGAACTAGATATGTACCAGATGTTTCAAACAAAAATAGGGCAATGCGATATTGAAATTCAGAAAATGCTGGACAAGATTATTGAAAATGACGACAATAAAAGGCAGCATCACATCGAGAAAAAGCCACATAAAAAAATCAATAAGAACTCACCAAAGAATATCGACCTAAACATGAAATCGTATCAGTATTTTGAAGGTGTTGATTTGATGGCGATTGAAGGAATGAGTTATTCGACAGTTCTATCAATTATGAGTGAAGTTGGATTAGAAGGAATTAAACAATTCACGACAGCCAAACATTTTGCAAGCTGGCTCAGATTAGCACCCAACAATAAAATTTCGGGTGGAAAAATTCTCTCGAGCAAAGTTCCCAAAGGAAGTAATCGACTTAAGATAGCTTTGCGTAATGCAGCAAATGCAATAGGGAATCTTAAAGAATCAACCCCATTGAGAGATTTCTTCCAGAAAATAAATTTTCGCAAAGGACGAGTTTCTGCAATTTCTGCCACAGCAAGAAAATTAGCTGTGATTATTTGGAATATGGTCGTCAAAAACAAGCCTTATTATAATCCAAAAGAATACTTATATCTCGACCAAAAAAGAAAGTTGGGATTAGTGAAGCGTATTCAAAAACAAATTACTAAATTTGAACTTTCAAAAGAAAACTTTGAATTTGTAACTAATTGATTATTAATACTAAAATTTGACGTTAGTCAGAATACTAAAAAAGACATGAAGAAACTATTATTAGTATTAAACATCTTGACAATTTGTCTCCAAGGATATTGTCAAATTATGCCTGAAGATAAATTCTTTGATGGCTATTATTTTGACAATGACATACATTCACCAACTTATAAGGAATATTTTCAATCTGTGAAAAGAAACAATATAAAAACAATAATTATTTGGGATTCTAAAGATTCACTAGGAGCAAATAAACAAAAGTATTGCAAAATGGAATTTAACAAGAATCATAAAATAATTAATGAATCCTATTTTGAAGAAAATAAAATCGTGCCTTATGAAAAATACAAATATTTAGGCAATAAGAAAATAGTAAAAGAATTTAATGCGGACAATCAATACTGGATCACATATGAAATGAATATTAATGACAAAGGGCAAATAGAAACGATTAATATCAAAGGGGGTAAGTGTTACAATATTGTAATTAATTATAAATACAATGACAGTTTGATTGTCAAAAAGGAAATCATCGACAGTAGTTGTGACATGAATTTGGAAGGTGAAGGAACAACAATATTCCACTACGATTCTTTAAAAAGGATTATTAAGATTGAAAATATAACTACAAATGATATAGAACAGTTTAAATATGATAGTACTGGTTTTTTATGTGGGTATGTAAAGAATAAGGGGAATACAGATTGGGAGAATCAAATAATTAACTACTCTTATACAGGTAATAAATTGACCAAAAAAGTTTCTGAATCTTTTAATAGCGGACGAAAAGATGAAAAGAAAATCATAGAGACATATTACATTTATAATTCTAAGGGTTTATTAGAAAAAGAAATAGTTAAAGATTTTAGAAACAATAAGACTTCGATTAGAGTTTATAAACACAACAATGACGGACTTCTTATTTTGACAGGGTGGACATATCCTGATGATATTCAGAAAAATAATTACCATCTATATTCATATGAGTCCTATTGAAGTACAGCCCATAACATGCGGTATATTTTATTGCCGAGATATTACTGAAATCAAAGTCTGTGGCTCGCTTCAAACTTCATTGCGGTTTGACAGTGACGAGCTCCGAAATCGGCAACAAAAACATACCGCTGTCCGTCGTTATGCGGCGCTCTGGCGAGCGATACCGAAAACTTGGATGTTACAAAAATTAATAATAAAGTCTGTAAAGGAACAGACATAAAATAAAATATGTATTTAAACAATAGTTTAGAAAATTTTTATTCTTTTTATGGAGTAAGTAATGATGTGATTCATTCTGGCGATTGCACTGGAAGTTGTTCAGGATGTAAAGGTGTTTGTTAAAAACGTAATCATTCTAAAATATCGTAAACGTTGCAATATTTGCGATACTAAGTATTAACGTCTGAGTTGCAGGACATAATATTCTAAAATTATGTATTTAAACACTTTTGAGGAAAATTTTATCACTTTCTATGGAAGTGATAATAATTTAATCGTAGCGAGTGGTTGTGGAAGTTGTATTTGTAATGCTTGTGGTACATGCATATGCAGATAATGTTATTACTCGCTGGAATCAGATAAAGAGGATGATTTTGAAAATTATCCTCTTTATTGAAATTTTAATCTAAAAAGAATAAGTTATGTATAGAATAAATCCTTTCATTCATATTTATGAACGTGAAAATGTTAAAGCGCTTTTCAATACTCTCAATTTGAAAACATTGTATGCTTCACAGGAAATATACGACAAGATACTGACAGAGCCAACGGAACAATTATTAGAAGAAAATTTTTTAGTTTCTCCCGATTTCAACGCCTTGGGGTACTTTAATGAAAATTCCCCGAAACAAACAGACAATAGTATTTCAGTTGCCTATTTTTTACTTACTTCTGCGTGCAACTTCAAATGCAAATATTGCTTTGTAGAATCACGAATAGAAAAACACGATAATACTTTTATGTCAAATGAAACAGCAGAGAAGGGAATACAACTGCTAAATAGAAATGTTGAGAAGGAATACACAACTACTATTATTTTTTATGGTGGCGAGCCTTTTTTGAATTTTGATGTTATGAAATACATTGTAAATAGGACACAGGAATTAGGAATGAATGTAAAATATAATGTAGTGTCCAATGGTAGCATAATGAATACTGAAATTATAGATTTCATAAAAAAGCACAAACTTGAAATAGGTATAAGCATTGATGGCTTAGAAAATACCAATGACGAAATGCGAATAGACAGCAATAATAATGGCACATACAATAAAATAATTTCTACAATTTCCGAATTATCGCAAAATGAAATAAATTTTGGTGTGAGTTGTACCATTTCAAAACATAACATAGATAAAATAGACGAGATAGTTTCCATATTAGAACAATACAATATCAAAGGCATGGGTTATAATTTGCCTGCCGAGAATGGGAACATTATTGTTTCCGAAGTCGAAAAACAAGTAATTGTAAAAAATCTATTAAAAGCTGAAGATATTATTTTTGAGAAACGTATTTTTGAAGAAAGAGTGATAAACAGGCGTTTAAAATCATTTGTAGAAAAAAAGAAATGGATTAAGGACTGTGCAGGATATGGTCACCAAATAGCAATAACTCCTAAAGGACAGGTTGGAGTTTGTCACGGACTTTGGCCTGATGAAATCAATCAAAAAGAGAATACATATTATGAACTTGATGTGAATTATGAGGGCAAAATAACCGAACACCCCATTTGGCAAGAATGGTTTAACCGAACACCTTTTAATATGCCTCAATGTTGGAATTGCGAAGCTATAAGTTTGTGTGGTGGTGGTTGTGCAAAAAATTCTTTCTTGCGTACAGGCAGTATTTGGTATATAGACACCGATATTTGTATTCTAATGAAAGATGTTGTGCCTTGGTTAATTTGGAAATATTTTGACGTGAGAGTAAAAAATGAATTTTATAATAACAAGCCAATGTCCGAATAGGAGCGGACATAAAATAAAAATTATATGTATCTAAATAATGTTTCAGAAACTTTTTCTGATTTCTATTTAAGTAAAAACGATATGTTTTTTACTGCTTATAATGGTTGTGCTTGCGGAGCTTGTGGAGCTTGTGGTTGTATCACAAATGAAAATACTCAAAGTATTGTGTGCAAAATAAATGCTCAAAATATAAAAATATGACTACTGCGCAGTGGTGGATTTCTATTATAGGAATGCTTATTACTATAATAGGCGTATTTTTTGCTGCAATTCAAGTGCATTTTCTAAGACAACAAATGCAAAAGCAAAATGATTGGAACAAAAAGAATGCTACATTTCTATATATAGAACAATGGATACAAAAGCATAAAGAAATAAATGATAAAATTTTCAGTATAATGGCAAATGATAATTCTATTATCCACAAACCAGAATCTTTTTTGAAAGAAAATAAATTCAAAATATTTAATATTGTTTCCTATTTTGAGTATTTGGCGATAGGGATTAATGAAAACTATTTTGATGAAAAAGTATCAAAATTAATGCTTACAAATGTTGTGATTCAAACATTCAATACATTACTTTGAATACAGAAAAAATGAGACAGGGCGAGAAGTCGGATTCCATTTCCGTCAATTATCAGAAAAATGGATAAGAGAAAGTAGTAATATGAAATAGTAATTTTATTAAAATGGCTAAGAATAAGAAAAAGAAAACTGAGAATAAATCTAAAATTCAATGTTATGAACGTAATACTGATGCCGATACAGTTAACAATCGGCAGGTTTTTAGCGGTTATATAGACAATCAACCATTGTCAGTATCTATTGTTTCCAAAAATTTGTTCTTTGATAAAATTAAACCTATAATTGAACTTGTTGTAATTGTTGCTGGTTTAGTAATTGGTATTTGGCAACTGAATTATTTAGGCAGACAAGTTAAAGCGCAAAGTTCGCAAATTGAACAACAAAATTTATGGAATAAAAATGACGTAACTATACAATACACAAAAGAATACACAGAGGAAATGAAAATGTTAACTCATTCTCTAAAATTGTTTCCCGACACAACAAATTTTGAACATATTTTAAAAGATGATAATCAGCGAAATAAAATCAAAAACCTTGTAGCTTATTTTCAAATTTTAGCGGTAGGCATTGAAGAAAAGTATTTCAGTGAAAAAATTGCTAAACAAATACTTGTTCCAGAAACCATAAATTTATATGACGCATTAGTTAGATTAAAATATTTTGAAATAAGAAAAAAGGAACAAGGCGATGATGTGGCATATGATTTTCAGCAATTGGCAAAAAAGTGGGAACAAGAAGAAAATACGAGATAAAGTTCCCTATGAGTCGAAGAAAAAGTAAAAGAGCGACATCATAACAAGCGGTTTAGCACAAGATGGGGTGTTTGCCCGTAGAAAGTTTTGTCGAATTTTGCAAGTTTTGCGCTTGCGCAAACTTTTGTGAAACCCTGCCTTGCCGCCAAGCCGCCGGACGTCAGACTGTCTAAAAACTAAATAATATCCTTCTGAGAATCGAGTATTTGTAATTTAGCTCCATCAGGTATCCAATATTATATTTGTAAATTTGAGGTTTTTAGACAAACTGTCGTTATACGCAATCCTCCCTATCACGAGAACTTGATTAAATTCTCAAGATAACGTCAAAATGAGAGCAAAAAAAAGAGTGCAAAATGAGAATTGAAGAGAAATACAAAACATTGATAATCAACACCAATTTTTGACGTTAGTCAGAATTTTAAAAACTAAATACACACAGATTATGGAAAAATTTACAACGACTTTTTTAATGGTCATTATGACAATGACATTAGCTTTTGGACAAACACAAGAAGCTACAACCTCTGATGGGAAAAAGGTAATTCTTAATTCCGATGGGACTTGGAAATATGTTGAAACTAAAAAAGTGTCACTTGATTCAAATTCATCGGATTGTAGTAATTGGATTTCAACAGAAACTGATAAGGTTGATGGAACAACTACCACTGCAGCTAAAAACACTTTGATTGTTTCAACAGATGGTGGGAAAAAAGGCTTGGGGATTTTTATGATACAATCTTCAAAAGGTGGATTAATCCTTTCAATTCAGGCAGTTGGAGCAGGAAGTTGTATTGACGAAGGAGCAAAAATTAATATACTTTTTACGGATGGGTCAAGACTAGCATTAAGCAATGATGGAAAATTTAATTGTAAAGGGAAATCAACAATTTATTTTGGTGATGTTTTCGGGAAGAAAAGCCAACTTGAAGAATTGAAAACAAAAAAAATTCAGACTATGCGTGTTTGGACAAGCGACAGTTATGTTGAAAAAGATTTTACAAAGGAAAATCAAGAAGAATTTTATAATGTAATAAACTGCTTGACAAAATAAAAAACTGGTGCTAACACGCGGTCATAAAACATTGAGGTTTAAGTGGTATACCAAGCGCATCGCTCGCTGGCAAGGTTCTTATCGGTTGATAGGTTCGCAGCTCCGAATTCCCCAACGTTTCATATTGTGTCAAGAAGCGGGGTAACCTGCATGCTGTAATTGAGAAGAAGGAAACCAGTTGTAAGGTTGAACCATCGATGTCGTCGTACAGGCGAAGGCATCAAACCACCTAAAGGTGCTGTGGTAAAGAGTCATGGTGCTGAGCGTTTAGGAAACGATAAGCCACGAGCTTATCAGGTATGAATATAGGAGATGAACGTAAGTGAACCCTTGATGACGGATCGAGAAGTTGCCACACCCAGTCAAAAGCTACGGAGTATGTGACGGAGTGATAAACTTAGCGGATACCTGTTTACTGGCTAAGTGGCTGGCGTTCTTCAGAGGGCAGGAACTATATTTGGGCTTGGTTACGGAACTTGAGAACCTGCATGTTGATGATAGGCTGTTATATAAGCGATCGGACAAGAAAGCCGACAGTCAAAGGGAAATGCACAATAGGTTCACCCTAGAGGCAAAATACCGAAGCATCATGTAGGGGCAGACTAACTCGTAGTAGTGATGATACAACTGTAATGGGAGAGGAGCGAAGGGGTTAGCTAGTTACAAATGACAAATTCGCCAACTTTAACGAGGATGAGCTTATATTTGTTGCAGTAGCTAGAAGAGCCGTGTGATGGGAGACTATCAAGCACGGTTCTGTGAGAGGCTTGGGGTGAAATTCCCCTTGCCTACTCGGTCAGTTAAACGTTAGCGTTTATTGGAAAATAATACTCCTATAAGTCGTTTGTTAATAGTCTAAGATTCACATTATTAAAATGACATGAATGAAATATTGAAAAATACTAATATCTACAAATTAGAAGATTTAATTGGTTATCTTTTGAAAAATCACAAGCCAGATTATGTCTATCGTGGACAAAATAAAAGATGGACAGACCCCTTGGTACCCTCCTTATATCGAGGCATGGTCAATAAAAATAAATTTACTGACTATAGTTCTCAAAATCGATTATATGAAATCGGTAATGTTTTTCACGAACTTGCTACTGGACAGAATATTAATCTTCCAAAAAATTGGAATGAAAGATGGAATGCAAATGGATATTTAAAGCAGTACTTTGGATATCCATTGTCTCACCTATTATCACAACAATTCGGGATTTATTCAGAAGGGCTTGATGTTACTAGTGATCCAATGATTGCCGCCTTTTTCGCAACATTCCAACATATAAATAGCCAAATTAACAATGAAGAACTAGGTATTATATATCGATTTAAAGTGCCTTTATTTAATAAGGAGCCATCAGAATTAATTTCATCAAATTTTTATACAGTCAATAATTTTCTTGATGCGAATACTGTACTTAAGTCAATTAGTAGTTGTTCAACATGGGAAGAGTCGTTAGAATCATTTTTAGAATTTGGATTTGAGACCTCTAAGATTTTAGCAAGTACTAATAGTCCAGCTATTCGTCCATTTCACATTCTTAAATTACCTAAAGGCGTATTAAATGATTCTAGAATAATTAGACAAAAGGCAGGTCTTATTTTTCCTGACATGATATTATCAAAGTTTTACAGGAATATAAAAGTACATGCTCCATTAGGAAAAGCTGAAAAAGAAGGTACTAATGCCATTGAAGATATGCAGTATCGAGATAATCTTGATGTTTTTTACTTCGAACACACTAAAGAGGATTTTGATTTAATAAATATAAATAAGGAATATCTATTCCCAAAATATGATCCTTTTTACGTATTGTTAAAATCCTTTTTAACATCATTTATTGCTCCCGGGAATGTAATTTTTATAACTGAAGGAGGTACTTTCTTTAGTTCTGATTCGTGGAAATTAATCCAATGATGAAAATATCTGAAAATAATATAAAGACATAAAAAATATTGAAAAAAAGTAAATCATCAAAGCCAACAAAACGCTAACACGCAGTATAGCCAATAAGGGTTTCAGAGGTATGCGAAGGGTTTTAGTCCGCTTCAACTTTTCGTGTAACTTGATAAGGAATCGCCCGCAATCCCTTACTGGCCATACCGCCAAACGTTAGCCACCATATAACAAATAAATGAGAAAAACGATAACATACATAATTTTATTAGTTTTCTTTGGTAGTTGTTCAAATTATTCCAAAGATGAGGTTAATGATTTTCTGTTAGGAGGAAGTTTTTTGTTGATAAATGAAAAACAAGACACAATCCAAATTGAATTATTAGAAAATTGTGTAAAAACGTATAGTTGGAATTATAGAATTAATGAAGAGTGGGGAATAAATGAAAATGATGGTGAAATTATATTTTATTTCAATGGGCATTACTTTAAAATTAAAGCTAAGAATAATAATGAAATAATTTTCGCAAATAATGAGACTGAATTTAAATTGCATAAAATTATTGATAATGAGATAAATATTGATTTAGTAAAAGGGAAATGGATTGAAGAGAAATATTCATCTTTACTCATAGACACTTTTATATCTCCGCCACCTTGTCCAAATTTGAAGAATGATACATTCTTAATTCCAAGTGTAGATTTTAAAGATAGCATTGCTATAATTAATGATTTTTGTTTTCAGCAAAAGTGGATATATAAAACTAACTTGAAATTCGGAATTATTAGATTTGGAGAGTTTTGTACATCGTTGGATCAATGGAAGATTATAAAGTTGACAAATGATACAATGATTGTAAATATGCGATATCATGAAAATAGTGAAATCAAATATGAGGAAAATAAAACTTATATAAAATACGGTGGCTAATAAATAGGACTCTGAGCGGTCTGTAAGACCCAGCGATGAGTCGGTGTTGAACTACACCCGCCGGGATCAGGGCTATGCACTTATTGTCCGATTTATGGTTTTTGAAGATAAAAAGAGGAATAAAGTTCATTGACGTATTGCAGGTTTTTGTGCTTTTATGTGTTCATGATACACCTATCATTGTGATGAAGAACCTGTTTTTAGTCATTTTCATTTTCATTGGGGCATACGTTTCCCAGTAGCGCAATGGACGCAGTTTAAAGGATTGATTATGACGATGCCAGTGGTTTTGCCAAAGGGTTTCTTACCGGCGACCGTATTCGTGGCAGTTCACGGATAGCCACCATTCCATACGAACTACCTTTTCGAACTCAGGAACAAGCACAACAGCCTGCTCAACAATAGTAAAACCCGGTTTCTTTCTCATGATCAGAAATTTTTGTTGTTAATAATTCCTGAGAATAGAAAAAATCGGGTACTTTTAAAAAACTATCCGCGTAGGCGGATTTAGTTCAACACAGTACATATTGCAGGGTGGGGTTCGGTGGTACGCCAACTGCAGATTCTCGTATCGCAGTTCCGTATCCTTCGGACAGGAACGCTCTCCGAAATCCGCCCCGACAACATGTGCCAACCGTTAGTACTCATTTTAGGACGACAACAAACAATGAACTGGACATATATAATTTTAGGAATTTTTGCAGTACTCGGACTTTTGTTTGGACTTCTACAATTTTGGTTTTGGGCACTCAGACTGAAAGAATTTAAAGAAGAGGCAAAGTTAGTTAAGGAATTGACAGACAATAATACTCCCAAGCTGACAAAAGAAGAACAATTTAGCTTTGTAGACGGCAACTGGGATTGGACAAAAATTCAAAATATTCTTGGTGAAAAAGAAATCCCAATATCCGTTCTTGACTATTTCATTGACATCGAACCTAACGAGTATTTAGAACATCTTAAAAAAAACAACCCACCGACTTCATGGCAAGAGGACACGTATGGCGAAGTAGAAATAAAAAAGCTCAATAATGGTTACGAAATAATATATTATGACCACGGAAAAGAAATTTCAACTGAATATTTTGACAGCTATGAGCAATTATTGCGTTATTTGGTTTACAAACGACTTACTAACATTGGACATAAATATAGAAAGCAAATTAAAAAAAGTTATTACGCATAGACGAAAATAATTATGACTGGACACATTGGACAAATAAAAACGAGTGCTAACAGCAGATTGGCGATGGGCGGGCTTTCGTCTCCGCTTGACAGTTTTGTGGTAGCCGAATGTTCAGTTTCCCGAATTAACTGTTGTGCGGAAAAGCCCGCCCATCGCCAATCTGTAACCCGTTATATGCCACTTTAAGACAACACGAAACAGAGAACTGAATGAAAGAAATTGACAACATAATTGAACTAAAAACTAACACAGAAACGGAAAGACTTTCGTTTGCAACAAGGTATTTAGTTTATATCAATTTCACTTTTGACATATCTGTTTTGTCAGACAATTTTAGCGGAACTTCACATTTTTGCGTTAGACGAGACCAATTAGAAAAAATATGTTCGGACTTGACAAATATGCATTTGACATTATTCGGGACAACTATTCTTGAAGACAATGACTCTGATGGGTTCGTAAAATTTGAAATTGAGCCAAACGGACGACTTAATGTAAGTGGACAAGTTGGTGGAACACACGAAGACCATTTTGTAAAGTTCAAATTTCAGACTGACCAAACTTGCATACCACCATTTGTGCAGGACTTCAAATCCTTATTAAAATATCAATATGACTGACCAGCAAAAAATAAACTTGACAGTTACGAAGGACGAAGCGTTGGTTCTTTTTGAATTTTTATCAAGGTTCAACCAATCGGAACATTCAGACATTTTTGAAGACCAAGCAGAACAGAAAATACTTTGGCTTTTAGAAGGACAATTAGAAAAGCAATTAGTAGAGCCTTTCAAACCTGACTACAAAGACATAGTTAGGGAAGTAAGAAATAAAATACGTGACGAAGAATGACGATAAAAGCGGCATATAACAGCAGCTACCCAAAAGTGGCGGTTCAGTGGTTAAATCAAGCTTTGTGCTTCTATCAAAGTTTGTGCTTTGTTGACAGTAAAGTGCTTCGAAATCGCCACCTTCGGGTAGCTGCAAAACGTCAGACTGTCTAAAAACTAAATAATATCCTTCTGAGAATCGAGTATTTGTAATTTAATTCCATCAGGTATCCAATATTATATTTGTAAATTTGAGGTTTTTAGACAGACTGTCGTTACCGCCAAGCATGAAAACAGCGAAATGAGGAGATTAATCGGCATAATCTGGGCATATTTTGCGGAGAAAATACCATTTGCGGTGAATAAGTCGTATATTTGTCGCATAAAATGCGGAGAATGAAAATTTATTTACACGAAAGAGAAAACTGGACTGACTTCACTTGGGACAACAAAAAAGTGATGATAAAACTTGGTGAAGCTAGAAATCAACAAGGCAGGCTTCTTGGGAAAATGGAATCACTTGGATTTGACTTACAAAATGAAGCAGTCTTAAATACACTGACATTAGACGTAATTAAATCATCTGAAATTGAAGGAGAATTCCTTGAAGTAGAACAGGTTCGTTCATCAATTGCAAGACGATTAGGAATTGATATTGCTGGTTCAGTGGAATCAGAACGTTATGTTGAAGGAGTAGTTGAAATGATGCTTGACGCTACGCAACGATATAATTTACCTCTGACAAAAGATAGATTATTTGGTTGGCATGCCGCTTTGTTTCCATCAGGATGGAGTAATCTTTATAAAATTACCGTTGCTGATTGGCGAAAAGACACAACAGGGCCAATGCAGGTTGTATCAGGACCAATGGGAAAAGAAAAAGTTCACTATCAAGCTCCCGATTCTGATAGAATTGAATTTGAAATGGAAAAATTCTTAAACTGGTTTGAAAACGAGCATGAAATAGATTTGGTTCTTAAAGCTGCTATTGCTCATTTATGGTTTGTGTCAATTCATCCTTTTGACGATGGAAATGGTAGAATAACAAGAGCAATCACCGATATGGCATTAGCTCGTTCGGATAAAAGTGTTAGGCGATTTTATAGTATGTCTGCTCAAATTAGAGTTGAAAGAAAAGACTATTATGAGAAACTTGAAAAAGCTCAAAAAGGAAACTCTGATATCACAGAATGGATATTATGGTTTTTGCAATGTTTAATTAATGCAATTGATTCTACAGAAGAGACTTTGTCGAAAATACTTTATAAAGCTGAATTTTGGAAGTTACATTCTAAAACGATTTTTAATGAGAGGCAGCAAAAGATAATTAATCGATTACTTGATGGATTTGATGGAAAGTTAACAACTTCAAAGTGGGGAAAAATTAATAAATGCTCCCAAGATACAGCTCTTAGAGATATTCAAGATTTAATAAAGAAAAATATTTTACAGAAAGAAGCAAGTGGAGGACGAAGTACAAATTATGAATTAAAAGAAATGCCAGGCGGTAACAATCTGTATATGTCATAGCCGGTTTTGTGGGTAATTGTAGGTTAATCTCCCGCATTCACTTCATCTCGGCTTGACAGGAAAGTAGCCCGCAGTCAGCTACGTCACACAGGTAAACGTTAGCATTACTGGGTATTCATAAGGATTTCGCAATCGCAATACCCTCCCTTGCTTTCTTTTTATGAAAGCGAAAGTGAAAACCTGTTCTTATTTTTGGTTTTCCGGTTGATCCGTAAGCTTATGATCTGCAATAGAAACCGTATTCCAACGAAGGAAAAGAAGAACAAACTGTAAATCGGGATAAGAAGAAGAGCTATTTTTAAAGCCAGCAGAAAGTAATGAGCAGGATTTATATTTACAGATTCATACCCTGCAAATAAAGCTATGCAAACCATTAGCTGAGAACCTGTAATCAGCAAAATGCTGAGTACAGTTAAATGAATCAATGTGCTCCTAAATTTCATCTACTGTTTCTTTTCTGCAAAGAAACAAGATGAAAACAAAGCAGAGGTAAAGGAATCTTTGTTTTACTGTAAATTTATTGTTGTTCTTTCACACGCTGTAATCCGGCTTTCGCTTTCTGGTGGATGCCATTTTTATATTCGTCGGGATTTAGCGAAAGGCATTTTGTAAAAAAGTAACGGGCTTTGGCTGGCTTATCCAGTTTTTCGTAAACCAGTCCCAGATGAAGAGCTGCATTGGCTGCAAAATACCATGGAGCATCAGCACCTGTTCCCAATGTTCGTTCATAATAAGGAATAGCTTCGGTAAGTTTTCCCCATTCATGATAAATACGACCATAACGGTAGGTTAACTCCAGTGTGTCTTTCCGGGTGCGCAGGTGATCTTCTGCCGTTTTCAGATAATCCAGCGCTCGCTCATAATACCCGCCATCCGACAGTAATCGTGCTTTTAATAGCCAAAGATTGGGAAGTTCCTTTTTCTGCGATTCTTTGATTGCCTGTTTATCTTCATCAACTTTATCATTCCCGATCGCCTGAATCCGGTTCATATATTCTCTGTACTTTGCTTCGTCCTGATCTAAAAGATAAAACCATGCAATTTTCTGCATTGAGGCTTTTTTGTAAGAATCGCCTTTAAAGTGCTGTAAAAAAACAAAAAACCAGGTACAGGCATCTTTATCGAGACGGGTTAGCTTTGCCAAACCAAGCATGTAGTTCAGATAGTGAAAAGGATACACCCCCGGGGAATCGTTTTTGCTCATCAGAACTTTGATCGCGTTATCTGTTTGTCCAATGTAGGTGTATGAACGGGCTTTTGCATAAATTAAAATTGGCGATGTTGCTAAATTTTGTGCATTGTCAATGTTTTTGAAATTTTGAAGATTTTCGCGGGTCTTCTCTTTATCAGACAAAAGGGTAATTGATAAAATGCTTTTATACAACAATAACTCGGGTTGAAGAAATGAATAGGAGTTTTCTTTCAGTGAAGCATTCCATGCGGTTTCTATCTCGGTAGTGCCTTGCCTGATTGTACCTTTGAACGTAAGCGATTTTGCAATTCCTTTCCATTGATCCGGTACAACGTCAATTGCTGCATGAAGGAGTCCCAGGTTTTTAAGATTCGGATAAAAAGAGGGGAACATCTTTTGATTTTCAATCAATAAACTATGTCCTCTTTTTACTTCAAATCCAGCTTTAAGGAGTTGAAAAACGGAGGAAATGTCTCCTGCTCCCATTAAACGGACAAAGGCACTGTGCAGATGAATTTCCGATAAAACGTATCTGTTCCAGGGCGATTTGAATTTATTCTCTTCTATTTTATCCAGAGCCTTATCCCGAACATCAAAATAGGCGTCTGTTTCTGTACTGCTTTGCCCTACCGTTGCTTTGATAAACGCGATATATTCTTCCAGAAAATAGGGAAACAGATTGTCTGGATGTGCTTTTTTTTCATTTTGAATATATGCCTGTGTTTCTGAAAACCGGAAATTATATAAATCGTAAAATGCATCCTTAACCTTGCTATCGGCGATAAACCGATTTTGAGCATTCAGACTTGAGAAAGTAAATGAAATACAAAGGATTGTGAGAAATGAGAGAATCGGTTTCACGTCAATTTTCATGAATAATCACGTTAATCAGGTACGAAAGTACAGAAAATCTGAGGTTCGGACGAAGTTAATCATGAGAATTTCCCTCTTTTATCTAAAACGTGAAGATTAAATCGGTGATAATACCGCCTGCATATAAAACGCTGGCAATACCATTAAGGGTGAAAAAAGCAAGGTTTACTTTTTTAAGATCATCATGTTT
This sequence comes from Bacteroidales bacterium, assembly GCA_963667975.1. Classification (GTDB taxonomy): domain Bacteria; phylum Bacteroidota; class Bacteroidia; order Bacteroidales. The sequence goes on from OY764079.1 coordinate 1,195,210, forward strand.
CACGAGCAGGTGCTGATAAAGAAGCAGACTCAAAAAAAGAATAGAACTGATTAGTCCTGCAACTTTAAGATGTATAATCTGCATGATAGAAATGCACATTGCACCGGCGATAATATGAAAAATTCGTGAAACCCAAAGCGCATGCTTTGCACCGAAATATGCAGGAATTGAAAATAATTTGTTTGATTTATCGAAAGATTCGTCCTGAAGAGAATAAATGATGTCGAACCCGCTAACCCAAAACAGTACCATTATCGAAAGCATTATTGGTACAATGGCGAACTCTCCGGTTGCGGCCAGATATGCACCGATGGGAGCAAGCGAAAGTCCAAGTCCAAGTACAAGATGGCTTAAAGCAGTGAAACGTTTGGTGAAACTATATCCTAAAATTACGATAAGAGCAACAGGAGACAGATAGAAGCAGCGTGAATTGATAAACCAGGTTGTGAGAATAAATAGTACAGAATTCAGGATGATAAAAAATAAAGCCGACTTGGGGTGGATGGTTCCTGCCGGAATTTCTCTGTTTTGTGTACGCTCATTTGCTTTGTCAAATTCTTTGTCGACAAATCTGTTAAAAGCCATGGCTGCATTGCGGGCAAAAACCATACATAAAACAACCAGGCCTAACAACTTCATACTAAATCCGGCAACTTCGGCTCCTAAAAAATACCCAACCAAAGCAAATGGCATTGCAAACAAAGTATGGCTGAATTTTACCAGCGACATATAGTTTTTAACTATCCGGATTTTTCTCATCGAATTCGTTTTGTGCAAAGGTAAGCATTCACGAAAAAAGGTTAACATTGCACTTATGAATCATCGTAAAAAGATTAGTTCGCTTTTATATTATCTTCTTCATGCTCAAACCCGCCATGGAGTACATTCACCGTTTGTGTATCAACTTTTTGATGAGGTTATCCGTGATTTTAGCGTAAAAAATGAATACAAAGAGGTCGAAAAATACCGTTCCGGATTTTTAAAAAGCAAAGCCACTCTGGAGCGTTCTGATTTTGGGGCAGGCATATCTGATTCAGGAAAAACGCAGAAAAAGGTTGCGGAGATAGCGCGTATGTCAACCAAAGGAAGGTTGTATGGACGGCTTTTATTCCGGCTTGCCCGCCATTTTAAACCCGAAACGATTGTTGAACTCGGAACTTGCTTTGGAATAGGATCTCTGTATTTATCAAAAGCATGCCCTGATTCCAGAATTTTTACGCTGGAAGGATGCACAGAAACGGCAAAAATTGCCCAGTCTGTTTTTGATCATGAAACCGTATCAAATATTTCATTGCTACAGGGGCTTTTTGATGAAAATCTGCCTTGTTTGACAGATAAAATTAAACAACCAATATTTGTTTATGTAGATGGAAACCACCGGAAAAAGCCGACACTGGATTATTTCAATTTCTTTCTTCCTCTTGTAAATGAGGAGTCGGTTCTCGTCTTCGACGACATACACTGGTCGGAGGAGATGGAGGAGGCTTGGAATATGCTTCAAAGTCATCCTGCTGTAACAATTAGTGTTGACCTGTATCAGTTTGGAATACTCTTTTTTAGGAAAGAGATTATAAAACAACACTTTATACTGAGATTTCCGGTATAACCGAAGTCCAAAACAAAAAGCCCGTTCGATTTTGAACGGGCTTTTTTATCTTTTTTCAAGACTTATATTTAAGCCAAAGCGTTTACTTTCTTTGTTATTTTCGATTTGAGATTCGCTGCTTTATTCTTATGAATAATCGAGCGTTTTGCCAATCTGTCGATTAAAGAAACCATTTTTGGTAAATCTTCAGTTGCTTCTTTTTTATCAGTAAGCATACGAAAACGTTTCAACGCGTTACGCATTGTTTTTGCGTAATAACGGTTGTGTATTTTTCTTTTTTCGTTTTGACGAATTCTTTTTAAAGCTGACTTGTGGTGTGCCATAATAGAAAATTACTTTAAGAAGTAGCCCGTAGGGGATTCGAACCCCTGATCTCCAGAATGAAAATCTGATGTCCTAGGCCAGCTAGACGAACGGGCCACGATTTCAATAAACTTGTTTTGTTTGTTTATTTTCCCATCGTTTTGGGATTGCAAAAGTAGTAACAATTTTTAATCCACCAAACATTTGGTACAGTTTTTTTTTATCAGACCATAAAGTTTTTCTCATCTGCCTGAAAACGAAAGCCTAAGCGCTTTCCGGTTTTCAATCGCATGTTGTCAATGTTGTATTGCATTTCGTAAACGGTTACCTGTTTTACTTCATCATAGGGTGGTGTGAGCAGGTCGAAATTGGAGGTGTAAAGAATTGCTGATTCCACTATTTGCTTGGCATCCGTTTCGGAAAGTACCCGGTTTTCGAAACTATTGTACAACATGTTGAGCTCCTTTTTGCCTTCAACCAGATAATGGCGTTCTTTATTGATAAAAACACGCCCAATCATGTATCCGTAATCGTTTTCGCGGTTGTATTTGAAAGAATCGGCCAGAAAGTTATAGATATTGATTACTCCGCAATAAGAACGTTCAAAGTCGTCTTTGATATAAGGTGTTCGCATAATTTCATGATTACGCGGAAATTCGAAGATATTTGTATGCATCATAAAAATCAGAATATCACCGGCAAATTTCAGCTCAAACTCAAATTCTCCTCTGTCGTGATACTCAAATGCAATACGTTTTTCATCATCCGGAAGCTTCTGCCTGAACCCATCAATTACTTCTACAATGGCATTTTTAAACATTGTGAACGACTCTTTCGTCGTGTCGTAAATATCTTGTTTTAAGATGGCTTTTCGAAGGATAGTTTCGAAGAGTGCGTTTCCGTTGGCTAGATTGTCCATTGTTATGCTTTTTGCAAAGATGGGAATTTCTGAGCTTTTGCGAAAGCTTTTTGGATGAAAACTCTTTCATAAAACGGCTGTTATATCAATGTGAATTTCAAAATAATCAAAACGTACCCTTGTATTCCGGTCAAAAATGTACAGAAAAGATGAATAAACCTGCCCAACAGAGTCCGAATCGTTTACAAAACGAAACAAGTCCTTATTTGCTTCAACATGCATATAATCCGGTCGACTGGCACTCGTGGAATGAAGAAACTCTCCAAAAAGCAAACGTTCAAAACAAACCACTGTTAATTAGTATCGGATATTCTGCCTGTCACTGGTGTCATGTGATGGAACGTGAATCATTTGAAGATGAACAGGTAGCTCAACGGATGAATGAACATTTTATATGTATCAAAATTGATCGTGAAGAAAGACCGGATGTTGACCAGATTTACATGGACGCGGTACACATGCTGGGTTTGCAGGGAGGATGGCCGCTCAACTGTTTTGCATTGCCCGACGGAAAGCCCTTTTGGGGTGGAACCTATTATCCAAAGCAACAATGGATGGAATTACTTTCGCAAATTGCGTTTCTGTATCAGAATGATTTGTATAAAGTGAAAGAACAGGCAAATCAGCTTACCCTGGGACTGGCATCCACAAGTTTCGTGAAACAACCTCCGTCTGATTTTCGGTTCTTCCCTCAGGATGCAGATACGTTTGCTGCAAAGATTTTGAAAAATATTGATACTGACTACGGTGGATTGAAAGGTGCTCCCAAATTTGCCATGCCTTCGGTGTTTTCGTTTGTATTGGATTACGCCCGGCGTCAAACGCAAAAGAATATTCCGGAAGAAGTTGAAATTACATTGAAAAGAATGGTATTGAGCGGACTTTTTGATCAGGTTGGCGGTGGCTTTTCCCGCTATTCAACCGATGTGAAATGGAAAATCCCTCACTTTGAAAAGATGCTGTATGACAATGCCCAGCTTGTTTCGCTCTATGCCCGGGCCTACCAGATGAAGCCGGATGAATTGTACAAACAATGTATAGAATCAACCCTCCGGTTTATTGATTTGGAGATGACTGCACCGGACGGAGGTTTTTATTCGGCACTTGATGCAGATTCGGAGGGTGTTGAAGGCTTGTTTTATTCCTGGACTTTGGATGAGTTGAAACAAGCGTTGCAGGATGATTATACGTTGTTTGCTGAATACTTTCAGGTTGAAACCGAAGGGGTATGGGAAAACGGACGTTCCATACTGATGCCTCTGTATGATAAAGAATTATTTGCGCATCAACATAACATAAGTGTTTCCGGTCTGATGTCGTTTCTCGAAAAGGGGATTTCGAAGTTACAGAATGTAAGAGCGGAAAGAATTCGTCCGGGACTGGACGACAAACAGCTCGCTTCGTGGAATGCACTTATGATTAAGGCTTATGTTGAGGCGGGAATTGCACTTAAGAGCGAGCCATATCTGGCGAAAGCTTTAGCTGCAATTCATGTTTTTGAAACTCATTTTCTGAATATGGAAAACGGAGGTTTATACCATTCCTATAAAAACGGTCAACAAAAAATTGAAGGCTTAGCCGAAGATTATGCCTTTGCGGCAGATGCATTTCTTGCCGTGTACCCGCTTGATTTCGACGAAGAATACTTGTGGAAAGCGAAGCGTTTTATGGAATTTGCCATAAATAATTTTTGGGATGAAAAAAGCGAACTCTTTTATTTTTCACGTGAAGACGATGCAACGTTAGTTGTCAGGAAGCATGAGGTGTACGATGGGGTTATTCCTTCTTCGAACGCCGTTTTGATGAAGCTGCTGTTTTATCTTGGCCATTATTTTGAGAATGATGAATGGATACTGAAAAGTAAAAAGGCAGTAAGTGCAATTTCGCAAAGTATAAAAATGTACCCACAATCGTTTTCGGTCTGGGCTCAATTATGGCTGATGTTTTCAACTGACTTTTCAACGGTTTCAATTTCAGGAGAAAATGCTCATCGGATAGCAAAAGAGATGCGGGATTTGAATTTGCCCAATGTGCTGATAGCTGCTTCCGTAAATTCATCAGAGGTGCCTGTGCTGAAAAGTAAAAAGAGTTCAAAAGGGCTACCGTTAATTTATGTATGTAAAGAAAGCTGTTGTTTTAAACCGGTATATACCGTAGCAGACACGCTAAAACTGCTTCAGGGATAATTCTGAAATATTTTTTACAGAATTTCCAGATTAAAGAGGAATCGTTACTTTTGCTTTGCAATCAACAAAAAAAACAGCTAATTCAATTTTCTTTCCGATGGAATTTATCTTGCAAAGCTGCAAACTACGTTCCTGGCAGCTTGACGATGCAAAAGAGGTGGCAAAACAGGCCAACAACGAAAACATAGCCCGTAATCTCCGGGACGGCTTTCCCTATCCTTACCGCATAAAACATGCACGGTTTTGGATAAAATCAGTACTGAAAAATACTCAAAACATCAATCTTGCTATCGAACTTGATGGAAAAGTAGTGGGTAGCATTGGATTTTTCCCTTTCGATGATGTATATCGTTTAAGTGGAGAAATCGGGTATTGGTTAGCCGAACCACACTGGGGAAAAGGAATTGTAACAGAAGCGGTAAAGGTTCTTACAGATTATATTTTTCAACATTCAGATGTTGTCAGAATTCAGGCCGAAGTGTTTCAGCAAAACCCGGCATCGGCTCGTGTACTGGAAAAAGCTGGATATAAACGTGAAGCCACCCTCGAAAAATCAGTGGTTAAATCCGGTGTACTGATGGATGCCTGGATGTATGTGAAACTGAAGGAAAATAATTGATCTGTTGTATGTAAAGTCGAGTATAAGGGTGTTGACAGCAATCTCCTCTATGTAGAAGTTATTAATTTCCAAGGCTAACGTTAAGGGAAAAGGTAAGAAAATATTACGGAAAAGGTGTTGAGACTAAGTGTCATTTAATGAGTGTTTTCCAAAAACGTTAGTTGCCGAAAAAAAGACAACCAAAGCTCATTATTTGACAACTGAATTAAAATCAGAAGATTTATAGCCCTTGATAATTTTGGCAATTGTTGAAAAGTTTCATGGACTGAAATACTCTTAATCGAAATAAACTCGCTACATTTGACAATTATTGTCAAATGACATTTTTATAACTAAAAGCAATGACAACAGGTGAATTAATAAGAGAAAAAAGAGAACTAAAAGGGTTGTTATTGCGAGATATATCAACTCAAGTTGGTATTGACACAGCAATATTAAGCAAAATTGAAAGAGGAGAAAGAAAAGCCACTAAAGAACAAATTGCAAAATTGGCTGAAATTCTCGAAATAGAGAGATGCTTTATATTGACTCAATATCTAAGTGAAAAAATTTTAGATGAAATTCAAAATGAAGATTTTGGAATAGAAGCATTAAAAGTTGCTGAACAAACAATTAAATACGGCAGAGTAAATAATAAATAAAATGTCAGAATATTTATCAATAAACGAAGCAAGTGTATGGGCTTCAAACTACTTAGAAAAGAATGTTACAACCTCGAACATTTCTTATCTTATTCAGTATGGTCGAATAACAAAAATTGGCGAAAATGGTTCTATAATGATTTCTAAAGAAGAGTTGATAAATTATTATAAAAGTCATAATAAAACAAAGCAAGAATCATGGAAAGACGAATTAGGAGAAGACCTTAATTGGACTTTATCTTTTGACCAATACAAAGAATCAGAAACGACAAAACACGTCCATAGACTTCACCCTTATAAAGGAAAATTTATTCCACAATTGGTTGAATACTTCCTTGACAAACACACAGATAAATTTAAAAAAGAGGTATATTTCGAAGAAGGAGATATCGTTTTGGATCCATTTTCAGGAAGTGGAACAACTATGGTTCAGGCGTGTGAATTAGGAATACATGCCGTTGGTATTGATATCTCTGCATTTAATTCCTTGATTAGTAATTGTAAAGTTACGGATTATGACATTGTAGATGTTCAAACCGAAATAAATAGAATTACTAAATCTTTGAAATTCTTTTTGGAGAATTCACATACAGTTGAGTTTGAGGCAAAACTTTTTCAAGAACTAAACGTATTCAATAATCAATTTTTCCCTGTTCCTGACTACAAATACAAAGTTCATAGAAAAGAGATTAATGAAAAGGAATACGGAAAAGAAAAAGAATTGGATTTTTTGTCAATTTACAACAAATTGGTTGACGAGTATGGCATTAAATTACGTCAGGATAAAAATGATACATTCCTTGATAAGTGGTACTCAAATCATATCAGAAAAGAAATTCAGTTTGTGTTCGATGAAATTAAAAAGATTCAAAATCGGGACACAAAAAGAATTGTGAGCATAATTTTGAGTAGAACAATTCGTAGTTGTCGAGCAACTACTCATGCCGATTTAGCAACACTATTAGAACCTGTTACTACGACTTATTATTGTGGAAAACACGGAAAAATATGTAAACCGTTATTTTCTATTCTGAAATGGTGGGAAAGTTATTCAAAAGATACAATTAAACGGTTAGCTGAATATGATAGACTTAGGGGAAACACATTTCATACGTGCTTAACAGGAGATAGCAGAACCATTGATATTGTTGGTGAATTGGAAAAGCGAAACCCGGAATTTGCCAACCTAATTTCAAAACAAAAAATCAAAGGGATTTTCTCTTCGCCACCTTATGTCGGCTTAATTGATTATCACGAACAACACGCTTACGCTTATGATTTGTTTGGTTTTGAAAGAAAAGATGAATTAGAGATTGGCCCACTTTTCAAAGGACAGGGAAAAGAAGCAAAACAAAGTTATGTACAAGGAATAAGCGAGGTATTGAATAATGCAAAGAGATATTTAGTTGATGATTTTGATATTTTTCTGGTAGCAAACGACAAATATAATATGTATCCAACAATTGCAGAAAATGCTGGAATGCAGATTGTCAATCAATATAAAAGGCCTGTTTTAAATAGAACTGAAAAAGATAAAGGTGCATATTCTGAAATAATTTTCCATTTAAAAAACAAATAACGACTTAATATGGCACAGAAATTTGACATTGGTCTAAATGCTAAAATCAATGAGTTTGTTAAGAAATTCAGTGTAGCAAGAACAGAAACCAATGATGATGATGTTTTTGAAGACTTTGGAAATTACGTAGTTGCTTCTAATTTTTTAGAAGAAGAACTTGATGATGTCAAGTCGGTTTCAACAAATAAAGCCCAAGGCATTGACGGTATTGTTATTGTTGTGAATAATAAGTTAGTTTCAGAAGAATCTGATTTAGGTAAATTTGGACCAACAGAAGCTATTAAAATAAAAACCGGATTTATTCAATCCACAACCAAAAACAGCTTTGATGAACAAAAATTTAGTGCTTTTACTGATGAAGTTGTAAAATTCCTTACAGGTTCCGTTGATATAGAGCCATATTCAACCATTTACAAAAAACTACTTGACGACTCAGGAAATTTTATTGACAGAATAGAAGAAACTCCACACTTATCGTTGTTTTTTCTTTCGGCAAGGACTTCACATAATATTGGAGAAGATAAAATAAACTTTGAAAAAACTAAGATTACTTCAAGGAGTGAAATTGAAAATAAATGTGTGCTAGATAAAATTTCTGTTTTTCAAAAAGATGAAATAAAAAGTGAATATGAGAAAATTTCTAAATTTCACACTATACAACTAAAATTCGAAAATAGCATTCCGTTGTCGTTGGTTGATAATGTAGAGTTAAGCCTTCTATCAACCATAAAATTTTCAGAACTAAAGAAATTGATTTTGACTTCTGATAATAATTTAAAGGACAAATTATTTGTTGAAAATGTAAGAAATTACATAGGTTCTACACCAGTAAATTTAGATATTAAAAAGACTTTAGACACTGTTTCAGAAAGGAGTTACTTCCCTTTCTTGAATAATGGGTTAGCCATTATCTGCGATAAAATTGAACGACATCCTGTAAGAGAGAAAGAGTTTATATTGACATTTCCAAGAATTATAAATGGTTGCCAAACCACCAATGAATTGTTTAAAAAATATAAAGAATCTCCAGTCGAAAGTAATATGGATGATATTGAAGTTGTTGCCAAAATAATATCAACAAACGACAACAACTTAAAGAAAATGATTATTTACGCAGCAAACAATCAAAATTCAATTGCAAAAGACTTGCAATCATTAAATGAATTTCACGAAAAAATCGAAACTTATTATTTAGGAAAAGAAGAAGCAAATTTTCACTTATGCTTTGAAAGGCTAAGAGGACAACATTCAAATGTCATACCACCTTACAGTAAAGTTAATATTGAAACATTAGCGAGAGTTTTTATTTCTGTATTTCTGGAAAAACCCCATGAAATGAAAAGCAATGCCATTTCTGTAATTGAAAAATTTCAAAAGGAAGGTAAAATTTTCAATAGTACTAATCATGAAGCAAATCAATATTACTATTGCGGTGTATTATGGTATTGGTTTAATCATCTATTAGTTAACGGAAGTTTAACAATGTATTCTAAAACAATGGATATGCATATACTGATGGCTTGTAATATGCTTTTAAAACAAAAAGGTAATAATTCGATTGACGAAAAGATAAATTATTTAGGAAATTCAAGTAATGCAACTAATATTTTCACAGAAACTGTTGACCTTTTAAATTCGAAAAATTACTTGTTTGAAAGAAGAGGCTTATATTCAAATCCCAAAACGGAACGTTTAATACAAGAAATCAATGCCACTAACTAAACAACAAATCGCAGAAGTTGAAAATGTTCTAAGAACAAGCCTTCGACATAAATTTCAAAGTTACAACCCTGAACCGGCTGTAATGCCTTTTCATACCCGTTTATTAGGGAAAGACAGGTTGGCCCTTTACTCTTTTATTCATTCGTTGAATACTAATTTTGGAACCAGTATCTTCGAACCTGTCGCTTTAGCATTGGGTGCTACAAAATTTAAATCTGCTCAATCTCAAGCAACAGCAGGCACAAAGATTTCGTCAGAAGCTCATAAAGTAATTCAGAACATTATGGATAGTCTGGCAATAGCTGAAATTTCACCAAATAAAATAGATGAAATTGCTGCAATTAGAGCAGTATGTCAATCAGGAGAAATGAAAACGGTAAAACCAACAAAAGTGGATGTGAAAATCATAGGTCATGACGATACTATTTATCTTTTCGACATAAAAACAGCTAAACCAAATGCCGGAGGTTTCAAAGAGTTTAAACGCACGCTGTTAGAATGGGTAGCAACGACTCTAGCTGCGAATCCAACAGCTAACATAGAAACATTAATTGCAATTCCTTACAATCCATATGATCCTCAACCATATAGCCGTTGGACAATGCGTGGTATGCTTGATTTACCACACGAATTAAAAGTAGCAGAAGAATTTTGGGATTTTTTGGGTGGAGAAAGTGCATATCAGGATTTGCTTGGTTGTTTTGAAAGAGTTGGGATTGAACTTCGCGCAGAAATTGATGAATATTTTCTAAGGTTTAATCAATAATAACACTGATAAAACGTATCTTCGCAACAATTTTACGGATATTCCGGTTTTACAGATCTAATTTATACAATCGTTTCCGGGAGTCGGTACCCTTTGGCTTATAGAGAAAATAAACAGCCTGCTGATATACCTTCATTTTTTCGACAAACGGGAAAGGGATTTTAAGCGACGTACCACAGAATTGCCCGTTTTGTATGTTTATTTGATGAAGGGTATATTGTCCGTCCTGCAATGTGAAGGCGTAAAAATCTTTTTCAGATTCGGATACGATCATTTTATCAGATAAAAATGACGGTGTTTTTGGGAAAGAGAGTGTTTGTTCACGGATAATCTGCCCCGGGCAATTAAAAATGGTTAGGAGATTTGCAACATAATCGAATATATACAAGGTGTCTCTGAAAGAGAAAAAATGTGTGTCAATGGGTTTTGATAATATTCGGGTATAGATTTCGGCATTATGCCGGGTTGTAGTGGTGCGTACCTTCAGGTTTATTCTCCAGTCATTATTCCCGGAATTACTGCCTGTCGGACCGGAAAATGCTTCTCCCGCATATTTGGACGAAGATAAATTTTCAGAAATTTCCTTGCTGAAATCTTCACAACGTCTTTCGGACACCGGGTCTGTCCGGGAATAAAGCGGTTGCATAATTCCTGCATGAACCCTGTAATAAAAAACAGACTTGTTATGAGGCCCATACAACCGGTAAATTAAGGTATCGGAACACATTCCAAGAGATGGGGTAATAAACAGGTTAAAATCTGTGATTGAGATGCCCGGAAAAAAGTAAATTTCAGTTTCCTTATCGCTTATCTGGAAAGCAGAATCCTCCGAAACAAGAAAGAGATTCGACCGGAAATCCTTATACAATGTGTTACATTTTTTCAGGCTTCCGGTAAGTTCGGTTTGCCAGAGTATGCTGTCGTGCAAGGTTCTGAAACTTAACATTGAAGTACGATTATTCAGGTGAAGCAGCATAAGTCCTTTGTTCCATATTTCATAGCTGGTAACCCATATTCCTTCCTCCCGAGTGACTACTTCTGTTTGCCGGGAATGAATTTCAATTTCATCCAGCTCAGTGGGATTTCCCCGAAGCGTGATAAGAAAAAGAGAATCGTGACGACGAGGCAGATCAAACGGAATGGTATCCGTATAATATCCTATAAAACTTACAATCAGCGCTCCGTGCCTGGGAGTATTTAAACAAAAAAGACCGTCACTTCCGCTTGTAGTTCCGGTTTGGGTATTTTTCAGTCGGATATTTGCAGGATATAATACGTCACCCTGTTGATTTACAATTTTACCGCAAAGTACATCTTGCGAATATCCATTTAGTGTACCTGTAACTAAAATGCAAAAAAGAATAATTTTCAGGATTTTCATTGTGGGCGTAATCATGGAAGCATTTTTAGTTAATAACTGAAAATCAATGCACAAATTTTATGCCATGAGTTTTTGATGAGATTATGTAGTTTGAAGTCGAAAGATGCAGCTTGTTGTTCCCTCGTGCCTGATAAAGAGGGTTTCTCAGGACGAGAAGCGTATTCATCAACCGCTGTTGTTGATGGACAGAATGTTCGGGACTCTGCAAAAGGGGAGAAATTAGCCTTTGTTGGCAATGACCAGTGCCGCATTTACGCCATCCATGGCGGAGCTGACAATTCCTCCAGCATAGCCGGCTCCTTCACCACAGGGATAAAGATTGAGGATTTGCGGATGATTCATCTTCTCATCAACTCTTGGAATCCTGACTGGGGAGGATGTGCGTGATTCTACTCCCAGAATCACTCCATTGGATGTGTAATATCCTTTCATTTTCTCACCAAAATCACGGAAGGCTTGTTGCAGTCTGCGCCCGATAAAAGGGGGGAGTATCTCGTGCAATGGGGCTGATTTCACGCCCGGAATATAAGAGGTTTTGGGTAAATCTGCCGATATTTTTCCTTTGGCGAAGTCCGTGATTCTTTGTGCAGGAGCTACTTGTGATGAACCTCCGGCAATATACATTGCTTTTTCGAGATCTTCCTGAAAATACAATCCGGCTAAAGGTCCAAATTTTTGATATTCTGCCAGGTCTTCAGGTTCTACGGATACCACAATCCCTGAATTTGCAAAAGGCGAATTACGTTGAGAGTTCGACATACCGTTTATAACAAGCTGTTCATCGGCGGTAGCCGAGGGTACCATCATTCCGCCGGGGCACATACAGAATGAAAAAACGCCTCTGTTTTCTACCTGTGTAACAAGACTGTAAGATGCTGCCGGTAAAAAAGGATTGCGTTGTGGCGCGTGATATTGAATTTGATCAATCAGCAATTGAGGATGCTCAGCCCTAACCCCAACAGCAAATGATTTTGCTTCGAGCAGAATGTTTTTCTTTTGCAGTAAACGGTACATTTCACGGGAGGAATGTCCGATGGCAAGGATAACCTCTTCTACATCCGTTTTTGTTCCGGATCGGTCGATCAATGTTTTGATTTTATTTCCTTCGAGTTCAAAATCTTCGATGCAGGTATTAAAATGGATTTCTCCACCGGCATCCAGAATCGTTTGACGAATTGAGGCGATAATATTGGGGAGCTTGTCGGTGCCGATATGTGGGTGAGCATCAATCAGAATATCTGTATTTGCACCATTTTCCACAAGCTTTTGCAGGATGTTTTTGACATTTCCGCGTTTGTTGGAACGGGTGTAAAGTTTTCCGTCAGAATAGGTTCCCGCGCCTCCTTCGCCAAAGCAATAGTTGGAATCCGGATTTACTTTGTGTTCGCGGTTGAGTGCAGCCAAATCGTGTTTACGCTCTTTTACATCTTTTCCGCGTTCGAAAATGATAGGTTTTAGTCCGTTTTCAATCAGTGTTAATGCCGCAAACAATCCTGCCGGACCCGCTCCGATAATGGCGACTGGTTTTTTAGAATGGACATCCTGATATCTCGATTTTTGAGCTTCTTCTGCGGAAACATCGTAATGGTCGTCATGCGTAAAAACCTGAACTTTAAGTTTTATCAGGATGTTTCCTTTTCGGGCATCTATAGAACGTTTCAGAATTGCGGTGTGATTGATTTTCGTGTCCGGAACGTGTGCTTTCTGGGCTATCAGAGGTAAATATAATAAAGGATTTGACGCTTCTTTAGGCGACAAAGCAATTTCGAATTCTCTAATCATGAATTTATCTATTCAAATGTAAATGAAATCTGCAGCATCTTATTGCGTAAACGTTCGATGCCGTCAGTATAAACGTTGTTTTCGTAAATCAGAAGGTTTTTCATACCCCATGACATTTTAAGTTCGGTTGCAAACTTGAAATAGGTGAGATAAAAATCAAACCCTACTCCCAGCGAAAGCATAATGTCGTCACGGCGAAGTTTTACGATAATTTCTTCGTTTTCTTCTTTCTTTTTGGCTTGTGAAGCCAGATCGAGAATATATTTGGCTCCACCAATCAGGTATGCTCTTGAGTTTATCAAACGCTTTGATTTGTACTTGAGTTCCAGCGGAAATTCCAGATAAGTTGACTCAATTTTTTTATTCACTTCTGAAAAAACAGTATTGTTAAACTTGATGAAATAATTGATATTACGTTCGCCAAACGAAAGAGTGGGCGTAAAACGAAGATCAAAATATTCTCCAAGGCGAAGGTTGGCCAAAATCCCTACATTAAAACCAAGTTTAGGGGATGGTTCAATGCCATAAAGAGTATCTATACTTGTATTGAGTTCCTGTACATTTTTCAGGGTAAAATCCATATTGTTTAAGCCAAGTAAAAAACCAAAGTGATATGGTTTTAGATCGTAGTTAGGATTGTTAGGCATCCTTGTACGCTGAGCTTTTGTACTGCTGAAGTTTGCCAGTAAGGCAATTAAAACGATATAGAAAACAACTTTTTTCAACATGAAAATGTATTAAGATATCGTAAAACGAGATTCAACCCTGATTATTTTATGTTTGTTCGAATGACGATGGTTGAATTATCCGGCAAAAGTACGAATTTCTTTGATTGTCAATAGTATGTTTCAATCCGATTGAAAAAATGCAGCAGTCCGGTCTTCCGTATTCGATTGATCTTGATATTTCAGAGTATCGATAGTATATCACAAAGGATTGAGTTTAAAATAAATGTAAATCCAGGTATCTTTTATCATTCGGGTTGAGTTATCTTCTTATGCTTTATTCTGGTTGTAAGGTACTTTTTGCTCTTTTTCATGTTGAGTGTTTCATACTCCCGTTATGTTGAGCGTAATCGAAGGGTGATTATTAAACACATTTATTTTCTTTGGATAATGAATCGTAATTCAAGTTCATAAATACCAGAGATCTCTGTACCAGAGTTGAAAAGTAAGGCACAGAGGAGTGCATTATCTGTACGAGAATAAGATTGCAAAATATCAGGGTGCAGCGTACCGTACACGTTTCAATTAAAGGTCTCATCAGAAAAATACGCAGGATAAAATATTTTCCGGATAATTTGTTAATCACTCTGCCCTTCCAACCTCGTTTGATGAGAGGAAGAAAGAAAAGAAGGCGTTAAAAAACTGTCCGGAATTTGCACTAAAAATCACCCTTTTTGAACAAAAATCCTACACATGGACGATAAACTATGAAAGTAAGGTGATATTTCTAAGTACAAAATTCCGGTACAATTTATTTTAAACCTTAAACAACATAAACCTGAGAAAAAATACAGAATTCAGAATCTTTCCCAGATAACATCATTCCCGCATGTTTGCAATCAGCCAGGCTTCGGCATGTTCGATATCGTCAAACATCCAGAAATTATATCTGTGAAAATTGTAATACAAAATAAAAAAATCACGTTTCTGAATGCTTCCATAATTATCGGATCGTAGTAATCCTATATACATATCGTCGGTTATCAGGAGCGTTTGAATATAGGCATAGATATTCATAAATCCGCAATAATCAATATCACCTTCAAGCTGATCAATGAATAATGCATGTTTTATTCTGTTTAACAATAAAATGGATGAGATTTCATAATAAATAAATTTATATGCTTTCTCCGACATCCTTCCTGAAACATGAATATAGACAATATCATTTACAATCTCGTACGAAAGAGAGTACTCTCCATTGTATTCCAGCATAGGATACGGTGAAGATTTTTGCAGAGGAATGTTGAGGCGGGTAAAGATATTATTCATATAACTTGCATTAGGAGGCAATCGCTATTTCAAAGATCGTTATTGAGTAGCAGCTTTTTTTACAATGTATAGACAGATTTGCAAATCTGGCGATTAATTGTATTTTATTATACACTGGCAACTATAGCAAAACCAACACATAACACTGATAATAAAGCAAATAAACCATACGAAAAAGAATGTTGTTTAAAGGCAGTATCTATCAGATTTACACCACTTCTCTTAAAAAACATTCTTTTTTCAATCTGAGTTTGACGAATATGGCGACAATAATTCGCTCCATAAGCTTAAACGCTTCGTAATGCCTATAAAAAAGCCGGTGAATATACACCGGCTAACGAGAAATAAAATAAAAACAATGCTTTAATGGGTAATCATCCACATAAAAGCACTTTCTTGAGATCTGTGTAATTGCAGGTTCTTTATCTTCTTCAAATAGAAAAGCTCCACATTACTTAGTAATAAATCATCACCATTAAAACAGGTATTACTTCTCACAACAGAAATAATATACGATGTATCTCTTAATTTATGATAAAGGATTTTAAAAAGCTCTACTTTTTCAAAACAATTACATTTTCCCGGGAAATTATCTACCAAAATAGCCCGGGCTATATGGTAAAACTTTAAAAGCTCTTCAACCTTATCAATAATATATTTATATACTTTAAAAGAAGTGATCTCTGCCAGATTAATAACCAGTATATTTACATGAATTTCCATATCAAGAAAATAACTTCCAAACCTTCCTAATCCTTCCTGAATTCTTCCTAAGTTATCCATAATTTGTCTTCCATTAATCTAATTGCATAAAGCGTAAGCCTGCCAGATATTCTTTAAACATTTATCATCACTACATGTTTGTTGAGCTTTATAAATATTCTCATCTTGCTCTTTCTTGAAGCAAATACATGTAAAATATATTATAAATAAGCAGATTAAACGCAAACGTGCGTAATCTTTATAAGTCAGCATTACAATCGATTTTGTTATTTTCAGAAACAATGGATTCATGATTACAAATGCTATTGGCTATTTATCTCTGTACTCGATTTATATATTACACAAATATATAACAATTCTGGCTAACATAACTAAAATATTAAAGCCTATATCACACTTATATAACACTATATTTCATTTTATTAAAATATTATTTGTTAATTTTATAATAATCACAATTATTGTATTTTACATTATATGTTCAATAATTGATATACATAATTTATGTTTAAATATATATAATAAATCAAAATAAGCTCCTGCTTAATCTTGAAATCTGGATTGTAGAATTTGGGGGTAGAATATGTTTCCGGCAGGAAATATTTTTTTATATGGTAATTATTCTATAGCATAACAAATAATATGATAATGATACAATTAAATATCTTATTATCATTGCTACTCTATTTATATCTTTTGTTATGACCCTATTGAATGATACATATCAGCAGGAAGCACTTGTGCAAGATATACCACGTAATTTATTTCACCTTTACGGATACATTTCGTGCATTTCGGATACCACCTATATAATTGTTTAGAAATGTAGCCCTCTTCTTTAAGCCTGTTACGGAAATACTCAAGCCATTTAACCTTATGCTGAATGTCTTCCCGAAAAACCTTCCCATAAAACCGTCCACACATAGATCTGTTTTCCATACAAGGAACATAATTATCTACAGAAACATATATATTCATTCTCCAGAATGATACGTATTCACGTAAATACAAGTTATCAGGGTTTTTAATATGATTTCTTTCCAGAAGCACATGTATCCTTCTTAGAACCCAGTTCAGATTCATGGGCAAATAAAAAAATGTACACACACTCTCCACAAGAACGTTTTTATTTTCCCATGTAAAAAATCTATCGTCCCATAAATCGGGATTAAAATCAGGACAACAAGATAATGTACTCACTCTTTCAAATATAGTAGTCAGGATAGAATTTATGACAAATTATCGTTTAGTATTATTTAACCAGAATACAGCTTTATGTATATTATCAAATACGTCCAACGCATAAAAATAGTGTTGAAATTTTTTTCGTATATATCTAAGATATAGATAATTCCCAAAGCCATCTGTTCTCACGAAAGCAGCTTTGATATACTTATATTTATCAAGACGATCAAAAAAACGAATCAACGATTGCATTTCTTCAGAACTCAAACATCCTTGAATATTATCAATTACGATCACTCTGCCGTATCTTGAAATCAGCATCATAGATGAAATTTCCACATAGATAAATTTATATGCTTTAAAGGAACAATTCCCTTCCAAATACACGATCAGAGAATTATTTATTTCTTCAAACTTCAAGGTATAATCTGCAGTTTGCCCTAATATAGGTGTATATGAAACTTCTATTTTTCTTTTGGTAGGTTCGTCAATCATCTTCGTTTTTCAGAATTTATTTTGAGCAACTAATTTCGTTAAACAAGGATCGCATACCGAAAAAAACATCAACACAAACAACAAAATAATAAATTGAAGACAAAAACAAAACAGCTTATCTTTTTTAAAAACATTATATTACTTATTATCAGTATTTTGTTATTTCGAATTTTATAAATAGATATTTTATGATCTCTGCCAGTTTCGCTAATAAATACAATAATCAGCTTATATTTTGTCGTATTTGGCGCGTTAAGAAATCGTCAATTATTAATATTTACTCAATAAACTTATATTTGTATGGAAAAGTAAATCTTTAATAAACACTAATATCTCTATCGAAGAACAAATAAAATAATTTATAAATATTTATGAACTTAAATTTTCATAATTCGGAAGCTGAATATATATCCAAGGTACTTCAAATTGCAAATTACATTGCAATTCATTATACTAAGAAAATCACAGTTGAGGAGCTTTCTGAAGTTTCCGGATTCTCTGAAATACATATCAAGGATATTTTTGAAAACACAGCAGGCAATACGTTAAGTGAATACCTCAATAAGGTACGAATTAATAAAGCAGCAGAATTACTAATCAGGAAGCCGGACTGGCCTCTTTCTTACATTGCTATGGAATGTGGATTTGTGGATGTATATATATTCTTAAGAATATTTAAACAACAATCCGGCATTTGTGTAACAAGTTTTCGCAAACAATACAGCAACAACAATCTAAATATTGATTTCTTTCACAAAAGAATTTTTTCTGAAAAACAGATAAGAGAAGATCAATTAACCATAGAGCAGTCATTTTGCGTAGAGGTTAAGTATATAAAAAGCATTACAGTTGCATATATTCGTTACGGAACTATTGATTTCGCAAAAAAGAATCTTACATCCCGCTTATGGAATAGTATTGATAAATGGATTACACGTAAACGGGTTAATTATAAAACTGCATTTAAATATGTGGTGATCCATCAAAGTGAAGGTGAAAAGATGTTATCAACGATCCAATGTATTTTACTTGGAGCAATAATACCAAATGATTATACCACAAAAGGAATTGTAGGGAAAAAAGATTTATATGAAGGAAATTATCTGGTAATTAAAGCAAACCTCACCTCTGAGGAGGTATCCAAAGTATGGAAATGGGTTTATAAAGAATGGCTTCCCAAAAGTGGATATCAGCCAGAAAATGAACCTAGATTCGAGCTATATTCTAAAATACCAAATGAAGAAAAACAATTTACGGAGCTGTTTATACCACTAAAACCACTCAGTAACTGATTTGTCTATAATCTTTTCATCAAAAACAGGAAGAAAGAGCCATTCGGGAATGCTCTCTCTTCCTGTTTTTATTACACATGGATTTATCGTGCAAGCGGATGATAATCACCAACTAATCCCACTGGCGTTTGTGTACGGATTTGATGGACGGCTACAATGCTGTTGCGTGCATCTTCCACCCCGAAACCTCCTCCTGAAAGAATATCCTGATAGGTAACCGTATGCAAATCAGTAAAGCCTCCGCTGAACTCTATTTCTTTCCCTTCAACCGTAATGGAACGCCAGGTTCTTTGACCTGCTGCTTTCACACCTTCAGGAATGTCATTGTAATCAATACTGAGGAACCAGCGTACGCGGGCTTTTTCCAATTGAAGGAAACCGGAAGCTTTATCCTCGCGGGAAACGTGAACAATGTTTTCTTTCACATCTCCAAAAATCCAACCCAGCATATCAAAAAAATGAACCCCAATATTGGTTGCAATGCCTCCTGATTTTGCCATATCGCCTTTCCATGAATAATGATACCATTTACCCCGGCTTGTAATGTATGATAAATCTATATCATACATCTTTCCGGCAGGAGCTGCATCTATCTCTTTTTTTAGGGCAATGATAGAAGGATGCAAACGAAGTTGCAACACAGTATAGATCTTTTTTCCAGTTTCTTTTTCAATGATTTTGAGGGCATCAATGTTCCATGGATTGAGAACGATGGGCTTTTCACAAATGGCATGGGCATCATTACGCAGGGCCAAACGAATGTGTGAATCATGTAAATAGTTTGGAGAACAAATACTTACATAATCAATCTTCCGTGTCCCTTCCCGGCGAAGATGATCCAGATGACGATCAAAACGTTCTGGTTCGATAAAAAAGTCAGCATTCGGAAAATGACTGTCAATAATTCCAACGCTATCGAAAGGATCCAATGCAGCAACCAGATCATTTCCGGTTTCTTTAATTGCTTTCATGTGTCGTGGAGCAATATACCCAGCTGCTCCGATAAGTGCAAAATTCATTTTTGTAGATTTTTTATAGCTTAGTAACGCTGTTATCCTTCAATTGGTATTTGTCGCCACTTTCCGGACAAACAGCAATACCATTCTGGTCAAAATTCAGCCGATGACCATATTCGCTGATCCATCCTAACTGTTTAGCAGGATTTCCTACAACCAAAGCATAGGCAGGAACCGTTTTGGTAACCACTGCTCCGGCACCGATAAAGGCATATTCTCCAATGTCATGGCCACACACAATTGTTGCATTTGCTCCAATTGAAGCACCTTTTCTCACTACTGTTACTGCATATTGCCCCCTGCGATTAATCGCGCTACGCGGGTTGGTTACATTTGTAAACACCATCGACGGGCCAAGAAATACATCATCTTCACAAATAACTCCTGTATAGATAGATACATTATTCTGAACCTTTACATTCTTTCCTAATATTACATCAGGCGAAATCACAACATTTTGTCCGATATTGCAATTTTCACCTATTTTACAATTACTCATTACATGTGAAAAATGCCAGATTTTTGTACCCTTTTCTATGATACATCCTTCATCAATAATTGCAGTTTCGTGTGCAAAGTATTCTTTTTCCATAGCCTTGTCTTTTTAAAGATAAAAAATGAGCTGTCTGAAAAATCGGATTCTTTATATTCCGACTCCACTCAACATAACAATATACTGACTATTAGCCATTAGACTAAGGAGCGTTTTTATCAGTTTGCAGACTTTTCAGACAGTCCAAAATTACAAGAATATTTTTTACCAGCGTGAATTCCGAATGAATCCAGGATCATTCGGGGAAAATGCCAATGGAATAGTGACATTCTATTACAACACACACTTTCCCGATTCACAGGAGATCGGACTCAGCCTCCTAAAACCGGGAAAGTGTGAGAATAAAGGATTTGTTTAGGTTGGTAAAACCTCGTGCTTATTTGTTTATGAACGCTAAAACATTTTCCGTGATATGTTTTAATTGTTCATCATCAAGTTCGGTATGCATTGGAAGAGAAAGCACTGTTTCGCAAAGTTTTTCAGTAACAGGAAAATCACCTTCTTTGTAACGTGGATCAACATACGCTTTTTGCATATGAAGAGGTACCGGATAATAAATCATAGCCGGAATATCTTTCGAAGCCAGATAATCCTGAAGTGCTTTCCGATCGATATTTGAAGTAACTAGCGTATATTGATGGAAAACGTGTGTTGAGTTTACAGCACGGAACGGAGTCTTCAGCTTATCACAGTTTGCAAAAGCTTTGTCATAATAATCGGCAACATAACGGCGAGCAGCAGCATATTCATCCAAATGTTTCAGCTTCGCATCCAGAACAACTGCCTGAATACTGTCCAAACGTGAATTAACACCTACATAATCATGATAGTATCGAACAACCATTCCATGATTTACCACAACGCGTAGTTGGTTGGCCAGTTCATCGTCATTCGTGAAAATTGCGCCACCATCGCCATAGCAACCCAAATTCTTGGACGGGAAGAATGAAGTGCAGCCAACATGACCAATAGTTCCGGTTTTCTTCCGGCTTCCATCTTTAAATATATAATCAGCACCGATAGCCTGGCAGTTATCTTCTATTACAAAGAGATTATGTTTTTGAGCAAGTTCCATTACAGCTTCCATATCTGCACTCTGTCCGAAAAGATGAACGGGAACAATTGCTTTAGTTTTGGGAGTAATGGCTCTTTCTATCGCTTTAATATCAATATTAAATGTATGAGGATCAACATCAACCAAAACCGGAGTGAATCCCAAAAGAGCGATAACCTCAGCCGTTGCAATAAAGGTAAAATTAGCTGTAATGACTTCATCACCTGGTTTTAATCCGAGAGCCATCATTGCAACTTGCAACGCATCGGTTCCGTTTGCGCAGGGAATTACATGTTTTACATTAAGATATTTTTCCAGATTCTCGCGAAAACGATTTACGGCCGGACCATTAATAAATGCTGTATTATCGATTACTTCCTGAATTCCTTTGTCAACTTCCGCTTTAATTTTTTCATATTGACCTTTAAGATCAACCATTTGTATTTTTTTCATAAGCTTAAGAATATGAGGTTAGTTGTTTTATATCTCCATTGTTATTCGATTCACAAAAGTATGAAAATCCCTTCATTCAACAAAAATTATGTTATTTTAGAGCTTCGAAAGCACAAAATTAGATTATGACTTTGAGCCGCAAATCAATCAAAAATGAAAGGTTCTGCATACTTTTTTTACTGTGGTAAAATGAAAGCTGTAATTTTGCGTTTTTAAGGGAAATTTGCCACGTATGAAAAAATCACACATACTCTTTGTTTTTACGTTTTTATCGATAACGCTTTTTCAGGTTCATTCGTATGCTCAACGAAATATTAAGGACTCATCTTTTGTGGTGAGTATGATATCCGCAAGCTACTCGTTTAATTTTGTAGGGGGAGATCTGGCGAACCGTTATGGGAATAACTCCACCATTGGCCCGGCGTTTACGGTAAAACTGAAAAACAACTGGCTTCTTGGTGCTGATTTGAATTTTATCTTTGGGAACAATGTGAAAATTCAAAATCAGATTATTAGTGGAATAGCAACCAGCGATGACAATGTTATCAGTCGTGAAGGCACTTATGCTGACATTCGTATGTTTGAACGTGGTTATTCAGCTTCTGTTAAAGTCGGGAAAGTATTCCCTGTTTTTGGCTCTAATCCGAATTCCGGAATCATGTTTACCGTAGGAGGCGGAATTCTTCGGCATAAAATCAGAATTGAAGCGGATAATAATGCAACCCCGCAATTACGTGATGATTACGCAAAAGGCTATGATCGTTTAAGTCAGGGGTTTCAGATGAACGGATTTTTGGGATATCTGAACCTCAGTAACAAACGTCTCTATAACTTTTATCTTGGCGTAGAATTTATGAGCGGATGGACAAAATCATTACGCGATTACAACTTTGACGAACATAAAAAAGATACAGAAACCTATTACAATCAGTTTATAGGCTTTAAATTTGGATGGATTATTCCATTGTATGGTCGCTCCCCCAATGAATTCTACTATTAGAAATGAGATTGTTATATACCTTTTTTATCCACATTTATATTTCGGCAATAAGGTTTTCTGCCTTACATTCCTTAAAAGCAAAACGCTGGGTTGAGGGACGAAAAAACTGGAAAACAAAACTATCCGGTTTTAATCCCGGCAAAAAGCCTGTGGTATGGTTTCATGCGGCATCGTTGGGTGAATTTGAACAAGGCCGTCCGGTTATTGAAGCTTTTCGTAAAAATTACCCTGAATATTATCTGCTGCTCACTTTTTTTTCTCCTTCCGGATATGAAATCCGTAAAAATTACAGCGGAGCAGATCTTATTTTGTACCTTCCTGCTGATTTTTCTTCAAATGCACTATTCTTTCTCGATTGTGTAAACCCCCAAATGGTATTCTTTATTAAGTATGAGTACTGGTTTAATTTTATGAATGAGCTGAGACTCAGAAAAATTCCGCTTTACGTTATTTCGGCAATATTTCGTCCCTCTCAACATTTCTTTAAGCCCTGGGGCAAGTGGTTTCGTAAACAATTAAATGCTGTTGATTATTTTTTTGTTCAAAATGATGAGTCGATAAAACTCTTACAATCTATTGGTTTTCAAAATGCTATAATTAGTGGCGATACTCGTTTTGACAGAGTATGCAATGTTGTAGCAAATCAGGAATCATTCCCGTTGATTGAAAAATTCTCAGAAGACCACAAGATAATACTCGCCGGAAGCAGTTGGTTCCCTGATGAAACGCTACTTGCTAATATTATACAGCAACTACCTGATAATACACGAATTATTATTGCACCACACGAAGTGGATGAAAAGCGAATTCAGGAAATTAAAAACATTTTCCCACATAAAACAGTCAGATTATCTGAAGCCGGCCTCGGTAATATTTCTCTTCACAAAATACTGATTATTGACGGAATAGGATTCCTTTCGAAGCTCTATCGTTATGCTGATATTGCATATATCGGAGGCGGTTTTGGAAAGGGGATTCATAATATTCTGGAAGCCGCCGCTTATGGAGTTCCGGTAATTATCGGACCCAATTATGCCCGTTTTAAAGAAGCCTGCGACCTTGTAAGGCATAAAGGGGCATACACTGTTCAGAATCAGGAAGACTTGTATAAAATATGCAGCAAATTACTTACGGATGATGCTCTGTGGCAAAAAAGCTCTGAAATCTGTGCAAACTATGTTCAGGAGCAAAAAGGTGCTACCGAAATTATTATAAAACACGTACAATTACAGTTTTAGATCTAATGTCGTTTAAGGTGTGAACCACCGCTACATCAAAACCATTATTCGAGTGCTTTCCGCTCGAGGCAGATTTACGATTATTTATTGCTGCTATTTTTGTCCGGATTATAACACAAATGTCCCATAATAGTGCTTGTTTTGCATGGCGTGAGTATGGTTATGATGAGCTGTTTTTAGCTACAGATAATTCATAATGTATTGTATATTACAGACAATAAACTGTTTATTAAGTGATAGAAAATCGTATTATGAAATGAAGAAACAGTTTGGCTGGATATTTGCAATAGCCATTTATTCTGAAGGTTTTTTATGCCGGAAACATTATGATATACGGAAACAGAAACTGAAACGAAAAGGGACTTATTTTAATTTTAACAGAATTTTTAAAGAAACAGGCGTTTAAACTCATTTTAATGATTTATGATAGAATAGAAGTGTTTTATCAGTTTATTAATTGTTGAAATGAAACAGGAAAATAGTACATGCGTAAATATGGCTTTTGCCATAGAAAATTGAGCATTTGCAGACTATTTTCACAGGGTATTCTTGTGTTGAAAAATCACACATGGGCGATTTTTTTTAACTACTTGTGTGTAAAATTGACCTTCTTTGGGTTTTTACCGTCGCCATATTTCACAATTATCCTATTTTAAAGTGCCCTAAACCGACTCTTTGAGAGCCATATTCGTCAAAAACAGATTTTTCATTTTTAGAATTAAAGGGCGATCACTTAGCATTGTTTTAACATTTTATATACCTGATAAACACACAGAAAGTATCGGATGGGATTTTGTTTTTCCCATCTTTTTTTTTCGCTATAGCTAGGTATTCATCGCCAAATTCATCAATCCGGCGATATCTCTTTTGTATTCAAATTGATTATGGGCGAATTTTGGATTGTTCAGTTTTAACAAAGTTTTAACCCTCAAAAATTTTCCATTATGGACACATTTAAATTGATCTCTCCTGCCCATGAATCAGAGACTCCATTTATGGGGAAAATTGCAGGATATAAACTAAAATATGAAAATATTGCAGGAATAATCCATGTGGAAGTTACAGGTACAGCAAGCATCAAGGCATATAAATATATATACCTCGAAGTTGCTTCGCTTCTTCTTTCCCGAAACGCCAATAAGGCAATTGTAAATGATAAGCTGGAGGAAATCCTTCCTTTACGCGATTTTATTTGTGTTTATCAGGCTATACGAAAATTATTCTATTCTCACTTTTTAAATTTTGCGCTTATACGCCCGGATGATTATGGTTGTGAAAACCAACGGGAGTTTATTCAGCTTTATTTTAACTCGCACATGCTGAACCTGAGTGTTTTTAAAACTTTTAAGGAAGCCATAAAATGGATTACAATAATACAATAAGTTTTATTCGATTTTATTTACTAACCAAAAACTTTTAATTATGAAACACAACAATTTTTTTAAGCAAATGCTTGCTTTTGTTGCGCTGTTACTTGCAGGGGGGGCTCTGATGGCCAATAACCTGCAAATCACTAATGTGAGCATTAGTGAACGCAACGACGTTGAAAAATGGTGTACTATTAAGTTTACCCTCTCCTGGGAAAACTCTTTCCGTAACACGGAAAACTGGGATGCTGCCTGGATTTTTGTGAAATACCGTAAATATGGTGATATTTCTAATTTTAACCATGCTACTCTTTCGGATGCCGCGAATCATTCCGTGCCTTCCGGTTTCCAGATTACCCAGCCTTCTGATAACAAAGGATTTTTTGTTTATCGTGATGCCGTTGGCAATGGTACGGCCACTCTCGACAGCGTGAAAGTACGCTGGAATTATGGTGCCGACAATGCCGACGTTACTTCAAACATGGACTTAAAGGTGTTTGGGATCGAAATGGTGTATGTGCCCCAGGGCGAATTCTGGGTGGGCGACGGCTCTACTATGCAGGGTAACTGGGTAAACTCGGGTGGAAGTAATAATGTTTTAAGCGTATGGCCTTTTACAACCTCAGAAACGTATAATCAGGCAAATACGCTCCCGTTGCCTTATAAAATAACCAGCGAAAACGCGATACCATACAGTACGGCTGCAGGTGGTTTATATACACATAATGGTGGTTATGCATATCAAAGTTCATTGTCAAATATTCCGGCTCAGTTTCCCAAAGGGTACAATGCTTTTTATTGCATGAAAACCGAACTTACGCAAAAAGGTTATTGCGATTTTTTAAACACGCTTAACCGTACTATTCAGGTTGCTTTATGCAATGTCCCAAGTGATATTCCGAACGGGGGAGGGGCTATTGCTGGTGCTTACCGGTTTGTGATGGTTCGCAGTACAGCACCAAGCTACAGGAATAATATTTGCCTGCCGCCTACTGTTCCGGCAGCTCCGGTTCCTTTAACTTTTTATTGCGATCAGGATAACGACAACGTGTATAATGAAACCAATGATGGCTTAACTCTGCCTGCAAACATGACATACCAGAGTGCGATGGAGCTTTACCTCAACTGGGCCTGCTTACGCGTTATGACCGAGTTTGAATATGAAAAAGCCTGCCGTGGCCCTGTGTACCCGGTACAGTACGAAATGGCATGGGGATCTCCTTATACGCAGGTAAATACAGGCTATAGCAGCTTTAGTAATTATAATACCGACAGCGAAGCTCCTCCTGCATCTGATTCTGTAACCAATTTTTCAAATTATATAAACAGGGTGGGTGCTTTGGCTGCACGTGCCAACGCCACCCGTTTAAACAGCGGGGCAACCTATTGGGGGATCTTAAATATGAGTGATAACGGATATGAACCGGTTTGGGGCGTTTACTTTGACGGGAATAGAAACAACGTGACCAATGTATGTGGTAACGGGATTGTGCATCCCACAAACTATGGACCAAGTGGTACGGCTTTTTATTCAGGGTATTATCCTAATATGAGAGGGGGACACTCTGGAACTTCTTATACGGTAAGTAGTAGACCTCTAATAACTTCTTACTTTGAAAACTTTAGTCAGAATAGTGCTATACGGGGAGTACGCCAGCCATAAACGTGAAAGAAGTTTATCTTTTGTAAAATACAGAAAACAAGATATATAAACATAATATTTATAAGTATATGAGTAATAAAATAGTATACAAGTTGTTATTTACGCTGCTTGCAGTGTTTCTGACTCTTACGGCCACCCGGGCAAACAACCTGAAGGTGGACAGCGTGAAAATAATATCGCGCAACGATGCGCAGCGTTATTGCATCGTGCAGCTTAACGTAAGCTGGGAAAACTCTTTCCGTACCAATATTGGCAGTTACGACAACTGGGATGCTGCCTGGGTATTTCTTAAATTCAAAAAAGCAAAAGATTTTTACGGTGGATACAAACATTGTACACTGGGCGACTCTTCTACCCATGTAATCCCGGCCGGCTTTACCTATTCAGCTCCTGCCGATAAAAAAGGAATCTTTATCTATCGTGATTCACCGGGCAATGGAAACGTAACCATTAACCAAATTCAACTGCGCTGGGATTATGGCGTGGACGGGATGGATGTTACCAACAACGTGGACATTAAAGCCTTTGGTGTAGAAATGGTATGGGTGCCACAGGGCGAATATTATTTAGGCAGCGGGGGTACAGAACAATATAGCTTTACCAAGGCTCCGTGGAGCAGTGGTGCTACCACTCCGTATAAAGTAAGCAGCGAAGATACCATTCCGCTGGGCAACACAGCCGGCCAGCTTTACAGTACAGGAATTGCCGTTACCGGAACTACTCTCCCTGCTGTATTCCCGAAAGGATACAAAGGGTTTTACTGTATGAAATATGAACTTTCGCAACAGGCCTACGCTGACTTTCTAAATACCCTTACCCGCCCGCAGCAAAAATATATGAATAATTACAACCTCAATTATTGGGGAAATCAAAATCCATATTTAACACATACCAATGGGAATGGCTGGTACCGTAATAATTTACGTACTGTTTTTGGAGGAAATAATACCGTAATTCAGGATACATTAACCCCTGCAGTATTTATTGTAGATGCAAACAATAATAGTACAGGTGGAGAAGCGAATGATGGCAAAGAAATTGCCATGACAATGATGCATACCAAGCAGTTGTGCGGTTATTTAGACTGGGCATGTTTACGCCCGATGACCGAGCTGGAATATACCAAAGCTGCCCGCGGAGTTGCCTACCCGGTTGCCAACGAGTTTGCCTGGGGCGGAACTACCCCCAACTCAATTACCGGTGTAACCAATAACTATTATGCGAACGAAACGTATGCTGTCGCGGGGCAGAATATTGCTACCGGAACAACTTATAGTCAACCTACAAGAGGAGGATTTGCAGCCAATGCTACCAGTACCCGCATCAGCAGTGGTGCCAGTTATTGGGGAATTATGGAACTGAGCGGCAATGCCGATGAAATGTGTATCGGTATTCAAAATGCTCAGGGTCGTGCATTTAACGGATTGTTGGGGAATGGTTTACTGGAAGATGGGTTGCCTTCTAACTGGGATTTGAATTGTGCATTTATTGCCAGAGGTGGAAGTACTCAAACGTCAGAAACAAATTGCCAGCTTGAATGGAGATATTGGCCTCAGACTTCATCTCCTTCACAAACGTCTCTAAATTTATACCCGGCCTATAATAACTTTACCAGAGTGAATACAAGTGCCGGTATCAGGGGGGTAAGATAGTAAAAAAGGGAATGCAGGAAAGGATTGTGAGGGCAGGGCTTCAGGCAACAGCTCAACAGGGCAGGTTTTGCCGGGTTGCCATTGTAAATACAGCAACAGTTTAATGCTCTGTCCTCGTCTTCACCGCACAACAAACATTAACCAATCAAAGGAAAATGAAAAACGTAAAGGATTCCGTAATTCAGGCAATCAGCGGGTTTAAACACCTTATACTTATTGCGTCTATTATTACCCTTGTAATGTTGTTCACATTACGAATGGTAAATGGGCAAAATGCACGCTACCTGGGTGGATCCGGCAGTGGTTATTCTACTTCCTTTATCGGAAACTTAACTCCCAATACCGAATTACTTCAACGCAATAAATCGGGCAACGGAACTTATGTTTATGTTGCCGATGCTGCAAACCAGCAGCTTAGCCTTACGGTAAGCCAGGCTGCTATCCGCTTTTTGGGTGGCAGCAGCAGTGGATTTGCAGCAGCTATGCAAAACAATCAATCCGTGAACAGTGAGCTTGCTTCATGCAGCAAAGGAGGGAACGGATCAACAATCAGCGTTCTTGATTATTACTATTCACAAACCCCGGAGCAGGATATCTTAGCCCTTATGCGTTTTTATGGCGGTCAGGGCAGCGGTTATTCTTCTCAGCAACTTAGTAACTTACAACTCAGCGGCGAGACGATCCTTCGCAGCAGAGGTGGAAATGGCCAAAGTGTAACCATGCAGGATTTACTCAATCAGTCAGTAAATCTGGTTGCTACATCGGCTTTTACCCGTTTTTATGGCGGCAATGGAAATGGATTTTCAAATCAAATTTTTGCAAATACCCTGCTCAACAGCGAGTTTTTAGCCCGCAACAAAGGAGGCAATGGAAACAGCCTCTCTGTGCAGGATTTTTACTATTCACAAACTCCGGAGCAGGATATCTTAGCCCTTATGCGTTTTTATGGCGGTCAGGGCAGTGGATATTCCAATCAAATTGCGGGCAACAATACGCTAAACAGCGAGTTTTTGTTGCGCAATAAGAGCGGGAATGGAAATAGTATCAGCATGTTTGAATTGCAAAATCAATTGATTAATAACACTGTGCCTTTCACGTTTGTACGTTACTACGGGGGTTCTGGCAATGGCTATAACACCCAGCTTGCAAGCAATGCCCCGCTCAACAGCGAGTTTATGGCTCGTAACAAGAGTGGCAACGGAACCAGCATCACGATGCAGGATTTGCTCAACCAGCAAATCAGCCCGTTGGGTCCGCTCACCTGGTTGCGTTTTTATGGCGGTCAGGGGAATGGCTATAGTGCCCAGCTTACAAGCAATGCCCCGCTCAACAGCGAGTTTATGGCTCGTAACAAGAGTGGCAACGGAACCAGCATCACGATGCAGGATTTGCTTAACCAGCAAATCAGTCCGCTGGGTCCGCTCACCTGGTTACGTTTTTATGGCGGTCAGGGGAATGGCTATAGCACGCAAATGGCTGGCAATAGTCAGGTAAATAGTGAATATAGCCCGCGTAACATTGGAGGTATGGGTACAAGCATTACCATGCAGGACTTTTTCTATTCACAAACCCCGCAGCAGGATATCCTGACTCTTATCCGTTTTTATGGCGGTCAGGGCAACGGTTATTCAAACCAGTTGGCAGGCAATACCACTGCAAACAGTGCGTATTTGCTGCGCAACAAAAGCGGGAATGGAAATAGTATTGCCGTGCAGGATTTGCTTAACCAACCCATTAGTCCCAATGCAGGCTTATCGGCTTTGCGTTTTTATGGCGGATCCGGCAATGGCTATAGTACGCAAATAGCAAGTAATAATCAACCCAACGGCGAATTTGTTTTGCGAAATAAAAGTGGCAATGGAACCACAATTACCATGCAGGATTTACTTAACCAACCCATCAGTCCCAATGCAGGCTTATCGGCCTTGCGTTTTTACGGAGGCTCAGGGAATGGTTATGGCAATTTATTAGCCAGCAATCAGGCGGGAAATATGTCTTTCATAGCACGAAGTAAATTTGGAACAGGAACCCCAATCACGTTCAGTGATTTGACGAATCAAAGCATCAGTACCTCTGCCACCATCAGCTTTATGCGATTCTTAGGCGGTACAGGGAATGGATATTGTGCCAATACACAGCCCAATCAGTCGGCCAATCTGGCCTACATATCACGCAATATGTTTGCCAGCGGCAATAGTATTGCAATGATTGGTTTGAGCAATGTAAATCTGGCAAATGTTTATATATGGTGCGGAGGCGTTAGCAGGAAATGGGGAGTTGCCGGTAACTGGATAAAACCAGCCGGAAATACTCTTGATATACCTATCGGAGCAGGAGTAACCGCAAAGATTACCACCACAGGTATAAAACCCGAAATTGATGAATCCGTAACTATTGAAAAAATAGTATTTGATACAAATTCAAAATTAAAAGTGTTGCCAGGCGGACAGTTAACTGTTTCAAATCTGGTAAACGACAAAGATACAGTGGTTGTATTGGTGTCGGACAGCACTGGAACTGGTTCATTAATTGCAAACAATACAAATGCACATGCAACGGTACAGCGTTATGTAAAAGGATGGACTTCTTATCCGGCAAATTTACAGGGCACTTACGGATGGCATCTTTTAAGCAGTCCGGTAGCTTCACAAGCTTACCAACCTGTTTTTGTGGCCAATCCACCATCGGCACGTGAAGACTTCTATATGTGGAGAGAAACAGATATCACCTGGAGAAATTCAAAGGTAGGTACTGCTGCTCCTTATACGTTCAATAGTACAGAATTTGGGACTGCCTTTCACAAGGGAACGGGCTATTTGTGTTCGTATGATTCTACCAGTGTAAAAGAGTTTAAAGGTGCAGTAAATGTTGATAGTGTAGTGTTTACAGGATTAACATTGAGCGGACCAATAACAAATAACCTGTCAGGCTGGCATTTGTTAGGGAATCCTTACCCGTCAGCTCTTCGTTGGAATTATACGGTAAACAGATGGAATAAAACCAATATCGCAAGCAAAGCCAAGGTATGGAATGAACAGGCCGCAAGTTATAAAGACATAGCTGCCGGCGATTACATCCCGGCTATGCAAGGCTTTATGGTACAGGTTACTGATTCTGTAAATAAGGGATCAATTACCATTCCGGCTGTTGACAGAGAACATTCTGCCTCAAACTGGTACAAAAGCTCTTCGACAGAAAACATTGTACTAAGCGTGAAAAATCTTGCCCAGGGTACTTATCAGGAATCAGTTATTGGGTTCGACAGTGATGCCGATAACGGGTATGATACAGAATATGACAGTCACTTCTTACCGGGCTTTGCATCCGCATTCTATACCTGTGTCGACAATCATAAATTATCGTCAAATATCTATAACTCGTTCGATACTACGTTGGTAATTACTACAGGTTTTGAACCGGGGATGAATGGTATGTACAGTTTTAAAGCGACTGATTTGGATGCAGTGCTGCCTTTGGGAACCATCGCGTTACTGGAAGATTTGAAAAATGGTACAACCTACAATCTTAGCCAGAACAATACTTACAACTTTACCGCATCGGTAAATGATCATACAAAACGTTTCCGTATCCGTTTCACAGGAAATGCTACCGGTATTACAGAACATGATTTGGAAGATGATATAAAAGTATCATACGACGACAATCATATTATCATAAATTCTGAAAACAGGGTGAAGGAGATATCGGTATATAATCTGCTGGGACAAAGAATATATAATACAAATGTAAGCAGATCAGGATTGATAAGCTTGCCATTTACAGGCAATACTGCTTACTACTTTGTAAATATAATTACGGATAAGAGTACCCGAACTTATAAAGTTTATGTACATTAAAAAATACTGAAAATGATAGGCATGAATAAAAAATCGAAAGCATTAAATGCAATTGTAATGAAAGTAGTATTCACCATTACTTCAGTATTTCTTCTGATAAGCGAAACCCTTGCACAACCCCTGCCCCCCGGAGCCGGAGGGGCACCCGGGGGAGGGCATGGGGCCCCCGGAAATCCAAGCGGTGGTGCCGCTCCCTTAGAGGGCGGTTTTGCAATCCTCTTAGCTCTTGCAGTTATCTATCTGTTGAACAGATATTATACGATGAAGTATAAATCTGAACATAAAGATATAACGGAGAAATCCGAATTTTAAAAACAGATGATATGCCTCAAATACTCTTATCTTAAAATACATAAAAACAGATATTCGTATTTTGTTAACATTATTTTTTAGATAAGAGTATTTTGGTATATTTGAAACCGGAAAAAGAAATTAAGTAGTGCGAACTCTTCTTTAATAATATCTGATATTTGTCAAATTTGTTTATTGGCAGCAATAATATTAAACAAGTGTTTGTATCCATAATTACGAAAATTACGTTTATTAACAAAAGAATTATATCAATGTAAGATTGGTTTATATTAAAGGGGCTAAACCGATTTTGACACAATTGAAATCTGATGATGCTGATTTGTTTGAATTTCAAGTAAGTTGAGCCAATTGCAAGGCGTAATTTAAATAAAGAATAATTCAAATGTATAGAAGAACTTTTAAAAAAGAAAGAATAGATCAAATGGAGTGTTGTTCTAATATTTGTTTTTTAATAGATACTTACCGGATGATGGAGCAACATATAATTACAAAACAATAAATATAAAGATCATTCAATGTGCCATTCGATTATTCTTTCATGTGCAGTTAATTTCTCCTTGATATTTTTTAGCAAGAATGGTATAAAAATATAGAAAATAGATACTTACAAAATAAGATGCCTATGGAATAAAAAGAAACACAGCGTTATACGATTTTGCATTGGAACATGCATAATAATGGTACAAAAGCATTTTTTTGATTTCGACCTTGTTGCAATGTGAACAGTATAAAAAATTTCTTCCAAAACCACACATTTTGTGAACCTCATCAATTCGTAGCCGATGTGTGGTTTTGAGAAAAGTGAAAACACATTAATTTTTTAATTGGTACATTAAATACACACACATGAAACTAACGAGAAATAGAGTAGAAAACAGTAGTATTGAAAAAATGCAATATCTTGTAATAATCAGAATCTAACAATTAAACACCGTAGCCATGAATATTAAACACAAAGAATTTAAAATGAAAAATATTCAGGGTATAAAAGTGTTTGGTTGTTTTTTACAGTTGGTACAGTAAAAGTTACATTCTGAAAATGCCTGTGAAAGCAGACCTCTAATGAATGTATGTATTAGTAATTAAAATCACTGTATTAACTATGAAATTTTTATCAAGCAATAAAAACTCTGAATTTAAAAGAGAAAAAGTAATCAATAAGTATTACAGAGTCCTGACGGCAAATATACTGATAAGCACGTGCATATATTCTATGAATCCTACTTCGGAGCTCTTTTTATATGGACTCTTGCTTTTTGTATTTGTGCTGGTTATACATTATTTCTTTTATATAACCCGGGGGGAGTTTTTTATATTAAACATATTGAATTATATAAAAGCTGGTAATTCCGGAGATATTTCGAGAAAAAATCAAAATCTTGACGACGAAGGAACAGATCAATTTTGTGTTGAAACTGTTCCTGCAATTACAGCAGCGTTTTATGACAGTAGCCAATATCAGAATATGACAATCAGTACAGAAATAAAATATAATCAAACGAGCTCGTTAAGTGATGATTGCAGAAAAAAAAGCAAACTGCCGGATTGTCATACCGCGATACTTCAAAAGCTACTTTATGAGCTGGAGGTGGAAAAGGTATATCTGGATACCAATCTTACAATAGAATTACTGGCAAAAAAACTGGGAACGAACAGGTCTTATTTGTCCGTAATTATTATGAACCATTACCACAAAAACTTTCGACAGCTTATTAACGAATACCGTATAAAACAAGCTCTGGAATTAATTGCTGGTGACGCTGTTAAAAACCTGACAATAGAAGGATTGGGACATGAAGTTGGCTTTAAACACTCTTCTTCGTTCCGGATGGCTTTTCATAAGCATACCGGAAGACCTCCATCCTTTTTTGTAAAGTATATTGTAGTCGGATCTTAAAAGGAAGGAATGTGAGTAGTATTGAAAGAAGCTGGTAAATAATGTTTCATCAAAAGTAAATCGTATTGAAAAGGCGATTTGTGAAATTGAGTATTTCAAAGCTTCTTTCAGTGGGATGGAAATCGTTTGTTAAAAGAATAGTGGAAATGAGAATATTACTTGTGCGAAAATATATCGCATCGTCCAAACTATGCTCTTTTTTAACGCCATTATTGAATGTAATTAATGCAAAAACATTATACACAGGGATTATTTGCAGAACCCCTGTCTGTTATAAATGATGGGACACTGTACGGGAAAAGTTCCGGACTAAATTAGAATTCACGTTGCGATAACAGCCCCCCATCTCTGTCAGTTTTGTTATCAAATCAATCAATCTTAAAACGAATGGAAAATCAAAAAATTGAGACAAAGCAATTTAGAGTAATACTCTTTAACTCAACTGTTGTTTACATATTCTCCTATCTGTTTGTATTCTTTATGTATCAGCTTGCGATGGCGTTGATGGCAAAGGAATTCAACATACGCACCATGCTTACATTTTATAAGCTAAGCTTTTTAACGCCGGATGATTCCGGAAGATGGTATGTCGATTCGGCATTAACAATCTTCAGTTCTGCACCTTTGCTCTGTATAATTATGGCCTTTGTTTGCATAATGCTTTACCGCGCGGCTATCCAAACTACCAGTCTTTTCAAGCTCTTTTTCTTATGGACGGCAATACATTCGCTGAACCGGCTTTTTGCGTCATACGCGATAGGTTCGGTTTTCTTTCAGTATGACTCTAACCTGATTGCCGACTGGTTGTATTATGGTCCCGAGATCAAAATATTCTTTTCGGCGATATGTGTTATTATCCTCTATATTATTGGAAATTACACAACAAGTGCTATTCTCTCTTCTGCCGACAGTTTTTTATTAATCAACAAAAAGAACCGGAATAATTTTATCCGGTCGCAATTATTATATCCCTGGTTGACAGGTTCTCTGGCTGTTTTTTTATTTTTTATGCCTCATTTTCCGCTGCGCGAAAATGTGCTGAATATAAGTTTAGGAATTATGATATTGCCCATCCTGTTACGGCATCGGAAAATTATGACTCCGGAACTAGACGATGATTTACCCGGGAACAGAATCTCGTGGAGGTATCTCGTGTTTTTACTTGTTTTTTTGATTGGATTCCGGCTTGCATTCGGAAAAGGAATTCTTTTGGGAGATGAAACCGAAAAAGCTGCAGGCATACTGGGATTGATTATTTTTGTTGTTTTATTATGTACGTTTGTTCTTTATCAGATAATCAGAAGCAGAAAGCGCCGGCGCCGGGAGTTTGAAGAACTTGTAGCAGAATCAATGAGAGGCGTTGAAATGTGAAATGAATACAGAATTTCAATCCCCTCAATTAAGGCTGAAAAGATTGATGAGATTGAGAAGACTGAAGAGACTGACAAGTACCTCTTCAATCTTTCTCAATCCTGGAAGCGATGTAAAGAGTGGTTGGAAGGTAAGGGGATTTGTTTTTTTATTAAGTTGTATATAGTTTAAAAACTTTATTAGTTTTACTAACTGAAAAATAACGGATGTAAATGAATAAGAGAGATTTGGTTAAATATAAAGTGATTTAAACTTTTAAATGAAGAACAAGCAGTTCAAATTGAAGTAATTTAGAGTTGAACGACAAAAAATTACCAAAAGATGAACTGCAAGTATGCAAATTTAACTAAAGAGCAAATAGAAAACTGCATTTTACCCTTTATTCCAAAAAATAAGCGAGGGTTTAGCAGTAAGTTTGCAATGACAGATATCTTCAAATGTATCATCTACAAATTGAAAACGGGATGTCAGTGGAAGTTTTTATTTATTGATATTGAATGTATTAATCCTCCATTTAGTTGGCAGTTAGTTTATTATTTCTATCGGAAATGGTGCAAACAAGGCGTTTTTGAAACCATGTTTTTAACTTTTTTGGAAATACAAAAGGATAAGCTGGATACCGAAAAATTGAATCTGGACGGAACACACAGCTTGGTAAAAAAGTCGGCAGAAAGTGTGGCCTATCAGCATCGAAAGAAAGCAAAGACATCCAATATGCTGATCATCACCGATGGAAAAGGGATTCCCATTGCAACCGGAGGAATTATCAGTGGAAACCATAACGACTTGTTTCAGGTAGTTCCTCAGTTTTCAAAAATGATAAAGCAGCTCAACTCCTGTGGAATTGAGTTGGAAAATAGTATTTTGAACGCCGACAAAGGCTTTGATTGTAAGAAACTTATCCAAGCTTGTCATCGAAGAAAACTTTTTCCAAACATCATAGAAAACACAAGAAACCGAAAGAAAAACAAACGGGGTAGAAAGCGATTCTTTATTCGAAGAATATACTTGCAAAGATTCGTCAATGAGCGTTGTTTTGCTTGGATCGATAGCTTTAGGACGCTATTAATTCGTTTTGATTCCCTCGATTCTTGTTGGCTAAATTGGCACTTTTTAGCATTTGCTCTTATCTTATTAAAAGTTTAAACGAGTTCTATATTAAAAACAATAAATTTGTTGATGGAATTTGTATTTCAGCTAAATTGTAAATAAACGCAATTGCGGTTATACAACTGTTGGTGGTTATTGTAACGTGACACAGCACAGCAACTACAAGCTATAAATTATCATACCTTTGGACAGAAAATTTTAAAGTAATCGTGTTGGCAACATTCAAATTATGAGTAATATAAAAATATCCATTCGTTTTTTTGACGATCGCGAAGTGCGAGCTATTTGGGACGAGCAAAACGCCAAGTGGTGGTTTAGTGTGTTGGATATTGTTTGCTTACCGACCAGGACGACTATTCCAAAACTCGCAACTATTGGAAATATCTTAAAGCCAAGCTAAAGAAAGAAAACAGCCAAGTGGTTAGTGCCACTACCCAGTTGAAAATTCTTGCGCCTGATGGCAAAAAGCGCTTGGCAGACATGCTGGATTATACCGGCATTATTGCCTTAGGCAAAGAATTTCCGGGCAAAAAAGCAAACCGGTTTATTGATTGGTTTACATACAGCGATGAAAGTATAGACGGAAAAAGCAAAACAAAAGCGTATGCATTGTTTGAAAGTTCGTTTATCAACAACATAGAAGTTGGTACAACCAAAGGGTTGCAACAAATCTATTGCTATGCACTTAGTGCCAGTTTTAAATGTTTATTGCAAGATAAGCAGGGGGGTAAACGTTTTTAAACGTGTTGCATTGCTGAAGGCAGGCGCAAAGGTTGACACCTGTAAGTTTTACGAATCGTTCAGCATTGTTTTCATCTGTTTTTTTCGTTTAATTATCATCTCAATACCTGTTTTTTCTTCCGGGATAGACTTTAATTCAAGGTTTCGTTTAGGAGTGTTATAAACACCCAATTTTTCACCAAAAGTATTCCAGATATATTTTGAAAACTCCTTAAAACAGCTTAAATTTGAGCAAAATTTGAGCTAAACGGAGGTTTTTAGACAAACTAACGTTATGCACAATCCTACCTATCACGAGAACTTGATTAAATTCTCAAGATAACGTCAAAATGAGAGCAAAAAAAAGAGTGCAAAATGAGAATTGAAGAGAAATACAAAACATTGATAATCAACACCAATTTTTGACGTTAGTCAGAAGGCTAAAACAACAAATAAAATAATATTGACAAATACATCACTAACATATGAACTCAGGCTAATTGCCTTTATCGACATTCTTGGTTTCAAGGACATAGTAAAACAATCCGAGACAGACTCTTCTAAAATAGATTTGATTTATTCTGTTCTTGAGTATTTAAAGGATTGGGAAAAGACAGAAAAGTGGGACTTGAAATTTGTAGAAATTGAAGA
Organism: Bacteroidales bacterium; assembly: GCA_963667975.1. Classification (GTDB taxonomy): domain Bacteria; phylum Bacteroidota; class Bacteroidia; order Bacteroidales. The sequence goes on from OY764079.1 coordinate 1,234,320, forward strand.
AAGTGCACAGTATAAAGGCGTGAGTAATTTTGACCTACGCGGTAAAACAAATTCGACTTCATTTTCCGACAGCATTGTGGTTTCTGTTAAGATTGACAGGAATGTAAATGAGATGGCTTCAACTTTAATTGTTAATCTTGCATACATTGGAACGGTGCTGTTAGAGAAAGGTATTTTATTTCGTGGCGGTTTGACAATTGGTAATTTAATTCACATTGATAATGGTACAGTATTCGGGCAGGGATTAATTGATGCATTTATGCTCGAGACAAGAAGTGCGAAATATCCGAGAATTGTGCTTTCAGACAAATTGTTGAAAGAATTAAATTACCCACTAGAAACAAAGAGAAACGGATACCCATATCATCAGTATTTAGACAGATTTGATGATGGTTGTGTAGGTTTTCATCAATTAATTTACTACCAAGTAATTGAAAGTTGGACAGGAATGACACCTGAGTTATTAACCGAATCTTTAAGTAAAGTTCGTAAAGTAATCATTAGTGGACTTGACTCAAGTTTTGAGAAGCCAGAAGTTTTTGAAAAATATAAGTGGCTTAAAGAACAGTATAATAAATTGATAATTCTGAGTGACTTCAATTTTGATACTACAAAGACAGAAGAAAATATAAAACAAAAGATAAGGGAACTGAATGAAGGAATTGCGGGGAAAAACATTCACTATTCATATACGGACAACTTTTATGAAAATCGGAGCAAGACAGAAAAATAAAAAAAGCCCCGTGTATAATAACATAGAAATATGAGCGGTGCGCAGCACCCGGCAATTATTCCCGGTTGAACCATCAATCCCGTCAATCTTTTCAGTCTTTTCAATCTCCTCAATCCCTTTACGGTTTTACCACTTTTAGGGTTTCGGTAGTGCCGTCGTTGTAAATAATTTGCAACAGATAGATTCCCCTTGGGATATTGGGAGATAGTTTCAGATAGCTCTGCGATGCAATCCCTTGTTGTAAAACTTTTTTGCCGGAAATATCATACAACGTAATTCGTCCGGATTTCAACTGGCTGAAATAGACATGAATGCTGTTTGCATCTGCAAAAACAATACTTTCGGAACTTTTACTGCTTTCGGGAATCAGATGCAGGAAAAGCCGGTTTTGAGTTACCCCTTTGGTGGCCATAAACTGATAGTTTCCGGAGGAAAGATCGGTGTTGATATTTGTTTGAACGTCGGCTAACATTAACCGGATATTTTTACCGCTGATTACTGGGGGATAGATCGTGATCAACCCGGTTTCGGAGGTGGAAAAATCAAGCGGGATTACCGATGCCTTTGTGGTTCGGTTTTGAATTACCAGTTTTTGAGCATCTTCGTCGCGACTATAGATTTCGAAATAGTTTTCGGCATTGGGCGAAAATTTCCGGGAATCGCCTTCATCGCTTCCATCGGTTGCCGCAGGGTTCAATGCGAGAAGGGTTTCATCCGTCTGACCTTTTGCATTTTCAGCCTTTATCCGGATTAAAGTTTCGATTGCCGGAGACGTTTTGTAAAAGCTCTGGTTTGCATGAACACAGCCCGAAGCAGGGAATTGCACTGTTGCCGGCGACAGGTTTGCCTCTGCAAAAAATCCCTGCAAAGGCGCAATTACCGATGTTGTTGAAACGGGAGTTCCAATGTTGAGCAATGTGTTCCATGTTCTGAAATTTCCTCCATTATTCACGGCATATTCTTCTTCCCAGAAATAAAAGGTAGAATTCGTATTTGTCCGTTGTGCCTGATTTAAATCCAGATAAGAAGAAAATAGATTTCCAATCAGGTTATACCCGTTTGTGCTGAACGTGAGGTTTTGTGTTATGGGTGCAGCTTGTATATTCCCCGAAAGGGAAGCCGTAAACGACTGAGTTACCCATAAGGCATAACCTTTTCCTGCATTAAGCTGATTGGAGGTATCGCTCAGGTAAGCACCCCAGGCAGAACCATTGACATACGTTCGCAGATATCCCAATCCTGCCGGAGGCATTAAATGGGTCAGGGATGTGCCGTAATTTGCAGCAAAAGGCGATGCAATTAAATGCCAGTTGTTGGCGGTGAAATAACGTTGCAAGGTCATCGGTACATTGCTTGTTGAATGAATAAGCGATGAGGCGTTGTTTAACACAATTCCCGAAACTCCCGCATTGTTTGTTAAAATTCCGTTTATTGTCAAGGCTTTTGCAGAATCGAGAATAAGCGATTTTCCGGCCGGTATTGTAAGATTATTCGCCTGTGCCGGAGTATTGTAAGCAGAGGTGATGTGTGGGTTGTTTTCGGCTGCCGGAAGCAGGCTTACATCCGTGGATGTATTGGGAACGGAGTAACTGACCCAGTTTGCGGTATCATTCCAGTTTGTGCTGCTCTTCCCTGACCAGATTCCGGAAGGACCTGTAAGTGTGATCTCATCTACGGCCCAATACCAGATATGGTAAGGATTTCCTTCAATCGTAAAGGCAAAATACGTATTGGGTGAATTCAGGTTTTGTGAAATATTTACCGAAACAGTTTGCGGACCGTAATTTCCATTATCCGATTGAACAGACCAGCTTTCATTGTTCCAGTTTATCAAATCGGTACTGCTTTGAACGTTCATGGTTGCACCATTACCACCCCATCCTGCGTGATCTTCATAATACGTCTTGAAACGCAGGGTTGCAGCGGTAATTCCGGATGTATTGAGCGGAGCCGTTATTAAACGGCTTTTGGCTGCCAGTCCATCCACACCGATTCCATCTACATATTCCCAGTTACGGCCGGCTTCTCCGCCATTCCCTCCCGATATATTTGTATTCCAGAATTCCCAACCATCAAAGCAGGCAAGGTTTTGCTGACTCCAGCAGGGAGGAAATGAGCTTCCGTTAAAGCTTTCGGTGTATGGAAGTAGCACGGCTTTGCATTCGGTTTGAGCATCGCTGCTGCTGAACGTTGAATAATCAGGGGTTCCGTTCGTAATGCTCCATATCCGGTAATAATATTTTGATGCCTGTGAAAGCTGTGTATGCAGAAAGATTGTGTCGCTGCCAGTATAAAGAACAGTACCACCTCCGGGTAATGTATTCCCGTTTTGGTAGCTTACGCCATTTTGCGGTTTTCCAAAATCGGGGGTGGACGACCATGCAAGTAAGGTTGTGAAAGAAGATTTCCGTTCCCAGACTAAGCAAACAGAATCCGAAGAGAGGGCCGATGCGGAAAACTTTTTGGGTGCATTCTCTGTTATTCCACTCACGATTAGTCCAAACTCCTGACTTCCATTTTGTAAAACACTTTTATGGCTGACTGTAATTGTATAGATTCCTGCAGTTGGGTTCTCAATGTCGATTTTTTCAACATTATCGCGAAAGTTATCGCCATTGGTAGCTGTATTGGCCGGATTGGCCGGGTCAAGTATCCAGGGAGTCCATGTGACCGGACTTTTTGAAATACGTAAATCCAAATCGTTCACCAGCATCAATGTTTTGGGATTGAGGCTGTCAGCAACAGGAGTTCCGGCGGGGTCAGTCCATGCAATGGTCGCAATCAATGGCTGGATGCCGTCAGAATATACTTCCAGGCTGTATGTATGTCCGTTGTCGAGAGATAGTTCACGAATCATGGATAATGAATCGTTCCGGGAAATCAACGTTGCCGCTTTTGCCGAGTTCATCAATCCCCAGCCAAATCGGTAGTCCGGACCGTTTGCAGTGCCGGCCTCATCAGCCGTATGTATCGTCAAAGCCTTCAACGTTGCCGATTTCATGTAATGACCGTTCTGATTGTAGAAGTGCTGTTGAAGCAACGCCAGCGAACCGCATACCGAAGGCGAAGCCATCGAAGTTCCGGTCATGGTTGTGTAAGCATTATCTGCCGGAGAATAGGTAGAGTACAAGCTTGCTCCATTTGCACTGATGTCGGGTTTTATACGACCGTCATCAGCAGGGCCAAAAGAGCTTGACGAAATAAGGGTAACATCTCCCGGAACATTATATCCTGCAACAATATCATTCACATTGGCTACTGTCAGGATGTTTTTCGCTACAGAATATGTTGGCAGGCAATCATACCCCTGGGTTCCTCCATCTTTTGGCCGGGTAGCTGAACTTGAAACCCAGTTTTCACCATTCCATACAAGATGTGATGTTCCCGGATTTGGTCCTTCACCTTTTTCATTTCCGGCAGCTTTTACAATCAGATAATAAGGAGCATTGTATGAAATAATATCCCATATTCTTGAGGTCTGGTCATATAATCCGAATGTATAATCTTCTGTTGTGCTGATTGTTGTGTCGCCGTACCAATACCAGTTGGGACTACTGTAGTACCAACCGGCAATACTGATGTAAGAGTGATTTGAAAGCAGCAATCCGTTAGAAGCAGCGATCGACATTTCGGCAGCATCATAATTCCAGTCGTAAGATTTCAGGTTTGCCTGAAACGCCATTCCTTTGGCTGCGGTTGTAACACCCGATGCAATTAATGTTCCGGCAACATGTGTTGAATGTCCGTTAAGGGTTGAGGCATTATCACCAAGAGTCGCTCTTCCTCCAAATTCCTGGTGCGTGATCCGAACTTTTCCTCCATCCCATTCTCCGATCAGGAAGCCGTTTCCGGTTAGAGATAAACCTAATCCTCCACCCGCATATAGCTTATTTGTTGAAATGGTTTTCGCGGCATTTTCGTTCGCTGTGATATTGTAAACAGGCTTGCCTTTTTTGTCGAGTCGTTGTAATTCAAAGTAGCCTCCATCCGGGAGGTCGCCTTTAATTGGCCAGCCTTTTAATTGAGCTGTAAGCTCTGCTTTTCGTCTATTAGAATCGGCAATTATATGCCATGAATCTGCAAAATTTCGCAGTTGAGCAGTTTGGGTTTTCTTTTGAATTTCAAGTTTGCTTTGCTGACTCTGAGCATCAAGCAATAATGGGTTCATACATGCAACAAACAGAAATATAAAAACATAGATGTTTTTCATAGTTGTCAGTATTTAGTGAATACCCGTTTTATGTTACTGCCAAAATCATTTGTTCTGTCCTTAAAAGAATAATCATGGATCTGTACCTGTTTTCCATAAGGCAACATAACGGTAATTATTCCTTAAAGAAGCGTATGTCCTGATCGTTTCTCTGTTAAGGAAGAATATGCGAATTTGTCTGAAATTTACGTCTCAGGTGTGTTTTTCGGAACCCAGGAATGTCTGTCTGAGCATTTTAAACAATCCCGTTTATTCCTGTTTCTCAAAGGTACAATATAAAAAAGTAATTCCCGACGTTTCTGACTAAAATCAGCGGACGTTCCTCAGAAATTTGTTACAGCCTGAGAATTATTGTATTTTTGATGGAGATAATACAAGATCTATGAATATTTACTCCGAAATCTACCGGGCAATAGAAGAAAATAAACCTGCAGTTTTATGCATAGTTACGCATACCCAGGGTTCTTCACCACGTAAAGCTGGTGCAAAAATGCTAGTATTTCCTGATAAAAAAATCATAGGAACCATAGGAGGTGGAGCTGTTGAATTTCAGGTTATTGAAGAAGCAATCGGCTTTTTAAAAACCGGAACACCCACTCAGAAGTTTTATGAACTTCAGGATGACTTACAAATGCACTGTGGCGGAAGCATGGAAGTATATTTCGAACCCATATTAAGCAGCCCGAAGCTTTATATTTTTGGGGCGGGTCATATTGGACGAGTCGTTGCCCGTTATGCGCTGGATTTCGGATTCAGAATTACACTCTTTGATTCCCGCCCGGAAATATTTGAGGAGTTTGATACTTCCCGCTTTCAATGTATCACCGATGATTATTTTACGGCTCTCGAAAAAGCGGAATTTGACGAAAATACGTTTATTGTAATCGTAACGCCCAAGCATCTTTATGATGAAGAGATCCTTTCCGTTTGTGCTCAAAAACCTAACTCATATCTGGGGATGATTGGAAGCAAACGAAAAGTAGCGGAAGCCCGTAAGCGTTTTCTTCGTGAAAAAATTCTTACCGAAGAGCAGTTAAATGCGGTAGATATGCCAATCGGAATTCCTATGAATGCTGAAACTCCCGAAGAAATTGCGATCAGCATTCTTGCACGACTTATTGATGTTAAGAACTCCCGTAAATAGCTCCTGAATATGAATGTCATTCGTTTTGTTCTCGATTTCGAAATCTTCGAGATAGATTTTGATAACTCAAAATTTACACCGACCACAACTCTTTTGAATTTTCTTCGCTCCCTCGAAGGGCATAAAGGAACAAAAGAAGGCTGTGCTGAAGGTGATTGTGGAGCCTGTACTGTTGTTATCGGGGAGCTTTGTAACAATCAAATCCACTATAAAGCCGTTGATAGTTGCCTGGTTTTTCTTCCTTCTATTCATGGAAAAATGGTGGTTACCGTGGAAAATCTGGCGGAAATAGTTGACAATGAAATAGTATTACATCCTGTACAAAAAGCAATGGTCGATAAGTATGGATCCCAATGTGGCTTTTGTACGCCCGGATTTATTATGTCGATGTTTGCATTGTATAAAAGCAGGAATACAGTTGATCCGGAAGAAATTTCCGATGCTTTAACCGGAAACCTGTGTCGTTGCACAGGTTATCTTCCCATTAAAGAAGCAGCAATCGAAGCATGTTTATATCGGAAAGAAGATAAATTTGACCGTATGGAAGCAAAGCTTGTGGCTTTACTGGAAGAGATACTCAGCGAGAAATGTCCTGTAATTATTTCGACTCAAACGCAAAGTTATTTTCGTCCTTCCCGTCTGGATGATGCACTTTCTTTCAGGCAAAACCACCCCAATGCGCTTATTGTTTCAGGTTCTACCGATGTAGCCCTGCGGGTAACCAAAAAGCACGAATTGTTACCAGAGATTCTGGATATTTCAGATGTTTCGGAATTGAATTTCTTCAAATTGAATGAAAACGAAGTTGAAATAGGAGCTGTTTTCCCTTTGGAACAGTTGCGAAAAAGACTTTCCGGAACGTTTCCTGCACTTGAAAAGATGCTTTTTGTTTTCGGCTCGAGACAAATCCGGAATGTAGCTACTTTAGGCGGAAATATTGGATCTGCCTCACCTATCGGGGATACATTACCCGTCCTTTTGGCTCTTAATGCAGAGGTATGTGTTGAAAGTTCCAATAATTCACGCAAGGTTCCTTTGTCCGATTTTATTATCGGATATCGAAAAACGGCTATTCGCGAAGATGAATTGATTGTCAGGATTGTTATTCCTGTTCCTAACAAGGAAACCATTCTCAAATCATACAAAGTTTCCAAACGGAAAGATCTTGATATCTCAACCTGTAGTGGAGCCTTTCGTTTGAAAATAAATTCCGGAAAGAAAGTTGAAGAGCTTATTCTTGCCTTTGGCGGAATGGCTGCTCATACAAAAAGAGCCGTCCAAACAGAAGCCTTCCTGATGGGTAAAATCTGGGATGAAGCAAATGTTACACAAGCTGCAAAAATTCTGGAAAGTGAATTTACTCCCCTCTCAGATGCACGTTCCGGTGCTGGTTTCCGCTCCATTGCAGCCCGCAATCTGTTGCTGAAGTTTTTTGAAGAAAGTAATTCAAATTAAAAACAAGAAAGAGAGATGACTCACATAGCAATTCACCGACAATTTGAATATTTCTGTCATGCTGAGTTTCACAAGTCAGAGAAGCACAGGTCGGAATGGAATTTAGAACTTCTACAACTGCCTGCACTTCGGCATTGTTCAATGTGACGCCTGTTTCTCAAAAAGAGCTGCTGACAGTCATTACAAGAATCCGGAATAATCGTTATTTATTTCCCCATTAAAACCTCCCCAAAAACCGAACCCCTATGAAAAACCTCCTTCACGATAGCGCACAAAAGCATGTAACCGGTGAAGCCGTTTACGTATCAGATATTGATTTTGGCAATAGATTGCTTTACGGACATGTTGTTTACAGCAAACATGCTCATGCCCGGATTCTTTCGGTGAATACCGAGGCAGCCCGTAAAGTTTCCGGAGTTAAGGCTGTTTTAACGTACAAAGATATTCCTGGTGCTAATCAGATGGGGCCTGTGGTTCACGATGAGCCCTGTCTGGCTGAAACTATGGTTCAGTGCATTGGCCAGGCAGTTGTTTTAATTGCGGCCGAATCAACCGAAATTTGCCTCGAAGCAGCTAAACTTGTAGAGATAGAATACGAACCACTGGAAGCTATTCTGGATATTGAAACTTCGATGGCAAAAGAGAACCGTATTGCTCCTCCCCGAAAAATAGAACGGGGAGATATTGCGAAAGGTTTTTCAGAATCGAAGCATATTTTTTCCGGAACTTTAACTACCGGGGCTCAGGAACACTGGTATCTGGAAACGCAAGCTGCACTTTGTGTTTGTGGAGAAGGAAAAGAGATTATGGTTCATGCTTCAAGTCAGAATCCTTCCGAAACACAGACCATCGTTGCCGAAGTTTTGGGTTGGAATAAACATCAGGTTACGGTTGAGGTGAAACGAATGGGAGGTGGTTTTGGTGGTAAAGAAACGCAGGGAAATCATGTCGCAGCCTGGGCAGCACTGCTTGCCCGGGAAACGAAACATCCTGTTTTAGTCCGGCTCTTTCGCGATGATGATCAGATTATGACCGGAAAACGACATCGCTTTTTTTCGGAATACACCATTGGTTTTGATGATGAAGGCCTGATTTTGGCCTACGATATAATTTTAAATTCCGATGCAGGCTACGCGACCGATTTAAGCATGGCAATCCTCGAAAGAGCCTTGTTTCATGCAGAAAATGCGTACTTTATTCCCAATATCCGGATTATTGGGAATGCGTGGAGAACCAATCTCCCTTCTAATACTGCTTATCGCGGCTTTGGAGGCCCGCAGGGGATGGCGGCTATCGAAAATGCCATTGATCGTATTGCCCGTTTTCTTAAAAAGGACCCTCTTGAAATACGATTAAAAAATTTTTACGGAATCAACGACCGAAACATTGCTCCTTACAAACAACGGATTGAACATAATCGTTTATATACTCTTTGCGATCAGCTTGTTGCAGAAAGCGATTATAAAAATCGAAGGAGTGAAATCAATCTGTTTAATGCGTCTCACAAAAATAAAAAGCGGGGAATTGCACTTACTCCGGTGAAGTTCGGAATTTCATTTACCACCTGCTTTCTCAATCAGGCCGGAGCATTGGTGCATATTTATGCAGATGGAACTATTCAGGTTAATCATGGCGGAACAGAAATGGGACAGGGGCTCAATACCAAAATTCTGGAAGTTGCCAGTGCAGAACTGGGCGTGAGTGCTTCGCAATTTATTGTTACGGCAACCAATACTTCGAAGGTTCCCAATACTTCTGCTACTGCAGCCTCTTCAGGATCTGACCTGAACGGAATGGCTGTAAAAAATGCTATCGATACGCTAAAAGAACGTTTGCTTCCGCTTGCCAAACAATTGCTGAACGATCAAATTGGATCGGAAATAAAGGAAGAACCTGTTTTAAAGAACGATACAATCTATTATCCTTCTCATCCGGGGAATAGTCTTCCCTTTAATACCCTTATCCGAATGGCTTACCTGAATCAGGTAAGTCTGAGCGCAACCGGGTTTTACAAAACACCTGACATTTATTATGATAAAGAAAAAGGAGAAGGGAAGCCGTTTCACTATTTCGCGTATGGAATGTCGGTTTCAGAAGTGGAAATAGACACCTATACCGGAGCGGTAAAACTTTTACGAACAGATATTTTGCATGATGTAGGCGAATCACTCAATCCGGAAATAGATAAGGGTCAGATAGTTGGTGGATTTATTCAGGGTGTGGGATGGTGTACCACCGAAGAGATTAAGTGGGATGTGAGCGGAAATCTGCTTAATCATTCTCCCGATACCTATAAAATTCCCGGTATTCAGGATATTCCAGTGATTTTCAATGTAAAGCTCTTGCAAAATGTACCCAACTTTAGTACTATTCGACGAAGTAAGGCTGTGGGAGAACCTCCTTTTATGCTTGCGTTTTCTGTTTGGCTGGCCATCAAAGATGCAATTTCGGCAGTCGGAAATCATGAAACAGAACCGGAATATTCACTTCCGGCTACAAATGAACGGATTATTCTCTCCATTGAAAAGATTAAAAATAAATAACACATGAGGCATATATTCAGAATTTTAATCGGGTCAGCACTTATTGTTTGCTTTTTATTTTTTGCAGGGTGTAAATCTGTTGAGCGTATCCAGAAGAAGGAATCTCTGAAAAGGGACGTTGCGCTTTTTCTCGACCAATGGCATCAACTGGCTGCAAAAGCCGATTATGCATACTTTGACAGGATGGCCGCGGATGGCATTTTTATCGGAACCGACAAAACTGAAAACTGGACTCGTGATGAGTTTAAAAAATGGTGTAAGAAATCATTCGATGCAGGCAAAGGCTGGGATTTTAAAGCCACAAAACGAAATATTTACATTTCCGGTGATACTAAATTTATCTGGTTTGACGAACTGCTTGATACATGGATGGGAACGTGTCAATCTTCAGGCGTAATCAGCAATCGCAAAGGCAATCTCGAAATTCTCCACTATCAACTTTCGGTTGCTGTTCCCAACGAAGTGGTGAAGGATGTAATCAAGGTGATAAAAACATCTGAAAAAAAAGAATAATCATCCATTAATCCGAAGACATGTTTGTATAATGCCAATGCAATCACCATTAAAAATCTCGATTGCAAAGCCACAGAGGAGCGTTTTTGAATACCAATCTTTTGGCAATGAACGGATGTCAGGAATCACAACAACTCCGTGAGGCATAAATCATAGGCATTCTTGGAAATACAGCTTATCTGGTGTCATGGTGGAGCATAAGCATCCGGAACATAAAATTTGCCTACTGGCAAAAAAAAATTAATTTTGTGCATTCAAAAATAGGCGGTTGTAGCTGCATAATTTTGATCATCAAACCCTTAAGAAACAAATCATAAAAATCATGGATAATCAGGAAAAACTGTTTTCAGAATTTCCACCTGTAACGCGCCAGGAATGGGAAAATGTAATTCAAGCCGATTTAAAAGGTGCTGATTACGAAAAGAAACTTGTTTGGAGTACCAATGAAGGTTTTAAGATTCAGCCTTATTATCGTGCCGAAGACCTTGAAAATCTTGAATATTTAAGAGCTATTCCGGGTGAATTTCCATTTATACGCGGAAATAAAACAAACAATAACTGCTGGGAAATTCGTCAGGATATCGTTCAGACAAATCCCGCTGAAGCAAATCACTTTGCACTCGATGCAATTGGTCGTGGTGCCGATGCCGTAGGTTTTGATGTGCATGAAATCAAGTCGGTAAGTGATCTGGAAGTTCTGTTGAATGGGATTGATCTTCTGAAGGTAAGTATCCATTTTTATTCTTCAGCTTCGTATCCTCAAATTCTCGATCTTTTTGTTCATTATCTTGATTCAAAATCAATTGCAGCAGAAAATGTTCGGGGTTCGTTCAATTTTGATCCTCTGGGTTATGCTTTGCTTAAAGGTAGTTTCTACACAACCGAAGAAAACAATATGGTTGAGGCTGAATATCTTTTAAAAAGCGTAGAAGCTAAATTGCCAAAATTCCGTTTTCTTACAGTAAACGGCAAACATATTCATAATGCCGGAGCAACGCTGGTTCAGGAACTTGGTTATACTTTGGCTGCTGCTCACGAATACTTGTTCAACCTTATCAATAAAGGTCATAAAGTGGATGAGATTACTCCAAGAATGATGTTTTCGCTGGCAACAGGATCTAATTATTTTATGGAAATTGCCAAGATTCGTGCGGCTCGTATGCTATGGGCCCGCATTGTGGAACAATACACGCCAACGTCTGAAGAATCACTCAAAATCTTTATCCATACTACTACCTCTCTCTGGAATAAGACCGTTTATGATCCTTACGTAAACATGTTGCGTACAACCACCGAAGCGATGTCATCAGCCATCGGAGGAGCCGATTCAATAGCAGTTCTTCCGTTTGATGTTACCTATAAAACTCCGGATGATTTTTCGTATCGTATTGCACGTAATCAACAGATTTTGTTGAAAGAAGAATCGTATATGGACAAAGTGGTTGACCCTGCTGCAGGAAGCTATTATATTGAAACACTTACCGATTCAATTGCAAAACATGCATGGGATCTTTTCCGCTCGGTTGAAGAAAAAGGTGGATTTACGGCCTGCCTGCTCAGCAATATGATTCAGGACGATATCGAAAAAACTGCAATGCAGCGTAATATGGACATTGCAACCCGCAAGATTGTGGTATTGGGAACCAACCAGTACCCGAACCTTGGTGAAGCAATGATTGAAAAAGTTGAACTTGAAAGTGCCAATACCGATAAACCTTCTACTTTCCGCAAACTCTCAGTTTATCGTGGTTCAGAAGCTATTGAGGAGGTACGTATGGCTACCGAAAAATATGTGAAAGAAGGGAACAAACGTCCACAGGTTTTCATGTTTACCTATGGAAATCTTGCGATGCGTAAGGCACGTGCAGGGTTTGCTACTAACTTCTTCGGTTGTGCAGGTTATGAAATTATTGATAATCTCGGTTTCAAAACCGTGGAAGATGGAGTACAGGCATTCCTGAATTCAAAAGCTGAAATGGTGGTTATCTGTAGCTCTGATGAAGAATATGCCGAAATAACTCTTGCAATCTGTAAAGCATTGAAAGATGCCGGCAGTAAAGCCAGTATCACCCTCGCAGGCTATCCGAAAGAGCTGATCGACAGCTTTAAAGAAGCAGGTGTTCAGGAATTTATCCACGTTCGTTCGAATGTTTTGGAAACCCTGAAAAACTATCAAAAACATCTGGGAATCAACTAGACGAGACGCTGGTTTTTTATTCAGTTTTCAAAATACAACCCTGATTGAATTATTTTCGGTCAGGGTTTTTTCCGTTCTTTGCAGTTTAAATCTAAAAGAGCTGATAGGTTTATTAAGTCTGTAGGCTCTTTGGAAATAAACAGATTATCAAATAAATATCATGATTTCAAACATAGAATATCGCGATTTAGGAAATATTGAATACAAAACAGCCTGGGATTTACAGGAAGAATTGTTTAACAAGGTTGTGGCTTGTAAGAAAGAGAATGAGAACCTGCCCGGTGCAGAATGTAAAGTAGTGCCAGGTTATCTGCTCTTTTGCGAACATCCGCATGTTTATACACTTGGTAAAAGCGGTGATGAGCAAAATCTTTTAATCAACTACATTCAGCTTCAGGCAAAGAATGCCACGTTCTTTCGTATCAACCGCGGGGGCGATATTACCTATCATGGTCCCGGACAGTTGGTGGCATATCCCATTCTCAATCTGGAAGATTATGTAAAAGGTGCCCGCGAGTACATTGAAAAACTCGAAGAAGTAATTATCCGGACTATTGCCCTGTTCGGACTCAGAGGTGAACGGTTGAAAGGAGCAACGGGAGTTTGGCTTGATACGGATGTTCCGGGAAAAACCCGAAAAATCTGTGCAATTGGTGTTCGGACAAGTCATTGGGTGAGTATGCATGGCTTTGCATTCAATGTGAATACCGATCTGAGCTATTTTGGGCATATTAATCCTTGTGGATTTACCGATAAAACGGTTACTTCTCTCGAAAAAGAGCTGGGACATTCATTTAACATGGAAGAGATAAAACAGTTGGTAAAATCGAAATTTGTGGAGGTATTCGGGTTTGAATTATAGTTCACCTTACCTTCCTGCTATTTTGTATCTTTACCCTCCATTTTCAGTTAGATGCTTCAGAAAACCAGGGGAATTGTATTACAGTCGGTAAATTTTTCCGAAACAAGTATAGTTGTAAAAATCTATACTGAAGATTTTGGATTGCAATCATTTATGGTAAAAAGTGTACGTTCTCCAAAAGCAAAATTGAAGATTGCGCTTTTTCAGCCATTAACCTTACTCGATTTGGTGATTTATCATAATGAACGGACAACCTTGCATTCTATCCGCGAAGCACGAACATTTTATGCTTATACTTCACTTTCTGTCGATTTTCAAAAAAGTACAATTTTCGTTTTTCTGAGTGAAATACTTTCGAAATGTTTGAGAACAGAACAACCCGACAAAAACCTCTTCCACTTTCTCTATAATTCCTTGCAACTTCTTGATTTAAAACAGACTTATTATACCGATTTTCATCTGATATTCCTGATGCAGCTTAGTCGTTTTCTGGGCTTTTATCCCAAAGGAAACTACGATGCAGACTTGCGGTGGTTCGATATGGCAGAAGGAACCTTCCAGGTTCAGGAGCCTGTGCATTCTTACTCCATGAATGCCGAAAACAGCAAAGGATTGTCAAAATTGAAAGGAATTTCTCTTTCTGATGAAAATTTATGCCTGTTTTCTACGTCTGAACGCAGAGTAATGCTGGAGCAAATCCTTCAGTTTTATGCGTTACATGTTCCGGGTTTTGGAAATATACAGTCGCACAAGATATTGCAGGAAGTACTTGAATAATCGGGAACGTATTGATTAAAAAGTGTATTTTTTTCCATTCTACTCTTAACCGGACAATATTAAATACGATATCAATTGGGTTTGAGTTCTTTCTCTTTTTGTGTTTCCAAATTTGAGCAGGATGTGTAAATCATCGAAAACCACTATTTTTGCAAAAAATCTAACTATGAACTTTGTTGAAGAACTCCGCTGGCGTGGAATGATCCACGATATAATGCCTGGTACCGATGAAATGTTGGCGAAAGGAATGGCAACGGCCTACGTAGGCATCGACCCTACTGCTGATTCATTGCACATTGGTCACCTGGTGGGGATTATGATGCTGAAACATTTCCAGATAGCAGGTCACAAACCACTGGCATTGGTTGGTGGTGCAACCGGAATGATTGGTGACCCTTCCGGGAAATCGGAAGAACGTAATCTGCTCGACGAAGCTACTTTGCGCCACAATCAGGAATGTTTAAAAAAACAACTTGAAAAATTTCTGGATTTTGATAAGGGAGAAAACAGTGCCGAAATTGTAAACAATTACGACTGGATGAAAACCTTTTCCTTTCTCGATTTTATTCGTGATATAGGGAAACATATTACTGTAAATTACATGATGTCGAAAGATTCAGTAAAAAAACGTCTTTCGGGTGAAACCGGTGATGGAATGTCATTTACGGAGTTTACATATCAACTGGTACAAGGTTACGATTTTCTGTATCTCTATCAGAATAAAGGCTGTCGTTTGCAAATGGGTGGCAGTGATCAGTGGGGCAACATCACCACAGGTACCGAACTTGTCCGCCGTAAAGCAGGAGGTGAAGCTTTTGCCTTGACTTGTCCGTTAATTACCAAGGCTGATGGCGGAAAATTTGGTAAAACCGAAAAAGGAAATATCTGGCTCGATTCTGAAAAAACATCGCCTTACGCATTCTATCAGTTCTGGCTCAATTGTTCCGACGCGGATGCTGCTCGTTATATCCGCATCTTTACGCTGTTTAATAAAGAAGAAGTGGAAAGCATGGAACAACAACAAAACGAAGCTCCGCATCTTCGTATTTTACAGAAAGCTCTGGCAAAAGAGTTAACCATTCGCGTTCACTCGGAAGAAGATTACAATCAGGCAGTTGAAGCTTCGGAAATACTCTTCGGCAAAGGAACCACCGAAACATTGAAATCGCTTCCTGAAAATATGCTTTTGGCTGTTTTCGAAGGTGTTCCACAGTCGGACATTGCTTTGGATGAAGTAAACGAAGGCATTCCAATGGTCGATTTTTTGAGCGATAAAACAGGCATCTTCCCATCTAAAGGAGAAGTTCGCCGTATGCTCAAGGATAATGGCGTTTCCATAAATAAAGAGAAAGCAAAAGAAGATCAGAAAATTACTTCCGAAAATCTCCTCGGAGGGAAATATATTCTGGTACAAAAAGGAAAGAAAAACTACTATCTGGTAAAAGCAGTGTAATTCTGTTTAAGATTTGAGAAGAGTGGTCTGGCAGGTTTTTTCCTTTCAGACCATTTTTATATCCCGGCATTTTAAATCAACAAAACAACTCCACTTTTTCTCTGTTTATTTTACAGATACTTCAAATAGGGTATTCACAGATAAAGAGTACCTTTATCACGCTTAAAATTTTTAAACTATGGCACGAAACCGAAAAGAAAAAAAACATGAAACGCCTAAGGGCGGAAAAACTTTCGAAACATCTCTCTTACGCTTATTTGCTACCAATCCTTTTGAATCTTACAATCATAAACAAGTTTCTGCCCGTTTGGGAATTCATGACAAAGCCACCAAAACACTGGTTTCTGATCTTATTTTCAAACTTTCTCAATCGGGTGCGTTACTCGAGGAAAAACGTGGAAAGTATAGGATAAATCCAACGTTTATCACACCTGATCTGGTTCCGAAAAATTATATTGAAGGCCGTGTGGACATGAAGCCAACCAGTAAAGCTTATATCATTCAGGATGACAGCAATGAAGAAGATATCTTTATTGCGGCGAACAACACAGGGCGTGCAATGGATGGCGACCGCGTACGGGTTCATCTCTTTCCCCGCCGTAAAAGCCGCAAAGTAGAAGGTCAGATTATTGAGATACTCGAACGTGCCAAAACTCAGTTTGTAGGAACTATTCTGGCCTCAAAAAAAATGGCATTTATGTTGCCCGACAACCCTAAAATGCCGGTCGATTTTCTGATCCCGATGGATTCACTCAACGGAGCTACCGACGGACAAAAAGTATTAATCAAGATGGTTGACTGGCCAGAACACTCTAAAAATCCGGTGGGTGAAGTTATTCATGTGTTGGGAAATCCCGGTGAAAACAATGTGGAAATGCAATCCATTCTTGCCGAATTTGGTTTCCCGCTTGCGTTTCCTGATGAAGTAGAATCGGAAGCAGCTCGCATTCCGGATACGATTTCTGCCGAAGAAATTGCCAAACGAAGAGATTTTCGAAATATACTTACGTTTACCATCGACCCGATTGATGCGAAAGACTTTGATGATGCCATTTCCTTTCAAAAACTTAAAAACGGACATTATGAAGTTGGAGTGCACATTGCAGATGTTTCGCATTATGTTCATCCGAAAACCGCGTTGGAAGATGAAGCGTATGAACGAGCTACTTCAGTGTATCTGGTTGACCGCGTAATACCGATGCTACCCGAAAAACTTTCGAACGGGGTGTGTTCACTCCGTCCGCATGAAGAAAAATTATGCTTTTCAGCCGTATTTGAGATGAACGACAAAGCCGAAATTCTTCATGAATGGATAGGCAAAACTGTAATATTTTCTGACCGTCGGTTCAATTATGATGAAGTTCAGAAAATAATCGAAACCAAAGAAGGTGAGTACGTTGAGGAAATTTTGAAAGTTCATCAGCTTGCGCAAATTATGCGCTCTGAACGTTTTAAAGAGGGCGCAATCAACTTTAATTCAGTAGAAGTAAAATTTTATCTCGACGAAAACGCCAAACCTATCGGCGTGTATCTGAAAGAACAAAAAGAATCGAACCAGCTTATCGAAGAATTTATGTTGCTGGCCAACAAAAAGGTGGCTGAATTTATTGGCAAACCCAAAGGTAAACAAACTCCAAAAACCTTTGTTTATCGTGTTCACGATGAACCAAACCCGGAAAAACTGGGGACTTTTGTGCAGTTTCTCTCCAAGCTGGGTTATAAAATGCGTTTGCAATCCCGCAAAACCCTTGCCGATTCATTCAACAATCTCTTCCGGGATATTGCAGGTAAAGGCGAAGAAACAATGGTGGAAAGCATTGCAATCCGCACCATGTCGAAAGCCTATTATTCAACCGATAATATTGGTCATTACGGGCTGAGTTTCCCGTACTATTCGCATTTTACTTCGCCTATTCGTCGTTATCCCGATCTGATGGTTCACCGTTTACTCGAACGCTACATGGAAGGAAAGCCTTCCGTTGAACAGGCTTCATGGGAAGCCCGTTGTAAACATGCTTCCGAAATGGAGAAAAAAGCAGCCGAAGCCGAACGTGCTTCTGTAAAATACAAACAGGCTGAATATCTGAAAGAACGAATCGGGCAAGAATTCGACGGGATAATTTCCGGTGTTACCAAATGGGGTTTATTTGTTGAATTGGCCGAAAATCGTTGTGAAGGGATGGTTCCCCTGCGTGCATTGGATGACGATATGTATGTGCTGGATGACGATAACTACCGTGTCGTAGGCCGCCGTAACGGGAAAATTTATCAGTTGGGAAATAAAGTTCGCATCCGCGTAACCCGTGTTGACCTGAACAAAAAACAGATGGATTTTGTGATGGTAGAGGACGAACGGTAAGAATGCCTGGATTGGCATGATCAGCCGATACCTTGACAAGTACAAGGTAATAATGGAGATAAATGGTTTTCTTTTTAAGATAAATCCGATTCTTTTTTTCTCCACGGTTTTCATTGGATTCTGTATCTTTACTCTCACGATTTTGCACAGATTTGTTCAATGCAATTTTTTGATAATCAATTAATTTCTTTATTCAATGGCTGAATTTACCCATTTGCATGTTCATACCCAATATTCCATTTTAGATGGTGCTGCCAAAGTTAAAAAACTGATTAAAAAAGCAGTTGATTCCGGCATGAAGCATCTGGCCATTACTGACCATGGAAATATGTATGGCGTAATGAATTTTGTAACCGAAGCCAAGAAACAAGGGATTAAACCCATCATCGGATGCGAAGTTTACGTTGCCCGTAACTCTCGTTTCAGCAAAACAGGGAAAGAAGAGCGAAGCGGGTATCATCTTATTCTGCTTGCGAAAAACCTTGAAGGTTATAAAAACCTTAGTAAGTTGGTCTCACTTGGCTTTCTCGAAGGTTTTTATTATACACCACGTATCGACAAAGAAATTCTTAAGAAATACAGCGAAGGCCTTATCTGTTCTTCAGCATGTTTAGGAGGCGAAATTCCGAAAGCATTGTTGCAGTCTGGTATGGAGAAAGCAGAGAAAGTACTTCAGGAGTATCTCGAAATATTTGGAGAAGATTTTTATCTGGAACTTCAGCGGCATGGAATTCCGGAACAAAACGAAGTAAATAAAATGATGATTCCCCTGGCTGAAAAGTATGGGGTGAAATATATTGCCACCAATGATGTGCACTTTGTGGAGTCCACAGATGCGCAGGCGCATAATATTTTGATTTGCATCAATACCAATCGTGATGCGGATGATGAAGACGGAATGCATTATTCGGGACATGAGTTTTTGAAAACACCTGAACAGATGGCCGATCTTTTTAAGGATTTACCGGATGCTATTACTACCACACAGGAAATTGCAGCTAAAATTGAAGATTATAAACTCGAACGAGATGTAATCCTTCCTAAATTTCCGCTTCCGGAAGGTTTTACCAATGAGTTTGAATATCTGGAATATCTTACATGGGAGGGCGCCAAAAAACGTTATCCCGAAATTACCGACGATATTCGTGAACGCATTGAATTTGAACTTTCTGTAGTAAAAAAGATGGGATTTCCGGGCTACTTCCTGATTGTGCAGGATTTTATAGGTGAAGCTCGTAATATGGGGGTTCGTGTAGGTCCGGGTCGTGGTTCTGCTGCCGGTTCAGCAGTGGCATACTGTATTGGAATTACCAATATCGATCCGATTAAGTATAATTTACTGTTTGAACGTTTTTTGAATCCTGACCGTATTTCCATGCCTGATGTGGATATTGATTTTGATGATGAAGGCCGCGACAGGGTAATTCAGTATGTAATCGGAAAATATGGCAAGGAGAAGGTCGCCCAGATTGCAACCTTTGGAACAATGGCGGCCAAATCAGCAATCCGGGATGTGGCACGAGTGGTAAAACTGCCGTTACCCGAGGCAGATCGTTTGGCGAAACTTGTTCCGGAAGGGCCAAAGGTATCACTGGAAGATGCCCTTGACAATGTTTCAGAACTGGAAGATGCCCGTAAAAATGGTGATGACCTTACCCGTAAAACGCTCGAATTTGCTCAAATTCTCGAAGGTTCAACCCGAAATGTGGGAACACATGCCTGCGGCGTTATCATTGGACCGGAAGATCTGATTAACCATATTCCGCTGGCTACCGCTAAAGATTCGGAAATGCCTGTTACTCAGTATGAAGGTAAATATGTTGAATCGGTAGGGATGCTTAAGATGGACTTTTTAGGTCTTAAGACTCTGTCGATTATCAACGATGCATTGAAAAACATCAAAAAACGCCATGGTATAGACATTGATATCGATGCCATTCCGCTCGATGATAAAGAAACCTACGAACTTTACAGTCGCGGTGATACTACCGGAACGTTCCAGTTTGAATCGGATGGTATGAAAAAGTACCTTCAGGAGCTCAAGCCTAACTGCTTTGAAGACCTGATTGCGATGAATGCTTTGTATCGCCCGGGCCCGATGCAGTACATTCCAAGCTTTATTAAACGTAAGCTGGGTTTGGAAAAGGTTGAGTACGATTTCCCTGAAATGGAAAAATATCTGAAAGAAACCTATGGTATCACGGTGTACCAGGAACAGGTGATGCTTCTGTCGCAGTTGATGGGAGGTTTTACCAAAGGTGAAGCCGATAAGCTCCGTAAGGCAATGGGGAAGAAAATGAAGGATGTAATGGACTCGTTGAAAATGCAGTTTGTGGCGGGCTGTATAGAAAGAGGGTTCGAAGAAAATAAAGTACTGAAAATATGGAGCGATTGGGAAGCATTTGCAGAATATGCCTTCAATAAATCGCATTCAACCTGTTATTCTTTCGTGGCATACCAAACAGCCTACCTTAAGGCTCACTATCCGGCTGAGTATATGGCATCGGTACTTACCCATAATTTGAATGATATCACCAAAATAACCTTTTTTATTGAAGAATGTAAACGTCAGAAAATTAAAGTTTTACTACCTGATGTAAATGAAAGTGAACTGAATTTTATTGTAAACAAAAAAGGTGAAATCCGTTTCGGGATGGCTGCCGTGAAAAATGTTGGAGGCGGAGCAGTTGAAGCGATCATCGAAGAGCGACGCGAGAACGGTCCTTATCGCAGTATTTTTGATTTGATCAAACGCATTAATCTTCGGGCTGTTAACCGTCGTGCATTGGAATCACTGGCAATGGGTGGAGCATTCGACAGCTTTGAAGACACACACCGAGCTCAATACTTTCATCAGGAACGTGTGGAAGATCCTACCTTTATCGAAAAGGTTATTCGTTATGCCAATGCAAGCGAAGCAAAAGGCGGAGCATCACAACATAACCTTTTTGGTGATGCAGAAGAAGAGATTGCAATTCCGGACCCTGAAATGCCGGTATGCGAAAAATGGTCGCGACTGGAAGAACTGAGAAATGAAAAAGAAGTTGCAGGATTTTATCTTTCGGGGCATCCGCTTGATGATTATAAACTCGAAATTGAGACGTTTTGCAATACCAAAATATCGGAACTAAAAGACCTTATTTCTATCCGAAACAAAGAAATAAAGTTCGCCGGAATCATCACATCGGTAAACCACCGTATGACAAAAAACGGCAAACCTTTTGCAAACTTCGCTCTTGAAGATTTTAACGACTCGATCTCAATCACTCTTTTTTCGGAAGATTATTTGAAGATGAAACATATGCTTGAACCTGGCATCATGGTTTACGCGAAAGCAAGTGTAAAAAACCGTTGGGGAAGCGATACGGAATATGAACTAAAAATCAACTCGATGTCTATTCTCCACGAGCTGATAGAAACACTGGCACGTGAGGTTATCATTCGTATAAATCTCAAAGATATCAGCGGAGGATTTATCAAGGATATGAAGAGTTATGTTCATGAGAACAAAGGAAAAGGAAAACTCAGGTTTAACGTAATCAACACATTGGAAGGATATTCGGTAGGGATGCCGCTGCGTGATAAGGGGATTCATATTCCCGGATTCGTAAAAGCATTACAGGGATATCCAAATATTCAGTTAATCCTGGGGTAAATTAAAAAATGAACCAAAGCCGGAAAAGCTTGTTGGTTCAATAAATCTAAATTTTGAAAATAGAGGAAAAACACTTACGTTTGTCCCATTAAAAACCAAGAATATGGCACTAGTATTTACCGATGCAAATTTTGAAGAACTGGTTATCAAAGCTGATAAACCTGTTATTGTTGATCTTTGGGCAGAATGGTGCGGACCTTGCCGCATGGTGGCTCCAATCATTGAAGAAATGGCACACGAATTTGAAGGAAAAGCCGTTATCGGAAAACTGGATGTTGACAACAATCCCGGCGTAACAGCTGAGTATGGAGTTCGTAACATTCCTACCGTTCTTTTCTTTAAAAATGGAGCTATTGTTGACAAACAAGTGGGTGCAGTGCCAAAATCGGTACTTGTGAAAAAACTCGAAGCTTTACTGTAAATCAAATATTTATTTACCAAAAACAGGTTGATTTGTGTTGAAGCTACAATGCAAGTTAACCTTTTTTTGTCTGGTAAATCCGTTTTTAAACCTTCATTGCAAACGCATTAATTAGTTACATGAATACTGAATTTCAGGAATTTCATCCCGAGGAGTACAGCTCTCTGGAGCTTATAGCCCGTCAGGTTGTGGAAGGTTTTATTACCGGATTGCATAAAAGTCCTTTTCATGGCTTTTCAGTTGAGTTTGCCGAACATCGTCTTTACAACTCCGGTGAATCAACCAAACATATTGACTGGAAACTTTACGGACGCACCGACAAACTTTTTGTGAAGCGCTATGAAGAGGAAACCAATCTGCGCTGCCAGATTGTGCTTGATGCCTCTTCATCCATGTACTATCCTGAACAGAGAAAACCCTCGCTTGCCCACCCTACGAAATTTTTATTTGGAGTGTATGCAGCTTCGGCTTTAATCTATTTGCTTAAAAAACAACGTGATGCCTTCGGCCTTTCACTCTTTTCAGAAGAACTTGAAGTTCATACACCCTGCAAGTCAAGTTCGGTACATCAGCAATATATTTATCAACTTCTTCATTCTTATCTGTTTTCGGAAAAAGGAAAAGAGAAGCGAAAAACATCTGCAGCAACTATTTTGCATCAAATTGCTGAATCTGTTCACAAACGTTCATTGATCATAATTTTTAGCGATATGATGGACAATCTGAACAATCGTGAGGAGCTTTTTGGAGCACTGCAACATCTGAAACACAACAAACACGAAGTAATCCTTTTTCATACTTACGATAAATCTACCGAAGTGGACTTTAATTTTGAAAACCGTCCGTATCGTTTTGTCGATCTTGAATCGGAACGAGAGGTTAAGATTAATCCCATTGAGTTGAAAGAACAATATCAAAAGTCAATGAAAGAGTTTAAAAAAGAACTTCACCTCAAATGCAGTCAATATCATATCGACCTAATTGAAGCCAATATTACCGGTGGTTTCCAGCAAATACTTACTCCTTACTTATTGAAAAGATCCCGCTTATATTGATCTTTAAAATAATGAATGGGTAGATTTCGGAAATTTGTCAGATCTGAAAATTGCTGACAAGTAGCCGTTTAAACAACGCACGTCTGCCGTTGCTTGTGTTAAAGCAAGGAATAATCACAATCAATAAATGTTATGAAATTGATAATGTGCGGTTTGAAAATTTCATAATCCCAACTATTTGGCTTATATTTGCAAAATCAACGATTAACAATCAATTCAATACGATTCTATAAAACAAAGACCTATGAAACAACATTCAATCAAGGTTCTTGCCCTGCTCTTAACAGCAGTTGTGCTGATTAGCAGTTGCAGTTTGAACAAGATGGTGAAAAAACACCCTGAAGTAAAGTACGAAGCAACTCCAAATCCTCTTGAAGTTCACGGTGGTAAAATTGCTGTAACAATCAAGGGAAATATCCCTGCAAAATACTTTAACAAAAAGGCTGCTGCATTTATTCAACCTGTATTAAAGTACGAAGGTGGTAGTGTTACCTTGAAACCGATGTATTTGAAAGGTGAAAAAGCGGAAGGCGAAGGAACTACGATCAGTTCAAAAACAGGCGGTTCATTTACATATACTGACGTAATTGATTACACTCCTGAAATGAATAAATCAGAATTAGTTGTGAATCCGGTTGCTCATTTAGCAAAAGCCGGGATTGATCTCAACGCAAAACGCAGTGATATTCTTACCAAATCAAAAGCTGTTGAATTAGGACAGGTTAAACTGGCTGACGGTGTTGTTTATACTTCACAACGTTTGATGAATAAAGGGGAAGCGTTAATGGCTGAACATGGTTATGAAAAAGAAACCATTCTTAATAAAAAAGGAACAATCTACTTTGTTGTAAACCGTTTCGATTTAGATTTTAAATTGAAACTGAACAAGGATGCTGCAAATAAAGCTCAGTTGGATACATTGAAACACTATTTAGCATTAGGTTACAACATTAAAAATGTTGATATCAATGCATGGGCATCTCCTGAAGGTGAAGAAAGCCGTAATCAGGGCTTATCTGAAAACCGTTCAAAATCAGCCGTTAAATGGATGGAAGCTGAAATCGAAAAAATGCTGAAAGACAAAGCAAAAAAAGCGAAAGTTAAAGCGAAAGACATGAAGAAGTTCATGAAAGAAGAAAAGGCAAAACTTACTTTGGCATATACTCCGGTAGCTCATGGTGAAGACTGGGAAGGTTTCCTTGCATCACTTGAAGGTTCTGACATTAAAGAAAAAAATACCATCATTAATGTAATCAAAGCTCAGGAAGATACGAAAAAACGTGAACAGGAAATCCGCAATATGACGTTGATTTACAAACAGATTGAAGATAAAATTCTTCCTCCGCTTCGTCGTTCGGAAGTTAGCATAAACTTCCTAGAACCTAAAAAAGCTGAAGAAAAAATTGCAATGCTTTCAACGGAAAAACCTGATTCATTGGACAACAAAGAAATTCTCTATGCAGCTACTTTAACTCAGGACAATGCTACCAAATTGAAAATCTACAAATCAGCGATTGCTCTTTATCCAACTGATTGGAAAGCATATAACAATGCTGCTTACGTAGCTATTCAAATGGGTAATGCTTCAGAAGCTGCTTCATTGCTCGAAAAAGCAAATGCAATTTCTCCAAATAATAAAATGATCATCAACAATATGGGTGTTGCCGCTCTGATGAACAAGGATTATAAAAACGCTAAATCATATTTTGAAACAGCTCAGAAATTAGGTGCTGCTCAAGGTTACAATATGGGTGTACTGATGATCAGAGAAGGAAACTATTCAGGTGCTCTCAGTTCATTCGGCTCAAAAGAAAATGATTACAACGTAGGCTTGGCTCAACTGCTTAATGGCAATGCTTCAACTGCTCTGAAAACTTTAGACAATGCTCCTGTAAATGCTCAGACGTATTATCTGAAAGCAGTTGCTGCTGCTCGTATTAATAATTCTTCCGTGATGTATGAATCATTGAAACAAGCAATTAACCTCGAAAAATCATACCGCGAACAAGCTAAATCAGATCTCGAATTTGCAAAATTCTGGTCAAGTTCTGACTTTCAAAATGCAGTAAAATAATTTACTGACTGACAATATCAAAAAAAGGCATCCCATTTGGGATGCCTTTTTTAGTGTCGTTATTTTTTCATTTCCGCAAGATTCCGCAAGTAAGAATTTAAAATGTACCATACTTTTGTTTCCGGTTAAACAAATATCTCTCAACGTAAATCATGGAACACAGGCAAGCAACCTCTGAAGATTATCAGCAACGGATCAACCGGGTGCTCGAATTCATCAATGCAAATCTTGGTGAAGCGTTAAGCATAGAACAACTTGCTGAAATATCAAACTTTTCTCCCTATCATTTTCATCGGATCATGCGTGCTTACTTAAATGAACCTTTGTGGGCTTATATCCAACGGATTCGTCTGGAACTGGGAGCCCGTTTGCTTCAATATTCCGATCAGGCCATTCAGGATATTGCCTGGAAGTGTGGGTTTGATACGCCTTCATCTTTTACCAATGCTTTCAAAACCCGTTTTGGTGTTAACCCTACTGAATTTCGTAACAGCGCTGTAAATCAACATATCGTATTTCAAAATTTTACTCACACCGTAAACAAAAAGATCATGGAATTGAAACCCAAAATCAAAGAAGTAAAACCCAAAAACGTCATCTATATTCAATGTATTGAGGCGTATGGAGGTCCAAAAACCGCGGAAGCCTGGCGGAAAATTTGGGCATTTGTAAAGGAAGAAAAACTTTTCAGTTTTGGTATGGAAGCAATCGGGTTAAGTCACGATGATCCAAATATTACCGAAGCAGATAAGTGTCGCTATGAAGCTTGTCTTACCATAAAAAAAGAGGTAAAACCGATTGGTGAAATTGGAGTGAAAACCATTGAAGGAGGAAAGTATGCCATCTTTAAACATGTTGGACCTTACCAGCAGTTAGGCGATGCGTACAATCAAATTTATCGGGAATGGTTACCTGGTTGTAATTATAAGCTTCGCGAAGCTCCTTGTTTCGAGAAATATCTCAATAGCCCTAATCGCCACAAATCCGAAAATCTGAAAACCAATATTTATATTCCAATTCAGTAATCAGGTTTCTGGTCTAATACTCACGTGTATTATAAAAATAAAACCCTGTGTAATTGAATCGAAATTCTTTTACGCAGGGTTTTTCATATATGTAGAGTTAATTAAGGCAAACCGTTCAACTTTTATGTGTCGGAATGCAGTTTACACTGATTCCGATGATTTCACAGGCATGAATGCCGGGTTTTACAGTTTACGTTTTACTTCAAATTCTTCATACCCTTCAATGATGTCCCCTACTTTAATATCATTGAAGTTTTCAATATTTAAACCGCAATCCTGTCCGGCTACAACCTCTTTCACATCATCCTTGAAACGTTTGAGAGACTCGAGTTTACCTGTGTAAACAACGATACCGTCACGAATTACGCGTACTTTAGTTTGTCTGTTCATACGTCCGTCTAAGCACATACAACCTGCAATGGTTCCCACCTTGGTAATTTTAAATGTTTCTCTGATTTCGAGATTACAAATAATTTTTTCCTGAATTTCAGGTGAGAGCATCCCTTCAATTGCATCTTTAATTTCGTTGATTGCGTTGTAGATGATAGAGTAAAGACGGATGTCTATTTGTTCTGATTCGGCAAGTTTGCGTGCACTTAACGAAGGACGAACCTGGAAGCCGACAATGATTGCCTCAGAAGCCGATGCCAGCAATACATCCGATTCGGTAATCGCACCCACCGATTTGTGAATAACACTTACCTGAACCTGAGGATTGGAGAGCTTGAGTAATGAATCGGACAATGCTTCCACTGAACCATCCACATCCCCTTTAACGATGATGTTAAGCTCTTTAAAGTCACCGATTGCAATACGACGGCCAATTTCGTCGAGTGTAATATGTTTTTGTGTACGTAAGCCTTGTTCACGTTGTAATTGCTGACGTTTGGTTGCAATGTCTTTTGCTTCGCGTTCGCTAGGCATTACATTGAATACATCGCCAGCCTGAGGAGCACCATTCAAACCGAGTAATAAAAGTGGTGTTGATGGACCCGCTTCTTTAACGGGTTGGTTACGTTCGTTGTACATTGCTTTAACCTTACCGTAAGTACTTCCGGCTAAAACCATATCACCGATAGCCATTGTTCCATCCTGAACAAGGATTTTTGCTACATATCCTCTCCCTTTATCCAGAGAAGATTCAATTACGGTACCATGAGCACGTTTTTTCGGATTGGCTTTCAACTCAAGAAGTTCTGCTTCGAGCAATACTTTTTCAAGTAAGAGTTCAACATTCAGTCCTTTTTTCGCAGAAATATCCTGGCTCTGATATTTTCCACCCCACTCTTCAACCAAAAGGTTCATTTGAGCGAGTTCGTTTTTGATTCTTTCGGGATCAGCCCCCGGTTTATCTATTTTATTGATTGCAAACACAAGCGGAACGCCGGCAGCCTGAGCGTGATTAATTGCTTCAATAGTTTGAGGCATTATTTTATCGTCGGCAGCAATTACGATAATTGCAATATCAGTAACCTGGGCACCGCGGGCACGCATTGCTGTAAATGCTTCGTGTCCTGGTGTATCGAGGAAGGTAATTTTCTTTCCGTTTTCAAGTTTTACAAGATAAGAACCAATGTGTTGAGTGATACCACCCGCTTCACCGGCAATTACATTTGCGTGACGGATATAGTCGAGCAACGAAGTTTTACCGTGGTCAACGTGACCCATTACGGTAACAATAGGATGGCGAGGGATTAGATCTTCAGGATTTTCCTGTTCTTCTTCCACTTCTTTAATTGCTTCCAGCAAGTCATAGCTTACAAATTCAATTTTGTAGCCAAATTCTTCTGCTACCAGAACAAGCGTTTCAGCATCCAGACGTTGATTAATAGAAACAAAGATGCCTAGTGACATGCACATGGAAATAACCTGTGTAACCTGAACATTCATCATGGTTGCTAATTCGTTAGCAGTAACGAATTCGGTTACTTTCAGAACTCTTTTGTCAGCTTCCTGACGCATTTGTTCTTCCTGCATTTGTTGGCTGACAGACTGGCGTTTTTCACGACGGTGTTTCGAAGCTTTCGATTTTCCCATCGGGCTTAAACGAGCCAATGTTTCTTTAATTTGTTTTTGGATTTCTTCGTCACTAACTTCTGCTTTCGGAGCTAGCTTATCAATACGTGGATGAGCTTTATACTTCATTCCACCTTCTTTTTTCTCCTTTTTTACTTCCTGACCTGGAGCAGGAGCAGGTTTTTGTTGAGAAGTTGCAGCTCCGGCTTCACCAGCAGGCTTTGTATCTTTTTTGATACGTTTACGTTTCTTCTTAGCTGAACGTGATTCGTCAGAAGAAGATGCAACTGGTTGCGGCTTTTTAGCAGGTTTCTGGAATTCGCTCAGGTCAATTTTGTTAACAATTTTTGGACCTTCGAGCTTTTGATATTTTGTTGCAATGAAATTATCATCAGGTTTTTTTGAATCATCCTGACCATCGGTAGTTTCAACAACCTTTGGTATGGCAGGTGTCTGAACAGGTTTTTGCTCTTTATGAGCAATTTTTTCAGGATGCTTTCCTCCTTGTTGCTTATTCTCGTGTTGTTTTTTCTCTCCTTGTTTTTCGTGCTGTTTTTTGACAGGTTTTTCCTGAGAAACTTCGGGTTGTTTGCGACTAGATTTTTCATCTTTTTCGCGTTTACGCTGATCGTCGCGTTCCTTTTTCTTTTCTTCCTTTGATTTACGGTCAGGCTTAGTCTTCAAATTCAACATGTCGAGGTTTACCCGTCCAATCACTTTTACCTGAGGCGAGTTTTCATCATTTTCGTCATGCTGAACCTCTTCCGATTCAGGAATAGATTCAATCGGAATGTAAGTAGTTTCCGGTACAGATACTTCGGTAACAGTAGAAATAACTTCAGGCTCAATGTGTTTTTCTTCTGTTTTTTCTTCAACCGTAACTTGCTGAATCTCTTCAGTATTTTCTTCGCGTACTGCATGCTTTTCCAACGTCTCTTTAGGCTGGAATGCAGTATTTTCCTTAGGTTCATAGCTAAGGAGCGTATTTTTAATAATCAGTTCTTCGTGCTCGGGTTCTTCGTCAATAGTCAAAACTGTAGAATCGTTATCTTCTTCAGTTTTTTTCTTTCCAGTAAACTCAAGTCCGATTTTAGATGCTTGCTCTTTCACTGTTTTTTCTGAATGAAATTCCCGAACAACCATGTCGTACATTTCGGGGGTAAGCTTGGCATTTGGATTGTTTTCAACCTTATGACCTTTTTTGGCAAGGAATTCAACGAGCGTATGAAGCCCTATATTGAATTCTTTTGCTGCTTTGCTGAGCCTGATAATTTTTAATTCCTCTGACATAAATCTTTTTAAACTTTAACCTGTCGTAATATTGCCGGGTTTATATAATATGCTGATAATCTTTCGCTTTACTGAATATTATCAGGTTTATTCAAACTCAGATTTTAAAATACGCAATACATCCTGAACTGTTTCTTCTTCCAAATCAGTACGTTGCAGTAGTTCTTCAACCGTTAGGTTCAGTACGCTGTGTGCAGTATCCAATCCTATTGATTTAAAGATATCGATAATCCATTGATCAATTTCATCGCTGAATTCCTGTAGATCTACGTCTTCGAAGTCGTAATCTGATTCGCGATAAACATCAATTTCGTAACCGGTTAATTTTCCGGCTAATTTAATATTAAATCCACCTTTTCCAATTGCCAATGAAACCTGATCTGGTTTCATGTAAACTTCGGCATGTTTGGATGCTTCATTTAGTTTTATAGAAGATATTTTTGCAGGACTCAACGAACGCTGAATATATAACTCAGCATTGTTGGTGTAGTTTATAACGTCGATATTTTCATTTCGTAGCTCACGCACAATTCCGTGAATACGAGATCCTTTCATCCCAACGCAAGCACCAACCGGGTCGATACGGTCATCGTATGATTCTACTGCAATTTTGGCACGCTCACCCGGAACACGTACAATATTTTTGATCGTAATCAAACCATCATATACTTCCGGAACTTCTTGTTCGAAAAGACGTTCGAGAAAAATAGGAGAAGTACGCGAAAGGATTATTGACGGATTGTTATTTTTCATTTCCACTTTCAGAACAACAGCCTTGATCGCATCACCCTTACGGTAGAAATCAGATGGAATCTGTTCTTGTTTTGGTAAGGAAAGCTCAATTCCTTCATCGTCCAGAATCAGAATTTCCTTTTTCCAAACCTGATATACTTCACCTACAATGATTTCGCCAATACGTTCTTTGTACTTCTTGTAAACGTTATTCTTCTCATATTCCTGAATCTTTGAGATCAGGTTTTGACGAATCGTTAAGATTTCTCTTCTGCCAAAGTCGAACATGCGGATAGGTTCGGAAACTTCTTCGCCTACTTCAAAGTCAGGTTCAATTTTAATTGCTTCTGAATAAGCAATTTGAGTACTCGGATCGTCAACCTGATTATCATCAACAATTTCGCGGTTTCGCCAGATTTCAAGGTCTCCTTTATCAATATTCACAATAATATCGATATTGCTATCGGTACCGTATTTTTTAATCAGCATGCTGCGAAAAACATCCTCAAGGATGCGCATCATGGTTTCACGGTCGATATTTTTAAACTCCTTAAACTCGGAAAACGATTCAACGAGATTGATATTTTCCATATATATTCTTTTTAACGTGCTGATTATTTAAATGATATAACAATCTTTGTTTGCTTGATTGCGTCAAAGTTAAGTTCAACTTCAGAAGGTAATTCGGGTAAGTTTTTGGTTTTCTTACGCGAAACAGGAGGAAGAGGTTTCACTTTGATTGCATTTTCTGAAACTTCCAGCAAAGTAGCAATTAGTTTTTCACCATCTGCTTTCGTAATTTCAACATCGTGGCCAATATTTTTCTGATATTGTCTCATTATTTTAAAAGGTGCATCCAACCCCGCCGAAGAAACCTGAAGTGCAAAATCTTCTTCTTCACGGTCAAGAGAATGTTCTACAAACCGGCTCACTTTAATACAATCGTCAATAGAAACATTCGTTTCCGAATCAAGAAAAATGAGAATCTTATTGTCGGGATTCACAGTAATCTCTATCGGGAAAAGTGTTGTTTCCTTAATTGCTTCCTGAACCAGATTTTCTATTAACTCTTTGGTTATCATTGATTAATATTTAATAAAAGAGGGGACTGAAGTCCCCTCGAAGTATCTTTTGCTTTGATGAGTGTGCTTCGAAAAGAAGCGTTTTTCCGGGGCAAGCCCCTTGAAACTGCGGTGCAAATATACAAAAATCTTTTATAATCATAGCGTTAAATCAAAAATCTGTTTCAATACATTGGTTTAAAGCCACACAATGATAGTACAGTAATGTAATAGATGAAGAAAAAAACATTCTCTATTTCCTCTTTCTTTTTTTTAAGACATCCGCCTTCTGTCATAAAAAATGGGGAAACTAATCGCTTCCCCATTTCACCCACCTATGAAAATAAAAAAAACCAAGAAAAGATATGACCTGAAAACAAACTCTTTTTTTTGAATGCTTTTGCATTTTCAATACTCCAAGTCTGACTAATATAACAATGTAGAAATGCTTTTGTTTATTTAGTCTATGTCTAAATAATAAAAGATATTTTAAGAGATAGGAGTGTATAAAGAAGAAAATATTTGTACCCCGGATGTAAAAAAAGCTACAACGTTGAAAGGTGATCTGCCCCCAAAAAGTTGGACGGATTAATAATTAAGATTTAATTGGACTGAGTTCGGAACATAACCGGACTTAGTCCTTTTAGTTTTTCTTTGATTCTAAAGTTGTTATAGTAATGAATATAGCTTTTAAGCTCATATTCAAAATTTTCGATAGAGCTAAATTTCTGTAAATATAGCAATTCTGATTTAAGCAATCCAAAAAAATTCTCCATAACAGCATTATCTAAACAATTTCCCTTACGAGACATACTTTGCACTACTGCTTTGTTTTTAAGCATTCTTTGATAAGTTGCATGTTGATAATGCCAACCCTGATCAGAATGTAAAATGATCTCTGTGTCTTTCTTTATGCCTCTCAGTGCTTTACTTAGCATATTTGTAACCATTAGCAAATTGGGATGAGGACTAATAGTATAACTTATTATTTCTCCATTAAACAAGTCCAGAATGGGAGATAGATATCTTTTCTGTCCGAACAATGCAAACTCAGTTACATCTGTCACCCATTTCTTATTGGGAGATGTTACTTTAAAATTTCGTTCAAGGATATTAGGAGCAATTTTACCTGCTGTTCCTCTGTAAGAACGATACTTTTTGAGTCTCACCTGACATTTCAATCCACTTTCCCGCATTAATCTTTCTACGGTCTTATGATTAATCACTATAGAGTTATTGTGCAGTTCCATGGTAATACGTCTGTAGCCATATCTGCCTTTATTGGCGTGAAAAATATCATTAACTTGCTTGCGCACTGAATCATATTTATCAGGGGCTTGTAATTGTTTTAGATGATAATAAAACGTTGCACGTGCCATCGACGAGACTTTCAATAAAGATGAAAAGTCGTGTTCAAGCCTTAGTTCTTCGATGACCCGGACTGTTTCCCGCTTTCGCGTGCTATCCTTTCCTGTACTAAAGCTCTCAATTTTTTTAGGTAAGCATTCTCGGCTCTAAGATAGCGTAACTCTTCCTGAAGCTTCTCTAACTCTGTTTCCGGTAGCTTTTTCTTGGGTCTGCCCATATCTTTTGGTGGTCGCCCTTGTTTGATTTGACTAAGAGTCTCGTATCCATGTAATTTGACTTGTTGAGTCCATGAATAAACAGCAGACTTGCTGAGGTGATACTTCAGGGCTACACTCTCGAAAGATAGTGATTTTTCTAATACATCCTTTACTGCCTTTTGCTTTAACTCTAATGGCAATAGAGAATGCTTCCCTTTTTCTAATGCAAATACTCCATTAGTCTGATAAATACGTATCCAGTTGTTTACTATACTGCGATGAATTCCAAGTTTATTGCCTATAGTACTGCTACCAAAGCCTGAATGATACAATTCTACTACTTTTAATTTCTCTGAAAGGCTATGCTTTCGATTTTTCCTTGTTGTTGACATAAAAATACCCCAAAAGTTTTTTGTCTAACTTTTGGGGTGCAGTTCAAGGTTGTAGCTTTTTATTTATTGTTTTTATTGTTGTCCGATCAGGTTTCGAACCTGAACTCTTCTGTTCCAGAGACAGACGTGTTGCCAATTACACCATCGGACAATCAATTGACACTGCAAAATTAATCATTTTTCTTCCCCCACAAAAAGAAAAGGAAGGAAATATAGTGTTTGATGTCAATTTATTTCTCAGATCAGCCTTTTGCAAAGGAGTCTTTCAACGATACGGTACGATTGAAAATTAAACGATTTTCTTTTTCGCTGTCGTAATCGGTGGTAAAGTATCCCAGACGTTCAAATTGAAAATGATCGAGAGGTTTGCTGCTCTTCAGAAAAGGTTCTGCTTTACAATGACTTAATATGGTGAATGAATCGGGATTAATATTTGCACGGAAATCTTCTCCCTCTTCGGTCTCTTCCGGGTCGTGTTTGAGGAATAAGCGTTCGAATAAACGAACTTCCACATCAAGCGAATGCTGAGCTGATACCCAATGAATTGTACTTTTTACTTTGCGGCCATCTGGTGAATTTCCTCCGCGTGAGGCGGGATCATAGGTGCAACGTAGTTCTACAACTTCGCCATTTTCATCTTTAATCACTTCCTGGCAGGTAATAAAGTATGCATAACGCAAACGCACTTCTGTTCCAGGTGATAAACGGAAAAATTTCTTTGGTGGATTTTCCATGAAGTCGTCACGTTCTATATATAGTTCGCGTGAAAACGGAACTTTACGTACACCCATGCTTTCGTCTTCTGGATTGTTGATTGCGTCAAGCTCTTCTTCCACTCCTTCCGGATAATTGGTAATCACCACTTTCAGCGGATTTTGAACTACCATCACACGTTGTGCGCGTTTGTTTAAATCTTCGCGGATACACCATTCGAGGAATGAAACTTCGATCACATTATCACGTTTTGCGATTCCAACTTTTTCGGCAAACATACGTAGTGATTCGGGAGTGTAGCCTCTGCGACGTAAGCCCGAAATTGTTGGCATACGGGGATCATCCCAACCCATTACCCGTTTTTCCTGAACGAGTTGTAGCAATTTACGTTTGCTCATCACTGTGTAGCTGAGATTTAAACGGGCAAATTCTATCTGTTGTGGGTGATGAATACCCAATTGAGTTATAAACCAATCATATAACGGACGGTGTACTTCAAATTCGAGAGTACAGATAGAGTGTGTGATTTTTTCGATAGAATCACTTTCGCCATGCGCATAATCATACATTGGGTAGATGCACCATTGATCGCCGGTGCGGTGATGGTGGGCATGAAGAATGCGGTATATAATAGGGTCGCGCATGTGCATATTAGGCGAAGCCATGTCAATTTTAGCACGTAACACACGGCTTCCATCCGGAAATTCACCGTTTTTCATTCGTTGGAAAAGGTCGAGATTTTCTTCAACGGAACGATTGCGGTATGGACTTTCTTTTCCGGGACGGGTTGGTGTTCCACGATATTCACTCATTTGTTCCTGAGTGAGGTCACAAACGTAAGCTTTACCATCTTTGACTAGTTGTATAGCCCAATCGTAAAGCTGCTGGAAATAATCGGAAGCGAAATACTCTCCATCCCATTGAAACCCAAGCCAACGAACATCTTCTTTGATAGAATCAACGTATTCAACGTCTTCTTTGGTAGGATTGGTATCGTCAAAACGAAGGTTGGTTTTTCCATGATATTTTTTTGCCAGGCCAAAGTTCAGGCAGATAGATTTTGCATGACCAATATGCAGATAACCATTGGGTTCAGGCGGAAAACGCGTATGTACACGGTTGCCATTTTTACCGGTTTGAAGATCGCTTTCGATGATTTCTTCAATGAAGTTAAGTACCGGTTTTTCTTCCGGGATACTGTTGATATTTCCCTGGTTTTCCATATTGAACGAAATTTGTTGAGTTTAAACGAAACGACAAAATTAAGGATTTTTTTCTATCGCTACATGTGATACCGGGTTCGCGCAAATCATTACACAGAGAGGGATGGCGTAAGCCGAAAAAAGGATAACAAAAAAGGGGCTGTCTAAACAGCCCCTCAGGTTTAATATATTGTAATTTCTGAATTTGCTCTGTTTTTGAATCAGTGCAAATCAGAGGCCAGTTTATGCATTCATCCAGGCCTGTACTTCGTCGAGTTTGAGGGCTGGAGCGTCAAGTTTTAGTTTTTTACGTAAGCCGTTTAAATCGTTAAAAAGCTTATTTACATTTACTTCTTTAAGTGCGGTGATGGTTTGTATGCCTGTTTTGCGAATTGCAGGGATCCATTCAGCCGGAATTCCTAATGTAATAAAGTCTTCATCGGTTGAGGTTTCAGCACGTTTTTCCGGACGCATCTGAGGAAAGAATAATACATCCTGAATGGAGAACGAATTGGTCATTAGCATGGTTAACCGGTCGATCCCAATACCCATTCCTGAAGTTGGTGGCATTCCGAATTCCAGCGCACGAACAAAGTCCATATCGATAAACATGGCTTCATTATCCCCTTTTTCCGATAATTTGAGCTGTTCCTGGAATCGGTCTAACTGATCAATCGGATCGTTCAACTCTGAATATGCATTACAGAGTTCTTTCCCATTCACCATTAGTTCAAAGCGTTCGGTGAGTTCGGGATTGGAGCGATGTTTCTTGCAAAGCGGCGACATTTCAACCGGATAATCGGTAATAAAGGTTGGTTGGATATAATGTCCTTCACATTTTTCTCCGAAGATCTCGTCGATAAGCTTGCCCTTGCCCATTGTTGTGTCAACTTCGATATTAAGCTGTTGGCATACTTTACGTAAAGCATCTTCATCCATATCCGAAATATCGATACCAGTATGTTCTTTGATGGCATCAAACATGGTGATACGTTTGAATGGACGTTTGAAATCGATCTCTTTATCACCTACGGTAACTTTTGTTGTTCCGTGAAGTGCAAGGGTGACTTTTTCAATCATTTCTTCGGTGAAATCCATCATCCAGTTGTAATCTTTGTATGCAACATAGATTTCCATTACCGTGAATTCTGGATTATGCGTACGATCCATACCTTCGTTGCGGAAGTCTTTGGCAAATTCATAAACACCTTCAAATCCTCCAACAATCAGGCGTTTGAGGTACAACTCATTCGCAATACGCATATAGAGAGGAATGTTCAGTGCATTGTGGTGTGTTATAAACGGACGGGCCGCAGCTCCACCCGGAATAGGTTGCAGGATAGGTGTTTCAACTTCCAGGTATCCCTTTTCGTTAAAAAGCTGGCGCATGGTGTTAATAATCTGAGCTCTTTTCAGAAAAACATCTTTAACCTGCGGGTTTACAATTAAATCGAGATAACGTTGACGGTAGCGTTGTTCAGGATCGGTAAATGCATCGAACACCTGACCATCTTTTTCTTTTACGATTGGAAGTGGTTTGAGCGATTTTGAAAGGAGCTTGAGCGATGTAACGTGAATACTGATTTCCCCCATCTGGGTAACAAAAACATAACCGGTTACACCAATAATATCGCCAATATCGAGTAAACGTTTGAATACAGTATTATAGAGTGATTTATCTTCACCCGGACAAATTTCATCGCGCTTTACATATAGCTGGATGCGTCCTTTACTGTCCTGTAATTCGATAAACGAAGCCGCTCCCATAATCCTGCGACTCATGATGCGACCGGCAATGGTTACATCATGATAGAGAGAATTGTCTTTCGGAAAGTTTTCGTGAATTTCAGCAGTAGTAATGTTTACCGGATACAACTCGGCGGGATAAGCTTCAATGCCCAGTTGTCGCAGCTCTTCAAGTGCCTGACGGCGAAATAATTCCTGATCGTTCAGTTCCAAAATCATTTGTTCCAAATTTTTTGCAAAGATAAGAATTTCAACTGAAAC
Organism: Bacteroidales bacterium; assembly: GCA_963667975.1. Lineage (GTDB taxonomy): Bacteria > Bacteroidota > Bacteroidia > Bacteroidales. Next base: position 1,271,775 of record OY764079.1, read on the forward strand.
AGGAGTGCACGTTGTTTGCAGGGTAGTTATTCGCTAAACGATTTTATAAAATGTTTATGGTTTGTTGGTGTTTGAATGTGACTGGCTGTTTTGAAAGCAATTTTTTCCGGATCAATAAATGGAAATATAGCGCTATTAAAAAATTGTTCCCAACCTGATCTCTTCCAGTTCTTCTGCATTTAAAACGCCTGCATTATAGAGGGTTAAGTACTCTTCGGAGACTGATTTGTGAAAGATGAAGTAATCATCAGTGTTAATGGAAAGCTTTATTCCGTTGTCGTATAGTATTTTTGCCGGATGTGCTTCCATTTTCTGCACACGGGAGAGCAAAACATTGCTCGTGGGGCAGATGTTAAGCCGGATATTATTTTGGGCAAGCCAACGCATCACTTCTTTTGAGTTTGCTGCTGCAATACCATGTTGAACTTCGTCCAGTTCAAGAATTTCCACAGTTTTACGAACGTCTTCATCGGTTCCGAATTCACCGGCATGTGATTTTCGTTTCAGATTGTATCTGCCCGCAAGCTTATAAATCTCTTTAAACATTGATGCAGGTTTTGCCAACTCTTCACCATACAAATCAATGGAAGTAAAATAACCCGATTCAATACAGGGGATTAGTATTTGTTCTGTTGTACGTATTTCGGGTTGGCGACTAAAACCTATTTCGGGTCGATATTCGAGTTTTTCTTTGAACTCGTCCTGCAATGCACGTATGTAACGAATCATTCCATCGACTCCGTCGGTATATTGTAATGCGAAAAAGCAATCTACACTGGATTCAAGTATTGTAATACCATCATTTACAGCTTGCTCAAAGGCTAAGCGCAGCGAAAGCTCAAAACCATCACGGGTCAAAATATACGGACGAAGGGTTTCGAAAATATAATCGTTCATTTCGCCCAGATGCTTCATTTTGGAAGGCGGAGGAGGAATGCTGGCATTTGCCCGCTTACAGAATTCAAAAAAAGATCCTCCCAGTGCCAGATGATTGTGAAATTCACCTTTGGCAAACGGGAGGATATTTTCGATTTTATTTTCCTTTAAGGCATTAATAAAAGAAGTTTCTACCATTCGTCTTTCTTTATAACCTTTGGTTGCATTGAGGTTTTGAGTTTCTCAATTAATTCGAGGATATTTTTATCAACCTGAGCCAGATATTGATCCCAGAGTGGAGTATATGCCTGATCTTTTTTATTCAGCCAGCGTTCCAGTGCAAATTTTGACACCTCTTTCAGAGTGAAATCGGTAAATGTATATCTGAAACGATTATCTTTAAATTCCAGAATAAAAGTATATTCCACAGTGCTTATTTTCTTACTTACACCATCTTTGTCAATAAATTCCAGACGAAAACGATGCATTCCTTCAATGATTCCATTTTCCAGATCACGTTTGCGGGTAACTTCCACCGCATTTTTATAAGTCGCATTTATCCAATCCAGTGCTCGATTATATAAAATCTGTTTACTGCCTTCAATTTTGATAACTTCCTGATAAGTAATCTTTTTTGTGATTGTATCAAATGGAATTTTGGGAGTATCCTGAGCCGATAGTTTTCCTAAAAACAGGGTTGAGAGAATCGTGAGAAATAAGGTTAATCTTTTCATATTCAATTCGTATTTTGCTACAGCAGATCGATAACAAATTTGCTGCCAAAGGTAAAACTCAGAGCTTGATTATGAAAATTTATTTTTGAGAAAGGATTTGAAAAGTATGATACTTTCGTTACTGCCAGCCCAATTCAACCACTACGGCTAGATGATCGGAAGGATACCAATTGCCATACTTTTCATTGCAAACATGGTGCGTTTTCACGTTGAACTGTTTACTTACCAGAATGTGATCAATCAGCACAGTTGGAGTAAAATCCGGATCGAAACTAACATAACTGTAATTTGGACCTGATGAGGGATTTGCAGAGATTTGCCTTGAATCTTTTACCGGATATTTTTCGGCAGGAGAAATTAGTCGGATCATACAGCTATCGGTTATCGGAGTATTAAAATCGCCGGTGTAAATTTTTGCTTCATTTTTGGCGATGGAATCAGCCATTTTTGCCAGTAAAGCTGCACTTTCACGTTGTGCGATAACTCCTTTATAGTCGAAATGAGTATTGAAATGAAAGACAACCCGTTTTGCCATTTTGTCGAAGAATTTTGCCCAGCTTACAATTCGCACACAAGCGGCATCCCAGCCTATGCTTCCGGCTTTGGAGGGTGTTTCCGAAAGCCAGAAAGAACCCTGATCGAGCAGTTTAAACCGGCTTTTACGATAAAAAATTGCAGCATACTCTCCTTTAGTCTTGCCATCATCACGTCCAACCCCAACCCAGGCATAATCCTTTAACAAACTATCAAGGTTTAGCAACTGGTGATGTAAACCTTCCTGAATACCCAACAGATCCGGATTGTACTTTTTAATCAGTAAGGCAACATTTGCGTTACGTTTAGGCCATGCGTTGATGCCATCATCCGGATTGTCGTAACGTAGATTATATGTCATGATTTTTAAAGAAGGAGACTTTTGAGCAAGAAGTGATGCAAAGCTCAAAAAGAAGACCGATAAGAACAGGATATTTTTTTTCATTGGGATTGATTTAGATAGGTGTTTATGATCAAACTGTATTGTTAAAACCTGTCGGATTTCAGTTTTTTTGTGCAATTAAAATCATTTGGCGGATAAAAATACAAAACGCCCTGGTTTAAAGGGCGTTTTGTGGAGTTTATTTTAAATTTTTATTGTATCAACAGCCTTGCGTATTCTGTTTTGGGTTTCTTCTATTCCCAGAATTCCGATAATTGCAAACAGGTCAGGCCCCATGGCTGCACCTACCAGCGAGAGCCGCAGGCAATTCATAATTTGTCCGGTATTGAGGCTGTTTTGCTGAATGTATTCCATCACACGATCGTGAGCCTGATCTTTGCTGAAAGGCTGTGTACTCGCGATGATTTCCGAAATTCTGTTCAGATGGGTTGGTGTGTCTTCTTTCCAGCGTTTTTTAATAATTTGCTCATCATAGCTTTCAGGTGCTACAAAGAAGAACTTTGCCTGGTCCCATAAGTCGTTTACAAAGCTGGCACGCTCTTTTACCAATGGACAAACCTCTTTTACCCGTTCAAAATCAGCATTTACACACTTTTCGGCAACTACGTTCTGAAACAGTTGAGCCAGTTCAGTATCGTCACGATGAATGAGGTATTGGTGGTTGAACCATTTTGCTTTTTCGAGATCAAATTTTGCCCCGGATTTACTGATGCGTTCAATAGAGAAAGCATCAATTAACTGTTGCATGGAGAAAATTTCCTGTTCTGTACCCGGGTTCCATCCAAGGAAAGCAAGGATATTTACCACCGCTTCAGGAAAATAACCTGATTCACGATAACCCGAAGAAACTTCACCTGAAACAGGATCAGTCCAGCGTAATGGGAAAACAGGGAAGCCTAAGCGGTCGCCATCGCGTTTACTTAACTTGCCATTTCCATCTGGTTTCAGCAAGAGTGGTAAATGTGCAAACATGGGCATGGTATCTTCCCAGCCAAAAGCTTTGTAGAGCATCACATGCAGTGGAGCCGAAGGCAACCACTCTTCACCACGAATTACGTGTGAAATATCCATCAGGTGATCGTCTACGATGTTTGCCAGATGGTAGGTTGGCATTCCGTCCGATTTAAACAATACTTTATCGTCGAGCAAACCGGAGTTTACTTTTACATCACCGCGTATTAAATCCTGAACGTGAATCTCTTCATTTTCGGGCATCTTGAAACGAACCACGAAAGCAGCACCGCTTTCGAGTAGATTTTTTACCTCTTCGGTCGGAAGAGTCAGCGAGTTCTTCATTTTGTCGCGGGTAGAAGCATCATACTGAAACGCTTTCTTTTCGGCTTCGTATTGTTTGCGGATAATATCCAACTCTTCCGGAGTATCAAAGGCGTAATACGCCCAGCCGTTTTCGATCAGTTGATCAGAATATTGACGATACATTTCCTTACGGTCCGACTGACGATATGGTCCGAATGGTCCACCTACGTGTACTCCTTCGTCGAATTCAATTCCCAGCCAGGTAAGCGCTTCGATGATGTATTGCTCGGCACCCGGAACAAAACGGGTTTGGTCGGTATCTTCAATACGGAGAATCATTTTTCCACCGTTCTGACGTGCAAAAAGATAGTTATACAATGCAGTGCGAACGCCACCGATATGCAAAGGTCCGGTAGGACTCGGCGCAAAACGTACTCTGATGTTATCAGCCATAGTAAAATCCTCAGTTTAAATTTTAAGCTGCAAAGGTAAGGCTTGCTTCCGGAATAAGAAATAGTTGGGGAAAAAAGAGGAAAGAAGTTATAAGAGCTCTCAATTAAAAAGTAACACAATTTCAATTAATTAATAACGATTTATGTTATCTTTGTAATTAGCAGTTGCTAATACAATATTTATTTTGAATTAATAACTAACAGTGAGTTTAATGAAAACAATTAATATTTCATCGGCCTTACTATCTCTTTGTATGGAAATTAAAGAAAATTATGAGTATTTTAATACTAAGACAAATGAAGAAGTTAGGAAGTTAAATATGATATGTTTCAGACAGTCAACTGAAATAGGAAAATATGAAGAAGGGATTAAGACATCTTCGACTACAACCGAAACTTTTTTTAAAGAAGAAATAATATGGTATGATTTTAAAAAATATGTGGACAGGATAAGTATTCAAATGCCAATTCTTAAAGAATGTATTGATTTATTAGAAATAGAGTATAAGATTGACAGATTCCAAGTAGAGAAAAGCGTTTCAATATTCATTAAATATTTGTTTGATAGTAATATTACTCTAATGGATGATGATTGCGTAATTAAATGTATTGAACTGTTTGTTAATGATATAAAGGGATGTCCATTTGATTGGAATTGTAAAATTTGGATCAATGGGCTATGGGTGAAAAAATCAGAGTATAGGATAAATGAAAATTTACTTATTAGACGACCTAGTAATAGTGATTTGATTTTTGAAAATCAATATTTATACCTAAATGATGATTTAGAAGCAAAAAATTGTTCTGCAATTATTGAATATAAATTATTTGATAAGTATATAAAAGAAGTGTGTTCATTTAAAAGAAAATTATGTATTGTATTACAATTATTTAGAACAGCAAGTGTTAATTCTTTAAAGTTAGAATATACTCCTAGCTCTATTTTATCACACACAAACACACCTATAGGTGCTAAAAATATTTTTCCAATTTACAAATATGAACTTAATGATGAAAACTATTCTCGTTTAAATATTTTTTTAGAAGTATTTTTAGATTTGATTCCTGAGGAAGATTTGATGAATGTGTCTCCTATAAATATTGCTCTTGAAAGATATTTGAATGCTCTGTATGTGTGTGATTTACATAATAGAATAACAATAACAATATCTGCTCTTGAAGCACTTTTCCTGAAAGGAAGTGAAAGAATGGAATTAAGCCATAAGTTATCACAACGTATTTCTTTTCTACTTGGGTTGTATAAATTTCCACCTCTTGAAGTATATTCGAAAATTAAAAAAGCTTACGATATCAGAAGCACTTATATACATGGATCTATTATTAAAAATAAAGAGAATGAAATGAAAAATAACACAAATATGTCGGATGAAATAATTAATTATACAAGGATATGCTTGCAGATTTTTTTATTAGTATCTAATTCGAAAAAGAAAGATAATTTCATAGATGAAATTGATAATTCTATACTAGATTATAACATTGCTTCTGAATTCTGTAGATTTATAAAAGAGATTAATCATATAGAAGTTTGATTAATGTCGTATTAAGTAACAATGTGTCTCGCTATACCTTTAACTTTTCTCCTTCCGATTTTGCCACGATTACGGCTCCGCAGGTGTCACCGTAAACATTGATGGTGGTGCGAAACATATCAAGAATACGATCAACAGCCAGAATGAGTCCGATGCCTTCCAACGGCAGGTTTACAGCTTTTAGTACAATGGTCATCATCACCAGCCCTGCCATGGGGATTCCGGCAGAGCCAACGGCTGCCAGCAATGCGGTAAACACCACGATAATTTGTTGTACAAAGCTGAGTTCTATGCCGTAAGCTTGTGCGATAAACATTACAGCTACGCATTCATATAGAGCTGTACCGTTCATGTTTACAGTTGCTCCTAAAGGCAGGGTAAACGCTGCAATTTTTTGCGAAACGCCGTCTTTGTGTTCTACTGCTTCCATGGTTAAAGGCAGGGTAGCATTGGATGAGGAGGTGGAAAAAGCTGTCAGTAACGGGGTTGTCATGTTTCGTAGATGTTTGATGGGGTTTGCTTTACCGAGTAGATATACACTCAACGGTAATGTGAACAATCCATGAATCAGCAGTCCCAGAATCACGCTCAACATATACCAGCCCATCCGGGCAAATACGTCCCAGAGGTTATTCCCCATCTGAATTTGCTCACTCACCACTTTTACCACTATTCCAAAAACTCCCAGTGGCGTAAACCGGATTACAAACAGTGTGATTTTCATGATTACATCTGTGGAAGAATCGAAAAAGCGAAGCAGGAAAGTTTGGGTTTTTTCTTCGGTTTTCGTAATGAAAAAACCGAACAATATTGCAAAGAAGATAATCGAGAGCATTTGTCCCTGGCTCATCGCTTCAAAAATGTTGGTCGGGATAATGTGAAGCAGTGTATCGCCAAACGAATCAGCACTTTGGGTGATTCCTTCAGGTGTATCGGCAAATTTAAGTTCACTACCCACCCCGGGTTTAATCAGGTTAACCAGCAGTAGCCCTGTAACGATGGCTAGCAGAGTTGTGGCCATATAATAGCCCATGGTTTTCAATCCTATACGACCCAGATTTTCGGCATTCCCCACGCTGGCCACTCCGCTGATGATAGAGCATAAAATAAGCGGTACAATAATCATGTTTAGGGCTCTGAGAAACAAAGTGCCCATCCAGATTACCCAGGAAGAGTTTTCTGTAAAATATATTCCAAAACATACTCCAAGTATCAGTGCAATCAAAATTTGCCAATGCAACGCGAGCTTTATCTTCTTCATTCCGGCTTGATATTTCCACAAAAATAAACTCTTTTCCATACAAACAGAATGTAGTTTTGCGTTACTTTTGCTGAAAAGCACTACATGGCTCGCAACAGGAAGAAAAAGCTTCGTTGGATACTTGTCGGTTTGTTGATGCTCCTGTTGGTAGTAGCTTCTACAAACAAAGGGCGTATTTTTCTCAGGCAAAGCATGTATGAAGCTTATTATTTGTGGATTGGTCTTACGAATAACGATCAAAAAACTTTCGTAAAACGCTTTGGTATCCGCTTGCCAAGAGGCTTTAACCTTCATGGAATTGATGTTTCAAGATATCAGGAAGATATTGATTGGGAACGTGTTGCGAAAATGAATGTGGACAGCATTCAAATTACATTTGCCTTTATTAAAGCTACAGAAGGGGCTACTTATGCCGATCCCTGGTTCGTAAATAACTGGAAGAACTCGAAAAAATATGGAATCATCCGTGGTGCATATCATTACTACAAACCTTCTTCATCGTCAACCATTCAGGCCAAGAATTTTCTGAATATGGTTACGTTCGAAAAAGGTGATTTGCCACCTGTGCTCGATGTGGAAGAAACCGGAGAAATACCGAATAACCGACTGGTAAAAGGATTGAGAAACTGGATTGCAATTGTCCGGAAGGAAACAGGTTTAAAGCCTATTATTTACACCAATATTGATTTCTATCGCCTGAATTTGCAGGATGAATTTTTTGATGATTATCCAATTTGGATTGCCCATTATTATAAACCAAAATTGTTGTTTGAAGATGTCTGGAGCTTTTGGCAACACAGTGACCTGGGTAAAGTGGATGGTATTCAGGGCCGGGTTGATTTCAACGTTTTCAACGGAAAGAAATCACAGCTTCTGAAACTTTGCAAGAAGTAAAGTATCTTTGTAGCTCAATCATTTTTCATCAACTATGTATCTTTTTTATCTGCCCGAAGCTGAATTAGGATTATATAAACTGAGCGAAGAGGAATCTTTTCACGGTACACGTGTTTTACGATTGAAAGCGGGTGAACAAATTTCGCTTACCAATGGTGAGGGTTGTTTCTTTAAGGCTCATGTTGTACAACCTGACTCCAAAGCCTGTATGGTGGATGTATTTGAACGGATTGAAAAATCAGACCGAACCAAGGAGCATTTACATATTGCTGTTTCGCCACTGAAAAATCCTGCCCGTCTGGAATGGTTTCTGGAAAAAGCAGTAGAAATTGGGATTGATGAAATTACGCTTATCGTGTGCGAGCATACCGAAAAAAGCCGTGAAAAAACTGATCGTTTACAACGTTTGCTGATTTCAGCCATGAAACAATCACTACGAAGCAAGCTTCCGAAACTCAATGGCTTGGTGAAGTTTAACGATTTTATGAAACAGACTTCGGATGCTGCAAAACTGATTGCCTGGTGCGGCGAAGGTGAAAAAACTTTACTGAAAGACGCTCTGAAACCCAATGAAAATAGCATTATTCTTATTGGTCCTGAAGGCGATTTTAGCGAAACAGAAGTAAAAATGGCTTTTGAAAAAGGCTATAAAGCAATTAGTCTGGGTGATTCACGTCTGAGAACAGAAACAGCGGCCCTGGTGGCCTGTCATACAGTTTGTTTGATTAATCAATAATATCTATGAAGAAATATATTTGCATGATTCTGATTTTTGTGTCGCTTACAGCTTTTTCACAGATGAGTACACAGATAGCTCTGCTCAAATACAACGGGGGTGGAGACTGGTATGCTAATCCTACATCACTTACCAATTTGATCAGATTTTGTAATTCAAATCTTGCAATGGGATTAAATACGGAATATGCAACCGTTGATGCTGGCAGTTCTGATATTTTCAATTATCCGTTTATCCACATGACTGGTCACGGAAACGTGGTTTTTAATAATCAGGAAATTCAAAATCTGAGAAAGTATACGATGGGCGGCGGCTTCCTGCATATTGACGACAATTATGGAATGGATAAATTTATCCGTCCGCAATTGAAACGAATCTTTCCCGATCTTGATTTAGTGGAACTTCCGGCAAGTTATCCCATTTTTCATCAGAAGTATGACTTTCCGAACGGACTGCCAAAAATTCATGAACATGATAACAAGCGACCACAGGCTTTTGGAATTATTTACGAAGGGCGTCTGATTTGCCTTTATACGTACGAATGCGATTTGGGTGATGGCTGGGAAGATGCGGATGTACACCGCGATTCAGACGAAACCCGTCAGAAAGCATTGAAAATGGGGGCAAATATTATTCAGTATGCCTTCACGAGATAAGAGAATGTTTTCTTTTCTGTCAGTTTTTTAACCGGGGATTCTGCAATTTTGTCAGTAAACCTTTTTGGGGCGTTAAAAAACGTTAAGAGTTTATCAGTTTTTGACGTTCTGGAAAATGAATGGCATAGCTCTTGCGTTATGGCTTGCAAAAAATAAATTAACCCAAATTGCAATTGCTATGAAACTGAAAAGTAGAGTTCAATTGATGATCCAAAATCTGATTTACAAGATCAAAAAAACAAACCTGTTTACCTTTTTCTTTTTTCTTCTTATTTCGATTTTTCTTTATTCGATAGTAAGCCAAGCCGAACAAACGTACAAAACTGCAAAATCCTTTGGCTTTCAGGATAAGGATTCGTTAAAGAATCAACCCAAAATAGATGTAAAGGTAAATCGTAAATATGATGAACATGGGAATCTGGTTCAGTTCGACTCTACCTATTCATATGTTTACAGTTCAGATGGAAATACTGTGATTATGGATATGGATAGTATGATGAATGGTGGAGATTTTCAGCAGTTTTTTAATCACCCGTTTATGAACGATCCGTTTGGAAATAATTTTTTTAACGACTCTCTGATGATGGGTTTTCAGAATCCGTTTGGGAATGATCCTTTTGAGATGCACCGAAAAATGATGGAGCAGATGCAGCAATTTATGCAACAAATGCCTCAAAACAGAGAACAGATTCCTGCTCCTCCGCAACAAAAACCGTCGCGAAAAGAAAAACCAAAAATTCAACCAAAACCTGAACCTCAGCCTCAGCCTCAGCCAGTTCAGCCTGAACCCACAAAGGAAAACAGCAATTATATTACAATGTAAATATCGAAGTTATATCTTCTCCTTTCTGAAGATGATAGATTTGCATACCTAACTGTTGTGCTGCCTCCAGATTTGGATACGAATCGTCGATAAAAAGTGTTTCAGGAGGAAGTAAATTCTCATTTTTGAGTATACATTTATAAATTTCGAGGTCTGGTTTACGCATTCCCACGTTGAATGAAAACCAGGCCTTTTTAAATAGCGTATCAAAATCAGGATAACCGTGAACATCTTCCAGGTTTTGACGGTATTTCCAGTAATGGATGATGTTTGAGTTGCTGAGCAGATAGGTGTTGTAATGATCTTTAAGTTTCAGCAGAAGTTCGATGCGGTTAACAGGAAGATCGAGTAAAATTTCGTTCCAGGCAGTGTCTATTTGTTCGTCAGACAAGTTTAATCCGGACAGTTTCCGGATTTCATCGCGAAAAGCGGCAGGTTCTACCACTCCTTTCTCAAGCTTATCAAAGAGGTCTGTTTGGCTGTATTGCGAATAAAGCTGGTCAAAATTATTCAGTCCTACTTTTTTAAAAGCGTCCACTGTTTTCTGAAAATCAATATTTAAGATAACTCCGCCAAAATCGAAGATGATATTTTTTATTCCGGTTAAATTGAGCATTGGCAATTTTTTTTCATTAATGAATGCAGATGCTTGTTATTTTCGTGCAAAAGTGTACATTTGCACTCTAAATTCCAAACCCAATTTTGAGCGTTCGGAATGGTCCTATAGCTCAGTCGGTTAGAGCAACTGACTCATAATCAGTGGGTCCCAGGTTCAAGTCCTGGTGGGACCACATGGTAAAAGCCTGAAAGTATCATATTTTCAGGCTTTTATATTTTCTTCGAGTTTGAAGATTATTAGTTTAACAAAGCAGGCCATTAATTTTTTCAAAAACTTTTCGTGGTCCATATACTTGCAATTATTTGCAAATCAGTATTTAGAAAACTTAATAACATTCAATTGTGTAATATTTTTTTCTGCATTACGTTTGCATGTTGATTGAAGACCTAAATTTGTAAATTGTGAATTGAGAAATCCCCCCGGTATATGAAAAAACTGATTACCACCTTATTGGTTGTAATACTGTGTATTGCAACCAATATATTGAATGTTAACGCTCAAAGTTATACATATTCATTTGAGAATAATGCCGAAGGTTGGGAAAACGGATTATTGCAATACAGGGGTGCTGTTCAAAATACTACTCAATCAAGCTGGGATATTACCCCGTTGCCATCTCCTTATAATAATAAATTTAAGGCATTAACACTTTCTGTTTCACAGGGCTCTTCTACCGATTTTCAATTTATAAAAAAAGAGATAACGGGCTTAAGTCCTTATACTACTTACAAGATTATTTTTAATATTGATGCTGTTATTGAAAACTATCAGCAATTGATAAGCTCTATTGCTCCGGTAATGAAAGTAGGTGTGTTTCATAATGAGCCTATTGGAAGATATGATAACAGCCGGTATTTATTTAATTTTGACAAAGGACTGAATGGAATTGCTTCTAAAGATGTGATACTGCTCAATTATACCGATGAAGATGAAAAGACAATGCCCCCATCTGCTATTTATCGTTTAAACCGGCATAATTATACCAAGCCTATTTCATTTACTACCAACGAAATGGGTTCGGCATGGGTAATTATAGGTTGCGACTGGAGTCCGAACCTTTTTAATCATCTTTACCTGAATACCGTACGTTTGCTCTTCATTCCCGATGAAAAAGCTCAGCAACGTAAAGAAGCAACTGCTACGATAACGGTGTTTCCTGGAAAAACATCAAAAACACTTAACTTTCAGTATTCCCGCCCCGAAGAGATTGAGTTTATCAGTATCTATTCGCTTGAGGGACATTTGGTTAAAGCCTTCCCTTACACGTACACACCTGGGATCGAAACAACCATTAACATTGCAGACCTTCCGAAAAACACCTATAACTTTAACTTTGTCCTGAAAAATGGAGAAGTAATTATTGTGAATGTGCCGATAAGGTAAATATTAAGGCAATTTGTAGAATATTCGGAATATTTGAATTTATATCAGATGGGTATACTTATCGTTTCCGATAAAGCTCAGCTCGTTCATAAAGAGTGTATGATAAACATAATGCACCGGAAACTAATAGATTATATATTAGTCAAAACGCAAAATGTTTACATAGAAATGTTTACTCATACTTAATTTAAGGATATCGTATTTAAGCTTACAGGACCCTTTCCAATTTCATCGGCCAAAGCATACAGAATTTTTGTTTTGATTTCCGAATGAATATACTCTTGTAAGGGCTTGAGGGAGGAGGGAGGTGAAAGTAAATGAATATTGGATCTGGTATCGAGTGTGAAGGCAAACAAAGTTTGAGTTTCCTTACGAAATTGTATCAATTTTTGGATAATATCCAGACTCGTTGAATTCATCATCATAAGCGAGGGGATAGAACTCATCATCATTGCATGCAGCGACATAGTTTCATTTTCAACATAACGGGCAAAAAGTTCCCAGTTCCCGCTTTGCAAAATAAAATTCAGTGTTTCAAAATTGCTGTTTGCTTGTTCATAACGGATTTTAGAAAAAGGATGACTGTCCATCAGAATATGCCCTGCCGAACTTGAAACAGGTTTAGGCTGATCGCTTACAATAAGGATGGTATCCTGAATATTTTGAAAATTGGGATGTATTTTGTGTTTAATTTTCTGGGCAAACAAATCGGAAGAATCGGGATTCAGGCTGTTTTTTCCCCACTCAACCCATCCTCCGTAAACTGAACGTCCTGCACTTCCCGAGCCCATTCGGGCCAAAAAGGAAGCGTTTCTAAAAAATTTCATTTCCGGTATTGGTGTTTCCGATAGTTGTGAAGCTATTTCTGTTAAACCGAGAGCAATTGCTCCAAACCCAGATGCAAAAGATGCAATCTCTGAAGAATGAGGGAAATTATTCTGAGAACTTATTTTTACGGAAGCATTTTTTAGAAATGGAATAATAGTTTGAAAATCATTTAAATAGTGAAAAATTCTCTTTTCAAATAAAGTTTGACGTTTGTTATCGAACCAGAATTCGAGGGAGAATTCTGATGAAGGGGAAAGCTCCAGACGTGTTTGGGTAAATGTATTTTTAAGCGTAAAGCTTAGTGATGGGTTTGCTGGAATCTGTCCTGATTTTTTTCCCAAATATTTTACAATGGCAATATTGGATGCACATTGCCATTCTGCATTTAGTTCTGTAGTGAGTTTTTTGAAACGGAATTCAATAAATGGGTTCATAATTAATAGGTTGATTAAAGTAAAAAAATGTGCCAATATTTAGTGTCTATTCAGGTAATATGAGTCATATCATTATGGCTTAGCATACATTGCTGCGATGAGATAGCCAGATTTTTATTTCTTGCTTTTCCCTGAATTTTTTTATGATTTTAGATTGCAATTTGCAACCCAAATATTAGAAAATTACAACATGAAAAACTTTTGGAAATACCTTTTCCAATTTACAGAAAGTGCTGGTCACAGTAAAACATCTCCACAGGATTGTTTTATCGCAACCTGGAAGTTCTGAAAATATGAACCACTTTATTGGCTATGCTTTGTGCTGTTTTTAGAGCATATAGCTTAACCGTTGTTGATTCTTTTCCGAAAGATAATCATGTTCTTTTTCCAATAGACTTTGTAAAGCAAATTTCGTGCAAACTCAATTTGTATATCTATATCTGTAGGCATAAAGATAATGGACAAAAAACTTAAAATCTTCTTCTCAAACTGGCTTCCTTTTTGGGCATATTTGAGGGCGATTTCCAATTATCATAGGGGAAGTACAGGAGCGTGCCATATCATTTTTCTTTCACCAGTTTAGCTGTAATTCCAGAATTAGAATATTTGACAAGAATAGCGGAGAGTTTTCCCATTTTGTTATCTATTCTTGTAATTGCCAGCCAAATGTTTGCTGCGATAGGAGTGAGTATATTGGATATTAATGTTTTGCAATTGTTTTATGATTTATTTTTTTTCAATTTTGCAGTGATTTTTATTCTGCGAGAAATAAAATCTATATTTTTTCAGTAAAGATAAATATCTGAAAAAAAAATTCGGTTGAGAATTTAGAAAATACTTTTGTCTCTGTTTTTAATTCAAAAATGGGACAAAATGATCTAAAATGGTACTAAGGATGAGGTTAATAAAATTTGTCATCAAAAAATCAGAAGGCAAATTAACCAACACATCGATAACCTACATTGTAGAAATATTTTTAATTAGATATTAAATACAAAGTAAAATGAATCTGTGAATTATTTTAAGGATAATTATCTAATTTTGATTAGGAAATACTAATTTGGAACATTTGAATAACCTGATTTAATATCATATGTAGGGTATATAGTTAAACAAAATTTTATCCGATTAACAATCCTAAACCTAGTAATAAATCAGTGCCCAGTACCATGATAACATTACTACCGAGTGCAGGAATCAATTGCTGGTTGTTGTTATAATGCTTCAAAGCAATGGAAACCGCTTTCCATGCAAAAGGGAGTGTGAGAAATGTGATAGAAACCCACCAGCTTGTTAAGTTTATCAATGGCATCAGTAAAACAACCATATAGGTAAGAACAACTCCCAAAGTGTAAATCCAAGAGGATTTTCTGCGACCCATCAGAATTACCAAATGCCGGCGACCACCTTTTTTGTCTGCCTCCATATCAGGAATTTCGTTAATGAATAAAAGAAGTGAAGTGAGAATTCCTGGTGGTATGGAAATCCAGAATACAGGTTCTGGAATTAAAGTTCTGAAACTTTGCCCAGGAACAGCTGTGAGTGCAATATAGGTTCCAATTACAACCAGACTTCCAAGTGTAAGTCCTGAAAAAAATTCACCCAAAGCATATTTTGCCAGGAAATTTGTGTAAAACACAATGGTAAATCCTCCCAAGAGCATGATCAGCAAAATGGAAAGATGAGCAGTAAAGACGAAATAAAAACCGATCATTGTTGAAAAGATCAGAGTGCAAATTGCAGCAAACAAAACTTGTTTTGGAGAAGTATTACCTGAGGTCAGCATTCCGCTACCACCGTTGAATGGCGTACGGAAGGTATTGAAGTCGATACGGGTTTTGTAATCGGAATACTCGTTAAAGAGGTTTACCGAAATATGTGCTGAAATCATAGCGAACACCAGTAGCGTCGCATGAATCCAGTTGAGTCCATTGTGCATACCGGGATATTTTAGGGTTGCCGAAATACCGATAAATGTTAATAAAACAGCTAAAATCAGGAAGTTGGCTCTGGTTTGTGCCAGCCATATTTGAAGTGTATTTTTGTTTTTCATAATTTTTAAGTGAAATGTGAAAAAGTAAGAATTGTAAATTTTTCTGTGAAAAATAAATGTATATCAATGTGATTGGGTTAAAAATATATTTTTCTGATGAGTTTGGAAGATTTTATTTTGAAAAATACTTATCATTGGTTTAATGACATTAAATTATCTGTTCTGATTATCTTTTCTTTTCGTATACCAGAACGGGTTGAACTCCATGTTTTTTGAGAGCCTGACGAGCTTTGGAATAATCCTGGGCAAAACCCAGGATAAACCCACCTCCACCTGAACCGCAGAGCTTCAAATGATACAGATTGTTTTCGTTCCCTTCGTTCCATATCTCCGGAAATTCTTTGGGAATCATAGGTCGAAAATGGGTAAACTGAAATAGAGATAAATGCTTTAAGGTGGTAAAAAACTGTTCACTGTTTCCCGAAAGGAGTAATTCGATAGCGCTGTTTATCAATGGAATATATTCATCGACAATAAGTGTGCGAAAGTCGGTTTCATTGCACCACGAAAGAAAAGCATTTACGTAGGTTTCTGTTTTTCCATTTTTATGGGTATTAATTAAAAAAACGGCACCTTCTTCCTCAAATTTATGAAGGGGGATTCCGGTAATAGTTACCTTACGATTTTCCTTGTGAAGAAGCGGAAATTTCAAGTAAGCATTCAGTGGGTCAAATCCAGAGCTTTTTCCGTGAAAGTAGGACTCCATCGTGGAGAACAGTGCTTTTAACTGACTGATTTCACGGGTAGTAATATGGCGTGAGCTTTCAATATGCTTACGTGCGTAGCTATGATAAATGGCTGCAACCAGTGCTCCTGAGCTTCCAATTCCATATCCGGCCGGAATGGTTGATTCGAAATAGAGACCATTGCGTAAATCCGCATCTAATTGTACAAAGTCGAAATCGGTTGAGGAGAAGTTGTTTTTCAGGTAATTTGCAAAGCGTTCGAGATTTTTATTAGAATTCTGAGCTTGTATTAGGTTGGTATATTTATCGTCACCGATAAAACTCAGCTCACCCATAAAGTGTGTATATGGAATGGATAATGCCTTAGAACCTAATATGATCCCATATTCGCCAAAGAGCAGAATCTTTGCATAGAAATGTTCGTTCATGCGTAACTTCAAGATACAGTGTTTAGGTTTACAGGTCCCTCTCCAATTTCATCTTCCAAAGTGTACAGAATTTTTGTTTTGATTTCCGAACGGATAAATTCTTGTAAAGGCTCGAGGGAAGAGGGAGGTGAAAGTAAATGAATATTGGGTCCGGCATCGAGCGTGAAGGCAAACAAAGTCTGAGTTTCCTTACGAAATTGTATCAATTTTTGGATAATATCCAGACTCATTGGATTCATCGTCATAAGTGAGGGAATAGAACTCATCATCATTGCGTGTAGCAACATAGTTTCATTTTCAACATAACGGGCAAAAAGTTCCCAGTTCCCGCTTTGCAAAATAAAATTCAGTGTTTCAAAATTGCTGTTTGCTTGTTCATAACGGATTTTAGAAAAAGGATGACTGTCCATCAGAATATGCCCTGCCGAACTTGAAACAGGTTTAGGCTGATCGCTTACAATAAGGATGGTATCCTGAATATTTTGAAAATTGGGATGTATTTTGTGTTTAATTTTCTGGGCAAACAAATCGGAAGAATCGGGATTCAGGCTGTTTTTTCCCCACTCAACCCATCCTCCGTAAACGGAACGTCCTGCACTTCCCGAGCCCATTCGGGCCAAAAAGGAAGCGTTTCTAAAGAATTTCATTTCCGGTATTGGTGTTTCCGATAGTTGTGAAGCTATTTCTGTTAAACCGAGAGCAATTGCTCCAAACCCAGATGCAGAAGATGCAATCCCCGAAGAATGAGGGAAATTATTCTGAGAACTTATTTTTACGGAAGCATTTTTTAGAAATGGAATAATAGTTTGAAAATCATTCAGATAGTGAAAAATTCTCTTTTCAAATAAAGTTTGACGTTTGTTGTCGAACCAGAATTCGAGGGAGAATTCTGATGAAGGGGAAAGCTCCAGACGTGTTTGGGTAAATGTATTTTTAAGCGTAAAGCTTAGTGATGGGTTTGCTGGAATCTGTCCTGATTTTTTTCCCCAATATTTTACAATGGCAATATTGGATGCACATTGCCATTCTGCATTCAGCTCTGTAGTGAGCTTTTTGAAACGGAATTCAATAAATGGGTTCATAATTAATAAGTTGATTAAAGTGAAAAAATGTGCCAATGTTTTTTGTAGATAAATAATTTCTAAAAAATTGTTCATCGCCTTTCCATGTAACAAGGGCCATATCGCCACCCCATGCTCCCAAAGATTTTACGATGCCTTCAAAATCAGAAAAAAGAGATTGCTGTAAAGTTGGTATTCTTATGTGTTGTGAAATCAGCGTTTCATGACGATGAACTGCTGATTCAAATTCATCCAGAGATGAGGTTGAAATTATGGTTTCGGAAAGTGCATCAATCTCTGCCAGTTCATGCTTCGGAAAGAAGACCGTTTTTAGTGAACGAAGCACTTCGGTTTCGGTTTTTTGCTTTTTCCCAAGATAGATAAACCAAAGCTTATCACGAAACGGAAGGTTTAGTTTCAATGGTTTACTTTGGTAGTTGCCTTTGGCTTTGCTAAATGAAATAGGGGCATCAGCCAGCGAGCAGTTTATATCAGCTCCTGAACCTCTAGAAACCATAATATTTATGGTTAAAGGATTCAGATTGAAGATTCGTGACAAATTTACAATAAGTGAAGCACTACTTCCCATTCCCCATTCGGGAGAAAAATCCAGATGAGTTTCTATTTCTGAAACTGAGTTTAAGATATCAGATTTCAACGAGGTACAGGCTCTGAGTAGTCTCTGAATATATAACGCTTTATCGGGATCATTTGTTTTGATGAACCGTTCTTCATTCCATGAATATTTTCCCTCAAAAAAGCAATCATTTTGGTAGAAGCTTTTCCATGAAATATGGTCAGAGGGATTTTTACGAGCAGTAATATATTGTCGGAATTTTGTGGGTAAAAGGATTGCTTTTGCCCCCGACAATACTGCGTATTCTCCCGAAAGCATGATTTTTCCCGGTGCAGAAAATTGTACGATATTAGTCTTTGCTTCCATTCCTCAGATTTGAAAGATAAAGTTCAACTTCTCTGATATTGATGCTTTTGTCTCTGAACCATTCTTCTGCTTTTTCAGCTTCAGTGGTATTGGCATGAAGTATTTGCAGTATGTTGCTTAAATGCATCTTCATGTGCCCGTGCTGGATTCCTTGTGTTACCAAAGCCTTTACCGCGGCAAAGTTGGAAGCCAGTCCGGTCGAAGCTATTAGTGACATCAGTGTAATTGCATTAGGATTTCCCAGGATTTTTAAAGCTAATTGCGAAAGTGGATGCAAAGTAGTTACACCGCCCACAGTCCCTACCGAAAGGGGCAGGGTCATCGAAAGCGTGAATTGAGAGCCATTAAGCGTAACAGAAGAAAGAGCTTTGTAATTTCCACTTATGGCAGCCCAGGCATGAGCTTCTGCCTCAATGGCTCTGAAATCGTTAGCAGTAGCCAGGATCACGGCATCAATACCATTCATGATGCCTTTGTTATGTGTTACGGCACGTGAAATATCATTTGTGGCAATGTCGAACGCAAGTTTCATTTTTCGGACAAAGTTCTCTGCATTATCAACGCCTTTGAGTTGGGAAAAAGCACTAATCGGGCATTCTGCAGTTACTGTAACCAGACTTTCCGGATTATGGTTACTCAGAATGGCCATGATGACTTCTGCAGGAATCCCGGTTTTGATTTTGAGAAAAGATGGAAGATGTTTCGCCATCTCTTCCAGGCAGGAATTGATGAAGTTTGCCCCCATTGAATCTGCTGTACCGAATTTTATTTCCAACTGATAATAATACTCGAGTTTGTCAGTCAGATTTATAATGTGAACAGAATAGATTCCACCACCTCGTGTTTCCATCTTTTGGGTTAGATGAGCGCATTTTTGTTTCATGATCTCTTCTATTTCTGTTTCAAGTGCAGAAATTTGTGCTGCATTTCCGTTCCAAAAAAAGTGAAGATGACCGCTTTTTAGAGGAGGTTTAATCATCGTATGAAATCCACCCTGATTTGCCCAAAATTTAGCTGCAGCAGAAGTTGCTGCTACCACCGAACTCTCTTCGGTCACCATTGGGATATGGTATATTTTCCCATCAACCAGGAAGTTAGGTGCAATTCCAAATGGAAGCATGTGATGAGCCAGTGTGTTCTCGCTGAATTTGTCCAGTAAAGAGGCCGCTTCTTTGTCAGGATGTCTGGAAATAACCAATTGTTCCATATCACCGCAACTTAAATTACATTGTTGTGATAAGATCGCCAGCTTTTCGTTTTTGCTTTTTCCTGAAAAAGATTCTATGATGTGAGGGTTCATGTTTTTTTGATTTAGATTACGACTCGCAACCTAGGTGCCGGGAGATTACAATACGAAGAATTTCGGAAGTACCTTCTCCAATTTGCAGAAGGCGCTGATCACGATAGAAACGTTCCACCGGACTGTTTTTCAGCAAACCGTGTGCTCCGAAAATCTGAACCGTTTCATTGGCTATACTTTGTGCTATTTCTGAAGCGTAGAGCTTTGCCATTGCTGATTCTTTTCCGAAAGGTAGTCTCTTTTCTTTCATCCAGCAAGCTTTGTAAAGCAAATTTCGTGCAAGTTCAATTTGCATATCCATATCTGCGAGCTTGAAGGCAATAGCCTGAAACCCTGAAATTTTCTTTCCGAACTGTTTTCGTTTTCCGGCATATTCGAGGGCAGCTTCAAATGCTCCTTGTGCCAAGCCTAATCCGATGGCGGCAATGGTAAGTCGTCCGGCATCCAGGGTGGAGAGCATTACTTTGTGCCCTTTTCCGCGTTCTCCTAAAAGATTTTCTTCGGGAACATGACAGTTTTTGATCATCAGACGAGACGTGTCGGTAGCGCGCCACATCATTTTCCCTTTCATTGGTTCGGCTGTAATTCCGGGATTAGGATATTCGGCAAGAATAACGGAAAGTTCTTTCTTTTCGTTGTTTATTCCTGTAATTGCTTGCAATGTAACTCCTGCCGTAATAGGAGAAGATGCATTAGATATAAACATCTTTTCACCATTCAAAACCCATTCGTTTCCTTCCAGTTTTGCGGTGGTTTCTGTTCCGCGAGAATCAGAACCTGCATTTTGTTCGGTAAGACCAAATGCCCATAAATGTTCTCCGGTGGTGAGTTTGGGAAGAAATTTCTGTTTTTGTTCTTCTGTTCCCCAGTTCAGGATAGGTGCAATTCCCAATGCATTATGAGCCGAAATAGTTGCAGCCTGCGAACTATCAACTCTGGCAAGTTCTTCAATAGCAATGATGAAGGAAAGATAGTCCATTCCATGACCACCATATTTTTCGGGAACAAAAGCTCCTAATAATTTTTCTTTCCCCATTTTTTTTGTTAGCTCAACAGAAAATACTTCCTGTTCGTCCAGCTTTGCAGTAAGCGGGGCAATCTCTTTTTCGGCGAAAGCCCGGATACGTTCTCTGATTTCGTGATGATTATTATGTAAAAGAGGATTATTTATCATGTTTATTTGTAATATTTAATACATTTGAAAAAGTTAATAATAATTGTCCGGGGGTGATTTGTGTGCCCTGTTCAACCAGAATTTCGTCAATAGCCCCGTCAAAAGCCGCGATAATCTGATTTTCCATTTTCATGGATTCAATAACCAGAAGCACTTCGCCTTTATGAATATTACTCCCTTTATTTGCCTTGATATCCACAATCTTACCATATAACGTCGATTGCAGATATTTCTGGAAATTATCTTGCTTATCGGATAGTTTATGTTGTAGATGTTTTAGAACCGGATTTTCTGCTTTGAAAAAATGATTCTGAGTCGACAAATTCACGACAAAAGGAGTTTCTGTATGCCAGAAAAATTTCTGTCTGTAATTTTGGAATTCAAATGAAATCATTTTTTTTTGAATATCAAAATATTTCAACTCAATTGTAAATAATTTGGTTATAATAGTCCAGTTGTCATGTGGTTTTTCGTAAACAATAGATTTTATCTCTTTTTGCTGGAAAAGAAAATTAATTTCGGGAGATAATCTCCAACGTCCTTTTGTTGACAAGTTTGTGGAAGACTGCTTTTCATTCAATCCAAAATAAAAAAGCATTGCAAAAGCTGCAACAATTTCCGGTTTTTTGGCAATAGAATTGAATTCATCCTGAATAGTTTGAAGGATATTTAGGTGGTTTTGTTTTTGCCATTGGGTGGAAATATTATTTGTTACAAAATCCTTATGTTTAAGTATTTTTTGAAGATAAGTCAGGTTGGTTTCAATTCCGAAAATGGCGCTTTCGTCTAATATTTGTTCCAGCTTTTGTAAAGCTTCCGAACGATCGTTTCCCCAAACAATTAGCTTTGCCAGCATGGAATCATAATCAGGCAGAATGGGAGTTTTTTCATCCAAAAATGTTTCAACCCGTAAACCAGGGAATTTCGGAAATTTTGCGAACTCAATGATTCCGGGGGTAGGAGTAAAGTCGAGTTTTGGATTTTCGGCACACAGGCGGACTTCAATTGCATGACCATTTTTCCGGATATCGCTTTGCGAAAAAGGTAAAACCTTATTTTCAGCAATCCGGATTTGTTGTTCAACAATGTCGATGCCTGTAATCATTTCGGTTACGGGATGCTCAACCTGGATGCGAGTGTTCATTTCCAGAAAATAGAAATTTTTATTGATGTCCATCAGAAATTCAACAGTGCCAGCATTATAATAGTCCGATTTCCGGACAATTTGTACCGCAAAATCGATTATTTTCTTCCGGGATTCGTCGTTTAGGATTGATGCCGGAGCTTCTTCGATGATTTTTTGATGGCGACGTTGAACAGAGCATTCCCGTTCGAACAGGTGTACAATATTTCCATGAACATCAGCAAGAATCTGAACTTCAATATGACGTGCATTTTCAATCAGTTGTTCCAGAATAATTTGCTTGTCGTTGGAATAACGTTGAATTTCTGTAAACGAATTGGGAAAGATCCGCTGAAGTTCTGTTCTGTTTTTTACCTGAATCATTCCTTTTCCGCCGCCACCAGAAGGTGCCTTTAAAATAGCCGGAAAAGAATGAAATTGGTTGGTTTCTTCCAATGAACTAACAAGAATGGCCTCTGGTACGGGAATTCCGAGTTTACGTACAAATTCCCGGGCATTTTGCTTATTTCCCATCATCCGGATGAGACCAGATCCAGGACCAATGAATACTATTCCGGTTTTTTCGCATGCCAAAGCAAAGTCGGCATTTTCAGATAAAAAGCCGTAGCCCGGATGAATAGCATCACAATCCGTTTGTTGCGCAATTTCAATCCACTGGTCAATGTTTAACCATGTTTCTATCATCGTTTTCCCTTTCAGGATAACGGTTTGCAGAGCTTGATTTGCATAGGTAGGTATCCCTTCTTCCTGAGTGGTAGCAATTATACTTTCGATACCGAGTTTTTGTGTCGTACAAAGAATTCGCTTTGCAATTTCGCCCCTGTTTGCAATCAATATTCTGCGTATATTTTTAGATTTTCGCATTGTTCCAGATCGGTTTGCGTTTTTGCAAAAAGGCATTCATCCCTTCAATTCCCTCGTCTGATTGTCGTGCCTGCGCAATAAACGAAGCCGTAGTATCTTCTGCCTCGTGATGATATTGAGGCTGTTCCAAAATATCGAGCAGTAATTTTACCAAAGCAATAGCATTGGGTCCACCTCTCAGAATATCGTTTAGTAACAAATAGTACTCTTGTTCAAATTCGGTAAATTCTACAATTTTATCAACCAGCTCGTTTTCCATTGCTTCTGAAGCAATGTATTCACGGGCGGTAATCATCAGTTGTTTTGCACGGGAATGTCCGGTACGCTTCAAAATGTAAGGAGCAATGGTTGCCGGCAATAATCCAAGCTTAACTTCGCTAAAGGCAAAAGTTGCAGTAGGCTCTGCCCATACAAAATCACAAGCCGCAGCCAACCCAATTCCACCACCGTAGCATTTTCCCTGAACGTAGGCCAGGGTAGGCTTCGGAAGTTCATGAATGGTTTTGAAAAGTTTTGCCATAAGCATACTTTCCTGTAATACGTTTGGATGTTGTATATCTGCCATCCATTGTAAATCGGCTCCGGTACAGAAATGTTTTCCTGAGCCTTTCAAGAGAACCATCCTGATTTTTTTATTTTGGGCTGCGTGACAAAACGCATCGGTCAACTCCTCTATCATGTGAAAATGAAGTGCATTTCCAATTTCCGGCCTGTTCAGGGTAATTTCTGCAACCTCCTGATCCGCTTTATATTTTATGTAAAGATATTTTGTCATGGTATTTAGGGTTACATTCTGAAAATTCCAAACTTTGGCTCGGGATAAGTATGCTGTGAAACGATAGAAAGAGAGAATCCCAGTACGTTTCGGGTTTCTTTCGGGTCGATGATGCCATCATCCCACAATCGTGAAGTACTATACCATGCACTGCTTTCATGTTCTATCTGAGTTTTCAGACTTTTTTCAGATTTTTTATCAGGGTTTGATTTAATGTTGTGTAAAACACTTTCGGCCTGTTCTCCTCCCATCACAGCAATTTTTGCATTAGGCCACATAAAGAGAAACCGGGGTTGGAATCCTCGTCCGGACATAGCATAATTGGCTGCTCCATATGAACCTCCGGTAATCAATGTAATTTTAGGGACGGACGCATTGGCAACAGCCTGAATCATTTTGGCTCCATCGCGGGCAATACCTCGATGTTCGTAATTTTTACCAACAATGAATCCGGTACTGTTTTGCAAAAAGAGCAAGGGAATTTTTCGAAAACAACATAGTTCAATAAAATGGGCACCTTTCAGGGATGTTTCAGGCGTGATAAATCCATTATTGGCAACAATTCCGACTGTATTTCCCTGAATATGTGCCATCCCTGTAACCAGTTCTTTCCCATACTCTTGCTTGAATTCCTGAAACGTACTTCCGTCAACCAGCCGGGCTATGATCTCATGAGCCGAAACCTGTTTTTTTAAATCAAGAGCAGCAATTCCATATAGTTCTTCTATCGGATAGTGAGGTTCTTCATAAGTTGCCTGTTTTGAATGAAATTCATTTGGGAATGTTTTTACAATGTCTTTGCAGATTTCCAGAGCATGAAGATCATTTTCGGCCAGGTAATCGGCAACACCTGAAGTTGAGGTATGAATTTCGGCACCACCCAGTGCTTCGGCGGTGACTTCTTCGCCTGTTGCCGCTTTTACCAAAGGCGGTCCTCCGATAAAGATCGTTCCCTGATTGCGTACGATGATCGTTTCATCACTCATCGCCGGGATATATGCTCCTCCGGCAGTACATGAACCCATCACCACCGAAATTTGTGGGATCCCGGCTGCAGAAATACGTGCTTGTTTGTAGAAGATCCGTCCGAAATCATTCTTATCAGGAAATACCTGCGACTGTACTGGTAAAAAAATACCTCCGGAGTCAACCAGATTAATACACGGTAATTTGTTTTCCTCCGCAATTTCGAGTGCCCGAAGATGTTTTTTCAGGGTCTCTTTTACATAGGTTCCTCCCTTTACCGTTGCATCGTTGGCAATGATCATACATGCTTTCCCCTGGATAAATCCAATTCCTGTGATGATTCCGGCTTGTGGAAAATGATCGGAATACTGATTCCATGCAGCAAATGGAGAAAGTTCTAAAAACGGACTTTGGGGATCAAGCAGGAGTTCAACGCGTTCATGTGCAGTAAGCTTGCCGCGTTCTCGATGTTTTTGCAAAGCTCCTGTTTCACGTTCATTGCGAACAGTTTGTAGATTATCGTAATACTCATCTAAAAGTTTCAGATAGAGTTTGTAATTTTCAAGATAAAACGGATGCTTAGGATTCAATGTTGATTTCAACATGTGTACAAAGGATTGCTTTATGACTTCCTATTAACAATTCTTATTTAGAATATGTTTAACTAAACATATCCCTTTTGAAAATAAATGATGTTAAAAAATTATCAAGGTGAATGTTATAAGATTAATGTATTCAAAAGATTTCTTTACTGAAATACCAGTTTTTATCTTTATTATGATTCGAAAATTAGGAACTAAATCAAACATTATCAATAAACTATAGGTTGTTCTGACAATCTCTGTTTTAAAATTATTAACATAAGCTATGTCGATAGCGTTCTTTTCACTAATTTTACACGTTCAAATTTCATTTATTACTTGGGGGTTTTGTTGTCTGTTTTAGAACCAGTTACAAATTAAGTACTTTCAAAATGCTTCAGGATATGAATGATTTTTGCTACTAAAATGTTAACTATCAATAGATCTCTAACAAAACAAGGGTAATGGAAAAAAGGTGGGTGCTGAAGAAGAAAGGGGAGCCGGAAGTTGTCCGTCACCTGATGGAGGTTTTGAATGTTAACGAAAGCATTGCGAATCTTTTAGTGCAAAGAGATATTACCGATTACGAACAGGCAAAAGCATTTTTCAGACCACAACTGACAGATCTCCATGACCCTTTTTTAATGAAGGATATGGATAAAGCGATCCTTCGCATTGAGCAGGCTATTGAAAATAATGAAAGAATTTTGGTTTATGGGGATTATGATGTAGATGGAACAACGGCAGTTTCGTTAGTCTATTCATTCTTTTACACCTTTTATCAAAATATTGATTACTATATCCCAGACCGGTATTCGGAAGGTTATGGAATATCTTTCAAGGGGATTGATTACGCAAAGTCTACAGATGTAAAACTTGTTGTTGCACTCGATTGTGGGATTAAGGCCAACGAACAGATTGAATATGCCAATAAATTTGACATCGATTTTATTATAGGAGATCACCATCGTCCGGGAGAATTTCTTCCTGAAGCGGTAGCTGTACTCGATCCAAAGCGTGCAGATTGTAAATATCCTTACAAGGAACTTTCGGGTTGTGGTATAGGTTTTAAGCTGATACAAGCGTATGCTCAGAAGAAAGAAATTCCTTTTGAAAAGCTAGATCCTGCGCTCGATTTAGTAGCCGTAAGCATAGCGTCGGATATAGTTCCGATCACGGGCGAAAACAGAATTCTGGCATATTATGGATTAAAGCTGATCAATAGTAATCCTCGTCCAGGTTTGCGGGCTATTCTGAGTCTTAGCAACATTGTACATTCGAATACAAAAAATGAAAACGGACTCTACTTTAATCGTGAGCTCAATGTAAATGACATGGTGTTTCTGGTTGGTCCGCGTATTAATGCAGCCGGGAGAATTGAAAGTGGAAAAAACGCTGTTGAATTACTGGTTTGTGATGATTATGACAAAGCTGTTTTATTGGGTGATCAGATAAACCAATGCAACAACGAACGTCGTAATCTTGACAGTAGTGCAACCCAGGAGGCACTCGAACTTATTTCGCAAGATACTACGATACAGGATACATTAGCCACTGTGGTTTACAACCCTAACTGGCATAAAGGTGTTATCGGGATTGTTGCTTCCCGTCTTACTGATACGTATTATCGTCCAACGATTGTTCTTACACAATCTAATGGATTAATCACAGGTTCCGCACGTTCTATCAAAGAATTTGATATTTACGATGCAATAGAAGCATGCAGTGATTTGCTCGAACACTTTGGCGGTCACAAATATGCTGCAGGTTTATCGCTAAAACCTGAAAACCTGCAACCTTTTCGCGAGAAGTTTGAACGTATTGTGCGTCAGATGATCGATCATAATAAACTGGTGCCTGAGATTGAAATTGACGATCAGTTAAATTTAAAAGATATCAACGATAAGTTTTTCAAAATATTAAAACAATTTGCCCCGTTTGGACCTGAAAATATGGCTCCGGTATTTCTCACTACTGGATTGGTAAATACGGGCTATTCACGCATTGTAGGAAATAACCATTTAAAACTCTCCGTAGTTCATCCGCGCATTTCAAGTCTGCCTTTTGATGGAATTGCTTTTCAGCAGGGAGATAAATATCCCGAAATCATCAAAGGAAGACCATTTCATGTGTGCTACCATATTGAAGAAAATGAGTGGAATGGAAAGGTTACCCTGCAGCTCAATGTAAAAGATATTAAGTTTGAGTATGAAGATGAATTTCCTGAAGAAAAAGGGTATTAGAATTACCCTCTTTATTATTGGTCTTATTTATGCAATAATTGGATTTGGACTAACCTCGGCCTGGCTGGCTGTTAAACTGAAACTTACAAACGACCCCGGAACTGTTGATGTAAATGACCGCTATTTCCAGGAAATGGCAAACAAAGATCTTTACAAAAATGCAGAGAACGATACTTTACAGCAAGCAACTCAACTTGCGTTAGCCTATTATAAAACTGCTGTTTTGAGTCAGTTTTATCCTAAAAATGCGCAAATGATTATTGATGTTCTGAAAGAAACCGGAGATCCGGTATTGGCAGAACACATGCTGGATGCGGCCGGGGTTTATCTGAAAGACAGTGCTTATTATATGAATCCTGTTTCGAAAGCCATGCAACTGGCTACTGAAATTAAACCTAAACCTGTTTCTCACAACTTATATCGTTGGATGAATTTGGAAGAATGGCCGGTATTGAAAGAAGCTTTAAGTAAAGATAAACGGGTAATCGATTCGGTGTCAGCGCTTACTGATGTTAGCTCGCGTTTAATTTCTTCTGTATTGATTGCAGAACAGATTCGTTTATTTGATTCACGTCGCGAAGCTTTTAAAAAATGGATACAACCGTTGAAAATTCTTTCCAACGAAACCACATTTTCCTGGGGCGTTACCGGCGTTAAAGAGTTTACAGCTCAACGGATTGAACAAAATCTGAAAGATAAAAACAGCGATTTCTACATTGGTGAGAAATACGAAAAACTGCTTGAATTTTCAACAACGGATATTTCCGGTGAACGGTTTCAGCGTATAGCCAATCCGAGAAACCATTTCTATGCATATCTCTATGCAGCATTGTGCATCAGACAAATAGAGGAACAGTGGAAAAAGGCGGGTTTCGATATTTCTAAACGCCCGGAAATCATGGCAACTCTTTACAATGTTGGATACGACTTTTCAAAGCCTAAAGCGGATCCGCAGGTTGGTGGTTCCAACATTAATGTTGGGGGAGTAAATTATACTTTCGGCAAATTAGCTTACGAGTATTACTTTTCCGGAGAACTTTCTGAAATTTTTCCATTTCCGGCAAAAGGGAAGTACTAGAGACGAAATCTTTTTTCCTGCTTTCAGCGTCTGTTTTACTTCATTTTTTTGCTTACAAAAACAAGATCGAATGATAAATTGTTGATGATGAGTGTGATAATGCAAGTGTTGTATAAAAAAGTAAAAACAGAAATAGTTTTTACTTTTTTTCAATTCTTTTCTTTACGGTTTCCCATGTGTGAGTAATTAAAAAGCTCTCTTCCATATAGCCGATCATCTTTTCGAATTTAACCATCGGAACAGCAAATGATAAGGTGTTTGCCGGCACGCAGGGGCGTGCTGATGGATCAAACATTCCAATTACAGCTCTTGGGCGTTCTTTGTCTTTTTCGAAATAGGGATAGTGGATGATGCTTCCGCATCCAGCACCAAAGGGAGTAAAGGTTGAATTCGGCTCGGTTTGATCGAAATTAGCAAGTGTAAATAGTCCCGACAAAACATCGGGTGTTGCAAAAAAGATTACAACTGCCGGTTCATCCGATTCTTCAAGCTTATCCCAGCGTTTGAAAACGATGTAGTTGTCTTTGGCTTCTGCAATTGTATGCTGATGTTTCAAAAATTCCTGCACCATTTCAGGAGTACGTATGTAACGTTCCCCTTCCAGTTGTCCGGGAATTCCGCATGACAAAAAGTATTCAAAGTCAGGACGAATCGTATCTGCAAAGCCTAAATAACGCTTTGCACCACCGCATGCAATGGCTTCGGCATTATAGGCAAGCGATTCTCCGTTTCGGACTTTTGTCAGCTCGCAAATCAGACAGCTTCTGCCTTTTGGGCGATTTGCCAGCGTCGCATTTCCGGCTTCTTTGCTATAGTAAAACACAATTGGCAATCCGGTACTTCCAAAGTACTTTTGCCAGAGATTAAGAAAGGTTTGCTTTAGGATTGGGTCCATGATTGTTTTATCTTTTGTGGGAGATGACCATCATATTATTAAACGGTGTATTTTCTGCAAATATAATAACTGCTTTTCCAAAAATGCTAAAGCCCTGAACTGCGCATACCAAATCAGGGCTTTAGATAGAACTATGATAAATTGATTATTTTACAAGGGGTGTAAGTTTTAGATGGAGTTCATCTAGCTGTGCCTGATTAATGACAGAAGGTGAATCACTCATAATATCGCGACCGGCATTGTTTTTTGGGAAGGCAATAAAGTCACGAATGCTGTCAACTCCGGCAAAGATAGCACAGAAGCGGTCGAAGCCAAAGGCTAAGCCTCCATGTGGAGGTGCGCCGTATTCAAAAGCATCCATCAGGAAGCCGAATTGTTTTTGTGCTTCTTCGTCGCTGAAGCCTAAGAGGGTAAACATTTGTTTCTGCAACTCACGATTATGAATACGGATGGAACCGCCACCAATTTCTACACCATTAATCACCATATCGTAGGCATTGGCACGTACCGCTCCAGGATTGCTTTCAATCAATGGAATGTCTTCCGGTTTGGGTGAAGTAAACGGGTGGTGCATTGCATAGTAGCGTTGAGTTTCTTCATCCCATTCCAACAATGGAAAATCAACGACCCACAGTGGCGCATACACTTCCGGATTACGCAATCCCATGCGTGAACCCATTTCGAGGCGTAGTTCACACAAAGCTTTACGGGTTTTGTGTGCATTTCCGGCAAGAACCAGAATTAAATCGCCAGGTTTTGCATTGAAAGCATCAGCCCATATTCTTAAATCTTCGGGAGTATAGAATTTATCTACAGAGGATTTTAAGGTTCCGTCAGTATTATATTTTAAGTAAACCAAACCACTGGCACCTACTTGCGGACGTTTTACAAAATCGGTAAGTTCGTCCAGTTGTTTGCGGGTGTATTCGGCACAACCTTCGGCACAAATACCTACAACCAGTTCTGCATCATCAAACACCTTGAAATCTTTTCCTTTTGCCACATCATTCAGTTCTACAAACTTCATATTGAAGCGGATATCAGGCTTGTCGCTACCATAATATTTCATGGCATCGGCAAAAGGCAAACGCGGAAAAATATCCATTTTCATTCCTTTCACTTTCAGAAAGAGATGACGGGCTAATCCTTCAAACGTTTCCAAGATATCTTCTTGTGTTACAAACGACATTTCGCAGTCGATCTGGGTAAATTCAGGCTGACGGTCGGCACGAAGGTCTTCATCGCGGAAGCAACGAACGATTTGGAAATAACGATCGTATCCTGAGACCATCAGTAACTGCTTATATTGTTGTGGCGATTGCGGGAGAGCATAAAATTCGTTCGGGCTCATGCGTGAAGGCACCACAAAATCGCGGGCACCTTCAGGCGTTGATTTGATCAGATAGGGCGTTTCAATTTCGATAAAACGAAGATCGTTCAGATAGTTACGGGTAAGAATTGCCATGTTATGACGCAATTCCAGATTGCGACGCAATGGATTACGACGCAAATCGAGGTAACGATATTTCATGCGAATTTCGTCACCGCCATCCGTGTTATCTTCGATGGTAAACGGGGGGAGTTTTGAAGAGTTAAGAATATTGATTTCGTTTACCAGAATTTCGATATCGCCGGTAGGCATTTTCGGATTTTTACTGCTGCGTTCAGCCACAACTCCGGTAACTGAAATAACAAACTCACGACCCAGTTGACGAGCTTTTTGGCACAGATCAGCATCGGTATCCATATTGAAAACCAACTGAGTTAAACCATAACGGTCGCGAAGGTCTACGAAAGTCATTCCGCCAAGGTCGCGTGTGCGTTGAACCCAACCGCTTAACGTAACGGTTTGGTTGATCTGTTCGAGTCGTAACTCGCCACAAGTGTGTGTACGTAGCATACAATCTGTTGATTTAATTTAAGGTGCAAAATTACGAAAAATGAGAGAATTTAAGGAGAGGTTTCTTTTATCCCTTGCAAGAAGCAAGAAATTAGATATGACACCCCAAAAGTGGCCGAAGACCCTTTTGGGGTTAAAGAAAAGAAATGCCCCCTCAAAAAGAGGTCGAAAACCCTTTGGGGGTGAGACGTAAAAAGACCCTTCAATCCTGAAATGTTTACCTTTGCATCAAAATTGAAAAACATGAGCTTGATACATATCGATGGGATGGAGTTTTTTGCCTTTCATGGTTGTTTTGCCGAGGAGCAGCTAATTGGAAACAAATTTCGTGTTGACATAAAACTAAAAGCAGATACGCAACTTGCTCAACAAACGGATGACCTTTCTAAAACTGTAAATTATCAACAGGTATATTATGTCGTAAAACGTGAAATGGCGATAAAGTCAAAATTGCTGGAACATGTGGGAAATCGCATTATCACGGCTATCTATCAGGAGTTTCCACAAGTAGAACATATAGAACTGAAAATATCAAAACTCAATCCTCCGTTAGGTGGAAAGATGGATGCAGTAGCCGTTACATTAGAACGGTAATGCTTTATTCGATAAACAATAATCCTCCTGCATCAAACAATGGAGTATCCGATAATTCGAGAAGTTTACAGTTGCTAAGTGCTATAAACTGTTCGATATCTGAATTTTGTGGATGATGCCTTAGTGAGCCTGTCATCACTAATGTATCATTGATTAATCCACAAGCTCCACCTATAAAACCATGATTCAAACCTGGTAAAAGAATATTTTCTGTATTTACAAACAGGGTTTCCAAATTTCTGGCTATAAGCTTTTTCAATATTCCGGCATCTGAAGTGAGAAACCGATTGCCGGGTAATGCCATAGTGGTACAACGTGCATACCCTTGTTTTACGTCAATTACTATTTTATCGCGAAAAGCGTTTTTTACGATGCTATCTGTTAGAACCTGTCTGTGAATCAGATAGTTTTCGCTTGTTACACAATTATATGCAGATGTTTCGGGATAATGGTTGCCTGTTTTCTTTAATCCTGCAACAAGTTCAATCTTTTTTGTTTGTAGTTGAAGAACAACATCTGGAGGACAATTAGGTGCGTAGATTAGCCCGGTATCTGTTTTGCATAAAAATAAATCAGGATGACCGCTTACGGCATCATAAACCAACCCTCTGGCAGAAAACAAGAGTACTTCACACATTTTTTCAAGTGTACGAATTGCTTCTTTAGGTAAACGATAGTCGGCAATGCAAATCATCCGCAAAAAATCAGGGTGACATTAAATAAATGTATAACGAAATTTTCGTCCATCCATGTCTGTATTTCCTTTGAGACGGACGTTTTTAAATCGTTCTGTTAATATTTTACGGTTACAACCTCCATATCCGGCTGCATTTCCAAGTTGGGCAGGAGCAATTTCCAGCGTGATTCCTCTAACAGAACCGGGGTCCTGTATCTTCTGAAACTCCTTTTTCCAGATTTCGGTTTCAACAAGCTGACGAAACGAAGGATGAAAAGGTCCGGCAACAATTGATTGATATTTGGTTAGTTCTTCGGAAGGATGGAGTCCCAGACGAATCACTCTGACATTGTTTTGTTCAAAAAAACGAAGCAGTTCAGTCGACCAGTCTATTGCTTGCTCCAGGCTTAACGGAAAATAGTGATGGTTTCGGAAAAGAGACTCCAGTTGGGTTTCTTTGATTACCAGTGTAGGATAAATACGGGTTTCGGTTGCTCCCAGGCGGACAATCTCATGGGCGGTTTTCATCGATTTTTCAAAAGTGTCAGAAGGTAATCCAATCATCATTTGCAACCCAAGCTTAAAGCCAAACTGATGAATCAATGCAGAAGCTTTTTCCACAATCGGGAAATCATATCCCCGTTCCGAAATTTGAAGAACATCTTTGTCGGTGGATTGTACTCCAAGCTCAATAGTTGTTATGGGATAATTCTTTAAAAATTGAAGCTTCTCTTTCGAAATATAATCAGGCCGGGTTGACATCCGGATACCCTGAATACACCCATTATTAACATAGCTTTTTGCAAGATCCAAATATGCTTTTTGAAGAGCGATTTCCAGTCCGGTGAAATTTCCACCAAAAAAACCTATTTCAATTTCAGAATTATTCTTTGGTATGGTTTTTAGATATTTTTTAATAATGTCACGGGCTGTATTGATATCGGGTATGTCTTTTAATCCTGTGATTTTAAATTGATTACAGTAAATGCATCGGTTTGGACAAGCAAGTTCTGGAACAAAAACCGGTATCGTAAAATGTTTTATCATCACCAACAAAAGTAATTTACGGTTTTGAATCACCAACAATAGAGTGAACTAAATTTGTTAATGATTGTTTAAAAGAATTGAATCTCCTTATTTTATAAGATAAAGATTCAATTATAAAGCGGAATATTCATTTAATTAAAATGTTTATGTTGAGGAAATTACTTTATGTTGGATTGGTCTCAGTATTTGGAATTATTGTGATGCAGAGCTTTAGTGGTTCAGGGAAGTACCCTTCGGGAGCAACGGCAGGTCAAACTGGTTCGCCCGGAGATGGTTCAAACTGTTCAAGTTGTCATGGCGGGACGGTTACTCCCAATACAACCGGAATCATCACTCATAATATTCCGGCTACAGGATATGTTCCCGGCACTACTTACACCACCACTGTAACTGTGAATGGATCAGGTAAAAAAGGGTTTGAATTGTCTCCTCAAAATGCAACTGGAACGCAAAAAGGCACTTTAATGGCAGGCTCAAATACAAATGTTTTGACAAGTGGTAAGTATATAACACATCAAAACCAAGTAACTACAGCTTCAGCAGTTTGGTCATTTCAGTGGGTTGCTCCTGTAGCAGGTAGTGGAAATGTGACCTTCTATGCTGCATATGTTATCAATAAACCAAACATTTTCCTGACAAATGTAACCGTTTCTGAATCAACAGCAGGTGTTCAAAATCAGGAAATGACACAGTTCTCTGTTTACCCGAATCCTGTTTCGGATAAGTTGAATATTAAATTTTCTAAAGAGGTTCAAAATGCCCAAATCTCACTTTATGATTTGTCGGGCAAACAACTGATGATTGAAAAAGGAATCGGTGGAAACGAATTTTCAGCAGACATTACAGCTTTACAAATGAAAAAAGGTGTTTATGTGTTGGTGTTGAATGATGGTGAAAATCAATTAATTCAAAAAATTATAAAAGAATGATTCTTAAAAGAGTATTAGGAATAGCTGCAATGTTTGCAATGGCATTGCTCTATTTTTCCTGCAAGCATGAAACGGTAATTCCGGAACAAAAAGTGTGTTTTACAGCTGATGTACAGCCAATTATAAATTCAAACTGTGCAAATACGGGCTGTCATGATGCAATAACCCATGAAGAAGAGATTGATTTAAGTTCCTATAATGGGATAATGAAAGAGGTAAGTGCAGGAAAACCTTATGATAGTGAATTATACGACGTTATCCGTAGTGGTGAAATGCCTCCTTCACCACGTACTGCACTAAATTCAGACCAAATAAAACTGATTTATGTCTGGATTCTACAGGGTGCTAAAAATGAGGCCTGCGCTAAATAATAAACCAAGAATACGATTATGAATAGAGAAAGACTAACACACACAGGATTGATATTGTTTCTTTTGGTAATAGTTATAGCTGTTTTTCAGGCCTGTTATACAGATAATGAAGAAGAACTTTATGTAAATCTTGGAAATAACAATTGTGATACAACCAATGTAACGTATGCACAAACGATTGCACCGATGATGGCTAATTATTGCAATGGCTGTCATAATGGGAGCTCAGCAGGAGGAGGCTGGAGAACAGATAATTATGGATCATTAAAAACTCTGGCAGATAATGGGAAGCTGAATGGTGTTGTAAATTGGTTGAGTGGATATTCTCCCATGCCTAAAAATGGAAGTAAACTCAATGATTGTAATTTAAAGAAAATCAAGAAATGGCTCAGTACTGGAGCTCCTAATAATTAATTCAAAATCCCGAATTATGAAAAAATGGCTGAAAGTATTATTGGTACTGGCTGTAATTGGAATAATTACAGCTTTGTACATTTATTTCTTTGTGTATAATAAACCACATCGTGACATTGAGAAAGCAAAACCTGATTTTACGATGCAGGCGGAAATGCTCTACAAAGAATTTACGTCTCAAAAAGATAGTGCAAATGCAAAATATCTCGATAAAGTACTGGAAATTAATGGGAATCTGAAGTCTGTTGAGAAAACTGATACTTTGTCAATTATTGTGTTCTCTTTCAACGAAGGAATGTTTGGTGATGAAGGAATACGGTGTACATTGCTCCCAAAATACAGAGAAATGGCAAGTGATTTAAAACCAAATGACATGGTGACAATCAAAGGTCTTTGTCAGGGCTATAATGATACGGATGTTATTATGGAAAAATGCTCAATTACAAATCCTTAATCTTTATAAATCATGAAAACAGCATCAATTTTTGTGATAATGCTGATGTTTACAGCATTTAGTTTTGGTCAGAAATACATGACGAAAAACGGAAAAATATCTTTCTTTTCGAATGCACCGATGGAAAAAATAGAAGCAAATAATAATCAGGTAAATTGTGCATTGGATATTAAAACCGGGGACTTTGTTTTCAAGGTTTTGATGAAATCATTTGAGTTTGAAAAGGCTTTGATGCAGGAGCACTTTAATGAAAACTATGCGGAATCTGACAAATTTCCTAATGCTAGCTTTAAGGGGAAAATTGTGAATATTACTGCCATTGACTTAACCAAGCCTGGCAAATATCAGGTAACCGTTGAGGGCGACTTAACCATACATGGTGTAACTAAAAAAGTTACCGAAAAAGGAACATTTGAAGTAGCCAATGGAAAAATAAGAGGAGTATCAACCTTCAAAGTGAAACTTGCTGATTATGGCATAAAAATCCCGAAAACAGTAGTAAATAATATTGCTGAAGAGGTTGAGATTAAAGTAGATGTATTGATGGATCCACTGAAAAAGTAATTCCGGAAAAGATATGAACCTGAAAAAAATCACCTTACTATTCTGCTTATTAACAAGTCTTTCATTGTCGGCACAAGACGATTTAATGAACATGCTTGATGACGGCTCCCAAACAACCAATTATGCCTATGCAACTTTTAAAACCACCCGGGTTGTAATTGGGCAATCTATTGAAAATCCTGCAAGTGGAAACCTGAACTTTGTAATTTCTCACCATTTTGGTCATTTGAATGAAGGGGCTTACGAGCTTTTTGGATTAGACAAATCTACAATTCGCCTTGGGTTGGAATATGGTATAAATGACAGATTCGCAATAGGTTTGGGTCGTAGTACGTATCAGAAAACAGTTGACGGATCATTGAAGTACAAAGTTCTTCGTCAGTCAACCGGGAAAAGAAATATGCCGATCAGCCTTTCTTATTATGGGTCAATCACGATAAACACACTCAAATGGGCAGACCCTGAACGTAAAAACTATTTCTCATCCCGCCTTTCATATATTCATCAATTGCTGATAGCCCGAAAAATTAATGACAGGATTTCTATGCAGTTAACACCAAGTATTGTCCATAAAAATCTGGTACCTAAAATCCAGGATCCAAATACAATTTATGCAATGGGAGCAGGAGGGAGAGTTAAGCTAACCAACCGAATGTCCCTTAATGTCGAATATCATCATATTCTGAGTTCACAAACATCAAAAGATTTCGATAACTCATTGTCGATAGGTTTTGATATTGAGACAGGAGGGCATGTATTTCAGTTATTTTTTACCAATTCGCAACCTTTGTTTGAAAGAGGTTTTCTCACCGAAACATTGGGAACCTGGAGAAAAGCAGATATCTATTTCGGATTTAATATTTCCAGATCTTTCGTAATCAAGAAACCGAAGAGCTTTCGCTAATCTATTTAAATGAAAACGACTATCAAAAATGATCTGCCCCCAAAAAGTTGGACGGATTAATAATTAAGATTTAATTGGACTGAGTTCGGAACATCACCGGACTTAGTCCTTTTAGTTTTTCTTTGATTCTAAAGTTGTTATAGTAATGAATATAGCTTTTAAGCTCATATTCAAAATTTTCGATAGAGCTAAATTTGTGTTATTGTGTGTATTAAGCAATTTGTCAATTGTTGATAAGTACCTAAAAATAGATTATGACAACTTTTAAATTTGTTTACATTTGTAATTAGTAGATGAAATGTCGTTAAGTTAATGAAAACAAGCTTTTCTGGTTCTCGGTAACCAACCCGAAAGTCACATTGAATGGGAGTCTAAGTGTCTCTTGTTGAGATTATTTGTCTTTCTCCTTTGCTTAACGTAATTACATTGAATGGAGATAAGCAAAATATCAAAAACTATCTCTAAAATTAAGTAAGGAATGATGAATCTAAACCGGACTATTTCAATTCTCAGCTTATTTTTTGTAGTAATTTTTGCAGGATGTAATAATGATAAACCTGTTGATAAACATAACGCTTTATGGAAAGAGATAGACATTCTTAATCAAAAGTATAGTCAGAGTTATATAAATTGTCCGGATAGTGCTGAAAAAATTGCATTCAGAATGCTTCATATTTTTGATTCGATGGGTGAAAATATGGAGCGATTAAATACCTACGATAAGTTATCTGATTTATATCAATACAGAAAAAAGGATGATATCAAAGCTTTAGATTGTATGACAAAAGCTTTAGAAATTTACTCGAAGCATCCTGATTTACCCCTTGAAAATCCGTATTTTTTCATTAATAATGCCAATATTCTTTATCGGAATAAATTATATGACCGTGCGATAGAATTATATAAACAATCTTATACAATAGCAAAGGATCATGATTGCGTTTTTGCAACTTCTCTGGCTTTGAGCAATATAGGGTTGGTTTATAGAGAGCTTGGTAAGTATCCGTTGGCGATTAACTATTTCCATAAGTCTATTAATATTATTCAAGATCCGAATGATTTGGTCAGAGCTCGATATTATTATTACTTGGCATCAGTTTTTTTCAAACTAGAACAAACGGACTCCATAGATTATTATTGCAGGAAATCAAAGCGTATTTTAGATGTTTTTGAAAGAGATAGCTTGTATATTAAAGTTGTTGATAAAGAGTCTTTTGTAATTGCATTTTATGAAACAAAATCAGATTTCTATAAATTGATGGCAGAAAAAGAAATTCTGAATAATCATTTGGAAAATGGACTTGGCTATTATAAGCAGTCGTTGCAAAGTGCAAAACTAGCAGGGTCGGAATCAAGACTTTCAGAAGTGTATTTTGATTTATCTCGATCATATTTGCAATTTGACAATTTACAAATGATTGAAAACTATGCTGATTCCGCAATGCAAAATGCAAAATCTGTATCAAACATATCTTTGCAGTTAGATATAAGTAAATTCTTAACATCCTATTTTGTCAGGAAACATGATGTAGCAAAACGAAATTATTATATTTCAAAATCAGAAAGTTTAAAAGATTCAATAATTCAGATTTCATCGAAAGATGAAATAGTGCAGAATAAAATCATTCTTGCATCATCACCTCTGATCCTTTCAATGAAGAATCTTAAGCAATCACAGATGAATTATCAATCAATTATTAAGCAACAACATTTTATTATTGCTTTGTTGGTAGTTGTAATAGGAATGTTGGTGATAATTAGATTGATCATTTATTATCAGAAAAGAAAAGTGCATCAGATAAATAAACAATTGGTGAAGCGAACGTCAGAGGTTTTGGAGTTAGAAGATCAGTTATTGACCAGTAATTCAGTAAAGCGAAATGATCAACTACTGGAGAGGCTTGAACAACTAATGAAGTCGGAAATGTATTTTCTTGATAGTGGGCTAACGTTAGCGGAGCTTTCTGGTAAGCTCAATACGAATCAAACTTACCTTTCTCAACTAATTAATCAGCATTATGGAGTTAACTTTAATGATTACATAAACGAGCTTAGAATAAAAGAGGCTTGCAAGCATTTAAACAGTGATGAGTATCGAAATTATAAAATTGAATACCTTGCCGAAATTGTAGGCTTTAAAGGAACATCCACATTTTATACTGCGTTTAAAAAGTTTACAGGTGTAAGCCCATCTACGTATAAAAAACTTAGTCAGGATGCCGTTAAAAACCAGATTGGGATGACTTCGTTAGTGTGTTAGCTGCTAATTTCCTTATAAATAGTGTTTTATAAACTTCTCCGGATTCTTTAATTTTAAAGAATCCGGAGAAGTTTAAATTGATGTGGACTTTTCATGAGTGTATTTTTGAACTTGGAGAATAATGATATTAGGAACCAATTTTAATTTACATATGGATACACAACTACAATTTCAAAATCAAGATCGATCAATTATGAATAAGGGATGCCCGGATTCATATTTTTCGGCAAAGCAAATTTGTAACGAACTTTTTTTCTCTTACGGAATCTATCGGCAAAAACAGAGGCAATGGACGGCTGGGTATATTTTAACGTTTATACTTATAATGCTTAATTTCAATGTGAAGTCCCAGGTAAATGTGGATTTTTCATACACGGGAGGAGTCCAATATTGGACGGTTCCATCAGGTGTAACGTCTATAACAATAAACGTATGGGGAGCACAAGGGGGAACGTATAATAATTTAGGAGGTTTAGGAGGTTATGCACAGGGAACGTTAGCAGTAACGCCTGGTCAGGTGTTATACGTTTATGTTGGTCAACAACCTACAACTTCTTCTGGAGGTTATAACGGAGGTGGAGCAGGCTATAGTGATACCTATTCACGTGGTGGAGGTGGCGCGAGCGATGTTAGAACATCTCCTTATGGGTTGAACAATAGAGTGATTGTTGGCGGCGGCGGCGGCGGTGCAACCAATCAAGCTACAGAAATTGGTGGTTATGGAGGGGGATTAACCGGAGGTGATGGAAGGGGTGCAGAAGGTTATATTGGAGATAATTTTTGTGGACATGGAGGAACTCAAAGTGCAGGAGGTAATGGAAGTAATTATTATGCGAAAAGTACACCAGGGAGCTTTGGGCAAGGAGGCAATGCATTATTAGCTGCAAATACAGTAGGTGGCGGCGGCGGCGGCGGTTGGTATGGCGGCGGCGGTGGCGATCATGGCGGCGGCGGCGGTGGCTCATCCTATATTGGCGGTGTTTTAAATGGGACTACTACTGCTAATCAGCAAAGTGGAAATGGCTTTGTGAGAATTACTCACTTTATTAATCCGCCGGTGGTAAGTACTACATCTATAAGTGATGTGAGTTCAAACAGTGCGACTTGTGGAGGAAATGTAACAAGTGACGGTGGTTCTACCGTAACAGCAAGAGGGGTATGCTGGAGCACCAGCCAGAACCCAACCATCAGTAGCAGTATAACAAACGACGGAACCGGAACTGGTAGCTTTACCTCCTCAATAACCGGCCTTACAGCAGGGACAACTTATTATGTAAGAGCCTATGCGACCAATGCACAAGGGACTTCTTATGGAACACAACAAAGCGTAACCCCATTCCAGTTAGGAACCTTTGCCAATATTACCAAGACTTACGGCGATGCATCATTTACCCTTGTAGATCCCACATCAGCCAGTACAGGAGCTTTTACCTATACAAGTGATAATACAGGAGTAGCAACAATATCAGGCAATACTGTAACCATAACCGGAGCCGGTACTACGACCATAACTGCTACGCAGGCAGCCAGTGGAATATATAGTAGTGCAAGCACTACGGCTACCTTAACGGTAAGCAAGAGCGACCAGACCATAAGCTTTGCCGCACCGGCAAGTAAAATGCTGGGAGAAGCCGACTTTGACCTTGTAGGAAGCAGCAGTTCAGCATTGGGATTAAGCTATGTTAGTAGTGATCCGAATGTGGCAACGATCAGTGGAAAAACCGTAACCATAATAGGAGTAGGTACCACGCAGATAACAGCCAGTCAGTCAGGTAATGCATATTACAATGCTGCCAGCAGTGTAACACAGGACTTTACCGTACTCTCCAATGAAGTAAGCTGGACAGGAGCGATATCAACAGATTGGAATGAAGCAGGAAACTGGAGTAACAATCAGGTTCCGACAAGTATCAGCAATATCACTATTTCATCCACGCCAGTAAATCAACCAAGTGTAACCAGTTTGCCTGGAAATCCGGCAATCTGTAATGATCTTACGGTGGCTAGTGGGGCAAGTGTGAGCGTAGAACCAGGTAAAGCATTAACGGTAAATGGCACCATAACCTTACTGGGAGCACAGGGCATGATTGTGAAATCAGATTCCACCGGAAGTGGATCATTGTTAGATAACGGCTATTCCGGAGCAGGTACTGCCAAGATAGAAAAATACCTGCCGGCCAACACCTTCCACCAGTTAGGGATTCCAATCAGCAATACCATTCAGGGAGGATGGGGTACAGGACAAACCGGGAATGTATTCCGTTACTGTTTATTGGATAGCTATGACGAAATAAATGATAATTACGTGGGGATTACCGGAAATGATAATGTAGTTCCTGACAGAGGTTTTGTGACAAGCTATTTGAATGCCAGCAACCAACCCAAAATGTTACAGTTTATAGGAAACCCCAATACCGGGAGCAAGAGCTTTGCCATGACAAAATACGGCTTAGGTTATAACCTGATCCCCAATCCATATCCGTCAGCTATTGACTGGGATGCTTCTTCGGGCTGGGATAAATCAGTAGCCAGTGATAACTCAATCTTTATCTGGAACCACTCCAATATGCAGTTTGCAACGTACAATGGATTTATCGGAGTAAATGGAGGAAGCCGTTACATAGCTCCATGCCAGTCCTTCTTTGTAAGCTCACAAGGTAATGGAAATGTAGTGATGAACAATAGTGTTCGTGTACATGAATCCACCACGTATCTGAAATCGGGAACTATACCAGATAATCTTATCCGGTTAAAAGTAAGCGGAACAACAAACAGCTTCAATGATGAAACCGTAGTTTACTTTACAACCAATCCGGGTTCAGAGGGATCTGAAAAATGGATGACCAGTGAGGCCACCGCACCATCACTCTACTCGGAAAAGTACAGTAAGAACTACGCAATCAATATTCTTCCGCAAACATCCCAAAACCAGACTGTGCCAGTTAAATTTACGGCAGGAGTTGATGGAAATTATAGCATAAAAGCAACAGAGATCGGAGTCTTTGACAACGTAAGTACGATTATACTGGAAGACCTCAAAACAGGAGCCACTCAAAACCTGCAGAGCCATCCCATATATAACTTTACATCTTCAAAAACAGACGATGCATCGCGCTTTTTGCTACACTTCAACACAAGTACATCCATTGAAGAAAACCAATCGCTCAAACCATACATCTATGAATCAGACAATACTGTTTATATTAGAGGGAAAGTTAACCAGATTATGGTTTATAATATACTGGGACAGGTTGTAAAATCGGTAAACAGTACAGAAGATTACAGTAGCATCGATCTGAACGGCCAATCACCGGGAAGTTATGTGGTGAAAGTAGTTGTGAATAACCAGGTTTATACCGAAAAGGTAGTGATAAAGTAGAAAATAAAACGAGGAAAACAAATAAAGACAAACAACAAAGCCCGGGCAGGAAAGGCCTGTCCCGGGCAAATTAAAAAAAAGGAGAACATACGATGATAAAGAAAATATTATTGACCGTGATAATTGTAGGATTGAATTGCTCATTGTTATTTGCACCACCGAAGCCGCCAGTAGGTACCGGAGGAGGCGGAGCCGCCACGGGCGGAGCAGGTGGTTCGGGTCCTATAGGAGGCGGAGCACCCGTTGATGGTGGTCTTACTGTATTGTTGTTGTTGGGGGTAATTTATGTAGGCTCGGCGGTGGTGAATAAGTACCGTAAAACAGAAGCATAAGGCATAATATACAATTATTCATCACAACAATAACTACACACATGACGGAAAATACCTGTAACGGCCCAGAACTAAAGCAGGGAATGCTTTATTCTAAGGATGAGATTGATAGAAATCAGTTGATACTCAGGAATGAAACATCTTACTTTAATATTTACCTCAAGCATAAAATGCTTTACTTTTTCGATAAAGTACCTGTGATGGATGCCGGAAAAGAGAAGTATATTCTCTCAACCATCATGAGTCAGGAGTAGCCATAAAATGCTACAATCATAATGTATTTTCTCGACTTTCGGGGCTCAATATGACAACGTATAGGATTATAGCTGTCAGACTGAGTCCCGAGAATCGGGAAATTTTTTTTTACCAGATAAAATCTTTTTTAAACAGGCTCTTATTGTATTAAAAATAGTAAAGAATATAATGCAGGGAGAAAAGAATTTTCTTCTAAA
The DNA here is from genome assembly GCA_963667975.1 of Bacteroidales bacterium. GTDB lineage: Bacteria > Bacteroidota > Bacteroidia > Bacteroidales. The sequence continues at coordinate 1,315,685 of OY764079.1, forward strand.
ATTGTATCTTCGCCACTTATGAATTCACTATCTGAACAAGTCTTACTTCAAATCTCAAATCTTAAAGTTTCGTTTAAAGGAGAAGAAGGGTATGTTTCTGCAATTCACTCTGTTGATTTTTCTTTGAATAAAGGAGAGACTTTAGGGGTTGTAGGGGAATCCGGTTCTGGAAAATCTGTAACATCCTTGTCTGTATTGAGAATTCTTGCTCCAAATGCAAAGATAGAAGAGGGTGAAATTTTATTTCAAAAACGGGATGGAAGTACTGTAAACGTGCTAAAACTTACTGAAAATGAATTGCAAACAATTCGAGGGAATGAAATAGGAATGATTTTTCAGGAGCCGATGACTTCGCTGAATCCGGTTTTGAAATGCGGCTTCCAGGTGTATGAAACGTTGATGAAACATAAAAAACAATCGTTTCGGGATGCAAAACAAGAGGTAATTCAATTATTTAAAGAGGTACTGCTCCCCAATCCGGAACGTGTATTTAATGCGTATCCTCATGAACTTTCGGGTGGACAGAAACAACGTGTAATGATTGCAATGGCGATAGCCTGCAAGCCTCAGCTTTTAATTGCAGATGAACCTACCACTGCTTTGGATGTTACAGTGCAAAAGTCTATTCTGGAGCTTATTCAGTCGCTTCAGCAAAAATATGGAATGGCAGTTTTGTTTATCTCTCACGATTTGGGCGTTGTCAAACAAATTGCGCATCGGATGCTTGTAATGTATAAAGGAAATATTGTTGAACAAGGAGAGTCAAACATTATCTTTAATCAACCTCAACATCCATATACCAAAGGCTTGATTGCATGTCGCCCAACCTTAGGCTTTAGGCCTGATAAATTACTGACTGTAAGTGATTTTATTACCGGAGAATCATTTGAAAAGTCATCAATAGTTAATTATTCAGGAGTTGACAGAAAAACGATACATGAAAATCTGTACAGTCAAACACCTTTGTTAAACATTGAAAATCTTGAAGTTAAATTTGTAGTAAAGAAAAATTGGCTGGGGAAGATTATTGAAGAATATACTGCTGTAAACTCGATGAATTTTTCGGTATTCAAAGGAGAGACGTTGGGATTAGTTGGTGAGTCCGGCTGTGGCAAGACCACTCTTGGAAGGGCAATTCTTCGATTGATTGAATCTCGTCAGGGCAAAATTGTTTATGATGGAATTGATCTCAGATTGCTTTCAAATAGACAGATGAAGCAGATGCGTCGTAAACTTCAAATTGTATTTCAGGATCCGTATTCATCACTTAATCCCCGGATTAGTATTGGAAATGCCATATTGGAACCTTTGAAAATCCATCAACTGGCGGGAGATGAGCGTCAGCAGAAAAAACGTGTTGAAAAATTACTAGAAAGGGTAGGGTTGGAGCCATCTCATTTTTATCGATATCCTCATGAGTTTTCAGGAGGACAGCGTCAACGGATTTGCATTGCAAGAGCATTGGCAATGGAACCGGAATTACTGATTTGTGACGAATCAGTTTCGGCATTGGATGTTTCTGTTCAGGCACAGGTTCTTAATTTGTTGAATGAATTAAAACATGATTTTAAACTTACATACATATTTATTTCGCACGATTTGTCGGTGGTAAGCTATATGAGCGACAGGGTGATGGTGATGCAAAAAGGGAAACTGGTAGAACTTAAAGAAGCGGATGAACTTTACAGAAATCCCGGCTCAGAATACACCCGTAAACTTATACGTTCAATTCCCGGTTCAGAAAGTTTTCGTTAGATTCTTAGTGGGCATAAATTCCATTGTAAACAATACTTTGAACTCTGGATAAAAAAGCAGAACTTTGCACCGTTAAAAAAAAGCGATGTAAAATCGTAATTGCTTAATTTACAATAGCTAAATTTTATGAAGGTTCAGGTGTTCTCGGAAATCGGAAAATTAGAAGGAGTTATTTTGCACAAACCAGGGCGCGAAATTGAAAATATGACTCCCAAAAATGCCGAACGCGCTCTTTACAGTGATATCTTAAACCTATCGATAGCTTCTTATGAATACCAGCAGCTTTATGATGTATTAAGCAAGTTTACGAAAACCTTCGAAATGGATAATCTTCTCATAGAAACACTTAAAAACGAGAAGGTTAAACGAGATCTGGTTTATAAAATCTGTGTGAACGAAAATGCATACCCTATTTATCATGAGCTTCTGGCGATGAACGAAAAACAACTTGCCTGTGCTTTGATCGAAGGTGTGGAAATGCAAAAGGATAATCTTACGAAGTTTTTAAGTGAAGACAGATATTCTCTTCAGCCTCTTCATAATTTCTTTTACATGCGCGATGCTTCTGTTTCTATGCATAATCAGGTGTTGATTTGCCGTATGGCTAATGTGGTGCGCGACAGGGAAGCCCTTATCATGGAAACTATTTTTATGCATAATCCAAACTTCAGTCATAAAGTAATTAATCCTACGGCTTTCAAAGATTTTGATCCGGACATTACAATGGAAGGCGGCGATATCTTAATTGCCCGTGAAGACGTGCTGGTGATAGGGTTAAGCCAACGTACCAATTCGAAATCAATAGACTTCCTTATTGAGCGATTTAAAGAAAAGAAAACTCTGATGAATATTGTGATTCAGGAACTTCCGCATAGTCCCGAATCGTTCATCCATCTCGATATGGTGTTTACCTTCCTCGATGTGAATGCGTGCATGGCATACGAACCTATCGTGATGAAACATAGTAAATATCAGGCGGTTCATATTCGTATTGATAATGGAAAGGTTGATTTTATTCGTCGCAGAGATACATTATTTGAAGTACTTAAAGATTTGAAATTTGATCTGAATCCGATTATGTGCGGGGGAACTGATGATTCATGGATTCAACAGCGCGAACAATGGCACAGTGGTGCCAACTTCTTTGCGATGGCTCCCGGGAAAGTTATCGGTTACGGGCGAAATATCAATACAATAGAAGCACTTAATAAAAATGGTTTCGAGGTTTTAACGGCTTCCGAAATTGCATCGGGGAAAACGGATATGAAACATTACGAACGTTTTGTGGTAACGATTGAAGGGTCTGAGCTTTCGCGCGGTGGTGGTGGTGCCCGCTGTATGACAATGCCTGTTCGTCGCGAAAAGGTAAACTGGTAAAGAGGTCGATAATTTAAAAGTTATAGGTTATTAAGGGCTTTTTGGGAAGACCTTAACAACCTATAATCTAATCATAATAAGTATTCTCTACACTTTTTTAAGTTTCCATTTACCGCGATAGAACATATATGCGCTCAAGATGGTCAATATGCTTTCGGCAATGATTATTGCATAGTAAACGCCTCCTGATTCGAGATGAAACGTGATGGACAAAAGATATGCCAACGGAACTTCTATTATCCAGAAACAGATGAAATTTAAAAGTGTAGGAGTGAAAGTGTCTCCGGCCCCGTTGAGCGATTGACTCATAACCATCCCCATGGCGTAAAACAGGAATCCGTAACTTACAATCTGTAAACATTGAACTCCATGTTCGATAACACTTGCATCTTTTGAAAAAAAAGTGATAAACCAGTGGGGAAAGATGATGAGAATAAGTGAGATAATTCCCAAAAATCCCATGTTGAAAAATCCGGTAATCCAAGCTGAACGTTCGGCACGGAATGGCTTTTCTGCTCCCAGATTTTGCCCAACCAGTGTAGCCGCAGCATTACTCAATCCCCACGATGGCAGAAGCATAAATGCGATAATCCGGAATGCAATTGTATATCCGGCAACGGCGCCGCTTCCGAAAATAGAGATGATACGTACCAGTCCTACCCAGCTTGCTGTGGCAATAAGATATTGAGCAATACCTCCGGTAGAAAGTTTCACGAGTTGTAGCATGGTGTTCCAATGGATGGTCAGTTCATGAAGTCTGATTCGGATCCTGCCTTTGCCGATAATCAGCATGTAAATCTGGAAAAGTACTCCAATTCCGCGACCTGTTGCCGTGGCAATTGCAGCACCTTCTATCCCAAATGCAGGAATTGGCCCCAGTCCAAAAATCAGAATAGGGTCAAGGATGATGTTTATGCTGTTGGCAAGAACAAGAACCCGCAAGGAGATAGCGGCATTTCCTGCACTGCGAAATACGGCATTGATAATGAAAAGCAACATGATCACTACGTTGCTTCCCAGCATTACGGCTGTAAAACCTGAATAATTATCAGCAGCATATTGGGTAGCACCCATCATCAGCAATAATTGCTTCGGAAAAAGAATTCCGGGGATTGAAAAGATAAATGAGGCGAAAATTCCAAGAAATATTGCTTGTATAGCCGATCTGGCTGCCTCTTTCTCATTCTTTTCACCAATACGTCGTGCAACAATAGCAGTTGTTCCGGCACTAAATCCTATGCCAAGAGCATATACCAATGTCATAAGCGATTCGGTAAGACCGATTGTTGCAACGGCATCGGAACCCAGTTTAGAAACAAAGAAGATGTCAACAATAGCAAAAACAGATTCCATCATCATTTCCAATACCATAGGGATGGCAAGCAGGATGATGGCTTTGCTGAGTCTGAGACTGGTAAAATCCTGTTCGGAGCCATTCAGCGCATCGCGAATCAGTTTCCAGTAATAAGAGAAGTTTCGTTTCGAATCAGAATTACTTCTCTGTTTGTGTAAAAGTTGTTTGAGCTTGTTCATTGTGTTTGATTGAGAGATAAAACAAAAAACCCGATCAATGTTTTTGATCGGGTTTGTTTATAGTGAAAACGAAAGTTTACTACATGTGCAAAGTGCACAAACCTACCCGATCCGATATTTCCGGAGTAAAGACCATTGCGAGGATGGTGTTAATTTGGATAAGTTTCATAAGACTTTTGCTTTTCAATTTCTGTTTTGCGGCTGCAAAGGTAAGAATAAAATGTAAACCTCCAAATGAATTTAAGATTAAAAACATTATACTGTTTCAAAAAGGAAACAAGTTTTTCGGTTTTGGAAACTCAGTCTGATGGATGCACCTGAAGGATTGAAGTATGATTTTTGATTATATTTAGGTCAAAAATGTTCCTCGTGATAGAATCTTTCACAAACCTTACCAGTTTCTTGGAGTTGTTTTTAACAAACGTAATCGACGGGCTTTTCGTGCATTGCGACGTCTGCGTTTAAAATATGAGAAAAAGAAAATTATTAAAATGATTGTCCCTATGCTACGCAAAACCCAGGTAATGGGTTGGTTGATGGTCGCTTCCGAAATGTTTTCGGGAACTGTTTTGTCGTAACGGATTACAGGGTTGAAGAAATAGAAAGTACTGTCGGCAAGCATGGCTGTTACTCGTACATAAGTATCTTCGGGTTTCAGAATATATGAAACGGAATCTTCACCATTGATTTCTGCCAGCACCTTTCCTTTCTGTCCAATGAAACGATAGTGCGTGTTCGTATCACCAGCCATTGCCCAGAGGGTATCGCCTACAAGCTTGATGAATTTCGGAACAGGTAAAGAATCGATGCGCTTACGTTTGTTAGCTAAAGGTTCCTGATCAATCAGTTTTAAATCTACACCATACGAATGCCCGGCTTTTAAAGCACTGGTAACTTCTTTGCGCTCAGTTGTTGATACGTGAATCATTGTGAACTTTCGCCCGGTTTCGTTGGTATTGGTAAAGTTGTGTACATCGTCATCGGCAAGTAAGTAGGCTTTATGACCGGAAGAAAGTGCTACATCCCAAAGTTCGGAGGATGTGATAAAGTTGTTGAGAACTTCAAAAAGGTCGTAATTCCCAAGTTTCTCAAAATCATGGGTATTAAACCCGTTTCGGAAACCCGGATGAGCAATGGCCACAATATCCGAATGCCCTTTGAGCTGATTCAGAATGTATTGCTTATGATGTGTTGATTGAAAGAAAGGCAAATCATACCAAACCACTTTGTCGGCTCCAATAATTACGTGATGTGCTTTTTTGAGGCTGAAACCATGCTCATAGCCTGGAATCCAGGTTGCCTCTTCTCCTTCCGGGATAGTGATTTTCTGGTAATTGGAAATAGAGTAAATATCGTAATTCAACTCCTTTCCATACACTCTTAAAATATCATCTATCGTAGTTTTTTTGCCATCAGCAACTTTCCCCCATGCATTGGTATGTCCGTGAAAGTTTGCCCGTTTCCAGTTTAAGGTGTCAAGATGTTGATAAGGATTATGCCAGTTTTTTCCGCTGAAAGGTTTGGGCTCGGGAAAATGGTAGATTGGGGCCCAAATGTAAAGGACCAGCGATACAAATAAAAATAAAGCAACAATGAAAAAGATCGTTTTATATACAAAACGAAAAACTGCAAGTAAAAAACGTTTCATGGCTTATGAAATTTCTAATGAATCGATAACGATTTAGAGATTCCAAAGATAACAAAAAAGTTATCGATTCCAAGATTAGGTTTCATCAGGTTAGCATTGGAGATATGCCGGAAACGAAGCTGCGTGAGAAGTGTATATCCATTGCCTATTTTCTGATGAAAACCTGCGGCAAGGTTATCAGAAAAAATATAACCATGCGCCTGCATAGAGGTACGGATAGTGATGTAATGAGGTCCTGTTCCAATCTGCGTATAGAAATCAGCTCCTTTCCATAAATTCTGTCGAAACCGGATGGCGAGGTTCACTCCAAAATCAGCTTCACGAAAAGATCCATTAACTGAAACAGGATTAAACTGAGGTTCTGCAATAAATTCAAAACCTCTGGCTTTTTCCGGATTTCCAAGCTTGCGGGTAAACTGTCCTAAAAGCAACAAAGGTTTGTATTCACCTCCTTCCGGAAGCTTTTCGCCTACAAAACAAAATCCGGTGGCAAAACCTGCTTCGTCGAACCAGCATTTTTGTTCACTTTTCTGAGCTCTTATGGCTGTTGAAGAAAAGAACAGTATTCCGGAAACGAGGGACATGTATATGAAGAATCGTTTCATTTTTAGTAGTTTTTATCCTGAAATTCAGTGATTTGATTGTGAATTTCTTCCCAGAGCAACATCCTTTCGTCCAGAATTTTATTCACTTCATTGTAACGGGTAAAAATCTGATTCATCTTGTCATTACTTTCTTCAAGATGAATGTTTTCGAGCTTTTTGTTCAGTTTCGCCTGCTCATCTTCCAGTTTTGTGATTTCCGATTCACACTGTTCCAGTTTATTTCTGTATTTCCGAAGTTCACGTTCCAGTTCTTTTTTACGTTCCCGGTTGAGCTTTTCTACCGAAGCTTCGACGATCTGGCTTTGACTCTGTTTGCCTGTTTTTTGCTCCAGTTCTTTTAAATCTTCCAGTTTCCGACTCTCTAAAAACTCCTGAATATCACCAATATGAGTTTTGATTTGATGATTGCGGAATTCAATTACTTTATCCGTTAATCCTTGCAGAAAATCACGGTCGTGCGATACAATAATCAACGACCCGTCATATTGCAGAAGTGCGTTCTTGAGAATGTCTTTCGACACCATATCAAGGTGGTTGGTGGGCTCATCTAAAACCAGAAGATTTACGGGTGTCAGTAATAATTTTGCCAATGCAAGACGAGCCTTTTCTCCCCCTGAGAGAACCTTTACTTTCTTATCAATATCTTCACCACTGAAAAGAAAACTACCAAGAATGTTACGAAGTTTAGTGCGGATATCTCCTACAGCAATCTGATCGAGTGTGTCGAAAACGGTTAATTCTCCATCAAGCAACGCTGATTGATTTTGTGCAAAATAACCCACGCTGACCTGATGCCCAAGACGGAAATGACCTTCATAGTCAAGATCTCCTACAATAATACGAGAAAAGGTTGATTTTCCTTCGCCATTTCGGCCTACGAAGGCTACGCTTTCGCCTTTTTCGAGTGTAAAATCAATCTTGTTCAATACATTTTTTTCACCATAGTTTTTCACCAGTTCCCTGGCCTCAACTACAATAATTCCGGAATGTGGAGCCGGAGGAAATTTGAAATGGATCGCACTGTTTTCTTTATCGTCAATTTCAATGCGTTCCATTTTATCGAGCATTTTCAGACGCGATTGTACCTGTTTTGCCTTGGTGGCCTTGTAACGGAAACGTTCAACAAAGTTCTCAATCTGGGCAATTTCACGCTGCTGGCTTGTAAGAGCAGCCAACTGACTTTGACGACGTTCTTCACGCAGTTCCACAAAATCGGAATATGAAGCTTTGTAGTCATAAATTCGTCCTGAAACAATTTCGATAGTCCGGTTTGTAACGGTATCGAGGAAGGTCCGGTCGTGAGAAACCAGCATCACCGAACCGGGATAGTTAGTCAGAAAAGATTCAAGCCATTGGATAGATTCGATGTCAAGATGATTGGTGGGCTCGTCCAGAAGCAGTAAATCCGGACGCTTCAGAAGAATTTTGGCAAGCTCTACGCGCATTTGCCATCCGCTACTAAATTCGGTACACGAACGGATAAAATCACTCCGTTCGAATCCCAATCCCATCAAAACTTTTTCTGCTTCAGCATCTTTGTTGGTTCCGCCGATAATATGATGACGTTCGTTGCATTCACTTAATTGCTGAACCAGTTTATGATAACTATCCGATTCATAATCTGTCCGGTTTGTGATTTCGTGTGTAAGCACTTCAATTTTCTTTTCCAGACGATTCAACTCTTCGAAAGCTGTAAGTGTTTCGTCGAAAATAGTTTTATGACTGTCGGGAAACATTTCCTGAGGAAGATAACCCACCGTTTTCCCGTCTGGAATCACAATATTTCCGGTTTCCGGTTCCATTTGCCCGGCAATAATTTTAAGCATAGTCGATTTTCCGGCACCATTTTTCCCCACAAGACCAATCCGATCATTCGGATTTACATTGAAAGTGATCTGAGAAAATAGTTCATTTCCAGAAAATTGTACAGTAAGATTGAGTATCGTAAACATAGAGTGCAAAATTACACTTTCGATTCAATTCACGGATTTAAATTGAGTGGATAAAGAGATTAAATTTTATTTAATTATTGAAATATATACTATTAAGCAAAATGAGTGTATTTTTGTTGTAACTATCAATCAAGATAGTATTAGAGCAGGAAATAGAATTATGCGTAAAATAGTACTCTTACTGGCAATATGTTTCGGCCTTCAATCGTATGCGCAGCTTGGCAGTATAACCATAACAGGCACTGTAAAAGATAATTACGGAAACATTGTGGCTGGAGCTCATGTGAAATTTACGAGTGAAAAGGATACGACACTCATGGATTCAACGGTTACAAATGTAAACGGTGAATACAAAATATCAATGCCTTTTCCCGAGTCGAGTTTGCCCAAACTTGATACTACTGAACCTTATTTGCTCTATCCTCCTGTACCTAATCCATTCGGAAACCAAGTGCTTATTCCAATATATGTTGACAGGGACGGTCCTGCGCGTATTGTAATCTATTCAATTACCGGACAATTGCTAAAGGTTTTATATGAAGGAAACCTCACCAAAGGAATGCACCAATATTTATGGTCGCGCGAAACGGATGCAGGAATGCGTGTAGGTTCAGGAATTTACATTTGTACGCTGGAATTCTATAAGCGAAAAACTTCGACGAAACTGATTGTTTACGAAAGTAAATATGACGATCCACCCATAGCGTTTAATTTAGGAAATGCAATTCTTTCTACAAACGGAGCCTACACATTTAAAGTAGATATAAGAGCAATTTCTGTTGAACCAACACAAAAGATAAATGTAGGAATCCCCTATTCGAGGGTAGTGAATTTGTCCGTAAAATCTTTACCTGTACCCTTTGCCTGTACCGGAAATTATCTGGGTGTTTGGAATCCGAGCGGCATATATAATCCAATATTTGTGAAAGGGATGAATTATGGAGTTTCCCGCCCGAATGAATCACCCGGTGAAATTCAGTATGTTCCGGCAAGTGATCATAAACGCTGGCTCGCGAAAATTGGAGATATTGGGTTTAATGTAATTCGTTTATATACTCTGCATCCTCCTCAATTTTATGAAATGCTGAATGAATATAATACGTTGCATCCGGATAGTCCGCTGTTTGTGATTCAGGGTATTTGGCTGGATGAGCCTGATAATGTAAATCCGTCTATGGATCTTTATTCCCGAACCAGCGATTTTGACAAAAGTGTAAAGGAAGTAATCGATTGTGTTCATGGAAACAATGTTATTGCTCCCCGTTTGGGTCGGGCATTTGGAACTTACACAACCAATATTTCCAGATGGGTTTTGGCTTATATTATCGGAAGAGAAATTGATCCGTTCGAGGTAGAAGCAACTGAGCTTGCGCATACGGGTGTTAATCAATATACTGGTTCTAATTTACGCAATACGCAATGCAGCCCTACCGAAGCATGGTTTACCGAGCGATTGGATAAGTTACTTACTTATGAACGCTCTAACTATCATGTAGATCGTCCGGTAAGTGTGTCTTCCTGGCCAACTCTTGACCCGATACAGCACCCAACCGAAACGCAGCCACCTGATGGATTCGAAGACTGGATGTCGATTGATTTGAAAGGAATCAGTATTGTGGATGCTCCTGCAGGTTATTTTGCCAGTTATCATGCCTATCCGTATTATCCTGATTTCATGAGTCAGGAGCCATATTATCAGACCTTTTCTGACAACCAGGGGGCAAATGGATATGTTGGATATCTTAAGGAGCTTAAGGAGCATTATTCCAATCGACCGTTACTAATTGCAGAGTTTGGAGTTCCCTCTTCATGGGGTAATGCACATTATGCCTATACCGAAATGCATCATGGCGGCCATACCGAGCAACTTCAGGGAGAATACGATATACGGTTATTGCATAATATTCAGGATGCAAATTGTGCTGGTGGAGCTATGTTTGCCTGGATCGATGAGTGGTTTAAGCGTACCTGGATAGTGGAAGGTTACATGGAAAATACCGCTACCCGTGCTTTTTGGCATAATCTTGTTAGCCCGGAACAAAACTTCGGATTAATAAGTTTCGAAACCGGGGTGCCCCTCAATTATCAGAATATGAATATATCCAATGCATATATTGATTCTTTAAACCTTGCCTATGATAACCAGTTTTTTCATCTTAAGCTAAATCTCAAGAATCAAATAGAGCCTCTCGATACATTTTATATTGCATTTGATACTTATCGTTCCGATCTGGGGGAATCCAAACTCCCGAATGGCAAAATAGTTACCAATCGTGCAGAATTTGTGTTACAGCTTATTGCAGATGCTGGCGCAAACCTGATAAAAGCACAATTGTATGTTACCGAAGCATATAGCTTGCATCGGTTTACCCGTAAGTACAATTTTATTACTGCTCAGCAAAAACTACATTCCACCACTACAGATGGAAAACCCTGGAAAGAGCTTCAATGGCAAAACAGTCTGCGTTTAACCGATGTTCAGGATATTGGTAAGTTTCGACTGAAACAGGTTGGACAACCTGTTGAGAATCTGGATGCAGTAATCTGGAGCAACAGTGAAATCAATGTGCGCATTCCCTGGACTTTCCTTTATTTTTGGGACCCCACACAACGAAGAGTAATCCACAGAGTTTATCAGAATGACATCGTTAAAGAACAATATCTGCTTCGTCAGGATACCCTTTCGGATGGAATTGCTATTTCATTAAGTTACAAAAATCAAATGCTATCGGCGAATCGTTTTACATGGGCTCCCTGGACAGCCGTAAATAATACAGTTGAACGCGAAAAGGCCTGTGTTCCTATTATTAAAAATGGTTTGCAGCAATTTAACTCATACCCGCCTTTTACCAAACAAGCCCTTCCTCCCCGTAAATTCGGGATTAAATACTCAAAGTATATCGGAGAATAGCTTGCTCTGATTTCTTGGAAGGATTGTAGAGATTGGAAAAGATTGAAGGGCCTTTTTATGTTTCACTGTCCAAAGGGTTTTCGACCTATTTTTGAGGGGTGTTTCTTTTCTTCACCACCAAAAGGGTCTTCGACCACTTTAGGGGCGCCACTTCTCACTTCTTGTCAACACTTCACCTTTCACCTACCTTTATTATCGCAGGTTTCTTCTGTATTTGTTCCACAGGTGCATGGAACAGGTTTTCCGCTTGGGTCAACTGAACCGCAAGTTTTTTTAAATTCGGCATTCTTGAAAAAGAACATTTTGATGGCAAATCCTGCCACAGCTAATGCTAATAAAACAGCGGTAATTATAATAATTTGTATCATAGGGCACAAATAATTGTTCTACTGTAAATAGTAACAGCAGAGAACCAGTTTAGTTTATTTACCAACAGTAATTCCCTATATGGATGAGAAAATCTTGTTTAATCCAGCTTAAATCTTTTTCCGGGTATTGCACGAATAATTCCCTGAAACTCGAGATTCAACAAGGCTGCTGCAATCTTAGAAGTTGATAGATTTAAGGTCAGGCACAGATCATCCATAGATGATTCTCCATTCAAATTCAGATAATCGTAGATTACTCGTTCATCACCGCTTAGTTCGATAAATAACGACTTCTGAATCTGCTTAGAATGAGAAGTGTCTTTTTTCCATCCCATAAAATATCGGATATCGTCTGCATTTTGGAGCAAAGCAGCTTTATTTGTTTTGATGAAGTAATTGCATCCTTCAGAGTAATTATCCGTAAGTCTTCCGGGAACAGCAAAAACATCCCGATTGTATGAATTTGCTATTTCAGCCGTAATAAGAGCTCCGCCCGACTTAGCAGCTTCAACAACCACGAGAGCATCACACATTCCGGCAATTATGCGATTGCGCTTCGGGAAGTTTTCACGATCGGGTTTCGATTCGCTGAGAAATTCCGTAAGAAGCCCTCCGTTTTCGAGCATTCGTTCAGCTAATGTTCTGTTTTGAAATGGATAAATACGGTCAAGACCATGGCCTAAAACACCTACAGTCGGTAATTCAAGCTCAACAGCTGCTTTATGCGATGCAGTATCAATTCCATATGCAAGCCCACTTACAATTAACACATCATCAGAGGCTAAATCACGTACAAGCTTTTCAGTTACTTCTTTTCCATATTCCGAAGCATTACGAGTCCCAACTATAGCAACGATCTTTTCATGGTTCAGATTTGCGTTCCCTTTGTAGTAAAGCATCACTGGTGAATCCGTACATTGCTTTAGTCGCTGAGGATAATCCGGAGAGAGATAAAACAGCGGTTTAATTTTATAACGATCAATGAAGATGAGCTCCTTTTCTGCACGAGCAAAAGGATTGGCTTCAGTCACAGCCTTTGCAATAGTTTCTCCCACATTGGGAATTTTCAGCAAATTCTTTCCTTTTTCACGAAAAACAGCTTCTACACCACCGCAGTATGATACAAGTCTTTTGGCTGTTATGTCTCCTATACCGGGAATCAGAGTCAGTGCTATCTGATAAAGTGTTTCCATATACGTTTCGTTGCCGTATTCAAATATACTGTAAATCTTTTCTATTTTTGTAAAAATGAAAAAATCTTTGAAGAAGGCAAAAACCATATTGATTTCGCCCCTCGATTGGGGTTTGGGTCACGCAACCCGTATTATCCCAATTATCCGTGAATTTCAGGCACAGGGTGCAAACATTCTTCTGGCAGCGGAAGGGAATGCCTTCAATTTATTGAAAATAGAGTTTCCGGAGCTTTTGATAATCCGGTTACCCGGAATTTCAATGCATTACCCAAAAGGAAAGTTTCTGGCATTAAAGATTGCTTTTGAAATTCCGGCTTATCTTAAACAAATCAAAGCAGAGCATCAGCTACTCCAAAAAATTATTGACGAGTATTCTGTCGATATTGTTTTTTCTGATAACCGGTATGGCTTGTGGTCAGAAAAATGTAAAACAATATTCATGACACACCAGTTACAAATCCAAGCTCCCGGAATATGGAAATTTGTGAATCCCATTATCCAGATTGTAAACTATTCATTTATACGAAAATTTGATGAATGCTGGATACCGGATATTTCTCAATTCCCAGGTTTGTCGGGCAAACTGGGTCATCCTGGTGTCTTACCCAGGTCAAGTTATTATATTGGAATTTTAAGCCGATTTAAACGGCAAGAAGTTCGTTCAGTTTCAATACAATATGATTATCTAGGCATTGTTTCAGGCCCGGAGCCTCAACGAACACAATTTCAAAATCTATTGCTTGAAGCGTTTTCTAAATCGAGGAAAAGATGTGCGTTGATTTGTGGCTTGCTTAATAATGAACTGTCTGGAAAACAGACGAATGGTGACGTTCATCTTTATGATTATTTAAAAGCAGATAAATTTCTTGAGCTGATTCATTCCTCTGATACAGTAATTTGCAGATCTGGTTACTCTGGCATTATGGATATGATCGTCTTACAAAAGAAAGCAATTCTTATTCCAACTCCGGGACAAACGGAGCAGGAATATCTTGCTAAAACACTGAATGAACGTAAAATATTTTATTCTGTTTCCGAAAATGGATTTAAATTGAGTGATAATATTGTTCTCCAAAATCAGTTTTCGGCTCCGGATTTCATTTTTCAGGATGATTTGCTGAAAAAAAATGTGGCACGCGTACTGCAACCTGAGAACTAACACCGATTGGAGAAATGTGATGTCAAAAGCATAAACAATATCGTCCAATGTCGACTTCGTCTAATTGTGCTATTTAGTACATTAGTATCCATTGGCATTATATAGGTATGACTTTGCGGTTAATTTACAATTCATTTTAGTATAGCAAGGTACAAAATGCTATTTTTGCACTCCCAAAATCAACCTCATGTTTTCATTTCTGACTGAAGAGCTAATTAAAAAATTTGTAAAGTTTGGAGTAGTAGGAGCCAGTGGTGTTCTTGTTGACTTTGGGTTTACGTTTTTGTGTAAAGAGCTGATTAAGATACCAAAATACGTATCAAATGCCATTGGATTTACGATAGCTGCAAGTACAAATTATTTTTTTAACCGTATCTGGACATTTCATAGCCACAACCCCGAAATTGGAATAGAGTATGTTCGTTTTTTATTGGTCTCGCTTATTGGGTTGGGAATTAATACTCTTATTTTATGGATATTGGTAAGTAAATTCAAAAAGAATTTCTATGTATCAAAGCTTTTTGCCATAGCGGTTGTAACCGTATGGAATTTCTTTATCAACCTGATATTTACGTTTTAGTGAGTTTTTGTCATCGATTCGGGAGTAATTAGTACAAAGTCGGCAATTGATTTCGAACCGGCTTCCAATGAATCGAGTTGAGTTTGTTCCACACTTGCAATTGTGAGAATCTTTAACTTAGGATTTGCCTTTCTCAGATACCATACAATTCCTTCGTAATTCTCGGAATGATATGTTCCGTTATAATGTAAAAAAACGTTTCCTTTCTGATAGTTTTTCAGGATAAAGTAAGCCATTGTTGCATCTTTCACGGCCTGGGCTTTTGGCAGATTAAGATTTTTATGTCCCATTGGACCTCCTCCCATTTTCAGCATAGTTTTATAGCAGGGAAGTTCCGCATCATAAGCTACTGGTAGCGGCATGAAATAATTTCTGGCTTCTGGATTTAAACTATCTAATACCTCAAATCCGGATTTGCTAACCATAGCAGCATATCTGCGGGGAATATTTGTAGCTATAAAATTCAATGTATTCTTTTTTGCAAAATCTAACAGAGGTTTATAGTCTGTATTATAATTTGGCCAGAGTTTTGCTTCCGCATCCAATTGCGAGTCTTTAATTCTTCCATTCAGATACTCATTCAAAATAAGCTGATCGTCAGCTTCAAACATTTCGGCTCCCAAAATAAGTTTTTGTCCAAGCTGCGTATGTAAATCTTTGGTGAGTTCAAGCTGCAACCAATGTACAATAGGATTGTTATGTAGTTCTCCGAAAAGAACAATGTCAGATTTTAATGAAGCATTTAATAATTGTTGATAGCTGGTAACTACTCCTTCTTTATCAAATATTTTATATGCTGGTTTATCGGCACTGAATGAACATAATATGCCAATAAGTATCACGATCCAAGGTTTTTTCATGTTTTATTTTTTTAGGTCAGAACCATCAAAAATGAGTGGGAGGAGATTGTCGATACCCTTAAGAACTACAATTTTCCCGGTTTCACCACCCAGAATAATTGTCATTGGTTTTTTATGAAGTATCTCATATTCGGCTAGTACCTGACGACAAGCGCCGCAAGGTGATACCGGATGGTTCAATTCAAAATCTTCAGTTTTTGCAGTAATGGCAATTAGCTCAACGGCCTGCCCCGGATGATTCGCTGCTGCCGAAAAAACGGCAACACGTTCAGCACATAAACCAGACGGGAATGCTGCGTTTTCCTGATTATTACCCGTGACAATTGTCCCGTTTTCCAGCTTTAAAGCTGCTCCAACATGAAACTTAGAATAGGGGGCATAAGCATCTCTTGCTGCTTCACGTGCTTTGGTTAAGAGTGATAAATATTCAGGAGAAAGTTCTTTCTCCGTTTCATATTCATCGTATTTGATATGTAGAGTATTCTCTTTCATGGTGAGGATTTTCATTGTAAAATTAACGGATAATTTTCATTCTGGTTCATTTTTAAACAAAATCCTGACAATGCTTACCTTTTTTCGGGTTCCCATTCCATTAGTTTTCGTGCGGTAAAATAAAAAAAAGAAAGAAAAAATGCTACAAATACTACTCCTGCTTCGGTTTCAAGAGTATCTTCGGTAAGCATACTGCACATAATAATGATAAATAAGGAAACAAATATCCAGTTTTTAAATAACCCCAGTTTAAGAGGTGGATAAATCATGACAAACATAAACCACATAAACCCAAAGATTCCCAATGCAATAAAAATGGAAAGGTATTGATTGTGTGCTCGTAAAGAAGTATCTTGTAAGTCGGACTTCATGTTTTTCAATTCTTGTTCAAACTTATCAGGAACATCTCCGGTTCCTACACCAAACAGAAAGTTTTTCCCAATCACGTTCAAGGCAGCCTTCCATAACACAATTCGCTGAATTACCGAATATCCTCGTGATTGACCTGTGTGTTTGTAACAGCTATATTCAAAAAATACTTTATATAATCTTGACTTTACACTGAACTTATTGCAATAAATAACGTTGGCAAAACCTTGTTCTACTGCCTTAATTTCATGGTCAGTCAATGACATTACTCCTGCGGAATCTTTTGTCAGTCCTTTGGAATTTAAATAACGGAGAAGCGTTTTTTTAAGCGGTTGTTTTATCTGATCTGCTCCATCATAATTGAGCCTACTTCGCTTTTCCCAGGCTTTCTTCAGCTCTTTTTCGCAAACAAATAAGGTAAGGATATGCCCATTCTCAACAGTAGTTGTATCCCACGTATGAGAATAATTATTTCCATTTGCAGTTTTTAAAGGCAGAGCAGATGGATTTAAATCAGGCAATGAAAAGTAGCTTCGCATATAACCACTTACAATTGTAAAGATTGAAACCGGAATGAGCAATATTACAATCCAGAGAATGAGCTTATGTACAGATTTTTTTGCAACAATTGCACGGTAGAAAGCAAAAACCCATAAGATAAAAAAGAGAAGAAAAAGACCTGTAACAGACTCAAGCACAAAAAGAAAAAAAGCAAACCAGGCAATCAGTACTATCCAGTGAATTTTACGGACAAGAACCTGTGATGAGGTGTTGAACAGATAAATTGAGATTACGATACCAAATACAAGGTTCAGGCTAAAACGAACGTGGGATATAAAATTTATGATCAACCGAATATCATCCCAGTCAACATAAAAATAACGATAAAAGCCATACAAGGAGCCTACAACTAAGGCATATACGTAAATCACAAATAATTTACGGATATCTTTTAGTTTAATAGGCTCATACGAGCCAAGGAGGATTGGAAGAATTATCAGCGGAAGCTTTACGCGGAGATCCTGGGATGCATATTCAAATGCAGAAGTATGAATTAAACCAGGCAAATGAATCAGAAACAGGGAAATTAAAATCCAGAATACAGGATTAGACTTTAATCGTTGGTATTTTGCTTTGAAATCTCCATCAATCAACCAGATACCTGCTAGTAAAAACTGGCTCACACTCATCAGATAATTTGACAACGGTATAGCAATAACCATTATCATAAGCGCAATGATACGTAAGCGGTAACTTTGTGATTCGCTGATAACTTTCATAAGCGGAAAATAAATCTTCAGTTGGAATTACTTCGACTTTTTGTAACTTCCATCGAGAATTGACTTATAAAGCTGGGTATTATCAAGCACTTCAACTGCTTTTGCAATTTCTTTATCCGAAGCGAGTGATGCCTTAATTCTGCCTTTCTGGAACGCATAACGGGAGATGATTTCTTCTTTTAGCAATTGAATGATTTCTTCTTTAAACTTCATTAAGTCTGCCTCTTTGTCATGTATCAGTTTTTCGCGTAAGGCATCTAATTGAGGCTTGATTGCTTCAAAATATTTCTCATTTTCTGCAGCTTTTTTCAATTCATTCAGTTTACTTTCGCTTTGAGTGGTATAATCAAAATCTTTTCCTTTAAGAAAATTGATAAAGTCGGCATAAATTGCATCGGTTACCGAAAAATTTACGGTATCTTTCAGAATCGGATTTTCACGTTTGAATTTAGAAGCATAATCAAAGACGAGATATTTGGTAATCAAACTTACGGAAATATTACTCAATGTTTCGTTTTCCATTGCAATATCAGGTTCAATTCCACCACCATCATAAACCATACGTCCATTTTTAGTTTTGAATGCATTGCGTAATGAATCCGCAACACGTTCAGGACTTCCATCACTTTTCTTATGCGAATAATCCAGGGCCTGGATACATCTTCCGCTTGGAATATAATATTTTGCGATGGTAACTTTCATTTGAGCATTGTAACTCAACGGATAAACATTTTGAACCAAGCCTTTCCCAAACGTTTTTTGACCAAGAATTACACCACGGTCTAAATCCTGAATGGCTCCCGAAACAATTTCGGAGGCAGAAGCACTGTAACGATCCACAAGAAAAATTATCGGGATATTTTTATCAATTGGATTTGCAGATGTTTTGTGAACGGCGTTTCGTTCTTCAATCTTCCCCTTTGTACTTACTACCAGTTGATCCTTTTCTACAAAAAGATTCACGATGTTAACTGCTTCCTGAAGCAATCCTCCTCCATTTCCGCGTAAATCGAAGATAAGAGCCTTCATGTTTTTTTCTTTCAGTTTGAGAAATGCATCCTGAACCTCTTTCGAAGCATTTTGAGTGAAGCCGATAAGCTTAATATAGCCAACATGATCATTTATCATTCCGAAATAGGGAATATTATCTATTTTGATTTCTTCACGAACAATTTCTTTTTCAATCGGCTTACTAATGCCTTCGCGTTCAATAAGAAGTTTTATGGATGATCCCGCCTGACCTTTAAGCATATTGCTGATTTCTTCAACTTTTTTATCTTTTGCTGATTTTCCGTTTATCTCCAGAATTTTATCGCCTGGAATCAGCCCAACTTTAGTTGCCGGAAATCCTTCATAAGGGTCACTGATATAAATCCAGCTACCCCTTTGATGGATTAATGCACCAATGCCGCCATATTGCCCCAACGTCATAATCTTATAATCTTCAATGTCTGATTCAGGTATGTAAACGGTATATGGATCGAGTGATTCGAGCATTGCATCCATCCCTGTTTTCATGAGCTCTCCCGGATTGATATCATCTACATAGTTTAGATGAAGTTGCTTGTAAAGAGTTGAGAAAATCTCCAGATTTTTAGAGATTTCAAAGTCTTTATCTGGTTGAGCTTTTACATTGATTGACGTAAAAACGAATAAAAGAATTAAAAGGCTTAATTGGGTAATACGAGAGTTTAAATGTTTCATAAATATACTATTTTTAGGGAACTGGATCATAACCGCTACCACCCCAGGGATGACATGAAGAAATTCGCCGGATCGTGAGCAAACCTCCTTTAAAAGGCCCATGCTTTTTGATCGCCTCTATACCATATGCCGAGCAAGTAGGTGTATATCTGCAACTTGCCGGAAAATAAGGGGATATCGTGTATTGATAAATTCTTATTAGAAAAATAAATATGGTACTGAATATTTTTTTCATGTCAAAGTTGCGTTGAGCTCTCCTGACTGTTTACGGTTTCTCTGAGTAAACGCTGTAAAATTAGATTTATTTTGGTTTCGATTTGCGCCTGTGTCATGATTTCCTTTCCAACATAGAGTAAAGCCAGATTTAACCTTATTCCTGATTTTAAATTCAATCCGTTCTGTTTCAGAATATTTTTCCGCCAGGCTTCTTTTGTAAGACGCTTAACCCTGTTTCGATGAACAGCATGTTTAAAATATCGCTTGGAAACACTGATAAGAACCGTTAATGCTTGGTTTTTATTGTCGTTTTCTATTTTCCAAACGACCTTGTAAGGGTAAATTAGAAAGTTGGAGCCTTCTTTAAATAAAACATCAATCTCTTTCTGAAGACAAAGACGTTCCTGTTTATGAAATGTATTCATCTTTAAAAAGAGATTGATAATGAGATAAATATCCTTATAAACAGAAGGAAGCTAAAGCTTAACTTCGCTACCAGCAGAAGTCGATTTTTTAGCTTTTGCCTGCTTCTTGATGAATTCTTCGATAGCCATTGCCATAGAAGGTGCTGTTTTGGTAGGCGCTCCAATGTGTAATGTTAACCCTGCTTCTTTGATTGCGGCGTGAGTGGTAGGTCCAAATCCGGCGATTACAGTTTCTCCTTGTTCAAAATCGGGAAAGTTGAGGAAAAGGGACTTAACTCCGGAAGGGCTGAACAGTACAAGCATGTCATATTTCTTAATATCTACATCTTGCAGGTCGGCAGCTACTGTTTTGTATAAAACGGCTTTTGCATATCGGATACTCACCTTGTCAAGCATTTTAAACATATCTTGTTTATGAATATCAGAACATGGAAAAAGAAATTTTTCTTCTTTGTGCTTAAGGATAACTTCCATTAAGTCGCTAAAAGTAAGTTTTCCGTGAAAGATTTTCCGCTTACGATATTGAACATATTTCTGAAGATAGAATGCAATTGCATCCGTAACGCAAAAATATTTCATGGTGTCGGGAATATCCACCCGCATCTCTTTTGCAATACGGAAATAATGGTCAACAGCATTTTTGCTGGTGAGAATAACAGCCGAATAATCAAGCAGATTAATACGATTTTGTCTGAACTCTTTCGATGTAACTCCTTCTATCTTAAAAAACTTGTTGAATTCCAGTTTCAAGTTATACTTTTCTGCCAGATCCTTATAGGGAGACTTTTCGTTTTCTGCCGGACAGGGTTGTGAAATGAGTATATTTTTTATCTTCATCGTTTCCTGAGATAGGTTGGTTTTTATGTTTCTAAGGAAGTACCATGCCTCTCTTTAGTGGAGAAATCCTGCATTCAGAATCGCTTTTCCAACGATGAGATAAGGTACAATTTCGACAGTGCAAAGATACAAAAATAAATATATGCCTGAGTACCCAGAAGAGCCCGAACCTATGATTAATGTGCGAATGAAACGGAATATCATAACTAACGTTGTGATTCCCATTGTTAAATAAAGTGTAAAAGACTCCCATCCCTGAGGAGCGTAAAAGCAAATAAATAACAATGGAATCAAATACAATCCGATTAATGAATTGAATACAAGATTATTAATCAAATGAAGATTTGCAGCCTGTTGATTCTTGAAAATATTTCCAATCATCCTGATAACAATCATTTTTAAGAAATAGAAAAGAGTAAGCCCTCCTAAAATCTGTCCAAAAAAGAGCACGCTGCTCCATGTAGAATGGATATGAAATCCGAAATAAATGGCAATTCGATAAAAGAACAGAGCGATTGCGGGCAGAAAGATCAGATGTAAAAAGAAAGAAATTTGCTCTCCCAAAATGTTCCCATCACGTATCATCTGATTTACAGAGCGATTGAAAACAGTACTTTTTACAATTTGTTCCAGTCTCTTGCGTGAATTGAGCAAAATTCGGGTATATATTATCAGACAGAAAATCAATACAATCGAGATCCAGTCATAACTTGTCGATTTGATGGGAATTACATCACGGTGTTGTGGTTTTAACTGATGCCCGGTAAAGATTGATTTTCTCCAAACTGTTGAATCAGGGATAACAACAATTTTATTAAGCTTCTGAAAGTTATGCGTAAAGAAATTTTGAAAACGCAGCGAGTCGAGTTTGAGCTGAAATGTGTCCACAACAGGACTTTCCGCCGCTTTAAACGGAATCAGTAAATCCTGTGAAACATACGAAATTGCTGTAGTATCAGCGTGCAGACTATCGCTTATCATTCCTTATAAAATCAGGAATCAAAAGTACAAAAACTATCTTCTGCATCGAAATACGTCAATGCATTCGCACAAAATTGATGAAATCTGATTAATATTTCCAGCTTAGGTTCAACAATATTCCTACATTTATGGAGAGACCCATCGCTACAGGCTCTGCAAAAATGATGTTATACCTTACATCGGCATTGAAATGCCATAACTCATTAAAACTCGCCATAATACCTACATGCGGAGTAATTCCAAAGTTTGCTTTTATAGGAGGATTGTATGTTCCTTCGAGTGCTATGAAATCTTTACTTTTGATGCTATCGGTAGCAACTTTAAAAGAATTGTTGGCAACGTGGAATCCCAAGCCTAGCCCAACATAAGGTTTGAAGTTTTCGCGTGAAAGATAATACTCAAAATTAAGTGTAAACGCTGTGTATTTTAAGGAAGCAGTGAACGAAGAGGTAGTGATATTTGTATCAAAAACGCTAAACAGAGTATCTGCGTATTTTAAATATACATCTTTGTTCGAAGATCTGTAATATCCAAAATCGGCTCCAAAGGCGAATTTATCCGTTACAAAGTATTTTGCCTGTGCAGAAAAGCCAATACCCAGGTTTACATTTTTCGACCAATCGCCAATGGGAATATGAATTCCAAAGCGTGCGCCCACGAAGGTTTTGTCCTCCATATAACGTTTGTTGTATAATGCAACACTTTGATCATCAGGAGATGGAACAGTTGTTCTGAAATAACGCATTTGTCCAAAAACGCTTATTACAAAAAGAAAACTTAAAACGGTGAGTAAACTTTTTTTCATACCACAGAATTTTGATTCAAAGATAGAAAAATCTCTTTTAGAAATACAAGCATCCTTTTTATTGAAACTTAATTTCTTCATGGATTTTATAAAAACGTTAGCGAAATGTTTATTTCGGAATGTCAAAAGTGAATTTCGGGTGAAAGTTCTATTTTTGCTTTTTATAAATTTAATGAACATGATACAATGATGAGAAGAAAAGCTTTATTGGTACTCGCAATGATATTTCTGGGAAGAACCCTTCTATTTGCGGATGAAGGGATGTGGATTCCGTTGTTTTTGGGGCAGATAAACGAAAAGGAGATGCAGGCGAAGGGGATGAAAATTACCGCTGAAGATATTTACAGCATCAATAAAACTTGCTTGAAAGATGCAATTCTGCTCTTTGGAGGAGGGTGTACTGCTTCTTTTGTGTCAGATCAGGGCTTGATTTTAACCAATCATCATTGTGGATATAGCAGCATTCAATCTCATAGTTCTTTACAAAACGACTATTTGAAAAATGGTTTCTGGGCAATGTCAAAAAATCAGGAATTGGCAAACCCAGGCTTAACGGTTACCATGCTTATTCGTATGGAAGATGTTACAAAACAGGCCCTGGAAGGCGTTTCTTCACTAATGAATGAAACAGAACGGGAAAAACGCATCGAAAAAAATTGTGCTGGAATCACCAAAAAAGCCATTGAGGGAACCTCTTATACAGCATATATTCGTCCATTTTTTTATGGTAATCAATTTTTCCTGTTTGTTACCGAAGTATTTAGAGATGTTCGTTTGGTGGGAGCTCCTCCTTCGAATATCGGAAAATTCGGAGGAGATACCGACAATTGGATGTGGCCCCGTCATACAGGTGATTTTTCAGTATTCAGAGTATATGCCAACAAGGAAAATAAACCGGCTGAATACTCCCCGGAAAACATTCCTTACAAACCGAAAAACTTCTTAAAAGTAAATCTTAAAGGGGTTGATAAAGGCGACTTTACGTTTGTTTTTGGGTATCCTGGTCATACCAGCGAGTATCTCACTTCGTATGCAGTAAATCAAATTGCAAATATTGACAATCCGGTGAAAATCAAGTTGCGTCAAAAACGTCTGGATATTATTGGGGAAGGCATGAATTCCTCCGATTTAATTCGGATTCAATATTCTGCCAAACATGCTTCTATTGCCAATTACTGGAAAAAAATGATTGGGGAGAGCAAAGGAGTTAACCGTATGAATGGTGTTGCTAAAAAACAAGAACAAGAAAAAATATTTACAGCCTGGGTAAATGAAAATGCCGAACGAAAAGCTAAATATGGCGGACTTTTGGCTTCTCTTGAAAAGGCTTACAACGAGAGTATATCGGGCAACCTTGCGTATGATTATTTTGCTGAAGCAGGATTATCTCCTGAAATTGTTCGCTACTCGCGCAATTTTGAAAGGCTGATAAACTTTTGTAAGAAAGAAGATATTACTCAAAAAGGAGTAGACTCTCTGGTTTCTCTGTTTAAATTAGGGATTCCTCCTTATTTCAAAAACTATAATACAGCGACCGATCAAAAGATTTTTGCAGCCATGATGGAGATGTATGTCAAAGGGTGTGATGCAGCCTGGCTCCCAAAGGTGATGAACGATGTGAAAATGAAAGCCAAAGGCAATTACAATCGTTTTGCAGCTGAATTTTTTAAAGAATCCATTTTTTCGGATGAAGCAAAGCTAATGACATTCATGAACAATTTTAAAAAGAAAAGCTATCGCCGGATTGAAAAGGATCCTGCTTATATTTTGGCACAAGGCTTGTATGAAGATTATAAAACCCGCGTAATGCCTGTTCTGTCTGCTTCGCAAGATTTGATTGACAGTTTACAACGTGTGTATATGAAAGCAATAATGGAAATGCAACCCAACCATACATTTTATCCCGATGCAAATTCAACCTTGCGTGTTGCTTATGGCAACGTGAACGGTTTTTCTCCTGTAGATGGAGTTTATTATCAACACTTCACTACTCTGAAAGGGATAATGGAAAAAGAAAATCCTGCCATTTTCGATTATCGTGTAGAACCAAAACTGAAAGAACTTTACCAGAAAAAAGATTATGGTCGATATGCCAATAAAAATGGAGAGATGACAGTTGCTTTTATTGCAAACAACCATACAACCGGAGGCAATTCAGGAAGTCCTGTATTAGATGCTTACGGAAATTTGATTGGATTGAATTTCGACCGTGCATGGGAGGGAACGATGAGCGATTTGATGTACGATCCTGAAATCTGTAGAAATATTACACTTGATATTCGCTATTGTCTGTTTGTAATTGATAAGTTTGCCGGAGCAAAACATCTTGTAGACGAAATGGTGATTGTGTACTGAAATTTGAAATCAGAAATGACCAAACCTGACAGTTTGCGAAAAACTGTTAGGTTTTATTATATAGATTATGAGGTATTTAAAGTTGATTATTTTGTTTTTAGCCATATCTGTTGCTTCAGAAACATGGGCACAAAACATTGCTGATTCTTCCCGAAACGGCATTCATACTATTCAGCTTTTTAAAAGTGGCTTCGAACTTTCGCTACCATTGATAAAACTAGGCAGCGATGAAAAAGTAACGCTCTCTTTCGACGATTTGGAGAATGAACTTCGCAATTTTAAATACTCTCTGGAACTATGCAATTCTGACGGCACTACTTCTAATCTTCCCTTAAACAGGTATATAGAGGGTTTTGCTGAAGAGCAAATCCGGAATTTCAGCTACTCGGTTAATACCATTCAAACATATATCCATTACGAAACTGAGATTCCGGGACAAAACATGCTCCTTCTGAAATCCGGAATTTACAGGGTTAAAGTTTATGAAGAAAACAATCCTGATTCTATTCTTTTCTCCAGATTTTTTTATGTTCTGGATGAAAAATGTACGATTAACGGGCGGGTTATGCAGGCAACTTTAATTGAACAAAAGAAATTTAAACAAGAAGTTGACCTCAAAGTAAGGGTTAACTCTGATTTTGAAATTGCAGAATCGTATAAAAACTTAAAACTTATAATCCGGCAAAATGGACGGTCAGATAATGCCATCACTACCTTAAAACCCCGCTTATCGGTCGCTAATGAGTTCGATTATAATTATGACCGTGAAAATACATTCAATGGAGGAAATGAATATCGGATGTTTGATGTAAAAAGTCTTCGTTACTTTTCGGAACACACTCAAGACATAACATTTAATAACCAGATCAATAACGTTTATCTTACACCAGATCAGCGCCGTTCGTTTAAAGTGTATAAAACGGAAGAAGATCTTAATGGCAAATTCTACATAAAGGCCAACGATACCCGTGATAGTCGGGTGGAAGCCGATTATTTTTTCGCGCACTTTTCTCTTCCGTATGAGTTTCCGGTAGTGGATGGAGATATTTATCTCTTTGGTGAATTAACGGATTGGCAGCTAAAACCTGAAGCCAAACTGACTTACAATTATCCTCAAAAAACCTATCAAACAACACTTTGGCTAAAACAAGGATATTATAACTATTTTTATGTGTTTGTAAAAAAAGGAGAGACAATCCTCGACGAAACCTTTGTGGAAGGCAATCATTGGGAAACCGAAAATGATTATTATGTGTTTATCTATTATCATGACCCATCCGACAACTATGATCGCTTGATAGGTTATCGTAAATTCAATTCTATCAACGACAATAAAACAGAAGATTAATCTTATGAAAATATATTCCATAGAAGCCCGCAGAGCAAAATTTGACGGGGGAGCCGTGTTTGGCGTAGTTCCAAAGGCCCTTTGGTCAAAAAATTATCCTTCGGATGAAAACAATCTTTGCGAAAGCGCCATGCGTTGTATGCTGATTATTGAAGATGATCGCAAAATATTGATTGATACCGGAATGGGTGAAAAACAGGATGAGAAGTTTTTTAAGAATTTCCACGTGCACAGTAATTTTACCCTGCTTTCTTCTTTGAACAAAGTGGGTGTATCACGTTCCGAAATTACCGATGTGATTGTGACGCACCTTCACTTCGACCATATTGGGGGCGCCGTGCAATACACTGAAAACCGGAGCGAACTTGAACTTACATTTCCCAATGCAATGATTCATATCAGCAAAGGACAATGGGAACTTGCACACAAGCCCAATCCTCGTGAAGCGGCTACTTTTCTTCCACTCAACTTTCAACTGATTGAAAAAAGAGGGTGTTACAACCTGATTGAAAATGACCAACAATTTTTACCCAATATATTCTTGAAATTTTTTCACGGGCATACTGATGCGCAAATGATTCCCGTCATCCAATATCATGGAAAAACCATCGTTTATACCTCGGATATGCTCCCATCGGCTGCACATATTCCGCTGGTTTGGGTTCCCAGTTTTGATGTACGTCCGTTGGTTTCTATCCAGGAAAAAGAACAGTTTCTGAATGATGCCATCGAAAAAGAATACATCCTGTTTTTAGAACACGATAGCTATGTAGAATGCTGTACAGTAAGCAAAACTGAAAAAGGATTTCGTCTCGGCAAAACCTTTAAACTGGATGAAATTACCGGAAATTAATCGTAATTTCGCCTTACTGAATTGAGATTATTTTACGTATTGAATCATAAATACTTACCATCATGACAGAACTCTATCCCATCAAATTCCAGCCTTTGTTTAAAGATAAAATCTGGGGTGGAAACCGTATCAAAACTTCCCTCGGAATGGATTATGGCTCTTTGCCCAATTGTGGCGAAGCCTGGGTGCTTTCGGGCGTTGAAGGAAGTCAAACCGTGGTTGCAAATGGCTTTTTGGAAGGGAATGAACTCAACGAACTGATTGAGATTTACATGGGTGAACTGGTAGGTGATGCTGTGTTCGAACGCTTTGGCAATGAGTTTCCTCTGCTTATCAAATTTATAGATACCAACGACTGGCTTTCCATTCAGGTACATCCTGATGATGAACTTGCCGAAAAACGAGGCATTGGTTACGGGAAAACCGAAATGTGGTATATTCTCGATGCTGAAAAAGATTCAAAACTGATCAGTGGCTTTCGTCAGAAAGTGAATGCAAATGTCTATCAACAGCATCTTCAACATAAAACACTTTCTTCTATCCTCAATTACGAAGAAGTAAATGCAGGCGATGTATTTTTTATGCCTGCCGGAAGAGTGCACGCAATTGGCCCGAATATTCTGTTAGCCGAAATTCAGCAAACTTCCGATACCACTTACCGTATTTACGACTGGGACAGAACCGACGACAAAGGGAATCCACGTCAGCTTCATATCGACCAGGCTATGGAAGCCATCGACTTTGAAGTGTATGATTCGTATAAAACGCAATATCATGCAGTGAAAGATGCAACTTCTCCAATCATCAATTCGCCCTACTTTAATTCGCAAATTATCAATCTTTCTCATGCCATTGAGAAAGATTACAGCGAACTTGATTCATTTGTGATTTATATTTGCGTAAGCGGAACATGCAGAATTGAATCCGGTGAAAATTCACTGAATCTGAAAACAGGAGAAACCTGTCTGATTCCTGCCGACCTGGAAACTGTTCGTATTTTTCCCGAAAAAGAATGCAAACTGCTCGAAGTATTTATTCTCTAAAATCCTGATACGATGTCTGCTCCCCGTAAATCAAAAAAAAACAAGTCCTCTGACAAGATTTTTGTTTTGGATACATCTGTGATTTTGTACAATCACAATGCAATCAACAGCTTTGCCGAACACGATGTGGTGCTTCCCATCACAGTTCTGGAAGAACTCGATAATTTTAAGAAAGGAAATGATCTGATTAATTTTGAAGCCCGTGAGTTTACCCGTATTCTCGATAAACTTTCGGAGCAATATACGCTTCAGGACTGGATTCCACTCGAATTTGAAGGAGCCGGAAATTTCTGCGTAGCATTTGATGAAAACAGCGATTCGGACGCCAACAAAGTATTTGGCGAACATAAAGCTGACCATCGGATTCTGAATGCCGCTCTGGTGATGATGAAAAAATACCCTGAACGGAAAATTACACTGGTTACCAAAGATATTAACCTTCGCGTAAAGGCTAAATCGCTCAATATAAACGCTGAGGATTTTCTTACCGGGAAAATTCGTGACGTGGAAACGCTCTACACCGGAAAAACACTGGTGGAAGGTTGCGATCGCGCCGCCATCGATAAACTCTATGATCTGGGGCTTTGCGATCCTTCTGATTTTGGCATTGAAAAACCGATTCCCAATCATTATTATATTCTGAAAAATACACGTACTTCGGCTCTGGGCTTTTTCAATCCGTTGCTCGAAAAAATAGAACGTGTGGAAAAACGCCAGGCATTTAAAATTACCGCTCGTAATGCCGAACAGGTATTTGCACTTCATGCCATTATGAATCCAAATATTAAGCTGGTCACCTTGCAGGGTGTTGCCGGTACAGGGAAAACCCTGCTGGCACTTGCCGGAGCACTGGAACAGAAACGAAACTTTAAACAGATTTATCTGGCACGGCCAATCGTTCCGCTCAGCAACAAAGATATTGGCTATCTGCCAGGTGATATTAAATCGAAGCTCAATCCATATATGGAACCTCTTTTCGATAATCTGAAATACATTCGAAACCAATTTGCCGAAAAAGATAAGGAGTTTAAAACCATTAATGATGATCTCGAAAAAGAAAAACTGGTCATCCAACCTTTGGCCTATATTCGTGGACGAAGCCTTTCAAATGTTATGTTTATTGTGGATGAGGCTCAAAACCTTACGCCTCATGAAGTGAAGACAATCATTACCCGCGCTGGCGAAGGCACAAAATTCATTTTTACCGGCGATATTTATCAGATTGACACCCCTTATCTTGATTCGCAGTCGAACGGGCTTTCTTATTTGATTGATAAGATAAAACACCATCCTATTTATGCTCATATTCGTCTCGAAAAAGGCGAACGTTCTGAATTGGCAAACCTTGCAAACGAACTATTATAAATGATGATGACTCCTGAAAAAAAAGCGGCACGTTACAGTCGTATTTATACACAATTGGAAGAGCTACTTCAGAAAAGTAACGATACCGAGGCTCGTATGGCTACTGTGGTTGCCATTTTGCATCACAAGATGGATGGCTTTTTCTGGACTGGATTCTACCTGTTAAATAACGGGAAATTGATTGTTCGCAAGTATCAGGGACCGGTTGCATGCATGGAATTGAAAGAAAACACAGGCGTTTGCTGGGCATGTATAAACAAACGGGAAACTATCGTGGTAAAAAATGTTCATTTGTTCCCCGGACACATTGCCTGCGACTCACGCTCAAATTCCGAGATTGTAGTTCCGTTCTTTTCCAGAGATGGAGAAATTATGGGTGTACTTGATGTTGATAGCGCCCGATTTGAGAACTTTGATTCCGTAGATGCAGAGTGGCTTGGGAAAATACTGAAGCTTATCTGAGAAAAATTCATTGCAGATAATCGGAATTAACTCCGGGGAATACACTAAAAATCGATATCCATTTTTTCAGGACTATGAGTATGAATTTGTATTGATGACAAATCTTCATGTGCTCGTAAATGATTGTGAATGTTGTTTTTAATATGTAATTGCAACCTTCGTGAAATTGGCAAAATATGGCTCTGCTTCCTTTTGCCACGTTCCAAAACATTTGTACTTTTGCGCATTAACTCATGTTAAAAATGGTGATTAAAATCACCACATAATTAAACCATTCATTCCATGATAAAAAAAATATTGGTAACTGGTTGTGCCGGTCAGATTGGTTCTGAGCTTACGCTCGAATTCCGTAAAATTTACGGTGCAGAAAATGTAATTGCTACCGACAAATGTCCTGAAGGAACAAAGAAACTGAAAGAAAGTGGCCCGTATGAAGCACTTGATGTGCTTGACGCGAAAGCAATGGCTGCAATGATTGATAAATACGAAATTGATGCTGTGGTGCATCTGGCAGCAATTCTTTCAGCAGTTGGCGAAAAAAATCCAATGTTAGCATGGGATGTTAACATCAATGGTATGTTGAATGTGTTTGAAATTGCCCGTGAAAAGAAGCTGAAACGGGTTTTGGTTCCAAGCTCTATTGCAGCCTTTGGCCCAAGTACTCCGGTTGACAACACTCCTCAGGAAACGATCTTACGTCCTACTACCATGTATGGAATCACGAAGGTTGCGGGCGAATTATTAGGCGATTATTACGTTGCAAAATATGGGTTGGATATCCGCGGGTTACGCTATCCCGGCATTATCAGCAATGAAACATTACCAGGTGGCGGAACTACAGATTATGCGGTAGCAATTTATTACGATGCAGTAAAACAGGGTAAGTATAACTGTTTTCTTTCAGAAAACACCATGTTGCCAATGATGTATATGCCTGACTGTTTGAAAGCTACCTTGGATCTTTTTCATGCTGATTTCAACAAGTTGAAACATCATACCGATTTCAATGTAGGTGCATTTAGTGTTACCCCAAAAGGGATGACAGAATCTATTCAAAAATATATGCCTGATTTTCAAATTTCGTACGAACCTGATTTCCGTCAGGCAATTGCAGATTCATGGCCAAACTCTATCGACGACAGTACTGCCCGCAACGAGTGGGGTTGGAAACCTGCATTCGACCTGGATACCATGACTCAGGATATGCTTAAAGTGATTGGTGCGAAACATAAACAAGGTTTAATCTGAGACCAAAGCGAATTGATAAGTTAATCCGGAAATATTCCGGTTTAATCCCGATACCTAAAAAAGGGACTGATTGATTTCAGTCCCTTTTTTAGGTATTGTAACAGATAATTATTCTTCATTATCATCGGCAAACCATTCGGCATAAGAAGTTATGGTTTCTCGTAATTTGAGGCTGAAAAGTTTTACGTTTTCCGGGAGCAGGGGTTTAAGTCTTGCCGCAAAGTCAATCAGCATATTTTCGCTGGTAGGTTGATAATCCACAAATATAATATTGCTGAAGCGTTCATGCGAATCTTTTAAATCCGGACTTACGGTATTGCGATTAAGCATAAGAGCATGATCAAGCGGATCTACAATTTCGTTACGAACAATCTTTTTCAGATCACCAAAATCCATTACCATTCCTTGCTTAGGATTTGTTTTACCCGTAATGGGGATTCCAATTACGGTAACCCACATTTCGTATGAATGCCCATGAATAAAACGACAACTTCCATCGTAACCATCCAGTGCATGAGCCATCTCAAATTTAAATTCTTTGGTAAGGCGAACCGTATTCATCATTCTTATTGTTTTACAACTTTTACTACAGTACTTCCTCCCGATTGTGAATCGGAGATTTTTACAAAATAGATTGATTTTGCCAGATTTGAGGTGTTGAAACGGAAACTGTTATTCACAATAACATAAGCAGGAGTGAATGATTTTCCGGTGATATCCAGCCATTCAACAGAAACCTTTTGTGTATTAAGATTTTCTGTTAAGTCGATGGCGCAAATATCCTGAGCAGGATTTGGATAAACCATCACACTTTGGCTTAAATCAACATCCTCAACAGAAGCGTTACTTCCCCAAATCATTGCAATCCATTCCGGATGGTCAATATAAGGATTGCGATTGTGCTGCAATGCATACACAGCATTGTTACGGTTTATTTCTTTCTGACTTACAGGATCTTGTGTACACCATTTTAGTAACAGATTGATAGCCCATGTTTTAAAAACAGTTGTATTATTTCCGGCATAAAAAGCAGCACATTCTGTCGAGTTTCCAGGCCAGCTTGCAACTTTATCCTGATAGCGTGTAGCCATGTATAAATAAGTGCGGGCAAAATCACCTTTAAATGTATCATTGGGTTCAAAAACAGTTCCAGAATAACCCGAAAAAGAGCATGATCCCAATCTGCTGCCATTTGAAGAGGTATATGTGGCATTTCCAACTTCACCGTAAGGATGGTTACTACGACGATTGTTTACATAGCCATCGGTAGGGTAAACATTAAATAAGTCGGAATACATCGGACTTGCATCATTAAACCAACTTGCAGGAGTAGTGTGTTCGCGATTGTAACAATCGCCTTCAGCACTATAATTTCCACAATTATCACTGCTATGTGTGAAATAGTAATTTGCAGTTCCATTCATTTTCATCGAATACATATCCCAAACTTTGTTGGTAGGGAGATTATCCGTTGTTTTATATGCATTATACAAACCATCATAGGTAATGGTAGTTACACCTGATTTGATGATGTTAAACAAAGCCGTTTTCAAAGCTTGCCCGCTTAATCCATTCGCGGAATCATAATAACCTGCGGGAGGTTGCGCCATCAAAGCAACTGTGCTCAGTAAAATGGCAATTGACACTAAAAATTTTCTCATAATTAAAAAACGTTATGTTCGATCAATACTTTAATTCCAATTCCAATTAATACAATGCCTCCCACCACCTCAGCAATACGTGGGGAAAGCCATTTGGTTGTTTTTCCTATGCATACTCCTGAAAATGAAAACAGAAAGGTAACAACCGCTATAACAGCAATGGTGAACCAAATGTTTACATCCAGAAAGCATAAACTTATTCCTACGATAAACGCATCAATACTGGTGGCTATTGCTAATCCGATAAGTACAAACCATTTATTGATATTAAACTCATGATCTTCTTTTTTCGTCTTAAAAGCTTCAACAAGCATTTTTCCTCCAATAATCAACAGAATCCCAAAGGCAATCCAGTGGTCAACGTTCTCAATCATGCTTTTGAATGCTAAGCCGGATAACCAGCCCAAAAGCGGCATTAAACCCTGAAATATACCGAAAACTAATGCCAGTCGTAGCCCTTTCTTGTGTGTAACACAGGGAATTGCACCACTTGTGATGGAAACTGCCAGACTATCCATTGATAGGCCAATTGCAAGAAGTAAAATCTCCAGAAATGCCATGTTAAGTTTTTGAGAAAAAGTTCGCAAAGGTAATGAAAAGCGTATTGCTACTCTAATTTTTAGGAGGAAAAGAATTGTTATACAAACGTGAAATATAGCAGTATCAGCGTGTGCCGGGCTTATTCAAAACAAAATCCTTTCTGTTCGGTTTTTTCTTTTTACCTTTATTCCAGCAAATTATAGATAAAAATATACTTGTAAATCATTGATTATCATGATACAACTTAGCTATTTACGTGAAAATACACAAGAAGTTATTCAACGCCTTGCCATCAAAAATTTTAATGCTACCGAAATTGTTACAAAAGTTTTAGAAGCAGATACAAATCGTCGTGATACTCAGCAGAAACTGGACGAAACGTTAGCTGAATCGAAACAGATTGCGAATGAAATAGGAAATCTGTTTAAAAGTGGAAAACAAGCCGAAGCCAATGCCTTGAAAGAACGTACTGCAGAACTGAAAGTGCTGTCCAAAGAATATTCTGATAAAATGAGTCAATATGAAAGTGAACTGGAAGGTTTACTGTTGCAAATTCCGAATATACCTCACGTTTCGGTTCCCAAAGGAAAGTCTGCCGAAGACAATGAAGTAGTTCATCAGGAAGGCATCATTCCGGAACTAGGCGAAAATGCACTCCCTCACTGGGAAATTTGCCAGAAATATGATATCATCGATTTTGAATTGGGAGTAAAAATTACGGGTGCCGGATTCCCGGTTTACAAAGGGCAAGGTGCCCGTTTGCAACGCGCCTTAATCAGCTTCTTTCTCGACAACGCAACCGAAAACGGATATCGTGAAGTTCAGCCGCCTTTGATGGTAAACGAAGCTTCGGCAATGGCTACAGGCCAGTTGCCCGACAAAGAAGGTCAGATGTATCATGTAACGGCTGATGGTTTCTACATGATTCCAACGGCCGAAGTTCCGATAACCAATATCTATCGTGATATGATTGTGGATGCAAAAGAATTCCCAATCAAAAACACTGCTTATTCACAATGTTTCCGTCGCGAAGCGGGTTCTTACGGAAAGGATGTTCGCGGTTTAAATCGTTTACATCAGTTTGATAAGGTGGAAATTGTTCAGATTCAACATCCTGATAAATCGTATGAAACGCTGGAAGAAATGCGCGAATATGTAGCAACACTTCTGCGAAAGCTCGAATTACCTTTCAGAGTTTTGAGGCTTTGTGGTGGAGATATGAGCTTTACATCTGCGCTTACTTACGACTTTGAGGTTTATTCTGCTGCCCAAAAACGCTGGTTAGAAGTTAGCTCAGTTTCCAACTTTGAAAACTATCAGGCAAACCGCATGAAATTGCGTTTCCGCGACGAAAATGGCAAAACCCGTCTGGCGCACACACTAAACGGAAGTGCTTTGGCGTTACCCAGAATCGTTGCTGCTTTGCTCGAAAATCATCAAACGCTTGATGGGGTGATGATTCCCAAAGCATTGCAGGAATATACCCGTTTTGAGAAAATATCTTAATTCAGATTAGAGATGAAAATCGTACGACTGGCACTGCTTTTTCTGCTTTTCCCTTTACTCACTCTTGCGCAACCTGATATAAACAGCAGGCTTGCGGATGAATATTTTATGAAAGGTGAAAATGAAAAAGCAGCGGCTCTTTATGATGAATTGTACGATAAAAACCCTACCTTGCAGATTTACAACAACTACCTTCAGGCACTCCTTAATCTGAATAAATTCGATGATGCCGAAAAGTTGGTAAAGAAACAGAAACGTAAAAATCCTGGTGACAAACGTTTTGTGATTGATCAGGGCTTTGTACTGCAAAAAGCCGGAGAATCTAAAAAGTCTGAAAAGGTTTTTAACGAAGCGATTGAATCACTTGATCCGAACCAGCAACAAATCATTGATTTGGCAAATGCATTTATGTATCGGAATCTCACGGATTATTCTATCGAAACGTATAAGGCAGGGCGTATCAAATTAAAAGATTCTCAGGTATTTGCACTTGAAATTGCATCTGCGTATGAGATGAAAGGCAAGTATGAGGAGGCATTGGATGAATATATTCGGTTGATTGATAACAACTATTCATTTATTAATTACGTTCAATTACGTTTGCAAACCATTATTAATCAAGATAAAGATGGTTTCAAAACGGAAAGATTACGTCAGGGTTTACTATCCAGAGCTCAGAAAAATCCAACGAACCAAACCTATTCTGAATTATTGCTTTGGTTTTCGGTTCAGCTTAATGATTATGAAACAGCATTAATCCAGGCAAAAGCTTTCGATAAACGATTTAAAGATGGAGGAAAACAGATTTTCATCCTTGCAGGCATTTGCATGAATAATTCCAACTGGAAAGTTGCCCGGGAAGCTTATGAATTCCTGCAAGCTAAAGGAAAAGAAGGTGATTTCTATTTTCAGAGTCGTACCGGAGTATTAAGGTCTTCCTTTAAAGAACTTGCTGCTTCTCCAAAATCAAAACCTGGTGATTTTTTAAAGTTGGAACAAGCCTATACTCAAACGCTTACTGAATTTAGAAAAAACAGAAACACCCTGCCCATTATGCAGGATTTGGCTCAGATGCTTGCCTTTAATTCGAAAAAAATTGATGATGCGATCTCTTTGTTGAACGATGCCGTGAATATTCCACAAATTGATCCGCAGTTACAGGCTCAGTGTAAATTGCAATTGGCCGATATATTATTGTTTAAGGGGGATGTTTGGGAATCGACATTACTTTATTCTCAGGTAGAAAAAGCATTTAAACAGGATACAATCGGATTTTATGCCAAGTTTAAAAATGCGAAACTTTCCTATTATATTGGTGAATTCGAATGGGCATTGTCGCAACTGGATGTGTTAAAAGCAGCAACTGCTAAAACCATTGCCAATGATGCCATGGAACTTTCGATGCTCATCAATGAAAATCGTGACGAAGACAGTTCATTTTCTGCATTGGTTTATTTATCGAAAGCGGATCTGTTGATTTTTCAGAATAAACCAAACGAAGCGCTTCTGGTTCTGGATTCAACTCGTTTGCTGGGCTTAAGTCACCCTATATTTGATGAGGTAATGATGCGAAAAGCAAAAATCTTTATTCAACAGGAACGACTGATCGAAGCGGATAGCATTTTACAAAAGCTGGTAGATTTTTATCCGGATAAAATTCTTGCCGATGACGCATTGTTTATGAGGGCAGAGTTAAACGAAACCCGATTAAAAAATATCATAACAGCCATGAGTTGTTATGAAAAAATATTCACCGATTATGCTTCAGGATTTTACGCTCCGGAAGCTCGCAAACGCTTCCGTAAACTACGCGGTGACTTAGTAAATTAAACCGATTTTCATGGATAAAGTAAGCCCCAAAAAACAACTTGGACAGCATTTTTTAACTGACCCGTCCATTGCTCAACACATTGTGGATAGTCTTTCGAAAGAACATCAGAACGTGATGGAAATAGGTCCGGGAATGGGCGTGTTAACTCGTTTTTTGCTTAATCGCCACCCCAATTTTAAAGCAGTAGATGTTGATCAGGAATCCGTTCAATATCTTAAGTTTCACTATCCTGAATCAGAAAACAGTTTTCTTTATGCCGACTTTTTGCGATTGAAAGAAGGAGAGGTTTTTCAGGAAGAGTATGCGATTATAGGCAATTTTCCTTACAACATTTCGAGTCAGATTCTATTCAAAATGCTGGATGAACGCAATCAGGTAACAGAGCTGGTTGGAATGTTTCAGCGTGAAGTTGCACGTAGGGTGATTTCGCCTCCGGGAAATAAGGATTACGGAATTCTGAGTGTTTTGATTCAGGCTTTTTATACTGGAGAATATCTATTTACAGTAAATGAAGGCTCTTTTAATCCTCCTCCAAAAGTAAAATCAGGCGTAATCCGTTTGAGGCGAAACGAAGTCAAAAGCTTACCTTGTGATGAAACGCGCTTTATCAGGGTTGTAAAAGCCGGATTTAATCAACGCAGAAAAACACTTCGCAACGCCCTGAAACCTGTCACAAAACCTGGCTTTCAACACGAATTTCTCGACAAACGTGCCGAACAACTTTCGGTAGATGATTTTGTACAGCTTACACTTGCCATAGAGGAGTAGTTATTGTACCTCTGGTATTATATTCTGATAATTCAAAGTGTCTAAATTAAGAAAACTGTTTTCCCGAAAGTCGGAAAATAGATCAAGGTTGTGACTTTTTAGACAGCCTCAAACCTTTTTTTGTACTTTTGCACTCTTATGCGAAACCTGATAGCATTTTTACAACGATTTCATTTTTTTATTCTGTTTCTGATTCTGGAAACGGTGGCTATCATTATCATCGCATCCAATAATTCGTACCAGGGCTCCGCAATACAAGGCTTTGCCAATGAGCTTGGGGGAGGAATTACCAATCGGTACAATAATCTTACGGACTATGTAAATCTTCGTGAAACCAATCGTATTCTTGCTGAAGAAAATGCACGGCTTCGTCGCCAGATCGAGAGCTCATACGTTAAATACACGCACCACACGTTCACGATTAACGACACTATTTACAAACAGCAATATACGTTTATTGATGCGAAAGTTATCAGTAGCAGTTCCAGTAAACGAAACAACTACATGATGCTCAACAAGGGGAGTATTCATGGCGTAAAAAAATCAATGGCTGTAATTTCGTCAAACGGGATAGTTGGGATTGTGAGCAGTGTATCGAAAAATTATTCGAAGGTGATGATGGTTCTACATAGCGAATCACGCATAAGTGCCAAGTTAAAACGAACAAACTATAGTGGTTCGCTTATCTGGAAAGGTGGAAATTACCGCTATGGCTTGCTTACCGATATTCCTTCTCATATTGATATAAAAAAGGGTGATACAGTGATTACCAGCGGTTTTTCGCTTGATTTTCCCGAAGGAATTATGATTGGTCGTATCGAAAATTTTAAACAAGATCCAGGAACAAGTACTTATGAGGGGAAGGTGAAATTCTCTGCCGACTACAATAAACTTGATTACGTTTATATTGTACGAAATTTGTTTAAAGAAGAACAACAAACAATCATGAATACAGAACAATGAGCAACCCTATTATCCGAAACATATTACGCCTGATTGTTCTTGTGTTTATCCAGGTTTTTATCCTTGATAATATGCATTTGGGAGGCTATATCAATCCTATGCTTTATGTTATGTTTGTGTTGATGCTTCCTTTTGAAACTCCAGGCTGGTTGATGCTTTTCAGTTCATTTGTGATGGGATTTTCGGTAGATATTTTTACCGGGATGACAGGAATTCATACTTTCTCAACCGTTTTCATGGGCTTTGTTCGCCCATCTGTCTTACGACTCGTATCTTCTTCACGCGACTATGAACCAGGTATTCAGCCTTCAGTTCGTGATTTGGGATGGGATTGGTTTTTACCCTACTCTATTTTACTTGTTTTTATTCATCATACACTCTATTTCTTTGTAGAAGTACTTCGCTTCAGCGAATTTTTTGCCATTCTCGGACGAACTATCCTAAGTTCTCTTGTTACCCT
The DNA here is from genome assembly GCA_963667975.1 of Bacteroidales bacterium. Classification (GTDB taxonomy): domain Bacteria; phylum Bacteroidota; class Bacteroidia; order Bacteroidales. Next base: position 1,355,138 of record OY764079.1, read on the forward strand.
TATCTTTATCTTCCTTGCACAGGTTATCATTTACAGAAAAAAGAAAAGATAAGTCAATTTCCGAAGAAAACTTTTTCATGATTATCCGGAAATAATTGTCTGAACTCAGATTAATTACCTTTAAAAACAGATGAGATGTTAACGAAACAACGAATCAAATTTATACAATCACTTTCCGAAAAGAAAAATCGATCAGAATCGGGGTTATTTGTGGCAGAAGGAGTAAAACTGGTAGAAGAAATCCTACATTCTGGTTTAACAATAGAAACACTTTATGCAACACACCAATGGGCAGATTCTCATTCTGGCCTACTTCAAAATAAACAGATTGTTCTTGAGCTTATCACCGAAGGTGAACTTGACCGGATTAGCTTGCTCAAAACTCCGAATCAGGTTCTGGCATTGGTTTGCATTCCTCAACCCGAAGCATCTGCCATTCAATTAAAGAAACAACTTATCCTTGCATTGGATGATATTCGTGATCCCGGAAACATGGGGACCATTATTCGAGTTGCAGATTGGTTTGGAATAGAGCATATTGTTTGCAGTGAATCAAGTGTAGATGCTTATAACCCAAAGGTTGTCCAGGCTACTATGGGGTCAATTTTCAGAGTTAAAATTCACTACTGCAACCTGCAAAGTTATTTAAGCGGATTAGAAAAAGGAATACCCGTTTATGGTGCACTGCTCGAAGGTGAAGATATTTACAAGCAAAACTTAACCCAAAACGGTGTTATTGTTATTGGCAATGAATCCAGAGGTATTTCGATAGAAGTTCAGCAACATGTGACCAACAAAATAATGATTCCTTCTTTTGCCATACGTTCGGACTCACATGCCGAATCGCTCAATGCTTCTATCGCAACATCCATTCTATGCTCTGAATTTCGCAGAAGAGGATGAATGGATTTATGATCAGCTATTTTTGATTGCTGTATTCTAGTACATCATGATTGAAATAATCAAGAGTAATCCCTGCCTGACGGAACATCTCTTCCGACTCATCCCCGGCATGATAGCGAAATTCGCAAACTACACGAGTAATTCCGCAGTTGATAATCAGCATTGCGCAGGTACGGCAAGGCGTCATCCTGCAATAAAGTGTTGCATTTTCGAGTGCAATTCCCATTTTTGCAGCCTGACAAATTGCATTTTGTTCAGCATGAACGGTTCTCATACAATGATTGGTAATTTTTCCATCTTCATGAATTACCTTTTTGAAAAGATGGCCCACTTCATCACAATGAGGTAATCCGGTTGGCGAACCTACATATCCGGTTACCAATATCTGCTTGTTACGGGCAATTACGCAGCCACTTCGTCCCCGATCGCAGGTAGCACGTTTGGCTACAGTACGGGCAAGTTCCATAAAATATTCGTCCCATGATGGACGAATATTTTCCTGCATGTTCCCTTTTCCCTGAATATCAATTAATGCTTTATCCACTTGTTGATTCAATTGGTCAATAGTTCCGTTATTGTCGAATATATAATTTGCCATATTGATACAACGCTGCAAATTCTGATGATTCGGATCAGTAGAATTCATTTCACGATGTTCATTCTCAAGAAAAGTTTCAAAGCTTACATTATCGGTTTCTGAATTGCGAATCTGAATACGATCATACCGTTTATGTGCTTCGGCATCTACTGCAAACAAAAAGAAATGGCCTTTTTTACGCAACGAATCAATTTCTCCCGGAGTTCGAATACTTTCGATAATCGCGTTTCTCCCTGATTTTAGTGATTGTTCATACAATTGATCAATAAGATACGATGAACCGTATTTTTCCCGAAGTTCATTAGCTACCAGTACCATGCTGTCGCGATTTACAGGAAGCTTCCTTAAAATTATCTCATCAACCAGATAAGAACGAACAGAAAAATGAGCAAATCCTTTTTCTTTAATGAGGTAATCCACAATTGTTCCTTTTCCGGCACCTAATGTTCCTGTAATTCCGATTATCATCATATGTTTTTCTCTGTCTTATACTATTTTGAATATATTTAATGCCGACAAATAGAAATAGTAAGGCCAATCGAGTATGTAAAGATTGGACGGTTATATTCCTTCAATCAGTATTAAAGTGGTTTACAAAGGTCAACATTTTTCAGTGAAAATAAAAAGGTCAGTCATGAAATAATCTACCTTTACATTTTCAAACGTAAATTCAATTAACAATAACCAAGTTGATGGTCTGGATTTGTCCGAATTGTAACCGTGAATTTCACAATACAAATCAGTCGCATAGCTGTGGAACTACTCCAGTTGAAAAACATTTTGCAAAGACTCTTTCTTCCATTCAACAACTTTATAATCAATTAATTCAACAAGTTGAAGGCTTTGGAGTAATACGAATTGCTTCGGTAAAGAATGCAATATTAATAAGTAATCGTACAACTTTTCTGGCGTGTAAATTATCAAAAACATATTTAACCCTTGAGTTTTTTCTGGATCATGAAGAAGATTTATTTCCAGTTTATAAAACGGTACGAATCAGCAAACGCAGAGTTGTTCATTTTGTGAAACTTCAATCAGAAGAAGAGCTTGACCATCAATTGCTTGTCTGGCTGAAAGCCTCTTATGAGCTGATAGCGAAAGGGTAATGTGTTTCTGTTTTTCCAAAACTATAATATTCATATCTATTCTTGTTGGTTTAAATCATACATTTCATTTTTGCAGCTCAAAAAACCTTGCTACTTTTGAGGTGTAAGTATGCAGGATGAGTAAAGTAACTATATTATCGGGAAGTAATCTGGACGACAGGAGCTTTTATCTCCAACAGGCTATTAAGCTGATTAGGGAGAGAGTTGGTGTTGTAACAGCACAATCTTCGGTTTATGAATCGGAACCGTGGGGATATACTTCGTCCAATTCATTTTACAATCAGCTCATTGTGGTAGAAACAAAATTTAATCCTCAGGATGTATTGCGTCAGCTTCAGGAAATTGAACATCAGCTTGGACGGGTACGTGATCGGGGGAAAAAATATATTGACCGTACACTCGATTTGGATATTTTATTTTATGATGATCTGGTATTAAATAGCGAAGGATTGGTAATACCACATCCTGAAGTCGCAAACAGAAGATTTGTCCTTGTTCCCTTAGCTGAACTTTTTCCCGAAAATATTCACCCTGTACTTCGTAAAACATTTGCCCAACTACTGGAGTTCTGCCCTGACAAAGGAAATGTCTTCAAGCTCTAATTGAATCAGAATTATGCACTATAATTATATTGCCATAGAAGGAAATATTGGCGCCGGGAAAACGTCACTGGCACAACATCTTGCAGATGATCTTAACACACGGTTGATTCTGGAACAGTTTGAAGAAAACTCTTTTCTTCCCAAGTTTTACAAAGATCCGGCAAAGTATGCATTTCCTTTGGAACTTTCATTTCTGGCCGAACGCTATCAACAGTTGAAAGATGAGTTGAGCAAAACAGATTTGTTTAAACCTACCATTATTGCAGATTATTTTATCAATAAATCACTCATTTTTGCCCGTAAAAACCTTCAGGAAGATGAATATGCATTATATCGTAAAATGTTCAATATCATACTTCCATCACTCCCCCGGCCTGATCTGTTAATTTATCTTTACCGCCCGATAGACCAGTTGAAACAAAACATTCAGAAACGCGGACGAAGCTATGAGCAGGAAATAGTTTCAGCGTATCTTGAACGTATTCAGGAGAGCTATTTCGAAACATTTCGCCAGCTACCCGACTATAGAATTGTGGTAGTTGATACTTCAAATCTTGATTTTGTAAACTGTTCCGAAGATTACCAAAAGCTTCTCAATCTTATCAACCAGGAATTTTCAATAGGATTAATTCGGGTCGAATTGTAGATAGAACGATCTTCCTGTTAAATCATTTTATCAGATAATATTTTAAACTCAATAAACGGGGAGATGTTTTCATAGAGAATATTATACACAGCTTCCATAATGGGCATCTCAACTTTATAATCAAGATTTATTTTATGGAGGCATTTTACAGCGTAATAACCTTCTGCAATCATTCTCATTTCAAGCTGTGCAGAACGAACAGAATATCCTGATCCAATCATATTTCCGAATGTACGGTTGCGGCTAAACTGAGAATAAGCGGTTACCAATAAATCACCAAGGTAAACTGATTGATGAAGATTACGATCTATCGGATGAACCGCGTGAATGAATCGTTCAATTTCAATCATTGCATTGGAAACCAAAACGGCCAGAAAATTGTCACCATAGCCTAGTCCTTTACTTATACCAGCCGCAATTGCATACACGTTTTTGAGTACGGCGGAGTATTCCGTTCCATAAATATCATCGCTTTGGGTCGTGTTTACATAGCGGCAGGAGAACATTTCAGCAAGTGTAGCTGCAAACTGGCTGTTTTGTGAAGCGGCCGTGAGATACGTAAGTTTTTCCAACGCGATTTCTTCGGCGTGTGAAGGTCCAATTATCACGGCGAAATTTTGAAAATCAACCCCAAATGTACTTTCGAAATATTCACAGACGATTTGATTTGTTTGCGGTACAATTCCCTTCACGGCAGAACAAATCATCTTTCCCTGAAAACTTGTTTTTTCTAAACAACTCAACGAATCATGCAGAAACGCAGAAGGGATTGATAGAATAATAATATCAGAGTTTTCAACAGCTTTTTGAATATCTGTTATTACCTGTATTGACTCTTTATGAAACTCAACAGAACTTAAATAGAGTGGATTATGCCCAAATGTTCTTAACCCATCCGCAATTTGCTCTTCACGTATCCACCAGTTAATCTTTTCGAGATTTCCGGAAAGAATTTTTACAATAGCGGTAGCCCAGCTTCCACTTCCTAAAACACAAACTCTGGGTTGAGTTTTCATCTTTCTCCTATGTTTAATCGTTGTGCAAAGGTAGGAAAAAGAAGCCAAAAGTTAGAAGCTAGAAACCTGAAGTTAGAAATTCAGAGGTAAGTTTTGCAGAGCAGGGATGGACTATGTGAAGTGTGAAAAAATCCATCAATCTCTTCAACCTATTGCTTTACTTCACTTCTTCCAGTTTTTGTTTTAGGCCTGGAGTTGTAAAACTAGCCAACGAATCTCCTCCGAGTGAGTAAATAAAATGAGCTTCCAATTGTTTGTTTTTTTCAAGGTATTCTTTGGCTTTGTCTAATCCCATCACCATAAATGCCGTTGCATAAGCATCTGCTTCCCAGCATTTATCAGCCATTACAGAAGCACTGAGTAAAGTATGGGTTACCGGATAGCCTGTTCTGGGATCAATCGTATGAGAATAGCGAATACCGTTTTCTTCATAAAATTTCCGATAACTTCCGGAAGTTGCCAGAGCTTTATTTTCTGTTTGAACTTTAAACTGAACAACACGTTCTGCATCAGCATCTTTTGAGGGTTTTTCAATTCCAACCACCCATAAACTTCCGTCAGGCTTCTTTCCTTGCGCCAACACTTCTCCTCCAACATCTATCAAATAGTTTTCGATGCCCTTCGAATGTAAAAATTCTGCAAGCATATCTACAGAATAACCTTGTGCAATGGCATTAAAATCGAATCGAATTTCCGGGATTTTCTCTATTACCTTTTTGCCTTCAATAGAAACCGATTTGTAATCAACATATTTACGAAGACTATCAACTTTTTGAGGATCAAGCTTAGCTCTGTTGGTAAACCCAAATCCCCATGCATTAACCAATTGGCCAATTGTAAAATCAAAAACGCCATCTGTTTTGTCTGATACCTCTTTTGATTTATTAAACAAATCAATAAAACGATCGCTAAGTTCAAGCGTAGAGTCGTGACGATTAATTCGTGAAATTTCGGATTCAGATACCCAAAGAGAGGCTACCTTATCAAAATCCTTGAGAATAGAATCTATCTGAGGTTGATAATTAGTTCCATCAACAGAATAGTAGGTTACTGCATAATAGGTACCCTGAGCCAGACCATCGAATTTTACCAGTTTATCTGCCACTTTAGGTTTACAGGAAATAAAGAGTAAAACTGGCAAAAACAGAAGAATTGACTTTGTTTTCATGTTTTGAGATTATTTATGAGCACTCAAAAGTATAAAATTCGCTGAATTAGTGCATCATTAACGCAATTTCATTAAAAATCTTCTGGTCAACTAAAATTGAGATGGTTCTATTTGTCAATTCATAGGTAAAATTTTATTTTAGTTTATAAACCAACCGTTTCAATTCAACTTCCGCAATTTTTGCCGAAAATTGAAGATTTACAAGAAGATAACCTGAATTTTCGAAGCTCGTTTGTGCCGCTTTTACATCCAGAATTGTAGCTTGATTCAGTTGAAATCGCTGCAATATAATATACACCAGTTGTTGTGCTTTTTTATAATTTTCATCCTGGCTAATCATCTGTTGCAGCGTATTTTGATAGGATTGAAATATTTTTTCAGCCTCCGCATTTATCGAAAGATAAATGTTATCCTTCGCCAATTCTGCATTTTTAAGATTATAAAGAGCTGCATCTTGCTGGGATTTGTAGATCGTTCCGTTAAAAAGAGGAATCTGCAATGTAGCTCCGGCATTCAGTCCATAATTTCGTGTATAATCATACACACCTGCCGAATAGGAATTGTGCGCGAAATTATAACCGGTATTTAGTCGCAATGAGGGATATCGTTGAGCACTTACTTCTCTCAATAATTGCCGGTTAACATGGATTTGCTGTTCAGCAGTCAGATATTGTGGATTGTTTTTCAGATAACTGAAAATATCATCACGTGTTAAACCTTTGTCGATTAATATCGTATCCGATATTTCTACAGGATAGAACTGTTTTACACCCATAAGCTGCAATAAAGATGTTTTTTGCTGATCTACAACAATTTGCTGAGTATTTAAATTTTGCTGCACACTATTTACATCTATTTGAGCTTGAAGCAAATCTGCATCGTTTGCCATCCCTACATTTTTTCGCTGCTGAATAATCTCAAGTTTACGAGTTGAAAGATCCAGAGAACTTTGCAAAATACGGATATAGCTTTGTTGGCGCAAAACGTCAAAATAGGTGGTCATCACATCCGCCATTGTATTTTGAATTTGCTGATTAAGTAATAACTCACTCTGTTTTTCCAAACTACTCAAGCGTTCTTTCGTCGCTAAAATCTTAAACCCATTGAAAAGAATCATACTTGCGTTGATATTTGCACTTATTGCATTTGAGGAAACATTATTCAACGTTGATTCTGTTCCACCACTTATTTTCTGCGTTTGATTGTAGAGGGAAAGATTATCGCTTGCCGCAATATTAACTGAAGGTAACCCTCCTGCAACACCAAAAGAGTTGTTTATTTTACCAATTTCGGCATTATTTCGGGCTATTTGAATATCAAAATTATTTTTCAACGCAGTATCAATTGCCTGCTGTAAATTGAGTTTTTGCTGAGCAATACTCAAAAATGGTGCAAGAATAATTATTGAGAGCAAGAACCTTTTCATTTTCAGGAGGATTTAAATGGATGAAACAATTTCTTCAACTTCTTCTTTTGTTGATTTGTGTCTTCCGGAAATAAACGTATAAATGGAAGGGATCACAAACAGGGTAAGGACTAATGAAAACAACAAACCTCCAACAATTACAATCCCCAACGGAATACGACTTGTAGCAGCAGCACCTAAACTCAACGCAATGGGCAGCGCACCGAGAGAAGTGGCAAGACTCGTCATTAAAATAGGTCGCAAACGTTGTGTTGCGGCTTCTATAGTTGCCTGCTTTAGTTCCAGACCTGATTCACGCTTTTTATTGGCAAATTCAACAATAAGAATCCCATTCTTTGTTACCAGACCTATAAGCATAATCATTCCGATTTCTGAGAAGATATTCAATGTTTGCCCAAAAATCCAGAGGCTCAAAAAAGCTCCCGCAATTGCCAGCGGAACAGTAAGCATAATGGTAAATGGATCTTTAAAGCTCTCAAACTGAGCTGCTAAAACAAGATAAATTAAAACAAGTGCAAGTAAGAATGCGTAAACAGTATTGGATGAACTCTCAGCGTAATCACGTGAAGGGCCACTTAAAGATGTTTGAAAACTGTCGTCCAATTTTCTGGATGCAATCTTTTGCATTGCCTCTACGCCATCTCCAATGGTTTTCCCTTCGGCCAAAGATGCTGAAAATGTAGCAGATTTATAACGATTGTAATGAAATATGGAAGGAGGATTTGCATTGGGGATAATTTTTACGACATCTGCCATTGAAATGTTCATTCCTTTATCATTTCGCACATATAGTTTAAGAATATCCTGTGGCATTTGCCTATCGCCAAGCTTCACTTGCGAAATCACCTGATATTGTTTTCCATTCATGATAAAGTAATCGAGACGACGACCACTAAAAGCACTTTGCAAGACTTCAGCAATATCAGTAATCGTTAGCCCAAACTCATGAGCTTTTATTCTGTCAATAATGATGTCTGCTTCCGGCTTGTTGAATTTTAAATTAACATCTACATTTTGAAATACTTTGTTATTTCTGGCTTCATCCAGAAATTCAGGGATTACACTCTTCAGTTTATGAAAGTCGAGATTTTGAATTACAAATTGAACGGGAAGAGATCCTCGTGAAGCTAAGCCTACAGAAATCGTTTGTTCTTCAACCGGAAAAATACGTACATCATTGAATTTCATTACTTTTTTAGACAGATCCTTCGCTATTTCACTCTGGCTGCGATCTCGTTCAAAGGGAGAAACCAGTCCAACACGTCCCATTGCACTGTTTACACCTGTACTGCTATATCCTGGAACTGAGAAAAATGTAAACTTGTTCTCAGGTAATGAATCTGCCAAATAATTTCCAAGTTCGGCAGTAGCTTTTGACATATAGCTGAAACTGGCACCTTCCGGACCCGTAATTTGCATACGCATTTGGCTTTTATCTTCCAGTGGCGCAAGTTCACTTTGGAGTGTTTTACTTAGTATAAAAATGATTCCTACACATACGAGAACAATACCCCATGCTACCCATCTATAATGTATAAAGTACTGTAAAATATTTTTGTATCCATTTTCCAATCCTTGAAAAAATGGTTCAGTTCGTTGATAAAACCGACCATGCTGAGCCGTTTTACTACTTAACAAAACATTTAATACAGGGGTAATTGTTAACGATACAAATGCCGAAACGAGCACAGCACATGCCACTACAACTCCAAATTCACGAAACAAACTACCTACAAATCCTTGTAAAAAAAGTACCGGAAGAAATACGATTGCCAATGTTATGGAAGTAGAAACAACTGCAAAAAAGATTTCCTTACTTCCTTCCAGAGCCGCTTTCCGGATTGGCATTCCTCTTTCAAACTTCCGAAAAATGTTTTCTGTAACTACAATACCGTCATCTACCACAAGTCCGGTTGCCAAAACAATAGCCAATAGTGTGAGGATATTAACAGAAAATCCTGCAATATACATTATGAAAAATGTAGACATCAACGAGATAGGAATATCAATCAATGGTCGAATTGCAATCTTCCAGCTACGGAAAAAAAGATAAATCACCAGAATTACCAGCATCAAAGCAATCAGCAATGTTTCTTTAACTTCCGTAAGTGATTTTTTCACATTTTGGGTATTGTCAATCAGGGTTGTAAACATGATATCACCACCTTGTTGCGACTTTTTAATCTCTTCAATCCGTTTATTAAATTCTTTCGAGATGTTTACATAATTTGCCCCAGGCTGTGGAACAATTGAGATTCCAACACCACTCACGCCATTCAGTCGCCAGCTTTGTTCATATTGTTCAGGTCCCAGTTCAACCTTGGCAATATCGCTCAATCGAATAATTCCCGTTGCATCCTGTCGTATAATCAGGTCGCGGAAATCTTTTTCCGTACTGAGACGCCCCATGGTACGGATCGTCATTTCGGTCTTGTTACCGTACAATTTCCCGGAAGGAATTTCTGCATTTTCTTTTTTGAGAACGGTAGAAATATCGTTGAAAGCCACATTGTGAGCATTCATTTTATCAGGATCAACCCAGATACGCATGCAAGGACGCTTTTGTCCAAGTACATTTACGGCACTTACCTCGGGAATTGTCTGAAGTTTATTTTGCAGTACATTTTCGGCATAATCACTCAATTCCATAAGCCCTTTACTTGGGCTTTGAACTGCCATAAGAATGATAAAATCACTGTTTGCATCTGCTTTGGTTACAACTGGTGGAGCATCAATATCCTGCGGAAGATTCCGAACTGCCTGGCTTACTTTATCGCGAACGTCATTGGCCGCAGTTTCCAAATCTGCATCCAGGTTAAATTCAACAGAAATCCGGCTGCTCCCTACCGCACTTGAAGACGAAATTGTACGGATTCCGGGAATTCCATTAATTGCTTTCTCGAGAGGCTCTGTTATCTGACTTTCGATAATATCGGCATTTGCACCTACATATGATGTTGTAACGGTAATCATGGGAGGATCGATGGCCGGATAATCACGAACTCCTAAAAAATAGTACCCGATTATACCAAACAGGATAATAAACAGATTCATTACCGTGGCTAAAACCGGACGCTTAAGCGATAGTTCCGAAATATTCATCTTTAGTTTTTCTGTTTAGGTTGGGCGGTAGAATTGAAAATATCAGTTTTAACTTTTCGGACTTTAACATTGGCATTCGGACGGACAAATAATACACCACTTACAACAATGCTGTCGCCAGGATTAATTCCTTTAAGAATTTCGACAACATCAGCATTTCTGACTCCGGTTTCAACATCTGTAAATACTGCTTTCCCTTCTTTCACCACAATCAATTGATTGCTTTGAGCATCCGGAATTACAGCGTTTGTTGGCACTACAATTTTCTGATCTTTTTTGTTAAGTATTACTTTTACAAATGTACCCGGGCTGATTTCTCCCTTTTCAAGACGTGCTCTTACCTTGATATTCTTACTATTTACATCAACCTGTGGCTCAATGGCATTGATGATCGCATTAAAAGGGACATCTGTACCGGAAGAAAGAACCGTTACTCGATTGCCAACGACAACCATACCCATATATGACTCAGGAACGGTAAAGTCTATTTTCACTTTATCAGATTGCTGGAGAGTTCCAATTACCGTTTGCGGATTTACAAATGCCCCCGGACTTATTACCCGCAATCCCAATTTTCCATTGAATGGAGCACGAATAATCGTCTTATCTATTTGTGCATTCAGGACTTTTATGTTCGCATTATAGAGATTCACCTGACTTAATACAGCATCATAATCTGCCTGATTCACACCATTTATCGCAATTAGTTTTTTAAGGCGCTGTTCCGTTTTAACGGCTAGTTCAAGCTGAACTTTCTGCTGTTCAAGCTGGGCTTGCAAATCAGCATCATTAATTCTGGCAAGAATTGTACCTTTCGTAACACTTGCTCCATCAGGCATATTCAAAAATACAATACGACCACTGATTTCTGGATGGAGTTCAACAAGCTCTTCTGAAAGAACAGTTCCGTTAACTTCAATATTTGTAGGAAAATCGACAATTCCAGCCAATAGAACATCTACCACAACCGGAGGTTTTTCTTTTTCTTTATCCTTTTTATTCTTACAGGAAAAAATACTCAACGCAAAAAACAGAAGGATCAAAATGCGTATACTTTTCATATTTTTGTTTTGGATGTTTGCAAATCAACTACTTACAATAGCGTGTCAAGAGTAAAACAATATGTCTGTAAAATTACTTTAAAATTTCTGTGTAGTCTCGAATATAAATCAACAGGTCAATAGTCTTATTTCTACAAAGCTAAAAAATCCCACATTTAGCGGGATTTTAATTTGTTCTATTTAACGATAAAAAAACATTACTCTATATCACCGTCAGACCTTGCTTCTTGGCGGGCTTGCATTCTTTCTTTTGCCTTAGCCTTCATTTTTTCGACGAGTGCCTGGTATTTTGCATATTGATCCGGAGTAAGCGTTGATTTCATCTGAAGATCCCGGTCCTCGTTAATCTTTTTAATTTCAATCATCTTGTCTCTTCGTGGAATATCCTTCTGACGAACTTCCTTGGTTTGATTGATAGCAGAAAGAATAATCTGTTCTACTTTTGTTTTTTGTTCAGGGGTTAGCTGGCACTCTTTGTCAATAACCTTGGTTTGATTTTTGGCTCTTTCTTCAGGCGTTTTCCGCGTTTGTTCTTGTGCGAAAGTGTTGAATGCTATAAACAAAATCAGCATGGGTGCAATTAATTTTACGAGTTTCATAATGTAATTTTTTAAATGTTTCCTTTATGACAATGAAAAAAGGGACAGGTTTAACGGGCAATAAAATTCTGGAATAAATTTTTACATAAACAAAGTTTGCCGTTCCAAAAAATAAAAAAAATCAAAGAATGCATTTCTCCGGATATGATCCGATTATTAAAACGAGATATCAGGATCAATCATGTTTTCGAATAAACGAGCAGTTACGTTTTTTCAATTGCAATTGATAAAATTACCGTTTTACCGAAAAACAAAAAGTTCCTGTATGATTTTCATACAGGAACTTTTAATATTTCGTTATGAACGAATTAGTTCTGTTCTTTTTGTTCAAATGGAACTACCGAAACGGAAGAAACGTTTTCTCTTGATTTACGGAATTCAACAACACCATCAACCAATGAGAATAAAGTATGGTCTTTTCCAATACCTACATTTTTACCAGGATGATGTTTCGTGCCACGTTGGCGAACGATAATGTTACCAGCAATAGCTGCTTGTCCACCAAATATTTTGATTCCAAGTCGTTTACTCTGTGATTCACGACCGTTATTTGAACTACCGACACCTTTCTTATGAGCCATAATTTTATTGTTTTATCACTTAACGTGAGATTACAAACTCTTGTTACTTAATTACTGAATGTTTTCGATTTGAATCTGAGTCAGATACTGACGATGACCATTCATTTTCTGGTAGCTTTTTCTTCTTTTCTTCTTGAAAACAAGAACCTTTTCACCACGAAGGTGACGGAGAATACGTGCAGTTACTTTTGCGCCTTCGATAACAGGTGCGCCAACGATAATTTTACCTTCAGCGTCTTTTAAGTAAACCTGATCGAACTCCACAACCGCGCCTTCTTCACCTGATAAACGGTGTACAAAGACTTTCTGGTCTTTTTGGACTTTAAATTGCTGTCCGGCGATCTCTACAATTGCGTACATTTTACTTAATTTGTGTTTATAGTATTCCTAACTATTTTGGGAGTGCAAAAGTATGTAAATATTTTTGATATTCCTATATTGCTGGATAAAAATAATATACATTTGGCAATATTTTTATTTCTCCAACTTATAAACAAGGTTATGAACAGCTACAAAATCTACGTTGCGGGCAAATTTATCGAAACTTCTGCAATTCTGAATGTTTCAAATTCATTTGACGGAAATGTATTTGCTCAAACATTTCTTGCAGGAAAGAAAGAACTTGAAATGGCTATCCAAAAAGCTGAAGAAGTGAAAGAAATTCTTAAACAAATTCCATCTTTTCAGCGCTATAATGTTTTAATGGAAATTGCTTCAAAATTACGTGAACGAATCGAATTACACTCCGAAATTCTTGCCTTGGAAGCCTGTAAGCCTGTCAAACTTGCCCGAATGGAAGTTGAACGGGCCATCAATGCGTTTGTGGTTGCAGCCGAAGAAGCAAAACGCTTGCCGGGAGAATATCTTTCTATTGATTGGACTGTAGCCGGAACCGGTAAAGAGGGCTGGGTAAAATACTTCCCTGTTGGCTTGATTGCTGGTATAGCTCCTTTTAATTTTCCGCTTAATTTGGCAGTACATAAAATTGCTCCGGCTATTGCTGCCGGATGCCCGATTATTTTAAAGCCAGCCAGATCAACACCTCTTTCTACTTTATTATTAGCAGGAATTATTGATGAAACTTCATTACCTAAAGGAGCTCTGTCTGTTTTACCAATGAATCGAGAAGCCGGGAATCAATTGGTAACAGATGAGCGGTTTAAATTACTCACATTTACCGGATCTCCGGAAGTGGGTTGGAAAATGAAACAGGACGCCGGAAAGAAAAAGGTTATCCTCGAATTGGGAGGAAATGCAGGGGTTATTGTTACAGAAACTTCCGAGATGGATTTAGCTGTAAAAAAATGCCTGGGAGGTGGCTTTGCATACATGGGTCAGGTATGTATCCACGCACAACGTATTTTTGTCCACTATACTAAATATGAAGAATTCATCAGCAAATATATTCCACTGGTTCAAAAGCTGAAACATGGAAATCCATTGGATTCTGAAACCGAAATGAGCGCAATGATTGATGAATCCAATGCAATTCGGGTAGAAGAATGGGTTTTGGAAGCCGTTTCTATGGGTGCAAAATTGCTTACCGGAGGGAAGCGGGAAGGTGCCCTTGTTGAACCTGTTGTGCTAACATCAACCAATACTTCCATGAAAGTTAATTCTCAGGAAATATTTGGCCCTGTAGTAATTATTGAGTCCTATCAGAATTTTGATGAAGCTGTTTCGATGATTAATGACAGTCGCTATGGCTTACAAGCGGGTGTTTTTACCAATAGAATTGATGAAATGAATCAGGCATTCAATCAGATAGAAACGGGTGGTGTAATCATAAATGATGTACCAACATTTCGTGCCGATCACATGCCTTATGGAGGGGTAAAAGATTCTGGTTTAGGCCGCGAAGGGATAAAATATGCCATTCTTGATATGCTGGAACCAAAGATTCTTGTAAAAAACAATTAAGGTAAAAATCCGTCTTTGCAATTTAAGTTATCTTTGTCCGTTAATTTTCCAGTATCCACAAATCTAAACCAGTGTTGCTGAGTCAGGGTAATCGTTATGAATTTAAACTTTAACCCGGTGCCATTGGAAATCAGATTCAAAATAAACCGTGACGATGAGAAAAATTTTCCTCAGTTTATCATTTTTATTCTTCGGAATAAGCCTCTTTGCTCAAATGAATGAAACCTTTGAGGGGTCAATATTTCCTCCAACAGGATGGTCAATTCAACGACCTGACGGCGGAACGGGCTGGGATACAATACGTTTAGGCGCAACCCCTGTGCCCGGTTTTAACGGAGGGTTTGTTACATCATTGGATACCAGTAATAAAAAAATGGTTTACTGTTCCTACACAACAGGTGGAGTAACTTCAAACAATCAATATCTGATTACACCTCAAATTTCCATTCAGGCCAACTATAACCTCAGCTTTTGGATGCGAAAATTTGGAAATAATACGGATACGCTTAGGGTTAAAATTTCGACCACAACATCTGATGTTGCAAGTTTTTCCTCAACTCTTGCAACAATAGGCTTTTCGGTTTCAGATAGTGGATGGATTCAATATACCTACCCTTTGCAAATGTATGTTGGACAGCAGATTTATCTTGCTTTTAACGAAAACGTAAATGACAATAGCATTGATGGTGCCGCTTTGTTTATTGATAATGTGGAAATAAGCACGGTAGCAGCAATTCCTCACGAAAAAAATACGTTTGACTTTGCAGTATATCCAAATCCGGCAACTAACTATATAAAAATAGAATCTGCCAAACAGATTGATCAGATAAAAATCTATACTGCATCAGGAGTATTAATTGATAATACCAAGGTAATAACCAATACAGCAATTCTTCCTCTAAAAAATTACCAGGCAGGAATCTACTATATTCAGGCAATTGGAAAAGCAGGAATGTCAACGCAAAAGATTGTAATTCGATAGCATTTATAAAACTCGTTAACAAATAACAGAAAAAACGAAACCATAATTTGTATGGTTTCGTTTTTTTGTGTTAAAACAAGCACAGGATAATGTTATATTTCTCTCATTTCACATAAACATGTGTTTAATACGTTAATGAATATTGAATATGGCTAAATATAATTAGTAAATTTAATTAATTGATATATAACTATATATATGTATACAAAGAAAATTATGAACTCAAAATTCCCTTACTTTTGCTATCCTGATTATCGATATTAATTAATCATCAAAAAGATTATCATTCATGAAAAAACTTTACACACTCATTGCGCTATTGTTTGCTGCTACCAGCATATTTGCGCAGTTAAATGAATCATTTGAGGGAGCAGTATTTCCTCCTACAGGATGGACAAAAGTCATGCCAGATGGAGGTACCGGTTGGAGACTAGATACTGCCGGTACTGGATTAAACGGATGGAATGGATCCGGTGTTGTTACAACACCTACAACAGGCGGAAGCAAAGTTGTAGCCATGACCTATCTGGATGGCGGAAGCAATTCAAACGATTCCTGGCTGATCACCCCTCAGATAAATCTGACTGCAGGGAATACTATTTCCTTTTATGCCGCAAACTTAGTACCTTCCTTTCCTGATAAATTGGAAATATATATTTCCACTACTACTAACCAGGCAAGTGCATTCACCACTAAATTAATGGAAATAACTGACCTGACAAATGTTTGGCAAAAAATATACTTAAATCTTTCGGCTTATGCAGGGCAGAATATTTACATTGCATTCAGAGAAGTATGTAATAATAACATAACGTATGGTGGTTATGTATGCATTGATATGGTAGCAACAGAAGCAATGGCTACGTATCCTGACCTGAAAATTGCAGACTTGATCTCTCCTCTTTCTTCTGCAAGTTTATCAGCTACTTCAAACGTGAAAGTATTACTTAAAAATAAAGGGTATGTAGCTGCAACGGGCTACACTGTTTCTTATAAAAAAGGAAATGCTGCAACTGTTACAGAAAATGGTACTGTTTCTATTGCGGCCGGCGACACAATGACTTTTACGTTTGCTACTCCTGTTAATCTTAGTGCGATTGCAACAGATTCCATTAAAATATGGGTTAGTTTAGCTGCTGACGTAATAAAATCAAATGACACACTTCCATACATCAAAGTAACACATTACCAGCCGTCTTCTCTCCCAATGAACATGGGATTTGAAGCAGGGGATAATGTAAGTGGCTGGATTCTGAAAAATACAAATATGGGTTCAACATGGAAGGTTCTGAAAAGTGCAGCTTATGCTCATAGCGGAGAATACTTTGCTGCATATTCATATGATCAAAATGACAATACGTTGCCTGCCGATGATTGGATTATCAGCAATGGCATCTCAATGACTGCCGGACAAAATTTAAACTTGTCATTTTATTACAGAGTATCCAATTTTGCTTATCCTGAAAGATTAAAAGTGTACCTGATGAAATCAAACAGCATCAATGATACATTGAGTAAATTAGTAAACTATACAATGATTACAGACACTGTGTATCAACACTCTGTAAGTAATTTCACCGTTCCTTCTACAGGAATTTACTATATAGGCTTTCATGCATACAGCATTCCTGATATGGGAAATTTAATCATTGATGATATTTCGGTAAGTATTGGTACAGGTATAAACGAAGTTGTGGCTGATGAAACATTCAGAACATTTCCAAATCCTGCCCGCGAAGTTGTCAATATTGTTTCTGCATCAACGATCAAATCATTGGTTATTTACAATTCATTGGGACAAGCTGTAATTAATATGAATCCTGATACTGACAATATTCAGCTTAATACTTCTTCATTAGAAAATGGTATTTACGTTGTAAAAGCAACAACTACTAACGGTCAGAGAACTACCAAACTAGTGATTAAATAAGTTCGATTTTAGTAAAAAGGGGGTGAAAAACCTCAATTTTAATGTATTTTCCCGGGTTTGGAACTTAGTCCGACAGCCATAATTCAATAAGTTGTCAGACTAAGTTCTGAATCCGGGAAAGTCTTTTTACCAGGCAAGGGGCTTCTCCTGACAGCCCCTTTTTGCTTATCTTATATCAACGTGAATCCTAAAATTAATCCGGAGCCAATCCGTATTAAAGTATTGCATGGCAAAACCAGATTCTTTCTTTCTTTTATTTCACATCTCACATACCAGAGTACTAAATACCTGCGTTGTATTCTCCGGGTTAATTTTTAACATAAAATCCCCAAGAAATATAGATACAATAAGAAAAATAACAGTACTTTTGCAGCTATGACTAGCATCATTATTATAATCATCTAAAAATTAATTTATCATGAAAAAACTTTACACACTTGTTGCATTGATGTTTGTTGCTACAAGCATCTTTGCACAATTAAATGAGTCGTTCGAAGGAGCTGTATTTCCTCCTACCGGATGGACAAAAGCAATGCCTGATGGTGGTACAGGCTGGAGAGTTGATACTGTTGGTACTGCATTAAATGGCTGGACAGCAGGTACGGTTACTACAGCTACAGGCGGTGGCAACCAGGTTGCTGCAATGACATATACTGATGGCGGCACTGCTCAAAATGACAGTTGGTTGATTACTCCGCAATTTACCTTAACTGCTGGAAATACCATTTCTTTCTATGCAGCAAATCTCACTCCAACATATGCTGATAAAATTGAAGTATATGTTTCTACAACAACCAATCAGGTAAGTGCTTTCACAACTAAAATTTATGAAAACGCAGGTCTTACCGATACGTATTCTAAAATTTATTTAAATCTGGCTGCTTATGTTGGACAACCTATTTATATTGGAATCCGTGAAGTTGTTGCTGACAATCAAAACGATGGTGGTTATGTTTGCTTAGATTTATTTGCAACAGAAGCCGCTCCTTCATATCCTGATATGACAGTACAAGCATTACTTTCTCCTAAAACAGGCAATGGCTTAACCAATGCTGAAACTGTAAAAGTTTTACTGAAAAACGTTGGTTATGGTGCTGCAACTGGATATACTGTTTCTTATCAAAAAGGAACCTCAACTCCTGTTTCTCAGGTTGGCAATACATCAATCGCTATAGGCGATACAATGACGTTCACCTTTACTACTCCTGTTAACTTCAGTGCTATTGGTACTGATTCAATCAGGGTATGGATTAGCCTGGCCACAGACATTGTAAAAACAAATGATACCTTAGCGTATACTGAAATTACAAATATTGCACCTTCAACTCTTCCTATGAATATGGGTTTTGAAGCAACAGACAACTTAGAAAACTGGATCTTAAGAAACTTAAATGGTGGTGGCACCTGGAGCCTTGGTTCAACTGCAGCTTTAGCTCATGGTGGTTCAAGGTATGCAGCATTTAATTACAATACTACAATTCCGGGTGATGACTGGTTAATCAGTAATGGAATATCCATGACTGCCGGACAAAATCTTAACTTATCCTTCTACTACAGAGTTAGAGGAGATAATACCGGAATCTATGCCGAAAAGCTAAACGTTTATTTCATGAAAACCAATGAAATTAAAGACACCCTGACGAAACTTGTTGATTATCCAAATATTATGGATACTGTTTACCAACATTCCGTAAGCAGCTTTACCGTTCCTTCAACAGGTATCTATTACATTGGATTCCATGCATATAGCAATCCTGATATGTGGCAATTACTGATTGATGATATTTCTGTAGGTGTTGGCGCAAGTGTAAACGAAGTTGCTACCGATGAAACGTTCAGAACTTTCCCAAATCCTGCACGTGAAGTTGTAAATATTATTTCTGCTTCCGTTATCAAATCATTGGTTATTTACAATGCATTAGGACAAGAAGTTTATAGCATAAATCCTGATACTGATAATGTAAAAATCAATACTTCAGCATTTGAAAATGGTGTTTATGTTGTAAAAGCAACGACTGCTAACGGACAAAAAACGACCAAACTGGTGATTAAATAATCTCAGTTTTCAAATATAAAAAAAGCTGCCTGAAACCAGGCAGCTTTTTTTATGGTTTTTAAATTCGAAAAAATCAATTGTAGCTGGCCTGATTGAGAACAATTGAAAAACTGACTGAAAATAGCTCTAAGATTGATAGGATTGAACGGTACTTCCTATCTCATCAGTCTTTTCAGTCTTGATTGAAGGGATTGAAAAAAGATTGAGGAGACTGAAGTTCTGACTTCTTTTTACGTTTCACCGCCAAAAGGGTCTTCGACCTCTTTTGGGGTTCACTTCTAACAATTTTTCACTTCTGGCCTTTGGTTTCGTTTCACATCTTTCCACCTTATCCCTGTCTGAAAGTAAAGGATTGAAAAAGATTGAAGTTCTGACTTCTAACTCCTAACTTCCTTTTACATTTTCTCCTCTATAATATTAATATAACTATTTATTTATATTATTTAGATACTTTTATTGTTTAAAAATACAATAGATGCGTTCACTCATTTATCTCTGACGTTTATCCGCCAAATCCATACGCTTACTAATTGGGTACTCATATTTCATTTTTTAATTATATATTTGTTGCGTGACAAACAATAAGATGGTTATTACGATAAAATACTGAGAATAAATCCAGTATAAAAGAAAATAACATTCATTATGTAAAATCTTAAATCTGCAAGTTTAGTATACTACTGTCAATTAAATTATAAAAATAGATTCAGGGTAATGATAAAACTTTGCAAATGAAGAATATAAAACACGTCTAAAAATCCTTACGCATCTAAAAAGTAATATTATTATCCGATTTATTTTTTTTATATTTCGATATACAATATAGATTTGCCACATCATATAACGATGAAAAAACAAAACAACAATTATAAAGTATCATGAAAAAATTATTTGTAACAAGCTTTATTTTACTAAATTCGGTTTTCGCAATTTATGCACAATGGAACGGTACAAATCCGATTTACACCAATAGTGAAGTTGGAATTAATACC
This sequence comes from Bacteroidales bacterium, assembly GCA_963667975.1. Taxonomy (GTDB): domain Bacteria; phylum Bacteroidota; class Bacteroidia; order Bacteroidales. The sequence continues at coordinate 1,375,826 of OY764079.1, forward strand.
AGCACTACTAAAGGAACAGGCCTTACGATTGGAAATGGAGATAGCCAGGCCTTTATTAGTCCCGGCGGCGCAGATACCCATTTAACCTTATCGACAATAGGTTCCAATGGGGCTATTCGTTTCTACACACAAGGCGGAGCTTCAGGTTTAAGAGCCACAACCGAAAGCATGCGTATAAGCCCATTAGGAAATGTTGGAATAGGAACTATTTCCCCCGGCCAAAAACTGGATGTAATGGGAAACATCCGCTTCAGCGGGGGCTATTTCATCTTTAACACACAACATAGTTTTATCAACTGGGGGGGCAGTGGAGTCGGCGATTTAACCTTCAGAACCTTAAATACCATCGGGAATACAAGCAGCTTTAACGATAAAATGATCATTAAATTTGATGGCAATGTTGGGATTGGAACAACTGCACCCGGCGAAAAGCTGGATGTATCTGGGAATATCAGATTAAATGGTACACATTTGATCTATAATTCACAGCATGGAGTAATTGATTGGGGAAGCAGCGGAACAGGTGATTTATATTTCAGAACCTTAAATACTGTAGGAAATATAAGTACCTATAACGATAAAATGATTATAAAAGGCAATGGAAATGTTGGGATTGGAACAACTGCACCTGAAGATAAATTGGAAATTTTTAATGGCGGGCTTACAATTGGTGGGCTTTATAAGAAATTTATGTTTAATACCCAATTTGGGTCTTCTTCCTCAAATTGTCTCTTAATTATACCTAAAAATAATAATACTTGGGATTATTCCAAACAATTTATTTTTTATGACAATGGAATGTTTAAGACCAATGGGAAAATTGAATCTCATTTGGACATTAATAAAAATTTTCAGATAAGTGATTGGGAAATTGCAGGTAATGGTGGAATGACTTTAAATGCTTTTAATGACAATAGTAGCTCTCACATCCCTATGGGATTTGCTGCTAGTCAGTTTTATTTTCATTCTGGAAATGTTGGAATAGGAACAACTAATACTCAAAATTATAAGCTAGCAGTTAATGGTGGAATTCTATGTGAGGAAATTAAGGTGATTGTGGATGTTCCAAGTGCTGATTATGTATTTGATAAAGATTATAAATTATCAAGCCTTGCCGAAATTGAAGCGTTTATCAACCTTCATAAACATCTCCCAAATATCCCTTCTGCCGAAACTTTTAAAAATGAAGGATATAAGATTGGCGAAATGGACGAAATGCTTTTACGTAAAATAGAAGAATTAACGCTTTATATTATTGAGCAAAATAAAAAAATACAGCAATTGGAAAACGACATTGATATACTTAAACACAATTAGCAGTAACCATTAGATACTTATCATATAATCCAAAATATATGCCTAAATCAGCCAAGGTAATTGTAGTAATTATAATAATTACTGCAATTAGTCTTCTTTATAACTATAAATATCTAAATGAGTTTCCCTCTCATATTCATGCTTGGGCTCAATCTGACAGGTATGCTTTGTCTTTTGGTTTTATTGATAATAATTTTGATTTTTTCAAACCTCAAAACTTTATCTATAACAAGCAATTTCCTGATACTTGGGAAACGACATATGATTATACGATAACTGCTGTTGATTTCCCTATCCATGATTTCATTCCGGCAGTTTTAATGAAAATAACCGGTAATAATTCTCCTATGATATTCCGGCTTTATATTTTCCTATATAGTATCATAGGCTTATTTTTTTTATATAAAACGGCATATTTCATTTTAAAGGATACATTGAAATCATCAATAGTAATCTTGTTTGCTTCAACCTCTCCTGTTTTTGTTTATTATCAGGCAGGCTTTTTACCTACAATTCCCTCATTATCAAATTCAATTATCGCTTTTTATTTATATTTTGTTTATCTACAAAATAACAAGCAGAATTACTTTATTGGGAGTGTAGTTTTATTCACGTTAGCTACTTTGGCAAGATCAACATTTGCCATTCCTTTTATAACTGTATTAGGTGTTGAATTTATTCGGGTGTTCCGTAAAGAATCAAATTTTCTCAGGCTTTTAATAAATACATCAGTATCATTTTTAATAATATTAGCTTATTATTTGCATAATAGCTATTTACGAAAAATTTATGGCTCTGATTTTTTAAATTACTTCTTACTTCCGGAAAGCATTGAACAGGTAAAAGAAATATTAAGGTTTGTACATGAAACTTGGCTTTACCAATATTTTACAAAGCCTCATTATCTGCTTTTATCAATTTTGGTACTGATAGCCTTTTTTAAGTTTAAATACAGTACCTTTAAAAAAGACAATTTACGTATTTATTTGTTTATAAGCTTGTTCTTTTACTTTCTCGGGAGTTTATTATTTGCCGTATTAATGTTAAGGCAATTTACGGATCATGATTATTATTTTTTGGATATTTTCTATTTGCCGATTTTGTTCTTACTTATTTTTGTTCTTGGCTTTATCCCAAGCTCTGAAAAGCAAAAAAATAAACGTATTGTTTTGTTAGCAACAATTTGTATTGGTATTATACTGATAATTCAACCTTTAAAATCTCAGGAAAAAAGGAGAGAAACAGGAAGCTGGGATAAAACACAAATTACTCTGGAAAATTTCAACAGTTCATCTCGGTTTCTGGATTCTCTCAAAATTTCACGGAATGCAAAAATATTAGTTATTAATGCTATTGCACCCAATATCCCTTTTATATTGATGAACAGAAAAGGATATGCTGTTATGAACGTGAATAGAACAACTATAGAAAAGTCCTTGAAATGGAACTTTGATTATATTGTGTTTCAGAATGTTGACTTTATTTCGTGTATTTATAGCAACTATCCGGAAATTATATTAAAAATAAAAAAGATAGCAGACAATGGTAAAATAACTATTTGTAAACTTTCAGATTCTTCTAAAAACCAAACTATCACAAGTTTCTACCAATTGCAATCTCAAAAACCTGTTTTTAGTAATTCAATTACTTTTGAAGAAAAAATTATTGATAGCAGTTGGCAAAATTATTGCCAAATTTCTGGAAACGCATATTCCGGGATTTATTCAGGTATTATGGACTCTAAAACGGAATTTGGATTGACATACAAAACAAAACTACCTGAATATTTTAAGAAACATAAGCGATTACTCAGTTTAAATTCTATGTTCATGAGTCTTGATAAAACTGATTGTGAGGTTGTTGTTTCAATAAAAAAACAAGGGAAAGATATTTACTATCATTCAGTAAGTCTGAATAACTTTATCAGGGTTTCTAACAAATGGACTCCAGTATCGCTAATTTTCGAAATACCTGAAATATCTGATAATGAAGCTGAATTTGCTTTTTATTTGTGGAATAATGGAAAATGTAAAATTCTATATGACAACTTTGTGCTTTCAATATATTAAATCATATGATTTTTATCCCCGATTTGGGAATAAGGCTGTATTAATTCATGGATTTACCTTAATACAACTTAGATTTTCTTCTTTTGATTGCTTTTATAAAAATAGTAATTATTTTATATTAAATAAAAATATACATATTAAAAATACTTAAATTAATTAAAATATATACATAGAATGAAAGATTTTAAATTGTATGTCAGGCTTTTGTTATTTCTTGTATGCTTTTATAATTTAAAGTGCTACTCGCAACAAGTATCATATACTTTTCCTCCAACTCCGAATCCTTTATCGCAGGAATATGTAGCCCGAGATTTTATTAAACTGTTGCCAGGGTTCACCTATTCAGGAGCGAACGGAACATTTCATGCAAAAATAGATGAGAATTTGGTCGCCATAAAGAACAATTATACGTCAACTACCACACAGTCAATAGATTTAACAGTAGATAAAAATCTGCCATTTGCAACATTGCCCGGAAAAGGAGGGGTAGGTTCTATGGGAAATTCCTCATACAACATCCCGATTAATCTGCCTCCCGGAACCAATGGGATGGAGCCCAAATTATCCATAAACTATATGGGCGGCTCTGGAAATGGTAACCTGGGATTAGGCTGGGATTTATCCGGAATTTCTGCCATTACACGTATTCCTCAAACATATTTTAAAAACGGAAAAAATACTGCTGTTAATTTTAGCAGCGATGACCGTTTTGCACTGGATGGACAAAAACTGGTTTTAAAAGAAAACCAGACAGCAGTATATGGTTCTGTTGGTGCAGAGTATCGTACTGAAAGTGAATCCTTCTCAAAAATTATCACCAATCAAAGTGGCAATTTTTTATGGTTTGAGGTTCAAACTATCGATGGTACAATTATGGAATACGGCAAGCCTACCGACATTAACGGGAACCAGACCGGGGCAAATTTTTGCCCGTCAGGTACTTCAATCACATTTGCATGGTATGTAAATAAAATCACGGACAGATTCGGGAATTATATGCTGTTCCATTACAAAAATATTGACAATGAATGCGTGATTGACTATATTGAATATACTGGAAATCAATCTTCAAACCCGGTTCTGACCCCATACAATAAAGTTCAGTTTTCGTACGAGATAAAAAGCGATGCCTCCTTTTTTTACTGCGGAGGATATAAATTTAACAACAAGCTCTTACTTTACAAACTCAGCATTTATACCGAAAACGGCTTGAGAGACGAATATGGATTCGACTACTTCTTTGACCAGTCGTTAAGAAGTTCCAAGCTCGAAAAAATCCGCTATAAGGCAAAAGGAAACAGCATTAACCCAACTAAAATTGTATGGGAAAGCAACCCCATGATAGGAAACCCAACCCAGTTTCTGCCCCTGAGCTTTTCATCTATTCCGTATTATACAGCTTGTAACGACCGCAAAACTGCAACAGGCGATTTTAACGGGGACGGAAAAGATGAAATATTGATTATTGACGGAATAAAAGGAACAACAGAAGTTGATTGGGATTCTAAATATTGGAAGTTATATAAGTACAATACTTCAGGGGTTTTAGAATTGTTATGTGGAGATACATGGACAAGCAATTATGCGTTAAATGGTTTCACCGGAAATATAGTTGGAGATATTATTCCTTGTGATATGAATTCAGATGGGAAAGATGAATTTTATATCCGCTCCATACAGAAATTAATATCTGATGATGGATATGTTTCGTATAGGAATTACATACATTTATTCCATATTGAAAATAGCTCAATAGGCTTATTTTCAAATAATGGTTATGCAATTTTTAGATATCCCGAACCTCTCTACCCAAATCCAACCAGTAACACCAGTTATAATATATCATATCAATCAGGTTCGTATGAAGAATTTGTGTCCGAAAGCAGAATTAATGCTATGGTGAATTTAGAACAAAGAAAGGTATTTGATTATAATGGAGACGGGAAACCAGACTTTATGTATGTAACCCGAAGCTTGTCATCAAGAATGTTTTATTTTAATATTTATCTTAACATGGGGAGTGGTGGTTTCTGTAAAAAAGTATATCAAAACCCGTATATATATGATTATTATCCGAATAGTAGTACGTATGATGTAAGACTTGAAAAAATTGAAGTACTTGATTTTGATGGCGATGGACAATCTGAAATTTTAGTTTACAGGAAATATGAAGAAAATTTAACGGATATTTGCGACCCTAATGCAGTTGCAAATCATAAGTATTGTACCGTATTAAAATACAAAGGGAAGCCTGAAGATACCAATTATGACCCTACTACGACCAGCAACATGTGCCGTTCATATTCCTTAATATATAATCAAAATACCCCTTCTAATTCCGATAATGTTTATTTTGGAGATTATAATGGGGACGGGAAACCGGATATGCTTAAATGGGCTTCCAGTTCCTGGCAAGTGGCGTATAATAAAGGGAATAATACTTTTGACTCGTATATTAATGTCACCGGGATTGATGATTATAACACCCTCGTCCAGAAAAAATATATGGCTTATGATATTGATAAGGATGGAAAAGATGATTTTATTGAAGTTGCGGATGAATCACAGCTTAAGGTATATTTATCTGAGGGGACGAGTTTTTTAAAAATTTCTCAGGTAACCGATATTCAATTAGCAGATGCTGATAAAATTATATTTAATATTGGTGATTTACGGGGAACAAATGGAACTTTTATCTCGGGCTGGAATAAAAATGATAAAACCAAACCAGAACTGTTGATTTTCCGCAATGACGACAGATCAAAGCTGGTAGAAGCGGTTTACAATGGTTATAACAACAGGTATCAGTTTGAATATAAATACCTCACCGAAGGCAATACGATCTATAGCAAAGGGACATTACAGGCGTATCCTGTTCTGAATATTTTAAAGCCTCATATCGTGGTAAGCAAAATGTCATATTTTTCGGTAACAGATCCTACCGTACAAAATGACAATTATTATACCTATGAAGGATTATTGTTTCATGCAACCGACAAACGATATCTCGGATTCCAAAAGTTCTCGGAATGGAATCCAAATGAAAATATGAAGCTTATAACTGAAAATGAAATAATCGGGAATCAGCCGGCATTAATGGTTAAAAACAGTGATGTTTATAACAACGTAAATGGTACGTTTCAACTGGTAAGCAGTACCGGTAATGTGAATGCATTTAAAGAATATCCTGACGGAAGCACAGAGTTGGATAAGCGAAGAACCTATTTTTATGTTTCGGAGTCAAGCAGTAAAGATTATATAAACGATGTAAAAACAGTAAAGGGATATACAACAACTCCTCTGTTTGATGCTGTCGGAACCGAATCAACATATGTAAAAACCTACGGAACGGTAAATAGTACCACGGTTGAACATACATCAACCAAAGAGGTTACCCGCCAGGCTCCTGCTACTTATGGAACATGGTTCCCGTCTCAGCTTACGAACGAAAAACTTACACAAACCCTGAGCGGTCAGGCCCCGGTTGTAACCGAAAATTCGTATGAATACTATGGAAATGATAAGCTGCATTATGCACAGAAAAATACCAATGACGACCTCCATAAAAACACGACAGAGTATGTGATTTACAATACGTTTGGAGAATTAACCCAGGCAACCATCAGTTCAAGTGCCACCAATCCATATAGCATAAGTTCCAGAACAACAAACACAACCTATGATGCAAAAGGAAGATTTGTGGTAAATACTCAAACACTTAGCTATACCGAAAGCTTTGAATATGAACTCGATTATGGAAATTTGACAAAAAGTACGGATGTTAACGGGCTTGAAACACACTATGAATATGATTTTCTGGGAAGACTCAAAAAGACCATTTTGCCCGATAATTCATGGAGCCAAACCGAAATGTCATGGACAAACCAGACTTATCAAAATGTTGAAATGCTGTATAAAGTTGTCAATACGAACTCGCTGGGACAAACAAGTACAGCGTATTATGACGGGTTAAGCAGAGCGCGATTAACAGAAGGATACAATATTGATAATAGAAAAGTACAGCAATACACTCATTACCTACAGAACGGGAAACCTGAGTATGTTGACGGACCATTCTTCTTTGACAATCCTTCTGCCTCTCAAATGACTCAATACACGTATGATAATTTGAACCGTCTTTCGAAAATTACCTTGCCCAACGGCTCACAAAAAAATTACACTTACCAGCCTAAAACCACAACCGAAACATTTACAAACTTTGTACAAGGCATCAATAAGTCAAAAGTAACAAAGGTAAACAGCATTGGATTGCCCGAATTTGTTACAGATCCAAATGGTAAAAATGCAAACTACTTATACAACAGTGCCGGTTTGTTAACCGAATCATGGGCAGATATAGGCCCTCACATTAACGTTGAGTACTATATAAACGGGAGTAAGAAAAAAATAATTGATCCCAGCCTTGGTACTATCGAGTATGAGTACGACGCATTCGGGCAGTTGCGTAAACAAACCGAAAACACCAAGATCACAACAGCCGATTACGATGACCTGGGACGTGTTTTAAGTGTAACTATTCCCGAAGGGTCTATAAATTACGAGTACGATACCCGTCCAAACGGGTTTGGGAAAATTGCTAAAATTACCGGATGGAACGGGAATAAAGACGAAGTTTATTACGACCAGCTTGGACGGGTAAGCCAGACCGTGCAAACCATTGATGGAAACCAATATTCCGAATCTGTTGCCTATGATAATATGGGACAGTTAAGCCAGTTAATGTATCCCGGAGGCTTCACGGTAAACTACAATTACCAGAATGGTTATTTTAAAGGCCTTACGAAAGATGAGGATGGCTCACTTATCTGGGAAGCGGATAATACAGACCAGTATGGAAACCTGCTGAAATATAACTTGGGAAACAACCTGTCAACGGAAAAAACGTATGATTATAGTTTTACAGGCGGGTTGGTAAGCCGGATTCAAACAGGAACCATGCAACATAACACCTATTCGTATGACGCACAGGGAAATTTAAAAACAAGAGATGATGTTCTTACAAGCCAGCAGGAGGTTTTTTCGTATGATGCACTCGACAGGCTTGAAAAAATTGAACAATCTCAAAATGGCTTCCCAAATCCTGATCCTGTCGTGATTAAATATGATGACATGGGCAGTATCCTCGAAAAAACCAATATCGGAGCTTATTTGTACGAAGATCCTACCCATTTTAACGCGGTAACCACCCTCGAGAACAACAATACGATCAATACAAAGCAAAACATTGGATATACCTCCTTTAACAAGGCATCTTCTGTTAACGAAAACGAAGGGCAATATGTTCTGGACATAAACTATGGGCCTGATTTCGAACGCCGAAAGGCTGTTTTTGCAGAGTCAGGGCAACAGAAATATACAAAATACTATGCTCACGGGAACTACGAAAAGATTATAAACCAGGAAACAAGCGAAGTATTTTATAATAACTATATCTTTGCAGGAGATGGTTTGGCAGCCATTTACCAGGAAAAAGAAGGTACAGTGGGAGGTTCAATGTATTACATACACAAAGACAATCTGGGTTCTGTTGAAAAGATAACCGACGGAAACGGCAACCTGTTTAAATCCTACAGCTATGATGCGTGGGGTAAACGCCGTAATCCGGATAACTGGCTAAATACCTCTGTTACCGATAACGACATTTTGTTTTCGCGAGGCTATACCGGGCACGAACACTATGACCTGCTTGGGCTTATGAATATGAATGGCCGTATGTACGATCCAGCCCTCGGGCGTTTCCTCTCTCCTGATCCCTTTATGCAGGATCCGTCCAATACCCAAAACTTTAACCGTTACTCCTACTGCTTAAATAATCCCCTGAAATTTATCGATCCCAGCGGGTTTCAATATAGTGGCAGTACATTTCACCAACCCAGTAGTACCGTATGTGGAGGAAACCAACTTAGCTTTTCTCCACGCCTAAGTTCATTCAGAAGTGCCTGGGATAATGATTGGGGCGATTTAATGGCTAGTGGAATAGATCTGAGTTGGATATCCTTTATCGGTTCCAGTGAACCTGGTGCAAGAATAAATGGATATGGAACTGGATACGTGAGTAAAATTATTGATTTAGGGAAACTTGGAAAATTTTATTACTCCGAGAATAATACAGCAGGTAGTATCAAACTTGATTATCAATCTTATTATACTGAAAAAGGCTCTATGGATTACACCTTTTCAGGAGAACACGGGGAAGTTTATCATAGAAAACTTGATTATGATTTATTTGGAGTTGAGTACAGAACTGTTGTTTTTAATCCTAGAGGGGGGTATAGACGAAGAAATGCATCAAGAAGAGTAGATGAACATTTTAATTTAATTGTTGGCAACTCTGTAGATTGTACTATTGCAACACCTGGCGGAGGTTATTCTATAGAAGGTGGCATCTTGGCAGGTAATAAACAATGTGAAGAATATTCTTCACACGGCGGGGCTTGGGGACTAGAGGCATCTTTGGGCTATAACATAACTCTAATTAAACCAAAAAGTAACTTTAAATTTTCAGATTTAGAAGGACTAGGAACTTGTTTTAGTTTTAATTATGGCATCTTCTCTTTTGCCATATTAGGGAATAGTAAGGAGGGCTATCCTGAAAATTCTGTATTTGAAACTTATTATGGTATAAAAATTGGCATTGGTCTTGGATTTGGTGGATCTTACTCTCCCGCTACAATCACAAAGTTCCATGATTGGATCCCTAATGTTATGAATTCAAACATATTTTTTAGACACTAACTATGGAAAAAATAATTTTTTGGAGTTTTGGACTTTTCGGTCTCGCTTATGTTGTTATAACGACAATAGCAGTAGTTATTTTAAAGAAAAATGGATATGACAACATTTTTTTTGTCAACACTTATCTCTTCAAAAACTTTTATAATTTAATTAAGAAGGAAAAGAAGTATACTGTATTTTTCTACATTTTGATTTTTTTCACCATTGCACCATTGGTATTATTTTTGATTTTCTTGGTTCTTATGTTTTTATAAATTGGCATTGACAACATTAACTTATTGGTTAAAACTGTGAAATAATAAATAAGTGATTTAACATGAAACACAAAGCAATTATATTCGTTTTTATTTTGGCTTGTAATTACCTGTCAGTTTCAGCCCAAACCAAAGTTCATTACACCTACGATGCTTCGGGCAATCGTACTTCACGTTGGGTTGACGTTACTCCCGTACCTTATCATGCAAGCAGTAATGATACTACGGTGGAATTGCAGGTAAATAAGCTGCTAAAGCAGGATAAAAGCACCCCTGACAGTGAGAAAAATAAAGCACTTGCCGGGGGAGAGCAGGATGCGATAAAGGTTTACCCCAACCCGGTGGTAGAAAAACTCAACGTGGATATACCGGAAGGTACTGGTGGTAGCTCTTTACTGCTGTATGATGGCAATGGCAGGCTGGTACTAAGCCAAAGCAACGTGAGTACTCATAATGAGCTGGATTTAAGTGTGCAAAACAAAGGGAATTACTTCCTGGTTTTTCAAACCGCCAACGGAAAACGGATGTTCTGGAAACTGGTGAAGTACTAAAGAGAAGTTAGAAGTGACACCCCAAAAGAGGTCGAAGACCCTTTTGGCGGTGAAGAAAGAACCCCCAAAGAGTGGTAAAATATCCTTTGGTCGGCAAAACGTAAAAAGAATCTTCAATCTTTTTCAATCTCTTCAATCCCATCAGTCTTGTTAAGAAGTTAGAATGCGAAGATATAACTGTAAAAACATTTGTATCTTCGCATTTATTTTTTGTATTATATCGACTAAAAATGAACTACATCGTACATTTGGGAACTATTCAGGCAGACTTTTACAAATTCTGTAATAAAACATATACGAAAAATGGCCGTATGTACGATCCAGCCCTGGGGCGTTTCCGTTCTCCTGATCTCTTCAAAGAGATTGTTCAATTAAAAAAGAATTGCCTACTTTTGAAGTGTACTAAAAATGGGAAGCCTACAATTGCCAATATATGCAACAAGGAGTTGGTGTAATCTTTGTTAATGATATGCGATATTGCTTATCAAGGGGTGATATGGATGGAGCAATCAGATGGGAAAGGTTAGCAATAAAAACATCTTTTAGAATTAACGGACGGAGATAAAATTATTATTATGTATAAATATATATTAATCGCATTTATCTTGTTGTTTTGTTCATGCAAGGATAATAAAACAACAAACGAATTACTTGTAAAAGCAAGGAAAGAGTACAATTCAAATAATTATGAACGTGCTATTTTGCTATACAATAATATTATACAAAAAGATTCTTCTATTGGGGAAGCTTATTATAGTCGTGCTTATTGTGAAACTCAAGTATTGGAAATTGAGAAATCAATTAGTGATTATAATAAATCTATACAATTAAAGTATCGTGTGGGTGATTCTTATTTTAGTATAGGATTAATTTATAGAGGCTTATTTAAGGATAGTATTGCCTGTAAATATTTTGTTTTGGCATATAAATCTAATCCGAATGACACTATTGCTTTAAAACTAATAAAATCAATGAATTGCTACAATGGTAATTTTTAAATACACATATTATATATTGTTTAGTATTGTGTCTTTTATAAAAGATGAATTTCCCGGAATTAGGTATAACAACCCTCCTTTTACTGCCGCGATATTACTTACAATAATTCAGGTTGTTAATGTGATTACTATTTTTAATTTATTGAAAATAAATCATGTTACATACACGCAATCATCTGATATATTATTTGTATCTATTATATTATTTAGTATAAATTATTATTTATATATGTATAAGCAAAAATATAAATTTATAATTGAAATGATACATCTGAATAAATACAAAAAACTATATTATATTTTGTCATTTACATATATCGTATTATCAATTTACTTGGTGTTAACCGTTTAAAATTCAGATTATGAAACATATACTATCACTACTTCCAATACTTGTTATAAGTATCTTTTCTTCAGCCCAAGTTCATTACACTTACGATGCCTCTGGCAATCGTACCTCACGTTGGGTTGACGCTACTCCCGTACCTTATCATGCAAGCAGTAATGATACTACGGTAGAATTGCAGGTAAATAAGCTGCTGAAACAGGACAAAAGCACCTCTGACAGCGAGAAAAATAAAGTACTAGCCGGGGGTGAACAGGGTGCGATAAAGGTTTACCCTAACCCGGTAGTGGAAAAACTCAACGTGGATATACCGGAAGGTGTCGGCGGCAGCTCTTTGCTGTTGTATGATGGCAATGGCAGGCTGGTACTAAGCCAAACCAACGTGATTACTCATAACGAGCTGGATTTAAGTGCGCAAAACAAAGGGAATTACTTCCTGGTCTTTCAAACCGCCAACGGAAAACGGATGTTCTGGAAATTGGTGAAGTACTAAAGAGAAGTTAGAAGGCAGGAACTGGAAGTTGGAAGCGACACCCCAAAAGAGGTCGAAGACCCTTTTGGCGGTGAAGAAAGAACCCCCAAAAAGCGGTAAAATATCCTTTGGTCGGCAAAACGTAAAAAGAACCTTCAATCCCTTCAATCTTTTTCAATCTCTTTGGTCTCGTCAGTCTTGTTGAGAAGTTAGAATGCGAAGATATAACTGTAAAACATTTGTATCTTCGCATTTATTTTTTGTATTATATCGACTAAAAATGAACTACATCGTACATTTGGGAACTATTCAGGCAGACTTTTACAAATTCTGCAACAAAGCATACACGAAAAACGGTCGTATGTACAATCCAGCCCTTGGGCGTTTCCGTTCTCCTTATCCTATTAGATCCCATCATTCTGGGCCATTTGCCTATGAAATTGAAAAAAAAACAAAAAGCTTATCTCTTTCTGTTAAAAAATATTATTTCTCTGTAGGTTCTGGGGAAAGTAAGTTAAGTATAGGAAGTGGAGTAAATAAAGGTAATTTTTCAATTGGGTTTGAGCAGAAAGTACCCAGTTCTATATTTAAAGTATTGATTTTGCTTTATTTGCCAGAACTTGCTCCTCGGATTACACCAACACTTATCCCATTGAAATCTATTAGATATAGCTGGTAAGAGTTGACTTACATCAAATCCTTAGCAATAGCTAGAATTATGAACTAGGTAATACTTTATATATAAATTATGAAGATAAATTTTAAATATAAATATTTTTTTCTTGTTCCGTTATTTTTTATAGTTGGTTGGGCTTTATTTATAATAGTATCATCAGAGTTATGCTCTTTTTTTTATGGTTATAAACTAACACTATATAATCAAGAAATCTCTTTTCTTTTTGGAAAAGAGCATAAGGTTAAATATGCATATAAATCTGGAGAGCTTGGTTCTATCTATTATGTAAATAAAGATATGTTATCAAACATTGCAGTAATAGAAGCGATGAATTATTATGATGTGTTATCAAATAAGATCATCATATCTTCTGTAGACAAAGCAAAAGTATCTCAGAACAAGACATACACAACTATTGCAAATATCAATCCATTTCCTTTAGTGCAGCAGGCATTAAATCCGAGAGAATCTAATTATCTAAAAATTACATTTCAGACCCCATTCACTATAGAAAGTAGAATAAAAACGAGTCACTACTGCTATATTAAAGGAAATTTTAGCTCTGTTATCTTTGGAAACACACAAAATTGCAGCATAGTTTCGTTTACAAGAAAAAAAGGAAATGAAATTCTAATATTAAAGCATAATGGTAAATTATATTTTGTTATTCAGACGGTTGTAAATAATAGTTTGTTAGAGATGGTGAATCCGATGTTACTACAAAAATAATAATGAAAATATTTGTATATTATATAAAAATTTATTATTTTATATAGTTAATTAATAAAATATATAAATGAAAGACAGGCAAATAATAATATTTATTTTGATTATGATTTGTTGTTTAACAATCAATGATACGAATGCCCAGACCGAAGTTCATAACACCTACGATGCCTCTGGCAATCGTATAACATGTTGGATAGGAGATATATCATGTAAGCAGTAATGATACTAAGGTCTCGTGAAAAGAAGTTAGAAGTGACACCCCAAAAGTGGTCGAAGACCCTTTTGGCGGTGAAGAATAAGGAATACTCCAACGTGCCCAAATACCTTTTGGGGCAAAACGTAAAAAGAATCTTCAATCTGGGCATGGCAAAATAGACTAAAAAACACCCTTAATCTTGCGCAGGAAGGTAAAAGTCGGAATTGAAAGAAGTTACATTCCCCTAACAGAAAATAGTTCTTACTCCATAAAAAAACGGCTGATCTTAATGACCAGCCGTTTTTTACGTTCACGTTTGGAATATATTTAGTATCCAAAGATTTCTTCAAGTGTAAGGGTTTTGATTTTTCCCCATTTTTTTACGGCCTTGAAGTCGATATCTTCTTTGTTTCCAAGGAGTAAATACGTGTGAGTTTTTCCTTTTACGTATTGATTCTGGAAATTCTTGATATCATTGAAGCTCATGGTTTGTACTTTTTCAAATACATCTTTACGATCGTCATAATTCAAACCAAGTTTGCGAGCTCCTTCGTAAGCCCAGAGAATATCAGATTTTGTGATACGTTCGGTTCTCAGCTTCTGGATAATTCCATCTTTTGCAAGTTTGAAAGCTTTATCCGATTCAGGCATATCGCTAAGCAGCATGCTTAATCCGTTTAATGCATCAATTACTTTATCGTTTTGTGTTGCAATATAAGAAATGTTGTAGTAAGAACGGTCAAGTTTACTTGGGCTTTGGTACATTGACATTGCAGTGTAAGCCAGTGAACGTGCTTCACGTAATTCCTGGAATACGATAGAGTTCATGCTTCCGCCAAAGTATTCGTTGTAGAGCGAAATTGTTGGTTCTAATTGTGCATTGTATAAACCACCTTTTGCCATCATCATTAATGTAGCTTGTTTTGCATCATACTGAACGTGATAAACAATATTTTTCTTTGTTTCCTGTTCTGCAAATTTTACTTCTGCAGGAACTGGTTTCAGTTGACTGGCTACTTTGTGTTCATTATTTAAAATACGGGTTAATTCGTCGGCTGATTGCGAACCATAGTACATGATGTGGTGTTGGTAGGTTGAAAGACTTTTGATAATGTCTAACAGTTCAGCAGGAGTTAAGGCTTTCAGCTCTTTTTCTGAAAGCAAATTCGTACTTGGCGAATTTTTACCGTAACGACCATAGGTTGAAAGAGCACTGAAGATAGAGCGTTGGTTTAGTTTCGCGTCAGCACGTTGTTTAATGATATCTTTGATCAGATTGTCAAATGCTTCCTGGTTTGGTTGAGGATCGTTAATCATGCTTTCGAGCAGTTTTACGGCCTTTTCCATATTTTCACTTAATCCTGAAAGACTTACATATGTTTGATCCGCTGATGAAGAAACGTTGAAAGAACATCCGATACGGAAGAATTCTTCTTTTACTTTTTCGGGACTCATAGTTGAAGTTCCCAGATATTTCAGATAGTTTGCTGCTGTACGGAATTTTTTATTGTTGTTGCTTCCCATTTCGAAAACATAGTAGAGGTCGAAAGTTTTGTTTTCGGTGTTTTCTTTGTAAAGAACCGGAATATTGCTTTTAATATTGAATTTGGTAAGATCCTTATTGAAATCAATAAATACAGGTTGAATGTCAGCAACTTTATTTGCTTCAATTGATTTCAGAAAGTCTGATTGAAGATCGCGGTTGATTACGATCGGAGTGATTTTGGGTTTTTTAACCTTTGCAACACTTTCATCTTTTCCTTTACGTTTGTAAACAATAACGTAGTTGTTTGCGAGCGTTTCATTTGCAAATTTTACTACTTGTTCTTTGGTGATTTTTGAAAGACGATCGATAGCACTTACAGCATCTTTCCAGTTTTCACCCATTACAAAGGAGTTTACAAAAGCATCAGCACGTCCTTCGTTTGATTCATATTCTTTAATCTGACTCAGTTTTAAATCATTGATAGCTGCTTCCATTAACCAATCAGGAAAATCACCTTTTTTCAAAAGTTCAACCTGTGCTAAAAGCAAGTCGCGAAGTTCTTCTAAGGTTTGTCCTGCTTTTGGTTTTCCGCCCAACACGAGTGCTGAGTAATCTTTCATGTTGTTAGGATACGCGTATGCGCTCAGTGCTTTTTGTTTTTGATTAATGTTCAGATCGATCAAACCAACATTTCCATTGGTGAGAATCATCGAAATCAAAGCGGTCATGTCCTGATCAACAGAATTAACTCCTCCAAAACGATATGCAATAGAAAGGTTTTCAGCATCCTGCCCTACAACATTTTTCACGATAGGTTCTTTGATGGGCTCTTCTTTCTTAAAAGTGAACGGAGGAATGGTTTTGCTTTTCATTCCGCCAAATTTTGCATCAATCACACGGATAGCATAATCAGGATCAAAATCGCCGGAAAGACAGATCGCCATATTGTTTGGAACATAATAAGTATCAAAGAACTTACGAATGTTTGCCATTGAAGGATTTTTGATATGTTCGGCCAAACCGATGGTCGTTTGCGTACCATACGTATGATTTGGGAATAAACCTTCTAATAATGCCGTGTAAACTTTACGACCGTCATTGGTGAGGGTCATATTTTTTTCTTCGTAGATTGTTTCCAGTTCAGTGTGGAATAAACGTAATACAGGATTGCTGAAACGATCAGACTGGATCGTTGCCCAGTTTTCTAATTGATTTGAAGGAATATTTTCAACGTAAACAGTTTGTTCGAGAGAGGTATAAGCATTTGTGCCATCCGAACCAATGATTGACATCAGTTTGTCATATTCATTTGGAATTGCAAGTTTTGATGCTTCGTAAGAAATGCTGTCAATAACATGATACATATCTTTACGTTGGCCTTCGTCTTTTAGAGTACGGTAAATTTCGAACAATGAATCGATGGTTGCAATCATAGACTTTTCTTTTGCCCAGTTAGCAGTACCAAAATGGTTTGTACCTTTAAACATCATATGTTCAAAATAATGAGCCAGACCTGTGGTTTCCTTTGGGTCATTTTTGCTACCAACCGCAACCGCAACGTAAGCCTGAATACGAGGTTTGTCTTTGTAAACCGTCATATATACTTTTAAACCATTATCCAGCGTGTAAATACGTGCATTTAACGCATCACCCGGAATAGTTTCGAATGTGTATTGTTTTTGAGCAAACACATTTCCGGCAAAAAGCCATAGCATCAAAGATGCCATGGCTAGTAATTGAATTGATTTTCTCATCTTACTATTTAAAATTGATTATTTAGTTTTCGGTTCAGGCATTAGTACTGTACGAACATATTTTTCGGTCGTTAGCATTTTTTGAGCAACCATTTTTACATCTTCAATGGTCATAGCCTTTACAGTTGCGTCATAGTTGTTCATAGTGCTTAAATCATCATGGTTTATATATGCACTTTCAAGTTTGCTGATCCAGTATTCGTTTTTGTTGAGGTTTGTTTCACGTTCACGAATCAAGAGTTCTTTTACTTTATCGAGGTCAACCTGGGTTGGCCCTTTTTTGGCAATTTTCTTCATTTCTTTGAATACTGCTTTGGATATTTTGCTGGCACCTTTCGGTGAGCATCCGAACATTACAGTTAAGTTATATTCGCTGGTTGGAAATTGTTCAATAGAGGCACTTACCTGTGGAGCGTAAACGCCTGCAAGTTTCTCGCGGATTACTTCGATTAATTTGATGCTGAGAACTTCTTCTACAAAGCGAACACTCATACGGTTTTTGTCGTTCCATTCCATTGGACCTGACATCAGTATACCAACCATACTTTGTGGGTCTGTACCTTTCTGAATGGTTACATTTGTAAGCTTGTCGTTGAATTTCGGGCTTTTATCTAACCATGTTTCTTTACGGTTAGTTACAGGCAAACTTCCCAGATATTTTTCGAGCATTGGCGTGATACTGTCGATATTGAAGTTTCCAACAAAGAAGAATGTAAAGTCACTTGCATCAGCAAAACGGTCTTTGTAGAAATCATAACTTACATTCAGATCAATTTTGTTGAGAATGTCTTCCGAAGGGAAAATAATCAAACGGTTACTGTTTGGATAAGCAACTTTGAAAAGCGTATCGTAGAAAGCCATTATTGGACTTGCTTTGATAAATTTCAACTGATTTTTGGTTTGTGAAATAAAAGTTTGGAAGGCTGCAGTATCTTTTCGTGGAGCTTTAAAGTAAAGATAGGTTAACTGGAGCATAGTTTCCAGGTCTTTTGGAGAGCAGCTTCCGTCGAAACCTTCTTCCAGAGAAGAGATATACGGAGAAACATTCACAACTTTTCCTTTGAGTTTTTTCTGAAGCTGGCTATTGTCGAAGTTTCCGATACCACTTTGGTCAACAATAGTTGATGCAAAGTTTGCGGAAGGAAAATCTTTATCAGCACATAAAGAAGAACCGCCTAAGCTATATCCTTTAAATAAGATCTCATCATTTTTGAATTCGGTAGGTTTCAAAACAACTTTAATCCCGTTGTTTAACGTTACTTCAGTATAGTCTGGGTTTTTGAATTCTTTACGACTTTTAACTTTAACACCGGTTAATTCATCTGTAATCAGAGGTTCTGATTTAAAGTTATCAATCCAAGGTTCAACTTTTGCCGATTTACTGTTTTTTAGAATTTTAATGAGTTGATCCTGTGTAGGAACTTTTAGTTCACTCTTTTCAGGAGCAGTAACAACAATCACCACGTTTTCGTCGGTAATCCATTGTGCTGCAAGTTTATTTATATCTTCGAGGGTAATTTCCGGAATGAATTTTTTGGCATATTTCAATTCATTTTTGATACCGGGAGCTGCATTTTCTCTTAAGAAATGCTGAGTATATTCGTCGGTAAAAGAACCATTTTCGGTTTTGTCGGCTTCTTTTGCCATTGTTTCGTAGTTGCTTAAGAGCTCTTCTTTCTGACGTTCGAATTCGGAAGCAAGAAAACCAAAACGTTTTACGCGTTCATTTTCAGAGAGAACAAACTCCATGGTTTTTTCAATCTGGTTTTCTTTTGGCATAGCACTAATTGCATAAGTGTCATTGGTTCTGTTAAGAAAACCTCCGTAAGAGCAACTGGCCATGATGTAGGGAGCATCCGGTTTTTTCGAAAGTTCGTTCATGCGTGCATTGAGCATTCCATTGTAGAGTGAACGGATAAGCATTGCTTTGTAATCGCCCATCGTTTTCAGTGGTTGGTGTGGATGTTTCCAGAAGATTATCAAGTCTGTACTTGTTGCTTCTTTATCAGTAGCAATTGCAACCAGCGGCTCTTTATTGTTTGGAATTTCAATAACAGGTCTTGGTTTTACGTTTTCCGGATTTTTGATTCCGGAAAAATGTTGCTTGATTTTAGCTTCCGCAGAGTCGAGATTAAGATCTCCAACCACGATCACGGCCATTAAATTAGGACGATACCATTCTTTATAGAAATTACGGATAGTTTCGTGTTTGAATGAGCGAATAATATCAACTTTACCAATTGGCACGCGGTCGGCATAACGGGAATCTTTAAAGATAACCGGGAAATATTTTTTACGCATACGATCGTCGGCACCGAGTCCTAAACGCCATTCTGCTTCAATAACACCACGTTCGTTGTCTATTTCTTTACCGTCCAGTGTAACATTGTGAGCCCAGTCTTCAATAACCTGATATCCTTTTTCAACAAGTTCGCTTTTATCGGAAGGAATTTCCAGCATATATACCGTTTCATCAAACGAAGTATAAGCATTGATATCTGCACCAAATTTTACACCGGTTTTCTGTAAAAAGTCAACCAGTTGATTTTTTGGGAAGTTTTTAGTTCCGTTGAAACACATGTGCTCCAGAAAGTGAGCCAACCCTTGTTGGTCATCATTTTCAAGTACCGAACCTGCATTTACAACCAAACGTAGGTCAAGACGGTTTTCGGGTTTTTTATTTTTACGGATGTAGTAAACCAGTCCGTTTTCAAGTTTTCCTACTCGCACGCTGGGGTCGAGGGGAAGTTGCTTTGTAAGGTCAGTTTCGCTCTTTTGTGCAAACAGCGAACCTACCGAAGTAAGCACCACAAATAATACGAATAATCTGAATTTCATAATATTGATCGGTTTGTTTAAAAATCTAATTCTAAGTTTAACTCCTGCCGAAAGCGACTCAGCAAAGGGTTTATTTCAGCCATTGCCTTGAATTTATCATCGGGGGTATAGGGTTTTGCATCTCTAATAATTTCTGTTACAATGATTTCTACACTTAAACGATAATTCTGCGTTTTTTGTTTAAGAAAATCAAGTAATTCTGTTTTTCGATCACGAATCTCTGTTTCCTGGATTTTTGAAACTACTTCAAATTCAATCTTATCATTCTCTTTTAAAATGGGTTTACGTCCGCTTAGCGTTACAAACATACTCGAATTAGTTTGCTTAAAACCGGAGGCGAATTCATTCCAATGTGTTTCAATTTCATTCTGAGTAGTTACTCTGGAAACAGTTGATTCGGGTTCATTTTTTTTTTCTTCCTGCGGATTATCCGAGGAAGTATCGATCATTTTTTTTATAGAAGTAGAACTGTGCATGGGCATACCCGGGGGCATCCCACTTACAGTTTTGGGAGGTTGTGCACTTGAAACAGGAGACGCTGCAGAAGTTTGAGTTGGTTTAGGAGTTACCTGCGTTGTGGGTGCAGCTGGTACCGCAGGTTTTATACTTGTAGTAGTTGTTGGTTTTGCGAGTTGGGGTTTTTCTTCCTGCGAAACTCCCGGATTTTGTAAAAGTGCAGTTATTTGAAGGAGTGCAATTTCAATGCTTAAACGCTTGTTATTGCTCGATTTATAATTTACATCGCAACGATTGTTTATTTCGAGTGCTTTTAGTAGAAAATCTGTTTTACATTGTTGAGCCTGTACTTTGTATCGTTCCCGGATATTTTCTCCGGTTTCGAGTAATTTCAACGTAACTTCATCTCTGCATACAAGCAGGTTGCGAAGGTGTTCTCCAAGACCTATCAGAAAATGTTGTCCGTCAAACCCTTTTTCCATTACTTCATCATACAATAATAAGGTATTGGAAGCATCTCCGGTAAGGAAATAATCGATTAAACGGAAATAATAGTCATAATCCAGTACGTTCAGATTTTGAATCACTAAATCATATGAAAGATGATTTCCTGCAAAGCTCACCAATTGGTCGAACATCGACAACGCATCACGCAAACCGCCTTCGGCTTTTTGTGCAACAATGTGAAGTGCGTCGGGATCAGCCGTAATGTTTTCTTTGGACGCAACATAAGCAAGATGGGATGCAATATCTTCAAGACGGATACGACGGAAATCAAATATCTGACAACGAGAGAGTATGGTAGGGATGATTTTGTGTTTTTCGGTGGTTGCCAGAATAAATTTTGCATAAGCAGGAGGTTCTTCCAATGTTTTCAGAAAAGCATTGAATGCAGCCTGTGAGAGCATGTGAACTTCATCGATAATGTAAATCTTATATTTGCCAACCTGGGGGGGTATGCGTACCTGGTCAACCAGATTGCGGATGTCGTCAACAGAATTGTTGGATGCGGCATCCAGCTCGTACACATTGAATGAAGCCGAATTGTTGAATGATTTACACGATTCACATTCGTTACATGCTTCAATATTAGGAGTCAGGTTTTGGCAGTTGATCGTTTTAGCTAAAATACGCGCACAGGTAGTTTTTCCAACACCTCTGGGACCACAAAATAAAAATGCCTGCGCAAGGTGCTCGCTTTTAATTGCATTTTTTAAAGTTTGTGTAATGGGCTGTTGTCCAACAACTGTGTCAAAGGTCGCCGGGCGGTATTTTCGTGCTGAAACAATGAAGTTTTCCATGCTGTAATGATTCGCTTACAAAACTGCCAAAAGTAATAATTCTTTTTGTTCTCCAAAAGACTTTCCAATCCAAATAAGTGCTTCTTTACAAAAAAGCCAGAACCCCAGTAAAGGAGTCCCGGCGAGTGATTGAGAAAATCAAGACCTAAATTATTAAAAAGATCGAGAGTGGTTACTTTTCGAGTCTGAAGTCAAACTTCATATAATGGGTTTTCCCGGTTGCTACATCGTTCGAATCTAATACGATTTGCTGAAGCTTTTCTTTAACGTAGTTTGCAAGTTCAGGTTCCAGAGTATTGGTGCGAACTACTTCAATTTTACCTTCTTCGCTAACTTTGAATTCTACATATACAAATCCTTCTAAGAGGTTTTCTTGAGCAAATTCAGGGAATTTAACCATTTCGGTTACTTTTTGAGTCAATTGACTTTTTACTGCTTTTGTATCATCACCTGCTTTAACAGTTGAAGTTAAAACTACGAGGATTAATGCTGCTGCAAAAAATTTAACTGCTTTCATGGTATTCAATTTTTGAATGTTGATAATTGGGTTATTTTGATTTGTTTTTGTTTGATGCTGCAATATTACATTCCTTTTAATACTGAAAACAAGTTAATTGGATGAAGTATTCGATCTTCTTTATCAACCCCGAAATATACTCGTTGAACTGCGGAAATAGCTGTTTTTAGTCTTAGATTGATGGTTATCGTACAAAATAGCCAATTCGTCAGGCAGATCCCTTTTTATGTCGTTTCACGCATTTTTTTTAGGAAACATTCACCCAAGTGACTTATCTTTGAAAAACAAAACCGAATCTATGTTCTCTTTTAAAAAAACATTTAACAACATACTGTTTCAACATATTGTTTTCTGGATATTTGTATTAGGTAGTATTGTGTTGGTGCTTTCAGGTTACGACCGGAATTTTATTGATAAACTCAGTGTTCGATATTTTCTCAGTATACTGGCTTCTACATTTTTTTTGGCAGTAACTGTGTATATCAACCTTTTAATTCTTATTCCCCGGTTTTTGCGCAAACGTAAATATCTCTATTATGCACTTTTCCAGATTGTGAACATTTTTCTCTTCATTTTTGCAAATATTTCGTTTTCGCTCTGGCTTGAAGGGAAGATTTTGAAAATAAATTACTCCAATGAAATTCTTTATGAAAGTCTGATTGTCCTGCTTTTTTTGGGAATGACCACTTCTTTTAAGCTTTTACGTGACTGGATTAATTTCCAGGATCAGACCCTCAAGCTCAATGAAGCAGAAAAAGAAAAACTGGAAGCCGAGTTGAAGTTTTTAAAAACTCAAATCAATCCACACTTTTTATTTAATACGTTGAACAACATCTATTCGCTGGCACTGGATAACTCCGAAAAGACGTCAATCATGATTCTGAAATTATCCGATTTGATGCGTTACATGCTTTATGATTGTCGTGAGCAGGTAGTGTTGCTCGATAAAGAAATTCATAATCTTCGCAATTATCTGGAATTGGAAGAAATCCGTCTGGGAAACAATATCGAAACAAGTATCAAAATCAAAGGTACATCGGGATTTCGACAGGTAGTTCCTTTGTTATTTGTAACGTTTGTCGAAAATGCCTTTAAGCATGGAAGCAAAAGCAAAGGCTCATATATTCGGATTGAATTTGATTTGCAACGCGATGATTGTATTACGTTTACGGTAGAAAATAGTAAAGATGAAGATTTATCACCGATGCCTAAGAGATATTCCGGAATAGGAATTCAGAATACCCAAAAACGATTGGATTTGCTTTATCCTAAAAAACATAAACTTAAAATTTCGAATACAGAAAAAACATATAAAATATCTTTAACCTTATACCTATGAGTACAATCAATTGCATAGTAGTAGATGATGAACCTTTGGCACAGCGTGTTGTAGAGAAATTTGCCGAAGATATTCCCTGGCTCAATCTGGTTTGCAAATGCAACAATGCTTTGGAAGCAATGGAGGTTTTGTCGAATCAGAAGATTGACCTGATGTTTCTGGATATAAATATGCCCAAGATAACGGGGATGAATTTTTTAAAATCACTCAAAAATCCACCTCTGGTAATTATCACCACTGCCTATCCTGAATATGCACTGGAAGGATATGAACTGGATGTTCTCGATTATTTAAAAAAGCCCTTTGCGTTTGAACGTTTTGTAAAGGCTGTACAGAAAGCTCAGGAACGTCTTCATAAACATGTTGCGGAGCCCCAGGTACAGATAGTTCAGGAAAAACAATCAACATCTTCTGCCGATAATTTTATTTTCGTAAAATCGAATAAAAAAACCTACAAAGTGGGAATTAGTGATATCTATTTTATTGAAGCATTGGGTGATTATGTAAAAATTAATCTTGTTGATAAAATAATCATTACCTATCAGTCCATGAAAAAAATAGAGAGCTTATTGCCTCCGTCAACCTTTTTCAGGATTCATAAATCCTTTATTGTATCCATTCCGAAGATAAAAGCCATTGAAGGGAATATGGTTGAAATTAAGGATGAAAAGCTTCCCATTGGGAACAATTACAAACAGCAATTTCTCGATTTTATCGAAAAATACTCGGTATCGTAAAAAGGAGGAGACTCCCTAAACTTGCAGCCCATTGAAAGAAATATTTGCAATTGCTTGTTTGTAAGGGATAAATAACTACCTTTGCACTCCAATTTTAATGAGAGTATTAAAATCAATTAAAAACATCATTAACAATGACAAACCAGTACGAAACCGTTTTCATTATGACTCCCGTTTTGTCTGATGATCAGATGAAGGAAACGGTAAAAAAGTTTCAGCAGTATTTAGCTGATAATGGAGCAGAAATTGTTTACGAAAACAATTGGGGATTAAAAAAACTGGCCTATCCGATTCAAAAGAAATCGACCGGTTTTTATTATCTCATCGAATTCCGCACCGAAAATGGCGGTTTAATTCGCGATCTTGAAGTTCAATATCGTCGCGATGAACGTCTTCTTCGATTCCTCACCATTCGTTTAGACAAGCATTCAATTGCTTACAACGAGAAAAAACGTGGAATGAAGAAAGAAAAAGCTGTTGTAGCTGAATAATTATTAATTGTTTAACCGTAAACCAATTACACAATGGCAAACGATGCAAACGACATTAAGTATTTAACACCGATCAATGTCGATACAAAAAAGAAAAAATATTGCCGTTTCAAAAAGAGCGGAATTAAGTATATTGATTACAAAGACGCTGATTTCTTATTGAAATTCATCAATGAACAGGGTAAAATTTTACCACGCCGTATTACTGGTACTTCATTGAAATATCAGAAGAAAGTAGCTCAGGCTGTAAAGCGTGCTCGTCACCTTTCCCTGTTACCTTATGTAAGTGATTTATTAAAATAATATCAGGAGGGAAATACGATGGAAGTTATTTTGTTACAAGACGTACAGAAACTCGGATATAAAGACGACGTTTTAAAGGTAAAAGATGGTTATGCCAACAATTACCTGATCCCTCAGGGTTATGCTATAATGGCAACAAAGACCAACCTGAAAATTCATGCAGAAAACATGCGTCAGCGTGCTTTTAAAGAAGATAAAATTCGTAATGAAGCATCAGCAATAGCTCAGAAACTCGAAGGACTTTCTGTTCGTATTGGTGCCAAGGTAGGGAACACAGGTAAAATCTTTGGTTCTGTTAATGCAATTCAAATTGCAGATGCATTGAAAGAACAACATAATATTGAAATCGATCGCAAACGTATTGTTGTTGATGGCGATAGCGTGAAAGAAGTTGGTACTTACAAAGCAAAAATCAATCTTCACAAAGAAGTTAAAGGCGAAATTTCATTTGAAGTTTTCGCAGAATAGAGCACATACAGATAATTCCGGTTTATTTCTGAAACATCTTCAGAAAATGAAGCCGGAGTTTTCTCTCATGGCTTTATGAAAACCCGGTCACTCGCCGGGTTTTTGCCATTTATAGAAGTGGTCTTAACGTAAATAGTTAGGAGAACTGAGTGTCAAAAAATCCTGTAATTGTACCGGAATAACTATGCTTCAGATTTTTTCGCTTTCTCTTTTCCATAAAAATACCCCAAAAGTTTTTTGTCTAACTTTTGGGGTACAGTTCATGATGAACCGGGGTTTTGTTTCTTTTTAGTATATAGTACTTTCTATCGTTGAATCATCAGATTTTGTTTCTGGGATGTTTTTTTCGATTTAAGTTCAATTACATACATTCCATTGCATAAATCAGATACTGAAATATTCTTTTGATTTTCCTTCAAAGCTTCAGTCTTTACGAATTGACCCATTGAATTGTAAATGTTTAATATTAAACCTTCTTCATCGTTGTTGATGTTTAGTTGAAGAACGTCTGATGCCGGATTGGGGTAAACAGAAAACAGAGAAGCTTCTTTATGTTCTTCTATCCCTACAGTTCCTGTTGTCTTCAGAATTTTGCCGCCTTCTCCCACAGCATAACCTGTTAACGTTGAGCCTGACTGAACAAAATATACTGATTTTAACATTGTGGTTGTTCCTGTTGTTTGTGCCGTCCAGGTAGTTCCTCCATCTATGGTTTTACGAATTCCACCATTATAGCCTACAGCATAGCCGGTGGTTAAACTTCCTTTTGGAACAAAATGAACTCCGTATAAAACACCGGTGGTTCCACTGGTTTGTTCTGTCCATGTGGTTCCTCCATTGGTGGTTTTTAAAATTTCACCACTATTTCCTACAGCAATCCCTGTAGACGCATTTGAAAAGTAAACAGAATAAAGAGCATAGAAAGTAGGAATCGTTTGCAGAGTCCATGTGGTTCCTCCATTGGTAGTTTTTACTACTTTTCCGCTGGTGCTTTCCCCACCCACAGCATAACCTGTGTTTGCATCTACAAAATAAACGGCATTAAGCCACTTTGTACTGTTACTTGTTTGAGCGGTCCATGTAGCTCCTGCATTTGTGGTTTTGTATATAATACCTCCGGTATTATACCCGCCCACAGCATAACCTGTATTTGCATCTACAAAATAAATTGCGCGGAAAGCTTCGGTTGTTCCGGTGGTTAGGGTTGTCCATGTAGTTCCGCCATTGGTAGTTTTAAGGATTAAACCGGCTCCGCCGACAACATAACCAGTTGTTGAACTTGTAAAAAATACTCCATTCAGGATAACGGTTGTTCCACTTGTTTGAGCGGTCCATGTAGTTCCGCCATTGGTGGTTTTTTTAATAGTTCCATCCAGTCCAACCACCCATCCGGTATTTGCATCTGTGAAAAATACAGAGGTCAGGTCAGAAGTCGTTCCACTACTCAGTGAAGTCCACTGAGCCTGCGTGGTAAAAGACAGGACGGTAATTACAGCGATAATAGATAAAAGTTTTCTCATGACTTTTTTTGATTTGGAATTACTTGTGCGTTAAGCACGATTTATTTGAATTTTAGAAATATACAAGAAGTATGGGGAGTTTCTACCGGATAAACGATAATTGTTGCTCCATTTCCAGTTGCATTGAACGGGCTTCTTCGGCCGCTTCCTCTGCAAAATTTGTGCCATTGGATGCGTAAAGTATCGAACGCGATGCGTTAATTAACAATCCGCAATCAGAATTGATTCCATATTTACAAACTTCTTCTAAACTTCCACCTTGTGCACCTACTCCGGGTACCAGCAGAAAATGATGTGGGATTACCTTGCGGATTTCGGCCAGCATATTGGCTTGTGTTGCACCAACCACATACATCATGCTTTCATGAGTAGCCCATTTTTGCGAACGGAGCAACACCTCTTCAAAAAGTTTATTTCCATTTTCCTGGTTTTCGATAAATTGGAAATCGAAAGCACCTTTGTTTGAGGTAAGCGCAAGTAAAATCACCCATTTGTCGGGATAAGTGAGGAATGGTGTAACCGAATCAGCTCCCATGTAAGGAGCAATGGTCATGGAGTCAAAACCGAAATCTCCGGCATCGTCCAGAAAAGCTTTGGCATATTGTTGTGATGTGTTGCCGATATCACCGCGTTTTGCATCTGCAATAGTAAAAGCTTTTTTATCAAGCGAATGCAGATAGTTCATCGTTTTTTTTAGTGATACCATGCCTTTGATTCCCTGAGCTTCATAAAAAGCCAGGTTTGGCTTGTACGCCACTGCATAATCAATGGTAGCATCAATAATTGCTTTATTGAATGCAAATGCAGGATCTTCTTCCTGAAGCAAATGCGACGGTATCTTGGTTAAGTCGGTATCTAATCCTACACAGAGAAATGATTTTTTACTAAAAATAAGGTCGATAAGTTCTTTGCGATTCATGATTTTGATGTTTTAGAATTAAAAAAAATGTCATGCTGAACATCGTTACGGCATGACATTGTAAATGATACTTATGTTGTTTTGCTTTTTTGAAAGCAGTAAAAATTACGATAATCGGATTGTTGAGATTGTTCCATGATTAACCTACGGCTTCTTTCATTTTTTCAGCATTTTCAGCAAGCTGAAGTGCATCAATCATATCCTGAATATCACCATCCATAAACATCGGAAGCGAATAAACCGTCAAATTGATACGGTGATCGGTAATTCTACTTTGAGGATAGTTGTAAGTGCGGATTTTTGCAGAACGGTCGCCGGTAGAAACCATGGTTTTCCGTTTCGATGCGATATTGTCAAGATGTTTTTGATACTCCAGTTCGAATAAACGTGTACGGAGAATCTTGAGTGCCTTTTCGTAGTTTTTGATCTGCGATTTTTCATCCTGAATGGAAACTACAATTCCGGTTGGAATATGTGTTAAACGAATGGCCGAATACGTAGTATTTACGGATTGTCCTCCGGGACCTGATGAACAAAATGTATCTTTACGGATATCACTTTGTTTTAGTTCAACGTCTACCTCATCTGCTTCGGGAAGCACAACAACAGAGGCAGCCGAAGTGTGTACGCGGCCTTGTGTTTCCGTTTGCGGCACACGTTGAACACGATGCACACCCGATTCATATTTCATCTGGCCATATACATTTTCGCCCGAAACATTCAAAATAACTTCTTTATACCCTCCGGCAGTACCTTCGGTATAATCGGCCATCTCTACTTTCCATCCTTTCTTTTCACAGTAGCGCATATACATGCGGTAGAGGTCGCCGGCAAAGATTGAAGCTTCGTCGCCACCGGTTCCGGCACGTATTTCGAGTTGTGCATTTTTACTGTCTTCAGGATCAGCGGGAATCAGCAGCACCTTAATCTCTTCTTCCTGTATCTCTTTTTGCTCCAGGAAAGTGTTGAGTTCTTCCTTGGCCATAGCACGAAACTCTTCATCCTTTTCGGTGCTGATTACAATTTTGGCATTCTCGATATTATCGAGAATGTTTTTGTAGTTGTGGTAAGCCTGGATAACCGGTTGCAGGTCTTTATAATCCTTGCTCAGTTTGATATAACGTTTCATATCCGACACCACTTCGGGGTCGTTCATTTGCGCCTCTATTTCAAGGTATCGCTGATAAATAGCTTCTAGTTTATCAAGCATATAAACAATCGTGATTTTGAACTGCAAAAGTACCTATAAATTGCGAAACTGCGAAATGAATTGAAAGAGCGGAGTTTTAAGCAGTATAAAGCAACCATAAACTGGAAATAAAACCAGACTATTTGATTTTTAGGAGAAGTATTTGATACGATCTTCTATTTGCGTAAAAACAGCCTGCCAGGGGGTATTATTGTCATTTTACAGAGTAGCTTACATTTCGTAATGTAAGTGCATAATGCAAGAGGTTGCAATAGATTGAGCTTTCCAAAGTATATTCAACCTGGAATAATTGCTGGGTGTTACGCACCGATCGTATTCCTAATTTATTGGCCATAGTGCTTTTTATCTTTTAATTACCTCATATCTAACCCATATCGACCCACTATCAAACACATGTGATTCAATATATCTTAATCGATTGGGCAAAATCTTGGGAGCTTCGATATCCGGTGAATTAAATAGGATAGGAGTTTGAAAACCGCCATAAACCGAAGGGCTAAAAAGTATATTGATTTCGTCAAGTAAATTCTCGCGTATTAATGCCCCGGCAAGTTTTCCCCCAGAAGTAGTTAGAATACATCTCACCTTGAGGATGTTATAAAGTTTGTCAAATGACTCGGTCAGATTGACCTTTTCTTTGCCGGTTATTAGATATGGAATTTCTTCCTTTTGTAAAAAAGCCAAATATTCTTGAGGTGCATTATAACTAGTCAGATGAATCATATATGTTTCAGGATTATCATGGTATGCTTTATAACCATTACGAAATCTGCCACGTCCATCAACAACAGATGTCCATGTCCTCCGACCTTCTCGATTAATGATTCTCTCAGGTAAGTAATCCTGGTACAACAACTCTGTATCTCCCGTGTATTCTGGCAGCTCTTTTATCTTATCAACCTCAGAAATCAACATATTGCTTCCTTCTAAATAGAAGTCAATCTCATGCAAAGATTTTACTTTCTCATCGAAATATTTCCAGTCTTCATCTCTTAACGTGAAAGGTTTTAATGAATCATCAATAGGTGAAAACATTGTTGAATTTGGCATAAATGAAATTCTACCATCAATTGATGAGGTCACTTGTAGTATCACTTTAGGTCTATTCATATTTCTGTCTTTTTTTACATTCTAACTAACGTTTTTGGAAAATACTCATTAAATGACACTTCGCCTTTTAGGCTTGGAGTGGATTTGGATCATGCTTATCAGTGGAGTGGGAGTAGGATGGGTGGCTGGGCAATTGCCCAAAGCCCGATTCTGAATACTACCATAATAGTAGCAGGACTCACCCAACGAGGTTATGAATCATTACTGACCCACTATTACAAAGTAAGCCCACATTATCAAAGTTCACCGCTTTTTCCCACTGTTTAACGAACCGCGTAGTACGAGACCCGTACGCTACGTGGTGTGAGAGCCTCTCCCTGTCAGCGTTTGCTTATGGGGCGGGCTACTCGATTACCAGCTGGCTTTTATTTAAATTTTATTTTAAACTCTCATATACTCGATGGAAATAATCTGAAGACCAGTCCATTATCTCCCGAATGTGTCTTAAGTCTATCACCATTTCATCTTTCCAATCTAAATCACCATATCTAAATGCAGTACTTCCTGGGTCAAATTCATTAAAAGACTTTATCATATTATCAAACCACTCAGGAGGTTTTATTTTAAAGTCTTTCTCCAATATTTGATTAAATTTATCTGACAATTTTGTTAAACAATGTGTGCTATTTTTTCTTTTTATTATCGCTTTAAAATATAACTCAATCGAATGACGATATGTAAAAATTATAGGGAAGAACGCTGTCCAATCGTTATTTTGATTAAATAGATGGTCAACTAATATATCACCTGCTTTTTTATAAGAATCTGCAAGCTCTAATTTTTGGGCACCTCCCATTATTCCACCTGCTACAATTTTTTCCCCCAGATTTTCTGTTTCTGACAATTCTCTAAATATTGGTGTAGCTTCTTTTCCTATTTCGTTAAAAGGAG
This sequence comes from Bacteroidales bacterium, assembly GCA_963667975.1. Lineage (GTDB taxonomy): Bacteria > Bacteroidota > Bacteroidia > Bacteroidales. The sequence continues at coordinate 1,407,530 of OY764079.1, forward strand.
TGTCTAAATGATAATTATAGTTTAAACCTGTTTTAATTGATTCAATATCAGGATCTTCTTCCCAATGATAACTTATGTAATTTAAAACACTAAAATCATCGATTGTAAATTCTCTTTCTATTCCTTTATCTGGTGAAGCTTTAGAGTTTAAATATTCACTAAAATGGAAAGTCCACGTTTTTATAAGATTCTTATCTACTTTAAGAATCCTAGCAACTTCTGATACTCCGTATTTTAATGTGTAATTTGGCATATCTGTGCTTTTTTAAGCTTACTGGTAACACCTGTATATCCACAAAGTTGTGGATATATCGGCATTCGTTAAAATACAAACTACATCAATCAATTTTATTTACCCAAACCACTCTTGATTAACTTGCATCTGTTATTTTTTAGTCAGTAAAAATAATAAAGTTTTAAACTACAGATAACTGAATGAAAAAAATAACAAATCTCTTACCACCTCACCACTCTTTACATCGCTTCCAGGATTGTGAGGATTGAAGGGATTGAGAAAGATTGAAAAGGTACTTACCAGTTTTCTTCAGTCATTTCAATCTCATCAGTCTTGATTGATAGGATTGAAATCCTGATTTCTAGCTCTTGAATTCTACCCGGCAACAACAAAAAAAGCCACCCTTTCGGATGACTTTTCTTGTTGTTTGAGGAATGATTATTTTGTATAATCCAGTTCAGACTGACGTACATAACCTTTGTAGCGCCAGAGAGCATTTTCCTGAGCAGCTTTAAAGAGTTCGGTAGCTTCAGCAGGGAAGGTTTTCATCAGGGAAGTATAACGTACTTCGCTCTTGAGGAAATCCTGGAATGCATTCCAATCTGGTTCTTTTGAATCGAGTGTAAATGGATTCTTTCCTTCAGCTTCCAGCATTGGGTTGAAACGGAATAAATGCCAGTAACCACATTTAACAGCTAATTCAGCTTCGAGTTGTGATTTTCCCATGCCGTTGCGTAGGCCGTGATTGATACAGGGTGCGTAAGCAATAATCAAAGATGGTCCCGGATATGCTTCGGCTTCTTTCAATGCGCGGAAGTATTGACTTGGATTCGCACCCATCGAAACCTGAGCTACGTAAACATAACCATAAGTCATGGCCATTGCGCCGAGGTCTTTTTTACGGATACGTTTTCCGGAAGCAGCAAATTTAGCTACTGCACCTACAGGTGTTGATTTTGAAGCCTGACCGCCGGTGTTTGAGTAAACTTCGGTATCCATTACCAATACGTTTACGTTTTCGCCCGAAGCCAGTACGTGATCTAATCCACCATAACCGATGTCATAGGCCCAACCGTCGCCACCAAAAATCCATACCGACTTCATTACAAGATATTGTTTGAGGTCAAGGATTTCTTTTGAGATTGTATCGTTCGCTTTTTCGAGTAATGGAAGGAGCAGATCTGTCGCTTTTTTCGAAAGGTCAGCATTTTTTCTACCTTCTAACCAGAGGTTGAAAGCTTCTTTAAGTTCTGCTGAGATTCCGGTAGCCATCGCTTCTTTCATCAGACGTTCAATACGGTCGCGTAATTTATTTACACCGGTAGCAATCCCTAACCCATATTCAGCATTGTCTTCAAACAATGAGTTTCCCCAAGCCGGACCATGTCCTTCGTGGTTTTTGCAATAAGGAGTAGATGGAGCTGATCCGCCATAGATAGAAGAACAACCGGTAGCATTTGCTACAATCATACGTTCTCCAAAAAGCTGAGTAACCAGTTTTACGTATGGAGTTTCACCGCAACCAGCGCATGCGCCTGAGAACTCAAATAATGGTTGAGCAAACTGGCTGTTTTTGAATGTTTTTTCGCGTGGAGCAAATTCGGTCTTGTAGGTAACATTTTGAGCAAAGTGATTCCAACGATCACTTTCCGGCATTTGGCTTTCGAGTGGTTTAAATTCGAGTGCTTTGGTTTTTGCAGGACATACATCAATACAGTTGCCACAACCGGTACAGTCAAGTACACTTACCTGCATTCTGAAATCTAAACCAGCCAGATCTTTTCCTACAGCTTTCAGTGTAGTAGTTCCTTCAGGCAGGTTTTTCTTTTCTTCTTCATTAATCAGGAACGGACGGATGGCAGCGTGAGGGCAAACAAATGCACATTGGTTACATTGGATACAATTTTCAGCAATCCATTCAGGAACGTTTACCGCGATACCGCGTTTTTCGTAAGCAGAAGTACCGTTATCCCAGGTTCCGTCTTCACGGCCTAAGAAAGCACTAACCGGCAAATCATCACCTTTTAGTCCATTAATAGGATCTACAACATTACGGATAAATTCGGGAGCGTTACTTGCATTATTTACATTTGTGTTGAGTTTGATGCTTTTCCATTCAGCAGGAACAGCTACACTAACTACATCACCACCGCGTTCAACGGCTGCATAGTTCATTTTTACGATTTCTTCACCCTTACGACCGTAAGATTTGTAAATCGCTTTTTTCATTTGTTCTACGGCAAGATCGTAAGGAATAACTTCCGAAACCTTGAAGAATGCACTTTGCATGATGGTGTTGGTACGGTTACCCAGACCAATTTCTTCTGCAATTGCAGTTGCATTCATGATATAAAATTTGATTTCGTTTTCAGCCAGATATTTTTTCATAATATCCGGTAAACGAAGTTTTGTTTCTTCAACGTCCCAAATTGAGTTTAAAAGGAAAGTGCCTCCTTTTTTCAATCCTTTGAGCATATCATATTTGTCCAGATAAGAAGGAACGTGACATGCAACAAAGTCAGGAGTGTTTACCAGATACGGAGAACGAATCGGGTTGTCACCAAAACGCAGGTGAGAAACCGTGATACCGCCTGATTTCTTTGAATCGTATGCAAAGTAAGCCTGAGCATATTTGTCGGTATTGTCACCAATAATTTTGATAGAGTTTTTGTTTGCACCCACTGTACCATCAGAACCTAAACCATAGAATTTTGCTTCATAAGTTCCTTTTGGAGATACACTTATTTCAGGAAGAATTGGTAATGAACGGAATGTAACATCATCAACAATGCCTACAGTGAATTGGTTTTTAGGCTCATTCATTGCCATATTTTCGAATACAGAAATGAAATGAGCAGGGGTAGTGTCTTTTGAACTTAAACCGTAACGACCACCAACAATCATTGGTCTTACCTGTTTGTTATTGAATAGTTCAACAACGTCTAAGTATAAAGGATCACCGTTAGCACCCGGTTCTTTTGTACGATCCAGAACGGTAATTCTTTTTACAGATGCTGGTAATACGTTAAAGAAATATTTAGCGGAGAAAGGGCGGTAGAGGTGAACGTTGATAAAACCAACTTTTTGGCCTTGAGCATTCAGATAATCCACAACTTCGGTTAAGATATCACAAGCAGAACCCATTGCAATCACAATGTTTTCAGCCTGAGGATGGCCGTGGAATGTAAATGGATGATAAACGCGACCCGTAAGTTTGGTAATCTCGTTCATATAATTTTCTACGATATCCGGAACTGCATCGTAGTAGCGATTAACAGCTTCTTTAGCCTGGAAGAAAATATCAGGATTTTGAGCAGTCCCACGGGTTACAGGATGTTCGGGGTTTAAAGCACGATCACGGAATTCTTTTAGAGCTTGCTGATCCATCAGCGGAGCGAGATCTTCATTTTGGAGAACTTCGATTTTCTGAATTTCATGTGAGGTACGGAACCCATCAAAGAAATGGCAGAAAGGAACACGTGATTTGATTGCTGAAAGGTGAGCAACACCTGCTAAATCCATAGCTTGTTGAACACTGCTGCTTGCGATGAATGCAAAACCAGTTTGACGGGTTGCATAAATATCAGAATGATCGCCAAAGATTGAGAGAGCGTGAGCGGCAACTGTACGGGCACTTACGTGGAATACGCCCGGGAGAAGTTCCCCTGCAATCTTATACATATTCGGGATCATCAATAATAAACCTTGAGAAGCAGTGTAAGTACTGGTTAATGCACCTGACTGTAATGAACCGTGTACAGTACCTGCAGCACCGGCTTCCGATTGCATTTCTACCACTTTAACTTCTTCACCGAAAATGTTCTTGCGACCCATAGAAGCCCATTCGTCAACATTTTCAGCCATGTTCGACGATGGGGTAATTGGGTAAATTGCTGCAACTTCGCTAAACATGTAAGCGATATGCGATGCAGCCTGATTTCCATCGCAAGTGATAAACTTTTTCTTCTTTTCCATTGTTTAATAGATTTAGAACACTTTATATCAAGAATACGTTCTTGTTTTTCGTTGTAGGTTGTAAAAACAATGCTAGTCAGCATTGTTTTTGAATCAGTTATGCTTTACTTGAAGCTTTGAAAATCAAGGATTTTTGGCATAGCCTGAAAATTGCCGCAAAAGTAGTAAATTCTTTGTAATCAAAATAGTTAGCTCGTGCTTTTAACATGAAATTAATGTGCAATTTTGATCCGGGTTTTTGATTTGTTTAACCCTCTGTTTTTTGCAGATAACAAGTCCTGCAAAGAGGCTCGTAACTTTCTTTTTCGCCTAAAACTACCAGCTTTTCATTATGGATGGTGCGATGTGAAAAGTGAGCTAAATTGCCGCACTGCATACAAATTGCATGAACTTTTGTAACATATTCTGCAATAGCCAGTAATTGAGGAATAGGGCCAAAAGGTTTGCCCAGAAAATCCATATCTAATCCTGCTACGATCACCCGGATTCCTCTGCTTGCAAGTTCATTGCAAACATTGATCAGCTCGTCATCGAAAAACTGAGCTTCGTCAATTCCTACAACCTTGGCATCATTTACAAAAAGTAAGATTTGCGAAGCTGTTTCTACGGGTGTTGATGATATGGCATTCTCATTATGTGATACTACATTTTGTTCATCGTACCGTACATCAATAGCCGGCTTGAAAATCTCTACTTTTTGCTTTGCAATACGAGCCCGGTTAAGCCTGCGAATCAGTTCTTCTGTTTTCCCCGAAAACATGGATCCACAAATAACTTCAATCCAACCTTTCGGAATTGTAATGTTTTCGGGCAGAATATGTTCCATACTTAAAATGTAGTTTGACTATTACATATGAGCGTGAAAACAAAGTTAGAGAATTTCTTTCGAATCAGACTTCAGATTTCAAATTTTGTTTTCAACATCACCCATAGACTCCTTCGTAAGGCTTCCAACATAATTTAGGCAGGAGAAGTGTAACCGTTCAATTAGTCTTAATGTTTTTATTCTTTGTCATTAGCCCTGAATAGCTTCGGGTTGATTGATCATCTATTTTTGGTGTAAAACTGTAGCAGAGATAAAATTCCCTGTCATAAGTCGATAAAGAAATTGATAGAATTTGTAAATAAAATTATTATAACTCAAAGAGTGCGAATAATCTATCGTTCAACTCCCCGCATTGATTCTTCGATAAGTTCTTCAAATTCACGACGTCTGCGTTTCCTGTTTTTGATATACTGATAAATACAAAACGTAATCATTATAGTCACAAAAATTAACAATCCAAGCAGATTTGTTACTTTTTCAGTTTCGCTGCCAAAACGAATTCCTTTACCAAATGCCAAACGGAAACCGATCAGAAATATGAGAAGGTAAATTACGAATTTCCATGAAATTTTATAGTCAGGGATATCATCTTCGAGCTGGGGAGTCATGATTTTTTTGTAACGAAGTATAACGGGCAAAACCATAATTCCAAGGCTTATATTTAAAAAATTTTCACGTAAAGGAATATACGGAATAAAGAATAAAAAGATTATTAATGAACCAATTAACCAGGGAAATAAAAGCTGTGTATTGATGAAATTTGTACGATTGGCTTTGTTTATCAATGAAAAATTGTTAGCTGAAAATAATACAGCGTTTGTTGTGTAATTGCCTATAATATAAAGAATTATAATGCTTATTGCGACAAAAATAAGTTTAACTTCCATGCCTACAAACATCCAGTCAGCAATCAAATTTGAGTCATATTGAAAGAAAATAGTTCCGATTGCATATGAACCAAATATTCTGTTGAAACTGTGAATTGCAGTCCATAAAAAGAAGAGTTTGAAAAGACCCGTTGTTTGCATAGCTTTCTGGTAAAGCATTATGCTTACAAATGCTAAAATTGCACATACTAATGGCGCTGCACCAAATACAGTTAAGGCAGAATCGGCGTACCAACGAAAGGAATTATCGGGTGTTAAAAAAGTAAGCTTGTAGAATTGTAATAAGGTTCGAATATTATATTCTGTTGCCATTAAAGCTGTAACAACCTGATAAACAAAGAAGACAAACAGATAAGAGAATATATAGACAATTGTAGAATTGAAGAGAATTACCCAGAATTGCTTAGAGTCTATTTTTTTGTTTTTCATAAAGTTACAAATTGATTTTTTGAATAATACCTTCTATGTATAAACAAATAGAATGCCCAAAAGTCTCTCTTTGATTACAAATGTAGATATTTATTTAAATGAATAAAGATGTTGATATTGGAAATAAAAAATTGCAAAAAAGAATTCATCTTGGATATATTTTGTAGAAGGTCCCTTTTTTGTAGGACAATGAGACTGTTTATCTCTTATTTTGAGATAAAACGGGTCACAATATTTATAGTTTCTTCTACTGCTTTTTCAAGATCATCATTTACAATGATAATATCAAACTTTGGCGCAAATGTTAGTTCCCATTCTGCTTTATCGAGCCGTTTCTGAATACTTTCTTCGCTATCTGTACCTCGACCGCATAGGCGTTCTGCCAGTGTTTCTGAATTTGGAGGCATTACAAAAATTGCCAATGCATTATCGGGATATTGTTTCTTAATATTTAACCCGCCCACAACATCAACGTCAAAAAGTACGTGGCTTCCTTTTTCCCAAATCCTGTTTATTTCCGATTTTAAAGTTCCATAGCATACCCCGCTGTACACTTCTTCCCATTCCAGAAATTCATCGCGATCAATTTTTTTCTTAAATTCTTCGGTAGAGAGGAAGTAGTAATCCTTTCCATCCGTTTCTCCTTGGCGTAAGGGACGACTGGTTGCCGAAACCGAAAACTCTAAGTTAGAGAGTTTCCGTAATAAGTGCTTTACAATTGTAGTTTTACCTGCTCCTGATGGTGCTGAAAATATGATAAGTTTCCCCATTTAGATTTTTTAAACAAGTTTACGTTCAATATAGCTCATGAAAGTTTGGTAAGGTAACGAAGTTGGATCCCAGTTGTACTTTTGAAAAAGGCTATCCAGAATATCTTTTGCTTCTGCAAGATGAGTCATATCGTTTAATCGAAGAATCGTATCCGTATAGTCTTTCATATTTCCTTTAAATAACTCATTGATAAACAGAAATTTTTCATTTATTCCAATGGCAGTTTTTAAATCCTTTATAGGATTTTTTTGCATACGTAAGCCAATACTTTTATCTTGCTTGTTTTTTTGAAGCCTGTCGTTAATAGAGATAGTTTCGTTTTTATACTTGCTGGCAATAGTAGCCTGTGAAGCTTGTGATTGTGCAAATAAATCAGGAGTTTGATTTTCTTTTAACTCTTTTGTTTCTTTGGCTTCGGGCTCTATGTCGAAAAGAGATTCAAGGGTTTGTGGTTTAAGTTCTTTTGTTTCCGGAATTATTTCTACTTCAGGCTCTTTAGCTGTTTCCACTGGTTCATTAATCGGTTCAGCGATATTTTCTACAGATATTTCGATTTCAGATTTCGGGGTAACTTGTTCTTCCCCTGCAACTTCTTCTTCTGTTGTTTCTGGAAGAGATGTTTCCAGTAGTTCTACCTCAAGAGCTTCCATTTCAGGAGTTATTTCCGGTTGTTGAAACAGAACTTCTTTTGTTTTAGGTGCTTCTTCTGGTTTTGAAATAATGATATTTGGTTCATCATCCGGCAATAATCTTGAGTTTGTTTTATTCAAGGCATAAAACTGTTCGTAAAGAGTGCGTACATTCCCCATTACTATATCAATATCAATTTGAGGAATTTTATTCGGATAGTGGCTCAGGTTTTCCACCTGTTCCAGAATTTCTTCGAGCTTATTGATGATGTTGTTTTTAATCCGATTGCGCTCTATTTTATTCATAACCAATTGTTTATTGAATTATACATTGTTCATTTGTCGCCAATATAAAAGTATCAATTTTTATTGAAACAACAATAATTTAGCAATGCTATTTACGAACAAGTTGTATTCAATATACCAATGGAGAAAAATGTTAAGACCAATCCTCGCACACTTGATTGGCCTTAGTGTTTTTCTCCAATTCGGCGCTCTATCTGAATGACTTTGGGCTAATTTTGAGTTCACATAGGTATTATTATAAGGTTTCTCATTTTCGGTATCTTATGAGGTCATTTTCAATTTGTATGAGATTCGGAAATCGGACAGGTGAAAATTAATTTCTGTATCTTTGTACATATTCGATATATTTAAAAGATTATGGAAAGAGGATTTTCATTAAAGGCTCATATCGTTGATGTTATAAGTCGTAGGATCGTAAAGGGTACATTGGTGATTGAAAATGGAAAAATTGCAAATATTATAGAAGCAGATATTCCTGCAAATTCACCATACGTTGTTCCTGGTTTTATCGATTCACACGTGCATATTGAGAGTTCTATGCTTATTCCTTCAGAGTTTGCCCGTCTGGCTGTAATTCATGGTACTGTTGGAACAGTTTCGGATCCTCACGAAATTGCAAATGTTTTAGGAATGCAGGGAGTGACGTTTATGATTGAAAACGGGAAGAGGACTCCTTTTAAATTTTATTTTGGGGCTCCTTCTTGTGTACCTGCTACGCCTTTTGAAACATCCGGAGCAGTACTGGGATTACCAGAAACAGAAAAACTGTTGATGATGCCGGAAATCTATTATTTGTCGGAAATGATGAATTTTCCGGGAGTTCTTTTTGATGACAAAGATGTTGTGGGTAAATTAAAATTGGCAGCAAAATATGGGAAACCTGTTGATGGTCATGCTCCTGGTGTTTTAGGAAAAGATGCTGAAAAGTATATTAATAGTGGGATATCAACAGATCATGAGTGCTTTACATTGGAAGAAGGGCTTGAAAAAGCTGAAAAAGGAATGATTATCCAGGTTCGTGAAGGAAGTGCAGCAAAAAATTATGAAGCGTTGATACAACTTCTGAATCATTATCCTGATAAAGTAATGTTTTGCTCTGATGATAAACATCCGAATGATTTAGTGAAAGGCTATATGAATGAAATCATTAAACGAGCATTTAATGATGGATATGATTTATTTGATATTTTAAGAGCTTGCACCTATGTGCCTAAAATGCATTATAAGCTTGATACGGGCCTTTTGCAAATTGGCGATCCTGCTGATTTTGTAGTTCTGGATAATTTGGCGGAGTTTACGGTACTCTCAACATTTATCAATGGAGAAAAGGTGGCAGAATGTGGTAAAAGCTTGTTGAAATCGGTTGTAGAAACAGAACCCAATATTTTTAAAGCAGAATCCATTACGCTTTCAGATCTTGAACTTAAGGCCGAAACAAAAAAAATAAGAGTATTTAAAGTATTTGATGGAGAGTTAATTACAGAAAGTTTTGTAACGGAAGCGAAAGTTGAGAAAGGATTGGCAATATCAGATCCTGAACGCGATATTCTAAAAATAATAGTCTTGAATCGTTATGATAAAGCAGTGCCTGCTTTCGGTTTTATTCAGAATTTTGGACTCAACAAAGGTGCAATTGCATCAACCGTAGCGCATGATAGTCATAATATTATTGCAGTTGGAACCAATGATCAGGATATGATGAGGGCCGTTAATCTGTTGATTCAGTCAAAAGGTGGTATCTCATTGGTAAATGGAGAAGCGGAAAGTTTACTTCCGTTGCCTGTAGCGGGATTAATGTCAGCCATGGATGGTTACAAAGTGGCTGAATTGTATCAAAAACTCGATAAAAAGGCAAAGCAATTAGGAACAAAACTACGGTCGCCTTATATGACCTTGTCATTTATGGCACTACTTGTAATTCCTGATTTAAAGCTAAGCGATAAAGGCTTGTTTGATGGGAAAATATTTTCATTTATCCCTCTTTTTGTATAAGAATGAATTCTTAGATAGTGTTAGCAACCTGAAAATCCGAAAGTTTATTACATTTGCAAAAAATTAATACATAATGACTACCATCGACATTGACAAATTGGAAGCTGCTGCAAGTAAGCTGAAAGCAATAGCACATCCACTCCGTATAGCACTTATCAATCTTTTAGAAAGCGATGAAAGATTAACTGTTACAGAAATTTATCAAAAACTGAACATTGAACAGGCTGCGGCTTCTCATCATTTGAATATTTTAAAAAATCATGGTATTGTATTGAGTAAGCGTGTTGGTAAGAATAGATATTATTCATTGAAAATAAAAGAGCTAAATAAAATGTTGGATTGTATAAATAAGTGTGAAGTGAAATAAATTCATCTATTTATAATAATGCCTTATATGAAGAGGCTGCTCAAAAGGTCTCTTCTTTTGTGATATATTGCCCTTATTCCGTAGGAAAAGAAATAATTTGTTGTCTATAACTGTTATAGAACTTAAGTTTTATCTGCATGTCGGAAGAGCAAATCATCGAACAGATTCTAAATGGCAATATTCAGTTTTTTGATAATTTGGTAGAGAAATACCAATCAATGGTATTTCGCACGGCCATGGGTTTTGTTCATTCAAAAGAAGATGCAGAAGATATTACACAGGATGTTTTTATTAAAGCGTTTCAATCAATTAACTCATTTCGAAAACAAGCAGGATTTCAAACATGGTTGTACAGGATTACGGTAAATACATCCCTCAATCATCTGAACCGGAATAAGAAAAATTTCTTTTTACAACTTTCAGAATCTGTTAGCGAAAAATTTACTCAGTTTAAAAGCGGGTATAGGAATCCCGAACAAGAAGCGATAGAAAACCAGAAAGATGGTATAATTCAGGATGCATTAAACAGCTTGCCTGAAAAACAAAAAATTGCGTTCATATTGAGTAAGTATGATGAGCTTTCGCAGAAGCAAATTGCCGAAATTATAAACTGCTCAGAGGGTTCTGTAGAGCAGTATTTACAACGTGCAAAATTAAACCTTCAGAAAAAAATAAGCAGAACTCTCTTTTACGAGTAGGAAAATTGAGAAAGAAATGTCTAATTATGAAAAGAATAAATAGTATGAAGTCCGGAAAAGAAATTGAAAGAATGCTCGATACGTATATTCAAAAAGAGAAAGCAGTAGAGGTCGACTATTTTTTGAAAACACGGATAATGAGCAAGGTGAGTTCTTTAAACGAGAATAAACTTCATTTAACGGAACGAATTAAATTTTGGCAAATTATAGCAGTTGCAGCGAGTATTGCGATTGCCGTTACTGTAGGAATAAGCTTAGGGAGCAGTTACCCAAGCTCGCTAAACAGCTCAGATAAGCTTGTTATCAATGATTCCCATATCGAAAACCTGGATTTGTTTTTAATGGATGAAGGAGAATAGATTATGAATTCACAAAACAGACAGAGAATATTGTTATGGATTATTGCAGTTTTGGTGATATTTAATATTGCAACAATTTCTACAATATTTTATCATAAACATACAGAGAATCTTGAAGGAGAATCTGTAGTACTGGATAATAAGGGAACAGTATTAAAAGGAAAATATTTCCGGCATTCACTAGGCTTTGATAATGAACAGATGGATACTTTCAGAAATGCAAACCGTGTATTTAAACATTCGGCCAGAGAATCAGTTCAGAATATAGAATCGCTTAAGCAACAAATGTTCCTTGAATTGCAAAAAGCAAAAAGTGATACACGTAAGCTTGACTCAATTTCGACTCAAATTGGAATTCAACATGCTGAACTTAAGAAGAGTACGTGTGAATTTTATTTAAATATTAAAAATGTATGTACTCCAGAGCAACTCAAAAAATTTGAATCATCTTTTAATTCACTTTTTACCAATGATGGTTGTAAGCGAGGAGACAGGAATCACGGGAAATGTACACAAGAACGCAATTAATATAATTAATAATTTCAAAATCAAATCATTATGAAGACAAAGTTTTTTTTAGCAATTATTGCAGTGATGCTATCTTTAGGAGTTGCATCCGCTCAAAACACTGATTCTAAAACAACAAAAGCAGAAACCAAAAAAGGATGCTTTGTAGATGCCAATAAAAATGGTATTTGTGACAATTTTGAATCTAAAACCTGTACAAGAGGGGATGGAAGTGGTTTGCAAAATGGGAAAGGTTCAGGCTGTTGTAAAGGAGAAGGTGCTAAAAACGGTAATGGACACAAACATCGCCATGGAAAAGGTCACAAACATGGTAATGGCAAAGGGCAGGGACAAAATTTTGTAGATGAAAATAAAAATGGTGTTTGTGACCACAATGAAAAGAAAACGAACTAAATAGAGTAATCTGTAATTTTAAAAGGTTGTCCAAATAGCCATAACCTTATCATATTTTTCTGACTTTCGGGACTCTACATGACAACTTATTGAATTATAACTGTCAGACAGAGTCCCGAAGTTTTTTTAAGGCAGTTTTTTTTGACGGAGATGTCCTGTCCTGAATTTATCCCAAAGCAAAATTTATCCGAAATCAGTATAGTATAAAATATTGCTCTTTTCTAAGGACCCTGAGGTAATTTTCCGGAGAAATATATCTTTCGGAAAGGAGTTAAAATATATAGTTAACGTTTGTATAACTCATAAAATCAGTTTGTACGTATTATTTTTTGCGAATATATACAAATAAATTTGGTTTTCTCATTTTTTAAAACATATATTTGCGTATTCAAATACCGAAATACAACAAAGTAAGAAATGAGCAAAATAGTAAACATATCCGAGGCAGCATCCATTGCAATTCACAGCATGGTTCTGATAGCAAATTCGGAACGCTTACTTAATGCCAGTGATCTTTCTATTCAAATGAAATTTTCGAAAAACCACTTATCGAAGGTTTTACAATCACTTACTAAAAATCAATATCTTGAATCAGTAAGAGGGCCTAAAGGTGGTTTTTTGCTTGGAAAGAAACCTGAGCAGATAAATCTGTTAGAGTTATTTGAGCTCGTTGATGGTAGATTTGAGTTGGAAGAGTGCCATGGAAATTGTACTTCGTGTATGTTTAGGTATTGCATTTTTGGTGGGTTAACCAGCAAGTTTGCAGTTGAATTTCATCAATACTTAGAACAGACAACGTTAAAGGATTTAATAAAAATCAAATCAGTATGAAACGTACAATCATTAAAATAGACGAAGAAAAATGTAACGGATGCGGTTCGTGTGTATCGGGTTGTCATGAAGGTGCATTACAACTTATTGACGGGAAGGCTCGTATGGTAAGTGAGCTCTTTTGCGACGGACTGGGTGCATGTATTGGGGAATGTCCTGTTGGGGCTATTGAGCTCGAAGAACGAGAAGCTGAACCATACAATGAAATGGCTGTAATGGAAAGAATTTCTCCAAAAGGTGAAAAAACGGTTTTAGCACATCTTCGCCACTTGAAAGATCATGGTGAAATGGAATACTTCAAACAAGGTGTTCAATACATTCGTGAACGGAATCTTCCATTTGATTTAACCGATCTACGGAACGAAGTTCACAGTGAAAATCATGGTGGACATGCCGGAAGTGGATGCCCTGGTTCACGAATGGTGGATTTACGCGAATCAAAATCCGCTGTTGAAAGTACAGAAATTAAGAGAGCTTCGTCAGAGCTTCGTCAGTGGCCAATTCAGCTTCACCTGTTAAGCCCGATGGCCGGATATTTTAAAAATGCAGATGTTTTATTAGCTTCAGATTGTAGCGCATTTGCAATGGGTAGCTTTCACAGCGAAATGCTGAAAGGGAAAACCTTAGCCATTGCCTGTCCGAAACTCGATTCAAATAAAGAGTCGTATGTTGAAAAACTGAAAATAATGTTTGACGAAGCAAAAATCAACACATTAACCATTGTAATGATGGAAGTCCCCTGCTGTGGCGGTTTACTTCAGATGGCTAAAATGGCTCAGCAAATGGCTAACCGGAAAGTGCCGGTTAAAGCAGTGTATTTAAGTATTCAGGGAGAAATTATATCAGAAGATTGGGTTTAAAAATATTAACTTAGTAACTTTATTAAAGTCAAGAAATTATGAGCATGTTTTGTTTTCAATGTCAGGAAACAGCCAAAGGTACAGGATGTACAATCAATGGCGTTTGCGGTAAACCCGCTGAAGTTGCAAATATCCAGGATTTACTGTTATTTGTGTTAAAAGGTATTTCCCACTATTCAGTTCCGGCTCGTGAACTGGGAGTTGAAGATGCTGAAGTAAATAAATTTGTGGTTGATGGTTTGTTTATGACCATCACTAATGCAAATTTCGATAAGAAAGTATTTGTGAACAAGGTTTTTAAAGGCTTTGAACTTCGCGATCGTATGAAACAAAAACTTATTGCAGCTGGTGGTAAGACTGCTAAAGTTGTTTATGAAGCAGCCTTGTGGAGTTGTTCTTCAGAAGCTGAAATGGATGAGAAAGCCAGTAAAGTTGGAGTGTTAGCCACGGAAAATCAGGATGTTCGTTCTTTACGAGAGTTATTAATCTATGGAGTGAAAGGGATGGCTGCATATGCAGAACATGCACATAATCTGGGCTTTGAAGAACCGGCAATCAATGAGTTTATGCAACGCGCATTAGTTGAATCAACGAATGATACCCTCAATGCTGATCAATTAGTCGCATTGGTAATGGAGTGTGGTAAATTTGGTGTTTCTGTAATGGCTTTGCTCGACAAAGCAAATACTACATCTTATGGTAATCCTGAAATTACAAAAGTAAATTTGGGTGTTGGAACAAATCCGGGTATTCTTATTTCAGGTCATGATTTAAAAGATATGGAAGAACTTCTGAGGCAAACGGAAGGAACCGGGATAGATGTTTATACTCACAGCGAAATGCTTCCAGCTCATTATTATCCGGCATTCAAGAAATATAAACACTTTGTGGGTAATTATGGTAGTTCGTGGTGGAAACAAACGGAAGATTTTGAAACATTCAACGGGCCAATCTTGTTTACTACCAATTGTTTAGTTCCTCCTCGCTCAAGTGCAACGTATAAGGATCGTATTTATACGACCGGTGCTGCCGGATTTGACGGATGTACACATATTCCAAACCGTGAAAACGGAAGTGAAAAAGATTTTTCAGTAATTATCGAGCATGCGAAACATTGTAAAGCTCCTGTTGAAATTGAAACTGGTGAAATTATTGGTGGTTTTGCTCATGAACAGGTTTTTGCTTTGGCCGATAAAGTTGTGGAAGCTGTGAAATCAGGTGCAATTCGTAAGTTTTTTGTAATGGCTGGTTGTGATGGTCGGATGAAAGATCGTAACTATTATACTGAATTTGCTGAAAAACTGCCGAAAGATACAGTTATCCTCACTGCAGGTTGCGCTAAATACCGTTACAACAAATTGCCTTTAGGCGATATCAATGGCATTCCAAGAGTGCTGGATGCAGGTCAGTGTAACGACTCGTATTCATTGGCTGTTATCGCTCTTAAGTTGAAAGAAGTTTTCGAACTTAATAATATCAATGAATTGCCAATTGCGTACAATATTGCATGGTATGAACAAAAAGCGGTAATTGTTCTTTTGGCACTTCTTTCTCTTGGAGTGAAAAATATTCACCTCGGGCCAACTCTTCCTGCATTTTTGTCACCAAACGTTGCAAAGGTACTGGTTGATACATTCGGAATAGCTGGTATCGGAACCGTGGATGACGATATGAAACTTTTCTTAAATTAACAATACAAAGCTTGATGGAGCTGGAATGAGGAATTGTTCCGGCTCTTTTTTTAATAAGAGATTCATTAAGAAACAATATCTTTATTTTGTAATTTAATATTTTAAAGAGCGATGAGTACACAGGAATCAATAATCAACAGAAAATTTAATTTTGAAACGGAGATTGCGTATGCTTCGGATGCAATTGTGAGCAAGACATTGATAAAAACGAACGGGGGAACATTAACTTTGTTTGCCTTCGATAAAGATCAGGAATTGAGCGAACATTCTGCTTCATTTGATGTTTTAGTGCAATTGATGGATGGCAGGGGCGAATTTATCGTGGGCGGAGTATCACATCATCTTTCAAAGGGAGAATGTTTGATTATGCCGGCAGATATCCCTCATGCTGTAAAAGCTACCGAAGCTTTCAAGATGTTGTTGACTATGATTAAAAAGATCTAAAGTGATGGAAAACCGACTTATTTGCATTTGTAAAGATGTTTATAGCGAGGATATTGAAAAGGCAGTTCGGGAACAAAATCTCAGAACGTTTGAAGAAGTAGGAGAAGCTACTGGAGCCGGAACTGTATGTGGTTTATGTCAGAGTGAAGTCGAAGCAATTATTGAAGATATAATTCAATTGAACGGGAATGAATAAGATGTCATATGATAAAGCCCCTAAATTACCTGTGCGCTGGGATGCTCGTTTGCTTCAGGATCAGGATAAGTTTCAACTGCTTCAGATTACTGTTGATCTTGGGGATGTGATTGAAAAGCACGACAATCCTGACGATGTGACTTTTTATGTTTTGGAAGGAAAGGGCATTTTGGTAGTTAAAGGTGTTGTATATGAGGCCATAGCTGGTGATACTTTTTTTATCCCAACAGGTTATCAGCGTGAATGGCGGAATACTGGAAATCAATTCTTAAAATTGCTTGTTTTCAAGCTGCTTAAAGGGTGATTTTCGATTAAAAAAAACAGGCCACTCAGGAAAAAGAGGCCTGTTTTTACAGGAAAAGGGGAAGATTAGAGAGTTAGGTCAGGAGTTAGAAAGAATTTCTTTAACCATGTCGGCAACAATCTTCGATTCAGCTTTGCCGGCTAGTTGTTTTGTTGCTAAGCCCATTACTTTGCCCATGTCTTTCATTCCGTTAGCCCCGGTTTCGGTAACAATTTTTTGTACCAGTTCACGGACTTGCTCTGAGCCAAGTTGTTCAGGAAGATATTGCTCAATAATAGCAACCTGGGCAAGTTCTACATCCGCTAAATCTTTTCTGTTTTGTGAATTGTAGATATCGGCAGCTTCTTTCCGTTGTTTAATGAGTTTTTGAAGAGTGCTGATTTCGAGCTCTTCCGGAATTTCACCGCTGCTTACATCTTTGCCAGTTTTAATGAGCAATAACGCAGCTTTAATACCTCGCAAAGCTTCAAGTTTTTCCTTGTCTTTGCTTAGCATTGCTTCTTTAATATCGTTGTTTATTTTTAATTCGAGGCTCATGATTAATCCACGTTGTCGTGTAAGAATGAATTGTTTTGTTTGATTTCGATAGATGTTTCTCCTCCATTGTCGTTTAAAGTATAACGTGATACTTCTGACTCTGAAGAGTGAGGAACATCATTGAGTTTTATATTTCGGCGTTCGAAAGCAGGTACTTTTTCAATGTGAGCTAATCCTTCAGCCGTTTTAATATAACTTAAGGCTTTCAGTTTGTCAATTCGTTCACGCGAACGTTGAAGAAACCCGCCTTGTTGAGGTTTTTCAAACTCAATTTCAGTAGGCTCACTGGCGATGGTGCTTGCTTCAGGTTTATTGCTTTCGTCAGCTTTTGTAATCAGATAAGGTTCATCTGTACTTTGAGCAACCGGACTTTGTTCTTTTTGAGGATAGAAATCGGTTTGAGAAGGTGTAAGGGTTTCGGCAACTGAAGTATCAAAAATAAAGGTTAATGCTTCTTCAGTAGATGTTTCAGTTTTGTTTATTACTTGAAAATCAATGAGATCATCATTAACAGGTTCTGGTGCTGCAACCGGAGCTTCTGATTGAGGAGCTGTTTCAGTAAGAATATGTTTTGTTTTCTGAACAACACTGTTTTGGAACGAGAAACTGTTTTCTTTTTCGAAACCGGTAGCGATAAGGGTTACCATGAGACTATCACCAAGTTTTGGGTCATTACCTGCACCCCAGATAATATCAGCGTTTGAGCCGCTTTCCTCAAGTATGTAATCGGTAATGTCACTGATTTCGTCCATTGTGATTTCAGCAGAGCCAGAAGAGATATAGAGCAGGATATTTCGGGCACCCTTAATGTCGTTGTCGTTGAGCAGGGGAGATGTAATTGCTTGTTCAATAGCTTTGTAAGCACGATTTTCTCCTTCAGCAATTCCCGATCCCATTAATGCAACACCACTGCTTCTCATCACCGTGTTCACATCTTTAAAGTCAATGTTAATATAGGCTTTTTCGGTAATGATTTCAGCGATACCTTTTGCTGCAGTAGTGAGGATATTGTCTGCTTTTGCGAACGCTTTGCTTAAGGGTAAATCTCCAAATTCGCGAAGCTTATCGTTGTTGATTATCAGAATAGAATCAACATATTTACGTAATTCTTTAATGCCTTCTTCGGCCTGCTGGCGACGTTTGCGACCTTCGAATGAGAATGGAAGAGTAACGATGCCAACTGTTAAAATCCGATTTACATCATCTTCGGGAAGAACTACCTCCTTGGCAATTTGTGCAATAACCGGAGCAGCACCTGTTCCTGTACCACCGCCCATTCCGGCTGTAATAAAGAGCATTTGCGTGTTCTTTTCTATGATGGCTTTGATTTCGTCCGCTTTTTCTATTGCAGCCTGGCGAGCTACCTGTGGCATGTTTCCTGCCCCAAGCCCGCCTTTGCCAAGTTGAATTTTTGTAGGCACAGGGCTGTCTTCGAGAGATTGAGCATCTGTATTACAAATGATGAAATCTACACCCGTAATTCCCTGGCTGTACATGTGATTAACTGCGTTGCTTCCGCCTCCTCCAACACCGATTACTTTGATGTAAGACGACTGAGTTTTCGGTAAGTCAAATTTTAAAATTTCGTCTTGCATAAGCTTTATCCTTTTTTCTCTGTTAATCCTAATGAATTGTTAATGCTCTGTTTGTTCATTTTGAAGCAGTTGCATTTGCTGTAAAGCGTTCTATAAATTTAGATACTTTCTAAATACAAAAACAATCTGTTTTAAAGAAGTTATTCACACTTTCATTGTTAATTACTCGGTAGTGTCGGACTCGAAGTAATTCAAGAGTCGGTCGAATAAACCTGGGCGTGGTTCGCGTTCTTCTTTCTTCTCTTTTTTATCCTTTTTGATTTTTTTCTCTTTTTGAGCTTTCGGATCTTTTGTTTCTTTATCAGGCTGTCTGTCAGATCTTTCATGACCTTTGATTACTAGTCCGACACCCGTAGCATACAGAGGATTGCTCAATTCATCGGGAGAACCTGAGGAAAGATGTTCGTTCGGGTATCCGATACGGGTATCCATTCCAGTCATAAATTCTGTTAGTTGTGCTGCATGTTTTAGCAAAGCACCTCCACCTGTAAGTACAATACCCGCAATAAGCTTCTTTTCGTAACCAGAGCTTTTAATTTCGTAAAGTACATGTTCAATAATTTCTTCCATTCGGGCTTGGATGATATTGGCAAGATTACGAAGTGAAATTTCCTTTGGTGGACGACCGCGTAAACCGGGAATTGCAACAATTTCTTCATCACGGTTTTCGCTGGCAAGTGCAGAGCCAAATTTTACTTTTAGTGCTTCTGCCTGACTTTTAATGATGGTGCAGCCTTCTTTAATGTCTTCGGTAATAATATTTCCTCCCAATGGAATTACCGCTGTATGACGAATTATCCCATCCTGAAAAATAGCGATATCTGTAGTTCCACCTCCGATGTCGACCAGTGCAACGCCTGCCTCTTTTTCGCGTTCGTCCAGAACTGCTTCAGCTGAGGCCAAAGGCTCCAGTATGAGGCCACTAACATCCAATCCGGCTTTTTTAACACTTCGGATAATGTTTTTGATTGCCGTAATCTGACCGGTGATAATATGAAAATTTGCTTCCAGACATCCTCCAGACATCCCGATAGGATGCTTAATGCCTTGTTCGCCGTCGATAATATACTCCTGAGGGATAACATCCACAATTTCTTCGCCGGGTTTCATTACCAGCTTGTGCATGTTTTCAATCAGTTTATCAACATCTTCTAACGTAATTTCTTCTTCGGCAACGTCACGCATAATATTTCCACGATGTTGCAGACTTTTTATATGCTGGCCGGCTATCCCAACGTAAACCTCACCAATCTTTACGCTTGATCTGGACTCGGCTTCGGCAACAGCAGCCATAATTGATTCAACCGTTTTTTCAATGTTGGCCACAGTACCACGCATTACTCCAATGGATTCTGCTCTTCCGTGTCCCAGAATTTCAATTTTTCCGTAACTATCTTTACGGCCAATAATTGTAGCTATTTTGGTTGTGCCAATGTCTAGCCCGACTATAATTTCGCTCGGTTCCATAGCATTATGATTTTGTACAAATTACCTGATTTTTATACTTGAGATTAATGATACTGTAGGCATCCCAGCCTTTACGCTTCATTCCATCGCGGTAAAAATAAATCAAATTTTCAAATTTATCCTCAATGTTCACTGCATCACCGAATAAAATCATTTGGTCGCCCACTTTAGGAACAAGTTCAAACTCATTTTTTTCGTTCACGTAAATCTGTTCAATCATTGCTTTGAGAAAATCATCTTTACTGATTTGCTTTGCAATGAGATAAATTTTATGGAGCAGAGAATCCCGGGGAAAGGTTCCCGTATCTTTTGGATTTATGGCCGGATCTGGTTCATATCCGGTTGGAATGTAGCCATTTGCAATGGGAACATGTGATGTGTAGTGCTTATTCAATGGCATTCTTCTCCCGGTTTCGTCAAGATAGTAGTGTGTTCCGTTCATATTGATAACACGAACGATCGGGTTACTTTGTTGAATATTGATAATTACTGTTCCATCCATCTTGTCATACACTTCGGTATGGGCAACATATGGATTTTGCGCTATTTGTGCCTCAATTTCAACGGTATTTATTTCTGATATAGGTTGTCCTTCTTTTTTGAATCCCAGTTTATTCAGGTATTCTTTAATATCGGAAACGGTTAAAAACGTATCCGTTGAATTATATGTAATACTTATTTCAAAGCCTTTGAATGCCCGTCGATTATGATGTTGATTAACCAAAAATACGGCAACAACGATCACAATCAATAGCAAAATCCATAAACTCCATTTAAGTTTCTTTTTCATAACTTCTCCATTTTTTTACGGAATGCTTCCTCTATCGGGAGCACGAGCTGGTCAATATCGCCGGCACCGAGAGTGAGTAAAACTTCCGGATTAGATTGCAAGAGATTGTCAATAAGTTTTTCTTTTGAAATGAGTTTTTTGGCAGTTTTTCGAATAATATTTAAGAGTGCAGCCGACGTAACTCCTTTGATAGGCCATTCGCGTGCAGGATAGATATCGAGGAGGAAGAGTTCATCTACAAGTTCCAAACTACGTGCAAACTGGTCGGCAAAATCCCGGGTTCGAGTGTAAAGATGTGGTTGAAAAACGGCTGTAATTTTTTTCCCGGGAAAGAGATGGCGCACCGATTTGATACAAGCTTCCAGTTCTGCAGGATGATGAGCATAATCATCAATGTAGCAGAATGTTGGGGTTTTTAAACGGATATCAAATCTGCGTTTAACCCCTTGGAATTGAGGGAGAGATTCTCTGATTTCGTTGGGAAGAACACCGGCAAGCATTGCCAGAGCAATAGCAGCTACTGCATTTTCGATATTATGTAATCCAGGATAATTCAATTGAAGGTTCTCAAGTTCTCCGAAGGGGGTGATCATATCGAAAAAATAAGAACCATTTTCAACTCTGATTCGGCGTACATGAAAGTCTGCTTTTATGTTTTCCAGCGAGTATGTATAATGTTTCAGATTTTCAGGAAGTTCGGAAAGAAGTCCAATTTTGCGGATGAGAATTCCGCCTGGTTTTATTCTTGAAGCAAAAGCAGAAAAAGCTTCCTGTAGCGAATGATGGTCACCATAAATATCCAGATGGTCAGCATCCATCGAGGAAATAACAGCCATTTCAGGCTCTAATTGTAAAAATGAGCGGTCAAATTCATCGGCCTCAATCACTACGAAAGGACTTTCGGGCGACAGAATAAGATTGCTGTTGTAGTTTTTAGAAATCCCGCCTAGAAAAGCACTGCACCCTTTTGCAGATTGTTTCATCAAATGTGCAGTAAGTGTAGTAATCGTAGTTTTTCCATGCGTTCCGGCAATCCCAATTCCTTTTTGGTGACGGGTAAGTAATCCCAGAACTTCACTGCGTTTTTTTAAAGGGATATTATTTTGTTGAAGAAATGCAAATTCGGCATGTTCTTTGGGAATTGCAGGCGTATAGATAATCAAATCAGCATTTTCAGGAATCAGAGAAGGGTCTTCATGGTAGTGAATCTTCATCCCTTCGGCTTCAAGCTCACGGGTCAGAGGGGTAGCGGTTTTATCATAACCAGAGACATTAGCTCCTTTGGCATTGAAATAACGTGCAAGTGCACTCATTCCGATGCCACCAATGCCCAGAAAGTAAACTGTTTTTATCTCTGTTAGTCCGCTCATCTTTGTTTATTTCTTTTTTTGTTGTGCTAATTTTAGAATTTCCCATGCAATATCGTTGGATGCATTGGGCTTTGCAAGTTTGGATATGTTTTTCCCAAAGCGATAACGCTGGCCTTCATCTTTAAAGAGATTTACCACGAGAGTTCCAAGTTTCTCAACAGCTTCGTTGTCGCGAATTAGCATTGCAGCGTCTTTATTTACCAAAGCCATTGCGTTTTTGGTTTGATGATCTTCCGCAACATTTGGCGAAGGAATTAGAATAGCTGGTTTCCCGATTAAGCAAAGTTCCGAAATAGCGATTGCACCTGCTCTGGAAACAATCATATCTGACACCTTGTAAAACTCATTCATTGCAGAAATAAAACTAAACGCTTTTACACAGTGAAGATTATGTTGCCTGATAATCTGGTTTGCTTCGTCAATATAAAGTTTTCCGGTTTGCCATAACACCTGAATTCCGTGTTCGGCAAAGAGTTGTACTGAAGCAGCAATGCTATGGTTAATTGTGCGGGCACCAAGACTTCCTCCAACAACCAGTAAAACAGGTTTGCCAGAATCAAGTCCCAATTCCTGCAAAATTTCATTCCGATCTTTATCACATTGTGTGATAGATTGTCGTACAGGATTTCCAGTGAAAACTATTTTTGAAGGATTAAAAAATTTCTCCATTCCTTCGTACGCCACACATATTTTTTCCGCTCTGCGAGCCAGAACTTTATTGGTTATGCCGGGATATGAATTTTGCTCCTGAATTACACAGGGTACTTTTGAAAATGCTGAAACCCGCAAGGTAGGACCACTCGCGTAGCCTCCCACTCCAATTGCTACATCGGGTTTGAATGATTTCACAATTTGCAAAGCTTTAAGCAAACTTCCGACAACTTTGAATGGGAAACTGATGTTTTTATACGTAAGGCGACGTTGTAATCCGCTAATCCAAAGTCCTTCAATTTTATAGCCGGCTTCAGGTACCTTTTCCATTTCCATACGGCCTTTTGCACCGATAAAAAGGATCTCGGCTTCTTTGTCGAGGTCACATAGTGCATTTGCAATTGCAATAGCCGGGAATATATGACCTCCGGTTCCACCACCACTTATGATATACCTCATACTTTACCTCCTTCCGGAACGGGTTCAGGCATTAGTGTATTTTTCCCTTCTGAAATTTCTGTTTCAGCTTTTTTTTCTTTTTCTCGTTCTATTTCAGCACTCACGCTGAGGATGATTCCGATTCCGATGCTGGTAAACCAAAGCGAAGTTCCGCCCATACTTATCATGGGTAAAGGTTGCCCGGTTACGGGTAACAGATCGACGGCAACAAGCATGTTTATAAGCGCTTGTAATACAAGAATAAATCCAATTCCAATTGCCAGAAATGCTCCAAATGTGCCTGGACTTCCGCGTACAATTTTCATACATCGGTAAAACAAAATAAGATATAGCAAAAGAATAAAAATGCCTCCGATTAATCCATATTCTTCAATAATAATTGCATAGATGAAGTCGGAATAGGGGTGAGGCAAATAGTTTCGCTGATTGCTGTTCCCCGGAAGCTTGCCAAATATTTTTCCACTTGCAATTGCAATTTTGGATTGTTCCATTTGGTAGTCCCCATCGGGACTATTGTCAATGCCAACAAAAGATTCGATACGATTTTGCCATGTTCCGAAACGACCAACATTCGGATATTGATATATTAAAATAATAAAAAATGTTCCCAGAACAATCCCGACGCCTATCAGTGAAAGCATATACCTCCAGTTTATTCGCCCAATGAACATCATGATGAAACATGCTAAGAATAATATGGCAGAGGTTGAAAAGTTTGCCGGAAGAATTAACATGCAAACGCCTGCTACGGGTAATATTACCGGAATAAAACCTTTTTTGAAATCATCAATATCTTCTTGATTACGAGCCAATACGCGGGCAACATACATCATCAGTGCCAGCTTGGCCAGGTCGGAAGTTTGAAAAGTAACATTGATTAACGGCAGTGTTAACCAACGGCTTGCCTCGTTAAGATTTGTACCGGTAAACAGTGTAAATACGAGTAGAGGCAATGTGAGAAAAAGTGCTATTTGAGAAATGCGCGAGTAATAAGTGTACTTTAACTGATGTGTAAAAAACATCAGTCCAAGACCAATAATTAATATCAGAAAATGCTTAATCAGATAATATTCGGTATTACCAGCTTGGTATTTGTATGCCAAAGTTCCTGTTGAACTGTACACAGCCAAAATGGAAAAAATGGAGAAAACAAACACAATAAACCAGATAACCCGGTCGCCTTTCAGATATTTAAACAGCGCATTCATCGCTTTGGATTATAGTTCGTTAATTGCTTCTTTGAACTGACGACCACGATCTTCGAAGTTTTCGAATAAATCGAAACTTGCACAAGCGGGTGAAAGTAATACAACGTTTTCTTCTTCAGCAAGATAGTAGGCTTTTTCTACAGCTTCTTTTGCTGAACGTGCTTCCACGATGGTTGGAACCAGCCCCTGAAACTCTTCAATGATTTTTGAATTGTCGACACCCAAACAAATAATGGCTTTCACGCGTTCGCGTACCAATGCTTTAAGTGAAGTGTAATCATTTCCTTTGTCTAAACCGCCCGCAATCCAGATTACGGGTTTTGTCATGCTTTCTAAAGCATACCAGGTTGAGTTTACATTGGTGGCTTTCGAATCGTTGATAAATTCAATACCGTGTACTTTGGCAACATATTCAAGACGGTGAGGAATGCTTTCAAATTCAGCAAAGCTCTTGCGAATTACTGATTTGCGTATTCCCTGAATTCTGCCGGAAATGCCTGCTGCCATCGAATTGTACACATTGTGCTTTCCTTGTAAGGCTAATCGTTCGATGTTCATGGTCATCGGGTTTTGATGTATGTTTATAATAAGTTCTTTTTCATTGAGATATGCACCTTCGCCTTCGATTTTTCGTTTGATGGAGAAGGGGTATTGTTTTGCTTTGGGTTTGAAAAGTTTAAGGCCGTTCAACGTAGCCTCATCATCTGCACAGTAAATAAAAGCATCATTGGCAGTTTGATTTTGCAGAATTCTGAACTTTGAAGCAGTATACTTTTCAAAGGAGTGGTCATATCTGTCGAGATGATCGGGTGTGATGTTGGTGATGATTGCAATATCAGCTTTGAAGTTATACATGTGGTCGAGCTGAAAACTGCTGATTTCTAAAATGTAGATATCGTAGTTTTCAGTAGCAACCTGCAACGCAAAGCTTTTTCCTACATTCCCGGCCAGACCGACGTTAAGTCCTGCATTTTGAAACAGAAAGTGCGTAAGCATGGTTGTTGTGGTTTTTCCATTGCTTCCCGTGATGCAGATTTTTTTTGCAGTGGTGTAGCGTGCTGCAAATTCCAGTTCGTCAATAATGGGGATGTGATGTGCCGTGATTTTTTGAATCAGAGCAATATGGTCGGGAATTCCGGGACTTTTAATTATTTCGTCCGCTTCCAGAATTCGGGATTCGGAATGTTTCCCTTCTTCAAACTCAATCTTATATTTTCGGAGTAGTTCCTTATGATCTTCTTTAATTGTTCCTTTATCCGAAACAAAAACATGATGTCCTTTGCAAGCTGCTAAAACAGCTGCACCGGTACCGCTTTCACCAGCTCCAAGGACTATGATATTTTTGAGTTCGGTATTCATTTTCTTAGCGAAGTTTCAGGGTTACGATGGTTATGATTGCCAGCATAAAGCCGATGATAAAAAAGCGTTGAACGATTTTTGCTTCAGCATATCCTTTTTTCTGGAAATGATGATGTAATGGGGACATCAGAAAAATACGACGACCTTCTCCATATTTTTTCTTGGTATATTTAAAGTAGCTTACCTGCATCATTACAGAAATATTTTCGATCAGGAAAATACCACATAAAATCGGGATTAACAGCTCTTTACGGATTAAAATTGCAAATACGGCAATGATTCCGCCGATAGAAAGACTTCCTGTGTCGCCCATAAATACCTGTGCGGGGTAAGTATTATACCAAAGAAACCCAACGGTTGCTCCTACAAATGCACTGATGAAGATTGCAAGCTCTCCTGTATTTGGCAGGTACATAATATTCAGATAATCAGAAAATATTATATTTCCCGAAACCCATGAGAGCATAGCCAGCGTCCCTCCGATAATGGCAGAGGATCCTGCCGCAAGTCCATCAATTCCATCTGTTAGGTTTGCTCCATTTGAAACGGCTGTGATGATAATTACTACCAATGGAATAAATACTAACCATGCATAAGTACGGTAATTATTACCAATCCATGCGATAAGCTGTGCATAGTCAAACTCATTATTTTTAACAAAAGGAATGGTTGTTTTGGTTGATTTTACAGTGGTTCTGCTTAGTTCTTCTTTTGCTTTTTCATATTGAGTTTCGTTCAGAACATTATGCGTTTCAACGTATTGTTGAGTTGATATTTTTTCACGAATCACGATGTCGGGATGGAAATACATAGTTGCACCCACAACAAGTCCTAGAACAACTTGTCCCAGTATCTTGAATTTTCCAGCCAGTCCTTTTTTGTCTTTTTTGAATACCTTGATGTAATCATCTAAAAATCCGATAAATCCAAGCCAAATGGTGGTGAAAAGCATCAATAGAATATAGATATTATTCAGTTTTGCAAAAAGTAAGGTTGGAACCAGAATAGATCCCAGAATAATTAAACCACCCATGGTAGGGGTTCCCTGTTTTTCTAATTGGCCTTGTAACCCTAAATCGCGAACGGTTTCGCCAACTTGCTTTTTTCGGAGATACAGTATCAGGCTTTTGCCGAATATCATTGAAATGGTTAATGAAACAATTACGGCCATTGCTGCTCTGAATGAGATGTATTGAAACACACCGGCTCCGGGGAAGTCGAAAGTTTTGTCGAGATAGGTGAAAATGTAATATAACATCGCTCTCAGTTTTGATTATTGAATATGTTGATTCCGGAGAACAAAAAATGCAGCCAGTTCTTCTTTATCATCAAAGTGATGACGAACACCTTTTATTTCCTGATATTTTTCATGTCCTTTGCCGGCAACAAGAATGATATCACCTGGTTGAGCCAGCATGTTTGCAGTTTTAATAGCTTCGCGGCGGTTCACGATGGAAAGGACTTTGCGTTGATACGTTAATTCAACCCCTTTCATCATTTCTTCGAGAATTTCTTCAGGCTCTTCACTACGTGGATTGTCGGAAGTCAGAATAACTTTCTCACTCATTTCGCAGGCTATTTTTGCCATAACCGGGCGTTTTGCCGCATCGCGGTCACCACCACAGCCAACAACAGTGATAATGCTTTCACCACCGTTACGGATATTGTGAATAGTTGATAATACATTTTGTAGTGCATCAGGAGTATGTGCATAGTCAACAATGCCGGTAACATCATCCTGAGAACGAATGTACTCGAAACGACCTTCTACGCTGTTCATTGTACTGAGTGCTGTGAGAACCTGTTCGCGGTCGGCATTCAGTAAAATCGCGGTAGCATAAACTGCTAGTAAATTGTAAGCATTGAAGCTTCCAACCAAGCGGGTATATATTTCGGTACCGTCAACTACTAAATGAAGCCCCTGAAAAGCATTTTCAAGTATTTTGCATTTGAAATCAGCCATGCTTTTCAGGCTGTATGTATGCTTCTCAGCTTTAGTGTTTTGGAGCATAACCATCCCGTTCCGATCATCAATATTAGTTAAGGCAAACGCAGTTTTGGGCAGATTGTCAAAAAACGCTTTTTTAGCTTTGATATATTCATCAAAGGTTTTATGAAAATCAAGATGATCGTGTGTAATGTTGCTGAAAATGCCTCCCTGAAAGGTTAATCCTGCAATGCGTTGTTGCACAACGGAGTGTGAACTTACTTCCATAAAACAGTAATCGCAACCGTTTTTAATCATTTCGGAAAGAAGTTTGTTGAGCTGCAATGCATCCGGAGTCGTATGTGTTGATGGAATATCTTTATCAATAATCTTATTTCCAATGGTAGAAAGTAAACCGCAGGCATATCCTAAGTCCGAAAAAAGCCTGTATAAAAGAGTAGCGGTAGTTGTTTTACCGTTCGTTCCGGTTACTCCTATAAGTTTAAGTTTTGAAGAAGGATTATTGTAATAGTTTGAAGCAAGAATACCCAATGCTTTTGCTGAGTTCCGGACTAAAATGTAGCATACATCAGTCTTTAGCTTTTCAGGAAGCTCTTCACAAACAATGGCTGTAGCCCCACGTTCGATGCAGGAATCAATGAATTGATGCCCGTCCACACGTGTTCCACGTTGGGCAACAAATAATGTTCCCGGCTCAATAACTCTTGAGTCGAAACTGATGGAAGAGACGGATATTGCTGTATTTCCTTCTGTTTGAACTATTTCAATGGAGTTTAGTATGTTGTTGAGCGCTTTCACAGTTTCTGGTTTATTATCTTGATTTATTTTTATCGGACTTGTTGGTCTTTTTATCTTTCTCAGCTTTTTTAGTACCTTTAGAGGTTTCTTTCTTTTTGTCTTTTGGTTTTTCTGCTTCTTTTTTCTTTTTTATCTTCTCTTCCTTTTTCTTTTCTGTTAACTTCTTGGATGTGTCGGTTTTTTTCTTTTCGCTTTCCTTTGGCTTCAGAGCCTCTTTTTTGTTTTTTTCGCTCTTTTTCTGATCTTCTGGTTTTTTCTTTTCCGGTTTTGAGGTTGAGTCGGTGATTACGACTGTTTCGCTGTTTGGTGCTTTTGTAGTGTCGGAAACGGAAAATGAGAAATCATTACTTAATCCACAATTTTTGGGAGGAGCCAGTTTTAAAATGATTTTCTGGCCTTTGATAAGAATTGATCCTGGTGGTACACTTTGGTTTACAACTCTTCCACGACCAAGAGCAGTTGCATTCATTCCCGCTTTTTCGAGAAGATAAATTGCATCACGAACTCCCATCCCTACTACATTTGGAACAGCTCCGCGAGTAATAGCGTATGTACTATATTTTGGAATAGAATCCATTTTATTTGCGCTTACCCAAAGTGAGCTAATATCTTCGGTTTCGATGGGTTGTCCTACAAAACGCAGAATGGTTAATAAATCAGGCTGATAAGCTGCTCTTACAAAAGGAGGACGAACCTTTATTGAATCAGGATTTTCTTTTGCAGAGATACCTAATTGTGTTGCATACACTTTGTCGGCAATTTCTTTGAATACAGGTGCTGCGACTTCTCCACCATAGATTTTATTCTTTTTGGGCCCATTCACAACTACAATACAGGAATATTTGGGGTTGTCGGCAGGAAAATAGCCAACAAAAGAAGCTTTGTAATTGAGAGCTTCATCTTTATTGTAATAGTTAAGTTGAGCAGTACCAGTTTTTCCTGCAATTTTATAGACGGATTTACGTAAGCTCTTTGCGGTACCATTTTTGCCGGAAACAACATTCTCAAGAAGCGTTTTTACTTTATTAACAGTGCTTTCGGAGCAAATAGAACTCTTGAGTACTACCGGGTCGAATTTTTGGATGAGTTTTCCGGTTAAGCGGATTTCTTTCACAACATGCGGTTTCATGAGCTTTCCATTATTCGCCACAGCATTATACAATGCAAGTGTTTGTAATGGTGTAATTTTTAATTCGTAACCTATTGACATCCATGGAAGAGATGTGGCTGACCATGTTTTGCTGTCAGTGTTTTTTACATAAGGCTTTCCTTCCCCTTTAAGTTCAATTCCTAAAGGTTTATTTAATCCCATCTCATGCAGATGGTCAACGAATTTTTGAGGGTTTTCTGAAAAACTTTTTACTACAGCTTTTGATATTCCAACGTTTGATGAAACTTCAAAAGCTTTGGCAAGCGTTATATTTCCATAACCTTCTTCGTGCGAATCTTCCATTTTACGGTTTGCCATCATCGCAATTCCGGTTGGTACAATGGCATTAGTGTCAAGCTTTCCTTCTTCTAATACTGCAATTGTTGAAGCGAGTTTAAATGTGGACCCCGGTTCTCCACTTTCCCAGATTGCGTAATTAATATCTTCGCCGTAGCTTCCGTCGGCATGGCGTTTTAGATTGGCAATCGCTCTTATTTCGCCAGTTGCTACTTCCATTAGAATAGCACAACCATGATCTGCTTCGTTGGAGTCGAGGCATTTCATCAGGGCACTTTCGGCAACATCTTGAATTCGGGTATCAATAGTGGTAATGATATCTTTTCCGTTTTCAGGATCCATTTCATTTGCATTTTCTACCTGACGCCATACTCCATTTGCTATTTTACGCATTAGTCGTTTTCCGCTTACGCCGGCAAGTTCTTTGTGGAAAGCTCCTTCTATTCCAACATAAATATTGTCATGCTCTTTGCGATATCCGATAGTACGGCTTGCCATCATTTTGTATGGCATTAAACGGAAGTCTTTTTCTTCAATAATTACGCCTCCTTTGTAACGTCCTTTCCGTAAAATTGGGAATGTACGAAGCTTTTTAAGTTGTGAATAGTTGATATTTTTGGCAATTAGCAGGTCTCTTTTTTTCTTCTTACGACCGTTTTTAAGGTATTTCTTAAATTCATCTTTTGATTTCTGGGGGAATAATTTTGACAGACATAGAGCAAGAGAATCCAGATTTTCGCGGAATGTGCTATCAGGAACTACTTTACGATGCATATCCATGCGAACATCAAAAATGGGTACAGAAGTAGCCAGTAGATTAGAATCGGCAGAAATGATATTTCCACGAATTGCATCTACATTTTCGTAGCGAAGGGTTAAATTTTCGGCACGGCTTCGCCATTTATCACCTTCTACAAACTGAATTTTGATAACCCGGAAAACAATAACGATTGCTATTACAAGCAATAACATGTAGATAAGGTAGATACGGCCTAATATGTCTCTTCTTTCGTCTTTCATGTTCATTTGCCGCCTATTCTTTTTCGGTTGGTTGTACAATGATTTTCGAAGGAGGTGCTACCGACTCTTTGATGCCCGTAGAGTCGAGCCTGTGTGCAACTTCCGACTGCTGACTGTTGTATATCAGGGTCGATTTGGTTGATATGTGTTCAAAACGGAGCTCCTTTAGCTCTTTTTTAATTGATTCTATTTCACGAACCGTTTTGTCACCCCAGTAACTATTGGCAATATAAAGAATTCCAATTACCGACAAAAAGAGGAAAAACGGTATAAGTTTTAAAACACTTTCACGTGTAAGAACCGAACCATCCATCACATTAATAACAGCACTTCCAAATGAAGTGTCTTTTGGTTTTGGAATCCGAAATAAACTCTTTCCTTTTTTTGCTTTCTTTTTCTTTTCGGAAGAGTTATTGCTTGGTTCTGTTGGTGTTATGATTACATTTTTTGCCATGTTAACGTTTTTCTACAATTCGTAATTTGGCACTTCTCGAACGTGGATTCCGTTCAAGTTCTTTTGTTCCGGCAACAATAGGTTTGCGGTTTACAACAGTAAACGGGCTTTCAATATTGCCAAAAAAGTCTTGTTTTACTTCTCCTTCAAAGTTCCCGGTTTTAAAGAAATTTTTTACGAGCCGGTCTTCAAGGGAATGATAGGACATTACAACAAATCTGCCTCCTGGCTTCAATGCTTCGAGCCCCTGAATGAGCATTTCCTGTAAAACTTCCAGTTCTTCATTTACTTCAATGCGCAAAGCCTGAAAAATCATGGCAAGCGTTTTTTGCTCACGGCCTCTGGGAAGCAGATGTTGAATTGCTGCTTTTAAATCATTGGTAGTTTTGATTTCACTATTATTACGTGAAGCACAAAGCGTTGAGGCCAGCTTTCCTGCATTAGGCAGTTCACCGTAAAGATGAAATATCTTGCGGAGATCGGCTTCTTCATATTGATTTACAATATCTGCTGCAGTCCGGGGATTGTTTACATTCATACGTAAATCCAGATCAGCATCAAAACGAGTAGAAAAACCACGTTCAGGCGTATCAATTTGATGCGATGAAATACCCAAATCAGCAAGAATTCCGTCAACAGGAAATTGATTGTGATATTTTAGGAAATTGTTGAGAAATCTGAAGTTGTGTTTTACAAAAATGAAATTTGGATCATCCGGAATATTATTTATTGCATCGTCGTCCTGATCAAACCAACCAGCTTTCCTGTAGTAAGATGTTTTAAAATTTCCCGGGAATGGCCTCCACCACCAAAGGTAACATCAACATAGCTTCCTTCAGGCTTAATGGCAAGCCCTTCGATACACTCTTGTAACAAAACCGGATCGTGATATATCATAACTTATTCCTCCGGTTTATTCGTTATAATTAAAACCAATTTGCTCCATAACCTCCATGAGCAT
Organism: Bacteroidales bacterium; assembly: GCA_963667975.1. GTDB lineage: Bacteria > Bacteroidota > Bacteroidia > Bacteroidales. Next base: position 1,440,315 of record OY764079.1, read on the forward strand.
TTCCGGAGTAAGCGCTTCAGAAGAATGCTGTTGGTTAAATGTTTCCAAATCCCATATTTCAAGATTTCCGGCATTACTAATAAGTTTAATATCAGTATTTATGCCTGCATCTTTCTTTAAATCTATTGGGATTAAAAAGCGGTCGCTACTGTCGAGTTCTACAAATACGGCGGCAGAAAGAACACGTGAGATATTGCTTTGATTCTTATGCCAAAGATTTAATTTGTTGATACGGGAACTTTCTTTTTCCCACATATTCTTTGTGAAGATTTCCAGACATCCTTTTTCAAAGAAATGTTTACGAACGTAGAACCCATCGGATATTTCCGATAGTAATTGCTTTTTCAATGCAGATGGAAATTTGAATCTTCCATTGGCATCTACTTTACAACTTTCATTAGCAACTACATTCAACATTGGCACTTGTTAAATTTTCAGGATGTAAAGGTAATGCAAAAAACTTATGAAACCCATTTTGTTGATAACTTTTGCCATATCTTGCCAGTTAATCCCATTTTTGCCCATTTTTGAAAAGCAACTTTACGATACTAAACTCTTCGGGTTTGTCGATTTTTATTGAGGAATCTGAATTCTCTTTAAAAGATGCGGCTAATTGATGGGTAAAATATACTACATCTACTTATTAACAACGGATTCTCTTTTTTTTGGTTTTCTGAGTTTATCAAAGTGTAGTAATCAAAACGAAACTCGTTGCAAAAGTAAGCATACAAAATACAATTAACCCTCCGGAGTGGTCTTTTTAATCAAGCTGAAATAGAGAAATGATGTGAATTCTGAAATTTGAGATCTGTATTTCTGAGTGGAGGTTTTAAGACTAGCCAGTCACCTCTATATTCAGTTCGATAAAGTTAGGTGAATTAAAAGTGAATGTAGAGATTGCTGTTTTTATCTCATGCAGCAAAGATGATTCTTCAGACAACAATTCCGCAAATCAAAATAAGATTTGCAATGGAGTAACGAGTAACAGCATTATACCTCTTAAACAGGGAGATGCATGGACTTGGACTACATTAGGTTTTGGAAGCATCATTGAAACTGTGGTTGGTAAAAAAACGATTAACGCTGTAGAGTATTTTGATGTTACGCACCTTGAAACAGCGTTTTCTCAAACAAATCATCATTATTACAGAGTTCTGACTAACGTCAAATTTTAGTATTAATAATCAATTAGTTACAAATTCAAAGTTTTCTTTTGAAAGTTCAAATTTAGTAATTTGTTTTTGAATACGCTTCACTAATCCCAACTTTCTTTTTTGGTCGAGATATAAGTATTCTTTTGGATTATAATAAGGCTTGTTTTTGACGACCATATTCCAAATAATCACAGCTAATTTTCTTGCTGTGGCAGAAATTGCAGAAACTCGTCCTTTGCGAAAATTTATTTTCTGGAAGAAATCTCTCAATGGGGTTGATTCTTTAAGATTCCCTATTGCATTTGCTGCATTACGCAAAGCTATCTTAAGTCGATTACTTCCTTTGGGAACTTTGCTCGAGAGAATTTTTCCACCCGAAATTTTATTGTTGGGTGCTAATCTGAGCCAGCTTGCAAAATGTTTGGCTGTCGTGAATTGTTTAATTCCTTCTAATCCAACTTCACTCATAATTGATAGAACTGTCGAATAACTCATTCCTTCAATCGCCATCAAATCAACACCTTCAAAATACTGATACGATTTCATGTTTAGGTCGATATTCTTTGGTGAGTTCTTATTGATTTTTTTATGTGGCTTTTTCTCGATGTGATGCTGCCTTTTATTGTCGTCATTTTCAATAATCTTGTCCAGCATTTTCTGAATTTCAATATCGCATTGCCCTATTTTTGTTTGAAACATCTGGTACATATCTAGTTCTTGTTTCAGGGCAAACAGATAGTCTTCCCGTCCGTTGCTATGAAGGGCTTTAGCTATTTCTTCTCTGGATTTTCGACAGTTGTAATGACGCAATTCGGATAATTTCTCAGGATTTGTTTCTCCTTCGCATATCGCTTTTATTATGGCTAATCCGGTTTGTCCGACAATATCATTCACAACCACATCTAAACGCAAATTTAAAAGCCGCAAATATTTCTGCATTTTCTTGCATGCAGATGCCGACGAATCCAGTAAAAGTGCTCTTTGACGGCAATAGGTTCTTAATTGTTCGGTTTGTTTGTCGGGTAAAAAACTATTTGACAACAGACCTAAACTATGTAGCTTTTGTATCCACTGGCAGTCTTTTATGTCGGTCTTCTTTCCTTTTATGTTCTTGGTGAATTTACCATTGCACAATATCACTTCAATACCTTCCGACAATAATACTGCATACAATGATTGCCAATAAGTACCGGTGCTTTCTAATGCAACTGTTTTGATTTTGTTCTCCTTAAACCATAATGCCATTCTTTTAAGGTCGTCATTGAATACGCCAAATTCTTGCACTTCATCGGATCTTTGCCCTACGGCTGCCCAGTGTGAACGACTGCCTATGTCGACTCCCGCCGCATTTGGGTTGACTACTTCCATACTAATCTCTTTTTGTTCCATCGTCCTAATTGTTTAAAAATTAACTCAATGGAGACGTGCTTTTGGCATGTTGAATTATTCTGATCGGGGTTCCCGAAGTTTCGGGACCGCCACTTTTGTCATCGCATACATCTCAACCAGGATTGCGCTCGTACTCATGAGTAACAGTTCTAAAATCGGCCTTGCATTGAGCTGTTCTTTCATACGTGTTCCTGACGATTTCGTTAGCTTGATTTGTTAATCTCTTTTGGTATAGGTAGGATTGCTGCCAACGGCAGTTCGTCTAAAAACCTCCGCTTAGTGCAATTTTTTGCTCAAATTTAAGCCGTTTTAAGGGGATTTCAAAAATATATCTGGAATACTTTTGGTAAAAAAATTGTTTGCTATATTTGAGCTTTTGAAGGGATATAAAGTTGAATAACTGAACAAAACGTAAAACCAGTATCCTTAGATATTTCTTGAGCATTTCTGTATCAAGAATATTCATTAGTCGACGTAAATTGTACGCAATAAACATAAATCCAACATCGGAACTTGCCCTGTCTTTGCCTTTCTTTGTTAGAATATAACTAAATCCCCATTGCCTCTTTATCGTTCCGTAAGGATGCTCTACTATTGACTGTCGTTTTTTGTATAAATCCTTATTGTTCTCAATATTTATTTTGTTGTTTTCTATGTATTTAGCAAATTCACTGCGTTCAAGTACACGCCCATTTCCTCGTATGTTCTTTGTACAAAGACTTAATTTTGAGCAAATCTTGCATGCTGAAGTCTTGTATTGTTGAACCTTGATATTTGCCCGATATCTTCCCCTGCTTTTGGCGTACCAAGAGCCATTGGTGCTCAAGATGCTCCCTTCAGGACATGTATAGGTATTGGCTTGTTCGTTATACGTAAAATTAGCAATATTATATTGGCTATCTGGGGCATTCGATGCTACATTTGGTACTGCTACCAGTGCTGTGATGTCTAATTCATGGGCAATTTTCATTTCCGAACCAGTGTGATAGCCTTTGTCGTAAAGTGCCGTAAAGTCATTTGTGCGTAAAATGGATTTTGCTCTACGGAGCATCTCGCCCATAGCTTTGCTGTCATTATTGTTGGTTACCTTGTAGTCTATTGGTAAATAGTGATTTGCATCAACCGTGGTTTGAATATTATAAGCTACTTCGGTTATATTGTTTCGAGTAATCATTTGACGGCTTTCCGGGTCGGATGTTGAAACCTGGGCTTGCCCTGTTTCGCTAATTTGTTTTTCGATGGCTTTGTATCCTTGTTTTCGTTGATTTTGTTTGTTGATTTCATTTTCAATTTCTGCTTTTTGATCACCATCGGCAGTAGAAAGCATATTGCTATATTCCTCAATTTTATTCTCGATATAGGCTACATGGCGGTCGATTTTATCTTGATTGTAATTGTTTTTTTTGCTGTTTTGTGCTCTGAGTTTGGTACTGTCGCCAGCAATCAAAGTACCTCCAATCAAATCAAAATGTTGTGCTATTTTAACGGTAGATCTAAACACGTTTTTTATGGCTTTGGGATTGTTTTTACGGAAGTTTGATATCGTATTATGGTCGGGTTGCAAGCCTTTTAGTAACCAAATAACTTCGATATTTCGTTTACATTCCTTTTCTAAATCACGAGATGAACGTATTTTATTCAAATATCCATAAATGAATAGCTTAAGTAAATCTGCCGGATGGTATGCTGGACGACCATTGTCAACAAATTCCATGTCGAAACCAAATTCCTCCGGCTTTATACTATCTACAAAAAGGTCAATAGTACGGACTTCATTATCCTTTTCGATGGTTTCGTCCAAACAACGAGTGTTAATCTCTACCTGATGTCTGTTTATGCCATTTATAAACTTCATAAAAAAATACTGGTTTAATTATATAGCAAATATAATGAAAATCAGATAATTAAATCAAGTACAAATTATAAATTATTAACAATCAGAATGTTGATAAAATCAGGCAATGGCGGTTTTTAGACAGTCTGACGGAGGTGTCTATCAGAATTTTTCGGAAAATCAAACAAATGAATATTTGTTAATCCCTGTTAATCCAACAGTTGGCCAAAACTGGCAGATTCAGGGGGCTATTTACATGGATAAAAGAACGGTAAAAAGTCTTACAGCAACGGTAAAAACGTCAAAATGTACATATTCAAATTGCATTGTAATTGACGAATCAAATACAAGCAACGGTTCGGTTATTTCAACTTTATATTATAAAAAGGGTATTGGATTGGTTAAGTCAACAAGTACTTATATTAATGAAGAGTTGAAGGAAGTAACTTTGAATTAATAGAATCGATAACAGAGTGAAAATGGGGTATGTAAAGGAAAAACTACATATCCCTTGTTTTTTTTCAATAAGTTTTTCTTTCAGCGATTATTCATTTTTACCTACTTTTGTCAGGTATCCACTTAATCTCATAAATTTAATTCTACATGAACCAACCCTTTGATCCCCGAAAGAATTACGAAGAAACCAAAAAATCAATAGGTTATGTAGTTCGAAAACAGGCAAAACAACAGGATTATGATCGTATTGGATTCAAGTCCGGTCTTGAAGTTCATCAACAATTGCTCACGAAAGAAAAACTTTTTTGTCGCTGTCCGGCTGGTGTCTATCAGCATCATGATGATTTTGATGCTGAAATTATTCGCCACATGCGTCCGACCCTGAGTGAATTAGGTGAGTATGATGGTACAGCTCTGATGGAGTTTAAAACCAAAAAGGAAATAACCTATCGCCTGAAAAACCGTACTTCCTGTACCTATGAAGTGGATGATACTCCTCCTTTTCCAATCAACCGTGAAGCATTGCAAATTGCGATTGAAATTTCGCTTCTTTCTAAGCTTAACATTGTAGGAGAAGTACATATTACTCGTAAACAGTATCTGGATGGAAGTATTCCTGCTGGTTTTCAGCGTACAGCGATTATTGGAGTGGAAGGTGAAATTCAGTTAAAAAATAAAAAGGTACGCCTGATTCAACTTAGTATTGAAGAGGATTCCTGTCGTGAAATTTCCGATATTGGACACAAACGTATTTATAAGACTGATCGTTTGGGAATGCCTTTGATTGAAACGGTAACTTATCCGGAAATGCTGAATCCAGATGAAGTGAAGGAAGCTTGTGATTATATTCGCTTTCTGAACAGAAGTACCAATAAAGTCCGTACCGGAATTGGGGCTGGACGACAGGATGTTAATGTTAGCTGTAAAGGTGGTCATCGTGTTGAAATTAAAGGAGTTGCCCATACAAAATGGATTCCTGAACTTACTCATAATGAATGTTTTCGTCAATGGGCTCTTTTAAATATTCGCAATCTTCTTTTGAAACAAATCAAAGATGTGAAGAGTTGGACAATTGTTCCGAAAGAGCTTGATTATAAAAAACTTAAATTTCCTTGCGATAGCATAAAAGTCGCTCGTGAAAACCATGATAAACTTTACGTGGTAAATCTGCCGGGTTTTAAAGGAATCTTATCTCATTTTACCCAACTTGGACAGATGTTTGCAAATGAAATCAGCGATCGTTTAAAAGTAATTGCCTGTATTGAGAAACCCAATATGGTTCATTCAGAAGAACTGGATGCTCGTATTTCGGCTGATGATTTGGCAATTATTTGTAAGCTGGTTAATGCAGAAGAAAATGACGCTCAGATTTTGTTTTGGGGACCCAGAGAGGATATTAAAACCGCATTAGATGTTATTGAAGAACGTTGTAAAATGGCTTTTGAAGGCGTTCCTCCAGAAACACGTAAATCTTTTGCTGACGGATCTACCATTTTTGAACGTGTACTCCCGGGTGCTGACCGTATGTATCCAGATACTGATAGCAAACCCATTCCATTAGCTGATTCTTACATCGAAGAGCTCAGAAAACAGATACCAGAGGAGGTTGTTTATCGCTATCGTCAGTTGCAGGAATGGAATGTCCCTGAGGATTCCTATTCATTTATACTGAGTAAAAATCTTTATCCTCTCATTGAGAAACTGGTGAATGAACTAACGATGAATCCTGTTTTTGCAGGAACATTTATAGGCCATACTTACAAACATGTATTGGGACATTACAAAATTGCCGATACGTTTACAAGCGAACATATTTTTGATCTCTTCCAGTATTTGTTGAAAAATGATCTGGATTTGGCATTAGCTCGCAAAATGATGCCAATAGTTCTGGAACATCCTAAAATGGATTTTGACTCAGTGCTTACGAGCATTAAGTTTAGACGAACTTCTGCTGGTGAAATCATTTCAAATATTCCTTTCCTGAAAGACAAATTCAGCAAGATACGTCGTGATGCTAGCAAAACAGACCAGATCAACTGGATTATGGGAGAACTTCAACAACAGGCATTAGGAAACATGCCGTTGGTTGAACTTTATAATAATGTATGTAAGATTATTGAAGAATAAAATTTCTAAAATTATTTTTGAGACTGTTTAAAAAGTCTCTCATCTGGTAAAAAAACTTTTCCCGACTTTTGGGGTCAATATGGCAACTTATTGAATTATAGCTGTCAGGCTGAGTCCCGAAAGTCGGGAAAATATATTTAAGGTTATGGATTTTTGAATAGCCTCATTTGCTTTTAATTACATGCCTTCAATCAATTTGAAAGTCTGTCAAAAATGTGTATTTTTGTCAAAAACTTATCTTTTGAATGGATAATTGGGTTTTAATTGCTGTATCATTGATACTATCTGCATTTTTTTCAGGAATGGAGATCGCATTTGTTACAGCAAATAAATTAAAAATAGAAGTTGACCGAAGTAAAGGATTGCTCTCTGCTCGTATTATAGCCCGTTTTCAGCAAAATCCTGCTCGTTTTATCGGAGCATTACTTTTAGGTAATAATATTGCACTGGTTATATATGGATCGGCTATTGCGGCAATATTGGATCCATGGTTGATGAGGACTCTTCCTGTAACATTTAATGGGGAGTGGATTGTTCTTATATTACAAACAATTATCGCAACATTGATTATTTTAGTTAGTGCAGAGTTTTTACCTAAGGTTTTTTTCAGAATAAACCCTAACCGGTGGCTGAATATCTTTGGTATCCCTGTCTGGTTGGTATATTACCTGCTTTATCCTATCATTTGGATTTTTATCGGAATTTCCGAATTTATTTTACAGGCCGTTTTTAAAGTGAAGCTTGAAACTCGTTCAAAATCATTTTCAGCGGTTGATATTGACCATTTTCTGGAGGAATTTAGCAAAGGAGACGTTGAAGAAAATGAAATTTTACAGGAAATTCAAATGTTTCAGAATGCAATTCAACTTAAGAGTACGAAGTTGAGAGAGTGCATGATTCCTCGTACCGAAATTATTGCACACGAAAAACAAGACGAAATTGAGCAGCTTAAACAAAGTTTTATAGAAACAGGTCTTTCAAAAGTACTGATTTATCAAGATAGTATCGACAATATAATCGGCTATGTTCATGCGTATGATATTTTCCGAAAACCTCAATCTATTCAGGAAGTATTGCGTTCTGTAGTGTATGCACCTGAGTCAATGCCAGCAAATCAGTTGCTTAAGCAGTTCTTCGATCAGCAGAAAGGAGTTGCCGTGATTGTAGATGAATTTGGAGGAACTTCAGGTATGCTTACCATGGAAGATGTGATGGAAGAAATATTTGGAGAAATCAGAGATGAATTCGATATTAATGATCTTACTGAAAAACAGCTTGCAGAGGACGAATATTTGTTTTCTGCCCGTCTGGAAATTGATTATCTCAATGAAAATTATCGGCTAAATCTACCCGAATCGGACGATTATGAAACCCTTGGCGGATTTATTTTGCAAAAATACGGAAGTATTCCAAAGCTTGGCGATGAATTAGAGATTGATAATTACCACTTTAAAATTTTACAGGCTAAAAATAACGGAATAGATAAGGTAAGCCTTAAGTTAAAATAGAAAGTTAAAAAAAATAATTGGGCGGGTTGTAGTTTTTTGTATTTTTGCCTTCCATTCATAAAAACAGAAGATTAATATGGCTATCTTAAGTAGAATCAGAAAAAGATCCGGTTTACTCATTGCTTTAATCGGTGTTGCCATTGCCGGTTTCGTACTCCAGGATGCATTTAATGGTAAAGGCGGATGCAATCGTCGCAGCCAAACTAAGTATGTAGGTGAAATTAATGGTGAAGAGATCGGTTACAGAGATTTCGAAGTAAAAGTCGAACAACAAACTGAAGCATACAAGCGTCAAATGCAAAAAGATAACTTGTCGAATGACGAGTCATTCAATGTTCGCCAGAATACGTGGAGTATCCTTTTGAATGAAATTTTGATGGGAGATCAATATGAAAAAGTTGGAATCACTGTTTCTGGTGATGAACTTAGTGACTTATTCTTTGGTAAATTTCCTCATCCGTTTATCATTCAAAACTTTACAAATCCTCAAACCGGACAGATAGATCGTAAGCGTGTCACAGACATCGAAAATAATTTCGATCAGTTAAAACCCGAAGAACAAAAACAGTGGAACGATCTGAAACGGATGATCAAAGAAGATCGTTTACGTACAAAATACAATAACCTGATTGCAAAGTCATTTTACATGCCTCGCGCTTTTGCCAAACGGGCTTATGAAGCTCAAAGTGATATGATGAAAGCTCGTATGTTTGCAGTAGATTATAACACAATCAAAGACGAAAGCATTAAGCTTACCGATGCTGACTATCAAAAATATTATGACGAACATAAAGCTGAGTTCGAACAAGAAGATTCGCGTGATATTGACTATGTGGTTTTTGATATTCAACCATCAAAAATTGATATGGAACAACTTACCAAACAAGTAAATGAATATTATCAGGATTTCCAGACCACAGATAACATCGCTGATTTTGTAAATTCAATTTCCGATACAAAATTTGATAGTGCTTTCATTAAACGTGGTCAGCTTTCATTTCAGTTGGATTCAATAATGTTTAATTCAGCCCCCGGACGTTTAGTAGCTCCTTTTATTGATAATGATAAATTTGAATTTGCAAAACTTTTGGATGTTCAAATGCGTCCTGACTCAATGAAAGCATCGCACATTCTGATTGCTTACCAAGGAGCAATGAGAGCAGGTCAAAATGTTGTACGCACAAAAGAACAGGCTGAAAAGCTGGCTGACAGTTTAAAAGCTGTTGTGTTAGCTAATCCTGCTGGTATCGAGCAAATTGCATTCGCGTCTTCTGATGATGGTTCTGCAAAGGAAAATAAAGGTGATCTGGGTTGGTTTACAGATGGCTCTATGATTAGAGAATTCAATGATGCAGTTGTAAAAGGTAAGATAGGTGATGTTGTGAAAGTTGAAACTCCTTTTGGATACCATATCATTAAAATTACTGATAAAAAGGCTCCGGTGAAAAAAGTTCGTGTAGCACTTGCAACTATTGCGATTGAACCTTCTGCAGAAACACAAAAAACAGTTTTTACGAAAGCGAACAAATTTGCTGCAACAAACCGCACTTATGAAAGCTTTGATAAAGCTGTTCAAAAAGAAGGTCTAAACAAACGCAGTGCAGAATTTGTTGAGCCAATGTCAAACAATATTCCAGGTCTTGAATCTGCTCGTGAGCTTGTACGTTGGGCATTTGAAGAAAACTCTACAAAAGGAATGGTTTCTGACAAGCCATTCGAATTCAATCATAAGTATGTAGTTGCTGCAATAAAAGAAGTTCGTGTAAAAGGAATTGCTCCATTAGAACAAATCAAAACTCGTCTTGAATATGTTGTAAAACGTGAAAAGAAAGCAGAACAGTTAATGGCAAAGTTAAATGCAGAACTTCAGAAAAACAAAGATCTTTATGCTTTAGCTGCAATGAATAATTCGGCAGTTGATACTGTTGATAATTTGAACTTTGCTTCATTCAATCTAGGTCGCCGTGGCTATGAACCTGAAGTATTGGGTGCTCTCTTTGCTCAGAAGAAAAACACAATGACTAAAGCGTTAAAAGGCTATAGCGGCGTATATGTTGCTCTGATTGATGATTTAATCAAAGCTCCTGCTGCTGCTGATTTAACAATGCTTCGTCGTCAATACGAACAAATGTATATGCAACGTGTTCAAAATGAGGTATTCCGTGCATTACAGGAAAAAGCAGAAATTAAAGATAATCGTTATTTCTTCTATTAACAGGAGTATACAGTGTACTTTGCTTTAATGAGTTGAGATTTACACTGAAGCAATAAACACCGGTTTTGAATTCTGGATGTCTTCCGGAAAATTCAGAACCGGTGTTTTTATACCTACAGAAATGGAATGTCGTGAAAAATGTGGTGCCTGTTGTATTGTGCCATCAATATCTTCATCTATCCCCGGAATGCCACAGGGAAAACCTGCAGGAGTAAGGTGTGTGCAACTGACCGATGATTATCGTTGCAAGATTTTCGATAATCCGGAACGCCCTAAAGTTTGTGCTGGATTTATGGCTGAAGAGCTCTTTTGTGGCAAAAGCAGAGAAGATGCATTCGTAATTCTTGGAGAGTTAGAACGTTAGTACGGTTGTAATCAGAGTCTCTTTTTGATTGCCATTGTAATAATGGTAGTTCTTTAACTAATGTAATCTGTCCAAGACGGAGAATGTTCCTTTTGAATTTCGGAAGAGGGGTAATATTCAAAAGCATAAGGCTGTTTATGCTATAACACTTTTAAAAAAGATATTATAACATAAACAGCCTTATGATCTTATGATCATGCTGCTTACTTTCTTGATTCGATCATAATATCGAGCATCTTGATTGCTGCATCCGAAATTTTAGTCCCGGGGCCAAAAATAGCAACTGCACCAGCCTGATAGAGATAGTCATAATCCTGTGGAGGGATAACCCCACCTACAATTACCATGATATCGTCACGACCTAGTTTCTTCAGCTCTTCAATTACCTGAGGAACCAGTGTTTTATGACCGGCAGCCAGTGAAGAAACGCCTAAGACATGTACGTCGTTTTCAACCGCTTGTTTTGCAGCTTCGGCAGGAGTTTGGAAGAGTGGTCCCATGTCCACATCAAATCCAATATCGGCATAGCCGGTTGCAACAACTTTTGCACCGCGGTCATGACCATCCTGACCCATTTTCGCAATCATAATACGTGGACGACGACCTTCCATCTTTGCAAATTCGTCGGCCATTGTGCAAGCTTTGCGATAGCTTTCGTTATCCTGAGTTTCTGATGAATACACGCCTGAAATAGTTCTGATTACTGCTTTATAACGTCCGAATACTTTTTCCATTGCATAGGAAATTTCGCCTAATGATGCACGTTTGCGGGCTGCATCAATCGAAAGTTCCAACAGATTACCTTTGCCTGTTTCCGCACAAAGTGTAATCGCTTCGAGAGCTTTTTGTACCTCTTCGTTGTTACGTTCCGCACGAAGTTTTGCTAAACGAATTAACTGCGATTCGCGAACAGCTGTATTGTCAACTTCAAGAGTATCAATTGGATCTTCTTTTTCCAAACGATGTTTGTTTACACCCAAAATTGTATCGCGACCAGCATCAATACGAGCCTGTTTACGGGCTGCAGCTTCTTCGATACGCATTTTCGGAATACCGGTTTCAATAGCTTTAGCCATACCCCCCAACTCTTCTACTTCCTGAATCAGTTTCCATGCATTGTGTGCAATTTCGTTGGTCAGAGTTTCAATGTAGTAAGAACCAGCCCATGGATCTACTGCGCGACAAACGTTGGTTTCTTCTTGAATATAAATCTGAGTATTCCGTGCAATACGTGCCGAAAAATCAGTAGGAAGTGCAATTGCTTCATCCAAAGCATTGGTGTGTAATGATTGAGTATGACCCAGTGCTGCCCCCATTGCTTCGATACAGGTACGAGCTACATTGTTGAACGGATCTTGTTCGGTTAAACTCCATCCTGAGGTTTGAGAGTGCGTACGCAATGCCAGAGATTTCGGATTTTTCGGATTGAATTGTTTTACAATCTTAGCCCAGAGCATACGGGCAGCGCGCATCTTGGCAATTTCCATAAAGTGGTTCATCCCGATAGCCCAGAAGAACGACAAACGTGGAGCAAATGCATCAATATCGAGACCTGCTTCTACTCCTTTGCGGAGATATTCCAGACCGTCGGCTAGGGTATAAGCTAGTTCAATGTCGCAGGTAGCACCGGCTTCCTGCATATGATATCCTGAAATAGAGATTGAGTTGAACTTCGGCATCTTTTGTGAAGTAAACTCAAAAATATCGGCAATAATTTTCATAGAAGGAAGGGGTGGGTATATGTAGGTATTACGCACCATGAATTCCTTCAGAATATCGTTTTGGATAGTTCCACTCAGCGTGTCCATAGAAACACCCTGCTCTTCAGCAGCTACGATATAGAATGCCAGAATAGGCAATACAGCCCCATTCATGGTCATCGACACCGACATTTTATCTAATGGAATCTGGTCGAACAGAATTTTCATGTCCAGAATAGAGTCAATCGCAACACCCGCTTTTCCCACATCACCAACAACACGTTCGTGATCGGAGTCATAACCGCGGTGAGTTGCAAGGTCGAATGCTACCGAAAGTCCTTTCTGACCTGCGGCAAGGTTACGACGGTAAAATGCATTCGATTCTTCGGCTGTAGAAAAACCTGCATACTGACGAATCGTCCAAGGTTTCTGAACATACATGGTCGAATAAGGTCCGCGAAGGAAAGGAGGAAGTCCTGCAGCATAGTTGAGGTGTTCCATACCTTTAAGGTCATCTTCGCTATACGCTGGTTTTACCGGAATTTGCTCAGGCGTTAACCAATCTTTTGAAATACCAGTCTCCTGTTCCCATTTCGAAAAATCTTTTTCCGGGGCAGAAGCCTTATAGTCAACGTTCTTAAAATCGGGTCTCATTATTGTGGGTTTAATGATTTTGACTTAAAACTGAAGGGCAAAGGTAAGATTTTTTGCGAAAAGGGAAAGGATTTGGTAATTTGAAAATTTGACCTCGATAATTTGGTTGAAAATGAGTTAGCTAGCGCAAAATTTTATAAAATTAATTTTTGAGTTGATAAAGAAACACAAGGGAGTATTGTAAAAATAGGGAAATTAGAAATATGTTTTGAACATGAATAGATAAATATAAATTGTCTTAGCTATTCAGTATTTCAACACAAAATAAAATCAGAAAGCCGGTTGAAGCAATGAGTAGTTGGAACTGGTATTAGAATGATGACTGGTATATTTGAAGGAAAACATATCAAATATTTCCTCCTCTAACAGAGATCATTTTAATTAAGTAGTTATCAATGAGTATTTAAAATCCTGGTAATAAAAAAGACCAGCCATTTTGTTTATGAAACTATTATATTTGACCTCGGAGAGGTTGTATGTTTGTGGAAAAAATAATACGATTCCATCCAGAGGGCTTATGGCATCTCCTGCAAGCATTCTTTTATCAATCTCTAATTTTTGGGGATTGATAGTAATAAAATAACAAATCCCGGCTGATTGTTAATTTCAGCCAGGATTTTTGTTTTGTTGCTTTATTCTTAAACTAGCAATGACTTTTTCCTGTTTCTCCGATTTTTGTCATGTCTATTTCGAAACTGTATTGTTTTTCCACATGATCGCAATGAAGAACACATTGATCGCAAATGGTTAATTCGCCCTGCAAGCGTTTCTTTACCATATCTTCCAAGCGCACTTTTAATGCTTCGATGGCTATTTTTTGGATTACTTCATCAGCAAAGGCATACATCAGTAATGTTCGGGCACTTTGAACGCTGATTCCTCTGGAACGCAGGTAAAACATGGCTTCTGTATCGAGCTGTCCGACGGTTGCTCCATGACTGCATTTTACGTCATCGGCATAAATTTCGAGGAAAGGCTTTGTGTTTACCAATGCCTTGTCGGTAAGCAGTAAGTTTTTATTGCTTTGAAAAGCTTCAATTTTCTGAGCATTAGGCCAAACTTTTACATGTCCGTTGAAAACGGCTGTTGCTGAATCGTCCAAAATACCCTTAAAAAGTTCGTTACTGGTGGTATGAGGTTTCAGATGGTCGATGTGAACGTAATTATCCACATGCTGGCTTTTATCCATCAGATAGAGCCCATAAACATTGGCATTGCTGCCTTCTCCATCCAATTTAATATCAATATTGTTGCGGATAGAGCCTCCGTTTAAACTTACAGCCATTGAATTTACACGACTATTTGCTTCTTCATGAATGAAAATGGAGTTGATAAGGGTGGTTTCATTATTGAGATTCTGCATCTTGTAATGCTCAAAACCAGAGTTTTCTCCAACAATCACTTCGGTAACGACATTGGCAAAACCAGGTGTATGGTTGTAAGAATCGTCACATTGGATTAGTGTAAGCGAGCTGTTTTTTCCAATAATCACAAGATTGCGAATATTCAGAAATTCAGTGTTTTGCGAACGCATCACATTTACAATCTGTAATGGCATTTCGCAGATTACCCCATCCGGAATATAAACGAAGAAACCATCGGTAGCCATTGCAGTGTTGAGAGCGATCAAGCCTTCAGCGCTTTTTTGTGTCATTGAGTCAAAATACGTATGGATGAGCTCGGGGTGAAGCTTCATGGCTTCAGCCAAACTTCCGACAATAATTCCTCCTGTAAGTGTTTCCAGTTTTCCGGTTTTTGGATAAAACCATCCGTTGGCCACTACCATCTGATATGCTTCTAAATGAGGAACATTGCATTGAAGCAGATCTTTTTGATCCTTGAAATCCTGAGGATGAAGCTCTACAGCGTAATCTTGGCTTAAAGCATGTGTAAGATCTGTGTTTCGCCATATTTCCTGATTGGGCCGAGGAAATCCTTCTGCAACAAAACGATTAAATGCTTCTTGGCGGGTTTGCTGTAGAGTCTCAGATTCGTTGGCAAACAATGTTTGCTTTTGAGTTTGAAAAGCTACAATAAGTTTATCTTTCAGCGGAAATTCACGTATTTCCATTTCTTGTTTCATGTTACCCTTCTTTTGATAAGAGTGATTGAATTAATGATGAATGACGTATTAGAAAGTTCCCTGTTTCAGCCATTCGTACCCCTTGTTTTCGAGTTCGAGAGCTAATTCTTTGCCTCCTGATTTTACGATTCGTCCTTCGAATAATACATGGACAAAATCGGGGACAATGTAATCGAGCAGACGTTGATAATGCGTAATAACTATGGTTGCGTTTTCGGCAGAACGAAGGTTATTTACGCCATTGGCCACAATACGCAGAGCATCGATGTCGAGACCTGAGTCCGTTTCATCCAGGATAGAGAGAGTTGGTTCGAGCATGGCCATCTGGAATATCTCATTTTTTTTCTTTTCTCCACCCGAAAATCCTTCGTTTACCGAACGATTGGTTAGCTTAGTTTGGAGTTCAACGAGTTTTTTCTTTTCCTCCATCATGCGAAGAAATTCGCCACCAGGCAATGGATCAAGTCCGCGATATTTGCGCTGTTCGTTTACAGCCGTACGCATAAAGTTGGTGATACTCACACCCGGAATTTCCACAGGATATTGAAATCCAAGGAAAATACCTTCACTGGCACGTTCTTCTATCGAAAGGTCGGACAGATTTTTCCCTTTGTAAATAATTTCGCCTTCGGTAACTTCAAATGTTTCTCTTCCGGCAATAACTGAAGCCAGAGTACTTTTCCCGGTTCCGTTAGGGCCCATGATGGCGTGTACTTCACCTTTGTTCACTTCAAGATTCACCCCTTTCAATATCTGTTTTCCATTAACGGAAGCGTGTAAATTTCTTATACGGAGTAACATATATTTCTTTTTTTATTTCTTTTTTCCTAATTTACGATTGATATTCCATTGTGCTGTAAAATAACCGAATGTGATAAAAACAATCAGTCTGAGTAAGGTTTTTACACTCAAGAAGATAGTGAGAATATTGTCGGTAGAGGCTTTCATGTCAATAAAATCGAGCAATGAAACCAAAGCTACCAGGCTTAATCCCCAAAGTATGGCATAAAACCAGATGTTTTTTTCTCTGGATTTGTTTTTGGAAACTGTTTTTGTTTTTTTCGTCATGAGATATTTGATTAACCCACGCTGCCTTCGAGGCTGATGGAAAGTAATTTCTGAGCTTCAACGGCAAATTCCATCGGAAGCTTGTTCAGTACTTCTTTTGCATAACCATTCACAATCAGTCCAATTGCACTTTCAGCACTGATGCCACGTTGTTGGCAGTAGAACAACTGATCTTCCGAAATCTTAGAGGTAGTAGCTTCGTGTTCAACAATAGATGATTGATTTCCGGTTTGGATGTAAGGCCATGTATGGGCGCCGCATTGGCTACCAAGTAAGAGCGAGTCACATTGGGAGAAGTTACGTGAATTCAACGCATTTTTAGTAATCTTTACCAATCCACGGTAGCTATTCTGACTGTGGCCTGCCGAAATCCCTTTGGAGATGATGGTACTTTTGGTGTTTTTCCCGATGTGAATCATTTTGCTTCCGGTGTCTGCCTGTTGGTAGTTATTGGTTACCGCTACAGAATAGAATTCTCCTACTGAATTATCACCCATTAGCACAACGCTTGGATATTTCCAAGTGATAGCAGAGCCGGTTTCAACCTGAGTCCATGAAATTTTGGAGTTGTTTCCTTTGCAAATTCCGCGTTTAGTTACAAAATTGTAGATACCACCTTCCCCATTTTTATTTCCGGGATACCAGTTTTGAACAGTAGAGTATTTTACTTCAGCATCTTTCATGGTAATGATTTCTACTACTGCAGCGTGGAGTTGATTTTCATCACGTTGTGGTGCAGTACATCCTTCCATATAGCTGACGTAAGCACCTTCATCTGCGATGATGAGTGTACGCTCAAATTGTCCGGTATTCTTCGCATTGATACGGAAATAAGTTGATAATTCAATCGGGCAACGAACTCCTTTCGGAATATACACAAATGAACCATCGCTAAATACCGCTGAATTGAGAGCCGCGAAAAAGTTATCATGAACCGGAACAGCAGTTCCCAGATATTGTTTTACAAGATCAGGATGTTTTTGCAGAGCTTCACTGATCGGACAGAATATAATTCCTTGTTTTGCAAGAGTTTCGGTAAATGTTGTTTTTACGGAAACGCTGTCCATTACTGCATCTACAGCTACTCCGCTAAGCATTTTTTGCTCTTCAAGTGAAATGCCGAGCTTATTGAAGGTATCCAATAGTTCGGGATCTACTTCATCCAGACTGTTCAAAACCTTTTTAGGTTTAGGTGCTGCATAATAGATTATATCCTGATAGCTTATCGGAGGATATTTTAGATGAGCCCATTCGGGTTCTTTCATCTCCAGCCATTTTTTAAATGCGTTGAGGCGAAATTCAAGCATAAACTCCGGCTCATTTTTCTTGGCTGAGATAAAACGGATGGTATCTTCGGTCAGTCCCGGAGGAGCTGTTTCAGTTTCTATATCCGTGACAAAGCCCCATTTATACTCGCTATTGGTTACTTCATTTATTAAATCGTTGGCTTCGGCAGACATTTTCTTATTTTGATTGATTATAAATTACGGCAAAAGTACTTCTTCGTGCATTCTTAACAAAATCTGATTGGAAAAGTTTGGGTAAGATTCTTGTCTTGCCTGTAAAGAAATAGAAAAACCCATTAGATATTCTTTCGAAAAGGATTTCTAAAATATGCATTTCAAATAATACCATAAAACCCAAGGTGGTTTCGTAAGCCGGGTTCTGTTTTGGTTTCTGAGCGAGTCAGAAGCCTAATCTGTCATTTATCTGGGATCGTCATCACTGGCGACCTCAATCAGCCTACCCCCCGGTATTGGACGAGCCTCCTTAGCACCCGGTATATTTGGCCTTTCAACCCGTAAGGTTTACCCCAGGAGTATGTTGCCATCCCCTGCGTGAGCTCTTACCTCGCGTTTTCACCCTTATCCTGTTGCGAGCAACAAGACGGTTCTTTTCTGTGGCACTTGCTGTAATCCAAAGCTTGAGCTTTTGGATTCCTTCCCGTTAGGAAGCACGGTTGCTCTGCGTTGCCCGGACTTTCCTCCCTCTCGCCAAAAGGCGAGACAGCGACAGATCGAACCACCCTTTGTTTTATGGTTATGCAAAGATAGCAATTGCATTGCTATTCATTTTTTGATTTCGAAAAAGTGTAATTATTTCGTATTCTGACTAATAAATACTTCTGTAGCTCCAGTCCCATATTTTGCAATGGATGCATCAAAAGCATGTAATCCGCTATAATTCGAAAAAAGCTTACTCATTTCACGTTTCAAAGTGCCAATTCCTACACCATGTATAAAAATTATTTTTTTAATTCCTCCGGCAATAGCCGCTTCCAGGCATTTCTGCGCATATTCCAATTGTAAATTCAGCATTTCGGAAGGTTCCAGCATGTAATAATCGGTTGCCAATTCTCCAATGTGTAAATCAACTTCCGCAGTTTCTTCATTAATAAGGTGTTTGGTAAGAATGGTCTCAGGTTTAAACGAGGTAGTTTTTTCTTCTTTTACGGATAATTCTTCACTTTTATCATTTATGAGGGTTCTGTTCATAGATGTTTCTGATGCTTTCCCCAGCGTAACAATCAATGCCTTTTCTCTGAGAAAATCAGGACGAATATAGTTGTCTTCCTTCAAAAAACGGGTTGATTTTACTTTGAATTCGGCATTTAGGGGTAAAGGAATCCGGCTTAGTTCATCTTTGTGAAATAAAACCTGTATGACACCTTGATTCCATTCGTCAATTTCTTCACGATCAATAGATTCAATCAGAATTTTTTGACGTGGTTCTACTGCATCAAAGTCCATTCCATAGTTAATCTCTTTTTCACCTTTGAGGAAAAAACTATACAGAATATGATAATCAGTGTAATTTACAAGATAAACGTCAAGTTTTCCTGAAAATAACCAACGTTGATCCTGAGGTACATATGCCAGATAAATTCCGGCAGAAAGTGCATTTTGTGAAACAATGGCTTTGTGTAAATCCATTTTACGTTCAGGTAAATCACTTTCTGTTATTTCAGAATGTTGAATTTCCGGCTTTGTTTTGGTATGAATTGATGAAACACTGTTGTCTGTTTCGGAAACTTTTATCAAATCGCTGGTCAATGTTGGAATTTCGAAACCATCTTCGATAGCTACATTTACCATCATTGGGCTTAGTATTTTTGTAACCACACCGCCTCCAATCTGGCTTATAAATTTTACTTTATCTCCGGGTTTAAATTGCATAGCTTAAATTTTTATCAAAGGTACTGCTTTCCTTCCGTTATCAGATATTTTTGATGCAATAGGAAATGTGTAGTACGTTTTTGAATATTGCGATATTATTCATTTCAAAATATTTTGAAATGAATAATATGTTCTAAATTAGTGTGATATAGATATAAGTTGTATATAATTAGATTGATTGAAGAATTATGCGACATATTTCTTCGGCAGCATGCCCGTTCCCAAATAGCGAAGGATAGTTAACAGGGGGATTTTCAGCGTAGAGCTTAAATTTATTGAGAATATTCTGATAGTTTGCATCGGTAATCATAGTACATCCATGCTCTACAATTTCGTTCCATTCGGTTTCCGGCCTAAGAATTAAACAAGGTTTCTGAAAAAAATAAGCCTCTTTTTGTACTCCGCCTGAATCGGTAATAATGAGAGAACAATGCTTTTCAAGCAAAATCATCTCTAAAAAAGAAACAGGAGGAACGATGATAATCTGGTCTGATTTTTGAATTTGCTGATAAAGTTTTGTGTCCAGATTTATAGGAAGCATTTTTGCTGTCCGAGGGTGCAGCGGTAATACTACATGAACCTGATGTTTCTCAGTAATTTCAAGGATAGCCTTGAATATAGAGTTTAATCTTTCAGGATTATCGGTATTATTATCACGATGGATTGTACATAAAATAAATTCTTTATTGGCTATGTTTAAGTGATTTAGTAGCTCATTTTTTTGCTCTGCCAGTTTAGAAAAATAGAGAGAATTATCATACATAATATCTCCTGATAAGAAAATGCCGGGATGATCAATGGTGAAAGGTGCTTTGGTTTGGTCGGAAAATCCTTCATTCAATAAATTTTTTAATCCAGAGGAAGTTGGCGTAAAAAGCAAAGTTGAACAATGGTCACATACAATACGATTGATTTCTTCGGGCATATTTTTGTTAAATGAACGCAATCCTGCTTCGATGTGAATAATAGGAGTGTGAACTTTGGAAGCTGCAATAGCTCCAGATAGAGTTGAGTTGGTATCACCATATAGAATGACTGCATCAGGTTGTAATTCGAATAGGGCTTTTTCAATTCCTTCTATCATTTGGGCTGTTTGAGTTCCATGACTTCCCGAACCGATATTTAAATTAATATTTGGCTGGGGAATGCCGAGTTCGTGAAAAAAACTATTCGACATATTTTCGTCATAATGCTGACCTGTATGGAGAATAATCTCTTCGATTAAAGAAAAATAATGAGTTCGAATGGCACGACTTAAGGCTGCAGCTTTTATGATCTGAGGCCTGGTGCCGATTACGGTGAATATCTTCATGAATGGGATTCCTTAATTTTGAGCAAAGGTAAAAAAGAATATGCTGTTTGATGGAGGAAGGTCAGGTTTAAGGTTGAAAAAAGAACTCTGGAAAAGCAATCAGATAAACATTTACGCGAGCTCGGGTTAGGGCAGTGTAGAGCCATCGCAAATACTCTCTATCCAGCATTTCTTGGGTAAAATATCCAAGGTCAATAAACACAGTATTCCATTGTCCGCCTTGTGTTTTATGGCAGGTTAATGAGTATGCAAATTTAACTTGTAAGGCTTGATAATAAGGGTTATTACGTGTTTTATCGAGCCGTTCTTTCTTTGGAAGATCTTCATAATCTTTCATGACTTCCTGATAGAGAGTCTTGAATTTTTCCCAAGGAAATGAAGGGGTTTCTACCGATAAAGTATCTAAAAGAATCTTTACTTCAATTTCCTTTTCATTTGGATAATCTACCAGTCGTAACGAAACATCGGCAAACCGACAATCATACAATTCCTCATATTTACGGATTCGTGTAATTTCAACAAGGTCGCCATTGGCAAAAAAACCTGCTTCAGAATCTTTCGGCAGCCAGTAATAATTATTCCGGACAATCATCAGATAATCTCCGGCGGCAATTTCATTGTCCTGAAATAATATCCTTTTCCTGATTTCCTGATTAAACATGTTTGCCCGTTTGTTTGAACGACAGATTATTACAACTCCTTCTTTATCATGACTGTTGAATGCTTTGATTAGCTCTTCTTCAAGTTCAGTTCCGGGCAGATTTACGATGTCAGGAAAGCCATTCGTATCGAATAGAGGAAAATCAGGAGCTTCTGCGATCATTATTTTACGTAGAAAAGTAGCATTGTAAAGAATCCCAGAGTCGGAAGCCTGACGAACTACTTCTTTTAACTCATGCATCTGTATATGAGCATTAAAAACAGATGTAAGGTATTCCGGATTTAATGCAGGACTTATATCAATTCCAACAGGAGGTAACTGTGCGGTATCTCCGGAAATAAGCAATTTGCAACGATAACCAGAATCAACATATTCCATCAAATCCTGTAATAAATTTCGTGAGGTAAATAATGAAGGTTCTGCATCCGACTGATAGTCGGGAATCATCGATGCTTCATCTACAATAAACAGAGTATTCTTGAACATGTTGGGTTGGAGAATAATACGCAGATACCCATCTTTTTGAGTATAAATCTTGTAGATTCGCCTATGAATGGTTGATGCCAGAGAGCCTGAATAATTTGCCATTACTTTGGCAGCCCTTCCGGTAGGTGCAAGCAGAACGGTTTTTAAACGAAGTTGTGGCAGGCTTTTTACTAAAGATGCAATGATTGTGGTTTTGCCTGTTCCGGCATATCCCTTCATTAAAAAAACTGTCTGCTCATCATACTCAAACAGAAAATCAGAGAGTTTTTGCAATAAAATTCGTTGATCCTGAGTGGGATTATGTTCCAGGTTTTTTTCCAATAATTGCCTGATCTGTGCTGAATCCATTTTTCAAAGGTATGGAAAATGGGGGTGATGCAGGAACTCAATTTTTTTTAATTTAATTGTTTGTTACATTGATATCGATCAGCATTCAACCAGAATGATTTCGGATAAACGACTTCCCAGATCAACAGGTTGTCAATTTTTCGCTCTCTCTTCGTTTCATGCTGTTTCTTTCCTTATTTTTGATGATTCAGAAATAAAAACAATCATATATTAAAAACAGATACTCATGAAAATACTTGTAACAGGTGGTATTGGGTACATTGGTTCTCATACAGTTGTAGAATTGATGAATCAGGGTTACACACCATTAATTATTGATAATCTTGTGAATTCTGATATTGAAGTAGTTGACAGAATTGAAAAAATAACAGGACAACGTCCTCTTTTTGAGAAAGTTGAGATGTGTAATTTTGAAGAGATGAAAGCTCTTTTCGCAAAGCACAATGATATTAAGGCTGTGATTCATTTTGCAGCTATTTTGTTGGTGGAAGAATCGGTGGAAAAACCATTGATGTATTATGAAAACAACCTGCTTTCAACTGTTAATTTATTAAAATGTATGCAGATATACGGTGTAAAACATATTGTATTTTCTTCATCGTGTACTGTTTATGGTCAACCGGACGAACTGCCTGTAACCGAAAATGCTCCGGTAAAACCAGCAATGTCGCCCTATGGAAATACCAAGCAGATATGTGAAGATATTTTACGTGATTTTTCAAAAGTGAGCGATATTCAGGTAATTGCATTGCGATATTTCAATCCGATTGGTGCACATGAAACTGCAATTATTGGTGAGTTTCAGGATGGTCCACCCCATCACCTGATGCCATATATTACTGAAACAGCATTCGGAAAACGTGAATTTCTGAGAGTTTTCGGAAGCGATTACAATACTCCAGACGGTACCTGTGTGCGCGATTATATCCATGTGGTGGATGTTGCTACGGCCCATATTTCGGCAATAGACAGATTGGTTTCTGGAAAAGCTGAAGCAAAATTTGAGGTGTTCAATCTGGGAACAGGAATAGGTTATTCCGTGTTGGATATGATTAACGCTTTTGAAAAAGCTACCGGAATAAAAATTCCGTATCAATTGGCACCCCGCAGAGCAGGAGATGTAGAAGCTGTTTATGGTAATACTTCTCTGGCAAATGAAAAGTTAAACTGGAAAGCTGAACGATCACTCGAAGAGATGATGCGTTCAGCGTGGGAATGGGAAAAAGTACAAAAATAAAATTTTGACTTACTTGTAAAAAGTCGCTGATTGTTTTGAAATTATCAGCGACTTTTTTACTTTCGCACATTTAAAAACCATGTAAATGAAAAAGTATGTATCTCTTTTTGGATTTATTTTAGGTATTATTTCCAGTCTTTCAGGGCAGTCTGTTTCTGAATGTTGTGCAAAAGAATTAATTACAAATTGTTTTGTTAGCCCGAAAATAATTAGCTCTGATAATTTAAGTTTTTTGCTTTCTAAAAATTTGATAGATAGTCAGGAATTGAGACGTAGAAAAAGCCGAAGACGGAAAGCCATGGAATCAGGTATGTATGTTGTCGGCTCTCCCTCTTTCAATATTCCAACAGGGAAAATGGCTGACAGAAATAATGTTGGTTTTGGGCTCAATGTTGGCTATGGATATAAGTTTACGGAAAATTTTAGTGCCTTTGTTTTGGCTGGATATCAGATGTTTTCAGGAAAAACATTCAGGCAAACACAATATGATCCTATTACCGGAGCTCCTTTACAAACTCTTACGTATGAATACCCTAAACTCAGTCTTGTTCCGATTGAAGCTGCAGGTAGATATTTCCCTTTTACTGAAGATTGGAAACCATATATTCAGATGGGTTTGGGAATATCACTATTATTAACGCAGAATGAATCCTCGACAGAAGAATATATAAGACTGGCAACAGGCTTACTTTATGGTAGTGGCATTGTATATGGAGTGGAAGCTTCGTTATTGAATCATTATTCCAGTAATATTGGGCATTCAGTTACAATGATTTCAGCAGTTGTAATGTTTCCGTTGGATTGATATTTGAGCTATTTATTTAAAGTATGTAATCTATGAAAAATGTATTATGTGTATGTGTGTTTTTATTTATAAGCATAAGTTATGCTTATAATCAGGATAATATTGTTTCATCGTATGTATTTAGTAATCAATCTTATAAAACAGATGATGAGAATGATGTTATAAAAATGAAAACAGGAACAACTGTGTTTATTTGCAGAAGCGAGGAAGAAGAAGAACGAGAAATGATGAATGAAATTTTAAAAGATGTTTGGAAGGTAGGCAATTATGATGTGATTGTAAAAAGTGAACTAAAAGATTACCTAGAGAAGCCGGGAATTGTTTATGTTTCTTATGAATTAATAGCAGAGTCTTATAAAGCAGGAGCTTTGCAATCACAAAATAAAATGGGAATAAATGAATTTATTCCAATGATTCGTTTCTGGATAATAAAAGAAGATAAAAAGAAAGGAACTCCATTTGTAAAACCCCTTGGAAATATTAAACTAATGCTTGACCGTAAAACGGAGTTAAAGGCTGAAGAAATAGAACGTCAGAATAATAGAGACGCTCAAAAAACATATGAACTGGTTTCGGATTGGGTGGAAAAATATGGAAGCTATGAAGCATTTAGTTATGCAGTACTGAAACTTTACCTTGGAAATTATTCCAAATTCTTGCTGAATCAATTTCCCAAAACCAAGTTTCCTAAATTTTCGTACGGAGTTTGTTCTGCTGATTTAAAAAATATTTTAAATGATACGTTGTATATCCCTGAATCAATGTTTATAATCAGAAATTCAAAGTGTATTGAAACAAATAAAATGTTAAATATTCAGGAAGAAATTGAGGATTACCCAGGTCCATGTCAAGTTGTGTCTGATGATCAGGTTTTTGAAATCGTAAATAATTCATCTGAAAAAGCTCACTACGTATTAATTTGCAAACGAAATAAATTTTATGAGGTGTATAATACAAAAACATTTGAAAGGGTATATTACAGGGAAGGATCAGGTGAATGTGACTTTAATTATAAAGAATTAAATCATATTTACCAAGATGCTGAAAAGATTAAACAATAGTTATGGTTATCAGAGTTGGCTATAAGCTATTTGATTTCAATTTATTAAACCATTTTTGCATAAATAATATTGGAATTATTGTTTGTAGATGGTTCATTGGGTTTCTTTCAAATCGGTGATCGGCAATAATATGTAGGACAAGATTAATTTCTTACAATTAATCTCTAAATTAGAAAAGAAAATACTCATAAAGTGTTAAGTTTAACATTTTGGTATTAGTTAATTATTTACTTTTGTCTTTAATAACTAATTTTATAACCTAAATTTTACATCTATGAAAAAAGTATTATTTATTGTTTTACTTGTGTTTGTTGCGTCTTTAGCATCAAATGCACAAAGTTTTAGCTCGAAGAGCGAAGATAGCTTTTTTAAAGTAAAAAAGAGTCCACTTGCATGTGGATTTAGTCAGAATTTAAAAATGGATGACAAATTTTCATTTGTACCAGATGACGAAAACGATACAGACAAGAAAAGAAGAAAGAAAAAACGCAGAGGAAGAGGCGGTTCCGACTATTCAAATAGTATTAAAACAAATCCACTTTCATTAGTCTTTGGAACGTTTGGTGTAATGTATGAAAGAAAAATTAATGACAATATATCATTAGGATTAACAGGTGGTATTTATTTTAACAGTACTGACTTACTTGTCGTAAATTACAAATACTCAGGATTTAATATTTCTCCAGAATTCAGATATTATTTTGATGAAGCTATTGAAGGTTGGTATGCAGGAGCGTTCATATCGGTTACGCTAATTACTGAAAAAATAACAAGTTCAGATGGATCTACGCTAGGGACAAATAGCAATGGTGTAGATTACAATGAATTAAAGAATAATCTCACCTTGTTTAATTTTGGAGCAATGGCTGGCCGTCAATGGATATGGGGTGGTTTTACATTAGATGTGTTTGGTGGTTTAGGCTATACTACAGCAAGTTGGTCTTATGATTCAAACTATGCAGATGGAATGTTTACGGGAGGGTTATCTTTCAAGGGTATTTTACCCGTACTTGGTAGCTCAATTGGATACTCATTCTAAGTGAAATAAACTTAAAAAAAACAGCCAATGAATTCCATTGGCTGTTTTTTTGTTTATTTTAGCGTAGTTTTTTAATAGTGCAAAGTAATAAATTCAATATTGCTTTTTTATAAAATTGAATACAATGAAAAAATTAAATCTTATTGCATTGCTTACTCTTATAGCAGCATTTTCAACCAATGCTCAATTTCTCTCAAAACAGGACTTAAAGAAATCCTGTTCACCCTCTCAAAACCTCTATTTTGAAAATAGTTTTGAAACTGGAAGTGATGCTTCATCTGTTCGCGGAAAACGCCGTTGGGGTACCGAACGACTGGCTACTGAATTCAAGGGACTTGCTTTTACCGGTTCACTAGGGTTTGCTTCATCTGCTTTGGATACGAATGTAACCATGGGCTTTGGCGGTAATCTTTCTCTGGAGTATATTTTTAATAGTTTTGGGGTGGGTTTAAATACTGGATTCTTTTTTAGCCCGGGTGAAGAAACTGTGTTTCTCGAAGATCTTACAGAAACTACTTTTAAAAAAGGAAATCGCATGCAAATTCCAATTTTTGTGCAGGCCAGATTTATGGGATTGAATGATATTATTAAGCCGTATGCCGGATTTCAAACAGGAGTGATGCTTAATTTTACTGGAAATTATACTACTACTGTTAAAACGCTTGTGCCTACTTCCACTACTTCTTTCAGTGCAGATGGAACCAGTGATGTCCGGTTTGGAATGGGTCCACGTTGTGGGGTTTTATTTGGAGAAAGGATTCTCTATGGTCTTGATTTTTCATATATTTATCTGTTCAAGAAAACAAAATCGGAAGAAATTGCAGGTGTAAATGTTGAATATGATTTGCCTTCAATTCATATGATTACAATACAAGCATCGATTGTTGTTCCTTTTTAAAATAAAGATGCTTTTAGCAGTTGATTGTCAATAAATAAAAAAACTGACTGGATTAATAACAGTCAGTTTTTTTATCTTATTGGGTTCCATTTATTATTTTAACCCATCCCAGCCTTGTGCCTGTAATGTGATGGCCGTTCCATTTTCAGGGATGAGATAACATCCTGCAGATACTTCGGTTATATGCCCAATAATCCGGATGTCATCCTTAAGTTTACCGATCTTTTCAAAATCTTTTTGATTGATAGTGAAAAGTAGTTCATAATCTTCACCTCCGTTTAAAGCTGCAACTGCAGGCTGAATACCGAATTCTTCTGCTAAGTTTGCGGTAGAAATATCAATTGGGATTTTCTCTTCATAAATATGGCAACCTGTGTTCGATTGTTTACAAATGTGAAGAATTTCAGATGCTAATCCATCTGAGATATCTATCATTGAGGTTGGAGTGATTCCATTTTCAGCTAAAAGTTTTGTAATATCAATTCTGGCTTCTGGTTTTAACTGACGTTCAAGCACATAATCATGCCCCTCTAAATCGGGTTGCATATTTGGATTGGCGTTAAATACTTCTTTTTCACGTTCGAGCAGGAGTAAACCCATGTAGGCAGCGCCTAGATCTCCAGTTACGCATACTAGATCATTTACTTGTGCAGTATTCCTGCAAACTGGTTTTTCTGCACTTCCCAAAACTGTGATTGAGATAAACATTCCACTTGAACTGGACGTAGTATCGCCTCCTATCAGATCAACATTGTATTTTTCACATGCCAAACGCAAACCAGCGTAAAACTCTTCAATTGCTTCTAACGGAAAACGACTGGAAACAGCTAATCCTACCAATAATTGACGAGGTGTTCCGTTCATGGCGACGATATCTGAAAAATTTACCACTGCTGATTTATATCCAAGATGCTTCAATGGCGTGTACATCAGGTTGAAATGGATATTTTCCACCAACAAATCTTTAGTGACCAGGATTTTTTCGCCACCATAATTCAGGATAGCAGCATCATCTCCAATTCCTTTTTCGGTAGAAGGCTGACGAAGTTCAATTCCAGATGTAAGATGATCAATCAGTCCGAATTCCCCAAGTTCTTTTAAATCAGTTTTATGTGGAAGAGAGTTCTCTAGCATATTTTGAATATGTATTTATGTCTGCAAAGGTAAAAAAAGAATCCCAACAAAAATGTTCAACATTAATTCATCTCTGTTAGAATGCGATGTCTTTGTGTTTATATATCCCGAAAATACCAAATTTCAACAGCTGATAAACGAATATTAACAGCTCAGCAATTTTTATAATCAACAAATAGACGAAGCACCTAACTTTACTTATTTACTGTCGATTATGCTATATGTATAATATGTCAGTAATAAAAAATTGTTAAATATTAACCCGTGAGTACCATTCTATAAATCAATATTGCGTACATTTGTTACTCAATATTGCATTGTTTACCTGCAATATCCCTTGTTAGAACACTCTTTGGATTGTGACTGACGGGGCGAAGCTGTGAGAAAAACAATAGTTTTTCAACCTTTAAAAGTTTGTATATTTCTGATAATTATTGATTTGCATTTTGTTGTTGTTGATCGAATTTTAATACATCCCCCCTCAAGTGTTAGATACTCTCATTACCAGTAAAACCCGAATAAAACTGCTATTGAAATTTTTTTTAAATAGCCAGACAGAATCATACTTACGTGGGTTGGAACAAGAGTTTGATGAGTCTTCCAACTCTATTCGTCAGGAATTGAATCGGTTTGAAAAAGCTGGCTTGCTGACATCCCGAACAGAAAGTAATCGGAAGCTGTTTCGGGCAAATGCAAAACATCCGCTTTTTCAGAATATTCAGGATCTTGTTCGGAAATATATAGGGATTGACCATATTGTTGAAAAAGTGATCGGAAAACTGGGCGACCCCGAAGAAGTTTATCTTATCGGTGATTTTGCTAAAGGAATTGATGGACCAATCATTGATTTGATTATCATTGGGAGCAATATCAATGTTGAAAATCTTGCCCGGCTCTGCCATAAAGCAGAAGAAATAATTAACCGTAAGATCCGTTACATGCTCTATACATCACTCGAATTTAAAAAACTTAAAATTACCTTGCTTAAGGAAGATGTACTGCTTATCTGGAAAAAATAGAGAAGCCCAAAATTAGAATACAATCGCTCCATTTTCATTTAATTGTGTTACTTTGTTCCGTAACACCCGAAGATCCTCTTGTTTTACTAAAAAATAGAATCTATGTCTCATAAAATTTGTATGATTGGCCTTGGTTACGTAGGTTTGCCTCTGGCCGTGGAATTCGCCAAACATTTTTCTGTAATAGGTTTTGATATTAAGCAGGACCGTATTGATGAACTTAACTTAGGTCATGACAACACTCTCGAAGTAGAGGACGATAATTTACAATCGGTACTGATGGTGGAAATGCCTAAAGATAAAGGCATGTACCTGACCAGTAAACTGGATGAAATTCGTGACTGTAATATTTATATTGTAACGGTTCCTACTCCAGTTGATAAAAATAACCATCCGGATTTGACTCCACTCATTAAGGCCAGTGAAACCATAGGAAAGGTAATTAAGAAAAATGATATTGTAATCTATGAATCAACAGTTTATCCTGGTTGTACAGAGGAAGATTGCATCCCTGTGATTGAACAAACTGCGGGAATGAAATTGAATGTGGATTTTTATGCAGGCTATTCTCCTGAACGCATCAATCCTGGTGACAAAGAGCATACTGTAACCACCATCCATAAGGTTACTTCTGGTTCAACTCCTGAAATAGCTGAAGTAGTGGATCAGCTTTACAAAAAGGTGATTAAGGCAGGTACGCACAAGGCTCCAAGTATTCGTGTGGCAGAAACTGCCAAAGTAATAGAAAACTCACAGCGAGACATCAATATCGCCTTTGTAAATGAACTTGCCCGTATCTGCGCACATATGAACCTTGATACTCGTTCTGTACTTGATGCTGCCAGTACTAAATGGAATTTTCTTAAGTTCTCTCCAGGTTTAGTAGGAGGTCACTGTATAGGAGTAGATCCTTACTACATTGCTCAAAAAGCACAAGAAGTGGGCTATCATCCTGAGATTATCCTTGCTGGACGTCGTATGAATGATGGAATGGGTGCTTGGGTTGCCGCTCAGATTGTAAAATTGATGATTAAGAAAAATTTACCGGTAAATCATGCTCCAGTACTTGTTCTAGGAGTTACCTTTAAAGAAAACTGTCCGGATGTTCGTAACACCAAAGTGGTAGACGTTGTAAATGAATTACGCCAGTTTGGGTGTAGAGTAGATATTTATGACCCTTGGGCAAACAAAGCAGATGTAAAGCATGAATATGGGGAAGAGCTAATTGAAAAATATAACATGGAAAATTATACAACCATTGTATTAGCGGTTTCTCATCGCGAGTTCTTAGAAGTAGACTTTTCAAAACGTAAGAAAGAATCTGTTCTTTATGATATAAAGGCACTGTTACCAATAGAAATGGTGGATGGCAGATTATAAAGATTAATCCCTAGAAATAGAGACGAACATGAAAGTCAAAACAATTACCTGTATTGGAGCTGGTTATGTTGGTGGCCCAACAATGGCTGTTATCGCATTAAAGAACCCTCATCTAAAAGTGAATATTGTTGATATCAACCAGGAAAGAATCGAAGCTTGGAAAACAGATAATCTGCCGATTTACGAACCTGGATTATTAGAAGTTGTGAAACAGGTTAGAGATGTAAACCTGTTTTTTTCAACGGATATTAATAGAGCGATTAAAGAAGCTGAGTTGATTTTCTTAAGTGTAAATACTCCAACAAAAACTTACGGTATTGGAAGAGGTAAGGCTGCTGATTTAAAGTACATTGAGCTTTGTGCTCGTCAAATTGCAGAGCAAGCGAATGGAAATAAAATCATCGTCGAAAAATCAACCTTGCCTGTCAGAACAGCTGAATCAGTTAAGAGGATTCTTTCAAGTGTGGAAAGTGGATATAAATTTCAAGTATTATCAAATCCTGAATTTTTAGCAGAAGGTACCGCAATTGAAGATTTAATGGCTCCAGACAGAGTTCTTATAGGTGGTGATCAAAATAAAGATGGATCGGATGCAATCGAAACTTTAGTTCAAATTTATGCAAGTTGGGTGCCTCGAGAAAGAATTATCACAACAAATGTTTGGTCGTCAGAATTGAGTAAATTGACAGCTAATGCATTTCTCGCTCAACGAATAAGTAGTATTAATGCAATGTCTGCTTTATGTGAGGTTACAGGTGCGGATGTGGAGGAAGTTGCCTATGCAATTGGGATGGATTCCCGGATTGGATCAAAATTTTTAAAAGCTTCTGTAGGTTTTGGAGGAAGCTGTTTCCAAAAGGATATTCTGAATCTGGTTTATTTATGTGAACATTTTGGTTTGCCTGAAATTGCTTGTTATTGGGAACAGGTAATTTTAATGAATGATCATCAAAAACAAAGATTCGCACAAAAAATTATTGATACATTGTTTAATACTGTATCTGGTAAAAAAATCGCATTTTTAGGCTGGGCATTTAAGAAAGACACCAATGATACTCGTGAATCTGCGGCAATTTATGTAGCGAATATTTTAATGAATGATCAGGCAAATATTTGTGTGTATGACCCACGTGTTCCGGCAGGAGTGATGTATGCAGATTTAGATTATTTAGAAACTCGAAAGTCAGAAGAGAACAAGAAGTTACTTCATGTTGTTTCTAATGCCTATGATGCATGTAAAGATGCACATGCAATTGTAGTTCTTACGGAGTGGGATGAGTTTAAATCTCTTGATTGGGAACGCATCTATAAAGAGATGAAGAAGCCTGCTTTTTTATTTGATGGCAGGTTGATTTTAGATCATGAATTTATGAAAAATATTGGATTTGAACTGTTTAGTATAGGAAAAGATAGATAATTACGGTTAATTAATCTGAAACATATGAAAGCATTTATTTTCCCAGGTCAGGGATGCCAAAAAGAAGGAATGGGTAAAGATTTATATGAAAACTTCCCTAAAGCAAAGGAACTGTTTGAATATGCAAATGAATTACTTGGAAGAAGGATATCTGATGTTATGTTTTATGGGAGTGAGTTAGATTTAATGGAAACGAAAAATACCCAGCCATCAGTTTTTTTATATGAGGTAATTTTGGCACTGACACAGAACGATTTGCGACCAGATGTTGTCGCTGGACACTCTTTAGGTGAATTTGCAGCATTGGTTGTTAACGGAACACTCAGTTTTGATGATGGCTTAAATTTGGTTCTTAACCGGGCTTTAATTGCACAAAAAGTTTGTGAAAAATATGACACTGCGATGGGTGCTGTAATTGGATTACCCGAAGACTATATTTCAAGAAGAATTCAGGAGATTTACAACGAAACAAATGAACCCGTTTATTTTGCAAATTACAATGGCCCTGGTCAAGTAGTTATTACAGGTTCTAGAAAAGGAATAAAAATAGCATGTAAAGCATTTAAAGAGGAAGGTGCAAAAAAAGCAATCCCTCTTGCGATAGGTGGATCTTTCCATTCTCCATATATGGAAGAAGCCAGAATTGAACTCGGTGAAATAATTAAAAAAACGAAATTTAATAATCCTATTTGTCCAATTTACCAATGTGTTGATGCAAAGGCTCATACGAGTCCAGAGGAAATTAAAAATAACTTGATTGAGCATATTACACACCCCGTTTTATGGACAACGATGACGCAAAATATGGAAACGGATGGAGTTAATGAATATTATGAAGTGGGTACAGACGATACCCTACAAAAAATAGTGGCAAGAATGTGTCCAGATAAAAAAGTAGATACATTGCTATCAATTCCCCTATATAATGGTTTAATAAAAAATTATTCACTTTAAAATTAATGATTATGGAACTTAATGAATTTGTACAAGTATTTGCAGAACAGTTTGATGACACTCCTGTAGAAAGTTTTTCCCCATCTACAGTTTTTATGGAGTTAGAAGAATGGGGTTCGTTGGTTGCCCTTTCAATAATTTCTATGATCGACGATGAATTTGAAAAAAGAGTTACAGGTGCTGATTTGAGAAGTGTAAAAACGATCGAAGAATTGTATAACTTGATTCTTGCTAAGTAATTTGAGCTTAAGGGGCTGTTTAAAAAGGCAGAAAATATAAAAAATAGACTTTTATTTTGTAATTATTATTATTCTAATTGCAATACTGAATATTGTCGAAGGATATTAGATTTCTGATTTTTAAACAGCCTGATTTTAAAAATATTTAAATCTCAAGTGTATGTCATATGTAAGTGTAAAAAATGTAAAGATAAAAGGACTGTCTGCTTGTGTACCAGAGAGGGTTGAAGAAAATAGAGATTATGAGTTGATCCCTAAGGAAGAAATTGAAAAATATATTCAAACAACAGGCGTAGAAAGACGTCACTGTGCAATTCATGATGGCTCAATCTGTACGAGTGATTTATGTCAGAAAGCAGGTGAAAAACTTTTAGATGACCTTGGGTGGGATAAGTCAGAAATAGATTTATTAGTATTTGTTTCACAATCAGCTGACTATAAGTTGCCTGCTACTGCATGCGTACTACAGGATAAGATGGGGCTTCCTACTTCTTGCATGGCGTTTGATATTTCATTTGGATGTTCTGGTTATTTGTATGGGCTTGGTGTAATAGGAAGCTTATTACAGGGAGGTACTTTTAAGAAAGCATTATTGATGGTGGGAAATACACAATCCGTATTTGCCAGTTATGAAGACAGAAGTATGTATCTGTTATTAGGCGATGCCGGAACAGTTACAGCGCTTGAGTATTCTCCAGAAGGTGGAGATATAATGGATTTCCATTATATGACAGATGGTTCAGGAAGAGCTTCTGTAATAGTACCGGATGGAGGAAGCAGGAATCCTGTAAATGAAAAATCATTTATAATGGAAGATTGTGGCGATGGAATTAGACGTACAAGATTGCATGAAAAAATGGATGGTTTAGAAGTTTTTTCATTTGCAATGGCGAATGTGCCAAAAAGTGTCTCTATGCTTAAAGAAAAGTTCCCTTTTAACGACGAAGAAATTGATTACTTTCTGCTTCACCAGGCCAATAAATTTTTATGTGAAAAGTTGAGGAAGAAACTTAAGTTACCTGCAGAAAAGGTACCATATAATTTACATGAATTTGGAAACACAAGTGCAGCTACAATCCCGTTACTTATGGTTACCAATTTAAAAGAAGAGCTACAGGGAAAAGAGTTAGACTTGATGATGACTGTTATAGGTGTTGGCTTTTCTTTAGGCTCTGCAAGAGTAAGAATGGGGAAAATTATTTGTTCTGAATTACAAACTTTATAATATGTAGTTGTTATGCATAATCCATTTTCATTAGAAGGCAAAGCGATTTTTATTACAGGAGCTTCTTCTGGTTTAGGAGTAAGTATTGCTCAGGAATGTGCAAATATGGGGTCTCAAATAATTATAACAGGGAGAAACCCTGATCGGTTAAATGAAACTTATTTAAGTTTAAGCGGTTCTGGACATAGCCAAATAGTTGGAGATCTTACTCATCAGGATGATATTGACTTAATTGTTGATAAACTACCTTGCCTTGATGGATTAGTGCTGAATGCAGGTGTTTTAAAAACCTTACCTGTGAAAAATATTTCTAACGCTGCATTAGAAGAGGTTTTTAATACAAATATTATTTCATCAATATTGTTGGTTCAGAAATTGCTGAAAAAGAAGAAGATAAATAAGAATGCATCAATTGTTTTTATCTCTTCGATATCATCTTTCCATGTGAAAATTGGGAATTCTTTGTATTCTGCTACAAAAGGTGCTATTAATTCATTTATGAAAGTACTGGCGCTTGAGTTGGCCTCACAGAAAATTACAGTTAATAGTATTCAACCTGGGTTTATTAAAACCAGAGCATTAGATAGCGGAATAATAACAGAAGAACAATTAGAAAGTCATTTTAAAATTTATCCACTTGGTATAGGAAAACCATCAGACATTGCATATGCGTGTATTTATCTTTTGTCAGATGCAGCTAGCTGGGTTACCGGTAGCGTTTTTACAATTGATGGAGGCGTTACTATAAATGGTGGACATTAAAAAAAAGATATGAAGAATTTAATTATTATTGGTGCGGGCAATTTTGCAAAAATTCTTTACGAATATGCATTGGTAAGCCCCGATTGTAATGTAAAATGGAAAGTAAAAGGATTTATTGATCCAGACATTCATTCATTAGATAATGATCCGGAATTACCACAGGTACTCTCTTCAGTTGAAGACTATGACGTATGTGAAGATGATTTATTTATATGTTCATATGTTAATCCTAATGATAGAGAGAAAAGTATCAATATTATCAAATCCAGAGGTGGAAAGTTTGTGAACCTGATACATCCTACTGCAAATATCAACAGAAGGTCAGTTTTAGGAGAAGGTATTTTTATAGGTGCTTTTACCACATTATCTGTAAATACAGTGATAAATGATCATGTGATTATTCAGGATCATTGCAATATTGGTCATGATTCATCTATTGGTAGCTTTTCCCATTTATATGTTAGATCTACAGTCTGTGGGAAAAATAATATTGGTAATAAAGTAGCTCTATATACATGCTCTGTAATTTATCCATTAATTAAAGTGTGTGATAGTTCAATAGTAGGCGCAGGAAGTGTTGTTATGAGAACAGTTAAGGAAGGGACAACAGTTATTGGAAATCCTGCCAAAAAAATGGAATAATTAAAAAAGACATAAAAATGCTGAAAATTGGAGATTCTACGGAAGAGAAAATAAAGTTTACAAAGCAGGAAGTAGTCGATTTTGTGAATCTAATTGGAGATCCGAATCCTGTGCATTTAGATGAAGAATATGCAAAAAACTCTTACTTTAAAAGATTGGCTGTTCAGGGAATGCATGCAGGATCAAGCTTTTCCAGAGTAATTGGTGCTTATTTTCCAGGAGAAGGCAGTATTAATATGTATAGAGAGTTTACGTTTATAAGGCCTGTTTTTATTGATGAAGAATACACTATGGCTTTTAAAATTATAGATGTAAATAAAGAAACGAATGTTGGTACAATAAGATGTAAATTGATAAATCCACAAGGGAAAATTTGTATTGATTGTACTACGAAAATTAAAAATACAATACAATTTATTTAATAAAATAACACCATATGGCATTTCTTGAAATTAAAAATGTTGCCTTAAGAGGTGTAGCTGCATGTGTGCCGGCTAAAACCGTTGAAACAAAGGATCTTTCAGTATTCAAAAAAGATGAAGCGGAAAGATTTACAAAAACTACAGGTATTGAGCGACGCAGAATTGTTGATAATGGTGTTTGCACGTCTGATCTTTGTTTAGCTGCTGCTGAAAAATTAATTCAGGAGCTACATTGGGATAAATCAGAAATAGATGCATTAATATTTGTTTCAAATACACCTGATTACAGATCCCCGGCAACATCTTGTATTCTTCAAAATAGAATGGAATTACCGACTTCATGCCTGACATTCGATATTTCTACAGTATGTGCAGGTTTTCTACAAGGAATTGTAGTGGTGTCCAGTATATTGTCTTCTGGTACAATAAAAAAAGCATTGCTTCTAGTAGGAGATACAAATTCTCTTACATCCTCTCCAGAAGATAAGTCACGTTACCCGTTACTTGGAGATGCCGGAACAGCTTCGGCTTGGGAATATGACGAAACAGCAGATAAAATTTATAGTAATCTATTATCGGATGGTTCATGCTATAAATTTGTAGGTAGCCCATATAGTGGTTTTCGAAATCAACCCACTCCGGAATCTTTTGTTGTTCAAGATGCGGGAGAAGGAATTAGGAGAGCTCCTATTCACGGAGTTATGGATGGAATGGAGGTCTTTTCTTTTGCTATATCAGAATGTCCTAAGGCATTAAAATCTTTGTGCGAACATTACAATATTGATATGCACTCAGGTGTCGATTATTATTTGTTCCATCAGGCAAATATGAAGATAAATTCAACTATAATGAAGAAGTTAAAACTTCAAGAAAGTAAAATCCCATCTAATATTAAAGATTTTGGCAATACAAGCTGTGCAGCAATTCCTCTTTTGATGGTCACTAACATCAAAGAAGAACTTAAAACGCTGGAATTATCTCATATGTTATCTGCTATTGGTTCAGGATTTGTTTGGGGAAGTATTTATCTTAAAACGAAAAATATAGTTTGTCCGGATCTTTTAGAATTATAGTGGTTGAAATAAATAAATAAATCATGGAATACAATCCATTTTCTTTAAAAGATAAAACAATACTTATTACCGGAGCATCCTCTGGAATTGGGAAAGCTGCTGCAATTGAATGCTCCAAGGCTGGAGCTAGATTGATAATTACGGGTCGGGATGTTGAAAGACTAAATGGTACTTTTTTAGCATTAAATGGTCAGGGACATATGCAAATAACATCTGATATATCTGAAAACGATGGGATTGACAAGTTGGTAGATTTTGTTCCTGAATTAGATGGCATGGTAAGTTGTGCCGGCACGGCACGGTATTTATTGACGACTTTTATCAATGAAAAGGAACTAAATAATACCTTGAGAATTAATACAATCACACCAATTTTGCTTACACAGCGATTGATGAAAAATAAAAAAATAAAAAAATCAGCTTCTTTGGTTTATGTTTCTTCCGTTGCTGGAAATGAAGTTACTACAGTGGGTTTGGCGATGTATGCAACATCAAAAAGTGGATTAAATGCCTTCGTAAGACATGCAGCAATAGATTTTGCTTCAAAAAATGTAAGATGTAACAGTGTAAATTTATCCCGGGTTTTTACACCGTTGATTGCTTCGGGAATTATGACGGATGAAAGTCAAGTTAAAGAAGATTTGAAAGATTATCCTCTTAAAAGGTATGGTCAGCCTGAAGAAATTGCATATGGGATAATTTATTTATTGTCAAATGCAAGTTCTTGGGTTACGGGAACTTCATTGTTGATAGATGGAGGTTTTTCTCTTAAAAGATAATCTGTAAAAATAATTTAAATGCTGAATATAACAAGGTTAGTTAATTGCCCGGTTCCTTCGAATTGTTATATAGTTTCGAGTAACGTAAATAATTCCTGCATAATCATTGATCCTGGTATTGAAGATTGTATTGAACTGATTTCAATATTGAAAAAAAATCAGCTTTCTCCCGAGTATATTATTTTAACACATGAACATATTGATCATATTGTCGGTATAAACAAGCTAAAGGAAAGCTTTGATATAAAATTAGTAACCTCTGCCCAATGTGACCAAAATATAACATCTTCAAAATATAACTTATCCGGCTATTCTGAGAAATATGATGAATATATTGATTTTCCAGCTTCTGATATAATATTGGAGGATATTAATTATTCATTAAACTGGTGTAATTACAAACTGAAATTTACAAAAGCTGAAGGCCATAGTCTGGGATCTATAATTCTTAATATTGATAATAATTTATTTACAGGAGATACTTTATTAAAGGGATATAAAACAAATACATCATTTCCGGGAGCCTCTAAGGAAAATCTTTTACATACTTTAGAAGATATTATAAGTCAATATAATACACTAACAACGATGGTCTATCCAGGTCATGATGATCCTTTCTATTTACATGAAGTTGAACAAGATGTTAGAAACCAGATAATTGAACTAAGGTCGAAAATAAATAAAAAACTTAAAAAACTGGTTGAATAAAAAATAGAAGAATATGGGTATCTCGCATATTGAGCATATTGGAATTGCTGTTAAGTCTCTTGATGATAGCATTCCTGTTTTCGAAAATTTATTAGGAGTAAGGTGTTATGCCATTGAAGAGGTAAAGGAACAATGTGTTAGAACAGCTTTTTTTCTGATTGGAGAAACCAAAATTGAATTATTGGAATCTACTTCTTCAGAAGGTCCAATAAGTTCTTTTGTGGAAAAAAATGGTGTGGGCATTCACCATATTGCCTTTTGTGTTGATGAAACCAATAGCGCTTTATCATCTGCAAAGGAAAATGGATTTAAATTAATTGATAAAGTTGCAAGAAAAGGAGCTGAAAATATGAATATAGGATTTTTAAATCCACGATCAACCTTGGGGCTTCTTATAGAGTTTTGTTCAAAAGATAAAGCTTAGTGTCATCTGCTTTTATTTACACTGCTCTTTATTAAAATAAATATAATGTATCTAGATAATTAAAAAAATAATTTAAAATGCTGAGTAATAAATCTATATTAATTACTGGAGGTACTGGCTCTCTTGGTAAGGCTTTGACTAAAACAATATTGGAAAAATGGCCCGACGTAAAACGACTTGTAATTTATTCACGCGATGAGCAGAAACAATTTGTAATGGATCAGGAGTATCCTCATTCCAAATACCCACAAATTCGCTTCTTTATTGGCGATGTGAGAGATAAAAGTAGACTAGTACGTGCATTGAGTGGCATAGATTATGTTATACATGCAGCTGCAATGAAACATGTTCATATAGCAGAGTATAACCCTACAGAGTGTGTGCAAACTAATATTGGAGGTGCTCAAAATGTAATAGAAGCTTGCCTTGATACAGGAGTTAAAGCTGTTGTAGCTCTTTCTACAGATAAAGCTTGTGCTCCGATAAATCTTTACGGTGCAACAAAACTTACATCTGATAAACTTTTTGTTGCAGCAAATAATTATAAAGGGAATAATCCTATAAAATTTTCCGTAGTAAGATATGGAAATGTTATGGGATCTAATGGCTCTGTAATTCCTTTTTTTATCAATAAAAAAAAGGAAGGTGTGATTCCTATAACGGAACCTAATATGACTCGTTTTAATATTCCAATTCATGAAGGTGTTGAAATGGTTTTATTTGCATTAGAAAATGCGTGGGGCGGAGAAATCTTTGTTCCTAAGATTCCTTCTTATAGAATTATGGATGTTGCAAAAGCAATTGCTCCCGAATGTGAACATAGAATAATTGGTATTCGGCCAGGTGAAAAAGTTCATGAAGAAATGATTACAGCATCAGATGCTTTTCATACATATGATATTGGTAACTATTATGCAATATTGCCCCAAAAACCGACGTGGAAATTAGAAGATTTTATTAGATCTTATAATGCTAAAAAAGTACCGGAGGGATTTCATTATAGCTCAGGTGAGAACTCCGAATGGGAAACTATTGATGAACTTAGAAGAAAAATTAAGGAATTTGTAGATCACACATTTGAAGTTTAAAAATATGAAAAATATACCATATGGCAGGCAATATATTACAGAAGAGGATATTGCAATAGTTGTTGAAACGCTTAAGTCTGATTTTTTGACTCAAGGGCCTCGTATTAAACAATTTGAAGATGCCTTTGCTGAGTATTGTAATTGCAAATATGCAGTAATGGTAAGTAATGGCACAGCTGCACTTCATTTAGCAGCAATGGCTCTTGGTATTAAACCAGGTGATAAAATAATTACGACACCTATCACATTTGTTGCAAGTGCAAACGGCTTTAGATATTGTGGAGCCGATATTACATTTTGCGATATTGATCCCAGAACATACCTACTTGATTTAAATAAGTTGGAAGAATTATTAGCTACGTCCCCAAAAGGAACATACAAGGCTGTCGTTCCTGTTGATTTTGCAGGATATCCTATCGATGTGGAACGCTTACGTGTAATTGCTGATAAGTATGGTTTGGCAATAGTCGAAGATGCTTGCCATGCTCCCGGAGCCTTTTTTTATGATGGAAAAAGGGAGAGACAAATAGCAGGGAGCAGTAATTATTCTGACATGACCGTCTTCTCTTTTCATCCTGTAAAACATATTGCAACCGGAGAAGGTGGTGCTATTGTGACAAATAATGAGGAATTATACAAAAAACTATTGCTTTATAGAACTCATGGGATTACAAAAAATCCGGATGAACTTGAGCAAACAGATGGTGGGTGGTATTATGAGATGCAAGAATTGGGATATAATTATCGTATTACAGAAATTCAGGCAGCTCTAGGTATCTCTCAGCTAAAACGTTTGGAATGGAGTGTCGAAAGAAGAAATGAGATTGCAAGTAAGTATACGAAAGCCTTTGAAGGTACTTCTGTAAAAGCACCTTTCATACAAACAGGTATTCGACATGCTTTTCATTTATATGTTGTACAAGTAGAGAAACGAAAAGAATTGTATGAATATTTGAAAGCTCATAATATTTTCTCACAGGTGCTTTATATTCCTGCACATTTAATGCCCTACTATCGCCAATTTGGCTGGAAACAAGGAGATTTTCCGATTGCCGAAGATTATTATAACCATTGCCTGAGTTTGCCAATGTATCCTTCATTGACAAATGAAGAACAAGATTATGTA
Organism: Bacteroidales bacterium; assembly: GCA_963667975.1. Classification (GTDB taxonomy): domain Bacteria; phylum Bacteroidota; class Bacteroidia; order Bacteroidales. Next base: position 1,482,282 of record OY764079.1, read on the forward strand.
ATTGAAAAAATCATAGAATTTATTAATTAATGAACTTGACCAGTAAATTAATAATAGGGACTGTCCAGTTTGGATTAAACTATGGGGTTAATAATCAGGGAGGTAAGGTGCTACAGAGTGAGGTGAATTCTATATTATCTTATGCTGTTACAAAGGGTGTTGATATGCTTGATACCTCTTATGCCTATGGTTCAAGCGAGATTGCGATTGGTGAAGCTTTGAAGCAAAATTCGATGAGGTATAATATCGTTTCAAAGTATCCCCGATCAGAAAAAAGTGTTTTTGCAATTTTTGAAGAGTCTCTCAATCGATTGAATCAAACTAACTTATATGGTTATTTGATTCATCATTTTGATTTTTATCAATCAAATCCTCATATATGGACTGATATGCTTAAATTAAGGGATAATCAAAAGGTTGAAAAAATAGGATTCTCACTTTATACGATTGATCAGTTGCTTTTTTTGCTGAATAATAATGTTGAATTCGATCTTTTGCAGATTCCATACAATATTTTTGATAGACAATTTGAGGCTTTTTTCCCTGAATTAAAAAAAAGAGGGGTTGAGATACATACCCGATCAGTTTTTCTTCAGGGATTATTTTTTAAAGATACAGTTACCTTAAGTGAGAAATTGGAACCTCTCAAATATTACCTGGATATGCTTCACAAATATTGTAATGATAATGATTTTGGAGTGGAAAAATTGGTTTTAAATTATGTAGTTAACAATCCATATGTTGATAGGGTTTTAGTGGGCCTGGATAATTTAGAACAGCTTAAAAAGAATATTTCTATTTTGAATTTAGGTGTTTCTCAATATGATATAAATTTTATAGATTCGTTGCATATAAAAGAAAAGGAGTTACTTAATCCTGTTAATTGGAATTAGATTATGAATGTAATTGAAAGTTTCTCCCTGAAAGGGAAAGTTGCTATTATAACTGGTGGTGCGGGGCATTTAGGCACCGCTATGTCTGAAGCTTTAAATGAAGCTGGAGCCGTAGTTGCAGTGATTGAATTATCTCAGGAGAAATTTGATGAGAAATTTGCCGGAAAAGAAAATTATTTTTTTGTACAGGGTGATATTTCTGATACAGAGAATATTAAGAAATGTTACCAGACTGTATTTGATAGATATGGTCGTATTGATGTATTAATAAATAATGCGGTTTATTTAAAGGGAGGGGGATGTTTACCAGAGCAAATTACAGATGAGATGTGGGCAATAAGTGCCGATGGCGTTTTAGGAAGCGTTTTCCGTTGTATAAGAGAGATAATTCCATATATGGGAAAAAATGGTGGATCTATTGTAAATATTGCTTCTATGTATGGTGTAGTCATTCCTGATCTGTCTATGTATAATGGAGCATGCAGCCCTTATTTAAATCCAATTAATTATGGCGCATTAAAAGCGGGAGTAATACAGTTGACAAGATATTTTGGAGCTTATCTGATATCTAAAGATATAAATGTTAATTGCGTAACACCGGGTACATTTCCATCACCAAAGGTGCAGGAAAATGTAGAATTTGTCGAAAGATTGTCAGGTAAAAATCCTGCCAACAGAATTGGTAAGCCGGAAGATCTAAAAGGAGCAATACTGTTTCTTTCATCAAATGCTTCAAATTATATTGTTGGCCAGAATATTATCATAGATGGGGGATGGACTTTAGCTTAGAAATTTATATTAACAATAGTGATATGTAAAACTATTTAAAATGGAGTTTAGGATAGGTGATAAAACGATTAACGATAATAATTTATATTTTATCGTTGAAGAAGGGCAGGCAAATCAAGGTGATTTGAATATTGCTCGGAAAATGATTGAGCTCGCTAAGGATACCGGGGCGGATGCGATTGAGTTTCAGTTAGCAATTGCGGATGATTTCTATATAAGTTCACATCCTGTATATGAAAGATATAAGAAAATCGAATTACCATTACAGCATATGGAAAACATTATACATTATGCTCATGAGTGCAAAATCGATTTTATTGCAGCATCATTAAGCCATAATCTAATTAAATATTTGGTAGACTTTGGGTGTGATGCGTTTAATATAAATGCATCAGATATTAATAATCCATTTATTGTTGATGAGGTTTGTAAATCTGAATTACCTTTTTTTGTAAGCTTACCACTCGCAAATGAATCTGAAATAGATTGGATTAATAATAGAATTGAAAAAAGAAATGTAAATAACTTTACGTTTCTTCATGGGCAGCATTCAATGGCAAGCGGTGTTGATGGTGTTATGCCTGAACATACAAGTTTAGGTTATATAAAGACATTAAAGAATAGATATAAAAAACCAGTAGGTTATATAGATCATACTCCTGATATTTGGATGCCGGCATGTGCAGTAGCTTCTGGTGCTAATATTATTTCAAAACATCTTATTATTGATAGAGAACTTAAAGGGCCTGATTGGAGAATATGTCTTGAACCGAGTGAAATGAAAGAAGCAATAAATAATGCGAGAAAGATAAATAAAAGCATAAGTACGGTTGATAAAATTTTGGCTCCAGGTGAAAATATTGATATCTCTATCATGCGTAGAAGTATTGTATTTAAAAGAGATTTACCGAAAGGTTCTGAAATATCAATTGAGGATATTGAATTTAAAAGACCAGGGACAGGTATTGCTCCGAGTGAATATGATTCGATTTTAGGTAAGAGATTAAGTGAAAGTGTAGTAAAAGATGATATCTTACTGATGAATAATTTATATTAATATAATTACATAAAATTATGGATTTATACTTAAAGGATAGGGTTGCGATAATTGGAGGTAGTAGTAAAGGACTTGGGAAAGCCTGTGCTTACAAGCTTGCTTGCGAAGGCGCTAATATTGTACTATGTGCTAATGATTATGATTCTCTTTGTAGAACAGAATCTGAAATACGTTTATTAGGAGTTGATGTATTACCGTTGATGGTAAATATGTCATCGAAAAATGATAATGAATTCATTGTTAATGAGACAATTAAAAAATTTGGAAAGATAGATATACTTGTTAATAATTCAGGAGGACCAAAGCCTGGTGCTTTTTTTGATATAAATGAAGAAGATTGGGCAAAAGCATTTGAAGATGTTCTGCTTTATGCTGTTCGAATGATTAATTTGGTGGCTCCTTACATGAAAGAAAATAATTGGGGGAGAATTGTTAATCTAACTTCATTAACAGTTAAAGAGCCAGCTCCATCGCTTATTCTTTCTAATGTTTTTAGAACAGGAGTAGTTGCAATGGCAAGGAGTTTGTCGAAAGAATTAATTCGGCATAATATAACAATAAATAACATTTGTCCGGGAGCTTTTAAAACAGAAAGAGCAATAGAACTCATGCAAGTAGCTGCAGATAAGCAGAATAAAAGTATTGAGGAAATTGAAAATAATGCAATAAGTAAAATGCCGTTAGGACGGTATCAACATCCCAATGAGCTAGGCGATTTAGTAGCTTTTCTTTCATCTGAATTGGCAAAGGGAATAACGGGTACTACTATACAAATCGACGGAGGTATTTTTAATGGGCTGCTTTAAAAATGTATATATTAAGTAATTATGGATAAGATTAAGTTTATTCCGACTTTAAAGAATAATAAAAAATCAGGAGAGTTAATATCACTTGGTGATGATCTTGACTATAATAGACCATGTGATAGTGGGTTAGATTTGAGTGAAATAGAATTACTTGTTAGGGGGTATAATGTATTAGCTGTTGATAAAAATTCTGGAGAACCATTATATTCTAGTGATTTTAGAAAGGCAAAGATAGCGATCGTAATTGCATGTAGATTAAGTTCAAAAAGACTTCCTCGAAAAGCATTACTTAATGTTGGATCTTTGTCCTTGGTGGAATTAAGTATAAAGAATAATCTAAAGTTAAAAAATGTTGATTATACTATCTTGGCGACTTCTGTAAATCCTGAAGATGCGGAATTATCTGAACACACATATTCCAAAAATGTAATCTTTTTTGCAGGAGATCCAGATGATGTAATAAAAAGATATCTGGATGCAGTAGACCCTTTAGGTGTTGATGTAATAGTAAGAAAAACAGCAGATTGTCCATTCCCTTCTTCTGAGATTTTTGATATACTGCTTAAAGAACATTTTGTACGAGGAGCTGATTATACTGCAGGTAAAAAAACTACAGTTGGGTTGAATTCAGAAATAATGAATGTGAAATCTTTGAAAAGAATTAAGGAATATTTTCCAAAGGCTTCTTACTCTGAATATATGACTTGGTACTTTACAAATAATCCAGAGTACTTTAAATTAAATATAGTTGATTTGCCTGATAAATTTTCGAGAAATTATCGTTTAACAGTTGATTACAAAGAAGATCTGTTGATGTTCGATATCGTGCAAAAATATTTTGAAAGTAATAATTTGGAGTATTCTACAGAAAAACTATTCGAATTTCTGGACAAAAATCCAGAAATTAATTCTATTAATTCACATATTCAATTGAAATTTAAATCTGATCAGGAATTGATCGATGTTTTGAATCGTGAAACAAAAATGAAACTCTGAAAATATTCATACTGTTGCTTTAAAACAGTGTCTATGAAAAAAAATAAAATATTTTTTCGCGCAGATGCAAGCAAGCAGATAGGTTATGGACACTTCGTTCGCAGCTTGGCTCTTGCGGATATGCTTAAAGATAATTTTGACTGTACATTTTTTACTCAATCGCCAACTGAGTATCAGAAAAATGAAGTAGAGAGAATCTGTAAATTAGTTGAATTACCTTCTGATGAAACAAAATTTGATGTTTTTCTGAGCTATTTAAGTGGTGATGAGATTGTTGTTTTGGATAATTCATTTTATTCTACTGATTATCAGGTGAGTATTAGGATTAGGGGTTGTAGGCTGGTTTGTTTGGGTGGAAATGATAAACATTATGTTGCGGATTTAATAATCAGTCAGGGTACTTTGGATAGTAGTAGCTTTTCTGCTGAAATATATACGAAGTTTTGTTTAGGCCTTAATTGGGCGTTGCTTAGGAGGCCTTTTTTGGAAAATAAAAATAAAATAAAAACAGAATCTGCTATTCGTCGTGTTGTTGTTTGCTTTGGCGGGACTGATTTTCACAATTTCACAGGTAAAGTGACAAAAATTCTTTGTAAATTACCGTCTATAGAAAAGATAGATATTATTATAGGTGATGTTTACGAAGGCTCCATTGAATCTGATTGTATCCCAAAAGTTCAAATGCACAAGAATCTTAGTGCAGAGGAAATTGTTTTGTTGTTTGATCAAAATGATCTTGCTATTCTTTCGTCAAGTTCTATATGTATTGAAGCAATGGCTTGCAATATTCCTGTTATCGCGGGCTATTATGTAGATAATCAAGATGCTTTTTATCACATTCTTGAAAAGTCAAATTATATTATCGGCATAGGGAGTCTTCTTGATCCAAATATGACAGATAAGCTTCTTAATGCCTTGATTCACAAAAATGAATATTATCTGGTTTCTCCTTTTTCTGATTTAACGACTATTTCTAAACGTTATTCCAAAGTATTTAATGAATTATGATAATAGACAGAGAGAAAGTATATACTATTAATAATTATGTTTATAAAAATTTCATTAGCCTGAGTGAACAGGAATTGATGATGATATTAGAGTGGCGAAATAATGAGGCAATCAGAAAATGGATGACAAATACTGAACCTATTTCACTCGAAAATCATTTAAAATTTGTAGGATCTTTATCTTATCGGGATGATTTATTTTATTGGGTTGTATTTAAAGATAATTTACCAGTTGGAGTTGTCGATGTATTTTCGATAAATCGGGATGAAGATAGTGCTGAAACCGGGTATTATTTAAATCCAGAGTATCTTGATTCAGGAGTAGGTTTTGAATTTTATTATTACTTTAAGCTATTTATTCATGATAGTTTAGATATAAAAATAACGAGAGGATTAATGCAGAAAGAAAACATAAAATCATTTATGTTAATTACTTATTTTGGGGGAGAAGCAATTAAAGTAAAGGATATAGATGGTGATGGCTATTTCTTGATGGAAACGAATAAGAAAGATTTTGAATTAATTAAGGAGAATGCAAATGATGTATTGAAATTTGCAAAATACATAAGAAGCCATAAAATAGATTTGAACAATCTTTATAAGGAAAAAATATTGAATAGTAGAAATGAAAGATAAGGTATTTATTATAGCTGAGATGTCGGCAAATCATAATCACAATTTTGATTTGGCGGTGAAAACCATCGAAGCAATGGCAGAGGCAGGAGCTGATGCCGTGAAATTTCAGACTTATAAACCCGATTCATTAACTCTAAATGTTGATAATGAGTATTTTGGTCCGAGGGAAAGCGGTTTATGGAAGGGGATGACATTATATGATATATATACAGAAGGATCTATGCCTTATGAATGGCAACCCAGATTGAAAAAAATTGCAAATGATTTAGGTCTGATATGTTTTTCAACACCTTTTGATATGGAAGGAGTCGATTTTATGGAAGAAATGCAAATGCCAATTTATAAAATAGCTTCTTTAGAAATTACAGATATTAATCTGATAGGATATGCTGCCTCAAAGAATAAGCCCATGATTATTTCTACCGGAGTTGCAACGATTGAGGATATAGAGTTGGCAATTAGTACGTGCAAAAAAGCTGGCAATAATGATATTACCTTGTTAAAATGTACAACAGAATATCCAGCTCCGATTGAGAAGGCGAATCTTTTGACTATCTCCGATATGAAAGATAGATTTAATGTAAATGTTGGTGTTTCTGATCATTCCATGACGAATACAATTCCTATTACCTCTGTGGCTTTAGGAGCTACAGTGGTTGAAAAGCATTTTATTATTGATCGTGCTTTAGGAGGACTGGATTCTGCATTTTCATTAAATAAAGACGAATTTAAAGCAATGGTAATAGCAATCAGGGACACAGAAAAGGCTCTTGGCAAAATTTCGTATGATTTAGAAGGCAGAGGTGTTACAGGGCGTCGATCTCTTTTTGCAAGTGAAGATATTAAAGCAGGGGAGTTATTTACTCAATATAATGTTAAATCAGTTAGACCTGCTGCAGGGTTGCATCCAATGTATTACAATGAAATACTAGGGAAACATGCAGTCTCTGACATACGGAAGGGAGATCCATTAAAACTGAATGATATCAGAGCGTAAAAAAATAACTTAAATTATATTAATGAGTTTGTTTAAGCGATTAAAAGTAGCATTACTAAATAAAATTACTTTATATATTATCTCAAGATATTTTGTTTTCTTTATTCAGTTTGTTGCTTCAATGTTTCTGGCAGTTAAACTGGGGCCGTATTATTTTGGAATTTGGGGTTTTATCCTCTTATTAATTACATATTTTGATTTGTTTAATTTGGGAATCCCTAATTCAACTACAGTTTTACTTGTTCAATACAAGAATGAGACTGTTAAAAACCGTAATATTGAAACAACTTCTGTTTTTCTGATTGCATTGCTCGGAATATTTGTAGTTGCCTTAGCTTTATATTACTACATTTGGGGCATAAGCTGGTTTAACAAATATCAAGTTGGAAGCTTTTTTTATGGTGTTTGTTTTATAGCAATTTTAGTATATTTCAATAATTTATTTTCAAAGATTTATCGTGTTAAAGGCAGAATATTTGAAATAGCATTATTCCAATCGATTGTACCTGTCTTGACATTTATTGTTTTATTCTTTGCTAAGGATCGGGTATTATTATATGTTTTGCTAGGCGCTTACATCTTAGGTCAACTATTTTCTCTTTTAATGTTTGTTAAAGGGAAAAGGATACAATTTGATGGAGATCCCAGTGTCGGTGATGCGAAGAAAATTTTAACAAAAGGATTTTTTCTCTTTATTTATAGTAGCTGTTTTTATCTGATTGTACTTTCTACGCGAACAATAATTAGTGCATATTATAGCGTTGAGGAATTTGGATATTTCACCTTTGCATATACATTGGCGAATTCTGTACTATTGCTTCTTGAAGCATTTTCTTATCTGATTACACCTAAATTATTGGATAAGGTAAATTCACCCGATGTTAAACAGGTAGAAGCTACGATAAATAGTTTACGTGATAATTACGTTTCGCTATCACATGGACTTATGTATCTGGCGATATGTCTTTTCCCGATATTATTGTATTTTATTCCAAAATACTCAAACACTCTGTCTATTATTAACTTAATAGCATTAACATTATTATTGTACACTAATTCATTTGGATATATTTCATTGTTAATGGCAAGAAATCGCGAAAAAATAATTGCAATAAATTCTTTTTTAGTATTAATTTTAAATATATTAATTGCATTTGTATTGGTTAAAATGTTTCATGTGAAATTTAATTATGTTGTGATATCTACTATGTGTAGTTATTTGGTTTATTCTTATTTATTGGTATTTTTTGGTATGAGAGAGCTTAACCAGTCAAGACATTTTAGAGCAGTTATCAGAAACTGTTTTCCATTAAAATTGCTTATCCCTTTTATTGTTGCGTTTGTAATCATCTTATTGGACTTACAAATATTTATTTTTATCCCAGGTACAATATTTGTAATTTTAAATATTAATTCACTTAAGAGTATATTTAAAATGTCAAAAAAAATAATTAATAATCCTAGTATTATTGATCTTTAGACGAATAATATTTTATAAAACATAGTTTATATGGAGCTATTCAAGAATATAAAAACATTAGATTTTTTTCGCTTTGTGGTAATTGGATTATTATTGTTTTCTAATGCTGTATATCAAAATACAATTCACCAATTATTATATTATGAAATTGTAAGTGCCATTTTTATTATAACAGTAGTTTATGTATTGATAAAAACATTAACACCTGGGAAATTTATGAGAGTCAGGTTTAGTCGTAAATTCTTGATTTGGATATTGCTTTTGTTTTCTTTTTATACACTTCACTATTTTTTAGCACCTCAAAATAAAGAGATTTCAGTTTATAGTATGCTTTCTCAATGTGTTATTGTGTTGTGTATTATATTGTGGTTGTGTGATTTAGAGTATAAGGGGGCCTTTGATATATTTGTATTTAGTGCGTCTATTGCATCTGTAATAGCTTCTCTTTATTATGTTTACTATAGTATTGGTGATGTTTTATTGCTTAATATGAGATTAGGAGGAATGACAGATAATGTACTTTCAAACATAAACTATACTTCACAAATTGTGTTAATGATTTCATCATTGAGTTTGTATAAAATATTTTTTGAAAAAACACACAATAAATTGTATGTAATTATATTTATTATACAATTTTTATTTATTATTTTATCAGGAACAAAGAGGGCAATTATTGGTCTCCCTATTTTTTATATTGTATTTATTTTAATTAAAAATCGCCGATCATTTTTCAGGTATATACTACCGTTAACGATAGGTTTAGGTTTATTTGTTTATATTTTGCTGAATAACGAATTATTATATAACATCGCAGGAGAACGATTGGAAGGAATGTTTTATGCACTTGGAATTGTGCAGGATAATAAGTTTGATATTGGGGATAACTCTACGAATATTAGAAAGCAATTATTTAATACTGCCATTGAGATGGTCCCTGAAACTCCAATATGGGGGCGGGGACTGGGCTATTTTGAAACTCATTCTGGACTGAATACTCATGTTCAAATTTTTCATTCTCATAATAATTACCTTGAGCTGTATTTATGTTATGGATTAATAGGTTTTTTGATGTACTATAGCATCTTTTTCAGAACAACAATCAGGTTGTTTCGCAAGAAGAAAAAGTCAGCTATGGTATATTTATTTCTTGCTTTTTTCTTGGTTTTATATGTGATTATTGAGCCCTCTTCAGTAACATTTTATACACTACCGATATATTATCTCTATCTGTATTTTGCATATTTATATTCATGGAAGAGAGATTCTAATATGCCCAATTCGGACATTTCTGTGCAAAATAAATATAGTCAAGTTTGATATGTGGGTTTGTTTCTGACAATAATTATGAGAAAAGTATCTGTAGGAGGTTTAGCTGTCTTGACTGAGGTAATGTTTGTAAATATTTTTTGTTTCTTTTTACCATCAAGATTGCGATAATTGCTACTCTTTGGAGTAATGTAAATATGTGCTCCTGCTTTATTAATTCCATGTACTGAGAGGAAAATTTTGTTCACCGCTGACAAGTTTAAAAAGCCAGTCTGATTCCTGTCCTTTTGTTAAAAACTACTTGAATTACTAATACTTATTAATAGATGCTAAATGAATTTAGTTTTTTGAATTTATTATAAGGTTGATATAGTTGTCGATTGAAATAGCAATATAAAAAATGGTATACTCATAATTTTTACGGTATGGAAAACTCTTTTTCAGTATGTATGTCTGTTTATAAAGGCGATAAGCCCGATGAATGTGAAAAAGCAATTTTAAGTGTTATCAACCAAACAGTTTCTCCTTCAGAAATTATCATTGTTGTTGATCCTACAGTTAGTGAAGAAGTTGCGAATAAGATAAAAGAACTCCAACAGATTCATTCTATTATTAAACCCATTTGGCTTGAAAGGAGTGTGTTCTTTGGTGAAGCTTTACAAATAGCAGTAGATAATTCCTCGCATGAATTGATTGCCAGGATGGATATGGATGACATATCGTTACCCGATCGTTTTGAAAAACAACTCAAATGTTTTGAGGCTGATGATGAATTGAGTGTTGTCGGAGGAGTAATTACAGAATTTTACGGAGAAGAAGATAATATAGTAGGGAAACGATGGTGTCCTCTTACGGATGCGAAAATTAAAAGGTATATGAAATATCGTTGTGGCTTAAGTCACGTTGCGGTAATGATGCGTAAAAAAGCAATTATAGATTCGGGACATTATCAGAATTGGACATGGAATGAAGATTACTATCTTTGGATTCGCATGATGGAGCATGGGTGCAAATTTAAAAATTTAGAAGATGTACTGGTGAATGTGAGAGTAACTGATGCTACTTATACAAGACGGGGAGGAATGCTTTACTATAAGGGAGAAATTGGACTTCAAAAATATATGCTGGAGCATCATATTATTTCATTACCACAATATGCATTTAATGTGATAGTTCGCGTTATCATTGAAGTATTAATGCCGAGTTCTATTCGAAGGATATTTTGGAAAAAAATACTTAGAAGTAGCTAGTGAATAGCGTTAAATGATTGGTTACTATTGGAAGTCATTTTGTAAATTAAAACTTTTCAGACTACTTTCGAGATAATTGCATTATTCTAATTTTGGAATTTGTTGAGAATGAATGTCTTTTTTGATATTTAAGCTTTGATTGGCAACATAAAATTAAGCTATTTGATAACTTACTATTTGCATTCTTTCGTTAAAGAAAAGAGAGATGATGAGCATATTATTTAATATACTTACGAAAATATAATATATAAAAAAGTAAAATGGGAAAAACAATTGTCGTTACAGGTAGCGCAGGATTTGTAGGAAAAGTGCTGTGTAATAAATTGCGAGTGAAAGAGTACCGTGTGATAGAGGTAGATATTTCTTTGGGCATGGATATTACTACTGCTGAAACATTTGCTAGCTTACCCGATTACGATTGTATCATTCATTTGGCAGCAAGGTCATTTGTGCCGGATTCTTACATTGTGCCGGCAGATTTCTATGAAACGAACCTAATGGGTACACTTAATGCACTAGAGTCGGCGCGAAATAAAGGTGCAAAAATGATATTTATTTCATCATATCTATACGGAACACCTAGCTACTTGCCAGTAGACGAGAACCATACTCTTTCTGCACACAATCCTTATGCTCATAGCAAGTTGATAGGGGAAATGCTTTGTGAAAGCTATCACAAAGATTTCAATGTGCCGATTATAATTTTCCGACCATTCAATATCTACGGTAAAGGCCAGAACCCTGAATTTATGATGCCTAAAATTATACGTCAGATTAAGGAGGGCAAAGTAAATTTGATGGACTCACGTCCTAAACGTGACTATATTTACATAACCGATGTTGTTGACGGAATAATTGCAGGTGTTGAGTTGGAAAAAGTTGAGTTTGATAAATTTAATTTGGGTACAGGAGTTTCAATTTCTGTTGGTGACTTGGTAACGAAGGCTGTTGAAATATCGGGTAAGAGTAATGTCGAAATTTCATATCAAAATATTGAAAGGAAAAATGAAGTATTTGATTGCTACTCCGATATAGAAAAAATTAAGACAAAACTTCATTGGCAGCCGGTAGTTAGCCTTGAGCAAGGTTTTGCCAAAATGTGGAATGATTCATTGGATGATTAATAATTTGAATTATGATAGATACTTCTCTTTTCGATAAAATTAAAAATAGAATTGTTAAGATTGATTCAACTTTGCTTTTATGTATGAAGCAAATGGATGCCGAAGGTATTAAATTGCTGATGGTATTTGATGATAATAAGTTTATTGGAATATTAACCCTGGGAGATATTCAAAGGTCAATAATTAAGAACGTGGCCCTATCAGATAGTATTTCAAATATTATCGATCGTAATAAACTTTATGGTTTGCCTTCCGACACTTTGGCAGAAATAAAGAGTAAAATGTTTGCTATACGAGCCGAATGTGTCCCTGTTGTCGATAAACAAGGCAATTTAATTGATGTTTATTTTTGGAATGATTTATTTGCTGATAATGAGGTTGTTGATGCTCGTAAAAAATTAGATTTACCTGTTGTAGTAATGGCGGGTGGAAAAGGACAAAGATTGCAACCGCTTACGAATGTGATTCCTAAACCATTAATACCCTTAGATGAAAAAACCATAATTGAAATAATTATGGATCAATTCGAAGCAATCGGTTGCTCTCATTTTTATATTTCGGTTAACTATAAAGCCGAAATTATAAAGTATTATCTTGACAACATTCCGCATAAATATAATATTTCCTTCTTTAAAGAGAATAAGCCGCTGGGGACGATAGGAAGTGTTTCGTTATTGAAGGATAAAATTACCACTCCGTTTTTCGTGACCAATTGTGATATAATTATTGAGCAAGACTACCGCGATGTCTATGATTATCATATCAGTAATAAGAATGATATTACTATAGTAACTGCAATTAAGAGCTATAGTATTCCCTATGGAGTTATAGAAACAGGTGACAATGGAATGATGATAGAGTTGAATGAGAAGCCAGAGATATCTTATATGATTAACACAGGTGTTTACATTTTGCAGCCTGAATTAATTAACGAGATTCCCCAAAATGAGTTTTTCCATATTACACATCTTATAGAGAAAATAAGGCAACAAGGGGGTAAGATTGGCTGTTTTCCCATAAGTGAAAAGTCTTTGACAGATATAGGTCAATGGGATGAATATTTGAAGTTAATAAAAAAGTAAATTTTCGATAGGGATGTATCATTCTTAAACCTGATAGTAATACTAAATTTTTGTTGGTAATGATTAACTTGGTTAAAATGAAAACACATAAAATGCCTGTGTTTTCATTTCGCAATAAGTCGGTAAAATAGTGAATTATTTACAATGTATAAGTTTTGTTAGATGCAAGAACAATGTTGATTTCAGATGTTTTTAATACTATACTTATTTGATACAGCTAATATTCACTTTGTTTCAAGGAAGAGAAGCTTTTAACAAAATAAGAAATTTTGGCAAGAATGTCCGAATTAACAATAATGACTAATTGGAATTAAAATAAACTAAAATGCTTTACAGCTTTAAATTAAGACAATTGTTAGAAAATATATCTCAAAAAAAAATCAGAAGCACCTGTGCTTATGTGTTAAAAAATAATAAATTAATATTGTTTATATTTAATTATTATTATAAATTAAAAAACAGAAATGAGTTTTTTTTACAAATAGAAAAAAGGGGAAAATTATCGTTATTTGAATATCAGGAACTAGCTAAACCAATTCCATTTTGTCCTATCGAGAAAGTAAAGGATTCTAATTACTATGGGTATGCGGCTGCACTTAAAAAATATACAGGCCTTAAAACTCTTCCATTCTCGATAGAACATGGCCTTTATTTAGGCTCATATGTGCCTAAGGCTTCGTATTATCGTACAATAAGATCAATAATTACGTTTAGTGAAAACAGAAAAAGCCATTTACGAGAAGGAGGGATTGAAAAAAAAATAGTTCCCATAGGTCCTTATATTCATTACGCAGAACCATTACTCGATGACCAATCTTTTCAAAAATTAAAATTAGAATTGGGAAGAGTTTTATTAGTATTTCCTTCTCATTCTAGCTTAGAAGAATTGTCTAAGGTTGACATACAGCCTTTTATATTAGAGATAAAACAATTGTCAAAAGGATTTGATACTGTTTTAACCTGTATGTATTATATCGATATTCTGAACAATAATTGTTGCCAAAGTTATATTGATGCTGGTTTTAAAATTGTAACAGCTGGTAATATTTTTGATGTCAATTTTATTCGTCGTTTGAAGTCTATTATATTGTTAGCCGATTTTACGGTTTCCAACTCTATAGGGACTCATTTAGGATATTGTGTTTATCTAGAGAAACCGCATTACATTTATAAGCAAAAAGTAAATTATGTGTCAACAACCAATCCAAATATTATTCTTCCGAGAAGTAGGAATTGGAACACAAATCAACTAATTACCCTTGATCAGGAAAGAGATGAGATTTATAAATACTTCTCAAGTATTTCATTAGTAATTACTGACGAGCAACGAAATTGTGCAGATAAATATTGGGGAATGACTTCTCTTAGATCAACCGATGAATTACGTCAACTTTTAACTAGTTAATCCGAATTGATTACTTATTATAAATTATATAAAAATATCAATTTAAAATTTATTTATCAAGTGTAGTTTTTTATAAAAATATTAAATATCATGCAAAACCTGACTGATTTCATCCGTTCTACTTTTCAGGAACCCCAAGATTTTATTCCCCTTCATGATCCTCGCTTCATTGGCAATGAAGTAAGATATATGGAGGAGTGCATTAAATCTAATTTTGTATCCAGTGTTGGAGCTTTTGTTGCACAGTTTGAAAAAATGTGTGCTGAATATTCAGGTGCGAAATATGCTATTGCTGCAATGAATGGTACTGCTGCTTTACACATTGCGCTACAATTAGTTGGTGTAAAACGAGATGAGGAAGTGCTCACACAGGCACTAACCTTTATCGCTACGGCCAACGCAATTAGCTATACTGGAGCAAAACCTGTTTTTCTCGACGTTGATCGTGATACAATGGGTCTTTCTCCCAAAGCTGTTGAAGCTTGGTTAAAGGAAAACGTCGAAATGCGTTTATTGCCAGCTGCCAGCAGTCGACAACCTTTCAATAAACATACCAATCGCCGTATTGCAGCTTGTGTTCCTATGCATACTTTCGGCCATCCGGTTAAATTGGATGAACTAATGGAAGTTCTTGCAAAATATAATATTCCTCTGATAGAGGATGCTGCTGAAAGTATTGGTAGTTATTACAAAGGCAAGCATACCGGTACTTTTGGAAAGATGGGAATTCTCAGCTTTAATGGAAACAAAGTGATAACTACTGGTGGAGGTGGAATGATTCTAACTGATGATGAAGAACTGGCGAAAATGGCGAAGCATCTGACTACTCAGGCAAAAGTTCCTCATGCATGGGAGTTTGTACATGATCATGTTGGTTATAACTATCGCTTAACCAATGTTGCTGCAGCTTTGGGTTGTGCACAAATGGAGTCATTGGACCATTTGCTTTCACTCAAAAGAAACCTAGCAGAGAAATATAAAGAATTTTTCAAAGATTCAGAATTCGAATTTTTTACTGAACCTGAAAACTGCAAATCTAACTACTGGTTAAACGTTATTTTAACCAGAGACAAAGCTCAACGTGATGAAATTCTCGAATTTACAAATAAGAATGGAGTAATGACCCGTCCGATATGGGAGTTGATGAATCGTTTGCCAATGTTTAAGGATTGCCAGACTGATAGTTTGGAGAATTCTATCTGGTTTGCCGACAGAGTTGTTAATATTCCAAGCAGTGCAATTATTCCGGGATATAGAAAAAACCTTTAAAAGACTTAGGTATT
The DNA here is from genome assembly GCA_963667975.1 of Bacteroidales bacterium. Lineage (GTDB taxonomy): Bacteria > Bacteroidota > Bacteroidia > Bacteroidales. Next base: position 1,498,356 of record OY764079.1, read on the forward strand.
TAGCTTTTGGCTATTAGTAGTTAATAGCTAAAGAATGAGGATCTCTAAATGAACAAAATGCGAATCTTCTCATTGAAGAAATAAATATAATTTAAAAACAAATTTAAAGGCTAATAGTAAAAATAAATGTTATGATTGACATAGGCAGTTTTATAAAAAATCACATAACAAATCGCAAAGAAAGTTTTTTTGTAAATGATTTGGAAAAATACAAACAACAACTGACGGATGCTATTTCCGGAAAATCAGTTTTGGTTATCGGTGGAGCAGGTACCATTGGTTCATCCTATATTCGTTCGGTGCTAAAATATAATCCTAAACGTCTTTATGTAGTAGATATCAGCGAAAACGGGTTGACGGAATTAACCCGCGATTTACGCAGTACGCTGGGCGGTTATGTGCCAGAAGATTATAAAACTTATCCGATAAATTTCAATGACTCCGTTTTTTACCGTTTACTTGAAAATGAAGGGCCATTCGATATTGTTGCAAATTTTGCAGCACACAAGCATGTCAGAAGCGAAAAAGACCATTACAGTATTACAGCATTACTCGAAAATAACGTAATACGTGCTGAGAAGTTTATGAGTGTTTTAAAACAACGTCCTCCTCAACACTTTTTCTGTGTTTCTACTGATAAAGCTGCAAATCCAGTAAATATCATGGGAGCAAGTAAAAAGATCATGGAAGAGATGATTATGGCTTATGCTAATTATTTCCCAATTACCACGGCTCGTTTTGCAAATGTTGCGTTTAGTAATGGTAGTCTGTTGGATGGCTTTATACAACGATTGATGAAACGTCAACCTTTTTCTGTACCCACAGATGTGAAACGATATTTTGTTTCACCAGACGAATCGGGTCAGATCTGCATGTTAGCTTGTATGCTGGGTCAAACCGGAGAGGTTTTTTTCCCAAAGCTTGAAGAGCACCAGCTTACATCATTTAAAGACATTACAGAAGAGTTTGTGAAATCATTAGGAATGGAAGTTCTGCAGTTTGAAACTGAACAAGGAGCAAAGGAATATGCAGCAAATATGCCGGAAGATACAAAGTATTGGCCTGTTTATTACTTTAGTTCAGATACTTCGGGCGAAAAGGCGTATGAAGAGTTCTTTACAGAAGGTGAAATTTTGGATATAGAAACGTATCATGCATTAGGTGTAATAAAAAATGCACCCCGTCGCTCTTTGGATGAAATTCATAGTATGATAGATAAACTTAATCAGGTTTTAAATAGTGAGAATTTATCCAAATCTGAAATTGTAAACGTAATGACTGAATTCTTGCCTAATTTTCACCATGTTGAAACAGGTAAAAATTTAGATCAGAAAATGTAATGTGAAATATGAATACGGATGATATAGATGTATCTTAATTATTGCAAATCGGTGCGATTCGCTGTATTTGTGTCATCCGTGTTCATGTGAAAAAATTTAGAGTATCTGTGTTTGGTAAAAATAAATTCTATGTATAAATACTTTTTTAAACGTTTGATAGATATTGTTTTATCGCTCATCGCGATTTTGATTTTGTCGCCATTGCTAGTACCGGTAATGATTATTTTGTTACTTACAGCTGAGCATTATATTTTTTACGGACAAAACCGTATTGGTTATAAAAATCGGACTTTCAAAATCTGGAAATTTGCGACTATGCTCAAAAACAGCCCGAATATGGGTACTGGAAGTATTACACTTCGAAAAGACCCGCGTGTTTTGCCGTTTGGAGGCTTCCTTAGAAAAACCAAGATAAATGAGCTTCCTCAACTTTTTAATATTCTATTGGGAGATATGTCTGTGATAGGTCCTCGTCCATTAATGAAAGTAGATTTTGATAAATACACTGATGATATTCAAAAAGTAATTTATAACACTCGTCCAGGATTGTCCGGAATAGCTTCCATTGTATTTTGTGATGAGGAAAAGCTACATTCAGATGCTCAGATTGATCCTCATGAATTTGATCGTTTATATATTGCTCCTTTTAAAGGTGCCTTGGAAAAATGGTATCAAGAACATTGTTCCTTTTATACAGACATGATGATTGTTTTTCTGACAGTTATCGTGATTTTATCTCCAAAATCAAAACTTCCTTTTAAGGTATTTAAAGACTTGCCCGAGCTTCCTGAAAACTTAATATAGTTGAATTTCTATTAGTGTACATTTGTAACCCTATTTTTAATCTGTAGAAAGGAGTGCTGGCAGAACTGATTTAGATGGAAAATAAGATTTGGAATAGAAATTTTATATTGCTTGTATTGTCTAATTTTTTAATGTATTCAACTTATTACTCGATACTATCAGTACTGCCACTGTATCTGGTAAATATTACACATGCAACAAAGATAGAGGTTGGAGTTGTTGTTGGGGTATTTACAATATCATCTGTAATAGTACGTCCGTTTTCCGGATATGTTTTGGATAGATTTGGTCGTCGTGCGATTTTTATCTTGTCACTAATATTATATTCTTTCTTTTTTGTTGGATATCTATTCGCACATACTATTGTATCAATTGTTTTACTTCGTTTTTTGCACGGACTTATTTGGGGCTTTGCAACAGTTTCAGGTCCTACAATTGCAGTAGATATTATCCCTGAAGGGAAAAAAGGGGAAGGTATAGGCTATTTTGCCCTTTCTACGACTTTAGGAATGTCTGTAGGCCCATTTATAGGTGCATTTATTAGCTATTGGTGGGGATATGATTTTATGTTTATATCAGGCTGTTTGATTAGCTTGGTTGGCGTATATTTCACATACAGCATTAAACTGAGAAAGAGGTTTTTACTGGGTAGGAAAATGCAGTTTAGATGGAATCGTTTATTTGATTCGAAATCGATTATCCCTTCTGTAAATGTTTTCATTACGATGTTAGCATATGGTGGTCTTATTTCGTTTATTACTCTTTATGGCAAAGAGCTTAATATTAAAAATGCATCTTTTTACTTTTTTATATTTTCAGTTGGTATTGCAATAGCCAGATTAACAACGGGTAAGATATTTGATAAAAAAGGGCCTCGTTTAATTGTTATTCAAAGTCTGTTTTTATTGATTATTGGTTTTGGATTACTTGCGTTTGCTAAAAGCGAACTATTTTTTTATTTAACGGCTTTGATTATTGGCTTTGGTAATGGTGGAATATATCCTGTTTTTCAGTCAATCATAAATAATTTATCAGATCCGAAGCATAGGGGAACAGCGAATTCTACATTATACACTGCAATAGATCTTGGTTTAGGATTGGGGATGGTATTTGCAGGTTCAGTTGCACATCATTACTCAATATCGATGGTTTTTATAGCAAATTCGATTATATGCTTACTTAGCTTAATATATTTCTATTTTATAGCGATGAACTATTACAAAAGAGAGATGCTTTATAGGTAGAAAAAATTCTATGCAAAGCTATTCCTATGTTTTTCAATACTAAAATTATCATCGTTATGAAACTAATCTTGTTTTAATAAATATTTTTGAATTTAGTAATGCATTATAAAATATATACTTTTCATTATCCCCAATTGGAGTGTTTTCTGAAACTTTCTAGTAAAAACAGGTAAGGAAAATATATATTATTTTAGCACCCTAGCAGACTAGGGTTTCTGTTATTTGTTTTAAAACTTAGCCTAAATAAAAACGATGCAATTTATTCAACCCTATATCACAAGATTCAAAGAAATTTATCACGATAAAAAAAATCGCTCTATTATTGATGTGCTGATATTCATGGTGATAACTTATGTATTTCATGAGCTTTGGTGGGGTTTCGCTACTGAAATCAAATCATTGTCATTTATCAGTAATTCCGCTGATTTTCTGGCATACCAGGTATTTTTATGGTCAAAATGGGTTAATCAGCATATTTTAGATTTACCCTTTACTATTTCTACAACGAAAGTAAATACCTTTCTGTTTCCATCGGTAAATGGATATATTGCAGTAGAAGAAAGTTGTAGCGGACTAAAGCAGATGTATCAGATTTTTTTCCTTTTCGTCCTTTTTCCTGGTCCATGGAAACATAAGCTCTGGTATATTCCTGCATCTTTTTTTGTGATGTTTTTGGTAAATGTCTTTCGCATTATCGCATTAAGTATAATATTACTCACTATTCCCGATTACTGGCATTTCTCTCATGATTGGATTCTTCGTCCGTTCTTTTATGTAGTACTTTTCGGTTTATGGGTGTTATGGGTGGAAAAATTCAGGAATCCACTACTAGAGCGAAAGTTGCAGAAAACATAAGAACTTATTTTTATTAATTGGTTTTGTTACAACTTACACATACACTTGGCGATAATCCTTGCATACCTTCCATCATAGGAAGCTATTTTGGATGGAAATACGATGAAAAAGGTGTTTGGGTAAACGATACTTGGGTATCGCTTCCTCACTTTTCCTACGGTAGTATTGATATAGATTTAAGCTATTTAAAATCAGTTAAAAAATGGCAAGTTCGAAGTTTAATTCCTCTGTCAGAACATGTTTATACTGATAAGATATTGTCTGTCTTGTCATTGGAGAAAAGTACAGAAGTACAATTTACAGGATTCACATCAAATCTACGGAGAAAGATCCGAAAATCAATAAAATCAGGAGTCAAAATTCAAAAAGGAGGAAATGAACTTTTAGATGATTTCTATAAGATTTATTTTCAGAATACACATCGTTTGGGTTCCCCCGTATTGGCAAAAAGCTTCTTTCAATACATTATTGATCATTATACTGGAGGTGAAGCGAAAATTTTTTGTGCATATTTCAACAGGAAAATAGTGGGAGCCGGTATATTATTAACTTATCGCGATTTTTCAGAAAATACATGGTTTGCAACCTTGCGATCAATGGATAAGTACTATATCTCCAGTTTATTACATTGGGAGATGATTTGCTATTCAATTCAGCAGAAATGCAGGTTTTATTCTTTCGGACGAAGCACCAGTAATAGTGGGGTACATCGGTTTAAGCAACAGTGGAATACGCAGGATATCCCTCTTTATTGGAGTTATAGTCATTCCTCAAAGCTTAATGTCCGTAAAGTGCATATACTAAAAACTTTATGGAAGTTATTGCCCTTGTCTATTGCCAGATTTTTGGGTCCTTTTTTTGCAAAACGAATATATTAGCTTGTGAAATTATAACTATGAACTCGTTTAAACTTTTAATAAGATAAGAGCAAATGCTAAAAAGTGCCAATTTAGCCAACAAGAATCGAGGGAATCAAAACGAATTAATAGCGTCCTAAAGCTATCGATCCAAGCAAAACAACGCTCATTGACGAATCTTTGCAAGTATATTCTTCGAATAAAGAATCGCTTTCTACCCCGTTTGTTTTTCTTTCGGTTTCTTGTGTTTTCTATGATGTTTGGAAAAAGTTTTCTTCGATGACAAGCTTGGATAAGTTTCTTACAATCAAAGCCTTTATCGGCATTCAAAATACTATTTTCCAACTCAATTCCACAAGAGTTGAGCTGCTTTATCATTTTTGAAAACTGTGGAACTACCTGATACAAGTCGTTATGGTTTCCACTGATAATTCCTCCGGTTGCAATGGGAATCCCTTTTCCATCGGTGATGATCAGCATATTGGATGTCTTTGCTTTCTTTCGATGCTGATAAGCCACACTTTCTGCCGACTTTTTTACCAAGCTGTGTGTTCCGTCCAGATTCAATTTTTCGGTATCCAGCTTATCCTTTTGTATTTCTAAAAAAGTTAAAAACATGGTTTCAAAAACTCCTTGTTTGCACCATTTCCGATAGAAATAATAAACCAACTGCCAACTAAATGGAGGATTAATACATTCAATATCAATAAATAAAAACTTCCACTGACATCCCGTTTTCAATTTGTAGATGATACATTTGAAGATATCTGTCATTTCAAACTTGCTGCTAAAACCTCGCTTATTTTTTGGAATAAAGGGTAAAATGCAGTTTTCTATTTGCTCTTTAGTTAAATTTGCATACTTGCAGTTCATCTTTTGGTAATTTTTTGTCGTTCAACTCTAAATTACTTCAATTTGAACTGCTTGTTCTTCATTTAAAAGTTTAAATCACTTTTATATAAAACCAACTTATGGTAACAATATGTTGGTTTTCTGCATTTACATATTCATGTCAGGGTGCTGAACTTGTTTGGTCGATTGCTGAGCTTATCGAAGCAAATTTGTCGAAATACCAGCAACTGACTAACTATTTACAGATTTTTACTTCTCATGCCAGACGCACTAACATTTAATCCCCCCATTCGTATATTAACTTTTGATATTGAAGATTGGTATCATCTGTTGGAATATTCCTCAACCCAACGTCCTGATCAGTGGAGTAAATTTACACCACGTATTGAAGAACAGATAGAAAAGATAGTGCAGTTTTTGTTGGAAAATAATCAGAAAGCCAGTTTTTTTATGTTGGGGTGGATTGCAGATAAATTTCCGCAAGTAGTTCGCACTATTGACCAAGCAGGTTTTGAAATAGGTATGCATAGTTATGCCCATCAACCTGTTTATTTGCAATCCAGAGAAGAGTTTTTGAATGACACCCGAAAATGTATCGATTTGATTGAAAACATAACTACAAAGAAGGTCCGTATGTATCGTGCTCCCGGATTTTCAATTATGGGTTCTACTACCTGGGCATTACACGTAATAGCAGACTTAGGTATAGAAATAGATTGTTCTATATTTCCAACAGCTCGTAACCATGGAGGTTTTCGGATTTTTCCTACCAACAAACCTTGTTTGCTTAATCTGGGAATGTGTACCTTGAAGGAATTCCCTATGAACACTCATTCCATTATAGGAGAGAAAGTTGTATTTTCCGGAGGTGGATATTTTCGATTTTTTCCCTATTTGAATATTCGAAAAATGAGTTCTCAAGCTGATTACCTGATTTCGTATCTTCATCCACATGATCTTGATGTTGATCAACCTCGTTTAAAACTTGGCCCTATGCGATATTTCCGAGCATATTATGGATTAAAAAATAGTTCTGAAAAACTTCAACGGTGGATTCATGATTTTACTTTTACTGATATCTCAACTGCTGAAAAACAGATAGATTGGACAAAAGTCCGCAAAATTGATATCATGTAATTTTAAAGAATAAAAAATAATCCAATCTTTTATTATATAGCCATTCTATTCAAGATCTTCTGATTTAAATACTCAATAAGAAAATCTATGGTTGATTATAATACTTGGCTTTTATTACATTTTTGAACCTCATATTACAATGTCTCTCAGAAAACTATCCCGTTATTCACTGGCGTTATATCTTATACTGATTAGTACTTTAAGTTTGCTGCCTTCGAATAATCTTCCCAATGTAATGCTTTTTCCCAATGCAGATAAATTGATTCATTGTGCGATGTATGCGGGGTTAACATTCTTACTTCTTACAGGGTGGCCTCGTTTTTTTATGTCTAACCGTAAGTTGTTGATTGTTATCGCAATAGCGTTTTGGGGTATTGTGATGGAATTATTACAGGGTACTGCTGCTATTGGCCGTAGCTACGATCTTATGGATGAATTAGCCAATATACTAGGATTTTTCCCGGGCTGGTTTACAGCGTATGTAGCTGGGAAAATCTGGAAACTCAAATAATATATCAGGGTCTGATTCTTCAAATGTTCAATAATATAAGAAATCAACATTTTCTCAAACTTAGATTATGAGGTATATTGATGCAGATTTTTGAATTTTAGTAAATGCATTGATGTTTTTGATAAATAGTTATCTTATAGTTAAATGCTGAATATTGAGCATTGTTTCTGTGTGACAAGTTTTATGGGGAATTATGAAAGAAGCTAATTGGTATTAATTTTTTGTTACATTTTAATTTCTGCCGAATAATTGCTTATTTTTGATTTTTAAAAACAGGAACTTTTTATAAATGTATATACTTACGTTTAATTTAGAAGACTGGTATCATCGCTTGGCGCATCCCAAAACAATGGATATGCAGCATTGGGGTAGCTTTGAAAGCAGGATAGAAGCCTATACAGAGAAAATCCTTTTTTTTCTGGAAGAAGAAAAGCAGAAGGCAACTTTTTTTGTATTAGGATGGATTGCAGAGAAATACCCCGAGGTGGTAAAAAAAGTCATCAGTGCTGGTCATGAAATTGGTGTGCATTCTTATGCTCATGAGCTCGTTTATTTACAAAATCGAGAAGAATTTCGTGAAGATACCAAAAAAGCAATCGATATATTGGAAGACATTTGTGGGAAAAAAATGACTCTTTACAGAGCACCAGGTTTTTCCGTAACCGAATCTCAATATTGGGTATTTGAAGTATTAGCAGAATTTGGAATAACAACGGATTCATCTATATTTCCTGCTTCGCGACCTCATGGAGGTTTTCGGGGATTCCCCATTTCCAAGCCTTGTATTTTAGATGTGCATGGTTGTAAGATCAAGGAATTTCCCGTGAATACCTGCGATTTTTATGGAGTTAGAACGATCTATAGTGGAGGTGAATACTTTCGGTTATTTCCTTATTCTTTCATAAAAAAGAAAACAGAGAAATCGGTTTATATAATGTCCTATTTCAGATTCAGAGATTTTGATCCAGAACAGCCTCGTTTAAGAGGACTTAATCCTTTTCGCTACTTTAAGTCATATTATGGGCTGGACGGAAATCTTAAAAAGCTCAGAACCTGGGTTCGTGATTTTGAGTTTGTTGATTTACAGACTGCTGATTTGAAAATGCCATGGGATATTGTCCCAATAATGAAAGTATGATTCGTTGTGTGAATGTTAATTAATTATTTTTTATACCCTATGTGCGTCTTTGTTGTTTTGCTAAATAATTGTATTTCAGCATTTTTTTAGTTGTTATTTTTAGATTTAATTAACAAAACGAGATGTCAAGGATTAACGAAATATAAGCAGAATGCTTGTAAGTGAATAAAAATTTATAACTTTGTAACAAATAAATGGGGATGGAAATTTTTTTTAGAATACCTTGGATTACAGTAGGGATGGCAGCTTTGGTTGCTTTTTGGGTATCCTATGTTTCAATTCCTACTGTAGTAAATGTAGCTCGAGAAAAAGGCTTATACGATTTTCCGAACGGAAGAACTTCTCATATTCGCAAAACCCCTACTTTAGGCGGAATTGCAATTTTTTCAGCTTTTGTAATCTCTTGCCTTTTTTTTCTACCGCATTCTAATCTGCACGAATTTCAATATGTGTTATTAGGAGTGGTCATCATGTTTTTTGTAGGTTTAAAGGATGATATTCTTGTTTTAGCTCCTTTTAAGAAACTTGTAGCTCAAATAGTTGCTGCGGTTGTTATTATTGATATGGCTCAACTGCGTTTTACAAGTTTACATGGGTTCTTTGGTATCTACGATATTTCATACCATGCTGGGTTGTATTTAACTCTTTTTGTTGTGGTAGTAATTACCAATGCGTTCAATCTTGTTGATGGTATTGATGGGTTAGCTTCAGGTTTAGGCTCTCTTTCATTTCTGATTTTTGGAATGTGGTTCTTTATGAATGGTGAAATTGGCTGGACTGTAGTTTGTTTCTCGATGATGGGTGCTCTGATAGCCTTTTTTAGATTCAATGTATATAGTGTTGATAAAAAAATATTTATGGGAGATACGGGTTCTTTAATTGTAGGATTTGTGATCTCTGCTGTTGTGATAAAATTTAATCAGTACTCATTAAATTCAGCACTTCCATACCCTGTTTTCTCTGCTCCTGCAGTATCTTTTGGAATAATATTTATTCCACTTTTTGATACATTGAGGGTTTTTATATTGAGGATGATGAACAAAAAATCACCCTTTTCACCTGATAGAAGACATCTCCATCACATGCTCCTTGATCTTAAGTTTAAGCATGTGCAAGCATCTACAATCCTGATCGGAATAAATGCCTTTATAGTTTTTGTTTCTTTTATGTTCCAGAAAAGTGGTATTTTGCACCTGATACTTTATCAATTTATCTTGGGACTTACGATAACGTGTATTCTGTATTTTTGGGCTCGCAGAAAAAGTAGTATTGTCCAGTCTGAAATTCAATCATAAAATATATGATGCTCTCTCTCTTTATATAGTATTATTTATTTCAGGATTATATAGCCCAGATATAGAGAGCTAGAAAACTGTAACTTTAATGTATTTTCCCGACTTTTGGAAATCAATACGACAACTATAGAATTATTAGCTGTCAGACTGAATCTGAAAAGTCAAGATAGTCTTTTTGCCGGATGAGAGACTTTTTAGTCATCCTCTGTTTATTTACACACTATTTTTTTAAGAAGTTGATATTTAAAAAATGGATGTATGATGAATATTAAAATATCTATTTCAATATTATTTTTATTAGGAGTGTTTGACTCATTTGCTCAAGAACTAAATGAAATAATTCCTAATCAGGATACATATAATTCGATAGGGAGAGCTGTCTATGGTGTAGGTGCGAAAACACATACTTCTCTTTTTCCCTATTTTCTTCCCGATATACGACAGGAAGTTCCGTATGACTCATTGATGATTCAGTTATCGTCGAAAAACCCTTTTCCAAGAGGTTTTAAAAGATGGGCTTATCAGAAATTGTTTAATGAACATCTGATAAGGTATCAGTCAGAAGATGTGATGTTTACGATTGACCCACTGTTTATCTTTCAATATGGAAAAGAAAAGGGTGTTTCAGAATCCAACTGGGTAAATACCCGTGGTTTTTTGATACAGGGAAGTATTGGTAAAAACTTTGCTTTTAGTACCCGTTTTTATGAAAATCAGGCCGTATTCCCCACGTATATAGATAATTATATTCAAAAAAATAGTGTAGTTCCTGGTCAGGGGTTTATAAAAACATTTGGCGATAATGGTTTCGATTTTTCACGAGCTGAAGCATATATCTCCTGGTCTGCATCCAAACACTTCAATTTACAATTTGGTCATGGTAAACATTTTATTGGTGATGGTTATCGCTCTTTGTTATTGAGTGACAATGCATTTAGTTATCCCTACCTGAAGATAAACAGTCGCTTTTGGAGGATACAATATACCAATCTTTTTACCCAAATGCAATATCCCAATGCCTCACATTCTAAAAATTTAGGTTTTCGGAAGAAAAATGTAACCATGCATTATCTTGATTACCGAGTTACCAATCGCCTCAATATCGGTTTGTTTGAAACAATAATATGGGAGTCGCAGGATAGTACTGGTTATCGCGGTTTCGATTGGAACTATTTTAATCCGGTAATTTTTTATCGTCCAGTCGAATTCTCTCTTGGTTCTCCTGACAATGCTCTTATTGGTTTCAATACATCATTCAGATTTAACAAAGGATACGTAGCCTATGGCCAGTTTGTTCTGGATGAATTTAAACTTTCTCATATGACAAGCGGAGATGGCTGGTGGGCTAATAAATATGGATTTCAACTGGGTGTTAAGTCCTACGATTTTCTGAAAGTTCCTGATCTATATCTTCAGGCGGAATATAACTATGTTCGTCCTTATACCTACTCTCATTGGGACCCGATTCAAAACTACGGGCATTATAATCAACCTCTTGCTCACCCTTTTGGAGCAAACTTCAGCGAATGGATGGTGCGTTCTTCATGGAAATATAATCGGTTTGTTTTGAATGCCAAAGGGATTTTTGCCCTTTATGGACTTGATACCAGCAATGTGAATTATGGAAAAGACATTTTTGTTTCTTACAACAATCATGCAAGTGATTTTGGAAACAAAGTAGGACAAGGCTTACGAACAAATCTGACTCATCTCGATTTTTCCCTTTCCTACATTTTAAACTACCACACAAACATGCGCATAACTGCCGGCTGGATTTATCGTAAAGAATCAAACTCGAAGTTTACCGACAGAACCAATTGGTTTTATCTCTCTCTTGCTACCTCTCTCGATAGATTTTACTACGATTTTTAATAATCTTAGTTTTTTTGATCTATCGTGTATTGTGGAATTTTATATGCATAATGTTCAATTTCAATCAGATGAAGAGAATTTTACGGATATTTTGCATGGGTAAGTTGAAAAAATTAATTATCAAACTATTTTCCCAGCCATTCAACTATAATCTCCTGATTAAGCTTTTGCGCATTGAAAGGTAAAGAGATATTCCGTAATTCAACAATTTTCGGGATACCGGGCAGTAAGTCAAAATAATTATCGCTAAAGTCGATTTCCGACTTGGCACGCAAACGGCAATATTTTACTGGTACGTCTGACGTAAGAGTAAGGTAGTGCCGTTTGTTTTTTATCACAAATTGCATTTTTGGATTTGCTTTTGCCAGCTGATGATCTTTTATTGTTGCCGGAAAGATTACTTCGGTTTGTAGGGTATCCTTTCCCAATATCCAGACCGCACAAATTACACCTTTTGTGATCTGGAAAAATTGGGGATAATCCTGTTTGTACAGTGTTAGGATGTTTTGTGTTCCGTAATGGCTTGTAAACGGTTGAGATAAGTTCTTTTTTTGTTTGCCACTCCAGTATGTGAGGTTTAACTTTCCTTCATGTTTCTGTTCGCTTTCGGAAGTTATATAAAAGGTAATAGTACTGTCAGTGAGTATGTAAGAAGGCAATGTGGGTTTAAATGAACGAGTGGCTGTGTAATAGAGTGCCTTTTTTCTTCCAAACCAGTCTATAGCACTCCAGGAAGTTACTGGCCAACTGTCGTTCCATTGCCAGAACAGGGTTCCCATGCAATAAGGCATTGCTCTGCGATGTGCTTCAATAGCTGTTCGCATACCTTCTGCCTGTAAGATCTGACTATAGTATTGATATTTAGAATATTCATGTGGGATCTGGAATTCTCTTTCCATATATTTGTTGATGGTTTCAAATCCAGTGGGATGCTTTTGGTGTTGTTTCAGAGAAGGAGAGAAGAGCCATCGTTCTTTTTCCGGTATGGCAAATTCAAGAGTTTTTAAATCGGGCATACCCTGGAATCCATATTCTGACATAAAACGCCCGACCTTTTCACGGTAGATACTGAAGGGTTCCATTCCCCACCAAACTCCCCAGTAATGGGCATCTCCCCGGCTTAGGCTTTCTTTATGTCCCCATCCAATGGAGGGTGAAGAAGGCCAGTAATATCGTTCGGGATTGTATCTCAAAACAACGTCTTTCAGCAATCCATGAAACAGCTTTTCATAGTTCTGCCAGATTTCTACGGAGTCTTTTGAACTCCAGTTCAGTGATTTATTCCACTCCCAATTTTTAAAACCTTCGTTTGATTCATTGTTGCCACACCACAGTGCGATACAAGGATGTTGTCGCAGTCGTATTACCTGTTCTGTAGCTTCTGTCTGTACATTTTCCAGAAAGGCAGAATCTGCAGGGTAGAGGTTGCAGGCAAACATAAAATCCTGCCAACAAAGAATCCCGTTTTCATCAAGCAACGAATAAAAATTGTCATCTTCATAAATACCACCGCCCCAGATGCGAAGCATATTTACACCTGCTTCACGAGCTTGAATTATGAGGTTGCTTTGTTTTTCTTTGCTAACGCGAGATGGAAAATTGTCCATCGGGATGTAATTGGCTCCTTTTGCAAATATTGGTTTGTCATTTACCTTAAAATAGAAGCTTTCTCCAATTGAATCGGGTTTTTGGACTAATTCTATTATCCGTAATCCTATTTTTATTTTCTTTGTAAAGAGCTGACATAGACCCTTAAAAGCTGAAATTTGAATGGTGTAAAGATTTGGCTTTCCATGTCCATTCGGCCACCAAAGGATTGGATTTTCAATGGTAAAAGGTATTTGAAGATTATTTGTGCCTTGCTTAAGCGTAAATGTTTGATTTACATATTTTCCAGATGCATAATTTAGTTTGAAGGAAACGATCTCTGAATTTTCTGTATGAATAGAAATTTCAGCTTGTAAACGTGCTTTTGTTTTGGTTAACTCAATTTGGCGAATGTAAACGTCTTCAATTTCTATGGGTTCAATTTTTTTTAAATAAACTGATTTCCATATGCCTGAAGTAGGAACAGTAGGTCCCCAATCCCAACCAAAATGATAAGGGGCTTTTCGAAGATAGCCCCGATCGTCCGGCAAACGATGAATTCCTTTTTGAGCCAGTTCATGAATCGTTTTAGTTGGGGCGTAAAATAAAATCTTTACTTCGGCTTTTTGTTGTAGTTTTTTTCCGGAAAGCGGAAGCTTCCAGCACCGGAACATATTATCCACTCTGATTTTTAGTTCATTGTTTATGAATATATCCGCACGCGTATCCAATCCTTCAAATACAAGCTCAAATTGCTCATTCGAAGAGTGTCCTTCAGGCAATTCTACTATTTTGCGATATTCCCAGTGACATGTGTCCACCCATTGAACTTTCTGTTCGTTTGTGCCAATATAAGGATCGGGGATAAGTTTTAGCCGCATCAAATCAGAATGAATACATCCGGGTACTTCTGCCGGGTGCCATGTGTTTTCAGAAATATTCCGGAATTCCCAACCTGAATGCTGTAGAATTTTTTGTTGGGCATTCAGCGTGGAATGACTGATAAAGAATAAACTATAAAGAACGAACAGCCTGATAGCCAAGTCTGAGTAATGTTCGGATTGTTTCTTCATGGGATATTGCTTCTGGATTATAGGTAAATTGATTTCGAAAGCTTTTCATATCAGGAGTTTCGGCAGTTGATTTTAAAATGGCTGATGCATGAATCTCCTGTACTTTGGTACGACGAATTATTTCGTCGATATTAGATGGATTAATTCCGGAACCGGGTAAAATAATGATTCTTCCATCAGCTAAAGAGTTTAGCTCCTGAATCATAACAAGGCCTTCGTAAGCAGTTTGCATGGTTCCGGAGGTAAGGATTCTGTCGTATCCAAGTACAATCAGCTCTTCCAGAGCCTGAAATGAGTCTTCAATCATGTCGAATGCCCGGTGAAATGTTAAGCTCATATTCCCCACTGCATCTTTAATCTGAGAGCACCTGCCGATATCAATTGTCAGATCTTCATTGAGAAGGCCTACCACAATTCCGTCTGCTCCGGCGTCTTTACACATTTGAATGTCGTCTAAAATAACCTGAAATTCCTGATCATTGTAATAAAAATTACCCGGACGTGGTCTTATAAGTACATTTATGGTGAGTAATGTATTTTCTTTCAGATATTTTATTAATCCGGCGGAAGGTGTTAATCCTCCGGTTTCCAAGCTTGTGCAAAGTTCTATGCGTTGAGCACCGGCACGGTAAGCATTTAAAGCAGAGGCAAGATTGCCTGCGCAAATTTCAAGAGTAAAGGGAAGTCTAATCATTTGTATAAAGAGATGTTCAAAAATAGATATATAATCTGAAATGGCAAATTTACATGGATTTGCTTTAGTAATGTCTTTTGTTTTGCATTTTCATACCGAAAGTAATGTATGTGATTTTTTTTTTGAATTCGTGAGCTAAAACTGATTAAAAGCTACTATACTTTGAATATGTATTTAATATTTTGATTTTAAACGTGCTGCTTGATTAAAAGATGGTTTTTTGAAAGCTTCGGCTTAAAAGGAGATATTGTTATTTCCAAATGAAAAACGAACAGATAAAACAATTCCGCAGATTGATTAACTTTGCCACTTAATAATAGATTAAACAATGATACTAAATTTTATACATTGGGGTGTTAAACCCGATTTATTATCAATTGGTGGGCTACATATTCGTTGGTATGGATTATTGTTTGCTGCCGGATTTTATGTGGGTTATCTTGTGATGACTAAGTTCTTTAAGAAAGAAGAGGTTCCTATTCCATTATTGGATAAACTGGCAATGTATATGATTTTGGCTACTGTAATTGGAGCCAGACTTGGACATTGTTTGTTTTATGAACCATCCTATTACCTGAAGAATCCCATAAAAATTCTCTACATCTGGGAAGGAGGATTGGCCAGTCATGGCGCTGCAATTGCAATCATTATTGCCCTTTATTTTTATTTCAGGCAAACCAAGTTAAATTTCTTTTGGGTAATCGACCGTATTTCCATTGTAGTTGCGTTAGCCGGAACGTTTATTCGTACCGGAAATTTGATGAATTCAGAAATTTATGGTAAACAAACAGATCTCCCCTGGGCTTTTGTTTTTACAAGTGAGGATAATATTCCCCGCCATCCAACTCAGATTTATGAAGCCGTATCTTATTTGGCTATTTTTTTTCTGCTTCGCTGGTATTATTACAAGCACGACGGAAAGCCCAATAATGGTATGATTTTCGGAATGTTTCTCACCTTGCTTTTTTCAGCACGTTTTCTGCTTGAATTTTTCAAGGAAAATCAAGTGAAGTTTGAAGATACGCTTACACTGAATATGGGACAATTACTTAGTTTGCCATTTATTGCAGGAGGGCTGATTCTGATAGCACTTGCATTAAGGAATCGATTAAAATTTGACAATAAGAAATAAATTTACTATTCGGAATGGTCTGAATAGCAAGTATGTGTGACCTTTAATTTAAAATTGATTACAGATGAAAAGATTGGTTTTGATTCGTCATGGAGAAAGTACCTGGAATAAGGAGAACCGTTTTACTGGTTGGACGGATGTTGATTTGTCGGAAAAAGGTGTTGAAGAAGGCCGCAAAGCAGGGAAAACGCTCAAAGAAAACGGGTTCAGATTCCACTATTGCTATACTTCATATCTGAAACGTGCTATCAAAACGTTGAATCTTGTGTTGGAAGAAATGGATTTACTTTGGCTTCCGGTTGAAAAAAGCTGGCGTTTAAACGAGAAGCATTATGGAAATCTTCAGGGATTGAATAAAGGAGAAATGGCTGCAAAGTTTGGTGAAGAACAGGTGTTGATTTGGCGCAGAAGCTATGATGTACCTCCTATGCCTCTGGAAGAAAACGATCCTCGAAATACTCGTCTTGAGGATAAATATAAACAAGTTGACCCAAAGGATATTCCATTAACCGAGTCGTTAAAAAATACCGTTGAACGCATTGTTCCTTACTGGCAGAACGAGATTTCGGAAAAGCTGATGGAGTGTGGCGAAGTATTAGTTGCTGCTCATGGGAACAGCTTACGTGGAATCATCAAATACCTTAAGAATATTCCCGACGCAGAAATTGTCAGTCTTAATCTTCCTACTGGAATTCCTTATGTTTTTGAGTTTGACGATAATCTTAACCTGCAGAAAGATTATTTCCTTGGTGATCCTGAAGAGATCAGAAAACTGATGGAAGCCGTTGCAAATCAAGGGAAAAGTAAATAGTGAAGAGGCGCTGGTGTATGCATCAGCGCCTCTTTAACATTCCTGCATACAACACTTTTCTCCTTCTGGCTCAAATTCAATGGTTACATGTTTAATGTGATAGCTTTTTAGGACTTCTCTGATTTCCTCTTTCAAACAGGTGAGTGATTCAAGCTTCTTTTCCTTCGGAACTACAATGTGTACAGATAACACGTGATATTCACCATCCATAGTCCACAGATGTATATCATGAACATCCAGCACATCTTCAAAACTTCGGATCTCTTGTTCAATAGGTTTTATCGCTGTGTTCATTGGAATGCCCTGAAGTATAATTCGTATGGCTTCCTTCATGTTACGGAATACATTGATAAGTATATAAACAGATATACCTAACGATAATAAAGGATCCAGTACAGGAATGTTCCAGAATTTCATAACGATAGAGGCCACTAATACAGCCACCCAGCCTAAAACATCTTCCATCAGATGAAGTTTTACAACTTTCTCATTAAGACTGCTCCCTTGGGCCAAACGAAAAACTGCTATCCCATTTGCCAGAATTCCAATTACGGCCAGCAAAATCATCCCATCAGCTTTTACAGTTTCAGGGTTTAAAATACGGGGAATTGCTTCCAGTAGAATGTAGATAGAACCAACGGTGAGTACGATTGAATTAATAACTGCTCCCAGTATGGAAAAACGCTTGTAGCCATAAGAATAGGCATTATCGCGTTTGCGATGTGACACCCTGTGAAAATACCATGATAATCCCAGACTTAAACTATCACCTAAGTCATGTAAGGCATCTGATAAAATGGCCAGACTGTTGGTGAAAACGCCTCCCACTATTTCGATGAGAGTGAATGCCAGATTGAGAAAAAAAGCAATCTTAATATTGTTTTCGGTATGAGTGTGATCGTGTGCCATCTGTGTAGAATATTGATTGAATTATGCTTTATTGTTCAGGTGAAAAATGTAGTGTGGAAAAACCCGGAATCTGAAAAATACCAGCGAAAGCAAAGAAATTCCTCCACATATATAAAATGCATTTTGTAGTCCAATACTTTGCGAAACAAGTCCTATTAACACAGATCCTGATCCTATTCCAATATCAATGGCTGTGAGATACGTCGAATTGCCAGCTCCTCTTTCCTGTGGCTTCAAAATGTTGTTGATCATTGCCTGAAAAATCGGGAATGTAATTCCAAAACCTGCTCCCATTATAAGTGAAGAAACCAAAAATCCAAATTTTGTGACGAAAAAAGCCAGTGAAGGAATGCTGATTGTCAGTAAAATAAGTCCAAATGTCAAAATGCCTTTCGGACCTTTACGGTCAAATATTTTTCCTGACAAAATACGTGAAACAGTAAGTCCAATTGCGAAAATAAGAAAGAATGAGCCGGGATTTGGAAGATGGTTTTCTTTTGCAAAGATGCTGATGAAGGTTATCACTGCTCCGTAAGGTATCATAATGAATAAGATATTTAAAGATGCAGGAACAGCTTTCATGGTAAAGAAGTTTTCGGGTTTTATTCCGCTATGATTTTCATGTTTTTTGAATTTCGGAAAACGAATAAAAAATACCAGAATAAAACTTACAACAGCAAACACGAAAGCGCTGATAAACAAAGCGTGGTAATTATTTTCTCCTGTGATTTTTATTGCCAGATAGGGCGCTAAAGCCATCGCAATACCCATAGACAGACCATAAAACCCAATACCTTCACCACGACGTTCGGCAGGTACAAAATCAACAATTATCGTTGATCCTGCAGTGGTATTTATTCCCCATACAAAACCATGCGCTAATCGTACTAAAATCAACAAAAATATGGTGTTTGCAAAAATATATGATCCAAAAAGCATGGAAAAAAAGAACATCGATATCAGGTAAATCCATTTACGTCCTAATGTATCCAGTGCAACTCCTGTCAATGGCCGGATAATGAGTGCCGCAAGAGTATATGTTGCAAAAACAAGCCCTACTTCCCCTTTGGAAACCTTCATCACATCGGTAATGTAAATTGGGAGGACGGGAATCAGGAAATAAAAAGCCATGGCCATAAATAGATTTCCCAAAACCATAAGAGTGAAGTTGCGAGTCCAGAGTTTATTCATTTCTTTTGTATTGGGATAAGAGAACAATCTGAAAAGGGGATTGTTTTGTTGACAAAAGTATCATGAAGATTCCAAATCTTCGTTGTATTAACCTTTTGTTGTGTATTGAACATGTAATTTAAAATCTGAAGAATGAAAGAAATCTGGAATCAACGCTATGCCGAAGAAGGTTTTGTTTATGGAGAACAACCCAATGAGTGGTTAAAAGAGCAACTAAAAGGTCTATTGCCGGGTACTATTTTGTTTTCTGCCGAAGGCGAAGGCCGCAATGCTGTTTATGCAGCTCAGAAAGGATGGGATGTAATGGCTTTTGACCAAAGTGAATCCGGAAGAGAAAAAGCATTACTCTTTGCACGGGAAAAGAATACTCGGCTTCAGTATGATGTGTGTGATATTCTTGAAACAGACTATCCCTCTGAGTCATTTGATGCAATTGCCTGGATTTATTGCCATCTGCCCGAAGAAATACGTAATCAGGCAGCCAGACATATTGTAAGCTTTTTAAAACCCGGGGGCATGTTGATTTTTGAAGCATTTGCGAAAGAACATATTGCCCGCAATACTTCGGGCCCAAAATTGGAAGAAATGCTCTACAACGAAGAGATGATTCGAAACGATTTTTCCGGTTTCGATTTCCAAATATTAAGAAAAGAAGAGGTTATCCTTGACGAAGGTCCTCTGCATCAGGGCGATTCTACAGTTTGGAGAGTATTGGCTGTAAAACATTGAAATTAAGAACACGAAAAAACCAGATCTGGCAGGTGCTAAATACCTGCCAGATCTGGTTTTTTACTCTTCAATAGCGAATTACTTTTTACTATGCCATTTAACCTCAATAGTTCGGTAAACCATTGATTCATTTCCGGCTTCATCTAAACAATAAACCATAAAATGGTAATCCGCTGTGTCAGCAATATTAAAATTGGCCAGATTGATATCAAAATCAACATCCCGACTTCTTCCATCAAGTGGCTGAACAATAGTAGTATCCCATAAATTGTTTCCATTTTTATGTCCATGGCCCGCGGCATTATGGATGTTGATTTTATACTGCTTCAGTTTTTCGTTGTCACTGAATGTTGCATTCAGGCATATTATGCTGGTATCTGTACCTGCGTAAATTATTTCCCCTTCTTCGGGAGAATTCAATGTAATAACAGGTTTTGTGCTGTCATTATCATCATTTTTACTACATCCGGCATAGGCCAGACCAGTTAGTAAAAGAGCAGTAAAAATTAATTTGTGTGTTTTCATGATAAATTTAATTATTTGATTTTATATAAAATACTGATGGTGAAATTTCGTCCAGATTCCGGAAGGTTGAGCTTTCGGTACAGGCTTAAATGGTTGAAATAGGTTTGGTTTAGAATATTCTGTACAGAAATGTTTATATTTAAGGTTTGTTTGAACAGCTTAAGCTCACTTCCTGTAGAAAGATGAAACAGAGTATAACCGGGTGTGCTTATCTCATTTCTGGCTACTCTGTTTTGTGGAGCAGATATTGTTGCAGAGGGTTCAATATAAACAGATTTAATCAGGTTGCGTTGGGGTACCCATTGGTATCTGACACTGCTTTGCCACTCCATGGGAGGAGTAAGGGGTATAGGATAATTTGTTTCCAGATTTTGGGCGAACACATACTGAAAAGTATTTCGGAATGAAATATTTTTACTGGCTTTGAAGACTGTTTCTAATTCTGCTCCGGTATGCAACGCATCTGCTTGTTCATACTTGTAGATTTGTCCTGCATCGGGTAGAAATGAAAACTGTCCGCTGGGATTCAAAAAAATATACCCTTTAAAATAGTTGAGATAAGTTGAGAATGTGATTTCTATGAAATAAGAGGTGAGTTCTGCCGAAAAATCAAACTGATAAGCTCGTTCAGCCTTTAGAAGCGAATCCCCCATTTCGTGCCGGAACGAACCATGATGTACTCCGTTTGAAGATAATTCTACCGCTGTCGGAATTTTATAGGAACTACCCAGGTTTGCCCTGAATACTAATTTATCGGAGTGCTGATAGCTGATTCCAGCAGCGCCTGAGAGATTAAAAAAAGTTCGATCAAGATTCGGGCTTCGCTGAGAATAGCCGATAATTTGGGCGTTGTTACCGTATTGAGGTTCCAGATACTGCTTAATTCTGATTTTTGCAAAATCGGAACGGATTCCAGTCTGCAGGTTGAATTTTTTACTGAATTTCTGCTTGTGTAAATAAAATACACCTCCTGAAAACGAGTTGAAATTTGGGAGCAAAAATCCGTATCCACCTTTTGTGTTTTGCTGATACTGAAGATTTATGCCTGCGGATTTTGTTTGTAGTTCATTGTGTTTAAACTCTTTTTTGATATTAAAAGAAAGGGTATGAAGTTTGAAGTCAATCTCAAGGTTTCCCTGAGGTTGAGGCCCTAGTCCGTGAGTATGTGGATACGAATATTCCTGACGATGGTTAAACTGATAGCCCGCATCAATCTCTGTCTGTTTTCCGTTTCTGAAGTAGCGGATATTGGCAATTGCTTTCAGATGATTTACTTGTTGGTAAGGAAAGTCTATATTGTAGGGATTCCCATCATCTTCAAGATTTTTTACATTGGGCATACCATGTGCACCTGCAAAAAAGCCAATCTTCTGATAATAATTGCTAATTGTAGTCATGACAACCCCCCACTTCTTCAGCGTTCCGAGCATAATTTCTCCACTTAGGTTTCTGCCTGCGCTATTTTTTAACTTCTGATTATGAAGTGGAAGTCGCCAGTTGTTGTATTCGAACGAATCGGAAGGTATTGAATAATCACCGTAGGTTTCACCTGAAATTCTGATACGAAGCAATCGGTTATTTTTATTTAAACTGATCTTTGTAGTGCTTCCTGAAAAGTTATTATTACTTTTCGCTTTAAGTTGAACTTCTGCTTCAACACTGTCTTTTACAGTTAAGTATGGCTGCTTAATGTTGATTACACCTCCTATAGCATCCGACCCATACTGTAAGGAGCCGGGGCCTTTGGTAATTTCTATGTTTTCAACACTATTAGGATCTATTTCCAGCCCATGGTCAGCACCCCATTGCTGTCCTTCCTGTTTTATACCAAAGGTAGTAACCACTACTCTATTAAACCCAAGTCCTCGAATCATTGGCTTCGAAACACCAGCGGTTATGTTTAAAGCTGAAATGCCAGGTAATTTTTCCAACGTTTGCATGAGACTATTTCCTTCGTTTTCAATCAGAAAATTTCTGTTTATATGAATAAACTGCAGGCTATTTTCTCGTTTTTGGCTTTGAGAAGAATTATCCGTAATTTCTATTCCTTTCATTTGAATATTTAGAGGGCTCATTTTCAGGATTACAGAGGTGTCTTTCTGAATCAGAATAACAAGGTTTAATTCTTTATAGCCAAGGTACTTGCATATAAGCTGATGCTTTCCTTTCGGTATGTTTGTAAGCTGAAAACTTCCATTTTGGTTAGTTGCAGTTCCGATAGATAACTTTGTCAATAGTAGATTTGCCTGCGGAAGAACCTTTCCATCTTCAGAAACAACTATGCCTTGAAGTGTATATCTATTTTGTGCTTCGGCTGATGCGTACATGATAAGTATCGCAAACAGCAGAAACAGCATTTTCTGTTTCATCTGGGTACAAATTGTTTTGTAGAAATAAAATTGTAGAGCATCATGCTCCTGATTTGTATATACTTGATGGTGAATCAGAAACTTGATGGTAAAATTGAACACGGCAAACGCGAACACAATGATGTTTCACGAATACCAAAAAATCAAAAAGGAAAAATTAAGAAACCGGAGGAGCCCTTAACGAGACAGATGTTTCAATAAAAATAAAGCCTTCATGTACTTTATGTATAGCATGGAAAAAAGGAAGAGGTTGTAATTCGAAACTTAAATGAACAATATCTTGTAAAAACTGAGTGAATTCAAGATTACAGATTATACATAATTTATCACCCAATGAAAAATTCGTATCAGAGCCACCTTTTTCACAACCGGAATGTACTGCGCAATAATGATGTGCTGATGTATGAATATGAGTACTCTTAATCAGTGTAGCTGATAAAAACACTACTAAATGAAACAGTACAAGCAGATAATATGTGTGTCTTCCGATTTTCAAGATCAAACTATATGGATGAAATTAAGAACGTAAATCATTTCAAAAAGTTCACAGAAGAAGTTTTTCTGTAATCTTGATGTAAAATTACAGAAAAATTGTCTTTAAATATTTGATTACAGGAGATTAATGGAATTTGCTAATTAACGTAATTGACATGTAAGTATTTTGAAATTAGTGAAATAAATATATTCGGATATTTAATCGGTGCATATGAAAGCTGATATTTATTCTTGAATAATGAACGCGAAAATAAATTTTCAAATTTGCAGAATAAGCAATTCTTCTGTTATATTTGTAAGTATAAAAATAGAGAGATACCTGCACGCTAATCATACCCGATGAATTTAAATTATAAAATTCTGGTTGTTGACGATAAACCAGAAAACCTGATTACATTTGAGGCAATACTGGATATTCCGGAGTTGGAGATTTTAAAGGCTAGTTCTGGGAATGAGGCACTTGGAGTGCTTCTGGATCATGACGTTGCGCTTGTATTAATGGATGTTCAAATGCCTGAAATGGATGGTTTTGAAACTGCACGCTTAATGCGGATGAACCCTAAAACTGCCGGGATTCCTATTATTTTTGTTACGGCAATCAATCGTGAACGAAGGCATGTGTTCCAGGGATATGAAAGCGGAGCTGTTGATTATTTGTATAAACCTCTTGATATAGAAGTACTTCGTGCAAAAATTACAGCGTTCATCAACTTTTTTAAACAGAAAGAAGAACTTCAGAGAACCACAGAAATACTTCAACATACAGTTGAAGAGCTCGAAAAAGCCAAAGATATGGCAGAAGAGGCTACACGTGCCAAAAGCATGTTTCTTGCGAATATGAGCCATGAAATCCGAACACCGATGAATGGAATTATTGGTATGTCTGATTTGGTTCTCATGGACTCACTTTCACAGGTACAACGTGAGCGTATTCAAGATATTAAGTCGTCAGGAGAAACATTGTTGCAGATCATCAACGAAATCCTTGATATATCAAAAATTGAAGCAGATAAATTGGAGCTCGACTATCAGCCTTTTAGTATGCGTAACTTTATTACGAAAGCTACTACGCTTTTCGATATGAAAGCCTATGAAAAGGAATTGGATTTAATTGTAACCTTATCGCCTGATTTTCCGGATAATGTCATAGGTGATACGCTTCGCTTACGTCAGATTATATCAAACCTTCTCGGAAATGCAGTAAAATTTACGTCTAAGGGTTATGTAGGATTGGATATCAGGTATTTAGGCGAAGAAAACGGGCATGTTGTTGCTGGATTTTCAGTATTTGATACGGGGAAGGGAATTGAGAAAAAGAAAATTTCTGAGCTTTTTGAAGCTTACAATCAGCTGGATAAATTAACTTCCCGAAACTACGGTGGTACAGGTCTTGGATTGGTGATTTCACAAAAACTAGTTCAATTGATGGGAGGAACTATTGAAGTTCAAAGTATTATTGGAGAAGGAAGTTGTTTTTTCTTTACGTTGCGTATGCCCTTGGGAGAGCAGAGTAAACCAGTTTTTCTGTCACAAAATATAAATCCAGAAAATCTGAAAGTGCTTATTGTTGAAACGCTTGCTCCAAATCGTAGCTTTTTGGAAGAGCAATTTCAATATTGGAACATAGAGAGAGAAGTGTTTGCAAATGGTCAGGATCTGTTGCATTTCTTTGAACAAAATTCGTTTATAAATTCAAAGGTGATTTTTATTTTGGATTTTTATATGACGGATGTTTCGATTACTCAAATGATTGAGAACCTGTTAGAGCTCAAAAAAACGGAACAGAAAATTCAGATTGTGATTAGTTCTTATGATCGTTCAACTTTGGATCAGGAAAGATTTAAGCCATTTGACAATCTATTGCTTACGATGAAGCCTTTCAATGCATTGAATTTGTTAAAAAATATACAGCTTTCGGTATTAGGGAAATCAGAACAGATTCAAACTGCCGATCCAGCAATTAAAGTTGCTAATACAATTCGAAATAAAGCTTTATTGATTGAAGATCAATCGATAAATCAGAAAATAGCCAAAGGATTTCTTGAAAAATCAGGATGGAATGTTACGCTTGCCAACAATGGCAAAGAAGGTTTTGAGGCTTTTAAAACTCAGGATTTTGATTTGGTGTTGATGGATATACAAATGCCTGTAATGGGGGGAGAAGAGTCTGCACGTTTAATTCGTGATTTCCAAAAATTGAACAACAAAGAGATTCCTATTATTGCCATGACTGCCCATGCAATGCTTGGTGATACTGAACGATTCTTAGCGGCGGGAATGGATGCTCATATCACAAAACCCATTCAATATCAGGAAATGATGGATATTATCCATCAGGTTATTGAAAACTACAAATCAAAGACATTATGAAGAAATTATTTATGAATTGGCGTATACGCTACAAGATGCTAACAATTAGCGTCGTAGCTGTATTCAGCATTGTATTATTTGGATTTGTTGTAAATTATTTCTTTAATTCAATTTCTGCTGTTAGCTATATTTTAAAGGCAGAACGTGCACATCATAAGCATATTATGTATGGTATTAGTCAATATTATGCTTTTCTTTATACGAAAAACCCTGATGAATTTAAGGTAGCAACGCATGAGCTTGATTCTGCTATGGAGATCAATTCGATCTTTATTGATTTTGTGAGGTTACAGGAAAGCATGTCCGAAGAGGATTTTCAGAAGCATATCGAAGATGTTTTCAGACCGATAACCGGAAGTGACAAAAGTGCTTCAAAGATAATTTCTGGTCGGCTGGAATATTTTCATAAGTCTGGAAATCCGATGTTTAAAAATGCAATTGAAATAGCAGGTACTGCTCTGGAGCAAACTCAGCATATTAAAAAAGATATGTATAATTATATTGATACCCGAGATAGTATTGTTCTTGTGGAATTAGATAATAGTATACATGAGCTTTTTAAAACGGAGGAAAAGTTTGTCAGAGCGATAAATGATGTCAATAAAGAGATACAGTCATACATGGTTTATGGGATTATCATCACTGTTCTATGCCTCTCTTTCTTTGCCTATCTGATTACCTATATAATTTCAGGAATAATTTCCAAGCCCTTAACTAAACTAAAAAATAATCTTGCTCTTATTTCAAAGGGGGACCTGGCGGTTGTAAACGATTATGTGGGAAAAGATGAGATCGGAGAACTCTCAAATTCTGTTCGTATTATGCAGAAGAGTTTTATGGAAATCATGGAGCATGCCAAAAAGGTTGCTCAGGGTGATTATTCCGGAATTATTATCCCAAAATCAGAAAAAGATGAACTGTCAGTAGCAATCAACAAGATGACACTGACACTACAGGAAGCCGAAACCGAAAATAAAAAACGTAACTGGCTGAAGAATGGGCAGAATGAATTGAATAATTTGATTCGTGGAGAGCAGGATCTTCAGATGCTTACCGGAAACATTCTTAATTTTCTCTGTAAATATCTTCCGGCACAGGTGGGCACATTTTATCTGCTTGATGAAAACATTAGTAAATTGGTACTTTTCAGTAGCTTTGCGTTTACACGCCGGAAAGATTTTAATTATACATTTGAATCGGGTGAAGGAATGATAGGTCAGGCCTCACGCGAAAAAGAAATTGTTACGATATCCAATGTCCCGGAAAATTATACCCGTATTCGCTCCTCTGTTGGTGAAATGCCTCCTGCAAACTTGATATTTATTCCATTGTGGCATAATGATACTAGTTTGGGAGTGATTGAATTAGGCTCTGTAACGGAACTAACTAGTTTACAAGAAGAGTTTATCCGGATAGTTCTCGAGAATATAGCAATCAGCATTCATACGGCTCATGCCCGTGATAAGATGAAATCTCTTTTGCACAAAACACAGGAGCAGGCAGAAGAACTTCAGGTTCAGCAGGAAGAGCTTCGCCAGAGCAATGAAGAACTCGAAGAACAAACCCGTGCACTCAAGGCTTCGGAAGAGGCATTGCAAGCACAGCAGGAAGAGCTACGTGTGACAAATGAGGAACTTGAAGAACGAACAAAAGTGCTTGAAAAACAGCGGGATGATATTCATAAGAAAAACGATGAGCTTGAAAAAGCCCGTGTTGAGATTCAACGAAAAGCGAATGATCTTGAACAGGCTAGCCGTTATAAGTCAGAATTTTTAGCTAACATGTCGCATGAGTTACGTACTCCGCTTAATAGTATTTTGGTTCTTTCACAGCTAATGGCTGAAAATAAACAACATAATCTTACTGAAAAGCAAATTGAATACGCAAAAACGATCAATGGATCTGGAGCTGATTTGCTCAATCTGATCAACGAAATTCTTGATTTGTCGAAAGTTGAGGCCGGGAAAACGCATCTCAACCATGAACAGGTTTGGAACAATGAAATGAAAGAACATTTGATGCAGGTATTTACTCCGCTGGCTGAAAAAAAAGGCCTGATTTTCGAAGTGGAAATTGATAAGGATTCCCCGGATTCGGTTTATACCGATCGCTTACGCCTGCAGCAGATTTTGAGAAATCTATGTTCAAATGCAGTTAAGTTTACCGAAAAAGGGAATGTGAAAGTGATCATTTCAGATGCTTCCAATCTTGTTACACATCGCAAAGATTTTAAAGGCAAGTCGCTGATTGCCTACCGTGTTCAGGATACAGGAATTGGCATTTCTGAAAATAAATTTCATCTGATTTTTGAAGCTTTTCAACAGGCTGATGGAAATACAAATCGTAAATATGGAGGAACAGGTTTAGGGCTGACAATTTCACGTAGTTTTACGGAATTATTGGGAGGTGAGATAATTGTTGAAAGCGAGCAAGGGAAAGGCTCCAGCTTTACACTGGTGCTTCCTGTTGATGCAGAACAGTCAAAAGGATTGTCCGAATCCGATGAATTATCTACAAAAAAATCAGTGATTCATGAATCAGCCCTCCCCAAACAGAAGATAACAGACGCCAACCTTCTTAAAAACGAGTCTGCGCACAAGTCGATAGAGATGCCTTTGACTCAGGGAGATGGCAACTCTTTAATTTTGATTATTGAAGATGACGAAACATTTTCTCTGGTTTTACAGGACATTGCACAACAAAAAGGCTATAAAACCATCATTGCAGAATCAGGAGAAACGGGTTTGCATTATGCCGATTATTACAAACCGGATGCCATATTGCTCGATATTGGCCTTCCGGGAATTAATGGCTGGGAAGTTGTAGAACGCCTACGAAAAAATCCTGCAACCAAATCGATTCCTATCCATGTAGTTTCTGGTTCACAAAATGAAGAACAAGCCAAAAAATCAGGGATTATGGGTTTTTTAACTAAACCTGTAAGCATGGAAAGCATTAACGAAGCTTTGTCTGAAATCGAGAAAAGTATTGCAAAAACTCCCGGGAAAATTCTGGTAGTAGAAGATGATTCAAATATGCGTAAAAGCATTGTTGAATTGCTTTCGCAGATAAATGTAAAAACACATACAGCTGATACCGGGAACGAAGCATTGAATATCATCGCAAAAGAGACCTTCGACTGTATAATTGTTGATCTTGGTTTGCATGATATGAATGGTTTTAATCTGATCGAAAAAATCAGAGCCAACGACACTGCAGTAAACCTTCCGATCATTATTTATACAGGTAAAGATCTCAACAGAAATGAAGAAGAAAAGCTGCAGAAGCTGGCGAACAGTATTATTATAAAAGGAGCAAAATCACCTGAAAGATTACTCTCTGAAGTGAAACTCTTCCTGCATAGTGTAAGCAATAAGCTGGGAAAATCCGAAAAAGCATTTTCTACCGAACCCGAAGATGTGTTGAAAAACAAAAAGATTCTTCTGGTTGACGATGATATGCGTAATGTATTTGCATTGGCCAGTGTATTGGAAGACAGAGGTATGCAGGTTATTGTAGGTAAAAATGGTCGCGAAGGCATTGAAAAACTTAAACAAAGCGAAGAAATTGATCTGATTCTGATGGACATTATGATGCCTGAAATGGATGGATACGAAGCAATTAGTCTGATTCGGAAAGAGAAGAAATTTCAAAAGCTTCCGATTATTGCCCTTACAGCTAAAGCAATGAAAGACGACAGAACAAAATGTATTGAAGCTGGTGCCAATGATTATTTAGCAAAGCCTATCGATACAGAAAAGCTTCTTTCGCTTCTCAGAGTATGGCTCTATAAATAATCTCCAAAACGCTTTCATCCTATGAATAAGCCAAAGATTCTGATTGTTGATGATATTATCGAAAACCTGCTTACACTTGAAGCGGTTTTGGGTGATTTTGATGTGGAGTTTGTGAAAGCCCTTTCCGGGAATGAAGCGCTTGCTCTCTGCCTTGATAATGACTTTGCTCTGGCAATCATCGATATTCAAATGCCCGAAATGGATGGCTACGAAACCGTGAAAATTATGCGGCAGATTAAACGTACACGGAATCTGCCAATTATTTATGTTTCTGCTATTTATAAAGAAGAATTTCATGTTGAAAAAGGAATTGAAGTTGGAGCTGTTGACTTTATTATTAAACCGATACCTCCCAAAATCATCATCGGGAAAGTAAAAATATTTCTTGAACTCTATAATTACAGAACCCAGCTTGAGAATCTTGTGGAAAAACGGACACAAGAGCTTAAAAATGCGAATCTGGAACTTTCGATTGCCCGGGATGAGGCAGAACGTGCTGCCCGAAGTAAGTCAGTTTTTCTGGCCACCATGAGCCACGAAATTCGTACACCACTCAATGGAATTATTGGGATGACTCATCTTTTACAAGGTGGTCAGCTAAATGACGAACAAAAAGAGTTACTTGACATTATTACAGTTTCCGGCGATAATCTATTGGGTATCATTAATGATATTCTTGATTACTCTAAGATCGAATCCCGAATGATTGATCTTGAAAAGATTCCGTTTAGTCTGAAACAAACTGTAGAGGAAATTATTCGTCTTCTGAAACTACGTGTTGATGAGAAAGGTTTGGATCTCTATAAAAATATTCATCCATCAGTACCTGACAACCTGATTGGAGATCCGCTTCGTTTGAAACAGGTGCTCATTAATCTGGTTAGTAATGCCGTGAAATTTACAGAAAGAGGAAGTATTACCATACATTGTGAATCCGTTGGAAATGAGAATAATCGAGTTGAGTTAAAATTCAGAGTAGTAGATACCGGAATCGGGATTTCTGATGAAGGGAAAGATAAGTTGTTTAAGGAGTTTTCGCAGGTAGATGCTTCAACTACCCGTATTTATGGAGGTAGCGGTTTGGGTCTTGCCATTTCGAAACATCTTTCGCAACTAATGGGGGGAACCATAGGAGTGGAAAGTATTCCGGGTGAAGGTTCTGATTTTTGGTTTACCGCTTGGTTTGATCTGGCACAGGATATTGTAAAATCCAAGTCGATAGGGGTTATTGATGAACAACTTTTGCTACTTACTTCTCTCAAGGTTTTGCTGGTAGAAGATAACTATATCAACCAGAAAGTGGCACGATATACCCTCGAAAAAGTAGGCGTTGCCTGTGATGTTGCTGATAATGGTGAAAAAGCTGTAGAGATGTATCGTTTGAAAAAATATGATATTATCCTGATGGATTTGATGATGCCGGTTAAGGATGGTTATGAGGCAACGTCAGAAATCCGCTCGCTCGAAAAGAAAACGATGATTCAAAAGCCAGTGAGAATTGTGGCTATGACCGCAAATGCCATGAAAGAGGACCGTGATCTTTGTCTTGCCTGCGGTATGGATGATTTTATCAGTAAACCTTTCAATATTCAGGATTTGAAAAGAGTTTTAACTTTCCAAACTTTCCCAAACGATGACCCAACCGAACGAAAAAATTGAAAATATCAATATAGAAATAAAGCTACTGATTGAAGCTATTTACCTGAAGTATGGCTATGATTTCAGAGATTATTCTCCTGCACATGTTCGTCGTCGGGTTCTTCATCGTTTTGAACAATCAGGTTTACCGAATATCTCTGCCTTACAGCACAAACTATTGTATGATGATAACTTCGTTCAGCAAATATTACAGGATTTATCGATTAATGTCACACAGATGTTTCGCGATCCGAGCTTCTACAAGGCATTGCGTACTGATATTATTCCCTTGCTCAAAACGTACCCTTTTGTAAAAGCATGGCACGCAGGGTGTTCAACAGGGGAGGAGGTGTATTCAATGGCAATTCTGCTAAAAGAAGAAAATCTGCTTCAGCGTACACAGTTGTATGCCACCGATTTCAATCGTAAGGTTGTGAATATTGCCCGTGAAGGTATTTATCCTGTTGTTCAGATAAAAGAATACACTCAGAATTATCAGCAATCAGGAGGAATAAACTCTTTCTCCGACTACTATTCAGCCGGATATAATTCGGTGATTTTAGACCCTTCATTACGGAAAAACATTGTATTTGCCGATCATAATCTGGTGACTGATAGCGTGTTTGCTGAAGTAAATATAATTATTTGCCGTAATGTACTTATCTATTTCAACCGTGAACTGCAAAACAGAGTTTTGAAATTGTTTTATGATAGTCTGGTTCCGGGAGGGATCCTCTGTTTGGGTTCTCGTGAGAGCATAAAATTTACTGCATTTGCTGATCATTTTGATGAAGTAAATCGCAGTGAGAAGATATATGTCAAAAAATATCAATCCTGATTTAACATTCAGGGTTCATTTATTGTTGATAATTACATGAATGCTAAAATTGTAGTTATCGGTGCTTCTGCCGGAGGTTTAAAAGCGATTCTCACTTTGCTTAAAGAGTTGGGAACAGATTTTCCTTTGCCGGTGATAATTACACAGCATATTGGAAATCAGTCGTCAGGATACTTGGAAGAATACCTGACTCGTGAAACCGGATTTCAGGTGAAAGAAGCTGAAGATAAAGAGTCTGTTGTTCCCGGGCATGTTTATGTGGCTCCCCCCAACTATCATTTACTGTTGGAA
The DNA here is from genome assembly GCA_963667975.1 of Bacteroidales bacterium. Taxonomy (GTDB): domain Bacteria; phylum Bacteroidota; class Bacteroidia; order Bacteroidales. Next base: position 1,530,710 of record OY764079.1, read on the forward strand.
GATGATTATACTCTTTCACTATCGGTTGAAGGGAAGGTGAATTTTTCTCGCCCATCCATTGACGTAATGTTTGAATCAGCTGCGCTTGCCTATGGGAAAGGGGTAATAGGCATTATTTTAACCGGGGCAAATAATGACGGAAGTAAGGGTTTGAAAGCGATTATAGAATGGGGAGGAAAAGCGATTGTTCAAGATCCGAAAACTGCCGAAGTGGATGCTATGCCATTAGCTTCTATTCAGCTTGTACCCAATGCTATGATTTTGTCGCTTAAAGACATTGCGAAAGAATTGAAGAATAGTGTTGTGGATTAATGTTTTTACAGTCGGGATAAGCATCAGAATAGGAAAAGCGATTGGAAATACCAATCGCTTTTGGGGTAATAACTCCTCTTATCCAAAATTACGCAATAGAAATATTGTATCTGGTAATTAATCTGTTTCTAATGCGTAGCGTTAAAAAATAATATTGGTAGTTTGTTGGTTTGTATTTATTTGCATTTGGTTCAGTTTTTAATGTAAATCAGGGTTTATTTATTTCCCTGACGCATTCTCATAATGTCGCGATCGAACAGGTAAAGACTGTGCTGCCCCAGTAAATTGAGTTTGTCAATAATACTACGAACAGATTTTTCTTCTTCAAGTTGTTCGTTCACAAACCATTGAATCCAGTTTTGGGTCGAGTAATCTTTTTCGTCTATGCAAACGCCCACAATGTCGTTGATAGCTTTTGAGATATATTCTTCGTGTTTTAAAACCATTTTAAACACTTCACGGATGTCAGTATATTCAAGAGGTGGCTGCACAACTGCCGGAACGATGGCTTTGCCACTACGTTCATTAATATAATTTATGAACTTCAGCATATGCATGTGTTCTTCTTCGGCCTGGGCGTAAAACCATTTTGAAGTTCCTTCAAATCCTTGCGTTTCGGCCCATGATGCAATCGCGAGGTAAAAATTTGAAGAGTAAATTTCTTTTTCTACCTGAGAATTAAGTACCTGTTCTAATTTCTTGGATAACATATTTTTTATTTTAAGGTTCTATTATAAAAACAATCAATCCGTAAATTGGTTCTTATTTTTGCAAAAAAAAGAAAAAGGTATTTGTTGTAATGCAGAAAATAATTGCATGACTCTTTCGTTTTTTATAATGAGTATAAGGGATTAATAACAGGCGTAGGATGCAATTGAAAAGTTTACATTCTTTTCGATAAATCAAATTCAGGTATGAGATACTTGATTATCGAAAATATGGATCAAAGACTAAATTTAGAATTATGAAACGATTATTTTACATTGCAAGCATTGTAGTTCTTGCATTTATTTCGTGTTCGAAAGATGAAGACTTTACACCCGACTGTAGCGGCACTGTTAAATCTTATACGACGGATGTAGCTCCGGTAATCAGTTCTAAATGTGTAAGCTGTCATCATCAATACAATTCTTATTCAGGAGTATATAGTGGAAGGAGCGGTATCCGTTCTATTATTGTTTCCAGTTCTGACCACAAAAATACATCCCTCACTGCAACTCAAAAGAATGCCGTTGCTTGCTGGATTGATAATGGTGCAGTGAATAATTAAGGAAAAATTGAGATAGGCTTAGGTTGTGAGATATGAATGGCGATATTATTAAAGAAGAGAGACTTAATTAGTTCCGATAGTCAAACTAAATCGTAACAAATGCATTAAAGCATAGTTGGTAGTTTGTTGTCGGTTTTTAGGAAAGTATAGGTTTTTAATGACTTATTATTAGGTAATATATTTTCTTCAAAATCGATCTTCTTAAAGCCAAATTTATCGGCAACTGACAGGAGGTCGTTTGGATCTACTAATTTAAATACCGTTCCCACTAACTTGATAGTTTTTATTCCTGTTTGGCTTACAGAAGGGACTCCATTGTTCGCCTGAATAGTCACGATCAAAAATCCATTGTTTTGAATATTATGATTAATAAACTCAAAGCACTTTTGTGTTCCAACATATTCAAAAATTAAAGCCGCCCAAATTAAATTTACATTTGCTATTTTCTTTGGAGTTGATGATATATCAAGGTTTATTAAATTGAGATTGGGAATATCTTTATTAAACCTTTCGTTTGTTTCATGAAGGTATTTTTTGTTTATATCAATACCAAATACCTGATTGGTGATATTAATATCGATGTGTTCCAGTCCATTTCCTCCTGAGATTCCCAGGAACATAACAGTCCTTGGTTTTATTTTTTTAAGATATTTTCCTGTCAATTTTGAGAGTAGTTGCAGTTGTCCAACCGTTTCATGTTGCATATGTTGCTCATAGTCATCAAGTGGTATCGCATTCCAAATATTGTCCATTTAATTTACCTGGTTTAAAATTTGACAATAGAGTATAGTCTGGGCTTTGAAAAAACTTTGTTTAAATTATTATTTGTCAAATGTAAGATGATTTAATGCTGTTTCAATATATAACAGAGTGGATATTTATTTTTTGCAAGTTGTATTTGCTGTTTTAAACCTTTGGCATTTTTAATTCAGTTGAATATGAGGCCTGTATAATGTCTTAGATTTTTTTATTGAATGACGATTTTTTGAATATATTTTGTATCTCTATCGATAAATTTTATGTAATACACTCCTTTCGGAATATTTGAAAGGTCTATTTCTTGTATTGATTGAATATTATTGGGTATTAATGAATAAACTGTGTTGCCAAAAATATTTAAAATATCAAATGATTTTAAATTGTAACCACCGTTTATATATAGTTTACCATTAGTCGGATTGGGGTAGATACTGGCAAGCGTTCGATTATTGAGATCATTTGTTTTTGTGATTTCTGATAATGGTCTTTTCCAGACGCCTCCAGCATTAATTCCAGCATATAAGTTATTCGTGGATACACATAACGATAAGATTGGAGAACCAGTTAATCCATCACTTACCCAAATCCAATTATTTCCATAATCATTGCTTAAAAATACTTCTCCATTTCCTGTTCCAGCGAATATAGACGTTCCGTTAACGCACAAACAACGAATGTTCGAATTTAAGGGTAGTCCATTGGAAGCGGCGCTCCAGGTTGCTCCATTATTATTTGATACAAATATTCCATCTTTTTTTGTTCCGGCAATCAGGTAATTGTTGATGTATTGTAAAGAGGTGATGCTGGTAGTTGGTAATCCATTGTTTATTGCTGTCCAGCTTGTGCCACCAGAATTAGAAATATAGACACCGCAATCATTTGTTCCTGCGAAAGCAAATACTCCATTTGAAGCTAGAGCAGTAATATTATTGCATCCAATGCCAGAGTTTGCGGCCGTCCAGCTTGCTCCATTGTTTGTGGAAAAGAAAACGCCCGATTCACCACTTCCTGCAAATACGTTGCTTCCGCAAAAAGTGAAAGACTGGATCCATTTACTTGTCAATCCTACATTTGATGCAGTAAAAGAAGATCCATTGTTTGTCGATTTAAACAAACCCAACATATCAGTTCCTGCAAAGACCAATGAACCATTAGAAATTACCGAGCGAATTTCAACCGTACCTATTGTGTTCGTTCCTGCCCATGATAAACCCTCATTAGTTGACGTAAAAAGCTTGGATCCGTGAGAACCTGCAATTAATGTTGTTCCACTAGAGGCAATAGAGCCGATACTTGCGCTAAATGTATTGCTATTATTACAAAGCGACCAAGATAAACCATCATTAACACTTTTATATATATGACCATTACTTACTCCAACAAATAATACAGAATCACTGGTCCCAATAGCCCATATGTCACTTTCAGCAAGTCCCAAGTTTGTTGCTATCCATGTTTGTCCTGAATCTGTTGATTTATATACCCCACTTCCAAATGTACCTGCATAAAGATTTCCTTTCAGGCTGGTGAATCCTTTTACGGAAGGGATACTACTTCCAAGTATTGTCCAGGAGTTACCACTATTTGTTGAAACATATATGACAGAACCCATCGTGCTTGCGTAAAGTTTACCCTCAAAAAAAGTCATTGTCATGATATTCAAATCTGTTATTCCGTTATTAATAGCAATCCAACTATCACCCATATTCGTTGATTTGTAAATTCCATTACCATATGTTGCTACATATATATTCGTACCATCTGTCGTTAGCCAGTAAATATATTTTGCTGACAAACCATTATTTATTGCGGTCCATGTGGCTCCGCTATCTTGTGAACGATAAATTCCACGTAAATAAGTTCCTGCAAACAGAACATTATTACACGCTATAATAGTTTTTACATATTCGCCATTTAATCCTGTGCCCGCCGATTCCCAACTTTGCCCATGATCGTTAGAGCGGAATACATTTTCATCTGTTGAAACAAAAACATAATTGCCAATTCGAGCAAAAGATTTGGTGTCGCAGCTTTTTAGATTTGTGTTTTGGAATGACCAGAAATTTCCATTGTTATTTGACACAAGTACGCCACTACCAGTAGCTGCATAAATATGAGTACTATCAAAAATAAAATTTCGGACAAATCCACCAACAGGACCATTTGTTGGTTGCCATTGAGCGTTTGCAAAGAATATATGATTAAGAAAGAATGTAAAAATTATTATGTATTTCATTTTCTGCATGATTGTCAATGATGTCGCAAAAGAGATATCGCTAATATAAGACTTGTTTGATTTTTAATCAATGATTGTTTGTAAGGGGAAAATATTCAGGTTTGAGATCAAATTTAATAATTTGTTTTTAGATATGTCTCACTGATCTCGATTTTCTTCTTTTTCTGGAAATTTCTATGTAATCTATTGTAAATTAATATATGTATTGTAATTTTGGGCGTTGTAAACAAGTATGGAAAACAAAAGGAATACTACCGGGGCACTCCAGAATATTCGACTTGCGTATTTGCAAAATCATCTCCATGAGCTTTGAGATAGGAAGATGTTTTAATAAAGTGCAGTTTGATAGGTTTTAACAGTTTCTGTGGTGTGTAAAAATGAATTTAGGCATCTCTATTTCATTATTTCAAAATAAGGCTGGCTGGATTGAATTCTGATGAATTTTTCACCCCAATCGTAGCTGATTTGTCAAATCCTATACTGTTGATATCGTTTATTAATTTTTAAATTTACTATCCTATGCATCCTTTTCGGAAATTTATCGAAAACTACACTGAAATATCTGATAAAGAATGGGATGTCATTAATAACGCTTTTGAGCAGAAAGAATTTGCCCGCAATGAATTGATTCTTATGGAAGGACATATTTGCAGGTATTTTTATTTTCTGGAGGAAGGATTGATTCGCTGTTTTGTATTGAAAGAAGGAAACGATATCACCAAATTTTTCACCACTGCGCCTTATTGTTTTACGTCTAAGGACAGCTTTCGCAATTGTACTCCGGCAATGGAGAATATTCAGGCAATTACCCGGACAATTGTCTGGCAAACTTCGCTGGAACAGGCGAATCAATTGCTCGAACTTAAATCATGGAATACATTTACGCGTAAATTTGTGCATGAAGTTCAGAGCTATACTGAGGAATTATTGCTTGAAAATAAAACAGAGACAGCCGAACAACGATACCTGAAACTTCAGGTTTTATACCCTGACTTACTTCCTAAAATACCCCTGAAGCACCTCTCAAGTTTTTTGGGAATTGCGCCTCAATCGTTGAGCCGTATCCGAAAAAAACATTCCAGAAATGCCCGGAATTAACATAGGTGAATTTTTTTGTCGTTTCGGTTTCCGAATTTTGCATTCCAATTTCAACATTCATACAGCGATGACAAGTTTTAAAAGTAAGATGTTTAATTTTATGATGAGAAACAGACATCTGCTTCAAGGAAAGCTCAGAAGAGAAAAGTTTTTTATGCATAGTTCTATTCCAGCATTTCGGGAGCTTTGCGAAAAAAGTGCACGTAAATATTCCAGGATACCTCAAAATATTACCATCAGAGAACAGTTTATTGCAGGAATGAAGACTGAATGGATAACACCTGAAAATGCTCCCGCGGAGAAACTGATTTTGTATGTTCATGGGGGTGGTTATGTATCAGGCTCTTGTAGTGACCATCGTGGATTTGTTTCCGCTTTTGCAAAAAATTGTGGATTCACAACGTTAATTTTTGATTATCGGCTTGCCCCGGAATATCCGTTTCCGGCCGCATTAGAGGATGCTGTAACGATATATCAATGGGTTATTTCTAATGGGTTTAAATCCGAAAATGTATTGATAGCCGGGGAATCTGCCGGAGGAGGATTATGTCTGGCTACCCTGTTGGGATTGAAAGAGCAGAACATTTCATTACCGGTTGCTGCCGTTGCAATTTCTCCATGGACTGATTTGACCTGTTCAAGCTTGTCGTATCAAACTAAACATAAAGTTTCAGTAGCTCCGCAAAACAGCTGGATAGTATTTGCTAAACACTATATTGGAAAAGATTTGGCAAATAACCCGTTGATCTCTCCTTTATTTGGCGATTTACATGGACTTCCGTCTATTTTTATTAATTCAGGGGAAGATGATGAACTCTTCGACGATGGAGAAAAGTTTGTGCAAAAAGCTTGTGAGGCGGGTGTAAATGCAACCTTCCGAAAAGGAGTCGGTATGGTTCACTGCTATCCTTTGCTTGCCCCGATGTTTCCCGAAGCAGTGGAAGCCATGAACGAAATTGTTGCTTTTGTGAAAGAGAAATTAGGGTAAAATAGTTTATTGTTCTTAAATTCATCTGTTAACTGATTTTTGTCTATTTTTGAATTGAGTGTAAGATATATTGGAGTTACGTAGATTTGTTCCAATAATTTGGATCACAATAAGGGTTTCTGAAATGATACAGTCTTCCTGAATATTTTGATTTCAAAAAATTTCCGTCAAAAATCATTGAACGATGAATGATAAACAGCATGAAAATTTAAATCTGATTATAGATTTTTATCTTCAAAAAAAAAGAGAGGGTTGTGATTATGCCGATATCCGAAAAGAACTTGATCAGAAAAATATGGATAAGGAAACTATCCGGTTTATTATAAATATGATTGATTCTCAGTTTGTCAGAGAATCCTGTGATAAGGGAAAAAAAAGAAAATTGAAAGAATCGATAGTTATTGGTTATGTTCTTTTATTAGCTGGAGGGTTTCTTCTGATTGCGACCTATTTTGCTATTATTGATTTACACGGGAGATTTCTGATTCCATTTGTACCAATAATTTTGGGCTATCTGATTATTTTGAGAACAAAAGGGAAAATAACTCCACGACAAAACATTTTTCGGAGGGAAGAATAATACAGTAAAATAATTGATTTGAGAAAAGTTTTAATTTAACGTTTATAAACTGTGTTTCTCGAACGTACCTTATTATTCTTTTACCTGAAAATATTTCCAAACCAGTGTCGCTTTGCTTTTTCCGATGAGTCTGATAAGTTCTTCCAAGGAGGCTTTACGAATATTTTTTACGGATTTAAATTGTCGGAGTAATTTTTCAGAAATGGTTGATCCTATGCCTCGTATTTCGGTGAGCTCTGTTTTAATGGTTCCTTTTTCACGACGTTTGCGATGATGTGTAATTCCGAATCGATGGGCTTCATCCCGGATATGTTGGATAATCTTTAGACTTTCTGACTTTTTATCGAGGTAAAGGGGGGTTGGATCTCCCGGAAAATAAAGCTCTTCCAATCGTTTGGCGATGCCTACAACTTTTATCTTTTCGGTTAAACCAAGTTTTAGCAGACTATTCATAGCAGCACCCAACTGGCCTTTTCCGCCATCAATCACAATGAGTTGCGGAAGTTCCTGCTTTTCTTCGGACATTCGGTGGTATCGCCGATAAACAATCTCTTCCATCGAAGCAAAGTCATTCGGACCTTCTACCGTTTTGATGTTGAAGTGGCGATAGTCTTTTTTGAAGGGCTTTCCGTTACGAAAAACTACCATTGCAGCAACAGGGTACTCCCCCTGAATATTCGAGTTATCGAAACATTCAATATGACGTGGTTCTACATTCATGTGTAAATCCTTCATCATCTGAGTCATGATTCTGCGGGTATGTCGTTCAGGGTCAACCAAATCTTTCTGCTTCTGCTTTTCCAGAATATAGTATTTCACGTTGCGTTCAGAGAGTTCGAGCAACTTTTTTTTATCACCAATTTTGGGGACAGTAAACGTGATGCCGGGTATTTCAAGATCAAGTTTGAAAGGCAGAATTATTTCGTGTGCATCCGAATCGAAACGCTGGCGAAGATCTATCAATGCCATTTCGAGCAGTTCTTCGGGAGCTTCATCCAGTTTTTTCTTAAGTTCAATAGTATGCGATTGAACCACTGCTCCATGAAAAACTTTCAAAAAATTTACATAACCGCTTTGTTCATCGGTTACAATAGAGAGTACATCTGCGTTCACAATGGTTGGACTTACCACTGCTGAACGACTTTGGTATTTTTCGAGTAATTCAATTTTTTCTTTTACGATCTGTGCCTTTTCAAACTCCATTTTCGAGGCATAGTTCATCATTATATCTTTCAATTCGTTGATGACAAGACTAATATTTCCTTTGATGATCGTTTTAATCTGATCGATGGTTTCCCGGTAATCTTCTTCTGTTTGCAATCCTTCACAAGGACCTTTGCATTGTTTGATGTGGTATTGCAGGCAAACTTTGTATCTGGACTTTTCAATTTGCTTTGGAGAAAGATTGAGGCTGCAATTTCTAAGCTGGAACAGTTGCCGGATAAGCTCCAGTAAGGTGTTCATCATACGTATTGAAGCATAAGGACCAAAGTACAGTGATCCGTCGCGGATCAGCTTACGTGTAGAAAAAACACGTGGAAACGCTTCATTTTTGATACAAATCCAGGGATAGGTTTTATCATCCTTAAGCATCACGTTGTAACGAGGCTGATGCTTTTTAATCAGGTTATTTTCGAGCAGGAGTGCATCGAGCTCTGTTTCGACCACTATGGTGCGGATTTCGGCAATTTTACTTACCAACACACGCACTTTTCCACTATGAGTCAGGTCTTTGTTGAAATAGGAAAGAACTCGTTTTTTCAGGTTCTTTGCCTTGCCTACATAAATCAGAATACCTGATTCGTCGTAATATTGGTATACGCCCGGGTTATCGGGCAATGTTCGCAAAACGGGTTCCAACTGTTGGTGATACCTGTTCGCATTCATAGTTTTACAGCTCTATTTTGCTTTTTACCACTTTCAATCCAACATCCATAATCCCGGGAGTATCCAAATAAGTCATCGTGTTGCCAATGGTCATTTTATAGGTTCCTTTTTCAGAAAATACCACATATTCACGCAATTTAAATTCTACATCCCATAAATCACCGGCAACATCACCTGTGAATTTCCCATCCTTATTTTTCAATGGAATGCTGTGTGAAGAAACTCTTTCTTCCCCACTTGGGCTAACCGTCAGAAATTCAACAGACAAGTTGTCAAAAGGGTATTGAGTTATATGGCGAAGGGTGAGAATGATGTCGTATCCATCTTCGACATTGGTTACCGGTACGTTAAAGGTTAACTCTTTAAAGCGATTCCACTTCAGATCGGGGAATGACTCACGTTTCTCAAAAATAGTATCCGATGAGCAGGAAACCATTACAACTGCAAGGAGAGCAATTAATCCTAACTTTTTCATAAAAACAAACATATTACGATTGAACAACTTCTTTTTTAGGGAAAATCAATGAAAGAATAACGCTAAGTGCCAGAATACCTACCACTATGTATAATGAATGAGCAGTGGTAAATCCGATTTCTTTCAGCCAGTGATGAAAAATCATTTTTGCCCCGATGAACGTAAGTAACACTGATAATCCAATTTTAAGATAATGGAATGTATTCATAACATTTACCAATAAGAAAAATAATGAGCGTAACCCAATGATTGCAAATATATTAGAGAAGAATACAATATATGGGTCCTGTGTGATTGAGAAGATAGCAGGTACGGAATCAACGGCAAAAATTACATCTGTAAACTCAACTACGAGCAATACCAAAAAGAGAGGGGTCATTAGCCGTTTTCCTTTTTTGGTAATCCAGAAATGATGTTTTACAAATTTTGGGTAAACAGCAAAGTGTTTGGATGCAAAACGAACAATAGGATGTTTTTCGGTTTCAATATGTTCATCATTGTTTCGGTTGAGAAACATTCTAATACCCGTAAATACAAGTAATCCTCCAAATACATAAAGTACCCATGCAAATTGCTGAATAAGTGCTGCGCTGAGAAAAATAAAAATAAAGCGCATTATGATGGCTCCGAGAATTCCCCAGAAAAGTACCCGCTTGTAATAGGTTTGCTTTACGTTGAATGCTAAAAGAATCATGATGATTACGAATACATTGTCTACCGAAAGAGCATACTCTATCAAATACCCTGTAAAGTATTCCAGTGCAAGATTTTTTCGGTACACATCCAGTGCTGTATTAAAATCAAGTCCTTCAATATTAATTGGATGTTGATGACTTGAAACAATTGCTTTCAGTTTATCCAGGCTATCTATTCCGTGAATCAAATCACCGTGAGTGCGGATAATCAAATAAAAACCAACGGAAAGCAATACCCATACACCAGTCCAGATAAGCGCTTCCCTGAATGGAACAACATGGCTTTTCTTACTAAAAACACCTAAATCGAGGAGTAGCATACCTGTGATAAAGGCAATAAAGAGAGAGAAAAAAATCAGTTCGTTTGACATTCGCGTAAATTGTTTTGAAGGGTGCAAAGGTAGTGAAAAAGAATAAAGAAGCTTTTGCATTATCTCTTAATCATTCGTTATTATTTCCCCATTTTTACAATTGCGAAAACATTTACGAAATCGTACCTTTGCAAAAACTACTTTTTTAAAATTATGATTACAAACGAGCAAATCCGTGAACTGGAGAAAAGAGTCAGCGACCTGAGGAGGTTCCTTTGACTATGATGGGAAGCTGTCGATAATACAATCGGAAGAAGAAAAAACGCAGGCTGCGAACTTTTGGGATGACCCTAAGGAAGCCGAAAAGGTTCTTAAGCATATCAAACAGGTTAAAAACTGGACAGAAGCCTATGATGCGATTGTCGCTTCATTAGACGATTTAAAAGTGTTGTTTGAATTTTTTGAACTTGGTGAGGCTTCAGAAGAAGAATTGGATAAAGAGTATGCGCGTTCTTGTAAACTTCTTGAAAATCTTGAGTTTAAAAACATGCTCAGCGGAGAAGAAGACCATATGAATGCGGTTCTTACCATAAATTCAGGTGCCGGTGGTACCGAAAGTCAGGATTGGGTAGAAATGCTGATGCGTATGTATATTCGATACAGTGAACGTAGTAACTTTAAAGTCAACACCCTCGATCTTCAGGAAGGAGATGTGGCCGGAATTAAATCAGTTTCTCTCGAAATTGAAGGAGAGTATGCTTATGGCTATCTTAAAAGTGAAAATGGGGTACATCGCTTGGTACGTCTGTCTCCTTTTGATTCCAACAACCGCCGCCATACTTCTTTCGCCTCGGTATATGCTTATCCTGTTATCGACGATAATATTAACATCGACATTAATCCGGCAGATATTAGTTGGGATACATTTCGTTCCAGTGGCCCGGGTGGCCAGAATGTAAATAAAGTGGAAACGGCCGTACGTTTACGTCACGAACCTTCCGGAATTATTGTAGAGTGCCAGGTTACGCGTTCACAAATGCAAAATCGTGAAAAAGCATTGCAAATGCTTAAATCTCAGTTGTACGAACAGGAGTTGCGTAAGAAACGTGAAAAAATAGATGCCATCGAAAGTACCAAGAAAAAAATTGAGTGGGGTTCTCAAATTCGTTCGTATGTGATGCACCCTTACAAAATGGTAAAAGATTTACGTACTTCGGTAGAGACTTCAAACGTTCAGGCTGTTATGGATGGAGATCTTGACGATTTCATCAAAGCTTATTTAATGGAATATGGAAGTAAAGAACGCTAGTCATGATAAAGATTTATCACAATCCCCGTTGTAGAAAATCGAGAGCTGGTCTCGAATATTTGAAAGAAAAAGGTTTTGAACCTGTTGTGTGTGAATATCTTAAAAATCCACTTACAAAAACTGAGTTTTCTGTTTTGCTGCAAAAACTCAATAAACAGCCCAGCGAGCTGGTTCGTACACAGGAGGATTATTTCAAAAAAAACCTGAAAGGTAAGCAGTTTAATGAAGATGAGTGGCTGCAGATTTTGATCGAAACCCCATCGCTTATCCAGCGTCCGATTGTTGAGCGGGGTCATAAAGCTGTAATTGGTGACCCTGTGGAAGAAATTGAGGGATTAATTAGTACGAAATAAATAATAAAGAGCTGCAAAACAATTTGCAATTCTTTATTGTTTTCTATTTAAATCACCCGTTTTCAATTATTTTAATACTTAAGAAAATGAAAACCAGAATAGAACATGACAGTCTTGGTGACGTTTTGGTAGAAGTCGATAAATATTGGGGAGCCCAAACCCAGCGGTCGCTCAATAACTTTAAAATTGGCCCGCAGGCTTCTATGCCAATAGAAATTATTCAGGCAATGACGATCGTGAAAAAAGCTTCGGCTTTGGCCAATTTCGAATTAGGTGTTCTGTCGGAGGAAAAGAAAGATTTTATTTGCAGGGTTTGTGATGAAATTTTAGAAGGGAAACTGGACGATCAGTTTCCGCTTGTAATCTGGCAAACAGGTTCCGGAACTCAAACAAATATGAATGTGAATGAGGTAATTGCAAATCGTGCCCAGGTTTTGCGTGGAGGAGAGATGGGCGGAAAAACCTTTATTCACCCTAATGACGACGTAAATAAGTCACAATCGTCGAACGATACATTCCCTGCTGCCATGAGTATTGCTGCTTACAAGATGGTAGTTGAGGTTACACTGCCCGGAATAGAAAAACTTAAAGAAACACTGGCTCAAAAAGTTGATGCATTTCAATATATTGTAAAAACTGGACGTACCCATTTGATGGATGCAACTCCGCTTACTCTTGGGCAGGAATTTTCGGCATATGTTTCAATGCTCGAACATGGAATTGCTGACTTGAAACACAGTTTGATTCATCTTTCAGAATTAGCCTTGGGAGGAACAGCCGTAGGTACGGGAATTAATGCTCCCAAAGGATTCGATGTGCTTTCTGCACAAAAGATTGCTGAATTAACAGCTTATCCGTTTGTTACAGCTCCCAATAAGTTTGAAGCTCTTTCGGCACATGATGCATTGGTAAAAGTTTCCGGCGTTTTAAAATCGTTGGCTATTAGCCTGATGAAGATTGCAAATGATACACGTTTGCTGGCTTCTGGCCCACGGTGTTCTATCGGTGAAATTTTTCTGCCTGAAAACGAACCCGGCTCATCTATTATGCCAGGAAAAATAAATCCTACTCAGAATGAAGCACTTTCAATGGTTTGTGCACAGGTTATCGGGAACGATACAGCCATTTCTGTAGCAGCAACACATGGACATTTCCAGCTTCACGTATTTAAACCCATGATGATTTATAATTTGCTGATGTCTGCTAAATTGTTGGGGGATGCCTGCGTAAGCTTTAATGATAATTGTGCAATTGGCATTGAACCGAATCTTCAGAATATCAAGAAGAATCTGGATAATACCCTGATGTTGGTAACCGCGTTGAATCCTCATATCGGCTATGATAATTCGGCAGCCATTGCCAAAAAAGCACACAAGGAACATATTACCCTTCGTGAAGCTGCCATTCAACTGGGCTTGGTTAGTGAAGAAGACTTTGACAAATGGGTTGATCCTAAGAAAATGGTGTAGGAAATTCATGTACCTTTGTTTTTCAATCGAAATAAATGTTGTATGCAAATTGAAATTCAGGGGGTTGGAAAACAATATTATTACAACTGGATTCTTAAGAATCTGAGTTTTACTTTTCAGAAAGGGGAAACCTATGCTCTTCTTGGGGCAAATGGTTCTGGAAAATCCACCCTGATGAAAATTCTTGCAGGTTTATCGATGCCAACCAACGGGAAATATTTATTTTTTGTTGATAATAAGGAGGTTGACCCAAATCTTGTTTATACGTATATTAATTTTACAGCTCCGTATCTCGAATTGATCGAAGAATTTACATTTCGGGAACTACTCGAATTCCACGTCAGATTGAAGCCTTTTATCTTGAATTTTGGAATTACGGATGTGGCTGAAATTTCAGGATTGAAAAAACATCTCGATAAGGCAATTTCCTCTTTTTCGTCAGGAATGAAACAACGTGTAAAACTTTCGCTGGCTTTCCTTTCCCAATCAGATTTTGTGTTGCTTGACGAACCTTCCACAGCCTTGGATGAAGAAGCTACCCTTTGGTATCGGAACCTTGTTGACAAGTATTTAAATGAGAGAGGTTTGATTGTGAGCTCGAATCGCCATTCGGCTGAATACGAATTTTGTACACATTGGCTGAGCTTGCCTGAATTATCTGTTATTGCACATTCGTTATAGATAGTGAATTCTTAATAAAACCAAAACGATTTCAAAATCAAATTTGGTTTTCGGTTTTTTGCAGGATTTTACTGGAATAAAAGAACTCCCAATTAATGAATTTGTATATTTGAAACTTAATGTGGACGATTAATTTATTCTATGTTTATGAAAATCAAGTATTTGATTCTAATTGGAATGATGATAACGGGTTTTTGGGCGAAAGCCCAAATCAATCCTCCTGCTCCTGTTTATCCTTTGCCAACAGAGGCCCAGCTTGCCTGGCATGAGATGGAAATGAATGCCTTTATCCATTTTACTACCAATACTTTTACCGACCTTGAATGGGGCATGGGAAATGAATCGGAACAGGTTTTCAATCCTGCACAAACGGACGTAAATCAATGGGTCAATGTGCTGAAGAATGCAGGATTTAAAGGTGTAATTCTGACCTGTAAACATCATGACGGATTTTGCCTGTGGCCAAGCCAATATACTGAGCATTGCATTAAAAATTCGCCTTACAAAAAGGGGAAAGGTGATATTGTAAAGGAGTTATCAGATGCCTGCAAGCAAAATAATCTTAAGTTTGGGGTGTATCTTTCTCCTTGGGACCGTAATCGGGCTGATTATGCGAGCCCGGCATATATTGATTATTACAGGAACCAACTGAAAGAGATATTTAAAAACTATGGACCTGTGTTCGAGATGTGGTTTGATGGAGCCAATGGTGGGACTGGTTACTACGGTGGTGCCAATGAAAAAAGGTCGATAAACGGACAGACTTATTATGACTGGCCTACAACGATTAATCTGGTGAGAAATATGGAGCCAAACGTGATCTTTTTCAGCGATGCTGGTCCGGGGGTTCGCTGGTGTGGCAATGAAAATGGAGAAGTTAACACCATCTGCTGGAATATGATTGATACGGATTCAATATACCCGGGCAAAAGTGGGATTTGTGAACTGCTGGGAACGGGTTCTGAAAAAGGTAAACAGTGGATTCCTGCTGAAGCCGATGTTTCTATTCGTCCGGGATGGTTTTATCATGCGAAGGAAGACAATCAGGTGAAAACACCGGAACAATTGTTCGATATTTACCTGAAAACAGTGGGTCGTGGTTCTCTGATGCTGCTGAATGTTCCGCCTGATCGTCGTGGTTTGATCCATGAAAACGATATAAAATCTCTGGAGGGATTCCGGAAAATGCTGGATTCGGCTTTTGCGCATAATCTGGCTCTGAATGCAAAAATCAAAGCAAGTTCGGTACGTGGAAATTCCAGTGATTTTGCAGTACGAAATCTTATTGATTTGAATAAGGAAACGTACTGGACAACTGATGATTCGGTTCTGACAGCGAGTATTGAAATCAGCCTGAGAACAGAAATTCCGGTAAAATACATTGTTTTGAAGGAGTATATTCGTTTAGGTCAGCGGGTCAAAGTATTCTTTGTGGAAGCGATGGAGAACGGTCAGTGGAAAACCGTTGCTAACGGAACAACCATCGGACACAAAAGAATATTAAAAATTGATTCAATCACGACATCAAAAATTAGGGTTCGTATTATCGATTCCAGAGCTTGTCCGGTGTTATCAGGTATTGAAGTTTATTAAAACAGAATTTATGAAGAAAAACTTGATTTTCATAAGCTTACTTTTAGTTCTTTCGTTTGCGGAACAAGCTAAATGTCAGGATCAAAAGCATAGTTTTGCAATTGAAGGCGGTCAGTTTTTGTACGATGGGAAAGTCATACAGATACATTCCGGGGAAATGCATTATGCCCGTGTGCCGCAGGAATATTGGCGGCATCGTTTTCAGATGATGAAGGCAATGGGATTAAATACCGTTTCAACGTATGTTTTCTGGAATTATCATAATACGGCTCCGGGAGTCTGGAATTTCTCAGGCGGAAATAAAAATCTCCGGGCTTTTATCCAAATAGCACAGGAAGAAGGTTTAATGGTGATATTACGTCCCGGACCTTATGTTTGTGCTGAATGGGATTTTGGAGGATATCCCTGGTGGTTGCAGAATAATCAGGATCTGATTATTCGTACCAATCAACCTTTTCTGGATTCCTGCAATATTTATATACATAAGCTGGCTGAACAACTGAACGATTTGCAGATGACGCATGGCGGACCGATCATTATGGTTCAGGTCGAAAATGAGTTTGGTTCTTATGTTTCACAGCGAAAGGATATTCCGATGGAACAGCACAGAACATATTATTATGCAATTAAGAAAATGCTGGAAAATGCTGGTTTTGATGTCCCTTTTTTTACTTCTGACGGTTCCTGGCTGTTTCAGGAAGGGGCAATACCGGGTATTTTGCCAACAGCCAATGGAGAAACCAACATTGAAAATCTGAAAAAGGCTGTAAATCCTTTTACGAATACGATGGGGCCATATATGGTTGGAGAGTTTTATCCGGGTTGGCTAGACCATTGGGGTGAAGATTTTATAAGAGTACCTGCAGAACAAAGTGTTCAGCAACTGGAAGTTTTTTTGCAAAACAATATCAGTTTCAATATTTACATGGTTCATGGGGGAACCAATTTTGCCTTTACATCCGGTGCCAATTACGATGCAAATCGTGACATCCAACCTGATATCACCAGCTACGATTACGATGCACCCATATCCGAAGCCGGTTGGCCAACAGATAAATACATGGCTTTCCGTTCTCTGATGCAGAAATATTCAACAGATTCGCTGCCTGCAATACCGGCGAATATTCCGGTAATCTCTATTCCGGATATTCAATTGACACATTATGACTTCTTTGATTGGAAAAAGTCAATCAAACCCATTGTGTCAGATGTTCCCTTGACGTTTGAAATGCTCGGACAGGGTTATGGGTATGTGTTGTACAGTCATAAAATAGAAACAGAAATGAAGGGGAATTTGAATATTAGTGGATTGCGGGATTATGCACTGGTGTATATCAATGGAAAAAGAGTTGGAGAGTTAAACAGGATGACGAAAACCTATTCTCTTGAAGTGGATATTCCAGCCAATGCTTTACTGGAAATCTTTGTTGAAAATATGGGTAGAATCAATTATGGCGCAGAAATTCCAAACAACAAAAAAGGAATTATTTCTGCTGTTACCCTCAACGGTATGGAGCTAAGGGGAAATTGGAATATGTACAGGATTCCGTTCGATTCTGTTCCGGAATTGAGCAAAAAACAGAATGTTTCTACTGCCGGGAAACCAGCTTTTTACAGCGGAACCTTTGGATTGAAAACTACAGGTGATGTATTTCTTGATATGCAGAGTTGGGGTAAGGGAATTGTTTTTATCAATGGTCATAATCTGGGAAGATACTGGAATATCGGTCCGCAGCAAACTTTGTATATTCCAGCTTGTTGGCTCAAAAAAGGGGAAAACAAAGTAGTAATCTTCGAGATGAAGAATGATATGGTGCAAAAAGTATTGAAAGCCACTAAAAAACCCATTTTGGATAATTTGAAAAAATGAGCTAAAGTAGGATGGCGGCTTCAAAAGAAAACACAGCGATTTGCAGGATATAGCTTTACCACGAAGGGAGTAGACTTACTGAGAATCAATTTTAGCGATAGCTTTTTCGATTGCTAAGTGGATTTGAAGTGCTCATTTCTACTTCGGATTCTTGGTTTTCTATCTAGAACTTTCCTACGTATTTACTTACCAAATTCTCTAAGTATTCTTGTTTTCCGCTTTTGGCGACTGGTTCGTCGTTTTCGAATACCCATTTTTCGAGTTCCGTAAAATCGATTTTTTTATCCATAATCTTTTTACCTATTCCCTGAGCATAGCCCGAATAACGTTCTGAAACAAAATTATCCAGCACTTTATCATGTATTAATGCATCTGCAATCAACAAACCTTTAGCAAAGGCATCCATAGATCCTATATGAGCATGGAATAAATCTTCCAAATCGGTGGAGCTTCTTCTGAGTTTTGCATCAAAGTTGAACCCGCCGCTACCAAGTCCGTTTTGTTTCAGGACCACCAACATAGCATAGGTAGCATCGTAAACATTTGTCAAAAACTGATCGGTGTCCCAGCCAAGCAATATATCGCCTGTATTGGCATCAATGCTGCCAAGACGTCCGGCTGTTGAAGCCACAGTCAGTTCATGCTGGAAAGTATGAGCTGCCAGAGTTGCGTGATTGGCTTCGATATTGAGTTTAAACTCGTCAAGCAATCCATAAGCACGTAGAAAATTCAGGACTGTTGCAGAATCGAAATCGTATTGGTGCTTGGTGGGCTCTTTGGGCTTGGGTTCTATCAATAGTGTTCCGGTGAACCCGATTTTCTTTTTGTAATCAACTGCCATCTGGAAAAATCTGGCTAACTGTTCCTGTTCATGAGAAAAGTTGGTGTTGAGCAGGGTTTCATAACCTTCACGACCTCCCCAGAAAACATAATTCTCACCCCTGAGTTCCTTGGTAACATCCATCGCATTTTTAACCTGTGCCGCTGCATAAGCAAAAACATGCGGGTTGGGATTGCTGGCTGCACCATTCATAAATCGCGGATTAGAGAATAGGTTCGCAGTTCCCCATAAGAGCTTTACTCCTGTTTCCTGCTGTAGTTGTTTCGCCTTGTCAACCATTACTTTCAGGTTGTTGCATGATTCTTTAAAACTTGTTCCTTCGGGTGCAATATCCCTGTCGTGAAAACAATAATAAGGAACTCCCAGTTTTACAAAAAATTCAAAAGCGGCATCCATGGTTTGATGAGCGATATCCATCGGTTTTTCGCCTTTTTCCCAAGGACGGTTGAAACTCCCACTACCAAACATATCGGCTCCATTGCCTTTGAGTGTATGCCAATAGGCAATAGCAAAGCGGAAATGATCTTTCATACTTTTTCCGGCTACAATCTGGTTTTCGTCGTAATATTTGAACGACAATGGATTATCTGAATTTTTGCCTTCAAATTTTATTTTTTTAATTCCTTTAAAATATTCCATAGCGGATTTTATTTTGAGTTTGACAACTATTTTTTATTTGATATTGAGTTTAAGTATTGAAAGCCATTTTTCATAGGCTTTGAGGTGTAAATCATTGTTTTGTGCAGGTTCAATTTGTTTTACACGTTTTAAATGTTTAAAGGCTTCCTGAAAGTCGGGATAAAAACCAAATCCCACACCGGCAGCCCGTGCAGCACCCACAGAGCCGTCCGCATTGAATAATTCCACGGGAAGTCCGCACAAGTCCGAGAGCATACCACCAAATACCGGACTTAAAAACATATTGGTATATCCGGCTTTGATTATATTGATTTCCAGTCCCATTTCCTTCATGATTTGCATTCCGTAATAAAAGGAAAACACAATTCCTTCCTGTGCAGCTCTGAATAAATGCTTTTGGGTATGTTGGTTGAAGTTGAGGCAGTGAATCTGAGAATCAATCTGTTTGTTTTGTAAAATTCGCTCCGATCCGTTTCCAAAAGGAAGAATTACCAAACCTTCGCTACCAACCGGAATTTCATCTGCTAGCTGATTCATTTCTTGATAGGAATACTGTTTATTCCCAATCGTATTGCGCATCCATGTGTTTTGTATTCCTGTGCCGTTAATGCACATTAAAATGCCGAGTTTGATATGTTCTTTTTCGTAATTGACATGTGCAAATGGGTTTACTCTGGAAAAATTATCGAAGGTAACTTTGTCGCTCAATCCGTATAAAACTCCTGAAGTACCCGCGTTGGCGGCCACTTCTCCTGCTTTCAGTACGTTAAGAGAAAATGCATTATTGGGTTGATCGCCAGCCCGGTAACAAACAAAAGTATTTTCGGTGAGTCCAAGTTCATTAGCTACATCTTTTTTTAGTTGTCCCTGAACAGAAAACGTTGGAACGATTTCAGGAATAAGATTCCGGCTAAAACCATAATGTTCCAGCAGAAAATCAGCGATATCATTTTTTTGAAAATCCCAGAAAATTCCTTCCGATAAACCCGAAATGCTTGTTTGGATTTCTCCGGTTAGGCGCATGGCAATATAATCGCCCGGAAGCATTATTTTATAGATTTTTTCAAAGATTTCCGGCTCATTTTCTTTGACCCATTTTAATTTAGAAGCGGTAAAATTCCCGGGAGAATTCAATAAATGACTCAGGCATTTTTCCTGACCAATTTCATTAAAAGCCTTGTTGCCGATTTCTGCCGCACGGCTGTCGCACCAGATAATCGAAGGGCGTAGCACATTTTGATCCTTATCTACCAACACTAAACCGTGCATTTGATAGGTAATACCGATACCGTGGATTTCTCCGGCTTTGGCTCCTGATCGTTGAAGGATTTCTTTTGTCGCCAGAACAAGATGCTGCCACCAGATTTCGGGATTTTGTTCTGCCCAGCCGTTTTTTACAGAAATCATCGGCATCTCCTCTTTTGGTGAAAAAGCACTGGCAAGACAATTTCCGCTTTCTGCCTGAATGATGGAAGCCTTCACTGACGAACTTCCTATATCGTAACCAATAAAATACATTTTTTCGGAGTTTGTAATTTGAAAGTAGTGATTAGGTGATTCGATAATTTTATACGACTATTTTTCCCAAAGCTTTTCCATTTCTTCCAAAGTCTTTCCTTTTGTTTCAGGAATAAATTTCCAAACAAACCAAGCTGCAAGTACTCCCATTATTCCATATATCCAATATGCAAATCCATGATTGAATTTCTCGGTAAGAAATGAAGAATCATTTAATATTGGGAAAGTAGCTGAAATCAGATAATTCGAAATCCATTGTGCAGCAACAGCTATTGCCATAGCCTTTCCTCTGATTTTATTAGGGAAAATCTCGGATAATAATACCCAGGTTACAGGCCCCCATGATAATGCAAAGCAAGCTACATAACCCAACATGAAAATGAGTGCAGATAAACCAAGCTGATGAATATAGAACGCAAAGCCAAGAGCAAACATAAAAAATGCCATCCCCAAAGCCCCAATTATTTGTAATGGTTTTCGTCCGAATTTATCAACAGTAAGTATGGCCACAACCGTAAATGTAAGATTGATAATGCCAACAATGATTGTTTGCAGTAATGCATAATCAGTACCTGAACCCATATTTTTAAATATTTCGGGAGCGTAATACAAAACCACATTTATGCCCACAAATTGCTGAAAAATTGATAGCAACATTCCAATTGCGATTATGAGAATACCAAAAGAAAATAATTTTCCGGTTTTGTGAATAATGGTGGAATTTATCTCATTCAAAATCAATTTTGCTTTTGCGGTTCCGTTTATTTTTTCCAATATTTTGAAAGCTTTTTCGGGTTGATTCCGAAGTGTGAGGTATCTTGGGGTTTCAGGAATAAAGAAAAGTAAGAATAGAAATATTCCTGCTGGAATTAACTCGGAAGCAAACATGAACCGCCAGCCTGTTTTGTTTAACCAAGCTTCATTTCCCTGAAGTGCAATGTAATAATTAACGAAATATACCAATAACATTCCAAAAATAATTGCAAATTGATTCCATGAAACAAGCTTTCCTCTTATTTCGGGTGGTGCCATTTCGGCGATATACATTGGTGAAATCATTGAGGCTAAACCTACTCCAATGCCTCCTATTATTCGATAAAACACAAATAAATACAGAAATGTATGGTCTGCCTCTCCAATTGGTTTTATAAACATTTCCGGCCAGGCTGACCCTATTGCTGAAAGAATAAAAAGAATGGCAGCAAGCATTAATCCTCTTTTCCTCCCTAGGTATAAACTCACTAATCCTCCTATCAAACCTCCAATAATACATCCAATTAATGCACTCGAAACTGCAAACCCAAGTTGTGAGTTAGCTTGTGTTTCAGCTAACCCGGCAGGGTCAATAAAAAATGCTTTTAGAGATCCAACGGTGCCCGAAATAACAGCCGTGTCGTACCCAAATAATAAGCCCCCGATGGTTGCAACCAGCGTCAGACCAATGGTGTATAGTTTTAAACTGCTTTGTGCTTTCTCTTCCATTGATTTAGTTTTTGATAGATAAGTTTATATTACAGAATCTCAAAATTAAATTTTATTAGCTTAGTAGCAAGCTTTTTGTTTTTCTTTTCACAGAAAAATTTACGATTTGAAAATTATCCGACATTTGCAGGTGCAAGTTGTAGTGAATTCAAAATAAATTGAAAGTATTCAGTAAATTATGAGCATAAAAATATCCACATTCGGAACACTTCCTAATGGAAAAATCGTCAATGAATATTGCCTGAAAAATAAAAACGGAATGGACGTCAGGGTGATAAATTATGGAGGGATTATTACATCTATACGAGTGTCTGATAAAGATGGAATTTTTGAAAATGTGGTATTGGCATATTCATGTCTTGATGATTATATTCAGGATAATTGCTACCTGGGAGCTTTGATTGGTCGTTATGCCAATCGTATTGCGAATGCAAGTTTCAGTTTGGATGGAAAGGAATTTCACCTTGTAAAAAACTTGGGAGAGAATAATCTTCATGGTGGATCAAACGGATTTCATAAGGTGTTTTGGGAAATAGAAAGCTTGGAACAGCCAGGCCTTGATCGGTTAAATCTACATTATCTGAACAAAGACGGAGAGGGAGGATTTCCGGGGAATTTGGATGTAAACGTACAATATTCGCTTACAGAACAGAATGAGTTGATTGTAGAGTATAGTGCAATAAGCGATAAGAAAACAGTTTTCAATCCAACTCAACATACATATTTCAATTTGAGTGGAAATCCAACTCAGCAGATCTGCGGACATCAACTGATGATCAATGCCGGAGGATTTTTATCTACCAATGAATTTTTGATTCCCGATGGGAAAATTATTCCGGTTGAAGGAAGCCCGATGGATTTCAGACAATCAAAACAAATTGGTATGGAAATTCAGTCCGATTATGATCCTTTGAAAATTGGGAATGGTTATGATCATTGCTGGGTGTTGGATAAAGATGCGGAAGTTACAAAGGCCGCTGAACTGATTGATCCTGTGAGTAAAAGAAAATTGGAAATCTTTACTTCCGAACCAGGTATTCAATTTTATACGGGAAATTATCTGAAAGCTTATCATGATGAATTTGGCTATCGTTGCGGTGTGGGATTGGAAACGCAGCATTTTCCTGATTCGCCCAATAAGACTGAATTCCCGTCGGTAATTCTTGATGCGGGAAAAACATTTTATTCTGCTACCAGATATTACTTTAGCTTATCAGAAAAATGAGTTTCAATATAAAGATGTTGATTGAACGTGAGATTTGATGCAGGATTTTGAAAATCCGGAGATAATATTCTGTTGCAAGAAAATTTTACTGCTTTTTACATGGGTATAATATATATCAGTTCTGTTTATATATTCCTGATTAACTGCTTTTTCTGTTGGTAATGAATTATGTTTATCTATCATTACGTTAGCAATCCCCCAACGCAAGTAGACATGCGGAAGATGAAAACAAAGAGGTTTATTTTGTGAAAAATGAAAAAGGCTGCTCTTTTTGAGCAGCCTATAACATACAAGGGAAAAGGAGTATGTTTACTGCCGGACTAAGCCATGACGAGAAATCCGGACAATCTTAAATCAATTGTAAGTGTTTTGCCTTGATATTGCAGAAGCAGTAATTAAAGAAATACTTCTGAAACATTTTGCAAGGAATTTGCTTTTACAGACATTTTTTTTGAAAGCATATTTTCTTAAAATGATATTATTATAGGAAAAGTCATTTGGAGTCTTCTGAAATAATATCAATTTCATACATGCCAAAATAAAATGTACGTATTACATTTCTAATAATGTTTGAAGGCGCAAATGTACAACAAAAAATGTGAAAACAATGTCTTCTGTTAATTTTTTTTTAATCACATATCGTTTTAGTTAACCCAATCACTTCGTGACTTTAAATATAAGTAATAGAGTGAGTTATGATTTTGTATTAAATTGATACTTTGTAAAAACAGATCAAAACTACCACTTGGCTAAAACAATTCAGATGTATTTTGTATTTACAAGAATTTAGCCTATCTAAAAATAAAAGATCAATATTTAGAGATCTGTATTTCGCCTCCGGGTACTTAAAATTTGATATTTTAAAATATAGAAAATACAAATAATAAAATAAAATAAGTATGACTCATGTTAATTTATGATAATTTAATGAATTGTGAATTACCGGTTTAGAAATCTTTATCAAAGATGCTGAGAATTGTAATACTGTGAACTTGTAGCCCTGTCTGGTTTATAATTATTTACAACCATAGTGGTAGATTTGATTAAATACCCTTGATTCAAATCAAAATTGGCTCTATTTCGAGCCAGTTCTGTACTTTTGCAAAAAACTGATTTAAACTTGATTTACCCGTCTAACTTAGAGCAAAAAATAGGCTTTGACCAAATTCGCCAGCTTATCAGTGGTGAGTGTATCAGTACGCTTGGGAAATCCTTGGTGGAAAAAATGTGTTTCAGTCGTTCCTATGCTGAAATCGATTGCTTGCTGAATGAAGTAGAAGAATTTCGGCATATCCTGATGTTTGTGGAACATTTTCCGGCTCAGGATTATATTGACATGAACCCTGTACTGGATCATATTCGCATTTCCGGCACTTGGCTCGATCAGGAAGAGCTTTCCTGGTTCAGAGCATCGTTAAATACGTTACAAGAGTGCATTCACTTTTTTGAACCTGAAGGTGAAGAAAATCTTTACCCTTTTCTTACACAACGCCGTGGAGATGTATTTGTAGATGAGGCAATTCTGAAAGAAATTAATCGCATAACTGACGATCGTGGGAATATCCGGGATAAAGCTTCGGAGAAACTGTATGAAATTCGTCGTCAGCTTGAACGTAAAAAAGGAGAAACAGACAAACGTATCCGGGAGGTATTCAAGCAGGCGAAGTCAGAAGGGATTATTCCGGAAGATTCTGAAATTACCATTCGAAGTGGTCGTCCGGTAATTCCGGTGATGGCCGGATTTAAACGCCGTTTACGCGGATTTATTCACGATACTTCAGCCACAGGACAAACGTTGTATATTGAGCCGGAAGCAGTTTTCGAAATCAGTAATGAGATCAGGGAGCTGGAATTGGCCGAGAACTATGAAATCCATCGCATATTACTGGCTTTCACCGATTTCATCCGGCCCTTTTACTTCGATTTAAAGAAAGCATACCATTTTTTAGCCTGGATAGATTTTATTCGTGCAAAAGCCCGGTTTTCACTAAAAATCAATGCGTATAAACCAATATTGAATAATCGTCCGGTGATTGACTGGTTTCAGGCTTATCACCCACTTTTATGGCTTTCACATACGGCAGCCAGAAAAAAGGTGGTGCCTCTTTCCCTCAAACTTTCCAGTGAACAACCTGTACTGATTATTTCAGGTCCGAATGCAGGTGGAAAATCTGTTTGTTTAAAAACAACAGGTTTATTGCAATATATGCTTCAATGCGGAATTCCGGTACCTATGAAACCTACTTCGGAAGCTGGTATATTCGATAAAATTTTTATTGATATTGGTGATGAGCAATCTCTTGAAAATGATTTGAGTACCTATAGCTCTCATCTTCTCAATATGAAGAAACTGGTTTCGGAAGCCAACATCTCTACTCTTTTTCTGATTGATGAATTTGGAACCGGTACAGAACCTCAGTTGGGAGGAGCAATTGCGGAAGCAATTCTGGAGCATTTGGTGCAGAAAAAATCGTTTGGTGTGGTTACAACACACTATGCCAATCTGAAACTTCTGGCTGACCGTACTCCTAGAATAGCAAATGGTGCAATGCTTTTTGATACTACGGATATGAAGCCGCTTTATATCCTGAAAATGGGTTCGCCTGGAAGCTCATTCGCCTTCGAAATTGCACAAACGATTGGTCTTCAAAAAGAGATTATTGAACAAGCTCTGACTAAAACCGGAAAAGCGCATCTCGATTTTGAAAAACAACTTCAGCAACTGGAAGTCCAGAAATATGAAATTGCCCGAAAAACGGAAGAGTTGCGGGTTGCAGATGATTTTCTTCACGAAGTGATTGAAAAATACAATACTCTTTCGGGTGAAGTAGAAGCTCAACGTGCCATTATTCTTAAAAAAGCCCGTCAGGAAGCGAAGGAAATTATCTCGACAGCCAACAGAATGATCGAAAATACCATTCGTGAAATAAAGGAGCATAAAGCCGATAAAGAGACTACCGCTCTGGTTCGGGGAATGGTAAAAGAGTTTGATGAGAGTCTGGATAAACAGGACGCGGAAGACTCTAAAAAACTGCTTCGCAGAATTGCTCCTAGAGTAAAGGGTTCATCGCGAAAAGTACAAGGGAAAACTTCACTTCCCGAATCCATACAACCGGAAGTATTGTCCGGAAAACTTCAGATTGGAGATATGGTTCGTTTAAAAGAACAAGGTTCTATTGGGGAGGTGATGGAGATAAAAGGGAAAAAAGCCATTGTTACTACCGATAGTATTCGTTTATCTTTGCCTCTGGAACAATTGGAACGAATCAATCCGAAAACCGTACAAAAAAAGAAGAAAAATAACAATGCTCCTTCTGTTTATGGAAATATCCTGAAAGAGATCAATCAGCGTAAGCTCGACTTTAATCCTTCGCTTGATTTGCGCGGAAAACGTGCCGATGAGGCACTGGAACTTACCCGTAAACTCATTGATGATGCTATGCTTTATGGTGAACACGAAGTGAGAATATTGCACGGGAAAGGTTATGGAATTCTTCGCCAGATTGTGCGTGAATACCTTCGAACGCTTGACGATGTGCAAAGTTTTCACAACGAACATATCGAACGCGGAGGCGATGGCATCACAATTGTAGTATTACGATAAACTAAACCGAATATAATTTGTTAAACACAAAAATAATTTCAAGCATGAAAAAAATGATTTTAATCGTTTTGACAGTGATGGTTGCAGGTGCTGCCACATTGATTGCGCAGTCACCATCGGGTGAAGCGGAGAAAGCATCAAAGGTAATGATTACCACTGATGCAAGTTTTGCAAAAGACACCAAAAAAGGTGTGGTTCTTGTTGATTTCTGGGCAACCTGGTGTCGTCCCTGCCGTATGCAAGCCCCAATTGTTGACGAGCTTTCCAATGAAATGAAAAAAATTAAATTCGCAAAACTTGATGTTGATCAAAATAAAGTTACTGCTTCTAAGTTTCAGGTTTCCAGTATTCCTACGTTGATTATCTTCAAAAATGGTGTTGAAATCAAACGCCTTGTAGGTCTTCAGGATAAGGAATCACTAAAAGCTGAATTGAATGCAGCTTTGGGAAAATAAAATGAGATACAGTGACAAAGTGTTTATTCTAGCATCTGTTTGATATTATCGTTAGCGTAAAAAGTATTTAATAGCGTTTAGAGGTTACTCATTATGAGTGTAATCAGAAGTTATAAAGATCTTGTTGTTTGGCAGAAGTCAATAAATCTTGTAAGGCTAGTGTATGATTTTACTGCTGAATTTCCAGATACTGTACTTTGTGGATTGACTTTTCAATGAAAACGAGTCTCGGTATCTGTTTTTTCAAGTATTGCAAAAAGGAGCCGCCTGCAGAAATACTATTGAATTTATTCGTTTTCTGTATTTTGCCAGCGGCTCTTTGTCAAAAACTAAAGTTCAAACCAAATATCGTTAAGACCTGAGTTATATTAATGAAATTACAGCGTATATTAAAAAAGCAAAACTATTTTGGAAGCTGGTTCAGAACGTAATTAACGTGCTGAAAATAAAATGAATTTATAACCCGCAGTCTTTTTAATCTATACCATTTAAAACAGCATGAAGCATATCAAAAATATTTTCACCCTTTGGAACATTGTTTCAGCCATCATGGGTGGTTTGGGTGGCTTCGCCTATTATTACTTTATTGGATGTAGCAGCGGAACCTGTCCGTTAACGTCCAGACCTTTCCCCGCAATAGCGTGGGGAATGGTATTTGGTTATTTGTTGGGCGATTTAATCAAGCCTATTTTTATCCGGAAGAAGAAAGGGGAAGAGAATCAATCGTAGCTTAATTTGCCAAGATTTCCATCTTTACTTTTACTGGCAGGCTATTGAAAATAAGGTTATAAGAATCTGCAATCCATTCTCTTACAAGTTTGTCGTCGGTAAATGAATCCAACATTACCGTATTCCAGTGCTTTTTATTCATGTGGTAACCCGGCAGGACATAGGAAAATCGTTCCCGAAGTTCAATTGCATTTTCCGGATCACACTTCAGATTTATCGATAAATCTCCATCCAGACTGGTAAGTGCAAACATCTTTCCTCCAACTTTAAAAACAAGCGTTTCTTCGTCGAATGGAAAACATTCTGTTGCGCCTTTAAAACTCAGGCAAAGTTCGCGTAATTCTTCAATATTCATAGTTTTTCAACTTTTATAATTGTTCATTCTCTTCCTCAGGGTATGATGAAGTCTGGTTCTCAATACAGAAAATTCAAATTGATGTAAAATCCGGATTCCCCATCTTGTATATTTGCGGAGCGTCCATAGTCGAAGCTCACAATAAAATTAGAGTTCAGTACGAGATGCAAGCCTGCTCCATAACTCAGGTGAAGACGTTCTTCATCTTCCACTATTTTATAATTGTCGGGAATATTGGATGTGTTGAATTTGAATTTATGGGTAACCAGTCCCATATCCGTAAAGCCACATAATGCCAAGTAAAAGTTTTGCTTAAAGAGTGAAGTTCTCCAGAATTTCCAGCGTAATTCAGCATTGCCGTAAAGCATTCCTTCTCCAACAACCCGGTTTCGCAAAATACCGCGTAAAGTTTTGGCTCCGCCAAGTCCGTCACGGGCTGGTTTATTGGAAGAGTAGAGGAGTGGTAACATATAATAAGGCATCTCTCCCAGAATTTTTCCTTGCCAGGAAACCCGGCAAGCCAGATTGAGGATTTTAGGTTTGAGTGTGAAATAGTGACGATGAGTGACAGTCAATTGAGTGTACGAGAATTTATTACCCAGAAAACCCGGCGAAACCATCAGGATTGCTTCCGACCAGATTCCGTTCATTGGATTGGGTTCGTTATCGCGGGTATCATATACCAACCCGATTTTCAGAAATTGCTGTGTTCCACCTTGCTGCTGATCTTGTGGAATCACTCCCCACGCCTTATATTTCGAAAAGAGGCTTGTGTTGGTGTCAACGGCTGGTAATTTATCTGCTTCATCTCTGCCTTTGTTAAGCTGATTAATGTCAACATCAGCAATGGTATTGTTAAATACAGAATATCCGGTCAACCACTGAAGTTTACTCTTTTTATTCATGCTTTGAAAGTCAAGAGAAAAGCGCAACATCCGGCGATCCATCCGGTAAAACATTCTCGATTTATACAAAGAATTTACCGGATTATCATCTTCAAATGTATGATTGTAAGCAGCTTCATAACCATTAAAGCCATAGAAATCTAATGCCTGTTCAATAAAATAGCTTAGATCACCCGTAAGGCGAATGCCTTTAATCAGCGATTTGGAATCATAGGCTATCTGATTTATCCCGCTCCCCTTGGTTGTTCTTGACCATTCCAGATAGATAGAATGCCGGTAATCAGGATAAATGTTTCCATCACCGTAATCATAAAAGTTAACGATCCCACCATATTTAAACCCGATATCCGAATCATAAGCG
Organism: Bacteroidales bacterium; assembly: GCA_963667975.1. Classification (GTDB taxonomy): domain Bacteria; phylum Bacteroidota; class Bacteroidia; order Bacteroidales. The sequence goes on from OY764079.1 coordinate 1,560,710, forward strand.
ATTGCCGGAACCGCACCAAAACTCCAGCCTTTGATTTTTTTTTCTGATTTAGGTTGAATAGTATCGGTGCTTTGTGCACGAGAGTTGCTATTTGCGAAAACAATGCTAATACACAGAAAAACAAAATAGAAAGGATAGCGATGTTTCATAAAGAGGCTCTTTATTTGAAAATCAAAAATAGAACAATTTTGATAATCCTGCTATCCAATAATGGGTAGTATCTTTCTGCTTTCAGTATTTCAATAGTGACTACCGTGGAGAGTCAGAGTCGCCTTTGTGAAAATGAAAAAACCACCCTGATATGAAAGGTGGCTTTTCGTTTTCATAGCTTAAAGAAATATTATTGTACAACAATCTTTTTTACAATTACCTTTTTCCCTTGTTTAATTTCGAGCAGATAGATTCCTTTTTCGCTGCTACCCAGATTGATATCATTTGAGTAGCTTCCGCTAAAATCTTTTACTTCTTCTTTGTAAACAATTTTTCCATTACTACTTGCTACTCTAATGCTTACGTTTTCGTTTGCAGATAGTCTGAATTCAAGATGGAACTGTCCGTTGTTTGGGTTAGGCGAAAATTTGAGTTCTTCCGGTTCAAGCAGATTCCGTGTGCCGATTGGTTCTTTGTAACCAAGTTTAGACAATTCTTTGTCGTCGGCATCGCGAATATCAGCATTCAGGATAATGATATGCTTTTTGACAATTACTTTCGGGTTTTTACATTTCGGGAGGTCTTCATCATCAAGTTTCAATATGATTTTGTGGATCAAACTATCATCACTCATCTGGATTAATGTATTCTTGTCGGATCTGGAAAATTGGATACACTTTCCTTTTTTAAAATTGATATTTTCGGATGAATCATTTAGAATCACTTTGATAACATCTTCACATTTTTTACCGTCAAGATACACCACTGAATCGGGATTGGCGTTACATTTTAGCTTAATTACTTTTATTTTCGCATTTGCAGGCAACTCTTCATCATTCAGATTAATCGTAATATTCTGGTTTTCTTCTCCCTGTTCAAGGTCGCCTGAATTTTCGATATTAATGGTACTTTGAATAGTTTTGATAATGGACGAATCAAGGTCAAGACTTTCTAAAACAGTGGTGATTTCGCTCAGGTTTTCGAAGGTTGTGTCGGTAGTGATGACGGATCCGTTGTTATCATTGATCACTTTGACTTTTACCTGGTTCTGTGCCTGTGCACTGCAACTGATAAGCTGTGTAAGCAGAATTAATAAAACTCCGGCTAAATACAATCTGATTTTGTGTGTAATCATGGTGTTTGGATTTTAATGTTTTACGGAACAAAACTAATGTTGCAAAGTTTCCTTAGAGGTTAACTCTTCTCAAAACTAGCTCAACGTTTTCTTAAAGTTTACATGTTTTTGACTCTCTTTATTATGTGTGAAGAAAGAAAATTGTTGCTTGTCAGGATGTTACGGCATAATAAAATGTTAAAGAATATGAAGGTTGTGTTAATCCTTCACCGTTTTTAAGATACTATACCCTAAATTTGCTTCAAATTCAATATTATGCGTCGTAAAGGACTCTTCTGGATAATTATACTTCTTTGTTTTTGTCTGATTGGTATTGCCGCCTTTCAGATTTATTGGATCAGGCAAGCCTGGAGCGTGAACAGTGAAAAGTTCAATCAGCAAATAGAAGAGTGCATCAACCGTGCCATCGAAAAACAAAAAGCTGTAAGCGTAATTGCCTTGGTTTCCTCCAATGGTTGTGATACGTTGATTTCTGATGTTAAAAATGCAGACTCTCTTTCAATCCGTATTTCCACACAAAGCGCCTGTACATCTGATTCTGATACACATCGGATAACGCAGGTGCTGATGAGTAATTCCAATTTGCCATTTCCGGCAACAAGTAAGGTCGTTATAAAAAACATCGATTCTTTGAATACTCGCTTGGTGATTCATAATGTATTGAAATCCAAGATGAATGAAGTAGGAGGTGTGCTCGAGAATATTATTCAGGATTTTCGTATCGATAAAATCAATCGTGGAAGTTCATATACGTTTGATTCGATAGGAGGTTATATTCAACGGGAATTTAAAGCGATTTCATTGGATGTTCCCTTTGAATATGCGGTGATTTCGGGAGATAAACAGGATCGTATTTTGTTTAAATCCAAAGCATTTCCTCAATCAATACCGGAGACTGTTTACAAACGTAAATTATTTACCGATAATTTATTTGCTCCGGAGGATATTTTGCTTGTGCATATTCCTGATCGCAATTCGTTGGTAATTAACTCTATGATTTATGTGATTGTCGGAAGTATGATTTTGATGTTGGTGATTCTCTTTACATTCAGTGCAGCCATTTACCAGATGCTACGGCAGAAAAAACTCAACGAAATCCGTACCGATTTCATTAACAATATGACGCACGAATTTAAAACTCCGCTGGCAACTATCGGACTGGCTGCTGATTCCATCAATACGCCCAAGGTTATTCATGATCCGGAGCAAATTCGCTACTTTACCCGCATTATCAAAGAAGAGAATGTACGGATGAATGCCCATGTGGAGCAGGTCTTACAAATGGCGCTACTCGACAAAAAAGAGTTTGGTCTTGATTTGCAACAAATTGATGTGATGGATGTTTTGAGTGCCGTTATTGAAAAAATGAGCCTGATTCTTGCTTCACGCGATGGTGTAATCCGATTGGAAAATAAGGCACAAAACACGATGATTCAGGCAGATGAGTGTCATTTGACCAATGTGTTTCTCAATATTTTCGACAATGCGAATAAATATTCCGCTTCAGCACCCGAAATAGAGGTACTGATTTTTAATCGTGATAAACGCGTGATTATTCAGATTTCCGACAAAGGAATAGGCATGAATCGTGAACAACAAAAACATATCTTTGAGAAGTTTTACAGGGTGACTTCCGGAAATATTCACAATATCAAAGGTTTCGGTTTGGGTTTGAGTTATGCCCGGGCAATTGTCCTGGCTCTCCGGGGTGATATTCGTGTAAAAAGTGAACTTCATAAAGGAAGTACCTTTGAGTTGGATTTCCCACTTTCAGAAAATAATTTTTAATATGGACGCAAAACAAACCGTATTGCTGGTAGAAGATGATTTCAATTTCGGGAATGTATTGAAGTCGTATCTGGAAATTTATGATTTTGAAGTGGTCTTAAAGACAGATGGAACGGCTGGATTATCGGCATTCCGTAAAGGAAGTTTTGTGTTGTGTATTCTGGATGTGATGCTGCCCAATATGGACGGCTTTACCTTGGGAAGAGAAATTAAAAAGCTCAACCCGGAAATCCCGATGATTTATCTTACAGCAAAAACCCTTAAAGCCGATATGGTGGAAGGTTTCAAAACCGGAGCCGACGATTATATAACAAAACCATTTGATACAGAATTACTTCTGCTGAAGATTCAAGCTATTTTGAAGCGACAGTCGGGAAATATACCGCAGGAAATTGTTGAGTTTGCCATTGGACGTTATCTTTTCAATGCCAAAAAGCGAACTGTGAAACTGGAAGATGAAATACAGAAACTTTCGCCAAAGGAAACAGAATTACTCAAAGTGCTCTGTATGAATATGAACGATGTAGTTCCCCGTGAACTGGCTTTGCAAAAAGTATGGAACGACGACAGCTACTTTACTGCGCGCAGCATGGATGTATTTATTTCCCGACTACGCAAACTCTTTAAAGAGGATCCTTCCATCACCATCGAAAACATTCACGGTAACGGATACTGTTTGCAGGTAGGAGGATAGCCGATATTTTTTACGATTATGGAGTCATACGTCGACAGATTTTTGATTTACGATTCAATGAATCGTCCATTGTGTCATCTTGTCAGCGTGAGACTTCTGTTGTGCTATCAGCATGAAAAACAGACTAATCACGAAGAAAAAGCTGATTGCTAATACCGAATAGCGCATGCTTCCGGTAATGGATTCGATCAATCCAAAGCTGAATGTTCCGGCAACAGTTGCCAATTTTTCCATCACATCGTAAAAGCTGAAAAAGGTGGTATGATCAGTTGTTTCAGGAATCATTTTTGAGTATGTAGAACGTGCCAGAGCCTGTGTTCCACCCATAATCAGTCCGATAAATACTGCAGCGCCCATAAATCCGTTACTTCCTTTAATATAAAAAGCCCAGACACAAACAATTATCCAGCCAATAATCCCAATAATCAGTGTGCGAAAATTGCCAATTCTGCCCGATAATCTTGCAAATAGCCATGACCCTGCCATCCCAATTAATTGGATAATCAGGATGGTGGCAATCAGAAATTCGGCACTCAGCTTCAGCTCCTTTTCGCCATATACCGCAGCCATAAACATCACGGTGAGCAAACCCATCATCATAAAAAAGAATCCAATCAGGTAAAGACTTAACTTCCGCGACTGTTTCACAATCAAATACACCTTCTGAAGTTCCAGATAACCATGCCAGAAAATATTGCCTTCTTTTTGTGTACGTCCAAAAGTATATTTGGGTAAGCAGCGGAAGGTGATCTGAGCAAAACCAATCCACCATACAAATACGGTTAGAAACGAAATACGGGCAGGCATGGAATCATTTTGTAAACCAAACCATTCCGGTTTTAAAATCATAGACAGGTTAAACAACAACAATACTACGCCGCCAAGGTATCCCATGGCATAACCCCGGGCAGAGATTTTGTCCTGATCTTCCGGTTTGGCAATTACAGGCAGAAAGGAATTATAGAACACGATGCTGCCGCCGTAACCCAGCGTCCCCAGTGCAAACGCCAGCAGACCCAGCCATGCAAGATCTTTTGAGGTAAAGAAAAACAATGCTCCGCACGATAGTGCTCCAATCCAGGTGAAAATTCCCATAAATAGTTTGCGCCGTCCGGTATAATCGGCCAGCGAAGAGAGCAGGGGCGAAAAGATTGCAATCAGCAGGTATGCAGCCGCGATAGCCCACGAATAAAGTACCGAATTTCGTTCAGTAAACCCGAGGAAACTAACCAGATCAGAGCCATCGCTGCGAGTAAGCTGGTTGTAATAAACCGGGAAAATTGCCGACGCAATCGTAAGCTGATACACCGAATTTGCCCAGTCATACAGTACCCATCCTCGGATAATTCGTTTCGATTCGGTAGTTTGCGCTGTAGTCACGTTGAGGTTGTTGTGGAGATTTAAAGGGCAAAGGTAAGGAAAGAATTGTACTTGTTTTTCCTCCCTCTCGTCCCCCGCATTGAACTTTTCCACTGTCCTTCTGTTTAGCCTGGCAAAATAGAAGAACTCAACGTTCGTTTTTACGAAAATCATACCTTTGCACTTAAATTATCGCCATGCAAAAGAAAATAACCAATCCGCGCGATCTCGAAAAATACTCTTCCGCTTTTACGCTCTCCGACATGGAGATTTTTATCTTCCCCGAGTTATTTTATCCACTGGTTCTGTCCAATATCATGTCGCCGGTGATCTGGAAATGGCGCGATCACTCCTGGTTTGCGAACATCCATAAGAAGTCGTTTACCTACAAGGTGAACCGCATCAAGCAGTTTATCATGGATAACTACGTCTTCAATCTTGATCTGGAAACCTGGGGATTAACGCAGAAACAGACTGAACTTAACCGCTTTAAGGAGTTTATCGATTTTGAAACGCTCCGGAGTTCCAATGCGCTCTTTGGCTACGAAGGCGATAAGTATTATTTCAGCATAGATATCCGCAAACATTTTGGTCTGGATAAATATACTGACGATGCTATTCCATATTGGAAAACGGAAACCGTAGAAGCTATGACGGCTTTCAAACTGAAGGAAGGTTATACCACCGGAGCAGGCGAATGTGTTTCGCTGGCCGCGTTGTATGCCGCAGCCATGTATGTAGTGGGTGAAATTCCGCTCGAGAAAATCTATCTGATGGCTACTCCTTTGCACTCGCAAAATTTTATTGCGGAAAAAGATGGGTTGATTACAAACAACCGCCGGATTGTTACCAAAAATATGTGGTACAACGGTACCATGCTTACCGAAAAGGCACGTCGTGCAATGGAGAATGAAAAGGTTACACTGGTTTCGCATATCACAGGTCATATACATACTTCTTTTAAAGATGCAACCATTCATCCTGATGCATATCAGGAGTTTAGTTGTAAACTGCGTAAATATCTGGATGCAGAACTTACCTTTGAAACGTTTATCAATTACCTGCGTTCCGAAGGCTCTTTCTGGAATTGTTTCCAGTATCGTCATATCCGCAACGGAAAGCCTTGTTACATCGAAATTCGTAGTGTTTTTGAATACGAACATGGTAGTAAAAATTCGCTTTCAGGCAATAGTCGCGATGCGTTGCTGGCAGAGATTGATGCAGGAGAGTTTCATCTTGTTCCGCGTACGGATAAGGTTGTCGTAAATCTTTTTGAAGAGTATCTGGACGAAAATCCTGATGCAGCATTTGAGCAAAAGCGGGATTATTTTCTCGAAAATATTTTGGTTCGCAATTGTCCCAAGATGCGCGAATTTTTTGATGGTTTGCAGAACTATCTGCACATTGAACCACGATTGCCCGAAACTTCCGGTAAAACCTTCCGCAAAGCTCCGGTACTGAATATTGTACCCGGCATGAGTCGAGAAGAGGTGATTCACGAAGTATTTTCGAGGGTGGAGGAGTCTGAAACAGCAGAGCTGGCTCTTTATGCTTATCGTCAGATGGATCGGATTGACTGGGCCCCTTTTATTAAAGCTGCACTGGAGCGTAATCCTGTGAGCAACCTGATGTTTGAAGGGAAAACCCCCGATCAGGTTTATGAGCAGTTGATCGATATGCCCAATGACTCTGTTTACGAAGGTTGCCGTTTAGCTCAACCTGATGAAGTGGCTAATTTCCTGACTGGAGATGGTATCGAGAAAGCCTTTGTGCTGGCTAATTTTATCCGTGATGTTTATCCTGAAAAATCGATAATGTTGAAAATCAATCATGAAAAGGTTTCTATTTCGCTTGATTCACAGTCATGGAGCTTTATTTCAGGAAAAGAAATCAGTAAGGAGATTTGTTTGTAATAAAGATATTCATTCCGGAAAATGTAATTCATGACATTTTTATGTTCCAAAAATGTGTTATCCGTACACTTTTCGGAACGTAATAGAAAATAAGATGCCAGATGCAGTTTCATTAACGTAAAACAGGCCGTAAATACTCTTACCGGCCTGTTTTAGTTTGATTTCAAATTAACTCATTTTCAAATTATTATTCCATCTTCTGATGATTGGCATCGTCTGGTTTTTTGCAGCAGGCCGGAAGCTTGGAGTATGCTTTTTCGTCGGCTTTTACATCGTCGGCATCGTGACCTAATTTGCTGATTGCAAGGCGGATTTTATCGGGAGTGGTTTTGGTTTCGTTGTATGTTACCGTTACGGTTTTGGTTTCGAGGTCAACTTCGGCAGATTTTACTCCTTTTTCAAAAGTTAAAGCCCGTTCAATACGGTCTTTACACATACCGCATTGAGCTGATACCTTGATTTTTATCTCTTTGATTTTACTTGTTTTTTGAGCCTGTACTGCTCCGGTCATCACGACCATCATGGCCAATAACAAGGCCGTAAATTTTACATATGTTTTCATGTGTTATGATTTTAATAGGTGTTTAATTGTTTATATGAAAAATATTTTATGAAGTTTTTTATGATCTACTTGATTTCGAACCGGAAGCCTGCATATACCATTCGTCCCATCAATGGACCCCAAATCATGGAGGCATCAAATTTACTGCTGAAAGGTTTATCAGCACTCATGATGGGCATGTGTTGCATGTAGTTTCCAAGATTTTCTACACCCATATACACATCAAAGTGTTTAAATTTACGGGTTATCTGTCCCAGCATAAACAGATAATCAGGAGAATAGTTGTCGTAAACCGGGGCAGCCGGAGCCATTACTATATTGGGCAAACGGGTTTTGCTGTTGTACTGAATGGTGAAGTCGAACATCCATTTTTCAAATTTTGTAGCATAGCTCATTGTAAGCAATCCTTTGTATTTGCTTACAAAAGGTTTTTCGAACGTACCGTTCAGGTAGTCCACCTTTACATCGTTCATTCTTCCGGCCAACGTAAGGGTGAAGCGTTTGAAAGGTTCGATGGTGAATTCAGCCTGAAGGCTGTTAGAATAGGATTTCCCTCCGGTATTTTTAAATCCGAGGTTATAGAAATCGACGTGGTGCATCATGTGGTCGATATCCACAACAACCTGATTGATAAATTCGGTACGGTAATAATCCAACGTCAGAGTAGCCTTACGACTATCTTTCAGGGTGAAGGTTTGGGTAAAGTTTATCCCATAGTTCCATGCTTCTTCCAGATCCAGTTTATCCACTATCATGAATTTTCGTGCACTGGCCATGTACCCGATATTTTCGGCAAAGATGTTGGCCGAACGATAACCCTTTCCGGCTGAAGCACGTAAAACACTGTTTTTGCTGATGTTGTATTTGATATGTAGGCGGGGAGTGAAAAATGAACGGTAATAGCTATTCATATCGTAACGGGCGCCCAGTATCAGGGTGAACTTTTCCGGAATATCAAAGGTATATTGGGCAAAAATTCCGGGAACTGATTCAGTGCGGGGCATATTGTAGAGCGTATCTACGCTTTGATTGTTTTTCAATTTCTGATAGGTTTGCTCATAATTATCGTACTGATAACTTAGTCCCAGGTTGTATTTGTGGTTTTTTGCCGGTTGAGATTCCCATATCGCGTTGATATAGGCACTTTTCTGAGTTCCTTTGTAGGTAGTTAGTCCAAAAAAAGCATCCTGTTCATGGTAGCTTGCCGAAGCTTGTATGCCAAGGCTGGTTCCTTCTATTGCAGGAATAATAAAGCCATTCTTGGTAAACACTTGAACACGTTTATTTTTGATTCCCAAGCCATAGTATAATGTGTCGCCTTTGTCCTGGTCTTCGTTAAAATTCATCTGTCCTCCTTTGCGATCTTCATACACAAAATTAATCCCATTGATTGAATGATAGTTATGTGCATCATACGACCAGCGATTAAACAGATTAATCTGCGCCTGCTTCGGAATGTCCATAAAACCGTCGTTGTTGTTATCCCATTTTTTGCCAAGATAACTTCCGTGCGCCATCAACATGGTACTTAGCTTTTCGTTCAGTTTTCCTCCTGTAAGTACATTTAGTTCTTGTTTGAGTTCAGAGTTTGTATAGACGTTCAAAAAAAGTGGTTGTGTTTTTTGAGGCTTTTTGTATTCGATATTGATTTGTCCGGTAACTGATTCAAATCCATTTACTACGGAAGAAGTCCCTTTCGATATCTGAATGGATTCCATCCAGCTTCCGGGAATATAGGTAAGGCCAAAGCTGGAAGCTTGTCCTCGCAGGAAAGGCATGTTTTCCCACAATAGCTGGCTATAGATTCCGGCCAGACCGAGCATCTGAATCTGTTTTGCACCCGAAACGGCATCGGTGTAACCTACATCGACGGTGGCATTGTTCATGAAGCTTTCGGAGAGGTTGCAGCAAGCCAGCTTTTGTAGTCCGGCAGTGGTGATTACCTGTGTTTGAATAGGTTTAAGCATAGAGATATATGCCCCTTCCATCTGCTCTTTAATTTCGACCACAGGGAGTGTTTTGCTGTTTACCAGCACGATTTTTACGTCTTTGTCTATTTCCCTGATAACTATCGTATCATTTTGATAGCCTACAAAACTTACAATCAGTTTTGTCCAATTAGGGTTTGATCTGCTTAACTCAAAGTGTCCGTTTTTATCAGTTGTGGTTCCGTGAGTGGTACTCATCCAATATACATTAGCAAACGGAAGTGGAGATAGTTTCTGATTGCTTCCGTATTCAAAAACATTTCCTTTTACACTTTGTGCAGAAAGAGAATAGCCTGATAAGATGTAAATAAAGAGCAGTATTACTGCTTTGTATTGTTTTTTCAACATATAAATTGATTGTATTGATTTGACAATAAAAAATTTGCCGGGCGGTAAAAAACAGTCCGGGATAAGCGTTCAAATCAAACAAATCATAAAAGGAAAGAAGAACAGAACAGATACATATCCTGCCCTTTTTGAAGGATATCGGGCGGTTTGTGGTTATACAAAGTGAAGCCGGAAGTCGGTTTTAGTGTAATAGACTCCATTACAGGGAATGTAAAAGGGAGTATAAGCGGGATGAGTTTTGAAATCTTTTCGGGAACAAAGGAAGGCGCAAGCTGGATAAGATTGTAAGAGGTAATACAGCAAGGCGTTTCGGTAATAGAATTTGAAATTTGACCGTTCTGAGTTCCACCTTCGGAACCACATTCATTGTCTTCAGAACAACATCCGAATTCGGGAGTAAACAAGCTTGTTTCCCGACTGTGACTGGCGTTGCATTGATGCACATAATAGCTGATACCGGACGTAAATCCGAGAATCAATCCTGTCATCAGAAATGCAAAAGCGTATGTCACAATTTTTTTCATCTCTGCAAAGAAACAACGACAAATCAGAAAGAGCATAAGGATCATGAGGTTTAACCATAGATTAACCAAAGGGAATTTTTTGAGGACATTGTTTGAGAAGATTTACCCGGCTACAGAATGATTGCTAAGCAGAGATCGGGAACGCATTGCAGGAAAGTTTTTTACACCTGCTTCACTTATTTTTCGACTCACCAAACGAGGTTTAAAGGGCAATAATATATAACTTACCGACTTTAAGAATGTTCTGATCATTGTGAGGGGGGGTGCTATGGAGAACCATATCCGTTTTTGCCAGATGAGAGACTTTTTAAACAGTCTCCTCTTGTACGAGGGTGCCTCAATGGCATTATTGTGAGTGACACAATGGTATTATTGTGGGTGTCACAATAACATCATAGAGGATAACACTACTATCCTGCCAGTATTTTATCAAAGAAGTAGTGTTTGCGCTTATTTATCTCCGGATTTTACGGATATTTGAACCCCTAAACCGATTTATTCCTATGAAGCGAGCTTATTTAATCCTTTTGATGTTCTTGGTTTCAACTATGCTTTCTGCACAATATAAACCACTTACACTGATTTCTAAAGGTAAGTCAGGCTATCAGATTGTGGTAAGACAAAATGCAGATACACTTACCCGTTTTGCAGCTGCAGAGCTACAGAAATACCTTTCCCTAATTTCCAATTGTAAGCCGGGGCGGGGAACCCGCCCCGATAAGATGTCCAAATCGATTTTTATTGGAAAGGAATGGCTGAAAGGAAATAAAGCTCTTGATTGTTTGAACAGGATGCATCCTGATGCATTTTTGACGCTTACCGAAAATCAGAACCTTTATCTCGCCGGGAAGAATCCGGTTGGGGATATTTACAGTGTTTACACTTTACTGGAAGAGCAATTGGGATTGATGCGTTTTAATGCGGAGGAGGAGTTTGTTCCACGTAAAGATGAAGTCGTGATTCCGGCAATACGACAGTTTTCGCAACCCGACTTTTCGTACAGACATCCACATTTCCCGGATAAAACCAGTGAATCGTATCGTTTGTTTAACAAAAACCATACGCAGGACGACTGGGGGATGTTTGTACATACATTCCAGAAACTTTGCCCGCCCGATAAATACTACGATTTGCATCCCGAATATTTTTCACTGGTGAATGGTCGTCGTATTCGTGATGGCCAGTTGTGTTTGAGTAATCCGGCCGTTATTCAATTGCTCACCGATAATCTGCGTGAGCAGATAAAACAAAAACCTCACTGCACTTATTGGTCAGTTTCACAGAATGATTGCTACAACTATTGCGAGTGCGATAAATGTAAATTACTGTACGAGAAGTATGGATCTGTTTCAGGTGCATATATTGATATGGCCAACCAGATTGCACGCAAATTCCCCGATAAACAGATCTCAACACTGGCATACCAGTTTACCCGTTCCGCTCCCCGCTTTATCAAACCTGATAAAAATGTGAATGTGATGTTCTGTTCTATAGAGTGTAACCGGAGTCAACCGCTGGAGAGCGACCATCGGAGTAAGGATTTTGTGAAAGATATGCAGGATTGGGCTGCATTAACCCGCAATATTTTTATGTGGGATTATGTGGTACAGTTCAAAACCTATATTTGCCCGTTTCCAAATTTTGATGTGCTGCAAAAAAATATTCAGTTCTTTCATAAGAATGGTGTCCCGATGATGTTTCAGCAGGGGAGTGGTGACTCCTGGTCCGATTTTATGGAATATAAGCAATCCCTGATTTCACATCTTCTCTGGAATGCAAACCTTGATGAAAAAGCATATCGTAAGAAGTTCTTTGAAGTCTATTTTGGGAAAGCTGCTCAACAAATGCTGGTATATTTTGAAAGAGTTCATTCAGAGATGAACATGCAGTCGGATGACCGGAGTCTTGATATTTATGGCTACCCAAAACTCTATTCCGACTGGTATTTACGTCCTGATTTACTGAAAGAATACAAAATGATGATGGATGAAGCGGAACGTCTGGTTGCCGATGATCCGGAGATTCTGAAAAGGGTGTTACGTCAATGTTGTGCCGTTGACTTTGCATATCTGGATGTGGCGTTAAATCTCAATCATCCGGAGCTCACGTTTTATCAGCAAAAAAATGGAAGGAGAGAAGCACGACCGGAAATGATAATCCTGCTGAACCGTTTTGTTGACAATTGTAAACAAACGGGAATCAAAACCATTGACGAAAATCTTTATACTCCTGAACAATATCAGGCACAGGTACTCAATATTCTCTCGATGGCAACGCAGGTAAACAAAATACAGGACAAAGTGATAACGTCTCTTACACCTTACAGCACAACCTATAATGTAGGAGGAGAGAAAGCCCTCACCGATGGCCTGTTTGGCGGACAGCATTACCGGTTAAACTGGCTGGGATACCAGGGAAACGATATGCAGTTGTTGATCGATTTTGGAAAGAAAGATACCATTGAAAGCCTTGAAACCAATTTTTTTCTCGACTATGTTTCTTGGATTTTTCTACCCCGGGGAGTGCAAATTGAAGCCTCTGACGATGGAAAAACATTCCGAACCATCTACCAGCAGAACGTTCCGGAGCCCAAAATGAACCACGGGCAAAAATCCGTACATTTCACGTTCAACTTTTCGAAAACCGCTCTGCGATATCTTCGATTTACAGCAAGTTCTCCCAAGATCTGCCCTGAGTGGCACCGCGGAGCAGGCCAGCCCTGCTGGATTTTTACGGATGAAATGGTGGTGAGATAATTCCGATAGAAAAAATAGAATCTCGTAAGCAACGCAATTTGGATACTATTTGTTTCTTGCACCGATATTTGTTTGTGGCGAATGATAGATATTAAAAATGTATCATTAAATTTGTTGAAAGAAAAATAAACCTGTTAAATCATAAAAACCAGATAAAACCAGATATACTGCATTTTATCAACCTAAAACCAAGTATGATATAGTTGACTAATGGTGGCTATCCGGATGCTATAGTCAATGGTAAAAACAGATAAACTCACATTGTAGAATAATCTTAAAGTGCTTTTGGGTTCTGTGTGTATTCTATATTTCAACTTTATGGTTGTATTTTGTAGAAATAGCATTACTTTTGCTAAGTCAAATTAATGATATGAGCACAGAAGCGGAAGTAGCATCCTTTTTAAAAGACTTCAAAGAAAAAATGAAGTTTTGGGATGTGCTTTTTCGTGACGACAGAGGTAAAAACTCGCAAGCTTTAATAGACTTGGAACTTCGTCCTGTTGAACGAAAAACCATATTAGAAACACTCGATACCAAAGACTATAGCGATGGTCCACTCGAAGAAAAACTATATGGAGGTGTTGATATGTGGGTATTTGGTAAAACCATAAAGAAAAAGGAAGTATATATAAAGATTACAATGGGTGCAATTGGAAGCAACGTAATTTGTATTTCCTTTCATTTGGCACAACATAAAATGAACTATCCTTTAAAATAGTATAATATGAAAAGTCCAATAACAGGGAAAGAAATGATATTGACCAAAGAGAGAAGGTCAATGGTTTTCAGAAAGGAAACATTTGAAATAGTTTTTCATTATTACAAATGCGAGGATAGTGGGGAACAATTTACCACCACATCATTAGATGAAGTGAATATGAATCAGGTATATAATCAATACCGCGACAAGTTCAATATTCCGTTTCCTGATGAAATTATTAAAATTCGCGAGAAGTATGGTTTATCGGCAGCAAAAATGTCCGAAATATTGGGTTTTGGTGTAAACAGTTACCGGCAATATGAAGCAGGTGAAATGCCAAGTACTGCAAATGCCAAATTAATTCAAATGGTTGGCGACCCTAAGAAATTCATTGATATGGTAGAATTGTGTGGAACATTGGATGAAAAATTGAAAGAAAAGTACATTCAGAAAGCACAATTATTGGTTGAAGAAAGAAAGCGGAATATTTTCAATTTGAATTTCAAAGAATACTTATTAGGTAATCATTTGGCAGATATTTACTCAGGATATCGAAATCCAAACTTTGAAAAGTTTACCGAAATGGTAGTGTATTTTTCGGAAAAGCTACAACCATTCAAAACTAAAATGAACAAGCTGTTATTTTATACTGATTTTTTAATGTTCAAAACAAGTTGTTTTTCCATAAGTGGCGTAAGATACAAAGCTATAGATATGGGTCCTGTGCCGCATAATTTTCAAAGCATATTTGAGTTTTTAGCAAACAAAGAAGAAATAGATATTTATACTACAGAATTTTCGCAAGGATATACCGGCGAACAATTCAAGGCAAGAAAAGAAAGACCATTTAATGCCAGTTTATTTTCAGAAACAGAATTAGAAGTTTTAGCGAAAGTATCAACCGTATTCAAAACTACAAGTACCAACGACATTATTGAGTTAAGTCATTTGGAAGAAGCGTGGAAGAAAAACGAAAAAGACAAAAGCGTAATCAGTTATGAATATGCTTTTGAGCTAAATCAAATCTAAAAACAATATGAAATACTAATCATTAGGATGCTTTATGTAAACTAAAGACAAGAATCCGCCAGCTATAAGAGCACCTGTTTTAACTATATCGTCATAAAAAAAAGGATGGGGAAAGTGCGAATATAGGTAACTGTCTGAATTTTAATATCAGATTCTGTTAAGCATAAGTTTAATCATTGCGATTTGAAGTACAGCTTGGCTTGTTTGGGTTTGATATTCAAAATCATTGGACCTAACCAAGCAATTTTACCACTGGATCAGGTTCTGAAAGTGGTAATCCCATTTGTTCTGAAGCTGCACGACATCCGCCCATACATCGTTCCCAGAGTTCACAATTACTACAGAATTGAGGTTTAATCTCAGCCCATTGTTGTGCATAATCCGAAAAGAGAATTTTTTCGGGTTTCTGCCGGAAAATATTTCCTGCCACAACCGGTGAATGATTACATAAGCGTATATTCCCTTCAATATCAAGAGTGATAGGCCTGCGTAATACATCGGGGGAACAGTTGCCGAAACCAATCATCGGATAATCCTTTGGGTTGATTACGCAACGGGGAGTGCAAACGTTGGATGTTATCTTCAGTCCCAGCTCTTTCGACAAGTGGTTTGCAATGTGATACGCTTTTTTCAATTGCAGGAGTGTTGCCGAAATCTCTTCGGGATTTACGATTCCATAGCCACCGTAGTTGTAACGGTTCATCATAATACGGGTCAGATTCTGCTTTTTCAGAAAGTGAAGCGTTTCCTCCAATACATCTGTGTTAAAGCGGGTAAGAACGATTACCGGAACTACGTAGGCATTGCTGCCCAGCAAATAATTGATACTATTCTGAGCTTTTTGCCACGAGCCCTCGTGCTGAGTCATTCGGTCGTGAATTTCGGGAGAAGCTGAATGCACCGGAATTTCGAATAGACTGACGCCCAGATTGAGCATATGCTGGTACTCTTCTTTGCTGGCAGAAGTGCCGTTGGTGATCAGGGTGATGCTTTTGCCTTTCATACGGGCAAAAAGTACCACTTCCGGAAAACGTTCGGACAGAAAAGGCTCGCCACCTGTAAAGGTAAGATGTTGTACATCGGTGGTTTTGAAAAGCTGTTTCAGCGTGCGGAGTACTTTTTTGTATGAACCGGGTTTACATGCTTCCGCTCCCGGTACTTTCCAGATGTTGTAGCAGTAGCGGCAGTTCAGGTTACAGGTTCCTGTGATTTCGAACGCAATATGAGGGAGTGTGAGTTTCATCGGGTTTGGGTAGTATCGGGTAAAGTAAATTTAATGGGTAAAATCATTTTAGACTTTATGGATTTGTTTATTAGTTTGGCAGGTTTCCATTTTGGCATGAGTTTTAATACCCGAATTACCTCGTCATCACAGTCATAACCAATGCCTCTCAGAATATAGGGGTTACTTATGCTTCCGTCTTCATTGATTGTAAAAGATATATAAACAGTTCCTTGTGTGCAGCTTTTTAGAGCCATAACAGGATAATTCATATTCTCTTTCAGAAATTTAATTCGGGCTTCATCACCTCCAGGATATTCAGGAGTTGTTTCTGCATAGCACAGGATGACAGGATCAGATTTTGTGTCACTTGTATCTTCTCGCATTTGTAAATTTTGAAGATTATGTAATTCGTTCGTATCATTCATCGAATCCCAAGAGGGAGTGTCTATTCCAATTTCATAACAATCGGGAATAACAGTAATCAAGTCCGCTTTAGTCGGTTTTTTCTTTTTAAGTAATGATGAATCAGTGTTATCTATAGGATTTCTCTGAGTAGATTTTTGAATTTTCGATTTTAGTGAAACTGGTTTGCCTTCTTCCTTTTGCCTACACTCGAACTGTCCGCCAATTCCCAGTATCAATGCCCCGTAGAACAGCTTTTTGTGGATACAATGTTTATTTCCACGCGTAACAAAAGCCAGAAACGCGAAGAACAAATAGACTGTTCGGGTATAAAGTTTTCGGGGCTTACTCATCGGGTTATTTCTTTTCAAGAATAACAGGTAAAATCACAAATGAACGAACAGGTAAATTATTTACTCTTGCTGCTTCCCAAAGAGGCATTAAAGAAACGACTCTTAATACTTCATTCTCTAACGCTTTATGAATTTCACCAATAATCTCTGGATTAGAAATATGCCCGTCTTTTTCCACGATAAATTTTACAAATACTTTATGGGTTACAGAATCTGGTAGTGTAAGGTTTTGTTTTAAGAATTTATTCAAGGCTTTTTTACCACCCGGAAATTCTGCACTGATTTCAGGAGTTGCCGTAATTTTGTCTTCATTTAGGGCAAGAGTGGTTTCTGGCATCAAGATATGAACAGTTTTTTCATCGTTTACAGGTTCATGTGATATCAGATAGCACATTACATTGTCAACTATTTCAAATGTATCAGTGGATTGAAGAGGCATTTCTGGTATTTCAGCAACATCATAGCAAGTTGATGAAATAATTATACTGCTTTCTTTTTGAGTGGGTTTGTTTGATGATTGTTTGTTAAGAGTATCATTTATATACTTTAAAGTATGTTTTGCTCTTTTTACCTGGTTAACGTCTGAATTAAAAGCTTTGGATTTAAATTCTTTCTGTCCGCATCCGAATTGTCCGCCAATTCCCAGTATCAATGCCCCGTAGAGTAGCTTTTTGTGGACACAATGTTTGTTTCCCCGCGTAACAAAAGCTAGAAACGCGAAGAACAAATAGACTGTTCGGGTATAAAGTTTTCGGGGCTTACTCATCGGGTTTGCTTGTATCAGGTAGTGCGAATTTTACAGGGAGATTCATTCTAACCGGAACTGCTTTATTTTCTTGTAAGCTAGGTTTCCATTTGGGCATAAGCTTGATGATGCGGATAGCTTCTTCATCACAACCATACCCGATACCTCTGAGAATTTCCAGATTGCTTACGTCCCCATCCGTTTCTATGATAAATGCAACAAATACAGTACCTTGTATTTTATGCTTGCGAGCAGAGTCAGGGTAGATTAGATTCTTATTCAGAAATTCAATTCTGGCTTCATCACCTCCGGGAAATTCTGGAATTGATTCTACTATTGTATAACAGGTGAACGTATGTGGTTCATCTATAATAGAATCTGTTGTTTCAGAAAATTCATTGTCATTTTTGAGTTTTGGAACAGGGTAAGAGAAATCAAATGGAGTATTGTCTATAATTGTATCATAGCATGAGCCGATAGTTGTAAAAACATTAATGTTGCTTTTGTAGGGCAAAATGGAAACGTAATTTTCTTTTTTATTAGGATCAATTTTTGCGATGTTAATTGAGGGCGAATCTAATGCTTCGGATTTAAAAAAAGAAGAATCCTTGCTGCTCTTCTGCCTGCATCCGAATTGTCCGCCAATTCCCAGTATCAATGCCCCGTAGAGCAGTTTTTTGTGGACATAATGTTTGTTTCCACGCGTAACAAAAGCCAGAAATGCGAAGAACAAATAGACTGTTCGGGTATAAAGTTTTCGGGGCTTACTCATCGGGTTTGGTTGTATCAGGTAGTGCGAATTTTACAGGGAGATTCATTCTAACCGGAACTGCTTTATTTTCTTGTATGCTAGGTTTCCATTTAGGCATGAGCTTGATGATGCGGATAGCTTCTTCATCGCAACCATAACCTATGCCTCTGAGGATTTTTGGGTTGCTGACTGATCCATTCGTATCAACAGTAAATGTAGCAAATACGGTGCCTTGAATGCCATGTTTACGAGCAGAGTCAGGATAGATTAGATTCTTATTCAGAAATTTAACTCTGGCTTCATCACCTCCAGGAAATTCAGGCATTACCTCAACAACATAGCAGAAAATCATTTTATCCGGCTCCGTTATATTCTTTTGATCGTCGGTTTTGTCATTGATAGAGTCAGAGACAGATCCGGAAATTTTATTGTTTTTGGAATCCGGTTTCTGGAAAGGTTGGTACAGAGAATTGTTTTGCCTACATCCGAATTGCCCGCCAATTCCCAGTATCAATGCCCCGTAGAGTAGTTTTTTGTGGACACAATGTTTGTTTCCACGCGTAATGTAGGACAGAAAGCTATAGAAGAAAAAGGCCGATTTTGCGTTAATCTTGTTTTTATAGCTCATGCGTTTGAAGTTGCAATTCTGTACATAGCTTTTATTCCAGCAAATGTAAGAAAAGGGTGAAATCAAATCTGGATTTAAGGGATAAATCTGGAAATAAAACGAAGTGAGATGGAATCTATTGTAAAGTACGGTTATGTTGTAAATGTTGGGAAGCCTATCGTACATTAATAATCCCGATAGGTATAATGCCTCAAATGCAAAAAAATCAGTGAGCAATGAGCAATTTGAAAAAAGCTCATTGCTCACTGATTCATAATGGCTAATCTATTTTTTTACTTTACCATTCCTTCGATTTCAGCCTGAAGTTGCAGTTGTTTTTTCTGCAGATCGAGCAGTTGTAGCTGGTTTTGGAAGTAGAACCCGGTTTCGTAGTAATATTCAGTGAGAGATATCTCGCCGGCTTGGAGTGCTTTACCCAGCAATTGCTCATCATTTACAAGTTGAAGTGAGGCTTTCAGTTCTTGTACTTGTGTGATAATACTTTGCAGGGTGTTGAATTTTTGCTGCAATTCGCTTTGAAGGCTGAGTAATTGCTGTTGTTGTTCTGCCTGCGAAGCATTAGCCTGATAACGAGCCAGTTTTACCTGATTGGCACTGTTCCAGAGCGGAATGGAAATTCCAGCTTTGAATCCGCTGAAGGTTTCGCTGGTGATGCTTTCACGATAGTAGCCTACCTTCAATTGGGGTAAAACCTGATTTTTGCGAACTGCAATTTCCTGCTTCAAAAAATCACTCTGTATCTGGCTTAGTCTTACTCGTGAAGAACCTGCTGTGCTTTGTAAAATTTCTTCCTGCGAAACACTGGTAGTTACGGGAAGTTCGGTTTCGGTGATGTTAATTGGTATTCCACCGCTAAGTTCATTCAGTGCAGACTGATTGTTTGCTATTTCACTGAGCAGTTGTGCTGCTTCATTTTTCATGGAAATAAATTGCAAACGTGCCTGATTAAGCTGTAGCTGGTTGCATTCTCCACTGCTGAATTTGCGTTCGTAATGGTGGAAAATTTGTTCCGCATTTTGAAGCCGGCGGGTAAGAATCTGATGCTTTTGGTTGAGATAGATACGTTCGTACCAGCGTATTTTTGCTTGTACCAGAATATGGTTTTCGGCGAGCTGATAACGAAGCTGGGCCTGAGAACGCATGATTCCAGAGCTTTTTTGCTTTGCGAAATAGTAGGTAGGGAAGTTGAGATTTTGCATGACAGAGAAATCGGTACGGTTGCCAATTTGCTCGGGAGTACCAAAAAGATAACCGAACTCAACTTCCGGATTAGCCGGGTTGAGATTGGTTTTGGCTTCGGTTTCATCGGCTTTCAATTGTTCCTTAGCGGTAATCAAGGCTTTGTTGTTGGTTTTTACCTGATTAAGGAAGTCGTTGAAAGGGTTTTGGGCGGTGAGATTTGCAGAGAAAAAAAGGAAGATAATGATAATCCTGAATCGTTGAAACGTTAGAAATTTATCAAGCCTAACAGGGTTTAAGAACTTATCTGTTTTTTCTTTGTCGGGAATATAGTTATACCAGGTTGTTTTCATGACTTTTTTGGTTTTCGATGATGAAATAAACGGCAGGAATTACAAAGAGATTCAGAAGCGTAGAAGTGAACAGTCCTCCCAGAATTACAATAGCCATCGGGCTTTGAATTTCATTACCGGGTAAATCGCCACGCAATGCAAGCGGAATAAGGGCAAGTCCTGAGGCGAGAGCGGTCATCAGAATTGGGTTTAAGCGGTCGGTAGAACCATGCAGGATGCGCTCCTTCAGACTTAATCCTTCCTCTTTGAGATGTTGATATCTGGAAACAAGTAAAATACCGTTGCGGGTTGCAATTCCAAAAAGAGTGATAAATCCGATTATTGCCGGAATACTCAGCATACTTGAAGAAAACCAGATTGCAAGGATTCCGCCGATAAGAGCCAGAGGAAGGTTTATCAGCACAACTCCGGCTAGCTTCATGCTTTTGAATTCCTGGAAAAGGATGAGGAAAATCACCACTATTGCCAGAAGTGAGGTGATGAGTAAAAGTTGCGAAGCTTTCTGGGCACTTTCAAATTGCCCGCCATATTCCAGGTGGTAACCTTCGGGCATGGGTACTTGCTTATGGATGATGTCGCGAATTTCCTCCACGGCACTTCCTACATCACGGTTCGCAGTATTGGCCGAAATGACCAACTTGCGCTGAACGTTTTCGCGATTGATGGCGTTAGGTCCGGATACTGAAACAACATCAGCCACGTAACTGAGCGGTATTTTTTCACCTGTATATGTGTCAATCAGTGTATTACGGATAGCAGAAATGCTGTTGCGGAAAGGTTCGTCGTATCGCAAAACCAAATCAAAATTCATGTTATGCTCGTATACTTCGGCTACCTTTTCGCCCGCGAGAGTTATCTCTACAAATTCGGTGAACTCACGTTGCGAAATACCGTACCGTGCCAGCATTTCTCTTCGTGGACGGATCTGAATCTGCGGAATTTCAACAAGTTGTTCTACGTTTAAGTCAACAATACCCTCTACACCTTTGATTTTTTCTTTGATTTGATTTGCCAGTGAATAGAGGTTATTCAAGTCAGGGCCAAAGAGTTTCATGGCGATACCGGCACGGGTTCCTGAAAGCATATGGTCAATACGATGTCCCAATGGTTGTCCGATGTTTATGGCAATTCCTTTCACAGTTCCCAGTTTTTCGCGTACCTCTTTCATAAACTCTTCGTGATTACGCTTGTCAAGCTTATAAGGCACGTCTATTTCGGAAGTATTGCTTCCTCCGTGACTGTGTTCATTCAATTCGGCACGTCCGGTACGGCGGCTCACATATTGCACTTCAGAGATAGAGAGGAGTTGTTCATCAATCTTCTCAGTGAGATTGTTGCTTTCATCGAGAGAAACACCCGGCAACGTTTCGGTGGTGATGGTGAGAGTTCCTTCTTTGAATTCGGGGAGAAAAGAGTGTCCGAAACGGCTTAGCAATGCCAGCGCGAGCACAAACAAAACTCCGGATGACCAAAGAATAAGTTTCCGATGCAACAGCGCATGATTCAGCAAGCTGCGATATCCATTGTTGAGTTTTCGGATCAGCTTGTTTTTACCGTGCTCATCCTGGCGAAGCTGTTTTTCGGTCGTAAGAAGATAACTTGAAAGAACCGGAGTGAGCGTTACGGCAACCATTAACGAAGCGAAAAGAGAAACAATAAAGGTGATTCCCAGAGGTTTCAGCATACGTCCTTCCATTCCCGAAAGGAAAAAGAGCGGAACAAATGCCACAATGATAATCAACGTTGCCTGAACAATGGAAGAACGGATTTCAACCGAAGCATTGTACACTACTGTGAGCGTTGGCTCACGCTCGTGTTCGGGTTTGCGGAAATTCTGTCGCAAGCGTTTCAGTACATTTTCTACATCAATAATTGCATCATCAACCAATGCTCCGGTAGCAATAGCCATCCCCCCAAGCGACATGGTGTTGATGGTTAATCCCAGAAACTTAAGGGTAATTAACGACAAAAGCAATGAAAGCGGAAGTGCAGTGAGTGAAATAATAGTTGAGCGCACATTAAGCAGGAAGAGGAAGAGAATGATGGTTACAAAGATTCCTCCTTCGAGCAAAACCTGCATCACATTGTGGATAGAATTATTGATAAAATCGGCTTGACGGAAAATCTTGGTATTCACATTTACGCCCGAAGGAAGTGACGGTTTTAAGTCTTCAACAGCCTTGTCTATGTCTTCTGTTAAATCGAGCGTGTTGATGTTTGGTTGCTTGAGGATGGTAAGAATTACCGCAGGCTTTTTATTCAGAAAAGCATCCCCGATGCGGGTAGGAGGTGCAACTTTGATGTCGGCAATATCGTTGATTTTTACAGGCTTCCCGTTACAGATTTTGATTACAGAGCTTCCGATATCTTCTGGCTTTGCCGAACGTCCGGTAGCTCTCACAATATATTCCTGGCCATATTCATTGATCATTCCACCGGAAGCGTTGCTATTGGTTCCTTCGGCTACCTTTTTCAATTCATCAAGGCTTACATCATAATAGCGCATTTTGTGCGGATTGGCCAAAATCTGGTATTGTTTGGGCAATCCGCCCATTACCACCACCTGTGAAACTCCCGAGACAGAAAGAAGTCGCTGTTTGATTTGTTTGTCGGCTAAAGTGCGCAGATCGAACATGTTGAGAGAATCAGAAGTGATTCCAATCAGCATGATTTCTCCCATAATGGAAGTTTGCGGAGCGAGCAAAGGGGCTTCCACTCCTTTCGGAAGTGTGGTGGCCAGTGTCGATAATTTTTCGTTTACAATCTGGCGGGCCTTGTAGATATCAGTACCCCAGTTGAATTCTACCCAAACGATTGACATTCCGAAGGTAGAGGAAGAGCGTACACGACGGACGTCGGTCGCACCGTTCAGGGCTGTTTCGATAGGGAAGGAGACCAGCTTTTCCACCTCTTCGGCGGCCATGCCATGTGCATCGGTAAGCACAGCAACGGTAGGCGCAGTTAAATCGGGAAAAACGTCAATTTCCATGTTTAGCGTTGAAATTCCTCCACCAACCAGCAATGCCAGCGAAAAGAAGATCACCAGCATACGATTGCGCAGTGAGTAGTTTATAATTTTATTCAGCATAGCTTTGTTGGTTTAGTGTTGATGATTGTGCGCGCCAACACTGGTTGACATTGATGCTGTTTTAATCAGAGTAGTACCTTGTGTTACTACACGTTCGTGAGCTTCCAGGCCGCTTAAGATTATGGTTTCAAGACCATTACTCTGCCCAAGGGTAACGGTACGCTTACTGTATGCTTCTCCTGTTTCCTGAACATAAACATAGTAAACACCTTGTTCTTCCACGATTGCACTGTTGGGGACGGCTAACTGTTCTGTCTGGCTATGGGTAATGAGATAAAATTCAGCAAATGCACCTTCAAGCAAACTTCCGTCATTCTTTACTTCGAAATAGACAGGCATGTAGTGATTATTTTCGGCAACCGAGGCTCCTCGGGCAAGTATGCGACCTTTTAATTCGTTTACGGTGTATGTTTTTTCGGAATATGCAGGGCGGAAGTTGGCTGTTTCTATCAGGTTGAGTTGTTGATAATATTGCTGAGGCAGATCGGCGCGCAACAAGATGGTTTGGTTAGTTGAAATGGTTGCAAGCAACTCTCCGGTCTGGATATATTGGCCTTCAGATATATTCAATTCGTGCAAGTATCCACTCAAAGGAGCATAAATCCGGAGCCCGTTTTGCGAAGTACTGTTTGAAAGAGCATAATAAGATATGCTGTCGATGCGGTAACGGCTTTGCGATTCGATGAATTGTTTTTCGGATATAATTCGGTCATTGTAAAGCTGCTTATGTCGGTCGTACTCACTTTTGCTTTGGAGAAAACGGTTACGTGCTTCCGAAAACCGAACACCGATGTTGTTGTCTGTTAAGTCCTGACCACTTATGGTAAACAGGAGTTGACCTTTCGTAACATGGCTTCCCTGAACCAGATTTTTGGTAGCAAAAAGTACAATTCCACTGGTTTTGGCAGCTACGTTTTGCTTTTCACCCGGCATGGAGAGCATTTCACCACTGGCATTGATTACTGCTGCAAATTGTTGAGGTACAATTTCTTTTACCATAAAGTTGTTTTTCCAGGCTTGTTCTTTGGTAAAACGGATTAATCCCGATTTGGGAGCTTCTGCTGCATGGTTGTGTCCTTCGTGTTCTCCTTCTTCCTCTGCTGCATGATTATGTTCTTCATGTCCGCTTTCTTTGGCTTCAGCCTCGTGAGAATGTTCTTTTTCTTCGATATCAATACATTGCTTCACAGTATCACTTTCAAAGATGATGATTAAGTCGGAATGTCCCGATTCTTTGGGCGTAAGTTTGAGGTGAAAGATCCCAGGTTCTTCCGGTTTGTTGGCTGTTACGCTGGATTCTCCGATTTGAACCGTTACTTTCCCCGAGAGATAAGGTGTATAACTGGACAAACGGGTTGTATGAACGAGAAAAGAAGCTTCTTTGCCTTTTACCAGTTCAGAATATTCAATATAAAACTCTGTACTGTCAGTAAACAGAGTAGTTTGATTTGAGGCAGCTTCATGTTCATGGGTGTCAGTTTCGGCCTTTTTGCCGCATGCAAAAAGGAGTACTGCAAATAGCAGAAATATGTATTTTTTCATGTTTGTTGTTGATAATAGTGATAAAATGAATGAGGTGATAAAGAATCACCGTAGATTAAAAACCATTTGACGGTTCAATCCATATGTAAAAAGAGAACAAAAAACTATGAAAATAAGGGAGGAGCCCGGCGTGCATGAGGGCTGGAATGAGAGATATCCGGAACATTATCATCTGTTTCGCAATATTGAACTTTTTGTTCTTCAACGGAAAGCAAGACCGATTTATCCGTTAAAATTGGTTCCAGAATAGCAATTACTTTAACAATAATTGAATACGTTGAAAGGGTATTCTTAATAAATGAAGTTTCATTAAAAGCATGACAATGAGCCGGAAAATGAGAGTGATGATGAGCGTCATTTTGTTGGGCATGACAAGGATGATTTTCGAGGAAATCATCAAAATGATGATGATGTGGTATGATATTGTGTGTCAATACTATACCGAATGTAAATAGAAACAACAAGCAAATTAGCTTTTTCTTAAATATCACAACTGCATCATTTTAGAGGGCAAATATAAGAAAAATCCATATATCTGGCTTGTTATTGTATTGTGAAAATCCGAATCGGTAAGCATGTGCTAACAAATGGGCATGGTAATTGATTAATAACACATTTTGATCGTAAATATAAAATCGAGATACCCTCAAAAAATTCTTAACGTTTCTTTCAGGTTGTTGGTAGTCAGCAGAGTTACGGATAGTTTGTTTTCAAAGAAGAGTAATTCAAAGGCTACAAACGTTTCCAAATAGGGGAGAATCGCATTTTATTTTATATTTTTACCCCCTCAAAACATAAAATTGCAAAGTCGATGCCGATTTTAGGATCTATTATCAAAGCTGCTCTTGAGATCAGAAGTAAAATCCCGTTAGATCTTTACGAAAAGGTTGATCCGGTAAAAGCTCAGAAACGTGTGTTAAAAAAGCTTTTGCGTAAAGCTCAGTTTACAATTTTTGGTGAAGATCATAATTTTGATACTATATTAAAACAACGGAATGTTGTGAAGGCGTTTAAAGAAAATGTTTCTTCAAACGATTATAATTCAATATTTTCCAAATACTGGTATCGTACACTCAATGGCGAATCTTTTGTTTGCTGGCCGGGGAAAGTGAACTATTTTGCACTTAGTTCCGGTACTTCTGAAGCATCCAGCAAATATATTCCTGTTACAGGAGATATGTTACATGCTATTAAAAAAACCAGTGTACGTCAAATATTTACACTTCCCAAGTATGATTTGCCCCGGGAATTTTTCGAACGTGGTATTTTAATGCTTGGCGGAAGTACTCACCTGCAATATAATGGGACTTATTATGAAGGTGATTTATCCGGAATTACTGCCGGAAATATCCCATTCTGGTTTCAACATTTTTACAAACCCGGGAAACGTATTTCACGCGAAAGAAACTGGCCTACCAAGCTCGATGAAATAGTGAAGAATGCAAAAAACTGGGACATCAGCGTAATTGTAGGCGTTCCGGCCTGGTTGCAAATTCTGATGGAAAAGATAATCGAAGAATATAATCTCAATACAATACACGATATCTGGCCTAATCTGGAAATGTATGTTCATGGGGGTGTGTCGTTTGAACCGTACAAAAAAGGTTTCGAGAAATTACTTGCTCACCCGTTGATTTACATGGAAACTTATCTGGCATCAGAAGGCTTTTTAGCATATCAAACCCGTCCGGAAACCAATGCAATGCAATTGGTTCTCGATAATGGTATTTTCTTCGAATTTGTGCCATTTAACTCGCATAATTTTACCGATGAAGGAAACATTGTGGAAAAACCACAGACCCTGACCATTGGAGAAGTGGAAGAAGGTGTTGAGTATGCTTTATTGATTACAACCTGTGCAGGTTGTTGGCGCTATCTGATTGGAGATACCATCAAGTTTACTTCGAAAGAACGCAGTGAGATCTTAATTACGGGACGTACCAAGTTTTTCCTCAATATATGTGGCGAACACATGTCACAGGAAAATATGAATCGTGCCGTGAAAATGCTTAGTGATGAACTCAATGTTGATATTAAGGAATTTACCGTTACCGGAATTCGCTATGGCTCTATGTTTGCACATAAATGGTATTTAGGGACCGATTCAAATCTTGATTCGGAACTTGCTGCACATAAGATTGATGAATATTTAAAAATCCTTAATGATGATTATCGTGTAGAACGAATTGAGGCAATCCGTGATGTATTTGCTGAAGTATATCCATCGCATGTGTTCTACGATTATATGAAACATTGTGGAAAAGAAGGAGGGCAGAATAAATTCCCACGCGTTTTACGAAATGAAAAGTATAACGATTGGGTTTGCTATCTTGAAAGCCTGAAAACTAAGGTATAAAATACTCACTATTCAGATAAAGCCTATGTTGCATAATTTTCTGGAAGGATTTTTATTAGGGGTCACACTGTCGTTTTTACCGGGTGCAGCCTTCTTCTCGTTGATTCAAACTTCGATTCACAGGGGATTTATGGCAGGCTTTTTCCTTGCAGTTGGAATTTTCTTAAGTGATATTACCTTGGTAACTTTGGCTTATCTGGGCGCTTCTCAAATTCTTGCTGATCCTGATAATCAAATAATTCTTGGAGTTATTGGTGGAATTGTTCTGGTATTATTCGGGGTATATAATTTTTCGAGAAAAGGACATGTTACAGATTCGAAAGATATTGAAGTTAAACGTCCGGGTATCTTTACCTATATTATGAAGGGTTTTGCGCTTAATACCTTAAATCCAACCGTCTGGTTTTTTTGGGGATCAATTACAGTATTGGGAACCACACGAATCAGTACAGTTCAGGGAGTGGATAATTATGAAGCTATTATTTATTTCGGAGGTATTTTGTTGGCTGTGTTTTCGGTGGATAACCTGAAATGCTTTATTTCGCACCGCATAAAAAAGTATCTGAATAACAAGGTTCTAACACTGATTAATCGATTGGTTGGTGTTATGCTTATCATTTTCGGAATGGTACTTTTTTATAAAGTGATGTTGCAACTGCATTGGTTTGCGTAAGAATCACTTCTTCTTTTTTTTCTTTTTAACCACTTTGTAAACTTTGATTTTTTTGGGAGGCAAAGCTTTGAGATTTTTGTCGCAATTTTCTACCAGATATTCGGTTGCATAACTTTCGCCCATTTCTGATGCTATTTTCCAACTTATACATGCTTCATCTTTCCGGTTGAGTTTAAACAATACAATTCCGCGGTTTGTGTAAACGTTACTGTGTGTGCTGTCGAGTTTCAGAGAATAGTTTAAATCGTATAATGATTTGCTCCATAGTTCTTTGTAAAGATAACATATTCCACGGTTTGAGTAATATGAATAAACAAGTTCAAAATCTTCACCGTTTACTTTTGATAAATCAATTGCCTTGGTAAAATAAAATATTGCGGAGTCAAGATTTTCCACTTTTCTGAAATTCAATCCCATATAATAATAGAACTCGTCGTCTTCAGTAAAGAGATTGTTCGCTTTTCGTAGATAAATTCTCTGAACAGAATCTTCGTTCAGTTTGTCGGTTGAATGATACATTAAAACATACGATTCTCTGTATGTTGAATCGATATTAATTGATTTTTTAAGATTTTCGATTGTCAGATTGTTATTTCCTTTTTTATAGTTTTTCAAGGCTTCGTTGTAATACTTTATTGCTTTGTTGTGATCCTTCAGCGAAATTTGAGCCGACAGTTGTAACGAAAGAAAGATTAAGGAGATAAGCAAGGCAGTTTTTTTCATGTCAATTATTTCAGATGATTGTATAGAATATGAAAAAACCATACGAAAGCATAAATACCGATTAACAAAAAATTAAGACCAATTTTCGCAAGTTCGATTGGTCTTGATTTTTCTATTCATCGGCATTATACCCGGAATAGGTTTGGGCTGTATTATAGAATTTTATGGTGTAAAGTGGATATATTGTAAAAGTTAGTTCTAGATTTAATTTCAATGAGTAATGATTATTCTCCTGATGAAATCCATTTGTAATGATATAAACCATCCATCAGTCGTTCAACTTTTTGTTCGGGAGTCATTTTTTCAAAGGCAGCTTTTTCTTCCTGTAATTTGCGTTTTTCTTCCTCTTCTTTTGCATGACGGGCATCCTCGATTACTTTAATTTCAGCATTGTATTTTGCTTCGGCACGCTTTTTCAGAAAGTCGCTGGCTACAGCAGGGAAAAGTTCGAGTAAAAGCTCATCCTTTTCATTGTAAGCCATTTTTAAACCGCCATATTCCGGAAAAACTTTATTTTCCTGTTTTTTGTAGTTACGGGTATCGTATGGAGTTTCTTCACGTACACCGCATATTTTTTCACGAAAATCAGGATCAACAGGAATAGGTGTTTTGCCATATAATCCTTTTACCATGTTTACGTATTGCGTTGATTTGGTAGTGTATGGAGGCAATCCTTTGCTTTCGTCGATAACGTAGTTTACGGCTTGTGCACCTACAATCTGGCTGGTTGGAGTTACAAGTGGAGGGCATCCTGATGCAACACGAACAATAGGAACGGTTTCGAGTACTTTGGCTAAAAGATGGTCGAGTTTTAGCTGTTTTAACTGAGAGAGCATATTGGTGTACATTCCTCCCGGAATTTCGGCATTTTTCACCATCTCATCCGGTCCGGGGAAATTAAACCATGCTTCAATTTTTTGGCAGGCATCCAGTAATTCATCCTCTTTATCGGCTTTAGCGTAACCAATGGATAATTCGAATAACTGATCAACTTGCGGAGGTAATTCGTAGTTAGTAATGTCAAATTCTTTTGGGAAGAGTTTGTATGAATCGTATTCAGCAAGTTCTTCACGAATAGTCTTTAATTCTTTATTGATCTTAACAACCGCATCCAGATTTACACCGGTATCAATGTCCAGTTTGTTAGCAAAAATCTGAATTATTTCAAAAGCGGGAGCTGCAGGGCCTCCTGCAAAATTCATAATCGCTGTATCAATAATATCTGCACCATTTACGATAGCCATAACAACTGCAGCTAATCCGTAGCCCGGAGTACAGTGTGTGTGAAAATCGACCGGAACTTTTACATTCTTTTTCAGTTCACGAATAATTAAACCGGCTTTCATTGGCGGAATTAAGCCAGCCATATCTTTCACCGAGATCATATCCGCTCCCAGTTTCTCCATTTCTACAGCTTTCTGCACAAAGTAGTCGATAGTGAAGATGTTTTTGGGTAATGATTTAAAATGCAATAATGCATTCATTTTTTGTTTGGAAGTAAATTTTGGATCAACAGTATAGCAAACAGTACAATCAGCAATACCACCGCTTTCTTTTACATATTTAATGGTTGATTTTACGTTGTTTACATCGTTTAACGCATCAAAAATACGCATGATATCGATTCCTGATTTGATGGCATTACGGTTAAACCCTTCAATAACTTCATCCGGGTAGGGGTTGTAACCAAAGAGATTGCGACCACGTGAAAGAGCTGTAAGTTTTGATGTGTCACCAATTACAGCTTTGATTTTTTCAAGACGTTCCCAAGGGTCTTCATTTAGAAAACGCATGATTGAATCGGGAACAGCTCCACCCCACACTTCCATAGCATAAAATCCTGCTTCCTTAAACAGTGGGAGAACTCGGTCAATTTGTTCCTGACGCATACGTGTGGCAAATAATGATTGCTGTCCGTCGCGTAAAGTTAAGTCTCTGATTAAAATATTTTTACGGGTCATAATGGCCTGCTTTGATTTATTTGGTTATTGAATGGTATTGCTTGCAAATGTATTAATAAATGATTGATTTTTGTACGTGAATTATATTAGATTTTGAAAGTTTTTTTTATGTTAAGGAATCCTTTTTAGAATAAACTTTACAATTTAAGATTGCTGAATTTCATTTGATTAACACTTTTTACGACTTTTCAGGATAAATGACGTTTGCATATTTCCGATATTTGCAAATTCAAAAAGTGAAAAACCCGAAAATGTTTAGCTCAAAGCGGTTTAAAGAAAAGTGGCTTTTTAAGCTGAAAAACAAGTACCGGTTGGTAATTATGGACGACGATAACTTTGCCGAAAAGTTCTCGTTTCGTTTGTCACGGTTGAATGTATTTGTTGCGGTTGGTTCACTGGCTATTATTTTGATTTTACTCACTACCTACATTATTGCATTTACGCCACTGCGTGAATATATTCCCGGTTACACCAGTGTGGAGTTAACCCGCCAGTCGTATCAGAACGCTTTGCGTGCCGACTCTCTGAAACGGATGGTCGAAAACCGCGACCGGATGTTGCAAACATTGAATATGGTTCTTTCAGGAGAAATTCCGATTCAGGATGTAAAAAACCTTGAAGATACAAACCTAAAACCCAAAACGGTTGATTATAAACGATCCAGAGAAGATTCGCTCTTTCGTGTTGAAATGGAAAATACAGGAAAGTATGATTTAACGATTCAGAACGAAGGCAGTAATGCCGAAACTTCTTCATCCGGAGGACTGAGTAGCTTTTTCTTCTTTTCTCCAATAAAAGGAATTGTAATCAATGGATTCAATATCTCTAAAAAGCATTATGGAGTGGATGTTGCCGGAAAGAAAAACGAGCCCATCAAATCGATTCTTAACGGTACGGTAATCTTTTCGAACTGGACATTAGAAACGGGCTATACCATTGCCATTCAGCATCAACAAAATCTTATTTCAGTATATAAACACAATTCTGCTTTGTTGAAAAAAGCAGGCGAATATGTGAAAGCAGGCGAGCCGGTAGCGTTCATCGGAAATAGTGGCGAACAAACCAGTGGCCCGCATTTACATTTCGAATTATGGTTTAACGGAAGTCCCGTAAATCCCCGGGATTACATCTCTTTCTAAGATTGTAGAATGAAAAAACGTATTGCTATTTTAGGCTCAACCGGCTCCATTGGAACGCAAGCTCTTGAGGTTATCCGGAAACATCCTGATGCCTTTGAACTCGAAGTTCTAACGGCTCATTGCAACGCAAAATTACTGATTGAACAAGCCATAGAATTTCAGCCCAATTCAGTAGTGATTGGTGTTCCCAGACTTTATAAAGAGGTAAATGAAGCACTTGCATCTCATGATATTAAAGTTTTTGCAGGAGAAGACTCGCTAGAGCAGATTGTTGAGTCAGACTCAATTGACATGGTCCTTATGGCAATTGTCGGTTTTGCAGGTTTACGCCCAACACTCAAGGCGATTGAATGTGGAAAACAGATTGCTATTGCAAATAAGGAAACGTTGGTAGTTGCAGGGGAATTGGTAACCAAGCTCGCCCGGGAAAAAGGAGTGAATCTCTACCCGGTTGACTCTGAACATTCGGCCATATTTCAATGTTTAGCTGGAGAATTTCATAATCCGGTTGAAAAAATATGGCTTACTGCTTCCGGAGGTCCTTTCCGTGGAAAAAATCGCGATTTTCTGAAAACCGTGACGAAAGAAGATGCTCTGAAACATCCAAATTGGACAATGGGACGAAAAATCACGATCGATTCAGCTACCCTGATCAACAAAGGTTTGGAAGTAATTGAAGCAAAATGGCTATTTGGACTGGAGCCTGAGCAGATTGATGTAATTATTCATCCTCAGTCTATTGTGCATTCATTGGTACAGTTTAAAGATGGTTCGTTAAAGGCTCAAATGGGGTTACCCGATATGAAATTGCCCATTTTATATGCCATGAGTTACCCTTTCAGATTAGAAACAGATTATCCTCGTTTCTCATTCATGGATTATCCTCAGCTTACGTTTGAAAAGCCTGATACCGAAGTATTCAGGAGTTTAAGTCTGGCATATAAAGCTTTGCGAAAAGGAGGAAATGCGGCCTGTATTCTGAATGCAGCCAACGAAGCAGTAGTGCAATCATTCTTATGCAATAAAATTGGCTTTCTCGAAATGACAGATGTGATTGAACAATGCATGGAGAATATAAGTTTTATTGAGCACCCTTCGTACGAAGATTATATTGCTACAGACGAAGAAACTCGTCGATATGCCAAAGAAAGAATTTAATGCGTATTATTGCACGAAATTTATAAACAGACTATGGAATATGTTATTCAAGGATTAGGACTGATTCTCAGCCTTTCAATACTTGTAGTTTTACATGAGATGGGACACTTCGTTTTTGCCCGGATTTTTAAAACGCGTGTCGAAAAATTCTATCTCTTCTTTAATCCCTGGTTTTCATTGTTTAAAAAGAAAATTGGTGATACAGAATATGGGATTGGCTGGCTACCGTTGGGTGGCTACGTGAAAATATCCGGGATGATTGACGAATCGATGGATAAAGAACAGTTAAAACAGGAACCCCAGCCATGGGAATTTCGCTCAAAACCGGCCTGGCAACGTTTGTTTATCATGATTGGAGGCGTTTTAGTCAACTTTATACTTGCACTGATAATCTATTCCATGATACTGTTTACCTGGGGGAGTGATTATTTGCCGGTAAAAAATGCGACCTGGGGTTATCATTTCAACGATGTAGCCAAAGGATTTGGATTTCAAAACGGAGATAAAATTATTCTTGCTGATGGAAAAGAAATCGAAGAAATTAGTGACCTTTCAAGAAATATCCTGTTAGGAAATGTGAAAAGTGTTGAGATTGAGAGAAATGGGCAACGTTCAATCGTCAATATTCCTCATGATGGGACAAAGAAGATTCTTGCTTCAGGAGAGAAATTTTATTTAGAACCTCGTTTCCCTTTTGTAGTCGAAAAAGTTATAGATGGAAATCCGGCAGCAAAAGCGGGAATGCAAGCAGGAGACAGTATCGTTTCAATTAATGGAATTCCTTTTGGAATGTACACTGATTTTGCAGATAAGCTAAAGCCTTATGCCAGTAAGAAAACCAGATTGGGATTTTATCGTAATGGTCAATATTTTGAAAAAGAACTCATTCCGACCGAAGATGCAAAAGTTGGTATTCAACCAAAATCTCCAGTACATTTCTTTGATGTAAAACATATTGAGTATGGGTTTTTTGAATCAATTCCTGCCGGGATTTCTCAGGGATTTGAAACCTTGGGAGGATATGTAAAAAGTCTGAAACTGGTATTCTCGAAAGAAGGAGCAAAGCAGGTTGGCGGATTTGGAACCATTGGCGGGTTATTTCCAAAAGTATGGGATTGGCAAATTTTTTGGAATATGACTGCACTCCTTTCGGTAATTCTTGCCTTCATGAATATATTACCTATTCCGGCTTTAGATGGCGGTCATGTGTTATTTTTGCTTTTCGAAATGATTACCGGGCGCAAACCCAGCGATAAATTTCTCGAATATGCTCAGGTTATCGGAATGGTAATTCTGTTTAGTCTGCTGATTTTTGCAAATGGAAATGATTTTCTGAAACTGTTTAAATAAGGATACAGAAGTCTGAATATCGAATTCAGAATCAATAAAAAACAGAAGAGGCTTTCGTTCCCAAAAGCCTCTTCTGTTTTTTCAGGTGCTTAAAATCGAATACTTTATTACTCTTTTTAGTCAGAAATTTTATCTTTGAGTGATTTAAATCCCTTACCCAGAATTTCACTTGCATCTAAAACGGTTAAAAAAGCATTGTCATCAATTTCGCTGATAAACTCTTCCAGAATAGCAAGTTCACGACGATTCACCACCGTGTAGATAATCTTACGGTCTTTTCCGTTAAAAAGTCCTGTACCGTTGATATATGTTCCACCACGATTTAAATCATCAATAATTTTACGGCGAATTTCTTCGTGTTTATCCGAAATAATCAGCAAAGCCTTATCATAATTAATTCCTTGTAAAACAACATCAATCACTTTTCCCATCGTAAAAATGGTAATCCATGAGTAGAGAGGGATTTTCCAGTCACCAAATACAGCTAAGCCAATCAAAACAATGCATGAATCAACAATCATCATCAGTTGCCCTAACTGACGTCTGGTATATTTACATAAAATCATAGCCACAACATCAGTACCACCACTGGTAGCCTTTGATTTAAACATGATACCTACGCCGATTCCAATAATTACACCTCCAAAAATGGATGCAAGTAAAACATCGTCACCCAGTTTCAAAAAATCATCTCCGAAAAAATAGCTCAGGGAATCAACATAAACAGATGTTAGAATGAAACCCACAACTGTTTTTGCGCCAAAGCGAGGTCCTAATAATTTTGTTCCGATAATGGTAAGCGGAATATTGAAAAATAATGCAGTTAGCCCCAATGGAAGCCCAAACGTGTGATGAAGTACAATCGAAATCCCGTAGATGCCTCCCGGAACAATTTTATAAGGAGACATAAAGAAAACATATCCCACAGAAATAAAGAGAGTTCCGATGGCAATTAACCCGTAATCCCGAAACCATTTTCGGGTAAAAAGCTGATCGCTTTGTAATTTTATCATTATTCGCTTATTTTGTCTTTGAGTGATTTAAATCCTTTTCCCAGAATCTCATTTGCGTCCATGACCGTCAGAAAAGTATCCGGATCTATCTGATGGATAAATTCTTCCAACATTGCCAGTTCTCTCCGGTTTACAACGGTGAAAATGATTTTTTTTTCAGCATTATTATACATTCCATTTCCGGGAATATATGTGCCTCCACGGTTGAGGTCTGTAATTATTTTATCGCGTATTTCATCATATTTATCAGAGATAATGAAAAGTGTTTTTTCATAATTAATTCCTTGTAAAACAGTATCCATAACTTTTCCTGAAATAAAAATTACCATCCAGGAATAGAGAGGAATTTTCCAGTCTTTAAAAACAATTAAGCCCAGAACAACAATAACAGAATCGATATAAATCATTAATTGTCCTAAAGGCATGCGGACATATTTGGCAATAATCATCGAGATAATATCACTTCCCCCCGAAGTAGCCCGGGCTTTGTAAATAAAACCTAATCCAACCCCAATTAAAACTCCTCCAAAAATTGCAGCCAGAAGTTCCTGTCCTACAAGATTTATCGTTCCACCAAGCAGTTTCGTTGGGTCAGAACCACCTGCAATTAGCGTAAGAGCATCCATGAATACAGAGATTAAAATCATGCTGGTGATAGTTTTAATGCCGAAACGTGGTCCTAAAATTTTTAATCCGATTAATGTAAGTGGAATATTAAAAAGCAATCCAAAAAGACCAATCGGGAAACCTCCATCAGGAGAAAATAAGGGAGAAATTATCCCTAAAGATAGATGATGAACCGCAATACCAATCCCGAAAACACCACCTGGAACAAAATTGTAGGGGGTAATAAAAAAAACAAACCCTGCAGAAATAATAAATGCGCCTAAAACAATTAAGCCATATGCAATAAACCATCTCTTGGAGAATAGTTTTTCTTTGGTAACAAAAGCCATAGTGGATTGGTTAGTGTTTGATAATCAGTATTCTGTACTAGTAGAATCTGAAACACAAATTTAAAATGCAAAAGTAATGAATTAAACGCGGATCTTCAAATTTATCAACTTTCTTAAAAAATTGTTAAAGTTGTATGAATCAGAAATTTTCTTATTTTTGCCATCCAAAGAAAAATCAACACATTTTTGCATGCAACATATTTAGTAATTGATTGGATATTAGAGTATTGCGATTTATCGAGATATTTTTCTTCCTGACCAATGTAAGATAATGCGGGAAAAATGTGGGTTTTATCAACGAATTTATTATTTTAGCGGCTTGTAATCAATGAATCAACCAACCCGCCTACATATGAGAAACAAACTGGTTATCTTCCTGATCCTGTTCGTACTAGCAGGATTTCTGCCCCTAAGGGCACAGCAGGAAGCTCAGTTCACGCAGTACATGTTTAACAACATGTCTTTTAATCCCGGTTATGCGGGTATTAATGGGCCTATTTGTTTAAACTTATTTGGCAGAACACAATGGATGGGTTTTGAAGATCCATCAGGTCAGTCTGTTACGCCAAAAACAGCACTTTTTTCCGTAGATGCTCCCATTCGGCTTTTGCATGGTGGTCTTGGGGGTGTTGTTGTTATGGATAACATTGGTTTTGAAAAGAATATAGGCTTTAAACTTAATTATTCTTATCATGTGAATGTTGGAACCGGAACTTTGGGGATTGGAGCAGGAGTGAGTTTTTTAAATAAGAAGCTTGACTTTTCGAAGTTAGATCCCATAGACCCCTCAGATCCGCTTTTAGTGGGTAAAAGTATTGAAAGTGATTTTATCACTGATTTTAGTTTTGGGGCTTTTTATAAAGTTCCCCAGAAGTTTTATATTGGCTTATCGGCTTCTCAGTTAGCGGAATCACAGGGTGATGTAAAGAAAACAGGTGTAAAATTGAAACGAACTTTTTGGTTAACGGGAGGTTATGAGTATGTGTTGCCTAACAATCCATCATTTGTTTTGTTACCATCTCTTTTGGTAAAAACCGATTTGGTTTCAGCTCAATATGATGTTTCGGCATTAATGGAATACCAAAATCAATTCTTTGGCGGGTTAAACTATCGTGTTCAGGATGCGATTTCATTAATAGCAGGTGTTAATCTCCTTCAGGCAAATAACGATAATGCAACAGGCCTGAAATTAGGAGTATCATACGATTTAACCACATCCAAACTTTCTGGAAAAAACAAGAGTAGTGGAACGTTTGAAGTATTTGCACGTTATTGCTTCAAAATTGTAATTCCGCCAACCTTTACCAAATATGGTAATACCAGAAAATTCAGATAAACCGTAACCTCAACGGGCATTTTAACGTAGAATAAGGAAAAGTAAGGAATAAACAGGCAGAGATGAATCACAAATCCAAAAACAATATGAAGCGAGTTCTTGGCTATCTGACCCTAATATTATTATTGGGCAGTTGTGGCAACACCGGGAATGGAGAACTCTTAGGCGTGGAAGATCGCCCCAGATTTTACCAACCCGATCCATACGGTACTCTTTTTATTCCTCTGGGTAGCTATACCATGGGAGCAGGAGATCAAGATGTACCTTATGCAATGGTATATCAGTCGAAAACTGTTACAGTTCAATCTTTCTACATGGACGAAACTGAAATTACAAACAACGAATATCGCCAGTTTGTATATTGGGTTCGTGACTCTATTGCTCATACCAAACTAGGAGAAGCAGGAGTAGAAGGTTATATGATTGATCAGGATGAAAATGGTGAAGCGATTGATCCTCCTATGGTAGACTGGAAAACAGAAGTAGAATGGGACGGAGAAGATACAAAAGAAGCTCTTGAAGATATGTATCTGCCCGAACATGAACGCTTCTATCGTCGTAAAGAAATAGATACCCGTAAGTTAAATTATGTTTATCAATGGATTGATTTACATGCAGCAGCAGCGAAAGATTTCTCTCAACCTGGGAAATCTGAACTCGGCTCTTTCAATAACCGTCCGCAAGGAATGAAAGATCGTT
Organism: Bacteroidales bacterium; assembly: GCA_963667975.1. GTDB lineage: Bacteria > Bacteroidota > Bacteroidia > Bacteroidales. Next base: position 1,599,286 of record OY764079.1, read on the forward strand.
CAGTTTATATTCGCAAAGAAGTAATCAATGTTTATCCGGATACTCTTTGCTGGATACATGACTTTACGTATTCATTTAACGATCCAATGACAAAATCATATTTCTGGCATCCAATCTATGACAACTATCCTGTTGTAGGTGTAAGCTGGAAACAGGCAACCGCATTCTGTATATGGAGAACAAACTTGATGAACAGTTATCTGGAAGAAGAGGAAACTCCGTATGTAAATGATTTCCGTTTACCAACTGAAGCAGAATGGGAATGGGCAGCACGCGGTGGTATGCAGTTAAGTCCGTATCCATGGGGTGGTCCATATATTCGTAATTCTAATGGTTGTTTCTTAGGAAATTACAAACCATTACGTGGAAATTATATAGATGATGGTGGCGCTCAAACTGTAGTTGTTGGTCACTATTCTCCAAATGACTTTGGATTGTATGATATGTCAGGAAACGTTGCTGAATGGTGTTCAGATGCATTTGAAGAATCAGCATACAGTTTTACACATGATTTGAATCCTTCATATCAATACAATGCAAGTGAAAATGATCCTCCATTGATGAAACGTAAGGTATTACGTGGTGGTTCATGGAAAGATTTCGGATATTATATGCAGGTTAATGCACGCTCATACGAATATCAGGATACGGGAAAATCTTATGTAGGATTCCGTTGTGTTCAAACATACTTAGGACGTAAGAAAGGGGACAATCCAAGTACTGCTTCAAACGTATATAACTAACAGTGAATTTTCTAAACAACAATAAGTTTAATCATTAACACAAAAACAGCGATCTATTATGGGTTTAAACAACATTGTCAGAAGTAAGGGTTACAAACAATTCATGGCAAAACTTTACGGTTGGGGTGCTTCCGTTGTAATTATCGGAGCTTTGTTTAAAATTAACCACTATCCGGGTGCAAATCTTATGCTTATTTGCGGCTTGGGTACTGAAGCTATCATTTTCTTCTTTTCAGCGTTCGAACCATTACACGTTGAATATGATTGGAGTCTGGTTTATCCTGAATTAGCAGGTATGGAAGAAGCTCCTAAAAAAGAAAAGAAAGCAATGGCTAAAGGTGCTACTCCAACTCAGCAGTTAGACAAAATGCTCGAAGATGCTAAAATTGGTCCTGAATTGATTGATAGCTTGGGTAAAGGTTTGAGAAATTTAAGTGATACAGCCTCTTCACTGGTAACAGTTACGGATGCAGCGAAAGCTTCAGAAGCTTATGCAAGCACACTCAAAAGCTCAGCCGAAAAATTAGCTTCTATGAATTCTATCTATGAACTTCAGTTACAAGCTGCGAATGTTCATATGGAAACAACTACAAAAGTTCAGAATAACATGGAACAATTTGTAGGTCAGTTACAAGAATCTTATGAAAATACTCTCAAATACAAAGAAGAAGTGGATGCTCTTGCTCGCAAAGTATCAGCTCTGAATAATATTTATGGTAATATGCTTTCTGCTATGAGCACAGGTAATTCAAAATAATTACCCGTTCAACAAAGTAATCATAACAGTAAATGAATCTAATAAATATTAAAAGGGTATAAGATATGGGAGCAACAAATTGCCCGGAGACCCCGAGGCAAAAAATGATAGGCATGATGTACCTTGTGTTGACGGCGCTCCTTGCCCTCAACGTTTCGGTAGAAATTATTAATGCCTTTGTAACAGTAAACGATGGAATGGAAGTAACAAATCAAAACTTCCAGAATAAGAATGACGCTACTTATTCCATGTTTTTAAAAGCATATACGGGTAATCCTAACAAGGTAAAACCTTTTTATGACAAAGCTTTACAAGCGCAATCTTTATCAAAAAAGATGATTGATTATATTAACAATGTTAAATGGACAGTTATCTCTAAAAATGAAGATATTACACTTGATGAAGCAAAAAAACTGAAAGTAAGTGAAATCAAGAAAAAAGATAATTACGACGTATCTACAACTTATTTTATTGGTCAGTCTCAAGATGGTAGTGGCGGAGAAGCTAAAAAACTTCGTCTTGCAATTGAGAAATATAAAGAAGATATGCTAAATCTTGTTGATCCAAAATTACGTACTGTAATGAAGTTAGGTTTGGAAACCAAAGGTGACTATAGAGATGCCAGCGGACAAAAACAAAACTGGGAAATGCATAATTTCTACCATACAATTATTGTAGCAAATGTAACTATCTTGAATAAATTAATTACCGATGTGTTAAATGCTGAATATGACGTTGTGAATCAACTCTATTCATCTGTTGATGCTTCTGACTTCAAATTTGACAAAATTGGGGCAAAGGTTATTGCTAAATCAAACTATGTATTAACCGGAGAAACATACGAAGCAGAAATTTTCGTTGCGGCTTACGATACAAAGTCAAAAATTGATGCAAGTATTAACGGGAGCACAGTTGTGGGTGATAGCGGAAAAATAACTTACAAAAGAGCTGCTGGTGCAGAAGGTTTGCAGAAATATAGCGGTGTTATTAATGTGAAGACGAATAATGGGATAGCTCAATATCCATTTGAACAGGAATACATCGTTGCAAGACCATCCGCAACCGTTTCTGCTGATAAAATGAATGTTTTCTACATTGGTGTTGATAACCCTGTAACAATTTCAGTTCCTGGTGTTGCAAATGATAAATTACGCCCAAGCATGACGGGTGGTACATTGGCTAAATCAGGAGCGGGAAAATATGTTGTACGCGTTACTCAACAAGGTGAAGCAAACGTTACCGTAAATGCTGACTTTAGTGGTAAAGTAAGAAACATGGGTGCTGTAAAGTTCCGTGTAAAACGTTTACCAGATCCGGAAGCCTCCATTAATGGTATTACGGAAGGGATGATTGACAAGAATATATTAATGGCTGTACGTGGCCCAATGTCAAAAATGCCTGCTGGATTTGACTTCGAAGTTAGTGTTCCAATTACATCTTTTGTAATGTCAACTGTTATAAAAGGCGATGTTTTCCCTTTCAGATCTAATGGAGGTCAATTCTCTGAAGAAATGAAGAAAGCAATTCAAGGGGCAAAAAGAGGTCAGAAATTTTACTTTGAAGCAATTCAGGCAAAAGGTCCTGATGGAGCAACTCGTCGTTTGAAACCTCTCATTTTAACCATTCGATAATTTTAAATTTTAAGCATATGAAAAGAGCATTAGGTTTAATCGCAGGATTGATTTTGGGGATCTCAATTACAGGGTATTCTCAGGTGTTCGATAGCCCTCCACGCGATGGTGTTTATGACAAAATTCACACCCGCGAGAAAAAACCTGTTCCTTATGCACCATTGCGTGAAGCAGATGTTTTTTGGGTAAAACGTGTATGGAGAGTAATCGATTTTCGTGAAAAACAAAATCATCCGTTTTATTATCCTACCGAACCTGCTCAGGGACGAACAAACTTTATGACAATGTTGGTTAGTGCATTAAAGGAAGGCTCTTTATTGGCTTTTGATGGAATGGATGATGAGTTTAAAAAACCTCGTACATGGGAAGAACTCGAAAAATCCATGGTAAGTAAAGATACACTTAGCATTGAAGATCCTGATAATCCTGGTTTCTTTAAAGATACTGTAATGGATAGAAGCTTAGATGTTTCTAAGGTTAAGAAATTACGTATTAAAGAAGAATGGTTTATCGATAAGCAACGTTCTGTTCAGGATGTTAGAATTTTAGGATTCTGCCCTGTACTGGATGCAGTTGATGAACAGGGTAATTACAAGGGAACACAGCCTTTATTCTGGATTTATTTTCCGGATGCACGTCAGGTAATGGCTAAAACAGAGGTGTATAATGCTAAGAATGACGCGGAGCGTCGTACATGGGATGATATCTTTTGGAAACGTATGTTTTTTAGCTACGTCACAAAAGAATCAAATGTTTACGATCGTGGTATTGGAGAGTATTCTTCGGGCATGGATGCTTTGTATGAAGCAGAACGTGTAAAAGAGGAAATTTTTAAACAAGAACATGATATGTGGGAATTTTAATTCTTACATCACTTAATAGAAAATCCCGGTTCCAAAGACCGGGATTTTTTTTGTCAATTTGTATAAAAATTTGATAATGAATACTATATTCGTCATTTTGAGCGTTATTCATCAAATGAATGTGCGATGAATTCAATGCCAAAAATGACGGTAGTTTGCATGCTTTTTATTGCAACTACATTACAGGCTCAGGTTGATAAATTGCCTGTTGCTTATCCTTATGTAAGAGAAGCTGATATGTTTTGGGTACGACGTGTCTGGAGAGTGATTGACTTCCGGGAAAAAATGAACCAACCGTTTTATTATCCTACCGAACCAGCTCAGGGAAGAGTTAATTTTCTAACAATGGTTCTAAGTGAGAATCCTTGGATTTTGCCCGGTAATGGATGCTGTAGATGAGGTGGAAAATTATAAAGGGACTCAGCCTTTATTCTGGATAAATTTTGAGCAAGCACGACCTGTACTTGCAAAAACACTGGTTTACAATTCCCGAAATGATGCTCAATGCCGAAACTGGGATGAAATTTTTGCTTTACGCTATTTTTCAAGCTATGTGATCAAGGTTTCGAATGTTTTCGATCGCTATATAAGCGAATATGCAAGTGGGATGGATGCCATGTTGGAAGCCGAAAAGGTAAAGGATGACATCTTCGATTTTGAACAATCTCTTTGGGAATATTAGAATTTTGAATATCAGGACAAAAAAAGGTTGTTCAAAAAGTATCTCATCCGGCAAAAAAAATTCCCAGACTTTTCAAACAGCCTCTTTTTGTTTTCTCAGCCGCAGGATTTCATGTACCTTTGCAATCAAATCAAAATTGCTACTATGGGATTAAAATGCGGCATCGTAGGTTTAACCAATTCGGGGAAAACTACCCTGTTTAATTGCATGTCGAATACGAAAGCTCAAACGACTGCTTTTGCATACAGTACCAATAAGTCAAATATGGGTGTGGCCAATGTGCCTGACCCTCGTTTGGAAGCTCTCGATAAAATTATTAAGGCGGAACGACTTGTTCCTGCTGCTGTCGAAATAGTGGATATTCCGGGTTTAGCAAAAGGTGCAAGTCAGGGAGAAGGGGTAGGAAATGCTTTTCTGGCTGATATTCGTCTTTGCGATGCGTTGGTTCATGTCTTACGTTGTTTCGACGATCCAAATATGCCTCATGTTGAAGGAAGTATCGATCCGATCCGTGATATTGATATTGTAGAATTTGAACTTCAGGTTAAAGATCTGGAACAGATTGAACGTAAGCTGCAACGTGCAGAAAAGGCTGCCAAGACAGGCGATAAAGATGCCAAAAAGCTGATGGAGACTTTGATGAAGTGTAAAGCACATATCGAAGGATTTCAAAGTATCCGTACGTTGGAGTTAACAGAGGAAGAAAAGAAGCATATCGCTGATTTGATGCTCCTTACACAGAAACCCGTTATGTTTGTGTGTAATGTGGATGATACTTCTGCAATCAGCGGGAATAAATATTCGGAACAGGTGTTGAATGAGTTTAAGAATAATGCCGAGATTGTCGTGATTGCAGCAAAACTGGAAGCTGAAATTTCTGAGCTCGAAAGCGAAGAAGATCGTATGGTGTTTCTGGAAGATGTTGGCTTAACCGAACCAGGAATTAACCGGCTAGTTCGTTCGGCTTATGCAATGCTTAATCTGATTTCGTTCTTTACCGTGGGAGGAAAAGAAAATCGTGCCTGGACCATTCGCAAAGGAATGACAGCTCCACAAGCTGCCGGTGCCATTCATAGTGATCTGGAACGTGGATTTATTCGTGCGGAGGTTGTAAAATACAATGATTTGATTAACCTTGGAAGCGAGCTCAAGGTGAAAGAAGCCGGAAAACTTTCGGTTGAAGGGAAAAATTATGTGATTGAAGATGGAGATATTCTTCATATACGTTTTAATGTATAAGCGTCTCATCAACACATTCCTATGTTAGGTGAAGCAATTATACTTGCAGGAAGTTCAGGGTTTACTGAAATAAGATCAATAAACCCTGATTTTTCATCTTTAGCAGTAAAGATTCAGGATAAACCGTATCTCGAAACCTTGTTTTTGCAATTGAAAAAGAATGGAGTGAAACATGTAGTTGTTTCTATTCCTGAAGATGTTGCAGCTTTACGTGATTATTACGGGTTAAAGGTTGATGAAATTGAGTTGAGTTGGATTGAACGCAAAGATGAAGTAAGAAGCGGCTTAGCTTTGGTGCAGGCCGGAAAATTGCTGAATAACCAGCATTGCTTTGTGTTGAATGATTCGGCCTTTTTTGACGTACCATTTCGCAAGTTTGCAGAATTTCATTTTTTGAATGAATCATCATTGTCCATTGCTTTGCCATTCGTGAAACATCTGGATAAAGATTTGTCTGTTGAAATTTTGGGAACACGTATAAAATCACTGGGGCAAAGTGGTGAGTTCGAAGAAAGCTTTGTAAACGGTGGTGTTTATTTGATGAATACTAAGATTTTTGATGCTGTTACTCACATCGAAAATTTCTCACTGATTGATGATTTTGTGAAAGGATATTGTAGCCGGATGAATTTTAACGGTTTTATTCATGATGGCTTCTATGCTAATCTGGCAAAGTCCAGTGATGTACATCAGTTGGAACGAATACAAAGATCTTATCAGCGATAAGAATATTTTTTACATGTTGGACGCAGATATGTTGACAGGAAGATTATTCCAATAATCCCGGACGGCGCTTACGGGTGCGTTCTACAGCTTGCTCCATTTTCCATTTATAAATCTCTTTATCGTTGCCCGAAAGCAGGATATCCGGAGCTTTCCATCCATTATATTCATACGGACGGGTATAAACTGGTGGCGAAATCAAATTGTCCTGAAAAGAGTCGGAGAGGGCAGAGGTTTCATCACCCAATACGCCAGGAATCAGGCGTATTATTGTATCGGAAAGCACGGCTGCTCCTAATTCTCCACCCGAAAGCACATAGTCACCGATAGAAATTTCACGGGTTACATAATGCTCGCGTACGCGTTCGTCCACACCTTTGTAATGCCCGCAAAGCAGAATAATGTTTTCGTAAGTAGAAAGTGTATTGGCCAGTTTCTGAGTCAGCAATTCTCCATCCGGACTCATGTAAATTACATCGTCGTAGGAACGTTCTGCTTTTAGCTTATCAATACACCTTGCTATAGGGTCGATCATCATTACCATTCCGGCACCTCCTCCAAAAGGATAATCGTCCACCTTACGATGTTTATCCTGCGAATAATCACGAAGCTGATGCAGATGGATTTCGGCAAGTTCTTTCTTGATTGCACGCTTGATAATAGAATGGCTGAAAGGTCCTTCGAAGATTTCGGGAAAAAGAGTAATGATGTCTATTCTCATCGTAAAGAGTGATTGTGAATGGCTTTGCAAAGATAGAGGTTTATGTGTGAAACGGGCTATGTGGAATGAGAAAAGAGATCAACTCTGACAAGTTCATTGAAGTTGTTAGGACTGTCTAAATCCGCGCTTGTTTAAAACTATTCCATTACTTTGCTGTTTTATCAGTTTAAGAAATTACCATTATGAAATATATCGGAGCGCATGTAAGTGCTGCCGGGGGCGTGGATCAAGCTCCTGTAAATGCACATCAGATTGGGGCAACTGCATTTGCGTTGTTTACGAAAAATCAACGTCAATGGGTGGCGAAACCTCTTGCTGCAAATGAAATTGATAGCTTTAGACGTAAGTGCGAAGAGCTGAATTTTAAGCCATTTCAGATTTTACCACATGATAGTTATTTGATTAATCTGGGGCATCCGGAAGCGGAAGCCTTACTCAAATCACGCAATGCCTTTATCGATGAAATGGAACGATGCCAATTGTTAGGACTCGACAGGCTGAACTTTCACCCGGGTGGTCATCTGAAATTAATAGATGAAGATACTTGTCTGAGAACCATTGCGGAATCTATTAATATTGCACTTGATCAAACGCAGGGAGTTACGGCGGTAATCGAAAATACAGCAGGTCAAGGGAGCAACCTGGGATTTCGCTTCGAGCAGATCGCTGCCATTATTCATCATGTGGAAGATAAGAACCGTGTGGGCGTTTGCATTGATACGTGTCATGCCTATTCGGCAGGGTATGACTTGGCAACTGAAACAGGTTATGCTGATACATGGAAACAGTTTGAAGACGTTATTGGTATTCAATACCTGAAAGGAATTCATCTGAATGACTCAAAAAAAGAGTTTGGCAGCCGTGTCGACCGTCACGATAATCTGGGCAAGGGCACGTTGAATATGGCTCTATTTGAACGAATGATGAAAGACGCACGTTTCGATAATCTTCCCATCGTACTCGAAACTCCTGATGAAGAGCTTTGGAAAGAAGAAATTGCTCTGTTAAGAGGATTTGCCGGAGTTTAAAAAAAGGCTGTTCGAAAAGTTTTGACTTTTTGAACAGCCCTGTACCGTGCCGCTTCTATTGTGCACTTTTATCTTTTTATTGTTTACTCATAAATTTTACGCCAAATTCTTTACCGTAGCGTAATGCTCCTTCAAGTTGTTCTTCACGGGGTGAAAATTTAAAGAAATAGCTGTTGCCACACCAGTCGAGTTTAAGATTCGTCAGGTTAGATTCAATAATTTTGGCACCTTCACCACTCCATCCGTACGAACCAAATGCTCCGGCAAGTTTGCCACGATCGCGGATAGGATTAATCAATGCAAACATCTGATATATCTGAGGCAGGATATTCTGATTGATGGTTGGAGACCCAATCACGAGAGCATTTGCATGCGAAATAAATGTATCCATATCTTCAGCCCGGAGTTTTTCAATGTCCACCAGATCAACCTGAATATCGCCGGCCATGCGGATGCCTTCCGCAATCTTAGCTGCCACTTGTTCGGTATTATGATATGCCGAAACGAAAGCTACCAACACGCGATTTTCGTCAGGAAGAGCTAATGCTTCTTTCGAATATTGTTCCGATAGATCCACAATACGTTTCCAGTGAGAGCGCAGGATAGGGCCGTGTCCGGTACAGATTGTGCTGATTTCAAGCGGGCGAATTTTTTCAATAGCCTTAAGCATAAATTTACTGAAAGGCTTCAGGATAACGTCGAAGTAATATTTGAAAGCGTCGTCCCAGTTGCCGATCAGATCGTCGTACATGCGTTCGTCGCAGTAATGCGCGCCAAATGAGTCGCAGGTAAAGAGTACTTTATCTTCCTGCAGATAGGTGTACATTGAATCAGGCCAGTGCAGATTAGGTGCACTGATAAATTTCAGGGATTTATTTCCAAGATTCAGAACATCGTTATCTTTTACAATTAAAAATTTGAAACCTTCGCCAATCAAATCATTGAGATAGCGGATTGCATTTCCAGAACCTACAACGGTTGCATTCGGACATACGTCCAGTATTTGTTTTAAACTTCCGGAATGGTCAGGCTCAGTATGATTTACAATGATGTATTCGATTTCTTCGGGATTACAGAGTTGTTTGATTTTGGCAAGATAGGTGTCAAAATACTTATCTTTTGCAGTTTCTACAATTGTCTTTTTGTCGGCATTGATGAAATAGGAATTGTAGGTGGTCCCATATTTGGTTTCCATTACAATATCGAAAGTGATTAAATCAGCATCTAATACACCAATCCATTGTACATCAGGTGTTACCGGTAAAATTTTGTTGTCAGACATGATTTTTTATGTTGTTATTTATTTTTAAATAAGCATATTCTAAACGCCGGATGCGTTGTTTGGTTTAGAAAAGGAAGGTTAAAAAAGTGTCAATTGTTCAGCATCATCAGCGTCCTCCGGTTTTCCATCGGGATATAGTTCCGAATCAAGCTGGATTTCTGGCAGGTCTTCTTCTTCCTCTTCTCCTTCCACTACTGGCTCTTCGTAAGGTAGTGGCTCAAGCATGATCAGTTCTGTAAGAGCAAGTTCTGTAATACGCTTTCCTTTGGCTTTAAATCCTTTTATTCCGATGAATTCGGAGAGGTTGACGATTTCGTTTTCGCGAGGCTTACGAGCTTGGGAATTGTCATAGGCAATTTCAATTTGAGGAAGCCAGTCGGCACTGAAATATATCAACTTGGTACCCGGATATTCTTCAATAAAATCCTGCTTTTTATCATTGTCTTCCAGTTGGAAACGTTTCACATAATAGCGTTCAACTTCTGCATCCCAGTATATTGCTGTAAGTGGTTTGTCCGGATTATATTTTTCAATTAGAATCATTTCTTCGTCAAAATGAACCGACAGATCCTGATTAACCAAACGGGCATATCCGGGTTTGTAGATCGTGAGAATCTTGTCATCTCCCCTGAATTCACCCAGTAATGTTCCCCGGCTTTCGGTGTTTAGCCTTTGAACGCTGTCGTCGTACCATATTTTACGGGCGCCAAGTGTTGAAATGCCATCCCCGTTCTTGCTGATACGCTTCACCAGATGCCGGGTAAGGATGTTTCCCTGAGAGTTACGGCCTTTAATAGCGATTTCGCTGAAATCGAATTCGAACGAAAGCTTTTTGAGCTTAGGTTTGGGTTTCAGGGTAATGTTGATTACTTCGGCTTCGCCATTGGCGTTGGCTGTAAAATAGAGAACCTTGCTGCCTTTGGTTCCTTTGGTAAGCTCGTATTCTTTATCGCGGGTAACACCTTTAACGGCAAAACGCTTGATATAAGCCATTCCACGCGGACCGTCCTGATACACCATGTTATAGATGGTGCGATCATCGTTTTTGCGAAAAACATCAATGTGAATCACATTTTCGCCCACAAAAGCTTTTTCCGCCATCTTGAATACTACAAATGTTCCATCGCCCCGGAAGGCAATAATATCGTCAATATCGGAGCAATCACAAACATATTCGTCTTTTTTAAGGCTGGATCCGGCAAAACCATCGGCACGGTTAACATAGAGCTTGGTGTTGGCAACAGCCACCATTACTGCTTCAATATTTTCGAAATTCCGGATTTCGGTTTTACGCTCGCGACCTTTCCCGTACTTGGTTTTGATGCGCTCAAAATAGGCTATGGCATAATCGATCAGATGTTCAAGGTCAAATTTAACCTGAGCAATGTCATCTTCAATGGATTTGATAATTTCATCCGCCTTGAATACGTCATATTTTGAAATGCGCTTAATCTTGATTTCGGTTAGCCGGACAATATCATCCCGGGTAATTTCGCGCATAAACAGGCTCTTGTATGGGTCGAGTCCTTTATCAATGGCTTCGATTACTGCTTCCCACGTTGTACATTCTTCAATATCCCGGTAGATACGTTTTTCGATAAAGATCTTTTCCAGTGAAGAGTAGTGCCATTGTTCTTCCAGTTCGGCTTTTTCAATTTCCAGTTCTAACTTAAGTAAATCCAGAGTATGCTGAGTATTCAGGCGTAATATTTCGCTTATGCCGATAAAACGGGGCCTGTCTGAGTCAATTACACAGCAGTTTGGCGAGATAGAAACTTCACAGTCGGTAAATGCATAAAGTGCGTCAATTGTTTGGTCAGGAGAAACACCCGGAGCTAAATGAACCAGAATTTCAACGGTAGCTGCAGTGTTATCGTCAATCTTACGGATTTTTATTTTGCCTTTGTCGTTGGCAGTCAGTATAGAATCAATCAGAGAAGAGGTAGTTGTTCCGAAAGGAATTTCAGTAATTACCAATGTTTTTTTATCCAGTTGCGAAATCTTGGCACGGATTCGTACTTTGCCTCCACGTAATCCATCATTATAACGGGTAAAGTCGGCCATTCCGGCGGTAGGAAAATCGGGGAGTATTTCAAAATCTTCATTTCGCAAAATGGCGATAGAAGCATCAATGAGTTCTAAAAAATTATGAGGTAATATTTTCGAAGCCAGGCCAACGGCTATCCCTTCGCCGCCCTGAGCAAGCAGAAGCGGGAATTTTACAGGAAGTGTAATAGGCTCTTTGTTACGACCGTCATACGAAGGCTTCCAGCTTGTGGTTTTCGGGTTGAACACCACTTCCAATGCAAATTTTGATAAACGGGCTTCAATATAACGTGAAGCAGCTGCACGGTCGCCGGTATAAATATTTCCCCAGTTACCCTGACAATCGATTAACAAATCTTTCTGACCCAGTTGAACCAGTGCGTCACCAATAGAAGCATCACCATGTGGATGATATTTCATAGTGTTTCCGATGATGTTGGCAACTTTGTTGTAGCGGCCATCGTCCAGCTCTTTCATCGAGTGAAGAATGCGGCGTTGAACAGGTTTCAGCCCATCGAGAATATTGGGAACCGCACGTTCCAGAATTACGTACGAAGCATAATCCAGAAACCAGTTTTCATACATGCCCGAAAGCGAAATGGTTTTGTGAACCTCTGTATCCGGGTTTTGTTCCTGCATTGTGCCATCCGGCTGTTCTAATCCTTCTTGATTGTCGTCCATCTTAGGTATCTGGTTGAAATTGAGCCTGTAATCAAAGGATGATCGTTTCCTTTAAACAAACATCAAAGCTATGAAATTTGGGCGAATTTACAAGAGGAAATGTGAAATTTGAGGGAATGCTTGTTTTTAGACAATCTGACATTGAGTGTATACAGCATGTGGGTTTTTCGTTGTCATTTTTGATCCACCGTTACTCTCCTTGCCAGTGAGCTCTGAACTTTCAAATTCCTCTGAAACCTGCATGATGTATACACTATGTTGTGGCTACCTCATTTTTACTACTATTAATGAATCATAACTAATCAATCCTAACACACATCCATGTCGCATCTGCCACAGGTATTTCATCTACATATGCAATGCCCGATTGTTTAATTATTTTCTCACTTAATCGAATATTCTTAATCTCATATCTTACTTTATCCCCAAACTTTACACCTTTATAAAAATTAGCATTCTCAATATTTACTAGTCCAAATAATCCTTGCGCAATCCCAAGCATTTTCACTCCGGCTCCGCCACACTGAGCCATTGATTCTATAATTATCATACCAGGTACAAATTTAAAATCAGGAAAACTCCCTTTCAAAATTTGTTCAGAGTTATCAAAAGTCCGGTTTCCCACAATCTTTTCAGAATCAACGGTAGTAATTTCGTCAACAAACAAGAATGGAGCTCTATGCGGAATTAATGTTTCTATATCTTTCATTTTTTTAACTTATTCAAATCTAAATCAATTGGACAATATTAATCTAAAGACTTCTGCATGACATTTTTATTGAGGCCGTTTTTTTGGTTATTGCTAACCTCAGTTTGTCTAAAAATCTCCGTTTAACGCAATTTTTGCTCAAATTTAAGCTGTTTTAAGGAGTTTCCAAAATACATCTGGAATACTTTTGGTAAAAAAATTGTTTGCTATATTTGAGCAGTGCTCGATCTTTACGTTAAAATTGCTCTATCTCGATTAATCGGGAAACCGTTGTATAGGTGTCTGAGGTAAAATATCCGGTGAGTATTTTTGCCGAAAATGAGGAGCATAGCTTACGTACGCACGGTGGTGTGAAAGACTCTTCCGGTCGGTTATCTCCCGACTGGGAGGGTCTACTCGATTTACCGCCTGTGCATTTTTATCTCTTTATCAATAAATTAAATAATTCCTCGTTAATATAATAATTTCCAGTCCCTAATTTATCTTTTCGCAACATTTTATCATCCGCCAGTTTATTTAAATAATTTGCAGCCGTTAATCTTGATACTCCCAAATCATTTACAGCAAACTCAATCTTTGTGTAGGGATGTTTGAATAAGTTATTCAACAAATCTTGACTGTAAAATTTGTAATTATCTCGGAGTCTGTGCTTATAATTAAGCATTAGCTCTTTAATTTTAATAATCAATTCAATTGTCTCTTTAGCGGTTTGCTCAACTCCTGTTATCATAAACAACAACCATTCCTCCCATAAATTCTCATCTCGAACTTTTTGCAAAAGTCGGTAATAATCAGGCTTGTGTTTGATAATATAATTGCTTAAATACAGAACCGGCAAAGATTGGAGCTTTGTTAAAATCAAGTATAGTATGTTTATTATCCTGCCAGTCCTGCCATTTCCATCATAAAATGGGTGAATACTCTCAAATTGAAAATGAATAATTGCCATCTTAATTAAAGGGTCACAATCTTGCATTTCTGAATTATTTATGTATTGCTCCAGATTTGCCATTAGTTTCATTATCTCTTCATAAGCTTGAGGTGGAGTATAAATAGTTTCTCCTGTAGCTGCATTTTTTAAGGCAGTACCTGGCAATTTTCTGAATCCAGCCTTATTATCCTCTAATACTTCTTGAATCTGAAGAATGTTATTATTTGTCAGTAGACCAGTCTTTGTGATAAGTTCAAATCCTTTTTTTAGAGCTGAGATATAGTTCTGAACTTCCTTTGCTTGAAGCGATTTAAAGGCGTCAAGATTCAATTCTGATTTGTATAAATCATCATGAGTCGTAATTATATTTTCAATCGCTGAACTATCTTTTGCTTCTTGCAATCCAAGCGTATTAATCAGAATATTTTGATTTGGAATTGTTGAAGCAATTCCTTTTAACTCAGCTAAAGCAGCATGTGCTGAAGGTAAAGCTTTTAATACCCTTTTAGTTTCTAAGTCAATATTTAACGGTAATTCAATTAATTCCCAGGTTGCCATCTGTAAAGAATTTTAAAAAATCTTTACAAAGATAACTTATTCTGTATAGAAATCGACAAAATCTTTACATTTTAAAACAGATCTGCATGAAAATAGTCTAAACATATACACGATGCTTGCTCTTTGCATTGGCGGTAATGTACGCAGGTATGAAACGTGCCAGATGGTATGCAGGAAGACCATTGTTAGCAAAATCCCTGTCGAAACCAAACTCCTCTGGCTTTATACGATCTACAAAAAGGTCAATAGTACGGACTTCATTATCCTTTTCGATGGTTTCGTCCAAACAACGGATGTAAATCTTAATCTGATGTCTGTTTGTGCTATTTATAAACTTTATAAAAAGAACCCCGTTTAATTATAAAGCAAATATGGTGAAAATAAGATTATTAAACTAAGTGTAAACGATAAGCTATCAACGATCAAGATATTGATAAAATGAGACAATGATGGTTTTTAGACAGTCTGACGGGCGCAGCTATGATCGGTAAGGGAAATCGGAGCTACGTTTGTATCACCCGATACAAAATTTGATGCGGGACGAAACGCTTGCAAACCCACTGAAACCGCTATGTTTTATGACCACTTGTTGGCATCTGATGTTTTTTATTTCTCAATATTCAATATCTAAAGGTAATTCACTTGCGGATTCTATTAATATTTTCACGTCATTTAATCCTATCGCCCCTTTGAAAATATTCTTTTCTTTTATCATTTGGTTAATCCTTGCATGCAAATCATTCGGGTCAGATTTTGAAACTTTCTCTACGTTATCAACTCCTAAATCGTAAAGCATTTGTGCATAGGTTACTCCAACCCATTTAATCCTTGACAAATCAGATAATTTGGTCAATTCTAATATGTCTTGATATTTTATCCCAGTTGAATCCGCAAGTTTTTGTCTATCCGATTTTTTTGTGACCTTGTCGTAAAATTTTTCTGTATTTGAAATACCAATTTTTTCCAAATTGTCAATTGTTCCTTTTGTTATCCCAACAAAATCAGCAATCTTATTTGGTTTTGGAAGAGTACTGTTTAATTCTCTGAGCAAGATAGTCAAGTAATCACTTGAAAAAGAATCCACATTTGATAATTCAGCGAACTTGTCCTTTTTTTTGAGCAATTGAATTAATCCTTTAACATTTGTAATCCCCATGTTTTTAAAATATCCAAATCGCTCTTCCAATCTGTCTTTAAGAATTATCCTACTCGGCGGTAAATATGAAGATCCTAATTTTATCCGATAATCATCAATTGATAATTTTTCTAAGTCAATATAGTATCCCATTTTTTAATCATTTTTTTAGTGATAACTATGTGTCAAGTGGTTTCTTACACTTGCTGCAAACGGCAGTTTGTCTAAAAACCTCCGTTTAGTGCAATCTTTTGCTCAAATTTAAGCTGTTTTAAGGAGTTTTCAAAATATATCTGGAATACTCTTGGTGAAAAATTGGGTTTGTTATGTTTGAGCTTTTGTTTGCATTCTTTTTCTAAATCACGAGATGAGCGTATTTACTTCAACTATCTATAAATGAATAATTGAAGCAAATCTGCCGGATGATCTACAGGACGACCATTGTCAACAAATTCCCTGTCGAAACCAAACTCCTCTGGCTTTATACGATCTACAAAAAGGTCAATAGTACGGACTTTATTATCCTTTTCGATGGTTTCGTCCAAACAACGAGTGAAAATCTCAATCTGATGCCGCAGGCATTGGAGGAAGGGAAAAGCTTTTACCAGGGGATGCCTTGATAACCACGGGGTTGGTTAAGTCAAGGAGTCAGCAGAGGTCATAGTAGTTGTCAGTAACGAGCCGATGAATGAAGCGGAGGTCTCCAAGACAATGAAGGACTAAACGTTAAATTACCGCTTTTTCCCATTGTTTAATGAATCGTCCCGGTTTACCGGGGCCCCCCGTACGTACGGGGGTGTGAGAGCCTCTCCCTATCAGCGTTTGCTAATGGGGCGGGCTACTCGATTGGCTGTTCATTTTTTTTCATTACAAACTGTTAGTGTTGTTTTGATATTGTCTAAATAGTGACTTATTCCAAAGGTAGATTATTGTGAAACAGCCAATTGTTAAAATAGAGTATATTGCGACCACGCTGAGAACAGTATTATAATAGTTCGTATAGTTAATTAGTAGCCACATAATTGTTGAAATAAATCCCACATAGACAAAACATTTTGAAAGGGTGTGTCCAAAATAATGGTTTAGTCTGTTTAAGTCTTTAGGAAATTTGTGAAGTATTGAACTCCAACTGTCCTTATGACCTAAATAGATGTATGCAACAACATTACCAAAAGTATATCCTTTTTCTGTTGGTAATAGGTTAATCGGCTTGAATACACTAACATAATAAGCGTAAATCGTATAAATCATCAAAAGGTAAAGCACTATCAAGAATGGTGACCACGTCATACCTAAAACTGAAACAAGTGGGTTAACCTCCTGACTTAAATCTGGAGAAAATTTATAAGTACAATATATGTCATAGCCTCTTGTCAGAAGTATCCATATCGTCGTCATTATGAATTTTAAACTTTTTTTATTCTCAACACTGTTCATTTTCTTTAATTTTACTCTTGATAGTCGTCCTAAAATGACAGCACAACGGTGGCGGTATGAGTAGTGCGGGATTTCGAAGCACTTACTTATCAAACCGTTACGATGTTTATTAAAAGTTCTCATGTTGAATTTACTACATCAACCCGCATTACTTATGACCGCGTGTGTGCGCCCTGCATAAACAGCGCGCACACTTGTTGTAAGCTGTTGAAAAAGTTCAAATATACAAATAAACTTTAGTAAGCATAAAAACAACAAGTGTAATTTTTCCAGAGGGTGAAAACCCCTTATACGCGGAGTTGTGCCCGAAGTATTGGCAAGTGACAAGCTGGTTTTCCGTGAGGAATGCAGTGAAGGAAGTCAAACGGTAAAATCCGGTACTGACGAACAGAAACGAGATATGAGGCATGGCTATTCGGGTAAGCAAGCATCCCGAGGCTTCGGGATAACGCCCCAAGAATACCAAAAGGGTAACTACGTAGATCACGCAGGCATTGGAGGAAGGGAAAAGCTTTTACCAGGGGATACCTTGATAACCCCGGGTTTGGTTATGTCAAGGAGTCAGCAGAGGTCATAGTAGTTGTCAGTAACGAGCCGATGAATGAAGTGGAGGTCTCACAAGACAATGAAGGACTAAACGTTAAATCACCGCTTTTCCCCATTGTTTAATGAATCGTCCCGGTTTACCGGGGACCCGTACGTACGGTGGTGTGAGAGCCTCTTCCTGTCAGCGTTTGCTGATGGGGCGGGCTACTCGATTAGCGGCTGGCTTTAAATTTTCCAACTTTATCTATTTCAAATTTCGTGATTTTTATCTCGGGTCTACCAGAACTCTCATCTCTTTCGGTAACTTCAATTTTGTCAGTACTAATCTTTGATTCTGTTCTCATCCAACTTTCTGCGATTTCATCATAAGCAATTACTTTAAAGTCAACGATCTCATATGAGTTGGTAAAATTTATCAGAACGGTAATTAGTACTTGCTCATTCGGATAATAACTCAAAACTAAACTCTTGAAATTTGGAGAAAGATTCAGTCTATAGTTTATTCTAAACGCCACATCTTTATCCTGCTCAATTTTCTCCAGTTTCAGTAGCTTACTTTGCTCTTTCGTCAATGTCGGTGCATCTATATAATTGTCAAAGTTTGTAGAGTCTGTCAAAGGCAGTGTTTTTACTAAATATTTCTCAATAAATTGAAAAGTCTGGGTTGCTTGATTTTCCATATTAAGATTACTCCTGTCGACAAACGACACGCAAGTCAACGCACAAACTATCAACAATATTAAACCTTTTGTCCTTATTTCTTTGTCCATTTGTATAGTTCTCAATTTGTAATGCAGCTCACACACTTGTTGTAAGCTGTTGAAAAAGTTCAAATATACAAATAAACTTTAGTAAGCATAAAAGCAACAAGTGTAATTTTCCCAGAGGGCGAAAATCCCTTATACGCGGAGTCGTGTCCGAAGTATTAGCAAGTGACAAGCTGGTTTTCCGTGAGGAATGCAGTGAAGGAAGTCAAACGGCAAAATCCGGTGCTGACGAACAGAAACGAGATATGAGGCATGGCTATTCGGGTAAGCAAGCACAGGGCAGAGCGTTAAGAAATCATCCTGTGGATGATTTTAGCGATGAGCCAGCTTGCAGCGGGGTGCATCGCCCCAGGAATACCAAAAGAGTAACTATGTAAATCACGCAGGCATTGGAGGAAGGGAAAAGCTTTTACCAGAGGATGCCTTGACAACCACGGGTTGGTTAAGTCAAGGAGTCAGCAGAGGTCATAGTAGTTGTCAGTAACGAGCCGATGAATGAAGCGGAGGTCTCACAAGGTAATGAAGGACTGAACGTTGGGTTGTCTCGAATTTGATAAGGAGGTCCAAACTTCGAGCTTGCCAGCCTTGTCCTAAACAAAGACAAAGGCAATATTGGTGGTGTAAAGGGCAATGTTGCTGATACCTGATGAACCGCCGTATACGAGACCCGTACATACGGTGGTGTGAGAGCCTCTCCCTGTCAGCGTTTGCTGATGGAGTGGGCTACTCGATTATGCGTTCGTGCTACTTGATTATTTCCCATGTCACAAGTTCCTTTCTACTGTTTAATAAATTTTAACGGATTCTGTTTACTGTTTTTTAGCCGAATAATGTAAAGTCCACTTTGTAAATCTGCAATACTAAAGGTTCTCGTACCTGATACGTCTATTACTTTTGTTAAACGTCCTATTGCGCTATAAATTTGAATCTCATCTTGTACAGAGTATTTTTTGAATTTGATAGTAATGGTTTCCGATGAGGGGTTTGGAAATATATTCCAGAATAATTGATACTCTCTCTCCTCAATACCAACTATTCCACAATCATATTCAAGAAGATAATAAGTAGTATCTAAATGACAATTGGAGTTTGGGTTGATAACCTTACATTCGTATTTTCCTGATGTAGATATAAATAACGTGTCTTCATTGGTCATAAATGTTAAAAGTGTATCGTTTTTATACCATAGTATATTTTCTAAACCGGATAGGAAACCGTTTATATGTAATACAGCAAATGCTACTGTATCCCCTATGCAAGGGTCACCCAATGCATCAAAGTAATAACCTGACCATACAGCATTTTCTGCAAATACTTCTGATAATTCAGAACAACCATTCAAAGTAGAAATTACGGAAAACCCCGAAATAGAATAGCGAGCATAATCCGGTAAGTATTGATTTGTTTCAGGTAAAGGAATTCCATAAGCAAACCATTGATAGGAATCTGCAGTTTGTGTCCAAAGTGTATCATACTCGCAGAGCCATGGATGAGATGTATAAATGGTTGGCGTATGATTACAAAATTGAATAACTGTATCAGTTAAGCTGGTATGCAACCCTTGCAAATCACAATTTGTTGTGGTTAATGAAACCGTATAGGTTCCGTTAGTTAAATAGGAATGTGTCGGATTTGGTGAGAAAGATGTATTGCCATCACCAAAATCCCAACAATACGTTTGCTTAACAACTCCGTTTGTTGGACTAAAAATTATTTCATTAATACCAGAGCCTATCTGATAGCAAAAATCAGATATTGGTAGTTTCTTAAAATCCCACAATTGTAAACTGTCAAACACTTGTGTTTTGACCGCATTTTTTATTATGGAAGCATCGCTTGCATTTAATCCAAAATTATAAGTGATCAATGTAGGATCTTTCTTAAAAAGGGTTGCATAAAAGCAACATGCAGCAGCATAAGAACCTTCTAATGATGGGTGACTTTCGTCTGCCTGGTACAATTCAATACCTGGATAATTTTGTCGCAGGTAATTCCACACAACTGAAACAGGAGATACTTCTCCATTAATAAAAGCCGTAAGGTTTAAATAACGGTTCCGTATGGTAGTGTCCATTCCTTGATATGTACACATTACAGGAAAGGTAACACAATTTGATGCATCTCCGTTTTTTCTTCCCCAGGTCATATAGGGCATTGTTATTGCACATGGATTATATTGTTTTACAAGGTTATTTAAAGCTGAGCCACCATTGTTAAATTGATTGTATGAAGTAATAGGCTCCTGGCTTTGTCCCTGAATAACTACATAATCCCAACCACCAGTCATTATTTTATTTTGACTGATAGGATCAGTACTATGATCTATTAATTGATATCCTCCGGGAGTATAACTATCAAAAACTAAAGTATCTCCGGCTGACAATGCAACGTCATGCACAATTTGTGGTAAATTATTAACTCCGGTGTAACTGTTTCCAAGGAACAGAACATTATAACTGAGTTGTGCTTTTAATTCATATCCTGAAATACATAAGAATGATGAAAACAAAACGATAAGAAAATAATTTATCTTATTGATGGTTAAATGTTTTTGCAACCTGTAAGAAGCAAAAGTGAAAACTGTTGCAGTAAATGACAAGGTTGTATTTGTCTTGTTTTTCATTTTTTACTATTTATTTCTTGCAGTCAGGTTGAAGTTCCGATGTAGCCCAAGCATTCTGACTAACGTATTTTATAATGATTAAAATTCAATTAGTTAGGAAACAGAGTTCTTCGGGTTTGAGTTCAAATTTACTAATTTGTTTTTTAACTCTTGCTACTATTTTTAGTTTTCTTTTTTCATCCAAAAATAAATATTCTGTTGGGGGGCTGTACGGCTGTTTTTTCACTACCATATTCCATAGTATGACGGCAAGTTTTCGAGCTGTTGCACTTACAGCCACTGTTCTTCCCTTTCTGTAACAAATCCTATTGAAGGAATTTGAAAGATGCGTGTCTTTTAAATTTTCAATTGCATTTGCTGCATTTCTTAGTGCAATCTTCAAACGGTTGCTTTCTTTAGGCGTTTTGGAACTCAGAAGTTTCCCTCACTTATTTTGTTATTTGGGGCTAGCCTGAGCCAACTGGTAAAATGTTTGGCGGTTTCAAACTTATGAAATCCTTCCGGTCCTACTTCGCTTATGATACTCAATATTGTTGCATGGCTCATGCCTTCTATTTTCATCAAATCTACTCCACCAAAATATTGAAATGATGCTTTATTCAGATCGATTCCTTTGATTGCATTTTTATTCAATCTTTTGTGAGTTTTATCACTTGTCTTTAGCTTTTTCTTTTCGGGATAAATATTAATTTGCTGTTTTAGAAACAGAGATATATGCTTGTCACATTCCTTGATTTTCTTTTGATAAAATTCGTAGGATTCTAATTCTTGCCTTAAGCCAAATAAATAATCCTCACGATTATTCCCTTTCAGTGCTTTGACTATTTCATCCTGAGATTTTTTACAATTTCCGTGTCTGTGTTGGGCAAGTTTGTCAGGGTCGAGATTTCCTTTACAAATATCTTTTATAATTGACATCTCGGTAAGACCGCAAATATCACGTACCACAATGTCGAGACGAAAGTTCAGTATTTTCAGATATTTCTGCATCTTGTGTGTGGCTTCGGCTGCCAAAGTAAGCATGTTTTGTCTTTGTCGACAGTATGTTCGTAACTGCTCTGTTGTCTCATCTGGTAAAAAGCTACTGGTCAGTAAGCCAATACTGTGAAGTTTTTGTATCCAGCAGGCATCTTTTACATCAGTCTTTTTCACAAGCATCGTTTTGTAGTAGATCACGCCGGCATTGGAGGAAGGGAAAAGCTTTTACCAGGGGATACCTTGATAACCACGGGTTGGTTAAGTCAAGGAGTCAGCAGAGGTCATAGTAGTTGTCAGTAACGAGCCGATGAATGAAGCAGAGGTCTCACAAGACAATGAAGGACTGAACGTTGGGTTGTCTCGAATTTGATAAGGAAGTCCAAACTTCGAGTTTGCCAGCCTTATCCTAAACAAAGATAGAGCTACTGTTGGTGTAAAGAACGATTGTACTGATACCTGACGAACCGCCGTATATGTGCCTGAGGTAAAATGTCCGGTGAATATTTTACCGAAAGGGAGGAGCGAAGCTCGCGTACGCACGGTGGTGTGTAAGGTGTTCCGGTGAGTTTTACCGCTCACCGACCATCTACTCGATTATGTGCTGCCTTTTTTGTCCATTGTTATAAATAAGTAGTCCCCCAATTCGTTTTCATATTGGTCTTTAATTTTGTTAAACGCTTGACTATCTATGTCATTTCTAAGTTTTAATAAGCCTTGTTTCACTTCTTCAATGTTTGCCAGCGATGAAAAAGACGAAATTCCTTGTCTGATTGTTTCGTCAAAGTAACGCTCTGGATTATTTTTTCCAACAAATAGAAAACAGTCTTGAAGGTCGTCTTTGATAAAATATTTTTCTATGTTTGTGATTTCAAGTTCTGTTTGTTCAATGGCTTCTTCTATGTCGGCAAGTGAAGGCATCTGAAGTATGGATGAATAAAGCATTTTTTGAAAATAATGATTTAACCAATATCCTTTCATTTGTTCAGGTGTTGAAGTGAAAAATACAACTCTACCATTGTCAGATAATACTCTGTTTATTTCAATAAATGCCTTTTTAAGGTCAGTCCAATGATGAATGGTTAAAGTGGCAATAATTCCGTCAAACACTTTGTTATCTGCCGGGATTTGTTCTGCTGTTCCTTTTAGCCAAATTATTTCTTGATTTCGGGATTTGGCTTTGTTAAGCATTTGTTCTGAAGGATCTATACCAATAAATTTCAATCCTTTGATTGTCAAAACTATGGTGTAATTGCCTGTTCCGCAACCAATGTCAAGATAGAGCCTGCCGTTCTTTGGTTGTAAGAGGTCAAGAATTCTTTCCGTTAAAAAAGGGTCAGCCCGTCTCGTTGAATTATATCCTATTCCTATTTTGTTGTATTTTTTATTCATTTTGTTTGTTCGTTAAGGTAGCACATAACATTACCTATATGAAACGTTTGGCATTTCAAAGCGATTTCCTATCAAACCGTTGCGATGTCTATTAAGTGTACAGCCCTTAAAATCAGCACTATTCGCAAAATGTTTTATATGCCGTGTGCGTGCCCTGCATAAGCAGCGCGCACACTTGTTGTAAGCAATTGAAAAAGTTCAAATATACAAATAAACTTTACGAAGGGGGAAAACAACAAGTGTGTATTTTCCCATAGGGTGAAAATCCCTTATACGCGGAGCTGTGTCCGAAGTATTAGCAAGTGGCAAGCTGGTTTTCCGTGAGGAATGCAGTGAAGGAAGCCAAACGGCAAAATCCGGTACTGACGAACAGAAACGGCATATGAGGCTATGAAACGAGGATAAGCAAGCACAGGGCAGAGCGTTAAGAAATCATCCTGTGGACGATTTTAGCGATGAGCCAGCTTGCAGCGGGGTGCAACGCCCCAAGAATACCAAAAGAGTAACTATGTAGATCACGCAGGCATTGGAGGAAGGGAAAAGCTTTTACCAGGGGATACCTTGATAACCACAGGTTGATTAAGTCAAGGAGTCAGCAGAGGTCATAGTAGTTGTCAGTAACGAGCCGATGAATGAAGCGGAGGTCTCACAAGACAATGAAGGACTTCGTTTCACTTCGGCTACGCCTTCGCTACACTACGCCCTTCAAAGAGATTGTTCAATTAATAAAGAATTGTCTACTTTTGGAGTGTACTAAAAATGGGAAGCCTACATCCAAACTAATTGAGATATTCTTTGTGCATCTCCATCCAGTCCAGCATCCTTCCTCATTATATCCCTAATGGATTTTACTATTGATGTAATATTCCTCATTTAAATTTTTTCTATTAATTCTGTTTTCAACCAATTAAAAGCATCACTCTGATTGTATTTAATTTCAAGTCTCAATAAAGCTTCCATGTCTCCAGTAAACTCATCGCTATTTTCTTTCTCTTCAATGTTGAGCAAGAATTCTTTTTTGCTGGGCGGTTTTTTGCCTGTTGCAAACGAAGTATATTCCTTAAAACAAGTTATGATTTGCTCATAGTCCAAATCTATATTTTGCCGTGAATAATTTAAATCAAACAAATCTCTTCCTTTGCTTCGTTGATATAGTGCCCTAAGTTTTGTTCCTAAAAGTTCATTAATATTGTACGTCCTTATTTCTGCTTTACCCGAAAACCATTCACTTGCAACTTCAAAAGGAAAATTAACCCAATCAAGCACGTTGAAATGTTCTTTGCAGTTAATTTCTAATTTCAGTCGCATTCGTATTTCTTCATATTCCGATGTGAATCGATACAAAGCTTTTGCCCCATGTCCACGAACCTGAGTAGTTCGTTTTTCTTCAAAAAATGTAACAACCTCTCCAATTCTCTCCATTATTGGTTTAATAGGACCAGGTTTTATTTGAACTAGATCAATATCTTCGGAATATCTTGCGGCAGGATTAAGGTATAATTTGTGTAAAGCTGTACCTCCTCTGAACGCAAGATTTTCTCTAAGGAACTCATCGGAGAAGATTTCGACCAACGTTCTGGAAATAATTAAATCCTGCTCAACTTGTGCAAATTCTTTCCATGGAGCATGTTGTTGCCATTTTGCGATAAAGGGTCTTGGTATCATAAATCACTTTCCAATTTTATATTAATAGCAACTTTCCACCTGTTATTTACCGCTCCGGGTTTTTCATTTGACTTTGGGCCAAGCAAGACCGGGAAGAAATTTGTTGATTTTAAACTCATAAATATTAATTCCTGAAAATCTTCTTTAGTCCCAAGTTCTTCTAACAAAAAGCCAAATCTTTGTAATGTACTTTTATTGGGATACCAACTTAACAGTTCAACTAAATCAAACTCACTTAATTCTTCTGACAGTTCTTCAATAACAGCAAGCATTCTATTTATCCCACCTAACTTTGTTTGATAATGAATTAAGTCAACTATTGTCAGGGCTGGACTTGATACCTTATATGGGCCAGCATCAGATTTCTTAATTTGGATATTCTTGTCAGACCAGTTACTCGTTGTAAAAAAACGAATATCAATTGTGCTTTTTGAAATATCGTTGAATTTAGGTTTCTCTGTTATTATGTAGTCTTTATGAACCTGCTGGTGGCTTGCACCGTGAAATTTTGCTGCTGAAAAAAGAGCGACATAATAATTCCGGTCTAAATATTTGAAAAGTTTCTCGCAATAAAGCTGAATTGGTAGCTTTTGCGCCGATGAATATCTTGGTGTTATAATAAGATAAAAGCCTTTTCGAAGGTTTACTATTTCTTTTTTAGCAATTAATCGAGAGAGTTCACTTTTTATAGATGTTTCACTTTTGTGAATATTCGCAATTAATTCATCTAGGGAGAATGAATATTCCTCGTAGGATAGTAATTGTTTTATATAATTTGCAACTGTCAATTTTAGTAGGATTTGGACAAAGATACTTAAATTCGATAGTATTCTCTAATTGTTACTAATTTCTTTTGCTCTGAGTGAGGGTAAAAATTTGGCTCTTTTACAAGCTAAAATATCAGCTTATGGCCGATGGATTATAAATGTGCCAAATGTGCGTTGGCTTTCTTTTTTTAGCATGAAACCCAACACCAAATATATCCACAAAGTTGTGGATATATCGGCATTGTCTTGTCCTAAAATAGGTTTACACTAAAAAGTGTAAAAATGGATAAAACGAGTAAAGTTATTTTAGGATTAAAAACCGGTAAAGTGATTATTCAAAAGGCGAATAAATATTTTACAGAAACAGAAAAGCATCAAATCATTGATGAACTTTTAAAAACTGGCTGCACTAAGGCAGAGATTTGGGAAAAATATACAGGGCAAGAAGAAGAACATGGTCAGCTTCTTCGTTGGATGCGAAAATTAGGATATGATTCGTCAATAAAAACAAGAAGACCTAATTTTGTAGCAAATACAAATGGTATGGCAAGTAAAAAGAAGCCTATTGAATCAGGGTGTTTAGAAGATTTCGAGACTCTTCGACTGCACAAAAGAATAGCCGAACTTGAATCTCAGCTCAAAGAAGCCGAGATGAAAGCAATAGCATTTTCAACCATGGTTGATATAGCAGAAAAAGAGTTTAAAATTCCGATAAGAAAAAAGTACAATACCAAACCATAGAAGAGATGAAAACTAATTTTCAGCATATAGGACTAGCCCGGCTATGTGGATGGTTTGGTCTTACACGACAGGCTTATTATCAAAACTCTTGGACAGCGATAGACAGCAGTATTGAGGAAGAATTAGTCATACAACAGATTCAGCAAATCCGAAAAAATCATCGTAGAATGGGAACAAGGAAGTTGTATGAAAAGCTTCAACCATTTATGCTTGAACATAGTATAAAAATGGGCAGAGATGCACTGTTCGATCTTGTTTCTGCCAATCATTTACAAGTTAGAAAACGAAAAAGAAGGATTCAAACTACACAATCCTTTCATTGGCTTAGAAAATATCCAAACTTGATAAGAGAGTTTATACCAACGGCACCTAATCAACTTTGGGTTAGCGATATAACTTATTGGAAAATCGAAAAAAATAAGCATCTGTATATCAGTTTTATAACGGATGCATATTCTCATAAAATAGTAGGCTTTCATATTGCAGAAACTCTTGAAGCTATAGAAAGTATAAGAGCTTTAAAGATGGCTCTTTCATCGCTAAACACCAAATCAAATCGATTCACTCTAATACATCATTCTGATAGAGGAATACAATATTGCAGCAAAGACTATGTAAAGTTATTGCAGGATTATCAAATTCAGATTAGTATGACACAAAATGGTGATCCTCTAGAAAATGCAATTGCCGAAAGATTGAATGGAATAATAAAAGACGAGTATTTAAACGATATTAAAGTAAAGT
Source organism: Bacteroidales bacterium (assembly GCA_963667975.1). GTDB lineage: Bacteria > Bacteroidota > Bacteroidia > Bacteroidales. The sequence continues at coordinate 1,626,672 of OY764079.1, forward strand.
CATTGAAAGAGGCAAAAACTTTATTAAGGAAAGCTGTTGAGCTTTACAATGCAGACAGACCTCATATGAGCATAGGAAATCTCACTCCAAATCATGTACATCAACAAATTGCAAACCCAATAAAAACAGGAAGATTATGGAAAAACTACTATAAAAAATGGGATAATAGCAACGATAATGATTCTTCCGGCTCTAATTGTTCCGTTCCGCTACGCTTCACTTCACAATTAGAGCCGGAAGAGAGAACTGTAAACCTATGTTAGAATTAAAAATAATGTGTAAATTTACTTTAAGATTTAAGTATTAACCTGTAAACTTTTTTTAGGACGAGACACATTGTCTTTATTGGGTTAAATTGTCTGAATTACGGAATGTGTGTCGTATTCGTATATTCTTTTGCATTTTATGTGAATTTTAATGAGTACTTACAAAAGTAATGAAAAATTAAAAATCCAAATGATCCAATGGGCTTTTTATCTGGTCGAACCCTTTGGTGGAAATATGGGTGTAAATCTCAGTGTTTTTGCTGAGATCATGCCCCATTAGACTTTGTATGTAACACAAATCTGTGCCATTCTCCAATAAATGTGTTGTAAAACTGTGGCGTAAAGTGTGGGTTGAAACCTTCTTTTTTATACCGGCTCTGGCATAGGCGTTTTTTACAATCGTTTGCACACTGCTTACCGAATATTGCTGTCCTTTTGTCCCTTCAAAAAGCCATTTTTTGGGCTTGGATGAATCCGAGGGAGGTTTGCTAAGTATCCGTTTATTTTTTCCAGAACCGTATTATGAATACTTCTGCAAGTAAAAAAAGCAAGCTTGCCCAGAGAAACCAGCGCCAGAGGGTTGTGCCCTGATTAATTTTTGCAATGGCTTTTGCAACGGGTGTTTTTCCGGTATCGAAAACAGAGATGGTATTCAGACTCAGATCTGTAAGTTTTTTGGAGAGTTCCTCGGGTTGGAATGTAATGGGTTGCGATTCATTACGATTGTAGTTGTATGAGATTCCTCCCATTAAAGTGTTTTCGGAATAGAGCCGATAGTTCCCGGCTTCTTTTACCTGATTATTATTATGGATAAAGAAGGTCTCGTCAATCGGTCTTATTTCGGGAATAATCTCGAAATCACCTTTTTCGTTACGCAGTTTCAGTACCTTGTCGCCACGATTATCACGGTTTTGTACCGGGATTAACTGATCTTTCCCGATAGTGTAGCTGATTTCTCCTGTTTTACGACTGTAAAGCGCAATATTAAACAGCGTTGGAACAAAGATAGCCTGTTTATGGAAGTTCCCGAAGGCATCATTGAAATCGACGGATGAAAGATAAACCCTGCCTTTTCCGAATGTTGCCACGCTGAGTAAATCGTCACCATTCAGTAACTTTATCAAACTTTCACCACTGCCTTTATTTCCTGCCTGTGAAAAGTGCATTTTAATTTCGGGATATTGCATGTTTTGCGGCATACTTTCAAATACATTGCGAAACAACGGATGCTGCAGATTTATATTGGTAGCACGGGTGTCAGTTGTGTCAGGCTTTTCAAAAGCACTCATCCCGAATCCTTGTAAAAAGGCTTTGTAACTTTCAAGCTGAGCTTTTATCGGCGGAATTACGAGCAAACTTCCGCCTTGTTTTACAAAGCGGCTTAGTTCGGCACCCAAGCCTGTGGAGATATTTTCGATACCCGAAAGAATTACCAGATCATTTTGTGTGAATTCATTGAAATTAAGGCTTTTTTCCTGCCGTACTTTATAGTTTACGGCGGAATCTCCTTCAAAAAGCTTGTCGATGTATGGATTGCCACCGTTGCCATTAACCAGTATCACATTGAATCGGTCAACCGCATCAAATCCAAGGTAATACCGGTCATCATATACAATAGGGTAGTCCGTGATTTCAACAAAACCCTGATGTAATCCCTTGTCGCGGATGCTGAACGTCATATTTACCACCCTTGACTCATTTCCAGCTAAATCAACACTGGCAACGGCTCGCTGTAAGCCGTTGAAAACAAGTTTTACCGGAATTTTTTCCGCTTTCGCATCAGACGTATTTACAATCTTAACAGAAAGCTGAACCTGCATTCCTGGTTGAAAAACAGGATTCTCCATCCATACAGAGTCAACATAAATGTTGGTGACTCCTTGCGGAATAACCGGAACAAGAAAGGTTCGGATACTTGAATCGTTCTTTACGTTATTAAATGTTGTAAAGCTTTTTTGAAAGTCGGAAAGGATATACTCGTGGCGGTTTCCTTTGGTAATTCCCGAAAGTAAATCACGCTGACGCGAAATTATCTCGGGCAGTGTACGTGAAACAGGAGAAAGTTTGATGTCGTCCAGCGATTTCAAGAATTCTTCACGGGTAATCCATCGTTGTTGAACTCCTTCGAATTCGTTGGTCAGAAGTTGGAATTTGTCGGCTGTGGAGTATGCCAGTGCGATTTCGCGGGCTTTTTTACGAGCCATGTCCAGCAAAAAGCCTTCACGTCCGCGGCTATCCATGCTAAAGGAATTGTCAACATAAACGCTTACAGCGTGTTCGCCACCCACCACCGATTGTTTATCTACCGGGATAAAAGGTTGAGCAAATGCAAAAACCAAGGCCGCCAAAGCCAATAGGCGTGCAATTAATATAAGCAAGTCCCTCAGTTTCGATTGTCGCTTCGATTGTATTTCCACCTCTTCCAGAAACTTTACATTGGGGAAAAAGACCTTTTTGTAACGCCGGAAATGAAACAGGTGGATAATAACTGGAATAGCCAGTACTGCTAAAGCGTATAAAAATGAAGGATTTACAAATTGCATGGCGGGCTTTCGGGATAATGTTAGTGATTGAGATTGCTCAATTTTTTCTGTTTACGAATGTAAACAAAAAAGCACAACAGGATTACAAACGTAATTCCACTTCCGGTTAGTACTCCTATATTTCGCGAAAGCATGAACCCTTCAGGAGCAACCATAATGTAAGAACTTACCACCATGGTCATGAAAATTGCCGGAATCAATGCAATCCAGTAAAGTTTCTTTTCTGAATAAAGGTAAACGGTTACTGTCCATAAAACAATGGTTGCCAGAACCTGATTCGACCACGCCATATATCGCCATATAATGCTGAAATCTACCTGTGTAAGCAAAAATCCTATCACAAAGAGAGGGACAGAAATATAAAGTCTGCTTACAAGTTTTACTTGTTTTATATTGAGGAAATCGGCTACAATCAAACGGGCACTCCTAAATGCAGTGTCGCCGGATGTAATGGGAGCTGCTACAACTCCGAGGATAGCCAATATGCCTCCAAGTTTACCAAGCAGAGTGTTCGAAATCAGGTTTACAGCCCAGGCTGCATCTCCTTTATGTTCAACCATTACGGTGTTTAACTCTTTAACTCCTCCAAAGAATGCCATTCCGGCTGCTGCCCAAATCAACGCGACAACACCTTCGGTAATCATTGCTCCATAAAATACTCTTCTTCCCAGTTTTTCATTTTTCATACAGCGTGCCATTAAGGGCGATTGTGTTGCATGAAACCCTGAAATTGCACCACAGGCAACGGTAACGAACAACATCGGGAAAATAGGCATTTTATCTCCCTGATTATGAAGGTTGCCAAAGGTGGAAAACGTAAGTTCCGGTACCTGATACCCGTTGTAGAACAAGCTGAACGTAATTCCTACAGCCATAAACAGCAGCGCAAATCCAAAAGCAGGATAAATCCGGCCAATAAGCTTATCAATTGGAAGTAAGGTTGCCAGAGTATAGTAAATGAAAACAATGATTGCCCACCATTTTGCGGCAATTCCGGGAGTAATACCGTGTAGAATATTGGAAGGCCCGGTGATAAAAACCGCTCCTACAAGTACCATTAGCCCGACTGTAAAAGCTCTCATAAACTGTTTTATCTCTATACCGAGGTATTTTCCAACAATCTCTGGAATACTCAATCCATTCAACCGGATGGAAATCATTCCGGAAAGATAATCGTGAACTGCTCCGGCAAACACCGAACCCAGAACAATCCAGAGAAATGCTACCGGACCCCACATTGCTCCTGCAATTGCCCCGAAAATTGGACCAAGTCCTGCAATATTTAAAAATTGAATCAGGAAGATTTTCCACCAGTTCATTGGAACGTAATCAATACCATCTTCTAAGGCGTAAGCAGGCGTTTTTCTGTTTGGATCGGCTCCAAAAACCTTTTCAACAAAGCGACTGTAGAGAAAATACCCAAGTAACAAAGCTACAATCGAGAGTATAAATGTAATCATCGCGTTGGAATTTTAGAATGTACAAAGTTACATTTTCCGCACAATACCGGGAAAAGACAATCATTTATTTCACCCTATATCAACTCCTGAATGATTTCCGAAGCCGAAAGTGTACCCAGCGCATTCTGGTTTACAAAAATGTCGGCAAGATTTTGTTTCTTTTCTTGTAATCGTAAAATCTTCTCTTCGATGGTTTCTTTACTGATAAAGCGATAGGCAAATACGCTCTTGTTTTGTCCGATACGATGCGCCCGATTGATGGCCTGTAACTCAATGGCCGGATTCCACCAGGGGTCGAGAATGAAGATGTAATCGGCGGCAGTTAAGTTTAATCCTACACCTCCGGCTTTGATGGACAGCAGAAAAACGTTTGTATCAGCGTTGTTCTGAAACTGTTTCACAGCCTGCTTTCGTTCTTTTTCATTCATGCGGCCGGTAAGCATGGCGTAAGGGATTTTTTCTTTTTGCAGATGGCGGACCACCAGCTCCAGATGCTTTACAAATTGAGAGAATATCAATACTTTATGCCCTTCTTCCAGAATCTGATGCAACATATCAATCATTTCATTGCTTTTACCGGAGTCTTCCGAATACCCTTTTTCGGTAAGCTTTGGATGGTTTGCCAGTAAGCGAAGCTTCGTTAGTCCGCTTAAAATCAGAATGCGACTCTTGTCTTCCCCAAACTTTGACAGATGTTCGAGCAGATAGTTCCGGATTTCAGATTTCCGGGTTTCGTAGATCTGTTGCTGCGCTTCGCTCATCTCACAATAATGAATCTGAACGGTGAGCTCAGGAAGCTCCCGGGCTACGTCCGTTTTCTTTCGCCGGAGAATAAAAGGATGAATCAATTGTTGTAAACGTTCTTGCTTTTGCTTGTTATTTCCTTTTTCAATCGGGTTTACAAAAAACTTTTTGAATGCAGTTCTGTTTCCGAGTAATCCCGGATTTACAATTGAGAGTTGCGACCATAGGTCGAGCAAGGAGTTTTCGATAGGTGTTCCGGTCATTACCAGCTTATGTAGGGCTGTTATTTCGGTTAATGCCTGAAAACTTCTTGATTCGGCATTTTTAATGGATTGACTTTCGTCCAGAATCAGGTAGAGAAACGGGATTTTCTTTAAGGCAGAAATATCGTTTCGGATTGTTCCGTAGGTTGTGAGAACAACATCATAGGCATGAAGTTTCAGGATACTGTTTGAGCGACCGTTCCCAATCATACAATAAACAGAAAGCTCCGGTGTGAATTTTTTGATTTCAGCTTCCCAGTTGTGAATCAGGCTTAGGGGCATCACAATCAGCGCTGTTTTGACGACTTTCGTTTGTTTCGACTGTTCAGGATCATCAAAAAGCCCAGTTTGCAGATTTTGCGATAGCGGTTTGATTTCCATCTCTTCATAGAGACTCAAGCTTTTCACATGCTGGAGCAGGGATAGCACCTGGATAGTTTTTCCCAAACCCATGTCGTCGGCCAGACATCCCCCCAGCTTTTTCTCGTGCAGGCAGATCATCCAACGCACACCTTCTGTTTGATAATGCCGTAGCAATGAATTTGTAGAAGATGCAATTTGTTTCGATTCGTCTTTAAGAGAAGCATAAATTTCCTGAATGTCGGCATCTTCATCTTCCTGACTGCTTTTTTCGATCAGCAAAGAGTGTTGATGGTTAAGTAGCCGTATGGCATTTCCATGTTTAGTTCCCAGCGCAAAAATATCCTGATAACGGGCAAACCACTCTTCGGGAATTAAAAATACAGAGCCATCCGGAAGAGTATAGAGTGTTTGATTTTCAAGAATATGATTACGGAAGTTGATGAATGGGACGGAGAAATTGCCAATCATCACCGTAAGTTTCAAATCGAACCAGTCTGACGATTTTTCGATGGTTTGCTCCATTTCAAAACTGCCGAGGTGCCAGCTTAGATCCAGCTTTTGCCATATCTGGAACCCGGCTTCCCGAAGCATTTCGTACACATTGTTCAGCAAACGGATAAAGTTGTACAAATGTGTGTCGCCCTGTAATGACTCTATTTCCCGAAATTCAAAAGAGGCATTTCCGGTGTTTGCGAAACCTGCCTGGTGCAGAATCGAAATCAACTGTTTCTCTTGTTCCGGATTGCGTTCAATTACTTCGAAACAGTAAGGATTATCCGTAATAAGTTTGGTTTTTCGCTTGCTGTTTTCTTCGGGAGAGAATTCTGCATCAGCATATTTGAATTTTAAGACGGCAATGGTTTTTTGTTGCCAACCGGTTTCGATACTAAGTACAGGAACCGCATCGGGAATGCGTTCGTTTACTTCGAATCCGGATGAGATGATTTGTTGCCGGTTCAGCGTTTGCAGGACAAACGTTTTCATGTATTTATCCAGAAACTGAGCTGTGATTTCTATGTGAGGTTTTTGCAGGAAAGGCAATAACTTTTTGCCATCAATATCATCGAAACGGTAAATCACCGAATTGAGCAACAACAAACAGGGCTGGTTGGTTAATACCTGATTTCCAGGCTCGTTCAGCTTGAATTCTGTTCCACCGAGCGTGAGCGTAATATGGTAGTGCAGGATGTCGTTTTCAAGTGTAAAATGGGGGGTTAACTCAGCCGGATTGATGCTAAAGTAGATGGGAGTATTGTCGATGATCCCATTTTCGTGTTTGTTGAACAGCGGGATATTGTAAAGTTTCAGCAGTTCATACACCTTTAGCAGCCGTTTTTCTACGTAGGGGGTAATAAGCCGTTTGCGAATATCTTCACTGACATTTTTAAAGAAATCGGCTGGCTTTATCTTCTCTTTGGTGAAACGCCTGATCATAATATCAGGATGTATTTCATCCAGTATTTTCAGGAGTTCCAGCTCTTCGTTGTTGGCAATATTGTGAATAATTTGCGCAATGGAAGCACGCACCCGCTGATAATCAATCTGGAATTGTTTCCGTGAATTTATTGTTACCAGATATGCCTCAATGGTGATCCCCAGATTGGGTGTTTTTACAAGTGTAAAAATGAGTTTCTGTGGTATGCCTGGTTCGGTCATGGATAATTTCCCCTTTGTTTTTATAAACTTACAAAGGTCGGGAAAAAATGAAGACAAAAGAAGGGAGGATGATTACAAATTACCAATTATGAAGTAAAAATGACAGCGGAAAACATTGTTACATTTTATAGATCTATTGCCTGCCATTGTAATATATTTGATTTTATCAGGCTACGCCGTTAACAATAAAATAGAAATAACGCCTTTGAGTTAAATTGATGGTGACATGCCAAAAACTATCTCCTCCATCTTTCGCTTTTATCAAATAATATTGCCAGTCATCCCTTTTTCTTACATTATCCCCAGGTAATGGACAAAAATTATTTTTTAAAAATGCATTAATAAACACAATTGAATCTCCGTTGGCTTCTGTATAGGTGACGTATTGTCGATAATAGGATTTAAAGGTGTTTGGTTTTAAATGCCTATAATAGCTTTGTAATTATCCGTAATTGCCTTTTCTAGTATTGAATCGATTGTGTCTAGTTGATTTTGTGTTGGAACCCAAAATGAAGTATGATTATCCGTAATATGATTTGTTTGCGCTGAGTCATTAATGATTGTGATTTTTAGTTCTTCTCTTTTCAGAGAATCTAATACAATTGGTTCATTATTTTTAGCGCTCTTTTCAGTACAACTTAAAAGAAACAGCGTAATAATCAATAAGAATGCAAATCGTTTCATAATTTAAGATTTGTCTGTAGTTTTTTTGTATTTTCTCCCGCAAGTTTACAAAATCTTTTATTACAAATCCCCAAAAGCGAAAAGGTGAAGAAATCAGTTTCTTCACCTTTTCGCTTATAGAAAAATAGTGTGTTACAACTGTTTATTAAACAAACCTGCGCTTGCCTGAGCGGTGGGCATAATCAGCAGATCGTTGATGTTGATATGAGGCGGGAGGGTGGCTACATAGTAAACGGCTCCGGCGATATCTTCAGGACTAAGGGGCTGATATCCTTTATACACACCGTCGGCACGTTCCTGATCGCCTTTGAAACGAACCACGGAGAATTCGGTTTCAACCGCTCCGGGAGCTATCTGGCTTACCTTGATGCCGTGCGGAAGTAAATCCATGCGCATTCCTTTGCTCAGCGAGTCAACCGCGTACTTGGTGGCGCAATATACATTCCCGTTGGGATAGGTTTCGCGACCGGCGATCGATCCGATGTTGATAATATGTCCCTTCCCCCGTTCAATCATCATGGGAGCAACAACACGGGTGATATAAAGCAATCCTTTGATGTTGGTATCAATCATCCGTTCCCAGTCTTCCAGAACCCCGTTTTGGATGGGGTTTAACCCAACTGCTAACCCGGCATTGTTTACCAGTACGTCGATGTTTTTCCAGGAACCGTTAAGCGATGCAATGCTTTGTTCAACTTCCTCATTGTTGCGTATGTCGAAGTTAAGGGTAAGTACTTCGATTCCATATTTATTACGAAGTTCGTCGGCCAGTGTGTGTAAACGGTCGGCACGACGACCGGTAATAATCAGCGTATGTCCGTTTTGGGCAAAGAGTTCGGCTGTCGCTTTGCCTATACCGGCCGTGGCACCGGTGATTAGTATTGTTTTTTTCATGAGCATTTAAACGTTTTACGGTTCAAAAGTAGTGATTTTTTACCGCCCGGAAAATTACCGGAAAGGCGTAATTATTTTACGGATGCCATTCCCACTTTTCGGGATATGATCGTAAGACCTTACGATGGCATTCCTACTTTACAGGATAGGATTATAAAACCTTACAATGCCATTCCTACTTTTTGGGATATGATCGTAAGACCTTACGATGGCATTCCCACTTTTCGGGACATGATCGTAAGACCTTACGATGCCATTCCCACTTTACGGAATACGATCCGCAAACTTACGGATGGCATTCCTACTTTACAGGACAGGATCGTAAGACTTTCGATGTGATACTGTCCAAAAAACTGTGTAAACTCTATTTTTTCTTTTCGAAACTCCACGTTGTCTGCCCGCTTATTTTAGTACCCAATACAACCAACAAGGAAGTTGAGAAGCTGGTGGTGGGGAGGTGAGGAAGAATTTAGAAGACAGGAGTTCGAAGTTTGAATACAGAAGCACCCCCGAAGAGGTCGAAGACCCTTTGGGTGGTGAAGGTGAAAAAGAATTCAGGAGTTAGAAGCCAGAATTTCAACCCTGACAATCAAGACTGAGAAGACTGATGAGATTGAAAGGACTGAAGAGGCTGGCAAGTACCTTTCAATCTTTCTCAATCTACCCGAAAGAGACTGAAAAGACTGATGAGATTGAAAAGACTAAAGAGACTAACAAGTACCTTTCAATCTTTTTCAATCTCCTCAATCCTGGAAGTGATGTAAAGAGTGGTGAGGAGGTAAAGAGATTTGTTATTTTTTTCATGAAGTTGTCTGTAGTTTAAAACTTTATTAATTTTACTGATTAGGATTTAATAGGTACTGATATATAGTTATTTACAAAAACATGTTGCAAATACAGCGCAAATAATCAAGCATTAAAAATATAATTTTATAATACTGATAACTAGCGCAGCATTCTCTTATTGATAAATATTAACAAAAGAGCGATAAATATACATAAACTTCGATTGACTGGAAAGCTAAACAAAAAAAACATTCCATTTGAGATCCTTTTTCATAGAAGAGTAATTGCTGACATTTAGGCAACTATCGCAGAACTTAGATAAATACTGTTTACAACTTCATCCCTGTTTAGAATAATGAAGACCCAAACACTCCAATTTATTTTTGTCTACCCTATAAGTACAGGACTTAACCCGGAAAATTTCACTCGTAACACGATGAAATTGACTTAAAAATTGACCTTTGTGTCAAAATCGGGAGTAGGATTCAAAAATCCTGCTTAAACTGTTTTTCACCGTCGTTATCTTTTTCAATTTCAAATATTCATAAATACCAATAATTTCGGTAAATTGAAAAAGAGAACAGGTCTGGAAAAACCATGAAAGAGTGAGTGTTTCAGGTATAAGTACCTGATTTTTTTGTGCAAAAAAAAGAAGTTGGCACAACTTCTAAACACAGAACACCGTTTCCGGCGCGCGGAAGTGCATAACACATCCGCTTATTGGTAAAAACTTTGTATTAAATCATTCCTTCATCGGCGAAGCTGTAGTAGTTTTCACAGGTAAGTATAACATGATCCAGTACCTTAATATCGTGCAGCTCCCCGGCCTTTGCAATTTTGCGGGTGAGCTTAATATCTGCCTCGCTGGGCTGAGTATTCCCGCTTGGGTGGTTATGTGCTAAAATCAAGCTGCTGCAATTGCTTAAAATTGCGCTTTGGAATATATGCCGAACATCTGCCACCGTTCCCGATATTCCGCCCTCTCCAATTCTGACAGCCCCCAAAACCTTGTTTGCCCTGTCAAGTAAAAGCGTGTAAAAAAATTCTTTCAACTCTATAGTATCAGCAGGCCAAAGGCTTTTGCAGATCGTTAGCGCATCTTTTGAGCTACTTATTTGCGGGCGTTCAGAAGGTTTAACTTTCGCCGAGTAGGAAAGTTTAACTTCCGCTATGTTTGATAAATCCAGCATGGTAAAAACAGTTTTAGAAGGTTAAAAAATATCATCGGTTATTGCTTCCAGCTCCGGAACTGCTTCGGCTTCCTGCTGTGCTTCCCTGCGTACTTCTTTTGCTTTTATACGCTCCAGGGCGGTTACTACCAGATTCTCCGAAAATACATAGCATAATGGGTAAAACTCGTATTCAAGCCCTCTATCTTCTTCCCCTTCGGTGTTCTGGTCTTCCGTTTGATGTTTAGCATTTACCGGGCTTCCCCATATAAGAAAAGCTTTTTCACCTTTTTTCACGGTTGCACCCTCATTCTTCCACTGCTGAAAGGTTTTGTAAACCTTTGTCCCTTCTGATGCAGGGTAAATAAAGTTAGTCAGGAAGTAATTAACCGTTTTCGATTCCCAGTACGCTGCGGCTTCTATGGTTGTTGCCTCTTGTACTTTTGCCTCCCTTATTTTCTCAGCGTCACGGCTGAGCTCGCTTAAATAAAGCCTCTTTTTCTGTGTTTCCGTTAATTCTGTTGTATCTTTGTGCATTGCAAGGAAAGTTTTAATTTATTAGGACTAATTAGGGGAAAAGTGAGAATTTTCCCCTTTTTCTTTTTTAAATAGCAGATATTTGAGCCTGTAAAGCATCCCTTTTTTGCTGAATTTTACCAGAGAGATAAATAACCAGTTCGTGAATGATTTCAGGGTTATAGAATTTAAAGATCTCGGTTTCGCTCGAATACTGGGGCTTTCTGGATATTTTCAGGTGGAAGGTGTCAGAGATAAAAACATCCTCAGAAACCTGTTTATTCAACTCCTCAAAGGTACTTTCAAGCTGGGTTAAGCTGATATCAAGTTTATTCATCCGGGTTATTAATTCCTGTTTGCGCTGGTAGTACTTTATTCGTTCCTCCATGCTTTCAGTGCCCGGTTGAAGCAAGCTTTTAAGTCTCTCAATCTCCTGTTTTAATATTGTCACTTCACCGTATTCATTAGGTCTAAACTCAACTACCGGGATTTCCTGCGTGAGATCCTGTGTAGCTTCGTTTGTGGTTTCGTTTTGGGCAAGACTCTTGCTGTCCGCTGTTTCAGCAGTTTTTTTCTTCATGATAAAAATGTACTAAGGTTTGTAAATTGTTACTCTTTGGGGTTTCATCCCCTTGTTTCGTACTACAAATATACTACAAAAGACAATACTTTCGACGTTAAAACATTGATAAGCAAGTATATAAATACGTAAAACAGAGATATAATACTCCGTTTTCCCCTGTTGCCGTATAATAGGCTATCCAGCAAACAAGAAAAAATTATTGCTGTTTAAAATCAAAAAACGGAAGAAATTGCACGTAAATAACTGTAAATAAGTTGATTATTTGGACTGATTCTAAATTTCCTCTTTTTTTTCCTCCCTTCATTTTTCGAATATTTACGCCGTCCGGTCTATTTTTTGTTATATTATTCATTTACAACAAAGTAAAAGAGCGTTTTCCTAAAAAAACGTTCTTTTCACGACATGTTGCCCACGCCCGCCCTATCCGGGCAGGGAAGAAAAAAAAGAAGAAAAGCAGGATATATGAGGGGAAGTATACTGTAAATCAGTGTATTGTAAATGATATAATCAATTGATATACAATATTTTACACGTTAGCAGCGGGCGCGAGTCCTACTATTAAACAAGTCCTGTATGATTTTATGCAGGGAAGAAATTAAGGAAGAAACTTCCAAAGCCTGCATCCTTAAATCATACAGAACCATTGGCTGCTTGAAAAAAGAGGATATAAATCGTTGCTGATGTATTATGAGAAAGTCGCTTTAGCATCTTAACGAAGCTGCTGTATACAATAAGTATATGTACAAAGGAGAAAGAGGTACGCTGAAGGTAGTTAATCTCCTTCTGCGTGCCTCTTGATTAGCGACAGTAATTATTTGCCATTAATTTCGTCCAGAATTTCTTTAACGTCGTCTTGACATTGACCGCAAACAGTTCCTGCTTCGGTAGTCTCTCCTACTTCTTCAACAGTTTTTAATCCATTTTCCCGAATGGCTTTAACTATGGTGCTTTTGTAAACATCCATACAAGTACAGATTAGTTTATCTTCTTCCATAATTAAACTTCTTAAACCAATTCAAATATTCTCAAGTCTTCTTCAACTGTTGTTATTGTCTGAACACCAAAAAGTTTCTGAACAGTTCTTAATAGATTTGGTGTCAGAAAGGCAGGTAATGTTGGTCCTACATGAGTATTTTTTATCCCTAGATATAATAGGGACAGATGTACGATAATTGCTTTCTGCTCATACCATGCTATGTTAAAAACAATTGGAAGTTTATTGATATCGTCAAGATTTAATACTTCTTTTAATTTAAGAGCAACAAAAGCCCATGAATAACTATCGTTACACTGGCCTGCATCAAGCACTCTGGGTATTCCGTTTATATTGCCAAGATTTAATTTGTTATAACGATACTTAGCGCAACCCGAAGTGAGAATTACTGTATCTTTAGGTAATTGCTTTGCAAAGTCGGTATAGTATTCACGTGCTTTTTGTCTTGCATCACAACCGGACATTACAACTAACTTTTTAATTGCACCTGAATTAACGGCTTCCAATATTTTATCAGCAAGAGATAATACCTGATTGTGTGCAAATCCAATTGTTATTTCCCCATTTTCAATCTCAACCGGAGGTTGACATGTTTTTGCTAACTCGATGATTTCAATAAAGTCCTTGTTACCATTTGGTAATTTTTTGTCAATATGTTTCCATTGAGGCATACCTGTTGCTCCTGAGGTAAAAACCCTATCATTATAAGTGGTAGTTTTATGAGGAGGAACCAGACAATTGGTTGTAAATAAAACAGGACCGTTAAATGATTCAAATTCTTCTAACTGACGATGCCATGCATTCCCATAATTACCAACTAAGTGCTTATATTTTTTTAGCTTTGGGTAAGCGTTTGCAGGTAGCATTTCAGAATGTGTATAAATATCAATTCCCTTACTCTCTGTTTGTATAAGTAGTTGTTCCAAATCTTTCAGGTCATGCCCACTAACTAAGATGCCAGGATTTTTGCCTACACCTATATTTACTTTTGAAATTTCAGGATTTCCAAAGGTGCTTGTATTTGCTTTATCTAACAATGCCATTACCTTTACTCCGTGTTCTCCTGTTCTGATGACCCAATTTAACGCATCATTCAATAAAATCGGTTTAGTAATCATCACCAAACTTTCCTCCATGAAATTGTAAATACCTTGTTCCTCAAATCCAAGATTAAATGCATGCTCAGTATACGCAGCCATCCCTTTTACGCCAAACAAAACGTATTGCTTTAGACCCCGAATATCTTCATTGTTGTCGTATGTTAATGTTCCTACTTCTCTGGATTTATTATCAAAATCAGCATCTGAATTAACTGTCCAGCTTATTGATGGATGGTTTTCAGAAATGCTTACCTTCAATTTTAATTTATCGCGATAAACAATACAATCTTTAACTGCCTGAATTAATAGTTTATCATCAAAATTTGCATTCGTGATACTCATAAACAAGCAATTGGTAATGTGTTTGCTCTCAGTATTGGTGTCAATTCCCTGCCTTCTGGCTTCTATGGTAAGATATGAAAGCCCTTGGCAGGCAAATATTAACAAATCCTGAATATTAGAAGTTTCTTCGGTCTTACCGCAAACTCCTTTAATCGTGCAGCCTGTGTTTCTGGCTGTTTCCTGACATTGGTTGCAAAACATAATTTTAAAGTTTTTAAAATGATTATTTTATTTACCTATAGCCCATTTCTAAACTATCATTTATCGTTAGTATGGGGCTAATTATGCTGTTTCCTTTTTTTATTTTTAACAAGTCCCACATGCTAAAATTACTCCTCCTTTCTTGTCTTTTAATATTATGTCCAATAGCTTAAGACTTCGTATAGTGGTGAATTTCTACACTATAGTCGATTAGAATTCATGCCATTTGTTTTTGCTCCTTTGTCCATAAAAATTCTGTCAGTAGCCATTAAGCCAAACTCTTGTTGAATAAGCGATAAACTCAAAAGCCCGATACTTTTCTCATACGATCGGGCATTCTTTACAGGCTTTTGAGCTATTGAGTTATGTATTGACGGTTCATTGTTTATTATAAATATTCATCAATTACAATTTTTCTCTGTTTCATCATTACCTGTCCGGCATTTGGTTTACTCATCAATTCACCAAGATTTTTGGGAATGATTTGCCAGCGTAATCCAAATTTATCGATGCACCAACCACACATAGATTCTTTGCCATCTTTGGTAAAATAGTTCCAATACTTATCAATTTCCATTTGGTTATCGCAATAAATCATAATTGCAAAAGTATCATTGAATTTGTGGTGCTCAATAGCTGTTGTCATTAGCAAATATTCTTGTCCAAACAGCTTAACGTTGCACATTTCGGCATAGCCACTTGGTGTTTTCCCTAAAGGAGTTGTGCTTCCTTCTTCATAATTGTCTTCAAAGATTTCCTTGTAATATTCAATTACATTCTTCATTTTTCCATCCTTCGTATAATACCAAAGGGCTGGAGTAATTTTGTTATACGACATAATTTTAAATTTTATTGATCATCTAATCCTTTCCCATCCAAAATTTTCTGGATGGATTTTTCAATTCGGTTTTCTCTGGTTTTGGAGTGTTTGGCTGAAGAAAATAATAATAAATAGCCTCTTTGTCGTCCAGGAGTAAGGGCTTCAAAGGCTTTTTTCAGTTCGGGCATTTCTTTCAATACCGTATTAAATTCTGTTGGCATTTCGTAGTCGGCAGTTTTTTTAAGTTCTACTTTTAATCCCAACTTTTCAATTTCAATGGCTTCTTTGATATATGCAATAATCGTTTTTTCTTTCTTCTCAATTTCATCCAAATGGGTAAAACGCATTTGTCTTGCCGATTGCACTTTTTTAGTTTGCTGAATCAATAATTTGCTTTTATCTTTCAGCAATACTCCTTTGTGAAAAAGTATGGCACAATACTCTTTGAAACCGTGAATCAATGCCACATTTTTTCCATCCAAAGTATAGCATGGACAACCCCATTTTAATTCTTCAGATAATTCACTTCCCAAAAAAATATCTCGTAAAGCATTGTATTCGTCCTGCCATTTTGTTTTTTCATTAAAAAACCAATTTACTTCCGGATTCATATTCTCGTTTTTTCATTACTTTAATTGTTCGTAATTATTTACCGACTTTATTATACAATGACCGCTAATATTGAATAGTCGCAACTACCTTATAACAGTTTAAGGATAAAAAAGCAAGACAGGTGTAAATATACATCTGCCTTGCTTAATTTGGTTAATCGACTGAGAATTTAACACTTTTAAGTACAGAGCTTCCGGATTCGAGGGTATAGGTATAGAACCCTTTTACAGCTCTTTTAGCTCCACCAAAACCGAACCTTGTTTTTAACCAGTCTTACAGGATGATTTACACCCGGTAATATCAAGTGAACACAAAAAATGAAATGTACTGAGTTTGCCCAGATATCGTTCAACTTGGAATAATCGCTAAGTGCCTCGTACCGCGTATATTCCTATTTATTAGGTTGTTTTTTGTTCTCAATAACTGGAAAATCAAATTGATAAACTGTATTATCTTCAAAAGGCAACTGTAATGTTAACTTATCTGTTTCATTAAAAACCCCTCTGAGATTATTAATAAATATGCACATACAATCCCTAACCATATAAGCACAATTTTTAATATTTTCAATTGAAGTTCCTTGAGGAGACATGACAAATCTTATCAAATTATCTTCTTTATTTAATTCTGTAACGAAAGGTTGAGTGTTTTTTGTTAAACACGGCATCATTATATAATCCTGAAATCGTTTTTTATTTTTGTAAACTTTATCAATGGAAAGATTATCTATTGCAACTAAAAAAGGATCTCTATCCATGTTTTTATCTTTAATAATTTGCTCAAGGCTATATACGGCATAAGGTCTTAATGCAATTGTTAATCCATGCTTATATTGATTGTAGTGAAATTGATATGTTCTATAAAAATCTTTAATATTATTTATCTTATTCCTTAATCTCCATAATCCATCCTTAATTGCTTTTTCAACAGAATCATTATCAAACTCATCAAAATAAGGAAATAAAAATAGCTTACACAATCTTTTATCATTTATATCTTCTTTAATCAAATTTTCTACTTGTCCAGCACTGTAAGTTATAATTTCTCTAATAAAAAAGTCCTTTTTAGAACCAGCCTTTAATAATGCAAACAAATCTTCTATGTATTGAACTACATTTGCTAGCATATCAAATTCTAATCCATTAGTTAATTCCTGAGCAATCAAACTTTCAGGATTCTCAGTTTCAAGTTGCTTAACTTGTATAGCTACATCACTTTAAAATGAATATTTTTCATTTAATATTTTTTCATTTATCAATATCTTAGCTAGTCTCCAATTTGCAAAGTAGGAAAACAGAAATCTTTCAGTTTGGTCTTTTGATGCTTTTAATCTTTCTTCTCGTGTCATTTTTAGCTTATTAACTTGTGATTAATAGTAGATTTCCCCAACAATGCAATATCCTCTTATGTTTGCAAACATTTTGTTCAATGAAAATTAAACCTTTTGATATCATAAATCCTCAAGTATTTGCTCAAATGAAATTAGTCGTGTTCCTAATAATTTCAAATCGTTATAAGGAGTTGTCTTACCAAATATTTTCTCAAGTTCGTTTAACATTTCTGGTATTTCATCGTCTTGACTGACAATAATAAATCTAATATCGCTTGCTTTAAAGGAAAGCTTTATATGATTTGCTAATTTCATATTAATCGCTCTACGCTTAACCTTGTCTTTGTAATATTCGGCTTTGAAACTGTCTTTCAATTTTGCATCAGAAATTACATTTTTATCGGGAATGAAACGCCATTCTCTTTCCTCGTAAAATTTAACTGGTTTGTCAAGATAGTTGTCATTACGATAAAACTTACCTTCGTATGGTTTTATATATTTAATGAAGTGTCCAAGTTTTTCGTTCAACTCTGAAATTTTCCTAGCAACTTCCGTTCTATATTTGAATGTAGGATCATTAAGAATCTTAGAAAAATCAAAGAGAGAACTATCTCCATCTCTTGTTTTTTTGGGGGCTCTCAATTTGGGTTTTTCTTCCTCTTTGATGTCAAAAAAATTATCTAACTCGGAAATAATATTATTTAGGATGTCTGCTGTCGTTGAATTAGGATATGTATAAATAACGGGATTGATTTTATTTTCCATACCCCAATGTTTTGTCAAACCTATCGCATACTTGCCATAAATATTTGTATGACGTTTTACTTGTGAAAGAGGAATGTCACAAAAGCAGGCCATCGGAAAAACGAGTTCTGCTTTGTCAGAAATGATACTTTCAAAGTTTTCTAAACTGTATCGTGCATAAAGTCCATTGCCAAGAATACCCAATAAATTTTGTCGTGTTGTTGTAAAATGGAAAAGAGTATTTGCGCTTATATTTATGTCCATTTGAAGTTTATTTTTTGTTAATATCACTGTCTTTCACTGAATTATAACTAACGTTTTTTGAAAGTACTCATTAAATGACACTTACCCTCAAAGTCTTTTCTGCAATATTTCCTTACCTTTTTTTCCTTAATGTTAACCTTGGGAAATAATGGCTCCGGTATAGAGAGGATTGCCGCCAGCGTTTACATGTGTGAAACATTGAGAATTGTGAGCTTCGTCGCTGTACGCCAACACAAACGCCAATGCAGAAATGAAACTTTGTACAACAAATTTAATACCAATATTTTACATACGATATTGTTTGTAGCTATTTTTTCATGTCAACCAAACGGTAAATTCATCAAATAAACTTTCTTCATCTTCAGGAATATCAATTTTTTTTTGCCTCTATCAAATATAATTCTTCTAAAGCTCTTGTAATTGCAACATACTTCAAATTGAGTTCTTGTGTCTTTTCCCAATCTTTCTGATGAAGTCTAGAATACGGCAACTCATTATAATTGAACTCGTTTAAACTTTTAATAAGATAAGAGCAAATGCTAAAAAGTGCCAATTTAGCCAACAAGAATCGAGGGAATCAAAACGAATTAATAGCGTCCTAAAGCTATCGATCCAAGCAAAACAACGCTCATTGACGAATCTTTGCAAGTATATTCTTCGAATAAAGAATCGCTTTCTACCCCGTTTGTTTTTCTTTCGGTTTCTTGTGTTTTCTATGATGTTTGGAAAAAGTTTTCTTCGATGACAAGCTTGGATAAGTTTCTTACAATCAAAGCCTTTGTCGGCGTTCAAAATACTATTTTCCAACTCAATTCCACAGGAGTTGAGCTGCTTTATCATTTTTGAAAACTGAGGAACTACCTGAAACAAGTCGTTATGGTTTCCACTGATAATTCCTCCGGTTGCAATGGGAATCCCTTTTCCATCGGTGATGATCAGCATATTGGATGTCTTTGCTTTCTTTCGATGCTGATAGGCCACACTTTCTGCCGACTTTTTTACCAAGCTGTGTGTTCCGTCCAGATTCAATTTTTCGGTATCCAGCTTATCCTTTTGTATTTCTAAAAAAGTTAAAAACATGGTTTCAAAAACGCCTTGTTTGCACCATTTCCGATAGAAATAATAAACTAACTGCCAACTAAATGGAGGATTAATACATTCAATATCAATAAATAAAAACTTCCACTGACATCCCGTTTTCAATTTGTAGATGATACATTTGAAGATATCTGTCATTGCAAACTTACTGCTAAACCCTCGCTTATTTTTTGGAATAAAGGGTAAAATGCAGTTTTCTATTTGCTCTTTAGTTAAATTTGCATACTTGCAGTTCATCTTTTGGTAACTTTTTGTCGTTCAACTCTAAATTACTTCAATTTGAACTGCTTGTTCTTCATTTAAAAGTTTAAATCACTTTATTTAAAATAAAAACCCTTTCATTTTCTAATCCCTTTGCTCTGTGAATAGTCGATAATTTAATAGAATTTTCTGTGGCAGACATTAACTCCTTTATTTTTTTGATTATATCGTTTACAGTGTCGCAATCATACCTCCATTGTTCATACTTTTTATGAAGAAACTCTATTTTTTTATCAAGATAATTGTTTTCATTTTTAATGTACAGGTTTCGTTCTGTGCGGTCAACAATTAGTTCGGCATTTTTTGCAATAAACCACTTCCACCTTTCTTTTACCGCTAATTCGAGTTCATAGAATTCACCAGATAGTGTGGATATTAAAACATTAAGTTCATTCTGCTTGAAAATATTCTTTATTTCACTAATGATTTCCCGTGCTTCATCTTCATGAATCCTGACTTTTATATTTTTATCAATAAGGCTAAAAACCATTAGTACTAAAGGTGCTCTAAGTCTTGATATTATTAAATCTCCTGGTTTAACCAGGTTAATAACGTTATCAAATGAAATCTTATCTAATATCCCGGCATCTTCTTTATTACCCACAATATCCTTACGTATTGTTTGGGCCAGCTCAATTACCTTATTAGGGCATCGAAAACAAGTAGTAAGCGGCAATTGTAATGCTTTTGTATATTCTTTAACACGAAAAAACGAATTAATATCAGCACCCGTAAAGCCATAAATAGACTGACTTGGATCTCCTACTGCTAATATCCTGCCATCTTTTTTGCCATGTTTGGCTGCAACAGCAAACTGTGATTTAGATAAGTCCTGACATTCATCAATAAACAAAAAGTCGTATTTTTTTATAGGTTGTTGATTCCACTTATATGGCAAATAAAGCATATCTGTAAAATCAATAACCATTGTCTTTTTTGATAGTTCATTTCCCGCTTCAAGCAAAAGTTTATGACATTCAAAGTATTCTTTGAGTTCTTCTTTGAAGTTTTTCTTAGTGAATTCAATCTCATCGAAAACCCCATAATGAATTACAAGTTCTTCAAATTCTAACAATTCCTCTTTTGTCAGGGTTGCTCTGAATTTTGAATTTATATCAAGAAGCCTTGACTTTATTTTATCAACCAAACTATCTACTGCAAAACTCTTTCTGTCATCGAGCCCATCTAGTTCAAAACCATTGATTTTTAAAATTCTCTCAAAGTGAATTCTTAATTTTGCTTGTATCTCTTTGTCTTTTAGAAGTTTTTTATATTTATTCTCTTCAAGAGTGATTCGCTGTCCGGAATTATTATTATCTTGAAGTATTTGCCTGCCTAATGCGTGTATTGTCTTTACGGTAACTTCATTTAATCCGAGTTTTTGAAATTTTTGTGCTATTTCATTGGCTATGCTATTATTAAACGCACAGAATAGAATTGTACTTTTATCCTTGACAAATTTTGCACATTCCATTATTGTAGTTGTCTTCCCTGCTCCGGCAACTGCATCAATAATTCCGTGTCCTTTTTCCTGACTTACAAATTGAAATATTCTTTTTTGTTCTGATGTAAATTCCATAAGTGATGTATGTATATTTTATAATTTTCGGCAATTATTGACAGTGAAACTATGCTGTTTTCATCTTCCAAAATTATAAAAAGAAACGTTTACGGGAACTGCCATTATCTACCTATCATCAGCTTTTCAACTTTTTTATTAATAGTATTTGATTATCAGAATAAACTGGTAGATGCCATGGAAAGTATTGTTTAAAGGTATATGCATGGAGCTTTCACCGCAAGGCCAGAAATAGGTAATCTAAATATATAGCGCAAAAAATAACCTTTTAAGCTTGCCCAGGTATCGTTCAACTTAGAATAATCGCCGGGTGTTGCGCACCGCTCATATTCCTATTTTATTTTTTATTAGAGGCTGGTTTGTTGTCTGTCTGATGCAATTTCATATTGATTCCAATTGCGTTTAAAAGTTTAATTACTTCATTAGCTCATCATTTTTATTCTGAGTCTCAAACCCGTATCGTATTGCTGCTTCAAGTATTTCCATGTTTATATCTTTTAGAACTTTGAACTTAATGCAATACCCGGTAATGCTCGCCTTGCCTATTTTTTCCCATACGTTTTGGCTAAATATGTCTTATCATTGATACCAAGAATATAAACAGAGATTCCGGTTTTGTTTGCACTGATCTCAATTTGATAAAATTCTCTGCTTTTTCCATCAGTATATTTCATGGTGTGAAGCTCGTTTATTATTATTTTACCAAAAGGAACAATAGAAATGATTCATGAAATACTCAGAGATATGACTCGTAAAAAAGCAGGGAGAAATGAATCCCCGAGTTTGGCAATAAATAGATAGTCAATCCATAAAGACCACGCGAAGTGGAGGTATCTGTAGAGGAATAGATGGAGGCAAGAAAATCAAAGGTAGAAAGAGACATATTATTGTTGGTACAATGGGCTTATTACTAGCAGTTGTTATTCATGCTACAAATGAGCATGATAGCAAATCTGCCATGGATGTTATATCTGAACTTAGAGGTCGGTTCGACCGACTTGTCAAAATTCTTGCCGACGGTGGGTATAGAGGGGTTTTGATAAAAAACATCCGAAAATCATATGGTTGGATTGTAGAAATTGTACTCAGGAAGGATTCCTCAAAAAAAGTTTGAGGTGATTCCTAAGCATTGGATTGTGGAAAGAACATTCGCATGGTTTGAAAGTTATCGAAGATTGAGTAGAGATTTTGAATATCAAACCCAAACAAGCCAAGCGATGGTTTATCTCGCTATGATCAAACTTATGCTTAACAGAATCAAACATTAAAATTTAGACAGTTACTTAGTTATGGTAAAGTTCTTTGCACGAAAAAAGGGTCAAATTGATTGCTGCCTAAATTTTCTTTAATGCATCTTCAGAACTCAAGCCAATATTGTGTTCAAATTCTGTTCTAGTACTTGGTGGCAGCATTCCGTATTCACTCTTCCTCATTGTGAAAATCTTTTGGATTTAAATCAAAATGGCTAATTGAATTAGCAATATTTCTTACTGCTTCGTCAACTGTATTTAAGTCAATTCTTCCATTTGGAAGTTTTCTAACCTTTGTCAATCCACTCATTGCTTTTCTTGTGTGTTGTGCAAAAGAGATTCTTTGATTAATGATTTTTTCCGCAAGCATACTTAGTTTTTGCTCAAACTCAAATCTTGAATCATTAAAACTTCCTCTTGGTTCATACATAATCTAGTAATTCAATATGTTATAAACTTCATTTAAATTGCTTCTATCAACCCTATTTGTGATAGATATGTTAAGTGCATAATTTAAAACCTCAGCAAAACGACCACTGTAATAACTATCATTTGGAAAACTTCTTTTTAAATATTTATCTGATTTTCGAAAATCATTAATAGAGAGAGGCTTGCATTTTTCGGATATTGTTGCAAGTAAAGTTTCGCAAAACTTTCTATTTAGTATCTGCATTTCATTTAACTCATCAATTTCGTACGAAATATCTTCCAAATAATCTTCCTCTAATGCAACATCACCAACTATTACAATAACTTCTGGAATACCTTTATAAATTTCATCATATAGCTGATTATAACCTGTTTTATTTAAGGAAATAGCAACATCAATTAAGTTCTTCTTAATAGTAAAATGTTCTATCGTTGTAAGAGCTTGAAAAAGTTTGTCGTCATTTTGTATGATATTTCGAATTAGTTCTGGATTTTCAATTGAGATATTTTTAAGAATTAAGGAACACTTAACTGGTGAAATATTAGGCTCATTTGAACTCGCTTCTTTGATCAAAACTGGAATCATAAGCTCTGGTTCATAAAGAGCAAGCTTTTGAATGGAATCAAATGCCCTGTTTGAGTAACCTTCATTTGGATGATTTAAAAACCAGATAAGAAAAGTAGCTAATAATTCATCGTTTGTTTTATTTTCTGATTCACTCTCAATCCATTCGTACTTAGAAATAGTTTCATCGTCTGGACATACCAATAATGTAAAATGCTCTGCAATAGCCCTATAAATCTCTTCTGTTGTTTGTAAAGAAAGTTTTCCTTCCAAAAACCATATTAGTTTTGAAGTAATATTCCATGTATCATCCGAATAGTGATTAATAAATTCTTTTAGATATTTAAAAACTTCAAATTCATCGATAAATAATTGTTTTAAATTGCTTTTTGCAGTATTGCTACTTGTTGACCAATCCCCTAACCAAATATTAACTCTTTCTTTTTTAAACGCTTCTGTTCCTTCCTTTATTAAGTCTTTTCTTGCTTTATCATTTTTGAGATAAGAGAAATTAAATCTCTCAAAATAATCTTCTTCTGTCTTTTTAACTAGATTTTGAGATTCCTTTTCATCAGAAATTATTTCCCAAGAAATCTCTTTTTTCAGTAGGTAACCTTGAATAGTTCTTATTCCTTTTTCTGAGATTTGACTTTTAAAACAATTTAAGTACTCTACCATATCATCTTTCAATTCGTCACTGCTGGCAATTTGAACGACTGATTTATAGAATTTATCAAGATTGATATTTTCAGTTTCTTCATAATATTTTAAAAGATGAGCTTGAAAATCACCAAAGTTTCTGACGTACCTTAAAACATCATCATTAATTGTAAAAATTTCTGTCAATGTCCATTTTAAATAGGATGAATTAACTTTTAAAGTTTTTAATATTTCTAGTATGCCACTTTGTTCCTTAATGTTCCTAGCACCTAAACAATAACCATCTCCAGCACGAGGAGAATCGAAAGTACTTTTTTCAGCATTTCTTATTATCAGTTGTGGTGAAGGAAAAACCTCTGTTTTGAAATAATCAAATGCAACTTTAGACTTACTACTCTTAATCAGATTACCAATAAATACTTCCTTTTCGTATCTGACATATCTTTGAAAGGTCATCTCACCAGAAGCATAATCAAGAATTGCTGCAAATTTCTTAAGGTATTTATTTAGTTCCTCTTCTCCATTTGATAAATCTAATGTTGTATTTAATAAATCTAATTGGGCCTCTTTATACCAACTTGGCCCCATTGATGTTTTAAGCATGGCTTTAAACATCTCAATACCTTTTTCTTTTTCTGAAATTAAGCCATATAGCTCAATAATCTTTAGTAAATCGGATGTTCTTTCCCACCTGTTTTCTACATTGTCAATAACATACTTACTCCATATTTTAAGTAATTCGTTAATTTCATCTTTTTCATAGTTTGCTTTAACTAGTCCTGAACTAATTTCGAATAGGCATTTTCTAAACCCTTCGGAATATAAGCCTGCTTGATTTTGTGACTTTGCTTGGAAATATTGTAGAAAGTTATGTAGTTCTTTATGGCTGAACTGCACTAAATAACCAGTGACTTTAGAATAAATCAATGAATAAATTGCTTCTGGTAAACTGTAACTTCTATCCCAAAAACTTCTTTCATCAAAAGTGAAATCAATTTTTGAAAGGACTTTTAAAAATTCCTTAATTGTTGATTCTAATTCTTCTTTTAACTCCTCTGCATTACAAAACTGAGATTTCCCGTCTAAAAAAGCAATATTCTTCAATACAGCTACTGAAAAATCTTCCCATTTTTTATATCTATCATAAGTATTTTGAACTACTGGTAAGTCTCTAGAGTCATTTATATAGCCTTTAAATTTAAACTTAAAAAATAACTCGTGAACATCTTTATAGTTCAAATCAACACCATTCTCTTTTCTTAAGCTGAAGTCATCGTTAAACTTAAAGTATTTTGAAATTAATAATTTAACTAAATTGCTATTTTTACTATAATTAATTAATGAATTAATTAGTATATGAAGTTCTGATTTATTTTCATTATATCCATACTTTTCAATTAAGTTTTCTACATCCTTAATTGCTGAAAAGAAATTATCTGTTTTTTCGAAAACACCAGTACTATAAGTTGTTATCTCATCAAATAAAACCAATGAAGAGGCTCTCATTTTAGCCCATTTTTCATCTATCTTGATACCTGTTGCTTTAGCTGTTGCCTCAGATTCCATAAAAATATCAAACCTCCTTAAAGCATAAGCACTTTGCCATGACGCGGCGTACTCTCTTATCGTATATAAAGAGTTGTACATTTCATTATAATTCTGTTCTTCTGCCAAGTCTTGTTGTCTTTTTAAAACTTGCATTAGACCAGAGAAGCCATGCAAACCTTCTTTAAAATCATCATTCATGGATAATGTTAAAGAGTTTAATTGCAACATAAAAGTATCGTAGCAAATTCCTTTTGGGGAATTTATTCCTTCATTAATTTGTCTCCTATATCTTTGACTTATTGCATCAAACAAAATTCTTGCTTCAGCTTTTGCTTCATTTTCATATAATAATTGAAGAAATGTTATAGCATCGTAGTTATCAACCAATAAAGTATTTTCTCGAACCAAATACTTCAATGCAGAATCATATTCATTATGTGAAATTAAAGCGCTTGCAATGAGATTTGCGTTTTCAGCAAATACACTGTCATACCTAAACTCAATTCTTTGTAATAAGAGAAGCAGTCTTATTGTATCAACTGTTTGCTTTAAATCTATTGATATATTAATTATTTCTTTTAAATCACCAATTACCAATTCTGGAGATACACTCTTTAAGGCACATTTATCAGCCCAATCTTGGTTGCAGTAACCTATTGCATCTTTTTTATTCGTGCCTTGTGACTGATGATATAGAAGGTTGTTTATTGAATAGGCGTGCTCAGTATTTAGAGAACAAAACTGAGAAATATAATCATTGGCTTGAGCAGAATAAAGCTCTGAATTTACTATAACATAATCCTTAAACGAGTTATGATATATTTCTAAGTCACTATCCCCTTTTAATAAATATTTTAGACCGTTGAAGTGCGATAAAAAGCTTAAATTATAAGGTTCTGGCAAAATACTTATTAAGTCTTTCTGCTTTAAAGATTGTCTTAACCATGAAAGAATAACGATTATCCAAAACTTGTCAGGTACCTTATATATTTTATCCCATAATGAGTCATAATATTTGCTAATATCCCCGCCAATTGTAGGTATCTGGTTTAACCAATTATCAATATCAATTAATTCATCCTTGTTAAGATTTTTAATACAATTGACTAGATACCTTAAATACAGAGGATGACCTTCAGATTTTACAGCTATTTCCTGAATTTTTTCAATGCTAATAACATTTTTACCAAGCTCCTTTAAAATAAACGCTTCACACTGACCTAAATTAATTGGTTTAGCAACAATAGCTTCATTTTGAGTTATAACAGATTTTATTTCTGAGGGTAGAATCTCTTTTGACGTACATGAAAGCAGTACCTTAAGATTATCTGGTAATTCTAATGGAATAATATTTAAGAATACATTTAAATCTGGAATTTCATCAAGTCCATCAATAATTAAAAGTCCAGTTTTATTTTTCGATTGATAATAACCTCCAAGCTCGTATAGCAAAGAAGGTAATTTTTCTAATTTCTTCTCAAAACTATTATTGTCAAATGGAGGTGGGGTTCCAGTAAGTTTTAAATGAATAATTTCCTCTAACCATTGAATGAAATATCTGTATGAGGTTTTTAAAGCTTTTGGAGTCTTATCATTCGGAGCTTTAATAAAGTATTTGCCAACGATTTCTATGTTTTCATTATCTGGCATATAGCTTGCAACACTGATTGTCTTTCCTGAACCTGGAGAACCTGAAAATAGAAACCATTTATTAGATGACTGAATTGTCTTATCTATTGAATCATGATTTTCATAATTTGGAGTTGAACTCTTTATATCTTCTTCAAACTCTTGAGGTATATCTAATAAGTTTATTTCTTCCTCAACTTCTATATTATTAGCCATTAAATATTCTTTTATTTTAGAAATACTTATTGCCAATAATTTATCATCCTCCTGCTGTAAAATTACTCCACCAACTTTATCTGAAAGAATTACAGGAGCACCAGAAAATCCACTATAATCAAAATCGCTTTCAATATCTTCAGAATTTAAAATAATGTCACTTCTATCATTTATTTGAATTTGATTAACATTACCGACTAGTCTTAAATCATTAGCTTGCCCGAAATATGGAAATCCATTTGTTTCCCAATTTTCATTAAATCGAATCGTTCTTGCTTGAAGAGGTAAATATTCGCACTGTTTCTCAATTTTAACTATAGCAATATCTAAATTTTCATCATGTGATATCAATTCTCCTAAAACCTCTTTATTATCAAATAGTTTTATTTTAATTTGAGCAGGGGCTGCAACTACATGGAAGGCGGTTATTATCAATGATTGAGCTATAAAAAAGCCAGTTCCTTGTTCTTCATCACAAGTAATCTTAACAGTAGACTTTTTAATTTGAATAGGTGTTAGTATACTCTTCATTACAATTCAATTTCAAGGGGATGTTTTTCTTTTGCTACGTTAATCTCAAATAGATAATTATCCTTTAACTCCCTGTTATTTATTTCATCAATAAATCTTGGAGGGTAATTAAAATGTAGATTGCGAGTAAAAGTAGATTTCCGATTTATTATTCGAGCAATTGTTTCAATATCTGGATGACCAAATTTACTTCCATCAGAAGATATTATATAATTTTTTGAGTCAATTATTTCCAGAAGTTCTTTACTTGTATTTGTAATGCTGCCATGATGGGATAGTTTTATAACATCAAACTCTATTGGGAATTCTTCTTCAGAATAATGTGTTTTCAAACTTTCTAATATTACAGAAGGGTGAGAATCGGCTAAAAAAAGTAATTTTTTATCATCCTTTTCAATCACAAATGCAATGGAACTTCCATTAGTTGCGGAAGTATCCTCAGTAACTTCTACATTACTTAATTTTGCTATATCTATATCTCCGCCAGAAATATCTTTCTTAAGAAGAACTTTTTTCTCTTTCTCTTGGGCAAGCAAAAATTCAAAAGCATCATCGTAATTTGTGTCATCCTTTGATATATTATAACCTTTCTTATATAATTCCTTATTCCAGAGTTTTTTAAGTTTTGAAAGCTTATCGTTATTTGGAGAGAGAATTCTTATTGTAGTTTTATCATCAACGGATATCACATCAAGATTATTAATAGTAACAGCTTTACCACCAAACTCAGAATTCCATTTATAATTACCTTTTAAAATAAGAGCACTTAAAGCAGAACCTTGTTCGGCACTTATTTCATGTCGACCTTCAATAACTTCTTTTAAATAAGACTTTACAGATAGTGCTGTTAAATCTGTTTTTCCATCAAAACTCTCTAGGTTAAGATTATCTGATAAGTCTTTGATATGTCGATAGGAGTTATGCCAAATATTTTCAATATTAATTATTTTAGAATTTATATTTTTATCCAATAATTTCACTATTCCTGAAATATGGTCACTGTCTATGTGAGTAACGATTAGATGGGATATCTTTTTTCCTTCTTCTGATTTCTTTTTGAGTTCTCCACACAAAAAGTCATTAAAAGTATTTACATAGCCACCGTCAATTAAGAATAGTTTATTGGATAAATCTAGTAAAGTACTATCACCGTTTAATGCAGGGAATATTTTGATTTTAATTGAATTATCGCTCATTATCTTCGTGGGTTAGGTAATTGCACTCTTTTGCAAAATTTGGTTTGTGGGTCGGCTTGTGCGATTTGCAAATGTGTGCAATGTGCGTGGGCTTCCCCAACTGATCCGAAGGGCAGAAGCTCGCGGGCAAAAACTAATTTTTTCTTGCACAAACTTTCAATCAACGAGCCAATTTTTCTATTCGTTTTTTCAAATTTTATAATCAGGCTTCAATGTTGCAGTTTCGGTCTTTTAGCCTTGTATACAGCACCTGCATATCCACAAAGTTGTGGATATGCAGGCATTAGTTGAAATGCAAATTCCATCAACAAATTTATGATTTTTAGTATATTTAACCAAACTACTTTTATTCATTTGCATCTATTATTCTTTCCGTTAGTAAAAATAATAAAGTTTTAAACTACGTGCAACTTAATGAAAAAAAATAACAAATCTCTTCCTGTTTTCAGCAATGCAACACCCTAAAAACATTTACGCACCAAATTGTATAAATTCATCTGTTCTTCATCCATTTTGAGTAGGATGGATTTGGTGTTTTTGCTGTTTGGGAGCATATAACTGATTTGATACATATTGTGAGTAATCTCTGCAGCTTTCTTCAATGAAAGCGTTGATTGGTTTTCAAGTAAAGCTCTTTCTAATTCCTTGTACACACAATATGCCGTAAATGAAATACAAATGTGAGCCTCTATCCGTTTTCGTAACCTATGGAAAACAGGACGTATCCGGAGGTCTGTTTTTGACATTCGGAACGCTTTTTCAATATGCCAAAGGTTTTTGTAGCTATCAAAAACGGTATCATTATCCAGCTTTGTATTCGTTAAATAACCCTTTAAACCGTCCCAACAAACATCTTGAAGATACTTGTCTTTATCTATGGAAATATTGACTATCCCTTCCATTTTCAGGTATTTATTGTATCCCCGATTGTTGATATTGGCTTTGGTTAGCCTGCCCGATTTAATCCTCTTTTCGAGTCGTTTAAGCCCTTGCTCACGATTATAAAGGTCTTTAGAGGCACGTTTTTCGGAGTATTGCACAATTAGCCGACTGCCATTTGCTTTTTCAATAACAAAGAATTGGCCGTTGCTGTAACTTTGTCCTGTTATGAGGTTTCTAATCTCCTGCGGTTCGTTTTTTAGTCTTGCTCCCAAAATGTATTGGTAGTCTTTTCTTCCAATGCCTTTATGTTTTCTTTTGATAAAAGTCCACTGTCGGCAATTACCACGGGCTTATTTAAATTGAACTTTCCGGATATTTTCTCGATAAATGGTATTAGCGTATGTCCTTCGTAGGTGTTGCCTTCGTAAATATCGTAGCCTATCAAATACCCGCCAAGACCCACCAATAGTCCGATAAATATCTGCGGACATTGGTGTTTGCCGTCTTTAGAAAAACCCGTTTTGCGCAAATCATCCTCATCGGAAGCCTCAAAGTAAAGTGTTGTCATGTCGTAAAATACAATGCTCAAATTACCTCCCAATACCCGTAATGTATGATTGTAGGCTATTTGCTCGACTTGCAATTTCAGTTTGTCGTTCAACTTATCTAAAAAGCGATAAATGGAATCAACCTCAAGCGAAATTCCCTGATAGCGATAAAGATACTCTGTCGTTTTGAGCTTACTCAATGGAAATGCAAGTCGGGCTATGACCAATTGACGAAACATATCTTCGTTAATTGATTTAAAACCAATATAATCATATATCCTGCCAAAAATAAGTTCAGGACCTACCGTATGAATGTTGCTGTTGGATAACATTGCGAAGGCTTGCTCTATTTGATCATCTTGTTCTGATATAAAAAGTGAAACTTGTTGTTCCAAACGCTCTTTTTCTTGACGTGCTTGATTTTTCAACTCTTCAATATCTTGCAACATTGTTGCAGAACCTATCGTTTTGACCACCTTATATATGCCTCGTGCCTTGCTAACTATTTGAATGCTAATACTACCTGAACGATTTTTAACTTCACGTATAAACATAATATTTTTCTTGCAACACCCAAAAATAATAAATTATATTTGATTATTAAATAGTTACAGGGTGTTGCAGGAAAAATGCGGAAAACAGGATAATAAAGTTTTAAACTACGTGCAACTTAATGAAAAAAAATAACAAATCTCTTTATCTCCCAACCACTCTTTGATTGAAGGGATCGAAAAAGATTGAAAGGTATTTGTCAGTCTCTTCAGTCTTTTCAATCTTATCGGTCTTGATTGATGGGATTGAAACCCTGACTTCTCATTCCTGTCTTCTAACTTTTTCCTCACCTTCCCACCACCAGCTTTCCCACTTCCTTATTGGTTGTATTGGTCACTAAAATAAGCTGATAGATGCCACGGGGGGCATTGTGTAAAGAAATATGCAGGGTGCTTTCACCGCAAGGCCAGGGATAGGCTGCCACGGTTTTACCTCCAAAATCATAGATAAACAATGTTCCTTCCTTATAAGGCTGGGTAGCCGTTACGGTTACTTCATTGCTTGCAGGGTTAGGGCTGAGTTTAAGTTCTTTGATATGGACGGGTTCTTTGAACTCCTCTATTCCCACATTACAGTTGGGTGTCATACACCCTTGCTCATCTGTTGTAAAAAACCATGACTTAACAGGGGTTGTGTTTGTTGATTTTATTCTGCCGCAACAGGCAAGTCCTTCTCCGCACTCGATAATATCTTCTAAACGAACCATGTAATATTGAGGAGAAATTTTAAAAAACGCGGTATCACGGTTCGCTTTGATTTTCATGTAATAAAATTTTGTTTCATAGATTGTGGCTCTGCCCGCGATTAAAAAATCTCCTTTAGAGGTAACCCTGAACGCACGGGTGTAACTGCTTACCGAACCCAGGCTATAGGCGGTATCCCAGATAACAGCCCCGTTTACAGGGTTTAGTTTCACCAGTTTAAGCGCATTGGTATTTGTAGAAGAAGAAATTAACGAATCAAAGGCGACCACCAGGCAGGAATCCGGAGTAGGCTCTATCCATGCTTCACCATGCCCGTTAAAATATTTTTGCCATTTAATATTTCCGTCTTTATCCAGCCGGACTACCACGGGTTTATCGGAACACCATCCCGATACCACCACGCTGCTGTCCGGCAAAGGAACCCCGTCTATTAGGTCGACTGAAAACCCTGTGCTTTGAATGTTCTTTTGCCAGATCATCCCCCCGCTTTTGGTGGTTTTCATCATATGAATCCATGTATTATTGGAGGCGCTCATCCCCCATCCACAACTTAAAATGTGATGATCGGCAGTCTCAAAATTACAATTACTTGCTATTCCGACGGTATCCTGTATGGTCTGGATTAACTGATAATTTAGCAGTGTATCATATTTATAAATAGCGGTAACTGCATTTTGGTTATCCCCGTACATAAAACTGCTGTAAAACGGAAAAGTTGGCTTATACCTGAACGTAGAATTATACCCCCCCCAGTATTCATAATGACCTGGTATAGTGTCTTTTAATTGTGCAAATCTCAGGCTATCCCCCTGTGCAGAAAAACGGGCATAAAATGTTTGTATGTAGCCTGTTTTCCAAAGACTCTTTCCTGAAAATAAAAACTCATTGTTTTCAAAATACATTTGACTGTAAAAATTATCTCCATTTAAAAGAGGAGATAAAGCAGTTGCCACATTTAAATATGGAGATTGAGGTTTTGCAATAAAGCCCGATAATACTAAACAAATAAGCAGTAAATATTTTCTCATGGTTGTTTTAAGAATAAAAGCAAAAGCAGGTGTAAATATACACCTGCTTTTGCTCAGGTTGGTTAATAGACTGAGAATTTAACACTTTTAAGAACAGAACCATTGGATTCGAGGGCACAGATATAGATTCCTTTTACCAGACCCTTTAGCCCGATGATGGTATTTCCGCTTTTATCGGCTGCCGTACAATGGTATTTACGGCCCGTGGCATCATAAATACATAAGGCAGCATTGCTTACATCGGCGGGTAGCTGGTAACTTACCGTGATAAAGTCATGAGCAGGATTTGGATTTACAAGCAGTTTGTCGGGTTCTTCATTGTTTATCCTACGGGTTTTTACCGATTTGTTTTGCGGCTCTCCGGCAGGTAACTTAATGATTTCGGTAAGCGGGTAATTGCCATTGTATGCAGCATACAAGGCTTTTGCACTGCCCGAAACAGAGGAATACTGACTTTGCATCATGTTTTGTAACTGCTCTGTCTGTTCTGCATTGGGAGCCGAATTTACCAAACTGATCGCGATTTCATAAAATGCTTTGAGTTGCAGCCACTGGTTTTCCTCGTCTGCATTAAGGTTGTATCCAGAGAGTGAAGCGTTGATAAACTCACTGGCTTCTTCCAGGCGGGAACTGCCCAGGTAAAGATTTACAATATGGGGAATCATGGTAAATTCCTTTTGTTGTTTGCATTTGGTAATCAGAGTATCCAAAATCCATGACTGAGGTTCGTTGGAAAAGCGGGAAATAATTTCTTCGAAGGCTGCATACTTTTGCAGCTGAGTCCACGATATTTCGGTACGCATTTGTTCCAGCGGTGAATAATTTTCCGGTGCATTAAGCAGTTCCTGTATAATGCTTTCGGGCAGCGGAGTTGCTCGTTTGTAATAGATAGCGCCCCATACCTGGTCAGAGTGCAAACATTGCGGGTTTGCCAGCATCAGTAAACGGATCATAGCCGGAGGAAACGCGGCTTCATTTACAACTGCTTCGATCATGGATTCTTCGGACAAATAAGGGGATATTGCCATCAGTTTATCAAACATGATGTAGGATTCCCACGGGTAACAGGAACTGATTTCATTTTTCAGCACTCCCGATTTGCCCCCGTCCAGATAAATTTGATACAATAGTTTCTGACTGTTCGAGAGATCACAAATTGAGTCCAGCTTTACGAAATCGCCCTGTACAACCGGGCTGTCCGAAATATATAAAGCATACATAGGCGGACAGGCTTTGGTTTTATCAAATGGAACTCCTCCCGTAACAGCAGAAGGAAACACAGTATTCATTGAATAGTAAACAGGCTCCTGGGGGTATTCATTATAAAAATAATAAGTAAACGGGTTTGCAATATTGTATAAATCACTCACCCCCAGATTTCCGGCATGAGAGAAACGGTTATTGGCAGTTTTACGCATGATACTATCCGGAATAGAAAAGCTTGAAAGTTCGCCCTGGTAAACAGAAATACCTTCCAGCAAAGGATCGTTTGTACCAATGGTATCTACCCCGACATCGAAACCACAATGTTGAAAGTCATTACACTTGATTTTTACCCCCTCGATCACAAAGCATGTTAACGGGTCACGGTAGCCGTTATCGCCTATGGCAATCAGTCCGTAATTCAACAGGCGGAAATCATTGTTGTAAATCAGCTTGGGTGTTCTTCCGCAATTAACAATAAGCATTCCTATGTAACCGGAGTCTGCATCTGTATTAAGATGTAGCCCGTTATGTTCTATTTTGAAATATTCGCATCTTTCCAGATAGAGCCCGTAAGGCTGCCCTGAACTGTCGGCATTCATGGTGATGTCACGTTTTGGAATGGTAAAATCATTGCTGAGTACCGTTATCCTGGGGTTGTTAAAACAATAAGCCCCGTGAGTATTGTCGCTAAACACGCAGTTGTCTATTTTGGTCTCCTGCAAACGACCAATCCTAAACGCGACAGAGCGGATCCCGTATTCCAGATTCTGGAAAACCGTAGGGGTAACCGTGCCAACATTGCCCGGGTAAGCCCCTGAATAAGTAGCCTGAGCAACAAATGTTGAGTTGTTTGCTTTTATCCCGAACCCTTTTCTTTCGGGAATAGCATTCTTACAACCGGTGTTTATGTTCTTAAAATTACACCCGTTGAATTTAGGATAGTTCACGCTGTCGATAAACACGAAACCTTTGAAAGTGGAATCGAGCAAATAATTTCCATCATAAATAAAATTACAATTGGAAAAAATGCTCGGGTCGATGTACGGATTATACGTTACGGGGTTAGCGCACATAAACGGGCGCATGTGTACCGAGAGGCTGTTGTTTTTGAAAGTCGTGTTATGGCAGGAGAGTTCGCCGCCACCATAGTTTGTCGAAAAATACGTGTTAATGCTTTGGGTTTGTACGGCAACCAAAGCGTTAGAAATGGTACTGTTCATTGTATATAACTTTCCATGCTGACCATTGGTAAAAATATTCATGACATGGTTGCCTTCCACCACGATTCCTTTCCAGTAACGTTTGCACGAATTGGTCACCGTGGCATTTACAAGGTTTAAGGTTGCCCCGGGTTTTACCCTGATCTCTTTACCGATTCCCATCTCCACGGTAGTGTTGACGGTAAGAGTAACACCACTGTTTACAACGATGTTTCCACAGTTGTATTTGGGTGTACTCCAGGTCTGGCTCGAACTCACGGTAATATCCTGCGGCATCTGGCTGTAACAGGGAACGGGCGATACCCATACCCCGCGACCCCAGGTTCCAGCGTAAAGTTCCATGCGTTCATAGTTGATCTCCAGATCCATCACCATACAGCGGGGAAGGTTTTGCATATAGGGTTTCCAACTGCTCATGGTATCGTTGCGGTAGAATACACCCATATCGTTTGCTACATACAAATCATGCAGGTTACTTTCTTTATTCAGTACAATACTGTTTACCGGAACACAGGAAAGCCCCGTGGAATAGTCGTCCCACGACAGCCCGCCATCGGTAGTGTGCATCACGCGGTACTCTCCGTTCATGATATGACCGGAATATTGATCGAGAGTAATCCAGAGCTCTTTGGAGTTATCGGGATTCACGGCGATATCGGTAAGTCCCCTCCACTGAAGAATATAGGGCAGTGAGTCGTTGGTGAGGTCTGTCCAGTGCCAGATGTTATTGATTTGTACACCACGGTATATTTTATGTCCGGCCGGAACCACGGGATAGTGTCCGCTTTCATCTTTACCTTCGGTGCGGTTAGGGAATATGGCAAACATCGTATCTTTGCTCGAAGGAGCAAATTCCAGTGCCTGCAACCACCATGCCCAGTGGCTTAAAGAAGGATAACCATAGGTGGTATCGGAGATTCTTGGCCACGAAAACCCGTCTAAATTATTTGTCTGGTAAATATCATGATGTGCCAGGTAAAAAAGGTTTGCCGTATCGGGGCGGATGGCTAAGGGCGCTGCATATGCGCAGGGTTGTAACCACCACGGATCGGCAAAGTTGGTAGTTGGAATTGCCGTTTTTGTTGGAGTAGCACAATAGCCCTGATCATATAACCATGCATTGCTCGAAAAATATAACTGGTCAGGGTAATAGGATAAGGAGGTTGTAGGGTTGTACGGAATCTCGTTGTTGGTAATCCCAAAATAGTTGGTGGGTGCATTTGCAAAACCCTGCGTGTATGAATTATAGTCCAGTTGTGAATCCACCACTTTGGAAGAACCCCCATCCATAAAGGCAGTGGAATGCCAGGGGTAATCGCAGGCTTTTGACCAGTAACCGTTACGATAGGAACTATGCACCAGTACATTGGTTGCAGAATATTTACTGCTGCTGAGGTTTTTTACCTGTGCAATGGCAAGTCCTTTGTAATTTATGTTTGTAAATTTGGAAACACCTCCCCTGAAAATAAAACTGGAAATACCTCCTTCGTTTGCAACATGCGACGAATACGGATCATACTGAATACTTAAATCCCTGATGCCATAATGGCATTGTTTATTATACGTATCGCTTTCGGTGTAAGGCGTAATATCGGGTTTTATCAACTGAACCGTACCCGTGGCATCTGTAGCTGCATCATAATCAACTAGCGTGAGGTAATACCCGCCAATGGCGAATTTGATATTCCCGCCATAGTTATATGTTTCAAAAGCATTGTAGCGGTAGCCAAACCCTCCAAAAACTGAGTTGAAATTGTTTGTAATCGGGGCGGTATAATATTCGTGGTAATAAAGCGGGGTTAAATATGATACATACTGTACATTTTTTTTCAAAACACCGATATGAATCCGGCTTATCGTGGGATCAGTTTTAGACACTTCCCGATATACCACGTAGAAAATATTATCGGGATTGCCCGTGGTATATTGATCAATAGAGATGTATTCGATAAAATTATTCACGGAGTCGTAGGGTAAGATTATTTGATGAGGAGTCGTCATAAAGGGTGTAAAAAAGTTACCACATGTATAAAACAGTTCGGCATTTTGCCGGATGTTTTCCCGGTAAAATCCATCCGTTGAAAAACAAAGCATCTGGTAATCTTTTGAGGTAGCGTTGCTCCATAGCGAATCGGATAACTCGAAATCGCGGATACGGCTTTCCAGCCAGCCATGATCGTTCGGGTGGGGAACGGCAATCTTGAAGCCCGGATTAAAGAAATTGGGGTTAGAAGGATTGATATTGTAAATTGTATCACCCAGACAAAAGAACCATGCGAAAACGCCCGGGTGAACACTGTTGTATTTCGCTTTCCAGATTATATCGTTGGTAAGAAAGCTGTTGTTGGTCATATACGCCGGTAAAAGCTGATTCCAGTTTGCACCATTATCCGGCGAAAACAACAATCCGATTCCGTTGCCGATAAACAAATCCATCGTCGGGTTAAATGATCCGGCAAGAATTTTCGTCCCGTTTCTGTCCAGGCTGCTTACTCCAAAACCTGTGAGTGCTCCGGTATAGGTGTCGGAGATGTTTTTCCAGGTTTTAATAGAAGGATTATATTTCCAGATGCCGGAAGCTTCGGTACCGATAATCATACTGTCGGCGTATGCAGGGTCTTGCCAGATGGAGGTTACCACGCCAAGGTTTTGTACATCGGAGGTATCGGCACTTTTGAGTTTCCAGTCGGAATAAGGATGGTTGGCAGGAAGCGTGATTGCGGCGGCGTTCAGATCGGCAGTTGCCTTGTAAACCCCTGCCATACTATCCTGGGGGTTGTCTGCCCAAATGGAACGTGAACCAAAAAGATCACTCCAAACCTTAAAGCGGTTATAGAGCTCGTAGGTATTATCGGAATCTTTGTACACTTTAAAGTAGTCCAGACCAAGTTTATGTAAATCGAAAAAGTTGGCTTTGGGGGAGTAAGTTCCGTAGAGCCATGCGGCTCCGTCGGAACGCCTGGGATTATCCTGGCTATAGCCGGAAATGCCCAACAACATGAAAATGCTTGCGGTGAAAAATAAAATTCTTTTCATAGGTGAATTAGAATTTTGTTAATAAATAAGGTATTAGTTTGTTTTTGCTTAATCTACGTATAGGGGAAAACTATCACGTAAAGAGCATTTTTGCTCAAATATACTAAGTATCGGGGTGGAAAGCGAGGTTTATGATTGGGTTTCATGGCGGGTATGATTTTGAGAATGTTAAATTAGTCTGTTCTGTTGCTTTCTTTTGTATAAACTTTACGGTTTTTGCAGAAAAATATCTTTGCAAAGTATGTAACTGTATTTTGGAAAGTACGCAGTGGCGGCAACTCCAGCAGTGGCGGACTACAATAATCAATAAGGCGTTTCATTATATAAATATTTAAAATGAATAGTCGGGATATGTGCCACCTGCCTAAAAATGAAAAAGGCGTGTGACTTTTACTGTATCCGGTTGCTAGGTACTGGCATACCCACACGACAAATAAGTAAAGCACACGCCATGACGTGTGCGTTTTTACTTATTATTCTTATCGTGTTAAAAGTGCCAGTTTTTGCAACCAAGAATAATAGCAAACGCTATTTATATTTTTTGATTTTAGATTTTTATTGCTCCATAGGCAGGATTTAAAGTTTTACGGGTGTAAATGTAGTGATTTTTATTAATAGAGCGATAACATAAAATAGATTTAATTAATCTGGAATCATTTTGGATTAATACCGATGAACAAGATTATTAGAAACAATTGATTTTTACAGGTTGTCTTTGTGATTCAACTGATTTGTAATACATGCGAAATCAGTATTTTAACAGTAATACATAATTTCCTGAATACCATTCTTTTATTTTATTAGTATCGCTAGACAACATTTGGAAATTCCATAATTACAGTAGTACCAACATCTTTTACTGATTTGATGTGTAATGTAGCTCCGTTTTGTTCTAATAAAAGCTTTGCAGTTGATAGTCCCAGGCCTAACCCATCATACGGTCTTGCATTGCCAATTTCTTCCTGACTATATGGTTCGAAAATATGTTTGAGGTAATCACCGGAAATACCTACTCCTGTGTCAGAAAATTCCAGTACATATTTCCCGTTCGTACAGTTTAATACAATACTAACCCCTCCTTTGTTTGTAAATTTGATCGCATTATCAACAATATTTTGAATTGCATTGGAAACAGAATGCTTGTCAAGATACATGCTTGTGTTTTTACAGTAATTAAAAAATTCCAGTTTTAATCCTTTTGTTTTTACCAGGGTTTTGTATTCTGCAATTATTTCGCTGACCATTTGGCTTAGCTCAAATAATTCAGGCTTGATAATATAATCCCTGACTTTTAGTCTCGACATCATAAGGATGAGATCCATTGTTTTTATCAACCGTTTAGTGGATATTTCAAGCGATTCAAAAATATATTCATCATCCTTCTTTATTACATCTGAATATGTTTGTTTTAATAAACCTGATAATCCAATAATCCCGTTTAAAGGTGTTTTAATTTCGTGAGATATTGTAGAAATAAACGCGTCCTTTAATTGGTTTGATTTCTCCGCTTGCTCTTTTGCCGTTTCCAGTTCATGTAAATATCTCTTCAAATCAGAAATGTCTTCAACTTCCGAAATAAAATAAAGAGGGGTTTCATCATAATCTCTGATAAGAGCGACATTCAATCGGGCCCAAAAAATGTGTCCATCCTTATGGATATATCGCTTTTCCATCTTATATGAAATAATGTCTCCCATCAATAATGAGGCTACATTATTAATATCTTTATCAAGATCATCAGGGTGAGTTATATCAATAAATGTTTTATCCAGGAGTTCCTCATTAGTGTATCCCAGCATATTACATAAGCTATTGTTTGCCTTAAGAATATACCCGTCAGGTGATACAATAGCTTTCCCGACAGATGCCAGCATAAAAGTTGTTTCGAATTTCTTATTACTGTTTAATAGTTCCAGCTCATTCTTTTTAAAAGAGCTTATATCCCGGCTATATGAAATAAATATATTCGGATTTCCATGTTCATCTTTTAGAGCAATGATTGTCTGATCAACAGCTACCAGTTCATTATCTTTGTTTTTATTGACGATTTCCCCTCTCCATTGTCCGGTTTCTGTTAATGAACTCCAAAAAGAGGTATAGAAATCCGGACTTTGAATCCCTGCGTTCAAAACATCATTGACAGATTTATGCATTAACTCACGGAGTGAATATCCATATAGTGTTTCAAATGCAGGATTTGCATAAACAATTTTCGTATCCTTATCGGTAATCACTACCGCTTCTTTAAGTGTTAACAGGATACTCTTAAAGATTTCAGAAATATCATAGTCTTGAAAGAAGTTTTTTCTCTTCATGGGGCATTATTTCTCTTTACGTACTCTCTCCTTTTGGCTAATACAATATTACGAAATATATTTGTCGAAAGCAACTTTATCTCAAATCAATGGTGTTGTATATTAGAAGTCTTAACTTGGTCTATCTCATTTCAAAATAAACCTGCAAAAGAATTATACAAAGTGGCGATACAAAAATAGGATGTTGGGGAAATAGGGGATATGGAGGATATGGAGGATATCCCCTATTTCCCCTAAATCCTCCATTTCCCCACCTCACTATTTCGGATACATTTGAGAAAAAGTTTTGCTTGCCTTCAGGAGTCTCTTTCATATCATACTCCCTGAGCATTGCCGAACGCTTTATACTATAAACCGGAACACCCATATAATTTTGTTTTTAAGCAAAACTATATGGGTGTTGAAAGGTAAGAAAGGACAACTCGAAGGGTGTATTTTAAAAACTATACTTTATGAGTTGCTACTTTATTTGTTTACACTAATCCAGGAAGCTTTCCTTTTTAATAAATTACTGACAGGAGAAGGTACAAAGATTAAGCCTATTTTTTTAGTTTTTAATAATCAATTTATGGTTTTCAACCGAATTTCCATTGTCAAACATAATCATATACATTCCTGGATTTAAATCACTTAAATCAACTCCGTTAGAAATATATCTTGTATTTTTAACAAGCTGACCATAAATGTTATATATAGAAATATACGGGTTGCAATTGTCTGAATGGCAATCAATAAATAGTTTTCCATTTTCTTTTGATATTGGATTTGGATAAACTTTATATTGTTTAGTTTCGTCTTCAATATTTGAATTTACGTTTTCCGAATTATTGTCAACTATTTCAGAAGATTTCAGGATGGAATTATAGGCAAAATCATGAACCATATTATCGCTCAATCCAGAATAATATATACCATATGTAGTTGAAGTAAGAATATTTAAGTTAGCTGATTCCTGACAAAAACCACTTTGATTTAGTGCAGTAAAATTCCAAGCTGAAGAATAAAATTCTTTGTAAATGTTATTATCAGTGCCGATAAAATAAACTGTAGCATATTCTCCATGAGACAACTGTGAATTTGATTTAATATTTATTGTATTATTAATAACAGCATCATAATATATTCCTCCATCTTTGTATAAAATGCAAAGCTTATTATTGTTATTAACGTAAAATATACTACTCTCGCCAGTAACTAACTCAGAGTTTTCCCTTACAATATTAGATTGAGTTAGGCAAACTTGCTGATTTTGCCAGCCATTTGATGTATAGAATACTTTCCATATTTTATAATCAGAACCAACATAATAAGTAGTAGCATAAGAAAGAGGATCGTTTACCAAACCTTTTCCATTTAAAGCTTTTCTTGTTGTAGGTATTATGCCGTCCAACATAGAACTTCCACTAATATATAATGTACAAATTTCTTTATTTACATTAACATACAATAAAGAGCCATCTGGACATTCAGTTAAAGCAGAAGTAGCTAAAACAGAGTTCCATTGAGAAGAACACGCAAGTTGGCACTGCCAACTACCACCACTATAGAATAGTTTATATATTTTTTGATCGTCTCCTACATAATAAATACAATTATTTATTGTACTCCATAAAAGCGCATTGCTTCCATTTAAAACCTTCTTATCTGTTGGGTTACTTAATATTGCATCAGACCAATTGTTATCATTTTGTGCTTTCCAAAAACCACAGATTTGTCTATTCGAGTTAATATATATTATGGCTCCAATATCATTAATTGCAAGCTTTGAATTTGGCATGACCGAATTCCATTGCGTTGGACATGTTTGTTTTTCTACCCACCCTGTAGTTGGTTTACAAGAAATTGAAAAACCAGCATCGGCATAATCGGAATTTAATAAATCAGATGGCATGCTGATATTTAATTGATTGTTGGTGACCGTTTTATATTGAAGATCATTGGCAACACATTCACCCGTATTCGTATTGTACCATTTGACTTCATATTTGGCATTCTTATTTACACTCAATGTTAAACTATTCACGATAGAAGACACAGAAGGTTTCATATTTGGGAAATTTGCTATATATCCTTTCTCGTACATATTGTTATATCTATAATCATAAGCTTGAATCCAACCATATAAGCTATTATCCGATTTCAAATAATATGATCTCAATCCGTTAATAGTCTTTATTTTGTGGCGATTATAATTTCCGGAAAATTGAGGTAATGTCTTCGAAAAATTACTTATTCCCTTATATTCAGATAAAACACCCATCTTTGATAAATAGTCATATTCCCAAAAACTAGCGGAACCGAATGCTCCATTAAAAAAAGTACTCCAAAGTGCATTATGTAGTTCATACACCCTAGGATCGTCTTGTTCATTGGGCCAGTAACCAAATTCTCCAATGATAAATGGTTTATCAGAAAAAGTATCCAAATTCATATTTGTATTATTAGAAAATCTTTCTTCCGGGTCAAC
Organism: Bacteroidales bacterium; assembly: GCA_963667975.1. GTDB lineage: Bacteria > Bacteroidota > Bacteroidia > Bacteroidales. Next base: position 1,669,926 of record OY764079.1, read on the forward strand.
CAGAGTATAATCAAAATAGTAATGACCTTGAGTAAAGTCAACTTTATTATTGATATCATGATTAGGAAGGTCAATAAATGCATCGCCCGCAAATGCTGAAGTAATAAAATGATTATTATGATCTATGGATTTAATATAATCATACGTATTGTGATTCCATGTAACATAATTAGCATCAAAGTTAGATGGTGCTGGTACATAAAATGGATATTCGTCTTTTTGATTAAATGCTTTAATATTAGCTTCATCCATTAACTCAAATGCAAGGATATTTGTTGCATAACCCCATCGGGCAATTATATATTTTATTAAATTTCTCTGGACTTTAATAGCTTCCGTATTATTGATGTCAAAAAAATCGTATGGACTATTGCAAGATCCTGTTAATGATGATTTTATATTATGATCCTTCTTTTCCATGTAAACATTAAATGGATTTTCTTTAGCCCAATTACAGTATGAATAAGGAATATTATTACAGGAGTCAGCTTTAATATAAATAGTATCACCATTCACAGGGTTAATATAGCGATAACCTATTTTTGTATATCCAGTATCATTATTACCTTTACAATAATTACCATTTGCACCAAATGTAGAATGAGCAAATAAAGCAAGCCATAGATCTATACCTTTAGAGTTAGCATAATTTATAATATTATCAAGTTGCCATGAATCATGTTGGTTGAACTGATCATAATATATTGTATTCATTTCTCTCTCAGGTTTAGATTCAGAGTAATCTGGTCCAAATAGATTAACACCTCCGAAATGATTAATTTCGAACCTGAAGAAATTTATTTTATTTTCACTCATTTCATCCATGTGTGCTTTCATTTCATTTGTACCTTTTTCTGGTTGATCCGGTTTCCAAAAATTCCCCGAAAAAGAATAACAACTATTGCCTATTGGGTAATATGGCTGACCTGTTTCATATTTTAAATATCTACTATTTGCAGACCGAATAAATCCTTTAGAATTTCTATTATTTGTTGCAGATTTAGTACAGTTAAAGCTGACAGAATTCAAAACATACGTCATTTTGTGCACTTTGTCACTTACATAAATTCGATAATTCCAATTTCCAACTTCATTTGGGGTAAATCTGATTTTCCACGTTTTTACTCCGTTAGGAACTAAAATTTCTGGTGATGAAGGAAGTCCATTATCGGTTTTATTTTGACCTTCATAATAAAAGCCAAATGTTTTAATAGATTTTCCACTGGGAGAAGTGAAAATACAATAGGTCTCAAGTTGAGTATAGTCATAAGGATTCAAACCTACTCCACCTGATAAATAACTATTTACGTATTGCTGAACAATAGTAGGAGGTTGAAAAGAAGTCTCATATAACTCATACAAATTTTGAGAAGCCAGATATGAGATGTTTAAGAAAAATAATAAAGTAACAATCGTACTCTTTTTTAAGATAGTTGAATTTTTCATAATTCATTTTATATAGTTATTAATTATAGATATTTAACTAGTAAAGCATCTGATTACGTATCAGATTAAATTTGCTTTGCAAGTGTAGTAATAATTTATAAATAGTTAATGTGTAAATTTATTTTCTATATATTTTTTTCAGTTGTATGTATTGATTTAATATTCCTGTAGCTTCATTGATTATTGATCCAGGCAGATTTGACTGGGATATTCTATAATCCAAACTGAAGCTCGTTTAGTATTATACTAAGTGGCGATACAAAAAATTAAACACAAATAGGATGTTGGGGATTTAGGGGAAATGGAGGAAATGGAGGATATCCCCAATATCCCCTAAATCCTCCATTTCCCCATCTCACTATTTTGGATAAATTTGAGCGTTTGAAAATCCGTATAAATGCTTTAAAAAGTAATTATGTTATCAAATATGTAATTCTAATATACTTAAAACCAATTGGCTGTCCTGATGTCGAAGTCAGAAAATGGCAAAGATTCCCCAGTCTCTAACAATGGCAGAATTTATTAATGTTGTTGTTTGGCAGTTTTAACTGTGACATTCTATGGTTCAAACAAACCCGTTTAGTATTATACAAAGTGGCGATACAAAAATTAAACAAAATAGGATAGTGGGGATTTAGGGGAAATGGAGGATATCCCCAATATCCCCTAAATCCTCCATTTCCCCATCTCACTATTTTGGATAAATTTGAGCGTTTGAAAATCCGTATAAATGCTTTAAAAAGTAATTATGTTATCAAATATTTTATTCTAGCACACTTAAAACCAATTGGCATCCTGATGTCGAAATCAGAAAATGGCAAATATCCCCAAATTCATTAATGGTGTTGCTTGAGTAGATTTAACTGTGGCATTCTATAGTTCAAACAAACCCGTTTAGTGTTATGCAAAGTGGTGATACGAAAATTAAATACAAAATAGAATATTGGGGAAATAGGGGATATGGAGGAAATGGAGGATATCCCCAATTTCCTCTAAATCCTCCATTTCCCCACCTTACTATTTCGGATAAATTTCCCCTTTATCAGATTATAAGAACCAGAGGTTATCTTTTCCAATATTTGAAGGGATTGACCCTGTTGTAAAATGCGGAGCAATCTGAGCAACCATTTCGGGATATTTGATTGTTACAGGAAGGTTTTGCTGTTTAACGGATTTCCAATAAATACGACTGAATTGATATACCTGATCTATTAAACCATTTATCGTGGCAGTGGTAAGTAATGAACTATCGGACGGACATTTTATTTTCAGTTTAACAGGAAACGGATAACCTTCAATATTGCGGATACTATTGTTCGAATATCGGGTATTGTTACAAAGTAAATATGTGTTGTTCCCTAAGTTGATATAACGGCCACTGTATGGCATTTTTTCGACGAAGTCATCATCGAATACAACGATATCCTCAGATTCTGTTTTGTTAATTGTAACAACAAAAACAGGAACATCTATCCCAATACTATAAAGCATATTTTCGATGATTTCAACTTCATCTTCCCGCATATCTTTATAATAATGGATCACTAACCTTTCGAGGTTTGCAATTGTATTTCTGTAATCAATAATCGCCGATTCGATAGAACCAACTAATTCCTTTAATTCGTCTTTATGGAAATATTCAAATGAATTAAATGCCCCTGTATTATCAAAAGAAAATGCGGAGCCAATATATTGAATATTTGTATCGGTATGTTTAAATGCACCAACACCTACGATAAGTTCACGATATTCAGGAACCGCAATTTTCCAGGGCATACCACCAAGTTTGGCATTTATTGCAATGGCGATATTTTGTAATGTGTAAGCAAAAGCTTCTTTTCCTTTCTCTGCATCAGACTTAAGTACAGTTACCATTTTATCAGTCTCAATACATTGTGACGAAATATTTCGTTTAAGCAGTGCTTCTTTTACCTTGTAATAAACATTTCGCTGTTCCTTTACCTTGGCGTGTTTTCCGATAGGAGTAAGGTAAATAGCCAAATACTTGGTTCCGGAGAAATCTTCGTTATCCAGTTTCTCTTCTATCTCGGGAAGCGGGTTTTCAATATTCTCAAATGCAAGATTAAATCGTTTGGGAGCTAATGTAATAGGAACATTTGTGTATTTAGACAGGCCGCCAAATATTTTATAACCCTGACGTAAGTATGTCGATAAATCGTTCGTATTAGTGATGTGTTCTCTGGGTACTATAAAAAACATCTGAATATTGCTGTAACGAGGCTGCTTAAAGGGTCCATTGTTCACTCCTCGTTGTGGAATCATATCGGTCTTGTTTTTACCAAAAATTAACTGCTTGCTTTCGGGACTTGTTTTACCTGGTTGCACTTTGGTAAACTCATCCTGAACAAGAATTATTTCTTTAAATTCTTTTACCGATATAAATTTGTTTTTAAAGCCATATATTTTTGTCAGATACTTAGGATACCTGTTTTTCTTTTGATAGAGATTTCCATTCTCTTCCTCCTCTTCTTCATAGCCGAGAAATGTCATTAAACGGCGATTGATTATCGGAAAAGCATTGTTATAATCAACTTGTTTCCCTTTTTCTATCCAGTTCTGCAAATGGCTATATTTTGTTACCTGCATCTTTTGGTATTTGTTTTTTTCACCATAATAAGATACATGTACTACTTTATTGAGCAGATCAACCGGATTGGCAGCGGACGGCGATAATACTTCAAACAAATCCTCATTGGTATTATCAAAATCAGCGAGAAAAGTTGCGACCGACTTCTTGTATACTTTTGCCTGTCTGTCATACGAAAGAACAAGTTCCGGAGTGTTAGAATAATGATTGTAATTTACTTTTATCGTATACTTGTCATAAACAACACAGTCTTTAATTTTTTTTGCAGAAGCATCGGTTGATTTAAGCCATATTTGATTGTCTTTAACAAATGTAGGATCAACCAGAATATTCTTATTTGTGAAATAATGCTTTATCTCTCTATTGTAATAGCGTTTGATAAATGAAAAATTCTCTCTGCTGAAATCAATGGATAAAGGATGGAAGCCTTCTAATTCCCTGTCAAACGAAGTGTAAATAATATCTGCATTCGTAATGTCTGGAAATAACCTCCTGATATTACATGGAAATAGCTGGTGGCTTAACTTTGTAAGCGGTACATCTTCCCTGTCTTCTTTGGAGAAATAGAAGATTTTGGGCTTTTTAGGAAACTCAAATGCTAATGTGTTTATAAAGAGAGATTCTGTCATGAAATCAATATTTTTGTATAATTATACGCATCATGCAAAGGTATAAAATCGATATGCAGCAAAAGTTAACGAGTCTTTTTGTAAAATATAAGATTTTATAAAAAATGCGATTTATTGGATTATGAATGATTGTTGTTTAACAAACTCGTCCACGGTAACTCTATGCACTCCCATCATTCGTGCAATAGCACTTTTTGAAACTTTTTTATCAAGTAGCATTTTTATTTCATCTTCCTTTTTTCTTCACTTTTGATTTACTGCCTTTAGGGTGACCGGAAATAACACCTTCTGCTTTTTTGCGTGCAAGAGCTTCTTTTCATTATTGAGAAAAGAGAAATTTCAGATAAAGCCACGCAGTTAACTACTATGTTTTTTTATACTTATCGTGAGCAAAATGACTGATTAACCCATTGACTGCAAAGCGTTTTATATGCTTCTCGGCGGTTTTGTCAGGAATGCCTAATTTATTGGCGACAGCCAGATAATCTTTTCGGCAGAACTCCTGCGGGAGTTCGTTTAAGAATTGTTGTTTTTGATTTTTCGGAACTATCGTAACGGCTTCGGCAGGTAGTTGTTGAAATACCTGTGAGGCGTGCTGAACAAGTATTTTTACCATTGACAATGCAGTATTGAAATCACTATCCCTGCAAATAAGTGGAGAATGTACCTGTCCATTATCCATAATCCGAAGAGTTGTGAGAATCATGGCAATTCTAAAAGTGATGAGACCAAGTCTGCGAACAGTAGCGAGGTAGTCAGCACCATACAAACAAAGATATTGGTTTTGAGTCCGGGCAAAATAGTTATTAAATGCCTGTTGCTGCCCGGAAGTTAAACAAAAGCGGATTGACCCGGATTGATATTCCAAATACTTGTATAAGTCAAAAAACTGCGTTCCAAGATGGTCGAAATAACTATCGAGTGTCTGGTTGGAAGAGCTGGTAAAAACATCATTCCATACCGGACGAACATTCATAAAATAGAACATGAAACGGCTGAATAAGCCGTTTTCAGCACTTGGAATAAGTGATGAAACTTGTTTGGGTGTACCCGATAACAAGGCAGACAAACGAGGATTGTTGATTTCAACGAATTCCCTGTCTTTACGCCTGTTATATGAGATAGTTTCATGATGAAATGCTTTGCGGAAACCATCGGAATAATTACCGTGTTCGCTTTTGAATGTAAGGGCAAGAGTATCACCTTCGGTTTCAAAAATCAAACCTGAACCATTGTTGTCGTTAAGTATCTGAAAAAGCCCTGTTGCACTATTATTGGCGGGAATAACCAACATTTTCATTGGCGGCTCTTGCGGTCGTTCTAAATCTGCTTTATTCTTCGTTGTCGCGTATTCTGTCAGCTTTCTCTGGAACTCTTCAAATTCGAGTTTTGAAACCTCTCTCAAAGATTTGTGTATCGGGTCAACTAATTTACGACAGAGAGTCAGGCGACCTTTCCCGGCGGAAGCCCGAGCTGTTATAAAAAGAAACAAATTCGGATACACTTCCCGTTCAGCATACACGCCATAGATTTTAGGCAAACATGCTGAAACGGTAACCAATGAACCAAGCAAAAGAAGGTCTCTGTCTTCGGGTGAATTGGATTTTGCTACTACCTTTTGAAGAAGATTTGGAAGGTCTGCATAAATCTCATCGGGGAATGTCGGGAGATTCATTTCCTTTATTTCCTCCATATCCTCTGTTTCTTCTTTTGTTGTTGCACCAACCTGATTTGTTTCAACCGGAGTTTGTTTAGAGGACTGCGGAATGGAAACGCTTACGCCTCCTGACTTTGCCAGGTGGTAGAGTGTTCTGATCGTAACTCCGTGGCCATGCGAAGCAAGGCAGGCGGAGTACTGTTTATTGGTTTCTGCCTGAGAATAACCCGGATAAAAACAACTTAAACGGTGATAATAAGAACGACCACCCTCGCCCAAAGCCTCAGCAAGGGCAAAACCAAGATCACGCCAATCGGCATAATTTGGGGTAATGTCAACGGAAAAGGCTTCAATACGCTTCGTAATTATTTCGATTTCACTTATTAAGCCATTGTCTGCCTGCGAAAATTCAGGAATGGAAGTCACACTCCTTTCTGTAGCTTTATTTGTTACCCAATCAGCCGGGTTGAATATTTTCTTACTCATCTTTATCTAACAACAGAGGATTTATATATGCATTTGGGTCATACGGCAGAAAACAAGCCCTTGAAATATCCTTTCCGGATTTATCAATCTCAACCGAATATGTTTGTAAAATATAATTAGCAACAGAGGCGAAATATTCGCCGTGCGGAGCTTTTTGAGTGTCTATTTCTATGATCCATTTTAACCCGTCACCAGAGGGGCTTACAAACAATAATTGCGTTTCAAAATATTCATCATCGAGCAACGCCTGCCAAAGGGTGCTGATATTTTGAATATGGTCAAAATCAACGCACAGAAGCTCAGAATGAGTAACGAGTGATTTGTCGCCTCGGGAAGTAAATACACCTGAAAAGGTACAGTAATTAAAGTTTGCAGCTTTGTATTTCCGTGCTTGTGCAACATCGGATATGCTCCTTAGTATTTCTGTATGTTGTTTATAAAAGCCTCCTTTAATTAGATCATAAACCTGAAGAAGCGATACGGTTTTATGTGATATAGTATTGCGAATGGGTGCTTTGAAAAATGAAAAGACAAAGGTTTTCTCATTTCTTGTGCATTCAATCTCCTTCTTAGAAATTGAATCTTTTTTTTGATTGTGGAAAACCCAGTTTTTACCAATGTGCAGATTCATTTCTTCATTCAGGGTCTGTAATAGCTCGCTGCCGGACTGTCTGTAATGCAGTTGGGCAAAGTCGAACGCATCACCGACAGGAATTGCTTCTTCGCTGTCGATATGGCGTGCAAACTCTTTATCCAACGAGTTAAGTAGTATATTCTCTTTTTCGCTCAAGTCTGAGATTTGCTGTTTTCTGCACGACTTTTCAATGAAGACTTTCAATGTTGGTTTATCAATATTGAAAGGGTTTTTGGCATCAGAACAAATCCTTCCCACAAGGGAAAGGACTTGTTCTGATGGATAGTACAATCTCAAAATATGTGCATATATTCCAATACCATAGTGAGTTTTCGACAATATCGCCTCTTTACTTATTGTCTCCATAATGCATTATTTTTCAATATTGTACAATGATTCTTAAAGATTATGGAAATGTCAGAGTGGTAATAACAGAGCTTTTTACCAATGTATTCAAATGGCAGAATGCCATTTGAATACATTGTTTGTAAAGTGTCGGAACCAACAATAAAATCCTTGCCTGAATCAAAATGATTACGAAAGACTACGGTACATGATCCCTGACTGTTCAAAAAATAGTCAGTCAGGATTTGGTTATTAGCTTTTGGCTCTCTCATTTTAAACCTCCTCTTTTACGGGCAATAAATGCAGTTGCATCTGCCTGTAATTCTGCAACTGATTTGTATTTGTCTCTGATTAGCCAGGCATCAATTTCGCTCTTAAGAAATTGGAGCTTTTTACCTTTCTTATGATATGGAATAAACTTTTGACCTATCCAGCCATAAACAGTTTGTCGTGCTGGTTTATCCGGTAAATAATCACATAATTCCTGTAAATTAAACCACTTGTCTGATTCAGGCTGCTCTGGCTTTGTTGCACCAAGTAAGGCTTCTAATCTTTCAACTTTACTGATCAGATATGCTAAAGCTTGTGGCATATCGTTGAATGAAATCTCGTTTTGAAAAGGATTTACTTGCATCTTGCAAATTTTTAATCGTAAAAAATCTAAAGGCTCCATCAATGCCCGAGAGCCTCTTTTCGAACATTGACTTGATGCAAAATTGCAATGTCAAAACAGAATAAACCGGATATCTACACTCCGCGCGGAGTGGGCGCGGAGTGCGGAGTGATCGTAATAAATAGAAAAGACCAACGATTTACCGTTAGTCTTTCTTCTTTTTTTTTATGGATTTTTATCTTGGAAGCAGAGTGCGGAGTGCTATTTCATGTGATTTGCAGCTCTTTCAATCTCCATTAATTTTCTCTTTGGCTTTTTCTGGTCTTTCAGTTTTGATTCATCAAACTGACTTCCGTTATTATCAACAAAACACGCACATACAATTTTCCATAAGCTATTTCCGGAAAATGAAATTACTTTATGTTCATTGTTTAACAATTTAATGAAATAGGATAATGTGCTTTTACCGCCAGTCCATCTGATTGGATTTGCAACAAATTCACCTGTGAACACATGCCTGAAATCAATTATACTTGTTTCCTGTGCAATGAAACTGTTCTTCTTCAGCGAATCCATAAGATCCGTAATATTACTGCTGTGCAACTGTATTTTCGTGTATTTAAAAGAAAGAATATTGGACTTCTTTGGGTTGACTTTTGATTGCAAAGGGAAAGTGGTAATTTTCTGAACTTCCTTTAAATATGTATTTTCAGGTACTGGTTTGTTTAAAATCCGACCGTATATATCAAAAATATCCATCTTGTTATCAGAATGAATAAACGCTGAAAAATGGCTTTGAACTTCTAAATAACATTTAATCAGGGAGACAAGCAAATAGTGGATTATGTATGTCGATTCTTTATGTTGACGGTCTGTAATAAAATCTGAATATTTTGAAGTTATCAGATCCAAATCATAACCTTTACGAATAATCAAATCATTTACACTGACAAGCAGGGAGTTAAGTTTGCTATTTACAGTTTTAAGTTTGAACAGGATCACATTCTCACTGTTATCCCTCATCTCTTCATCTAATTGATTAAGAAATGTTGTAATGTCATTACAAACCAACCTTTGATAATACCTGATTTTATTGGAAAATGGAGGAATAAAAAAATCAAGCGTATAATTAGCAGAGAAACTTTCCTGAATCAACGGATTATCTCTTATTGCAGGGGGATAAAAATCATCGGCTTGATTATTTTTCTCAAGCCAGGAGCGAAGGTCGTTAAATATAACTGATTCGATTATTTTCATACCGGGATTACTCTGAGTGGATATTTAGCTACTCCTTAAAAAGTCGCATTTAGGGTGGTTAATAGGAATAAACCTTGTGGAAAAAGCCAGTGCAAAAATAAGCGCAAAAATTCTTCTTTGAGTTTCTGCATCATTTTCTTCAAATCCCCATGTTGGGGATTTAGGGGAAATGGAGGAAATGGAGGATATCCCCAATATCCCCTAAATCCTCCATTTCCTCTATTCAATATTATCAAGGTACTGGATAGAAGATCTGCTTATTTCAATATACTCGTTTACTCTCATTTCTTATACTTTAAAAAACCAACATTTAACTTAATCGCATTTGTAGCCTTCTGCTTTTTCTCATCAATCACCTTTGCATAAATCTGAGTGGTTTTTACATTGGAATGCCCCAGCATTTTTGAGACCGTATAAATATCAGTACCCCCTGCCAACTGTAATGTGGCATAAGTATGACGGAAGCAATGAAACGTAATATTCCGGGTAATCCCTGCGGATTTTACCCAGCGCTTCAGCGGTACTGAAATCCATGAAGGGTCTGGCAGATCTTCAAAAACAAATTCTTCAGGGTTGCCAGATTCTCCACAAAGTTGATAGGCCTGTTCCGAAATAGGCATGTATTCAACCCCTTTTGTTTTTTGTTGTGTGAAGTTTAGGCGGACTTGTTCCCCTGTAACCTGTATTTCCTTCCACTTTAGTTTTTTAATATCACAATGGCGAATACCTGTTAAAGCAGAGAAAAGGGCTGCACGCTTTAATATCGGGCGGTCGCATGGCGTTTCTGCCAGTATGTTTAATTCGTCAACCGTGAGATGCTCTCTGCGACTTTCCTGTCCCTGTATGCCCTTTATCTTTGAGGATATATCTACGGTCAGATAATCATCAATAAATGCCTGTTTTAATCCTGCTTTAAAAATTCTATAATAAATTGCTGCGGTATTTGGCGATATAGTGTCTTTCCTGCTTTTGCCACAAGGAGCTGAAAGTATGAAACGACGGATTTCTTCGGCTTTGCCCACGCTGATTTGTGAAAATGGAAGCGGTTGATTGTTTGTAAAGAGTTTTAGCAGTTCCCCGACACGATTCCAGTTGAATATAATTGACTGTGAACTATTGCGGTGTCGCTCTTTTGATGCTTTCAAAAAATATTCAATAAAATCTGTTTGCTGGCGCTGGTTTTGATCTGCAAGTTCAGCCTCTTTCTCTGTGTATAAATCTGCATTATCATATTCTTTTTGGCGAAGGCTGCGAACACCATCTGCAAAGAGGCAGGCCTCTCTGTCAATATTACTTTTACATTGAATAATGCCGTTTGTATCTCGTTTGGGTTTGAATGTTTTTATCCCATCGGATGAAGTTCGGGCTGTTCGTGTTTTATCCCAAACAGGGGTGGTTATGGTTCGGTTTAAGGCTTCTATTATTCGCCGGGGTTTATCTGTGTCACTGTTGAAAACCGGATAGCTTTCAAGTATTAAATACCATTCTTCATGATATTCCGATTTACGGAGCTTGACTGTACATTTTGTCTTTGCAAGTTTTTTCTTCATAGGACTGTGTTTTAGCGGTGTAAGAATATCCGGTCAATTTCTGCTTTCGGAACATAAACGAATCTTCCAATTTGCTTTTTTAAAATGCTGTTTTTGCGAATAATTCTATTTACTGTGGTAGCTGATACTCCAAATTTCTCTGTTATTTCTCCTACGGTATAACATTCGTTCTGGCTGTATCCGGATTTTATAGTTATCGTTTCCAGTGGAATTGCCTTCACCGTTTCAACCTTTGGAAACTTTGCCTCAATGTGAACTTTGCTTATGCGGGTTAAACGCTCTCCCAGATTGACAGCAGAAATATTGCTCATTAGTAATTAGGTTACGTTACAAATATGTTGCAAATATATGATAAAAAACGATATAAAACAATAGGTATTCAAAAAATGAAAATGAAAAAGCAATCGTAAATAGTTTATTTACAGTTGCTTTTATATGGGTATTGATTTTTATTTTTTGAAATAATTTTACTGATTAAAAAATAACAGATGCAAATTAATATTAAGAGCGGTTTGGGTAAATATACGAGAAACCATAAATCCGTTGATGGAATTTGCATTTCAACGAATGCTGATATATCTACAAAGCTGTGGATATACAGGTGTTAGAGGCAATCCTACCTATACCAAAAGAGATTAACAAATCAAGCTAACGAAATCGTCAGGAACACGTATGAAAGAACAGCTCAATGCAAGGCCGATTTTAGAACTGTTATTCATGAGTACGAGCGCAATCCTGGTTGAGATGTATGCGATGACAAAAGTGGCGGTCCCGAAACTTCGGGAACCCCGATCAGAATAATTCAACATGCCAAAAGCACGTCTCCATTGAGTTAATTTTTAAACAATTAGGACGATGGAACAAAAAGAGATTAGTATGGAAGTAGTCAACCCAAATGCGGCGGGAGTCGACATAGGCAGTCGTTCACACTGGGCAGCCGTAGGGCAAAGATCCGATGAAGTGCAAGAATTTGGCGTATTCAATGACGACCTTAAAAGAATGGCATTATGGTTTAAGGAGAACAAAATCAAAACAGTTGCATTAGAAAGCACCGGTACTTATTGGCAATCATTGTATGCAGTATTATTGTCGGAAGGCATTGAAGTGATATTGTGCAATGGTAAATTCACCAAGAACATAAAAGGAAAGAAGACCGACATAAAAGACTGCCAGTGGATACAAAAGCTACATAGTTTAGGTCTGTTGTCAAATAGTTTTTTACCCGACAAACAAACCGAACAATTAAGAACCTATTGCCGTCAAAGATCACTTTTACTGGATTCGTCGGCATCTGCATGCAAGAAAATGCAGAAATTTGCGGCTTTTGAATTTGCGTTTAGATGTGGTTGTGAATGATATTGTCGGACAAACCGGATTAGCCATAATAAAAGCGATATGCGAAGGAGAAACAAATCCTGAGAAATTATCCGAATTGCGTCATTACAACTGTCGAGAATCCAGAGAAGAAATAGCTAAAGCCCTTCATAGCAACGGACGGGAAGACTATCTGTTTGCCCTGAAACAAGAACTAGATATGTACCAGATGTTTCAAACAAAAATAGGGCAATGCGATATTGAAATTCAGAAAATGCTGGACAAGATTATTGAAAATGACGACAATAAAAGGCAGCATCACATCGAGAAAAAGCCACATAAAAAAATCAATAAGAACTCACCAAAGAATATCGACCTAAACATGAAATCGTATCAGTATTTTGAAGGTGTTGATTTGATGGCGATTGAAGGAATGAGTTATTCGACAGTTCTATCAATTATGAGTGAAGTTGGATTAGAAGGAATTAAACAATTCACGACAGCCAAACATTTTGCAAGCTGGCTCAGATTAGCACCCAACAATAAAATTTCGGGTGGAAAAATTCTCTCGAGCAAAGTTCCCAAAGGAAGTAATCGACTTAAGATAGCTTTGCGTAATGCAGCAAATGCAATAGGGAATCTTAAAGAATCAACCCCATTGAGAGATTTCTTCCAGAAAATAAATTTTCGCAAAGGACGAGTTTCTGCAATTTCTGCCACAGCAAGAAAATTAGCTGTGATTATTTGGAATATGGTCGTCAAAAACAAGCCTTATTATAATCCAAAAGAATACTTATATCTCGACCAAAAAAGAAAGTTGGGATTAGTGAAGCGTATTCAAAAACAAATTACTAAATTTGAACTTTCAAAAGAAAACTTTGAATTTGTAACTAATTGATTATTAATACTAAAATTTGACGTTAGTCAGAAGCGTAGGTCGACCGAGCAACCTTGACAATTCACTGCAAAACAAACGACATTTAACCTGAAATGAATAATGACTAAACGATGGAAAAAAATTATAACCCGACTAAGAGCTAAACTCGAAATTATCGAGAACCTAATATTTCTCGATATCCCAATTGCGGCAACCGCAATAGTGCTTTTTACACTGATATCTCTTTGTCCTGTACATTTAGTTCCCGATTATTTGGGGCTTTCATCTGTAGATAAGAATGAATATTTATCATTGGTCATAGGATCTGTTTCTTCTATCCTGGGAATTGTTGTTTCTGTAATTCTTATTCGTTTCGAATTAGTGAAACAAAGATTGGGCAGGCAGGTAAACAATTACTTCTTAAGAAATGCATGGTTTAAGCGACTAGTAACATTACTTACTGTCACGATCTGCTGGGCATTGCTGGTATTCCTTGCCAGCATCCGTTTTGACGCAAACAGCCTGACCACACATTTGTATCTGGTGGCATATCTTTTCTTCGCTTCAATAATGCTACTATTTCCGTCCTCGTACAATATATTGATCTCGTCAACATCACTACAAATTATTCGGCATGAATTAGAAAAACTGGACGATAGTGTTATTAGTAGCTTTACACATAAGAAGAATATTTATTTCCGGGAAAGTTATCCATTATTTGACATAGACGAAAATACACCTATTGATATTTTAAAGAGACTTGCCCAAACCTTCATTAGAGAAAATGACACGAACGCAGCAAAACTGTTGCTGTTCTTTTCCTGCGATCACCTCATTAGTTGGATAGGTATATCAAACGACCGCAACATTGTCAACGCCAATCCTAACATGCCAATGCATAGGCAAATCGCTGGTGTATCTAATGATCAGAACATTATCGGAACTAAGATCGATATCATCACTTCCATTTGGCATGTAATCGCAATAGAAAGCATAGCACAAAAAAACATTGAGCTGCTTTGCTCGCTTTGGAATACCTTCTTTCAACTTCATGAACACTACGCGAAAAACAAGATGTATTTGCTCTATTTGGAAAATTTAGATTCATTCGAAAGAAAATATGTGGATCTGCTTCAACAGAACAACATGTCAGCTGTGCTTGCTTTGGGTGTAAAATATAGAGGTAATGTTATGATACTACATTTGACTGAAAATTGCCCTGAAGAAAAGTACTTAGAAGATTTAGGTATGTATTCCGGAGAGCCTTATGTTCATGTAGAAAACCACAATACAGCAGAAAACATAGAGTGGGATCACATTTCTGAATTCTGGACAATAACTGACGACAGGACAATAACTGACAACATCAGATATGCAATAGATGTAAACGATAAGCACCTATTATCAGTAGCATTTCGAACCATGAGAAATCTTATAAATGATATTGTACGGTTGGAAAACCTTGGTGAGAAGCAAAAAGGCTTCATCGTAATCAGGCTATACGAATCCTGTGCATATTATTTTTTAAAAGTTGTAAAATCTGATAATTACAATGAAGACATACTTTTACCGAGAATATTTGATGGATCATATTCGGGCAATTATGTTGAAACTGATACGATATATTACAAGAGGGTTATTTCAGCCTTCAGTGATTTTGTGATTAATTTGTGCATGTTAAAGTTTGACTATTCTGCACTGAACTACATCAATAATTTAGCCACTTTAGGTAGATATTGCAGGGAAAAAGTCAATAAGGAAAAGCGCTTCCTTAATACCTGTTATTTGGTTGTTGACACATTTAAGTATCTACAACCTAAATTTGAAGCAGATATAGCTAAATACGGAAAGGGATATATAGAGCTGAAACGGCAAATAGAATCTGTTCGGGACTGGGGAAAATCACATGACAAGGAAGCGGATAAAAAGCTAATCGAGTATTGCAATAGTATAGTTGCTACATTTAAACCTGAACACTTGGTTGAACAACCCGAATCGAAATTTGTGAACTGGCATGCTTAGATAGGTATCTTTTTCTTTTAAACAACAACAATGACGACAAGACTTTATAGAGGCACTGGTTACGACATGCGGACGACAGAAATGCTAGCCTGTAACATCAGCTACCCGTCAAGTGCGGCATCGGTGGTTTTCGGTGGGCATCTTTCCGCTCAGTCCCGAGTACTCGGGATTGACAGGAAATCGCCCGCAATCTGCACCCGCATGTAGTTTTCTACGTTGTAGCGCATTTTATCGCTTCGTGGGTACTAAAACTATTGACATTAAAATATTTACCTTTAAGGTATTGCTAATTTTGACAAGGCATAATAAAACTTTTTTAAATGACTAATCTTTAAAATTTAAAATCATGATTAACACATTCCCAAGTTGGCTAACAGGTTTCTACTTCAAAATAGAGGATGAATATGAAACTCTTTTAATAGACCCTGATAACATAACTCCTGAAAATGTTAGATTCGTTAATAGTCTTGGAATCAGAAAAGGAGAAAAATCCTAGTACAAGACAAGGAATACATCGTGAAAGACATTGTAATTTACAGTAATATGAACTTAACGAGCGACAGTCTTAATAAATCAAATAATTTCTATTTCGACCTACATGTTATTGTTTCGGAAACAAACGATTAAGTAATTTTTCGTATTCGGACCTAAACGAATAAAGCTCTTCGGAACTAAGTAGTGGAAATACACGTTCATTTATTTGACTTATAAACCCATGTCGAAAAGACCGCTGAGTCCAATGGGATTCTATCGTTTCGTTTAAATACCTGTCTATTATAGCACTTGTATTTTCTACTTCTGGCTGACACATCATATTTTTGCCTTTAAATGAAAAATGTTAACCTAAACTAATAAAATAAAAACGACGCAACAACATCAGCTATCCATCAAGTGCGACAGCAGTGGCTTTCGGTATGTATCTTTCCGCTCAAGCAGTTTTTCGGTTTGACAGGAAATTGCCCGCAATCCGCCCTTGCGTGTAGCTTCCTACTGTTATCGGCAAGGCTATGTGCGACAGCGATTAGCGATAATATTATAAGAAACAATAACCTATGACAAAGAAATACGCACCTAAACTTACAACCACTCGAGGACATTCCGTTCAACTCAGCAATGTTGAAATTTACTACGAGGAATACGGAGTCGGAAAGCCGCTGTTGCTCTTGCATGGGTTTGGTGGTTGTACACAGAACTGGCATCCATTTATCGACAGGCTCTCAGAGCACTATCGACTGATTGTCGTTGACCTTCGTGGACATGGATACTCCACCAATCCGGAGAACAAGTTCACTCATCGGGAAGCAGCCAATGACATGTTCCTCTTGCTTGAGAAGTTGGGAATTAATCAATTTTCAGCTATGGGAATGAGTACTGGCGGAATGACGCTACTTCACATGGCTACGAGCCAACCAAGACGCATCGACTCAATTGTTCTAATTAGCACAACTTCGCATTTCCCAGATCAAGCAAGGGCAATTATGTGCAGAGCTTCTTTTGATACTATGCCTCAAGAAGTACGAGAAATGTATCGGGAATGCGCAAAACGCGGTGACGAACAGATTCGTCAACTCATTACACAATTCAACGCTTTACACGAAAACTATGACGACATGAATTTTACTGCACAAAGTTTATCAACCATTACCGCTCCTACACTAGTTGTGCATGGTGATCGTGACAACTTTTTTCCAGTTGAAATCGCTGTATGTATCTACCGTTCTATACCAAATGCTGCGTTATGGATTATTCCTAATGGCGACCACGTTCCAATTTATGATTCCATGGTTCCATTCACATTAACAGCCCTGCGATTCCTTGATGAGTCAGACAGCAAGCAGTAATCAACAACTTGACAAGGTGTTAAATCAACAACTTAAGATCCGACAAAGAAGCCCAGCTGGTAACATCGGCTACCCGCAAGCCGGTTTTCAGTGCTTCGTTGACATGAAAATAGTATTTTGAAAGGCAGCACTTCGTGGGAAGTTCATCGGGACAATCCGCCCCTGTGTGTAGCTTCCTACATTAGACGCAAGCGTAACAGACGACACAGACAATGACGAAAAGTATTATTAAACTGGCATTTGTGATGTCGCTTTTCTATGCGACAGGACGACTTGCGTACGAACATTTTTTTTGTTTGACAATTTCTATAGTAAAATATTTCTCGATAGTTCCGCTCAACTTTTTTGGCAAGTTTCCATTTTGGTTCTTTGGCAACCCGACATTTGGTTTAATAATAGCAACTATTCCGCTGTCCGTTTTCTTGACAAATAAGTTATCGGCAGTCAGAACAAAGTCATTACTAAAAAGCACTATAATTTATGCTTTGTATTTCGTGACGACTTATCTTTTAACTTGTTGGGTGACAAGTATTGAATTTTTAGCATCAAATGACTTTTGCAAAGACGGACAAGAACTTTCGTATAATTTAAGACAAGTAAATCTTAATCAAATATATATGACATCTGTAGTTGTTTCGACAGCTTTGACTGCGGCAACTTTAACAGCAATAAAATTAGTTGTAAAATATAAATCAAAAAACAATGACAAGCAGACAGAGGAGAACAACATGTGACAGAACGCCAGCACCTAACACATAGAGAGATAGCCCAAAAACCTTGCATAAAAAAGCCCGATCGTACGGAAAATTATCGGGTTTTTGGGTTTATCGCCTGTTCGGCGCAAGCCTTGGGATAAACTTAGCCATACCTAAGCTTAGCGGAAAAGGTTAAACCATAGTATTATAGAAAGAAGCAACAGGGCTTTATTTGAATCTGAATATAGATTTTCCATGATGTAATGAGTTTTTATTTGTAAATTATGATTTTAACCGTAAATTTGAATCTTCGGTATCGTCCGAAGTGAAACGGAGGGTTGTGCTTGAGCATCAGCAATCCGGCAAGCGCGGCAGCAGTGGTTTTTGGTGTGTATCTTTCCGCTCAAGCAGTTTTTCGGTTTGACAGGAAATCGCCCACAATCCGCCCTTGCGTGTAGCTTCCTACTATTATCGGCAACCAAACCGCTTAACACGACAGACATAATGAAACATTTAAATTTTATACTTCTTTTAATCTTAACAACGCAGACAGTTTTTGCCCAAAAAACGACTGTGAATGAATATACAACGATTGACAAAAAAGCTTTGCAACTTCCCGACTCATTGACAAAGACCACAGACCAAATTGCAAGCTATATTACTTCCAACTTTATGAATGACAAGGACAAATCACGAGCAATTTTTATTTGGGTTACATCAAACATACAATACGACATTGACAATATGTTTGCAATAAACTTTTACGAAAAGAAAGAAGAAAAAATTGCAAAACCTCTAAGAACAAGAAAGGGAATTTGCGAAAACTATGCTTCATTATTCACTGACATCTGTATTAAATCAGGAATTAAATCTTTTGTAATTGAAGGTTACACAAAACAAAATGGGTTTACTGACTATATCCCACATGCTTGGAGTGCGGCTCTCATTGACAGTTCTTGGTTTCTCTTTGACCCGACTTGGGGTTCAGGTTATGTAAGTGGTGGTAAGTTTTTCAAAAAAATAAATAACGACTACTATAAAGTAAGTCCAACAACACTTATCAAATCTCATATTCCATTCGATTATTTATGGCAGTTCCTTAATTATCCCGTGACAAACCAAGAGTTTTACGAAGGAAAGACACAACAAAATAAAACTAAACCATTTTTTAATTTCAATGACACACTTCAATTGTATGAAAATCAAAACCACATTGACCAAATAATTTCATCAGCATATCGTGTGGAGAAAAATGGTGTAAAAAATTCATTAGTGTTTGACAGACTTCAACATCTAAAATTAGAAATAGAGAATGACAGACAAACAAAAACAATTAACCTATATAATTCAGCGGTTATTGACTACAATGATGGGATAAATGGTTTCAACGACTTTATCAATTACAGGAACAAACAATTTACACCAAAGAAAACTGACCCTGAAATTCAAAGTATGCTTGATATTCCAGACAATAAACTTAAAGAAGCAAAAAATAAGTTAGGACAAATTACTAACCCCGATTTAAACACATCAAATATGATTCTACAGCTCACAAAATCAATAGACGATGCATCAAATCAAATGAAAGAACAGCAAGACTGGCTAAAATTATATTTTAACAAAAACAAATCGGGACGAAAGTCAATGTTTTACGAGAGAAAAGTAACTTGGTTTGGAATACCTTTAAATTAAGACATGAACAGACTGAAGATTCGGAAGAAATTGGTGGTTCAGTGGTTAAATCAAGCTTTGTGCTTCGTATCAAGTTTAGTGGTGGCAGACAGTTTTGTGCTTCGAAATTGCCAACTTCTTGTAGCTGCAAACCGTCAGACTGCCTAAAAACCATCATTTCCTCATTTTATCAATATCTTGATCGTTGATCGCTTATCATTTATATTTAGTTTAATTATCTGATTTTCATTATATTTACTTTGTAATTAAACAAGTCTCTTTTTATGAAGTTTATAAATAACACAAACAGAGACATCAGATTAAGATTTACACTCGTTGTTTGGACGAAACCATCGAAAAGGATCATGAAGTCCGTACTATTGACCTTTTTGTAGATCGTATAAAGCCAGAGGAGTTTGGTTTCGACAGGGGATTTGTTGACAATGGTCGTCCTGCATATCATCTGGCAGATTTACTTAAACTATTTATTTATGGATATTTGAATAAAATCCGTTCATCTCGTGATTTAGAAAAAATGCAAACAAAAGCTCAAATATAGCAATCAAAATTTTTCATCAAAAATATTCCATATGTATTTTGAAATCTCCTTAGAACGCCTTAATTTTGAACAAAAATTTGAGCTAAACGGAGGGTTTTAGATATACTGCCGTCAGCGTGCATGCAAAAAAAGAAGACTCGATGAATATTTTCGGCTCGATTGAAAAGAGAAAATCTATACCACAATTCTGGTGTGGACATTGGCTTGATGAGAATGGTAAACAACTTATAATTGAACCTTCAATTCAAGGTTATTATTCGGTAACAGTTTTGAATAAAGATGGAGAACCCTTCAAGATTGAACTTCTTGACAAAAAAATAAAAGATACTAAAGGATTATCAGCTACATTTACGAAAGACACCCAGGGAAATTCAACATTGCAAGTTGAAGCAGGAACAGATGGAGTTGGACCAACATATAATTTGTATTTTATGGCAATTAAAAATAACCAGGAATTAAGATTTGCAAAGGACTCAGATAGAATAGATATCATTATTATAAGACCTAATGTAGAAATGGGATTGTATGACGATTACGAAGATGATTTAGGAGTACCTTGGGCATTTCCACTCGATGATTTTAAAAAGAAAAATGAATAAAATGCACGACACGCTAACAAAGTTTATACATCATGCGAGTTTCAGCGCAATTTTCAAGTTCAGAGCTCGCTGGCAAAGGCTGTAACGGTGGATAGTGAAGTGGTCACGAGCTCCCGCACGCTGCATACACTCAACGTTAGGTACAAATATAAAAAATTGACGATGACAACAAAACGCAATTACCTATACAAGTATATGCCTTATAATCAATATCTTTTAAGTCTGTTGATTAATGGTGAATTTTGGATGTCCCCCCCCCGACAAATTAAATGACCCATATGAAGGTGACTTTAGAATAAAAAACCTTAGAAATTACCAAAACAAAGACTTTATTGAAAAACTCCTCAACCTTAAGAAAAAGAATTTTTTAGATGATTTTTCATACGATGAAGATTTAGATCAAGCTATTAAAGATGAGAACTTTTTCACTAACATATTATACGAATACATTAACCAGTTGATTAGGCACTCTTTTGGAATAACATGTTTTTCTCGAAATCAAAGAAATATGAAAATGTGGTCACATTATGCAGATTCGCATAAAGGTGTATGCCTTGTTTTTGATGAAAAACAACTTGAAAGTAGTGTTTTGGGAAAGAAAACTGGAGTAGCTCTTAAAGAAGTTAACTATACTGGTTCGTTGATTTCATTAGATATCATAAACCATGATAGTGATGAAAATGGTGAAGATTATATTGGCATTCCCCGTGTTCCTATTTTTCTTTACAAAAAGTTATCTGCATGGAAAGAGGAACAGGAAGTAAGATTGGTATTAGAAAAGGATTTTAATGTATTTCCAGACAGGAGGCTGAAATTTGACGAATCAAGTTTAAAAGGAGTGATATTTGGGGCACGAATTCAACTAAATGATGCACTAACAATTATCCACTTGATAAATTCTTTAGATAAGTACTATAATGTAAGTTTTTATCAGTCTCGAAAAGATATTGAGAAACCAAAAATTAGAATAGAAAAATTAAAGAAATAAAATACCTGCGCCTAACACCCGCACTCCTCCGCCACATGGGCATAGCCTCGTCTGTTATACATTAGCTTAAAAACACTCAAATATGACAAGATTAATAATTAAATTAGGACAGGAAACGGCTCCGATTCGCCCCGCCAGTAGTAAATTACTACTGCTGTTATGGGCAATATTCGAAGACGAATCCACATAGATACTTATGAGAAAAAATGAATTGAGTTACTCAAATAAATTATAGAATTACACAATATAAATAAACAGATAGAATCCAACACGTAAAACTTTAATAAAATGAAAAGAATTGCAATTATTATGACTTTACTAATGGTAGGTTTAACTTTTACATTTGGACAAACTGTTACTGATTCGATTTCAATGAAAAAAGCATTTGGTGGTTATAAGTTTTATCAAGGTGAGAAAAGATTGAATATGAATCAACTTGTAAATGCAATTAAACCAAATGAACAAGCATACAATCAGATTAAAACCGCTCAATCCTCTTATGCACTAGCCTCAATAATAGGATTTGCTGGTGGATTTATGGTAGGCTGGCCAATAGGAACAGCTATTGGTGGAGGAGAGCCAAATTGGATAATGGCTGGAATAGGTGCTGGATTAATCGTTGTCTCTATTCCGATAAGTCAAAAGTTCAATAGACAAGCTAAGCAGGCTGTTGATACATATAACGGTGGATTACAGACAAGTTCATTTTGGGATAAACGTGAATTAAGATTTTCTATGACAGGGAATGGTATAGGATTTACTTTGAGATTTTAAGAACAACTATCCCCAATAAAATAGGAATATGAGCGGTGCGTAGCACTCAGCGATTATTTCAGGTTGCGCTATACTTTGGCAAACTTAAAAGACTGTTTATCGCTGGCTTTCCAGTAAAAATACCCTGCATATTCCTTTAAAGAAAGCTTCCCGTAGCATCTGCCCGCTTATTTTAGAAACCAATACAGTCGAGATAGGGAAGCTGGTGGTGGGGAGGAAGAATTTAAAAGACAGGAGTTAGACGTTTGAATACAGAAGCATCCCCGAAGAGGGAGAAGACCCTTTGGGTGGTGAAGGTTGAAAAGAATTCAGGAGTTAGAAGCCAGAATTTCAATCTTTTCAATCAAGACTGAAAAGACTGATGAGACTGAAGAGATTGAAAGGACTGATGAGACTGAAGAGGCTGACAAGTGCCTTTCAATCTTTCTCAATCCTTTTCAATCTTTTTCAATCCCTTTTTTATGCATGATAACTACGTAATTTCTTAGCTTTGCATCCGATGAATTTTTTAGCACATATCTATCTTTCGGGAGATAATGAACCCTTGATGCTGGGTAATTTTATTGCCGATACGGTAAAGGGAAAACAGATAGAGAAATATTCGTCCGGAATACAGCAAGGCATTCGTTTACATCGTCTTATTGATGAGTTTACCGACAAACATCCGGTGGTATTGCAGAGTAAAGAACGTTTGTATGCTCGTCATCATAAGTTTGCCGGCGTAATTGTGGATATTCTCTACGATCATTTTCTGGCCAAAGATTTTGCGAATTACAGCTCTGTTTTGTTGCCCGAATATGCCCGAAATGTTTACCGGGTGGTTTTGCGTAATTACCTGATATTGCCTGCCCGCTCGCAACGGATTATTCCTTTTTTGATGATGCAGAACTGGCTTACAGGCTATGCAGATCTGGTTCGGTTGCAACGTATTTTCGAAAACATGTCGCGACGGTCGCAGTTCGAATCAGGGATGGAAGTTGCCGTGGAGAGCCTGCAAAAGAACTATGATTTGTTTCAGCAGGAATTTGACCTTTACTTTCCGCAACTTATCCGCTTTTGCCAAGAACAGCGGACAACGTTATTCCTGCGGGATGAAGAGAAGCCGGGAGACAGAAGTTAGTCTCTAACTTCGCACTTCTGTCTTTAGTCTTCACTTTCCGCCAATTCCATCAAAAATCCTTAACTTCGCTTAAAATTTTACAGAATGAACACCCTGAAAGTAACCTGGACGTATCTCCGCAATCATTATGCCGAAGTCTATCGCGTATTGTTGTTTGCATTGGCTGCAGCATTGCTCATTCTGATGTTTCCGAAAGAAGCTACATTTAAATATGAGTTTCGAAAAGGGAAATACTGGATGCACGAAGATTTGGTAGCTCCGTTTGATTTCGCAATTCTGAAAACAGAGCAGGAGTTAAAAGCCGAAAAGGACACACTTTTAAGCGTACATAAACCTTTTTTTACCTTCGATGCGGAAATTGCTGATGTAAAAAAGAAAGAATTTATTTCCCGATATGAAGTCCTTAAATCAACCGTGTTTAGTGGTGATGAAACAAAGTGGGGGATTGATTTCAGAATCTGTCTAAATGTACTTGATTCCCTGTTTAATGCCGGGATAATAGAGTCTGTTACAGCTATCGAAAACAAATCTCCTGACTTTGGGATCATGGTTCTGAAAGACAATATAGCCTATGAAAAGGAGTTAGGTTCATTGTTTACCATTGCAAGTGCCGATCAGTTTATCCGGAATAAATTGTCGCAGGGAACATTGACTGATTATCAAACTTCGGTGCGGTTACTCGAAGAATCATTGGCTCAGAATCTGAGATATGATGCCGTTACTACCGAAAAAGACCGGAAGAACATTTTAGGAGGTGTTTCTTTAACCAAAGGAATGCTTGAAACAGGTCAAAGTATAATTGCCAAAGGAGAACTAATTACGGCCGATAAGTATCAGGTTCTGGAGTCGTTAAAGAAAGAATATGAACTTCAGTTGGGGTCAAATACCCGTTATTATGCGGTAGTTATAGGCCAATTGCTTTTACTGGCATCGGCAATGATCGTTCTTTTCTTATTCCTGAATTCTTTCCGTAGGGATATTCTGATAAACAATAAGAAAATTGTCTTTATTCTTTTGGTTGTATTGTTGATGGTCTTGGTAACCAGTTTGGTGGTTCATAATTTTGTAAATCTGATTTATCTGGTTCCTTTATGTTTGGTTCCTTTGATTATCCGGGTATTTTTTGATACCCGATTGGCCCTTTTTGTGCATTTGGTGACCATTATTATCATTGGTTTTCTGGTTCCAAACAGTTTCGAATTTGTCTTTCTTCAGCTTATTGCCGGGATTCTGACAATCATCAGTGTTGCCAAATTACAAAAACGGGCACAATTTTTTCTCACGTCGCTCCTGATCTTTTTGGCATACACTATTTTATACATAGGAATGACGCTGATTCAGGATGGAAATCTTGTAGAGATTGATTTCACCCGTATCGCTTTATATGGGGGGAGTGCAATGATGACATTGTTTGCCTATCCGTTGATTTTTGTGTTCGAAAAGCTTTTCGGGCTTGTAACCGATATTTCTTTGATGGAACTTACCGATTCCAATTCAAAGTTGCTGAGAGAACTTGCTTCAAAAGCTCCCGGAACATTCCAGCATTCAATTCAGGTTGCCAATATTGCCGAAGAGGTGGTTCGCGAAATTGGAGGCGACGCCTTGCTGGTAAGAGCCGGTGCAATGTATCATGATATCGGAAAAAGTGATATGCCGCTTTTCTTTATCGAAAATCAGGTAACGGGAATAAATCCACACGATGATTTAAGTCCTGAAGAGAGTGCTGCTGTCATTATCAGTCATGTGATTAAAGGAATAGAAGTTGCACGTAAGCATAAAATTCCCGATCAGATTATCGATTTCATCCGGACACACCATGGTACTCGCCGTACCGATTTTTTCTATTCAAAACACATGAAAGATTTTCCGGAACTGGAAGTGGAAGAATCAAAGTTCAGGTACAACGGACCTATCCCGTTTTCGAAAGAAACCGCCGTTTTAATGATGGTTGATTCAGTAGAGGCTGCTTCGAGAAGTTTGAAACTGCCGTCGGTAGATGCATTGAACCGCCTGGTGGACAATATTATTGATCATCAGATAGAATCGGGTCAGTTTTCAAATGCCGATGTTACGTTTCGTGATATTGATAAAATTAAACGTATCCTGAAAAAGAAACTTTTAAGTATTTATCATGTACGTGTAGAATATCCTCAATTATCATGATTTGCCGGAGTATCCGGGAAAAAAACCTCAAACCGTGTGCCTTCATTAAGTTTGCTTTTAAATGTAATTGAGCCACCCAGAAAATCAATAGATTTCTTGGTAATAGATAGACCTAAGCCTGATCCTTCATAACTGGAGGTATTTACCCCTCTGTGGAAAAGTTCAAAGAGATGCTTTTGATCTTCCGGCGGAATTCCAATCCCCTGATCTTCTATGCAAAAATAAAACCCATCTGCTATTTTTGTGAGTTCCACCCTGATATTGCTTCCCGGAGGTGAGTATTTTATTGCGTTTGAAATCAGATTATTTAATATGCGGGTAAATAAACGCTTATCATATTGAATGAAATTTGGAAATTCACTATGGATAATGCTGAAATTGTGATTCTTTCCGATTGTCATCTGAAATTCTTCGATCAGGCTTTTTACAAAATCAATCACACAGAACTCCTCTGAATCATACATATATTTGTTTGCATCAAATTTTTCAAGGAGAAGAACATCTGTAACCATATCTGCAAGCGAAAGCGCTGAATTTTTAATGCTTTTGAAATGTCGGAACATTTTTTCCCGCGAATTTGGAATATCAACATACTTTTCAAGTAGTTGAGCAGATGTGGAAATTGAAGTTAGGGGTGTTTTGAATTCATGGGAAATGGTGGCAACAACCCTCGATTTTAATTCGTTAAGTTCTTTTTCCTTTTCCAGAGCGAGCTTCAGATTGTGCTCAAAAACCATACGTTTCCGTATTTCATCTTCCAATTGCATATTATTTTGCTGAAGCTGTAAAGTGCGCTCCTCTACTCGGCGTTCAAGCTCTTCGTTTATTTGCCGAAGTGCTTTGTCGGCGTTTTTCTGAAGTGTAATATCTCTGAATGTGAGGATGTAACCCGTAATTGTTCCAAACTCGTTAATTAAACGCGATACATTTGCCTGTACAGGGATGGATTGGCTGTCTGAAAGAACAATTTCAAATTCAGCATCGGGATTTTCAGGAAAAAACAGTGATAGAAACTCTTCGAAAGTGGTTGCTGTTGAATCGGTTTCTGAATCTTTAAAATGCACCAAATCCGTAAGAGACATACCAATTGTGTCGGATTCAGAAGAATTGAGTATTTTTTCTGCCGAACGGTTGATTAGCAATACCTTTCCCATGCAGTCAATAGAAACAACCCCGTCCGCAATATTTAAAAAAGTTTGAGAAAGCAATTGACGGTTTTCATTCAAATCTCGCTCCAGTTTGTTACGATAAAGGGCCATTTCAATAATTGCATAAAGGCTCTGGTGCGAAAATGGTTTAAGTAGATACCCATTCGGGTCAGTCGTTAATGCACGTTCCAGTGTGTCAGAATCAGCGGCCCCTGTGACATAAATCACGGGAATACTGAGCTTTCCTTTTA
The DNA here is from genome assembly GCA_963667975.1 of Bacteroidales bacterium. Classification (GTDB taxonomy): domain Bacteria; phylum Bacteroidota; class Bacteroidia; order Bacteroidales. Next base: position 1,697,173 of record OY764079.1, read on the forward strand.
TGATACGAGTGGCTTCAATACCATCAACTTTTCCGGGTAAATTTATATCCATTACAACCAGATCTGGTAACAGTTGATGTGCCATCTCAATAGCATCACTTCCCGAGCCTGCTATTCCAACAGGGTCATAGCCGAGTGCTTTTAATGTTTTTTCCATTAATTTAGCGACTAGTGGCTCATCTTCAGTTATTAAAATTCTGTAGGACATTAGGCAATTTCGTATTAATTTTATTTCCAATTGGCAAACATCAAAAATAATTCATATATTTGATGTTTCAGAAAATAGATGTACAGTTATGGCAAAAAAGATACTAGTAATTGAAGACAATCAGCAAGTTCGGGAGAATATTGTAGAAATTCTCGAAAATGAAGGCTTTGAAATGCACCAGGCTGAAAATGGTACCATCGGAATTGAAGTTGCAAAACGTGTTCAGCCTGAGTTGATTATATGTGATGTGATGATGCCCGGCATTGATGGTTTTGAAGTTTTGTCTCAACTCAGGAAAAATATCCTTACATCAACAATCCCGTTTATTTTTCTTACCGCAAAAAATACACGTGAAGATCTTCGTAGAGGGATGCAAATGGGTGCAGATGATTACATTTCAAAACCTTTTACCATTGAAGAACTTCTTGAAGCCGTTCAGGCTCGTCTCGAACGTATTCGTGAGTTTCAGGAAAAGAGCGATGCGATTCTTACAGAATTGAGATTAAACATTGGAGCTCCCATCACAAAGGAGATTAATGAACCTCTGAAAGCAATTATTGGCTTTTCGCAAATGATTTTAACTGAATCAATGCAGATGGAAAAGTCAGAAATAACGGAGTTTGTCGCTCTTATTCATAGCTCAGGCCTTAAGTTGAATAAAATTGTGTTGAAAACGATGCTTTATTACCGATTGGAAGCATTGCTTGTTCAGTTGGATAATATGCATACCTTGAGGCAGGAACGTACCGAAAATGTGAAAAAAGTTGCAGAAGAATCCGTTCGCGAATTGGCCATGAAAGCTGGCAGAGCGGATGATTTGGTATTAATGATTCAGGACGCAACCCTTATGATGCCCAAGCAGTTTTTTGTAGATATGCTAACCGAAATTGTAGACAACGCGTTTGGTTTCTCCCCGAAACATACTCTTGTGAAGGTTGTTACGGGGGTTGAAGATCAGAAATATGTCATTACAATTTCTGATGAGGGAATTGGAATGAGCGAAAATCAGATTGCGAAAATTGGCGCTTTTATGCAGTTTGATAAAAACTCACAACAACAGGACGGTATAGGCTTAGGACTGACGATTGCCCGCAGAATTGTTGACCTTTTTAATGGATCAATAACGCTGAACAGTAAACAAGGGATGGGCACAACTATTAAAATTAGCCTGCCGGCGACTCTTTAGTTATAATCCGTGCTCTAAAGCCTGATCCGAAGTTTTCTTTGGATTCCAGGGATCTTTGTATGATTTAAAAAAGAATAGCTCCTGTACATACGCAATAGTGCGGACAATTCTCATATAATACCCCGCATAAAGCATCATTGCAGGAATATAAATCGCGAGTTGATATTCCTGCTTTCTTCTTTCAGAAACGGCCATGATTACCAGGTATTGAGCAAATATTGCGATTGTATAGATAATAAACTTCAGAGGAATAATAAATCCTAAGAACTCAAAGTTGTATATTATGATCTGGATAATGTAATAAAACCATAAGAAGTCCAGTATCAGATTAAAGAAAATATTGTCGAAAAAAGCAATGAAATTCAATAAGTTGAAGTTTTGATTGGGCACAAAAACATCTTTGTGTTTTCTAACCCGGAATCGAATCATTGACTTGGACCATCTTAAACGCTGTTTTGTAAGTGCTCTAAATTTTTCTGGAGCATTGGTTAATGCGATTGCCCGATGTTCAAAAACTACTTTATATCCGATTTTCCGAAGCTTAACGGTAATATCTCCATCTAGTCCGGGTCCAATATCCCATCCTCCAATTTGCATTAGTGCATCTTTTTTAAAGGCTCCAAATGCTCCGGATATAATACGGTAAATCCCAAAAAATGAGGTAACCATACGTCCAACTGTTAGCGTTTGGAGATACTCAAATGATTGAATTCCTGCACAAAGACTTGCTTTTCGGTTTAAAACCTTGATGTTCCCTCCAATACCGGCAATTTTTTCATCCAGATAAAATGGAATAAGAATACGTTCAATAGCATCGCGGTCAAAGGATGTGTCAGCATCAAGATGAACAATATACTTTCCGCTTGAAAAACGTAATCCCAGATTTGCCGCACTGGCTTTTCCTCCTCTCTCGTCATTTCGCAAAAATTTGTCAATCAGTCCGCTTTTTAAAAGGCTTAATCCAATGGTATGAGTATCGTCTGTTGAACCATCGTCAATTACAATCAATTCAAAGTTTTTATATGTTTGCTCACGAAGTGCTTTGGTTAGCTTATAAATATGCCGTCCTTCATTTTTCCCCGGTACAATAATTGATATAAATGGCTTTTCGATAAAAAGTCGTTGTCGTGCGATCTCATATTTTTTATGTCCTAATACATTTTTGATTTTCAAAATGACCAAAACAACGACATCCAGAAGCATAAATCTGGGAAGTTCTAAATAAAAGAAGTACCAGAATAAATTTATGATCTTCGAAAAACCACCCGTGTCGATATACCAGAAAAACCAATCCCAGAAAGAAACATTCATAATTGCTTATTTACTGAGCATCATGTTAATCAATTCAATGTGTGATGTTCTGCCTTCAATTGCCTGGACGATTAAGCTTGGCTGAATTTCGGAATAGGGGAGATTGCTAATTAAAAGTTTATGAATAGAAACCAATAAGTTTGATAAATTTATCTCTAATGTTGCCGGCTCATTATCAGGTGAAATAATCAGGAAGGAATTATTCGTTGTGAATGAAAGGATTTCGGTTGATAAAGTATTTTTACGTAAGAATTCGGAGATTTCCCTGATCAGATGATTCATCTTGCTTCCCAGCTTATCGCGATCAGCAGAGGTCAGGTTTAACATTATGCTTCCGATACTTGACATAGAGTTGGAAGCTTTATTTCGTTCTACCTCAAATTTCAGGAACGTGGTAAAAGTTGCAAAACTTACAAACCCGGGCATTACTATTTCGGATCGTTCTTCCTGTTTTACCCCCCCCTGAGCAATATCTCTTCCGATTTCAGTTAATTCATACGTGTAAATTTCCTGATCAATTAATTGCTCAACAACGCCTTCTTTGGTACAATGAAAACAAAATGTGTTCATCAGAGGTTCCTGAAAGATGTTTCGACAATTGTTACATGTATAAACCATAGATGGCTTGTCATAGTCAACACCGATATGACGCAGGATTTTATTACATTTTGGGCAAACAAGATTTTCTTCCCGGATAAAGTCGGATTCAGGACCAATGTAAGCACAAACAAAGTGGTGAATCAGGTTTTGTGTAAACAGATCAAAAGAACCACATTTTGGACAGGTTTCCCTGTAATTAATAAAAGCAGAATAACAGTTATTACACAAATGGAGCTTGTCAATAAACCGTTGACGCAAATAATCTTTATCTCTGGCAAATTTCAGTAAATCAAACATGCTTAAGATTTCGGTCCCCTGAAAATGCTCTGAAAGAACAGGATAAATATACCCAAGCGGAAATCCTGCATAAACTACCGGAGTTAAATTTGATTCTCTCGTGTAGAGAAAACGAAGAACTTTATTTAAAATTCGCAGACGTGGATCATTGGTTGAGATTGGAACGAGGTTGTCACGTTTTTTCCGAAGCTTATCAGTGTAGAAAGCGATGGGTTCTGCTTGTACAGAGTTGATGATGCCATCAGATAATGATTGTGTATATGAATCAACTTTGCTATTGATTGATAAAATATAAACAGGGAGAAGATAGATGGATTCAATAAAAGAGGATCTTATCTTACGGATAAATTCCAGACAAGCCTGAGGATAGTTATAATCCAAAACCAAAGCATCAAGCAAAACGAAGTGCTTTAAATCCTGTTCGGAAAAATCAGAAATCAGATATATTTCTTTATTCTGTTCGTTATCAAGTAGTTTTCCGTTTATTTCTTTGATCATTTTGTCAATCGCTAATTGGAATCTTAAAATCTTCGTTTTGTAATTTCAACAAAGTACTTGTGATACTTCTGCCATTTCACAAGTTCATGTTTGTTTTCAGGTGCTATTTTAATGATAACTGCCCGTTCATTTCCGTATGCAGTTAGTTGTAATTCAGGAGGTAATAATTCGGTATTCATCATAAATTCGGTAACAACACCTTTGCTGTGTGTTCCATCCGGAAAGTTCAGATTTACGATTTCTCCCTGTTTGAATTTATCGATGTGTTTAAAAGCAACAAATGCTTTCACATAGATTTTTTCTAAATTTGAAATATACATTACCGGGTCCTGCCGGTAGTTGTATTCCATTTCATATCGGTATTTGTCGGAGATAATTCCGGAAACAGGAGAACGGTAATATTCAAATTCCGAAGGTAGATTTGTTGTTGCAAAATTTGCAATTCCTGTAGCCTGACTTTTTAAATTTTCAAGATATTTCTGATATTGTGATAAATAGCTAAGTTCAACATTTGCTTTTTTATTTTCAGCAATAAAATTGTTGAGATTATTTTCTTCTTTGTAAAGCTCGGAAGGAGGAAGTGCATCAAGATATATTTTTGTTTTGATTTGTTTGATTTGCTCTTCGGAATTTTTTATTGCCTGACGGGTGTAGTTAAGATCAATCTGTTTTTGGCCAATTGATTTTTGGGTGGACAACCATTCACGTAATACCCAGTCAAGTTTATCGGCACTTCCTGCACTAAAATTAATTGATGAATTATCCCTGTTCAAATTCTTTCGGATATACATTAAGGTATCACCCTTTTTAATGGTATCACCTTCTTTGTGAAATAGTTTTATTACCTGAATGTCTTCCGGAAAACTAACCATAAACCGTTCGGTAATAATTTGTCCTGAAGTACGGATTAAAAAACTGCGTTTGATAAAATAGAATATTAGGCTAAGTAAAATTAAGAAAAATACTACAAGATAAATAATCCGATCCCAATTGGTTTTTGACCCTCGTTGAGGTTCGCTATAACCTGCAACTACCGAAACTTTGGGATTATACCGGAATGATCTCATTTGTGATCGTAAATTAGTTTATTGTCCATTTCGCTTAATCTTTCCAGATCATGAATTGCAACATTGTTAATTAAGAGTTGAATTTGCAGTTTTTCCAAAAAGTCCTCCAGTGCATATCTGTTTTTAAAATCTTCGACACGTAATGCGAAAACAGTCTTGCTCAGATCAAAATGCCTCTCTTCCTCTGATTTTCTGGCAAGGTACTCAATGTCAGGATGTTCATAAGCCATTAGGTAAACATAGTCAGCAAAAGTATAAATGCCTTCTAATGCTTCGGGTGGATAGGAGAGAGGTATCGATACTGCTAGCTTTTGGTTTTTGAGTTCACATTGTTTTTTCACGCCGGCATAAATATCAATAAGATTGGAAAGATATTGGTCTCGTTTGTTTTCCCAATCGGGAAGAACATGTGGTTCGATATCAAGATGAATTCCTGTGAAAGCATATTTTTGTAAGCTCTCAATTTTCTGGTATATTTTGGGGTTTTCAGCATCTTTTGCCCATTCATTATTCCCAACCATCGCATAGACTTCAATTTTGTTTTTTGAGCAGATGTCAAGAAAATCAGTAAGTTTTTCTTCGTTAAATTGTGTGCCTGGCGAAAACATTACTTTTCGGAATTCATTTATTTGCAACTGATTTATCAAGATTTCGTTGGGCGTTTTCTTGAAATAGTCTGACCACAAGTAAACGCTGCGTTCACCTGGGAATCTGCTTAAAACCTGAAATGGGTTCATGTTTGTAGTGATGTCAGTAATGTTTTCAGATTCAGTATATTGAAATATTTTTAAGAGTTTTAAATAGAGAATTTGCTTTAAATCAATAATTTCTGCCTGAACACCTTTGATTTCGTCCAACAGATAAAGGGTTTGCATGGGGCTAAAATCGTCGTTAGCCATTGCTTTTTTGATGTTTTCTTTTCGAACCCGTTCTTCAAGTAAGGATAATTTGAAATAAAAATGATAAAGTTGTTTTAGCGTGTATTGGTATTCGTAATAATAATTAAGTATTTCATTATCAAAACCATTTGTGTTTATTTTGTGTTCTGAAGCAAGGTATTCATTTCCGCTTGCAATAATTTGCTTGCGGTTTGAAGGGCGAATAGGAATAGAAAAGTTTAAACCAATGGAAGAAAATCTACGATCGCTGTTTGCATAGGAGTTATACACATTATAGCGCAAATAGGGTTTCAGACTGATTTGATGGGTTGCAGATTCCTGTAATTGTAATTTTTCCTGTTTTAGAAGCAGAATAGTATCATTTGGAGTTGCTCCTGCTTTAGGGGTGATTATTTTGTCTAAAATGATGTCCAGATACGGAAGACGATCAGAGATGGTGCTATCCGGAAATTTTATTTCAGGGTAGTTACGTTTCAGATTTTCATTATAGCGTTTGTAATTACTTAAAAGTATCTCTTTTTCAGCTTTTTCACTTTTTAGCCCCAAAAGCTCTTCCCAACTTTTATATCGCAAATGATACAATAAATTACATAAATCAATTTGTTGTTCAAGATAATGTATGTGGCTATCTAAATAGTTGATTTTCCATTGGTTAAAAATGTAAATCAAATAGGTGTACAGATATGGATAATTGCTTTTTTTCAATAAGCTCTTTCCTTCAATACGGTTGATTTCTTGTTCTATTTCCGTTTGACGGGCTTTATTCTGATTGGCAAACAGTCCGTTTTGAAGCAAGTCCATGCCGAGCTCAAAATATGCTCTGTCTCGGTAGTAGTAGTCTCCGTCTTCACTATTTGCATCGGATAAATTTCTGGAAAGACTTGCCGAAAATTTCAGTCCAAGGTCTGTTTGAAGAGCTTTTGCTCGTTCATCCAGCCACTTGTTTTGAATTTTAAATAATGGAGTTGTATCGAATTGAGGCGAAAAAAGTTGATTGAGAATAGCCTGATTATTTTCAAGATTGATAATCGGACTGCTTTTTAAAACCGAATTGTAAATACTGTCGAGTTTCATTCGGGCGTAGCCAATCATTTGAGTACGGTTTGTAATATCGGTTTTTGAATAATCAATCTGTTTGATGTTGAATTTTGGACGATTTGATGTTTTTATTGACGCTGTAGTTTTTTGATTGGATTGTGCTGCTTTTTGTTCGCGTAAAATTCTGAATGTTTCAAAAAATGGAGTTGAAGGGATAACCTCAATCCACAGATCGGGTTTCAGTTCTAGACGGTATTGATTTAGTTTTTCTTCTGCATTTTTGCGATTATTTAACAAATCGAGACCAATTGGAAGCATATTATTGTCACTTAAGCCAGCATAAAATGGATCGTAGTTTTTGGATTTAAGGTAAGCGATAACCTGATTAGCCTGTGCCGAATCAGAATAATTTCCAACAACAATTACAAAGAGTGAGTCTGATGAACTTTGTGAATATGCATAATTTTTCAGGCTATCCCCCAGAATGATAATTAACAAAAGAACGAATAACATACACCAATTCAGGGACGAATTGGTCTTCTGTTTAATTCTTTTATTTCGAACTGAAAATCTTTCCATTTTGAATTGCTTACATCTGGGGTAAACATACAAATATAAGGGTTCGTTAGTTTTTACAGCATTCAATCCGGGTAAATGACTAACATAAAAATGTTAATAAGATAAGTTTAGCTCAACTGATCTGACCCCAGTTTAAAGTTGAATCAACATTCTTTCGGATGTAAACAAATAGTCGAATATTTTCCTTCTTTTGTAGCAATGCATCTTGGCTTAAAATCGCTTCAGCCGTATCACGGGCAATGCGGATGATATTCTCATCTTTTACTAAATCGGCAATTTTAAGATCAAGAATTCCACTTTGTTGAGTTCCTTCTAAATCGCCCGGTCCGCGAAGTTTTAAATCTGCTTCTGCAATTTCGAAACCATCATTGGTTCTAACCATTGTATCTATGCGTAAACGGGCATCATTGGTGAGTTTATAACCTGTAATCAAAACACAATAAGATTGATCTGCGCCACGCCCTACTCTTCCCCTGAGTTGGTGTAATTGTGCAAGGCCAAATCGTTCAGCATTTTCAATAACCATCACACTTGCGTTGGGAACATCAACTCCAACTTCAATTACAGTTGTTGAAACCATGATTTGAGTTTCTCCTTTTACAAAACGCTGCATTTCAAATTCTTTGTCTGCAGCTTTCATTTTTCCGTGGACAATGCTGATTGCATATTCGGGAAGCGGAAAATCACGTGAAATGCTTTCATAACCATCCATCAGATGTTTTAAATCAAGGGTTTCCGATTCATGAATCAATGGGTAAACCACGTAAACCTGTCGTCCCGCTTTGATTTGTTGACGCATAAATCCAAAGACCCATAAGCGTGCCGAATCGGTTTTATGTAGGGTCGTGATTGGTTTTCGGCCCGGAGGGAGTTCATCGATAACAGATGTGTCCAGATCTCCATAAACAGTCATGGCTAAAGTTCTGGGAATGGGCGTAGCTGTCATTACCAAAACGTGAGGGATTGGATTTGCTTTTTCCCAAAGCTTTGCGCGTTGTGCAACTCCAAAACGGTGTTGTTCATCAATAATTACCAATCCAAGTTTTTGAAATTGCACATAATCTTCAATCAGAGCATGAGTACCCACAACAATATGAATGCTACCATCTTGTAATCCTTCGGTGATTTTAGTTCGTTCGGCTTTACGGGTTGAGCCCATCAAAAGCCGGATATTGATTCCAAGCCCGTGCGTAATTTTGGTGAGACTTTTGTAATGTTGTGCAGCCAGAATTTCTGTGGGAGCCATCATACAGGCTTGATAGCCATTGTCTATGGCGAGGAGCATCGACATTAATCCGACCAATGTTTTCCCACTGCCAACATCACCTTGTAATAAACGATTCATTTGTTTGCCCGAACCAAGGTCTTTTCGGATTTCTTTCATTACACGCTGTTGAGCTCCGGTGAGTTGGAACGGTAGCTTTTCAAAATAAAAAGTGTTGAAATAATGCCCTACTTTTGAAAACAGGCAACCTGTTATTTTTTCTTTACGGCTGTTTTTTTGATATTGATATTTAAGTTGAAGAAAGAAAAGTTCTTCAAGTTTTAGTCGACTTTGGGCTCTTGCTAAAAGTTGCTGGTTATCGGGTAGATGTATTTGCTTTAATGCCGTTTCGCGCCCGAGGAGTTTGAATTTATCAATGAGATAATCAGGAAGCGTTTCGGGAATATTATCTAAAATCTGGTTTATAAGGTTTTGCGTAAGTTTGGCAATTACTTTTGAATTAAGTCCTTTGTTTTTAAGTTTTTCTGTTGTATTGTAGAAAGGCATCAAGGTGCCGGATACAGCATTATGTTCTTCTGTAAATGGTTCAAAGTCAGGGTGTGCAATATTATATTTACTGTTGAAAAGTGTTGGGCGACCAAAAACAACATAGGTTTGCCCGATTATAAGCTTTTCTTTAACCCATTTGATGCCCTGAAACCAAATGAGTTCCATCTCTCCGCTACCATCCTCAAAACGGGCAACAAGTCTTGACGCATGCAGTTTTCCAACCTGTTCTATCGAACGAATTACGCCTTTTAGCAGTATATAAGTGGTATCGTTGTTGATGTCACGGATTTTGACATACGTACCTTTGTCAACATATCGAAACGGGAAGTAATTCAGTAAATCTCCAAATGTGAATATTTGAAGCTCTTTTTGTAAAAGCTCGGCTCGCTGAGGCCCTACACCTTTTAGATAGACAATTGGAGTATCGATAAATTGTTCTGCCATTCAATAAATAAGTATGGAAAACAAAAGTAACAAATTGCTGGCTAAGGATGAATGAAATTCAAGGAGTCTGGCTAGAATATACTGAAACGTTTATGCCATTTTTTATTCAAAGGAGTTAAACATCTTTCGAAAACTCCTTTAATAAGTAGATTGATCTGTATAGTATAATGAGTTGAAAATGCTATTCAGGCAAACACTTTTTCTTTGAAAAGTTGTCATGAGTTCAAATAGGTGCTCTTTTATTTTATATTTTTATCCCATGTCTAAATGTGTTATTTACATAAGGTCGATTTTTTATCTGGTATTTCTTTTTTCTAATGTATATGTGTTTGGAAAAGAAAAAGATACATTGCGTGTAGCCGATTTGCGTTTTGTGGAAAATGTACATCAATGGCCTTCTAACGTCAAATATCGTGCAGATATAGATGGGGCAGTTGTATATTTGGAATCAAATTGTCTTACATTTAGCCTGATTCATCCAGAGGATATCAGGCATTCGCATGCTCATAGTGGAGATGTTAAGCATAATAAACAAGAGGGAAACATTAGGGGCCATTCGTTTAAAATAAACTTTAAAGGCTCAAATAAACAAGTTAAGCTTTTATCAGAAGGGCTGCTTTCAGATTACTTAAATTATTTCATAGGTAAAGATAAGTCTTGTTGGGCTTCAAATGTCAGGCAATTTAATGCTGTAGTCTATCAAAATATTTACCCGTCGATAGATCTGAAATTGTATAGTCAGTCAAAATTATTTAAATATGACTGGATTATCCGGCCAGGGGGGGATTGCCAAAACATTCAGTTAGAGTATCGGGGGTTAAATGATATGAAAATGAGGAATGGAAGTCTTGTTCTTGAAACGTCTGTAAACAGTCTCGTTGAAATGAAACCATTTGCTTATCAGGTTGTTAATGGAGAAAAGCGAGAAATAGAATGCAATTATTTGCTGAATGGAAATACATTGGGCTTTCATGTTGGAGATTATGACCGAACAAAAGAGTTGGTAATAGATCCTGCTTTGGTTTTTTCAACGTACACAGGCTCAACTTCAGATAACTGGGGATTTACGGCAACTTATGATCATCTGGGAAATGTTTATGCTGGAGGAATTACACAAGATTTTGGAAGTTATCCGGTTACAATCGGAGCTTTCCAGATCACGAACAAGGGTATTTGGGATATTGCAATTATGAAGTTTGATTCCACGGGAACGCAACGAAAATGGGCAACATATCTGGGTGGTTCTCAGTGTGAAATGCCTCATAGTTTAATTGTAAATGAATTTAATCAACTGCTTGTCTTTGGTACAACGGGCTCCTCTGATTTTCCGGTAACTCCTCATGCATTTGATACCTCGTTTAATGGAGGAACGCCCGCAGCGTATGATAATGTATTGGTTTACCCAAATGGCTCAGATATATTTGTTTCGAAATTTGAGCCTGATGGAACAAGTTTACTGGCTTCTACTTTTGTAGGAGGAACCTCTAATGATGGATTGAATTACAGAGAATCATATTCACCCAATATGATGATGGGCAATGATTCTCTGTATTTTAATTATGGAGATGGTGCACGAGGCGAAATTATAACGGACAACTTAAACAATGTATATGTAGGGTCATGTACTTTCTCTACAGATTTTCCGATAACTTTAAATGGCTTTCAGCAAACAAATCAAGGAAAACAAGAAGGTGTCGTTTTTAAATTAGACTATAGTCTTTCTAATTTAGTATGGAGTTCTTATATTGGAGGGAGTAACGATGATGCAGTGTATTCTATTGAAACAGATAAAAATTATGATTTATTTGTTTCAGGAGGGACAAGCTCTTTGAATTTTCCATCAACATCAAATGCGTATAAAACAAGTTATCAGGGAGGTGCAACAGATGCATTCCTTAGCAGGATTAGCCAAAATGGAAACCAGTTGATTTCGTCAACGTTCTTTGGCTCTCCTGATTATGATCAGGCATATTTTGTAAGAGTAAGCCCGGATAATAATGTCTATATCACTGGTCAAACAAAGGCTGTTGGATCTTTATTGATTTACAATGCATTATATAATACACCCAATAGTGGTCAGTTTATAGCCCGTTTTTCTCATAATTTAGATACATTGATCTGGTCAACTGTTTTTGGAACAGGTGACGGGAAACCAAATATTTCAATTACAGCATTTTCTGTTGATGTTTGTAATAGGATTTATTTAGCTGGATGGGGTAGATATTGGGGTGGCTATACAATTAATGGAACTACATATGTTTGGGGCACAGTTTTTGGTACCAAAAATATGGATGTGACAACGAATGCATATCAAACAGCAACAGATGGACAGGATTTTTATTTACTTGTATTAAAAAATGATGCAAGTGCATTGGATTATGCTACATTTATCGGGGAACAACATACAGGTGTTTTGTATAATGGGAATGATCATGTGGATGGAGGTACCAGTCGCTTTGATAAGCGTGGAAATATGTATCAGTCTGTTTGTGCCAGTTGTGGTGGTAACGACGCTTTTCCAACCTATCCCAATCCTGGAGCATGGTCAAATACCAACAACTCCCTAAACTGCAATAATGCAGTGTTTAAGTTTAATATTCACAAGGATTTTGCGCTGGCTGATTTTGTTTCACCACCAATTTCCTGCGCTCCTGCCACAATTAATTTTCAGAACAATAGCATTGGTTCTCAGTTTGTATGGGATTTTGGAGATGGATCTCCGCTTTCAACCCAGCAGAATCCTACGCATGTATATACTCATTCGGGAGTTTATCATGTGAAATTAAGGGCATCTCTGCCGTTTGGATGTACCGTTATAGACTCGATAGTAAAACAAGTGGTTGTGCTTTCTGATACAAGTTACAATTTACCTGATATATCTCTCTGTAAAGGAGATTTTAAACAAATTGGACTTCAACCAAATAGTGATACAAGTGTAACCTATCGATGGAGGCCGGCTCTGTATTTAAATGATTCAACAGTGTCGAATCCTTTTGCATCTTCTTTATCTACAATGCAATATAAGCTTATTGTTTCGAATGGGGTTTGTACTGATACGCTTTTTCAGAAAGTAAATGTTATTGATTTAATACCGGATGCCGGAAATGATACCCTTATCTGTGTCGATTCATTGATTCTTAAAGGAAGGTCTGGTTATCCCGGCGTGAAATGGCAATGGTCAACAAGTATATTTTTTACGGATACATTGAATACTTCGATGCAGGACAGTACCTTACTTGTTTATATAACTTCTCCTAAAACTTTTTATTTAAAAATAAGACTGAATGAGTGTGAAAGTATTGATAGTATTCATGTTGCATCAAAAATTGTAACAACGCCAATTTCTGCACAAAACCCGACATGTGCTGATAGTTGCAATGGTCAGGCTTCGGTAAATATTATTGGAGGCACCCCTCCTTACGCATATCAATGGAGTAATAATCAACAAACGAGTTCAATTTCTGATTTATGTGGAGGAACTTATAGCGTAACTGTAACAGATGCGGATCATTGTAAATCAACAATGTCCGTAACCTTAACACCTCCGCCTCCATTAGTAATCCTGCTTTTACCCGATAGTATTCCATGCGAAGCAGCGTGTATAGGGGTTTTGAATGCACAAGTATCAGGAGGAACTCCACCTTATTTTTATTCATGGAGTAGTTCTCAATCGGTAAATCCTGCAACTAATTTGTGTTCAGGATCTTATTCTGTACTTGTTCGTGATTCCAAAAACTGTCCGGTTAGTGCAAATTCTTCGGTTGTAGTTGATTCGATCTATTTGAATTTTGATATCACGGTTGCAAAAGACACGATATACAAGGACCTGAGTACACAGATTACTGCAACCTATATTCCGGGTTGTTCTTATACATGGACCCCTTCAGCCGGTTTAAACAATTTTACCATCCATAATCCAATAGCATCTCCGGTACAAACAACAACTTATTACCTTACTGTAACCGATCCATCAGGAAATTGTACGTATCTCGATTCTGTTATAATTTATGTAATTGATATACTTTGTGGAGACCCATTTGTGTTTGTTCCCAACATTTTTACACCTAATGGAGATGGTAAAAATGATATTTTGAAAGTTGAAAGTACCATCGTTGATAACCTTACATTCTCAATTTATAACCGTTGGGGCGAAAAGGTATTTGAAACTGTTGATATTGAAAAAGGATGGGACGGAACATATAAAGGAACAATGTCTGATCCGGGTGTGTTTGTTTATCAGATAGAAGCTCGTTGTTTAAATCAGAAATATTTTAAATCGAAAGGAAATATTACACTTATCCGATGAGTAAAATTGCACTCCTGTTTTTTGCTTTGATTTCAGGTGTACCATTGTTTCTCAATGGTCAGGATGTGCATTATTCTCAGTTTGAATCAACGCCTGTTTTTTATAATCCGGCAAATGTTGGCTTTTTTTCCGGCACACATCGTTTTTCTGTCATACATAGAAATCAGTGGGCATCTGTAACGGTTCCTTATATCTCAGTTTCAGCAGGGTTTGATACTCAGCTTAAAATCAGAAAGTTTAAACGGGACATTTTTGGATTTGGAGTTATAGCATTTACAGACCGTGCCGGAGATTTAGGGTTTGGTACTACACAGATGTCTGTAGCATTTTCTTATATAAAATCTGTAAACAGAAAAAACAATCACTTCATTTCGTTAGGAGCAGAAGCCGGAATTGCTCAAAAAGGGTTTCAGCCGAATGATGCCCGCTTTGGAAATCAGTATAGTGGAGGCTCCTATAACCCATATTTGGATGATAATGAATTTTTTGAAAGGACTACTTTTTTCTATCCTGATTTTGCGTTGGGCTTACAATGGTTGCTACAACCCAACACCGAAACAGTATTTCATGGAGGTGTTGCTTTTCGCCATTTTCATGAACCAAATGTCAGCTTTTTGAGTAATGATGAAACACTATCTCCCTCCATTTCTATTCAGGGAGGAGTAGTTCAAAGTATTTCCGAATCTGTTGATTTTATGCCTTCTGTTTTATATTCCTATCAAAAACCGTATCACGAGCTTCTGATTGGTTCTCAATTTCGATTTATTCGGAATAATAATACCTATTTTTATTCTGCAATTAGAGCTGGGGTATTTTTGAGAGCATCGGATGCGATGATTGTGATGCTTGGCCTGGATTTGGGACGTATGAATCTTGGATTTAGCTATGATTTTAATATCTCCGATTTACATCCTTCGAGTCGGTATCTTGGTGGTTATGAAGTCAGCGTTCAATATATTTTAAACAAGAAAAAGAAGAAGAAAGCGAGTCAGGTTCCTTGTCCAATATTTTAAAAATGAATAAGGTATGCAGAATAGGAAGATGACAAGCAAGGTTTTGTGTTTAAGAATAACATTCAGTATTCTGTTTGCTATTTCCCTTAGTACTACTGTATTCGCTCAGGAAAAAAATGAATTACTTGAAACGGCAAAAGAATATTTCACCTCAGGTGACTATTACAATGCGTCAGTTGTATTTGGTGAATTGATGAGCTTGGGATATAATGATGTTGATATTCAATGGAATTATGCAGAATCGAACAGATTGTTTAATAATTATACAGAAGCAGTTTCAGCATACCAAAAGCTTATAAAAGAGGGTGGTGGCGTTAAATACCCGTTAGCGAGATTTTATTTGGCGGAAATGTTTCGATGTAAAGGAAAATACAGTGATGCGAAAGCAAAATTTCAGGAATATCTACTACAAAAGTTACCCGATGAGTTTTATGTGCAGAAAGCAAAACAGTCAATAGCTGCGTGTGAATTTGCACTCAATAATTTGAATCCAGATTCATTAATAGAGGTGTTGCATCTTGGAAAGCAGGTAAATACACCTTATTCAGAATTTGGAGCATGGAGTTCTGGTGATACTGTTTTGTATTTTTCTGCGATGAGGAAAATAACAGAAGATAATTTAACAGATCTTTTACCCGGAACATATCTTTCAAATATTTATAAATCCCAAATTGTCACTTCTGGTTATAAAAATACGCAAATACTGGACAAAAGGGTAAATGATGAAGAGATTCATACCGCAAATTTTTCGTATGATGGTAAAAATAATGTAGCTTATTTTACACGTTGTGAAGATATTGGAGGAGAGCTTGTTTGTCAGATTTATAAAAGCAGATTTGCAAATGGGAGGTGGACGAAAGCTACCCGGCTAAATGATAAAATCAATGTGAATGGATTTACCTCTACTCAGCCCTGGATCGTAAATGATAGCTTGTATGATTTGTTGTTTTTTGTTTCCAATCGCCCAGGTGGTATTGGAAATCTTGATATTTGGTATTCTATTATTCTGGATGGAGAACCTCAACTTCCGATCAATTTGGGTTTTCCCATAAATACTTTTGGCAATGAAATCACACCATTCTATCATCATTCAACGAAAACGCTTTACTTTAGTAGCGATTGGCACATGGGATACGGAGGATATGATGTGTTTAAATCGAAGGGTGAACGGAATTATTGGGAGAAACCAGTTAATACCGGATTGCCTATAAATAGCAGTTCCAATGATTTATATTACGCTTTAAATGAGGATGCAACAACGGCTTACGTTACTTCCAACAGGCCTGGCTCATACTATATTAAAGGTGAAACCTGCTGTAATGATATTTTTGAAGTGAGGTTTAAGCCAACTTTAATGAAGCAAAATTTTACAGCTCAAATTGATGATTCAATCAGAAAGTTACTTCCGCTCTCATTGTTTTTTCACAACGATGATCCTGATCCCGGTTCAAAAAGCCCTATGACTTTCAAAACATATATAGAGACATTGACTGAATATAGCAAATTGCAGGCAATATATGAACAAAATTATTCACTAGGATTGAAAGGAAAAGATAGTATTGACGCAATAAATGCCATCAAATCTTTTTTTAAAGATTCGGTTCAAAATGGTTTTGACAAACTTAATCAAATCAAGGACTATCTGTATTTCAAGCTTCGGAAGGGAGAGTCAGTTGCACTAACGTTACGAGGCTATGCAAGTCCATTGAATAGTAATGAGTATAATGAAATTTTGTCAAAAAGAAGAATCCAAAGCTTTGTAAATTATTTACGTACAGTTGATTCATGTAAGTTTATTCCGTATATCAAAAACCAATCAATCAATGGTGCACAATTATCATTTAATGAATTGCCATTGGGAGAAGGGAACTCAGAACAGTATGTTAGTGATAATCCAAATGATCAACGTAATTCGATATATAGTATTTCGGCTGCGAAAGAAAGAAGGATAGAGATTCTCTATTTTGAAAATGCAGAAGAAACAATAAATGCAACAGATACAATTGGTTATCCAAAGTTAGTTTATGATCCTTTGGCTCTTAATTTAGGAGAAATAAAGTCAGGAGAGCAAAAGGCATTTATCTTTCGTTTTAGAAATGGAGGAGATAAAGATTTGAAAATTGAAAAAGTTGATGGAAATGATTTGTTGCAAATTAAAATGGTAAAAGATACATATTTGGTTGGTGAAAGTGGTTATTTTCAGGTATTTATTAATGTAGCTGGTCGTAAAGGGAATCAGATAGAAAATATTATTTTAAAAGGTAATTTTAAGGGGGGGGGACAAAGCTTAAAATTTCAATTTAATGTCTATTAACAAATTAGAAGGTCATCTAAATGTTAAAAAATTTAAATATCAGGTTTCCAGAAGGCTAAAACGATAAAATTAATAAGAGGAATATTTGTTTTTAACATATTTCTGTGTACTTTTGTAGGTAGGGATTAAACTGGGTTTAATCTGCTTGTTTATTAAGATGTAAATTACTAATTTATAAATACTTATTTAATTAAACCAACCTAATTATGAAAAGAGGATTACTGCTTTTTTGTGCTTTGATCATTTCGTATTTGGTCTCTGCACAGACGGTTGTGTTTCATGAAAACTTCGAGCAACCCACGCCCGGAGATAGTGTGACATCAACATCAACTCCCTCAGGAGCAAACCAATGGACGATTTCAACGTCCTTAGCTAGCTCCGGAACCCGATCAATGTTTACTCAAGCTGTTTCAAATTCAACGGTTTATCTGACTACAGATACATTTAGCACGATAGGGAATAGCTATGTCATTCTTCAATTTGCACAAATTTGTAAGCAATTTATTACAGATGGAGGTCAGATTGAAGTTTGGAGTGGTTCAAACTGGGTATTAGTTACTGCTGCAAATTATTTGGGCACAGGACAGATGGCTCTGAATAAATTTAGCGAAAATTCATATGCTACCGATTGGCAAGCGAGTAATCCTACTGCTATACCAGACAATTCATGGTGGAAAACAGAACAATTTGATCTCTCTTCTTTGATTGCGAACAAACCTCAGGTTGCAATTCGTTTTAAACTTCAAGATGGCGGTACTCCTGGTGCAGACGGAAGATATGGATGGTTGATTGATGATGTTAATGTTATGATGAGCCCATCAGAACTTATTCCTCCAATATTGAATATGAGTGTTTATCCTCAGGATACAGTATATTCTCAAGGACCCTTTAATGTTAAAGCATATGCAAATGATGCATCAGGAATAGATACCGTTTACTTACAGTATAAAGTAGGAAATGGCCCCCTTGTTCATTTAGGAATGACAAAAAATGCATCTGTAGATAGTTTGTATGAAGCAACAATTCCTGCAATAACAGGTTGGGGTAAATTGGTAACATATAAGGTTTATGCCGTTGATAATACTACAGCTCAAAACACAACAACAAAACCAAATGTTGGAAATTTCTGGTTTTTCTGTAAATACGCCAATGGTGGATTAATAACTGTTGGAACAGGAACAACTCAAAATGGCAGTACAGGGTATCCAAGTACTTATGGCTTACATTATACAGGAAATAAAGAACAGTATTTAATCAGGGCCTCAGAACTTCAGGCTTTGGGTGCATCTGGTGGTGCTATTTCAAATATCGCTTTTGATGTAGTTACTCCTGCAGGCCCATCTTCTTCGGGTAGTACTCCTTCAAATACATATTGTCAGAACTTTTCTATTAAAATAGGTACTACAGCAGGTTCTGCATTAACAGCATCATGGATTACGGGTCTTACTCAGGTTTACACGAATCCAGATTATGTGAATATTGCAGGCTGGAATAATCATCCATTTGCAACCAATTTCAACTGGGATGGAGTAAGTAATTTGGTTGTTGAAGTTTGTTTTGATAAATATGTTTCAGGGTCTGATTATAGTTCAGCTAATGCAATTTTAAATCAAACGGCAACTGCTTACGTATCAACTAATAACTATCATACTGACGCTGCTACATTAGCTTGTCCTTCATCTACATCTTCTGGTACATTCAGTCAAAGACCGAATATGAAGATTACGATTTTAGGTGCTTCAGCGCTAACTCAGGATGCAGGGATTAGTCAAATTGTTAATCCAATTGGTGGAGTACAAGCCGGTTCTCAGATTCCAATTCAGGCAAAAATTAAAAACTTTGGAACAAGTTCGTTGACAAAGGCTCAAATATTGTACTCGATTGATGGAGGATCTCCGGTTACTACGCCATGGAATGGTCCTGCTTTAGCTAATGGAACTGAATCTGGAGTTTTATCTTTAGGGAATCAGGTTTTCGCAGTTGGTCCTCATACTTTGAAAATATGGTCTGAATTGCCAAATGACAGTGTTGATCAGAATAGTATCAATGATACTGCTGTATTAGCATTTTCTGCATGTATTTCGACAATCAGTGGAACAAAAACAATTGGAGCAGGTGGTGATTATGCAAATATTACAGAGGCAATCACGGGTATTCTGCAATGTGGCCTAGGTGGACCAGTCGTATTTAATATTCTTCCAGGAACTTACTCAGATCAGATCATTTTGCCTGAAATACCTGGTACATCTGCAACGAATACAATAACTTTTCAATCTGCCAATAATGATTATAACAGTGTTATATTCAACCGGCCTTCAACAACGGCTTCTAACTTTATTTTAAAATTTGATGGTGCAGATTATATTACGTTCAGAAAAGTAAAATTTGCACCTTCAGATTCAATCAATTCAACATCAATTGTATTTGGTGCAAATTCTAATAATAACACTATTGAAGAGAACTTTATTAAAGGGTTCTTGGGAAGTGCAGAAAGCCAGGTTGGAATTAGAATTGATAATGCGTCAAGCATTGATAATGTTATTAAAGGAAATAGATTTGAAGGTGGTTATGCGGCAATTTTCTGCAAAGGAACATCTTCTACTAAGGTAACGAACATAACCCTCAAAAATAATATTATCAACCAATGGGTTAAATATGGTATCTATGCTCAGTATTCAAAATACATATCAATTGAT
Organism: Bacteroidales bacterium; assembly: GCA_963667975.1. Classification (GTDB taxonomy): domain Bacteria; phylum Bacteroidota; class Bacteroidia; order Bacteroidales. The sequence goes on from OY764079.1 coordinate 1,717,403, forward strand.
TCAAATGTTGTAGCTTCAACCTATCAGGCAGGTGATAAATATGGTATTTATGTTCAATACACCAATGATCATGTTTCTGTAACAAGAAATAGCATAAACGTAAATGCAGGAACAAATATGTATGGTATTCTTTTTGAAAACTGTACCGCAACTACTGCAGAACGAAATTTATGTGCAAACAATTTTGTAACTATTTTTAATGGTACAAATTATGCATATGGTATTCGGGTTAATACATCAACATATCATAATGTATTATTTAATACTGTTATCGTAAACGGAGCAAATACTACAGATACAAGAGCAATTAATATTGTTAGTTCTAGCTCTAATAATCAGTTGTATAACAATAATCTTCAAAGTAACTGGTATCCTTTGCATGTAGAAGGTACATCCGTAACCGCCTGTGATTATAATAACTATTATGCTACAGGTACCGCTTTTGCCAAATGGAATACTACAGATTACCCTAACCTTACAGCATTACGTAATGCAACACAGAAAGATTCAAACTCTCTTGCTGTAAACCCATATTTTATGAGCAGCAATAATGTTCATATTTATAATACTGCATTGTATAGGGTAGGCAAGCCTTTTGCTGGTATAGTGGATATTGATATTGACGGTGATCCTCGTAGTAACCCTCCTTGTATTGGTGCTGATGAATTTCCTTTACCTCCATATGATATCACTTTTGTTTCAATGTTACAACCAACTACAGGCTGTGGTTTAACACAGGAAACAGTAAAAGTAGTATTGAAAAATACAGGTGTAAATACAATAACTACAGGAACATGCAGCGTAGGATATGGATTTGTAAACTCAGCAAATTCGTTGGTAAATATTATTACTCCTGAAGTAATTAATAGAAATATAGCCCCCAATGATACAATTCATTATTCCTTTACTACAAAAGCGAATCTTAATGTTTCAGCATATCAAAAAGATTCTACGTATAAATTGAGAGCATGGGGAATTCTTCCTAGCGATTACATTCCTGTAAATGACACCGGAAACATTTCCTTGATTTCAAAATTCCAGCCATTGGCTCCTCAAACTTCAACCGTAAATATTTCATATGCTTCGCCAGCTACTTTAGTTGCTACATCGGTATCAAATACTCCTTTGTATTGGTTTGCGAATCCTATTGGTGGTACAAGTATCTATAATGGGAATAATTATACTCTCCCGATTCAATATATATCTGATACATTCTTTGTAGAAGCAAATACAACTCCTGCATTAATCAAAATAACAGAAGTAACCCAGTATAAACTTGGAACAGGTTCTACAAATCCTTATCCATCATGGATTAATGGAAATCAATCTTCGGATTTTGATGGTTTAGAATTGACAAACTTGGGAGTTGATGCGATAAATTTGGCAGGCTATACAATGCAATTTTATAGTACTGATTTATCAAATGGTGTAAATGGCACATATACTTTCTTGCCAAACACAATTGTCCTGCCAAATCAAACTGTGGTATTGGATATTAAGAGTACGATTGGGGATAATGCTCAAAACAGATATTTTGTTTGTTCAATGGCTGGAAATCCAGCTATATCAACAGCTCAGGCTTATATCTTGAAAAATCCGAATGGTGTTGTTGTTGATGTTGTTGGATTAAACAGTATTGTGATTCCTGCTTCAATCGGAGTTACGGCTTCTGACTGGACAGGAACAATTTCTCCTGCAAGCGGTGCTGCGGGTGTAATCAGAACCATCTATGATTCAAATAGTGGCACTGATTGGGTAACTTCAAGTTCTTCTGCAACCCAATCGTTAGGGCAAAAGAATTCTCAACTGACATCCAATGGGAATATTTATAACGGATGTGTAAGTAACAGATCGCTTGCTATTATGAATGTTGGTACCCAACCAACTAAGGATGCAGGTGTTGTTGCTATTAATAATCCTAACACCGGGATTTATCTTTCTACATTGGAAAGTATTACGGTTGTTGTTAAGAATTTTGGGTCAACGAATATTTCAAACTTTCCTGTAAAATACAGAATAAATAATAATACTGTAGTTACAGAAACATTTACAAGTATTTTGAAACCGGATAGTGTAGCAACATACACATTTATTCAAAAAGCAGATTTAAGTACGATGGGTGCATATACTATTAAGGCGTTTACTTCTTTAACAACAGATGCAAATGCGCTTAATGATACAACTTCAAAAACAGTTGTGAATGGATTCCCGGGTTATTGCTTATCATACGCAACAAATACAATTCATACAGATATCGTTAGTGTAAATGTTGGGGGTGTGATTAATACATCAACTTGTTCAACAACAGGTGGACAAGGTTCATTGCTAAATAGATACAGTAGTTATTTAGGTTCTGCCCCGATTAACCTTGATCAGGGAATGCCTTATTCGTTGAGTGTTGATGTTGCAAATTGCGATACAAATAATAATCAAAGTGCTGTAAAAGTTTATATTGATTACAATAGAAATGGATCGTTTGCAGATGCCGGAGAACAAGTTTACGTTTCAACTGCCTCTACATTAGGAGCTCATACGGAAAGTGGAAGTTTTGTTACTCCATTAGGAATACAGCCCGGTTTCTCTGTAATGCGTGTTGTATTGGTTGAAACGACTACACCGTCTTCAATTTTACCGTGCAATAGCTATTCTTATGGTGAAACAGAAGATTATTTGATTAGAATTATGCCTCCGGCTCCGAAAGATGCAGGTGTTATTTCAATTGTTAGACCCTCTGCAATTGAAAACGAAGGAGCTTCAATTCCGGTAAAAGTAGTGATAAAGAACTTTGGATCAGATACTATTAAATCAGTTACCGGATTAGTTGTTCGTTATGCTGTTAACGGTGGAACTCCTGTATCTTATAATTATACAGGTACTTTGCCTTTCCTGGCTTCGGATACTGTTACCTTGCCTAATATGATTGCTCCGAGAGCAAACGCAAGTATTTGTGCATATACAGTACTGGCAGGTGATAATAATACTCAAAACGATCAAACTTGCAAGAATTTTTATGGTAATCCAATGTATGACGCAATGCTTTCAAGAATTAATCCAATTCAGACGGGTTGTTCTTTGGGTATGGATACCGTGAAAATAATGATCAGAAACCTTGGAACTCAGCAAATGAATGGAGGCTTAGTAGCTAAGTATAAAATTACAGGTACAAATACATTGATTTCAGAAGTGGTGCCGAATGCAATTAATGCTGGAGATAGTTTATTGTATAAATTCAATACGTTAGTTGATTTATCAAATTCGACAAGTTTTGATAAGCTTATTAAAATAGAAGCATCTGTAAAGCATGCACTTGATAGTATGCCAATTACAAATGATACTTTGTCTTATAGCTTAGTCTCAATGTCAACTCCTGCTGCTCCTATTGTGACAAATGTAACTTATCCTTATGCTTCTCCAGTTACATTAAACGTAACTCCTGTGAATAATGTTCCTGCTTATTGGTATATGACTCCAACAATTACGAATCATTTTAATGTTGGTCCTACTTATGTTCTGCCAATACAATATGTATCTGATACATTTTGGATTGCATCGAAAACAGGGTCTAACTTAGCCGCAACAATAGGTACAGGGACATCGACTCAAAATTATCCATTTTATACAAATTGGGGATATACAAGAAGTGCGTCTTTATACACGGCTTCTGAAATAGGTGCAAATGGAGCAATTAATCAATTACAGTGGAATGTGACTACATCATCTACATTAAATGTTCCAATTAAAATTTACCTGAAAACAACTACAGCGTCTTCAATGACTGCAGATACTTGGGCGAATTTAACGAGTGGAGCTGTATTGGTTTATGACGGTATAAAAACATTTGGAACAACTGGTTGGACTGCAGTAACTTTTACAACTCCATATAACTATACTTCTGGAAACCTGATGGTTTTATGTGAAGCGAATGTTGGAGGAGGCGGAGCTAGTCCGGTTCCTGTATTCCAATATACGGCCACAACTGCATCCGGATCTCACCAATATCAATATCAGGATAATACTCCGCCATCCGGAACTTTATCATTGAATACATCAAGGCCCAATATTAAAATCATTGGAAATATCCCGGGATGTACAAGTGCAAAAATTCCTTTGATAATGACGATTACTTCGCAGCCATTAAATGATGCAAGTTGTACTCAAATTACGGCTCCAGCATCTGGTGGTAACTTAAGCAGTAATGAAACTGTGACTGTTAAGGTGAAAAACTATGGATCTGCTCCAATTCAAGGAATTAAACTTAATTATCAACTTGATAATAATCCTGTGGTAACCGAAAATTTCCCGGACTCAACAATTAATGCTGGTGATACAAAGAACTTTACGTTTACACAAAAAGCGAATTTGAATTCTCCCGGACAAATGTACTCGATAATATGTTATCCAACGCTTTTAGCAGACGTTAATCAATATAACGATACTGTTCGGAAAAATGTAACAAATTATTTGCCAATATATTGTACTTCTGCTGCTTCGAATACAACAAATGAAGATTTGACCAGAGTGAAAATAGGATCATTAAATAATTTCTCTGCTCCAACAGGAAATAAATATACTGATTTTAGTTCAGCAGTTACTCCTCCGAGCTTAATTATGGGTGTTCCTTATCCAATCTCTATTTCGTCAGCAAAAGTTGGCTCAAGTTTAAATCAAAATGACTGTTGGGTTAATGTTTTTGTTGATCTTGACAGAAATGGTGTATTTGATACAATTACGGAAAGAGTTTTTGGTGATTCAACAAAATCACAAAATACTGTTTTTGGAACCATAACGATACCTCAATCAGCTCAGTTAGGCTTGCTTAAAATGAGAGTAGTATTGCGTCAAGATGGCGTTAGAGCAAATACCGGACCTTGTGGCAATTATCTATACGGTGAAACAGAAGATTATCTGATCAGAACGGTTAATCCAATTCCAAATGATGCGGGTATTGCTGATATTATTAAACCAGAGAAGTTTATGCCAAATACTGCAATTCCAAATGTTCAACCCAAAGTTGTTATCGCAAATTATGGAACAAATCCAATGGCTGCAGCGGTAATTAACTACACTGTTAATGGAATTGTATATAGTTATAACTGGACAAAGACTCCTGCACTTCCAAGTTTAAGTACGGATACGGTAACGTTACCAACTCTTACGCTTAATAAAGGGTTGAATGAATTCCAGTTTGTAACTTCACTTGCTGGTGATATTAACTATAGCAACGACTCAATGAGTGCAAAATGTTTCAGGGAAGTATTAACAACACCTGAATATGTTGATAATTTTGAAGTGAATAAGTATTGGTATGCTATTGATACTGCATTTGGAGTCTATATTGATAATTTATGGCAGCAAGGTGTTCCTTCATCTAGTGTTATAAATACTGCTCATAGTCCTGCAACTGTTTGGAAAACAGTTCTGAATGGAAACGTAGATGATAACAATACAAGTGTATTATATACTCCTATTTTCAATATTACAGTAATGACTGCGGATACCCTTAAATTCTGGCATTGGAGACAACTTGGTTCTTCTAAAGCAAGAATTGAGTATTTGAATAGTGCTGGAAACTGGATTACACTCGGTAGCTCAATAGCTGATACAAATGCATACAACTGGTATAGTGACCCATTGGGATGGACTGGAAATGGTACAGGATGGGAACAATCATGGTATGTAATTAAAAATCTACAAAATCTAAATGGTTACGCTCAGTTCAGATTTATCTTTACATCGGGTTCTGGTGCTTCTACATCAAATGGTTGGGCTTTGGATGACGTTAAGGTTTCGTTGGTTCCAATACCAAAAGATGCAGGCGTTGTTGCTATTCAGACTCCAGGCGCTCAAAATAATGTAGGTGACAATGTAACTCCTAAGGTGACAATTAAAAACTTTGGAACAGATGTTCTTACATCAATTCCTGTTGCGTATTCAATCAATGGAGGATCTCCAGCGGTTGAAAACTGGACTGGTAATCTTGTTCCCGGAGCGACAACAGACTATACATTTGCTAGCCCGTTTGTAGTACAGACACAGGATTATAACATCTGTGCCTATACAACTCTTGCAAGTGATATATACACAAGTAATGATAAAACTTGCAAAGATGTGGATGTAGTTCCTGCTGCAAATGATGTTGGTGTAATCAGAATTCTAGTACCAGGCGATACTGCAGCAACCTTTACTCAGGTTTTTGTAAAAATCAGAATTAAGAATTTTGGTACAAATCAGGTGTCTTCTATCCCGGTTGCATACAAACGTGGAAGCTCCACGGCAGTAGTTGAAACTTGGACAGGATCTCCATTAGCTTATGGCGATTCAACAGAATATCAGTTTACACAGCCATTTACTGTTCCATCGGGAAGTTCATTTAATATATCTGCTTATACTTCATTGGTGGCAGACGTTTATGCTCCAAATGATAAAATAACCAAAAACATTATTATTGGTGTTGAAGATGCAATGACGGATGATGGTCTGATATTAAGTCAGAACATTCCTAATCCTGCATCAGAAAGCACAATTATTGGTTATTCTCTTCCAAAATATGGAAAGGTGAAATTTAATGTTGTGAATACTCTTGGTCAAACAATCTATTCTGAAGAAATTTCGAAAGAAGCTGGATGCCATCAGTTTAATTTGGATGTTAAAAATATGCCAAATGGAGTTTATTATTATTCAATTGAATACAAAGGTCAGTTACTTGTTAAGAAAATGACCATTACCAAATAACCCTTTGTTGGGATAAAATAAAAGAGGCTCAGATTTTTCTGAGCCTCTTTTATTTTATCTATTTGATATTAGGATGATTGCAAGGTGATTTATTGGTGGGTAAAATCCATTATCGAATAGAGAGAGTAATAATTCGGTGATTTTTATTAACCGAAAGTTGTTTGTAAATATATTTTTTGTAACTTTGCACACCTCAAACAGAATTACCATGAAAAGGACTTTTCAACCTTCCGTTAGGAAAAGAAAAAACAAACACGGTTTCCGTAAAAGGATGTCCACTGCCAACGGACGTAAAGTTCTGGCTTCCAGAAGAGCAAAAGGCAGAAAAAGATTAACAGTTTCTGACGAATTTTAATCGCAATAATCTGTCATTTAGATAGATTCATTGAAGGAGATAATTCCGCTTTGGGGAGTTACCTCCTTTTTTGTTTTTTTAATTCGAGTGTAATCATCACAGAATAAACATATATTCAATTTGTTTTTTCTGTATGTTTGCATGATAGTAAAAATATTCGCATTTAGAGATGTTAGAGTTTTTTAGTTGGCTTATAGTCATTTATTTAGCTTTTAAACTGATAAGCAGGTTCCTTTTGCCATATTTGGTAAAATGGGGTGTGAGGAGATTTCAGGAAAAATATTTTTCTCAAAATTCTGATGTTAATGAACCAATGGAAAAAGAAGGTAGTATTCATGTTCAGTATAAGCATGAAAAGAAACAGCCTCAAAATACAGGAAATGGTGGCGAATATGTTGATTTTGAAGAATTACCCAAAGAATAATTTAAATCAAATCTTATGAAAGGTATCTCATTCAAAACATTATTGCCTTACATTGTGGCAATTGTTTTATTTCTGGTTGTTACTATTTCTTATCTAAGTCCATTATTGGAAGGGAAACAGCTCAAGCAATCTGACACAATGAACTGGTTGGGCAGTGCCAAAGAAACGATTGATTTTAGAAAAGCAAATCCGGGAGAAGAACCCTTGTGGACAAATTCGATGTTCGGAGGGATGCCTTCATATCAGATTTCTATGCTTACTCCTTCGACCGATGGATTGTCATGGGTGCTGAAAATATTGACGTTAGGATTGCCTGCTCCTGCCGGTGTTATTTTTCTCTACTTTCTGGGTTTCTTTATTTTATTAAGGGTATTGAAGGTAAATCCATGGTTAAGTATAGCCGGAGCCTTTGCTTTCGGTTTTTCAACCTATTTTTTTATCATTATTGAGGCTGGGCATAATACGAAGGCAGATGCAATCTCAATCATGCCATTTGTCCTTGCGGGAGTTTTTCTTGTATTTCAGCGGAAATACCTTTGGGGTGGCTTAATGACAGCTCTTTTTCTTGCAATTGAAGTAAAGATGAATCATTTACAGATGTCTTATTATCTGTTTATCTTTATCTTGATCTTTGGACTTGTTGAGACTGTTCACCTTATATTCAAAAAAGAGATTTCGCATTTGTTGAAATCAGCTGGAATACTTTTAATTGCCCTTACTTTTGGGGTTCTCGCAAACATTACATTGCTTTGGACAACGTATGAATATTCTCCTTATACAATTCGCGGGGCGTCAGAATTAACAGCCCAAAAAAGTAATAATGCAACCAAAGGGCTGGATTTTGATTATGCAACAGCTTGGAGTTATGGAAAAGCAGAAACCTTTACCTTTTTTATTCCTGGGTTTCAGGGAGGTTCTTCAAATGGAAAATTGAGCGAATCTTCAGAAACATATCAGGTATTAAAACAGAATGGTGTTCCCAATGCCAAAGAGATTATAAAGCAAATGCCAACATATTGGGGCCCGCAGCCCTTTACATCTGGCCCGGTATATGCAGGTGCACTGGTAATGTTTCTTTTCGTGTTTGCGATGTTTGTTGTAAAAGGGAGAATGAAGTGGGTGCTCTTTGCAGGTACAATGCTCTCATTTATGCTCTCTTGGGGCGAAAATTTTGAAATGCTTTCACGATTCTTTTTTAATTATTTCCCGCTTTACAACAAATTTAGAGCAGTTTCATCAATTCTTGTAATTGCCGAATTGACAATTCCAATACTGGCTATGTTGGGCTTAAATGAAGTTTTTAAACCAGATGTAAGTAAAAAATCTCTGATAAAACCACTTTTGTATTCAGGTTACATCACGGGCGGTCTGGCTTTACTTTTTGTTGTGTTTGGAGGTGGATTGTTTGATTTTGCATCTAAACAAGATCAGTCTATGTTAAGTTCTGGTTACCCGCAATGGCTGATAGATGCCTTGATATCTGACCGAAAAAGCATGCTTACAATGGATTCACTTCGATCGTTGTTATTTGTTGCTATAGGATTTGTATTGATATGGGCATATCTCAAAGATAAACTCAAAGCTCAATGGGTATTTGCCGGATTAATTTTGGTGATGATTTTTGATTTATATCCTGTAAACAAGCGTTACTTTGGAAATGAGAACTTTACAGCAAAACGGAATGTTGAAAATCCATTTACCCCCGATGAGACAGACGCTTTGATATTGGAAGATAAGGATGCAGATTTCAGAGTATTAAATGTTGCCGGAAATCCCTTCAATGAATCACAAACATCTTATTTTCATAAGTCGGCAGGAGGTTATCATGGTGCAAAGTTGAGGAGGTATCAGGAATTGATTGAACGTCAGATTAGTAAAAATAACGTTGCGGTATTTAATATGTTGAACATTCGTTATTTCATTATCCCTGATCAGCAAAATGGAGGAAGATTGCCTCAGCGAAATGTAAGTGCATTGGGGAATGTTTGGTTTGTAAATAATTATATTCCTGTAAAAAATGCTGATGAAGAAATAGCAGCATTAGATTATAATGCTGCTACGCACACGGGTTTCAAACCTGACTCAATCGCAATTGTTGATAAACGCTTTGAAGGTCAATTAAAAGGGTTTGTGCCAGGAAAAGATAGTACATCAACGATTAAGCTTGTATCATATAAACCGAATCATTTGATTTATGAAGCTGATTGTAAAAAAGGAGAACTAGCAGTCTTTTCTGAAATCTATTATGATAAAGGATGGGACGTTACAATTGACGGAAAACATGCTAACTATTTAAGAGCCAATTATGTTTTGAGATCAATGCTGGTGCCTCAGGGAAAACACAAAATAGAATTCAGTTTTAAGCCTAAATCATATTATACAGGTGAAAAGATTGGATATGGAGTTACGGTAATCCTTATTCTGAGTCTGTTGGGATTGCTCGTTTATTCAGGCTTCAGATATTTTAAACAGAAATAGCAGATGAATTTAAAGAAGGTACTTCTCATTACGTATTATTGGCCACCCAGCGGAGGCGCCGGAGTTCAGAGAATGCTTAAGTTTGCTAAGTACCTTCCTTCTTATGGTTTTTCCCCTATTGTATTAACAGTTGATGAATCTCAAGCATCTTATTCATTTCATGATAATTCATTTTTGAAAGATATTCCTGAAGAGTGTAGCGTTGTAAGAACTTCAACGTTTGAACTCTTCAATTTATACAAAGCTATAAACGGAAAAAAAGAGATTCCTCACTCTGGTTTCGCAAATGAAAGTAATCCTGGCTTACTACAACTCGTTTCAAGATTTATTCGTGGCAACTTCTTTGTGCCGGATGCGCGAAAAGGCTGGAATAGATTTGCATTTAAAAAAGCGTGTGAAATTATTGAAAAAGAGAATATAGAAACAGTAATAACTTCAAGTCCTCCTCATTCAACTCAATTGATAGGATTAAAGTTGAAGAAAAAATATAAAATTCAATGGATTGCAGATTTACGGGATCCGTGGACTGATATTTATTATTACAGGCAAATGTTTCACCTGCCAATTATTAAAAGATATGATAAATATCTTGAGCGTAAAGTTTTGGAAGAAGCTGATAATCTTCTTGTCGTAAGTAATGACATAAGAGAGTTATTTGCATCAAAGTCAAGATTCGATATTTTTAATAAAATTCAGATTCTTCCAAATGGATTTGATGAAGATGATTTTGACGCTTCAATAAACCCGGATTTGAGTCTTTTTACAATTACGTATACAGGAACTCTGGCTGATTCTTATCCGATAGATTCATTTTTAAATGCCTATAAGCGAATAATTTCTAAATATGAAGATGTAAAATTTCGATTTAGATACTTTGGTAAGCCTTCTGAAAATCTGTTTCACAAAATAAAGAAGTTAGACTTATTAGATAATTTTGTGTTTGAGGGATATGTTTCTCATAATGAATCGGTAAATTCATTACTGAAAAGCAATATTTTATTGCTTATTATTCCGGATGTAGAAAAAAATAAAGGGATATTAACAGGCAAATTGTTTGAGTATTTAGGTTCTTGCAGAAAAATACTTTGTATAGGGCCTGTTGATGGGGATGCGGCTAAAATTATTCAAGAGTGTAGTGCAGGTAAAACTTTTGGGTATGATGATGAAAAAAATCTCTTTTGCTATTTGGTTGATTTGATTAATGACTGGAAATTAGGAAATGTAGACTCTTTTGGAGATCAATCAGTTTTGAAGTATTCAAGAAAGGTACTCACGGGTAAGCTTGCCGAGAGCATAATTTTAAATCCGTCAGGAATCAAATAAGTAGTAGTTAGACCTCTTTTATTAGAGGCCTAACGTAAAACCGGCAAGTAAAGTTAATACAGCGTTTTTGTTTGTGTAAGTGTCATCTTTATTGATATTGGACAATCCCATTGTATAACGTAATCCAGCATTAAACTTAACAGGGCCCAATCCGAATTTTAATCCAGCACCTCCGATTAAACCAAATTCAGTTTTAGCATAATTATCTTTCACATCTTTATTTTCAGAAACAGGAGTGTATGGAGTTGTTCCCGTAATAGTAACAGAAATATCGTTTTTAGCATTTAGAAGAAATCCAACATATGGTCCTGCTTCAAGATAAAGCATGGGGGGATTAATTCTGAAAAGAACAGGAACTGTTAAATAATCTAGCTTTAGAGTGTTATCGTACTCAAATTTGCCGGAAGGGAATATTGTTGTGTATTTTGCATTAATCCCCCGCTGATCGTAGTTTAATTCAGGTTGTAATGAAATAAAAGGAATTAGTTTGATATTATAATGAATACCACCGGTTAAACCGAATTTCATGCCTTTGTCTATTCCATTCATGTCTCCTGTGATAGTAGAGAGATTTATTCCTGCATGTGCCCCAATTTTGGGTAATTGAGCCCATGATGCCGATGTAATTGTCAATACCATGGCGAGTAATACTATTTTTCTCATAATTGTACTTTTTAGAATTATTAGGTAAAGGTATAATAAAAAGGCAGAGAATTAACTCTGCCCGTTAGGTTTATTTTTGTTAATTATTCACGGTGTAACACTTTTTTATTTCCGGCTGTTAACCAGTCAACTTTAAGTGAGTTTGAAGAACAATTAAACTCATATGTCGAACTCAATTGACTGTCATCCCACGTCACAGTTAGGTTTTTATTTGCGTAAGACCAGTTGAAGTACTTATGGTAGTTAAACGTACAGAGAAACTCGTCCAGATGCCAAGCTTCTCCGGTATGATTGGAATTAAAGCAGAGTTTCAGGTGGTAATTGTAATCCGGACACGCATTGGGATTATCCTTATTGGTAATCCAGTTTCCAGTGATGCATGATTCATTGTTCCCGTTGGTATTGTTCCCTCCAAAGTTAGGGTGTGATCCCCCTGTAGAAAAGGTTGTGCTTCCATTCTGACCGGTTGCAAAATTGGAGAGATTTTCACCTTGAGGGTAATTGGGTTTGCTGGCTTTGTTTTTATTATTTTGTAAGTTGTCATCTTTTCCACAGGAAAAAACAAAAAACAGCCCCATAAATACGATAAACCACAGAGTTTTTTTCATAGAGTACTGTGTTTTAAATTATAAGTAGGGAAAGCAAATAGCTTTCCCTGAAATGTTTATTTTAAATTAGAAAGCCCATCCTAGACGGATTGCAGAGTTAAAGTTTACCCCCATATTCATATCAGAACCATTTGGGGTTGTTTTTGTAGTGGTCCCTGATGTAACTTCTGTATCTTTATAGCTATAGTTGAAAAAACCAAAGCCAATTTCTGCACCCAGATAAAGATGTTTGGCTACATAATAATCGGCTCCAAACAGAAGATTTATTCCAAACATGGTATAGCCCATGTTTGAACCATCCTGCCATGCACCGTTAACTTCAACATTGCTTCCGTCAACTTTGTTGAAATTTGTAATTTTAGTAGATGCTGATTTCATAGAAAAAGCAATTTCTGCACCATAATAAGGAGATAAACGGTCAGTGCCTTTCATATGAAATTCAATACCTGGACGCAATCCAAATATCATATATTTATTGGTTGTTTCTTCGGTTATTGGAGGATTTGCCGTGTTCGTACTTTTGGATGTTTCGCTATATGAGTTTAGCTCTAGCCCTAAACGAATAGCCATGTCAGAATTCAGGAACATGCGACCTTTTAGATAGTCAATCTGAATGGGATTTGCACTTAATGGACGAAAGTTTACCTCAGCAGAAAAATCTCCCTGGCTTGGTTTAAATTGTGCATTTGCGGAGATAGCAATTGCTAATACAATGATAGCTAAGAATAATTTTTTCATAAGAATTCGGTTTAATTGGTTAATATGAATCAAAGTTAAGCTTATTATGAATGGGTGTTAATAATATGTGAAATAAATTTTTCAACACTTATTCTTGAGTTGTTAACATTACCGTTTTTATATTGCTGGATATTAATGCAATATGTGATTGTGTACTATTGTGGTTTTTAGTAGAAAATAGATGATGTTATGAGTATGTAAAAAGTATATACTTTTTACACATATTAATAACTAAAATCAAAGGATTATGAAAAAAGTTAGCATTGTAATTATGGGTATTATTGCATTGATTGCAACAAGCCAGGTAAAGGCGCGCAGGGTGGTGACATGAAAATTGGTGCCAGCTTAGGAATTATGCTTCCAATGGGTGATTTTTGAGATGCGGCAAAAATGGGGATTGGCGGTATGGCTGAATATAAATATATGGTTGCCGAAAACGTTGCAATTGGGGCTAATTTAGGTTATTATTCTTTTGGAATGAAAGATTATGATGATGGCTCTTATAGCATTATGCCAATTGTTGCTACGGGCGAATATCTGTTTAAACCGGGTGAAAAACTGAATCCTTATGTAGGTGCTAACTTAGGGATCTACAATTTTAAAACCAGCGTGACTTTGATGAATATAGATGCAAGTACATCCGTTACTAAATTTGGTTTTGCACCTGTATTGGGTATCCTTTATGAGTTAAGTGATCAAATGGATTTTAATGCAAATCTACGCTACAATATGATTTTCACTGATGAAACAAGTACTACAACTCTGGGATTAAATCTTGGAATTCTCTATAAGCTCTAAGTAAATATTCGATAGGATATAATAAAGGTCGTGAAATCAAATTACGGCCTTTATTGTGTTTAATCATCTGTTTTTTTGATTTACAAGCTGGTTAATATCCAAAAGAGTCTGATATTTCATGTCTCCTGTAAATCCCTTTTCCTGCATAGCCTCGTCTAATGTACCCCAGATTGGTTCTCCACATATTATACAGCGAATCCCTTTTTGAGATAAAAATATAACGGTTTCCGGATATTCCTGAACCAATTCTTCGATGGGGGTCTCTGATTTAATCTTCATATTGTGTTTCGTTTATAATTTGTCAAGTTGTTCAAAAACTGAGTTTTGACTTTTGTATTCAGGAACGAGCTGTTTCATTTCTGATACAATACTAAGGTTATTATGTTCTGCAAGTTTGAGAATAAGCTCATCCACTTTTTGTTTAACGGTATCGATGTCGTGAAGCTCTACTTTGGCAATAAGTATTTTAGGATGGTGGGTTGGCAAAGTGTTCTCTTTATTACTCAGGAGTTCTTCGTAAAGTTTTTCACCAGGACGTAGTCCTGAAAATACGATTTGAATGTCTTTCCCAAGAGTTAAGCCTGAAAGTTGGATCATTTTTTTTGCCAGATCAACAATTTTAACAGATTCACCCATGTCGAACATAAAAATTTCGCCTCCATGCCCCATGTTTCCAGCTTCTAAAACCAGTTGACATGCTTCAGGAATTGTCATGAAATAGCGGGTAATATCAGGATGTGTTACGGTAACTGGACCTCTTTTTGCGATTTGTTCTTTAAACAATGGAATGACTGAACCGTTTGATCCTAATACATTTCCAAAGCGTGTAGTTATAAATTTAGTTTTCGAGATTTGTGAAAGAGCTTGTATGTAAATTTCAGCAATGCGCTTGGAGGCTCCCATCACATTTGTGGGATTTACAGCTTTATCGGTGGAAATCATCACAAATTTGTCAACTCCAAATTCATCTGATAAATCAGCAAGATTACGGGTTCCGGAAACGTTTACCAATACCGCTTCGTAAGGGTTACTCTCCATTACGGGAACATGTTTGTATGCAGCTGCATGATAAACCATCTGAGGTTTAAAAGTTTCGAATACATTTCGCATTCGGATTGTATCATTTACATCACATAGAATAAATTCAAAATGAGCTGTACGGAAATTGACCAAAAGCTCAACTTCCAGATTATACATAGGAGTCTCTGCCTGATCAAGAATAAGTATTTTTTCGCAGGGGAATGCGGCAAGCTGTCGAACAATTTCTGAACCGATAGAACCACAGGCACCGGTAACCAAAATCGTTTTTCCGGTTAATTCAGACCCCAGCTTGTATTTGTCAAGTTCAATTACCTCACGTTCAAGTAAATCTTCAATTTTTACTTCTTTAATTTGTTTAAAGCTCAATTCTCCATTAATCCATTGACTTACAGGAGGGATAGTTAGTACCTGAATGTTGTATTCCAGTGCTTTTTCTATAATATGTTGTTTGCGCTTTGTTGAAACTTTGCCGATGGCAATAATGATTTGTGCTATATTGTTTTCTTTAAGCAGTTCGTCCAGTTCTATTACAGGGTGAATGGAGACATTCTCAAGTTTTTTGCCTTGTTTTTTTTCGTCATCATCCAGAAATGCAATTACCCGGTATTTTGTCCCGGCATCACGATCAAGAGTGCGTTTGGTAATAAGTCCTGCTTCGCCAGCTCCGTAAATGATCACATCTGCTTTTTCCCGGTTGGGGTTCATAAATTCAAGGTAGATGATTTTTACCAGCAAGCGGAATGATGTCATTAAAAAGGTCGTAATCAGAAAATCAATAATAATGATGGAGAAAGGAATGATGAAAATACCCTGAGTATAAAATGTTCCGAGATTTACAAACGAAAAAAGGATACTTCCACCAAAGATTACTAAGAAGATACGAACTGCGTCACTACTACTGGTGTAGCGAATAATGCTTGAAAATGTTTTGAAAATAAAGAATGACAAGGTTCGGATTGTCAGAATAATGCTCATTACGATAGGAACACTCACCAACTCGCTATCAGGAACATTAAAATTAAATCGCAAGAGGTAAGACATCACTACAGAAAATGCAACGATGGCAAAATCAAGTAGAAAAATAAGCCAGGCAGGAGTGTGTTGTTTAAATAAAATCATAATAGTGCTGAATAAATCAATTTTCAAAAATACAAAAAAGCATCCGAAGTCCAGATTGTGATATTTCTAAAAATAATTACCTTTGTAAAAGTTAGTAAAATGTTGTTCTATCTTATAATACATTGATATTCATGAAAAACACTGCATTCACCCAGTTTCATATTGGCATGGGAGCAAAAATGGTTCCATTTGCCGGTTACAATATGCCTTTACAGTACGAAGGATTAATTATTGAACACAATAATGTTCGTAATGGCGTTGGTGTATTTGATGTTTCGCACATGGGCGAATTTTGGGTAAAAGGTCCAAAGGCTTTTGAATTTGTTCAAAAAATGACATCGAATGATGTGGCAGCATTGATTGACGGCAAAGTTCAATACTCATGTTTCCCAAATGGTAAAGGTGGGATTGTTGACGATTTACTGGTATATCGTATCAATAATGAAACATATCTTTTGGTTGTAAATGCTGCAAATATCGATAAAGACTGGGCTTGGTGTGTGCAACATGCCGAAATAATGGGATTAACCATTGGAAAAGAACTTTACAATGCTTCTGACGAAATTGCTCAGCTTGCAGTTCAGGGACCATTGGCACTAAAAGCTATGCAAAAACTTACGTCAACACCGATTGAAGATATGGAATATTATACTTTCAAGAAAGTTGATTTTGCAGGCGTTAAAGATGTAATTCTGTCAACTACAGGTTATACAGGTTCGGGTGGTTGCGAAATTTATATGGCAAATGAAGATGCTGAAAAGATCTGGAAAGCCGTGTTTGAAGCAGGTGCTGAATTTGGAATCAAACCTGCCGGTTTAGGTTGCCGTGATACTCTTCGTTTGGAAATGGGCTTCTGCTTGTATGGTAATGATATTAATGATACTACTTCGCCTATTGAAGCTGGCTTAGGTTGGATTACAAAGTTTGTGGATGGAAATAACTTCATCGACAGAGATTACAACGAAACCCTTAAGAAAGAGGGTGTTCAGCAAAAGTTGGTTGGTTTTGACATGATTGACAAAGGCATTCCACGTCAGCATTATGAAATTTGCGATGCAGATGGTAATGTGATAGGTGAAGTTACCTCAGGAACACAATCTCCTTCGTTAGGAAAAGCGATTGGTATGGGGTATGTTAAAACAGCTCACAGTAAATTAGGGAGCGAAATCTATGTGAAGATTCGTGAAAAGCTGATTAAGGCAGTGGTTGTGAAAATCCCTTTCTACAAAAAGTAATCAATTATTGAGTTACTGATATATAAGAAAAAGAGCCGGATAGTTTAAATTATTCGGCTCTTTCTTGTTTAATAGAGTTTGGGTTGATAATGTTGTTCTCTGAATAATAATTGATAGTTTATGACGTAAGGGTGACTATCTGATTTTTTGGATTATCTCCGCAATCTCATCAACTTTTTCGTGTAATGTAAGGTTTGGTGAGAGCCAGTGTATTTGTGTTCCATTGCGTTCCATACGACGAAACCAGGTGTTTTGACGTTTGGCAAACTGATGAATGGCTATGTTTAAGAGTGTAAACATCTCGTTATACGAAATCTGATGATCGAGATATTGCGTTACATATTTGTATTCTAGTCCGTAAAATATTAATTGTGAAGGGGTAAGCCCAGAGTCGAGTAATGCTTGTACTTCTTCAATCATACCGGATTCAAGCCTGACTTTTAACCGTTGTGTAATTCGGGCACGAACTATTTCACGATCAAAATTAACCCCAAAAATTAAGGGTTTAAATATGGGCAAAGGAACTTTAAGGTCTGAATTTTCGTTCAGATACAGTTCTATTTCAATGGCGCGAATAGTTCGTGAACGATTCGTAATATCGGTGGTGTTGTGAAGGTTGCGGTATTGAGAAAGGAGTGCACTAAGCTCTTCGTTATTCTTTTGATTCAGTTCTTTTCGCAATACTTCATTTTCGGGAACTGCAACCAGTTTATATCCATTCAATACCGATTCGATGTACATTCCGGTGCCGCCACATAAAACAGGAAGTTTGTTCCGGTTCATAATTCCTTCAAAAGCCTGAATGAAATCCTGCTGAAATTCAAATACATTATATTCATATCCGGCATCGCGTATATCAACCAGATGAAAAGGAACCTGAATTCCTTCCACATAATAATCTTCGTAATCTTTTCCAGTGCCTATTGTCATCCCCCTGAAAACCTGCCGCGAATCAGCACTGATGATTTCTCCTCCCAATTTGTATGCAAGCAGGGCTGCCAAACGGGTTTTTCCGCAGGCTGTGGGACCCAGAATTACCGGAAGAATGGGTGAAGAAGTCGATTTCATTGTTTACAAAAATTGAAATAGATCGAGGATGCGAAGTTCGGAAAAGTTTATGGGATATTTTGATTCAGGAATGTCTGTTTTTTATTTCTTTACATCAGGATGGAGATTGTTATCATGCTTTGCTCGAAATTCATCTTCACTTTGCATAAGTTTTTGCCGGATAGCTTTTAAAAGGGTAATATTCGATGTTTTGAAATTCAGAGAGTTGAGCTCAGGGATCTCCAGTTTTATGTTTTTAGTTCCATAGAAATTCTGCATAAAGGCAATCAGCTCTTTTTCATCATTACCAGGTTGATTGCTGTATTGTGCTTTTAAATATTGCAGAATACGTAATGCATCTGTTTTTACACAACAAGCTTTTACAAATTGAGCTTTGTTTTTGTAGTTTGCCCGAAGTGGAATCCACCATTGAGCATTCTTAAATTGCCCGGCAAGAAATGAATCCATCGGGAAATCAATATCTTTTTCCCACAGTAGTTCAAAGGCTTGAAAGCTCTCTTTTATTTTTTGAAACAGTGCTTGCGGGTAAATGGGATAGCTACTCCAATCGCCTGAATTTCCTTTCATAAGTGCAGGTCCTGTTCCGAAATAAACGCGATTGCTTAATCGTCCCTGGGGATAAATCCGTTCTTTGCAAGTATGGATAATAGCTCCTGATTTGCTTAGTTTAAGCATAAAATAGAAATCTTCGCCACTTAAAACCGGGCTTATTCCATTTACTTTTTTATATGCCCAAACAGGAATTGCCATTGCCGATCCTATAGCAGTAAATGCATAAGGATTTTCAATTATCCATAAACTGAGTGCGTAGTGCCGCATATATATTTCGTAGCGCAGCATGAGCCTGTCCAGTGCTTCATCCCCCGAAAGGGGATGCATATAAGGAACGGACAGTGCCATCGCTTTTGGAGTATGATGCATTCGGGTTGCAATGGCTTCAAAGTAGTTTTGAGTAAATGCTGTATCGGCATCCATACTCAGAATAATATCGGTAGGCAGAGCATCTTCAATTGCCAGATCCATTGCAACTTTCCGAGCCCAACCAACTCCGTGTTTTTTTCCAACCCAGCCTTTTTCGGGTGATGACTTGTCAATTACCAACAGTTGAAAACGATTTTCGGTATTTAATAGTTCCAGCGTTTTTTGATTATGAATGCAAATTTGGTGTTTTTCTGGTTCGTTCCACCATGTTTCCGACTGATTTACACATATAATCACTTTGAAATTGCGATAGTTTTGTCTGCTGATATTATTGAGTAATTCAGGAATATTTTCCAGTTCATTTAAAACCGGAATACATACAAAAAGCTTTGGCAAATTCGTATTGTTTATCACAATTGCAAAAGTATGAGAAATAGGGGAGAAATACATAGAAACGATAAATGCAAGCCTGGTACGTTTTTTTACTTCTAGGTACTTACACTGGCAAAATTGATACTTCAGAAATACAATTTCGATATTAAGTTGGCATATCAAGAATACAATATTGTATCTTTGATATGCCAAAAAAATAATGACATGGAGACGATTATTAACACATGTCGGAGTTTGTTATATGAAATTAGTTTAAAGTTTAAGTATTCTTTATATATGAAATAGACAGGAGTGATCAATTAATTGCAATTGTTGAGTAAGAGGGAAAAAGTTTCTCTTTTGATTTGTTTGGCTTTCTGTGCTATATTTTTAAAACCAGAATTAATAAGCCCTGTTTTTCTTTCTTTTTTAAATTTTAAGTGTTTTTTTACTATGCATAATTATTTCCCGGCCATTGATATTCACAGCCATCAAATGCAAACTAATGCGGAAGAAGTGAGGATTTATAATCTTGACTTTAAGGATGGGCTGTTACATTGTTTTCCGCAGCGGAAGGAAGGTATTTGTTATTCGCTGGCATTGCATCCGTGGAGTCATTTGCAGATGCTTACGGATGGGCAAAAACATGAATTCAAAGCTTGTCTGTACTTAAAGGGCATAGTTGCTGTGGGCGAAACAGGCCTCGACCGTTTACGCGGTGCCGATTGGAAAATCCAGACTGAGAATTTCCGTTTTGCAGCTATTTGTGCTGAAGAATCAAGAAAACCTTTGATTGTTCATTGTGTACGTGCTCAGGATGAACTGATTTGCCTTGTGAAAGAGCTGCGGATTACCGTCCCTGTCATCATTCATGGGTTTAATCAGAGACAGGATATTGCAAATAAATGGATTGATGCAGGATTTATCTTATCATTTGGATCTACTTTACAAAATCCAGAATCAGCCGCTTCACGTACGTTGCAAAGCAAGTGTAATCTCCCGTTTTTTCTGGAGACCGATGATAGTCATTTTTCGATCGGCCAAATTATTCAGTTTGCAGCTATCCGAATGCAGAAGAGCGAGGAGGAAATCAGACAATTGGTTGGTATGAATTACCTTCGTATTTTTGCAAAATGGAATCGATAAATTGGCTGAATCGCACTGAGCTTTTATTTGGTGCCGACAGGATAGAAGCGTTGAAATACAAGCATGTACTTGTTGTCGGGCTGGGTGGCGTAGGTGCTTACGCTGCTGAAATGATTTGCAGGGCAGGTGTTGGCCGAATGACCATTGCTGATGGTGATTCGGTGAATCTGACCAATTTGAACCGCCAACTTGTTGCTTTGCATAGCACCATCGGAAAACAGAAAGCCGAGATAATGAAGCAAAGGCTTCTGGATATAAATCCTGAACTACAACTTGAAATAGTGCCAACATATCTGAAAGATGAGTCAATGGTTGATTTGTTAAAATCACATCCGTATGATTATGTAGTAGATGCGATAGATACGCTGTCTCCTAAAATATTTTTAATCTATCATTCGGTAAATCTGGGTTTGAAAATTGTGAGTTCAATGGGTTCAGGTGGCAGGATTGATCCAACGCAGGTGCATATTGCAGACATTGCTCAATCATATATGTGCCCGCTGGCTGATGTTTTACGGAAACGGTTACACAAATTGAACATCTATACCGGGGTTAAGGTAGTGTTTACTCCAGAACTTTTATTTGAGGGATCGGTACAGGAAACCCATGGCGAGCAAAATAAAAAGTCGATCGTGGGAACGGTATCCTATATGCCGCCTTTGTTTGGCTGTATGATTTCCTCGGTCGTAATACGAGATCTACTGGGGTTTGAAGTGAAAAGTGACTTGCCCATCCCGAAAGCAATTGCCAAGAAAATAAATGATAGTCTGAATATTTGATAGTTAGAAAATGTGTCAATTATTCTTATACTTGTATATTTCTGAAATGGTTTTGGATTATTTATGTCTTTAACGATGTAATGGGTAATATGACAGGTCTAAAAACTCGTAGAGTTTAAACAGAATTCATTTTTCAAAATTAATATAGAATATGGCACTAAGTGTTTTTGAATCGAAAGAAAATTGTCCGGCACCTGCTGATTTGCAGGATGTGCTGGCAGAATCCTATTCTTTATGGGAGGTGTTGAAACAGCATGTATACAATTGCAAACCAGATGCTACTGAAGAGTGGAATTATGCTGGAAAAAGTTTTGGATGGAGTTTTCGTATCAGGGACAAAAAGCGGGTGCTTATTTATTTAATTCCATGCAAAGGATACTTTAAGTTGGCGTTGGTTTATGGAGGGAAAGCAACGGAAGAAGCATTGCAAAGCGTTGTATCTGAAGATCTAAAAATGATTATTCGTACAGCAAAAGTTTATGCAGAAGGTCGTGGTTTTCGTGTGGACGTATTCCAAAATTCCAATTTGGAAGATCTGTATCAATTAATTGATTGTAAGCTTCGTAACTGAAATACCTGTTGGGTACATTCTCCAATCTCCAAATTATTTTTACCTTTGGTTTCCTAAAATTTAATACTCTATGGCGAAAAAACGACAATTTCCGCACACTTATGTCATTGTGTTTGCAGTAATTCTGCTTGCTGCAATTTCTACCTGGTTTATTCCAGCCGGTGAATTTGCCCGCGATGAAAACAAGATGATTGTTACAGGTTCGTACCATCAGGTTGACCAGCAAGCTCAGACCTGGCAATTGTTTTCGGCTTTCTACAAAGGATTTGTCCGTTCTCCTAAGATTATTGTATTTATTCTGATATTGGGTGGCGCTTTCTGGATCCTGAACGAAAGCAAAGCGATTGATGCCGGAGTTGGTTCGTTTTTAGCCAAAAGCAAGCGTTTGGAACGTTATATGTTTTTCCGGAAAGTGGGCGTCAATAATATCATCATTACGTTGGTAATGCTGATGTTCAGCTTCTTTGGGGCAGTTTTTGGGATGAGTGAGGAGACGATTGCCTTTGTAATCATCTTTGTGCCGCTTGCTATTTCGATGGGTTACGATTCTATTGTAGGGGTTTGTATGTGTTTTATCGCTGCCGGAATTGGTTTTGCAGGCTGCCTGCTTAATCCGTTTACGCTTGGTATTGCTCAGGAGATTGCTGGATTACCACTTTTTTCGGGTATCGAATATCGGTTTGTTATTTGGACTGTAGTTAATATAGTGGGGATCGGTTATGTGCTTCGTTATGCAGCCAGAGTAAAAAAGAATCCCACAAAATCGCCTGTTTACGAAAGTGATGCTTACTGGCGCGAACATCATAGTCAGGCAGAGGGGGATTTGAATCAATCTGCCTCACGTTCATCATGGATTGCTTACTTTATGATTCTTACCACAGCCATCGCTTACGCAGTGGCGATACCTATGAATACTCTGAAAGTGGGGAAATCGATCTTTGAGTTGCCCATGCTTCCGATTGTTACCGGATTGTTTGCGGTTGTGGGCTTTATTACTGTTCGGAAATCAATGCAGTATTTTATTTTGTCGATACTGTTATTCACCATTGTATATCTGATGGTAGGAGTGATGGGCTTCGACTGGTCATTGCTTGAAATTGCAGCACTGTTTTTTGCGATGGCAATTATTACAGGGATTGCCATGGGTAAATCGCCTAATGAGATTACAAAACTTTTTGTTACGGGTGCAAAGGATATTATGTCGGCGGCTTTGGTGGTAGGTTTGGCCGGCGGCATTATCGTGATACTGGAAGATGGGAAAGTGATTGATACCCTATTGTATGCCATTTCAAACTCAATGCAGGGATTGAATAATGTCGCAACCATCTCATTGATGTACACATTTCAGTCGGGATTAAATGCAATAATAACCTCAGGGACAGCAAAGGCCGCTTTGATTATGCCTATTTTACGTGATGTTTCCGAAATGATTGGTTTGTCGAAACAGGCTACTGTTACCGCTTTCCATATTGGAGATGGTTTTACAAATCTGATTACTCCAACATCCGGAGTGTTAATTGGTGTGTTGGAGATTGCACGCATTCCGTTTAATAAGTGGTTTAAGTGGGCCTGGCCATTCATTTTGTTGATGGTAATTCTGGGCTGGCTCCTCCTGATTCCAACTGTAACTGTACCTCTGACAGATTTCTAGTGAAAAAACGAAACGCCGAAAACTGTCGAGTTTCTTTTTGGCGTTTGTAACAGAGTAAAACAGACTCTGGTCGGATTTATCTGACAAAATATGAAGGAGGTAAAATGTGGGGAGCAGGAATATTTTTGTCGAATATACTCACGGCTCATTTTCATCACACTACTTCGGCCACCACAAAGGTGCTCCCTCCAATGTAAATCATATCATTGGGTTGAGCCTGTTCGCGGGCCTGTTGTAGTGCATCATTCACAGTAGTGCAGGTTTTTCCATTAAGTCCCGATTCTCCGGCGATTGTAGCAAGTTTTTGAGCATCCATAGCACGGGGAATACCTGCTTTACAGAAATAATAAATTGCTTCTTTGGGCATCAGTTCCAGTACACCACTTATATCTTTATCATCTACCATTCCAAATACAATATGAAGTTTCTGAAATTTAATTTTTTCGAGTTGCTTCAAAACTTCGACTATACCGTGAACATTGTGTGCTGTATCGCAAACCGTAAGCGGTTTTTGTCCGAGAATCTGCCATCGTCCCATTAGTCCGGTATTAGTGGCAGCATGCCGAATGCCGATTTCTATAGCTTTTTCTGATAATCTCCATCCCTTGCTTTTTAGCTCGTAAGCCGCTACAAGTGCAGTAAGGATATTTTTGGTTTGATAGATTCCGGATAACTCACTTTCGAAATAGTGCACACTACCATCTGGAAATAAAACTTCCATACTGAGGAATGTGCGTTGTGATTCAGAGTGATAATCATTGCAGACTATCCTGTATTTTTGATCGGCAAAGAGGAGCGGAGAATTACATTCCGAAGCTTTGTTGTGGAAAACAATTTCGGTTTCAGGATGTGTTTCTCCAATCACTACGGGAATGCCGGGTTTAATAATGCCTGCTTTTTCCGAAGCAATTTTTTCAAGTGTGTCGCCCAGAAATTGGGTATGATCTTTTCCAATGTTTGTAATTACAGCTATTTCGGGCAATATAACGTTGGTAGAATCCAGTCGGCCACCCAGCCCGGTTTCTATAATGGCAATATCAACCTTTTCATTTGCAAAATAATTGAAAGCCAGCCCTACGGTCGTTTCAAAAAAAGAGGGATGTAACGTGTCAAAAAATGCCTTATGTTTATTCACAAATGCGATAACCTTCTCTTCCGGAATCATCTCTCCGTTAATGCGGATGCGTTCTCTGAAGTCGCGCAAATGAGGAGAGGTGTAGAGTCCGGTTTTATATCCGGCTTCCTGAAATATGGATGCCAGCATGTGTGAAGTAGAACCTTTACCATTCGTTCCGGCTATATGTATGGTTTTGAATTTTGTTTCAGGATGATGCAGATACTCCATCAGAGCGTGTGTATTGTCCAGATTTGCTTTGTAAGCGGCTACGCCAATGCGGTGAAACATAGGCAAAGTGCTGAACATATAGTCCAGCACTTCCTGATATTGATTCATGATTTCAGAATACTAATTTAATTTGATAAACTTATAGGTAATAGTTCCAATCTGCTCCTCGGGAGCATCCGGATTTGCACTGAATTTTGATTTTGAAGCGGCATCTTCAGCCTGCCGCCATAAGTTACGATCGGTGGTCGTTGTTCCACGTTCTCCGGCCTGCACCTGGGTAACTTCTCCCTTTTGGTTCACCCATATTTTTACAACAACGGTTCCCTGATCATTCGATGAATAGTCAGGTTTAGGCAACGCACGCGAAACTCTTCCGTTCAGTTTAAATGAAATACCACTCCCATTACCTGTGCCAATACCACTCCCATTACCACTGCCTATTCCAGAACCTGTGCCAGAACCTATTCCCGAGCCAGTTCCTGTGCCCGAGCCAGTCCCGGATCCTTTGTAATAGTACTTGCTATTCGGATCCCCGTTTGGATCACCCTGATTCCCTTCTTTGCCTGTAGTACCATCACTGTTTGGTTTCTTTTTATGATAAAGGTAATTCGGATTTACTGCTTCTTCACTCGTTTCAACAGGATTCTTTTTCTGATTTTGATTGATCGAGGTAGCTTCGCCATGTTCCGAAGTTACATAATCACTATTAATAGTTTCCGTTGATTTAGGGAAAACATCAGGTGGATTTTCGATTTCCTGAAGATTCGATTTAAATTCGGGGAACGAAATCATGTTATTGGCTACATCGCCCATCCCATTGTCTGAATTTCCCAAATTTACTTCAATACCAAGACCGCCACCACCGCCTCCGTCGGTATCAGGAAAAGGAGGATTGGGAGTTTTGTAATAGGACAAAAGCAAAAGCACGATCAAAACCAAGTGAAACCCGATTGATCCGGCAATGCCAAAAACATTGTTCCGTACAACTTCCTTATTATTGTTGAGCTGCTCCATTGGGTGCTTTTGTTGCAAGAATCATCTTTATCTTCAACTTATTTCCGATTTCGAGAACATCCACTAAATCCTGCACCGTTCTGGTATTATCACACCTGAGAATTACGGTTGCTTCGCGGGCATCTTTTAACTCATTAATCAATTCACTTTCTATTTGCTCAAAGGCAATAGGTTTGTTATTGATGAAAAATTGCCGCTCTTTGGTTATAGAAAGTGAGACTTCTTTTTGATGCAGAGTTTGATTATGTTTTGAACTCGGAAGAGAAAGTTTAATAACATTTGGATTCAACAAAGTGGACATAATTAGAAAGAACAACATTAAAAAGAACATGATGTCGTTCATCGAACTGGTAGCCACTTCGGCTGTTATTTTGGTTCTGCTTCTTAATTTCATTTTGAAGGTTCTTGAAGTAGATCGATAAAATTAACCGCGTTATATTCCATTTTCTGAACAATCTTTTCAATCATGATATTCAGCCAATGGTAACAGATAAAGGAGATAATCCCTACAATAAGACCGCCGGCACTTGAAACCATTTTGGCATACAAACCTGCCGAAACACTCGAAATACTTACATCGCCGGCAAGCGA
Source organism: Bacteroidales bacterium (assembly GCA_963667975.1). Classification (GTDB taxonomy): domain Bacteria; phylum Bacteroidota; class Bacteroidia; order Bacteroidales. Next base: position 1,744,375 of record OY764079.1, read on the forward strand.
GATGTCATGGAAAATCTTGATGACCCCGATAATTGTACCGATAAATCCAAACATAGGAGCAATCCCTGCAATGATTGCCAGAATCACAAGGTTTTTTTCCAGTTTGTAAACTTCAAATTTACCCACAATCTCAATAGACTCTTCAATTTCTTTCAATGGACGGCCTACACGATTTAGTCCTTTCTCAATCATTCTGGCTATCGGGCTTTGTGTTGATTTGCAAAGCGAAAGTGCGGAATCTAAACGGTCGTTAAGTACAAAGTCACGGATGCTGTTGATAAAATCATGATTCTCTTTGGATGCTTTTTTGATTAGCATATATCGTTCAATAAATACATAAACTGTTATGAGCGAAAGAATCAACAGGGGAATCATAATAACTCCACCTTTCATAACTAAACTTAGTAAACTCATTTTTTCTTCTACTGGGCCTTGAGCCACAGTATGTACAGCTTGTGTGGCAGTATTTAACGTATCAGCTACTGCACCTGATTCTACGATTTGTAAAAGAACTCCTGCTAGCATTTTTTTCTTTGTTTTATAGCTGGCTAATATAGCCATTCCTTTGGTTTTCCCTTTTTTTGTTTTGCGACTTTTATAAACATCGCAATGTTCATAAAAACGATTGTACTGACAGATTAGTATGTGGCCTATCGTTGCCTCATTCCTTAAATTTTTACAAGAATTTCAGCAGCTTTCATCAATGTTTCGTCCTTTTTGGCAAAGCAAAACCGGAGATTTTTATTGTTGATGGCTTTCTGATAAAAAGGTGAAATTGGAATTGAAGCAATTTTATGCTCAACGGTTAAGCGTTTGGCAAAATCTATCTCTTTTTCATCAGAGATTCTGTTATAGTTTAATACCTGAAAATAGGTTCCGCGACAGGGTACTATTTCAAATCTTGAGCCTTGAATTAATTTCAGAAACAGGTCTCGTTTGTCCTGATAAAATTGGTTCAGATGAAGATAATTTGCTTCATCTTTCAGATACTCAGCCATTGCATACTGAACCGGAGTATTGCAGGCAAAAACAGTAAACTGATGCACTTTCCGAAACTCTTTCATCAAATTTTCGGGAGCGAGTACATACCCCATTTTCCATCCTGTGGCATGAAATGTTTTCCCAAACGAGCTCACAATAAAGCTACGTTCAACCAATTCTGGATACCGGCAGGCACTTTCGTGACGGATATTGTCGAATATCAGATGTTCGTACACTTCATCACTCAGGATAATTATATCAGTATTTTTGGTAAGTTTTGTCAGTGTCTTTAAATCATCATCGCTCAGAATACTTCCGGTAGGATTATGGGGTGTGTTAATAACAATCATCCTGGTTTTCTGATTAATAACTTTCTTCACAAGCTCCCAGTTTACATGATAATCGGGAAGTTCAAGTGGTACATGAACCGGAATGCCACCGCAAAGCTTTACCGTTGGGGCATAGCTGTCGTATGCAGGCTCAAGAATAATGGCTTCGTCACCTTCGTGAATAATCGCAGTGATGATCGAAAATAATGCCTGAGTAGCCCCGGCCGTAATGTTGATTTCTTTTTCAGGATGATAAACAGCTCCGTAGAGTTTTTCTGTTTTTAGGGCAATTTGTTCACGTAGCAGCAAAATTCCCGGCATGGGAGCATACTGATTCAGCCCTTTATGCATCTGCTCTTGAACCAGGGCAATAAGTTTATCTGAAACGTCAAAATCAGGAAAACCCTGCGATAGATTAATTGCATTATGTTCATGTGATAATGCTGACATTATCGCAAAAATGGATGTATCCGTTCCCGGTAGCTTTGTCGCAAATGTTCCTGAAAAATGAGGCATAGATTACTATTTTGAATAGCTGCAAAATTACAATTTGTATCCGGACGAAATGCGGTTTATATCTATTAACGATAGAATACAGGGTATAATCTGTTTTGAATCATCGATTCAAATAGGATGCAATCTGTTGAAGTTTAGCTTTGTATTCAAAGAGTTTACTAAAGTTTAACCCGGAACGTCTGTTCGTATTGCTTTTTTACCTACCTTTATAATCAGGAATCATTAAATGCTTAACGTTATGAATTTCAGTTCAAAGCAAATCAGCAATGTGAATTTCAAAGGAAAGAAGGTGTTGATTCGTGTCGATTTTAACGTTCCTTTGAATCACAATCGTCAGATTACTGACGATACGCGTATTCGCGAATCTCTTCCAACTATCAACAAAGTATTGCATGATGGAGGTTCCGTAATATTGATGTCGCACCTAGGGCGTCCAACAGGTGGTTTCGAAATGGATTATTCGCTTACCCCAATAGCACCCTATCTTTCAAAATTGCTCAATCGGAATATTATTTTTACCCGGGAACTCTTTGGTCAGAGAACTCTCGATGTAGCCAAAGAACTAAAACCCGGAGATGTAATGCTTATGGAAAACCTGCGTTTCTATCCTGAAGAAATAGCTGGAGACGAGGAATTTGCAAAAAGACTGGCGTCCATGGGTGATGCATATATTAACGATGCTTTTGGTACAGCTCATCGTGAACATGCCTCAACCGCAACCATTGCTAGGTTTTTTCCAAATGCAAAATATTTTGGATTACTTCTCGAAAATGAAATTCGTAATCTAAACAAGCTTTTAAATGAGGCACAACCTCCATTTACAGCAATTATTGGTGGCGCAAAAGTTTCTTCAAAAATAGATATTATCAAAAATCTTCTTCCAAAGGTTGATAATATGATTATTGGAGGAGGGATGGCTTTTACATTTATTAAAGCTTTAGGTGGAAATGTGGGTGATTCATTAATCGAAAATGATAAAATTGATATGGCCCGGGAAATGGTTCAGGAAATGATGCTCAAAGGGGTAAATCTATACCTGCCAACGGATGCTATTTGTGCTGATCAGTTTTCAGATGAAGCGAATACTCAACTTTGCAATGCGGATGAAATCCCGGATAAATGGATGGGTTTAGATATTGGTCCAAAAAGCTGTCGTCGCTTTGCTGAACTTATTAATAAATCACAAACAGTACTTTGGAATGGTCCAATGGGTGTATTTGAAATGGAATCATTCAAACAAGGAACCAAGTCAATGGCTATTGCAGTTGCAAGTTCAACCATTAGTGGTGCATTTTCTGCAATTGGTGGTGGCGACTCTGTTGCAGCCATTAATCAGTATAATCTTGCCGATCAGGTAAGTTATGTGTCTACGGGTGGTGGTGCAATGCTTGAATATCTCGAAGGTCGTGAGTTGCCAGGTGTTAGAGCTATTCTTGAATAGAACTTATACTCAACATAATTAACAAGGCAGAGGAAAAAATCTTCTGCCTTGTTGGTTTTTAAAAATAAAGGCTGCTCGTTACAGACAGCCTTTAAGAGAGAATGATGAGAAAAATATATAATGTAAAACTATATTTGTCTGTTTAAAAAGAAGCTTAACTCCTGATGTACAATAGAAAGTTTAGGTAGTTCCGGAAATCCATTTTCTTCTTCTACTTCTTTATCTTCTGGTAATGCCATTACAGGAGCAAGATTGGCAAGGCCTTCTGTTTCTTTTTCCGGAGTTAAAAGTATCTTTGCTTCAGTGTCGCTTTGGTTTATATGAATGCCACTTTTTCGCAATGGACAAGTAGGATTTTTTAAATTTTGTAAGGGTATTTCATAGTGAATTGCTTCAACCTGGATATTTTTTTCATTTGCAGGACGAAGTAAAACACAATCTGAACATGATTTTAATCCCGAGAACCCACTAAAAATTAATGCATATACAATTGCTTTCATCTTACCTGCATTTTTCGTCTTACCTTTGTTTGCGCTTTCAGAAATAGGACGCACAAACTATTCTGAAAGTTACACATTGTATAATGAATTTTTTCGATCACTCATAATAATTTGATTATGAAACGTAATAATAACATTCTAATTGTATTCCCTGTAATAGTATTGTTAATTTTAACATCATGTTCTAAAACGAAGATTGATTATTATGAAAATGGAGAAGTTAGATCAGAACTAACGTATAAAGGAAAATCTTTGCATGGTAGAGCTGTTTGGTATCATCCTAACGGAAAAGAGATGATGGTGTCGGAATATGACAATGGAAATTTAATTGGGGTTAATCGCAGATGGTACCCGAATGGCAACCGGGAAAGCGAGGAGATGTATTCGAATAACCTTCGGAATGGCAAATCAAAGCGTTGGAATAAGGAAGGTTATCTTATGAGTGTTGATAATTATGTAAACGATACTTTAGAAGGTGTTTCGTTACATTATTATCCTTCTGGAGGAATCAGAATTAAAGGGAGCTACAAAAATGGATTGTTTGAAGGAAAATGGACATATTTTGATGAGGAGGGTGTTGTTATTGGGGAAGGAGATTTTGTGAAAGGAAAGGGTCTTCAAAAAAACTATGATTATTTGGGGAAACTTATACGAATAACAGAATACGATAAAAATCTCAAAAATGGGAAAGAGACTTTTTTTGATGGGAAAGGAAATCTGGTAAACGTACGATATTTTAAAGAGGGAAATCCGGTTTCGGACAGTATCAAATAATCGTTCTTTTATCGGCAGAATCTCATGATAATCTCTTTCAAATCAGGATATTGTTTTATAAAATTTGCTTTTTGAGCCAATTCAAAATCGGCAAAGTTAAACCCGGGAGAAACGGTACACCCAATCAGCGAAAATGAGGATTCTTCAACAGGTTTTGCAGCAAACCATACATTTTTGGGAACTGTAAATTGTGGATATTCATCAGATTGAGGGTTGTTCCCCAATGTGATTTCACGATAATTTCCTGCTCCATCAATCATATAAATTATAAGTGGAGAACCAGCGTAAAAATGCCACATCTCATCCGATTTTATACGGTGAAATGCCGAAAAGTCAGTCCCTTCTAGAAGATAGTAAATAGCAGTGCAAAAATTACGATTCCCGTTAAACCCAAGTTTTGCAGCATCTTCAATTGCAATCTCATCCGAACGATATGTTTCTTTAAAATAACCTCCTTCTGGATGTGGTTGTAGTTCGAGCTTTGTTATCCAGCTGTTTCTTAATTTATTCATTTTCAATATCATCTATGTGGAAAAAGGTAAAGTTTACTTTTCCGTAGTTACGATGGCGATGAAAGAAAGGTGATTCAGAGAAGTCATATTGTTGAGGATGTTCCAAAATAAACCAGCCTCCTGTTTTCAGAATCCCTGCTTCAAAAATTTTTGATGGAAGTGAAGCTAATTCTGGCAAATCATACGGAGGATCAGCAAAGATCAGGTCAAAATCATTTTTTGCGGTTTTCAAAAATTGGAATACATCGGTTTTTAAAACCATGAGATTGTCAATTTTCAGATATTTGCCAACTTCACGAATATATTCAGCACATTTAGGATTTTTTTCAACGGCAAGTACATGTTTGCATCCTCTCGAAATCATTTCATAGCTGATGTTCCCGGTGCCGGCAAAGAGATCAAGTGCTTTTGCTTCGTCATAATCAACCAGATTTTTTAAGATATCGAACAGAGCTTCCTTTGCCATATCAGTTGTTGGACGTGCTGGAAGTTCGGTTGCAGGAAGTCTTCGCCCTTTTAAATATCCGCTTATGATTCGCATATTTCGGAGTGTATTAACGTATAATAAAGATGAGGTGAAGTAGTTTTTAATGTTTCCGGCTTATCGAAACGGTTTAACATTGGTGCAAAACCAATATTTTTTACATATTTATATAGTAGATTGTATAGTAGTGAATCCTGTTCAATTTTTCCGGAGATGATAAGATTGAATACACCGGGATCTCTGCCCAGGCTTCGGGTGGTGTTTAAAAGATGATATACTGCATCTTCTGCTGCTTTAAACTGGAAGGTATTGATTAGTTCAATTCTTTCTTCTGCTAAAATTGCCAGATCAAAATAACCATCTCTTATATTGATGAACACTTTGTAAGGGAATGTGTTCAAAGCATTCACGGCATGGATTAAGCGTATCCAATGAGTAAGATGTGAAGTAATAATTGCCTTCGGAAATTGTTGGTCAAGCCACATCGATAATCGTTGGTCAATTTCATAAATCAGCTTTGAATTAAGCTTGGGCAGATTATCTACCAGTAACTTCTGCTTTTTATTTACAGGATAACTTGTTTCAAAGAGTTTTGTTTCGTTTTCCTGTTTGTAAAATTGGTCAGGAACCAGCAAAAAGGAGGATGGTTCTACCAGTATTTTGATTGATTGATAATTCCCGTTGAATAGGTAAGAATGATCAGACCTGATGCGGGAAAACGCATTTTCCCACCCTTCAGCATCATGTCCAAAATCAGCAATTTCGATAATTTTATTCTCAAGTGAAGAGAATAAAATAAAAGAAAATCCATCCGTTGAACATTGGATGGATAATCTTAATTGTGCGGGTAAATATTTTTCAAAATCGCTGTCTGTGGCAACCAAATGTTTTACCAGCATAAGCAGATTGTTTTAGGTTTATTCCCAGTTTCCGTCCGTAGATGGTTCGTCAAGTGATCCCAGTTTTATTCCAGCGTAACGATCCATATCTTTTGCTTTTACATTGAGGTTACGAACCAACTGTTCATCCATATCATTGATATATGAATCGTATGGCGCAAGTACTTCAAATACAGGAACTTGTATATTTCCTTTGTTTACAGAGCTTGCTTTCATTTCAAATTCTTTATTTTGGCTGAAAGGAATATACCTGAGCTTTTGAATATCAATTTTCTTTCCTTGACTTCCAAATAGTGATTCGTAAGCACTTACGTAAACAGTGTCGCGTTTTACGAGTCCCATTTTAAGTGCCTGAGCTTCTGTTAAAGTATCAGGTACGTTACCTTCTTTTTTAACTAACGGGAGTTTCCCCTTTTCAAGAAAAATAGCAAGAGTATCAAAACTTGAGCAATATCTTGCATAAACGCCTTTGTATGCAACCTGAATGGTGCGGATATCTTTCAGTTTTTCAATAATTGCATCATTGCGTTTTGAGACTTCTGTTTTAAAACGTTCTGGTTTCATGATGCCTTCATAAATCCAATACGATAGACCAATCGCTACTATTCCCAGAATAACCTGAATAACAATTTTATACTTCATAGAATTGTGAAATTTTACATTGCAAATATATCAATTTTTAATAATAAACAGGCTTTGAGCTGATTTATTTTTTGAATAGCTGTGATTATTTTTTTTGGTCAGATACTAGGAAATTCTTGATGATTCAGCTTTATGTTGATTTTATATTTGGACTTTAGATGATTATATATTGCTTCTGCGCAATATACCGATCGATGTTGCCCTCCGGTACATCCGAAATTTACCATCAGACTCGTAAATTCTCGTTCAATATATCTTTCTACAGATGCGTCAACCAGATTTTGAGTGAGTGCTATAAATTGATCTACTTCTGGCTCTTTTTTCAAAAACGCAATAACGGCTTCATCTTTGCCCGTAAGTTGTTTGTATTGATCGTATCTTCCAGGGTTGGGTAATCCCCGGCAGTCAAAAACGAAGCCCCCTCCGTTTCCCGTTTTATCTTCCGGAATTCCTTTTTTATAAGAGAAAGAAGTAATCTGAACAGTTAAAATATTTTTTTTATCTGTAAATTCCTGAAATGTAAACTGATTGATAATATGTTTGATAGCTGTTTCTAATACGGGTAGCTTAACAGGTAAGCCATATGTTTCAACAATATACTTTAGATTTTCAGCGGCGTAAGGAATACTTTTTAAAAAGTGTTCCTTACGTTCGTAATATCCTCTGAATCCGTATGCTCCAAATGCCTGAAGAATTCGAATCAGTACAAATCCTGTGAAATGTTGATGGAATTGGGAACGATCTACCGGAATCATTTTTTCCAGAGAATCCAGATATTTTGTAAGTAAGTATTCACGGATTTCTGGTGCTAAATCTGCTTTTGCGTCATACAAAAGCGATGCAATATCATAATGTAAAGCTCCTTTTCTTCCTCCCTGGTAATCAATGAAATATGGGTTGTTTTCAACCAGCATTATATTTCTGGACTGGAAGTCACGATAGAGAAAATACTCTTTGGGTGCTTCAAGTAAAAAATCACACAGGGTTTTAAAATCATCTTCAAGATGCTGTTCATCAAATTGTATTCCAGCTAGTTTTAAAAAATAATATTTAAAATAGTTTAAATCCCACATCATGGATTGCCGATCGAAACTTTGCCGTGGGTAACAAACTGTAAAATCAAAATTTTCAGCTCCTTTTATTTGAAATTCGGGAAGTAATCCAGCTACTTTTTCATACACATGTAATGCTTCAGGCGAAAGCCTTTTCCCCTTTCGAGTTTCTGTTAGAAGTTGATATAGGGTTGTATCTCCCAGATCTTCAATTAAGTATAAGAAATCATCTGGGCATTGTGCATATATTTTGGGAACAGCTAATCCTATCGATAAAAAATGCTCAGTAAATTTGATGAAGGCGTTGTTTTCACGGAGGTCCTCATTATAAGCTGCCAAACAATAAAAATTGCCGGATTTCATTCTGAAATACCGACGGTTAGAACCTGAAAGAGGGAGCAATTGTATAGATTCAGGCTTTTTATGGAAGGTTTCTTCAAAGAAACGAATAAGCTTTTGTTCAGGGATTGCTAGTGTTGGCATAAAGATGTGGTCTATTGAAAATCTTTAACAAAAATAATGATTTATCACAGAATTGCTCAAACAAAAATATATCCGGCTTGTTTCAAATATATTAACCCTATGAAAACAATTAAACACGATATTTTATGGACTCAAAAACTGCAATCGATATTTTAAAAGAAGCAATTCTTCTGGAACGTAGAGGGAAAGCGTTTTATTCAAACATTGCCGAAAAAACGGATAGTCCTGCTGTGAAGAAAGTTTTTTCTATGATGGCAGAAGAGGAAGAAGAACACATCAAGTTTCTATCGAAACAATTTGCACATTATGCCCAAAATAGCTCTTTTGCTCAAAACAAACTTCCGGAAACAGACGTAAATGGAGAGATTGTACTTGAGGTTTTTACAAAAGAAATTAAGAAACAGATTTCTGCTGCAAGTTTTGAAGCCGCTGCAATTAGTGCTGCAATAGATTTTGAAACCCGGGCTGTGAAAGTTTATAGTGATCGTGCGGAAGCAGCGAAAGATCCTAACGAAAAAGAAATGTACAAAATGCTTGCAGATTGGGAAAAAGGTCATCATCATTTTCTGAATAAACTAAATGAGGAGTTAAAAGAAAGTATTTGGTTCGACAATCAGTTCTGGCCTTTTTAAGCCGGGATTCCGGTACTAAAGATTAAGACTGCTCTCTTGCATTTATCTGGGTTTGATGTCTTTCTTATTTTTCATAGTTTGTTTGGTTTTTAGGACATCAAAAACAATGGTTAGAATGCAGGCGTGAGCAGTCTTTATTTTTGTTTTGGAATACAGGAGTGAAATTTTATCCTGACCTTTGCGTTGAATTTTAAAATGGAACTATGAAACGAAAAATTCTCTATGGATTTTTAGTCCTTAACTCGTCAGTCAGCTTATTTTTAGTGTTTTGGTTTTTGTTTTTCATGGGTTCAAACCGTGAAAAAACTACTGACAGTTCATATCGTATGGCCTATCAGGAAAATTATCGTCTGTTTAGCCCTGAGGTTCCGAACTATCTAAGTTTTGCTGGAGAAGCTGTTCCGTTGGATACTTTTTACGTCAGGGAAGGATTGGAGCGGGAATTGCTGCTAAATACATTCTGGCAATCAAATACTATGCTGTTGATGAAACGTGCATATCGTTGGTTCCCGGTTATTGAACCGATTTTAAAAAAGAATAATCTTCCGGATGATTTTAAGTATCTGGCATTGATTGAAAGTCATTTTCTGAATGCAGCTTCATCAGCAGGTGCAGCGGGTTTCTGGCAATTTGTGAAAGAAACAGGTCAGCGTTACGGATTGGAAATCAGCGAAGAGGTTGATGAACGATACAATCTTGAAAAAGCAACAGAAGCAGCCTGTAAGTATCTTCAACGGTCAAAAGATATGCTTGGCAACTGGACTCTTGCTGCTGCCGGATACAATATGGGCGAATACGGAGTGAAAAAACAACTCGAATTTCAAAAGTCGAGTTCTTACTATGATCTCTATTTAAATGATGAAACTGCCCGCTATCTTTACCGGATATTGAGTGCAAAAATTTTATTTAATAATGCTGTAAAATATGGCTACTATCTGCGTTTTAAAGATTTATACCAACCAATTGAATACAAAGTGGTAAAGATTGACTCATCAATTACCAATATGGTTGACTTTGCAAAATCTTACAATGTTAGCTACAGATTGCTGAAAGAGCTTAATCCTTGGATTCGCAAACCAAAACTTACCAATAAAAATCGAATAGAATACCTGATTAAAATTCCTGACCCGGAATCAATACAATATTCTAAAATGTTGAGAAAAAATAAGAATGCAGAATTCTTGTTTGGTGATACAATAATCAATTCCGAAAACAGGTAACTTTGCCTGCTTTATTTCTTACGATACTATGCAGAACAACGAAAAACTCGAAATTTACGGGGCTCGGGTTCATAACCTTCGAAATGTTGATTTGATAATTCCTCGTGATAAGCTGGTGGTTATTACTGGATTAAGCGGGAGTGGGAAGTCGTCTCTGGCGTTTGATACTGTTTATACGGAAGGACAACGCCGATATATGGAGACTTTTTCGGCTTATGCCCGTCAGTTTATTGGAAATATGGAACGTCCGGATGTCGATAAAATCAACGGATTAAGTCCTGTAATTTCTATCGAGCAAAAAACTACCGGGAAAAACCCACGTTCTACGGTTGGAACAATTACCGAAATTTACGATTTTCTTCGTTTACTCTATGCTCGTATTTCTGATGCATATTCGTATGTAAGTGGTGAAAAGATGGTTCGTTATAGCGAACAGCAGATTGTGCAATTGATTGAAAATCAGTTTTCAGTGGAAAATATCAGCATATTGGCTCCTTTAATAAAAGGGAGGAAAGGTCATTACAGGGAGTTGTTTGAACAGGTTCGCCGTCAGGGTTTTCTTAAAGTTCGTGTAGATGGTGAAATTCAGGAGATCTCTTTCGGGATGTATCTCGATCGTTATAAGATTCATGATATTGAGTTGGTTGTTGATAGGGTACAAGTCTCAGAAGCATCACATCAACGGATCACAGAAAGTGTTCAAACCGCATTGAAACAAGGTAAAGGAGTGTTGATGGTTTATGATGAAAAAAAGAGCAGTGTACATTGGTTCAGTAAGTTACTTATGTGTCCTGCATCTGGTATTTCGTACAACGAACCGGAGCCTAACAGCTTTTCCTTTAATTCACCCTATGGTGCCTGTCCTCGCTGTAATGGCTTAGGGGTTGTTTCTGAAATAGATCTTGATAAAATAATTCCCGATCCATCCTTGTCTATTCGTAAAGGAGGATTAAGTCCACTTGGTACACATAAGAATAACTGGATTTTTAAACAGCTGGAAGCAATTGCTTATAAACATCATTTTACACTTGATACTCCGGTAGAAGAAATTCCTGAAGAAGCTTTAAATATGATTCTTTACGGATCGGATGAGGTGATTAAAGTGAAGAATGAATATTTAGGAATTACGTCTTCTTATTCCCTCAATTTTGAAGGGGTTATTAATTTTATTATAAATCAAAATACAGACAGCGCACCCCAAAGCATTCAGAAATGGGCGAATGGATTTATGAACAATCATGTTTGTCCGGAATGTAATGGTCAACGATTAAAAAAGGAGTCACTCCATTTTAGAATAGACGATAAAAACATAGCAGAACTATCAGATTATGATCTGCTTAAGCTGTATCAATGGATTGAAAATCTGGAAGATAAGCTTGATGAACGTAAAAAGGTTGTTGCACATGAAATTATTCGGGAAATTAAGACTCGTATTGGGTTTTTACTTGAAGTAGGGATTGAATACCTGACTTTAAACCGAACATCCAGAAGTTTATCGGGAGGCGAAGCGCAGCGTATTCGTTTAGCTACTCAGATTGGTTCAAAACTGGTTGGGGTATTATACATTTTAGATGAGCCGAGTATTGGATTGCACCAACGGGATAATGCGAGATTAATCAAAGCATTACAGGATTTGCGCGATGTGGGTAATTCGGTGATAGTGGTTGAGCACGATAAGGATATGATCCTCTCGGCTGATCATGTTGTGGACATTGGTCCGGGTGCCGGAATCAATGGCGGGAAGGTCGTTGCTCAGGGAACTCCTGAAGAAATTCTTCAGTGTAAAACAATTACTTGTGAGTATCTGAAAGGTATTCGCAATATAAAAATTCCTGAAGTTCGTAGAAAAGGAAATGGTAGCTTTTTAACGCTCAAAGGAGCAAAAGGAAATAATCTGAAGAATGTTACGCTTAAACTACCGCTGGGAAAACTAATTTGTGTTACCGGAGTTTCCGGAAGTGGCAAATCCAGTTTGATAAACGAAACCTTACACCCAATTTTAAGTAGGCATTTTTATCGTTCTGAAAAGAAACCGCTCGATTATGGCCTGATTGACGGGTTGAAAAATATTGATAAGGTGATAGAAATAGATCAATCACCTATTGGACGAACTCCACGTTCAAATCCGGCTACATATGTAGGTGTATTTGACGATATTCGTAAACTTTACGCATCTTTACCTGATGCAAAAATCAGAGGCTACCAGCCTGGGAGATTTTCTTTTAATGTAAAAGGTGGTCGTTGCGAAACTTGTGGAGGCGCTGGGTTACGCGTAATTGAAATGAATTTTCTTCCCGATGTATATGTCCCTTGTGAAACCTGCAATGGAAAACGGTATAATCGTGAAACACTTGAAGTTCGATATAAGGGGAAATCTATTAACGATGTGCTGAATATGAACATCGATCAGGCGATGGAATTTTTTGAGCATATACCATCAATAATGCAGAAAATCAAAACTTTGCATGAAGTAGGGCTCGGTTATATTACGCTTGGGCAACAGTCAACCACTCTTTCTGGTGGCGAAGCGCAACGAGTAAAATTAGCCACAGAACTTTCTAAAAAAGATACCGGAAAAACCTTGTATATTCTGGATGAGCCTACCACAGGCCTGCATTTTGAAGATGTAAGGGTGTTGATGGAAGTGCTTGATAAATTAGTTGATAAAGGAAATACAGTTATTGTGATTGAACATAATATGGATGTGATTAAAATTGCGGATCATATTGTGGATATTGGTCCTGAAGGAGGTGAACGCGGTGGAATGATTGTCGCTGAAGGAACTCCTGAAGAGATAATCAACGTAAAATCAAGCTATACCGCACAATACCTTAAACCCATTTTAAATTTGAAAAAATGATGTATATTTGAAAAAAACGCATCACCATGATACAGCCTCAGATTCCTACGATAGAAATTATTTGCCAGAATTATGGCGGACAACGTAAATATTACCCCTTAGGAGTTAGTTTAAAGGAAATTGCAGATGACCAGGGCATTACTTTGAAATATCCGGTATTGGGAGCATTGGTAAACAATAAACTTAGAGAATTGAATTACAGGATTTTTAAGCCCAAAACAATTCAGTTTATTGATTATACACATCCTTCAGGTAGCAGAATGTATCATCGCTCTCTGGCTTTTATACTCTATAAAACCATTAAGGATTTGTATCCACAGGCTAAATTGCGAATTGAACATTCTGTTTCAAAAGGCTGGTATGCTGAAATTGACAATCTGGGTGATGAATTATCAGAAGAACTGATTGCCGGTATTAAAGCACGAATGAAAGAAATCATTCAGATGGATTTGCCATTTGAAAGAGAAGAAATGCCTACCGAGGAGGCTGTAGAATTATATGGTCAGCATGGGCATGAAGAAAAACAATTGCTTTTTAAAACCAGAAGTAAGGTTTATACTTCTATTTACCGGATGGATGGCAATGTGAATTATTTTTACGGCTATCTGGTTCCATCCACAGCATACATCAACTTGTTCAATGTTGTAAAGTATTACAATGGGTTATTGATTCAGGTTCCAAAACGATCAAATCCTGAAGAACTCGAAGATTTAATTATTCAACACAAGCTTTTTAAGATCTTCAGAGAACATAAAAACTGGATCAATATTTTGGAAGTACCGTATGTCGGGTATCTGAATATGTCCATTAATCAAAAGAAGACTACGGAGTTGATTAAAATTTCGGAAGCCCTGCATGAAAAAAAAATAGCGCATATTGCTGATAAAATTACGAAGCAAGAACATAACGTTAAATTAGTACTCATAAGTGGACCTTCTTCTTCGGGGAAAACCACTTTTAGTAAACGTCTTTCGGTTCAGTTACAGGTTTTAGGATTGAAACCTATGCAAATTTCACTTGATAACTATTTTGTTGACAGACAATTAACACCACGTGATGAAAACGGTGATTATGATTTTGAATGCATTGAAGCGATTGATGTTGAATTATTTAATGAGCATTTACTACAGCTTCTGAATGGGAAAGAAGTAGAGGTTCCTGTGTTTGATTTTGTTGAAGGAAAGAAAACATACAATGGAACAAAACTTCAGATGCATAAAAATACAATTCTTGTAATTGAAGGAATTCATGGTCTGAATCCGAAACTTACTCCAATTATTCCGGATGAATTGAAATTTAAGATTTTTGTTTCGGCACTCACTCAGATTTCTATTGATGCACATAATCCTATTCCGAGTACAGATAATCGTTTGATTCGCAGAATTGTACGTGATTATCGCTATCGTGGATACTCAGCATTGGATACATTACGTCGTTGGGATAGCGTACGCAGAGGCGAAGAAAAGAACATCTTCCCATATCAGGAAAATGCGGATGTAATGTTTAATTCAGCATTACTTTACGAATTAGGCGTTTTAAAAACCACGGCTGATCCAATCATTAAAGCAGTTACAGAAAATCAACCTGAATTTGCTGAATCTGTCCGGTTATTGAAATTCCTTTCGTTTTTTCAGCCAATTTCTGATCGTGAAATTCCACCGACTTCAATTCTTCGTGAATTTTTAGGTGGAAGCAGTTTTATTTATTAAATAGATTTAGAATGATAACGAAAATTCCGATTTTACTTGAATCCGTTCAGGATCAGGGGTTTCATTTATTTGTGGAAGGAAAGATTAATGGAAAAGAAGTAAATCTGCTTTTGGATACAGGGGCATCCCGGACAGTTTTTGATCTTTCAAAAATGCAAATTTTATTACCGAAATCAGAATTTATTCCAAATGAAGAGTTGTCAACCGGATTGGGTACAAACAGTATGGAAAGTCAGGGGTTGCTTTTAGAAGAATTTCAACTTGGAGATATTATCCTGGAAAATTACACTGCAGTTGCCTTAAATATGCAGCATGTAAATGAATCGTATGAAATGCTTGGTTTAAATCAGATTGACGGTGTATTAGGAAGCGATGTGTTGAAAAAGTATAAAGCTGTAATCCATTTTGCACGGAAAGAACTTAAGCTTACTTATCGGGAAAAATCACCCAAACGGTAAAGCATTACTACGGCATGAGCTGTAACTCCTTCTTCGCGACCTTCATAGCCAAGTTTTTCAGTAGTTGTTGCTTTGATTGAAAGATCGTTAATATCCATTTCTAATACGGTGGTCAATGCCTCTTTCATTTGAGTGATGTAAGGAGCAATTTTAGGTTTTTGAAGGCTGATCGTTGAGTCAATATTCGCAATACCGTAACCAGCTTCACGAATAATAAATAAGGTTTTTTTTAAGAGAATTTTACTATCAATTCCTTTGAATTCAGGGTTTTGATCCGAAAAATGATATCCAATGTCACGAAGGTTTGCAGCTCCCAGCATTGCATCACAAATTGCATGAATCAAAACATCTGCGTCAGAATGTCCAACCGCGCCTTTGTGGTGTAAAACCTGAACACCGCCAAGCCAGAAGGGAAGTCCTTCTTCGAGGCGGTGTACATCTAGTCCGAATCCAATCCGGTATGGGAAATTTATCTTATTTGACATCTTTGTTTTGATCCTGGAATGCGTCAAAGTCAAAGGTCAATGTAAAGCGTAATGTGTTTTGTAAGGGATGTTGCTGTTCTGTTGGAATCAGATATGCTAAATCAAGACCAAATACATTGTATTTTAATCCAGCACCTAACGTAAAGAATTGACGTCCTCCTTTGTATTTATTTTCATAGAAATATCCACCACGAATAGCAAATTGATTATCATACCAATACTCAACGCCCACGCCGTATGTGAATTCACGTAGTTCTTCCTCAAAACCACCTGGAGCATCTCCAAATGACTGGAATATTCCGGAAACGATTCCTACGTTGGGATCTTTTCCTGCAAGAATCTTATAATCACCTGTTGCTGGATCAATAACAGTGTCATAAATCGGGGGAGTTGGTACAAGAAGTTTATTTACATCAAGTAGGAACGATAATTTATTGTACTTATCGAGTTCAAGTGTATATGAACCACCAATGCGTAGATTCGCTGGTAAGAAGTCACGTTTTGTAGTTTCTGTATAAGATATTTTTGCCCCGATATTTGAAATATTCAAACCAAAAGCTAAATCGCTTTTAAGGCTGTGTTTCATTTTAATAGGGGTTTTATAATAGAAAGAAATATCTGTAGCAACTGATTGGCCTGCGTGTGAGTTCTGGCCTCCAACACTTTGCCCCTGAGTGAGATTTGAATTAATATAACGACCAGAAATAGCTCCTGAAAATTTTTCGGAAAGCTTACGCGAATAAGCTAAGTCAAAAGCGAATTCACTGGGGCGGTATGTTCCATTAGAATTACCGTTATTATCAGTAAAATTAATATCACCTAATGAAAAATAAAGAAGAGAAGCCCCAATTGCACTTAATTTATCGATCTTATAATATCCTGATAAATAGGCAAGATTAATATCATCTACAAGGTTTCTTAACCAAGGGCTATAAGAAATAGAAATTGACATTTTCTTTTCTGCAAAAGGAATTTTTGCAGGGTTCCAGTGCATGGAATGTGCATCAGGTGTTGAAGCAACACCAGCATCACCCATCGCACCCGAGCGGGCATCTGGTGCAATTAATAAGAATGGTACAGCAGTAGTAATTACGCGACCGGTTTTTTGTCCAAGTAATTTATCTTTTAGACTTTGCGCCTGACTGGTTCCTGAAATGATTGATAATGTACAGATTGCAAGTAGTATATACGTTGCTTTATTTCCGGTTGTTCTCATTCGACTGATTTTCAGTTTGTAAAATAATTCTTACAGTGAAGAATAGAATTGCAAATATAACGGTTTTATTAAAACTATATTTCTCTATTGCGAAATTATAAGCTTACCACTTTTTTCATTACTGCTTCCATCAGTAAGTTTACATTGAATCTTATAGATGTATAAACCTGCTGATAATTTTGAACCTGAGTCGCTTTTCCCATCCCATAGATACGGTTCTGAGCGGAATCCTGTTTGAGATCCGGGGATGTAAATCGTTTTTACCAGACTTCCGAAAATAGTGTAAACATAGATGTTTGTTTCAGAAATTTTGTCAGGCTGATTATGCTCAAATGCAAAGTAGGTATAATCAGAAAACGGATTTGGGTAATTGTTTACGTTATCGATTACAGTTTCGTCTTTAGGTTTTACAATAAAGGTGATTGTTGCAAATGCTGAGTTATTGTAAACATCCCAAACTTTTACCTTTATCGTGTGAGTCCCGGATTCGAGGTTTGACATCTGATAGTTTGCAATTCCTTGCTGGTAGCTGTTTGCAAATGCCTGATAATAGTCATTCAGAGGGAAGGCTTCGTCATAGTTATTGTCCAGAGTTCCCATAATGTCATGCCCAATACCATTTCCAACGGTATTTATTCCACTTGAATCATAAACGTATGCCAGCAGAATAGGGCTTTCATTGGTAATTCCTCCTGAAACAAAGTTAGTATCGTTCATGTAGAGCTTAATAGAAGGAGCTTTTGTATCCTGAGAAACACTTGGATTAGAGCCTCCAATCGTAAGTAAATCATAAACTCCGGAGGCATCGGTGGAGTCACTACATGCATAATAGCTGATTTTTCCAAAGCCATAATTGTACGCAATATCCTTGGGAACAATAAATGAAAATGAGAAAGTTCCATTTTTAACTTCAGCTTTTCCTTTGTATAAAATATTTTTTTGAAGTTCAAAATTACGGACTCCCATTCCATCGTTATTCAGTGTTTTTTCCTGTGAAACCTTATCGAACACCGTTGGGAATACAAACCCGTTAAACCCAGTAATCCTGTTAGATAAGCTATCCGTTATTTCTCCCTGAATTGTAACTTTTGTTAATGATTGGGCTGTGTCGAGGAGACCATAAGCTGGTATTCCGTTGATATAAGTTGTATTGACATTATATTTAGGAAATGCGATAGGTAGGGCAGGATCTCCAATCAAAATAAAGTTTTTTACTGTTGGATCTTCAATTGCTCCAAGATCATTTTTTGAACGTGCAAAAACTTCACCGAGAGTGAGACTTCTTCCATTTTCTTTGGTAAAGAAGTTGTAAATGAATTTTGTGTTCAAATTGGAGTTTGTTCCAGACCACGCTAATCGTGAAGTTGTTAATAGAGCCACTGCTCCTCCTGTCGGATTTATATAGCAATTTTCTCCAGCAGAAACAAAGCCAGGATCATCGTAACGGGTGAACTCACAGGTAGCAGTCATCATGATAACCATATTATTACGATTATTCCATTTTTGAATGGATCCGATATCAAGAACGCGTTCATGAGCCCAGCCTAATTCTCCTCCATGTCCCTGATAGTTTAATAGAAGAGATCCTTTATTAACCCGCTTGTCAATTGCTTCATTTACATCCGGGTAACGTTGCCCCCCCGGTGTTGACTGTTGGGCATAAGCGTCCATATAAATTTTGTCAACATTAAAATTTCGTTTATAATTTTTCAGGTAGGTGCTGAACTTTTCAGAATCATCAAAAAAGAAGCTATCTCCGTTGTCAGCATCATCTGAGACAAAAGTTACAGTATTCCTCCAGTCTGCAAAATTGGAAATTTCATTGGAAAAACTATTTGTAACCAGATTTTTAGGACTAGTATAACGATCAATTTTATCAACCATCTCTTTCGCCTCTGTTAATGTGGTTACGGGTATTCTGCCTATTCCGATATCTAACAATCCAGTAGATGATTCATTGTTGTCAAGAAAACCAAAAATATCATCCGATGCATACGAATATCCTACATTTAGGGATTGTTGCGACTGATATGTTACGATATAGTTTGTATTGTTTGCTAATCTGTTTTTATTGTCATAAGAGCCATCTCCAAACAGACAGAGATACCGGGGTTTTAATGGACTATTTACTGCAATAGCCTTGTCGTAAAGTATTTTCATAAGTCTTCGAATGGCAATAGGATCCTGTGCTCCCGACGAAAATTCATTGTAAACCTGATTTGTAGTAACAACTTCGACAGTTAATCCCGAACGCTCGCGGTGAAGCTGAGCTAGCCTGTTGGCTTGCTCGATAAACTTAGGGTGAGCAACTATGATATAATCAATAAATTGTAAGGCATGTAAATTTTGATTTTCAATTTTACCAATTGGAGAAATCGAGTAATAGGAGTTGCCATTAAAAGCTGTAAATTCTTGTAATTCAGATGTTGGATACGGAAATTTAAATAAATTGCCTGATAAATCACCCTGTATAAGAACGGGATTTTGGGCATCATTTACATTCCATACTTGTAAGGAAGAAGATGCATTGTCAATCTTAAATAGTGTAACTGAGCCGGATTTTATGGTTGAGGTGGTTCTGAATGACATTTGTCCTCCAGTCATCGTAAGTTTTCGAAATACATTCATTTCAATAAAATCTAACCATCCGAGCGCGCTTGAGTAGGGCAGGTTGTACTTTAAAGATGTGGAAAAAGCTCCATTCGAAGTTTGGAAGGGGATTGTTGCCGTCGAATATTGTGCGTAATAATCTGTATATGATCCGGAAATGTTGTTAACAAGAAAATTTTGAGATTTATTAGGAAGCGTTACGTCGAATGAAGAGAGCGATGTACTGCGTGCCAATACCTGATATTTTGCAGTTTGAACAGAGTCGGCGATGATATTTGGAAAGTTAAATCCAAAGGAATAGGTTGACGTAATTTGATCGAATTTTTCACCAAACCAGCAGATGCCTGACTTAATCAGGTTTGATAAATCACGCTCATGAACTGCGTAATCATTAAAATGACTAACACTGTCAGTTGGAGTCTGAGTTGTTAAACTTGCTATTTGCACTCTTTTTTTTGTTCCGATTCCTGCATCAGTAGTAATAAAATAATAAGACTGGTCGCTGTAAGCGTGTCCCTGATGTTGAAATTGCTTGGATTGATTATTATATACCCAATTTACAGGCCCTTGAGCATAAAACAATATGTAATCGCCTTGATCAAATTTCCCATCTGCTTCTCCCGATACAAAAATTGCATTTTCAGGTAAATCGTCGGGAATGGATGCATTGTTGTTTAAAGGCAACATCCCGTTTCCATATCCAAATACAGCAATATTTTGAGGATTAATGTTCGCAGGACTAATTCCTAGTGAAACTAAATCGTTAT
Source organism: Bacteroidales bacterium (assembly GCA_963667975.1). Lineage (GTDB taxonomy): Bacteria > Bacteroidota > Bacteroidia > Bacteroidales. Next base: position 1,764,945 of record OY764079.1, read on the forward strand.
ACCCTATTTTATAGATCCCGGTTTGTGTAATTCCAAACTTATAAAAGCTTCCAGATTTTAAAATAGAATTATTTGAAAATGTTTTTATTCCATTTTTTAATGATGAATTTGTAGCATATGATTCAATGATGATTTCAAAGCGTATGAGCTTTTCAATTGAATTGTCATCTGGATTTCTGCGAAGAGGAATAAAAGAAAGAATTGCAAAAGGTTTACCTCCTTCATTAAATGTATTTGATTCTATTTCAGTTATATTTGGTATGAGATGTTTACAGGACGAAATTGCGGATATTTCCTTATCGCTTAATTTTACCCAAACAGGATTCACCATTGTAGCCTTTGTTTTGCTGTCAAAATTATCGAGAGCCACTTTCTGGGTAAATACAGGGATAATTTCACTTTTTTCGCAATATGATGAGTTTGTAAATGTCAGATATATATTACTTTGATCTGCAATACCTTTTTTTAACTCCCAATTAAGTGTATGTTCAACCGGAATTATTTGTGAATAAGATAATTTACAAATAAATATTGACAAAAACAAAAATAAAAGTAATACAAATGAACCCCTATTACTCATGGTAAAAATGAATTTGCGTTTTTTTGTTACATTAAAACTTACGGATGCTTAATTTATTGCAAAAGTGTATTATTTTTGTTTTCTGAAATGCGCAAAGGGTAACTTTTTTCTGCCGTTTACGTATAAGCTTGTACTGTTTCCGGATAAGTCCGACTTCACCTAACAGGGACGTAAAGATTTTGTTTAATGGATGTTAAATATTTCTTTACAAGTTATCTTTTTTTGTAATATTGTGAACCAAAAATGCAGCATATGGCCTCAACGCCTACCAGTATTGTTAAACGATTGATAATTACTTTAATAGTAGTTGTTTCCGCAATTCAGACCGGCTATTCGCAGGATCCTGAATTTTCACAATTTTACGCGAATCCGCTTTATCTCAATCCGGCTTTCGCAGGATCAGTCATTTGTCCACGCATGGTTTTAAACTATCGAAACCAATGGCCGAGCATTTCGGGTGCATTTGTTACCTACAATGCATCCTATGATCAGCATTTCGACAAGCTGGGTGGAGGAATTGGTATTTTAGCCACTTCTGACAGGCAAGGGGAAGGTATTTTTGCAACAAATTCATTTAGTGGTATTTATTCTTATCGTTTGGAAGTTAGTCGTGAATTTTCTATCAAAGCTGCATTACAGGCTACTTTTGTAAACCGTGGAATTAACTGGGATAAGCTCACATTTGGAGATCAGATTGATCCTAAATTCGGTTTTGTCAGAAATACAAATGACATTCGTCCTGCAAAAGACAGTAAAAATTATGTTGACTTTTCAACAGGAGTTATTGGGTATAGCGAAAATTTTTATGCTGGAGTTGCGGTTCATCACTTAACTCAGCCTGACGAAGGTTTTGTAAGTATCAGTAAACTTCCGATAAAACTTACGGCTCATGCCGGAGCAATGATCGATTTACAGAGAAAACACCGCAGGGTTCGTGCAAAAGAAGATGCTGTTTTCTCTCCAAATATCCTTTATCAGCAACAACAGAATTTTCATCAGTTAAATTATGGGTTTTATGTTACCAAATATCCGTTTGTAGGAGGTGTATGGTATCGCCAAAACTTTGAAAATTCTGATGCGTTGATTTTCTTATTCGGATTACAATATAACTCTTATAAAGTGGGTTACAGTTACGATTTAACTGTATCGAAACTTACAAATATTACCGGAGGTGCACATGAAATTTCATTTACTATGCAGTTTCCATGTCCTCCAAAGAAAAAACGTATACGAACAATCAATTGTCCTGCGTTTTAATAATACTTAATACTTTTGCAAACTCAAATATCAGTATATAATATGGTAAAATTAGGAAGAATAACCAATGGTATAGCTATCGCGATGATGGCACTGGCTTTGTTCTCCTGTAAAAAGGCCGAACAATCTTCTACTACCGGATGGAATTACAATGATCCTGAGTGGGGTGGTTTTGAAGTAGCTCCTTTTGAAGAACAGGAAACAGGTCCTGGTTTGGTTTTTATTGAAGGAGGTACATTTGTAATGGGACGTACTGAACAAGACGTAATGTATGAATGGAACAATGTTCCTCGTCGCGTTACTGTTTCTTCTTTTTATATAGATGAAACCGAAGTGCGTAACTTAGACTATCTGGAATATTTATACTGGATGCAACGTATTTATGGAACTGACTACCCTGAATATGTAAAGAAAGCTCAACCAGACGAAATGGTTTGGCGTACTCCTCTGGGATTCAATGAGCCTATGGTTGAAAACTATTTGCGCCATCCGGCTTATCGCGAATATCCTGTTGTAGGCGTTACCTGGCAACAGGCAAACGACTATTGCGCGTGGAGAACTGACCGCGTAAACGAAAGAATCCTCATTGATATGGGCGTTCTTGAAGTTGACCCGGATCAAACCAATGAAAATAACTTCAATACAGAAGCTTATCTTGCCGGACAATATGAAGGTTTAGTTCGTGAAGACCTTACTGACCTTAATCCATCAGGTGCAGGTACACGTAAAGTAAGAATGGAAGATGGAATTCTTTTACCCAAATACCGCCTCCCGACCGAAGCTGAATGGGAATATGCTTCTCTTGGCTTAATTGGAAATACTATGTATGAACGCGTTATAGAACGTCGTATCTATCCGTGGAATGGTCATATTACTCGTACTGATGATAAAAATGCATATGGCGATTTTATGGCAAACTTTAAAAGAGGTCGTGGTGATTATATGGGTGTTGCCGGAAACTTGAATGATGCAGCTCAATATACAGCTCCTGTACTGGCTTACTGGCCAAATGATTATGGCTTGTATAATATGGCAGGCAACGTTGCTGAATGGGTTCAGGATATTTATCGTCCCTTAACCGTGAATGATGCTTCTGATTTGAACCCTTTCCGCGGTAACGTTTACAAAACAAAAGAAACGGATTCTGATGGATTTATTGCTGAAAAAGATAGCTTAGGCCGTATCAAATATCGCGATGTAACAGTTGAAGAAACTGCAAATCGTCGTAACTATCGTAAGGCAAACAACAATAACTATCTGGATGGTGATTACGCTTCATTGATTGATATTTCTGACTGGAATGCAGTTCCTGGTGATAGCGTGGCAACAACTGTTCAGATGTATGAATATGGGAAAACTTCTATGATTGATGACCGTGTTCGCGTGATTAAAGGTGGTTCCTGGAAAGATCAGGCTTACTGGATGAGTCCGGGTAACCGCAGATTCATGGATCAAAATACTCCTACTGACTGGATTGGATTCCGTTGTGCAATGACTCGCGTAGGATCTTCTTTCTCAGGTAGGTAAAAAGATAAATATTTCTTATCGCCCCGTTTGCTGTGTAAACGGGGTTTTTTTATTTTTACATCATGAATGAAACACTTTATCTTCTGCTTAAACTTATTGGCGAAGGCCATTCGGTAATAACTGATTCACGCCAAATAAAACCCGGCTGTATATTTTTGGCGCTGAAAGGGGAAAGCTTTGATGGAAATACTTTTGCATTACAGGCTCTTGAAAATGGAGCTCAGGTTGCTGTTATTGATAATCCCAAATATGTAAAAAACTCCCAAACACTTCTTGTTCCGGATGTTTTGGAAACACTTCAGAAACTTGCAAATGAATGGCGCAAAAAATTTAAAATTCCGATAATCGGAATTACCGGAACGAATGGAAAAACTACAACAAAAGAGCTTGTCAGAGAAGTAGTTGCAATGAAATATAAAACTCATGCAACATCGGGCAATTTCAATAATCACATCGGAGTTCCTCTTACACTACTCTCAATGCCTGCTGATTCGCAGGTTGCAATTATCGAAATGGGGGCAAACCATCTGAATGAAATTGCCGAGTTATGCGAAATAGCTTTGCCTAATTTGGGAATAATAACCAATGTCGGAAAAGCTCATCTGGAAGGATTTGGTTCATTTGAAGGGATTGTAGAAACAAAAACAGGATTGTATCGAAGCATTAAAAGCAGAGATGGTGTTGTGTTCGTGAATTCTGACAATAATCTATTGATTTTAAAATCAGGATTACAGCGCCGTGTCACTTACGGACAACGTATCAATGCCGATTTCAGAGGGAAAATACTGGACAGTCCATCGTTTCTGAGATTGTCGTATATATCGGAAAACAAAGAATGGGTTCTACAGACTAAACTTGTTGGAAATTATAATTTTGACAACGTGATGGCAGCCATAACTGTTGGGAAATACCTGAATGTTGCTGATGAACTTATCAAAGAGGCAATAGAACATTATCAGCCATCGAATAACCGCTCTCAATGGATTGAATCTGCAAATAATCAGATTATCATGGATGCTTACAATGCAAATCCAAGTAGCATGAATGTTGCGTTAGAGAATTTCCGGAGTTTGAGTGCGAACAATAAGGCTGTGATTTTGGGAGACATGCTTGAACTTGGAGAATATTCCGAAGAAGAGCATCAAAAGGTGATTGAAATGATCGAAACAATGAATTTGGCACAAGCCATACTCATTGGCCCAGTATTCAAATCGGTATGTAAATCTTCTTCTATTCAGCTTTTTAATAACTCCGATGAAGCAAAAGTATGGTTATTGAATCATAAAATTTCCGAGTCTCTTATTCTTTTGAAAGGATCACGAGGAATTAAACTCGAAAAAGTTTTGGAAACCTTATAAAAATATGCAAGAGACGAATACGTACAAGGTGGTTGGTTTGATGTCGGGAACTTCGCTTGATGGCCTGGATATAGCTTTATGTTATTTTGAACGTAAGTCCCATGGCTGGGATTATCGTATTGAGTTTGCGGAAACAGTTGATTATTCTGATACTTTGGTTTCTCGTTTGAATGAAGCGCAATATTTGTCGGCTTCTGATTTTGTAAAACTACATATTCGTCTGGGTGAATTCCATGGAAAGGCAGTAAAAGATTTTCTATACAAAAATAATCAAACTGCTGATTTTATTGCATCTCACGGCCAGACCATTTACCATCAGCCTGAGGAAAAGATAACCTTTCAGATATCCAGTGGTGCTTCTATAGCAGCCGAAACCGGATTGCCGGTGGTGTGTGATTTCCGCAGTGTGGATGTTGCTTTGAAAGGTCAGGGAGCCCCTTTAGTTCCTATTGGTGACAAGCTTTTATTTCATGAATATTTTTATTGTCTTAATCTGGGTGGTTTTGCCAATATTTCATTTGATGAGGATGGAAAACGTTTGGCATTTGATATTTGTCCGGTAAATTATGTGTTGAATTTTTATAGCCGTAGATTGAATGAGCCTTATGATGATGGTGGAAATATTGCGTCAAAAGGTTTTGTTCAGGAAAAACTTCTTAAAGAACTGGATCGTCTTGAGTATTTTTCACAGAAATCTCCAAAATCACTGGGGCGTGAATGGGTAGAAAAAGAAGTTTTTCCACTGATAGAGCAATACAATCTACGAAATGAAGATATCTTACGAACCTATATTGAACATATTGTAAACCAGGTTTCAAAAGTTGTAGATCATCAAAATAATCATAAATTACTCATAACCGGAGGAGGTGCTCACAATACCTTTTTGATTTTGAGAATGAAAGAAGTGATTGGAAATAAAATTGTTGTTCCTGTTAAGCATATTGTAAATTTTAAGGAAGCCCTGATTTTTGCGTTCCTGGGAGTATTGCGGTTATCTCGCGAGGTTAATTGTTTAAAAAGTGTAACAGGATCACTTTCTGATCATATCGGAGGAGCAGTTTACAGACCGTTTTAAGCAGGAGTATATAAAAAAACCACCTCTTTCGAAGTGGTTTTTTGGTGAAGTTATCTTATTATAATTGAGGTCCGGCAGCAATGAGTCGCTTGCCTTCTTCGTTGTCAGTAAAGTTTTCGAAGTTCTTGATAAATTTCAATCCAAGTTCTTTTGCTGCGTTATCCCAATCTGTTGGGTTTTGCCATATATTACGTGGATTCAGAATTTGATTGTTTACATTCGGAACCGATTTTGGAACCTGTAAGTTAAATATAGGTAATGCTTCATATTCAGCATTATCCAGTGAGCCATCCAATATTGCATCAATAATTGCACGAGTTGATGGAATATCAATACGACGGCCAATACCATAAGGACCTTCAATCCATCCGGTATTTACCAGATAAGCTGTAGAACCATGTTCTTCCATTTTTTTGATGAGTTGTTCTGCATAAACTGTTGGGTGTAAAAGTAGGAAGGCTGCTCCAAAACAGGATGAGAAAGTTGGAGTGGGTTCTTTGATACCACGTTCAGTACCCGCAACTTTAGCGGTATAGCCGCTGAGAAAGTGATATTTTGTTTGGTCTGGAGTTAGTTTACTTACCGGAGGCAGAATACCGAATGCATCGGCTGTCAGAAAGATGATTTTTTTTGCATGACCTGCTTTTGAAATGGGCTTTACGATATTGGGAATATGATAGATAGGATATGAAACACGGGTGTTTTCAGTTTTACCAGTACTGTCATAATCAATTTCGCCTGTTTTTTCATCAAACACAACATTTTCTAAAAGTGCATCACGACGGATTGCATTGAAAATATCTGGTTCTTTTTCAGCACTCAGGTTTATACATTTTGCGTAACAACCACCTTCGAAGTTAAAAATACCTTCATTATCCCATCCATGTTCATCGTCTCCAATCAGGAAGCGTTTGGGATCTGCAGACAAGGTCGTTTTGCCGGTTCCCGAAAGCCCGAAGAAAATAGCGGTATCGCCATCTTTGCCTACATTTGCCGAACAGTGCATAGATGCAACGCCTTTCAGTGGTAGAAAGTAGTTCATCATGGAGAAGAATCCTTTTTTGATTTCACCACCATACCAGGTTCCACCCACAACCGCTTTATGTTCCTTGATATTGAAAGCAGCATAAACTTCGCTATTCAGATTGTGCTCTTTCCACTTTGGATTGGATGTTTTACACGCGTTGAGAAGAATAAAATCTGGCTTAAAGCATTTTAGATCTTCTTCTGTTGGGCGAATAAACATATTCTTTACAAAGTGAGCCATCCATGCAACTTCTGTAATTACTCTGATACGCAGGCGAGTACCTTCGTTTGTTCCTGCAAATCCATCCATTACATACAGTTTTTTATTGTTGAGCTGTTTTACAGAATTAGTGTAAAGGTCGCTCCAAACTGCTTCTGAAATGGGTTTGTTGTCCGATGATTTACGGATAGGATTGGCCCACCAAACGTTACCTTTTGATTCATTTTCTTCAACAATGTACTTGTCTTTTGGAGAACGTCCGGTGTAAATTCCGGTGTCAACAGCAACAGCACCTGTATTGGTAATAAATCCTTTTTCAAAACCTTCTAGTTCGGGGTTGGTTTCGTGGGCAAAAAGTTCTTCGTAAGAAAGGTTGTAATATACTTCCTTCACCTGATCGAGGCCATAACTTTTTAAATCCTCAACAATCTGATCCATTCTGGTCAGGCGTTCTTGAACTAATGTCATAATATATGATTTAATAAAAAATTAACAATTGCAAGCTTTCCAAAATCAAATCAAAAAGCCGATTTATCCCATATTTTGGTGGGGTTATGAAGAAAATCTGGGCAAACATAGGCATTTAAAAGCATATAAAAAGCATCAAGTAACTAAAAAATTAAGCTAATGAAATTTTTTTTAAATATCACAGGAATAACTTGTTCAGATTTATTCTATCTTTGAACTTGGGGAAGAAGGTGGTTTTATTTAATGACAACTTGCTTTTAACCAGATTCTTTTATTTTGAATAAATTTACGTTTCACCACTATGGAAGAATTACATTTGAATCTGGAGAACCTGAATCAGGCATTTCCGGATAATTTTACTCAAGAACAGATAGCCAAAGCCAAGACTTTATTTTTAAAATCACTGGCGGAAAAAGCACATCGCTTTTATGGTGGAAAGGTTCAGACTTTGCCTAAGGCTCCTGTACCAGGTTTTAACTGGTTCAATGTTTGGTACACTCCGGGTGTTTCCAAGGTATCGACTGCTATTCGCGATAACAATGATACTTCATTTCAGTTGAGCAATCGTGGAAATCTGGTAGCAGTTGTAAGTGACTCAACCCGTGTATTGGGAGATGGTGATTGTACTCCTCCGGGTGGATTAGGTGTGATGGAAGGAAAAGCTTTCCTGATGAAATATTTGGGAGGTGTGGATGCTGTTGCTTTATGTATCGACAGTAAAGACGAAACAGGGAAAAACAATCCCGATAAAATTATTGATTTTGTAAAGATGTGTCAGCACAGTTTTGGAGCAGTAAATCTGGAAGATATTTCACAGCCAAACTGCTTTAAAGTCTTGGACGATTTACGCGAAGCCTGTGATATTCCGGTATGGCATGATGATGCTCAGGGAACAGCTTGTGTTACTTTAGCAGGGCTGTTAAATGCATTAAAGTTGGTAAACAAAAAGTTGAGTGATGTAAAGATCGTGCTTTTTGGAGCAGGGGCTTCTAATACAACTATTGCGCGATTAATTATTACAGATGGAGGCGATCCGAAGAAAATGATTCTTTTCGATTCGAAGGGTGGATTACATGTAAAGCGTAATGATATTAAGGCAGATACCCGTTTTTATCGCAAATGGGAACTTTGTGGGAAAACCAATCCATCATGTATTGACACAATGGAAGACGCAATAAAAAATGCCGATGTACTGATTTCTTTATCAACGCCGGGTCCGGATACTATTAAACCGGAATGGATACAAACAATGGCTGAAAAATCGATTGTATTTGCATGTGCTAACCCCGTGCCTGAAATCTATCCCTATGCAGCCAAAGAAGCAGGTGCCTACATTGTTGCTACCGGTCGAGGGGATTTCCCGAATCAGGTAAATAATTCCATTGGCTTTCCGGGAATTTTGAAAGGTGCATTGATGGTACGTGCGAAAAAAATTACCGACACAATGGCTATACGTGCTGCACATTCACTGGCAGATTTTGCCGAAAAACGTGGAATTAATCCCGATAACATTGTTCCGACGATGGATGAAGCAGGCGTATTTCCTCACGAAGCAGCGGATGTTGCCATGCAGGCGATTGAAGATGGTGTAGCCCGAATATTTCTTACCTCTGAAGAAGCTTATGAAACAGCTCAGCGCGATATTGATGAAGCACGTAGTGTAACACAAAATCTTATCGATCAGGGATTCATTAAAATGCCTCCGAAAGAGATGTTGGATGAAGCACTTCAATGGGCAATTGACCAGGTGAAATAAACAAGGTCTTCAAAACACAAAAGCCCGATCTGATTATAAATCAGATCAGGCTTTTGTGTTTTGAAGACCTGTCTTGCGGAATTTAATCCCGATTTTTGGAAGAGTATAAGAGGGCAGCCTTAGTTAGCTAATTACTCGCAAGATAAATAGTTTGCTTTTCCCCAGTTACAAATTAATATCGCTTTTAATATTTTATCGGTTCAAATCCTTTGCCATATACTCCGGTTACATTTCCGATAGAGATAAAAGCATCTCGATCAATTTCTTTGATGTGGCGCATAACTTGTTGTAATTCATGTTTACGCAAAATTACCAACACAATTTCCTGCTCTTCCTTAGTAAACCATCCTTTGCCATTTAGAATGGTGACACCGCGCTTTAGTTCATTTCCAATCATATCAGCAACTTCTGAGTTCTTTTTTGAAAAGATAAAAACCTGCACGGATTGTCGCGAACCGATGAGCAATAAATCAACAGCATACGATGCTACTCCCATCGAAACATACCCATACACCATGATTTCGAGCGATTGAAATAAAATGTAAGAACTTGAAATGATCACAAGATCAATATAGAGCAAGATTCTTCCCGGACTAACATTGCGGTATTTATTGATAATCATGGCAATAATATCTGTTCCGCCTGTGCTTCCTCCTTGTGTGAAAATCATACCAATACTTGCTCCGCCAATCATTCCGCCAATAATGGCTGCCATAAAGCGATCATTTACAATTGGCTCTTTTATAATACTTTGTAATAAGGATAGAAATACAGAGAGTCCAATTACTCCGTAAACTGTTTTTACACCAAATCCTTTGCCAAGCACTTTTAATCCGATAATGATAAGAAATACGTTGACAATCAGAAAAGTAACGCCAACAGGGAATCCAGTTGCATAGTAAATTAAAGTACCAATACCACTAATTCCGCCTCCGACAACTTTCGACGGAATCAAAAATGCAGTCCATGCGAAAGCGTTGAGAAATAATCCCAGCGTGATAATCAGATAGGCTTTAATTTCACTATAGAGTTTTTGCTTCGTAAGTTTCATAATGTGTTGGTATTATGTGTTTAAGAATATAATTCGATAAATTCGAACGGATTTCCGCAGTTTGAAAGATAGTTTTGAAATCCTTCCTGAGTAATCACCAACGAAGCAGTATTTTCGTTGGGGTGGAAACTCAGTTTTTTTGCGTTCTGAAGGTTCTTATCCAGAAAAACATATACATGATTCTCCTGGTCATTAAGTAATCCAAAGGGAGAAATAGAGCCAGGGTAAAGTCTGAGATACTGAAATAAACGACGTTCGGAAGCAAAGCTTAACTTTCCCTGTTTGAGCATTTTTTCCAATTGATGAATGTTCATATTCTGGTTGCAGTCAAATATGACCAGATAGTGTTTATTTCCTTTATGATTTCTGAAAAACAGGTTCTTACAATGCACTGCCTCGATATTCTTCCAGTACTGGCGGGCAATTTCGATGGTAGGAGCGGGTGGATGCTCATAATACTCAAAAGAGATATTGAGCTGAGTCAATGTCTTGTAAACAATTTCTTGTCCGTTCATTTATGTTAGTGTTTGCTACTGTTCGCAATAGCTTCATGAATGTTGATAATATAATCGCCAACCTTTTCACATTGCGAAATGATACCACTGTAGAATAGTCCGGTTTGGTAAGAATATTCTTTGTTTCGCAGGCTCTCAAGATGATTTAACTGGAATTTGTCACGTAAAGCATTGATTTCTGACTCAATGCTTTGTGCATATTTCATATTCGCAAGTTTATAATCCTGAGAAAGATGATCATTCATCAGCTCAAAAGCCCGGCTAAGCAATCCGAACATTTCGAAAAGATTATTCCGGATTTCCTGAGTAAACCAGATTTTCTGTTCATTTTTAGCTTTTATAGCCAGACTGATATGATATATAGAATCGGCTGCACTTTCGAGATTGTCTGTGATTTTTAGCATTGAACTAATAAGTTGAGAGCTGTTCTGGCTTAAATCATTTTGTGCAATTTGGGTTAGAAACAGATTTATTTCCTGTTCTGCATTATCCGTTTTTTGTTCTTCCTGTTCCAGTTTTTGTAAAAGCTCATGGTAGGTTTCTTCATTTTTTTCAAGTAGAACGAGAGGAATCAACTCGAACATTTTGGCTACCGTTGTATTAAGGATAACAATTTCTTTTTTAGCAGCTTCCAGAGATAATTCAGCAGTAGAGATGAAATTGTCCGGGATATAAGAGAGTTGACTGAGGTTTTGTTTTGCCGGCTTTTTCGAAATAAAAAAATCAGCCATTTTGATGAGTTGTGGAATAAAATTGATTAGTAAAATCGTATTTAATAGATTGAATAATGTATGGAATACAGCCAGTGAAACAGGAATGTCGTTTGCAGAGTAATAGGGATATATATGAAAAATTGCTTCCGTAATAAGAGCATTTAATTTTACAAAGGGGTAGAAAAGAACCAATGCCCAGATATTTCCGATTACATTGAACAGAAAGTGAACGCGTGCAGCTTTTTTCCCTTCATTGTTGGCGATAAATGCCGCAATATTCGCGGTAATGGTTGTTCCGATATTTTCACCCAACACCATGGCGGCGGCAAGTTCGTAAGAAAGCCAGCCCTGATAACACATGATAAATGTGAGAGTCATGGTTGCCGATGACGATTGTACCAAGGCGGTTATCAAAGCTCCAATGAATACAAAGAGAATGATAGAAAAATAACCAAAATGGGTTAAATGACTTAGAAATGTAATAAAATCAGGGTTGCTCTGAATATTTGGAATGGATGTTATCAGAAAGTCTAACCCTAGAAGCAAGATAGAAAATCCGAGAATAAATTCACCCCATGATTTCAGTTTACTTTTTCTTGAAAAGAACATCGGAAATCCCAATACAACCATCGGAATTGCAATACTTGTGAATGAAAAATTAAAACCCAATAGAGAAATAAACCATAACTTAAGTGTAGTTCCGATGTTTGCACCCAGAATTACAGGTACTGCCGATTCAAGTGTAATCAATCCGGCATTCACAAAACTTACAACCATTACCGTTGTTGCAGCTGAGAACTGTATAAAAGCTGTGACAAGGAAACCTGTAGTTACCCCTCTTAGTTTACTCGAAGTCATCTGAGAAAGCACATTCCGAAGCTTATTTCCGGCTACTTTTTGCAAAGCTTCGCTCAGGAGTTTCATCCCGAAAAGGAATAACCCCAGCGAACCAGCAAGTTGTAATATGGATAAAAATGTGCTGAACATGTTGGTTGTTGTGTTAAAATACTGCTTTTAGCCGACTACGTTTGCATAGTTTCGTTCACCAAAGATAGAACTTCCAATGCGAACAAGTGTGCTTCCTTCTTCAATCGCAATTTTATAATCACCTGACATTCCCATGCTTATTTCACAGAAAGAATTATCGTTGACAAAGTGCTTTTCTTTTGTTTCAATGAAGTATTGCTTGAGTTGCCGAAATTCTTTGCGAATAAGTTCCTGATTTTCGGTGTAAGTTGCCATACCCATTACTCCCACAATACGTATATTGTTGAGTTTAGAAAACTCTTCTGACTGAAGCAACTCGTGAGCCTCCCTCATATCTAAGCCGAATTTACTCTCTTCGGTTGCAATATGAAATTGAAGCAGGCAATCAACACATCGATTATGCTTAAGTGCTTCTTTATTCACTTCTTTTAATAGCTTAAAACTATCGATGCTGTGGATAAGCGAAACAAAAGAGATGATATATTTAATTTTATTAGTTTGAAGATGTCCAATAAAATGCCATTCAATATTATTGGGCATAACTTCTTGTTTATCACGCATTTCGATGGCTTTGTTTTCGCCAAAAATACGTTGCCCTGCTTGATAGGCTTCTTCAAGATCACTTACAGGTTTGGTTTTAGAAACGGCAACCAGTTTAACATGAGTTGGGATATATTTTCTAATTTCCAGAATATTACTACCGATGTTCATTTTTAATCACTTCTTGTAAATTCGTGCAAAGTTATCATTTTCTTAGCGGAAAAATAGATTTGAAACCCCTATATTTGCCTCACTCAATAAAGATGAAAATGGATTTTAAACAAAGGTACAAACAGATTTTCCCTTATCCGTTTTTAATTTTCGGATTACTCTTTTTTTTATTTTTTTTTGCAGCACAACTTAATAATCACCGCTTTTGGCTTAATGATTTCAGGGTTTATTATGAGGCTGCTCGTGAATTTTTTGCCGGAAATAGTTGCTATGGAAAGCCGTTTGGACTGGATTCTGGCTTTTATAAATATTCTCCTATTGCATTGATTCCGTTTTATCCTCTTTCATTATTGCCATTTAAAGTGGCTGCTGTCTGTTACTACTTTATAATGCTTGTTGGCTTTTTGTGGCTATTTAGACATTTGCTTATCTATTTTGATTCAAAATATCCTGAAATTAAGTGGAATCGTTATGCATTTCTTGCATTTTTAATTTGTGTGAATCATTTTTACAGGGAATTTCATCTTGGTAATATAAATATGTTGCTGTTATTGCTAATGTTACTTGCTTTACGTTTTATAATGGAAGGGAAAGAGCTTTTTGCAGGTTCAATTATTGCATTGGCAATTTTGTTTAAACTGCATTTTCTGATATTTATACCATGGTTGATTGTGAGAAGACGTTGGCATACGTTAGTTGCAATATTTACAACACTTGCGTTTGGTTTATTGATTCCGTTTATATGGATGGGTGTAGATGGTTATAATGATTTGATTCGTCAGTGGTTTGCTATTATACAGGTTCATAATGTATCACCGATAGAGCATCAGGATACAATCTATTTTCAGTTCAATCAGGTTTTCGGACTTTTAAATATTCCGGTTTCGAGCAAGATTCTTATATTATTGGTATTGGGGTTGGTTGCTTCTTCTTTTTTGGCGTTAATACTGCGCAATTTTAAGTGGGAACAAAGCAATATCAGGCTTCGTTCCTTTCATTTCCGGTTGGAGTTTTTTGTTTTACTGGCATTGGTTCCTTCGTTAACGGTTACCGATACCGAGCATTTTTTATTAGCATTGCCTTTGATTTTTTACAGCATACTGATCTTTATACGTTTGTCCTTTACCAGTGTGTGGAAATATCTGATTGTATTGAGTTGGTTGTTATATGGTGCTAATTGGCACGATTTACTCGGTGCAACGTTTTCAAAAGCTGTAGCTTCTGTGGGCACACTTGGATTGGGAAACTTCCTGCTTGTTTTAATATTATGTATTGTAACTGTTTGGTGTTGTGATAATACCGGATGCCTGAAAAAGAAGGGGGAATTTTAACAACCCCGATAATCCAATGAAAAAATGGACTGTAATTTTCCTGGAAATGATTGCACTTGTTGGCATAGGAAAACTTCCAGTTCCACTGGCTGAAGCTTGAATTTAAAAACGTAGACAAGAAAGACACTTCTGTAACCCGCCAACTAATTTATCTTTCCGATTCGGCTATGATCGAACAATTTGATTCAAACCGGATGAACTTACACTGGTTTTTCCATTGTAAGGATTCGGTGTTTTTCTGTTCTGATGACCGAGATAAGAACGTAATCAACGGATTAAAGTTAAAGAAAATAGTAGCAGTTTTAACCGGATGGATGATTTTTTTAAAAACAAATGATCCATGGCTTTTTGTGCTCAATAGCATATTTCTACACTTTGAAAAATAAGAAGGAAGAGAAAACGGCTACATTTTGGACCACAAACAATGAACGACTCAAAAGTTTTTATCAATCAGATGAAAATAGAATAGTTCTGGAATCGGAAAACGAACGAGTGGTATTTAAACTTCAGTCGATTGAATTTACATCTGAAAAGCCTCTGTTGACTAGGCAATTCAGGGAATTTTCAAGAAGAAAAATGCAAAAAGAAATATAATAGGTGATAACAGTTGAATTATTGATTTTTCTCAATAGCAAAAACGCCTCCGTAAGGGGGCGTTTTTGTTGTAATTATTTCGATTATACGAGTTCGTGAACGACTAAGCCACTGCGAAGTTTGGGTTCGAACCAAGTGGTTTTAGGAGGCATGATATTGCCGCTGTCAGCAATGTCAATCAGTTGTTTCATCGATACGGCATATAATGCAAAAGCTACTTTCATTTCACCATTGTCAACACGGCGTTTTAATTCGCCTAATCCACGAATACCACCCACAAAGTCGATACGTTTGTCGGTACGGAGGTCTTTAATACCGAGAATTTTGTCAAGAACAAGATTTGAAAGAATGGTTACATCAAGCACTCCAATGGGATCGTTGTCGTCGTAAGTTCCGTTTTTAGCTTTCATTGAGTACCATTTGCCTTCGAGATACATACTGAATTCGTGCAATGATTCTGGTTTGTATATTTCGGTGCCTTCTTCCTTTACGATGAAGTTTTCGTGCAGTTTTTCAATGAGCTCAGCAGCGGTAAGGCCGTTAAGATCTTTTACTACGCGGTTATAATCGATAATTTTCAGTTGATTATCGGGAAAGTGAACGGCAAGGAAGAAATTGTACTCTTCGGTACCGTTATGGTTTGGATTGTTCTTACGTTTTTCAGCACCTACCAATGCGGCTGCAGCAGTACGGTGATGCCCATCAGCTACGTAAGTGAAGGGTACTTTGGTCCGGAAGAGCTCTTCGATACGTGCAATAGTTGCTTTGTCGCGAATTGTCCAAAAATGGTGTCCAAAACCTTCATTTGCAGTGAAATTATAATCGGGCTCGTTTTTCACGATATTTGCAACGATTTCGTCGATTTCTTTTACTGCTGGATAGGTAAAGAAAACGGGTTCCATATTTGCATTGGTGATGCGAACGTGTTTCATTCGGTCTTCTTCTTTATCCTTACGGGTAAGCTCGTGCTTTTTGATGATGCCGTTCATGTAATCTTCTACGGCTGCACAACCCACAATACCGTATTGTGTACGGCCATCCATGGTTTGAGCGTAGATATACAAGCAGGCTTCAGCATCTTGTACTAACCAGTTGTTTGCTTTGAACTTGTTTAAGTTTTCCTGAGCTTTTAAATAAACCGCTTCATCATGTTCATCAATCCCTCTTGGGAGATCAATTTCCGGTTTAATAATGTGAAGGAGAGAGTATTGATTCCCGTCTGCTTCAACACGTGCTTCTTCTGAATTTAAAACATCATACGGACGTGAGGCCAAATCACGTACTATATCCTTAGGAGGCCTCAGTCCCCTGAAAGCTTTTAATACTGCCATTTCTGGTAATTTTAATTAAGATGAGTAATTATGATATGAATTAAGTTATTCATTTTTAGTCTTCATCGCGATCGTCTCTTCTGCTGCCAGACATGCCTGAAGATTTTTGCAAAGATGCAATTAATGCGCCAATCATTTTTGTTAATTCCATTAAATGATTACGAGATTCTTCTTCTGCAATTTCCGAGATTAGATTGTGATGTTTTGCCATGGCTGTAAATACAACACATTCGCGTACGGAGCTTTTTGCCATTTTCAGATAATAAACGAACTGACTTTTGTTGCGAGCAGAGCCTTCGGCAATATTCAGAGCGATAGCCTGAGCCGATTTGCTGAAGGGTAAAGCAATAGTGAGACGTGCATCTTCGGGGAAGAAGCTTACGGTTTTGTTAACCCACTCAATATATTCGAGGGATTTGTGATAGATTCTCAGATCTTCAAATCTGAAAAAGCTGCTGATTCTTTCGTTTCCGTTTTCCATGGTACTAGTGTGTTTAGTGATAAATTGATAAAGCAAAAATATACAATTTACATCCTGTAACAGTGGTTGTTTGTTTTTTTTATTCCACTTAGTCAGGAATTTGAGGTTAAATATAGGCTATTTGACTCTTTAAAAAAAGTTTTTGACATTATTTTTTTTGAATGGGTATTTGTAGTTATTGTAAGTATTTATTATTTAGTGATTTGTAAAAAATTGATTTTGTAAAATGCAATAAGAGTGTGAATTACATTTTTTTTATTTGGTAGGTTTAATTGTCGTTTTTATACCTGATGTATTTGTTGAAAATTTTTACCGGGTGGTTTTTTTAAGAAAGTTATCTCAACGTGAATTATAAATTAATCCGAAATCGTTTATGGTGTTGGATTAATTTATGTATCAGAACTTAAAAAAGGTGCTGTTTAGAAAGTCTTTCTTCCGGTAAAAAGACTTTCTAAACAGCACCTTTTCTAATACATTGATTATCAGTAATTATTGTTGGGTTGATTTATTGCTATTCCTTGTGTTTTACTCTGATTTTTCGACTGGTTGTTTTACCGGATATAAGCATCTGTATGGTGTAAATTCCGTCT
The DNA here is from genome assembly GCA_963667975.1 of Bacteroidales bacterium. Lineage (GTDB taxonomy): Bacteria > Bacteroidota > Bacteroidia > Bacteroidales. Next base: position 1,782,516 of record OY764079.1, read on the forward strand.
GCTTCTTTTGATATATCAATAGGCAGAAATCCGGCTTTGTAACTTGGGTATAACATGCTGAAGATTTTTTTTCCTTCGTTATTCAGAATGTTTATGGTTACATCTTCCGCTTTGTTGAGGAAGATTTCCATCTCGAAAATCCCCTGATTTCGCACAGGAAAAGGGTTTGCGATAGGCAAATCGGCTATTTCAGGCTTTGTAACTGCGTTTTCCTGTACACTGAACCAGTAATTGATACTTGATCCAAAATCGGAATCAAACGCACGGAGAAGCTCTCCTTTGATATTTAAAATCCGGAAATAACCATAACCTCCTTCGGGGTTGAACCAGAATTCCAATCCATCACCGGCGGTATCGGCAACAAGCAGCTGGTAACATCCTGGTTTCAGACGAATGGTATCATAATAGAGAACATTGGGCTTAATGTCCGATGTTCTCCGACTGTACACTACATCGCCTTTTGAAGAAGTTATGGTATAGGATGTGTGGGTAGAATCATGATTGCTCCTGAATGCCACGATAAATTCAGTACTCATTACAGGGGGTAAATGGAATTCACTGTTCAATGCATTATCTGCGGGATATTCGTCTTTTTTTCCGTTAGGCTTTTCAATACGTACTTCGAATGTAGTTTCGTTCGCATCCTGGAAGCTAAGTCCGGGCAATACAATTTCCGTAATTTTTTGTGACTGTAATTCACCGTTCCAAGTGTATGAAACCGGAATAGTTCCTTTAACACCGTAGACAATTGTGAGTTGCTTTAAAGTGTTTTGTCCGTGATTTTTTACTTTAATTACAGGATTACTGCATACCGGGTTTTGACGCAAATAGATGTCTTTCAATGACGGAGTAACAATTTCGGTAAGTTCAACATCATTTTTAGCCCAAGGTTTTTTATAATAAAACAGGTAAGATGAAATATTGTAAACAGCTGTAGGCTTGCTGGAATTGACGTATGGTTCCATTTCAAGATCAACACTATGCGTAGATTTTGATTTTGCATAAAAATCAAATGTTTCCGGTTCAACCACACTTCCCGGGCACCAGTTTGCCCGATTAAAAATCCATGTTCCGGCTTGTGGATACAACGGGTTTTCACCGCAGGTTTTCCATACCTGACGTTCGTTTACTACAGTGTTGTCGAAATAAGTTTTCCGCCATTTACTGCAAAATTCGGCACAGTTTTCTTTATCATCCATGCCATGGCCAGTTTGAACAATCCGGATACGGGCAAAATCAGTTTTTTTAGAGGTCGTAAATGTTTTGGGTGAAACTCTGTTTTCGAAAGGATTTAATGAATCGCCGTAGGCAATGTTTCCGCTCCACAAAGTATCCATACCTGCACACAGCATGGCAGGCTTGCCTTCGGTTATTTCAAAGTCGAGTGTTACAACCCAGCCTCTGTCTTTATTGTTTTCGTAGCCTGAATGATATAATTCTATTTCAACTGAGTCGCACAAGAAAAGTGAAAAGTCGGTTATATCTACTTGCCAGGTAAACTTCCATTTATTATCGAAACGCCAACCGTAAGGTGTAATGATACGAGCCAGTTCAATCCGGTTTGTAGGCAGGTGTATATTTTTTGATTGGGTAAGAAAAACGCCGTCAACATAATCCCACTCTCCACAATGAAGGCTATCAGGACATTGATACGTGATGTTCAGTACAATCTTACGGAATGGTGTTTTCAGTCCTGGAAATCTGGCCCAGCGATATTCACTGTTTATTCCTTTTGACGGATTGGTTACCATCATCACCTTGTTGTGCGAAATCACGTGGATTTTTTTACCCTGTTGAGCATAAATACAACCCGCCATCACAACGAATATAAAAAATATAATACATCTTTTCATGGCATTGAATTTTCGCCACAAAGAACGGAAAAAATAAAGTATATGGAGTAATGTAAAGGGTAGAAGATGTGCTATTTATGATGTTTTATACAGACAGGATGCTCAAGGTGCTGATAGTAAGCAGTTAGCGAGGTTAAACGATTTAGACTATTCGTGTCAAAAATAAAATAGCATGGTATAACTTAGCGTAACATAGAATAAAATGAAGTCATGTGAAATTAATCGGCTCAATTCGAAAATTTATACTTCTTTACTGTCCGTCGCCTTTGATGATGATAAGAATGGTGTAGAGTAGAATTTTTACATCTGTAGCCAGTGACATATTTTCGATATAGAGCAGATCGAACTTAGTCCGTTCAATCATCTGATCAACGTTTTCAGCATAGCCAAATTTTACCTGTCCCCATGATGTAATACCGGGTTTTACTTTGTGTAATAATTTGTATTGAGGCGCTCTCTTTACGATTTCGTCAATAAAATGCTGCCGTTCAGGACGGGGTCCAACCAGCGACATATTTCCGATTAAAACATTGTAGAATTGAGGTAATTCATCCAGGCGATACTTACGCATAAAACGTCCGAAATTTGTAATACGTGGATCCTCTTTACTTGAAAGCAACGGTGTACCATTTTCAGAGCCTATGTACATTGAACGGAATTTATAGATACGAAATGGGCGACCTTTATATCCGATCCTGATATGTGAATAAAACACAGGCCCTTTTGACGAACGTTTAACACCAAATGCCAGAAACAAAAGCAATGGACTCAACAAGATCAAACAAATTGAGGAGGTTAAAATATCCAAGAAACGCTTGACAGAAAGTTGCCATGCTGGCATTAAATCTGGTGAAATAAGAATTAATGGAGCCTGATAAATTGAACTCATCTTAACAGCACCTACCAGAATATCTTGCATATCAGGGATTATCTTAATTACTACGTCATGATCTTCCAGTTCAGTAATGATTTTTTGAATCTTTTTGTGTTCATTTTCTTCAATGGCGATGATAACCTCTTCAATATTATGTTTAGTTATTACGCTTTTTAAATCAGCAAATGAACCCAGTCGTGGAAGAAATTCATTCAAGGGGTAATTCCCTTCTCCGTTTGCTGTTACAAAACCAACAAACTTATTTCCATTCGATACTTTCTGATTTTCAATTTCGGTGTAGATATTTACTGCATTGTGATTGCTCCCGATAATGATGGTTCTGAACCCAATAATTCGATTATGGATTTTGTGTGCGGTGGTTGTGGTAATGATAAACCGGAACGCATAGGTAAGCGTAAAATGAATGCCAAACAATACAAAAAATGCTTGATAGTAGTTTTTGTAATTGGTGATAAAGTCATCCAGAATCAATAAAAAGAAAAGCACTAAAACACCGGAAAAGCACATCGCAATAGTGTTTTTAAGCTCTTCGAGCCTCGATTTACGGTATATTTTGCGATAATAACCACTCAAGGTGTATGTAGTGAGCCAAAACAAGGGAACCAACATAAGTCCCAGATGCAATTTTGTATCCTGAAGGATGTTTTGGATGTCTTCAAGATAATACGGCTCAATCTTAAATTTGCGATAGATGAAGAATAACCCCCATGCTATAAAAGCAGTAGAAAAATCCGCAAGTACATATTTTGCTGTTTGCTTTGTTTTGTTCATGGCAAACTCTATTTAGATACCTTCGGATGTACGATTTTCAGATTGTCAATATAAACTTCAAGTGGCGTATCTCCATTCTTTTTGTATTCACCCATCCAGAGTCTATAGCTAGTAGCAGTGGTTGTTGAATTTAATGTTGGAGTGAGGTTTATATAAACCTTATTCCATTTTCCATTTGTGGGATTTAAGACAATGATTGGAATCTGTTGTGTTGTAGAAGATGAATAGTACACATATAACCCAATTCGTAATGGATTATTTGTTTTGTAATTCATTTCCAAAAATACAGGAGTGCCTGAGTGTGGAAGCGTAATTGTATTTATCGTTTGTATTTCGAAAAAACTCTGCGTGTTGTCAAGAAATATACCACCTGAAAATCCGCCTTCAAAAACCTGTCCGGGACCATTTGTTTTTATAATGGTTGTGTCGCTCCCATTTGATTTTTGAAAAGTTATTCCTCCGTCTTCAAAATCTTCTTTATAAGGAAAAGAAGTTGCCGTACTATAATTGGAAACAGTTAAGTTTTGACCAATTTTGGTTATACTATCGGGAGTAAACATGACATTTTCTATCTTAATAATATCAAAAAATGGATAGCTGATACGCGTATTTGCAATGCCATTCATTTTGATTCCCGGAGCAATCTTTACCGTATGTTTGCCTTGATGAAGTATTGGTATTGTAGCAGGTAGCTCAAATGCACCGATCAGAATATCATCAACATACACCCACGCATCCACAATTTTATGAGAAAGAGAACCTTCGAATATTTCGACATTATCTTTCAATGAAATAGAATCAATGTGAAGATATGCAGGAATAGTTTGATCTCCATCAAACTTATCACATCCACTAAAAACAAATAAAGAGGCTGTAAAACAAATGATTAGCCCTTTGATAAAAAAGGTATATTTCAACATAACTGGTACGATAGATAAAATGAAACGGCTATTCATCTGTATTATTATGATGGCCGTTACAATTATGAAGTTTTAACGGATATTTAGCTTTTCGATAATCTGGTATGCGACATCCAAAGCGTTATATCCGTCTGTAATTGGAACAACAGGTTCGGTATTTGTAATAATACTTTTATTAAACATTTCAAGTTCAGCCATAATCGCATTGATAGGTTTAACTTCAGGTTTTTCGAATGAAATTTGCTTCATTGGCTTTCCATAACCGGGATCAATCATGAGCACTTCAGTTGTATCCTGCGATTTTCCATTTGCTTCATCAATACGAACAATTTCTGTTTCTTTTGTGAGAAAATCGAGGGAGATATAGGCATCACTTTGAAAAATACGAGTTTTACGCATGTTTTTTAATGAAATACGACTGGCTGTAAGATTTGCTACGCATCCATTTTCAAATTCAATACGTGCATTTGCAATATCCGGAGTATCGCTTATGATAGAAACTCCACTTGCACTTACTTTACGTACTCTCGATTTTACAAGACTTAATACAATGTCAATATCGTGAATCATTAAATCAAGAATAACGGGCACATCTGTTCCTCTAGGATTGAAAACTGCTAAACGGTGAGCTTCAATAAATTTTGGCTCATGAATAAATTTCAGTGCAGCGAGTAAGCAAGGATTGAATCGTTCAACATGCCCCACTTGCACTTTTACTCCCGCTTCTTCTGCTAGATTGATAAGCTTAGAAGCTTCGTCAAGTGAAGTTGTAATAGGCTTTTCAATAAAAATATGCTTGCCTTTACGAAGTCCTTTCGATGCAACATCATAATGAGAAAGAGTAGGAGTAACAATATCAATAACATCTACCAGATCAATCAGCTCTTCAAGGTTTGAATAATGTTTTACCTGATATTCTTCCTGAACCTTTGCTGAATTTTCAGGATCAATATCATAGAAACCTACCAGTTGATAATCGGCAATTTGCTTAATGCATTTTATGTGGATTTTTCCGAGATGGCCTGCGCCAACAACACCTATACGTAACATATTCTGTTTTTGAGGCAAAGTTAAATGATTTTAGGAAATGGAAAATATGTATCTTCGCATTCCTTCCAAAAGCACTCCCGAATACATGTTAAAGCCAGAAGAACAAAGAGTTGATTCCTATCGTCACAAAGGATTGCGTAAGCAATTGGTGCAACTTATCCGCTCAAAAGGGATAAAAGATGAAGCCGTATTAAGTGCAATAGAAGAAATTCCCCGTCACTGGTTTATGGATTCTTCTTTTCTCGAATTTGCATATCAGGATAAAGCTTTTCCAATTGGTTCCGGGCAAACTATTTCTCAACCTTATACCGTAGCTTTTCAAACTGAGCTGCTTCAGATAAAAAAGAATGAAAAAGTTCTTGAGGTTGGTACAGGCTCGGGTTATCAGGCATCGGTTTTGGTAAAAATGGGTGCAAAAGTATTTAGTATAGAGCGTCAGAAAAATCTTTTCCAGAAAACGAAAGTATTTCTTCCTTCTATAGGATACAGGCCAAAACTTTTTTTTGGGGATGGTTATGCTGGATTACCTGCTTTTGCTCCATTCGATAAAATAATTATTACTTGCGGAGCCCCTTATATTCCAGAAGCATTAATTGCTCAATTAAAGCCAGGAGGAATTATGGTAGTTCCTGTTGGCGATGATGTTCAAACTATGACAACGTTAATAAAAACGAGCGAAACAGAATATGTTGTAAAAGAACATGGCTCATTTCGTTTTGTTCCTATGCTTGGAGATAAAGCCGACGATTAAGCTTGTATTTTCGCTTTGATATTTTTCAGGAATATGCAATACTGTGATAATTGTCCTCAGGCAAAGAAATAATGCTCCATTTTTTCGGAGTGATGGCTATATCCGGTAACCTTGAAGTTGTAAAACAAGGTCTATTTTTGTTCTGAAATCTTTTTGCGGACTGATTTGAAGTTATTTATTCAGATTTATCTTTTCTAAGTGAAAAAACTTTTTTGATTTTTTGTGAAGCATGAAGAGTATTTGATATACTTGTCATTATTATCTTCTAAAGTCTTGTGTTTTTAAGTAGAAGGTTTTGTATTAGAATTCAACAATAATGCCAATAGTAGGAAGTATATTTCCTGACGAAGGGTTCAGTTTCCGCAGAATATAACGATTAGAATCGTTAGGATCTATGTTGGGAGTTCCATCTGTTTTCAGGTTTGTATACTGAGGTTGTTGATCTGCGGAAAAGTTATAAATGTTTTGAATGTCAAGGTAGAAATTCAAAGACCACTTGCGAAAGAAATATTCTTTATCTATTCGTATATCCAGTTGATGAAAACTGCTCAATCTTAATGTGTTGTATTCATTGTAATCAAGATAACCACGCCCCTGTGAGTCCCAAACAGACATTACTGACGATCGGTTTAAATCCAATGGAGTATAAGGTGCACCTCCAACAAACTTCCATTTAAGCCCGATATTCCAATTATGTTTGAGCTGTTTGAGTAATGTAATATTAAGTAAATGTACATTATCCCACGCCGAAGACACATATAAATTGTTTTTATCAGTAAACAAACTTCTGACAAATGTGTAGGATAAAATGATATTAAACCCCATTAAATTAGCGTTACGATAATATAACTCAGCACCATATGCTTTGCCCTTTGATTCAGAAGTGACTTCTTCATCTCCAAATGATCCAAAATTTGTTCCCTTGCTGGCTATTGAAACGGAGTCGTTTACTGAAAAAGGGTAATGATTGTAAAATTTGTAAAAGCCTTCCAATGTAAATTTACTCTGTTCGTTTGGATTATACTCAATTCCAACAATAACATGATTGCTATTGATGTATTTCAAGTTGTTGATTTTATTTATAAGTTCTCCTGCTTTATTTCTGAATCCCAAAGTGGTAAAGGGTGGTTGTTGATAATAAATTCCAGTGTTTGCATTAATAAACAAGTTGTTATTTGCTTTATACGAAAAGGATAGACGTGGAGAAACTTGATTCAATGGGTTTTGCATTGATTTTGAGAAACTATTCCCGTCAAATCGAATTCCCAGTGAAACAGTAAGCTTTTCCCCAAAGTATGATTTGCTAATTTGCGAAAAAGCATTCCATGAAAACAGATGAAGCTTGGATTTATACTGGATGTTTTGAATAGAATCGCCAGTGAGGATATTGCGAATGGTGCTATTTGTGTATCGGGCATATTCAAACCCTACGCCCGAATTAATGGTTAGTTCTTCCAGAAAGATATTATGCTCATATCTGAATTTGTTTTCACTCTCATCTGATTTGTAGTCAGAAAGTTTGGATAAAGATTCATTGTTGCCAGGATACTTATAGGACGTGTTATGTAACATATTGCGACTTAATACCCATGTGTCAAAACCTTTTTTATGGAAATGCCGATAAACAACTCCTAATGTGTAGTTCCATTGCTCATTTACAGGGAGATACCCTAGAATGTATTTTTGTTCTTCATCAGGGTTTTTTAAATCGTTATTAAGTTTAAATTCATCAATTGCACCCAGACCAATAACCGATATTTCATGTTTAGCATCTAGCTTTATCTTATATTTAAACTGGAAGTCATTATATGTTGGTAAAAAAGGCAGGTTTAATGCACTAAAAAGGAATTGCAAATAAGAACGTCGGGCAGAAAACAAAAAAGAGTTTTTTTTTCCGACAGGGCCGTTTAATGATAAAGCTAAATCTGATGCACCAAAAGCGGCCTTAGTAATAACACGATCTTTGTTACCATCAATTTGATTCATTTCGATAATCGAACTTAATGCATTTCCTCTGTTAGCTGGAAAAGCGCCCGAATAGAAGTTCACCTCACGTATAAAGTCTATATTTATAATTCCGACAGGACCTCCCGAAGATCCTTGAGTGGCAAAATGGTTTATATTCGGTATTTCTATTCCATCTAAATAAAATGTGTTTTCACTGGAACCTCCTCCGCGAACAATTACATCATTCCTGTAAGCAGGCGTAGAAGATACTCCGGGAAGAGTTTGAAGTACTTTTGAAACATCCCGATTTCCACCCGGGCTCTTTTCAATTTCAGATATTCCGAGACTTCGTAAGGAGACAGGGCTTTCATTGTCACGGGTAAATGCAGGTGCTTTAATTTCAACATTTTCAAGCTGAATAAATGTTTCTTTCATAGAAATGTCCACAAATACTGTTTTTGCATTTGTAACCATTATTTCTTTAGTTAACATGTTTTCAAAACCAACAGAGCTAGCCATTAATTTTATAAAACCAGGCCTTATCCCTGTAAATATGAAATTTCCGTTTAGATCAGAAGTCGTTCCAATATTCGTTCCTTGTATAGCAATGTTTGTGAAAGGTATTGGTTCATTGTTCTTCTGATTAAAAACGCGACCTTTTATGCTTCCTGTTTGAGCAACCAAGGTGGCATTAAATACCATCAGTGTTAATAATAAGTTAACTACATGGTTATATGGGGGTGTTTTTATATACATTAACATTTTATTTTTATTGATAATTTCTTATGCTAAACAGCAGATTGATAGTATTAACGTATTATTCAGAACATAGACCTGAGGCTAAAAGTTCATTGATAAAGGTGAAAAATCTTTATTTTTTTTACCCAAAAGCTTGTTTTTGAGGGCTGAATGTGTTAATATTGTATGTATGAAATTTAGTCTGAATTAAATAATTGATTATGAAGTAATTTAGTATTAAACCCAAACCCAATTAAACCAATTAATAACTAGTTATCGTTAACTAAACCTTTAGTTTTATGAGAAAAATTACACTTTTCTTGCTGTCCCTATTGTTTTTAGGGGCACAAGCGCTGCAAGCGCAAAGGCAGGTAACCGGTAAGGTTACAAGTGCCGACGATGGCAAGGGAATTCCCGGAGTTACGGTTCTTGTAAAAGGGACACAGACAGGCACTACCACTGATATAGATGGTAAGTATCGTCTTAATGTTTCAGATAAAGCAACTACGCTGGTATTCTCTTTTATTGGTATGAAAACCAAAGAAGTAGCCATTGCAGGTAAAATCACATTAGATGTGGTGATGGAATCAGATCAGGTTAATATTGAAGGGGTAGTTGTTACTGCTCTTGGTATTAAACGTGAAGAAAAAACACTTGGATATTCAGTTACTCAGGTAAGTGGTGATGATGTAGTTAAGTCTCGCTCAAGAAGCCCGATGAATGCATTGCAGGGGAAAGTTGCAGGGGTGAATATTTCATCAGCATCATCTAACCCAGGAGCGTCCACTCGTGTTATTTCCCGTGGTTTTAATTCATTAACCGGTAGTAATCAAGTTCTTTATGTTGTGGATGGTGTGCCTATTAATAATTCTGCTGTTGGAAGTACAGATCTTAATGGAGGTACAGACTTTGGTAACAGGGCCAATGATATTAACCCGGATGATATCGAATCGATTACATTTCTGAAAGGGTCTTCAGCTACTGTTCTTTATGGCTCCCGTGCTGCAAATGGTGTTATTGTGATTACCACCAAAAAAGGAAAAGATCCACAGCGAGTGATTAAAAATAAAGGAATGGAAATTGTATTTTCTTCTTCATTTATTGCTGAAACACCTCTTCGTTTTCCAACCTTCCAGAATGGTTTTGGAGAAGGTTTCTTTGGAAAGCCAGATCCAATTGAAAATACAAGCTGGGGGCCAAAGTTTGATGATGTTGTTCGTCCGTGGGGACATGTTGTGAACAATAAACAGCTTATCAAGCCTTACAGTGCTCTTCCTTCAAATGTTAAAGATTTCTTTGAAACGGGCATTACTTATGATAATTCAATTTCACTGGCAAACAATTTTGAGAGAGGAAGCTACTTTTTCTCATATTCCAATGTCAATTCAGATGGTATTTTCCCTGATGCATTTGACACATATAAGCGAAATACAATTTCTTTAAGAGGAAGTACAAAACTAGATAATAAGTTAATGGCTTCCGGAGCAATTTCCTATGTCAAAAAACAAAGTAAATTCGTTCCAACAGGCCAGGATCAATCAGTGTATGATAATATCATGCAAACTCCGCGCGATATTTCTATTGTCGATCAAAATGATTATAAATCAACTTATTACAATCTGGATAACTATTACAATGGTTATGCGGCTAATCCATATTACGTTTTAAACGAACATGGTAATGATTTTAATGAAGATCGGTTCTATGGTAATTTAGATTTTTCATATCCTATTACCAGTTGGATTAATGCAACATGGCGTATTGGTACTGATATTGCAAATTCGCAATTGAAAGAATGGCGTGCTATAACTGATTATACCCGTAACGATTATAGCGATGATCCGGGGAAAGTTAAAAACAGCACATTCTTTTCTCGTGAAATCAACAGCGATTTTATCTTAAATATTAACCGTAACATAAACCCTGATATCGAATTCGCTAGTGTTTTAGGTTGGAATGTGAACCAACGTAATTCTGAAAACAATTCAATTTCTGTAACGGGGTTAAATATTCCTTTTTTCTACCAAATTTCAAATAGTTCGGCAACTCCTGCAGTAGAGAATGAAGTTATTAGACGTCGTATTTGGGGATTGTATGGAAATGTCGAATTCCGTTATAAAAGATATTTAACGCTCACATTAAATGCTCGTAATGACTGGTCTTCGACTCTTCCTACCGAAAATCGTTCATTCTTCTATCCGGGTGTAAATGCCGCATTTGTATTCACTGAAGCATTTCCTTCTTTAAAAGATAATAAATTCTTCTCATTTGGTAAGGTGAGAATGGGTCTGTCTCAAACTGGGAATGATGCAAATCCTTATTTAATTTATCCAATCTTTGCTCAAACCAGCATTGCAGATGGTTATAGAGGTCTTGACTTTCCACTTGGAGGAATTAATGCATTTCCTTCTTTAAAAGATAATAAATTCTTCTCATTTGGTAAGGTGAGAATGGGTCTGTCTCAAACTGGGAATGATGCAAATCCTTATTTAATTTATCCAATCTTTGCTCAAACCAGCATTGCAGATGGTTATAGAGGTCTTGACTTTCCACTTGGAGGAATTAATGCATTCTCAGTTGGAAACCGTATTGGTAATCCGGAATTAAAGCCTGAAATTACTTCAGAATTTGAAGTTGGTACTGACTTACGTTTCTTCAATGGAAGAATAGGTCTCGACTTTACTTACTATTCAAAGAAAACAACGGATTTGATTTTTGATGTACCAATTGCATTTTCAAGTGGTTACAGCGTGCAAACCCGTAATCTTGGTGTAATTACAAATAAAGGGGTCGAAGTATTATTAAAGGTTGTGCCAATTAAGAAGAAAGATTTCACGTGGGAAATCACATTTAACTTTGCGAAAAACAGCAATAAACTAGTTGAACTTAATGATCAGCTTGAAAAAGTTGATTTAGGAGGTACTTCTAAACTAGGTTTTGTTGGTATTCCGGGGCAACCACTGGGCGTTTTTCAGGGACCAGTGGCAAAATTAGACCCTCAGGGACGGATTATAGTTGATAATAGTGGTTTGCCAATTGTTGCAGACGAATATGGCTATTTAGGTAATTCTCAGTATGATTGGACGGGCGGTGTTATTAATACTCTCCGTTATAAAAATTGGGATTTATCGTTCTCTATCGATGTTCGCCAGGGAGGTTTGATGTATTCAAGAACCAAAGAAATGATGGATTTTGCAGGTCTTTCTCCGTTTACTACCTACAATGATCGTAACCCATTTATTGTTCCTAATTCCGTTCAGCAAAGTGTGGATGGTAATGGAAATATTATTTACGTAGAAAATGAAACTCCTGTTTCTCATACTACTCAGAATTTCTATCAATATTTTGATCAATCACACGGTGGTGGAAAATTTGCAAGTGCTTATCTGATTGATAAATCATTTGTGAAACTCCGTGAAGTTGTTTTAACCTATACTTTTCCAACAAAATGGCTTGCTAAAACTCCATTTGGGTCAGCATCATTTAGTGTTATTGGAAGAAATCTCCTTCTCTTCACTCCAAGTGACAATCATTTTATCGATCCTGAAGTCACAACTTTCGGAAATGATTTAACGGCAGATTATGGTGAATATTCAGCAGCTCCAACTACTCGTAGTTTTGGTGCAAGCTTAAAAGTTACTTTCTAGTGATGATTAATTAAAATCTTAGAGAAATGAAAAGAAAATCAATTATATCAATCATGCTGCTTTTTACGTTGGCATTTGCAATGGTGTCATGTGAAAAAGATTTTTTGGATATCAATACAGATCCAAATAATCCGGCAGAATCAAGTGTTCAGTTAACACTTCCCGCGGGTATTGCTTCAAGTGCGTATGTTATTGGAGGTTATTACCAATTACTGGGTGGATTTTGGGCTCAACACTGGACTCAATCAGTGGGAGCCTCTCAATGGAGAGAACTGGATGCTTACAATTTGCAATCAACGGATTTCGATACCCGTCAGTGGGGACAATTATATGCCGGAGCTCTGTCTGATTTGAAATGGGTTAGAGATAATTCACGCTCAACTCAAAACTGGAGCTATTATTTAATGGCTACTGCAATACAGGCATATACCTATCAGGTTCTTGCTGACCTTTATGATAAAATTCCGTTTTCTGAAGCATTACAGGGATTAGGTGAAAACACAACTCCAAAATGGGATAATGGGCAGGATGTATACGATGCATTAATTGTAATGCTGAATGAAGCGTTATCACACGATTATAAAACGTTTAAAAGCGTAAATAATCCAACGGCTACAGCTTTGGAGCCAGGTACTGATGATGTGATATTTGGAGGAAATATGGACAAATGGGAACAATTTGTAAATACTCTGAAGCTAAAAATTTACTTACATCAGTCCTATAAACGTCCAACAGTTGCTCAGGCTGGAATTCAGCAAATGTTTACTGCGAATGCTCCGTTTCTGACTTCAGATGCAGTTTTTGCTAATTTTGAAAATCAGCAAAATAAAAGAAATCCGGTTTATGAAACATTTATTGATCGTTTAGCAGGAAATATTTCGGTGAGTAAGACTATTTTCTCTTTTCTAAATGCAAATGCAGATCCACGTCTGCCAATGCTGATCAATAAAAATCAGAAAACCCCTGCACAATACGTATGTCTGGCTCAAGGCGACTTTTTTAATACTACGCTTGGAACGGGTGCGAATATTCAAAATTTATCTACTCCGGTTTTAAACCCAACAGATCCTGTTGTATTCTTCTCTGCTTCCGAAAGTTATTTTATGCAGGCAGAAGCCGTGTTAAGAATGAGTGTTGCTGGTGATGCAAAAGCATTATATGAACAGGGAATTAATGCCTCGTTTACAAAACTGGGTGTTACAGGTGCTTCCACTCTTTATGGAGCAGGCGGTCCTTATGAATATCCTGTTGCAGGTACAGAGGAACAAAAATTGGAAAAAATAATTGTTCAAAAATGGGTGGCAATGACCAATTTCCAGAGTCTGGAAGCATTCTTGGAACAAAGCAGAACGCATTATCCAAAGATTAGTACTGTGCCAGCAAGCGATGCTTCTTATGTTCCTGGTGAATGGACAATTTCTTTGAATAATACAACTGCAAACCAATGGCCTAAACGTCTTCTTTTCCCTGAATCAGAACGGAAACGGAACCCGAATACTCCAGCATTAGTTCCTTTGACAACTAAAGTATGGTGGGATGTTAAACCATAAGGCGGTGTGATTAACTTAAAAAAAGAACAGTTATGAAAAAACAATATTTCAACCTGATAATTATCCTGTTACTTGTTGCATTTGTTGCGGCATGTAGTAAGGATTCAGAAGATGTATCAAGAGAAACAGCATACCCTGTTCTCAAGATCAAAGGAGATCAGTTTATGACCATTGCAAAAGGTTCAACCTTTACTGATCCCGGAATAGATGCCACTATTGGAGGTTCTCCGGTGCAATACCAAACAGAAGGCACTGTAAATGCAGCAACTCCGGGAGTTTACAAACTAACATACTCTGCTGTAAATTCGGATGGTTATTCCGCTGTTGTGAAACGTTGGGTAGGTGTTTATGAATCTGATATTATTGGTAAAGATTATTCCGGAGTTTGGAAAAGAACTACCGGTGTAATTACCAACTGGACAAAAGATGCCAGTAATCAAGGTTTGTATGTTACGGATAATGTTGGTGGTGTGAATTTAGCGACAAGTCCTGCTTTTGGTTTTGATATCAGAATATTCAACATCAAAGATAGTACATTGGTTATTCCGTTACAACCAGCTACAATTGGCGGCGAACTAACCTGCACCAATATTAACCTGAAACCTTCTGTTGGAAATGGACAGGTTTCGTGGGTTGTAATACATCCAAATTATGGAACAGCTGCACGTACATTCAACAGACAATAAGTGAAACTCAAAAACAAGAAGATTATGAAAAGCAAAATATTTCTACTTCTGGCAGTTGCAACCGCGATGTTTGTTGCTTCCTGCGAAAAAGATGACGCGTGGAAAGATCATCAGGACTTTGCTCCCAATAAAGATGTAGCCGGTGAATACTGGGTACAATACTGGGTAAATGGTGTTTCACAAGCAGATCCTTCAGTGTTGCTGATTTATAACACGGCCAGCGATGCCTCCAAAATTTGGGTGGATGATCAGGGTAATTTTTGGGATTACAAAGTAAAAACCAATGTTAGTGGAACTACGTTTTCTGTAAATAAGGGAATTGATATCCAACACGATGATACTACGACCATTACAAATGGGAGGGTATTCGGAGATTCTATTTCATTGGAACTCGAATGGGTTTCAGATCCGGGTACAATTTATGTATGTAAAGGAAAACGTCGTACCGGTTTTGAAAAATAATTATTTAGTTAAACATTGATTATAAGGGGTTTGAATTTTATTCAAACCCCTTTTTTGATTATTCCATGTTTTGAATTTTCGGGTGGAACAAAAAAATCACTACCTTTAACTCCTGAATTGAAAATTAGTTCGTCATGGTTATTGCAATTAGTGGCTCTTCAGGTTTGATAGGAACTCATCTCAAAAGGAAATTCACTGAAAAAGGATGGGCTGTTGTAGAACTGAAACGAAATGACTTTTTATTGCCTGACGAAGATTTTGTTCCAAAATTAATCAATGCAGATGTTATTGTAAACCTTGCAGGGGCTCCTGTTTCTAAACGCTGGACGAGTATTCACAAAAAAGAGATGCGCGACAGCAGGCTAATAACTACTGCTAAAATTGTGAAGAGCATCGACCTCTTAAACGATAAACCCAGGTTATTGATCAGTGCGTCTGCTATTGGTATATATGAAGCAGAAAAACAACATACGGAAACCTCTACCGATTATTCCCGCAATTTTTTGGGACGTTTATGTCAGGATTGGGAACGCGAAGCTTCCCGGGTTCATTCTGATACTCGTTTGGTTATTGCACGAATAGGAGTAGTGCTGGATAGAGAAAAAGGTGCTTTGCCTTCAATGATTAAACCTTTTAAATATGGTTTGGGTGGTAAAATTCATACAGGGAAACAACCTTTTCCATGGGTACATGTTGAGGATGTTGTAGCCTCATTTCTTTATTTTATCGAAAATGAATCAACCAGTGGAATTTATAATATAACGGCTCCACAACAGATAGATAATCTGTTGCTTACAAAAACAATTTGCAGGTTTTTAAAAAAACCTGCGTTTTTTAGAGTCCCTAAATTGGTCTTAAAGATAACTTTTGGAGAAGGTGCCGGAATGATATTAAATGCTCCTTCTGTAATACCGGAAAGATTACTTGACTCCGGATACAGATTTAAATATTTGACGATAAAATCAGCACTGAAAGATTTGATTGGAAGTTAGATTATATTTTTAGCTCATTTATTTATTGAATATACTTTTGATATGCAGTATTTTGCATATCGCAATTTTTTATTTCAGCGTATATGCTATTTTTGATTTTGCTATCTTTGCCCGTTAAGAAACAAATCAAAATCAAAAGTATATGGATCTGAAGGTAATTCGTGAAAAAAGAATAATTCTTGCCAAGTATCAGTATGAGTTAAAACCCATATTCAGAGGGTATAATAACCGTACATTATATGTTAATGTAGGAAGTAATGAAATTCTTGAAAAACCTGTTTCTCAGCAGATGAAAGAGAAATTTATCGGCGGAAAAGGCTTTGGATTACGATTATTGTGGGATGGTACAAAACCCAATACTAAGTGGACTGATCCTGAAAACGAAATTGTTATATCTGGTGGCCCTGTTTGTGGAATTACACAATATTCAGGTACGGGTAAATCTATAGTGGTAGGAATTTCTCCGCAAACAGACTCGGTAATGGATAGTAATGTTGGTGGTTTTTTTGGCCCATACTCTAAATTTTCCGGTTTTGATGCAGTTGAAATTCAGGGCAAAGCTGAAAAGGAAGTTATCGTTTTTATAAATGGGATAGATGGTGAAATTGAAATTTTTGAAGCTCCTGAAGGGTTGGCTTACGACAGTCATTTATTAGCGGAAGAACTTACGGATATGTTTGCCGATAGCGAACGTGATAAATATAATGTTGCGGTAGTTTCTGCAGGTCAGGCTGCCGACAATTCGTTGATTGGGATGCTCAATTTTAGTTTCTATGATATGAAACGTAAGGTTGTCCGTTTAAAACAAGCTGGTCGCGGAGGTTTAGGAACAATTTTCCGTGATAAGAAGATTCGTGCGCTGGTTGCAAAAATCAGTGGTGTTAAAGGAAATATGAATAATGTGGCAGACCTTGAGGCAATTCAGGAACGTGGTCGCCGCTTTAATAAGGAAATGCGCGAACTGGATGATTCTCAATGTGAAATGAGAGCTAAAGGAACAGCGCACCTTGTGGAAGTAATGGATGCGTATGATTTATTACCAACACACAACTTTAAATTTGGAAAGCATCCCGATACTCCGAAAATTGATTCTGAGGTATGGAAAAGTTTCTTTACACAAGGTGTTCCGGATGGTTGCTGGATTGGGTGTAATATGTCATGTGCAAAAGGTGTTGATAATTATGAACTTCGCACAGGTCTATACACAGGTCAAAAGGTAATTGTAGATGGTCCTGAATATGAAAATGCGGCGGGTTTAGGGTCAAACTGTGGTATTTTTAACCCTGATTATATTATTGAATCCAATTTCTATTGCGATACGTATGGAATCTGTACCATAACCTGGGGTACCCTTATGGCGTTTGTCATGGAGTGCTGGGAACGTGGTATCCTGAATGAAGAACGTACCGGAGGGCTGAAGTTTAACTGGGGAAATGCCGATGATGCAATGGAATGTATGCATCAGTTAGCTCGTGGTGAAGGTTTTGGGAAAATTGCCGGTATGGGTATTCGTAAAATGAAAGAGTATTTTGCACAGCAAGGCTGGGGTAATATGGCTGAAATGCAGGATTTTGCAATGGAAAATAAAGGTCTTGAATATTCGCAATATGTTTCAAAAGAATCATTGGCTCAGCAAGGTGGTTATGCAATGACCAACAAAGGTCCTCAGCATGATGAAGCATGGCTGATCTTTATGGATATGGTTAATAACCTGATTCCAACCTTTGAAGATAAAGCTGAAGCTTTACACTATTTCCCAATGTTTCGTACATGGTTTGGCTTACAAGGCCTTTGCAAACTGCCCTGGAACGACGTAGAACCCGAAAACAATAAAGAAACAAGCGAACCTGCAAAAGTTCCGGAACACGTTGATAACTACGTGACGATTTATAGAGCTGTTACTGGTGATGAAACATTTGACAAACATGAATTAATCCGCCAGTCAGAAAGAGTATATAACTTTCAGAGAATATTTAATATTCGTCTTGGTTTTGGGTTACGCATTCATGATGCACAACCTTATCGTGCAGCAGGTCCTGTAACTGTTGAAGAATACGAGTCACGCCAGGAACGCTATGATAAACAGCTGATTGAAAATGTAAATGTTAATCCAGAAGGAAAAACGACAGAAGAAAAAATGGCGATTCTTCGTAAATATCGGGAAGATCGCTATGAGCAACTTCTGGATGCTGTTTACAAACGTCGCGGATGGACAAGGAATGGAGTTCCAACTATTCAGCATTTGAAAAATCTTGGAATGGACTTGCCAGAATTGATTGAAGTTGTGGCTCCACTGCAATAAAATTGAATTAATTGTTAAAAAAAGCTGTATCATAAATTTGATGCAGCTTTTTTTTGTGTATATCTAAATTTTTAAGGCTTAATTTTGATTGAATTTAATATCTGAAACATTCGAAATTATTGATTCCTGAAGAGGTTGTACATATCAAACCAGATAATAACCACCTAAAATTGAGCAGCTTTTAACATTTGAAAAATTGAGCTGGAATAACTTTTTTGATTTCAAATTGTTTATTTTTGTGCAAATAGGTAAGTAAATACCGCAATGCGAAAATATTAAATTTACACAAATGAAAAACGTCATTCTTTTAGTGGCCGCATGGATTGTAAGCTCAATGGTGCTAATTGGCCAAACCACAATGCAAGTTCAAAGTCCTCCTTCAAAGTTTGTATTAAGTGGAACTTCAACACTGCATGATTGGAAAATGAATGTAACTCAAATTTCAGGAAAGGTTGAATTATTCTTTTCTGAAAAAGGACTTATTGAACGGTTTAAAGGCGTAAGCCTTAAAATCCCTGTTGAATCTCTTAAAAGTGAGAAGAAGCTGATGAATACGAAAACGTACGAAGCTCTTAAACAAGAAATTCACCCTTACATTGTATTTGAATCAAATGTCATTTCAGTAACTTCAGTAGCAAAAGATGCAATCAATATATCTGTTACCGGGACATTAACATTGGCAGGTGTTTCAAAAAAGAAAACGTTTACAGCTCAGGTAAAACAGCTTACAGATGGCCGGATTAAAGTAATTGGGAATTACTCGGTATTAATGACGGAATTTGGAGTAGAACCTCCTAAAATGTTTATGGGAACTTTAAAGACTGGCGATCCTGTTATGATCGACTTCGAAGTCTATTTTAAATAATCAATTAAAATTTAGGAATTTATGAAAAAGGGATTATTCTTGATTTTTGCGCTAACAATAATTGGATTAAGCGCGTACTCACAGAGAAAAGCTGTATTTGAAGAGCCTAAAAATGTGCAGGACTTCAATGGTGTTAAAGTGAAAGTTGGAGGTGATTTTACTTTACAGTTTCAAGGTTTATCACATACTGCTGATAGTGCTCTTATTGCATTAGGATCAGGATTTAACCTTCCTACTGCTAACTTCTCGATTACCGGACAACTGGCAAAAGGTGTAAAAGTTTATTTGAACACCTTTCTATCTGCTCGTCACCACAATGAGTCATGGGTTGAAGGTGGTTATTTGCAAATGGATGAACTCCCTTTTTTTAATAGCCCAATGGTTGATAAATGGATGCAGAACTTAACGCTTAAATTTGGTTTTATGGAACTAAATTATGGTGATGCTCATTTCAGACGTACAAATAATGGCAGGGCACTCTACAATCCATTTGTTGGAAATCTGATTATGGATGCCTATACTACTACTCCTTCATTGGAAGTGTTATGGCGCAAAAATGGTATTATCGCTATGGTTGCAGCTACTGGTGGTGCTTTAAAACCTGCTTTGGGTGCTTATAATTCAACAACCAAAACGTATTCAGAATACAACTTTTTTGATGAACTTGCTGTTTATGGTAAAATTGGATACGATAAAGAACTAAATCAGGATTTGAGACTTCGTGCTACGTTCTCATATTATGCAAATAAGAAAAATCATGGAGGAACCTTGTTTGCAGGTGATCGTTCCGGATCACGTTATTACCTGGTTATGAATAAGCAAACAAAGACTTCTACCGATTATGACATTACCGCAAATGCATTTCTGCAAAACTGGGGACCTGGTTCTACGGATAAAAACAATGCGATGATGTTGAATATTTATGGTAAGTACAAAGGTTTTGAACTCTTTGGAACGTACGAAAATGCAAAAACTACCAGCCCCTCAGATATTCTTACTGTTACAAAAACTGAAAAAAGTGAACTCAATTTTACTCAGATAGCAATTGAAGGATTATATTATTTTGGTAAAGCAGAACAGTTTTTTATAGGTGCTCGCTACAATAAAGTAACGGATAAATCAGGGGGAACTGATACTTTCCTGAATAAGGATAATACCATTAAAACTGATAACAAATCTGTTGACAGAATTCAAGTTGGCGGAGGTTGGTATATGACTGAAAACATGGTTGCTAAATTGGAATATGTTGATCAAAACTTTAATAATTTCAATAAATGGGGAAATAATGCTGGATTCAAAGGCATCATGTTTGAAGCTGCGATATCCTTCTAAATGAATATTATATATTTTGTTTTTTAAATTTAAGTTTGATTTTTGAATGAATGGGAGAAACCTGTTTATCTACAAGTGAGTTTGGTTTGTTTGGTTTGATTTTATAATGATAAACAGGTTTCTCTTTATTTAGAAAGAGATGATGATACACAAAAAGGTAAATATAATTCTTCTTCTGTCAATTTTATTAATGGCATCAGCTCCTGACGGGACACGTGAAGTTGTGGTTTCATTGCAACCAGAAAGTAGCATAAGTATTCATGGTAAATCAAATATCAATACATTTGATTTTATTCAATCCGGAGTTTTTACGGAACCATCCATCAAAGTGTCATTGAATCAAAATACGCAGGGATTGCTTACCAATAGTGTTTCTTTGCCCGTGGATGTACGAAAATTCACTTGCTCCAATAAGAAAATGCTGAATGATTTTTTAGATTTACTCAATGCTGAGAAGTACCCGGTGATGAATATTACGGTACATAAGATCAATGTGAAAACAGAGAAGACTTCTACCGATAAAGATTTTTACACTGGAACTGTAATCGTTTCAATTACACTTGCTGGAGTAACATCTTTGTATTCAATTCCTTTTGATGCTGTTTCTACTTCGGACAGATTTGTGATTTTAGGAGAGAAAATATTACGATTTTCTGACTTCAAACTAACCCCGCCTGTGAAATTTATGGGTTTGATTAAGGTGAAAAATGAACTGCATGTCCAGCTTAAGCTCGTTGTTGAAGCTTAGTTTTTTGTTTATTTGTGGAAAAAAGTAACCTTGATTGAATAATTTTTTTGTTATTCATGTCTGCGGGGTCTTTGTTCTCCATTAGGAGCAGATGGGGTATTCCCACTTGGGTTGTTTCCGTTTGGTGTAAAGCCGATTTTCCTGATTGTGTAGGTAAAGGTGAACATTACGTAACGCCTAAGCACCATTGAACGATTATCTTCGATATAGGTGTCTGTAATTGATCGGCTCAGACTTTTATTTTGATTCAACAGGTCATAAACGCTTACTTTTAGCTCTCCAGCATTGTTTTTGAGGAATTTATAACCAATATAAGCATTCCATAAGAAAAACTTGTCGTCATAACCTTCCGAAAGTCCATGATAGTATGAGTGGCTGATGTCGGAGTTTATTACCAGTTTCTTCATCGGCATCCAGTTAATTTTGAACCCGGTTATCTGATTGTAGTATCTGCTGTCAGAGCTAGATTGTAAAGTACTGTTTGAAAAGGTGTAGTTACCCGTGTAAGAAAGGGTGAAATCTAAGCGCTCGCTTATATTGCTACTTAAAACAAAACCTGAGGTTATGGTTGAATTATTTGAATAACTCGAACTTCCATTGTTTAGTGAAGGAGTTCGGGTATAATTATAACCCAGATTGAGGTTTAAGTTGCTTTTAATAAACTTTACTGGCAACCCGTAAGTGAGGAAAGAGCGAATACTCTTAAAACCATCTAAGTTTACCGGACGACTAAACTGAGATCCTCTGAAAAGTGTTGATCCATTGATTACTGTATCTCTACGAGCTATAAAGGTTTCATTTCCAATATAATTCTGAGTTATACCTGCATAAAGAAACAGGAAAATGCTACGGCCTTTCTCGGTATTAGTTTTGTTGAATCTCATTGTTAACGTGTGACTATAGTCTTGTTTAAGATTAGGATTCCCTGCAGATAAGAAGAGAGGGTTACTGTTGTCCACAACATCTTGAAGTTGTGTTACAGAGGGCGCATTGGTGGATGTCCGGTAGAAAAAACGAAGATTTGATTTGTTTGCAAAACGAATTTGAGCCATTGCATTAGGTAATATATTCTTAAAAGAATGATTAACATCTGTTTTATATGGATATGTTTGAAACCCATCTAACTCAGCATACTGATAGTTTGCCCCAATGGTGAAATTGCCCTGCTTTACTTTATACCGCAAACTAATTCCTCCACGTTGTGTAATATATTCATTTTCATAGCTATTGGAGAGTAATGTATCCAGGAAAGAGTAGTTATGTGTAATTGTATCCAGATTGAATGTCGTTTTGTCAGAGTTGCTTTTTGTATAGGAAGGATTGTAACTTACCTGTAAATTAAGGCTTTCAGTAATAGGTTCGGTATAATTAATACTTCCGGATATCTTTGTACTCTTATTATTGATCTCTCCTTGTTGATCAAGTGTCCAAGTAGAGTCTGAAATACCTTTTAAAAATGTATTTGCTGAAAGTTGGCTTGAATTGCCATCTTTGGTGTTGATTTCAGTATTCAGGTTGATCGAGAATGTTCTTCCTGGCTTATTAAACTTATGTCGATAGAGGATATTATTGTTGAAATTCAATCCATTATAACTTGATGCACTTTGATTATTTGTTTTACTGATAGAATTTCCTCCGATTGTATTATTTCCGTTTGTAAAGCTACTTGATGAATAATCCTGAAAACTGAGCCGTGGTGCCAAAATGATTGAATTTGAGGAATCTATGGTATATTCCATTCGGAGATTAATCCTGTGGTTATAGTTTTTGCTGGAAGAAGAAGAAGATTCATTATAAAGTTGAGGAATAGTGTCTTTGGTAAAGTAAGAACGAATAAGATTTGTTTGATTTTCATTTTCAGAATAGTTGAAGAAATAGCTCCCATTCACGCTGATTTTCTTGCCCCACATATCTGTATAATTTAAACCAACAGCATTGGTTTTTGTGATTCCGTTTTGCTGGCCGACCATAAAATCGCTACCACCTCCACCGCGAGTCATTCTGGAAATTGCTTCAGCTCCGCCACGGGGCATTCCCCCACCTCTTCGGACAGCATTTCCTAATACTCCCATTAAATCCTGAGTTTGAAAGTTCTGTTGGTTTACATTGTTAAACAGGGCATTAAGCGTTATACGACGTTCTCCGCTAAAAAAATTCAAGGTTCCTCCTGCATTGTAACGATCATCAGTACCATAGCCTGCATATACTTTTCCGAATGTGGCCTTCAGCTTTCCGAAACGGGTCGAAATATTCATCGTTTTGGAAGTATTCCCATCATCAAAACCTGTAAATTGTGCCTGATCACTCATTTGATCAAATATCTGAACTCTGTCAATTACATCTGCCGGTAAATTTTTAAGGGCCAGAGAAGGGTCATCTCCAAAAAAGTCTTTCCCATCAACTGTAACTTTCTTTACATCCTCACCCTGTGCTTTTACATTTCCGCTTTCAACCGTAATCCCGGGCATTTTTTGAACTAAATCTTCTGCATTCGCATCCGGGTTTGTTTTGTAGCCTGCAGCCCGATAGCTTGTTGTGTCACCTGATTGCTCGACTTTAATTTGTGCAGCTTCAATATTTACAGCTCCAAGGGTTTTGGCTATCGGCTTCATTTTAATTCTGCCGAGTTTTAGAGGTTCATTCCCCAGTGTAATTCTTCGTTCGATTTTCTCAAAGCCAATATAGGTAATTCGTAAAAGATAATTTCCGGGTTTTTGATTATTGAAGCTTATAATACCGTTGAGATCAGATGTTGTTCCGCTCCATTTCGAACTGTCAGGCAGAAAATAGAGTATAGTATTTGCACCTGGGAGTGGTTTGTTCTCACTGCCATCTATCAATTTTGCAGTGATTTGTTGTGCATAAATAAAATTTAGTGATAATAAGATGATTGTAAATAATGCGGATAGTTTTCTCATGGTAAAAAAGATTATTTAAGGAGGGAAGATTAACAGAAACTGTTTTCCGTCAAGCTAAGCATAACTTGGATGTTTTTACTCAAATTAGGTTTAATCAGCTGTATAATAATAAAAAGTTAAATTACCTCAGGCTCTTTTGTAAGTTATGTATTTATAAGAAAGACCCGTTACTTCGTCCGTAAATATTTCGCTTTCTTCCAGTGTTTCCCATTCACTAAAATTGATTTCAGGAAAGAATGTATCGGCCTCGAAATCGTGATAAACGATTGTTAAATAAAGCCTGTTTGCAATAGGAAGAAATTGTTTATAAATACTACCTCCTCCCATGATGAAACTTTCTCCATCACCAGCTAATTCAATAGCCTGATGAATAGAATTGGCCATAATACATCCAGGGATTGCATCTGCATTATTATCGCTTAATACTATATTTTTGCGATTGGGTAATGGTTTGAAAGGGAGTGATTCATAGGTTTTTTTCCCCATGATTACAGTTTTTCCGGTGGTGAGTTTTTTAAACCGTTTTAAATCTTCTGATAAATGCCAGAGAAGTTGATTGTCTTTTCCAATTGCATTGTTTTGCGCGATGGCGACAATAATGGATAGTGTTTTCATGAGGTGATTTTTATGAAATATGACAGGTTTTTGTGAGATATAATCAGATCCTTGTTTATTAAATAGATACGTCGGCTTTGATGTGAGGATAGGGATCATATTCACTGAGTTGAAAATCATCAAATTTAAAAGAAAAGATATTTTTGACTTCAGGATTTAGTGTCATTATGGGAGATTTACGAGGTTCACGACTTAACTGAAGTTTTGCCTGATCAAGATGATTCAGGTAGAGATGAGCATCGCCGAAAGTATGGATAAAATCACCGGGTTTTAATCCGGTAACCTGTGCAATCATAAGGGTTAATAAAGCATAGGATGCAATGTTGAACGGAACTCCTATAAAAACGTCAGCACTACGTTGGTAGAGCTGGCAGGAGAGTTTCCCTTTGGCAACATAAAATTGGAAGAGGACATGACAAGGAGGAAGAGCCATTTTATTAATTTCACCTACATTCCAGGCGTTCACCAATATCCGGCGGGAATCAGGATTTGTTTTTAGCGTATGGATAACCTCGCTTATTTGATCAATCGTATTTCCATCTGAAGTTCCCCACGAACGCCACTGATGTCCATATACCGGCCCCAGATTCCCGTTTTCATCAGCCCATTCATCCCAGATGCTTACTTTGTTGTCTTTTAGGTATTTAATATTGGTTTCTCCTTTTAAAAACCATAACAATTCATGAATAATGGAGCGAAGGTGTAGCTTTTTTGTGGTGAGCAATGGGAACCCTTCCTCAAGATTAAATCGCATTTGATATCCGAAAATGCTTTTCGTTCCGGTACCTGTACGATCTTCTTTTTGTATCCCATTTAGGAGAATATGGTCGAGTAGGTCTAAATATTGTTTCATCGGTTCTGAGATTTGTTGTTTAAACAGGGTTGAAAGGGAAAAGACTTAATATCTGTTTGTTAATTTTCGTATTTAATAATAAAACAGTTGGGGAATTCTTTTGTAACTTTTTTACGAAGCTTTTCAGCCTGTGCTTCTGTTGCATATTCTCCAAGAATCATCCTGTAATAAAGCTCGTTATTTTTTGTAATTTCCTGAATGTTAAATTCTTCAATGAAATTGTTTTTCAATCTTTCCGAGAGATTTAACATGTTGCTTTTTTGTTTAAAGCTGCCAATCTGAACTCCGTAAACAATGTTTCTTCCCTGAATGATGTTTGTATCAACATTTACAGGAATTAATTCAGCTATTGGAAGTTTTGGCTTTGTTGGCAGCGTGTCGGTATTTTTTAGTTTATTTTTTTCTTTAGGTTTCAGATTTTTTTTTGCATTTACCGGCGTGGCTTTCGAAAGTGTTTTAGGAAGAGATGCGGTTCTTTTTGCTAATACAGCAGGTTTGGGATTTATTTTGTGTTTTCCAATATTAATGACTTTTAGTTCTACTCTGGTAAGCCCTTCATAAAGAAAATCGAGCGAATCTGCTGCCGCTTTTGATAAGTCAATGATCCTGTTATCGATAAAAGGACCACGGTCGTTAATACGAACTGTGACTGATTTGTTGTTTTTAAGATTTAATACTCTGACTAAGGTATTAAACGGAAGCGTAAGATGAGCTGCGGTGAGTTCATGAGGATGATATTGTTCCCCATTTGCAGTTCTGTGTAAACGTAAATGGTCATGATAATAGGATGCAACACCTTTTTCAATCTTTTTATGTTGAGCCAAAAGATTGACGCTGATTATAAGCAGCATTATACCTGACCATATTGTTTTTTTTAACATCACTTTATTTTCACGAATCCAGGCTTAATGTTTTACCTCCAGATTCGGATCATGTTTATGTTTGAAAACAATAGCAAACAATATTGCGACTACAAGGGAATACATTGCAAATGTAAGCCAGATTCCATGCCAATTGAAAACATCTCCTTCTAAAGTGAAGTACTTGTCAATAATAATTCCACTGATTCTGCTACCTAAGAATGCGCCAACACCATTTACCATCATCATAAATAATCCCTGAGCACTAGCACGAATAGTAGAATCACATTGTGTTTCAACAAATAATGATCCTGAAATATTGAAGAAGTCAAATGCCATTCCATAAATAATGCAGGATAGAATAATCATCCATAAGCTTGTGCCTGGATCGCCGTAAGCAAATAATCCAAAACGCAATACCCAGGCAATCATGCTCATCAACATTACTTTTTTAATGCCGAAGCGTTTCAAAAAGAAGGGGATAGTGAGAATAAACAAAGTCTCAGATATTTGGCTGATAGACATAATGATAGCCGG
Source organism: Bacteroidales bacterium (assembly GCA_963667975.1). Classification (GTDB taxonomy): domain Bacteria; phylum Bacteroidota; class Bacteroidia; order Bacteroidales. Next base: position 1,809,808 of record OY764079.1, read on the forward strand.
ATATTTAACTGCTATCAGATCTTTAAATTGATCTATTTTGGCAAAATCATGCAGAAAGGTATCGCCGTAAGCATTTGTAAGTTGTAATGAAGCACCAAGCATCATTGCAAAAAGGAAAAATACAGCCATTTTAGTGTTAACAAAAAGTTTAAATGCATTTAATCCTAAAGCATTAATGAATGAGCCTCCTGTATTTTTGTTTAATGAAGGGCATTTAGGAAGCGTAAAAGAGTAAAGTCCTAAACAGAGTGATGCAATGGATGCTACGTAAAATTGCATTGCAGATGTTTCGAACCCCGTTAAGCTGATAATCCATAACGCCACAATAAAACCAACAGTACCCCAAACACGAACAGGAGGATAATCTTTCACGACATCCATTTCTTTACTTTTCATTACGGAGTAGGCTACTGTGATTGATAGTGAAATTGTGGGCATGTAGAAAATCATATTAATCAGCATAACCCAGAACATAGTTGACGGATCACCAACCATAGGTACGCAAAACAAAATAACAGCGCTTATGATGTGAAAAATACCATAAAGTTTCTCGGCGTTAATCCATCTGTCAGCAATAATTCCTGTAATTGCAGGCATAAACAATGAAGCAATACCCATTGTCGAAAAAATAGCGCCGAACTCGGTTCCCGACCATTGTTTTGTTTGAAACCAATAAGCTCCAATGGTTAACAACCATGATCCCCAAATAAAAAATTGGAAGAAGTTCATTATAATAAGGCGATTCTTAATACCCATAATTCTTTCTGTTTAATCGTGGAATTTATACTTCTCTGTTTTTCAGTTCATCGCGTATAAGTGAGGCTTTCTCAAATTCTTCGTTGTCAATTGCACTCTGAAGCATTTCTTGTAATTCATCAACCGTATAGTCTTTCAGATTGTTTTCATCAACACTGTCATTATTTTCTTCGGTTTCTTCATCTTCCTCATCGGTATCTGATAATTTAATACCAGCCACAGTCATTACCTTTTCAGTCGTAAAGATTGGGCAATTAAAACGGAGTGCCAATGCAACTGCATCCGAAGTGCGAGCGTCAATTTCGTGTATTTCTCCGTTTTCGTTGCTTACCGTAAGCTTCGCATAAAAAATTCCCAGATTAAAATCATGGATAATTACTTCTTCAATGTTCAATCGAAAGGTTTTGGCAAGATTTTTAAACAAATCATGTGTAAGCGGTCGGGCAGGTTTCATCTTTTCAAGTTCTACTGCGATTGCTTGAGCTTCAAATCCTCCTATTATGATGGGTAATCGCCTTTCTCCGTCAATTTCTCCTAATACCAGTGCATAAGCTCCGCTTTGCGACTGACTGTATGAGATACCTACTATTTCAAGCTTTATTTTTTCCATGAGAGTGCGAATTTAGAGAATTTTAAAATATTATCGTCTCTTTTAGCCAATTTTCTGTCATATTAATCTTTATCAACCTGTTTTGATTGTGTTCGATTTAGTAACATCAAAAGTTTTTAAATCAAACTTTATAAAAACAAAAAAGCGCTAATATGATTGATAGAGAAAAAATATTGCGATTCCATTTTTTTTTATTACTCATTAAACAATGAGTTCTTACAGATGTTATAAGCATGTTAACTTTTTTACAATTATTAATATTGTTATAATATGCAAATATACAATATGTTACTTGCTGTGCTTCGGGCTTTAAGTATCTAAATTAAAATTTTTTAAGTTTAGGAAAAAGCCTTCGTAACGAAAACATCACTATATTTGCTTCTAAACAACAAAAACTAATGCCTATGAAACGTATCCTACCGATTGTAACGGCGCTTTTTTTGCCCATGTTAACCATGGCAAGTGAAGCAGACTTGAAAATTCCGGAAGCTATTAAAAATGAGACTATTCTCTATTGGGGGTTTGTAATTACTTTCCTTGGTTTGCTCTTTGGTCTTTACCAGTTTATGAGGGTGAAAAAGCTACCTGCTCATAAATCAATGCTTGACATTGCTGACGTTATCTATAAGACTTGTTCAGCATATTTAAAACAACAAGGTAAATTTTTGGCAATACTTTTTGTGTTTATTGGTGCTGCCGTAGCTGGATATTTTGGCTTTCTGGCAAAAGATCACGCTGGTAATTCTCTTTTCGGAATAGGCGGTGTATTACTTATTTTAACCTGGACTGTAATCGGTATTCTTGGTTCTTATTCAGTGGCAGCGTTTGGTATTCGTATGAATACTCTTGCAAATGCACGTATGGCATTTGCTTCTTTGAAGAAAAATCCATTAAGCCTTTTAAATATTCCTCTAAATGCAGGGATGAGTATTGGCGTAATGCTTATTTCGCTGGAACTCATCATGATGTTAACTATTTTACTGCTCATGCCAGGGGAATTGGCTGGGGCTTGTTTTATCGGTTTTGCTATTGGTGAATCTTTAGGTGCTTCAGTATTACGTATTGCAGGTGGCATTTTTACTAAGATTGCAGATATTGGCTCCGACTTGATGAAAGTGGTATTTAAAATCGGAGAAGATGATCCTCGTAACCCGGGAGTTATTGCTGATTGTACTGGTGATAATGCAGGTGACTCTGTTGGTCCTACTGCTGATGGTTTTGAAACATACGGTGTAACAGGAGTAGCGCTAATATCTTTTATCCTTCTTGCCGTAGGGGGTGCTGCTTTGGGTATGGACGAAATGCTTACTTCTTTGCTACAGGTGAAATTGCTTGTGTGGATATTTGTAATGCGTATTCTGATGATTATAACATCTGTTGTTGCATTTTACATTAATGGGTTTATCAGTAAAATTAAATACAGTGGCAAAACGGATTTGGATTTCGAAGCACCGTTGACAAACTTAGTTTGGATAACCTCAATTTTATCAATTATTGTAACATTTATTGCTAGTTATATAATGATTCCGGAGTTAAATGGGAATACTGATATGTGGTGGATACTTTCATTAATTATTAGTTGTGGTACTATTGGTGGTGCATTGATTCCTGAATTTACTAAAATCTTTACTTCTCCCAAATCAAGCCATGTTGATGAAGTTGTGAATGCTGGTAGAGAAGGCGGCGCTTCGTTAACCATTCTGTCAGGTTTTGTGGCTGGTAACTTTTCTGCATTTTGGCTGGGTATGGTCTTTTTCTTTTTGATGTTTTCTGCATATTTTGCAAGTACATTCGGATTACATGAAATCATGGTTTACCCATCTATTTTTGCGTTTGGATTAGTTGCATTCGGATTATTGGGAATGGGGCCAGTTACGATTGCTGTTGATAGTTATGGACCAGTAACCGACAATGCACAGTCAGTTTATGAACTTTCATTAATTGAAGAAATTCCGAATGTGGATGCCGAAATTGAAAAAGATTTTGGATTTAAGCCAGATTGGGAAAAATCAAAATATTATCTGGAAGCAAATGATGGTGCCGGAAATACGTTCAAAGCAACTGCGAAGCCGGTATTAATCGGAACGGCAGTTGTAGGCGCTACTACCATGATTTTTTCACTTATTTTGATGATCGAAAAAACGCTGGGTGTAAAACCTGAAGAAATTCTGAACCTTCTAAACCCTTATACTATTCTCGGATTTATTATGGGTGGTGCGGTTATTTACTGGTTTACAGGTGCATCAACACAAGCAGTAACAACCGGAGCGTATCGTGCTGTGGAATATATCAAACGCAATATCAATCTTGATCCGAATGCTCCGAAAAAAGCAGATGCCGCAGCATCTACCGAAGTTGTAAAAATATGTACTCAATATGCTCAAAAGGGGATGTTCAATATCTTTATTGCAATCTTTTTCTTTGCGCTAGCGATTGCAAGTTTAAGTTCTCCGAGTGGAATAGGTGGAAATAATGCTGTATCGTTGTTTATCAGTTATTTGATTGCAATTGCTGTGTTTGGTTTGTATCAGGCTGTCTTTATGGCGAATGCAGGCGGGGCATGGGACAATGCTAAAAAAGTTGTTGAAGTTGACCTGAAAATGAAGGGAACTCCTCTGCACGATGCAACCATCGTAGGTGATACCGTAGGCGATCCATTTAAAGATACCTCTTCTGTAGCATTAAATCCAATCATTAAATTTACTACACTGTTTGGACTATTAGCAATGGAAATTTCAATTTCTGAAAATTTCAGAAATGTAGCTCCTTACTTTGGTATTGTATTTTTTATCATTGCTTTAATATTTGTATGGCGTTCATTTTATAAAATGAGGATTAAGAAATAGTAAAAACGTTACTAAAATTGCCTTTTATATAATGAGGAAAACTATCTCTAAAAAATATATTTCATAAAATAATTGCAAATTAATTTTTTAGATATGAAATCTAACCCATATAATCCAATACAAATCTTGTTTATGATTGTATTTGGGTGCTTAATTACTTCTTGTTCTGGTATTCAGAATCAGCCAAATGCTCGTAATGGAAGTATAACTGTTGATTTTCATTTTGAAGAACAGAATATGTGTAATGGAATTTCTCCCAGAATAACGCTTGGTAATGTTCCGCCCGGGACAAAACAATTTAGAATTTCTCTAAAAGATATTGATAATCCGGTTTTTAATCATGGGGGTGGAATTGTACAATCAGATAATACAAATATTATAAATGCAGGTGCATTGGACTCTTATTATGGCCCTTGTCCACCAAAAGATTTTCTCGGACAATACAAATATTGCTTTAAAGTAGAAGCTTTGGATAGTGTTGGAAGAATAATATCATGGGGGAGAAATTGTAAGTTATGTGGTTGGAGTAATATGGGGAAATAGTATTTGTAATAAAATTAAAAATCATTACTTAAGTAAATAAGAGATGTGATTGTATCAGAAGATTGCCTTTTTAAGTGAAATTGGTGAAAATAATACTGAGTCAGGATTGTACCAACCAGATTTATGATGAATGAAATTTCAAGAAAATTATGGGTGAGTATTAAAATGAGGAGAATCTTGTTATAATAAAGAAAAGCAGTCGTAAAAGACTGCTTTTCTTTATTTGAGCGGAAAACGGGATTCGAACCCGCGACCCTCAGCTTGGGAAGCTGATGCTCTACCGACTGAGCTACTTCCGCTTTATAAGCGGTTGCAAAAGTAAACGAAAAAAAATAATATGCAAAATCTTACTGCGAAATTTGGAGATATCAATATTCTTTGTATTTTTGCAGTCCCATTAGGGCAGGAAAGATGGGTGAGTGGCTGAAACCAACAGTTTGCTAAACTGTCGTACTGGAAACGGTACCGGGGGTTCGAATCCCCCTCTTTCCGCCAGTGAAAAATATTGATTCGGGGTATAGCGCAGTCCGGCTAGCGCACCTGCTTTGGGAGCAGGGGGTCGCAGGTTCGAATCCTGCTACCCCGACTTTGATTTCAATTAATACCGAACTGTGGTATTAATATCGAACGGTTCCGTAGCTCAGCTGGATAGAGCAACAGCCTTCTAAGCTGTGGGTCACAGGTTCGAATCCTGTCGGAATCACAGAAGATATGTAAAAAGCTCTGATACATCAAGTATCAGAGCTTTTTTGTTTTCTGGTTCTTAGAATTAAAAAAAAAGCTATCATTCGATAGCTTTTTTCTGAACATTTGTTAGTGTCTTATTAGTAGCTTTTCTGTTTTGTAATTTTTTTCATTATTTATTGTAATGATATAAAGACCATCAGGCCAGTTAGATACATTTATCTGCATTACATTATCGGAAACACTGTTTTCCTTTCTGAAAACAATTTGACCAAGGCTGTTGCAAATAACAATTTCTTTGGTGCCTTGAGTAAATTCAATATTTACTGATTCTGTTGCTGGATTTGGATACACAAAGGTTTTCATGGTTTCTGCTTCCTGAATTGATGTTGAAGTTGAGCAGGATGGCATGAAAATTACAATTCCAAGTGTGTCAATATCTGGTTTGTGAACAATTACACTATCAATACTAATTGAGTCCTGGATAGTAACGTTCCAGCAATTTCCCATTGCTTTAATAGTGTTAGGGGTATTGTTATATAGATCTACAAGTTTATTATTATTTCCATTGTTTGAAAATTCGTTTAATCCTGGATTGTAATTTGTGGTAGAAGTATCTCCAATATTTGCAGTTGGTTTTCCAACTAAAGTGATGCCCCATAGATTTCCAGTAATTGTATTTCCTTTAATGATTGTGTATTGATTTCCGTTTGAAGCAGTAAGATTTATGCCACTTCCACCTAAGTTCGGATTGTTTTGAATATTGTTGTCTGCAATATTGTTATTGATAATATTTCCATTGATGTTGGAACCAGTGATCGTGATGCCATATCGATTGTTTTCAATGGTATTTTCTGCAATAATAACATTTCCGGGTACTCCTAATAAGGACGAGAATGCGATACCTCCAATATTGTTATAAGGGCCTCCTGTAACGATATTTTGAATGATAAATGCCGTATCAGTTCCTGATGGACCGAGATTTATTTGAGGTCTGTTTGCATTTGAATAGCCATTGTTTATAAATATATTTTTATAAATAACAGGGGCAGAAGCGATGTTCGCTCCTGAAGAAATAGCTGAGTTTCTGTTTCCTTCAAATGTTGAGTTCATAATAATTGGATGGCCTGACACAATATCAATAGCAGCAGCTGTCGATAGTTTATTTTGATTTTTACGAACAAAGCAGCTATCCATATGAAAATCACAATCAGAGATTTTTATCCCTCCACCCCATTCAATCAGTGTTTTTTTGAATAATACGGTTGATGCTTCGTGTGCATAAATTCCTTTGAAAACTTTAGTTGTGTCATGAGCTGTTAGTATGATAGTTCCACTTTGAGGATTCATGCTCAATGAGCCGTAAATGTCAAACTGAATCATAGAGTCAAGCTCGATTCGTGACGCAGTTGATACCGAAATAATATCACTAGTATCAATAGCAAGGTTTTGCTTTATTTGATAACCGTTTATAGTTGAAATTACTGCACCATTGGAATGTAATACCAATGAATCCATATTCCAGTTAATCCCTGTTCCAGGAGTAACGTATTGAGCCTGTGATAAAACAGATCCAAACAGCAATACAATTGTAAGTAGTTTTTTCATAATGATTGTATTTTTTATTTATTGCAAACCAAACGTTCTTTTGATGATAAAAATAGTAATTAACTTAGTACTAACCTACATTTAAGAATTCAGGTTGAAACCCAAGATAGAAATATCTGATTTTATTTTTTCAACCTGAATTTATTTGTTGAAAATATAAAATATAAATAATTGATACACATTTTGTTATTTGTGAATAGTACTCAATACATGAAATGCTGATCTGAATAAATATTTATGAGAATAACGGTTATGCAGAAAAAAGGCTATTCTAAAAGCCTCTTAATTTGGTAAAAAAACTTTCCCGACTTTTGGAACTCAATTTAACAACTTTTGGAATTATAGCTGTCAGGCTGGGTCCCGAAAGTCGGGAAAATATATTAAGGTTGAGACTATTAGAATAATCTCTTCTTTATTATTTTAGAGCATAGATCGCACTAACTATTCATTTTTGATTCAATTGCTTCATCATAAGCTGTTTTGAAATCTTTAATATTTCCAAAGTTGAAATCGTCAACAACTACTTTGCCTCCGGTAACTCTGCCAAGAACTGTAAATGGTACCTTTGAAGCTTCCATAAAGTCGATAAATGCATTTTCATTATCAGGTTCCACAGAAACTACTATACGACTTTGAGATTCTCCGAACAGGTATGTATCAGCACGGTATTCACTATCAAGCAAGATATCGAATCCAAAATTATTTGGCATAGCTGATTCAATAAGTGTTACAAACAAACCTCCGTCTGATATATCATGGGCTGATTCGATCAGTTTTTTTTCAATCAGTTTGCCGACTACTTGCTGCACTTTGTATTCTTCATCGAGGTTGAAATATGGAGCAGGAGATAATTTTACTTTGTGATATGAATAAAGGTATTCAGAACTGTTAATGTCTTCCTGAGGCTTCCCAATTAAATAAATAGAGTCATCTTTCGTTTTGAAATCAAGAGTCATCTGCTGCTTCTTGTCCAGAATACCAATCATACCGATTGTTGGTGTTGGATAAACAGCTTCAACTTTTCCTCCTTCTGAATATTGATTGTAGAAACTTACATTTCCGCCGGTTACAGGTGTGTCAAATTTCTTACATGCGTTTCCCATTCCTTTGATTGCACCTACGAATTGCCAGTAAACTTCTGGATTATATGGGTTTCCGAAGTTTAAGCAATTTGTTATTGCCAGTGGTTTTCCTCCAGAACAAATAATATTTCGAGCTGCTTCTGAAACAGCAATTTCAGTACCAATTTCAGGATTAGAATATACAAAACGAGAGTTACAATCAACCGTAACAGCCAATGCTTTGTCTGTACCTTTCACATTTACAATTGCTGCATCCGAAGGACGGTTTGTGCTCATGTTTTTAGTGCCTACCATTGAATCGTACTGCTCATAAACCCAGCGTTTTGAGGCAATATTTGGATGCGAAACCAAAAATTTCCCAATTTTTTTAATTTCAGAAAGTGATGGTTCCGGAATAGAATTTTCATTAGATTCTTTTAATTTAGCATAATATGCAGGTTCTTTGTATTCACGATTATAAACCGGAGCACCACCACCTAAAACGAGGGTAGGAGCCGGTACATTGGCTACTAGTTCGTTATGATAGTAAAATTCGAGACGATCTCCTTCGGTTACCTCTCCAATAATAGCACAGTTAAGATCCCATTTGGCAAATACTGCTTCAACGAGCTTTTCTTTTCCTTTTTCTACAACGATCAACATACGTTCCTGTGACTCGGAAAGGAGAATTTCCCAAGCTTCAATATTTTTCTGACGTAAAGGCACTTTATCGAGGTAGACCTTCATGCCATGGTTGCCCTTTTCTGACATTTCAGATGTTGAGCAAATGATTCCGGCTGCACCCATATCCTGCATTCCTACAACTGCACCGGTTTTAATAACTTCAAGAGTAGCTTCCAGTAACAGCTTTTCCTGAAAAGGATCTCCTACCTGAATAGAAGGAATATCATCGGCAGAATCTTCTGTAATATCAGCCGAAGCAAAAGTTGCTCCGTGGATACCATCTTTTCCGGTAGCAGAGCCTACTATGTAAACTGGATTTCCCGCACCTTTGGAAATGGCCGAAACCAGATTTTCTTTTTTCATTGTACCTACCGACATTGCATTTACCAATGGGTTGGCATTGTAACATTCGTCAAAATAAACTTCTCCGGCAACTACAGGCACACCGAATGCATTTCCATAATTTCCGATGCCTTTTACTACACCTTTCATTAGCCACTTTGTGCGCGGGTTTTCAATATTTCCGAAACGAAGTGAATTTAATTGAGCAATAGGGCGAGCTCCCATTGTAAAGATATCGCGGTTAATTCCGCCTACACCGGTCGCAGCACCCTGATAAGGTTCAACAGCACATGGATGGTTGTGTGACTCAATTTTGAACACACATGCTATTCCATTACCAATATCCACCATTCCGGCATTTTCTTTACCAGCTTCTACCAGGAGTTGTTTTCCTTCGCGGGGTAATGTTTTTAACCATTTAATTGAATTCTTGTAAGAAGCATGTTCTGACCACATTACCGAATAGATACTCAGTTCGGTAAAGTTAGGCGTGCGACCCAAAATGGATTGAATCATTTCGAATTCTTCGGGTAATAAACCGAGTTCTTTTGCGGTATCTACCGTTACAACAGGTGTTTGGCTCATGGGATAAATTGTGTAATTGGTTGTGCAAAGATAGTGATTCCCACAAACTGGGCAAAGGGGAGAGGTGGCAATAGGATATTTATTGAAAAGCAATTTTCATATTGTGTTAAATTCCATTTTTTGATATGATTGAATTTGATACAAATTTTTAATACATAGTTTTGTATGTTCAATAATATTTTTATTTTTGCTATCGTTGTTGCTTAACATACTGTAAACATTCTATTAATAATTGTATTGTATTTATTATTTGTCGCATTATGAAAAAATCAGGATTCTTTGTTTTAATTGTACTTGTTACAGTTACAAGTGCGTTTAATTTATTTGGTCAAACTCCAAAAAACTTAAAACCAATCAAATCAGCTGATTTGATTAAAAAAGGGGTCAAGTATTACGATGACAAGAAGTATGAAAAAGCTGAAGAAATTTTCAAGTTGATCCCACGTAATGATACAAACTATTCAATAGCTCTTTATGAGCTTGCTCTTACGTATGAGGCAATGGAGCAGTTTGATCAGGCAATTGCAATTGCTAATAAAATTTTACAAAATAATTATTTAACAAACAATAAAGCTCAGGCATATATATTACTTGGAAATTCATTAGATGGTGCTAAAAGAACTGATGAGGCAATTTCGGTATATGAAAAAGGATTGATGGAATTTCCATATAACCATCAGTTATATTTTAATTTAGGTGTAGCATATTTTGGAAAAGATGATTTCTTTAACGCACGGGAGGCATTTATTAAATCATTGAAAATAAATTCATTTCATCAAAGAAGCCATTCTTTATTGGGTTTATGTATGATAAAAATGGGACAACCTGTACAAGGGGTTATGTCGCTGCTTATGGGAGGGCTTATTAATCCCAAATCTTCAGCAGGTCTTAATGCGATCACATTACTTGAAAGTTACTTCAATAACGAAATTGAAGTTTCTAAGGATAAAGAAAGATTTACGTTTCCCGAAGAGGAATCCAATTCCTGTTTTCCAGAAATTGAGATGCTAATTCAATCTGATTTTGCTTCAAATAAAAAGTTTAAGGTTGAATCAAAAATAAATAGTGCTGTAATTCGTCAGGCGTATTTGCTTATGAGTAAACTAAAGACTCAAAAAGGCTCCCAGGGAGTTTGGAATGATTTTTATATTCCTTTCTATAAGGATCTTTATGAAAGTGGTTATTTTGAAACATTTAGCTTTTTTTATTTGTCCGGAATTGAAAATGAGAATATTGATAGCTGGTGTAAAAAGAATGAATCAAAAGTAGATAAGTTTGTTACGTGGGCTTCTTCTTTTATTAGAACAAAAAGATCTTTCAACCTGAATGCTGAAATTGAAAAAAAGAAAAATCTTCTTTATTATTATGATGAAGACGGAGATTTGAGTTATATTGGGACATTTGCTGATGCAAAATTTTCAAAACCAGAAGGTGATTTTTCTTTTTTTAATAGTCTGGGGGCTTATCTTAAGAAAGGAAAATATGTAAATGGTCAAATGAATGGGCATTGGCTAACCTATCATAAATTTGGAAATGTTGACGAGGATGTAAATTATGTTAACGGAGAGCTTGACGGCCATGTATTAAAATATCATGATAATGGTGAATTGTATATTGATGCAGATTTTCAGAAAGGGCAATTTCATGGGTTGTATCAGGAGTATAATCAATCAGGAGTATTGGTTGAAAAGATTGATATGGAAAAAGGGAAGTACAATGGTAAAAAATATGAGTACTACCCTCATGGACAGCTTTATGCTGAGTCGGAATATAAAGTAGGAAAACGCAATGGAGTTTATAAAAGATATTACGCAAAAGGAACAATAGATTTGCAAGTTTCATATAAAAATGATTTGCTGGAAGGAGAATATATTGAATACTATTTGAATGGCCAGATTTATTCAAAAGGTAATTTCAAGAATGATTTGAGAGTAGGTCAATGGGTTGATTATCATTATAATGGGAAGGTTAAAGAAGAAGGTTCATATTCTGAAAAAGGAAAGAAAATAGGTGTTTGGAAAGAGTATTATTCAAGCGGTCTATTGGAAAGTGTTGTGGAGTATTCTGCATCTGGAAAACAAAACGGTGAAGCAAAATATTATGATGAAAAGGGAAATCTTGTTAGTACATATTTTTCTAAGAATGAAATACTTACTGAGATTGTGTATTGGACTTCCGATAAAAAGGAAAGAGCAAGATTTACAGTGAAAAAAGGAGTGATGAATTTGATAACTTACGATATTAACGGTGTTGTTGAAAGTTCCGGAAAATTAGTTGATGGGAAAAGAGAAGGTTTATGGAAGTTTTATGATGCCAATGGTCTTTTAGCTTCTGAACGAAATTATAAAGATGGGTTGCTAGACGGTGAATACAAAGCATATTTCCCAAATGGCACTATCAGCACTTATTCAGTATATGAAAAAGGTGACAGAAATGGCCTTTATCAAGATTATTTTCGTAACGGTTTTTTACTAACTGAAGGTTATTTTAAAAATGATAGAAAAGAAGGTCAATGGTATAGTTACTATAAAAATGGAAATATAAGCTCAATTACCAATTATCTCAATGGAGATAAGGATGGATTTTATGAAGAATACGATTTTAGCGGAAAAAAGAGAACTGAAACTTTCTATAAAAAAGATTTGCTCATGCAAAATTCTTTACTGGATTCTACCGGAAGGATCTATAGCATTGATAGTTTAAAAAATGGAAATGGAGTTATCAAGCGTTATAATCAAAATGGAAGTTTGGCGATGAATGCAGAATTCAAGTCAGGACTTTGGAAAGATACAGTTGTAACATACAATATGAGAGGAATTAAAACTTTCGTTGGATTCTATGTAAATGGGGTAAGAGAAGGTGTTTCAAGATCTTATGACGACTTTGGAGTATTAAAAAGTGAAATTCAGTTTCAGAATGGTGATAATAATGGGCCCGCAAAATTTTATAATGAAGAGGGTAAGTTGGAAAAGTTGGAAACATATATTAATGATCGCCTTGAGAAGATTGATTACTATTATCCAAATGGTAAGCTTAAAAGTGAACTTGAATATCAGAATGGGGATAGAAATGGTTACTCGAAGTATTATGCTCCGGATGGAGCACTCGCTATAATGATTTTTTACAAAGATAATCAGGTTGTAGGCTATTCATATAAAGGGAAAGATGGAAAAATACTTGATATGATTCCTTTGAATAAAGGAACAGGTAACGTTGTTGCGTATTTTCCAAGTGGGAAAAAATCATCCGAAATGGAATTTTTGAATGGCGAAAGAGTTGGTAAACTCATCTATTATTTTTCTACAGGTGCAAAACGTTTAGAAACCAGTTATGAAAATGGCAGAGAAAATGGTCTTTCAAAAGAATGGAATCAAAATGGCGTATTAATTGCTGAAGAGTATTATCAGGATGACGATTTAAACGGTACAGCTAAATATTTTAATGATAACGGGACCTTGAAACGTCAAGAAAATTATGTGTATGATGATTTACATGGAGATTGTTATTATTATGATAAATCAGGTAAACTTACAAAAGTTTTGACATACTATTATGATGATCTGATCTGTGAAAGAAAGAAATAGGCTATTGATTATAAACGTAGAGTCGCATATAATTGAAAATTCACTTTTGGAAATTTCTTCTTAATAAACAAATGTAGTTATGTCGAAACATTCTTTTGTATTGATAATCAGTTTGCTGATACTTTGTAAAGCACATTCTCAAACTGAAGATTTTTTAAAGTATAAAAAATTGTATCCTGATAAAGATGCAGTTACAGTTCGGCAGGTTGATAATGCAACTATTTCTTTTGATAAGTTAGGAAAACTACAAATAATATCAAAAACAGAAGAGGAAAACATCTTGCTTTCTGAAAGATTGGTTGAGTTATCTGAGAATTATATTCACCATTCAGGATTAATAAAATTATTATCTTCCGAAGCGTGGTCTCTAGTACCGGATAATAGTAAATATAAGAAGATGGAAGTTTCTGAAATGGAGGATTTTAAAGATTATGATTCCGATATATTTTATGATGATGACAAGATTAGAAAATTTCTGTATCCTGGTCTTAAACAAGGAGCCAAAACTGTTTTAAAATACGAACTTCAGTATTTAGAGCCTTGGGTTTGGACTAATTTTCACTTTACAGGAGGAAATAAGCCCGTTGATTATATGGAGTACTCTGTGACGTTTCCCGAAAACGTGAAGATCGTTTGGAATATAGTAAATGGCGACTCATCACGAGTTAAATTTTCCGAAGTTAAGAAAGGAAAGAAAATTACGTATAAATGGGTTGCGGAGCACTTGCCACAAATTATGTCGGGGGAGAGTGCCCCTAATTATAGATATTATATCCCTACATTATTTGTTGCGATCTCATCGTATAAAACAGAAAATGAAATAGTTTCACTTGTAGATGGGCATGAGTCACTGTTTAAATGGTATATGTCAATGGTAAAACGAACAGGGAATAATGCTAATCCGGAAATGAAGATTCTGGTTGATTCATTAACGAACGGAATTACAGACGAGAAGCTTAAGGTTAAGGAAATTTACCATTGGGTTCAGGATAATATTCGATATGTTGCGTTTGAAGATGGTTATGCTGGTTTTACTCCTCGTGCATGCCAAAGTGTTTTTACCGATAAATATGGTGATTGTAAAGGCAAAGCCAATTTGTTAAAAGAGCTTTTGTATTTGGCAGGTATTAAAAGCTATTTAACCTGGGTAGGAACAATACACTTACCCTATAAGAGAGACGTATTACCTGGTAAGATTGTCGATAATCATATGATTACTACTTATATTTCTCCTGATCATACGTATTACTTTTTGGATCCGACGAGTGATTTTCTAACAATGGAATATCCCTCTATATTTACGCAAGGTAAGGAGGCAATGATTGCAATTTCTGATTCAATATTCGAAATACACCAAATACCAATAATTCCGGTTGATTCAACATGTATATATACAAAGATGAATCTGAAATTAGATAAAATGACAATTACTGGAAATGGGAACATTACACTTTCAGGATATAATCATTTTGAAATAAGCCCAAACTTTGTGAACAAAGAATATGACAAGTCGAAAGATATATTTTTGTCATTTTTCGAGAAAGGTAATAATAAATTCAAGGTAGATACACTCATATTTTCAAAGATGGATCAGAGGTATTTAAATGGAAGTATTGATTTTAAATATCAGATTCCTGATTATGTTAAGTCATTACAAGACAAATTGTTTATAAACCTGAATCTTGATAGAAATAAATTTTTCAAAATACATTCATTAGACTTTCGCCAATGCGGAATGTTCCTGTATTTTAAAGAAAAGCATATATTTAAATTTTTATTTCAAATTCCTGATGGTTGGGAAGTGGAATCAATACCTTCAAATTCGAGCTATAAAGATGAATTATTTGGTTATGAAATTTCTTATAAGCAAATTGGAAACATCATTGAATATGAAAAGGTTTTGATTGAAAATTTTAAGTTGATAGATCTGAACCAGATGCAAACATGGAATGCAATGGTTAAACAACTCGAAAAGGCAAAAAATCAGTCAGTGGTATTAAGGAAGAAAACCAAATAAGTAAAAATATGAAGAAAAATGTTTTATTTGTATTGTTGTTGATTGTTACATCAATCGTAAAATCACAATCATTGGAGTATGTTCCATACGAATTTAAATCTTTGCCATATATTTCTGAAAATGAAGATGAATTCAGAAAAAAAGGATCTTGGGTGCTTTATGAAAACAGGATTCATGAGTTTTACTATAATGTAGAAGGTACTCTGGAAGTAATCGAAATATTTCATGCTACAACCAAGGTATATACACAAAAGGCTGTTGATGAGAATAATAAAATATATATTCGTTTAAAGGATGTAAAAGAGATTGTAGATATCAAAGCACGTTTCATCTCGAAAGACAATAAAATAACTGAAGTTGATAAAAAGAACATTAAAACCGTTGAGAATCTTGACGAAAAAGGTGATTATAAAGTGTTTGCAATTGAGGGAGCTGAAGTAGAAGGCATTATTGATTACTACTATGTTTTACGTAAAGAACCAGATCTATTCACCGGATTCTATGTTCAATCGAACGAGCCAAAACGCAGAGTTGAAATTTCAATGATTATGCCTCAAAATCTTAGAATGATTTCCAAATCGTACAATGGATTTCCTGAGCTAAAAGATACAATTATTGATACAAAAGATAAACGGTTCTTAACTGTTGTGACTAATAATATTCCAGCATTAGAGGAGGAGCCTTATTCCAATTACAAAGCGAATTTAATGCGATTTGAATATGTGTTTTGCTATAATTATTCAAAAAACAGATCGCGATTTTATACTTTCAATGATGCAGCACGTACTTATTATGAGCGACTGATCAATGTTGAAAAGAACGAAAAGAAAGCAGTGAAACGATTGGTTTCTGATGCTGATATTTCCTCAAAATTATCAACAGAAGAGAAAGTCAGAAAGCTTGAAGTATATGTGAAAACTCATATTGCGTATAAAGAAAAGTCTGGTGACGTGTATGAAAATCTGGAAAGTGTTTTGCAAAACAATCATGCAAACAGTGTAGGATTCGTGAAGATATTTCTGCATGCACTTTCGCAAATGTCGATAGATGCACAGCCGTTAATGACTTGTGATAGGGATAGAAGGGTATTTGATAAGGATTTTGATACATGGAATTATCTGGATGAATTTCTAATATATATACCTGAAATTAAAAAATACCTGGTTCCTGATGATTGGTCCTATCGATTAGGATTGATCCCAATAGGTTATTCTGAAAACTATGGACTATATTTTAAATCTGTAAAAGTAGGTGATTTAGAATCGTTTGTGCCTGAAACAAAGAAAATACCGGGTTCTACTTACAAAGAAAATAGTGATTCTTTGTTTTTGGAAGTAGCATTAACAGACGAATTTTCAAATACCCATCTTAAACTAAGAAGAGTAATGGCTGGTTATCTGGGAAAATCGCTGCAAACTTTTTATAAACTTTTAGAAGGAGATGATCGTCAGGAAATACTAAAACAATATGCTGCATTGGGTAATGAATCTTCGAAACTAGATAAGGTTGAAGTGAAAAATACCGAACCAGAAGATTTTTTTGTTAAACCTGTTGAAGTGAAATGTGAGTTAGATAACACTGGTTTTGTTGAAAAAGCTGGAACTTCAATATTAATGAAGGTTGGGGAGATGATAGGGCCACAATCAGAACTATATAATGAAAATAAACAGAGAGTTCAGGAGGTGGATATAAATAATCCTCATTATTATTACAGAGTCATAAAAATAGAAATTCCGAAAGGTTATAAAATTGATAATTTAAAAGAACTTGAAATGAATGTAAATACAAATGATGGTACAAATCCTACCGCTGCGTTTGTTTCAACAGTAAGACAAGAAGGAAATTATCTGGTTTTAGAAATTAATGAATATTATACGAAATTAAAATATCCAGCCACAATGTTTAATTCATTTAGAAATGTGATCAATGCAGCAGCTGATTATAATAAAAAGACATTGATTCTGACTGAATTATAATATTTTATATATTGTTTAAATCAAAAAAAGCCGGACTTTTTCAGTCTGGCTTTTTTGATTTGTACCCGGAGCCGGGATCGAACCGGCACAAGTGTTACCTTATTGGTTTTTGAGACCAACGCGTCTACCGATTCCGCCATCCGGGCTTTTTCCTTCGATAGATAAAGGACTGCAAAAGTACTGTTTTTTTTGAAACAGCCAAATCCTTTTGTAAGATAATTTTTATTCATGCTAAATAGTGCAAAACCCAATTTTATACTTTAACTTTGCAGCCCGAAAAAACCGTTCATTATGACTTCTCTTGTCAACATTTTTTCGGGACGCGCCACCCGTTACATGGCCGAAAAAATCGCCGAATCTTTTGGAAAACCTCTTGGGAAATCTGTGCTTACGGAGTTTTCTGATGGCGAATTTCAACCTTCTTACGAACAAAATGTTCGTGGAAGCGATGTGTTTATTATCCAGTCAACATTTGCGCCAACCGACAACTTATTTGAGTTGTTATTGATGGTTGATGCGGCCAAACGAGCTTCGGCCCGCCGCATCATCGCTGTAATTCCATATTATGGTTTTGCTCGTCAGGATAGAAAAGACAAACCCCGCGTACCTATTACTGCAAAGTTAGTCGCAGATTTATTAGCTACAGCTGGTGTTTCACGCGTAATCACAATGGATTTACATGCCGATCAAATTCAGGGATTCTTCGACGTTCCTGTTGATCACTTGTACGCTTCATCTGTATTTATGCCTTTTATTAAAGAGCTTGACTTGCCTGATTTGATGTTTGCTTCGCCCGATACCGGAGGAACTCGTCGTGCAGCAATGTATGCAAAAGTGTTAACTACTGGATTTGCAATTTGTTATAAACACCGTTCAAAACCAAATGTAGTGGAAAGCATGCAGCTTATCGGTGATGTGAAAGGAAAAAATGTGATTCTCCTTGATGATATCATCGATACTGGAAATACCATGATTAAAGCTGCAAATCTGATTATGGAAAAAGGAGCAATGAGTGTTCGTGCAATGATTACCCATCCGTTGCTAACCGGTTGTGCTATCGAGAACATTGAAAACTCTCCGTTTACTGAGGTAATTGTAACAGATACTATTCCTTTAAGAAGAGAATGTTCTAAGATCAGAGTGCTTTCAACAGCAAAATTATTTTCGGAAGCGATCCGCAGAGTAGAAACGAACGAATCAATTTCTGACTTGTATAATTTTCATAAGAAATAAATTTGTACCTTTGCACTCCTTTTGAAATCATATTATTTTTTTTATACATTTAAAAACAGAACACAATGAAAACCATTTCTATGAGCGGTTCTCTTCGCGAGAACGTAGGGAAGAAAGGTTCAAAAGCACTGCGTAATCAAGGTCAAATCCCTTGCGTTATTTACGGTGGTAAAGAACAGATTCAGTTTTACACTGCAGAAGAAAATTTCAAAGAATTAGTATATTCTCCTGAAGTAGCTTTCGCAGAAATCAGCGTTAATGGAAAAGTTTATCGCGCTATCTTACAGGATATTCAATATCATCCTGTAAGTGATAAGATTATTCATGCCGATTTTTATGAACTTATTGAAGGCCGTACAATCGTGATGAATATTCCGATTAAGGTTGTGGGTAACTCAGTCGGTTTATTAAAAGGGGGTAAATTATCCCGTAGTATGCGTAAATTAAAAGTAAGAGCTTTGCCGGAGAATATGCCTGAAACGATTACCATCGATATTACTGATCTGGATATCCTTCAGTATGTGAAAGTTGCTGACGTTGAAAACGAAAAATATCAACTTCTCGATCCAAAAGGTGCTACTATTTTGTTGATTAAATCAACTCGTAATACTGTAGCTGAAGCTCCTAAAAAATAATCATTTATGATATTTTAGACAGAGGTGTGAAGTTTTAGCTTTACACCTCTTCTTTTTTAAAAAATATTGATTTGTGAAATATCTTATTGTTGGACTTGGAAATATTGGCGAAGAATACGCCAATACTCGTCATAATGCTGGTTTTATTGCGGTTGACAAACTTGCATCTTCACTTGAAGTTAAATTTACCATTGACCGGCTCGCCTATCGTGCCGAAGGTCGGTTTAAGGGTCGTACCCTAATCATGATAAAGCCTACCACTTATATGAATTTAAGCGGTAAGTCAGTGAAATACTGGATGAATCAGGAAAATATTCCACTCGAAAATGTATTGATAATTGTCGATGATATTGCATTACCATTGGGCACTTTACGATTGAAAAAGGGGGGAAGTGATGCCGGACACAATGGATTGATCAATATTTTTGAAACCTTGGGGACAAAAGATTATCCTCGTTTACGCTTCGGTATTGGAAGCGATTTTTCTCGAGGAAAACAGATTGACTATGTTTTAGGCCGTTGGAAAACCGATGAAGAAAAGGTTGTAACAGAACGTGCCGAAATGGTCGCAGAAATCGTAAAATCTTTTGTTACACAAGGAATTGACCGCACGATGAATGCATATAACAATAAATAGAAGTAGTTTATTGTCCTTTTATTTTTGGATAATAATTTTGGTTCCAACAGGTATTATTGGGTATATTCGCTCTAATTCATGATTGTGCATACTAATACAGCCCCATGTCAGATTCTGAGTCCCATCAGCAATCCAGTCGCCGTTCCATCCATGAATTACAATACCGCCTCCTAATCTAGTGTTTTTGGGAGGAGTCTTTTTTGAATTGATAGCTGAAATTATTTGCTTGTATTCTGATTTGGTAATAAATCTTTTCTTTAATCCTGTTTCTGCATCAAAAGAATTGGGATAACTGACCCGAAGGAGACAGGGTCCGAGAAATTCTGAAAAGTCACCCTGAAAAGGACCTTTTTGCTTTTGGCAGATAAAATACTCTCCTTCAGGCATTTTGTTATCTCCTTGCTCTTCTTTATGCCCCCAAGGTACCTGACTCAACGCGATATCATAGTTTTTTACAATTTTTCCATTTGCACAATGATACATCTTGTATTTGTGTTTGATGGCAATCAATATGCTAGATTCAGTTGATGGTTTGGTAAGCGTTCGATGTTTGTTAATGAATTCAACAGGGTTTTCGTAATGTACAGAAATCCACTTTTTATCTTTGGAATTAGAGCTTGGCCAATAGGTAGGTTGGTACTCAAACATACTCTCTTTTCTGATTTCTAAATGAAGATGTGCATAATAGCAACCTCCTCCAGTTCCAATTTCTCCAATTTTCTGACGATGTTTGATTACATCCCCTTTCTTGATTCTTAGGTTGATAAGATGTGCATAAACTGAATAACAATACATTAGATTCCCATTTTCCAAATAAGAATGTTTGAGAATCACAACATTTCCCCATGGGGAATCATAGTCGGTTGCATCTTCAACGATTCCTTGAGCAATACTGAAAACAGGCTGCCCTTCATCAGTATTTCCTCCTCCAGTACCGTTTATGTCAATCCCAGGATGAATTCCAAGACTATAATCTTCTAAAAACTGTGTGGAAATGTACCACGAATCATAGGTTTTGCCATCAGTCTTTGATGTGTATTTACCTTTCCCGTTTTCATCACCAACAGGATAATCAAAGCCATTTGAAAGATCT
Organism: Bacteroidales bacterium; assembly: GCA_963667975.1. Taxonomy (GTDB): domain Bacteria; phylum Bacteroidota; class Bacteroidia; order Bacteroidales. The sequence continues at coordinate 1,830,702 of OY764079.1, forward strand.
GTACTGAGAAGCTGGTTAATTTCTAAAGCGTTTTTATTGTTTAATTTACTACTGCTGGTATCATTTGTGTAAGATAAACCACCGGAGAAAAATAATGAAAGAATTAAGAATACAGAAAGGGCAATTTTCATATTCAGGTCTTTTGTTTAAAACGATGGATATGAATTATCTATTGTCTGAAAAAGAGTTGTGAAAGGTTAATTCTCCTTCAAAAAATGATCGTCATATTCAATTTCGAAGCGGAGCTTATGTTTTGATTCTTCCTGTGCAAGAAATGCGAAGAGCTCTTTCATAGCAGGACGAGAGGTGATTTCGAATAGTTTGGAGTAGAGTTTTAAGGCTGCTTTTTCTTTAGCCATGGCAAGTTTCAGTGCAGCTTCGTACGTCATGTTGGGTGTAAATGCTTCTGTAACAGTATAATCTGAAATCTTTAAATCTGAAATTTTTTCTTTCGGAAGTACTGAAATCCCTTCTGCTCTGAATTTTGTCAGTTTTGCTTTATGTCCGATTTCTTCACGGGCAAACTCTTCAAAAGTTTTACGCATATCATCTGATAAGGCTTTGGTCGCTAGTTTTGTATAGAATTCTATGGCGAGTTGCTCTTGTTCAATGGCAAAGTCTAAAATTTCTTCCAGAGATTTGAACGTTTTCATAATACTGCGTTTTAGTGTTTAAATGCGTTTTGAAACTCTTCTGCAAACCTCATTACCAGATTGTCGCACCCAAAGTTAAACATTCTTTTATCGTTTTCTTTTTCGGTAATACTGAACTCGTTTTCATTGTTTTGCAAGCCTGAAAGAAAAGAAGTATATTCGTCCATCACTTCAGATGCATTTGCAAATGTTTTCAATTCAAAGTGTTGATTCAGCGTTGAAAGGATTTCGATATTGTCTTTCTCAGAGGGGGTATTTCTAACTTTGTCAAAAGTCTGGATAAATTTCTGCGTATTGGTAAATGAACCTCCGGTTTCGAAAGGCAGTGATGCCGGAAGTATCAAATTAGCTTCCTGAGCGGTTTCAGTTAGAAAATAATCCAGTACAACCTTGAATTGGGTGTTGGAAATAAGGTCATTTGCATCTGTTTTGTTGATTGCACAACCGAGAGGATCTTCTCCAAAGATGAAGAGGTTTTTGATTTCTCCATTTTTGACTTTTTCGTTAAGACTGAAATTTCCGTTTACCTCAATATCCGTACATTGCCAGATTTTTTTAGCCAGAGCTATTCGTTCAGTGTTCCATGGGGTATTTCCCGGGCTCATTTTTTGACAAATTCCCATATCCTTCATTCCCTGAGCATTATTTTTCTCTTTCAGGGCAATAATTCCGCTCGAAGTTTTGCCAAGTTTCCCGGTAAGCATTGCCAAATTACGGATTTCCAATGCACAGTTACCAGAAATTGCTTTCTCTGCAAAGAGAATAACTGCATTTTGCTCATTGTTAAATATTTCTGCAAATTCTATCAGGTTTTCACGGGTTACTCCGCAGGTAGAGAGTAATTCCTCAAAGTTTTCGCGTAAAAGCCGGGATTTGTAGATTTCAAATTCTTGCGTATTTCCTTTGATGTAGAATGCATTTTCTTTTCCGTTGCTGAGCAAGTAGTGATTTATCGCTTTGATAAACGGATAATATGCCTTGATTCTTAAGGTTTCCTCAATCTTATGATCAATGGGAGTAGAAGGAAGCGTAGTTATTTGAACTACCGGTATTTTGTGCAAATATTGTGCGTTATGAACAAAGAAACCAGCAACCGGGTTTTCAATATTGGGTATCGAACCAATCAGGTATATGCGTGAAGCGCCTTTGATTTCATGGAACGGAACATTGCTTTCAGATGCGTGATGATAACCTTTTCCACGTTCGAGGTAATGAAAACTACCAACATTGTTACATTTTACGCCAGCACGTGCGAGTTTTTGAATCAGATAGAGTTCCTCGTTTGAAAGACGTGCTCCGGCAAAAAACGCATTCTCATCAGGTTTTACCTGCGAAATTTGTTTAAAAATCAAATCGAAAGCATTTTCCCAGCTTATTGGGGAGAATTTGCCATTTGATTTAAGGAGCGGAGTTTTAATTCGTTGAAGATCATTAATGTAGTTGTATCCGAAACGGGCCATACGGCAGATATTTCCATCTTTATTTACCGTTCCGTTTGAACCTGTTACTTCCATCACGAAGTTTGATTTGTGATGGATTTTTAGTTCACAACCAACTGAACAATAGTTGCATATGGTTTTGAATATTTCTGTTTTTACCGGGCCAGGTTTGAATGATTTGTTTTCGGTTAATGCACCTGTAGGGCAGGTAGAGATGCACATTCCGCAACTTTCGCAGGTGGTTTCGGTGAGTGATGAACCCATACTTGGAGCTATAAATGTTTCAAAACCCCGATTGACGAAACCAAGGGCAGAAGCTCCCACAACTTCCCGGCAAATCCGGACGCAACGTCCGCACAGGATGCATTTGTTGTTATCGATTTCGATATAAGGATGAGAAAAATCAACGTGATATTCTTTGAAAGAACCGCTGAAATGGCTTTGATCGGCGTTGTATTCGGTTGCATAACGTTTTAAATCGCAGGAGTTTAGTGCAGTACATCCGCATTCCAAACAGCGTGTGGTTTCATTTTTGGCCACCTCTTCGCCTGCGTAACCCAATTCCACTTCATTAAAGTTATGGCGTGCACAAGCTTCCAAAACGGGCATCTCTTCACGCGTTTGTTTTTCAAAGCTGGAAGTAAATTCATTAGAAATCTGTTTTTTGAACAGATCACGCCTGCTAAAAAATTCTGTTGGAAGTGATTTTATTTCTTCGTTTTTCAAATATTGGTCACAGCTGTGAACGGCAATTTTTGCCTGAGCAATGGCTTCAATGGCAGTTGCAGGACCTGTAACACCATCACCTGCTGCAAAAACTCCAGGAATTCCAGTTTGTAAGGTAAACTTATCTGCATCAATATCGCCCCATTTATTAATTTTTAATGTACCGTTCTTTGAGTATTGATTAATGTCATCAATAAAATTTATATCAGTTTTCTGGCCGATTGCCGCTAATAAAAAGTCAATTTCCAGCTCGAATTCCGAATTTTCTACCGGAACAGGTCTTCTACGACCAGATGCATCGGGTTCTCCCAGTTCCATCTTAATGCAACGGATAGATTTTATTGTGCCATCTTCCTGTTTATTGATCAGAACCGGAGCTGTCAGAAATAAATATTTCACGCCTTCGAGTTTCGATTCATGAATTTCAATGGGGTTTGCAGGCATTTCGGCTTCAGTGCGGCGATAAATTACATAAACTTCATCTGCTTCACAACGGATGGACGTCCGGCAACAGTCCATAGCCGTATTTCCACCTCCTACAACTGCAACTTTCTTTCCCCTAAAATCATATTTTTGTCCGGAGACTTCCATATTTCTCAGAAAATCAATGCCTGAGAATACATTTTCGGCATCATCACCTTCGCAGCCTACCGAAGTCCCTTTTTGAGAACCAATGGTTAAAATACTTGCGTCATATTTTTCTGAAATTTCCTTATAACTGAAATTTTCTCCAAGTTTTTGATTGGTGAAAATGTTAACACCCAATTCAGTAATTGTTGCTATTTCGCGCTCAACCAAATCGTTAGGAAGACGATATTCAGGAATTCCATAGCGTAGCCAGCCGCCGGCATGAGGCATTGCTTCGAAAATATCAGCCTGATGGCCTTTTTGAGCCAGCCAGTAGGCTGCTGATAACCCACCAGGGCCCCCACCAATAATGGCTACTTTCTTTCCGGTTGAAACGGCAATTTCCGGTTTGTAATGTTGTTCAGAATTAAGATCTTTATCTGCAGCGAAGCGTTTCAGGTAATCAATTCCCACTCCGGAGCCTTCTTCCATCAGATTTCGGCGACAAGCAGCTTCGCAAGGACGTACGCATACTCTTCCACAAATGGCTGGCAGTGGATTGTCTTGTTTGATTAGTTTAATTGCTTCCTTATACATTCCTTTGTCAATCAATGAAATATATCCCTGAACATCCACTCCTGCCGGACAGGTGAGCTTGCAGGGGCCTAAACAATCAGCATAATGGTTACTCAGCAGAAGGTCGAGTGCCGTTTTTCGTGCTTTACGAACTTCGGCAGACTCGGTGTCGACTTCCATTCCTTCGGAAATTTTGGTTGAACAGGAAGGTTGAAAACCGCGCATTCCTTTCACTTCTACTACGCATACAAAGCAGGATGAAAAAGGCTCAAGGCGAGGTTCGTGACACAAAGTTGGAATGGAATAACCATGGCGTGTGGCTAAGCTGAGGATGCTTTCTCCTTCGTTTCCGGCTACGTTTTTTCCGTTTAATATGATATTGAGAACGTTCATTCTGATTCTGCTTACTGATTATAAAATGCTGATTGCTTTGAATTTACATTTTGAAAAACATGCACCGCATTTGATGCACTTTTCTTGGTGTATAAAATGGATTGATTTCCGTTCGCCAGAGATGGCTTTTGTAGGGCAGTTTTTTGCACAAACAGTACATCCGGTACATTTTTCAGAAATTACTTCGTATGTGAGAAGTTTCTTGCAATTTCCGGCAGGGCATTTTTTATGATAGATATGTGCTTCAAATTCAGCGCGAAAGTATTTTAAGGTAGTTAAAACCGGGTTTGGAGCAGTTTGACCCAGTCCGCAAAGTGATGAGTTTTTAATTTGAATTGAGAGTTCTTCCAGCATCTCTATGTCACCTTCACGGCCTTCCCCTTCTGTAATTCGGTTAAGAATTTCCAGCATACGTTGGGTTCCGATACGGCAGAACGTACATTTTCCGCACGATTCTTTCTTGGTGAAATCGAGGAAGAAGCGTGCCATATCCACCATGCAGGTGTTTTCGTCCATCACGACCATTCCCCCTGAACCCATGATGGCTCCGGTAGCGTTCACTGAATCATAATCTACCTGGGTATCGGCCAAATAAGCAGGAATACAGCCTCCCGAAGGTCCTCCTAATTGTACCGCTTTGAACTCACGATTTTTTTGAATGCCACCACCCAGCTTAAAAATTATATCTTTGATGGTAATTCCCATTGGAACTTCAACCAACCCTCCGTGGTTGATTTTTCCGGTAAGTGCAAATACTTTTGTCCCTTTGCTTTTTTCGGTTCCCAAAACGGCAAATGTTTTTGCTCCGTTATTGATGATCCAAGGAATATTAGCCCATGTTTCTACATTGTTGATGTTGGTTGGCTTTTTCCATAAACCGGATGCAGCTGGAAAAGGAGGCCGACGACGAGGCATTCCGCGTTCACCTTCGATAGAAGCAATTAAGGCCGTTTCTTCTCCGCATACAAAAGCTCCTGCTCCTTCTTTAACATAAAGATCAAAATGAAAGTCTTTTTTTCCGAGTATATCTTTTCCCAGAAAACCTTTTATTTTTGCTTGTTCAATCGCAATATTTAAGCGTTTGATAGCCAATGGATATTCTGCACGACAATAGATTACTCCTTCGCTGGCTCCGATGGAGTATCCTCCAATTAACATCCCTTCAATTACGGCATGCGGGTCTCCTTCGAGTACCGATCGATCCATAAATGCACCAGGATCACCTTCATCAGCATTGCAAATAATATATTTCTGATCACTTTTATTTTGGTAAGCAAATTTCCATTTCATTCCGGTTGAGAACCCACCACCACCACGACCTCTTAGTCCTGATTGTATTATTTCCTGAATTACCTCTTCCTGAGAGATGTTTTTAGAAATAATTTTCCGGATAGCTTCATAACCACCTTTTTCAATAGAATGCTCAATGTTTTCGGGATCAATTACTCCACAGTTTTTTAGGACAATTTTTGTTTGTCCTTTCCAAAAGGTATCATCTGGAAGTTGGATGAATTCTGAACGCACCAGATATTCTGTAACTGGCTGCCCGTTTTCAATATGCTTATTCAGAATTTCGATGCTTCGTTCCGGAGTCACTTCCCCATAGAGATAAGAACCTGTTTCATCAATAACTTCTACCAATGGTTCACGAAAACACATTCCGATGCATCCGGTTCGTTGTAAGTCGAAACTGAGTTTTTCCGAAGTGCGATAGGTTTGCAGTGTGTCGAAAACTTTGGCAGCACCTGCCGCTATACCGCAGCTTGCCAGTCCGACTAATACTTTTGTTTGTGGCATAATTACAGGGCTTTCTATGATTGCTGAATTTCTTTTAAGTGAATTTCTTTGATGATTTTTACTGATGAAGCTCCAGTCAGTTTCCCGTATGTGTTGTCACCGATCATCATTACCGGAGCCAGTGAGCAACAGCCAAGGCATGCTACCGATTCGAGTGTAAACACTCCGTCAGAAGTGGTTTCGCCATCTTTTATATGAAGTGTTTCGGTAATTGCTTCTGTTATTTCATTGGCATTCTGAACATGACATGCTGTACCGTGACACACTTTGATGATGTGCTTTCCAACCGCATTCAGCCTGAATTGTGCATAAAAGGTGGCAACACCGAAAATATCGCTAAGCTTCAGATTCATTTCAGTAGCCATTTTTTCGAGAGCTGTTTTTGGAAGAAAACCATAGGCATGTTGAATACTTTGCAAAACAGGAATAATAACCCCTTTTTTGCCTTTATACTTTTGCAATACAGGTTCAATAAGCCCTAAATCGATGTTTGATTCTGTAACTGCTTCTTTTGAAACGGGTAAGCGTTTTACGCGCATAAATGGTAAGTTTTATGGGCGGCTAAATTACGGAATTTCTTCCATTTCCCGATTGTAAAATACTGTAATTGAGTGTTAATGAAAAAGGTAACAATAAGACGAAATTATTGAAAATTAGCGATATGTAATATTATTACATATCGAAAAAGTGAAAGTATTTGCCTCTTTTTTTATAATTTTATGCTGGTTGGAGCAATATAACAGAATGACTTCGTATTAATTATTCACTTTGCTGTTTTGTCCTGAATAAAGGGGAAAAAGTAATTATCAGATTTTTTCCACAAACTTTTTTATTTCCACGAAGAGTTTTTGAGTGGGTAAGCCCATTACATTGAAATAAGATCCTTCGATGCGCTCGATGCCGATATAGCCAATCCATTCCTGAATACCGTATGCTCCTGCTTTATCCAGTGGTTTGTAGTGTGTTACGTAATGGTTTATTTCGATGTCTTCAAGTTGGCGAAAAAAAACATGGCTGGTTGCCGTGAATGAATGTTGTTTTTTGTTGGTTTTTAAACATACTCCTGATAAAACTGTGTGCATATTTCCTGAGAGTTTTGAAAGGATTTTACGGGCATCTTCCTCGTTCTGAGGTTTCCCGAGTATTTCATCATTCAGTAATACAATGGTGTCAGAAGTAATAAGTAGTGTGTTTTCTGGAAGTAGAGAAAAATTGTAAGCAGCCGCTTTCTTGCAGGCAAGATATTCAGGAACTTCTGTTGTTGGCAGTGTTTCGGGATAATTTTCTTCTGTATTTTGAATTAATACTTCAAAATCAATCCCCATTCCACGCAAAAGCTCTTTTCTGCGAGGTGATTGTGATCCCAGAATAATATGATAATGTTTCAGAAAATCAATCATTTATGCAATAGTTTGATATATGCCGATCATGGAAAGTACCCCGATAGCCATAATGATTTTCATAAATGTAGAAAGGAAGTGGAAATCTTCATTGCTGTCTGCTTTCAGAAGCTTTGAGATAAAGAATAACAGTGGAAGTCCGATTACAACTCCTGAAAATCCAGCGAGATAGCTGATTCCATAATCGTAAAGCATATATGCTGCACCGAGGGTTAAAACCAGCAAAGCAATAGTATAAATCAGAGCCAATTGTTTGCTTTTTGCCACACCCCAGACAACAGGAATTGTATTGCAACCCCAGCGTGCATCACCTTCACGGTCTTCAATGTCTTTGATCAGCTCGCGAATAAGTGAAGTAAAGAAAGCAAACAACCCAAATCCTAAAACAAACCAGGTGATGAGCCATAAATTTGTTGCCATAGTTGCAAATTCTGCTGGATGTGCTTTGGTCGCAAAAAATTCAACTAACCATACAATGATTGGAACAAAACCTGTAAGAAAAGAAACCACGAAATTGCCCCAGAAAAAAATTCGTTTATATCGTAACGAATAGAAATAGAAGATCATAGCTGCAATCAGAAATAGAAACCCGATATTTACGGATTTTACTACAAATCCAATATAAATTTCAAGTGCGACACCTATTCCACTGATAATATAATAGATGTTTTCAGCTTTATTTTTCGGGATCTGATTTCCGACAACCATACGTTTTGGACGGTTTATAGGATCGATAAATAAATCAAAAATATCATTAATGATGTAACCACCAGCTGAAATCAATACAGCACCCAATACAAAAATAAAAAAGTTGAAGTTTGAAAGTTGCAATTCAGCTTTTTGAAGAATATAAAAAGGTTGAATCAGAAAATAGCGGGTGAGGTACATTGTTGCCGCTACCATTAATAAATTGGGCCAACGTGTTAATTTCAAAAAAGCTTTCATCTTTGTATGTTGTTTTGTGTTGAATATTAATAATTTATCTGTGTATATTGTTTAGTCATGAAGTAAACGATTGAATGTATTTTTAAATATTACGTAATTGAAAATCTACAATCGTGTACCAGATTAGTTCCTACCAGATAAATGCTTCCGTATCTTTAAACCAATTGCCCTGTAAACGTAAAACCTGTTCAATGATGTCGCGAACACATCCTTCACCTCCTTTTTTGTCGGAAATATAGTGGGAGATGGAACGAATTTCTTCGACTGCGTCGGCCGGGCAAGCTGCAACTGCAACCAGTTTCATTACAGGATAATCAGGAATATCGTCACCCATATAAATAACTTCAGATGCGTCTAAGTGATTGTCTGTAAGGTATTTTTTGAAAATGTCGACTTTGTCGTGGACTCCCAGAAATACATCTTTGATTCCCAAGGATTCCATACGCATGCTCATCGATTGTGATTTTCCACCTGAAATAATGGCAATACGATATCCTTTTTTAACGGCATATTGCAATGCATAACCATCTTTCACATACGCACTGCGAAGTTGTTCATGCTCATTAATGACAGTTACTTTACCGTCGGTAAGTACGCCATCAAAATCGAAAATAAAGGTGGTGATATGGGGAAGGTTTTCTCTGAAGTTAATCATAGCTTTTTCTTTATGTTGAATTCAAGGGAATGTTCCTGAATGGAATTACTGAGTATTTTGTATAACTCTTTGATTTCTGGATTATTGTTTAATAATTGAAGGTGTTTTTCTATGGTTATCTGGTCATTTCGGACTGCCGGCCCGGTTTGGATTGAACGCGGATCATTTCGTTTTATTTTTTTTGCGGTTCTCCGGATTAAAGGATAGAGAAGGTTGAATTCCATTCCATTTTCTTCCAGAATACTTTCGGCAACAGCATACATGTAATTCGTGAAATTACATGCAAAAACTGCAGCCAAATGAGCTATACGTCTTTCTTCAGATGTATGAAAGCGTACATCATTACTGATTGTTCCGGCAATTTCGAGTAAAATATCTTCGTTCTCAGTGCTGTTTGCTTCTAGTAATATTGGAATTCTCTTGAATTTCAATAGCTTATCTTTGGTGAATGTTTGTAGCGGATAAAATACGCCAATGTTGGACGAAATAGGTTGTAAAACATCCATACTGGTTGTTCCAGAAGTATGAACTACCAGCTTTGAATCCAGATTTAACTCATTTGTCAGCAGTGGTAATGCTGAATCACTGACAGCGATGATGTATAAATCAGCATCTTTTCGGATATCATTAAGATTATTAGTGGCTTCGCATTGTAGTTTAAATGCGAGCTCTTCGGCTGAAAAAATTGAACGGTTATAAACCTGAACAATCTGGAATCCTTTACGATGCAACGCATTTCCCAGATTGAACGCAATGTTTCCGGCTCCAATCAAAACAATATTCTCGAATTTTTTCAAAGCTTCCGGTTTTGGATGTCAAAATTACAAAAGAATCAGGACTATTAGAAATAAATACAAAATCTTACATATTTACCAGAGGGATAGTTGACCTCATAATAGCTTCATGTTGAGGTGTGAAAAATATACAGCGAACATAGATAGTGATAATATTTTCTAAATCAGGTGGTTATGACGTTTCGATAAAATATTTTAAAAATAATATGATTTAACTTTTTTTGTTGTATATTTGAGTTTTGCAACATGTAACAATATGAATATCTCTGTAATTTTATATGTTTGCAAAATTGAATATGGATAAATATTAATATAATTTAAATTTGATATTATGAAATACCCATGAGCAATAAATAACACACCAACCGCAATGATTAAAATTTCTACAAAAATAATTCATTGATTATTAATAAATTGGTAAATTTTAAACAGATGAAGAAGTATGTCTTAATAATGGTGTGCTTACTGTTATCTATAAAATTAGGAGCACAAACAGATTCAACCAAATTAAACAGATCAAAAGCAATTGAGTATAATTTAAAAGGTGTTGAATTTCAAAAAAATAAAGAATATAAAGAAGCAATCAGGTGTTTCAATAAAGCACTGGAGGCTGATTCAACATTTGGTGAAGCTTATTATAGCAGAGCCATCTCAATTGTGAACTCAAACCCCAAGGAGTATATTAACTTTGATAAATGTAATGAATTTAAAAAAGCAATCAAATACGGGAAAGCAGTTAGCAAAGAGGAGTTGTTCTTTTATGGATGCACATTGAAATATTAGTCTGTAAAAATGAAATGATTCACACTTTTATATCCTCTTTATCAATACCCACAAGATTCCCGCTAACATCAGTCCGGCGCTAATCCATAACAGGATGATGTTTGGAAAGAAGTAAGCTTTGATAACAATGTGTTTGGGTTTGTAATGTACCATGCGCATCAGTAAATGACCTTCTTTAGGTGAGATTTGCTCCAGCCGAACCCATACATGCTGATTCTCAATCCAGGCTTCTTTGTACGTAACCCTATTATCGCGAACACGAAACAAACAGGAATCGTTGTTTTTGCCGTTTTTACTGACTAATGTGATAAATGCTTTGATGTCAACTGATTTTAAATCAATATCGTTAGGGTTGAAAACGGTTTTAATGCTGTCGAGAGTGAGTGTGTAGTAATAAGCGGAAATACTTTCTTTCACTGCAATTTCGAGAGTGGTATCGCTAAGTGTTGTAAGTGTATCTTCCGGATTCGAAGCCAGATAAACAAATACGTCCCCATCTATGCGATGCTTTATTGCCGGATTCATCATAAAACCCATATTGGGAGTATGGCTTACAGTAGGCTTTAATTCAAATTGATAAGAAGAATCTGTAACCCAAGTGAATGCTAATTTGTAAGAGGTTTCGTTATCGATCGTATGGCTGTTCTGGTATTGAACTTTAAAATCACTGAGTTGAGTAGTTCGGTTTTTAATCAACACGGTGCTTTCACTGCCATTGGCAGACTGAAGAGGATCTGTCAATGTTTTTTTCCCTGAAAAGACGAACAGAACAGCCAACATAAAGAGTGCAAAACCCAGATGTGAAAGCCATGCTCCGAAATTTTTCTTCCAGAAGTTTTTAAATCCGTAAATTATAACCGACATCACGGCGAAAACCCCGCCGAAACGTAACAACGACATCTGCCAGCTTGCTTCAATTGTTTTGTTTATGAAATAATCAGCAACAGCTATCAGTATAATTAGGAATAGTCTGAGCCAGAATTCGTAACGGGGACGTCCTTTCGGAAAGAAAGAGATCCCTATAAATAAGAGTACCAGTGATGCAAAAGGCATTTGCCAGCTATTGTAAAACAGTTCGCGATTGGATGGAGGAGCAATACTGGTTCCAAAAATCTGATTGATTAATGGGATAGAAGTGGTGATAAATACCTGAAATGCAGATAAGCCAATTACCAATACCCCAAAAAATATCCAGAGTTTACGTTCGGGAAACAGAAGCTTCTCTTCTATAAATTGTTTACGATTTTTCCATCCGGCATAAATGGTTGACGCCAAGGCTGCAAACAGGAGTATGATCAATGGAATAGTTTTGTCATTTCCGGTAAATGCATGTGCGGAGCTGTTTGCCAATACCCCGCTACGTGTTAAGTAGCTTGCGTAAATTACGAAAATATAGGTCGATAATGTAAGGATAAATGCCTGAAGCGAGATTGTTCCTTTTTTCAATACCGAAAAACAGGAGTGTAAGGAGGCAATCAGTAAGAGCCAGGGCAGGAGTGAAGCATTTTCAACCGGATCCCATGCCCAGAAGCCACCAAAAGTGAGTGATTGATAGGCCCATGCTCCGCCTAGTAATAACCCTGTTCCCAAAAAGAAAATAGATGCAATCAGCCAGGGATAAGCTATTTTGAATCCATTGTACCGATTGGGGAAAAGCATTGACCCCAGTACCAGCACAAATGGAAATAAGGTTAAAGAATATCCGGCAAAAAGTACGGGAGGATGAATAACCATCCAGTAATTCTCCAGCAAAGGATTTAAACCATTCCCGTCACGTAGAATGCTGAGATAGTGTGCGTTTTCGAATATTGTACCCTGAATATTTTCTACAGTATCGCGTAACAGAGTAAATGGAGAACTTCCGATGGTAAATCCAAATAGATTGATCCCCAGTATTTCCAGTATTAACAAAAGTTGTACAATACTGATAAGTGGAAAAATTGTCCGAACCATATTCCGGTTACGAAATAACAAAAATGTTGAAAAGAAACCTTGCAGGAAAATCCACACCAGATAACTGCCTTCCTGACCAGCCCAGAGTGCCGAAAATACATATTTGGAAGCCATTTCTGAAGAAGAATGTTGCCAAACATATTGATATTCAAAACGATTTCCTTTAAGCGCACCCAACAGAGCCAGCAATGCAACAAAAATACCGATGATATGCAACAGATAAAAATATTGGCCTAATTGGATGTTTCTTATAAAAGAAGGTTTTTCATCCTTTGCCTGCCAGAAAAAAAACAGTGAAAGCAAAGTAGCCGCAAAAGCAATATAGATAGCCAAATTTCCGGCAATTCCCCAAAAAAGTTGTTCTCCGATATAGTTCATTTTAATAAGTTTCTTGATTGTGGACAAAGATATAGGAATTGAAACCATAAACAAGTGAGAACAGAAAATGATGGGAGGTAAGTGAACAGAAAAATGAATAATTAAAATTCTATTATTTGCTTTGGTTTTCTAAATATTTTGCAAATGTTTGTATTTAGATCTGTTTTCGTAAGAGGCAAAGGGGACTAAATAATCACCCCTTTGCCTGAACATATAAAATACGTAAATTGAATCTGGTTTAACTGCTAGTATTTGACTTAAAGCAATTGGAAATTGAAATCTCGAAAAAACAATTTTGTACTAATTTGCTTTGAGAGGTGTTATAGATTGAATTTTTTGAAAATAGTTGTAGAGGTGTGTCCTCCAAATCCAAATGTGTTGTTAAGGGCAACAGAAACTTCTCTTTCCTGGGCTTTAAGAGGTGTCAGATTTAGTTGAGGATTTATTTCCGGATCAGTTTCATGCAAATTAATTGTTGGAGGAATAACATTACATTCAATTGATTTTATACATGCAATAGCCTCTATTGCTCCGGCAGCACCTAACAAATGTCCTGTCATGGATTTTGTGGCGCTGATTTGGATTCTGTTGATTGATTGACGGAAAACTTCTTCAATAGCCTTACACTCACTTATATCTCCAACAGGTGTTGATGTAGCATGAGCATTTATATACGAAACTTCGTTTGGAGTTAGTCCGGCATCAGCTAATGCGTCTTTCATAGCCAGGATAGCCCCTAATCCCTCAGGGTGGGTAGCTGCAACGTGGTAAGCATCAGAAGCGGCTCCATATCCGGCTAATTCGCAATATATTTTTGCTCCTCTTTTTAAAGCATGATCAAGTTCTTCAATCATAAGAATGCCTGCACCTTCTCCCGCTACAAAACCATCCCGGGTTTTGTCAAACGGGCGAGATGCAGTTTCAGGAGAATCATTTAATGTGGAAAGCGCTTTCATCGAATTAAACCCTCCAATTGCAGTTTGAGTAATTGTAGCTTCGGAGCCTCCGGTTATAACAATGGTTGCACGTCCTAATCGGATAAGGTCTAAGGCGTTTGCGATTGCATTATTCGACGAAGCGCAGGCTGAAGCTATAGAATAGCTAATCCCACGTAGTCCGTACCGGATTGATATCTGACCTGCCGCGATATTTGAAATCATTTTCGTGATGAAAAAAGGATTAAATCTTGGAATTTTTTCGGTTTCTCCAAAATGTAATATTTCTTCTTCCAGTGTGATCATTCCGCCAATTCCGGTTGCCAGAATTACTCCGATTTTGTTAAGGTCGCACTCCTTCAGGTTTAATCCGGAATCTTTCATACATTCATCAACCGCAGCAAGTGCGTATTGGGTGAATAAATCCATCTTTCTGGCCTCTTGTTTTTCCAGATATTGCAAAGGGTCGAATCCTTTAACTTCGCATGCAAATTTTGTTTTATGATATGTTGCGTCAAATTTTGTAATTACAGATGCTCCGCTTTCACCATTTGTTAAGCTTTTCCAAAAATCGCAAACATTATTGCCTATTGGAGTTACAGCACCTAATCCTGTTATTACTGCTCTTTTCATTTGTGAATAATTTTAAATGAAATCAGGATAAAACCCGCATGTGAGATATTTTCCTGAATATGATTTTTAATGAACATGCTCATGTATTGTTTATTATGATATTTTTTTTGTAACATATTTACTAGTAAGTAAGTATATGGAATAAATTTTTTTAGGGTTTTAAATCATCAATAATTGTTTGATATATGCCTTTATAATCTAATTTGTTAAAGATTCTTGATAATTGTAAACTGGCAACCAGGCTCGAAAAAATAAGAAGAGCTTTGTTTTGGGGATCTTCGTCGAAAGCGAATATTCGTTTTTCTTTACCTGAAATGAGAATACTTGTGAGCCATTTTATAATTATCTCTGTCATTCTCATGAGCTCAGATTTGGTATTCTCACTCAGTGTATTAAAATCGGATCCCAAAGAACCGATTATACATAGTTTTTGTTCTCTATGGCTTTTGATATATATCTTAACGAATGTATCGAGTTGTTGCCATTCATCAAAATTCCGGCTATGCATATTGTCGATCATTTCTTCAAAGCGTTGAATATTTGTTTTAACGATACTTGTTCCTAAATTTTCTTTAGAAGGAAAGTAATAGTGAATCGCTGCATTTTTTATTCCAAGCTCTGTTGATATATCTTGATAGCTAAAAGCATTATATCCTTTAGTCCGAATAAGATTTTCTCCTAATTCTAAAATTTTTTCTCTGGTAACTGACATTTGTTATGTATGTGAAAAATTTATGCAAAGATACTTACTAGTAAGTAAGTAGCAAGTTTTTTTGTTAATTTAATCTGACAGACCAATGTTTTTTTGCATAAATGCCTGATAAGTAAATGTATATGTATTATTGTTTTGGAATAGAAAATTGAGATACCACAATGTTTAGTCATGTTAAAAGACTTTATGCAAGTTGAGAGCTAGGTCTCTTATATTTTTGCATATTTAAGATTGTTGGAATGTGCTTTAGATGTTGATTTTCTTTTTCACCTTAAATTGTTGATTACTTGCTGAGTTTATAATGAACATTTGTCTAATGTTGTATTATCTTTAGATCGTGGTGAAACATTTCAATGCAGGATTTCGTTGAAGAAAAGATAAACGAATATTGTACGATGAGTAAAGAAAAACTTGGCATTATAGGTGGTTCAGGGCTTGAAAAGCTAAATTTGTTTCAAAATCCTGAACGACAAAAAATCAGTACTCCCTGGGGGGAGCCTTCTTCTGAAATTCTTTCAGGGACTATTGAAGGAAACTCTGTTTGTATTTTATCAAGGCATGGTTTTGAGCATTCCATTACACCTACGCATGTGAATAACCGTGCCAATATTCATGCATTGAAGCATTTGGGTTGTACTCAAATTATTGCAACTACGGCTTGCGGTAGTCTTCGTGAAGAGATAAATCGTGGTGATTTGGTTATTTTGGATCAGTTTATCGATTTTACGCGTCATCGTCCTGTAACCTTTTTTGAATCGTTTCGCGATGGAAGCCTTCACCATACTCCCATGGCCGATCCATTTGATGTCAATATGCGTAATGCATTGATAACGATTGCACAACAACTTAACCTGAATGCACATGTTTCGGGAACCGTAATTACGATAGAAGGTCCTCGATTCTCTACTCGTGCCGAATCAAAAATGTTTCGGATGTGGGGCGCTGATGTTGTGAATATGAGTACTGCACCAGAAACGGTTCTTGCCAATGAAGCAGGAATTCCCTATGCTGCGATTGCTCTCAGTACCGATTACGATTGCTGGAAGGAAAACGAAGAACCTGTGTCGTGGGAGGCTGTACTTGAAGTATTTAAGCAGAACATTCACAATGTAACGCAATTGTTGATACAATACATCAAAAACATATAAGCAGATTGCACTTTTTTTAGTTATTTTGTACCTCAACCAAGTACTACCCTATGTATAAACGGATTATTGGTTTTCTTTTACTGCTCGCGCCTTTGTATGTGTGTGCTCAAATGCTTGAAATAAAGCAGGTTGAGTTGCCTATCATTAGCGAAAAGAAAACAACAATCAGCAACTTTCGAGGGTGGACAATGCGTACTGATGGTATTTGGATCAGCGCAAAAAATAAGATTCCCTATGATGATCTGGAAGAGTTCTCTCGTTCTTCACAGGAGAATGATTTGGGAAAGGAGAACATCAATAAAATTGTTTTGCATGAAGTGATTTTCGATCATAAAACATTTTATCTGATGCTGATTTACTTCAATGATGGTAAATTTGAGTTTCCTGTTTTGCGAAAAGGCTGGGACAGCTATGAATCTGTTTATTTCTACATGTTTCCCAAGTCTAGTTTTAAGAATTTTATTCCGCAGAATCCAACATACAATGAACCCAAAGCCATTAGTGTAGAAGCCTATTGCAGCGGGTTGATCAGTAAATCGTCAAGTGTAGATGTATATCGGATGATTACAGACGTAATGCTCAAAACTCGCGTGAGGAGAACATATAACTATGCAAATTTGGTAATTTCAATACTTCCGGTAAAGAAAGATAAGAAAGATAAGGTGATGTTCAGGCTTACCAAGACATATATTCAGTCTGAAATATATACCTATTATCTACAGAAAGAGGTGATGGAAAACAATTTTAGCCGTTCTTATTTTGAAGGAAGTCTTGATGATTTTCGCAATTTTGTGAACTTTTTTGGAAGTTCTGACGATGATCCCAAAAGCTTTCTGGATTTTTACAATTTTGGTGTAAAGAGTTATATTGCAGGTAACTATAAAAGTGCATTGCTCTCATTTAACAAGGCATTGGAACTTGATCCCCAAACAAAATTGTTTCTCCTTTATGCATATAGGGGTAACTCAAAATACAGTTTAAATGATTTTTACGGAGCTATTAGCGATTATACCAGAGCTCTTGGTATGAAACCTACGGATGAACTCTATTTGAAATCATGGTTACAGATATGGATAAACCGAGGAGTGGCTCGTCATGAGATGAAAGATAAGGAAGGTGCTTGTTCTGATTGGTTTACAGCATATTCTTTTGGGTTAAGCGAAGCTGATGCTTACATTAAAAAGTGTTCAAAAGATGACTTGCTGATTGATTCTACTGCCTCAAAACCGGAAATGAAAGAACGAAAAGAGGTAATTATACCGGAACCTGCTAAGTTGGATGCAGATACTACTCCAAAAGTGGAACCCATTGTTGCTACTCCTATTGCTGAGTATCAGGAACCTATTCGACAGGAAGTTGAAACAAAAGATATGGTTGTTCAAGCAGAACCCAAAGTAGCACCATCAATTTTCAGAGTTCAGATTGGGGCTACTAATGACAAGAATGCTGCGGACATTTTGCGCAAAAAATACAGCCTAAGTGGCGAATTATTCTTTTATCAGCATCAGGGTTTAAATAAGTACTGTGTGGAAAATTATAAAACCCTTGAAGAGGCAAAGGCTAAAGCCCAGACATTAAAAGAGAAAAATGGGATAAGCGATTGCTTTGTGGTCGAATTTAAAAACAACCAACGAGTTAATATCTATCCTTAGCGTTTTTTAGAATTAAGTGAGGTTTTCCTTCCAGTTTGCTATTTCTTTGTTTACGTTTCATATCATACAAAGCATCATTCAACTCTTTATTCAATTCACTGATTGGATGCTCACCTTTAAATGCCAATGAGTGCAACTCGTTTGTAATCATTGTAAACCGATGTTGAACATCAGAAGCAGGATAACTAGCCTGTTGCGCTTTTTCAATAAAAGGGATAGCTTCTTCGATGTACTTTTTAACTTCGGGAATTGATGCTGAATTGCTGTTTTTAACGTAATCAAGCAGTTCAAGAAATAGAGAAGTCATTTTGTTGAATCCAACAATAGCTGAAGGTAGAATCACCATATCTTTGGGCGGCTTTCGCATTGCTGTGGAGATCTGTTTTACGCGTGCAGAAGTATCAATAATGGTTACAACAGATGTCTTTTTATCTTGCAAAAGGTGCAAAAGCTTGTTTGCCCAACGGGTAATTTGTTCGCCTGTATTATACATAGCTTCCGAAGCATCATTAAGCAGATGGCCTTGTTGTTTGGCTTCGTCTTTAAGTCGTGAGATTTCTTCTCTGATGCTAAATAAAGATTCGGTAGAAAGCCATGATTTATCTGGATTCCAATCTTGCCCGGCCAGAATTACCTTTTTAAGGTTTGCTTCAAACCTGCTGGTTTCGAAAACCAGAGAACGATCTAATAACGACATATTGTGAATAGTTTAAATTAAAGAGATCTCAAAATTAATCATTTTCGATGAAATAAGCCCGGAAAATGCTGATTCATCGCATAAAACGTAATTGAGTACCATACAACCCGACATATAAACCGGAGCCTAAAATTTCAGCCCATGGTAAGCTCTGATGATAGATATAATATTGAGTTGTGATGATTAAAAGGATTTGCGAGATTGTATATATGTGGAATCCAATTCGTTTCATATTCCACATAAAGAGAGCTCCAATTATAGCTGAGAGATTAAAAATGGCAGATAGAATAAAAAAACCAATGCCGGCATTTAAAAGCATCTCCATAGAATCTTTCATCCATGAAAGCTGAACCGGAATTTGATTTGCCTTAAGCATTTCCTGCAGCATATTGAAGTTGATGCTGTAAAAGGAATACGAAAATACACTTAAGCAACTGCTAATGAGTGTTAAAACACAAAGAAGAGTCAGGAAATAAGGCCGTAAAACAGGCCTTTCATTGTCGTTGAAATCCTTGTTTGAATCAAATTGTTGCATGGAGAAACTTTCATGTGCAAAATTAGTGAAATTTACTCACGTAAATAAAAACTTTCTCTATCTTTGCAGCCCAATTGCGGATGTGGCGTAATTGGTAGCCGCGCCAGACTTAGGATCTGGTGCCGAGAGGCGTGTGGGTTCGAGTCCCTTCATCCGCACAAAAAAGTTCTCTTCGGAGAGCTTTTTTATTTTTTACAAATTTGTTGTGGCTTTCTATGTGGATTAAACTTGCCTAAGCCAACCGGAATCACGTACTTTGTAGCAGAAACTAAATTTATTGATTATGATACGCAGATCAGTTTTAGCATTTGCTTTGTTTAGTCTTTGGCTGGGAGTTCAGGCTCAACAGGGTGGAATTACCCCAGAGGTACTGAGCCAGATCCGGTCAATGCAACCCAATGATGCCGCATCAAAAGCATTGCGAAATGCAATTAGTAATAACGATATCAATAAGTTATCGGTAAATAGAGATGTGGCCGGGAAACGTGATGTTTACTTCTCGAATCGTGTGAAAACCAAAGGTATTACAGATCAAAAATCATCTGGTCGTTGCTGGATGTTTACTTCGATGAATGTTTTTCGTCCGGTAGTTATCGAAAAACTGAATTTGAGCAGTTTTGAGTTTTCGAATAATTTTACATTCTTTTACGATCAGCTTGAAAAGGCGAATCTTTTTTTCGAAGGGGTTCTTGAAACCGCAAAAAAGCCAATGGACGATAAAAAGGTAGAATGGCTTTTTAAAAATCCAATTGGAGATGGTGGTCAGTGGACTGGTTTTGTGAATATTACGACCAAGTATGGTCTTGTTCCGAAGGATGTTATGCCCGAAACCAATAGCTCTGACAATACATCTCGCATGAATTCCATTTTGAGTGAAGTAATTCGTCCGGGAGGATTGAAACTTCGTGAAATGGTTGCTAACGGAAAAAAATCAGTAGAGTTAGCTACTGAAAAGAATAAGTTGTTAGCTACTGTATATAAAATTCTGGTTCTTAACCTTGGAGAACCACCTCAAAGTTTTAGCTGGCGCTATCAGGATGCAAACGGAAAAACCTCTGATTTTAAAACATATACACCACTTCAGTTCTACAACGAAATGGTAGGTATTAATCTTCAGGATTATGTAATGTTGATGAATGACCCTTCGAGAGAATACAATAAGGTGTATGAGATTGAGTATGACCGCCATACCTGGGATGGCCAGAATTGGAGATA
Source organism: Bacteroidales bacterium (assembly GCA_963667975.1). GTDB lineage: Bacteria > Bacteroidota > Bacteroidia > Bacteroidales. The sequence goes on from OY764079.1 coordinate 1,851,288, forward strand.
TCTTAATTTGCCGATTGAGCAGATTAAAGCTTTGGCAATTGCTTCTATTAAAGACTCAACTGCAATGTATTTTTCGTGCGATGTAGGCAAGCAACTTTCAAGTACTGATGGTACGTTGGATTTACGAAATTATGATTATCAGAGCTTGTTCGGAATTCAGCAGACGATGACTAAAAAGGAACGCATTCAATCGTTTGCGTCTGCATCGAGCCATGCAATGATGCTCACTGCTGTTGATTTGGATAAAGAAGGAAGACCTTTGAAATGGATGGTCGAAAATTCGTGGGGGAGCTCTTACGGTTACAACGGATTTTTAATATTAACCGATATGTGGTTCTCCGAATATATGTTTCGTTTAGTGGTGAATAAGAGATATTTATCTGCAGAACAATCAAAGCTTCTTGAACAGAAGTCAATTGTTCTTCCTCCCTGGGATCCTATGTTTGTACCGGAAGAATAACAGATTAGATTCTCCAGACCAAAGATAAAGAGGCTGCTTAGAGAGTTGCAACTTTATGTCCTTTTCCCGACTTTCAGTACTCAATGTGATAACTTATTAATTATAGCCGTTAGACTGAGTTTTGAGGATCGGGAAAGACTTTTTTACCAGATGAAGGATTTTTTTGAACAGATTCTTTTTATATTTGTGTTGATAATCTATCGGAATTGAATTCGTTATACATTTGTGGTTTATTTTTTGCAGGAGAGACTTTCTTCCGATTGAAAAAATGTTAGGACTTATCGGGTGTACGAAGATTGGTTTTAATATTCCTATTGGCGTTATATAAGGATGACTTCGGATTAATTTATAATTCTATTTGGTATAAAATTGAAGATATGAAGAGCGTTTTTATCAGCATTAAGATATTATTGGGAATTGTTGTACTGGTTTTGATTTTCTTTTGCTCAGTATTTTATTTGGGTTCGGAAGAGGCTATGAAAGCAGCAATCAATGACATGTTCTGGAAGTTCACCTTCTATCGCTTTTTATTCTGCATGATAGCAGGTTTATTGGTTTATTTTGTTTCTCAGCTAATTTCGTTTGCATTCAAAGGCTTTTTTGTGAATAAGAAGATATTGAAAAGATTGATTTGGATTGAATTACTGGTAGTTATTTTTCTTTCTCTTTTCTTTACTTTGTTATCAAATTTAGAGTTAATATGAAAAGAGCTCCGGTTTATGGAGCTCTTTGTTGTAATTTAATTCATGCTATTTGTTGACAATTAGTTTTCTACAGATAATTCCTTTTCCGGTTTTGAGTTTACAGAAATAGATTCCATTTGGAAGTGACTCTACATTTATTTTAACTTGTTGATTCCCGGATGATTGTATTTCAGAAAGAATATTTCCAATTTCCTTGCCCGTGAATTCAAAAAGGGATATTCGGACAAATTCACTGTTCTTTAAAGTGTAGTAAATACTGGTTTCTGTTTGGGATGGATTGGGAATGATTTCTAAATGAGATATCTCCATTTCATCTAATCCAAAGTCGGTTATTTTGATAATATTTGAAGTATCAGAGCTACACATTCCGATTTTCACAATAACATAGTAGGAACCGTTCATTACAGGGGCATATGATTGTGAGGTTGCACCCGGAATTGCACCAATTCCTTGTTCATACCACTGATTTCCAATGGGAGCAGATGAAGTAAGTGTGACCGTATTTTGTACTATTACCGGAGTTGGTGGGACATTGTACAGGGAAAGATGAATATAGGCGGAATCTCCCGAGCCACATTGATTAACTCCTCTTACAACAAGGTTTCCGGAAACAGAATTAGCAGGGAAGCTTAAATTAATGGCATTTCCGTTGCCGACCTGAATTACGCCTTGTGGAAAAGTCCAGTTGTAAGATGTTGCATGTAAAATAACCGGGATAGAATACGGAACAAGTGCCGAGTCTTTACAATGTGCGGTATCGCCTGCGATATTTCCGGCTGATAAAGGTTTGAAATTTACCATGATTTGAATTGTGTCTTTATCGGAGCAGTTATGTCCGTCAGCTACTATGAGAACATAAGATGTAGTAGCTGCGGGTGAAACTTTCACAGAATCAGTATTTCCAAGTCCATTGTTCCAGTTGTAAGTTAAAACCGGGTATCCGGTACTTCCGGTAGCTTTTATCAGGATAGAGTCTCCAGCGCAGATACTGGTATCGTTTCCAGCGAATGCTACGGGTAGTTGATAGATTGTTAGAAATAGTGAGTCTTTTGAATTGCAACCATTTGTATCAGTTACAGTTAAGAAATATGATTGTGAAGAAACCGGGTTAACAGTATATGAGATGTTTGTTCCCAGATTACTCCAGTTATATACAAGTGGGGTAGATCCACTGCTCAGTGCAGCACTGATGACGACAGTATTTCCACGACATACAGCAGTATCATTACCACTGTTTGCAATAGGAGGAGTAAAGGTGTTTAGTGTCAGCGATGAGGTGTTGCTTTGTCCACAACTATTAACACCTTTTACGGTAATATTTCCGGAAGAAGCATTCAATGAAACTGCAAGCTTAAGAGTATTTGAAATACTGTTTCCACTAAATCCGGAAGGATATGTCCATTGATATGTTGAAGCATTTGCAATATTTGAAACAGAATAAGTTATACTATCGGATCCTTTACATACTTTTAAAGGTCCTGTTATAGAGCCAGCTATTCCTGGAAGTTGGTTTACGGTTATGGCTAATTGTGCTGTATCTCTGACTCCACAACTGTTCTGACCTTTTACCATTATAATACCTGATGAAGCAGAAGAACTATAATTAACCGTAATTGTATTTGTTAAACTACTTCCAGTAGCTCCATTTGGCAAAGTCCAGATATAAGTTGTAGCATTGGCTATTGTTTGGATTGAATAGGTTACATTGTTTTGACCTTGACAAACAGTTGTATTTCCTGTAATGTTTCCAGAGGGTGATGGTAGAGGGTTGACTATGATTGCCAATGTAGAAGCTGTTCCCACACCACAGGAGTTTTGCCCTTTTACGGTGATGTTTCCTGAAATAGCAGAAATTCCGTAATTTACGGTAATAGAATTTGTTGAACTTGTTCCGGTAGCGCCGGTAGGTAAGGTCCATATGTAAGATGTTGCATTTGTAATTACAGGAATATTGTAGGTAACTCCCAGTTGCCCCTGACACACAGTTGTATTTCCGCTTATGGATCCTGCTGCAACAGGCAAAGGATTAACTGTAATAGCCATGGATTTACTTACTCCTGATCCGCATGTATTTTGCCCTTTTACCGTAATGTTTCCAGAAGAAGCTGTATTGCTATAATTAACAGTTATTGAATTTGTTGAGCTTGTTCCGGTAGCTCCAGTAAGCAAAGTCCAGATATAAGTTGTAGCATTGGCTATTGTTGGTGTTGAATAGGTTACGTTGTTTTGCCCCTGGCAAACGGTAACATTTCCACTAATGTTGCCAGCCGTATCTGGCAGAGGATTAACCGTGATTGCAAGGGTAGAAACAGTTCCTAAACCACAGCTATTTTGCCCTTTTATCGTGATATTTCCGGATGAAGCAGTATTGTTGTAATTTACTGTAATGTTGTTTGTTGTACTTGTGCCCGATGCCCCGTTGGGGAGCGTCCACATATAAGAATTTGCATTTGAGATTACGGGAACAGAGTATGAAACTCCCGATTGTCCCTGGCATACGGTGGTAAGGCCGGATATTGTTCCTGCTGCATTGGGCAATGGATTTACGGTGATTGCTAAGCTGGAAGAGGTACCATAACCGCAACTATTTGCCCCTTTTACTGTAATGTTTCCAGATATAGCTGTTGTTCCGTAATTGACAGTAATAGAGTTTGTTGAACTTGCTCCGATTGCGCCAGTAGGTAAAGTCCATACATAAGATGTTGCATTTGTTATTACAGGAACGGAATAAGTTACATTTGTTTGTCCCTGGCAAACTGTTGTTGCTCCTGATATAGTACCTGCCGCAACCGGGTAAGGATTAACTGTAATAGCAAGTGTTGAGCTTGTTCCATTTCCACAACTGTTATTTCCTTTCACAGTGATATTTCCAGAAGAGGCTGATGTTGAGTATTTTGTTGTAATAGAATTTGTTGTACTGACACCTGTCACTCCGTTGGGTAATGTCCAGAGGTAGCTGGTTGCATTTGCAATTGTTGGAACGGTATATGTTTTTAAAGAATCGCCCTGGCAAACAGTTGCAGGTCCTGAAATAGTTCCGGCAGCAGTAGGAAGTGGATTTACAATGATAGATTTTGAGGATATTGATCCGAATCCACAACTGTTTTGCCCTTTTACCGTGATATTTCCATTTATGGCAGATGTTCCAAAGTTTAGGGTAATACTTGAGATTGAACTTGTTCCGGATGCACCTGTAGGAAGTGTCCAAACATAAGATGTTGCATTGGTAATTGTTGGAACTGTATAATTGACAGCGGACTGTCCCTGGCATACCGGACTTGTTCCTGAAATTGTTCCGGCTGCTGACGGAAGTGGAGTTACAGTAACTAAAATACTGTCGGTTGACGAACAGCTTTTTGTATCTGTTACGGTTAACGTGTATTTTGTGGTTGTTGCAGGAGTTATTAAAAATGAGATTCCGATTCCCAATCCCTGACTCCAACTGTATGTTAATGTACCTGTTCCGCCACCGCTTCCTGAACTGGTAATGGTAATTGAATTCCCCTGACAAATTGTTGTGTCGTTATTTGCAACTGCAATGGGCTTGGGATTTACAGTTAATACAGCTTGATTGGTATAAGCATCACAAGTCTTGGTTATTTTACATCGATATGCTTTCGTATTCAGGGAAAGAGGTGTTGAAGTGAGCTGTAAAGTAGCTGTTGTAACACCGGAATAACTAGTGCCATTACTTAAATTGCTCCAATTCCCTCCTGAAAAAATCTGCCATTGAAATAAAGAACCACTTACTGCTGTTGTTGTAAAGGTAGCATTACTTCCTTCGCAGGTTTGTGTATTAGAAGGGTGAGAAAGTATTGTTGGAGTTAAGTTACCTGCTGTAAATGATGTGTTTATGACAATCATTCCAGTGTCGACAAGTTCAGATGTTGGTAAGATAGAAATAGCGCTACTCCCTCCTTTATAGATAAATTTTAAATCACAGATTTTAGCATTACTGAGGTCTATTCCTTGTAATGTGTTGTCGACTAATGAGAGTACTAATTTCCCTGCATTAGGTCCGCTGGCTGGAACACCACTTAAAAAATCGGTAATCTGTGCGTTCAGATTACCATGTCCCACAAAACGCATTACAGTCGTGTCGAAACTGATATTTAACGTCATAGCTGCAAGTTTATTAATATTGCTTCCGGCAAGAGCAATATAGGCTGTGTCGTTCAAACATCCTGTTTGCGAGGATACTGTAATCTGCTGTGCACAAAGATTCATCCCGTTCAAACCTGCGAAGAACAGAACTAATGCTAATAATTTGTACAACCTTTTCATGTGAGTATGATTTAAATTTTCTCTATAATTTTTTAATAAGGGTCAGTAAGTTGTATTTTCATCAGAAATTTTGATGAATTTGAGTAATTCTGGAATTCCTTTATTTTCTGTATTGTAGATTTTAATAAAGTATATTCCGGATGGTAAATTGTGAATATCTATTTTGCTGAATGGTTCAATTTCTTTCTCTGAGATTACGTTGCCGTTAAGCTCTATAATTGAGAGTTTACATTTGAAAGAATTAGAAAAACTTATATAAGAGCTGGCAGGGTTAGGTGTTAATAAAATTGAGTTTATTTTTTTATGATTTTGAATATCTGTAGAAATATTTAATGTTATACTGTTACTAACAATTTGGTTGCATCCACTGATCAATACCCTGTATTGGGTATTATTCATCAGCGAATTTGCATTCAATATATAGAGTGTATCATTGTTTGTGCCTTGAAAATGTATGTTGTTTTGGAGGTTTGTCCAATTGGAGTTAGATAGAGTTTGCCATTGTATGGATTGATAATCAATAGCTCTTATGTGTAAAAATCCAGAACTGTCAGTCTGTATCTGAATTGAATTTGGTTGTTGCAGAAATGTGGGATGAGGAATAGTTTTGATTTTTCCGTGCTGATAATTAATAAAGAGTGGTTGTGCATTGTAATTGGCTATTTCACAGTTATTCAGGAACTGCAGAAGGCTTGAGTCAGTAATAGTTGTAAAATAAAGAACAACAAATCTTTGAGTGCCAAAATTAACAGGGTCACCGTTGGGGGAGATCCATGAAACAGAAATTTTACCCGAGAAAACTCCCTCATTAGAAACACAATTGTACATTAATCCAGCAGCAAAAGGTGTAATTGAATCTATTTTAAGAAATTTAATCTTTGTGGTATCATATCCAATATACAGGGTTATAGCACCCAAACTGTCACATTGTATCATATCAACAGAAACAGAAACTGTATCGCCACTGCATTTCTGAGCACTTCCGATATGCATCGACTGGCAGAAGCCAACCGATGCAATCAGAAGAAAAAATAAACTAAAACCAATTGTATTAATAACCCTCATTTTTTTAGTTTTCAGGTATAATAATCATTGTGTGCGATGAACCAAATTTGCGGTTTTTGCTTTTAGCTTCCAATCGGTATGTGTAAGCTCCTGGTTCCAGACTGGTTGCATCAAAGTAGAGAGAATAACTGCCTGCTTTTTGTGTATTGGAAACTAAGGTTCGGATAATCTGTCCTAAAGCGTTGTAAACAATAAGTTTAACTAGGCACTCTTCGGGAAGCTCGTATCTGATTTCCGTTGATTTTACAAATGGATTCGGGAAGTTTGGGGATAATTCATAATCGAGCCATGGTGTGATTTTAAGTGATGAAATTGAAAGCTTTACATCCGAAATAGTATTCGCATCTTCGTTTGCAAATTCGCTGAAGTTGTCTAGCGTAAAACTGGCCTTATCTTTGTCGGTAGCCATACGGTTCACTCTTACCTGTAAAGTAGCAATAGCTTCATTTGCTTTGAACTTCATTGCTTTCAGACTGTCCCATGCCATCACAATTTTCCCGGCTTCACATTGATACATTAAGCCGTTTAATGGTGATGTTATTTTCTCGATTTCCAGAATATCGTCCGGATAATATAGGTATAAAGAAACGGCAGCAGTTCCAAGTGATTGGTTTACGCGTAATGGGATGTCAATTACCTGATTTCGATTTACTGTGATTTCATTTTGCTGCGTCAGAGTAACTGTCGAGTTTTTGTTTGAGCCGGGTGTGAATGAGCGGTTTACATCGCCTGCACACAGCGTTTTTAGCACATGAACGATGTCCTGAACTGGATTAAGAGTGTCTTTTGGAAAAACCCAGTCAGAGATTATGAAGTTGTTGATTTGACCAACCATACGTTTGCGGATAAGTAATGCATCGGTACTCGAAATGTCTCCCGATTTGTTTACGTCAGCAGCAATTTTTTGCAAAGAGGTCAGGTTATAAAGTCCGAGAATGTTTTTGCGGATAACCAATGCATCGGTTGAATTTACTCCTCCCCAAGCGATTGAAATATTTCCGTCGATCAGATATTTCATTTTGGGTTTGAGTCCAAAATTATAAACACCGGAACTATTACTGTACAGAGAGTCTGTAGGTATTCCGTCAAGCATTCGCAAATAGATTTTTGCATTGTTGATAGGGGTGGAAACTGTGTTGAAATAGGAAATTGTTCCCGAAATATGTTTTGGATAACCAATCATGCTATAGGTATCGGGTGTTCCTTTCATGGTTTCTTTGTTTCCTACATTGTCTTCAGCTATGCTTATGAATTTGTACAAATCATCCTCCATACCGGTTATACGTACTGTGCTGTCTTTGTGAAATGTGCCATAAAGTTGATAGTCTCCTACATTTTTGGCAATAAACAAGGCTACATTTTTCAGTCCCGAACCATTGGGTGCATCAGCACCTGAAAAAGTCAACTGAATAAGGTTGGTATCGGTAACCATGGGCAAAGGATTAACCTGACTAAATGGAGGCTGAGCATCAATAATATTTATCCATGTATTGGTCAGGATAGCCTCATTTTGGTCGAAAATAATATTTGCTCTGGCTTTCAGCGTATCCCCTGAGTGAGTGTTGGATTTGGGTTGCATGGTAAAGCTTACAAAGCCTTCACCTTTATGTGTTATACTATCGTTTATCAGTAAAAATCCTTTGTTGGCGTCGTTGGGAGGAAACCCTGTTGCAGGATCAATGGACTCGAATATCCAGAATGCTTTTTTATTCTGAACATCAATGCCTGCAGTGATATCGACCAATACATGTAGTGAATCTGTTACATCGAGGCGTTTTGTGTAAAATGTTGAGTTGGGAGGAACATTGAATATGTAATTTCCGAACCCAAAATCACCCAGTTTAAGAGAGTACATATTGGCAGTGGAATCAAATGGGAGATCAACCGTTACTTTTTGTGCAGGAGCAGTTGCAAAATCCGGGTCGTTTTCGAAACGAATTATATAGGGTAGTTTTTCGGTGGTTCCAATCCATTTGCTTTGTCCGTAGCCTTCTGGTCCAACAATTTCGTTTGGGTCCTGTGAGCAGTTAACGGGTATAAAAAGGACGTAAGTAGTAGCATGTCTAACACATTTTTCTGAATCAGTGACCATAACTGTATAAGAACCAGATGAATTTGTGGTGAGACTTGCATTTGGCCAACTGAATTGATAAGGTGGCTTTCCTCCGGTAGCCGATGCTGTGAGTGTAATACTGGGTGAACCTTGATTCTGACAATATGTAACACTTGTATTTCCGCCTGCAATTGAAACTTCCATTGAGGTGTTATTGTCAATAAAAAAGCTTTTGGTTCCAGTACAGTTTCCTGCATCTTTTACTGTTACAGAATAGGAGCCTACCGCAAGATTGGTTGCATTTGCCCCTGATTGCCCGTTTGACCAGGTTATCTGATAAGGCGGTGTTCCTCCATTAACAGTTACACTTGCTTTTCCATCAGAAGCTCCGCAAGATGCAGGTGTTGTGCTTACAGTTATTTGAGCTGTAAGCAACCCGGGAAGCAAAACTGTTAGGAAGAGTATCCCGGCTTTCACTTTGCAGAAATGGTTTAAAAAAGATTTTGTTTTTCTAAAACCGATCTTTCTGTTATTTTTCGAAGCGAACCCTGTGTTTTTCATGATTGCTTTGTATTTCATTTGTTATTCACACACATCACCTACGCCGTTACAATTTATATCCAATTGATCCGGATTATACGTTGTCGGGCAATTATCCACATTGTTGAGAATTCCATCATTATCCATATCCGGATCACAGGCATCGCCAATACCATCCATGTCAGCATCAGTCTGACCTGGGTTCGAAACTGTAGGACAGTTATCGCAACTGTTTCCTACACCATCGGTATCGCTATCAACTTGATTTTGATTTGGATAATAGGGGCAGTTGTCCTGGATATTTGGAATTCCATCTCCGTCAATATCAGGGTCAACATTATTAGGATATCCGTCGTTGTCTAAGTCCTGATCGCAGGCATCTCCAATATAATCTCCATCCACATCTGTTTGTGAAATATTGTAAACGGTCGGACAATTATCGCAGGAATCACCAATATGGTCATTGTCAAAATCTGATTGAAGGGGATTGTAACGGGAGGGACAATTATCACATACATCCCCAATATTATCGTTGTCGTAATCGGACTGGTTGCTGTTGGCTACTGTTGGACAATTGTCGCAAATATCACCCAGTGCATCCCCATCGCTGTTTTTCTGATTTATATTTGATTTGCAGGGACAATTATCTACAGAGTTTAATATTCCATCTCCGTCAATATCATTGGAAGCGATCATTCCAGAAGGACTATGCGTGTTGAGAAATGCAGAGATATTGCTGTACATAGGAAGGTTATTACTCCCAATAGCGAGCTTCCAAACTGTATTTTCCTGTTTGAAGAAGAATGGAGTCAGATTTTCTTTGTTATTGAGAAATTTAAGATTTGCCATGATTAAAAATCCACTTTGGAATTCTATTCCGAATTTCATTCTCATGCTTACAACTGAGTCAATCATTCCCTGGAATTTAGCACGGGTTTGTTGGTTTGAGAGCATAGTATTGATTGTAGTTTGGTCAGCGCTTCGATATAAGGAGACTACAGAATCTATGCTATGAAGCTTGTATGCTTTGAAAATCTTGCACAATTTTGCTGTTGGAGAGTTTATATTGTTTGCATTTTGTGTTCCTGAAAGATGGTCAATCAGCCAACCCTGACTTGTGGGAGAAACCATTGCATTTACAACGTATAAAAGCAGTGAATCGCAGATAACATGTTGTGCATCGGTAGTATAACCTACCGTATCAATTGGAATCAAAAGATTGTACATTGCCGGATTGTAGGTCGGAAACGTATCAAGTAAGGGAACTGTTGCCAGTTTTGAGTTTGCAGCGAATGCGTTGGGGAAAGCTAAAGTTGCCAATAGCAGAATGCTGATCCAGGCTTTCATTTGTACTGATCTTTTTAGGTTTATCATTGTTTTCATCTTCATTCCTCCTAATATAAGCAACGTTGCGAAATAACATTAACACTTACCTGTTCAGTAAAGAAGCTCAGTGTAGTAACCGAACCAACCAAATCGGCTTTGAAACAGATATTTCCGTTATCGGTTCCTATTCCAGCTTTTGTTTTGCCGGATGGCATGCAATACTCTAAAGGATCGGCTGTTACAGAGGCCACTAATTGTAGGCTTGCATCCAGAATAGAACCACCCAATATTGTACCACTCACTCCACCTCCTATGCTTCCTGTAAATGTTGCACCATAACATACATCTACTCCGTCGCAGGTCGTTTTAACATTCCCCAGCGAAATGGCAAGTCCGAAGCTTGCGGATATTCTAAGATTGAGAGATGCGATATAGGGAACTCCATAAAATGGCTGATCGCAGGATACTCCCTTGTCATAATTATAGGTTCCGTTGTAGGCATACATTTCTTTTACACAACCTGATTTAGGACAGCACAATTTGCCTTTCGAAAAGCTTACATTTGCAGTTAACCCTCCTGTTGGATTACAAGGACCTCGTACCTTATTAATACACTCATCAACAACTTTAAGTATTTCAGCAGGATCAAACTGTCCTAACCCAACCTGAACCTGAGTTTGTGCGTCTTCGTCAACGACCGTGATATTTACAGTAGTACTTTTTGTAGTATTGTTAGTCCCTTTGCCAGATATAGTTACGGGCAATGTCCCCACTCCCTGTGTAAACACGTTTGTAGGTACCGTTGTAGGAGAGATTGTTAGTGAGCTTGCCAGTCCCGGAGGATTCGTTGTGATTGTAAATTGATCAAGAGAGATTGCATCTCCTTTTTTCCAGCAACATTGTTTTGGTGTTGCCGTAATGTCACTTAGTCCATCAACAACGGTTACTGTCATCTGGTCAACATCCGAAAAGCTGAAATCGGGTCCTACTACCTTGATGGTATAGGTTGTTGTTTGTGCAGGACTTGCCACCGGATTCAGGATATTTGGATTGCTTAGTCCTGTAGTAGGAGTCCATTTTACGCAACAATTTGAGCATCCGCTTCCTCCAATCACCACACTGGAATCTTTCATCATGTTTTTATCCGGCCCTGCATACCCTTGCCCTGATGAGGTGTAAGGGATTATGGCTGAAACTGTAATCAGCCAAAGTAGGGTAAAGGCCTTGATTTTTCTGCTCATCATGATATATATCGTTTTTTGTTTTTTCATAGGTTTGAAACTGTTTCGCGGTGATTAATAGGTTGGGATTGAAATAGTAAATCCAAGTCCGGCGGTAGTTCGGGTGTAAATAATGATGGATCCTGTTACCCCGGGTCGTAGTACATTATAGGGCTCTCCGGGTATTTGTAGGGGGATATGTAACTGAGTCGAATTGGAGGATAGGCCTGAGGCATCAAGGGCTATTGGTGCTCCTGCCTGGCTAACAATGTCAATAGAAGGTGCAATTAAATCAGTATTTCCGAGATTTGCATATTCAATTGTGAAACTGGTTACCTTGTTTGCACGTGCGTTGGCGGGGTGAACAACATTTATCGACAGATAATTTGGAGTTCCGCTTTTTACCTCAAAGGCATTTGGAATTTCCAGTGTTCCTTCACAGAAATGATGTACTTGCATTTTGTACATCCCTACGGTCTTGTCTTTCAAGTTGAAACGTACATATGCTTTTGTGAAGTTGATAAAGATTAATGTGTCGGCTCTAATTGTATCGTTTCCTTTAATTAAGCTTACTTTCATGTATGGAGTAAACTTGGAACCGGTGAGTAATACTGTTGTTATTCCCGTATTCCCTCCGTAATTTGCTTGTATCGAGCGGACTTCAAAATCGAGGATCTGAGGTTTAAGAGTAATGGTTTGCAGTGAAGAAACTGAAGTTTTTCCGTAAAGAAGGAGATAATATGGCCCTTTGAATAGATAGGGAACCAACAATTCCTGGTTTCCCTGATAAGGATACAAATGCGTATAATCATATAGTAAACGGGTTGAGAGCAAATCTTTTTTTAGATACATCTCGTTGCTTCCGTTTAGCGAATCCGCTTTTAAAGTAGCCAGCATTGATTCTCCCTTTAGCGAATCAGGAACATCAATCAAATAGTATAAGTCTGTGAGATTTAGTAAGGTGTCATGACGAAGTGAGTTGAAATCCAAATGCTGCATGTCAGCAAATACGCGATTGGCCGATCTTCCGGTATTATTTGTGTCGTTACTTTCGAAAATATTATTGAGTAAGTCGGTTCGTACGATGACATAATATTTATCTACAATAACACCCGGTAATTTCGGATTGATTGATTGAGTAGTGGTACCAAGTGAAGGCAGACTGATGGAGGTTGTTTTTTCACCTAAAAATCTGTCCTGTATATCCCAAATTGTATCACTGGACAGGTAAACCATATCTTTCATATTGCCGATAGCAGGATTTGGACCGATATTTTTCACTGTCCATGAAATGTTTATAGGCTTGCCTGATTTGGAACTGTCGGGGATCGTAATATTTTGAACGATCAGGTCGGCTGGCGGAGGTTGAACTGCTACGATAAAGGCTGTAGCAATGTTGTTATCTTCCTGATTATTTTCAAAAACAATGTTGTTGAAATCGGTTTTAAAAATCAGAATCATATTTCCGGATGCAGAAACCGGAATTTCAACCATTAATGAATCCGTGTAAAATTGTCCGGTATCGAGATTAGCTGTTCGGTTATATGTGCCAATATGAGCGTCTCCCTGATTAATAGTAAAGTCGGAAGAGAGATAAACCTTATCAGTCCAACCGCCACCGTTTGTTGCTCCGATGCCTTCATTTTTTACCCGGAATACAACTTTAATTTGTTGACCAGAAGCACATTGAAGAGGTGCTGTAAATAATTTTACTTTCAAATCGGGGGAAGGTGTAAGCTTGATTTTAAAGATGGATGGAAGAACGGTTTTCCGGTAAACACAGACATTATCTTCATGATTCATCTCTTCATTCGTGTTATTATAATCACAAACTACTATCAGATAATAGTTTCCCTGAATTCCATTCGGAACCTGAACAGTTTGAGAAGAAGAGTATGTTAAGCTTGCCGGAAGCGGACCATTTTGTTTCCATTCTTTAAGCTTAATGTCACTGTTGTAGTTCCAGATTGTATCTGTTGAAAGATATACCGCATCATACCAATATTGGGGAAGCGTCGGTTTTGTACTGTTATTTATAACACTGTACTGAATATTAATATTTGTACCTGAAAATGCAGAATCCGGTGCTAAAAATGCAGTTACTCTCATATTTATTGGATACGGGCGTACAAAAACAGGATTACTTCGGATGATGTTGTTGTTTTCAAAGTTGTATTCATAAATTTGATTGTTTACATCTGTAATTGCATAGATGTAATAGTATCCTGTTGAAATTGTAGATGATACAATTGTAGAGAAATTAGTTTGGTAGGTTTGTCCTGTATCAAGTTTTAGATTTTTGACAAAAGTTGTAAGAAGTGTAGCACTGGTGTCAAAGTCAGGTAAAGTGGAGATGTAAATCTTGTCGGTCCAGCTTGTGAGTCCGGTACTGGCTGTTCCACTGTTTTTTACGGTAAACAGAAAACTCATATTTTCACCGGAGGTAATACTATCGGGAGCCGAAATGCTCATCATTCGTAGATCTGCCCAAGGTGTTAAGCTGATGGTTATTTGTGAACCTTTGTTGCGATTGTCATATGTAAGACCGCCTTCATAAACTGTCTGATTTTGATTGATATGTATAAAAATATAATACACTCCGCTGGTTCCGTTTGGGATTGTAACGCTTAACTGATTATTGAGACTGTCACCCGGAAGTATTGTCGCGTTATAAGTGTGAGAGCCGATTAAAATAGCAGAATCAGGATTAAATGTTTGTGATTGAGAAAGATATATTTTGTCAGTCAATGAAGAATAATAAAGTTTTCCTGGTCCTTGATTTTTGACTTTCCACTGAACATTTATTGGTTGGCCAGAATTGGATGATGAAGGATATGCGATCGATGAAACTACAAGATTTGGGTTTTTCAATGGGATAGTAACAGAACTTCGGATAATGTTATTGTTTTCTTTTATTCCTTCATAAACAGTGTCTTTTGCATCGGAAAACAAATAAATGTAATAGTTTCCTGAGCTTAAATTTGGCGTAACAAAAGATGTATTTATATTGAGGCTGTCTCCTGCATTCATTGAGGTGTTGTTAAATGTGTAAATTCCAGCAACTTTTACAGAATCAGGATGATATGTTCCGTATTTAGAAAGCAGAATTTTGCTTATCCACGTTGCATTTTGAATGTTTCCCGGGCCAGCATTTTTTTCAAACCAACTTAAAACATCTGCTTGTCCCGAATTCAGTTCGGATGGCAAAACCATGGTGTTATTCGTCAGGTCTGGCTTGATAATATTAATTGTTCCGGTACTTCGTAAGGTGTTGTTTCCTTCAAGTGTGGCTTCAAAAACAGTATTTGTATAATCAGTATAGATGTAAATGTAATAGATTCCACTGATGTTTTGTGGCAATAAAACTGATTTCTGTAAAGCAATAGTATCATTTTTTAATAGTGAAATATTATAGGTGTGTGTTGATGTAAGGATAACAGAATCAGGATAAAATGTGCTTTTTTTGGAGATGTATATATTGTCTGTTATTTGCCCGTTAATTAGCTTACCCGGACCGTTGTTTTTTATAACCCATGAAAGAGAAACAGCTTGTCCGTTGCTTTCAGAAGCTGGAATTGTGAGTGATTTTACAACCAAATCCGGTGTTTGAATTTTTACGGGATTCGTCCTTTTTCCCGTGTTGTTGTTGTCGGAGGTGTATTCAAATACGTTATTTGTAGCATCAGTTTTAACATAGAAGTAATATTGTCCCGAAATATTTGGAGGTATTATAACCTGCATTTGTTTATTGTAACTACTGTCGGGTAATAAGTTTCCAGCGTAGTTTGAGCTTCCGAGTTTAAAGGCATTGGTTAAATCGAAATTGGAAGCTGTAGTCATAAAAAGTGAGTCAATCCAATTTAAAGACCCGGTTGCAGTAGCCCCCTGATTTTTAACTGTCCATGATAGATTGAAAATATCTTTTGTGCTTACGCTGTCGATGCTTTGTACAGATTGTACTACTAAATCGGACGGAGGAGTAAGAAATATTTGAAAAGGAGCACTTCGAAAGGTATTGTTGTTTTCATATACATTTTCGAAAACAGTATTTGTTGCATCGGTTTTCAGGAAAAGATAGTAGGTTCCTAAAATATTGGGAGGAATCGTTACTGTTACGGACTTTCCGTAAGCACTGTCGGGTTGCAGAGGTGTTGATCTTTGATAGGTTCCCAAAAGTACAGCGGTTGCTGGAATAAAGCTAGTGTCGGGGCAGAGATAAAGAGCATCTTCCCATGTTCCAGTTGCAGTGGCGTATCCTGTATTTTTGATATTGAAATTGAGATTGATTTGTTGTCCGGAAAATGCATTATTTGGCGCAATAATCTGGGTAGGTTTCAAATCCGGAACAGGTGGCATGATAACATCTATCTGTTTGTAAAAGAAATTGTCGCAATATTGACCTGAATCACTCACTTCCCACAATGCTTTTGAATCATGATGCCATCCTTGAATATACCTGTATGGAGTTCCTGTCACACTGGGTGTATAAGGAACCGGAGCGTTTAAGGGGCCGTTTCCGGTTGGTGACCAATCTATGAATAATGCATCTACTGCATCAGACGATACAAATATGTAATAAGAGCCTGTAATGCTTTGAGGAAGCGTTACTTGTTGTGTGTTTGTGTAGCTCTGTCCTGCTTCCAGGTAACTTACATTTGAAAACTGATTTAGCATGATATCGCTGGGGTCATATGCACGGACTTCTATATCAGGTGATAACCAAATGTGATCAATCCAGTTTGTCCCTGCAGTGGAACCCAATCCGTCATTTTTTACCGTCCATGAAACAGTTAATGATTGTCCGGCATAAGCAGGGGAGAGTGTGATTTGAGTAACGTGCAGATCAGGAAGATGCCGTGTTGTAAACTGCTGGATTTGTCCTTCGGTTCTGGCGCACAGATTTTTTGAAACAATTTGCCATTTATAGGTGGTTCCCATTGTTAATTGTCCCTGAAGCTGGTAACTGATGGATGTTAAATCGGCTTTTGTGGGTGTTAGTGGCTTGGTCTGGGTTGCTTTCCACAAGTAAAAATCATAAGAAGAAGCGTAAGCGGCAGGAGCCCATGAAAAGGTAACGGGTGGATTTAGATTGATCGCATTATTTGCAGGAATCATATTGGTAACAGAAGCCGGTTGCGGAGAATTAAAGATTGAGATTAGTTTACTGTCAGAATCAGAATAAACGCCATCATTTACCGTTACAGAATAGGTTGTGTTTACGATAGGTTTTACCCATACGTTGGGTTGACTGGATATAAATCCAACCGGAACAGAACTCCAACTATACGTGTTGTTTCCAAGTCCGCTGCTGGTTTGCGCTTTTAATTGCATCGAGTCTCCCAGACAGATAAAATCATTGTTCGAAGTGATGGTTACAGACAAAGGTTCCATTACCCTTCCGTTAACCAATGAAGGAGCAGGAATGAGATTGTTTCCAAGAATATCTGTTACTTCACAGCCTTGAAGAAACTGAATAGCACTACCTCCTCCGTTAAATTTGAAGCGTAAGTCGAAAAGCTTGTTTGATCCGATAGTAGCTCCATTTATATCTGCCCATGAAACGATTATCTTATTTCCCGATTTATTGATAAGGGGTGTTCCGGCCAGTAAAGAGACATTGATGTTGGTCGCTCTTCCGAAGTCCAAAACCATCTGGTCATATTGAATAAATAACGTTAATGAGCCAATTTGAGGAAGATTAGAGGCTCTGACAGACACAGTTACACTATCACCGGGACTGGCAATAATTGTGTCGGCCTTTATCAATATGCTCTGACTTAATGCCTGAAATTGAGTCAGGCATAGTATCATCATCAGTAAGCTTATTATCCGTTTCATTCCTGAATGCTTTTTAATTTTTTGAAAATCAGATGGTAATGTATTGAGAAGTTGATGTGAATCCGATGATTTTTCTTTTGTGCAACGCATTATAATTTCATATCTTGGTTGAATTAGGATATGATTCATGGTTTGCTGCAAATTATGCGTTTCTGATATGGTTTTTGTTTTCATAATGTTTAGTATTAAAACCTTATCGGATAATCATTAATCGCTGAATATTTTCAGAAGAACCGTTTTTACCGGACGTATTGATTTTTAGGAAGTAAACTCCCTGACTCAGAGAGGATGTTTCTATTGGTATTTTGCTCCATCCTTTGGATTGCTTTGTTTCGGCAATGGTCGAAATCTTCTCTCCAAAGGCATTGAATATGCTTATATTGATTGTTCTGCTTTCAGGTAAGTAGATCTTCAGACTCGAACTTTCTTTTGCCGGATTAGGAATAAGTTCCTGTACCAGAACTTCTTTCAGTTCATCTACAATTTGATAGCATTGTGTATTGAAGATTGCTCCATAGAGCACTTTTCCATCTTTGTCGGCTAATTCACTTTCATTGCCGATTGTAAAGATTATGTCTCGGTTTGTGGCATCGTCACGGACTTTAGCATGAATGGTGATAAAGGCTTCATCCGTTGATGATTTGTATCCGTTTTCATTTGCCCATGCAATTTTAAGTTCTCCGTTTTCTATATTATATTCAAGAGAACCCTCGGATGTACTAATGTTCGTTATATCAATCAGATTATCATGATACTTTGTGTTTAATGTTAATGCTCCTGTTTGTTGATTTTGTCTGTAATAAATTGGAATTTCAAGCTCCTGACCGCGAATAACTTCAATCTTATTGTTGTCGAAAACCAATGTTGGGATTATTTCTGTTGACTTACTCCCAAAAGAATAGGAAGCGTTTACATCACCCATACAAATTGTTTTGATTGTCAGGTTCTGAACATTATTGAATAACTGAAGGTTTATTTTTTCACTCACCCAGTTACCTGTATTGAATGATGTAATAAGCCCCACCGTCCTTCTCAGAATTAATAACGCATCAGCACTTGTTACGGCCCCATTTCCGTTAACGTCCGCAGCTTGTACATTAATTCCGGTAAGTTGAGATAAACCAACTATATGTCGTTTTACATTCAAAGCGTCTGTAGCATTAACTCCTGACCAGCTAAGAGTTGGTTTTGCATAAATCTCATAGGAATAACCCGGAATAGTTGGGAAATAGAAAATACCGGAAGTGTTACTTGTTGTTGAATCAAAAGGATTTGGCCTGAGTAATATGACTTTCGAATTTCCGATGGGCGAAAATACAGCGTTGTTGTAAACTACCTTTCCTGATATAGAATACATTACATTAATTGTGGCAACATCGCTTGCCGAACATCCATTTGCATCAGTAACGTTCACGATTAAATTTGTTTGGTTATTTGCATTAAATGTAGGATTGGCAATGGTTGAAGATGAGAGGTTGTATATTGGCGACCAGTTATAATTGAATGGGTACGTTCCTCCGTTGACAACTGTATTGATCTGAATAATACTTCCATACGTAACCGTTGTATCGGGTTTGGCTATAACAGTTAAAGAGGGAAAGAGTGAAACTTTTGCTGTGTCGGGGAGTGAACTGCAGCCATTGTTATCTGTAACAATGAATATGAAATTTTGTGTCTGGATAGGTGTAAAGTAGTAACTACTGTTGTTTGTTAGGAGTGCTCCCTGAGTGTTTTTCCAGGAATATTGATAAGGTTGAGCTCCTCCCGTAGCAGAGCCATTCAGTGTAGTTGTGTTTCCACTGCAAACAGATTTGTCAATGCCTGCATCGGCAATTGGTCGTTGTGAAAATACTACCAGAATAGTATCGTTGTAGGCACAGCCATTGGCATCTTTAACCTTGATCCAATAAATTCCGCTTGTTGTTACAGATAGGGTTGAAGCTGTTGAATTGTTATTCCATTGATATGTAGTGTACGTTCCGGGATGTAGGGCAATTGAGTTTCCGGTACAAGTAGCTGTATCATTGCCAAGGTTAACAGGGTTGAGATTATAATTACCTGTAATATTGATTGTGGTTGTGTCAAAGGGTTTCAGAGGATCGTCAGAATTGATAATTAATTTATACGTATTCAATCCTGCAGGTTTTAGGCTTCGGTTAAGTGTCAGGTTAATACTGGTTGAATCACCGGCGTTGATGGTTCCGGAGGTAACAGACATATTTATCCATGATTGTGTTGGCGAATTAATATTTTGCCAATTTGCGCCCACTATGGATCCTGAGTGATTTCCGGAGGATAAATCAGTAAGGATTGTGCCGTTTTGCTCGTACATTCTCCAGTATCCGATTAAGCTGGTTTCATTACCGTTTAAAATGTGGTTTTTAGTTGTGGAAATCTGATTTTGGCTTCTTGCAACATTCCAGATTCTGACTTCATCTATTGCTCCTGAGAAATAGGAATAATAATCATAGTTTGTTCCACCAATAAATGCGGAGGCAAAACCTGAATATCCGCTCCATACCGGAGCACTACCTATGAGTTGACCATTTATGTAAAAACGGGCAGTTGCTCCATCATTTACAGCGGCTAAGTGATACCATGTGCCAATTACAGGTGTCAGTGTTGTAGCTTTTAGAAAGTTGATGCAGTAACTCCCTGCATCACGGTATATTGCGGCAAATTTTCCGTCAGATAAACATAGTCCCCAGCCATCACAGGTATTGGGTGAACCTGCAATTATTTTTGTTCCCAATGGCAGATTATCGGGTCTGACCCAGGCTTCCACAGTCCATTTTGTCCCTGGACTCCAGTCTCCCAGTGAAACATAACTGCCCGTCCCATTGAAGACAAGACTTGCCGGTTGTTGATTGCCAAGCGTAGCGCTCCAGTTCAATGCAACGATTCCCGGGTTTTTAATCTTGAAAGGAACAGTCGATTGGCTGTCGCAAGCTAAAGTAGAGTTAATTATATCCGGAAGTGTGATGATTCCGGGAGCGCCGTTGGCTCTTGCTCTGAATGGAATATTTTTACTTCCGGCATTACTGCTGATTTTTAAAGTATCAAGATAGTTTCCTACTGTCAGCGAACTGAAATTGATAATGACTTTTCCTGAATCTTTGGGAAGTACGGTGAAAACTGTTGGATTTAGGGTGAATACGGGTAGGTTTTTGGTTATATTGTTGACTTTTAATGTATCGCAACCTGTATTTTTGATATAGATTGAATCAATGGAAGGCGTTCCGATCATCACCGTATCCATAATCAGTTGGTTTACTGATGATGCAATGGTTGCAGATGCACTTACCGTTAGCTGACAGGGAACTGTAATTAAACTATGTAATGGGTCGTTTGTATTAATCAGAATGTTTGATTGGTAAATTCCGTTAACAAGCCCGTTTCCGTTAAGTGTAAGCTGTATAGTTACCGAATCATTTACGGCAATTATTCCCGATTGTGGGTTTATTGTGCTTATATTAAGAGTATTGATTGAAACTTCATCAATTGACCAGTTATCATAGCCGGAACCGCTATGGCTGAGTTGCCTCCATCTGAATTTTGTATTGAATGCCTGCGCTCCAGATGGAATTGCAATAGATAAAGGAGTAAAATAAGCGTAGTTTCCAACACCAAAAGTTTGAATTGTACTCCAACTGGCTCCATTATTTGTAGTGTATTCCAGCACAACTTCTTCTCCATAATCGGCTTGTTCGCAGGGATAGCTTCCTGTAGCTATTTTTAGGTAGAAAGTAATATTTCCACCTCCAATTGTACTTAATGCTTTCGAAGTTGCTTCACGTGTACTGGATCCATTAAAGTAAAGGGCATTATTGCCAGATGCACTGCCACAACTGGATGCAGAAGCACCTCCGGTTAATGAACTCCACATCGAATTATCCACACCATTATTAAACGAATCAAATAAACTTGAACTGGAAATAGCACTTGACCAATTTAGTGTCGCATTTCCTGTATTTTTTAATTTGAAGGTTTTGATGGTGCTTTGATTACAAGTTGTGATAATTGCATTTATGAAAGCGGGATTTACGCTTGCCAGTGGCGCTGCAATGGCAACACCCCGGAAACATACTTTTGGATTTCCGGCATTGGAAACAAAATATAGTGTATCTAAATATATTCCTGTGTTTAATGGATTGAAAGTGATATTAACCCATGCTGTTTTGCCCGGAAGAATATTTAATGAATAGGGTGTTGTGGTGAAAATGTTATTGTTGTGGCTTATTGATGTAATTTTCAATGTGTCGCATCCTGTATTGCTGAGATAGAATGTATCCGTAACAGATGCTCCTGCCATAATGGTGTCAGCCTGGAAACATGTTGATGATAATTGAAGTGTAGGCTGCCCACTTAGAATAAGCTTGGTAGGGATTGTTTTTTGCAAATTTACAGGGTCATTGGTATTAATTGCGATCGAAGAACGGTAAATGCCTGAATTTAATCCTGTTGTTACAAATGTAACCTGAGCAGTTGTGGAGTCTCCTACGATCAATGCACCGTTTGAAGGATATACTTCAATGTTTGGATCAAAGATTGGAACAGAAGATACCTCCCTGCTTACATTTGTCATCGTCCCTTGATAAAGGCTGGTATTTTGATTGTAAATAGTATCGCCTGATGGTTCGTCAAAATTCCATAAAGCAGTGATATTTATGTTTTTTGTAAACCATGATTCATACATGGATTGCTGTATTTCTGCAGGAGTTCTCATTACGTTCCATATTCTGAACTCATCCATCATACCATTAAATTTGTTTTGATAGATATCGTATCCGGTTCCTAATTGTAGATCATGAATTAAAGTAGGCCAGGACGTAACGCTACTCCATGAAGCATACATTGCACCATCGAAATATGTGTTTAGTGTGGACGTATTTTTATCCCAGCTAAAGGCTATATGGTGCCAGCTTAGAGTATCAATATTATAGGAGAGTGTATATGTTTGTGTACTGGAACCATTGTCTGTGCCTATTATCAGATATAAAGCACTGGAACTTTGGTATATAGTTATTCCTCTGTATGTGCTGTTTAAGCCGGAAGATGACAGCCAATATGTAAAATTTGGATTTTTGGTTTTAGCCCAAAATTCTATCGTCCCTTTTTGAGGCATATTTCCCAGATTGCCAAAGTCTACATAGGATGTAGATCCATTGAAATTTAATGCATTACCTGCGCCAGTACTATAAGATGCGTTCCAGTTTAGGGTAGTGTTTCCTGTATTTTTGATTTTAAGGGATCTGTAAATGGTATCTTTACAGTTTGAAGATGAAACGGTTAAACTGTCAGGATTTATAACAAGTTTAGGTGCAGGGAGAGCTACTCCACTAACGTAAATTTTCTTTAAAGTACTGTTACTGTTTATTTTTAGCGTATCAATATATGTTCCGTGAATTGTTGGTTGAAAGTTTACGACCAATGTTCCTGAGTCATGAGGCATGATGAAGAATACAGGATTTTGGGGAACAAAGACTGTCGAGTTTTTTGTTATACTGCTTATTTTGAGTGTATCGCAACCAGTGTTGGCTATTCTGAAGGAGGCACTTAATGCATCTCCTGCCATTATTGGCTGAAATGTCTTTATGCTGTCGCGCAGTACGATTTGAGGGGAACCAATAATTGTTAGCAGAACAGGTACTGGCAAAGCAGGTCTGATTGGGTCGTTAGAAACAATGTTTAGCACTTGGGTATGGAGACCGGCATTGTTGTTTGCCACTTTTAAGTTCAGATTAACTATTACAGAACTATCGGGTTTAAGTGTGTCTGATTTAGGATTATATGTCAACCAACTGGATCCATCTTCAATTCCTTTAATTGTAAAATTGTCAATTAGAACTCCATCACCATTTACAGAATAATCGGATGTAAAGTTGAATCGGAATTTTATGTAGTCACCATTCGTTACATAGTTAGAAAAAGAATATTCTTTTAAACTCCAGTCTTCTGTGCCGTTTATCTGGTTGAGATTTATCCAGTTTCCATTATTTACACTGATTTGAGTGTTCAGATAATCGCAACAACTTTCCATATTTCGTTTCAGCATATAACGGACAGCACAACTATCTTTCATTGCAATTTTAAGTGAATCTTTAAGAGAAATTGTAAGATTCGAATAGTGAGGATAATTTCCAACAGGGCTTTCAGTTAATGCATTTGAACTTATATAACCTCCGGCAGTTCCCCATGTTCCTGAAAATGACCATTTATCCAGACCATTTTCAAAATCATCAAAAAGTCCCTTATTTTGAATGATAGAAAGGTTGAGGTTCTGGTCTCCAATATTTTTAATAACAAGAGTTTTGTTTGTGTTTGCAGTAGAGTCACAGGATGATATTGTGGCTTTGATTGTATCAGGTGTAATTGTAATAATACCAGGCGCAGGGAAGGCGGTAAATGATTTACGCAGAGTGTCATTCTGCAAATTCATATCTCCGGAAAAACTTGAAATAACAGTGAGGTTATTCACACTTGTTAGTGGGGTATAATTAGGTAAGCTGATTGATGTTTCCTGTTGAGGATATAAATTCCCATACCAGTTATAATTAACAAAAGAACCTTGGTTAACCTTGTACTTGAATATGATTTGTGTAGCAGTATCTATTCCGATATTTCTGATCTTTACCTTGACTTCAGTTGGAATTGTCAGGAATATTAAGGTGTCAGGTTTGATGATTTCTGCCAGCCAGACATCTTTTTGCAAGGGTGGAGGAGCGATGGTGATGGTATAATCTTCCGTTTCGCCTGAACCTAATGCAGAACAGTATTGATTGCTGTAAATATAACTCCATCCCACCGATCGGATTCTTAACCTTGTTTTTCCCAGGTAACCTGAAGTGTTTGGAACTGAAATATTTCCTTGTATTATGTTTGAAGAGTAAAAGTTAGTGCTAAATACAAATTCGTCCGCATCTTCAAAATCTCCGTCGTGGTTGTAGTCAATCCATATCCCATATCCCTGAGAGCTTCCCCCACCGGGAGTAATGGTTAGCGGGTAGGTTACTCCCTTTTGCAAGAATGTTGTGGCTTGGTTTTCAGGATAGTATATATATGAGCCTGGATTAGAGTTACAGGCGCTGTTGCTATTATTTAACGTATTTAATTGGAACCCGTTAATGTGATAATAGGTGCATGAGCCGGAATGGGAGGGAGTACAATACGTGTAATTTGTGATTTCTTTTTCGATAGTATCATTTGTATAGGTGGTGTCTCCGGTTACTTTCAGGTATGCTTTGATTTTGTAATTCTGAAATGCAGAGAGATTTAAGGGTGTATTGCAGGTATAATTGATTGTTGCTCCGGGTGCAATTGTTCCTGTACGAATTTCAGACACATAGGAAGATGTGTCACTGGTTCGAACGTAAAAACGAATCGTATCAATATTTTGTGTTCCGTAATTTCTGATCTTTAATCCAAGATGCTCATTGTTTGTTAATTCAAAACCTGTATTTGGAGAAAGCCAGTCAATGACTCCAATGTCTTTAGCAGGGATATTGGTGACGATTATCTTTACTTTCGTCCTTGCTGTTATGCATCCACCTGATTCTTTATTGCCGGTAAAACGTATATTTGGCCTGTAACTTTGAACAGAAGCACTGCTAATGTTACACCCTTCGGTATAACTGATTCCGTAAACAGATTTGTTGTTGCTCGTAGAGCAATATACATATGAGCTACTAGATGTTGTTGTATTTAGAAAGCAAATGTTTATCAGGATATTACTGTTTCCGTCCCAAATATATGGATTGGTAAAAACAATGTTTTGCCAATTCCAGCCGGGGATGGTGTAGTTTTCTGAATATACCGTAGTCCAGTTGTTCGTGTCTGTGTCTAGATTGTAAATCTGGTCGTTGTATGTGCTTTTTATTTTAATGGTAAGCCCGTTAATTACGGCACTTGAATATGATGAAAAATTAAATGCAAGTGCTGTTATTGAACCAGGTAGCAATCCTGCACTATATAATTCATCACGGGTGTATAATAATTGAGTTTTATTACCCTGATAACTTGTGCCAAAAGGGAATGATGTTGTATTTGATTCCTGCCCGATCATTACGTCCGATTGTGTTATAGGCCTGTATTCAACAAATGCAGAATCGCTGGCATACATCAGAGGAGTTTGAGCATGGTTTCCAATAAAAAAATTATTTCCATTGCTGATGCTGTCATACCAAAATGGGATATATCCCTGTATTTGAGGGAGTGTGATGATTGTGCTACTTGCAAATGGTATTGAAATAGGAGCGATTGTAGGTGCAGGAGGAGTGTATTTTGATAAAATAGCATAATGAGTGGTGTCGTTTGAATGATTTGGATCTCCGTTCAATACACCCCAGCATCTGATATAAAATGTTGAATCTTTTTGTATCGAATTTACCGACACATTAGCACCAGTAGTAAATGTGTAATGGATAGTGTCTCCAGAGTTTATGGCTCTGTTTACAGTTTCCGAAACTATTTGGCTGGAGTTAAGAAACTGAAATTTTGCAGTTATGGTGCCTGAGCTTAAGTTCGATGTCCCTGCATTTTTAATAATTATTTTTACTTTCTCATTATTGGAGAGCCCACAAGCTGAGATATTGCCAGTATAAAATCCTTTTACTTCAACATCAATAGCAGGAGGGGTAAATTCGTCGGCTCCGATATCGGGAGTGGATACGTTACGTGTATCACCGTCGATGTCAGTTGTAATACCTGTGATTGGTAATGCTTTGGTATTTAATGCGATGTCAAAAGTATGGAGGTCCGATTCAGAAATAAATGAAGGATTATGAAATATGGAAAGCGAGTCTGTTGTCGTTTGAAATATCCATGATGCAAGTGTGCTGATTTGTTGCTCGTTAAATTCTGCAAAATTACTTCCATTGCTGTAATAACAGTTTTTATTCGAGGAAAATGTTGTGTTGTTAATGGAAAGAGCATAACCATCATTCCTGTTGATAATTGCATTGTTTTTCAGATTCAGGTTAACAACATTCCATGATTGAAGACCGGTACAATTCATGGCATTTCCATCAAGTAAGATCGTGTTATAGTAAATCGCAATTGAAGTATCGCTGTTAAGTGTAATCCCTCGTATGTAACTTCCTGAATTTGATGTTGCAGATATGAAATTATTTTGAATTTTATAATTGTAATTCGTCGCACTGCAATTTGTGACAGAAATCCCATAGCCGTTAGTTATATCTTGGGCAAAGAGTTTGTTTTTTTCAATGGTAACTGGTCCTGCGCAATACTCGGTGGATATACCCTGAAATTGCATAAGGCCGGTTTGATTGTTAATGATATTGTTAGAAATGGTCATATTTGTTTGACCATAGGTTCTTATGCTTGTTCCGGTATTATCAATAAATGTATTTCCATTAATTTGTAAATTTGATTCACCCACATTATCATTCCACCAGAATAATATTCCTGATGATCCGTATTCAAAGGTGTTTCCATTAAATAAGATGTTGTTGTTGGGACTGTTGCTTGGTGAAAAAACTAAAGATTGATTTTCGTTCCATGAGTCTGAATTTGAAAATCCTTTAATATGATTGGTCAGGAATTCAAGGTGATGGCTGTTTCCGTCAATCATTATTACACGAGGATAATCGAAATTATTTCCGGCAAAAATGCTCAGATTTTGAAATTTGATATAGGCTGCGTTGAAAAGCCTGATAACATAGTTTTGATTGTTACTGCCAGATGTATAAGTAATACGTGTTGTTGATGTGTCAGAATTAGTAGAACGGAAAAGGATCGTATTTGTAGATGAGCTACCATTAATTGCAGGAATGTTGATTTGCTCAGTATATATTCCTGCGTTGATATTAAAGATTACAGGGCCATTTATACCTCTATTGCTCAAGTCGGAAATAGCTGCATTTATCGAAGCGTAATTTCCGCTTCCCTGCTGGTTAATGGTATATGTTCCACTCATCTTGCTCATGATGCTAATGTTTCCTGCAGGGTTTCCGTTCACAGGAGTATATTTTGTGGAACTTATTTTGGCAGAGTCCATAAGTGCATCCAGATATCTTCCGGGAGCAGCACTGGTTGATACGTGGTAGGCCAGCCAGATGTAATTAGTGTCGGCATTCAATAGAATTGTTCCATTAATGGAAAAGTTTCCTGATGGATGATATACAGCCGTTCCAAATGGATTCATTGTAGAAAATACGGGATCAAATCCAGTATAATAAATCTTGGCAGAGTCAATATCTGCTACATTTGTTGTTCCTGTTGTTTTAAAATAAAGATTGGTAAGTGATTTAGGATTAAGAGCACCATCTGCGATAATTTTAATCAGCATTATTTTTTGATTTAATGTACCCGGAACGGTAATCTGCGCTGGATGTGAACAAAGTATAGAATTGATTACCATATTTGTAGCTGCGTAAACTTTAATGCAATAATCTTCAACTTCGCCATAATTTTGATTTGCATTGCCACATGGATTCATTATTCCGTTGTATCGGATGCGGATACGCATTCGGGTATTTCCTGATAAAGCATCAATTGGTACGGAGATGATACCTGTGTAAGGATTTACCATACTGTTTAACTTATAATATTCACCTGTGTCATCGAAATCGAGATCCTGATTCCAATCAATCCAAACATCACAGGAGTCTTCACTATAGAATGCACCATTGGTTACTATTATTGAGTAAAAACTACCTGCCGTAACTGTAATGGTGTCCGAAGTGTAGTCTGCATAATTTGTACAACCTGAGTTTTTATCGAGTGTTTTGAATTGTACCCGACTTATGTGCTCGTCACAGCCTCCTGTAGCAGAACAATATTGGGCAATTGAATTCAGATGAAAAATGCAGAGAAGAAACACGATGAGGATGTGTTTCTCTCTTTTGATACTTGATAAATGTGTTTCCATGAATCAGCTTTTTAAAGTGATTGCATTTTGTGAACTAATTATTAGGAACCAGA
Organism: Bacteroidales bacterium; assembly: GCA_963667975.1. GTDB lineage: Bacteria > Bacteroidota > Bacteroidia > Bacteroidales. The sequence continues at coordinate 1,879,719 of OY764079.1, forward strand.
TATGATGAGATGATAAATCTAATAAACCTAAAAGATAATAAGGTGGTGGACGAAATAGCAAAACTTGGTTTCTATAGCAAAGATAAACTATTTAATAAGGAATAGCAAATTTTAAAGGTTAAAAATTAACAGCTTTATATACGCATAAATTATTTAATTACAATGTATAATTAATAGTATTGTGCGTTATACTTGTTATCGTAAAGTAAGAGTGTGGTTAATAATTAACATAAAATTATATGTTTTTTTGTTTGCTGAATGTTTTATGCCATCAGAGAGTAAAATTCTATGATAAAATCTTAGGGTGTTCAATTGAATTTTTGTTTCTTTGTATGTACGAATACCCCAAATGATGAGAAGCTGTATAATTGTTGATGATGAAAAAAGTGCCAGAGAATCACTTGGATTTCACCTGGTGAAACATTTTGCGGATAAAATAAAGGTAGAAGCTTCTGTTGGTTCTGTAAAAGAGGCCGTTGAAGTTATTAATTTACTGCATCCTGATCTGGTTTTTCTGGATATCGAAATGCCAATCGAAAATGGATTTAAGCTTTTTGATTATTTCGAAAATCTTGATTTTGAAGTAGTATTTGTAACCGCTTATGAGCAATATGGGATTAAAGCGGTTAAGTATTCGGCTTTAGATTACTTACTTAAACCAATTAATTATATTGATATTTCAGATGTATTGAATCGCCTGGAATTGAGGCTATCAAACAAAGTAGGTAGAAGATTACAGTTTGATACTCTTTTTTATAATCTTAAGAATGGACTTGATAACAATCCAAAGATAGCCTTCCCAACACTTGATGGCTTTGAAATGGTGAAACTTAATTCAATTGTTTATTGTCAGGCTGATGGAAATTATACAATGATCCGACGTGAAGTGGGAGAACCAATTATGGTTTCCAAAACGTTGAAAATAATTGAAGAGGTATTGCCAACAGATCAGTTTTACCGAATTCATAAATCAACACTTATCAATGTTGAATTTGTGAGGACATTTAAAAAAGTTGATGGTCTTAAAGTGGTTATGGAAAATGGGGATGAACTGGATGTGGCAGTTCGCCGAAGCGAAGAGTTTGTGAAAATTCTGACCCGTGGCCGCGAAATAGAAGGAGATTAGTCTTCTTGCTCTTCTTCCGGATTTTCTTTCTGATTTTTTCCAGCCAGAATAATTACAATTTCTCCTTTGGGAGCTTTCGTTTTGAAGTGTGCAATTGCTTCCGGAAGAGTTCCGCGTATATTTTCTTCAAACATTTTGCTTAACTCTCTGCACACGCATACTTTACGATCGTTTCCTGCGTATTCGGCAAGTTGTTCCAGTGTTTTAATCAATCTGAACGGCGACTCGTATAATACACTGGTATATTCATTGTCTACAATTTTTTTAACACGTGTCTGGCGACCTTTTTTATGAGGAAGAAACCCTTCAAAAATAAATCTGTCGCACGGAAGTCCTGATTGTGCCAGTGCCGGAACAAATGCCGTGGCACCCGGTAAACATTCTACGTCAACACCCATTTCAATACATTGGCGTACAAGAAGAAATCCGGGGTCGGAAATGCCGGGAGTACCCGCATCGGTAATGAGGGCAACATCCATTCCTGAAAGAATTTTCCCGGCAACATGTTGTGCCGTTTTATGTTCGTTAAACTGATGGTGCGATTGCAGCGAATTGCGGATATCGTAATGCATCAGCAATTTCTGCGACGTACGTGTATCTTCTGCAAGGATGAGATTTACCTCTTTCAAAATCCGGATTGCCCGGAAGGTCATGTCTTCCAGATTTCCGATGGGTGTAGGAACTAAATAAAGCTTCGCCATAAGGCTGTAAAATTAATAAAAAAAGGAAGAGTGGGTGCTCTTCCTTTTTACGGGTTAAAACAAACAGGATCAAATGACCATCTTTTGGTACCGTTCAACATTGTCGGAAAAACGGCTTGAAATGATTGTTTCTCAGCGAAGAAGACAATCTTTCCGGTCTATTTGAGCATTCTTTTACGCAAAGGTTTTCCCCAAGGTTACGTTTTATTAAAAAAAAGTGATTAGTGGTCAGTTATTAATTGATTGGTAGTTGTAAATCCCTAAAGAGTGTTGGCCGATTTTACTGTACGATTAACTTTGATTTTTATCGGATAAATAGAATCTTACGTATATATAAATATATGACATCAAGATAGTTGGGTTTTGTTGTTGCTCTGCCAGAATTGTCTGACCACTTACCGGGTTACAATTCGTCCTAGTTGTGCCGATATTTTTTTCTTGATTTCAATCAATGCAAGTTGTTCCTGAAGTAGTTGGATGAGTGTTTCTTCATCTTGAACTTCTTTAAGCATTCGCTGGTTTTCTTCGGTCATCAATTCTATCTTTTTAAGCTTGAAAGATAAGATGGTAGAGATAATTAGTTGATCCAGAATATGTTGTTCTTCTTCCGTGGGAACCAGTATATTATGGAGCTTTGTCCAGTTTTCGCTCAAACTGTAGGGTGTAGATGTGATATGAATGCACATTTGCCGGATTTTCTCATCCTCATAATGAAGGAAAAATTGTTCATCCGGGATAGACTCATTGGTTAACGCGTGTTGATACTCCCCAAAAATGATAGCATAATCTTTGTTTTCGAAAGTAAGATCATCTACCAGAATTTCATGGACAATAAAGGTTGCGACAGCAACTTCGTAAAATTGTTCCTGATTATTTTCATCCCGGTAGGATTGGTACGTTATACGTTGCCCGTGCATCAGCAAAAGCCGGATAATCTCACGTTCGTGGATTTCTATCTGATTTTCAAATACAGGCTCTTCCTGCTGTGGGGGAAGTATTTTTTCTGCTTCGGGTAAGGCGTTGGCTTCGTCTTCGTTCTGAAGATTTTTCTTGTGCTTTTCGCGATAGATTTTATTGAGTTCGTTGATGAGTGTTTGCTCTGCAACTTCAAGCAACTGACTGCATTCTTTTACATATACTGAACGTGAAATGCGGTCGGGGATAATGGCAATGGAGTTTACAATTTCCCGGATCAGAGCTGTTTTCTTGATCGGATCGTGTTTTGCTTCTTCGAGTAAAAGTCCGGTCTTGAAAAGGATGAAATTTTGTGCATTCTTGTGAATGAATTCTTTAACGTCAGCAGTGCGGTTTTTCCGGGCAAAAGAATCAGGGTCTTCTCCGTCAGGAAACAGAACGATTCTTACGTTTAATCCCTGTTCAAGAATCATGTCAATTCCGCGAAACGAAGCTTTGATTCCGGCTGCATCTCCATCATAAAGAATTGTGACATTTTTGGTAAATCGACTGATGAGCTTAATCTGATCATTGGTAAGTGAAGTGCCGGACGATGCCACTACATTGGTGATTCCTGCCTGATGCAGTGAAATTACATCGGTATAGCCTTCAACCAGATAGCAGTTGTCTTCGCTGACAATGGTATTACGTGACTGATTGATTCCGTATAAAACCTTGCTTTTGAGATAGATTTCGGTTTCGGGAGAATTGATATATTTTGCTTTGCTTTTATCGGACGAAAGGATACGCCCCCCAAATCCGATTACACGTCCTGAGAGGTTGTGAATCGGGAACATCACACGTCCACGGAAACGGTCGAAATGTTTTGCTTCTTTCTCGATGGTTAGTCCCGAGGCAACCAGATGCTCCATTTTGTATCCGTTTTTCAAGGCTGTTTTTGTGAAATCTTCCCATTCATCTTTACAATAGCCTAACTCAAACTTTTTAATGGTTTCGTCACTGAAGCCGCGTTCGCGGAAATAACTTAGCCCGATAGCTTTCCCTTCGTCGGTTTCGAAAAGATTTTCATGAAAGGTTTTGGCTGCAAATGCCGTGAGATGATAAAGTGCTTCGCGCTGGCTTTGAGTCTCTAGATCCTCTTTGGTTTGCTCAATTTCCGGAATTTCAATGTTGTACTTTTTTGCCAGAAAGCGCAATGCTTCCGGAAATGAAACATGCTCGTGTTCCATTACAAAATCTACTACATTTCCGGCTTTCCCGCACCCAAAGCATTTGAAAATACGCTTGCTTACCGATACATTGAACGAAGGTGTCTTTTCATTGTGAAACGGACACAAACCCAATAAGTTTGCCCCACGACGACGCAAGGTCACATACTGACCAATCACTTCGTCAATCTGTGCAGTATCAAGTATTTGTTCAACAATTTCGCGGGGTATCACAGGTATGTATTTTCTCTCAACGAAAGTAAGAGCTTTTGGCGAATGTACAAAATATTAGTCAATGATTGAAGAGATTGACAGGATTGACAGGATTGAGGAGATAGAAATTCTGATTTCTAACTCCTGACTTCTGATTCTTGATTCCCCTTTTTCAAAATTGCTACATGTTTAAATTAGTTTATCGCTTAACTTTGTAAACGGAGGTAGCTGCTATGCACAATGATGAAAACAATTTTGAATCAGCACTTAAGGTAAATGACGGAATTCCTCAACCCTCGAGTGTGAATGAAGATCTGGTACGAAAACTCAAAGCTCGTCGCAAACCACAACTTACCGTGGAGCAGTATCTTGATGGTATTTTGAGTAAAAACAGGGTGATTCTGAGTCAGGCAATTACCATGATTGAAAGTGCGTTGCCCAAACATCAGGAAGTTGCGCAGCAAATTATCGAAAAAGCGCTGCCTCATGCCGGAAAATCGATTCGGGTGGGAATAACTGGCGTACCGGGTGTCGGAAAAAGTACCTTTATCGAAGCACTTGGAAAATATCTTACGTCCAAAGGTCATCGTCTGGCGGTCCTGGCGATTGATCCCAGCAGTGAACGCTCCAAAGGAAGTATTCTGGGCGACAAAACCCGCATGGAAGAACTTTCTGCCGACGAAAATGCCTTTATCCGTCCTTCTCCTTCTGCCGGATCGCTGGGCGGAGTAGCCCGTAAAACCCGTGAAAGTATTGTGCTATGCGAAGCTGCCGGCTTTGACGTAATCATTGTGGAAACGGTCGGAGTTGGACAATCGGAAACGGCCGCACATTCTATGGTTGACTTCTTCCTTTTGCTTCAGCTAGCCAATGCCGGTGACGAACTTCAGGGAATTAAGCGTGGAATTATGGAGATGGCGGATGCAATTGCCATCAATAAAGCCGAAGGGGATAATATGCCCAAAGCCAGATTGGCACAGGCTCAGTATAAAAATGCACTTCACCTTTTCCCTCCGGCCGAGTCGGGCTGGATTCCCAAAGTGGAAACCTGTTCGGCACTTACCGGAATGGGTATTGATACCCTGTGGAGCATGGTTGAGGAGTTTCGCGATTTTACCATTGCAAATGGCTATTTTGAGCATCAACGTCAGCAGCAAATGCTTAAAATACTTACTCAGGCTATTGAAGAGTCGCTCAATAATCGTTTTTACCAGCATCCGGAAATTGAAAAATTGCTTGAAGTGTACCGGAAAGATGTACTCGAAAATAAAATCAGTGCCTACATTGCGGCTCAGCAATTGATCGATACCTATTATTCAAAATTCAAAAGCTGATTTATGCCCGCCAAAAAGTATTATGTTGTGTGGAAGGGACTTAATCCCGGAATTTATGAATCATGGGCCGAATGCGAAGCACAGATAAAAGGGCAGAGTGATGTGGCTTACAAATCGTTTCCGGGCTTAACGGAAGCGAAAGTTGCGTTTAAGGAGAATTATCGTAAGCATCTCTATCAGCAAAAAGCAAAACAGGCTACAGCGTCATTGTTTTCGAAGCCTAAGGGCGACTGTTTGTGCGTGGATGCTGCCTGTAGCGGAAATCCGGGCGATATGGAATACAGAGGTGTATATATGGCTTCGGGCGAACAACTTTTTCATCAGGGACCGTTTCCCAATGCAACCAATAATATCGGTGAATTTCTGGCAATTGTTCATGGGTTGGCTTATCTGAAACAGCGCAATGTAAATATCCCGATTTACTCTGATTCGGCCAATGCCATCATTTGGGTTAAAAATAAAAAATGCAAAACCAAGCTCGAACGCGATGCAAGCAATGATTATGTGTTCGAACTGATTGACAGAGCCGAAAAATGGCTCAAAACCAATACATGGAGTATTGAAATCCGTAAATGGGAAACGGCTCAGTGGGGCGAAATTCCGGCTGATTTCGGACGAAAATAGATAAAAAAGGAGGCTTCTGGAACAGACTCTTGTTTTCGTTATTCAGAAACGCATGATTCTAATTAGTTAACCATACTAGTCTTTATTAAACCAATCATTGTTTCGATAATTGATAATGACTTTGGCAATTGATAATATCAATGAAGCTATGATTAATACAATGTAAAATATTGTTTTATCGGTCATTATCAGTTTTTTGATAAATACTCACTGATTATCCTTCGTATTCAAATTTTCCGTGTTCTGTTTCAACGCTTACTTTCTTTCCGGTAAAGGGTTCACATTTCCCGATAACCTGTGCTTCGATATTGAATGACCGGGAAATATCGATAATTTGTTGCGCGAACGCCTCCTTCACGTAGATTTCCATACGGTGGCCCATGTTAAACACTTTATACATCTCTTGCCAGGGTGTGCCCGATTGGGTTTGAATCATCCGGAACAGAGGCGGAACAGGGAAGAGGTTATTCTTTATTACGTGCAAATTATCGATAAAATGCAGCACTTTGGTTTGAGCACCACCGCTGCAATGTACCATGCCATGAACTTCCGGGCGCAAAGCTTCCAGAATTTTCTTGATAACAGGAGCATAGGTACGGGTAGGAGAGAGCACTATTTTTCCGGCGTCAACGTCTTCTATTTCGGTTTTATCGGTGAGCTTCAGTTTGCCGGAATAAACCAATTCTTCCGGAATAGAATTGTCATAACTTTCGGGAAATGCTGAAGCATAATTGTGCTGAAACACATCGTGGCGGGCCGAAGTAAGTCCGTTGCTGCCCATGCCTCCGTTATATTCTTTTTCGTAAGTGGATTTCCCGGTTGACGAAAGCCCGATAATTACATCGCCCGGCTGAATCCGGTCGTTCGAGATCACCTCGCTGCGCTTCATACGTGCGGTAACGGTTGAGTCCACAATGATGGTACGAACCAGATCGCCTACATCAGCGGTTTCACCCCCGGTAAGATACATTCCAATGCCCAGATCACGCATTTCCTGAAGGAATTCCTCTGTTCCATTGATGATTGCCGAAATTACCTCACCAGGTATTTTATTTTTATTTCGTCCGATGGTGGACGAAAGCAGGATATTGTCTGTAGCACCTACGCACAGTAAATCATCGAGATTCATCACAATGGCATCCTGGGCAATCCCTTTCCAAACGCTCATATCTCCGGTTTCTTTCCAGTACAGATAGGCCAGAGATGATTTAGTTCCGGCTCCGTCGGCATGCATAATGTTGCAATAATTTTCATCACCGGCCAGCAGGTCGGGGATCACTTTACAAAATGCTTTCGGAAAAATACCCTTGTCGATAGTACGGATGGCGTTGTGAACATCTTCTTTTGATGCAGAAACACCGCGCTGTGAATAACGTAAATCCTGATTCATGATGCAAAAATAGAAATTTTTCTATCGTGTATCAGTGTGATGCATCAATAAAGAACATATCAATCAAACTGGGTGCTGTGCACTGTTTATATTACTATTTATATTGCTGTTATTTTTCGCAGGCTTATCACTATGACGCTCGACCTTTACATTAAAAATTGCTCCACATCTTAATGAACCGCTGTATATGTGCCTGAGATAAAATATCCAGTGAATATTTTACCGAAAGGGAGGCGCGAAGCTCTCGTATGTATAGTGGTGAAAGGCTTTCTCCGCCTGCTAACTACTGGCGGAGCAGTCTACTCCTTTGTGTCCCGTTATTGTTCATCAATCAGTTTTTTCATCACAAGAATAATCTCGCTCAATTCTTTTGCAAATTTACTGTCAATCTCATTGTTATCAAACTCTTGTGCTTTCCTATAAGGTATATACAAAGTCAATAGCACACCAAATGAAAGGTCAAAATAGGTTCTATTCGAATCAATTATTTTCTGATTATACTCGCAATTCTCTATCCAATTTGGTGCAATTTTATTCAAAGTCTCTTCTAAACCAGCCCATTGGTGTTTTTGATACCTACCACAAGTATTTGCAAAGAAATCACGAAAATGAGTCTTTTCATATTCCTCTTTACTTGGACAATACCAAAATAATCCTGAATTGAAGTGACTAAATTTAATGTACGGTACATTTTCAAGTTCGAACCCATTTATTTCAGAGGGCCATTCAATCGCTTTTCGATTTGGCTTAAATAAATGCCAACCTTGTCCTTTTGTGTCCCCTGGATATATCAATATTGAAATATAATTTTCCGATTCACCCCGATATGAGTCAATATGCACTTCATTAGCCCAACCCCAATTAACAGATAAAACAAGTCTGTAATATTTACCACTGTATTCTTTTACTTCTGCACCGATTAGATTTGCAACCTGAGATTTTAATTGATTTAGTCTGTCATTCAAATAGTAATTGTTTGGTTCTTCATCGGTTTTTGGGTAAGAAATATTCTGTAACAATCTATTTGGAAACCAATCTGCATGTCTTTTCTCAATGAATCTTATAAAATCAACTGTAAATTGATTCTCAGAATTTATTTGTCGTTGAAGAGATAAGACATTCAACATCACTTTAACTATCTTTTTCCAATTAAAGTCGACATACACTATTTCTGTATCTTTGGGACTATTACTCTTAACTAATTCGGCTTGACACTTCAATTGAGCAGAACAATCCTCTCCTGTCCTTTTAAACTCAAAGATTATACAGGTATCATTAATTTCTAAGTATAAATCAGTTTCAGGATTGCTGGTTGTTCTTGACTCAATATCTTTGATTTTAGAAATATCAATTTCATATGCACTACATGCTACCGCAATAATTTTAGAGAAATTCTCCAATTCTACAGGTTTCCTTTGTAAATCAATATTTATTTTATAATCTGGATAATCAGTATTGAATAGTTCCGAATAAATCTTTGCGTCCAATAAGTTCCGCAAAACATTGTCAAGAAGTACAGTGTCATACTTTAGGCAAAGTGCAAATCCACGAGATAGATTATCCTCATAAAACTCGTAGTCATGATTATTAAAAAAATCAAAAATATTTAAGTGTCTATCCATGTAGTTCGTTTATTTTAATGGGGCACAACAGTCACTTGTAAGTTATCGTTGCGGATTTCGAAGAGCGTCAATGCGCAGGACGAAGACGGTCAAGAAAGGAGCAGGGACAACGCACCGCACTGACCCCGCAATGCAATTTACAATTTGTTACCACACGTTTTTTCTTTAATAATCTTTTACACTTTGAGTCAATTCTATAGACTCGTAAACAATACTCATTAAATCGTCAGATGAACTTGCTTGGTCTATTTCATAATTTAAAACCTCAAGTCTTTCTCTATTCTCAGAAGGTATTTTTTTCATTTTTGAATATTTGTCCATTGCCTTGTGAATATATATTTTAGCTTTCTCCAACTGTTTTTCTAGAGAACCATGCCATTTCACGAAAGAAGTGTCACCATTCTCAACACGCGCAAGGTTTTGTATTATGGAACCATGAGTCCCTGGTTTAGATGTGTCTGAGCTTTTAAAAGCACGATGAATAAAAATCTCATAAAAAGAGCCGTGTTTGTATGCTTCGATGTCGCTTTTCATAGGCGTATTTTGTTAGAACCAATCGTTATATTTTTTTGACCTGAATGAACATATCAAGATATTACAATACTTTTTCTCGTCGAATCTTATTTTTATCATTTTACAGTTAGAGTTATAATCAATTGTAACATCGATTTCTTTTTTTATTCGTTCAACATACTCTTGCCATCTATCATCATTTAAAGGGATTGGGAACATGACAAATGCAACAATACCGTAATTTGAATTGAGTTTCTTGGTGTCTTTTATTATTGATTTTATGTTATTGGAAATAGGTTTTCCTTTTGTTTCAATTCCTTCTATTTTCCAGCTTGTGTTACATGTTTTAAGTTCTATTTTATAAAAATCAAAGTTTTCAGTTTGAAAAGAAATATCTGGTCTGTCTCTTTTAAATTTTAATTTGGTTTCAACTTCTACATTGTCTAAACCCAATTTGTCCAGTCGAGCTGCTAATTCAAATTTCAACCAACCTTCAAATTTGGCTCGTTGTCTAGTCGCAATACGAAGAACATTTCTGTTGTTTCTTATTACTTCTGATATTTCTTCAAGTACAATTTTTTCCAATTTCTAACTTCGTTTCAGGTCCTTTAAAAATGTGTGGTAACGGCTCTCAGCTATACGCAGGCAGGGATTTTAACTACTGAACTTCCTACGAGAGTTGCTTTTCAATTTATTGCTTTCCTGTCAACGAAGCTGAAATACCCGACCTGCGGGTATTTTGCCGTTGGCAATAGTTTTTATTTCATTTTTCTAATTTCAAAGGTAATTCGGTCAACACATTGATTATTGCTGTTGGCTCAATTCCCCATGGGTCAAATATTGAATCTTGAGAACGTTGTACCCAAGCAGAACGCATTCCATAAGAGATAGCTCCGATTACATCAAAAGGATTACTTGAAATCAACCAAGAATCTGATTTTGTTGAATTAGTCTCCTTATTGAAATATTCATATACTAAAGGGCTTGGCTTAAAAATCTCAATCCCTTCTACGCTTATGATTCCGTCAAATCTGTCAATAATTTTCGCATTCATTAATAGTTTTGATACAGCTTTTCCACTTCCATTTGAGAAAGCAAATAATTTATGTCCAGATTCTTTTAGATTTTTCAATCCACTCTCAACATCAGCAAAAGTTGGCAAAACAGAATACTCATCCATTAGAGATTCTTTCTGTCCAATGCTTAAATCAGTCTTGAGCATTTTACAACAGAATTCCAAAGAATCTTTGGTACACACAGAAAAGTCCGTGTATTTATTCATTAATCCTCGTCGAAAAGAATATTCTAACTGCTTGTTTCTCCATGTATCCATGAATATTTTCGCTTTGTCACCAATCATTTGCTCTAATGAATTGAACACCCCCGATGTATTTATCAGTGTTCCGTAAACATCAAATGCTAAAGTATATTTCATGTAGTTCAGTCTTTTAAAATTGTTGCCAATGTAGGAAGCTAGATGCAGGGGCGGGATTTAACCGATGAGCTTCCTACGAGAGTTGCTTTTCAATTTATTGCTTTCCTGTCAACGAAGCTGAAATACCCGGCTTGCTGGTATTTTGCTGTTAGCTGCCGTTATTCTTTGAGTCTAGAATAATGAAATTAATTGTCTGTCCATGTTTTATTTTATGTTTGATATTTTCAAGTAATCTCCGCTATCATATCCAGTTGCTACAAATAAATTGTCCTTACTTGTCAGAAATACTTTTTTATTGAGCTTTGTCCTTATTATTTCGTCGAGAGTTAAAGCACAATAAGCAAGTGGCAATATCCAGTCAAAAAAATCATAATTCTCATTGTCCGATTTTACAATCTCGTCTATTTGGCTTAGCACTCCAGGACACACATATCTATTTTCTGGTATATAAATTGGCTCGCATGCCCAATCAATATCATCTGCATCATAGGTGTCTGCACCAATTATGTAAATTGTAGGGATTTCCATTTCGTTATAGTCCATTTTCAAAATGCCAATCCAAAGTGCAACAACACTTTTTGGGAGCGGTGAGTCTGTAACAATTTGCTCAAGCCAAGTTTTAATTTCTGCTTGCTCGCTGTCCATTTCTATTTGTCGCAAAGCTGTCCAGAATGGCTTTGAAATAATGTTTTCGTGAAAGTCAATTATTTTATTCCAAGCCTCTTTGATTGTCAGTTTGGAATTATAAACTTCCAAAAGGTTATCCCAAGAATTGTCGTGTTGAAAGTCCATATTGTCTATTTCATGTCGTCAAGTTTGTGCCTGCTGTGTCGCCATATAATGGCATCCAACACCTGTATATCCACAAAGTTATGGATATATTGGCATTCGTTGAAATGCAAGCTATCTCAGTAAATTTATGGTTCTTCGTATATTTAACCAAACCCCCTATTGATCAATTTGCATCTGTTATTTTTTAGCTAGTAAAACTAATAAAGTTTTTAAACTACCTGCAACTTAATGAAAAAAATAGCAAATATTCCTTACTTCCCCATCATTCTTTTCATCGCTTCCAAGATTGAAGTGATTGAGAAGGATTGAGAAAGATTGAAAAAGGTACTTATTAGTTTTCTTCTGTCTTTTCAATCTCATCAGTCTTTTCAGTCTTGATTGAGGAGATTGAGAAAGATTGAACTTCTAACTTCTAACTCCTGAATTCTTTTCAACCTTCACCACCCAAAGGGTCTTCGACCTCTTCGGGGGTGCTTCTGTATTCAGACTTCTAACTTCTTGTTTTCTAAATTACTTACATCACATTGGCTTCAAATTCTGATTAAGTCTGTCAATGATTTTTTCCAGCCGGGCTTGACGGGCTTTGTCAGATTTGGCATCAAGATAAAATCCGGTATATGTACGCTGTACCGAATGTGACATAGCTTGTAAATTGGTATAAGCAGGCTCATACGGTTGGATGATTTCCTTAAACACCTGTATTTGCTCATCGTCAATAAGAATACGTCTCGCATTATCCCATGAACCGTTTTTTTTGGCATGTTCTATGGCTTCTAAACCTTGCCGGGTCATTAATCCTTTTTCCATAAGAGCTTGTGCAAGCTCTTTGTTTTTAACAGACCATTTGCTTTTAGGAATACGTCGCGCAAAATACTTTTTATAGGTATTATCATCAAGGGATTGTATTTGTCCGTCTATCCATCCGTGACAAAGCGCCTCTTCCAATGCGTCACCAGCAGAGAGAGTAGCAAATTCCCCTTTTTTACGAAAGAGTAACCATATACCATCGCTCTCTGCCCCATACTTGCCAAGCCATTCCCGAAAGGCTTGTCTATCAGTGAATGTCAATAGTTTGTCCATAGCAATCAAAAAGGTGTGAACGTGAAGTTAATCAATAGAAGGTTTCGTCAACGACCAATGACTGTGGATAATTTTCCATTCGTTATTTTCTTCAAGCCGATACACTTCTGTACAATTCTCTTTCCAGAGCGTTTCACCTGAGTATGAGTGCAGATTGTAGGTCAGGACTGCCATTGTATCGGTTGATTGTACAACGGGATTTATTATTTCGAATTTATCCATTTTTACCGTTCCCCGCATGCTTTCATACAATTCTTTTATTTTTTCCCAACCGTCAAGCCGTCGTTCATGGACAGGGTCGAAATAAGTGAAGTCTTTTGAATAAAGTTCGAGATAGGGAGAGGGATTCCCATTGTGCCATGCCTCGAGCGCTGCTGTCTCCAAAGCAATGATTACTCCTGTAATAATACGCTTATCCATGATATTTTATATTCAATTGATAATTATTCTGTTTTGAGACTCTTCCCTCGTATTTCATTTGTCACCCAAGGCAATGGTTAATATAGCACAATTTGTCATTTAGGACGATCCCGTGTGATGCACCAATGTTTGCCCTTCGGTTTGGAGTTGCTTTCAGTAATCTCATCCCACGGAAACAGCGATACTAAGTTCGTAATTAAATCTGAATCTGCAAATCAAGCCAAACCAAGCTTAGGCTTAGCCAGTTGTTATAGCATGTTTTTTATTTGTGCGATTTTCATCTGTCTATCAATGGAGTAGGTGTTTTCAACTTTTTCCAAATATTCGTAAATTGTCAAACATTTAAGATATACCTTCTTCCGATCATCGTCCTGCCTGCTGTCCGCAATCACCCAAAGTATTTCCGCAAGTTTGTCTAAACTCTCATCGGTAAAGTCTTTTTCCGATTTAAGTGTCGTTATAAAATTGTCAGTTTTTATATCAATCAATTCTTGAATATCTAGTTCTAATTCTTTTTTCAGAGTTTGATTTGTCATTTCAATACTCTCACTTATTTGTCCCTGATTCTTTAGCCCAATCATGCCAGAAAGTATTTTCCCTAATATTCTGGAAAGTTGGTCGATTTGTCTTTTTAAATAGTCTTCCTGTTCCATAAGTTCTACTATTGTCGACTATCAATTATTGCTTGAATGTCATAAAGTGTACGATAATGAGTGTATAACCACAATTGCGTTTACTTACTCGTTCGCCGAAATACAAACTCCATCAACAAATTGATGGTTTTTCATCTATTTAATCAAGCAACTATTGATTAATATGCATCTGCTATTTTTTAGTTAGTAAAAATAATAAAGTTTTAAACTACATGCAACTTAATGAAAAAAATAACAAATATCTTTACTTCCCCACCGCTTTTTCATCGCTTCCAGGATTGAAGGGATTGAAGAGATTGAAAAAGATTGATAGGTACGTATCAGTTTCTTCAGTCTTGATTGAAGAAATTGAGAAAGATTGAGAGAATTGAAAATCGGACTTCAAACTCCTGAATTCTAAATTCTTCCTCACCTTCTCACCCCAGCTTTCCAAGGTACTGTCCAAAAATCTGTGTAAACTTAAGTTTTAGTCTTTTTTAATGCGTTCACATAAAAAAAGCCGGAGTTTATTTTCCGGCTTTTTAAGTTTATCATACAGAACTATTTGAGTTCGAGTTGTTTCTTTTCTTTGTTGATGGTGTATTCACCTAATCCGGAAAGAAGAGCTTTGTTAAGCGTAATCTGATTTTTGGTTGTTTTAGAAAGAGTAACTTCAATATTGGTAATTTTCTTGTTGCCAATTTCGACCTCTCTCAGGATAAGAACTGCCTTATCCACGATGTTTCCGTCTTCGTCAATTGACTTTTCTTTTTCTTTGAAGTCAGCTTTCGTAATACGGCCATCTTTTAACCATTTCATCGCAGTTTCATAATTGAAAAGACCTGTTTTGGCTTTATCATCAAGTACAAATTTTGTTTGTACCCCATTTGCAATACACGGAACCTCCGGATTACCGGCTGCCGTAAATGCAATGGCTACAGTGTTTTCAGCTTTCTGATCTTTAATAATCTGAACGACACCTGCTGTAGAATCAATAGATGGTGGTGGAATGAAGTCGTCACGCAGAATACGGAATTCTGTACGGCGGTTTAGCTGATGAGCAGCTTCTTTTTCGTCAGTACTTTTCAAGGTCTTAATATAGTCATCAGTAAGTGTTACGCCTGCTTTAAACGTATAGAGTTTTCCTTTGTATTCTGAAGAAAGATCTGTCTTCAGCGTTCTTGGAACATTGGCACCATATCCTTTTGCAACCAATCTGCCAGGGTGAATACCACGGATAATCAGATAGTCAACAACTGACTGAGCACGACGTTGCGACAAGGTATCGTTTGTCATCGGTATCCTTCTGGAGTCGGTATGCGATTGCAATTCAATAACCAAACGTGGATTTTTTTCCAAAGTACTGATTAATCCCATCAATGAATCCTGATATTGAGGCTGAAGTTCCCAACGGGCGAGTTCGTAACGAATTTCAGGCAGTGGAATAGGATCTGGTGGAATTGGAACTAACCGGAAATTATGAATCAGATCTTTATTGGCGGTTAACCCAACGGTTGATTCGGAACCTTTTTCTGAGAAGTAACCTTTTTTCTCAACGGTCATGTTATAGGTTACGTTCAGTTTAATCTGAGTGTTGTCAAATTTATAGAAACCTTTTCTATTGGTTTTTGCTTCGTAAGAAGATCCGTCGGATCCTTGTATTTTTACAGCAGCACCTTCGAGGAGCTGTAACGTATTATCGTCACGAACAACACCTGCCAGCGTATATAACAGTGGTGGAAGATAGAATGAGTAAATATCATCACCTCCACGGCCACCTGTACGGTTTGAGGAGAGAAATCCTCTCTCTTCGTTTGGATAGAACGCCATTCCAATGTCATCTCCGGTAGAGTTAACAGGCGAAAGCATATTTACAGGTGTTTGCCACTCATCGTTCAGATAAACAGTTTTGTAAATATCAAAACCGCCTAAACCAACAAGTCCGTCAGAAGAAAAATAAAGAGTTGTGTCATATCTTACTGTCGGGAACATTTCTTTCCCGGGGGTGTTTACATTTGGACCTAAGTTAACCGGACGACCGAAAGGTTTATTTTTCTTATCGCGTTTTGCGCACCAAAGATCATATTCGCCATAGCCGCCAGGCATATTTGAAGAAAAATACAGAGTAAGTTCATCGCTGCTGATTGCTGGGTGAACATAGTAAAAAGAGTCCAAGCCTAAATCAATTGCTTCGGGTTCATCCCAGCTCTTTCCTTTTTGTTCGGAGCGGTAAATACGGCATCCTAAAATTTCTTTTTTCTGTTTATCGCAACGAGTAAAATAAATAACATTGCCTTTTTCGTTAAAGCAGGCTTCTCCTTCATTGGCTTCTGAATTTAAAATAAACTCTAAATCAAAAGGTTCTGGGGAGCTAAAACTTCCCCTGCGATCTTCATTCACAAAATAGAAGTCAGAGAAACTTGTACCCGTCCATGCATCTGCACCTTTCCCGGCGGAACCTTCCCGGGTAGAGGTAAATACAACGATATTTGCCTTTTTCTTATCCGTAAACGCAGGTGACCACTCATTATCACGGGTATTGAATTTTTTCATGTTATTAACTTCATAACGCGTAGGATTATCCATCCATTGCTTTACGACTTTACACGACTCTATTCCGTTTAATGCTTTTTGATCACCAGGAACAAGCTTCAGGTAATCCTGATAACTCGTTATCGCTTCCTCATATATCCCGTTAGCGCGTTGAGCTTCTGCAAGATATAAGAAAATACGAGGCTCAGTTTGTTGGTATTTCGATTTAATACATCTTTTATATGCTGATTCAGCATTTTTGGTGTTTCCTATAAATCGGTAGCATTCTGCTATCTGAAACTGGATGCGGTTTTTTTCAGCCCTGTTCTTTTTTACCTTCGAAAATGCTTTCTTGTATAAATCGATTGCTTCGTTAAACTGATCGAGTGAGAAACGTTGATCTGCTTCTACTGTATAATTGCGTTGGGCTTCAAGCGCATGACTACTGATCAGAAGTGCAAGAATAGCAAGGGTTAACGCTCTAATTAACTTCATATGATTACCGATGTTTACAATTACCGTTAAGGACGCTAAAATAGTGAATATTTTGGAAGAATGACAAAGAATTTGAGTCAATGTGCTCAAATTCTTTATTTTTTGAAGAAAAAAAAGACCCGAACTGAATTCGGGTCTTTGTAAATTGTTTATTTTGTGATGTTTAAAGCTTTTTTCTTTTCGTCACGTTTTTTCTTCCACTGAATTAAATCGTATGCAATTGGTGATGCCACAAATACAGAAGAGTAGGTTCCGATGGCGATTCCAAAGAGCAATGCAAAGGTAAATCCACGGATAACTTCACCTCCAAAGATGAAAATTGCAAGCAATACAACCAATGTTGTACCTGCCGTATTCATTGTACGAGGCAACGTACTGTTCATCGCATCATCCATAACATCTTTAATATCTCGTTTTGGGAATAGTGTTTTGTATTCGCGAATACGGTCAAAGATAATTACAGTATCGTTGATTGAATAACCGATGATTGTTAAGATTGCAGCAATAAATGCCTGGTCAACTTCCATGGTAAATGGTAAAATTCCATTAAACAAGGAGAACACTCCGATGGTGATGATTGAATCATGGAATAATGAAATAACACCACCTAAGCCATATTCCCAACGTTTGAAACGAACGGCGATATACGCAAAGATACATAGCAATGAAAATAAAATTGCCATAAATGCAGAACGTTTAATATCATCCGCAATGGTTGGTCCAACCATTTCAGAGCTTAATTTTCCAATTACTTTGTCTTCTTTATCTGAAGTAAAGAGTTCTTTTGCAATAGGTTCCTTGTAGAATGTTTTACAACCTTCATATAGTTTTGCAGTTACAATTGAATCGGCTTCTTGAGAAGTATTTTCAATCATGAACTTGGTTGTAACTTTTACCTGATTGTTTGGTCCAAATGATTTTACCTCCGGAGCTTCCCCATATTGTTTTGCTAATGATTCACGAATACCATCGGTTCTTACATCCTGATCAAAACGTACTACAAATGTACGGCCGCCTTTAAAATCGATACCGTAGTTAATACCTTTAAACGCAAACGCTGCAAGTGCAATTACAAAGGTTGTAATTGAAAAGACATATGCGAACTTTCTTGAACCAATAAATGGAAATTTAATGTTTGCAAGAAAATTTTGGCTGAAACCATGGTAGAATGATACTTTTTTGTTTTTGTCAATCATCCAGGTAAAGATGATCCTGGAAATGAAGATAGCTGAGAATAATGAAGTTAAAATACCAATACACAATGTGGTTGCAAAACCCTGAATCGGACCAGTTCCAAAGATATATAGAATAATCCCAGTAATTAATGTGGTAACATTCCCGTCGATAATAGCGGAATATGCATGTTTGTACCCATCGGTAAGAGCCAGTCGTAAACCTTTACCTGCTCTAATTTCTTCTTTGATACGTTCATAAATAATAACGTTGGCATCTACCGCCATACCCATGGTAAGCACTATCCCTGCAATACCAGGAAGTGTTAATACAGCTTGTAGCGAGGCCAGCACGCCAAAAAGGAAAAACAAGTTTGTAATCAATGCAACATTTGCAACTAAACCTGCCCCATTATAGAAAATAAACATATAGAGGAGTACCAGCAAAAATGCAATGATAAATGAAAATAAGCCACTGTTGATTGCTTCTTTACCTAAAGAGGGACCTACAACTGCTTCCTGAACAATACGTGCAGGTGCAGGCAATTTCCCGGCTTTCAGGATATTTGCTAAATCTTTTGCTTCTTCCAGTGTAAAGTTTCCGGTGATAGAAGACCGTCCACCTCCGATTTCCTGGTTAACAGTTGGGAAGGAATATACATAATTGTCGAGAACGATTGCAATTGAACGGTCAACGTTTGCTCCGGTGAGTTTTTTCCAAATACTGGCACCTTCTGCATTCATTGTCATGCTGATTTCGTTCTTTCCGTTTTGGTCAAAGTCCTGACGTGCGTCAACAATAACCCCTCCACTTAATGGAGCTCTTCCATCACGGGTAGATACTTTTAACGCAATAAGCTGGTAAACTCCTGATTTATCATCAATTGGTTTTGCAGTCCAGAGTAATTTCAGATTACGGGGTAATACTTTCTGTGCTTTTTCTAGCAATATACTGATCGTAGCCATATTTTTCACAGATGCATACGCAGCCACGGGGCCTCTCCCTAGTTGTCCAGTTTTTGGATCAAAGTTTAAATCCATTATTCCTGTTAAAGGATGTTGCTTCAAGTATTCTTCGCGAGATTTATTTTCTTTCTTCCCTTTGGTCGTATCTCCGGTTTTAAGTTTATTAATCAGATCATTTGCGGAATCAGCGGTCTTGTTTTCAGCAATTTGAGTGGATGTAGTATCAACTGTAGCTGCAATAGTACTATCCCCCGATATTAAAGCAGTATCACGTTCTTTTTCAGGAGCCATGTTTCTGAGCGAAACAAGAAATTCATCTGCTTTGTAAAAACTATTAAATATTTTAGAGGCTTCTTCCTGATTTGACAATTCATAGGTTTCCCAAAATTCGAGTTGAGCTGTACCTTGCAGAAGTTTACGAACACGCTCAGGGTCTTTGATTCCCGGGAGTTCCACAAGAATACGTTCAGATTGTTCCAGTTTCTGGATATTTGGCTGAGTTACCCCAAATTTGTCAATACGTTTACGAAGAATTTCAAACGTACGGTCAAAGGCATCTTTGGTTTCGTTTTTGATTACTTTGATTACTTCTTCGTTGGTTGAGTTTGCATTGAGTTTTTCCTTCAGTTCAAAACTGAAGAAAGCAGCGAGTTTTATATTTGGATCAACTTCTTTTACCGACTGTTCAAATAAGGTAACAAAGTCTTTCTGTGAATCTTTTTGTTTTTTTACTGCGAGGTCAACGATTTTATTAAAAGCAGGATCATCTGAGTTGTCTGCCATGGCTTTGATGATATCAGCCATAGAAACTTCCAGCATTACATTCATCCCGCCTTTTAAGTCAAGACCTAAATTAATTTCTCTCGTTTTACATTCCAGATACGTATATTTACGGATCAAAAGATTGTACACTACCTGATTCGAAAGCGAATCGATGAAATAACGTTCACGCGCCTTAGAGATTGAATCGATGTAGAAATTTTCTTTGAGTTTATCGCCATTTGCAAGCTCTTTGGCTTGCTTGTAAACTTCTTCGCTGTTTGCATAGGCTCTTGCTTTACTTTCAACACGGCTTGTAATAAGTGTGAAAGAGAGTTGAAAAGCACATACCAGCGCTAATAAAATGGCAAATAACTTGATAGCACCTTTGTTTTGCATAGTTTTACCTTTATGGTTTTCTGAATTAATCTATTGCTTTCAATTCGAACGTGCAAAAATAGCTTTTTAATATTTAACAACAAATCCTCTTCTCATTCTTGAAGCTATTTTTTCTGATTTACATTTTTTTAAAAATCATTATTGTTTTGTAACAGTCATTATTATAGTATTTTACGTGTTTTTTGGTGCTGTGGTAATTTTATACTATTTTTTTTATGGCACAATTATTGATCTTAAAATTGTTAAAATTGTTATTCTAACTAACCGTTTCATTATTTTTGAAACTCCAAAATACTGGAAATACATGGGACATTGGCTCGAAGAAATTGAAAACCAAGCTGAAAAACAGCATAATAACTCAGAGAAAGCTCATAATCGTATAGAAGAACGTAAACAGAAAGTCGTATTAAACTATGAAGCAAATAAAACTGTTTATGATTCTTTTATCGCTGAAATGAATTCATTCGTTGACAGGGTGAATAAACTTCCTGAAGATCAACGTGTAGATTTTGAGGAGATTGATCGTAAATACAAAAGTACAATCTTTAATAATAAACTGAACATCTATTCGTCCAGCAAACGTGTTGAAATTCGTAAACGTAGAGGTCTCTTCAGAGGATATAAAAATTATAGGTATAAATATATTCGTGTAATTTATTTCAGCATTGCAAAAGAATAAGGGAAGGTTGAAATTGAAATAAAGGAAAAGTATTTACCTAAAGGTCATCGTAAAACCCATAAAGCGGGAACAATCAAGAAATTATTCAAAAGCAATTTTTCAGTATTAACGCATGAACTTTGCCTCGAATTAATAGACTGGCTTGCATTTAAGGATGAAATTAGATTAAAGCAGTTTGAATAGAACTGCTTTTGAGCGAAACAATTTACTATTCGTATCGCAAAGATTCGATAGGGTCGAGATTTGCAGCTTTAATAGCCGGATATAATCCTGAAAAGAGCCCTACGAAGAAACAGAGTGCGAGGCCTGAAATTATCCATTCCCACGGAATAACGAAACTACTTCCGATCAGCAAGGAAACGATATTCCCGATTAATATGCCGAGTATAATACCTAGGATGCCTCCTAACTGTCCGATAACAACGGCCTCGATTAGAAATTGATTACGGATTACCTTTTTCGTAGCCCCTAATGATTTCCGAATTCCGATTTCACGAGTACGTTCACTAACCGATACCAACATTATATTCATCAAGCCGATTGCAGCACCAAAAAGTGTGATTAAGCCAATGATGGTGGCTGCCATAGAGATGTATTTTGTATTTTCGATAAGCATACGGGCAAAGTTGTCACTTTTTTCAATCTCAAAATTATTAGGCATTCCCGGAGCAATCTTTCGGATGGTTCGAAATAATCCGGTTGCTTCTTCAACGGCTCCATTCATCATTTCAGGATCTTTAACCTGCACTGTTATTGAGTAGTTTGGATTCGATGATGGAAATATCTGACGTATATTATTTAAAGGTAAAATGCAACTTCTGTCGCCACTAAACCCAAAACTGGATCCTTTGGGTTTCATTACGCCGATGATTAAATATCGTGTATTTCCTATAGTAATCCATTGATTTAAAGGATTTGCTTTTTTTGTAAATAGCTTGTCAATTACATCACTTCCCACTATGGCAACTGCTGAACCATATTGTACTTCACTTGGAGTGAAATTTCTTCCTTTATCCAGTTCATTTCCGGATGTAATCATGTAGTTTTCATCAGTTCCAAGTAATGCTATGTTCGGATTTGTTTTTTTATTTTGATATTTAACGGTAGCCGTAAATGATCCATAAATAGAAATGGTGGTTAGTGCCGGAAACTGGTAGTCTTCTTTAAACCGGCTGGCTTCTTCGAATGAAGTTTGCCGGTAAGAACCACTTCTCCGATGGCCTCCCATTTGTGATTCATAGTTTTTGATGGTAAAACTGTTTGCTCCCATCTGCGCAAAACTTTTCGTAAAGTAATATTCAAGCGAGGAGATGGCTGTGATAATGCCAACCAGAGACATAATCCCAAAAGCAATGATAAAAACTGTAAGTACAGTCCTCAACATGTGCGAACGGATTGAATGTAATCCGATTTTTATGTTTTCAATTACCAGAAGTTTCATAATCAGTTTTCGTTAATACTGTGATTTGCTGCCAAATGCAAGGTCACCAGCATCGCCCAGGCCGGGAACAATGTAGGCTTGCGCTGTAAGCTCGTCATCAATGGCTCCAATCCATAATGTGAAATCATCCATAGGTAACGATTTTTTCAGGTTGTTTATTCCCTCTTCACACGCTAAAATTGATACAAAATGTGTGTGGCGAGGTTTCCCGTAATTGATAAGTTCTTTATAACACAAAATCATTGAAGCTCCGGTGGCTAACATTGGATCGCAGATAATCAGTGTCTTATCAGTTAAATCAGGACAGGAAATATATTCGATAGCAATTTCAAAGTTCCCATTTTTATCATGTTTGCGATATGCCGAAACAAATGCATTTTCAGCTTTATCAAAAAAGTTGAGCATACCGGTATGTAAAGGTAATCCTGCCCGAAGGATAGATCCAATTACAGGTTGTTGTTTAAGCATGTTAACTTCTGAGATGCCCAGTGATGTTGTTACTTCACATGCCGTGTAATCAAACTTCTTACTTAGTTCATATGCAAATATTTCGCCAAGCCGTTCCAGATTTCTACGAAAGCGCATACTATCTTTTTGTATTTCAATATCACGGATTTCACCGATAAACTGATTAAAAATAGAATTCTTTGTTCCCAGTATCTGCATCATATCTCTGCTAATTTTGTCCAAACCTACTTTATTTAACCGAATTGGCAAAATTATTTTCTTAACTCTGTTTTTATTCTCTTTAAATAACGGATAGCCGGTCTTAAAATCTTCAGAAACCTGTATTCAGTTAAACGAAAATAATACGATTCGTTGGCTCCGAAACTTTGATAAAACCGGGCTAGATTTTGATCATTTGATCCTTCAAAATCAAAAAGAAAGTCGTTTCCTGAAAATTCACGAATCACAGAATCAATTAAAAAGGGCATTGCACCTGTTTTCTTTCCTCTTTCACTTAATCCGGAAAACAGAAATATAATTCGATTGTTGGAGTGGAGGAAAAATGCGGATGCACATAAGTTATTATCTGTGTCAGAAATATTTATGATGCGCCCCTGCCCTTTGTGGATAGCCTGATAACAGATACGCTGGATTTTTACATAATCATCTGAAGAGATATGCTTCAGGAATTTCCCTCTGTTTTCACGAAAAAGCGTTGTTAGTTCTTCTGGTTTATTCCCGTTGTGAATAAATAATTTTTCCTTTTTTGCTTTGCGAATATTTCGTTTTAGATTTTCGGAATATGCTTTTTGAATAAATTCGTATTCGGGCTTTAAGCTTAATGTAAGGTTTTTTTGGAATGCTATCTCTGCAGGAAGGAGTGTACAGGCATTTTGCCAGTTTGTCAGAATGTCAATGAACTTAAACTGCTTGGGGATTGCCTTGTAAAAATTGGCAAATTGCTCATCTGTAATTTCATTGATAGAGAATAATCCCAGTTGTTGGGTGAAAGGAGGAGGGAAAAGATATTGAATACCCCATTTTTTTCGATGCGTAAGCGGAAAAACGGCAGAATAATCTTCTTCAATCAGGGCATCCCAATTGGGTGACACAATATTTAAAATCCACGAAAGTGCATAAGGCAGACTGTTGATTGATTTTTCAATACATGCATCCCATTTTTGTGGGTCTATTTCTTCGTGCATTAAATAAAGAATCATACGGACAGTTTAAAGTGCATGTTCATACATCTGTTCATAAAGCTTACGCCAGCCAACCCAGCGCTTTCTGTCGCTGAGCGACTCATTATGCCATAAGCTGATAAAAGTTCCGTTCACAGCTTTTACTTCGTCAATAAGTTGTTTGATTATTGGCCAGCTTTCTTCAGCATTCATTTGTTTGTAATCGCGGAAGGTCCCTTCCATAAAGGTAAATGGGTGCACCATTAATGGAAGTTCTTCATCCATTTCGAGATCAAAAAATGGAAAGGGTGTGCATATTCCGGCTCTGAATCCTGGTTCAAGGGCAAACCCCATGGTGTAATCGTCGGTAATATCATATTTTACGAGGCTTCTGTAAGTTTCCGGCAAACTCAACTTTAAGAAATGTTGACGACTTTTGGTAATCTGACGATTTAAAACCTTCGACAAAGACTCTATTTCGGTTTTCAGCATTTCTTCATTGTTGTTTGACGCAAAGGTAGGGTGGATTCCGACTTCGGCATAATCGGCCAAAGTTTTAATCAGATTCTGAAAACGCTTGTTATTCACGGGTAAGTTTTTGTCATACTGACCGTAAATTCCAAATAGGATGAAATAGATAGGCTTAATATTGTATTTTTTTTGAAGACTGAACTGATATTCATAGGTGTCAAAATGATCTTGCTCAAATCCCATGAATACGTTGGTTCTTTCTATGATTTCTTTGAAATCGAGATGGTATAGCGATTTTAAATAGCCGCCTGTTGAACGGATAAATCCTTTCAATCGATATGCATAAGCACTATCTATATCCAGAGTAGGGGTGAATTTATAGATGCGTTTTTTGGTTTGGAAATCAGGGAAGTGCTGCTGGATTACTTTCGTTAATTCTATAGCCCAGATGTTTACAACGGGCTTATAAAGAAATCCCTGCTTAAATGCGAGACTTTCTTTCGCACTAAAACGACCGTACATATCTTTTATGTAGGGCAAATATTCTTCGTAGCGTGACAATAGATAAAATGTAGCAGCAAACACATCAAAAGGTATCGCCGAGTTTTTAGGAGCAGGGAAAAACGCTTTACTTTCTGCAAATGGAATGATTGAAATATTTTGCTCCAGAATGTTGCTTTCCGTGAGTATAGGATGTTTCCAGAAATGCAGTTCATCCAAAACAGGTTTGTCGCAATAGGAAAACTTCGGTCCTTCAGAACTCAGAAATTCATCAATATTGCTGGTGATGCGATAATCTGTGTTGAGTAAGTGTTTGAAAAACAGATTGAATGTGTATTTGACACGAGCTGTTACTTTCGGTGTGTAAATTGTTATCATCTCTTTGATTGAAATACAACGAGCAAAGATAGGAATTAGATAATTTGTACAGGAATTATTCTTAAAATCAATAATCAGGTATCAGAATGCTGGAAAATAAGCCATGTGGAAAATTCCATTTGAACAAATCAAAATACTCATTGTTTTTCTTACCAAAATCAAATACACAAACACAAATAAATAAACGTAAAATGGTACTTGTAGGAAAAAAAGCTCCACTTTTTAAAGCAGAAGCCGTAGTAAACGGCGGAGAATTCGTTGAAGATTTTTCATTAGAACAGTATATAGGTAAAAAGCATGTAGTGTTCTTTTTCTATCCATTGGATTTTACATTTGTATGTCCTACTGAAATTCTGGCTTTTCAGGAACAACTTGCAGAATTTGAACAACGCAATATTGCCGTAATCGGATGTTCTGTCGATTCAAAATTTTCACACTGGAAATGGCTGAATACTGAGTTAAAAGATGGTGGAATTAAAGGCGTTAAGTTTCCGTTAGTTTCTGATTTATCCAAAAGCATTTCACAAAATTATGATGTTTTAGCAGGTGAATGGGATTATAACGAAGATGGTGAAATGATATTCAAAGGTGCTCCGGTAGCTTATCGTGGTTTATTCCTGATTGATAAAGAAGGAGTGGTACGCCATCAGATAATCAATGATTTGCCACTTGGTAGAAGTGTGGAAGAAGCATTACGGATGGTTGATGCACTTCAGTATTTTGAAGAAAATGGCGAAGTTTGTCCTGCAAACTGGCACAAAGGAGAAAAGGCAATGAAAGCAACGCAGGAAGGTGTTGCAGAGTACTTGTCAAAAAAATAAATGAAGATAAAGACAGAAGGTTTATCTCCTCATAAGCCTTCTATTATTTTTTCCATTTTGTTAATTTCAAATGTGGTTAATACTTGATTTATTAATTACAGATGAATTTGCCATAGATCAGATTTGTAATTTGTACGATGATTATTTCGATGGCTTATTTCATATGGTTTCTAAAACCTGTCTTTAAAGACAGGTTTTTTGTTTTTTAAGCAATAAGGATTTGTTTTTTAGGTTAACTTTATCCCCAACAATTCAATTAGACAGTGAATATCTATCATCAAAAAGTACGCTGGAAGTGGATTTTAGCGGCAATAGCCGTAGCAATAGTCGGAATATCACTTTGGTACACCAATATTCTGGTTCAAAAAATTGCCCGTGATGAACGGGGTAAAGTGAAAATCTGGGCTGATGCTATTCAGCGAAAAGCAAAGCTCGTTCAATACACTGATAATTTTTTTCAGGTTGTAAAAAAAGAGGAGCGCAAAAGGGTTGAACTTCTTGCAGATGTTTATAAGAAACTGATTCAAACCAGTAATAGCGAAGACTTAACCTTCTATCTAAAGATTATGTCTGATAATACGACCATTCCAATTATCATTACAGATGGAGATTATGCAATACAATTAGCCCGAAATACTGATTTTGATCAGGATACAGTAAAGTATCTGAGTGGTGAATTATTAAAAGAATATACACAATATCCTCCTATACGGCATAGTCAGTATGGGATTGTTAATTACATATTTTACAAAGAATCAAATATTTACACAGAGTTACGACTGGTGTTAAATGATATTTTGAAATCATTTATTAGCGAGGTTGTTGAAAATACGGCGTCTGTTCCTGTTTTAATTACGGATGAAAGCAAAAAGGAAATTTTGGCTGCTGGAAACTTTGATACTACGAATTTGTCGAAACCTCAGATATTACAAAAGACTCTTGCCGAAATAGAAAAAGAAAATCCTCCGATAAAGATAGAGCTAAGTGGAATAGGTACAAGCTATATTTTCTATAAAGAGTCATATCTCTTAACGCAAATGCGCTATTTTCCATACATCTTACTTGGAGTAATCGGTCTGTTTTTACTTATTTCGTACACCTTATTCAGTACGGCTCGTTCAACCGAACAAAATCAGGTTTGGCTGGGTATGTCGAAAGAAACCGCTCATCAGTTAGGAACTCCGCTTTCATCACTTCTGGCATGGCTCGAAATTCTGAAAGATAAGCCCGTGGAAAAGGAGATTCTCGATGAAATTGGAAAAGATATCACACGTTTGGAAACAATTACACAACGGTTTTCAAAAATAGGATCAGAGCCTGTGTTGGAACGACTTGATTTGATAGAAGTTATTACAACAGTGGTTTCGTATTTGCGAATTCGCTCACCTCGAAAAACAACGTACGAATTAAATTTTCCGCTTAACCGAAAAGTAATATTACCCCTGAATCGTTATTTGTTTGAATGGGTGATTGAAAATTTGTGCAAAAATGCAATTGACGCGATGAGTGGTGATGGAACGATTACCATCGAACTTTTTGAAGATGATCAAAATGTATTTATTGATGTAAGTGATACCGGAAAAGGAATTCCGAAATCAAAGTTTAATACCATTTTTAAGCCTGGATATACTTCGAAAAAACGTGGCTGGGGACTTGGATTGTCTCTTGCTAAAAGAATTGTAAATGAATATCATAAGGGTGTTATTTACGTAAAGATTTCTATACCCGGAAAAGGTACAACGTTTCGTATTGTTCTTAAAAAGTAACGGAATGGCAGGTATTTATATTCATATTCCTTATTGCAGGCAAAAATGTCATTATTGCAATTTTTTTTCCGGAGTATCTTTGAAAAGTAAAGGAGATGTTTTGAGTGCATTGCATTTGGAAATGGAACTTCGAAAGGATTATTTGGAGGGAGAGCAGATTCGTACAATATATTTTGGAGGAGGCACTCCGTCGATTCTGGAAGTAAGTGAGATAAAGGCTATTTTGGATAAAATATTTTCACTTTTTAAAGTTGTTGAAAATGCCGAAATAACGTTGGAAGCGAATCCGGATGACTTAACAGAAGAGAAACTTAATCAACTAAAGTCGGAAACAGTAATCAATCGCTTAAGTATTGGAATTCAGTCTTTTTTTAATGAAGACTTACGCTATTTGAATCGCTCGCATGATGGGGGCCAAGCCATACAAGCAGTAAAAAATGCTGTAAAAGCTGGCTTTTTAAATCTGACACTTGATTTTATTTTTGGAATGCCAACTTTGAGCGAAAAAAACTACCTTGAAAATCTGAACACCGCAATTGAATTAGGTGCAACGCATCTTTCTTGTTATCAGTTAACAGTAGAGCCAAAGACTGTTCTTGATGCGTTTATTCGAAAAGGGAAAGTGATACCTCCTCCCGAAAATGAAGGGATAAAGCATTTCTATGCCGGAATTAAATATTTGATATCGAAAGGATTTAGTCATTATGAAATTTCAAATTTTGCAAAATCTGGTTTCGAAGCTATGCATAATACAGCGTATTGGAAAGGTGAAAAGTATTTAGGTTTGGGGCCTTCTGCGCATTCTTACAATGGTATTTCCAGAAGTTGGAATATTCCTTCTACAACTGAGTATATTGAATCATTGAAATCCGGAATTGTAAATTGCGAAACAGAAATTCTCTCAAAACAAGACCATTATAACGAATATATTCTTACCGCTATTCGTACTTCAAAAGGGATTGATTCTGAAATTATTGCTGCTAGATTTGGTGAAAATGCAGTTATAGAATTTGAAAATTCAATTTTACCTTTTTTAGTGAATAAAAAAATTGTCAAAAATGACTCTGTTTATACTCTTTCGAATGAAGGATTAATTTGGGCAGATAAAATAGCTTCAGAGTTATTTCGAGTTGATTAAAAAGGACTATCTGTCTCTTCCTGCTTTTTCTTTTGAGGTTTGAGAAGTGCTTTTTTGTGAACTTTTACCGGAGTATTTAATGAGTCGGAAAGGGATGCAATATTTGAATGACTCTCTATAAATTCAATTTGTAAAATAACCGGATGATGGTCCGAAAAAGCAAATTTATCGGCCAGTGTTTTGGTCATCGTACACTTAACATTGGGTGAGATTATAAAGTAGTCAATGACAGTTGTGCCCGTAATTCCTTGTTTATAGGGAATGTTTACATCGCGATTTGTTGGCTCGGACGCATCAAAACACCATTGCCAGCCTGGCGGAAAATAGGTATTTGAAACCGAAGGCTGATTTCTGCGTAATTTATCTAACGGGAAGGATTGAATGGTATCAAATCCGGCAGGGTTCATATTCCAGTCACCACCAGCAATCACATAATTTCCACGTGCATACTCATCTAACAAAATTGTTTTCAATTGCTCCATTTGGATTTCTCGCAATTTGCCTGTTGCATCAAATGCTGAATTGTGTGTGTTTATCAATATCAATTCTTTTCCATTCCAAGTTGGGTATCGTTGAAGGAGAAAACAGCGATCGAGTGAAAAAAGCTTTTCCGGCATAGGATACTGTGTTCTGAATGAGATTCTGTCAGATAACGTGGGCTCAAATTTTGAATAGGTTGCAATTCCTGCGATTACTTTTCCACTCGGATTTGAAAGAGGAACGGGCACAAATTTAACATCATAATTTTTTGCAAACCAACCTTTATGTTCTGGCAGAAATTTTGAAATTAAAGCAATTTCACTCATGTAATAGCTCCTTCTGGAATTTGTATCTATTTCCTGAAGAAGAACGAAGTCGAAATAGCGAAACGAATAGAGTTTATTTAAAATGCCGTTGATGTACTTTTGAAAATCTGCTACGGATGGACGCATCATTTTTCCACCTTCGTAAAAGTAATCAACATCTTCACCCAGACCAGCATATCCTATATTCCAGGTAATCAGACTTAATGATTGAGGAATTGTATTTAGGACAAGTTTGTCGGAGGCAATAAAAGCAGGCTCTTTTTCGGCTGGTTCATAATCATTTAACCACGAATAAAGCATGAAAATACTGGACAAAATCAATACGACTATAATTGGAAGAGAGATATAGAACAGTATTCTGGAAATTTTTTTCATGAGAATAACCATGAGAGTAAGAGTGTAAAGATATAAAATCGCGAATAAAAGCGGTAAGTATGAATTTTTTTTATTTCTGCTGTAACAAATTGAAATGGCTCTCCGTCATATCTTCAAAAGCAAGTAAAAATAACCCAAAAATAAATTGTTATGAAAAATTACATCCTTGTATTTGTAGCGATGATTACACTGGCGCTTCAGTCATTCAATGTTTTCTCTCAGGGAACCCGTGAGTTTAAAGTTGACAGGTTTCACTCCATCGATTTAAATGATCCTTTAACTGTTTACCTTGCACAAGGTGAACAGAAAATTATTGTGGAAGGAGATCCTGACGATGTTCAGAAAATTGACTTTTCAGTCTCAAATGGAGTTTTATCTGTTAAAAGTAATGGCGTTTCAAATAGTAATGACTTAAGAATCACTGTTTATACAGCATCTTTAAGTAAAATAGAAATAAATGGTGTTTCAAAGTTGATTTCTAAAACTGCCATAAAAGCAGATACATTGACAATCAATATGAATGGTGCTTCAAAAGCGGAATTAGAACTCGAAGTTTCCAAATTGATTGCAGATGTCAATGGTGCTGCCAAGCTCAACGTAAAGGGTAATGCAAATCAAATGAGTGCAATAACAAATGGGGCCGCCAAACTTTCAGCAGGCGAGTTTAATGTGAATAAGGTACGAATAGAGTTAAACGGCGTCTCCAAAGCCAATGTAAATGCTCTTCAGGATTTGTATGGAACCGTAAATGGAATCAGTAAATTATCGTATGTAAAAGAACCTGCCGGAAGAAATGTGATAACACGAAATACATTTAAGTTAGATGGGTATAGTGATGATAACGAATGTGATACAAGCAGTCAGGCAATGATGCGTGCTTTCGAAAATGGAGATACTGTTGTCGTAAATATTCCGGGTGTTAAAATAAAAGTGAACGAAAAAACGGATGAGGCAAAAATCAATATTGGAGGCAAAGAGTATACCTTTAACGAAAACGGTGTAAATGTAACGAAAACGAAAAAAGTTGATAAATTTCGCCCTCATTGGGCTGGTTTTGAAATGGGATTCAATGGTTATTTCAGCGAAGATATGTCGCTTAGTATCCCAAAAGAATATAGCTTTTTGGAACTCAACTATGTAAAATCACTCAATGTGAACATCAACTTTGTAGAAATAGGTGCAAATATTTGTAAGAACAGGTTTGGCATCGTGTCAGGACTTGGATTACAATGGAACAACTGGCGTTTTGACAATGATATTGTGCTTTCTCCTGATTCTGCTCAAATTTACGGGTATCATGACAAATCAATTGATAGTTATATAAAGAGTAAATTAACCGCAAGCTGGCTTCGCCTCCCCGTGTTTTTTGAATATCAAACAAACAAATTAAATCACAAAAATCAGTTTTATGTATCAGCTGGAGCTGTATTGGGATTACGCCTTGGTGCTCATTCAAAGCAGGTTCATTTTCAGGATGGTGACCGTTCAAAACCGAAGATTTATGATAACTTTCATTTGAACCCGTTCAAGGTAGATGCTGAAATTAGAATTGGTTGGGGAATGATCAATCTCTTTGCAAACTACTCGATCACAACAATGTTTAAAGATGGTGAGGGTCCGGTATTACACCCATACACGATTGGGTTGACGCTTGTGAACTTTTAAAAATTAATTATATATATGGTTTGTATTCTGAAAGGTCGGGTTTTCCGGCCTTTCTTTTTTGGAGAATTTATACAGATATATTATTTTTACACTCCTTTTTACAATAAACACTTTTATAATATATGTCAGGTCACAATAAATGGTCAACTATCAAGCGCAAGAAAGGAGCGCTTGATGCAAAACGCTCGAAGATTTTTTCAAGGATTATTAAGGAAATCATGGTTGCTGTAAAAGAAAGCGGCTCAGATCCTGATGGAAATCCACGACTTCGATTGGCAATTTCGAATGCAAAGGGGGCAAATATGCCAAAAGACAATATTGCCCGTGCGATCAATAAAGCAGGGGATAAAGATGCTGCTGCTTTAGTTGAAATTGTTTACGAAGGCTATGCGCCGCATGGTATCGCATTGATTGTAGAATGTTTGACTGATAATACCTCCAGAACTATTGCAAATGTTCGTTCTTATTTTAATAAATACAATGGAAGTTTGGGCGTAAATGGATCTGTAAGTTTTCAGTTTGACCGTAAGGGCGTGTTTTCTATACCCCAAGGTGTACTGAATCTGGATGAACTTGAGCTCGACTTAATTGAATCAGGTGCAGAAGATATTGTTCAGGAAGAAGGTTATATCACCATAACTACTGCAATGGAGGACTTTGGCTCGATGATGAAAAAGCTGGAAGAACTAAAGATAGAACCGGAGAGAGCCGAGTTACAACGAATTCCCAAAACAACAGAAACTCTCAATATAGAAAACGCCAAAAAAGTACTGAAACTTATTGATTTATTTGAAGAAGATGATGATGTTCAGAATGTTTTCCATAATATGGAGATGACAGATGAACTTATGGATATATAAGGGAAAGCTTATCCTTCATTTGATACCAGAAATTGAAATGCTCAGATTAAGTTGACGAAATTAATGATTGATCCGATTGCCATCAATGCAATCAAGCAGGTTTAAACGTTGACATTTCAATAATTGGCATTATACATAATTTTAATTCATTTTAAGATAACCTCGCTTAAGAAGGAATTTTAGGGAGGTTACAAAACAAAAATAGGCTGCCCTTAAAGGACAGCCTATTTTTTCAATCATTTCTGATTAGATTCTTACTTTGTAGCTGGAGCTGCAGCAGCAGTTGTGTCAACAGTAGCAGTAGAATCAGTAGCTGGTTGTTCTTGAACAACAGTTTCTTCAACTTGAGCAGTTGTATCAACGTTTTCAGTAGCTTCTTCAGTTTTGTTGTTGCAAGCTGCGAAAGCAAACATGCCAGCGATAGCCAATAAGAATAACTTTTTCATTTTCGTAAATTTAAAATTGGTTAATTAATCTGGTGACAAAGATACACATAAAATTATTGAGAGTGCAAAATTCTTTTAAGAAATTTTAACATTCGCAGATTACTTGTAATATATTGATATATAGATGTTTGTCTGTGTGTAAAAAAGGGTTGTCAACATTTTTTTTTCAACACCCGAAAGATTAATGCTTCAAAACATACCGATTTTGCCCAAAATCGGGTTTTTTCATCCAACTCATTGTTTTAACTTTGTTGCATGAATTTAATCCCGAATCTTAATAAATTACTTTTAACCCGTTTTCTTTTCAGGGCACTGCTTTTATTTATTGTTCTTAATCTGAGTCAATTGGTTTTTTATTACAGTAATACCGATTATTTTACAGCACTCGGTTTTTCGGAAACGCTGGGAATAATATGGGGAAATATCGTGTATGGTATTTCAACGGTGTTGATGCTGATGATTCCGGTCATTGTCCTTGAGCTGATTTCGTTTCCGAATATTGAAAAATATGTAAATTATACCACGCGCGGACTTTATTTTTTTCTTTCGTTTTTGGCATTGGGTGCAAATCTGGCAGATTCTATCTATTTCAGATATACCTTTAAACGTACTACTGGTGATATTTTCAATTATCTGGGTGCAGGGGATGATTACGGAACACTTCTTCCTTTATTTGTACGCGATTATTGGCATGTTTTTCTGAT
The DNA here is from genome assembly GCA_963667975.1 of Bacteroidales bacterium. Lineage (GTDB taxonomy): Bacteria > Bacteroidota > Bacteroidia > Bacteroidales. Next base: position 1,913,726 of record OY764079.1, read on the forward strand.
CTGGATTGTAGTATATGCGGCATTTTGCGTTGTGGATATCAAAGGAATTCGGTATCTCAAAAAACGATTTCAATCAAGAGAGAATATCTCGGGGCGATTGCTTCTGGGTTTTATTTTGTTTGCAATCTGGATTATAGGGGTACGCGGTGGCTTACAATTGCGTCCGGTTGATCAGATAAATGCCGGACAGTATGTTGAACCCAAAAATGTTGCGCTGATTCTTAATACTCCATTTACGATTCTGAAGACTCTGGGGGTTCAGGGTTTGAAAGAACGAAAAGATTTTGCAGAACAGGAATTGGTGAAAATTTACAATCCGGTACATACGTATATTCCGAATACAAGTGATACAACCAGACCCAATATAGTGATTATTATTTTGGAAAGTTTCTCGAAAGAGTATTCAGCGTATCTGAATCCAACTCTTGACAAAGGTAAGTACAAAGGATATACTCCATTTTTGGATTCATTGATGAGCCAGTCGCTTGTTTTTACACGGGCGTATGCGAACGGAAAACGTTCTATTGAAGCGATTCCGGCAATTCTGTCCGGCATACCATCGATGATGAATGAAGCATATATTACTTCTCCTTATTCAGGAAATAAACTGGAAAGCATGGGCTCAATCCTGAAAAAACAAGGATACAACACCTCTTTCTTTCATGGGGGAACCAATGGAACCATGGGGTTTGAATCGTTTGTGAAAGTCGCCGGGTTTGACCATTATTATGGCCGTAAGCAATATAATAATGAAAAGGACTACGATGGAAGTTGGGGGATATGGGATGAGCCTTTCCTGCAATACTTTGCTCAAAAGATGAATACATTCCCACAACCGTTTGCAAGTTCGGTGTTTACGCTTTCGTCACACCATCCATATAAAGTGCCAGATAAATACAAGGGTAAATTCAGGAAAGGAACACAGCGCATTCATGAAACAGTAATGTATGCCGATGAGGCTTTACGCCAGTTTTTTAATACTGCAAAGCACATGCCCTGGTATAATAATACATTGTTTATTATTACGGCTGATCATACTGCGCAGGCAAGCCATAGATATTACCAATCGTCAACAGGAATGTATGCTGTGCCAATTATACTTTTTTCGCCGAAAGGTACGTATAAAGGCATAAATACCGAAATAGCCCAGCATATCGACATCTTGCCTACAGTGGCTCAGTTGTGTGGATATAGACAGCCTTTTATCTCGTTTGGAAATAATTTATTCGATAGTACTGTGAGCAGAGTTCATATTTCTTATCTGAATGATGAATATCAGATGCAAAAGCATAAATTTGTACTCAAATTTGATGGTGAAGAAAGTTTGTCGTTATTCAATCTGGAAACAGATTCTTTGATGAAACACGATATTTTATCCCGCAATCCGGCTGTTCAAAAAGAGATGGAGCGTTATTTGCGGGCTTATATTCAGCAGTTTAACAACAGAATTATTCACAATCATCTCACCTATTAAATCCTTGAAATTTGAAAAAGATCGTATTCATCATTAATCCTATTTCAGGAATTGGCCAGAAGAAAAAAGTTGAGAAAGCGATTGAACGCTGGGATGCCCGAAATGAATTTGATATCGAAATTCTTTATACTCAGCGTGCGGGCCATGCTCCTGAATTGTCGGAAAAAGCACTGAAAAATGGTGCCGATATTATTGTAGCAGTGGGAGGTGATGGTTCGATCAATGAAGTTTCGCAACCTTTAATTGGTACAGATGCCGTGCTGGGAATTATTCCGGCTGGCTCGGGAAATGGACTGGCTACCTTCCTGAAAATTTCGAAAAATGTAAAAAAGGCTCTTGAAATTATTCACAAAGGAAATGTAAAACGGATTGATACCGTCATGATTAATGAGACTCCTTTTGTAAGTATTGCCGGAGTAGGCTTTGATGCTTTGGTAGCCAAACGTTTTTCCGAATTTCCTTTTCGTGGATTTTGGTCGTATCTGCACATTGTTTTAAAAGAGTACATTCAGTACAAACCCAAAAAATACCGGTTGATTATTGATGGAATTAATTACAACAGACGAGCTTTGTTTGTGAGTATGGCTAATTCAAATCAATTCGGATATAATACCACAATTGCCCCAGATGCCAGCATTTATGATGGCCTGATTGATATTTGCATTGTGCGCAAAGTGGCCTGGTACAAGGCATTTATGCTGGGGCCCTATTTGCTTCAAAACCGTATTGATAAATCGAAGTATGTGGAAATTATTCAGGGGAAAGAGATTTATATTCTCCGTAAACGAAACAAGGTAGTGAATATCGACGGTGAAGCCGTGAAGCTGAAGAAAAATCTGAAAGTAAACATTGTTCCACAGTCGTTAAATTTATTGGTTCCCTGATATTCAGAATAACAGAACAGAGAGATGGCAAAGAAAAAAGCAGACGGGATTGTATATTCAACCAATCCGGACTTCAACTATCAATATAACTCATCCGAAGAGGAGGAAACATTGGCTCCCGAACAACAAGATCTGCGGGTCTGGCTCGATAAAAAACATCGTGGAGGCAAAGTGGTTACGCTTATTACGGGATTTATCGGTAGCGAAAGCGACCTGGAAACACTGGGTAAAACCCTTAAAAGCAAATGTGGAACAGGTGGCAGTGCCAAGGATGGCGAAATTATTATTCAGGGCGATTTCCGTGAACGGGTGATGGGCTTGCTGGCTCAAATGGGCTACAAAAAAGCGAAGAAAGCTGGAGGATGAGAAGGGTACAGGGTAGAAGGTGCACTCTTTTTGAGCGTTGTTTATAGGGCTTATATTGCTAAATTACATATATTTGGTTTTTCTAATATTCGTGTTCAATGAAACCTGTATTGTATTTGCTGCTGACATTGACTTCTTTATATACATATTCTCAAAATAGTATTATTAAAGGATTTGCTTTTTCTTTAGCAGATTCTACGACTCTTCCATTTTGTAATGTTTCTCTTGTTGATACTAATAATAATGTTTGCTCTGGTACAACAACTGGTATAGATGGTGATACACTATTAGGTCTTCTAAGCCTGTAATAAATGGAATGAATCTAAAATTCTCATTTAGTTGCTTTCAGGATACAACGATATATTTAAAGAATAGCTCGGAAAATAATGTATTACATGTAAACGGATTTCTTAAACCAGTTTCTTGTAAAGATGTTTCGAATAAGCATAATGATGAAACCTGTGAAATCTATACAATAGTTTATGAATATATGCATATTTCGCATTCTGGAATTTCACAAATAAGTAGCAATAATAAGAGAATTATATATAAGGAGTTGAATATAAATGATTCAAATTGTTGTTTGCCTAGGTATTGGTGTAAAACGCATAATGTTGAATTTTAAACAAAAAATAAATGTTTCCAAAACTATTAATTCTTGCTCTTTGTGTGCTTTTGACAGCGTGTGGATCTAAGCATAACAATACAGAACAACACTCCTCAGATGATTATAAAAAGTATGCCACTGATGTTCCATTTGCAGGTTTCTGGTTGAGTGAAAATTATTACAATACGTTGATGAAAACTAAATCACCTCGTAAAGCACAGGGTGATTGTGAGTTATTTGAAATATCGCCAGAAACAACAGTCAGAACAACAGAAATTCTTAATTTTCATGAGGGAATTCAGGTAACAGTTGTGAAAAATAGAGGACAGTTTGAGTTATGGAATACAGATGATTCGCTATTTGTTGAAAAACAAGGTGATATAAAGATTATGTCTAGGAATAAAATCAAAATAGGCTCTGTTATTTATCGGAAGGTTCATGTTATGGTGAATGAAAATGATATTTATCTTCTTGAAGAGTTGCTTTTCAATGGAAGTTATATGAGTGACAAAGGAGAGAATATTAAAATGAGTAGGGATGGAAAGGTTTCGGGATTAAGTGGTTTCAGATATTATCTTCCACGACTTGATTACTGGGATGCTGGTTTGAATATTGATTTGGTAGAACTGGGTTCCTCTAAAGAGAATATGACTGAATATGGTTTTCGGTTTAACAGAGATACACTGGAACTCTACCAGATAAATTGCCTTGAAAAGGATGCTGAAGGTGAATGCGTAGAGATTGGTTACGGTACACTTTATAGAAAGTTGTGGAAACGGTAGTTTTTTCGCTGGATGTTCTTGAATTTATATGACAGTTGTTTCGGTAGATTAGATTGCTTTTTACTACAAATCTTGCATACGAATTCCTTTGCCATCTATCTGGGGAACTTATCGGCTACAAAGTAGCTTCAGGGGCGATGCTGCTGATAATCAATAAAAAGAGTGCGTAAATATAAAAAGCTGCTCAATACAGAGCAGCTTTTCGGTTTGTAATGATGAGAAATATAAAGAGTTCCCTTTCGGGTAAAATTTATTTCATATTTCGCTTTCACGCTCTCACGGTTTCTGACTTCTATTTCAATACTCCACTGGCACGAGATATAGAATAGGCCGCAAAAAATCCGAAAGCACCATTGTTTACATTGCCGCGTATGTTGGCCGGAGGTCCGCTGAACATTGGATTACTTCCACTGGTTTCCTGACCAATGTCACTGATAAAGTTGTAGTAATCTTTGGTGATACCCCATATTTCGAGTAGCACGTGATCACCCACATTTCCTTTTTCCCCGGTTTTTTCATCACGTAACCATGCTACTCCGATTCCGTTGGTATAATTTCCATTGAATAATTTATCGTTCACAATCAGAGGTTCGGTAATGGTGTCGGTTTGCAGAATATTGTTTTTGTAGAGATTGAAGAGATAATGATCTTCCATAGGTGAATCATAGGTGTAGAGTTTAATCTCCCATGCATCGTAATCGGTACGGTACTCTGTACGGATAGAATCAATCGAATTGATAGGCTGAAGAAGCGATGAAGCAGTGTATTCTTCTGTTTGTCCGTTATTGTCGATATCAACGTTACGAATTGTCAGTGTGTAGGTTTTGCCTGGTACTCCATACACCAGTGGTGAGGTTTCGTAAACACCCGGTTTCTGCGGATTTTCAGTAAGGGTCCATTCCTGTGTCCCATCACTAATCTTTACGATTGCTCCCGAAACTGCCGGAGGCTCTTCGTTTGCAAAGTAGGAGCTGGTTTTGGTCAGTTTTACAATATGGCGGGTAGTATCCGTAGAGATTGCTCCCTCCACAACCAGACGGGTATATGTATCGTCGAGTTTTATGTCAATACGTTCGGTACATGCATTCAAGATTAGGATGAATGCTGCAAATACAGATAATATTTTGAGTGATTTCATCGGTTCTTAGAATTTAAAATTAAAGGTTACAGCAGGTAAAAATCCGAAGAGATATACCTTTTCGGCATAAGTAGTATTGGGTTTGTTTTCGTCGTTGGTAAACTGTATCGACCATGCATTGTGACGGTTATAGAGGTTATACACCGAAAATACCCATTCGTGACTCCATTTGCGGTTTGGCTTTTCCTTGCTTTTTAGTGTGAGCGACACATCCAAACGATGATAATCGGGCATGCGGTATGAATTTCGGTCAGAATAGATAGGCGCGATTACGCCACCGATGTTGGCACGTCCGGTAGGGAAGGTTACCGGGTTACCGGTGTAATATACCCAATTTGCCGAAAGTGTAGTACGGTTGCTGATGCGATAGTTTAGTACTACCGATGCATTATGGGTTTTATCGAACGGAGCCAGATAGGTTCTTCCATCGTTGATGCCAGGGATTGTACGTTCACTTCGCGAAATAGTGTAGCTAATCCATCCGTTGAGCTTTCCGTCTGGTTTTTTCAACAAAAATTCAACGCCGTAAGCTTTTGCTTCACCTACTCTTACCTCACCTTCAAGCTTTTCGTTAAGGAGTAACTGTGCGTGATCTTTGAAGTCGATAGTATTGTTCATCAATTTGTAGTAACCTTCAATAGAGGCTTCGAACGTATTTCCGAGAAAGTTACGGAAAAATCCGAGTGAAAATTGGTCAGCACTTTGTGGTTCAATATTTGGACTTGCCGGAAACCAGACATCCAGCGGAGTACCGGAAGTAGAGTTTTGAGCGAGCTGAATAAACTGATACGTACGTGAATAATTTACTTTGATAGAAAATTTATCGTTGAACATATATGCAGCACCGAAGCGGGGCTCAATGCGGAAATAATGATTAAAGATGTCGCCTTTTTTGTAAACAGTAGAGTCAATTGCTTCAAAATTAGTGTTATAGTTGTAGATGGTGGCACTTCCGATGTTTTGGAACAGAGTCGCTCTGATTCCATATTTCAGCGAAAGCTTATTGTTTACTTTTTGATCGTTTCCTGCATAAATACTGTGCTCAAAGGCATAGTTATTCGGTACAATGAATTCGGTAAAGAGACTGTTGTCTCCGTCGCCAGCAGCTCTTCCCGGATGATACACATGATAGATAGAGCTAACGCCGAATTTTAAGTTGTTTTCAGGAGTGATAAAGTAATTAAAATCAGCTTTTAACCCATAATCCAGAAGCTGTGATTTCCAAGTGAAAGAGTTGGCTTGTCCGGGAGTAGTTCCCAGTTGATAGTCGTATTTGCTTTGGATAAATGTAAAGTTTGTGAAAAGTTTTTTTGAAAAGAGATGATTCCAGCGCATTGTAAAAGTCTGGTTTCCAAGGTTCATGCGAAAGAAATCATTGTTAAACACATCTCTGCCAAAGTATCCCGAAAGAAAAATGCGATTATTCTCATTGATCTTATGAGAGATTTTGGCATTGAAATCGTAGAAATATACTTGGTTGTCACGAACATTTTCATCGCTTGATAGAGGAAGGAATAAATCAAAGTAGGTTCTTCTTCCTGACAAGATAAACGAAGTTTGATCCTTCACCAGTGGACCTTCCACTGTTAAACGGCTCGAAATAGTTCCAATACCACCGGTAGCCGCAAATTTTTTGTTGTTTCCGTCGTTCATGCGCACATCCACAACCGACGAAAGTCTTCCGCCAAATTGTACCGGGATATCTCCTTTGTAGATGGTTACATCCTTGATGGCATCATTGTTGAATACCGAAAAGAATCCGAGAAAGTGAGATGCGTTGTAAACGGTAGCTTCATCCAGAAGAATAAGATTTTGATCAGGAGCACCACCACGAACACTGAATCCAGTGGCACCTTCGCTGGTAGCTTGTACGCCCGGCAAAAGTTGTAATGCCTTAATGATGTCAACTTCGCCCATTAATGCCGGAATCTCTTTAATAGTTTTTGAGCTTAGTTTTACGGTGCTCATTTCATTTTTTGCAACGTTTTCGTTGGCACGCTGAGCCCTTATTTCAACTTCAGAAAGCTTTTGTGACTTTGAAACAAGTTCAACGTTTTGTGTGGTATTTGCCGTAAGCTTTATTTTTTTTTCAATGCTTTCATAGCCCAGAAAAGCCCATGTGAAGGTGTATTCGCCGGGTTCGAGACTGATAGAATAAAATCCGTAAACATTACTGGTGGTTCCGGTTTTAAGTTCTTTTACAAAAAGTGTTGCGCCGATTAATTGTTCGCCATTGTTTTTATCACTTATACTCCCGCTTAGAGTGTAACGCTTTACAGCACTGTTGCCACTTTTGTCGGGAGTACCCGCAATCAGAGGCCAACTAAATAAAAGGATGAGTACGATGAGTGTTATTCTTTTCATGCGTGTTGGTTTCTTTAATGAGTTTGTACATGCTTATCGTGAAAAATTTCCAAAAAGTAATCCCAGTGAAAACTGAGGAGTATTGAAATCAGTAGATTTAAAGAATTTTGTTTCAATACCATTGATATTAGGGTAAGATTGATTAACTCCCGTAACAAACCGGTAGCCAATTCCTGCATTGATCTTAAACCATTTGGCAATATTTAGTTCCGCTTCTACTTGTGGTGTTAGAACAAAAACCTGATCGTAACCTAATTCGTCGTGGTAGTCAATTTTATAATCTCTGTCGGTAAAAGAGATTGATCCCCAGCCAATTTTTGTACTTGCTGACCAATGGATAAGCTTTTTGTAATCGTGGATGTATCCGATCCAAAATCCACCATGACCGAATTGTGTTCTAAGGTCTGTATAGGTTTTTAGAGTGCCGTTGGCTAACTTTGTTGAGAGGGCATAGGAGTGCTGAGTAGTCATTCCCATACCATAAGCTCCGAAAAAGAATTTCTGATTGAGCAAAACAGCTCCACCACCACCAGTGCTGAATGAGAAATTATCTTTAAATGCTGAAAATTCATTGATTACAGCTCCAAAACCTTTTACAGAAACTTTGCTGTCGGCTCCGAATAAATATTGTGGTTTTTCGTCTGATTGCGCTTTTGCGCATGACCCGGTTGCAAATACAACCACGATGATAAGGAAAAAGTGTTTCATAGTGCTTTCTTTTGGGGTTAGTTTTTAATCAAATTTCGTGCCATTTAGTAAAAAGTTTAGCCTAAATTTGCAATGGCAAAAGTAATACCACTGAATTATAGTGGAATATATATTTAGATTAATCGTGATAACTAGATGATGAACGGGTAAAAACAGGAGATGAACGTGTTTTTTATATTTCAGCCTTTTTGAAATAAATTTCTATAACATATTTAAACCATACAGTGAAATGATCAGGATTTTCAGATATTTCTCGTTTTAACCACGGTAAACTAACCCATTTGTAATTTTCAACTTCTTCGGGGTTTATTACCGGAATGCCATCATATTTGCCGATATAAACCTGATCGAATTCATATTCTGTAAGTCCGTTGTTAAATTCTGCTTTGTAAATAAAGTTAAATTCCCATTCTAATTCGCAGTCGAATCCCATTTCTTCGACTAATCTGCGGTGAGCTGCATCCAGCGATTCCTCTCCCGGGAGAGGATGACTGCAACAGGTGTTCGTCCATAAGCCAGGGGAATGGTATTTGGATAGAGCTCGTTGTTGTAACAATAACTCTTTGTGTATGTTAAAAACTAGTACCGAAAAAGCTCTGTGTAACAGGCCTTTTTTGTGTACATCCATTTTTTCACCAGTTCCAGTTTCTGTATTATTTTCGTCAACTAATATTATATCGTGCTTTGTCATGGCTGTCAGAGGATAAATAGTGCTAATCACACTCATTAACAGTTATTTTTGCTAATTGTTTAGGATCTACGGCTGTTGCAATTCCTTTGGCGTCCCAATGTTTTGCACAACCGGCAAAGTCCAGAAAAACGCATTGTCCCCGGATGTTTAATGCTTTCATTTCAAACCCTCCCTGAAGCAGATTCAGTACACATGCAACACCAATCAATCCGGTTTCGCTATTATTTTGCCAATTTTCCAGAAAACGGGTAAAGTCAGAAGAGTGAGGAATTAGAAATATTTCGGTATTTTCTTCAATCATCATGTTTTTTATCATTCCGATGTTACAGTACGGATTACATGCAGTGCAGCGCATCTCCAATCCGTTTTTCTGAGCTTTACAGTTTAGAAAATCTGTTCTCATGCAGGTAGGCAAAAGGATTGCGCGTTTTTTTGTTTGTTCAAACCCTTCACGAAAAGCTTCATTCAGAATCCATGCACCAAACATATTAAGGTGATAATCGGATTCCGGACGGGCCGTAAATAGTATATCTTCCCGATTACGGTATTCTTCTTTCTGGTTTTTTAGAAATATTCCAACTCCTTTGGTATAGATTCCTAATTCTGTTTGAGCTTCGATAACAAAACTATCTGACCAATTTAAAAGTGTTTGATAGAGAGATTGAGGCATGACAGTTTCAAAGATAAATCGCTGTAAAAGTCGGACGCGTTTAGCTTCTTCCTTGAAATCACCAGAAGCTTCCAGCCAAAGAATAAAACGGGCAAGGCGGTTTTGGGTTATCTCAGGGATTATATCCTTAGATGGTTTGGATACAATGAATTTATAGATAAGTTTTCCGCGAATTTCATCAATCTGTGCTTTTTGCTCCGGGCGTTCGTTTCGTATGCTGTAAAGTTTTCGAAGCAAAGCGAGCATCGCTGGATTTGTATGCATCGCTTTATGAGCATAATTACGCCAGAATACCGAAAAAATCAACCAGTCGAGCATATATTCCTGAGTAGTACGCGCTTTTTCTGTTTCGTTTTCATTTACCCATACGTAAGTTTCACCGGCAAGATTGAAAATTTCCTGCGGCGTTTTGTCAAGAAAACGATTCGAAAATGATTCCAGACGATTGTAAAAACCGTTGGCATTGTTCAGGTTATAGATTTGCTCCGCTTTCATATCCAGTTTCAATTATAGTTTAATTGATGATGCAAAAGTATTTTTCATCGATTACCTTACATTGTGGAAATCGATGAATGACGGAAAAAGGGGGATGAATGAGTAATTTTGGTTGATTGTTGAAAAAGATGTTTTTTAAAGAGGAATAGGATGAGCTAGTTTTGAATTGAAAGTGTTTTTCAGGACAAAATATCTTTGTATTTGTCTTCTATGGGTAGTCCCAATAATATTCCATATTCATTAAGAAATTCAACGGCTTTGTGATATTCAGGAAACTCTTTTAGCGTGATATTTTTGTGCGAAGATGATATGAGAATAATATCGAACGACCGGGTTTGATAGTTGGTTGAATTACCACGGCTGTTCATGGTTTGTGATTCAAAAATGTACTTAAGCTTAATGAGGTTAAATCTGTCCAGAGGTTGCCATTTCCCAATTTTGAAAAAGCAGAAATTAAAGTAAGGCTTAATTTGCTTTTGTTCAAGATTAATCATTACTCCTCTGATAGAAAGGAACGAGAATGATCCAACAATCAAAGAAAGAATCCCTGCAATCTCTTTGGGAAAAATGTCATCATTCCGAATTCCTGAAACAAACAGAAATATCCCTACAACAATCATTCCTAGGCCGATAAATGAGATCGTTCCTTTAAAGGTTGTTCCATGTGAAATTATTCTGACTGGCATTGGTGAATCATTTTATTATGCTGTTATGATTCATCACTTTTCTTTTGTTTCTCCTTTGTTGAGAGCATTCCACAGGCTGCAAGTATATCTTCGCCGCGCGACTGACGTACGGTAGAGAATAATCCTTTATCGGTAAGTGCATCGCGAAAACGAATCATCTTATCATTGGAGGCTCCTTTTAGAGGAGAACCTGGAATGGCGTGAAAACGAATCAGATTGATGCGACAGGCCAGTCCATTCAATAATTTTGTCAGTCCGCGTACATGTTCCATGCTGTCGTTTACTCCGTCGAAAACAATGTACTCAAACGAAACTCTGCGTTGATGTTTCCAGTCGTACTTACGGATTATTTCTATCACTTTTTCGATAGGATATACGTGTTGTATCGGCATCAGGCTTTGTCGTTCGGCATCAAATGGGCTGTGCAGACTGATCGCCAGATGACACTGACTTTGTTCGATAAATTGTATCATAGCCGGAACTATGCCGATGGATGAAACGGTTATTCTTCGGGGACTCATCGCAAAACCCCAGTCGGAAGTGAGTATTTCTGTACTTTTTAACACTTCATTTATATTGTCGAAAGGTTCACCCATACCCATGTATACAATGTTACTCAGTGTGCTACGTTCTGGAAGGCTTCGGATTTGATTCGCGATTTGTCCGGCAGTAAGGTTTTTCTGGAAACCTTGCTTTCCGGTCATACAAAACAAACACCCCATCTTACATCCAACCTGTGAAGAAACACAAAGCGTTGCGCGGTCATCTTCGGGAATATAGGCCGACTCGATAAACATATTGGGTCCGGCAGGGAAGAGGTACTTCTTGGTTCCGTCAACCGATTTTTGCTCATTTATGGGTTCCTCGAGACCCAAGGTATATCTTTCACTTAGCAGTTCACGATGTGCTTTCGAGAGGTTGGACATTTGTTCAATCGTTACGATTTCCTTTTTGTAAAGCCAGTCGGCAATTTGTTTTGCCGCAAATTTGGGTAATCCGCATTCGGCTGTTAAGGCTGTAAGTTCTGTTAATGTTTTCCCGAAAAGTGTTTTTTTGTCCATCTTGCTGGTTAAAAATAAATTTCCGCATGAATGTTTGTGAAAGGGACTCCCCGGTCGAGGAGTAAGTCACGTACTTCCACAATCATTTCTGCACTTCCGCAAAGGTAATACTTTATATTGGTAGGAATTTCGCTGAGTGAAAGTAAGTAGCGGGTAACACGCCCTCGCTTTGCCCCGGAAACATCTTCACGTGAACAGCAGCGGATGTAATTATCCTTAAGGGTTGCTGAAAACTCTTTCTCAAAATAGAAACTATGACGGTATTTCCCTCCGTGGATTAGTTTTTTATCGTTGCTTAATCCTGATTTAAACATGGAGTAGAAAGGTGCAATTCCTGTTCCGGTAGCAATCCACCATGCTTTTCCGGCTTTGCCATAAAAGGTTCCAAAGGGCTTGGAAATATAAATCGTATCTCCGGGATTGAGTTCGGAAAGATGTGGAGTGAGTAGCCCGTCATCAATTCGCTGAAACAGAATAGATATATGCTTTTCCTGCAAGCCACTGGCTATACTGTAAAGCCGGGGTTCGGGATCATTGGCAGTGAGGCCCGCTGCAATAACCTGTCCGGGAACAAAGTTAAATAGTTTCGGAATCCGGATAATGAATACGTGCGGTGCAATTTGCTCAATTTGGGTGACGGTGGTTTCCAGCAGTGGATTATCGGGGTGAATCATGGTGACAGAATATTAAACGTTGGAAATTTAAAAATGAGTGGTTGCCAATTGAATGGATATTGGAAAAGAAATATAGAAACAGCTTATACCATAAAATTGGGGATAATACCAATGATTTGAAATGTCAAGGCTGATCAAGTTTATGAAGATTAGACTGCTATATTTCCTCAATCGGGGTTAACTCAGGCCAATAAACAATGTTTCTGTCAAAAGGTTGAAATTGCCGGCTAAAAGCAATAACGTATCTTTGTCCATTCAATCAAAAACGGATGGAACTTTATCTTGCTCCTTTACAGGGATTAACAGAACTCTATTTCCGCAATGCGTTTGCTGCCGTGTATGGTGGCATCGACAAGGCGATGGCTCCGTTTATTTCTATTGTATCGGTAAAACAGATTAATCCTGAACGTTTGCAGGGTTTATTTCCGGAAGCAAACCGACTCAAACCGGTGATTCCGCAGGTTTTGGGAAACAATAAATACGACTTTTTATTGCTAGCTCAGGCTATTGAAACATTAGGATATACCGAAATAAACTGGAATTTGGGTTGTCCGGCTAAAGATATCCGCCGAAAAAAGCGGGGATCAGGGTTGTTGCCTTATCCTGAGTTGATTGAAGAAGTTCTGGACTATGTGATTCCACGGATAAATGCACGTTTGTCCGTAAAACTTCGTCTGGGAAAAGATTCTGCTGATGAGATTTTTCCGGTGATGGAGTTGCTGAATCGTTATCCTTTAACTGAAATCATTATCCATCCACGTATTGCCGTTCAGTTTTACGAAGGTGGTTTATGGCTCAACAAGTTTGATGAGGTAATTCCCGAAATCAATCATCACTTTGTGTTTAACGGGGATGTGAATTCTGTAGAAATTTACCGAAATATTACAAAGCGTTATCCAACAGCTCAGGGTGTTATGCTGGGGCGTGGTTTGCTGATGAATCCGGCTTTAGCCGAAGAAATTAAAACCGGGGAAATTTTACCGATACATGAAAGACAAGCCCGGTTCTTCCACTTTTATGATTATTTGCTTTCGGAACTTCTTACGCATTACAGTACTCCGCAAAATATGCTCAACAAATTAAAGGAATACTGGATCTATTTTCAGTATCAGTTTCCCGAAATCCCCGATCTTTTCAATACCTTAAAGCGTTTGCAGGATGTAAATGATTTCAGGAGCGTGATAGAAAAGCTAAGAAGTTAGAAACGTGATGTGGAAAGAATGAAAAGGGAAAACTGGGCTTAAAAATGTATCTTTGATTCTATTGAATACTCCTTCAAGGCTTAAGATTTCGGTTTGTGAATTTTATTGAACGTTTAACAATTTTCCTGTCAATCAAGATGCAAGAGTCAATTGCCATTAGGTAGCTTATTATCAAAATTAAGGGATTGAGGAGAATAAAAGGATTGGAAGTTTTTTTTCCTTTTCCCACCCAAAGGGTCTTCGACCACTTTTGGTGTGTCTGTCCTGACTAATAATTTCTTTTCACCTTTCAGACTACATACATTTCGTGCTAGGTGAGACATAAAGTTCGCACCAAACAAACTACCTTTGCAAAAAAAGATACGATTATGATAAAATCCATGACAGGTTTTGGGAAAGCTACAGTTCTTCTTCCCGGTAAAAAGATCACTGCCGAAATAAAATCGCTCAATAGTAAACAACTTGATCTCAATCTAAAAATTCCGTCACTCTATCGCGAAAAAGAACCGGAAATCCGGCAGCTAATCAGCCAAACCCTCGAACGTGGAAAAATTGATTTTTATCTGAGTATCGAAAATACCGGATCCGATCTTCCCTTAAGCATCAATAAGGCGGTTGCTGCCAATTATTACCATGAACTGAAAGCTCTTGCCGAAGAGATTGGCGAGGCCCCAACTGATTACCTTTCACTTATTTTGCGTCTCCCGGATGTGATGAAAAGTGAGATGGATGAAGTAAGCGATGATGAGTGGAAAATGGTACAGGATTGTATAAACCAGGCAATTGTAAATAATAATCAGTTTAGGCTGAGCGAAGGAAAATCGCTTGATGCCGATTTTCACAAGCGGGTACAGATTATTCTGGATTTACTTAATCAGGTAGAACCCTTTGAAGAAGAACGCATGACGCTGATGCGCGAAAAACTTAAGTCAACGTTCGAAAAGTATGCTGATGAACATCAGGCAGATTCTAATCGTTTTGAACAGGAATTAATTTTTTATTTCGAAAAACTCGATATTACCGAAGAGAAAGTACGCCTCAAAAAACATTGTGATTATTTTACTGAAACGCTTAACAGCAAACAATCCGAAGGGAAAAAGCTGGGATTTATTACGCAGGAAATGGGGCGCGAAATAAATACTCTCGGATCAAAAGCAAACCATGCACAAATGCAACGCGTTGTAGTTCAAATGAAAGATGAGCTCGAAAAAATTAAGGAGCAGGTGAACAACGTGCTGTAAATAATTCCGGGATTTCAGAATGAATGAACATCTGAAAAAACATTTTTTTCAGAAGCATTGTAAATCATTCATTTCTCAAAAAAACATTAACTTTGAATAGCTAATCGGATAAGCGCTATGAGCAAAGCATTAAAATTCCTTCTGTTGTTTGCTATTATATCTGTGCAAAATTCATTTGCACAGATAAGCGAAGGTGGAATGCCTGTATCGTTTTTACATAAATCGCAACAAAACATACCTCAATACATAATCGGAGCAATGGATACACAATCACTCCTGAAAGAGGATGAACAAATGTCAAAACATGGAGAACCGCTTCGAATGGGAATCGTTTTACCTGTCGGGAAAGATTTATTGAAAGAAGGACTTTGGCAGGATAATGGAAACGGAATTATGAGTTGTTGCTATCAAATAAAGGCAGAGAAAGCAGTGGCTGTCGCCCTTTATTATTCACGATTTCGGTTAAGTTCGCGTGCAAGAATGTTTGTTTACAGTGAAGATAAACGTTTCCTGATAGGAGCGTTTACCCAAAAGAATAATCCTGAAAATAATTTGTTTGCTACGGAGTTTATTCCAGGCGAAAGCCTGATTGTAGAGCTCGAAGTTCCTGAAAAAGAGATTAGTCAATGTCAGGTGTTTATTTCGGAATGCTCTTATGCGTATCGTGCAGAAGGATTTCCCTCCAAATATAAAAGTTTTGGCGGATCAGGAGATTGTGAGGTGAATATAAACTGCAGCGAAGGCGATCAATGGAAGGAACAGAAACAATCCATAGTTCGTATTTTGGTAAAATTGAATGGAGGAACATCTTGGTGTACAGGTTCTTTGGTGAATAATACCCGGAAAGATTACACTCCATACATACTTACAGCCGATCATTGTGGGAAAACTGCGCCAGCTTCTGAAATAAGTCAATGGATTTTTTATTTTAATTATGAAGCCCCATCATGCTCAAATCCATCTTCCGAAGGGAATTTAAATTCAAAGTCAATGGTGGGAGCTGTGAAAAAAGCACAGGGAGGGACATCTGGTACAACGGGTTCTGATTTCTATCTGGTACAGTTAAATAATAATGTTCCGGAAAGTTATAATCCATTTTTTGCAGGTTGGGATAGAAGCGAAATAAAATCGATCAACGGTGTCTCCATTCATCATCCTCAGGGCGACATCAAAAAAATATCTACCTATACTACTCAACTCGATACGTCCGATTGGTATGGAAGTAGTATTTATTCCCACTGGAGAGTTTTATGGTCTCAAACATTGAATGGGTATGGTGTTACCGAAGGCGGCTCTTCTGGTTCACCTATTTATAATCCTCAGGGATATATCATAGGTACACTTTCGGGTGGGGAATCTCATTGTCAGAACCTCACAGGGTATGATTTTTATGGAAAGTTCGGGTATTCCTGGGATAAAAATGGAACAACATCCGATACTCATCTCAGAGAATGGCTGGATCCTGACAATCTGAATCCTGTAAGTTTAAAAGGAATATCCTATTCCAAGGTGGATTTTTCAGCTGGCAAAACCCGTATCAAAGCAGGTGAAAGCATAAATTTCATCAACGAATCATTAGGGACTTATACCTATGTCTGGAGATTTCAGGGTGCCATACCCGATTCTTCTGTTGATGTTAACCCGCAGAATATCCGTTATCCCAAAGCAGGGAATTATATGGTTGAACTCAGAGCTACCGCAAACGGAGTCACCGAATCGCGGAAGAAATATTCTTACATTCAGGTTTTGGATGAATACAAAGCGTATTATAATATGCAGAATAACTGCTTAGTGTTTGATTTTGGAAATTCATTGCCTTCGTCAATATCGTACACTGTGTATACGTTAACGGGCAGAAATGTATTGACCGAGTCGGGCATAAAACCAGTTACTTCTGTTTATCAGGTAAAAAACATTCTGCTTGCGAATGGTGTTTATTGCGTAAAACTTACTACCGAAACCAGTTCGCTTATGTTTAAGTTTTTGATTGTAAAATAAAATGAATCATGAGACTATATCCAATACTCAAACAACAACAATCATCGATTTCCGAAAATCTCTGGAATATAGCCTTAAAGGTTGATGAACATGTACGCATAACTCCCGAAGAAGCCCTTTTGCTGTATAAAGAAGCCAATATAAGCTTGCTGGCGTTGTTATCGAATTATGTTCGCGAATTCAAGAACCGAAATTACGTTTATTACAATCGTAACATTCATATAGAACCTACAAACCGGTGCAAATATAAATGTAAGTTTTGCTCATATTCTGATACGGCAAGTGGTATTTTATGGGAACAAACACACGATGAAATTCTTGACACAATTCGTAACGCCGGTGCTCGTATTAGTGAAGTTCATATTGTAGGAGGTGTTGATATTCAACATGATATTTATTATTATGGAGATTTACTTCGTAAGATAAAAGCTGATTTTCCGGCATTGCATATCAAAGCGTTTACGGCAGTTGAACTCGATTTTATGTTTCGGCAGTCTGATCTTTCAATTAAAGAAGGGATAAAATTTTTGATATCCTGTGGATTAGATTCTGTTCCAGGTGGAGGAGCCGAAATCTTCGATGAAAAACTCAGAGCCGAAATCTGTCCTGAAAAAACCAGTTCACAACGCTGGCTCGATATTCACGAAGCATTGCATTATCAGGGAATTAATTCAAATGCTACCATCCTCTATGGTCATTACGAAACTTATGAACACCGGGTTGATCATTTAAACCGTTTGCGAAATCTTCAGGATCGAACCCGTGGTTTTAAAGCGTTTATTCCGCTCAAATTCAAGAATAAGAATAACTTTATGTCCGATTTGCAAGAAGTTTCATTACTGGAAGATCTTCGAAACTTTGCTGTAACCCGAATTTTCCTTGATAATATTGATCATATCAAAGCGTATTGGCCAATGTTGGGAAAACAATCAGCACAATTGGCACTCGGATTTGGAGTAGATGATTTTGACGGAACCATCAATGATTCTACAAAAATATATTCTATGGCTGGAGCTGAAGAAACCAGTCCCAGTATGACTTCTCAGGAGATGATGCAGTTGATAAAATCCGCTAACCGGCTTCCTGTTGAGCGCGATACTCATTATAACGTGATTAAAGCGGGTTAAAAATGCTTCCCAATCTTTCACCGGAAGAATATTTTGCCCTTCAGAAAGCCATGAAACTGTGCGCTTCTGAGGAACGAAGCCCTTTTTATATCCGGCAAAAATTTTATCAGTGGGGATTATCTAAAGAACAAAGTGAAAAACTGATCCATCATCTTCTGGAACAAAATTTTCTGAATGAACAACGTTTTGCCGACGCTTTTGTACGCGGAAAGTTTAAAATCAAAGGATGGGGAAAAGTTAAGATCAAAGCCGAATTGCAATCAAGAGGAATCAGTAGCCAGGCAATCCATACTGCATTTCAGCAGTTTGAAACAGAAAGTTATCACGATACCCTAAAGCAACTTGCCCAAAAGAAACTCAAAAGCCTGAAAAATCTTTCTCCTGCCGAACAACGTCCAAAACTCATACGCTATCTGCTTTCCAAAGGCTATGAATACGAAGCCATCATTGAAATTCTGGGAAGTAATTCATCTGAAACTTCACTGTTCACTGACTAGCTGATCACTGACTCAGCCTTACGTCCATCTCGTTATTAACAACAGCCCAGCAGGTTGCATCACATACACGTTTCGATTTCTTTTTTACAAAATCTCCGTCAACCGAAATTATGGTTTTATTCCCGATTTTATAGATGGCTTTTACAGCATAATTCTCGTTTACAGGGACTTTGAAATAAAATTCCGACTGAATCATGCTGCCTGAATAAAGAACGATTCCATTGTCAACTGTACCTCTGTAAATAGTGATTGGTACGTTCGAATGAATATTATCAATAGTAGCCTTAATTACCAGATTTGTTGAGTCTGGTTCAATCTGGTTACAATCGCTATAATCATAATCACTGCAATCTTCAACCCATGGTAATCCATCATTACATGAACTGAATGTTAGTGCAAACAATATCATGAAGATATAATGTATTTTTTTCATGGTTTACGAATTGTTGTTTTGGAAAGATTTTGTCCATTCCAGCGAAACCCAATTGATAAGGTAAAACGGTAAGGGGAAAATTCCTCGTATCCGAAATCGAGATACTGAAAGCCGGTTTTTACACTCATAATACCGTAATTCCAAAAGAATCCTGCATCCGGGGCAAATAAAATGTTTTTGTCGGGCTTGTGTTCGGTACCAGCATAGTTTCCCCACGAGAACAATGTGTTCAATCCTGCGAAAAATCCGCTTTGCGATAGCGTTGATTCATCCAGCATAAAATATTTGTGAACTCCAACATAAAATGAATATTTGGATTCTCTGTATTGGTAAGTTATGTTGTCACCAACATCCTTCAAAACCTTTTTCCGGTAGGGCCGGAATATAAATCCTCCTTCGAGTCCGAATTTATATTTCCGCTCAACCGTTTCGAACGACATGCCGTTCAAAATATCGCTGAAATTCAAAGTTCCGGTTATCAGAATCCGGTTTTCATCAAAACCGAGCTTTAAGGGTGCGACTCCGGCTTTATCCAGAAGTTCAATAATTTCTTTGTTTTTGTTTTTTGCCGCAATTGCACGTAATTTCTTCTGGTCTTTTTCAAAAGCCAATGTACCGGATTCGATCAGTATTTTTGTTACCAGAGGTTTGTCGTTGGAAATGGCATATGTAAGCGCACTATTTCCTTTTTTATCACGGGCAGAAAGATCTGTTCCTTTCTGGATGAGAATTCTTAATAATGTATCATTTCCGCAAGCTGCTGCAATCATCATGGGGGTAATGCCATCAAAATCATTGACGTTCGTATTGGCATTGTTCTCAATCAAAAGTTTTGAAGTTTCAGTATGGCCATTAAAGGTTGAAATCATCAATGGAGTCCAGTTGTAATAATTTCCCAGATCTGGATTTGCTTTGTAATACAGTAACATATCGGCTATCGTAAATAAATCATTTTCAGCAGCTACATAAAGCAATGTTTTTCGACTTTTCCCCATAAGGTTGGGATCAACACCTTTGTTAAGAAAAAACTCCATCATTGTAAGGTCATTAAATTTCAAGGCCATGAAAACAGGCGAATCATAATAATTACTTTGGTAACTATAATCGGCATGGTTATAAAAAAGTAACTTGACCATATCAAGATTGCCATTTTGAACTGCATAAATCAGCGGTGTGATTCCATCCGGACTTACCGTGTTTACATTTGCCCCTTGTTTCAATAATTGTACAGCCTTATTCAGGTCATTGTTGTAAGAAGATGTTAGTAGCTCAAAATCAAGAGAATCCTGTCTGGAACTGAAGCGGGTTTCCTGAGCACTAAGAAATGGTGCACTCAGATTTATGCTTAAAATCAGACAGATGGTTTTGAGAAGTTTCATGCGTGAAAATTTGTGGTTCTGAAAATCTTCGCGATTCTGGAAGGAAAAGGAGATTTAGGGGTTAAATTTACTGTAAATTTACCGCTTGAATTGTACAAAATTCATGCCTGTAATTTTAAAATACTGAAAAATTGTGCCGCTAAAGTCTATTTTGTTGAAATATTGGGGTTATAGTCAGTTTCGCCCATTACAGGAAGAGATTATTCAGTCTGTTGTGGATAAGAAAGATACGCTTGCCCTTATGCCAACTGGTGGAGGTAAATCACTCTGTTTTCAGATTCCCGGGATTCATCTTCCCGGAGTTTGTCTTGTGGTAACTCCTTTGATTGCGTTGATGAAAGATCAAGTGGAGCAACTTAACCGAAGAGGCATTCCTGCTGCCGCACTCTACTCGGGAATGCATAGTCGTGAAATTGAGCTTATGTTAAATTATGCGGTTCATCAGAAACTTAAGTTTTTGTATATATCACCTGAGCGACTGAAAACCGATTTGTTCTTGGGTCATTTGCCTCAAATGCAGGTTAATCTGATTGCAGTAGATGAAGCTCATTGTATTTCACAGTGGGGGTATGATTTTCGTCCTCCCTATCTTGAAATTGCTGAAATCAGAAGGTTTCATCCCAAGGCTCCTGTTTTAGCAGTTACGGCAACGGCTACTCCTGATGTGGTGAAAGATATTATGGAAAAGCTCGGATTCAAATCTCCCAATGTCTTTCAAAAGAGTTTTTCCCGTACAAACCTTACCTATTTTGCGTTTAAAGAAGAAGATAAGCTGGGACGATTGATTCGGATTCTTGCCAAAGCCAAAGGTAGTGCAGTTGTATATGTCCGAAATAGAAAGAAGACTCGTGAAATAGCTGATTTCCTGAATAAAAATGGAATTCGAAGTGCATTTTATCATGCAGGATTAAACCAGCAAGATCGGGACAAAGCACAATTATCGTGGACTAAAAATCAGGCTCAGGTGGTTGTAGCGACCAATGCTTTTGGAATGGGAATCGACAAACCGGATGTGCGTGCAGTGGTTCACCTCGATTTACCAGATACTCCTGAGGCATATTTTCAGGAAGCAGGTCGGGCTGGCCGGGATGAAAAACAAGCCTATGCAGTGTTGCTTTACAATTATTCGGATATTGATAATTTAAGACAAAATTTTTCATCTTCGTATCCTGAACTTGCTGAAATTAAGCGAATTTACCAAATGCTTGGGAATCATTTTCAAGTTCCGCTCGGAGGGGGAAAAGATCAGACTTATGATTTTGATCTTCGTTCATTTTCGGAATTATTGTCACTTTCGCCCATCACTGTTTACAATGCATTGAAAATTCTGGAAAAAGACGGGTATCTGATTTTGAACGAAGATTTAAATGGCTCTTCAAAGGTGTTTATTCATATCGGGAAAGAAAATTTGTATCGGTTTCAGGTAGCAAATCCAGCATACGATTCATTGTTAAAAACGATGCTTCGGTCTTATGGAGGCATGTTTGCCGATTTTGTAAAAATCAGCGAAACTGAAATATCCAAACGGATTCACATCGAGGAAACACGAATTGTGAAAGCCTTGCAAAACCTCCATAAATTTGATGTTCTTACATATCAGGAATCGAAAAAGAAACCGCAAATCATTTTTACTTCAGAGCGTATGGATGCCAAAGATCTGAGGCTTACTCCCGAAAGTTATGATTTTCTGAAAAATGCAGCTCGAAAACGAATGGAAGCGATTATCGAGTACGTAGAGTTGGATGTAAAATGCCGAAGTCAGTTTTTGCTCGCATACTTTGGTGAAATCAACAGCAAACGTTGTGGAAAATGTGATATTTGTATTGAAAGAAATAAGTTGGAACTTAGTCAGCTTGAATTCGATAATGTGGTGAATGAGCTTAAACCACTTTTGAAACAGCAAAACTTAACAATAAAACAACTTGCTAAAAAACTCGACGAAATTCCGGAAGAAAATCTTGTGAAGGTGGTACGGTGGTTGCTCGAAAATGAAAAAATAACTGAGAATTTGAATGGTGAGCTTTATTGGTCGTGAGAAGTATGAATAGCAGAGATAATCTACCCGGAAAATCATTTTATCTCCGGTCTGATGTAGTAACAATTGCCCGGGAACTTATCGGCATGAAACTGTGCACATGTTTTGGTGGAAATCTAACCTCCGGGATTATTACGGAAACAGAAGCGTATGCAGGCGTAACAGACAAAGGTTCCCATGCTTACAATGGTCGCAGAACACAACGTACTGAGATTATGTTTCGGGAAGGCGGATTAGCGTACATCTATCTGTGTTATGGAATGTATTCGTTATTTAATGTGGTTACAAATGAAAAAGATATCCCACATGCAGTATTAATCAGGGCAATAAAACCCATTGACGGAATTGAAACTATGCTGCAGCGTACCGGAAAGAAAAAAGTGGATAAGAACTTTTTAAATGGCCCCGGTAAACTTACCAAAGCATTAGGGTTGCATTTTTCGCAAACCGGAACTTCACTATATGGACATGAGATATGGATTGAAACTACCGATTTCAGGTATCCTGAAAAAGAATTAAATGTTACTCCCCGTATTGGAATAGATTATGCCGGAGAGGATGCATTGCTGCCCTATCGGTTTGTCTTGAATGATAAAGTGAAGAAATAAATGCCTTGTTTTTAAAAATGAATTTATGATCGCATTAAATAGCGAAAGTTCATATATCACCCCAAAAGTTTTTGCTTCCAGTGTTAATTCAAATGCCTCTATACACCCCAGATCAACGGTTACATACAGGTGTAAACAGATTGCTTCTTATCCGTAAAGAAGTCCTTTTGTTATTTTTCGTCACTATATTTTGTTGTATTTTCGCTTTCCGAAACTAAAAAGTGAAAATGAAAAAGCTATTTGGATTATTTTTAATGTTGATGTTTGTTCTGCAATTTGCCAATGCGCAGAAAACAAATGAATTGCCTAAAAATAAAGAACGAAGGGTAATTGATAGTATTGAATTTTCTCATAAGTGGGTTCGCGAAAAGTGGTATCTGCTTAAAAGTCCGAAAGTACTTAAAATCAAAGCAAAAAATATCAGTTCAAAGAATGTTAAGATAAAATTCAGTGTTGATTTTTATGTAAATGGTACAATTCGTGAAAGCAGTGATACGGTTCAGGTTTGTATGAAACCGGGTGTAACTCGTTCAGGTAGAAAAAACAAGATGGTATTTAAACCGGCTGAATTATCTCAGGAAGAAATGAAAAGTGAATCCTTCCAATTTGAAATCAGTAATCTGGAAATCATTCGAATGCGAAGTTGTAAAGAGAATGAACAGAATTGATATCGTTGTCTCACAGTTTCTTTTAATCTATTGATTTTTAATTCATAATTTTAAATTAACGTCAACCATGTCCACTTTGTCATACTTTTTTAATTCAAGTGTAACGCAATTTCCAAACAATGTTTTATTAAGAGAAAAGCAAGGCGATGTTTGGACGACACTCACCTATTCCGAGGTAAAAGAGCTGGTTGATGCCCTTGCAGCAGGTTTTATTCAGCTTGGAATTAATCATGGTGATCGTGTTGCGTTGATCTCCGAAGGCAGAAATTACTGGTTAATAACGGAATTGGCTTTGGTTAGCATCGGGGCTGTAAACGTGCCTCTTTCGGTGAAATTGCTCGAACAGTCGGAAATACGGTTCCGAATTCAGCATTCGGAAAGCCGGATAGTGATTACCTCAGCTACTCAGTCGGCAAAAATCAGAGAACTTCGTAATGAACTTACTCAAACAGAGTGGATTCTTTACTTTGATGAACAAATCCAATATTCCGATAATGAATTGTTTATCGGTAACTTGATACAGAAAGGGAGAGAATGGCTACAATCCCATCGTGATGAATTTGAAGCACGTTGCATAGCTGTAACGGAAAACGATGCTGCGAACATTTGCTATACCTCCGGTACCACCTCCGACCCCAAGGGAATTATCCTTTCGCATCGTAATTATACAGCAAACGTAGAACAGGCGTACACCTTGATGGATATCCCTGAATACTATTGTAATCTCCTTATCTTGCCCTGGGATCATTCATTTGCGCATACTGCGGGATTGTATAGTTTTATTGGTAAAGGAGCTTCCATTGCTTCGGTTCAGATTGGCAAAACTTCCATGGAAACTCTGAAGAATATTCCATTGAATATCAAAGAAGTAAAGCCTCATCTATTGATGAGTGTCCCTGCTTTAGCCCGAAACTTCAAAAAAAATATTGAAAAAGGAATTCATGATCAAGGTATGGTGGCCGAACTGCTTTTTAAAATTGCGTTGAGAACAGCTTATACTTATAATAAAGAAGGAAACAACAAAGGTTCGGGACTTGCATTTTTACTTAAACCACTGGTCTCTTTATTTGACAAGATTCTCTTCTGTAAAATCCGTCTGGGTTTTGGAGGAAACCTGGTCTTTTTTATTGGAGGAGGTGCATTGCTGGATATTGATTTACAGCGATTTTTCTATGCAATTGGTATTCCAATGATGCAAGGCTATGGACTTTCAGAAGCATCTCCC
The DNA here is from genome assembly GCA_963667975.1 of Bacteroidales bacterium. Taxonomy (GTDB): domain Bacteria; phylum Bacteroidota; class Bacteroidia; order Bacteroidales. The sequence goes on from OY764079.1 coordinate 1,938,739, forward strand.
ATTATCTCTTCAAACTCCTTACACCGCCATAAGCTTGGTTCATCCGGATATCTGGTGAAACCAATGGAATTTAAAATCTGCGATTTTGATGGGAACAAAATTCCTTCAACAAAACAGGGTGAAATTGTAATCAGGGGTGGAAATGTGATGAAAGGATACTGGAAAAATGAAAAAGCCACATCCGAAACCATTAGGGATGGATGGCTTTACACCGGTGATATGGGAAATCTGGATAAAGATGGTTTCCTATATGTTCAGGGACGTTTTAAAAGTCTGCTGATTGGAAATGATGGCGAAAAGTTTAGTCCCGAAGGCATCGAAGGAATGATGGAAGAACATATTTCCTTTGTTGATCAGGTGATGCTTTACAATAATCAGAATCCGTACACCACCGCCCTGATTGTTCCGAATAAAGAAGCCATTCGTCGATGGGCCAAGCATCATCATGCCGATTTAAAACAGGAGTCGGGACAGAAAAATTTTCTAAAGCATTTACAACACGAAATCAATCAATATTCCAAAGGAGGCAAACATGCCGGGCATTTCCCTGACCGCTGGCTTCCTGTAACTTTTGCTTTGCTCGAAGAACCCTTTACAGAACAAAACCGTTTTTTGAACTCTACCATGAAAATGGTACGAGGCCGGATAACAGATCATTACAAAGAATTATTGGATTTCTTATATACTCCGGAAGGGAAAGATTTTTATAACCAACATAATAAAAATATAATCGGGAAGCTGTAAGACTTTCCGATTCCCAATTCTCGATTTCGATTATATCGCCCGATACTTTGCTATAATTGGCAGGCATTGCCCGGAACCGGTAAATAAATTTTAAAATTTACGGAAAGCCTTATTGAATAAAGGATGTAGCAATTCTAAAAAATGTCTAATGCTATGCGTTTTAAAAACATGTAATTAATTTATTGTCATTTTTTTTATTAACTGAGTTTTTGTCAAATTACTCATAATCAATATTTAATATATTTCATAGCGATTTTATTTGTTAAATTTTAACAGATTCTTATTTGGCGTATTATATTTGTGAAATTAAATAATATTAAAAATAATCAGGTTATATATTTACCTAATTAAAGAAATGAATTAATATAACCACAAAAAGAAACGATTGGTGATTGTTCAATATTTGGATTAAAGTGGAGATCAGGAAGTATAAAAAATAGCGGTAGCCGAAAAGCTTTGACAGAGTAGGCGTAAATTAATAAAGGTTAACAAATGTCATCACAAGTTACGATTATTTATGGTGCCTATGCTTTAGGTACCCGACGCCGAAGACGTCACGGACAGGGTGGCTCGGCTATTACGTCCATTCTTACCTATAATACAGGGATCCTTCAAACCAATGATGTTATTCCTCCTTTTCTTTCTCCTGGCGAACAGGACTGGAATGATGCTGCCGGAAATCTGCATCATGGTAGTTTTGCTTTTCTGAGCATTTCGGGTGGAGTTAATGAACCTTGTGTTTCATTCGACAGATTTGTTTTTCCTGAGGTCAGAGTTACGGATGGCCCAATCAGAATTCTTGTTTTTTATATCGAAACAGGGGGCGTTCCTATTCCCGGTGGTTATGGTAACGGGGTATGGATAGACGCTTTTGATATAGATGCAGGCGATTTTAACGACAATGATTTTGTAAATATTTTGCCCGATTCAGGCTTAAGTCCGTTAGCCAATGAGGAAGGAGTAGTTCCTACGGATAATGCCGATGAAACGGCTACTGCTTTCAATGAGCTGATGCCACAAAAATATTTTACTACATGGAGGGCATTTTTGCAAATAGCTCAACCTACTGCAAATAATCTGCTTATGACAAGATATTGTAACGATATTGCCTTCGCTTTTTACAAAAATCGCAGAACCGATCATCGTTTCAACATTGGCGAACTGGAAGAAGTACTCAGAGGCTTTATAATGTTTTCCGATAGCGTGCTGGTAGATGGCGGCGGTTGGGTAATAACTTACGAAAATGGCAAACTGGTTATCAAACGCGTTCCGGGATGGAATCCAACTGTTAAAGAAATCCGCTTAGCTGACAAAAAGTTGGTTACTGCCTTAAAAGGAGTTCTTGACTCGATGGCTAATCTGCAGAAGTTATCAAAACAAATCAAAAACAAATAGTATAATGAGTAAAGAGGCTGTCTGAAAAGAACTCTGTGTAATTAAAGTATTATTACGCGGAGATATACAGAATGATCTAATTTCAAGTATAATCTGTTTAGTCAACCTCTTTAATCCAATTTTGATTTATATCAAAAAAAACACCACGAACAGGATTTCCTGTTTGTGGTGTTTTAATAAGAATATTGTCTGTATCTGGTTGATAAATAGGTTTTTTGTGGTAAAATGGATAGTAGTTTTTTCTATACCGCCAGATACTTTGCTACAATTGGCATGCGTCGTCCGGAGCCGAAAGCTTTGGGTGAAACGCGCAGAATAGGAGGGGACTGGTAGCGTTTGTATTCGTTCATGTTTACCAGATGCAGTGTTTTTTTGACAATGTTTGCCTCAAATCCCATTTTAATCAGATCTGCAGGTCCCTGTCGTAATTCTATGTATTGATAGAGTATTTTGTCAAGAATATCATAATCGGGTAGAGAGTCCGAATCTTTTTGATTGGGACGAAGTTCTGCAGAGGGTGCTTTCGTAATGGTGTTTACAGGGATGATTTCACGTTCGCGGTTGATGTAATGTGCAAGCTCGTAGATCTGAGTTTTATACACATCACCCAGTACCGAAATTCCGCCGCACATATCGCCGTAAAGGGTTCCGTAACCTACAGCTGCTTCACTTTTGTTCGATGTATTGAGCAGAATGTAGCCAAATTTATTGGATAATGCCATCAGGATAACTGCGCGGATACGAGCCTGAAGATTTTCTTCGGCCAATCCAAACGGCAGGTCTTTAAAATGAGGCTCCAGTGTTTGTCCGAAGGTTTCAACGGCTTTTTCAATAGAGATTATATTGTGCTTTGCTCCCAGATTATTGGCCAATGCTTCGGCATCGAGGATGGAATGATCGCTTGAAAAACCGGAAGGTAAAAGGATTCCCCAAACGTTTTCACTGCCTAAAGCTTCTGCAGCAAGTGCAAATACCACTGCTGAATCAATTCCTCCGGAAAGACCTAAAATTGCTTTTGAAAAGCCCATTTTTTGGAAATAATCACGGATTCCCATCACCAATGCATCATGAATCAGTTCAATATCTTCTGTGGGTTTGGATTTAATGGGACTGGATAAATTATCCGTATCAATAATCTGGAAATCTTCTTTAAAATAGGCCATTTCAAGAACACATTCGCCAGTATTATTCACTACCTGTGAACCTCCGTCGAATAAGACTTCTGTTTGTGCTCCTACCTGATTTACGTAAACTAATGGCAAATTGTATTTTTGGACATTGCGTCTCAGAATCTCTTTCCGGATCTCATTTTGCTTGTAATTAAAGGGCGAAGCAGCAATGTTTACCATAAATGCAGGGGAAAAACGGATGAGTTCATCCATTGGGTCACTAGGATAGAGTGATTCTTCTCCAATATTCCATAAATCTTCACAAATAGTAACTGCGATGCGCTTTCCGTTGAGGTTTAGTATGCTGAACGAACGGTTGGGCTCAAAATAGCGGTACTCGTCAAAAATATCATAGTTTGGCAAAAGGCTTTTATTGAAAATGTCTTTTATTTTGCCGTTTTGCAATAACACAGCACTGTTATAGAGCGGTTTGCCTTTGGGGTTATCGTTTCGGGTAGGCATTCCGACCAGTGCAGATATATTCACACACTCTTTTGCAATTCTCAGCGCAGATTGTTCGCATTTTTCGATAAAGTCGTCAAATTCAAGAAAGTCGCGCGGAGGATAACCACACAGTGAAAGTTCTGGAAAAATAATTAATTCAACATCCTGTAATCGTGCTTCCTGAATTCGTTCAATTATTTTAGTTGTATTTAATTCAAAATCTCCTATATGCGGATTTGTTTGCGCAAGAGCTATTTTCATGTTAATTTGTTTGTTAAAAAATAATGCCAATATTAAGTTCCAGAGAGTTACCAATTGCATCCAGGCCAACTCCGGGTGGAACATTGGATTGACCTTTCAGGATATTTGTAAATCCATTGTTGAAGGTAAACCCTGTGAACAAGGAAGTTGAGCCTCCCAGTGAATATTCCATTCCGGCAGACAACACCATAGACAATCTCATAAACGCAACATTATCCTTAATCTTATCTTCCTGTTTGTAAATTTGTGCATTTCCATAAGTGAATTCATCATCTGAATCGGCATTCAGGTTAAAGCCTGCTGCAAAACCAATCTGGCCGTAATAGGTGATGTATCCAAACTGGCGGGTTTTCATTTTAAAGGATAATGGAATTTCAACATAACGAAGTTTAAAGGTTCGTTCCATCATTCCGTATGTTTTTAGTCCGTTTGTAGTTAACTGTACTGAGTCAGAATATTTTAGTTTTCCACCACAACTTCTTACATCAAAACCAGTAGAGATATAATAGTTATCCATGAATTGAAAATCGAGCATAAAACCCCACGTTAGTGGACGGAAAAGTATGCCGTTCGATTCGTACCCTTTTGCGTCAGGTTTCATCCACGAAATATTAGGAGAAAGCTTTATTCCGGCCGCAAATGTTTTCCCGTTTTTAAAAGGTTTGTATCCGGTTTCGGGTTTGGCACTGTTTTTGGTTTGTGCAAATAATGCTGATTGAATAAACGTCAGCGAAACAATTAAAATGAGAAAGCGTTTCATAGCGATTGGTTTAAAATCTGATGATACAAAGCGTATGCCAGAAAAATACACTGTTTGCAAATTTACGCTTTTTCGACTTGACAGAAATTTGAAATCCTTATTTTTGTACAATCAAATATAGAATCAAATGAAACGTATCACACTTGTAATGTTGTCGATAATCATGGCAACAGGTGCTTTTGCCCAATTACCATTTACTTTAGGACCGAAAATCGGATTCAACTCATCAAAGGTTGTAACGGACTTTCATAATGCGAATGATCTGAAAGAAGAGTCTAAAGCTGGATTTCTTTTTGGCGGTTTCCTTCGCATAAATGCGTATGGTAAACTATACTTACAACCTGAAGTTTACTGGGCCACAAAAGGGGGGGATTTTACCACCGGAACGGTTACGCTAAGCCCTCAGTTTCCAAATGTTACTTATTCTCAGGAAACAAAATTACAAACGATTGATGTTCCAGTACTTATCGGTGCTAAAATTATTGATATGAAGGTATTTAACCTTCGATTAATGGCAGGACCGATAGTATCATTTATCACGAGCAAAGATGTGGAATACAAGATTAATGGAGCCACAATTCAATCTGCTCCTGTTCCGGCAGGATACAAAGATGTTATTTGGGGAATTCAGGCGGGTGCAGGTATTGATATTATGAATTTTACATTGGATGTTCGCTATGAATGGGGATTAAATGATATCTCGGATGCAATCGATGCAAATTATAAAAGTAAATTACTGAATGTTTCTCTTGGATTTAAACTCTTCTAGAAAAAAAGAAACCTGCTTAAATAAGCGAGAGCTATATGTATTATAGCTCTCGCTTTTTCGTTATAATATACTTGCTTTTTTTACTTTTGCGAATATAATTTAAGTATAGATATGAAAAGAAATCTGGTATTGCTCCTTATTGTTAGTATTGCAATATTTACTGCATGTAATGATTCCAAAAAAGACAAACGACTCAAAACGGATGTTAATGATGCTGAAGTTGTTGATGTGAAGATTCACCGCTATGAAAAGGTGCTTTTTGAAATGAATATCGACCAGATAAAGGAGACCTTACGGAAAAATAAGCAGGAGTATTCTTTTTTCTTAGGTGGTAATATTGAAGATACCAGCAACATTCTTCGTATCTATGGATTTGTAACAGATCCAACGATCAGGGAAGTGTATGACGATGTCAATAAAAAATATCCAAAACTTGATTTTCTTGAAAAAGAACTGGGTGGGGCGTTAACTCGATATCTTCATTTTATGCCCGGTAAAAAAGTACCCAAAGTGTTTACCTATCATTCGGCAATGGATTATGAAAATCGTATCATTTTTCTTGATTCGGTTCTTTGTATAGCCCCCGATTTATATCTGGGAAAAGATTATAAATTTTACCCTCAGATGAGGATTCCCAAGTATATTACGGCTCGTTTAGACAGTCAGTATATTGTGCCCGATTGCATGAAAAGTATTGCGGCCTATAATCTTACGTTGCCACCAGCCGGAAACAGTTCTTTGCTTGATATCATGATTTATCAGGGAAAAAAACTTTATTTTGCAAATATTACATTACCAGAAACTTCCGAAGAAACGTTGATCGGATATTCAAAAGAACAATTGGAATGGTGTAAACAGAATGAAGCTAATCTTTGGGCTTTCCTTTTGCAGAATAAACTTTTGTTTGAGAAAGACTTTTATCGAATAAAAAGTTTTATAAATGAAGGCCCGACAACGCAGGGATTTCAAAATTCACCGGGTAGATTGGGTGAGTGGATTGGATGGCAGATTGTGAAAAAGTTTATGGAGAAAAATAGTGATATTACTGTTTCTCAATTGTTTTTAATGACAAATGGACAGGATTTGCTTAATAAATCTGGCTATCGACCACAAAAATAATTAAGTATTTATACTATTTGAGTCTGATTATTGTGTATCTTCATCCTGTTAAAAACATGAAGATATGCTCGTAAAAACGTTTGGAAGTGCATTGCATGGTGTAAATGCACTTCCAATTACCGTTGAAACTAATGTTGATACAGGGGTAAACTTTATGCTGGTTGGCTTGCCTGATAGCGCGGTTAAGGAGAGTCAGCAACGTATTGAAGCGGCTTTGCGTAATATAGGCTTTCGTTTGCCCAATAAAAAGATCGTGATAAACATGGCTCCTGCCGATATAAGGAAGGAAGGTTCTTCGTATGATTTAACCATTGCCATAGGAATTTTAGCAGCTTCGGAGCAAATTAGTGCTGAAAAAGTGGGCGATTACGTAATCATGGGTGAGCTTTCACTTGATGGAGGCTTACAGCCGATCAGAGGTGCATTACCCATTGCAATAGAGGCGCAAAAGCAGGGATTTAAAGGCTTTATTCTTCCCAAACAGAATGTTCGTGAAGCTGCAATTGTTAGCAAGCTTGATGTTTATGGAGCTGAAAATATTATGGAAGTGATTCAGTACTTTAATGGAGAAATTGAACTGGAGAGGACGTTTATCAATGCACGGGAAGAATTTTATACCCGTTTAAATGAGTACGAGTTTGATTTTGCAGATGTAAAAGGTCAGGAAAATATTAAACGTTCCCTCGAAATTGCGGCCGCTGGTGGGCATAATGTGATTCTGATTGGTCCTCCGGGAGCCGGAAAAACGATGCTTGCCAAACGTTTACCTTCGATCTTGCCTCCACTCAACTTGCACGAAGCACTGGAAACTACTAAAATTCACTCTGTTGCAGGAAAAGTACATAAAGATATTTCGCTTATTTCTGTTCGTCCGTTCAGATCGCCGCACCATACGATCAGCGATGTGGCATTAGTGGGTGGTGGAGGTATTCCTCAGCCGGGCGAAATTTCCTTGGCCCACAACGGTGTTCTCTTTTTGGATGAATTACCCGAATTTAAACGAACAGTACTTGAAGTATTACGTCAGCCAATGGAAGAACGTACAGTAACAATTTCGCGTGCTAAAATAAGTATAGAATACCCGGCGAGCTTTATGTTAATTGCAGCTATGAATCCTTGTCCTTGTGGTTATTATAATCATCCGGAGCAGAATTGTGTATGTGCACCAGGTGTAGTGCAAAAATATCTGAATAAAATATCGGGTCCGCTGCTCGACAGAATCGACATTCATGTTGAGGTTGTTCCGGTTGCCTTTAGAGAATTAACCGATGCCCGACCTGGCGAGAAAAGTGAATTTGTCCGCGAACGTGTTGTAAAGGCTCGCAAGATTCAGGAAGAACGCTTTCAGGAATTCTCAGGAATTCATTGCAATGCTATGATGACAAGTAAAATGCTCCGAACATATTGTGTGATTAGCGATGCAGGAATGACAATGCTTAAAACTGCAATGGAAAAGCTTGGACTCTCAGCCAGAGCATATGACCGTATTCTGAAGGTTTCCCGTACCATTGCCGATCTAGAAAGTTCCCCTGATATTAAAACTGAACATCTGGCCGAAGCAATTCACTATAGAAGCTTGGATAGAGATAGTTGGGGAAAGTAATGCATCTCTCTGATTTCAGCAAAAACTGTCAATTATTTTTCTTTTGGATGTTGCAATTTTGCAGCGATCAAGCAAACCACTATGGATTACCATCAACGAATTGTGAAAGCGGCGGATTACATTGAAGAGCATCTCTGCGAAAAAATTTCGATTACAGAGGTTGCTTCAATAGCGTGTGTGTCAATGTTTCATTTTTGCCGAATGTTTCAGGCAATAACTGGTGAAACGCCTGGCGATTACATCCGTAAGCGCAGGCTTACCAAAGCATCACAACTATTGCTCAATACAAATCAGCCTGTAATGGATATTGCGTATGCTTTGGGGTTCGAATCGCACGAAAGCTTTATCCGTTCATTTCATAAAACATACGCTTGTAGCCCGGGAAACTATCGTAAACGGAAACTAAAGTCGGTATTGTTTGAACGTAAACAAATTACAATCAATCAATTAAAACATTTAACAGGAGGATTAACTATGAAGCCCGAAATCAAAACACTGGAAGCTTTTCAGGTAGTAGGGATGAAAACCTTAACAAGTTTGAAAAACAATAAACTACCACAACTGTGGATACAGTTTTTACAACGTGTACCTGAGATTAAACATCGTATTATACCTGAAATTTCGGTAGGTTTATGTATGAATGACAGTAACTTCGATATTTCTACATTTACCGATGATACTGAATATGAGTCAATGACTGCTGTAATCGTTGATTCTGACCGTGACATTCCCAATGGAATGTTTTCTAAACAGATTTCCGGAGGAAAATATGCCGTGTTTACACACAAAGGCTCACTACAAACACTTTCTGAAACTTACGACTTTATCTGGGGTAAATGGCTTCCAAACAGCGAGTTTGAAGTAGATAGTCGCGATGATTTTGAGTGGTATGACCAACAATTTCTCGGACCAGAGCATCCTGAATCGAAAATGTTTATCTATATTCCTGTAAAGTAGCTGAATGTGAGTGTAAAGAGCAGCTTTCCGGCGTTAATGAATTAATAAAATTTAGTTCAACCCGCTTCGTTCGTACTACCTTTGCAGCAGCAAACAAACTAACTAAACATTATGATTGATTTTTCATCAGTAGGAATAATCCAGCAAATGCTGGCTCCCGGTATAATGATTTCAGCATGTGGGCTGTTGATTCTGGGGATAAACAATAAATACAGTATCGTTGTTGGGCGTATCCGCGCTCTTGAGGAAGAAAAACGCAGATTAGTTTCGCTTTTGCGAAAAAACAATATTGAAGAAGAGCAGAAAGTACGATTAAACAGTATTGTGATGCAGGTAGATAAATTTGGTTTCAGAGTGAAACTTATCCGAAATGCCGTGTTTTTCTACTCTATCGCCGTAGCATTCTTTATTTTAGCGTCATTATCAATAGGACTACAGTTTATGACTCAGGCTACTCAGTTAGAAACCGTTTCGCTAACACTTTTCCTCTTGGGGATGCTTTCTGTACTTTTGGGGATTTTACAGGTAGCCCGCGAAATCTGGAAAGGCCATGAAATCGTGAAGATAGAAATCCGTGAAAGCGAATTCTGAAACATAATTTAATCATACAATTTACAAGAGTCTGCTCAAAAAGTCACAACCTCAATCTTTTGTACAAGATAAGAGGATTTTTGAGCAGGCTCTTTTGATGTTTCTCTTTGAAAGGCAGATTTGTACAAAAACATGCTACAATGATAATGCCGATTGAAAAAATGGTAAGGTCGATCGAGTATGAGAAAATTGTTCTTGATATTTAGGTAGCTGATTTCTAAAAAAAAAATTATCTCGAAATATCTTGTAAAACAGTGCTTTACAAGCTTGTTATTGTGATCAGATATTGCGTAAATTCCATGAAGGCAATCGCGTTTTTAATGCTTAAAATTAGTACTCGTACATTTATCGTGTAGAACAATTTTGTGATACTCTCATTTTTCAACTTTTCAGCTGGATGATTTTCGGCAAGGTTTTTGTATTTCAGAATTCAGTACATTTGTTAGTCTTTTTTTTAAACCTTGCCACTCTATGAAGAAATTGTTCCTCTTTCCATTGTTTTGTATGCTTGCTTTGTTTACGGCATGCAAATCAACTCAACCTGTTGCTGAAAGTAATGTAAGTCAATCTGAAAATCAGCCTTCATGGGTAATTTCCCGACCTGTTATCAATGATTATTACATTGGAATAGGTACGGCCCGAAAAAGCAGCACCAGCGAAAATCACATCTCTATTGCCCGTAATAACGCTTTGAATGACCTCGTTTCCGAAATTTCAATACGAGTGAGTGGCAAAACTCAGCTTTATCAGTTCGAAAACAGAAAAGAGCTTAAAGAAGAGTTTGAAGCATATATCAATACCTCAATTAAAGAAAGTTTGGAAGGATATGAATTGGTTGCATCATGGGGAAATGATCAGGAATACTGGGTTTATTACAAACTTTCGAAACAGCTTTACACCGAAATAAAAGCCCGTAAGCTTGCAGATATAAAAAAACGTGCACTTAATTATTACGAAAGTGCTAAGGATTATGAAGAAAAGCATGATTACACAAATGCTCTCAGCTTTTATCTTAAAGCATTTGATGTATTGAAGAAAAACCTCTCTGACGATTTAACTACATTTTCGCCTACGGCAGGTTCTGTAAATCTTGGGACTGAAATTTTTAAATCTGTGCAAAATATTGTATCACATATACGTTTGACGCCGAATACTGACAAAATAAGTGTAAATCTTTCTGCTCCTATCCAGCAGAATATCAACGTGGCAGCATTCTTTACAAACGAAAAGGGAGAAGCTTTTCCGGTAAGCAATCTTCCTTTGAAGTTTATTTTCTCCAAAGGGAAAAGTACACTAAATGAAATACTTTCAACAAATCAGGAAGGAAAATCAATTCTTACCACTGCAAAAGTTACAGGTAAAGGGAAAATCCAACAAATACAAGCGATGCTTGATATCCCTTCTGTAATGGGTGAATTGGAAAAGGAAAACATTATCAAACAGCTTTTTTCATTTCAAAGTTCACTACCTGTATGCAAAATAACTGTTGAAGTTGAAGGGAAAAAAGCTTTTATGGTTATTGAAGAATCCGAATTTGAGAAACCATCTACCCGCAAAATTGTTGGACAATCATTTAAAAAAGAGCTTTCGGAAAAGCTCTTTTCGTTCAGCAACGAAGAATCAAAGGCTGATTTAACGGTAAAAATCAATACGAAGTCTATTAAAGGCCCTTATCTTGATAAAAACGACCTTTATGTAGTGTATATGGATTGCGAAATTTCTGTTTGGGATAATAAAACTCAATCGGAAGTCTATAACGGAGGCTTTTCTGATTTAAAGGGAATGCAGGTCAGGAGCTATGAAAATGCACTTAAAGATGCGTGGGATAAAGCACTTGAAAAATTTAAAACAGAGATTATTCCGGCAATGGCCAATACTGACCTTTAAAAAATATAATATGGACAATTTAAATTATGCCTTTTTGAATGTAACTTTGGCATAGTAATTGTTAAGTATGCAAACAGAAAATCAAGTTAAAAATGAGATGAGTTGCTTCAGCTTTTATGAGTAACAAATTCCGCATGATAATCACAATTAAATAATAAGACAGATGAAAAGAGCTATCCAAATTCTCGCATTTATTGCAGTAGTAACTGCATTTCAGGCTTGTACTTCTACCCGCGAAGTAAAGCGCGTTTCACCCGATCAGCAATTTGACCTTAGTGGAAGATGGAATGATGCAGATGCAAAAATGACAGCCGATGCTATGATCGAACAGGTTCTAGGCGAAGCATGGTTAAATGAATACATGGAAAAACATGAAGGAAAGAAACCAGTTGTTGTAGTTGGTATTGTAGCGAATAAAACAAGTGAACATATCAGCTCAGAGGCATTTATTAAAGATATTGAACGTGCTTTTTTGAAAGATCGTCGTGTACGATTAACCCAGGCAGGTGAAAAACGAGAACAACTTCGCGGCGAACGCGCTGATCAACAAGATTATGCTTCACCCGAAACTGTAAAAAAATGGGGACGAGAACTTGGCGCTGATTTTATTCTCCAAGGTGCAATTAATTCAACTGTTGACGAATACAAAAAAGACAAAGTGGTTAATTATAAAATCAATCTGGAACTCACCAATCTTGAAACCAATGAAATTGTTTGGATTGGCGATAAAGAAATTAAAAAACTCATTTCAGATTAAGCAATAAGTCAGAATTAAATTCGACTCCGCAATTACTTGATTTTATCTTTCAATTTCAGATTGCGGAGTTTATTTTCTTTTGTTGATGCACAAAACGGAACAACAGGCATGAAAAATAAATACCTGATTTTGATTCTTTTGGGAGTAATTACCTTGAGCAGTTGCGCTACCTACTATCAGAAAAATATAAAGTTTCAGGAATACATTTCTAATGGAGAGATGAAAAGAGCACGCGAATTCCTTGAAAAAAGCAGCAAAGATGCCAAAGGGAAAAATCGTATGTTATACCTGTTCAATCATGGATGGATAAACTGGATCACAAACCAGAATCAGATCAGCAATCAATCATTGGAAGAAGCAGATAAAATGATTGATGAGTTTCAGAAAAACTATGCGCTCGAAGCACTCTCATTTCTTTCAAATCCGGGTATCAGACCGTATCAGCCCGAAGATTTCGAAAAAGTAATGGTAAACTATTACAAAGCCCTGAACTATCTAAATCTTAAACAATACAATACAGCTTTAGTGGAAGTTCGCCGTATCAACGAAAAACTCAATCAGCTCAATGATAAGTATCCGGATCATAAAAATCGCTATCAAAATGATGCTTTTGCTCATATAATGATGGGATTAATTTATGAGGCAAACCGTGAATATAACGATGCTTTTATTGCTTACAGAAATGCTTTGGAGGTGTATGAAAGTTCGTATCAGAAAAACTTTAACCTTCCTGCACCGGAACAGCTTAAAAAAGATATTTTACGCACAGCTTCACGCATAGGGTTTTATGAAGAGTTAAGAATGTATGAAGCTAAGTTCAATATGAAATATGTTCCTGCTAAAAGAACCGGGGGAGAGTTAATCTTTATCTGGCAAAATGGAATGGGACCTGTGAAGTCTGAATGGAGTATCAATTTCACCAAAACATCAAGCCAAAATGGTTTTGTAACGTTTGCAAACGAAGAAAACGGGTTGTCTTATCCTGTCTATATTGGCGATAAAAATGAAAAAGAGAAAAATGGATTCGATAAACTCAGCTTTGTACGTGTTGCATTTCCAAAATATTCGGAGCGTAAACCTTATTACAGAAAAGCAGAAATTTTTGTAAACGATACAATTTACCGGCCAGAAATTGCTCAGGATTTAAACGGAATCGCATTTAAAACCTTACAAGATCGAATGCTTAGGGAGATGGCCAGTGCAATTGCCCGTTTGGCTGCCAAGCAAGCTCTTGAAGCATTGGCTCGTAAAGAAAACAGTGACTTAGGAACTGCTGTAAGTATTTTTAATGCAATCACCGAAAAAGCAGATACCCGAAACTGGCAAACATTACCTTACGAAATTGCATATATACGCATTCCGCTTTTAGTTGGAGAAAACAAAGTAAAACTCACGCTCTCTACTCCTGACAATCAGCAAAAGGCAGTAGAATTAACCTTTCAGGTAAAAGACGGAGAAACCATTTTTCACGTTTTCAACAGCCTTGAAAGTTATTTGCCAAACATGAATTAGAGAAATAAGTACACTCATTTCCGAATTACTTATAAAAAACTGGGATGCTGTCAATTAATTTATTAACTTTGCCCTTTATTTTTATCCCAACATAGAAAATTATGACAAAAGCCAAGGTACTTTTTGTAAATCAGGAAATTACACCTTACCTGAAGGAAAGTCCCATGGCCACTATCGGCCGTTATTTACCTCAGGGTATTCAAGAAAAGGGTAGAGAAATTCGCACATTTATGCCTCGTTACGGGAGTATTAATGAACGTAGAAACCAATTACACGAGGTTATTCGATTGTCAGGAATGAACCTGATTATCAATGATTCAGATCATCCTCTAATCATTAAAGTAGCCTCAATTCAATCTGCACGTATGCAGATTTACTTTATAGATAACGAGGACTATTTTCAGCGTAAGTCGATTTTTCATGACAAGAATAACGTGTTCTTTGATGACAATGACGAAAGAGTGATGTTTTTTTCACGTGGAGTACTCGAAACAGTGAAAAAGCTTAGCTGGGCACCTGATGTAATTCACTGCCATGGATGGATTACGGCTTTAGTTCCTCTATATGTTCGCAAAATTTATCAGGATAATCCACTTTTTGGTGAATCAAAAATCATTGTTTCATTGTATGATGATGCTTTTAATGAGGAACTTAATAAAGACCTCTTAAAGAAAATCAAGTTTGATGGAATAAATATTAAAGAGCTTAAACACTTAAAGTCGCCTGATTTCGTTTCTTTAATGAAAACTGCAATTGATTATGCAGATGGAATTATAATCGGAAGCGAAAATATAAACCCGGAACTGGAAGCATATGCTAAAGCTCAAAACAAACCTTTTTTGCCCTATGTTCCCAGCGAACAGATTGTTGAAGTTTATGACGAATTCTACAACAAATTTATTGAAACAACATAGCATTCAAAAATTGCAAATGAAATTATCCCTCAAACAACTAAGCCGGTTTGTGCTGGCAATCACTTTGCTCATTTCATTATCATCCTGTAATAAAGAAGCTGATCTTATAGGGTTGGATACACAGCCCGGATCAGATAAATTAAATGTTGGATTTACAGATACTACAACTATTTATGCAATTACTCAAATAGATGATTCTCTTAGAACCGGATACCAATATGCTTATAATTTACTGGGAAGCTATATTGATCCTGTTTTTGGTCCTTTCACAGCTGGATTCTGTACTCAGTTAAGGCTTTCATCAACCAATGCTTCATTTGGAACTCAGGCCGTTTTAGACTCTGTTGTGCTTTCTGTAGCCTATTCCGGAATTTATCCGGCTGTTAATGCTGCCGACAGGCCCCAGGCAGTCAATGTGAAAGTCTTTGAATTGAATGAAGATATCTATAAAGATAGTGCTTACTATGCGTTTTCATCCGTTCAATATATTCCGACTCCGCTAGCAGATAAAAACGTGATATTTAATACTACTGATAGCGTTACAATTAAGAGCGTGAAAATGCCTGCTCATTTGAGAATTCGTCTTAATGATCAGTTTGGAAATAAGCTGCTCAACGCTACTTCGACAAATTTGAGTAACAATGAAGAGTTTTTAAAGTATATGAAAGGCTTGTATTTAAAAGCAACTCAATTAAGTCCCGGAGCTGTAAATAAAGGTCATATTGCCTATTTAAGTCCTCTCTCATATCCCTCAGGGATGACCCTTTATTATAAAAAAGAGGCAACAGACACAGTTCAAAAAACGTATAGTTTTGTAATCACAGAAACTACTGCCCGTTTCAGTATGTTCGATCATGGGAACAAATACCAATATGCAAGCAATGATTTAAAAAGTCAACTTAATAAAACGATTGCAGAAGCGAGTTCTGAAACGGGGAAGAATAACGTTTATTTCCAAACTGCGGGAGGAACCAAAGTGTTTCTGAAATTTCCTTATTTTAAGGACTGGAGTGGAAACAATAAGTATGTTTTAAATCAGGCAACTTTACGATTTAAAGCAGATATTCAGGATGCCCGTTGTGCAGAGCCCGTAAGAATTATTCTTTTTGAACCTGATTCTACAGGAGGTTTAACACCACTTCTGGATGCATCAGAAGGAGATACATATCAAGGTGGTTATTATAATTCAACTACCCGTGAATACCAGTTTAGGGTTACCAGATATTTGCAAAAGTTAATTACTACCGGAAATATTAATCGTGGAATAGTTGCTGTTCTTGACAGTAGGAGAACGACTGCTAATCGTGTGGTAATTAAAGGAACTGATAAAAATGCTGCTGACAGGATTAAATTGGAATTGATATTTACGAAAGTCCGATAATTCTTTTACCTTTACAATTTGAATAGCCCATGGGAAAGGTGGGCCTATTGTTATTCAATTAATACAATGTTAAAATTAAAAATATTATGTGTGGAATTGTAGCGTATATTGGACCAAAACAAGCATATCCTATTCTTATTAAAGGGTTGCAACGACTTGAATACCGCGGATATGACAGTGCAGGCATCGCATTACTAAACAGTAGTCTAAAAGTTTATAAAACGAAAGGGAAAGTTGCAGACTTGGAATACTACGTTAAAGATAAGGATATTTCAGGGACAATAGGAATTGCTCATACTCGTTGGGCCACTCATGGTGAACCCAATGATGTGAATGCACACCCTCACTTTTCTCAATCAGAAAACCTGGCATTGATTCACAATGGAATTATTGAAAATTATGCAGTTATCAAGGAAGAACTGATTCATAATGGTTATTCATTCCAGAGTAATACCGATACAGAGGTACTGATTCAATTGATAGAATATATCATTGATACCAATAATGTTGGTCCTGTGGAAGCAGTACAGCTTGCCTTAAATCAAGTTATTGGAGCTTATGCTATTGTTGTTATCTCAAAAGATGACCCTGATACACTAATTGCTGCCCGAAAAGGTAGTCCGCTTGTACTTGGTATTGGTGATGGCGAATTTTTGCTGGCGTCTGATGCAACTCCAATTATCGAATATACAAAAAATGTGGTATATGTTGATGATGAGGAAATTGTAGTAATTAAGCGTAATGGAGAGTTTAAATTGATGAGTCTGAAAAATGTTGAAAAGACACCTCTGATTCATACTCTTGAAATGAACTTGAGCCAGTTAGAAAAAGAAGGCTATGAGCATTTCATGTTAAAAGAAATCTACGAACAACCCAAAACGATCCGTGATAGTTTCAGGGGACGCATTAATGATGATGGCAAGGTTATTTCGATGGCAGGGATCATTGATCATAAAGAAAAATTTCTTAAGGCACGAAGAATCATTATCACCGCCTGCGGAACGTCCTGGCATGCCGGTTTGGTAGGGGAATATCTGATTGAAGAATTGGCTCGTATCCCGGTAGAGGTTGAATATTCGTCTGAATTTCGTTACCGTAATCCAGTAATTTACAAAGATGATATTATAATAGCAATTTCACAGTCTGGCGAAACAGCTGATACTCTGGCAGCCATTGAACTTGCAAAACAAAACGGAGCTTTCATTTATGGAATTTGCAATGTTGTCGGTTCTTCTATTGCTCGCGCTACTGATGCTGGTTCATTTACACATGCAGGACCAGAAATAGGAGTAGCTTCTACAAAAGCATTTACAGCACAGGTTACTGTTCTGGCTTTGATCGCTCTTGCTTTGGCTAAGGAAAAAGGTACAATTACGGAAGAACGATCTCAAGAACTCTTAAAAGAAATTGACTGCCTGCCCGAAAAAGCTGAAAAGATTCTTAGACTCAACGAGGAGGTTCTCAATATGTCAAAGATATTCACCTATGCTCGTAATTTTCTCTATTTAGGTCGTGGATATAATTTCCCGGTTGCTTTGGAAGGAGCATTGAAACTGAAAGAAATATCATATATTCATGCTGAAGGATATCCGGCTGCTGAGATGAAGCATGGCCCTATTGCATTGATTGATGCAGAAATGCCTGTAGTCGTAATTGCTACGAAGAAAGGAAGTTACGAAAAGGTTATTAGTAATATTCAGGAAGTTAAATCACGAAAAGGACGTATCATTTCGATTGTTACCGAAGGTGATGTGACGGTAAAAGAGCTTTCTGATTTCTGGCTGGAAATTCCGGATACGGAAGAAATGTTTGTTCCTATTTTGGCTACAATTCCTTTACAACTATTGGCTTACCATATTGCGGTATTGAAAGGCTGTAATGTAGATCAGCCCCGAAATCTTGCGAAATCAGTAACTGTTGAATAGTAGGGTGATATATACAAAAAAGCGGGTTTTATCCCGCTTTTTTATTTCTGTATTTTTCGTTTAATACTGCTTGGAAAAATGTAATAGTCTAATCCTTATGCATTCGATCGGCCTTGATACTCCTTTCTATCTGCACTATATCAGAATGACACTGGATTAATTTCGGATTCACTTTTGTATAAATTTTTTATCGCCTCACAATCTTCAACGCCTTTTCTTTCAGCCAAAAACGGAAAGGAGAATGTCCGAGTGATTCGCCATCTACTTCCATCCAAACAGGGTTGCCGAGAGCGTGAATTTCGATTTCTTTTCCCTGAAAATAAACTACTTGTCGTAAATTGCGGTAGTTTCCGGTATAAAGCTTCCGGATATGGAGCAGCAGATCTATTTTTCGGATGGGCTGGATCAGTTTCAGGTCGAGCAGGCCATCATCGGCAATGGCTTTAGGTAATTGATTCATCCCGCCACCGTTAAATTTGCAAATTCCTACATTTAGGCTAAATAATTCGCTTTCAAAATTTTGTTTATCAATTATAATTTTTGCATTGAGGGTTTTGTATGTAAATAGTGCTGAGAAGATATTCAAAAAGTAAGAGAATCTGTTGGCCTTGCCACTATCTTTCTGTTGATTTGTTTGCAGAGCCACCATCGCATCGTAACCCATTCCTGTCATATTGACAAAATAGCGAACTTCTCGGCGATTTCCAAGTTCATATTCCACTACTCCCACATCCTGCACATAGATATTTCTTTTCTTTAAAATCTTGATAGCTTTGGAATAATCATTTGGGATGTCAAACATGCGACACCAGTCGTTTCCCGTTCCGACAGGAATCACCCCAACGGTAAATTCAGTAGTTGGAATCTTTGTTTGCGAGAAAATGCCGTGAACTACTTCGTTTAGTGTGCCATCTCCACCAACAATGGCAAAGTTCCGGAATCCCTGCTGGATAGCAGCTTGGGTAAGTTCAATCCCATGATGCTTTGCTTGGGTGAATTCCACTTCAAACTCAACTTCATATTTTTTTAGCAAACGCTCAATTGTTTTCCAATCGTGACCGGCTTTCTGCATTCCGGCATTCGGATTTACTATGATTTTCCAATGGTTCATGCAGTAAATCAATACTTTAATTTTGGATTGTTTTTATGACGGTTACTGTCGCGATTATTTTTCTTTTCTAGATTTTTCTGCAATGCGTCGGTAAGATTTATTCCGGTTTGATTAGCAAGACAAATCAACACAAAAAGGACATCGGCCATTTCATCAGCCAAGTTATATTCTTTGTCTGAAGCTTTGAATGACTGTTCTCCATAGGTACGGGCAATAATCCGGGCAAGTTCGCCAACCTCTTCGGTTAGCAATGTCATGTTAGTCAGTTCGTTAAAGTAACGAACGCCCTTGGTGTTAATCCATTGATCAACTGTTTTCTGAGCTTCTTCCAGTGTCATTATTCTTTGTTTTTTGAATCGATGATAATTGTAACCGGGCCATCATTTACCAATGAAACTTCCATGTGTGCACCAAATTTACCGGTATAAACGTCTTTCTCTAACTCATTTTTGAGTTGGCTTATAAAGTTTTCGTAAAGAGGTATGGCTGTTTCGGGACGAGCTGCGCGGGTGTAAGAAGGACGATTTCCTTTTTTGGTACTTGCATGAAGTGTAAACTGACTTACTACGATTGCGTAGCCGTCAACCTCTTTTATACAATAATTCATTACCCCCTTTTCATCGTCGAATATTCTTAAGCGGGCAATTTTGCTACATAGCCATTCGATATCTGTAGGATCATCCATCTCTTCAATTCCGAGCAAAATAAGAAGTCCGTTTCCTATTTTGGCAACTATCTTATGTTCAATGGTAACTGAAGCTGAGCTGACTCTTTGTATTACAACACGCATAGTTTTTACTTTAGTTCCCAGTCGGGAGTATCTACTTCACGACCGTTGATAATATTAAGATAATTTTTATAGCGCATTTCGCTGATGGCTCCCTCTTTAACTGCTTGTTTTATGGCACAGCGAGGTTCGTGTTCGTGTGTGCAGTTTGTAAACTGACAATTGTGAATCAGGGGCTTCATCTCAGGAAAGAAGAGTGAAATTTCCTCCTTTTTGAAATCATACATGCCAAATTCTTTAATACCTGGGGTGTCAATGATATCGCCACCAAAAGGTAGGGCATACATTTCTGCAAATGTCGTAGTATGTTTCCCTTTGTTTGAAAAGGATGATACATCGCCTGTTTTTAAATGTATTTCCGGAGCAATTGCGTTAATCAGTGCCGATTTCCCTACACCTGAATGTCCTGATAACATGGAGGTTTTATCTTTCATTAGGTGAATAAGTTCGTTAAGACCATCTCCTCTTAATGCTGAGGTTTCCAAACATGTGTAACCTGCTTTTCGGTAAACAGAAATAAACTCCTGATGTAATTCAATCAGTTCATCTTCGTATAAATCTATTTTGTTGAAAATAAGGATAGAGGGAATGAAGTATGATTCGGCGGCCAACAAAAAACGGTCAATAAAACCGGAAGAGGTACGGGGAAAGGCCAATGTAACTACCAAGATAGCCTGATCGATATTTGCGGCAAGAATATGGGTAATTTTCGAAAGATTAGTAGAGCGACGAATGATACAATTCTCACGTTCCTCAATTCGGGTTATTAGTCCGATTTTATCATTTTCTACTGAGTCAAGTTCTACTCTGTCGCCAACTGCTACAGGATTTGTGGTTTTAATTCCCTTAATTCTGAAGTTTCCTTTGATTCTGCATTCATAAATTTCTCCATCCCATAAGCGAACGGTGTACCAGCTTCCTGTATTTTTAATAACTGTGCCTTTCAAATCTGCCAATTTTTTACAAAGGTATTAAAAACAGAATAGCGATCAATAACAAAAAGGCATGACCCGAAAGTCATGCCTATAATAAAAAAACAATCAAAACCAATAATTTAAAAATTAACTTAAAGCGTATATATTTCAATCAGTAAATTGTCAAAACGGACACTAAATAAGTCTTAGTTTTTGAATTCTTTCAATCCATCCATCAGTTTTTTACGACTGAAAAAGATGCGGCTTTTTACGGTTCCGATTGAAAGATCAAGTTTTTCGGCGATTTCTTTGTATTTGTAACCGGCAAAATGCATTTCGAACGGAACTCTATGATCTTCTTCCAATCTGGAAATTCCGTTTTGCAACTCCTTGGTGAACATTTGTGATTCTGGTGAGGGATAGTCTGCTTTTTTGGAAACATTAAGAAAGTAGAGATCCTCTGTATTATCAATAATTGTATTCGATTTTTGAGAACGACGGTAGTTATTGATAAAGGTGTTTTTCATGATGGTATATGTCCAAGCTTTTAGGTTTGTATCATCTACAAACTTATCGCGATAAACCAATGCTTTTACCAGAGTGTCTTGTACTAAATCTTTTGCATCTTCTCTGTTTGAAGTGAGTGAGTAAGCAAAGTATTCTAAGCTGTCGCGAAGCTCTAAAAGATTATTGTTGAATTCTGTTGTTGTCATATTGATTTGTTTTACGGGGTTCGATTTTGTTTAACAAAAGTAGTGCAAACATTAAACAATAGCAAGTATTTTAACATTTATTTTGTGTGTGATTAAACAAATATATACTTAAGTATCTGTTATACAGTTTTTTATGTTGTGAAGATATTTTGATCTGTTTAATGTAAAATGAATAAATGTTAAACGCATGAGTGCTATTTTGTCATAAATGCAGGACAAAATGGCTCGTTTTTGAATTTTTAGCGTATCAAAAATGACAACTTGTTTAATATTTAAGGCGTTATTATAAACGAAATAATGAGAGTTGGGTAATAAGCCTCAGTGAATCAGAAAGAAAATGATTTGTTTAATGTTCTGAGACTTCAATGTTGAACAGAGTTCAAAATAGATATATTAAGCTATTCCAAAGTAGAAAGTAAATCTTTTAAATCTTCCATTGAATTGATCTTTAATACATTCAAAGGAGTATTGCGCGTCGTTTGACGGATTTGTAAACCAGAGATCAGAATTTTTTTATCAGGATATTTTTTTGATAAACGCAAGGTGTATGTGTCAAAATCGGGATTTGTCATTGGACTATTTGCCGTGAAAAAGAGAAAATCAACATTCTTCACATTGGCGATTTCTACAACATCATCAAATGGAATGGATTGTCCCAAATAAATAACTTTATGACCGTGTTTGCGGATTATATAGCGGTAAAAAAGCAGTTCTATTTCGTGGAGTTCATTCATTGGAAGAAACATCATGAAGAGCTTGGCATTCAAAGCCGGATTCCAGTGCATTGAATCAAGGGCAACTAATATTTTCTGGCGTAAGATGCTCAAGACAAACCGTTCCTGAGCAGTATTGATGTTGCCTGTTTGCCAGAGTAGTCCCAATCGTTCCAGAAACGGGAAAATCAAATCTACAATAGTGCTTTCAAAGCCTTTATTTAAGATTGAGCTTGAAATTGTTGAATTAAAGCGTTTGTCGTCAAGTTCGCTCATTGCTAATACAAGTTGATCAATGAGAGTGTCTTTGCCATTTGTTTTGTAAAAGATATCAACAATTTTATCGTTTAGATCATCACAACTACAGCCTGCAAGTTGTGAGATTTTTATACCGTTTTTAACCAGCAAAGCAACGTTGAGTAATTTTTTCAGATCCATCTCGGTATAATACCGAATATTTGTAGAGGTACGTTGTGGAGAAACAATTCCATATCTTTTTTCCCAGATGCGGATTGTATGGGCTTTTATGCCAGTTAGCTTTTCAAGGTCTTTTATAGAGTATAAAAACATGATTTTACAAGGCTTTTCCCTTAGAATAAAGCTTAAACAACGACTATTGAAAAAAGTTTTAACAAAACAGTCCCTTCTGCTTTTTCGACAACAAAGTTACCGATTTTGTTTAAAGTTACGCTTTAGTTTCATCAACAAACAACCTTATATCATGTAATTTAGAATCCTTCTAAATATTGTGATTTTATTTGTGTTTTTTGTTTTTAGAAGAGGAATGTCTTATTTTTGATAATAAGTACCGAAATAGCTTAAATTAAAATATGCTGAAGAAAATTATAGAGATGTTTACTCCTCCCGAAAAATGGAAGATTCCCATACTTTTGGCTTTAGGAGTGTTTGCTGGATTTTCAGCTTATACGCTTTATCTTTCACGGTTTTACTCTTATTTGGGAGAGGAGCCCAAAACCTGCGTAAATTGTCATATTATGGGATCACAGTATGCATCTTGGGTGCATAGTTCTCACCGGAGTTATACAAATTGTAATGATTGCCATGTGCCGCATAATAATGTATTCAATAAATATTATTTCAAAGGAAAGGATGGAATGCGACACGCTACAATGTTTACCTTACGCCTTGAGCCTCAGGTAATCATTATTAAAGAAGCGGGTAGAGAAGTTGTACAACAAAATTGTAAACGTTGTCATAATCATACTATTGAAAATCAACATATTGGCTTTGTTATTTCTGGGCATGGTCATAAGAACTCGCTGAATGACCGTAAATGTTGGGATTGTCACAGAGAAACTCCGCACGGAAGCGTAAACAGTATATCCAGTGCTCCGTTTGCACGAGTTCCTGTGCCGGAAAGCCCGGTTCCGGAATGGTTAAAAAATGCTATGAAAAAGAATAAAAACAATCAATAATAGTTGAAGATGAAATCAATAAGACAGTTAACACAAGAAAGACCGTGGTTTGCGTGGATGCTTTTTTTTACAACCATGCTTGTTGTATTCCTTTTAGGATTACTAGCTTCAAGTATTATGGAACGCAGGGCAGAAGCGGTTTATGCGTATAAACCCAAAGTTGAGATCTCTGATTTTGAATCACGAAATTTTGTGTGGGGTGAGAATTTCCCAACGGAATATGAGTCATATTTAAAAACTTCTGATACAACCTTTAAAAGCTTATACAATGGAAGTGGATTACGTGATATGCTTGCAGAAGATCCCAAGCTTGTGATTCTCTGGAATGGTTATGCATTTTCGAAAGATTATAACCAGCCTCGTGGTCACTATTATGCTGTTACCGATGTGAGGAATACTTTGCGTACTGGTGCGCCGATGAACGATACCGCAGGACCTCAGCCTGGTACCTGTTGGAGTTGTAAAAGTCCGGATGTGCCACGATTAATGAATATCATGCCTATCGCAGAATTCTACCATTTCAAATGGGGAAAATTAGGTTCGGAAGTTGTAAATCCGATTGGTTGCTTAAATTGTCACGATCCTAAAACTCTTAATCTCAGAATTACTCAACCTGCATTACTCGAAGCTTTTGAACGTCAGAAAATAAATGTAAAGAAGTTTACTCAATTGGATATGAGAACGTTGGTTTGTGCTCAATGCCATGTAGAGTATTATTTTAAAGGTGATGGAAAGTATCTGACCTTTCCCTGGGATCATGGTAATAGTGTTGATTCTATCGAAAAATATTATGATTCATATGGGTTTACTGATTGGGTTCACGGCTGGAGTAAAACCCCTATGTTAAAGGCTCAACATCCGGATTATGAAATGTTTAAAACAAGTATTCATTATCAAAGAGGTGTAGCTTGTGCTGATTGTCACATGCCTTATAAGAGTGCAGGTGGAGTGAAATTTACGGATCACCACGTACAAAGTCCGTTGAATAACATCGCAAATTCCTGTCAGGTTTGTCACCGTGACGATGAAGAGACTCTTCGTAATACGGTTTATGATCGTCAGCGGAAAGTGCTTGAAAATCGTGATAAAACAGAAGATGTAATATGCAAAGCGCATTGGGATGCAAAAATTGCATGGGAGGCTGGCGCTACTGAATCAGAAATGAAACCTGTTCTACAATTGATTCGTCAGGCTCAATGGCGTTGGGATTTTGTCGCTGCTGGCCACGGGAATTCCTTTCATGCCCCTGTTGAGTGTTTGCGAATTCTTGGTAATGCAATCAATAAAGCTCAGGATGCAAGGTTGCTCATCCTGAAAATTCTGGCAAAACACAATTATACCAAAGAGATCGTTTATCCTGATTATTCATCCAAAGAAAAAGCTCAGAAATTGATTGGAGTCGATTTGGATAAACTTAAAAATTCCAAGAAGGAATTTCTTGATAAAAAGATTCCTGAATGGATAAAGAACGCAGAAATCCGTGAAAAAACATATCCAGTAAAGAGGTTGTAAGACATTGATAAAAAAGATGAAAGTGCCTGTTGAAAGTCGTTTTGTTTTATCTTTGTTTTAAAACGAAATACTATGTCGGAAAATTCGGATAAACTTCCTATAAATAAATGGGCTGAAGATGATCGTCCCAGGGAAAAGATGATCAATAACGGGAAAACAGCATTGAGCAATGCTGAGTTAATCGCAATACTACTCGGTTCAGGAAGCCGGGATGAGTCTGCAGTAGAGCTTTCACAACGAATTCTGCATTCGGTAAATAATAATCTTATCGAACTCTCTAAGTTGAGTATCAAAGATTTAATTCGTAATTTTAAGGGGATTGGTGAAGCAAAAGCAATCACAATAATAGCTGCACTGGAGCTTGGAAATCGCAGACGGAATGAAGAGGTGATACAAAAAATTAAAATAGCATCAAGCAAAGATGCATTCGAGATTTTTTACAGCGTGCTTTCTTCTTCACAATATGAAGAGTTTTGGATTTTGCTGATAAATCGGGCAAATCAGGTTATCAGTAAAGTTTGTATCAGCGAAGGAGGTATTTCAGGAACCGTTGCTGATCCCAAGCGAATATTCAAGCTGGCATTAGATTATCAGGCAAGTTCGATAATATTGTGCCATAACCATCCTTCCGGAAATATAAAGCCGAGTCAGGCTGATATTGAGTTAACCCGCAAACTTGTGGAATCGGGAAATTTATTGGAAATTAAGGTGCTGGATCATATTATTTGTGGCGACGAGGTCTATTACAGTTTTGCAGATGAAGGTTTGATCTAAAGAAATAGACTACTCAAAAAGGTACAACCTTGATATGTTTTTCCGACTTTCAGGATTCGGTCTGACAGTTATTATTCTATAAGTTGTCGATCGAATCCTGAAAGTCGGAAACGTTTTTTTTAACCAGAAGAGAGACTTTAAACCAGTCTCTTCCCAAAATTTTAATCTGGAAAATCTATTTTTCGCGATCAGGAAGTTTAGAATATCCTTTCATTATACCACGGCTTGAACGAGAAATAAACGAAAGGATTTCGTCACGTTCGGCAGTAGCAGGCATTTCGGCTTCGATAACATCCACGGCCTGAGTAACATTTAATCCTTTTAGGTAAATGATACGGTAGATGTCCTGAATTTCTTTAATTTTTTCGGAGCTATATCCACGGCGACGTAAACCGATTGAATTAATTCCAACATATGACAGCGGTTCGCGCGCACTTTTTGTATAAGGAGGAACGTCTTTACGAACGAGAGAACCTCCGGAAATCATACTATGACAACCGATATTTACAAACTGGTGCACAGCAGAAAGACCACCAATGATTGCCCAATCGTCAATGTTTACGTGACCAGCCAGTGTTGCACAATTTGCCAGAATAACATTACTTCCGATTACGCAATCGTGAGCAACATGAACGTAAGCCATAAGTAAACAGTTGTTTCCAATTACTGTTTCCCAGTTTGCACGGGTTCCACGATTGATGGTAACATACTCCCGGATAGTGGTATTATCGCCAATAATAACAGAAGTTTGTTCTCCATTGTATTTTAAATCCTGTGGAGGAGCAGATATTACTGAACCCGGAAAAATCTTACAGTTTTTCCCGATACGGGCACCTTCCATGATGGTTACGTTGGATCCAATCCATGTACCTTCCCCGATTTCAACATTCTTATCGATTGTTACAAAAGGCTCTATTACAACATTTTTTGCAACATTTGCCTGGGGATGAACGTATGCTAACGGTTGATTCATTCTTTTATACCGTGTTGATAGTAAATAATGTTAAGCTTTATCTGTTTTTTTTACAATTTGAGCCAGCATTTCTGCTTCGGTAACGACCTTGTTTCCAACATAGGTTGTTCCTTTCATATGGCACAATCCGCGACGTATGGGTGACATAAGTTCCAGTTTAAAAATGAGAGTGTCACCGGGAACTACTTTATGACGGAAACGAACATTGTCGATCTTCATAAAATAGGTATTGTAATTTTCAGGGTCTTCAATTGAACTTAAAGCAAGAATCCCACCGCACTGCGCCATCGCTTCTACTTGTAATACGCCAGGCATTACAGGTTCTTCCGGGAAATGCCCTACGAAGAACGGTTCATTCATCGTGACGTTTTTGAGCCCGATTACATGGCTTTCGCTCATGTCGAGAACTTTGTCAACCAGAAGGAACGGAGACCGGTGAGGAAGGATATTTTTAATTTGATTAATGTCGTAAATCGGCTGTTTGTTTGGATCGTAATGAGGTACTTCCTTACGAAGTTCATCCAGTTTGATTTGGCGACGAATAAGTTTTGCAAACTCTACATTAGAACTATGTCCCGGGCGGCTTACAATGATGTGCCCGCGAATAGGCATTCCTACTAATGTTAAGTCGCCAATAATATCAAGTAGTTTGTGGCGAGCAGGTTCGTTTTTGAAGTAGAGCTCAACATTGTTTAAGATGCCTTCTTCCAGCACTTCTACAGATGGTTTGTTGAAGGAAGTTGCAAGTCTTTCGAGTTCTTCTTGTGAAACAAGGCGATTTACAAATACGATAGCATTGCTTAGATCGCCACCCTTAATAAGGTTATTGTTTAGCAGATATTCCAGTTCATGCAGAAAAACAAATGTTCGGCAAGGTGCAATTTCTGTTGGAAATTCATCCAGGTTATAAAGAGATGCAAACTGAGTGTTCAATACCTTTAAATCGTAATCGATCAGTACCGAAAGTTTAAATTCTTTACTGGGTAAAACTACCATTTCCACCTTTTTATCGTTATCGATATAGGTTATATTGTTAGTAATCTGGAAATATTTACGTTCAGCTTCCTGTTCCACAATCCCGATGTTCAAAATTGCATCTACATATACTTTTGAGCTGCCATCAAGGATTGGAGTTTCTACACAGTCCATGTCAATCAAAGCATTATCAATGCGAAGGCCGGCTAATGCTGCCAAGACGTGTTCGATAGTACTAACTTTTACACCTTTGTATTCCAAAGTAGTTCCTCTGGATGTATCTGTTACATATTCCGCATTCGCCTCAATCATTGGAGACCCGGCAATATCGGATCTGCGGAATTTATAACCAAAGTTTTCAGGAGCCGGGTGAATTGTTAAGTTTACAAATTTACCAGTATGTAAACCAGTACCTGAAACTGTAACAGACGACTTGAGTGTACGTTGTTTTTCAACCATATCAGAAAAAATTGAGACCCAACCGGGTCGTTTTATTTTTACTAAAAAGAAGGGGGCAAAGGTAATGAAAATAACCTGAGTAGCAAATCTCTTAAAACAAAATCGGGGGTAAGTTGCGAAAACCTACCCCCGAAATCCATTAATTAACCAAAAGTAATCTTATAGCACTTTAAAAATTGTTTGTAGCATTAACATCACAAATATAACTCCTTATGGATTTTATAGCTGTTAATGTAGGTTAACAGATGTTAATTTTTGTTAAGCCTTTTTATTTTTTAATTATTGAAAATCAGTGTATTATGTTTGTATGAGGTTTTTTGGTGGGAAAGCCGGTATGTTTTTTCTAAATTTGTAACGTTAACCGTAACGTAAAACTTCAGAATGCTGCATAATTTGTAGCTTTATTGAATATCAAAAATGAGTAAACGTATTATTTATATCATCGTAATTTTAATGAGTTTTTCGCTTGTGGGATTGGTGAGCTTACAATCATACTGGATACGGAATGCTATTACAGTTGAAGAGGCCAACTTCCGTAAGTCAGTGAATGATGCAATGAATAATGTGATTCAGAAATTAGAAAAACTGGAGCTTACCGTACAATTTAGAAAACGTCAGGAACGTACCCGATTATTGAATCGGATTGAGTCATTGAATTCGGAACTTTCAAATATCATTGAGAAAAATCCGCGTATCAATTTTGATGATTCGTTGTTTGATGCAACACCTTTTCAGGTATCGGAACGTAATGTGGAGATTTTATATTGGGAGAGTGAGAATGAACCAGAACGGATTATGGAAGAGGATTCAATACGTGACGATATTGATCCTTTAATTGGGAAACCCGTTAAAAAACAAAAGGCTGCGAAGAAACATAAAAAACAGAAATCGGAAAAAGAGGTTGCTGAGTTTAAGAATGATACTGCGATGTTTCATAATTATCAACGGATAAAGCAAACCCGCGATCAGTTAATGCAACGTTCCACGCTTATCAATGACTTTTTTGACGATATGTTTAATTCAGGTCATTTTCGGCCTATCGAAAAGCGAATCAATTTCTACAAATTGGATTCCCTTATTCGAATAGAACTTAATCAACGGGGAATTACAACTTTGTATGAATGGGGTATTTTTAGTCCTTCGAAAAGTAAATTGCTGGTTCAGAAAACTGGAAATTACGGAGTAGAAATGGTGAATAAGGGGTTTCCGTACAAGCTTTTCCCTTCTGATATTTTCGCTACTCCGCAATATTTGCTGGTTTATTTTCCGAAAGAGAAAAAATATCTGCTTACTCAGCTTTGGCTGATGATTCTGGTTTCAGGGCTTCTTATTATGGTGATTTTGTTTTCGTTTGGTTATACGTTGTTTACGGTAATTCGTCAGCGGAAGCTTTCGGAAATAAAAAATGATTTTGTGAACAATATGACCCATGAGATTAAAACACCGATTTCGACTATTTCGCTTGCCTGTGAGGCATTGAACGACCATGATATTAAAAAATCGGAAGAATTGTATCAGAATTATATCAATATTATCAAAGTAGAGAATAAACGATTAGAAAATCTTGCGGAGCATATCCTTCAATCGGCTCGTATTGATAAGAAATTCTTTACAATCAATAAAGAAAAGGTTGATATGCACATGATTATTGAAGATGCAGTAAACAATATCGGGTTTCAGATTATGCGAAAGAGCGGCAAGATAACACAAAATCTGAATGCTTCAAACCCGGTAATTGAAGCGGATAAAACCCATATTACCAACCTTATTTATAACTTACTTGATAACGCCAATAAGTATTCGCCAGAAAAACCGTTTATTATGATCACGACCGAAAACCGTGACGGAGGAATTTTAATTGAGGTGAGGGATAAAGGAATTGGAATCAGTAAAACAAACATAAAGAAGATTTTTGATAAGCTTTACCGGGTTCCAACCGGAAATATCCACAATGTGAAGGGCTTTGGACTTGGTTTAAGTTATGTGAAAGCGATCGTAGATAAACATAACGGAACAATTAGTGTCGAAAGTGAACTGAAAAAGGGAACAATCTTCAGGGTTTTTCTTCCTTTGGAATAAAAAATGTATAAATTTGTAGTAATTAATCAATTATAGCACGTATGGAAAATAAAATCAGAGTATTGCTAGCCGAAGATGATCCAAATCTGGGTTCGCTCCTTAAATCATATCTTGAAGCAAAAGGATTTCCTACGGCTTTGTGTTTGAATGGCCATGAGGCTTTTGAATCATTTAAAACTCAGACATACGATTTTTGTATTGTCGATGTTATGATGCCCGTAAAAGATGGTTTTACATTGGTGAAAGATATTCGTAAGTTAGACAGGAAAATTCCGGTATTATTCCTTACCGCAAAAAATCTTCAAGAAGATAAACTGAAAGGATTTGAAATAGGTGCAGACGATTATGTTACCAAACCTTTTAGTATGGAAGAACTTCTGGTGAGAATGCAGGCTATTTTGCGTCGTACGAACGATTCAAGTAAGCCAGATGTGAAAGAAAATATCTATACGATTGGACGATATTATTTTGATTCAGTTCGCCAATTGCTTACGTTAGGTGATCATACTCAGAAGCTTACATCGAGAGAAGTAGATCTGCTGCTGATTTTGTGCAAGAATAAGAATAATGTGGTGGATCGGAGTTTCGCGCTTACTAAAATCTGGAAAGATGATAGTTATTTTAACGCCAGGAGTATGGACGTGTATATTACAAAGCTTCGTAAATTTTTACGCGAAGATCCTAACGTGGAATTGATTAATGTTCACGGAATCGGGTTTAAGCTGATTGTGAATGAATAATACAATAGGAGTGAGGCGGAGTGAATTGAATTTAAAAAGGTGAAAGCATGTACCTGATTTCAGGTTTCTAATTCATGAAAAAGATAGAAGGTTCTTATCAGTCTCTTTTGTGAAGATTGAAGAGGTTGAGAATGTGTATTTTTTTCACGCTACAATCACTTCCTGCTATATAGCCTGTTTGCAATATCCATTCGTTTTACCTTTGCAAGATTGCTTTTTATCCAGGGAATGTTTTCGGGTTTGTACCAGAAAAAGTAGCGGTTCTGGGCTTTTTTTTCTTCGGGGGTGCGGGCGGTAAATACGGGTTGTAATGTATATGGATCGATGCCGGTATAGTAGATTTCGGTGGATAAAGTCATGGGTGTAGGAGTGAAGTCCTGCACTTGCTCTAACTTATATCCCAAATCTTTGGTGTCGGCGGCGAGCTCGGCCATCAATTCGGCCTTACAACCTGGGTGACTTGAAATAAAGTACGGAATTAATTGTTGACGTAGTCCTACTTTCTGGTTTTCTTCTTCGAATATCTTTTTAAAGGCTCTGAATAGCTGAAAGGAAGGTTTGCGCATGTGTTGTAAAACTGTATCGTTGGTGTGTTCAGGGGCAACTTTTAATCGTCCGGATACGTGCGATGAGATAAGTTGCTGTGCATACTCATGACCGTAGTTTTGACGATTAAGTTTGTTGTTTTTATCAAATAACAGATCGTAGCGAACACCACTTCCTATAAATATTTTTTTGATTCCGTTTATGTTAGCGGCATCTCTGTATAAATTTATCAGTGCTTTATGGTTGGTGTTTAAGTTGGGGCAAATATTTGGAAAGATGCAGGATGGTCGCTTACATTTATTGCAAGCATCAATTTTAATGCCCTGCATTTTATACATATTGGCTGAGGGTCCGCCTAAGTCGCTGATATAGCCTTTGAAATCAGGCATTTCAGTTACTTTTTGAATCTCGTTTAATACAGATGCTTCGGAACGGGACGAAACAAATTTACCTTGGTGTGCCGAAATAGTGCAAAAGGAACATCCTCCAAAGCATCCACGATGCAGGGTAATTGAATGACGAATCATTTCATAAGCTGGAATTGGTCCGCGGTTACGATATTTTGGATGGGGTAATCGTGTAAACGGAAGGGCATATATGGCATCGAGTTCATCGGAAGTTGAAGGCTGATGACTTTGATTAATAACTACCCAGCCATTACCTGTTTGCTGAATAAGCTTTCCGGAAATCCAGCGGTTAGATTCTTTTTCGAACACACGGAAATTTTCGGCTTGCTTACGCTTATTTTTAAGACATTCTTCATGTGAGTGTAAAAGATGAGTTTCTTCGGTAAGTTTGGGCTTCTCTTTTTTGAAAAAGGCAGTTTGAGGAATATCCGTAAGGGTATCCATTGTTTCGCCATTGCGTAAGCGCTCAGCAATGGATATAATTGATTTTTCACCCATTCCATATACCAGTAAATTGGCGTTACTTTCAACTAAAATGGAAGGTTTTAGCTTGTCTGACCAATAGTCGTAATGTGTTAAACGTCGCAGAGATGCTTCAATGCCTCCGAGAATTACCGGAGTATCGGGATATAACTTTTTAAGGATAAGGCTATACACAACAGATGCATAATCGGGGCGAAAGCCTGCAATCCCTCCGGGAGTATAAGCATCGTCGCTCCTAAGACGGCGTGCAGCTGTATAATGATTTACCATTGAATCCATACATCCGGCACTTATTCCGAAAAAAAGGCGAGGTTGCCCGAATTTTTTGAAGTCGCGTAAATCATCACGCCAGTTAGGTTGTGGAAGTATCACAACCTTTAAGCCGATATTTTCGAGTACACGTCCTATTACGGCTGTGCCAAAGCCGGGATGGTCAACATAAGCATCGCCCGAAACAAGAATAACATCTGGTTGATCCCATCCTCTTTCGTTCATTTCCTGCTTTGTAATGGGAAGCCAGTTGCTTTTGTGTAGAATTTGTTGATTCGGACCTTTCATTTATATCGTTTGTTTCAATGAGGTTAAGATTTTGTAAACCAAGAATATCTGTACTTTTAACCACATTGCATAATGTTTTACAAAATTAGCGTATCTTTGACTTACAAACTCCCTTAATATTGTTGATTATGAAAAAAATCACCCTTTCAATTTTGTGTATTTGTGTTTTGTCAATTCAGATTTTAATGGCTCAGCTTAAAACAAATGATAATGAAGCAAAAGAAGCCCGTGAACAGTTTACTGATAAATTTATTGTAGATGTTTTTCATGATTTATGGCAGGATGTTCCATCTGGGGTTGATCTACGTGCAATCCAGCAGGGTATCAGTCTGTCAGCAATGTATAATATTAATTTATTCGAAAGTAATTTTAGTGTAGCTGCAGGGTTGGGAATAAGTTGCCATAATCTTTACAGTAATGCTGTCCCTACCCGTAATTTTCAGGATGTTAATGATCCTATTGTTTCTGCAAAAACAATTTTTGTGCCTCTTAATCAGTATTATAATAAGGAAATTGATTACGATCGAAATAAATTAAGCTTAACTTATCTGGAAATTCCAATGGAATTTCGCTTTAAAACGAACCCAGTAAATGATCGCCCGTTTCGTATTTCTCTAGGCGCGAAGGTTGGCTATAATATTAATAATCATACAAAGTACAAGGGCGAAGATGTGGTCGAAAATACGAATGAAACAATTATTCTCAAAAAACACAACATCCCTGGTATTGCCGACTGGAGCTATGGCGTATTTGCCCGCATAGGTTATGGACATTTTAATCTGTATGCAGCATACAGCCTGAGTAAGATTTTTAAGGAAGATGAAGGCCCACAGATCTATCCGATTTCGATTGGACTAGCAATTATTCCGTTCTGAAAAAAGAAGTTAGAATACAGAATAGAGCCTCACTTTTTGCGATCTTCGTAAAAAGTAAGGCTCTATTCTTGTTCGATTCAGGAAGTGAAACGTGAAGGGCGAAAAGAAGTCAGAACCAGCTTTTGTGAAGTTCTGAAGTTTTTTTGCTAATTCACTTTGGTGCAAAAGGAAAAACCCTAAAAAGAGAAAACTCTTTTTAGGGTTTGAAATTATGTATATTCTTTCTACTCTTCACGTTCCTGTGTTTTAAGCTCGAAGAGAGAAAGTTCTAGATTCAGTATTCTATTTATTTCAGCCATTTATCCAGCCAATTTTTGAAAGTACGTTGCCATAAAATTCCGTTTTGTGGTTTTAATACCCAGTGGTTTTCATCCGGGAAAATCAACATTTGCGCAGGAACACCTCTCAGTTTTGCTGCATTAAATGCCTGCATTCCCTGAGAAGCCAGAATACGATAATCTTTTTCGCCGTGAATAACCAAAATAGGAGTATCCCATTTGTCAACAAATTTATGTGGCGAATTAGCATAGCTGCGTTGAGCAATTTTATTGTTTTTATCCCAGTAAGAACCACCTAAGTCCCAGTTTACAAACCACATTTCTTCGGTTTCAAGGTATTGAGCTTCCAGGTTAAACATTCCGTCGTGAGCAATAAAGGCTTTAAAGCGTTTGTTATGATTTCCGGCTAACCAGTACACCGAATATCCTCCGAAACTTGCCCCAACAGCACCTAGTTTGTCTTTGTTTACATATGGTTCTTTCGCAACAGCATCAATAGCCGATAAATAATCTTTCATACACTGTCCCCCGTAATCACCACTGATTTCTTCATTCCATGCCTGCCCGAAACTTGGCAGCCCTCTGCGGTTTGGAGCCACTACAATGTATCCGTTTGCTGCCATCATCTGGAAGTTCCAGCGGTAGCTCCAGAATTGACTGACGGTTGATTGTGGCCCACCTTCACAGTATAAAAGTGTAGGGTATTTTTTCGTGGAATCAAAATCAGGCGGATAAATTACCCATGTAAGCATATCTTTGTTATCGGAAGTTTTAATCCAGCGTTGTTCAACCTTGCCCATTTTTAGTTTACCCTGCAAATCATCATTAATAGTACTGATTTTAGTTTCTTTTCCATTATTTGGATCAACCGATATTATCTGTACAGGATGCGACATCGAAACCTGAGTGGCAATCAGTACATTCCCGGCAGGAATCACCGATTGGTAATCGTGGATACCTTCGGTTATACGTTTGATGTTTCCGTCAGCAACTGTAAGTTTAAAAATTTCTTCCACAGCTTTAATTCCGCTGATGAAATAAACAGATTTACTGTCGTCCGTCCATGTTAAACCAGTAGCATTCTGGTCAAAGTTTGCGGTGTAGTCCGTAATTTTCTTTGAGACAACATCATAAATCATCAAACGGTTTTTGTCTGATTCATAACCATCACGAGCCATGCTTTCCCATGCAATTTTATTGCCGTCAGGTGAATAAACCGGTGAAACGTCATAACCGGGCATTCCTTGTGAAATATTTACAGACTGACCTTTCTCAATATCATAAAGATAAATATCCGAATTTGTAGATACTGCATAATCTTTCCCCTTTAGTTTACGACAAGTGTATGCTATAGTTTTACTGTCGGGGCTCCAGTTAATTTGTTCCATGCCTCCGAACGGACGGTTAGGGCTCTCAAAAGGTTCGTTGTTCAGAATATCTTTTTGATTGCTGATAGAGCCTTCTTTTACGTCAGCTACAAAAATGTGAGGATAGCTTTCAACCCACTGATCCCAATGCTTGTACATCAGATCATTTACAATAATTCCTGAAGCCTTATCCAGATCGGGATAAATATCTTTTGTAGTAGAATCAATCTTTACCTGTTTTACAAAAAGAAGTTTGTTCATATCCGGTGAATATTTAAAGCCTTCAATATCAATATCTTCTTTTGAAATCTGTACAGGATTACTTCCATCCGTATTTATTTCCCAAATCTGAGAGGAACCACTTTCAGCTGAAAGATAAACAATTTTTTTACCGTCCGGACGCCACATTACGTTATACTCGCTTCCGGCGGTTTTGGTAAGTTGCTTCATATTACTTCCATCTATATTCATAGTGTAGATTTCAGCATTACCTTTGTTCTCTTTAATACTGAAGTATTTCACGGTAAAAAGAATACTCTTTTTATCCGGCGAAACACTTACTTCTCCAATACGACCAAACGACCAGAGAATTTCGGGAGTCATGATACCGTTTTTAACATCAACTTCAGGTTTTCCGATGATGGTGGCATCTTCTTTATCACTTGCTTTTTTCTGGCATGAGCCTGCAAATAAAGCGGCAATTACAATAAGAGTTAATACCTTTCTCATATTTCTTTTTTTGTATTTTTAAGCACTGTAAAAGTCGTATTTTTTTGGTTAACAAACACAACGACGCAAAAATGAATCAGAATAAACTAAATGCTTTAAAACAAAAGGCTTACGATATACGAAGATCCGTTCTGGAAAGTATAACCCTTGCCGGATCGGGCCATACAGGTGGTAGCCTGGGATTGGCTGATGTTTTTTCAATTCTCTATTTTTCTGAAATGAAATATAACCCAAAAGATCCCGAATGGCCTGACCGCGATCGTCTGATCCTTTCTATTGGTCATGTTGCTCCCGTATTGTATGCGACACTGGCACATGCAGGTTTTTTTGAAGTAGATGAGCTGAAAACTTTGCGTAAATTAGGTTCACGGCTTCAGGGACACCCCGGTCGCGACCATTTTCTTCCCGGATTGGAAAGCAGTAGTGGATCGTTAGGACAGGGGCTTTCGGTAGCCGTAGGTCTTGCAATGGCTGCAAAGCATGACAAAAAATCATGGAGAGTATTTTCGGTGCATGGTGATGGCGAATTACAGGAGGGCTCCATCTGGGAATCAGCAATGAGTGCAGCACACTACAAGCTCGACAATCTGATTACTATTGTTGACCGGAATAAAGTTCAGATAGATGGTTCAACTTCAAAAGTAATGGAAATAGAACCGCTTACACTCAAATGGAAAGCCTTTGGATGGAACGTTTTGGAATGTAATGGAAACAGTATTTCGGATCTTCTCTCAACCTTTTCCGAGGCACATATGCTTAAGGGAAAGCCAACATTGATTCTTGCGTACACCAAAATGGGAGCCGGGGTCAAAAGCATTGAAGGTGATTACCGCTGGCATGGTAAAGCACCCTCTCATGAAGAATATCAACAATTTATAAGCGAATTACATCAACCTCACATCGAAACACTCAGGTTATGAATTATTCCACACGCGAATTTAAAAACAGAGGAGACAAACCTACCAAAAGTGGCTTTGGTGAAGGTTTAAAGGAGGCAGGGCATCGTAATAAGCAAATTATTGCTCTGGGTGCCGATATTACAGCTTCAGTTGGTATGAATTTTTTTGCAGAAACTTTTCCTGATCGCTTTTACTCACTGGGTATTGCTGAGCAAAATTGTGTGGGTGTGGCGGCTGGAATGGCTTTGGCCGGAAAAATTCCGGTATTCTCAACCTACGGTGTATTTGCGGCGTTGCGGACAACTGATCAGATTCGTGTTTCGGTATGTTACAATAATTTACATGTGATTATTGGCGGTGCACATGCCGGAATTTCGGTAGGTCCCGATGGTGCTACACATCAGGCACTGGAAGATTTGGCCATTATGAGGGTATTACCCAATATGACGGTTTTTTCTCCCTGTGATTATACTCAGACAAAACTTGCAATCAAAGCGGCAGTGGAAGATGTTAAAGGTCCGGTTTATATTCGCTTTGGCCGCGAAGCTGTGCCCGACTTCACAGCCACTGACATGGATTTTATCCCTGGCAAAGGTCAGCTTTATCGTCAGGGAAAAGATATTGCCATTATTGCAACCGGTCATATGGTGTGGGAAGCACTACAGGCAGCAAAAGAGCTTAAACAACAGGGAGTCAGTGTTGCTGTTGCCAATATTCACACTTTGAAGCCGATAGATGAAGAGTTACTAATCAATCTTGCGCAGCAATGTGGAAAAATTATTACGGTAGAAGAACATCAGGTAATTGGAGGATTAGGTAGTGCTGTGACTGAAGTTTTAAGCGAAAAACATCCGGTTCCAGTACGTCGTATCGGAATGAATGATTGCTTTGGCGAATCGGGATCACCTGCCGAACTGATGCAAAAATACGGACTGAATGCTGATGCAATCTGCAAACATGTACTGGAAATGCTAAACAAATAATCATGAAACGATACCTTATCGGGATATTCCTTTTTTTTTGGGCTCTGGTCCATAATTTACCGGCACAAACCTTTTCGTTGCGCTGCTATACTGTAAATGATGGACTGGTTCAAAATCAGATAACCAGTATTTATCAGGATAGTAAAGGTTATTTGTGGATTTCAACCAAAGGAGGAATTAGTCGTTTCGATGGATTGGTTTTCAAAAATATTACGTTTGAAAATGGGTTGCCAGCTGCTTCTGTATATTCTGTTCTGGAAAATACGAAAGGAGATGTCTATTTTGTCGGGCAGGAATATATTTCATTGTATAATGGGAGAAATCTCTCAAGTGTAAAGTTATTATTTGAAAAACCAATAATAATTGAGAATCTTTCAGTAATTGATGGTAAAGACAGAATCTTTATTTTAGGGAGGGATCAGCAGCAAAATCTCTGTAAAATAATCTATCAGAATGGAAAGCTATCGTATAAGTATGTTGATATTTCCCCTTTTGAAAAAGGAGAAAAATTTATTAAAATACAAGATCAGTCCACTGCGTCATTTTTGTTTTACAACCATGCAAAAGGGCTGTATTATCTTTCGCCTGATGACAATATATTGAAACCGTTGAAAATGCCTTTCAGGAGAATTCTGAGCCATTCTCAAGGCACTGTTGGCGGTTTTAGCGTGGTAGGAGATGATGATTATCTTTACACAGTTCATAAATTTAGATTTACACGCTGTAGTAGCGTAAGCTATTATGCACCAAATATTTCTGATTATACATTTTATTACAATAAAGTAAAAAGAAGTGTACTGGTAAAGAAAAACAGTGATAATAGTATACGTATATTGACGAATGATACGCTGGAAATTAAGGATCCTTTATCATTACCAGAAGGTTTTTCGGGTTATTTTGTTGATCAGGAAGGCAATTCGTGGATATTAGGTGAAATCGGATTGATAAAAATACAAAGTGCAGCATTTTTGAATTTTACAAAAGATAATGGCGTAATTCCTTATGTTTGGTCGATTATTGAAGATTCAAAGGGTAAAATATGGTTTTT
Organism: Bacteroidales bacterium; assembly: GCA_963667975.1. Lineage (GTDB taxonomy): Bacteria > Bacteroidota > Bacteroidia > Bacteroidales. The sequence goes on from OY764079.1 coordinate 1,978,286, forward strand.
TTCAAATAAAGGGAAAATCCAGTATTGGGATGGAAGACAACTCAAAACGAAAGAAGCATTGTCTGAATCATTAAAGAAAAAATACCAATATAGAGGGTTTTATATGGGTTCATTAAAAGATCAGTTTGGAAATGCCTGGCTAACAACCAGTGAGCCCTATGGATTGATGAAATGGAATTCAGAAACTACTTCTCCTGTGTTAATCAATACCCTTAATCCTCAGAACACTACCCTTTTCTTGTTTGATGATAAAAGAGTGAATCGATTGTTGATTGCAGGTTCTTCGGGATTATCAGCTTTAAATAATTACAAAACACCCCGTACTTTTAATATTTCACCCGGATGCAGAGCAAATCATATTGTTTCAATTGCCAAAGATAAGAGAGGAATATATTGGCTTGGAGGTTTTAACGGGATAACATTGTGGGATGGAGCTGAGATGTTTATAAAACTTCCGAATAAAAATATTCCTTTTAAACATGGTGCAAATGCAATGGTTCTTGATAAAACTGGAAATTTATGGATAGGAAATGGAAGAGGATTATATCTTTACGATTATACAAAAATCCGAAAAATAAACTATCCCTATAATGACGGGCTGATTACCTCCTTAGCTGTTGATTCGAAAAATAACCTGCTAATAGGAAGTTTAAAAGGTATAACATTGCTTAATATCAATGACTTCAATACTGGATTGTACCGATTTTATCGGTTTGATAAAGAAAATGGATTTCAGGGAATTGAATGTGCGCAAAATGGAATAATTGTTGACCGCAAAGATTGTTTTTGGATACCAGCTTCTGACAGGATTGTTCGTTTTGATCCTTCACTTTTTTATCTGAATAAAGATCCCCCGTTAATAACCATTTCCTCAATTGAAAAACCAAATGAAAGAATGGACTGGAGTTTATTAACCGAAATTAACTCTTCTGATAGTATGCGGAATTTTATTTCGAAGTCCAGAAATTTGAGATTTAACTTTCATACAATATCGTTTTTCAATTCTGAGAAAATAAAATACAGCTATAAATTGGAGGGCTTTGATGATAAATGGTCGGCACCATCGTTGGAGCGATTTGCAACGTTTACAAATCTTGAACCCGGAAAATATGTTTTCATGGTTCGGGCTATGAGCAGTAATGGTATTTGGTCATTAAAACCGGCGAGTTTTACTTTCGAAATTGAAGCAAAATTATGGGAGTTGCTTTGGGTGAAGCTTTTAGGGATTCTCGTCTTATTAGGCATAAGTTATTTTATAGCATATAGTGTGCTAAAAAGGCGAAAACATTTTAATGAGCAAAAATATAAAGATGAGTTGGAACTTATTGATTTACAGTTGAAAAGTATCCGAAATCAAATTGATCCTCATTTTACGTTTAATGCAATGAATTCGATTGGAGCTTCTATTTTAAAGCACAAGCCCGATGAAGCCTACTCATACTTGCAAAAATTTTCACGCTTAATCAGGGTCTTGTTGGATTCTTCGGATAAAATTGAACGCACATTGGAAGATGAAATTACGTTCGTGTCTAATTATCTGGAGCTCGAACAGTATCGCCATAGTCAAAAGTTTACCTATGCAGTAAATGTTAGTCAGGATGTAGACCCATATATCAAAGTTCCCAAGATGATTATTCAGACGTTTGCAGAAAATGCTGTTCGTCATGGATTGATGCATCTTAATAAAAAGGGACGCTTAATTATTGATTTATCAATTGAAAAGAAATTTTTATTAATAGTAGTCGAAGATAATGGGATTGGCCGCCTTAAATCAAAAGAACTTGGTACAAGTTCAACGGGGAGAGGATTAAATATTATGAATGACTTTTTTAAGTTGTTCGAAAAGAAAACGAATCAGAAAGTTAAATTTGAGATTATAGATCTTTATGATTCAAAGAAGTATCCTTCGGGTACTCGGGTTGAAATATTATTTGAAATGCCTGAGGAGATAATGTAATGAGGCTGTTCTAAAAGCTTCTTATCTGGCAAAAAAAATCCCGACTTTCGGAACTCGAGGTGACAATCTATTGAATTATAGCTGTCAGTCTGAGTCCTGAAAGTCGGGAAATAGAATAAAGGAATAAACTCTTTGTGTAATTTTTATATTCGAAGATTAATGAAGTACAATTGTAAACGTATTTCCGTTGATTGTAATCTGGGCCAGATTATCGCAGGCACCGTTCCCATAATCAATAATACGCTGTGGTTTGTTAGAAGGTGTTACAACTACAATCCCTGATACAAAATTGTGACAGCTGACTTTTTTATGCAAAGGTGTTGTGATTTGCTTAGTATAGGAGGTGTTGTTGAGTTTTGTTCCGGATGAACTTCCGGTAATCAGGTATTCATTGTCAAAACGGGTAGGGGTATTTGCACCGGCAATCCATTCAATATTACGATTTGCATTCCAACAGATAGTGTCAGCATTACCGGCAAAAATAACCTGACCGTTTACCACCGTGGAAAATGTCCAGTTTCCGGCAGTATTTTTACCATTGTTGGTTTTTGTTTTTGTGCCTAAAATTTGATTATCGTTCACAAAATAGTTGTTGAATGTAAATGATTTGTAAGATCCGGAGTCATTGTAATGGCCTGTATAGCTTAGGATAATTTGTCCTCTGCGGTTTCTGCCATCGTTGCATAAACAGTTCGTGGTTCCGAAATCAATGCTTAGTACATGAGGAATAGAAACTGTATCGATTGTTTTTGTGGCACACGGACCAAAAATTCCCTGTAGCAGATCTGCTGATTTCGATTTTGTAGTTAAGTCGGCATAAGCTTCATCTGCCATATCGTCGAGTTGTTCAAATGCATATTCTGCTTCTGAGTCAAGTTTGGTAAGTTTTAAATCAGAATCACTACTCTCATCTTTGTCTTTTTTGCAGGATACGAAAGCGACCATAGTTGCAATACAAAATATTGCAATCCATTTTAAATTTCTTGTTTTCATTTCTTTTTAAGTTTAGTTACTTTTCTATGACGAGGGCAAATAAAAAAGGTTTAACAGACCCGTGTAGGATTTGTTAAACCTTTTTTATTCCTGTAGAGGAATTGTAATCTATTAATTCTCTTCGGTAACGTCCTGTGTTACTTCAAATTTAAAACCGGTTCCATGGACATTGGTAATAGAGATATTTGGATCTTCTTTTAGATATTTGCGCAATTTGGTAATGAATACGTCCATACTACGACCTACAAAATAATCATCGTCGCCCCAGATTGCACGAAGAGCAACTTCTCTTTTGAGGATTGTATTTTGATGCAGACAGAGCATGCGCAACAGATCAGCTTCTTTGCGGGTAAGATTTTGTTTTCCACTTGGACCAATTAGCTCCATGTTTGAATAGTCAAAATTGTACTTGCCAATTTTGAAAGTTTCTTTCTGATCGGGTTCTGAGTATCTGTTTTTAATCAAACAACGCTTCAGAATGGCATCTATACGAAGGCTGAGTTCCTCAGTACTGAAAGGTTTTGTAATATAGTCATCACATCCGATTTTAAAACCTTTGATGCGGTCTTCTTTCAGTGATTTTGCTGTTAAGAAAACAATGGGCACATCTTGATTTATTCTTCTGATTTCCTGAGCTAGTGTGAACCCGTCTTTGCGAGGAAGCATAATATCTAATATGCACAGATCGAATTTGGTTGATTTAAATGTGTTTAAACCATGTTCTCCGTCTTTACATAATACGGCTTCATAGGTTAGCATTTCCAGATAATCTACTAGAACCAGACTGAGGTTTGGATCATCCTCAACCAGTAATATTTTTGCTTTATACTTCTTCATTGTCTATAAAGATATTAGGTTTTTCAATATGAGGAATAAAGACTTCAAAGGTACTACCTTTTTCGGGTTCACTGGTAACTTTTATTGTTCCTTTATGTAATTCAACCATGTTTTTTACATAATAAAGTCCAAGTCCAAAGCCTTTTACGTTATGTATATCGCCAGTTGGTACCCGATACATCTTTCTAAAGATATCTTTTAAAAACTCAGGTGATATTCCTATTCCATTGTCTTTAAATGTAATTTGTATGCCTTTTTGAACGTCTTTGGTTGTAATAACGATCTCGGGATCGAATTCAGTATATTTAATCGCATTATCCAGTAAATTGCTGAAAATATTGAATAAATGTACCCTGTCTGCCATGATAAATGGCTTTGTCGATTCCATATTAGTGGTTAAAGATACATTTTTTTCTTTCATAATCAGTTTAAAACTATCAATTACCAGATCAAGAACTTCATGGATGTTCACTTCTTCCTGTTTTATCTGGATCTGTTTTTTGTCGATAGCAGCCATTTGCAACACATGTTCTACCTGATTTTTCAATCTGGAGTTCTCATCATAAATAATACTGGCATATTGTTTTATTTTTTCACGAGAACCCTGAACCGACGAATTAGACAACATCTCACTTGCAAGGGAAATTGTTGAAATCGGTGTTTTGAATTCGTGAGTCATATTGTTGATAAAATCGCTTTTCATTTCCGACAATTTCTTTTGTTTCACAAAGGTGATGATCGTGGAATAGAAGCTAATGATTACCACGAGCAAAAATAAGGTGGATATTATCAATAATAATGACATTCTGTTTAAGATATATTTATCCTGAGTCGGAAAATAAAGGGCAAGTAAGAATCCATTCGGATTTTTTGGACAGGATAATGGAAGATAATGATATGTATTCAATAGTTCGTTTTCAAATTTAGTATCGGATGAGTAAATGAGCTTATTATTTTTAGTATTGATGATTCCGTACACATAATCTTTATTTGGCTTAAGTGTACAGAATATATTATTCATGATAGAGTCAAGCTTGTGTGTTTCAATGGGATGATTGCAACATGCCCGATCTTGTTTGTTTTGTGATTTAACACATCCTATGTGATCGTATTCGTTTATTTCACTTTCTTCAAGCTCATTTGCAACTTCACGTAGTGTAATTTGTACTCTATTATCAAAAATTTCTTTTCGTAAATCAACAGCATACTTTACCCATAGATACTGTGATACTACAATCCCAAACAGAGCTAAACTTGTAATTAAAACAATAATAGAAGTAGTACGTTTTTTACTCATGCATTTAGGATTTGTGAATAACCAAAGTAAGTTTAAGACTTCTTATAAGTGTTTTCAGAGAAGTGTATCAAAAATAGGTAGTTTTTCATTTCAGATCAATAGGCTTAACCCTCAGTTAACATAATTAACAACAAAATAACAGTGTGATTTTATGCTAATTAACTCATGAACTCCCGTAATTGTTCATTTTGTTGAATATTTAATTCTTTCGCAATCTTTCATTTTGGCGTACTCCTTTTTTATACTTTTGCAGCCAAGATGGAAGTAAGTATAGTTACGTATATAGGCGATTTACAATCCAGATCAGTACATTTAAAATCAGGAGAAAGCATTCTTACAGAAGCCCCGGTTGATAACGAAGGCAAGGGAATGGCTTTTTCGCCCACTGATCTTATGGCAACCTCTCTTGCCCAATGCATGATGACAATTATGGGTATTATATCTAAACGTTATTCTATTCAATTGGAAGGTACATGTGCTCATATAACCAAAATTATGGGAACAGAGCCTCGTCGGGTTGTTGAAATTATTATCGATTTTCGTTTTCCTGATACCATCGTATATAGCAACAAAGAACAAACGTTGCTCAAGCAGGCTGCACTAAACTGCCCGGTATCAAAAAGCTTACATCCCGATTTAAAACAAACAGTGAACTTTTATTTCAATTCATAATATAGAAACGAATGAATTTTGTTTTTCCCGAAAAGTTGGTTGAATTTCAGGAAATTGAAGTCAGCCCGGATATGACTGCCGCCCGATACGGGTCAGGATTAATTGAAGTTTTTGCTACTCCTGCAATGGTTGGATTGATGGAAAATACTGCACAAACCTCGGTAGGAAGGTTTCTTCCAAAAGGTTATATTACATTAGGTATTGAAATCAATGTGAAGCACATTAAGGCTACTCCTGTAGGTATGAAAGTGAAATGTGAATCACGTTTATTGAATGTTGATGGCAAAAAACTTTTTTTTGAAATCGATGCCTGGGATGAAAAAGGCCAGATCGGGAGTGCCGTTCATATTCGATATATTGTGGAAACCGAAAAATTTATGAAGAAACTAACTGAATAATCCGAATACACATTACATGAATCAATCTTTTAAGTTAATTGCCAAAACCTTTCAGGGACTAGAAGGTGTACTTGCTGCTGAATTAGAATCACTTGGAGCTCAAAATGTCGAAATTCTTAAAAGAGCTGTAAGCTTTTCGGGTGACGATGAATTGATGTACAAAGCAAACTATTGCTGTCGTACAGCTCTCTACATCTTAAAACCTATTGCTGAATTTTCTATCTATGATCAGGAAGATCTATATAAAAAAATATATGATATTGCATGGGAGAAGTTTATCTCTGTTGATGGTTCAATGATTATCGATACAAACCTTTACAACTCTGTGTTTTCACATACACGTTTTGCATCGCAAAGAGTAAAAGACGCAATTGTTGACAGGTTTAATCGTAAGTTTAGCCGCCGACCAACTGTTGAAAAAATAAATCCCGATTTCAAAATAGATCTTCATATGTCTAATAATCAATGTGTTCTCTCGTTGAATAGCTCCGGAGAAGCATTGTTTAAACGTAATTATCGCAAAGCCACTGGTAAAGCTCCAATTAATGAAGTACTGGCAGCTGGGTTAATTCAGTTAAGTGGGTGGAATAAAAAGGATACGTTTATTGATCCGATGTGTGGCTCGGGAACTATTGTGATTGAAGCTGCAATGTATGCGTCAAATATGCCTGCAGGATTTTTCCGCAAGTCGTTCAGCTTTATGCATTGGAATGATTTTGATCCGAATTTATGGAATAAAGTAAAGAATGAATGCGATTCCAAGTTGGTCGAATGTGAAGCGGAAATCTGGGGGCTGGATATTTCGGAAGCTGCAATTGATATTGCAGAAGAGAATGTTCGTCAGGCTAAATTACACATGGATGTAATGCTTGAAGTAAATGCGATGCAGGATCACCTACCTCCTCATGGCCCGGGTGTTCTGATTACAAATCCGCCTTACGGGGAAAGACTTCAGGAAGAAGATATTGTTTCGTTCTACCAGTCTATTGGTGACACACTGAAGCATAATTATTTGGGTTATGAAGCATGGATAATTAGTTCAGAGCTTACTGCTTTAAAAAATATTGGGTTAAAACCAGCACAAAAGATCCCTCTTTTTAATGGTCCACTGGAATGTCGTTTTGTGAAATTCGAAATTTTTGAAGGCTCTATGAAAGAAAATAAAGCCAATGAAGATGAATTTGCAGAAATTCTGACGATAGACTACGAAAATGAGTCAATCTTAAATGAAATTCCGGACGATATAGAATAAATCGAAGGAGCGTATCTGAAATAAAAGCAATAAGGGCTGTCTGGAAAGTCTTATTCCCTGATAAAGAACTTTTCGGACAGCCCCTTTGTTTTTATAAGTTGATTATATCAACTTCTGTTTTTCAATATATTGATGAATTATTTCCGGAAACCATCTGTATTCCAGGGCATGTACTTTTTCGGCGACTGTTTCCGGTGTATCCGTTTTTTCTACCTTACAATAGTCTTGAAATAATATTTTCCCATCATCATATTTTTCGTTTACTAAATGAATGGTAATTCCCGTTTGTGTTTCGTTTTGATCCACAACGGCTCTATGTACGTGCATGCCATACATCCCCTTTCCGCCGAATTTAGGAAGTAATGCAGGGTGTATATTAATGATGCGATTTGGATATGTATGAGTAAATGATTCAGGAATCAACCATAGAAATCCGGCAAGAATAATATAGTCTGTTTGTAAGTTTTTTAATTTCTTAAGTACGTTTTCAGAGTTGTAAAATTCGTCTTTAGTAAATTGAAAAGCAGTAATTTGATTGTTTTCTGCACGTTTTAGGGCATATGCATCCGGGTTATTCGAAAACAGAGCAACAATCTGAATATCAGGAATGTTCTTGAAATATTGGAAGATGTTTTCTGCATTACTGCCATTTCCGGAAGCGAATAAAGTGAGGTTGATCATTTTTTTCTTGCAAAAATACATTCTTCCGGTGAAAAGAGAAGTGTATAATGGCGTTAAATAGAGAAGGTTTTCTATGTTGTAAATCAGTATGATAATACAATAGTTGGATAAATACTTTCATTTTTTTTTGGTTATGAAGCTTGTTATGTGTTTCTTTGCACCCACGTTTAACTAAAAAAGTGTAAACATGTCTGACATTGCAACAAGAGTAAAAGCTATCATCGTTGATAAGCTTGGTGTTGATGAAAACGAAGTAACTCCCGAAGCTAGTTTTACTAACGATTTGGGAGCAGATTCACTGGATACAGTAGAATTGATTATGGAACTTGAAAAAGAGTTCAATATCGCTATTCCGGATGATCAAGCCGAAAAAATTGCAACCGTAGGCGACGCGATTGCTTACATTGAAAACAACACTAAATAAATTATCCTCTGCATGGAGTATAAAAGAGTTGTTGTTACTGGTCTGGGAGCACTTACTCCTATAGGAAATACTGTACCGGAGTACTGGGACGGATTGCTTAATGGAGTAAGTGGGGCAGATCGGATCACGCGTTTTGACCCGGAAAAGTTCAAAACACAGTTCGCCTGTGAAGTAAAGAATTTTGATGCGAGCAAATTTTTTGATCGTAAAGAGGTCAGGAAGTATGATTTATGTTCTCAATTCGGGATCGTTGCGGCAGATGAAGCTATTGCTGATGCTGGAATCAATTCAGAAAGTTTTGACCTGAACAGGGTTGGAGTTATCTGGGCTTCGGGGATTGGTGGTTTAATCACTTTCTTCAACGAAGTTTCTGATTTCGCGAAAGGTGATGGTACACCCCGTTTCAATCCTTTCTTTATCCCGAAAATGATTGCCGATATTACGGCTGGACATATTTCTATCAAACATGGTTTTTGCGGACCAAACTTTGCTACGGTATCTGCCTGTGCATCGTCAGCTAATTCATTAGCCGATGCATTGTTTTATATCCGTATGGGCAAAGCCGATGCCATTATCGCCGGAGGTAGCGAAGCTGCTATCAATGAGGCGGGTATTGGTGGTTTTAATGCCATGCATGCTGTTTCTACCCGCAATGATGATCCTAAAACTGCTTCACGTCCTTTTGACAAAGACAGAGATGGCTTTGTAATGGGTGAAGGTGGTGCAGGTATTGTCTTTGAAGAGTTAGAACATGCTTTGCGTCGCGGTGCAAAAATATACTGTGAAGTTGTTGGTGCCGGCTTAACGGCCGATGCAAGTCATATGACTTCTCCTCATCCGGAAGGATTAGGTGCTTATAACGCAATGAGACTGGCAATTGAAGATGCAGGCTTGATACCTGATGATATTGACCACATTAACACTCATGGAACTTCTACCCCGCTTGGCGATGTTGCTGAGCCAAAAGCAATTGTAAGACTCTTTGGTGAACACGCTTATTCAATAAACATCAACTCCACCAAGTCGATGACAGGTCACCTTTTAGGTGCTGCCGGTGCTATTGAAGCTGTTTCTTCAGTCTTAGCAATTTGCAACGATAAGATTCCACCAACCATCAACCATTTTACGGATGATGAAGAAATTGATAACAAACTGAACTTTACATTCAACAAAGCTGTTGATCGTAAGGTAAATGTAGCGATATCAAATACCTTTGGCTTTGGTGGTCATAACGTATCACTCGTATTTAAGAAATTTATTCAATAAGTGTAATCTTGATCCTAAAGGGTTTTCTAAAGGCTCAGTTTTCACGAGATAAAGATCTTTCACGGAAAGTAAAGAATATTCTCGGGTTTTATCCCGAGAATATTTTTCTTTATAAACTGGCCTTTTTACACAAGTCGGCTGCGCAGTCTGCGCAAAACGGGGCAAAACTCAATAATGAGCGTCTCGAATATCTTGGCGATGCCGTTTTAAGCTCGGTTATCGCTGATTACCTGTTTAAAAAATATCCGCTCAACGACGAAGGGTTCCTTACCGAAATGCGTTCGAAAATTGTGAGCCGCGCAAATCTGAACAAGCTTTCGCAGAAACTTGGTTTGTCATCGTTGATTCAGAGAGATAAAGAATCAAATAATTATTATCGCTCTATTGAAGGAGATGCATTTGAAGCATTGGTTGGTGCCATTTATTTGGATAAAGGTTTCAGATTTACCCATAAGGTTATCATTAAACGTATCATCAATATTCATCTTGATATTGATGAAATGGAGCACAAAGAATGGAATTTCAAGAGTAAGCTTATCGACTGGGCCCAAAAAGAGAAGAAACATATAAGCTTTGATGTGATTGAGGTTGTAGGCTCAGGCTATAATAAGCAATATGTGGTTCAGGTATTTATCGATAAAGTTGAATATGGGAAAGGCCGCGATTACTCAATCAAGGCTGCCGAGCAAATGGCTGCAGAAAATTCATGGAAGACGATTCAAAATCCAGAACAGGAAGTGACGGGCATAGCTTAGTTATTGTATAAACGGCTTTAATACAGTTTCTACCTCGTATCGGTATCCTGACCCAAACAAATTCAGGTGCACGAGTAGTGGGTATAAATTACATATTTTGTATCGGTAACTGTATCCGGGATAGAGCGGATATTCATCATTATACCTATCATAAAACGTTTGAGAAAAACCTCCGAATAGTTTTGTCATTGCCAGATCCATTTCCTGGAAGCCATAGTAACATGCAGGGTCAATTAAACATGCTTCTCCCCGAGTAGTTACCAGATAGTTGCCACTCCATAAGTCGCCATGAACAATGGACGAAACTTCTACAGGAAAGATTTCATTCAGTTTCTGATAGAGATTCCTGAATGCCTGAATTGTTTTTGTATTGAGTAAGTGTTTGTTTTGGGCAAGCTTTAGCTGAGGCTCAAGACGTTCGTTAATGAAAAAGTCGATCCAGTATTTGTGCTTTTGGTTCGACTGTGGTAAGCGACCGATGTAGTTATCCGTTTCGAACCCGAAATAATCAGAATGATGTTTGTGCATTCGTGCCAGTGATCTCCCGAATTGCTCCCAGAAATTATGTTTGCTTTTTCCCGCCGTAATATATTCCATTACGATGTATTGTTCTTCTGCTCCTTCTCCATACGCAAAAACTTCGGGAATGCAGATTTCGTTTAGGTTTCGTAAAACAGTTAATCCTTCTGCTTCACGTACGAAAGCAGAAGGATTAACTGTTTTGGGTTGCGATTTCAGAAAGAAATCTTTACCCTGAAAGTGAAAGATACTAGCCTGAGCAAAACTTCCGCCGTAATAAGGGCGAATGTTTGTGATGTCAGCATTAACGTTAAACGTTAGCCTGAGTTTATGCTCTATTTCATAAATTAGATTGTGATTCATCGTTGGGAAGTTTTTCCTTTTCGGATGCTAATTTCTTTTCCCAAAAATAGTAAACCAGTAAGCTTGCTCCGCCAAAGATGAAAATCATGGAAAGATAACCTTCCTGTGGCTCCATGATTTGGGCAACGATGAGTACTTTTGCGATAAGCATGCCAAATCCTATAGCACATAAGATAAGTCCGTACTTGAGGTTAAGTTTTGTTTTTTCAATTGGTCTGAATGTATTGGGATCCAGTCCTCTGCGGAGTAGTTCCATTCTTTCTTTTTTACGGACGTAGAGATACACAATGCCGTAAACCAGTAAAAAAAATCCTGCGGGTCCAACTATTTCTCCCATGATTATATGTTTTTATGATTGATTCTGCTCATTTGACGCAGAGAGTTTTGATTTGGTTACAGCTTACAGAAAAGTATTTTTGAGAAGGGGGTGAGTCGTGTGTTTCATGGTATAGAAGCTTGTTATACTAATGTAGAATATTACAGGAATTCTGTTCATCTATACTACATAACTACATAGTAGAATAAACCAGGCGACTCTAATGATAAACCAGTGTTCATAACTGAAAAAAGCACTTTTTAGTATCTTACTTATCGATTTAAATAATCAATAATCCAATTACTTAATAGCTGTATACATTAGAACCTACTATTTTTTTATCGTAATTTAGTAACCTGAGCAAAGTGTTGTGCGTCTAACGTTCGAGAATGGCATATCAGGAGGATAAATATTACATTACGGCTGTACTGAATGGCGAAAGAGCTGCATTTGCGAAGCTTGTAAACAAGCATAAGCAAACAGCGTTTAATCTGGCTTTTCGCATAACGCATAATCGCGAAGATGCAGAGGAAGTAGTTCAGGATGCTTTTGTGAATGTGTATCGAAATCTTACCGATTTTGAATACAAATCGAAATTTACTACCTGGCTGTTCCGGATAGTATACAATTTGTCGGTTTCGAAAACACGCCGTAAACAGATTGTACAGCAGACAATTGATGAAAATATTGCAGATAACTACTTTATTGAGTCAACCCGGAGTGATTACAGTTTGCTGCACGACAATGAACGGAAGTTTTACATCGAAAAAGCGATGGACGTATTGGACCCGGACGATCAAACCATTCTTACCCTCTATTATCAGGAGGATTGTCCGATAGATGAAATTGCCGAAATAACCGGGAATTCGGTGAGTAATGTTAAAGTGAAGCTTTTCAGGGCGCGGAAACGTTTGTATTCAGAACTGGGAATGCTGCTAAAAGATGAAGTAAGTTCGTTGTTATAAAGATTGAGAAAGGAAAAGAGTATGGAACGCGATGATTTTTTAAAGGAATTGCTGAATAAAAACAGTACGCCGATATTATCGGATGATTTTACCGATAAACTGATGGAGAAAATCATGCTGGAAGAAGATCCTGAAGCTCTCCACGAGTCTGTATTACGGAAATGGTGGTTCTGGCTTTCGGTATTTGCAGTGATGTTGGCTGCTGTTGCCTTTATATTATGGATGCCTGGTTTTAATATGCTTCGCTCCTTTGCCCTGAAACCTGAAAGTTTTCTGGGTGGTATAGAGTCGTTTTTCCAGTCAGTCACTTCAATCTGGAATTCATTTAAAGGGTATCCGATAGCATTTATCGTTATATTTGCCACACTTATTTTGCTGGGCTTCGACAGGATTTTGAAACGTTTCTTCCAGCATAAAACAACGTTTGTATGGCTCGTTTAACTCAATATTTTAATACTTTAACGATTGTTGTATTTGTTTGCTTTTTGCTTTTTGTAGCTTCTTCCTGTAAAAGTCGTGCCTATAAACGACAAAATAAATCTGCTGATAGGTCTTATTATGAGCAGATGTCGGAAAAGTTAGGCTATCCCTTAACAGGAGAAGAAACTCCTGAATTTTTGAGAGGGGTTGAATCGTGGCTGGGTGCCCCTTACAAATTTGGAGGGTGTGATCGCAACGGAACAGATTGCTCCTGTTTTGTCCGTACGTTGTATCGTGAAATGTATAAGATAGATCTTCCGCGAAAATCGGAAGATATGCAAAAGCAAAGTAAACCTGTTAAACCAGAAGATGTTCGTGAAGGCGATCTGGTGTTTTTTAAGATTAATAACGAAAAGACTTCACATGTAGGAGTTTATATCAGTAATAACCGCTTTATACACGCTTCAACTTCAAAAGGAGTAATGATTAACAGCCTTGAGGAGAATTACTACAAAAAGTATTTCCATTGTTTTGGCAGATGGGAGAAATGATTGATAATTTGAAAATTATTTAATGCTCACGCTCTAGCCCAACTTTTATTCTGATGTTTTGTTTTGAACGATAAGTACTATGCTGATTTACAAAAAATAGCTTGGTGTTCTTACTCTGTGCAATTACGGCAAATCTCTATTTGTGAGCGGTTTTGCAGGATTTTCCTTCTGAAATCGTTGTATTTATCCGAATTCCATAGTTCTGCAAAAGGTGTTTTCAGGATATTTCCCATTTTAAAATCAGCATCTTTATCAAAACAGCAGGGAACAATATCTCCATCCCAGGTTATGACGCAACTGTTCCACATTCGCCAGCAATTGTTTTTCAAATGTTTGCGGATTGTGTAGCTGCCGTCAGGCATTTGTCTGTAACGTTGATAACGGGTAATATCGGATTGTAAATCAGTTATTTCTTCCTGACGATAGATTTGTGGCGATTTTAATTCAAGTTTATCAACGCCCAGTTTTTTAGCCAGTTTCTGTATGTCAGGAATCTGATGCTGATTGTGCTTAAAAACAATAAATTGCAGGATTATTTGTGGTGTAGTCTTTCCCACTTTTTTCTTTGCAGAAACAAGGTTGCGGATACCTTCCGTCACTTTTTCAAAATCACCGCCTTTGCGATACATTTCATAGCTCTGAGCATCTGTTCCGTCTAACGAGAGGATGATACGATTCAATCCTGATTCAACAGTTTTATAGGCATATTCAGGCGTGAGAAAGTGAGCATTGGTGGAGGTTGCGACGTATATTTTTGCTTTATGAGCTTGCTTTACAAAGCTGAAAAAATGAGGATTCAAGTATGGCTCTCCCTGAAAATAAAGGGTAAGGTAATTACAATGGTGTTTAACCTGATTCAGAAACTGCTGAAAGACTTCCTGGTTCATGTTTCCGGTTGGTCGCGAAAACAGACGTTGTCCAGAAGGACACTCCAGACAATGCAGATTACAATGGGTAGTTGGTTCAACAGAAAATGCAAAGGGTTTGCCCCAGTGCAGATTTTTCTGGAACAGTTTCGACAAATGGTAACTTAATGCAAGAGAAACCAGATTGCCTGTTTTTCGGAATGTAAAAGTTTTGAGTAACTGGATTAAGTCTGAAAACATGGAATATTGTCTTAACAATCAGATATTTCGGGTAAGGTTGACGATTAAACGCGAGCCTTTGAAAAACTCTTTCGCCACAACGCGTAGAAAAGTGTAAACCGGAATTGCAAAAATCATCCCCGGTATTCCAGCCAGACTGCCAGCCATCATGATTACCAGAAATATTTCGAGTGGGTGAGCTTTTACACTGCTTGAATAGATCATGGGTTGCAACAGTATGTCATCAATTAGCTTGCATGCAGCGATAGTTCCGCCGATCTTTAGTACAATCATCATTAAATCAGGCTGGATATTTCCGGAGATAGATGAGGTAATAGCAAGTATCATCCCGATACCGCTGCCAATAAAAACTCCGAGATAGGGGATGATATTGAGTAATGCTGCGATAAAGGCTATCAGGAAAGGTTTGGGAATATTGAGAAAATATAATCCGGTTCCAATCAATAATGTAAGAGCTAATATTTCGAGGCAAATGCCGATAAAGTATCGCGAGAGTAATTTGCGGGTTGAACAAAGGATGTTATCCAACTCGTCGTGATAATCTTCGGGAAGCGCAAGTTTGATCGCGTTTGAAAGCAAATGTTCATCCTTCATGAAAAAGAAAGTCATGAAAAGTACTGAAAAAATACCGATAAAAAGAGTTCCGGCAATACTCACGAGGCTTCCTGCAATTGTTGGAAGATCAAGTTTTTGTAGTAGTATTTTTAGTTTTGTATTGATGAGTATATCAAGGGTTTCGTTCTGAGTCATGATTCCCAGTGAGGTTAATTGCTCTTCAATAAAATGAATAGGTTTGTCGAGCGCAGCACTAAGCAGGTTGTAATCGAGTCTGGTGATGGATTCTGTTTGATGTATCAAAAAAGGCATCAGCAGTGAGATCGTTCCTGCAAAGAACAGAATGAGTATAAACAATGATATAAAAACGGCCAGATTTTGAGGGATACGCACTTTCCGGATATGAATACTTTCGAGAAAATTTACCATCGGGCGACCCATAATCGAAAGGATAAGCGCAATGAGAATCCACACCACAATTTCGAAAAAGAACCAGACAAACAGCCCTGCCAGAGCAATGGTTAATAATCCAAGTATATACTTTCCGGATGATTTCATGGAGGGAACGAATTACAAGTGCAACATGATTTACTATGTACAAATATACATGCAATTTGGGAATAAAATGAAAACCTAACAGGTCTTTGAGAGCAGTTAGGTTTCATTTTGGATAAATTATAAAGGAAGATTGTCTTATTTCACCTTCTCAACTAAATCCTCGGGTGTAAGAAGCCATTGTTCGCCGCTACTCATGTTTTTAAGGGTAAGTTTACCTTCTTTTAGTTCATTTTCCCCAACTAGTGCAACAAAAGGAATCATTTTGTCATTGGCATAACCCATCTGTTTTTTCATCTTTGCTGTTTCGGGATAAATTTCGGCTGGAATATTTTGCTGGCGGAGTTGTTGTAAAACTGGCAAACAGTAATTCATTTCAGCTTCGCCAAAGTTAACAAAAAGAATACGGGTTCCGGTTTGTGATTCTTCGGGGAAGAGATTTAATTCATTCATTACGTCATAAATACGGTCGGCACCAAAGGAGATGCCTACTCCTGACACGCCCGGCAAACCAAAAATTCCGGTAAGATTATCGTAACGGCCGCCTCCGCTTATACTACCCATTGCAGCATCCATGGCCTTTACTTCAAAGATAGCTCCGGTGTAGTAGTTCAGTCCGCGAGCAAGGGTTAAATCTAGCTCACATTCGGTTTCAACTGGTGTTATTTTGAGATAGTTGAATACGGCACGGAGTTCTTCTACTCCTGAAAGTCCGATTTTGATACCTCTGAAAAGATCTTCCAGCTTGCTCAGCTTTTCGTCGTTGCTTCCGGTTAGATTAAGTATTGGCTGAAGTTTTTCAACAGCATCCTTTGTGAGTCCTTTTTCGATTAGTTCTTCGTTTACTTTTTCGATACCGATTTTATCCAGCTTATCAATGGCAACGGTAATATCGGTGATTTTATCAGCTTCACCAATAATCTCGGCAATGCCAGACAGTATTTTCCGGTTGTTAAGTTTTGCCACAACACGGATTCCCAGTTTGTTGAAAACGTCGTTCAGGATCTGAACCAGTTCGGCTTCGTAGTAGAGTGAAGAGCTACCCACCACATCTACATCGCACTGGAAAAATTCGCGGTAACGACCTTTCTGGGGACGATCAGCGCGCCATACAGGTTGTATCTGGTAACGTTTAAACGGGAAGCTGATTTCGTTCTGATGCTGAACCACGAAGCGGGCAAAGGGCACGGTAAGGTCGTAACGCAGACCTTTTTCCGAAATCTCGGTAGTCATCTTTTTATAGTCGCTCCACATTTCATCTGAAAGGTTATGCTTTTCGAGAAAGTTTCCCGAATTCAGAATCTTAAAGAGTAACTTATCACCTTCTTCTCCATATTTTCCCATAAGGGTAGATAGGTTTTCCATCGAAGGAGTTTCAATGGGCAGGTATCCGTAAGTTTTAAATACAGAACGGATTGTATCAAAGATATAGTTGCGGCGCATCATTTCCTGCGGGCCAAAGTCACGGGTTCCTTTTGGGATGGATGGTTTTTGAACAGCCATTATGTTAAATTTTGTGCAAAGTTAAGGAAAATGGAGGAGTGAAATGTGAAACGCGAAATGCGAAAAGAAGCTAGAAGAGATGAACGACTTCAATCTTCATAATCCCTTTCAATCTCGTTTGATAATTAAGATCATTTCAGTTAAGGATTTCAGATATTCCTGACATCCGGGCTCTCCTTCACGGGGAGCCCAGTGTGCAAAGTCCTTGTCATCAATCGGGTTATAGGGTCCATCTTTTACCTCATACGCTACTGAACCGGGTTCCAGGGCAATAAGCGTATGCCAGGTGCATTCGGTAATTTCAGTCCCATACGAACCTGACTTTGGATCGAGAATTATAGAATCGGTTACTTCTCCTTCATTATTAAATTCTAATACCGCGATGCGACCGCGCAAACAGAAAAATACCTCACGTTTATGCGGATTTTCATGTTTGTGCGGGCAGATATACGTATTGGGCTCCATCGCATTGAGCATACGGTGTAGCGTATCGCTCATCTCTTTATGGAAATTATAATTTTTACGCAAACGTGTTGCATTTTTTGCCTGTAGTGAAACAGGTTCAATAAATGCATCGTTGATTTTAATCATTGCTTCCGGTTTTGATAAAGCGTTTCATGCTTCTGGATGCTCCATCCACGTATTCAATCATATAAATAGCCTTTGGAAGTTCTTTAAGGTTAATGCTTTGCATTGATGAATTAACGGCAATACTCTTGATTTTTACACCATCAACAGAATATAAATTCAACATGGAATTTTTTGATTGCTGATTTTCGATGCGAACATATAAAATGTCCTGAGCAGGATTAGGGTAAATATCCCATTTTGCAATCTGCATTAATTTTTCAATACCAGTATTTGTTCCAGCATAGAAATGAATGTCGTCAAGGAAAAGATTATTCCCATGACGATTCGTGCTTTGAAATTTCAGAATGATATTTTGATTTTTATATGCTGATAAATCAATACTTTCCTGTCTCCAATCTGATGCTTGTTGCGGGTAAAAAGCAGTTCCGGAGCTTGTTGAAATGGTTGATAAAGTTTGCCCGGCTTTAGCGTAAACAACAGCAAATGAGTTGCCACAATCTGGAGATGCCAGAACCTTCAATGTATCAGCCATAGAGCTTGGCCCTGCATAGCGGTACGCAACCATAAACTGTAGTTTAACCTGATTTGAGTCAGGAATGTTGTATAATGGACTGAGTAATTCATCTTTCTGGCTCGAAATAGGAGTATAGTTGCTACATTTCATATACACAGCCTTTGTGCTGCCACTACCCCCCTGAACTGTAATTGTATCCCAGGTAATGCCAAAATCAGGGTTATTCAATATCCAGTCATTACTGAGGATTGTTCCCTGATCAAATCCCTGAAAATAAGGTAATGTGTAGTTGCTTCTGAGATCGAGACGCTTTACAAGCTGATTATTGATAGAATCGTAATCCACAAAATTTGAGTCAGCTTTGATGCGAACAAAAAATTCAGTTTTGCCTAGGTGCTGAGCCGTAATTGCAGGTAAGTTCAATGTATCGAGTTTACCGGGGGTTAAATTGATGCTCGTATGGAACGAAAGTTCAGGTTCGTTATTGAAATGATAGTAAACCGTATAACCATGGACTGTACTATCCCCCGAATTCGAAATCACAACTTTTGGTTGATGAGTGAGGCCACAGGCAAAAATATCGTTAGGACTTTGAATTTCTTTCACGAATGGGTCGTAATGATTTTGAGCAGGAATAGCAGGAGTATAAGTTTGAGCAAGAGATTGATAAGCAGCATATGTGTTGATTAATCCGTTTCCGTAGGTATTGTCTTCTCCAGCTACTCCTAAATCCATTGCTGTGTTATAAAGAGCCATCAGAATGTCATGGCCTGTTGCTTGCGGAAAAGCTTCTTTCAGTAATAATACTGCTCCTGTAACATGTGGACCAGCCATTGATGTTCCGGAAAGATACGCATAAGCATTATGTCCGATGGAAGAGCGAACATTTTGTCCGGGAGCAGAAACTTCCGGTTTTATTTTCAATGAACCTGTTCCCGGACACCAGGTAGGGCCACGGCTCGAAAAATCACTGATGGGATATCCGCTGCTGTTTGCATCCAGACTTCCAACTGTAAAAACATTTACCAGATTGGTGTTGATGGTTTGTAAACCAGAGATTGTTCCAGGATTTGGACCTTCATTTCCGGCAGAAAATACATTGGCAATACCTGCAAGTTCCACAGCATCAAGAGCCAGACTGTAAGGTGTGTTACACAGGCAAGTGTCAGAATATGAATGATATCCCCATGAATTATTGATGGCATCAGGAATATCGTTGGTGGTTGCAAAATTGCTGTCAGGATTTAATGCCCATTGGTAAACATCAACAATAGCACCTAATGAAAGTGCATAGGCCAAATCTTCAACAATTGGATCGGTGGCAATAAAATAGGCTTTGAATGCTAACCCGACGGTGTCGTGAGTTTGCGGATCCATTCCCAGAGTAGTCCCCAG
The DNA here is from genome assembly GCA_963667975.1 of Bacteroidales bacterium. Lineage (GTDB taxonomy): Bacteria > Bacteroidota > Bacteroidia > Bacteroidales. The sequence continues at coordinate 1,998,171 of OY764079.1, forward strand.
AGTGTGTGTGCCGTGACTTCCCGAAAGATCGACAGGGGTCTGACTATGTGCCGGAAGCCAGGCTTGTGTCAGTGGAACATAAAATCCCAGAAAGCGGTTTCCCAAGGCTGGATGGTCAATCCAAACACCTGTATCTACGCTGAACGAACGGCGTCCATGACCTGTATATCCCATTGCCCACATTTCAGGAGCCTTTACTGCCGTAAGTCCTGCTTCATGTCCGGCAGGAGATAGTTTTGGAGTTGCTTCTGTTCTGGATATGGGCGCTATAAACGATGCTTTATGATCTTCACTGGCTTCAATTTGTTTTATATCCGGATTTTGTGCAAAGGTAGTCAGAAAATCGCAATCAACTTCTGCAATTACCATGTTTACAATCCATAATGATTTTATAATTTTGATTTTAGTACTGTTCTTTTCCAGAAAACAAAGCAGATTTTGCTGATGCTGCGTGTTTTGCAGATGTAATTGATTCACCACAAATAAAGCACGTTCCGAAACATTCATCTTCTGTACTTCAATCTGTTGCTTTAAATCGGCAAGTGATGTTTGGTATGAAAGGAAGATATCTACCCTCACTTTTTCTTCCTTTAATTTTGGGTCTGTAGCTTTCTTTGATAATGTCATCGAAAGTTTTTCCGTTTGTGCCTGAGTGATGGTTGCTAAAAGAGATAACAGGATTGCCAGGCTTAGAATTGATTTTCTCATTCTTCTATAATTGGTTGATTTTGAATTGTTTTATGAGATGTTTGTTTTGGGAGGAATATCAAGCGAAGCGATTGATCGTACGTAATGTAATTCCAAACCCAGTTGATAAATATAAAGATTTTATTTTTCAGCCCAAAGATAGAACGAAGATGGATAAGCATCCATACCATCCATGCAAATAATCCTTTAAAATGCACGTAAGGTAAATCAACAACAGCTTTATTTCGTCCAATAGTGGCCATAGATCCCAGATCTTTGTAGCAGAAAGGCTTCCATTGCGGCTGTGGTAATTCGCTTTTGAGATTTCTGGCGAGGTTCCGGGCCTGCTGAATTGCAACCTGAGCTACTTGTGGATGCCCGTTTGGAAATGATTCTTCAGTCATATAAGCCAGGTCACCAAGTACATAAATACCATCAAATTCTTCGATTGCATTAAACCTGTTTACCTGGATACGATTGCCACGAGTGAGAACACTTTCGGGTAAACCTGGCGCCTTATTTCCTGCGATGCCTGCTGCCCAAATAACTGTATTTGAATCGATAGGAGTGTGATTGTTGAAAAAGACAGTTTGTCCGTCATAATCTTTTACCTGAGTATCCGTCAAAACTTCTACTCCCATTCTGATCAAATATTCACGAGCTTCCTTTGAGGATTTTTCGCTCATTCCGTTCAGTAATCGTGGAGAGGCTTCTATGAGTATGATTCTGATTCGGTTGCAGTCCAGTTCGGGATAATCTTTCGGAAGTACATATTTCTTCATTTCAACCAGAGAGCCGGATATTTCCACACCGGTAGGACCTCCTCCCACAACAACCAGATTCAGTAATCCCTGACGTTTATCCGAATCGGATTCTACAATTGCATCTTCAAAGTTGTGCAGCAAAATATTCAGAAGTTCAATAGATTCCAGAACATTTTTCATTGGACGGGCATAGCGTTGCAAGTTTTTCATGCCGAAGAATGAGGTATTGGCACCCATTGCTAAAATCAGATAATCATAATGCAGGTTTCCCATTGAAGTTTCAATCGTTTTCTTTTCGGGATGAATCCATTGTAATTCGGTTATACGGATGAATATATTGTACTCTTTCTGAAATACTTTGCGAATGGGGAACGAGATATCCCGTGGTTCTAAGCCAGCGGTTGCAACCTGATAAAACAAAGGTTGAAACTGGTGATAGTTGTTTTTATCGATAATAATTACCTGATAATTAGATTTGCGAAGTTTCATTGCCAGCTCCAATCCGGCAAATCCACAGCCTATTATAACTACTCTCTTTAATGTTGAATCCGGTATATTGATATGCATATTTTTCTTGTTTACAGATAGATGATAAATTAGTTAGGTATTTACATCCGTTACAGGTTTGAGTTCTTTTGCTTTACCTTTTGGGGAGAGTTCCAAAATTGTCAGGGTGCCAGTCGCTTAATTTTCCAGCCGCTTTTCTTTTCCTTGTCAACACAGAATTTAAAGCGGTCATGTAAACGATTTTCTCTTCCTTGCCAGAACTCAATTCTTAGAGGAAGAATGCGATATCCTCCCCAGTTTTCCGGTTTTGGAATTTCTTTTCCTTCATATTTTTTTTTACATAACTGAGCAAGCATTTCCAGATAGTTACGATCAGGAATTGTTGAGCTTTGCTCAGAAACGGCTGCACTGATCTGGCTCTGGCGGGGGCGGATAGCAAAGTATTCATCCGATTCTTTCTTTGATACTTTTTCTACCATACCTTCAATCCTGACCTGACGTTCCAGTTTTGGCCAAAAGAAAACCAGTGCTGCATTGGGATTGTTCTTCATGTGGTTCCCTTTCCTACTCATGTAATTCGTATAGAAGACAAAGCCACGCTCATCAAAGTCTTTCAACAACACTATGCGTGCCGAAGGGAATCCCTTGGTTGAAATGGTTGCTAACGTCATGATATTTGGTTCTTCTTCGCCTGCGTCCACAGCATCTTGAAACCATGTTGCAAATAATTTTATCGGATCCTGCTCAAGAGAATTTTCACTCAGGACTCCTTTCCCATAATCTTTCCTTAAATTTGCCAGGTTCATAGTCAACTTATAATAATTTACAAAAATACAAACGATGTTGCTGCGTAAAACCATAATTTCAACCTTTTGTTTGCTGATTTCAATATTTGTTCATGCACAACCCGGAGGATCGGTAACCAACGCTCAGGATTACAACAAAGCTGTTGACTTACTTCGACAGAAACAATACCAAATGGCAATTGATCTTTATTCGAAAGTGATTGAACGAAATCCGGTGTTCTTTGAAGCATTTACAGATCGTGCACGTTGTTATCAGGCGGTAAACCGTGATGAAGAGGCATTAAACGACTTTAAATCGGCTATACAAAAGAATGCAAATTATTACCCTGCATGGATTTACAGAGGTGTTTTTTATACGGAACGAAAAGATTTTTTCAAGGCTATTGATGATTTTTCGAAAGCCATGAAGCTTAAACCTCAATTAACTGAACCTTTGCTCAAACGGGCGGAGGTTTACATACAGCTTCAACGATGGGATGATGCAGTGGCAGATATTACCAAAGCTCTCGAAATTAATAAAACAGATGCAAATGCTTTTTTTCTGCGTGGTGGAATATATGAAGTGAAAAAACAAAAGAAAGAGGCTTTTGCCGATTATACATCTGCTATTAAAAATAAACCAAACTATGCCGAAGCTTTCTACAAGAGAGGATTAATCAATGCTTCGTTTGGCGATTATACAAAGTCTCTTTCTGATTTCAATCAGGCTCTTAGTCTGAACAACGTTTATGAAGAAGTGCTACGTGCAAGAGCAGATTTGTATTATTACAATAAAAAGTATAATGAAGCTTACGCCGAAATTACCCGGGTTATAGAAGCATTTAAAGCCAATGAATCGGAATTGTATTATAAAAGAGGAGTTTGTTTAAGTGCCATCGGAAAATGTCCGGATGCAATCAAAGATTTTAATAAAGCAGCAAATATATCCCGCGAAAATGATTCGGCGTATGTTCAAATCGGTAACTGTTATATGCGAATGGATAAAAAGAGCCAGCAGGCGATGACTTACTATCGCCGGGCTATGCAGGCAAATCCTCAAAATGCCGAAGCATATCTCGGAAGGGCAAAAGTATATCTGGATATGAAGCGTCCTCAGCTTGCACTACAGGATTTGGACGAAAGTCTGAAATTTGGGAAGCTTGCCGAGGCTTATTATTTACGTGGAGCTTTACGCGATCAGAATAATGATAAAAAAGGTGCTTGTGAAGATTTAAAAATGGCAGCTCAGCTTGGTTATACCGAAGCACAGCGTAGAGTAGCTGAATATTGTCCGGAAATGTAAATGATGTTTTGTGTGAAATAGTGCATGAAACTAAAGATTTTAAAACATCTTTAGGCTTGTTATTGTTTATAAGGAAATCATGCAACGAATTAAATTATGATTACAAAAATAATAAGTGGGAGAGTAAGTATATTGCTTATGTTGTTGCTTGTTATACAGGTGTTTATATCCTGTGGTCAGGGTAAAAATGAAATGAAAACAGATAAAAGGATTGTTATGAATGAAGATAGCATCAACCCGATACAAAAAAGTGAAGAAGAGTGGCGAAAACAACTTACATCCGAACAATATTATATCTTACGTGAAAAGGGAACTGAGCGTCCTTTTACAGGAAAACTTTTGATGAACAAAGAGAAGGGTGTGTATAAATGTGCTGCTTGTGGTAATGAATTGTTTACCGATGAAATGAAGTTTGATTCTCACTGTGGATGGCCCAGCTTTGATAAAGAAATAAGTGGAGGTAAGATTGTAAAATCAGTGGATCGGTCACATGGGATGATACGTACTGAAATTACCTGTGCCCGCTGTGGTAGTCATTTAGGTCATCTTTTTGATGATGGACCTACTAAAACTGGGCAGCGTTATTGTGTGAATTCTCTTTCACTTGAATTTGTGAATGAAAAAGAAAAGAAAATGGCTGATTCGGAGAAGTATACGATCGATACTATCACCTTGGGAGGTGGTTGCTTCTGGTGTGTGGAAGCAATCTATCAGAAATTGGGAGGTGTTATTAAAGCAGAATCGGGCTATTCTGGTGGAAAAGCAGTCAATCCAACGTATGAAGATGTGTGCGAAGGAACTACCGGACATGCCGAAGTGGTTCAGATAACTTTTGATACCCGTAAAACGTCGTTGGATGAAATCTTTAAGGTATTTTTCACGATTCATGACCCAACAACCCTGAATCGTCAGGGCGCAGATGCAGGTACCCAATATCGTTCTGTGGTATTCTGCCGGAATCTTCAACAGGAACAAGCTGCCCGAAGTATTATTGCCGATTTAACCAGGGCAAAAGTTTTCGACAATCCAATTGTGACACAAATTGCCCCGTTTACTGCTTTTTACAAAGCCGAAAATTATCACCAGGATTATTATAATCGCAATAAAATGCAACCTTATTGCCGTATGATTATTTTTCCGAAAATGGAGAAGTTTGAAAAGGTGTTTAAAGAGAGACTGAAAAAGTGATTTCTGTAGAGGGGATATAGAGGGGAATCCTGTAGGTTTTAATCCGATGTTGTTAAGGGTAAAATATACGCGCTTAATAATTAATATTTTGGCTCCGCTCAATATGACAATCACATAGAACGGAGCCGAAGTCTTTTTTCTTTTCTATTTCAGGTTGATCTTACCGTGTTATCGGTAAAAATGAATAATTTTTACTGTAATACATCATCTGATCGGTATAATTATCAGGGTATTCAACTTTGATGTCAATAATTTTTCCGTCTTTTTCAACGGGTTTTAATACAGGATTTATGAAACCGCCGTAAGGAGCCAGATTCAATTTTTTGTAACGTTCCAGAACTTCTTTATGTAATTCAGGATCAACTTTTACAGCATAGGTCTCAATCAGGTTCATGCCGGCTTTGTAATCACCTTCCGATTTGATACGCTGAATTTCTGCCAGCATGATGCCGAAAATTTTCCGCAGCTTCTGGTAATCGTTTATTTTAAAGTAAGTTTTGCCTTCTTTGGTCAGTTTTTCAATTACGTTTTCTTTCGAACCCAGTTCGAACGCCCATTTCGCAATTAGCTGACGATTACGCATGTGTGCCTGCTCTATGTTCTTGCCTGGCTGGATACGGGTGAGTTGTGTCATGATTCCATTGCGGATATAGCTGCTGTATTCTGCCTTTGCAACCTCCAGAGAAGGCATTATTCCCAGATCAACCATTTTTTGATCCATCATATAGTAAAGAGCAAACAAGTCGGCGCGGGTTTCTTCGAGTGCGGAACTGTAGTTTTTTAATGCACCCGGATTTACGCCCGGTAAAAGCTGTCCTGAACCATGTCCGAGGCATTCATGAAGGTCAGTGTGAAGGTTGGATGCCAGTGATCCATGCTCTTTGGCTAATTTTACTTCTTCGGGAGTTGCACAGAATTCTTCCAGCATACCACTGCCTAATGATGCTTTATCGTAAGCATAAGTGATATTTTCTAAAGTAACCGATTTTGAACCATGCTCTTTCCGAATCCAGTCGGCGTTTGGCAGATTAATCCCGATGGGAGTGGATGGATAGCAGTCGCCACCCAGTTGTGCAATGGTAATCACTTTTGCGCTAACTCCTTTTACCTCTTTCTTTTTGAAGCGTGGATCAACCGGTGAGTTGTCTTCAAACCATTGCGCTGCAGCACTAATTTTCTCAGTACGTTTGGTGGCTTCTACGTCTTTAAAGTTTACGATAGCTTCCCAAGTGGCTTTCATTCCCAGAGGATCACCGTAATCTTCAATAAATCCATTTACATAATCAATAGATGAAGTATTATCGCTGGCCCAAAGAATATTATAATCATCCCATATCTTCAAATCACCGGTTTTATAATATTCAATCAGCTTCAGCAAATGCCTTTTTTGTGTTTCATTTTCGGCAACAGTAGAAGCTTTTTCGAGCCAGTAGATGATTTTTTCGATTGCAGGAGAATATAAACCTCCCAGTTTATAGACCTTTTCTACTACCTTGCCATTCTCTTTTGCCACTTTCGAATTTAATCCATACGAAACAGGTTGTGGGTCGCTAGGATTCTTTAGTTTGTTGTAAAATGCTTCTACTTCTGCTTCGGTAACCCCCTCATAGAAATTGCAGGCAGAATTTTGTACAAGGTCTTTTTCTGAGTCGAGACTGATACGTTTTGCATAGAGGTTGGGGTCGAACATGATTGGGATAAGGAATGCTGTGAGTTGTTCCACAGTTTCTCCTTGCTTCAAAGGCAGCAGTTTTATGTCGCTGTTTTTCAATAGATCGATAAAAAAGTCTTTTGAAAACTCGGGAAGAAATTTGTCGTTTGAATAATGATGGTGGATACCATTGGCAAACCAGACTTTTTTGGTGTAGATCATGAATTTTTCAAAATCAGCACTTTTACGGTCACCTTTGTATGAACCGACGATTGCTTCCAGTGATTTGCGAATCAATAGGTTGTATTTAAAGTTCTGATCCCAGGTTATATCGCGACCACATAAGGCAGCTTGCGACAGATAATAAACCAGTTCTTTTTGTTTCAACGTCAGAGAATCCCAGCCCGGAATTTGGTAACGCATAATCTTAAGATCGGAAAACTGTTCCGACAAATATTTAAAGTTGTCTTCATCCTGTTTTACTTTATCAGTTTGTTTACAGGATGAATTGAAAATCAAAGCAGTAATGCTCATAATTATCATGGATTTAAGTAATGTTTGTTTCATCTGGAGTTTTTTTAAGGAAATTCAAAGATAGAGATTTTTCAGAAATTGTTGACGGTAAGTTGTATGCCGTAATTGGTTTCCGGAAATGATGAAAAGTAAAAGTAGCGTTTTATTTTCTTATATTGTAAGGACAGTTTTGCATGTGATTTTCTGAGAGAAACGAAAGTTAATGGTAAGTAAAAAAACGATCAGTGCTATTTGTAAGATTTTTAGTTACGTGCTACAGATCACGGATTATTCTATTTCTTACCACCTCTTGGATGAAAATCCAGAATTGTTTTTCGCAAAAACTGCCGGTCGAGGTGTGTGTAAATTTCGGTAGTAAGGATTGATTCGTGTCCCAGCATTTCCTGTACTGCCCGTAAATCAGCACCGTTCATTACCAGATGCGTTGCAAAGGAGTGCCGTAGCGTATGTGGGCTAATGGTTTTTTGAATTCCGGCGGCTTTTGCAAGCTGTTTGATGATGGTAAAAATCATCACCCGTGTAAGCCGTTTACCCCGGCGGTTCAAAAATGCAATATCTTCTTCCCCTTTTTGAATCTCAAGATGTTTGCGGTCGTTATCCAAATAAAGGTTAATCTGTTTTAGCGTGTACTTTTCGATAGGAACAAGCCGTTCTTTATCCCCTTTTCCCACTACTCTGATAAAACCGCCTTTTGCCTGAATATTTGAGATTTTTAAATTCACCAATTCCGAAACACGTAGCCCGCAACCATATAAAGTTTCAATCATGGCTTTGTTGCGCTGGCCCTCAGGTTTGCTTAAATCGATTGCACAAATAATCTTATCAATATCCTCTTCGGAGAGCGTATCTGGCAGTTTCCTCCCAATTTTTGGTCCTTCCAGCAGTTCTGTTGGGTCGGTGTCAATAATATTTTCGAGCAGCAGATATCTAAAAAAGGCTTTGATACCCGAAACTATGCGGGCCTGAGAGCGTACACTCAGTTTATCATCTACCAGATGAGAAAGAAACTCAAGCAATAGATCATACGAAAAATCTTTTGGAGAAAGAGTAGGAGAGTGCTCTTCTGCAAAGATTTTCAGTTTGTTAGCATCATGAAGATATCCTTCAATGCTATTTTCTGATAATGATTTTTCAAGAAACAGGTAAAGTGTGAAACCTTTTATGTAATTTTGCCACATCATTCGTTTTTGCTGAGATTGGCAAAGATAATGAAAACCAGAAGAAAAAAAATATACAGATATTAGGTTAATTGAAATAGATTAACTACTTTTGCAACCCTCAAATTGATAAAGGTTTAAGATCATGGCCAAGAAGAGTAAAGAAGCACGGGTTCAGGTGATTTTAGAATGTACCGAACACAAAAACAGCGGTATGCCGGGAACATCACGTTACGTGACCAAAAAAAACAAGAAAAATACTCCTGAGCGTTTAGAGCTTAAGAAGTATAATCCTATTTTGAAAAAAGTAACCGTTCATCGCGAAATTAAATAAGGAATATATACTATGGCAAAGAAAGTAGTTGCAACTCTGAAGACCACCACAGGTAAAGAATTCGCGAAAGTGATTCGTATGGTGAAGTCGCCAAAAACCGGCGCTTATTCTTTTAAAGAAGATATCGTCGCTAATGATAAAGTGAAGGAATTTTTAGCACAGAAATAAATTCCATTTTTCATGGTTAAAAAGTCCCGCTTCAACGGGACTTTTTTGTGTTTACTCTTTGTGTATGATTGTTAGTGATTTAAGGGTTGTTTTGCATCATGATTTATTCCCTCAATTTGCTTATTGTGGGTCTTTTTCAGCCCGTTGTATCTCCTTTTTGATTAATTTCGCACTTTGAAATTACTACAAAATGGGCATATTTTCAATATTTTCAAGGGAATCAAAAGAAAGCCTTGATAAAGGTCTCGAAAAAACAAAAACCAGCGTTTTTAGCCGGATCTCAAAAGCGATTTTGGGAAAATCGAAGGTTGATGACGAAGTGCTGGATAATCTGGAAGAGATTTTGGTTACTTCGGATGTGGGTGTTGAAACCACGCTGAAAATTATCGAACGTATTCAGGAACGTGTTGCACGTGATAAATATTTGGGAACTTCGGAACTCAATACCGTGTTAAAAGGTGAAATTACTTCACTTCTTAACGAAAATGAACAGGAGGAACGCACTGATTTCAGTTTTATGAAACAAGGGTCTCCTTATGTAATCATGGTTGTAGGTGTGAATGGAGTTGGAAAAACTACCACCATTGGTAAACTGGCATATCAGTTTAAACAAGCTGGAAAAAGTGTGGTTCTGGGAGCTGCCGATACATTTCGTGCTGCAGCCATTGATCAATTGAAAATATGGGCTGAACGTGTGGATGTTCCGATTGTAATGCAGAATATGGGCTCCGATCCGGCTGCTGTTGCTTTCGATACTCTTAAATCAGCCGTTACTAAGAATGCAGATGTAGTGATTATTGATACTGCCGGTCGTCTGCACAACAAGATTGGTTTGATGAACGAGCTTTCGAAAATCAAAAATGTGATGAAAAAGGTGCTGCCTGATGCACCACATGAAGTATTGCTGGTTTTGGATGCTTCAACCGGGCAAAATGCTATTGAACAGGCAAAACAATTTACCGCTGCTACGGAAGTAAATGCTTTGGCCTTGACCAAGCTCGACGGTACAGCGAAAGGTGGTGTTGTGATTGGTATTTCCGACCAGTTTAAAATTCCGGTTCGTTATATAGGAATTGGTGAAAAAATGACCGATTTACAAATATTTAACAAGAAAACGTTTGTTGATTCACTTTTTGATTAAATTTGCCTTGTTACCTAAAATGAATGGACACCATGAAACGTTTTTCAATTGGCATACTGGCTATTTGTCTGATAATAACACTTGTATCATGTCGAAGCGATAAAAAATTTATCGTAAGAGGGAATATTGAATTCGAAAAAGAAAACTATAAGTCAGCGATTGATTATTATAAAAGAGCGCTGGAACTTAACCCCGAATCGTGGGAAGCATATTACAATATTGCACTGGCAAAGAGCAATATGAATAATGATACCGGTGCAATTGCCGATTATTCAATGTCTGCAAAACTGAATCCGAAAGAAAATGTCAATATCTATATCAATCGCGGTGCGATTTATCTGAAGTTGAAACAACATGATAAAGCGCTGGCTGATTATATTACCGCTCAAAGCATGAATCCGTCAAATAAAGAGATTTATCTGAGTATAGGGATTGTGTATCAGGCGCAAAAAGCATATGACAAAGCTTTGGAACAGTTCGATTTAGCTCTGAAAAAAGATTCAATGTATGCAATGGCATTTAGCCATAAAGCGTATGTATATCTGCTGAAAGAAGATTATCCGACGGCTCTTGCTGAACTTCAGAAAGGTTTAAAGATAGATAGTAATGATGCTGTAATGTACAGTAATTTAGGCTATACCAAGCTTAAACTTGGAAAAACCGAGGAAGCACTGGCAGACATTAATCATTCCATCACCTTGAAAAAAGACAATAGTTGGGCATATAAAAACCGTGCAATGGTGTATCTGGCAATGAAAAACAATCAGGCGGCCTGTAAGGATCTCCAAAAAGCAATCGAGCTGGGTTATTCCAATCAATATGATAACCAGGCTGATTCATTACTTAAAGCAACCTGCAAATAGAAATTGTTAATGTAATTTAACGCTCAAAGCAACGATCTCATAAGTAGCATCTTAATGTATTTTCCTGACTTTCGAGATCCAGCATGACAGGAAGGACTGAAATAAACTCCCTGCAAGGTTTTAATTTTTTACGAAGCAAACGCAGCTTTAACTTTTTTGAATCAAGACAAAAAAGTAATCAAGATTGCCTTTTCTACAATCGGGAAAATAAATTAAGGTTTTGAAAGTACCGACTGCCTGTGCTGTAATCCCCATTCCAGCATTTTATCGAGAACATCACCTATCGATTTCCCGGAATTAGTCAATTCATATTCAACAGATACAGGTGTAGTATTATAAACGGTACGTTTAACGATCCCGTTTAATTCTAGTTCTTTTAGCTCTTTTGATAACATTCTGGGTGTTATTTTCGAGATATTTCGCTGGATCTCGGTGAATCGTTTTTTCCCAAACAACAAGGAGCCGATTATAGGCAATTTCCACTTTCCATTAATTACATTTAGCGTGTCGTTTACAGCCAATACAAATTGAACAGGGCAAGATTTTGCTTCGCGAAAACTAATTTTGGTCTCCATTTTCCTGATTTTTAGGTTTCTATACTAAAGTATAGCGCTATACTTTAGTATATTACTATAAATTTGATAGCAAATGTAGTTACTTTTGCGAAATCAAACTAATTTTTAACTTTAAAACATAGTAAAATGATTCTAGTAACAGGAGCAACAGGACATTATGGAAAGGCAACAATTGACTTTCTGTTAAAGAAAGGAATTTCGGCAAATAATATTTCGGCATTGGTAAGGGATGAATCTAAAGCAGCAGATTTAAAGGCAAAAGGTGTTGTTATCAGGATTGGCGATTATGATAATTATGCATCATTACAGGACGCTTTTAAAAATGTGAAAAAATTGTTGTTAATTTCCGGAAACGATGTTGTAAATCGTGGTAAACAACAGGATAATGTTGTAAAGGCTGCAAAAGAAGCAGGCGTAAAGCATATTTTATATACCAGCTTTGAGCGTAAAAACGAGACAGAAACCTCGCCAATTGCCTTAATTGCAAAATCTCATATCGATACTGAAAAAAACATTAAGGCAAGTGGACTGGCTTATACAATTTTCAGAAACAACCTCTATCTGGATGCATTGCCAATGTTTTTTGGAGAAAAAGTGTTGGAAACAGGAATATTTTTTCCGGCCGGAGAATCTAAATCCGCTTTTGCACTTCGTAAAGATATGGCTGAAGCAACAGCAAATGTACTGATTGGCAAAGGCCATGAAAATAAAGTGTATTCATTGAGTAATTCCGAAAACATTTCTATTCAGGAGTCTGCTGACGTTTTAAGCCGGATAACAGGCAAAAACATTCCATACACAAGCCCGGCTACTGAGGTTTATATCGATACCTTAACAAAAGCTGGTGTCCCAATGGAGTATATAAAGGTTTTTGCAGGATTTGCCGAGGCTGTAAAACAAGGCGAGTTTACAGTAGAAAAAGCTGATTTAGAATACTTATTGGGCAGAAAACCAACTTCGGCACAAGAATATCTTACGGAAACATATCGTCAAAGAACATAGCTGTAAAAGATTTAATAGTTTTTTCTTACGAGGCTCTCTAAAAGCTCTTCGTCTGGTAAATATACTTTCCGAAAGCTGGGAGGATATACAAAGGGTGTGGCTTTTTAGAGAGCTTTTTTTCATAGTCATATATTTATTTATAAATCAGTGTCTTGTGCTTTGTTTTGAGGGCTGAAAATGAAGTGAAACAGATGCTAACTCAAAAAGATATCCAACGACTGATTTGGAGTTTATCATAATTTACCCAAAGGGATATTTTAGTAATGGATATTCCTTTTAAGTAATTTGAATTACGATACAAATTATCCTAAATGACATAAGTGCTAAAATTGATATAAATTAAAGCTTATAAAGAATTACTTAGCATTGTTTGTTATATTTGAAAATATTTTATGTAGTTTTGTTTTGTTGATAAATAAACAATGAGAATATAAATCTCTTCATGTCTCATTGAAGGGTACTAGCTCTTATTGAAAAGTTAAATTTCCATGCTTTTTATTTTTGCCAAATCAATAATGATCAATTAATAGAGATGTTGCCTAATCTAGATAAGATATTATGAATAAAATATTTACACGAATCAGTTTAATAGTATTTCTGTTATTTGCTACGGTGAAAATCTATTCACAAAACTATAATATTAGTTTTGCTGCAACTGGAGCAACAACCACTGTAAGTACTGTAATAGTAGTGAATTTAACCCAAAATATAAGCGTAACATTAAATGGTAATGATATTTTAAATTTGGGTCATGTTGGAATAAATGAAACAGGATTGAACAATGAAAATTTGCAAATTTATCCTAATCCAACGCAAGGAAGTACAGAGATTGCTTTTTATGTAGAACAAAAAGGGAATGCGCAAATTACAATTAATGATATTACTGGTAAAGAAGTACTGCGTTTTGATAATAGATTTACAAAAGGGATTCATAAGTTTCAGTTAAATGGCTTAAAAAAAGGGATGTATTTTGTGAACATCAAGAGCGAAACATACTTATATTCATCAAAGTTGATAAGTCAAAATACAAGCCAAGGAGAAGCTGTAGTTTTAGAATATCTGGGTTATGAAAACGAAAAAGTAAATAAACTTAAAAACACAAACTCGACTGTAAACATGCCTTACAATAATGGTGATCGTTTGCTTTTCAGAGGTGTATCAGGCAATTACGCAAATATAATTACCGATATACCCACATCCAGTAAAACCATTACATTCAATTTTATAGCTTGCACTGACGCTGATAATAACAACTATGCAACTGTTCAAATAGATACACAAATCTGGATGGCTGAAAATCTGAAAACCACTAAATATAATAACGGAACACCTATACCGAATGTTACAGATGATACGGCATGGAGTAATCTATACACGCCTGCTTACTGCTGGTATGATAATAATCAGTCAACTTATGGTGTTATTTATGGTGCTTTATACAATTGGTACACAGTAAATACCAGTAATCTTTGCCCCACAGGTTGGCATGTGCCTACTGATGCTGAATGGACAACGTTAACAGATTATTTAGGTGGTAATTATATAGCTGGTGGAAAATTAAAGGAAACAGGTGCCTTACATTGGTTGAACCCTAATACTGGAGCATCCAACCTAAGTGGCTTTACAGCCCTTCCGGGTGGCAATTGTGCTCCTAGTGGGTCATTTTTCGGCATTGGCGGCAGCTCCTATTGGTGGAGTGCTACAGAATACAATGCTAATAACGCCTTGCGCAGGGGTGTGCATTACAGTTACAGCTATGCCTACAGAGATTACAGTGGAGAACAGTCTGGTCTCTATGTACGTTGTGTAAAAGATTAATTTATTTTTACCCTGAGCTTATCGAAGAGTAATAGCACTAATCATGAATATTTAAAGCCTTTATCGTTAATATGCAGGACTTTTTTATCACACTACTAATCACTAAATATGTCTTCTCTGATCATATAGTCGAAATACTATTCGGAGTAGTATTACTGGTATTTTGACAGATTGGGGTGGCATTTTGAATGTTTCTTCTTCTCCCAATTCTGGTCCATCAATTTCATCCAAAAAAATTACCTTTGTAACGGCATTGAAGCATAAGCTCTGTGCCGTTTTTTTATGTGATCGTGTACAATGAAAAGAAAGAAGATACAGGTAGTTACGCTGGGTTGTTCCAAAAATACGGTGGATTCGGAGTGGATGATGGGGCATCTGGCAAAGGATGGGTATGTGCTGGAACATGACCCGGAACAGTTTAAAGGTGAAGCGGTAATTATCAATACCTGCGGGTTTATCGGGGATGCCAAACAGGAATCCATTGATGTGATTTTGGAAGCACTTGAAGCCAAAACAGAGGGTGATGTGAAAAAGGTGTTTGTAATGGGATGTCTGGCACAACGTTATAAAACAGAGCTAGGAAACGAAATGCCTGATGTGGATGGATTTTTTGGTCTGGGTGAAAACGATCTGATGTTAGCCGAACTGAAATCGAAACCTTACCAGTATATGCCGGGAGAACGTGTTTTGACGACTCCCAAGCATTTTGCCTGGCTGAAAATTGCTGAAGGTTGCGACCGTAAATGCTCTTTTTGCGCCATTCCTTTGATTCGGGGTAAACATGTTTCACGAAGTATCGAAGAGATTGTGGAAGAGGCTAAAATATTAGCATCGCAGGGTGTGAGAGAGCTGATTCTGATTTCGCAGGACTTAACATATTATGGAATTGATCTTTACAAAGAACAACGACTGGCCGAACTGGTAGAAGCTTTATGCAAAATCGAAGAAATTCATTGGATTCGCTTGCATTATTTGTTCCCGACGTCGTTCCCGAACCGCCTGCTGGAAGTAATGGCGGCGAATCCGAAAGTTTGTCGTTATATTGATATTCCGTTACAACATATTAATACAGAGATTCTCCGTTCGATGAAACGAGGGGTAACCCGCGAAGAAACGTTGGCATTGATGCATCGTTTTCGTGAGGTATTACCCGATGCAGCTATCCGCACAACTCTGATTGTGGGATACCCTGGTGAAGGAGAAACTGAATTTGAGGAGCTGCTCAAATTTGTAGAACAGGAGCATTTTGATCGGCTGGGGGTGTTTGCGTATTCTCCCGAAGAAGAAACCGGGGCTTATCCTTTGGGTGACCCAATTTCGGAAGAAGTGAAGCAGGAGCGGATTAGCAGGATTATGGAACTTCAGGAAGGGATTTCCATTGAACTAAACCAAGCCAAAACCGGAAAGATTTTCGAAGTGTTAATTGACCGTAAAGAAGGAGATTACTGGGTTGCCCGTACACAGTATGATTCGCCGGAAATAGATAATGAAGTGTTGATAGAAGTGGAAGGAACTAAATTGAAACAAGGGAATTTCTACCGGGTTAAAATTGCCCGTGCCGAAGCCTTTGACCTTTACGCAGAAGTGGTGAAGGAGAAAAAGTAATGGAACAGAAAAGAGTAGCCTTTCATACCTTAGGATGTAAACTGAATTTCTCGGAATCATCCGATTTGAGCCGTAAATTTGTGGAAAATGGATACCAACTGGTTGATTTTCATGAAACAGCCGATGTGTATGTGATTAATACCTGTACGGTAACGGCTTTGGCCGAAAAAAAATGCCGCAATGCCATTCGTCAGGCTTCCGGACGAAATCCGGAAGCAAAAGTAGCTGTAATCGGTTGTTTTTCACAGTTAAAGGCTGATGAACTGCAACACATGGAAGGCATTGATATCATTCTGGGAAATCAGGAAAAACATCAGTTGCTAGAAATGCTGGGACATGCACCCGAAAATCAGGATGAAAGTTGTGCCTATTGCCATGTGAACGATATCAGTAAAACCCACAATTTTGTTCCTTCGTTCTCAAGCGGTGATCGTACCCGTTCGTTTCTGAAGATTCAGGATGGTTGCGACTATTTTTGCTCATACTGTGCCATTCCGTTTGCCCGTGGGCGCAGCCGCAGCAATACCATAGCCGAAACGGTTGAAACTGCGAAAAGCGTGGCGGCTTCAGGAGTGAAAGAGGTAGTGCTCACTGGCGTAAATATTGGCGATTTCGGCAAAAACAATGGAGAAAGCTTTTTGGGATTGATTCAGGAACTTGAAAAGCTAGAAGGCATTGAGCGATACCGGATTTCATCCATAGAACCCGATTTACTCAGCAACGAGATTATAGAGTTTGTCGCAAAATCGAAGAAATTTTTACCACACTTCCATATTCCGTTGCAGGCTGCCGAAGATTCTTTGCTCAAGGCTATGCGTCGCAAATATGATACAGCTTTGTTTGCCAGTCGTGTAGCCAAAATCAAAGAGGTGATGCCATATGCTTGTATTGCTGCTGATTTAATCGTGGGATTTCCGGGCGAGACCGAAGGTGTTTTTGCAAAATGTATTGATTTTCTGGAATCTATTCCCATCTCTTACCTGCATGTGTTTACCTATTCCGAACGTCCCGGTACACTGGCCTTAAAGCTGAATGAAAAAGTTCCGGTAAATATTCGTCGCGACAGAAGTAAAATTTTACATGAACTTTCGGAAAAGAAGAAATTTAGTTTTTATAAGGAAAATAAGGGTTTGACAACCAACGTGCTATGGGAATCTGACGAAGAAAAAGGAATGATGTCGGGCTTTACCGAAAATTATGTCCGGGTAAAACGACCTTTTGACTCAGCCAGGATAAATCAAATTGAAACAGTAGAACTGACAAATCCGGATCAAAACGGTGAGTATTATATTGTTGGATAATTGATTAGTCGTAGTTTCTTGGTTGGGGGCCGTTCTTTATGTAGAAAAGTATCATCTAAAGAATTAAGGTACAGCGCATCATAGCCTGTTTCAAACAACGGAGATAACAGAGAAAACCGCAGGACAAATATCAACAATGAATAACTGTAAACCTGCTCCGTATTGTTTTTTAGATGATAGAAATCTCCTATTTTTACATTTTTAAAATATACAAACTATGTCTCACGAAGAAAACCCTCTGGCTATATTTCAGCGCGAAGCACCGGAAGTGCAACAGGCGTTTGATGGTTTAATTCAGTCGTTAATCAAAACAGACGGATTGGATGCGAAAACCAAACAGTTGATTTACATTGCCATGAAAGCCGTGAATGGCGATTCAATCGCGATCCGCTTTCATGTTCCGATGGCGAAAAAATGCGGAGCAACTCGCGAAGAAATCCGGGATACGATTTTACTCACTCTCACGGTTTGTGGATTAAAAAGCATCACTACCTGTTTAAAGGCAGCGCTGGATGCCTATGATGCAGAATAGGTACTGAGCGTTATTTAAGTTCGTAGCCGGCTTCTTTTCCAAGTTCAATAATTTGTTCACGTTTTAGGTTGAATCCGATTATGGTAAGCTTTTTTTCAGGAACTTCCATATTGGCTTCGAACCGAATAAACCCATCTGCTTTTTCGAGGTAAGGTGCAATGGTTTTTACACACCCGTTGCAACGCAAGTTGGTGGTGAATTTTAACTCAGTAAGTTTTCCGGTTTGTCCGAAACGAAGTCGTTTTAATCGCAGGCTGTTACTTACTACCGAAACAGAACTCATTGCCATGGCGGCTCCCGCAATCATTGGGTTGAGTAAAATTTCAAAAACAGGATAGAGCACACCTGCTGCTACCGGGAGCGCAATCAGATTGTAAATAAATGCCCAGAAAAAGTTTTGCCGGATAATCTGTACCGTTTTGCGGGAAAGCATCAACGCATCCACTACATGCTGTAGATTAGGGTTCATCAGGGTGATAGATGCACTTTCCATGGCTATGTCCGATCCGCTTGCCAACGCAATGCCAACATCTGCTTGCGCCAACGCATGTGAATCATTAATTCCGTCACCAACCATAGCCACCTTTAATCCTTTTTGTTGCAGCGACTTGATAAAATCGCCTTTATCGTTTGGCAGAAGAGACGCAATCACATTGGTAATTCCGGCTTCTTCAGCTATACGTTTGGCTTCAGCTTCACGATCGCCGGTAAGAATATATGGTTCAATGCCGAGAGATTTGAGCTTGGAGATGGTGTTGGAAATTCCCGGACGAATGGTGTCGGCAAGAATAAACAAGGCAATCCACTGTGTTTTAGTTGCCAGAAGCACATGTGTCCCTGATTTTTTACGAATGTTTTGAGGAATTAACTCTGTTTGGATATTGTGTTCGCTCAGAAATTCATACGTGCCAGCAAAATAGATCTCTTCTCCGATTTTCGCTTTAATGCCTTTGCCTGGAATTGTTTCATCGGAATGGGTTTCAATGGTTTCTGATTTGCGGGTTTCAGCCCAGTTACATAAAGCTTCGGCAAGTGGATGATTGCTTTTTCGTTCAAGGGCATGAATCAGTGATGCAATCTGCGATTCATTAAATTTTTCAGAGGCAAGGTGTAAATCGGTGATTTGAGGTTTCCCAATGGTCAGTGTTCCTGTTTTGTCGAATACGATAACATTCACTTTATGAATCTGTTCCAGGCTTTCTGCATCCCTGATCAAAATTCCGTTTTCAGCTCCTTTCCCAATCCCGGTGGCTAAAGCCGTTGGTGTAGCCAATCCTAATGCGCAAGGACATGCAATGATTAATACCGTGATTGCAGTTAGAAAGGCATACGATACAGAAGGGCTTGGCCCCAATAAAAGCCAGATGAGAAATGTGATTGTGCTTATAATCAATACGATTGGAACAAAGATAGAGGCAATTTTATCGGCAAGCTTCTGGATGGGTGGCTTCGACATTTGTGCTTCTTCCACCTTTTTGATGATTTGCGACAGCAATGTTTCACTTCCTGTTTTTTCTGCAATAATTTGTAAAACACCGCCTTGATTGATTGTTCCGGCAAAAACTGCATTTCCTTCACTTTTCTCAACCGGGAAAGCTTCTCCGCTGATCATGCTTTCGTCGATAGACGAAGATCCTGAAATTACGCTTCCGTCAACAGGAACTTTCTCGCCTGCTTTTACCAAAACAATGTCTCCTTTTAAAACTTCTTCGGTTTTGATTACCAGTTCTTTTTCGTTTCTGATGACTGTGAGATTCTTGGGTTGTAAACCCATCAGTTTTTTAATAGCGGTACCAGTTTGTTGTTTTGCTTTTTCTTCCAGATATCTGCCCAGCAGAATTAAAGTAATGATAACGGCGGCCGATTCGTAATAAACATGGGGCATGATACCATTTTGCTCGAGAATAAATGGAAAAAGCGTATTGAAAATGCTGAAAATGAAGGCAGCACCCGTTCCGAGCGCAACCAGTGTGTCCATTCCCATGGAGCGATGTCTGATTTGCTGAAATCCATTCCGGTAGAATTCTCTTCCACTGAATAAGATTACAGGTAAGGTAAGAAAAAGCAGGATATATTTTAGTATTTCCGAAGGATGATGCGTGGCCATAGACAGGATCATCACTGGAATTGAAAAGGTGGCTGATACCCAGAGCTTTGTTTTTAATTGAGCCAGATGGTCGGCTTTTTTTTGTGTTATTTCCTGAGTGCTGTTTTCCGAAATTATCAACTCATAACCAATAGATTTCAGCGTGTTTTTCATTTTTTCAGGAGAAATGATATCCGGATTAAAACGTACCTGAACAGAGCTGTTTGCAAGGTTTACGGTAGCATTTTCAACTCCCTGCTGAGCGTTCAGCATGCTTTCAACACTGGAAGAACAGGATGCACACGACATTCCAATTACTCCAAAAGTTTCTGATTTGTACATGGTCGAAAAATTAATCTCTCACTTAACAGATAGCACGACGCAAAGTTAACCTGGATAATAAAAATCAATAGATTTTAACACCGTTTTAGCCTTGTGTTTTGTATAGCTCACGAATGATATCGATATTTTTTGCGATGATAAATTTTCGGCGGAGTTTGAGAGTGGGAGAGAGCTCTCCGCTTTCCACGCTCCATTCATGCTCGAGATATGCCCAACGTTTAATTTTTTCACTTTGCCCAAGAATTTCATTGATTTGTTCAATTTCACGATTTAAACGATTTTTAATGAGGTTGTTATGAACAGCCGTTCCGTTGGTCTTGTACGAAATGTCTTTCATTTTGCACCATGAACGTAGATATTCAAAGTTAGGAACAATCAATGCTGCCGGATACCTCTGATTTTCACCTATAACCAGTGCCTGTTCGATAAATGGAGATGAAACCAGTTTACTTTCAATTACCTGAGGAGCAATGTATTTTCCTCCGGATGTTTTAAAAACTTCTTTTTTACGGTCGGTAATCGAAAGAAATCCGTCATTATCGAGTACACCAATATCTCCGGTATGAAACCATCCTTCACTGTCGAAAACTTCTTTGTTACGATCGGGTCTGTTCCAATATCCTTTCATCACACCAGCGCCTCTGCAAACAATTTCGCCATCATCCGTGATTTTTAACTCTGTATTTTTGAGCACTTTTCCAACGGTGCCAAATTTAAAACCTTTGGGCGATAGATTCGTAACCGTAATTACAGGAGATGTTTCGGTAAGTCCATAGCCAATCATTACTTTTATTTTTGCGGCCCAAAATGTACGGCATACTTTGGGTTGAAGACTCGCCCCGCCTGAAACAATCATCTTTACGTTATTTCCCAGAGCTTCTCTCCATTTTTTGAATATAAGACGATCGTAGATGACGTATTTTAATTTGTAAATCAGTGTCTTTCGTGTTGCAAACTCCCAGTTTTCTGCAAAGTGTAATGCATTGAAAAAGAGTATTTTTTTAAATCCACTCAGTGTCCGGCCTTTCATTACAATCTTTTCATAGATCTTTTCAAGGAGCCTTGGAACAGCTGCAAAAACAGCGGGTTTAACTTCATGTATATTCTCCGAAATTTGTTCGATGCTTTCCGCATAATAAATTGAAACCCCCATGTATTGAAACATGTAGTTGAGCATTCGTTCATAGATATGACATAAGGGGAGGAAACTTAGTGCTTTATCTGCAGGGGTAAAATTAGGGATTTGTGAAACAGTCAGAAAATTGCTAATAATATTTTGATGGGAGAGCATTACTCCTTTGGGTTTCCCTGTAGTGCCTGATGTATAAATGATTGTAGCGATATCATCATTCGTTATTTTCTTTTTTTCTTCCTGTAAAAGATTCCGGTTAAAGGTTTTCTTTCCTGATTCTACAATTTCGCGCCAGCTTTTTATCCCTGAAACCGTTTCAATGGAGTAAATATCCATAAAGGATTCAATCTCAGTTAAAATTTGCTTGATATGTTGATAAATATCAGAATTTGAAATGATTAATATTTTTGCTTTGCAGTCTTTCAGGATGAAAAGAATATCTTTTTCGCTTAGCGTTGGATAAATTGGTACGTGTGTAACACCAATCTGCATCATCCCCATATCCAGAAAGTTGAATTCCGGAGAATTATGAGTGATTGTAGCAATCATCTCCCCCTTTTTTAATCCCAGTGAAAGGAAACCTGAGCTTAACCGGTCAGCATAATATGTGTATGTTGAAGATGAATATTTTACCCATCTGTCTTTTCGTTTTCTGGCAAATAAGTCCTCTTTGAAGTTGTAGTTTTCTTCAAGATGGGGAATCAGATCAAATATTCTGCTTATTTCCGAAATCATATTCAGGATTTATGGGTTGAATTTACAATAAATGCCTGCTTATGTTGAAGAAGCAGGCATTTATTTTTATTCAAAAAGTTTATCAATCATTGTTTTGTACTTAGCATTGATTACATTGCGCTTAAGCTTTAAGGTGGGAGTTAGCTCTCGGGTCTGAATTGACCATTCATCACTGATAAACTCATATTTTTTCACTTTTTCGGTTTCACCGAAGAATTTATTGTATTTAATCACTTCTTTTCCAATACGCTTTCTGATGATATCGTTTTGAATGATTTCCTGAGATGTAAAATAAGGAATATTTTTTAGTTTACAATACGACTTTAAAAATACGAAATCAGGCTGAATCAATGCTGCTGCAAACTTCTGATTTTCACCTACAACAATAATGTTTTCGATAAAGGGTGATTCCTTGAATTTTTCTTCAATTAACTGAGGATTTACATATTTCCCGAAGGACGTTTTGAAAATACTTTTTTTACGTCCTGTAATTCGAAGCTGACCTTCTGGCTCAATTACTCCGGTATCTCCAGTATGAAACCAACCCTCTTTGTCAATTGCTTCGGCTGTATTTTCGGGATCTTTATAATAGCCAAGCATAACATTGTGTCCACGGCATAATATTTCGCCATCCTCTGCGATTTTAACTTCTACTCCCGGTAAAACAGGTCCGACAGTGCCAAATTTACGTCCATGTTTTGTGAAATTACTTACGGCAATTACCGGTGATGTTTCGGTTAAACCATATCCTTCCATGATTGGAATTCCTGCGGCCGTAAAAACTCTTCCCAAACGTGGTTGAAGGGAGGCTCCTCCAGATACAATTACTTCAAAACGTCCCCCTAATGCTTCACGCCATTTGCTAAAAACCAGTTTGTCTGCAATGGAAAGCTGTATATTGTATATCCATCCGTTTTTGTTGTGGAATTCGAAACGTTGACCAATATTTACCGCCCAGAAAAAGACCTGACGTTGTATCCAGGGTAGTTTACGACCATTACTAATAATTTTATCATATATTTTTTCCAATAGTCGTGGGACTGTAGTGAGTATGTGTGGTTTGATTTCTTTAATATTTTCTCCAATAGTTCCCAGATTCTCAGCGTAATAAACAGATATACCCAGATATTGATAGAGGTAATTCATCATGCGTTCATATACATGGCAAAGAGGTAAAAAGCTCATGGCAATGCCTTCGCTTCCCACAGGGGGAATACTGGAGCATGCTTTGGCGTTTTGAATCAGATTGTTATGAGAAAGCATAACGCCTTTAGGACTTCCGGTTGTCCCAGATGTATAAATAAGGGTTGCAATATCATTTGATTTTATGGTCGTTTTAATCTTTTCAACTTTTTCTGGCACAGGGTTTTCTTTTCCAAGCTGAATCAGCTCTTCCAAAAAGTTGAATCGTCCGCGGTTAATAAACGTGTAAATTCCTTTTAAGCTGGGAATTTCAGGAAGTATATGCTCTATTTTTCGAAGCAGTTCTTCCCCTTCTACAATCACATAGCATATTTCAGCATGGTTAAGAATGTGTTGATAATCAGATTCACTAATGGTTGGATAAATAGGGACTGGTATTGCACCTATCTGCATAATTCCCATATCCAGAAAGTTCCATTCAGGGCGGTTTGTACTGATAATTGCAATTTTATCGCCCGGTTTTACACCTTTTGCTAAAAAGCCGTAGCTGATATTATTCGAGATTTCAACATACTCTTGTATGCTGTATCTTCTCCATTCGCCGTTCGATTTTCCTGCCACTGCATCGGTTTTCCAACCGTAGTTTTCCTGATAATAGGGCAATAAATCAAATATACGTCTTATTTCCATACAGTTTAGTTTGAGTAGTAAACTCTAAGAACAAAACGACAATATTACAATGTTTTGAGAGTGAATTGCTAGCTGATTTCGGTTTAAAAATGAACAGCTTATTAACAAATGAACTAAGTTAGATGCTTAAAATATTGATAAATAGAGTTATGATAAATTATAATTATCTCATAAAATATGTTTTTAAAAGAAATGGGTGTTTGCTTTTTGATTGGTTTTATGCGATAAATGTTAATCTTTAGAATAAAACTCAAAACTTTTAATGCTTTCGATTGTAAATAGAATACCAACAGGGATATTATTAAAGAATGCTGATACTAAGAAAATTATTAAACAGAAATATGTTGTTGCTTACAGCATTGATATTGGGATTATTATGGAATAATGCCGCAATACTGTTTTCTCCGTATTCTCTGTATATATTGGCATTTATGATGACAGTATCGCTTTCTTCTTTTCATCTCAAACAATTACTTCCCATTCGGTCTTCGTTAAAAAGCATAATGATCGGTATTTTTCTGAATTACATATTATTTGGTATTTTTCTGATATTGTTAGCGTGGATTTTTCTTCCGTCAGGGAGTCCTTTGTTCATTGGGTTCTGGTTTATTGTAGCATCGCCACCAGGAGTTGTGATTGTGCCTTTCTCTTTTTTACATGGTGGCGATACAAAATTTTCTGCAATTGCGGTTGTTGGTGCTTCATTAGTTTTATTGTTGATACTTCCGATAGTATATCTCTTTGTTATTCCGAAAGAAGCATCCGTTGATATGATAAAACCATTGTATGTATTGAGTATTTCGGTATTTGTTCCTTTTATAATTTCACGGTTTTTGGTGAAAGGGAAAATTCATAAACTACTCTCTGATTACAAAGGAAAATTCATTGATGTGAGTTTCTTTCTGATTGTTTATATTGTGATAGGGGTCAATCAGGAACTGATAATAAATGACTTTCAGAAGTTGTTGTTACCCTTAATAATATTAACAATTTTCCTTTTTGGGATAGGCATTCTGTTTGAGAAAATTATAAGTAAAATTAACATTTGTAAAACGAGAAAAATTGATTATACTTTGATTTTTTTAGTTAAAAATAATCCATTTTCAGCAGTTGTTTCACTTATGTTGGCGGGAAAAACTGCTGCGATACCTTCTGTAGCCTTAAGTATTGTTTTATTGTTGTATTTGATTTATTTTTCCTCAACGCATAAGTAGAGGTGTTTTAATTTATATTTTTATTCAATAAGGATGATTATCAGTATGTGGTTAATAAGTTGTTAATAACAGGCAACTTTTTTCTGTGATTCGTGTCTTGTTTATGTTTTATTTTGCAAACGACATTTTGGATAGGATGATGAAAGGAATAATCGGTTTCTTAGTAGGTTTGACAATTGCATTAGTGTCGTGTCAACCTCCTGGCGAAAATCAGGAGTTGTTATCTCAACCGCTTTTGCTTCAAATAGTAAAAGGTAAAATTTCCCTTTGTGTTGATTCAATGCACAACGATATGGATGTATCGGTGAGGCGAATTTCGGAGCATCCCTTAAATTATGATTTAATTCGTTCGGAACTTATTCGCATAAGCAAGAATCACCCTTATGTTGAGGACTTCTCTTTTTTAGACAGCAAAGGAGTATTACGGGTAGTTGAGCCAATAGCGTATTCAAGGTATGAAGGGCATAGTGTTGTTTTTCAGAAACATAATAAAATGATAAGAACTCAACCAACTCCTGTTTTCAGTGATGTATTCAAATCTGTTGAAGGGTTTGATGCGGTTGATTTACAAGTACCAGTAAATAAAGGAAAGGAATTTTATGGTTCCTTGAATTTATTGCTTCGTCCTGATGTTTTTTTAGATGATATCATTAGAGGAACGTTGAATGGATTGCCATTTCAAATTTGGATTGCTCAGCCAAACGGGAAAATTATTTATGACCTAGACCCGTCGCTGATAGGTAGAAATATTCTGACGGATACGTTGTTTCAGCGTTCTGAAACAATTAAAAAGTTGATGAAACAGGTTGTAGGTAAACGCGAAGGATATCGAAAAGCCGAATCAGATCGAAATGGTAAGACCTATAAATGGGAAAACTTTTGGACCACAATAGATTTGTTTAATAATCAGTGGAGGATAGTTTTATCCAGGGAAGCATCTGATTCGCGAAAACCTAAAATACAGAACGGAATATTATCCAGAGATGCAATAAATAGAGAAATTCAATTTAAAAAGCTTGCCCGTGATGAAGGCTTTTTAAAAAGTATTGCCAACAGAGATACAGAAGCTGTAACTGATATTTTAAAGAGTTTTCATAGCTCTTATCCTGATTTGTATTGCTTGGAATGGGTAAATGAAGAGTATAAAGTTGTAGCCGGCTTCCCGAAAGAAAATAGTATAATCGGGTATAGTTTTGATCCAATTAAAAATCAAAGTGATGTAGTAATGCAGGACAAGGTAAACAGCATGCGTGAAAGCAAGTTTAATATGCAGTTATTCGAAGGTCATTATGGTAAATTTTATGTTTATCCGATGTTTTATAATGGTAAATATTTTGGATTGATCTATTATATTGTAACAGCTCAGAAATCAGAAGGGAATTATATTTTGTAAGATAGAATCAAATGGCTGTTTAAAAGCTATAACTTTTTAAACAGCCATCTTCTTTTTTAATAATGTGTTACGAATCCTAATTTTTGGGAAGTATTTTGGCTTTTTGAGCAAGAATGATATCTTCCTCAGATTCAGCTTTTATCTCGATGTTATGTGGTTTAGGACGTGTGTTTTCATCCACATGAACAAACGTTATAAATCCTTCTACCAGTTTCCGATCAGGTTGATTTGTTCTGGACACGCTAATATAAGCAATCAGACTGGTTTTTCCTGCAAGCACAATTTTACTTGACAAGCAGATAGACTCACCAAGCCTTACCGGATTTGTAAAGGTCATTCCATGAATCTTTAAGCAGATCAAGTATTTAGGATTGATTAATGCAGAGGCTGCTATAAATCCAGATTCAACAAACCATTCTGCACTTCTGCCTGCAAACAAAGTTCCATGATGATTCAGATCTTCACCTTTTATTAACCGATGAGTACAATAATTTAATATTTTCATTATTAGTTTTTTTTAATTAACCAGATACATATCTGATGTTCTTATTATTTCGAAATTAGTCCGAGAAGCTTCTTTTCCCATTTCTTAGCATTTTCACCAAATGAAATAGCATCGAGAGGGTCATTCTCCTGTGAATTATAAATTGGAATGGAAAAAGCATCACTTTGCTTCATGGTAATTATTAATTCCAATTTTTCAATTGACCCTTTCGCTTTATTCATTTGCTTAATGAGTTTTACATCTACGATTTCACTCAGATCTATGATCCCTTTCAAAACCGGATTTTCAGGGTTTTTCATGAATACTATTTTCCCGGAATTTAAATCAAAACCTATCCATAGCTGATCGAAATGATCTTCATTCGATATTTGTAATCCGTTTGAATTACAATAGGATGTGAATTTTTTCCTTGCGATTTTTTTCTTTTTTCTCGAATATCTGGACAGATATAATGGAGGCAAGATAATAAGCAATGTTATTACCGCACCAATAATTAATGATGATATTTTCATTTCTAAGACTTAATTAAAAAATTTGTTTGTGTTACGTTTTTATATAGTGAGCCTTAGTTATGAATCATGAAAAAAGATAATAAATGTAAAAATATTTAAAAATCAGTAGTTTACGCAGGTTATTTAATGTCTGGCATTTAGTTAATTTTATGGAATAATATGTGTTTCTGAAGTTAAATTCAGAATTCTTATATTCAAAATTAGTGTATTTTGAATAATATGGAATTTGAGAATTGACAGATGAATCAACTTGCCTGAAAGGCGAGAAACTAAATATCTCGGATTGAAAAAGCGCTGTATGATTATCTAATGTCCCTTTTAATACAAAATCACTTTTTGGACATATGCTATAGTATGCAATGCTTACACAAAATAACTGAAGTATAAGCAGATATACATTAATGCTCAAAAAGCGTTTTTTCATGTGGCAAAGATAAAACCTTTTCTTTTTGAGTGATGAGTTGTGAAAACAAAGAGTGTATTTTTGCTCTGTAGAAAATTAGAGGTGCTTCTGGATTATGTTCATAAATAGTGAACATATTATTGGTATTTAGAACACATTGACCCGATAATAATTTAGTAGTTAATGTGTTGAAATTGTATTTCTTATGTGTTCGATTTATTTTTTTTTAATGATGATTATCATGTTATTAAAAAAACTATTTTTGCAACGCAATTTTCTCCAAAAGAACGTCGTTAATTGTACGTATGAAGATAGTTGTTAATTGTGCGTATGAAGATAAGTAAGCAATTATATCTGATTTTTTTACTGACACTTATAGCATCGGGTGCTATGAGTGGTAGTACGTACAATGGCGATTTGATTTATCATAAAGGAGTGCCATCTGAGGCTTTTTCGGTTACACATTTTAGTCAATTACTCAACGAAAATGTAACTACGAGTAAGGAAGTAATTGAAAAGAATGTAGCTATTCAGCAGTCGTTTAACGCAGGTTCTTTGTTGGGCGATAATCCGTTTATTGAAGCCGATAACTCGGATGTAAGATCAGGGCTTGACCCATTTCAAATTGTTTTTAGTAAACGTATATATAGCTATTTTTTTGTAGTACCCTACGTTTCGGAAACCTGTACCTTGGTTTCAGAGCATATTACGATGTCATCTCGTACTACACTTTTGATTGAAATCAGAAAAATTCAAATCTGATACTTTTTAATGTATTAATTTCCCTCCTCTAATGTATTAATTTCTTTTACTTTAATTTTAAAGTAAAATATTTTGTATTGTGATTTTATTATAATTATCAATCAATATTAATTATTTATATTTATGAACAAAAATAATGAATCGAAAAGAGGTACGAGAACTATGTTTTCTGCCATTGTAATTCTAAGTGCACTTGCTGTTGCCATTTTAATCTACATCTTCATTTTAGGAAATGGCGCTAATTTCCAGGGTGGTGATCATAAAAATGCTCCAATCCCGGGTAATTATCTGGGCGTTATTTACAAAGGTGGTTTTATTGTTCCAATTTTGATGACTTTGTTAATGATTGTACTTACTTTCAGTATTGAAAGATTTATGGCCGTTTCAAGAGCAAAAGGAAAAGGCTCAACGGTACAATTTGTTCGTAGAATTAAGGTAATGCTTACAAAGGGCTCTATTTCTGAAGCTAAAGCAGAGTGTTTAATTCAGAGAGGTTCTGTAGCAAATGTAATTAATTCAGGATTAGTAAAGTATCAGGATCTTGAAAGTGACGAGACAATGACAAAAGATCAAAAACTCTTGTCAATCCAGAAAGAAATTGAGGAAGCAACATCTCTGGAGCTGCCAGCCTTGGAACAAAACTTAGTTGTGTTAGCTACTATTTCATCAGTAGCAACACTTATGGGTCTTTTAGGAACCGTAATTGGGATGATTCGTGCATTTGCAGCCTTAGCTAATGCAGGGGCGCCAGACTCTGTAGCGTTGGCAAACGGTATTTCTGAAGCACTTATCAATACTGCATTTGGTATTGGTACTGCTGCACTGGCAATTATTGCATACAATTTCTACACAACACAAATTGACAAATTAACGTATAGTATTGACGAGGCTGGATTCAGCATTGTACAATCATACGCAGCTAACCACAAATAAAAACTGACCGAAAATGCCAAAAGTAAAAGTTCCCCGTAAAAGTACGGCGGTTGATATGACGGCAATGTGTGATGTTGCTTTCCTGTTGCTTACATTCTTCATGTTGACTTCAAACTTCACGAAGAAAGAAGCAGTACAGGTTGCAACTCCTTCATCGGTTTCAGAAATCAAAATACCGGAAGTTAACATTCTCAATATTTTAGTAGATAAAGATGGGAAAGTTTTCGTAGGTATTGATGGTCAGGACAAACGAATCATGTGGGTTCAGAAGTTTGCTGAAGCATACAAGCTGAAGCTTACCAAAGAAGAAGAACATCAATTTAGTTTGATTACTTCATTTGGTGTACCTTCTGGAAAACTTCAGGCATTTCTGAATTTACCTTTAGAAAGCCGTGATTCGAAGGAAAATGCATTGGGTATTCCTGCCGACTCTACAGATAATCAATTTAAAGACTGGGTAAAATGTGCCCGTGAAATCAATCCTGAAATCAGAATTGCAATCAAGGCTGATCGTGCAACACCTTATCCCAAAATTAAAGCTGTTATGTCAACCCTTCAGGATTTACGCGAAAATCGCTATAATCTGATTACCAGCTTGGAAGAAAATCCTCAGGATAGTTAATCGTTAAATCAGAAAAAATGGCAGAAGTAAATACCGAGAGTAAAGATAGTGGCAAGAAAGGGAAACCCAAAAAGATGTCGACCCGTGTGGATTTCACTCCCATGGTTGACCTTGGATTTCTTTTGATTACCTTCTTTATGCTCACAACCACTCTTATCAAACCGCAGACTATGGAAATATCCATGCCTTCGAAAGATAAAGTGACTGAGGAAGAGCAAACGAAGGTTAAAGCCTCTAAAGCAATCACGATCATTTTAGGAAAGAATAACAAAGTTTATTACTATTTCGGAACCCGTGAAAAAAATGTAGATCCTCAAGTCTTTGAAACAAACTTTTCCGCAAAAGGAATACGTAAGGTCTTGATTGAAAAAAATATTTCTGTTGTAAGGAATATTGAAGATATCAAAAAGGATAAGAGCAAAATGCCGGAAGATACGCTGAAATCCAGAATCTCCCGTGCAAAAGCGAGCAAAGAAAGCCCCGTTGTAATGATAAAAGCTTCGGATGAGTCGTCCTATAAAGATCTTGTGGATATTCTAGACGAAATGCAAATATGTAATATCGGACGATATGCAATTGTTGATATTACTTCCTATGACCTTGATATTGTAAAGAAATCAGGATTTGATCGTCCTGTTTCCGGTAAACTTTAGTAAAACCAAATAGTTAGGAATTATGTCGAAGAAAGTAAATATCTATTCACAAGACTGGTGCGATTTGGTTTTTGAAGACAAAAACAAGGAATATGGTGCCTATTTATTACGTAAGTACTCTTCCAAAAGACACTTACGTGCATTGTTAATTGCTGTAATCTTTTTTACATTGGCAGTTAGTTCGCCAGTAATCTTAAAGAAAATTCTTCCTGAAAAGAAAGAAAAGATGGTGGAGGTAACCAGTTTAGCTGATGTGAAAATGGATAAAGAAAAACCGAAGGATGAAAATCAAATTAAGGACGAAACACCGCCACCTGCGTTGAAGAGTTCTATTAAATTTACCCCTCCGGTGATTAAACCTGATGACCAGGTAAATGATGAAGATGAACCCAAAACTCAGGAACAGTTAACCCAGACTAACATGGCTATTTCTGTAGCGGATGTGAAAGGTACTGACGAAGAAAATGGAGTTGACATCGCTACCTTAAATCAAAATCAAAGCATTAGTGAAGAAGAAACTCAAAAACCATTTACGGTTGTTGAGCAAATGCCGGAATTTCCTGGCGGAGATGAGGATCGTGTTAAATATTTACATGATAATGTAAAATATCCTCAAACTGCTCTCGAAGTAGGAATATCCGGAACTGTTTATGTAACTTTTGTAGTAAATCGTTCAGGAAAAATCTCAGATGTACGTATTTTGCGCGGTATTGGAGGTGGCTGTGACGAAGAAGCTGTAAGAGTTGTCAAAAACATGCCCTCTTGGAAGCCTGGTAAACAAAATGGGGAAGCTGTACCTGTACAGTACAACCTACCCATCAAGTTTACGCTTCAATAATAATTTCCTTTCAAGTGTACTCTGACCAGGGGAGCTATGGCTCCCCTGATATCAGAGTTTAAAGCGAAAGCAAAAATATATGAATAAATTCAATTCTCAAAATTTTAAGTTGAGGCTGGTCCGGTTTTTACAACAGTTCTCAAAAGCGATGTCGTTTTTGTATATAGTAATCGGAGGTCTGATGCTAATAAAAAATCCCTTTCCTGATTCCATTAGTTTGGTACAAAGTAGAATAACCGGAGGATTACTTATCCTTTACGGTTTTTTTCGTTTATGGAGGTTGATTAATCAAACCAAATGTAATAAATAATGAAGAAGGTATTTAAATATTCGGTATTGCTGATTGCAGTTATCGCAATTTCATGCAAATCAAATATTTCGAGTACGGATGACACACCTACAAGTGGTTCAATTTCGATCATAACTGATGAAACATTTGCTCCGATTATTCAAGCTGAAGCAGATGTATTTCAAAGTATATATCCGTTGGCGAATATCCATGTGATTGAAAAACCGGAAGTTGAAACATATAACTCTTTACTGAAAGATAGTGTGAAACTTATTATTGCTTCCCGTCCCTTAACCCAGGAAGAAAAAAATTTTTTCAATCAAAAAAATTTTTTTCCGAAAGAAGTAAAAGTTGCCGTTGACGGAGTAGCAGTATTGCTTAACAATGAAAACAAAGATACGCTGCTGAGTATGGAAACACTTCGGAAAATTTTCCTTGGTGAAATTACAGAATGGAATCAGATTTCAGGAAGTAATAAACTTGGAAAGATTAAAATATTATTCGATAACCCGAATTCAAGTACTGTTCGTTATCTGATTGATTCTGTGTGTAAAGGAGCTAAGCCAAACGTAGAGTTGTCGGCACAACAGTACAACAAACAGGTTGTGGATTATGTAAACAAAACCCCGAATGCAATAGGATTTATAGGAGTTAACTGGGTGAGCGACCGCGATGATACGACGGCGATGAGCTTTTTACGAAAAGTGAAAATTGCCGCAATCAGCAAAGAATTTGTTGCAACTTATCAAAATAGCTATCAGCCTTATCAGGCGTATTTAGCTACCGGAAAATATCCGCTATACCGCTACATCTATATGATTTCTACTGACCCCAAAAGTGGACTGGCTTCCGGATTTGTGTCTTTTGTTGCCAGTAATCGTGGACAAAGAATCATTCTGAAATCAGGACTTTTACCTGATACTCAGCCTGTTTATATCCGTGAAGTGCAAGTAACCAATGAATTTTAAATATCAAAAATATAATATAATGAAAACCAACGTATTAAAAGTTAGTTTTATCAGCCTGATTACTCTTGTTTTAACCCTGAATATTGCTCAGGCTCAACTTGAAACAGGAAAGAAATTAATTGCTAACGAAAGCTATAACAAAGCTAAATCATTTTTTTTAAGTCAGATTTCTTCAGGAAAAAGTAAGCCTGAAATGTTTTTAGTACTTTCGGATTTATACATCAAAACAAGTAAAAAGGATTCGGCTCAAATTATTGTAAATCATGGATTAAAGTTGTATCCATCTGATTTATACTGCAAAATTGCACAAGGCAAACTTTTTGCATTGGCGAATAATGGCGCAGAAGCAGAAAAGCTATTTGATGAAGTATTGGAACAATCGAAATACAAAAATCAAAGCATAATTCTTGAAGTAGTAAAAGGAAAGTTGCTTTCAAACTTATCTTCCAGCGAACGTATTACTGAGCTTTTAACCAAGGCAAAAGAACTTGATAAAAAGAGTGCTGATTTATATATGACTGGAGCGGAGTTTTACAAGAAAAATGAAAAAACAGGGGAGGCAGCAAATGAATATGAACGTGCTATCTTTTTTAATCCGGGAAATGTTGAAGCACAAACCAAACTGGGTGATATTTATGCATTGGCTGTAAATTATAAACAATCACTGGCTGCATATCAAAATGCACTTCAGATAGATTCTATGTTTTTACCTGCTTTACGCGGAATTGCAGAACTTTATTATAGCTATGGAAACTATCCGAAAGCTTCAGAGTATTACTCTAAATATATTCAGAATGCTGAGTACGATGTGAAAGATAAAGTCAGATATGCTTCGGTTCTTTATTTCAATAAGGAGTATAAAAAATCACTCGAGGTTGTAAACCAATTAGCATTAACTGACCCTGAAAATATGGTTGTAAAACGATTGATGGCTTACAATCAATTTGAAACAAAAGATTATCCAGGAGCTTATGCTTCCATTACCAAAGTTTTTCAAATCAAGGATACTTCTAAACTTGTAGTGACTGATTATGAATATTATGGAAAAATTTTAAGCAAGAATGCGAAAGATTCACTAGCCATTGGATATTATTTAACTGCACTTTCAAAAGACTCAACAAAAATTGATCTTTTCGAAAATATTG
Source organism: Bacteroidales bacterium (assembly GCA_963667975.1). Lineage (GTDB taxonomy): Bacteria > Bacteroidota > Bacteroidia > Bacteroidales. Next base: position 2,032,451 of record OY764079.1, read on the forward strand.
CGCAGTCTTATGACAAAATGAAAAAGTTTGACTTTGCTATTCGGTATTATGAAACGCTGATTTCAAAACGTAAAATGCCTCTTACTACAGATTATTTTCAACTCGGAAAGTCATGTTATTTTCAGGCAGCCAGTTATTTAAATCCTGTTGATTCAGTTCTGAAAAAAAATATGCTTGTTAAAGCAGACACGGTATTTGGAATAGTTTGTGTAAATTCGCCCTCGTCATATTTGGGACTGTTCTGGAAAGCACGTGTAAATTCATTGTTAGATCCTGAAACTGAACTGGGTCTTGCTAAGCCTTATTACGAAAAGGTTATTGAAATATGCGAAACGGATACTGCAAAATATAAAAAAGAGCTGATTGAATCTTATCAATACATGGGGTATTATCTCTATATTAAGAAAGATAATACTGAATCAAAAGGATGTTGGCAAAAGGTTTTGCAGCTTGATCCAACTGATAAAAAGGCACTTGATGCAATGAAGGGACTTAAGTAATAATATATATCTAAACCTAAAAAAAATGTCAGCACCTCATCATCATGTAGATAACTCTCTGGCAGGTGTTATTGAGCAAAATACTCATGTTAAAACTGCCCGCTGTTATCAATGTGGAAAATGCTCTGCAGGATGTCCTCTCGCTACAGAGATGGATTATCCACCCAGCATGATTGTACGGATGCTTCAAACCGGCGATAAAAAACTGGAAGAAAAAGTGTTGCGTTCGAAAACAATCTGGCTTTGCCTTACCTGTGAAATGTGTATTTCACGATGCCCAATGGAAGTAGATATTCCGAAAATGATGGACTTTTTGCGTGAAAAATCGCTTCGTGAAAAGAAAGCTCATCCCTATGCAAAGAATATTATCGACTTTCATAAATCGTTTCTGAGTTCGATCAAAAAAACCGGAAGATTATATGAAATAGGGCTCGTGGTTGAATACAAAATGCGTTCCAGAAAATTACTTCAGGATGTATTACTTGCACCTAAAATGTTTGCGAAAGGGAAGTTGAAAATACTTCCGGAAATGATAAAAAATCGTAAACAAGTTGAACGGATTTTTGCCAAAACAATCGAAAAGAAGGAGGAAAGCAAATGAAAATAGGATTCTATCCCGGATGCTCACTCGAAGGAGCATCGCGCGAGTACAACGAATCGGTACTAGCTTTGGCAAAACAGTTTGAAATAGAACTGGTTCAGGTTTCTGACTGGAACTGTTGCGGAGCTACTGCGGCACATAACCTTAACAAAGAACTCTCTCTTTCATTACCAGCCCGGATTTTATCACTTGCAAGTAACGAAGGCATAACCGAAATTTTGGTTCCTTGTGCCGCTTGTTATAGCAGGTTAAGTGTTACCAAACATGAATTAACCGAAGAGCCTGCCCTGAAGAGTAAGATTGCGGAAATTACAGGAATGGATTTTGATTCAAAAATTGAAATTTTGAACATCATTCAATTTATTGAAAAATATATAGTTGACAAAATTCAATATAAGCTGTTTCAGTCATTTAATCATAAAGTGGCCTGTTACTACGGCTGTTTATTAGTCCGTCCGAACAATATTCTTAAGTTTGATCGTTCCGAAGATCCTCAAACGATGGATGTGGTGATGAAAAAGCTGGGTGCAGAACCCATAGACTGGGCTTTCAAAACCGAATGTTGCGGAGCGGGTCTTTCTGTTTCTAAAACAGGGATTGTTGCAAAACTGTCGGGAAATATTATTGAAGATGCAGTGGATCGTGGTGCAGAAGCAATTATTGTTGCCTGCCCGATGTGTCATTCAAATCTTGATATGCGCCGTAATGAAATCAATGAGATGATGAAGCATAAATATGATATTCCGGTAATCTTTATTACTCAGGCAATTGGTTTTGCAACCGGAATTGAAGAACGTGAACTGGGAATGCAGCGTCATTTTGTTCCGGTTGAACTCAAAAAAGGAGTTCCGGTAAAAGCTGAACTTATGGTAGAACCACAAAGTAAGGAGGAAAACTAATGGCAAAAATTGGCGTTTTTGTATGTCATTGTGGCGAAAATATTGGTGCTACTGTTGATTGTGCTAAAGTTGCAGAAGTTTCATCCAAATTGCCGGGTGTAGCTTATAGTATTGATTATAAATATATGTGTTCTGATCCAGGTCAGACGAAGATCAAAGAAGCCGTAAAAGAATACGGTTTAACCGGAGTTGTTGTAGCAGCCTGTTCGCCGCGTATGCATGAACCTACTTTTCGCAGAGCTTGTTCGGAAGCTGGTTTAAATCCATACTTGTGTGAAATGGCTAATCTGCGTGAACACTGCTCATGGGTTCACGAAAAGGGTGAAGAAACTACTCAAAAAGCAATTGATCTGGTTCGTACCCTGGTTGAAAAAGTTAAGCTGAATGAACCATTGCATCCGATTAAAGTTCCAGTTACCAAAACAGCATTGGTTATTGGAGGTGGTGTTGCCGGAATTCAATCGGCTTTAGATATTGCGAATTGTGGTCATAAAGTTGTGATGATTGAACGCGAACCCTCCATCGGTGGACACATGTCGCAATTATCGGAAACATTTCCAACTCTCGACTGTTCGCAATGTATTTTAACTCCGCGAATGGTAGAAGTTGCTCAGCATCCAAATATAACACTGTATACGTATGCTGAACTGGAAAGTCTCGAAGGATTTATCGGAAACTTTACGGCTAAGGTTCGCCTGAAATCAAAAAGCCTGGATGAAAAGCTTTGTACAGGTTGCGGATTGTGTACAACCAAATGCCCGAACAAGAAAATTCCGAATGAATTTGAACAGGGGTTAGGCACACGTACGGCTATTTACGTGCCATTTCCACAGGCGGTTCCGAACAAACCTGTTATTGACAGGGTAAATTGTACCTATTACACCAAAGGCAAATGTAAAGTTTGTGAAAAGGTTTGCCCAACCGGAGCTATCCGTTTTGATCAACCTGACGAAATCATCGACATTGAAGTTGGCGCAATCGTTATTGCTACAGGTTTTGATATAAAACGTACCAACTTCTTCCCTGAATATGGTTTTGGAAAATATAAAGATGTAATTGACGGACTTCAGTTTGAACGCCTTGCATCAGCATCAGGTCCAACTCAGGGTGAAATCAGAAGACCATCAGATGGTCAGATCCCTAAAAATATCGTATTTATCGCTTGTGCAGGTTCTCGTGACCCGGCCAAAGGTATTGAATATTGCTCCAAAATCTGCTGTATGTACACGGCAAAACATGCCATGTTATACAAACATAAAGTTCATGATGGAACACCTTATGTTTTCTATATGGACATTCGTTCAGCAGGTAAAAATTATGATGAGTTTGTTCGTCGAGCTATTGAAGAAGATGGTGCAAAATATATCCGTGGACGTGTTTCCAAAATCTACGAAAAGAAAGGGAAACTTATCGTTGTTGGCGCCGATACCTTATTGGGTGCTCAGCCTGTAGAAATAGAAGCGGATATGGTTGTGCTGGCTTCTGCAGCTATTGCAAATCCAGGAGCAGAAGAGTTGGCTCAAAAACTGCACGTTTCGTATGATGGTCATAAATTCTTTGCAGAAGCACATCCCAAGCTTAAACCGGTAGAAACCAACACAGCGGGTATCTTTTTAGCAGGAGCATGTCAGGCACCGAAAGATATCCCGGAATCAGTAGGTCAGGCATCAGGAACTGCTGCAAAAGTTGCTGCGTTGTTCTCAAATGACGAATTAACCCGTGAACCCATTGTAGCTGTTGTAAACCGTACTGTTGCTCCGATTCATTCAACCTGTGTAGGATGTTTCCTTTGCGAAACAGTATGTCCTTATCAGGCGATTGAACATGAAGATTTGAAAGACCGAAATGGTAATCTCATCAAAACTGTTGCCTATATCAATCCGGGCTTATGCCAGGGTTGTGGTACCTGTGTAGCTCTTTGTCGCTCAAAATCAATTGATATCAAGGGTTATACCAATAAACAAATGTATGCAGAAGTAATGGCCGTTTTAAATACCTTATAAGCATGAGTGAATTTGAACCAAAAGTAGTAGCCTTTGTTTGCAACTGGTGTACATATGCCGGTGCTGACTTAACAGGCACAAGCCGAATTAAATATGCAACCAATGTTCGTATTATTCGCTTTCCGTGTACCGGAAGAATTGATTTTATGCTTCTTTTAAAAGCATTTGCAAACGGCGCCGACGGAATTATTGTTTCAGGCTGCCATCCAAATGATTGCCATTATACTTCAGGAAATTTTCATGCAAAACGTCGCTGGATGATTTTCAGAGCCTTGCTAAACTTTATGGGCATTGATGTAAACCGTGTAGTATTTTCATGGGTGTCTGCTGCTGAAGGTGCTAAGTGGGCTGAAGTTGTTAACTCTTCGGTTGAACAATTCAGAAAGCTGGGGCCTTACGAAAATTACCAGAAATTAACTGCTAAAGAAAAGGAGGAACACCATGGATAGTTTACGTGCAAAAGCTGCCGAACTGTTGAAAAGTGAAACAGTGGGTTTGGTTGTTGGCTATGAAAAATCGCCTTCAGGAAAGTCGATTCCATCCTTTATTATGAAGGCTGAAGATGTAAATAAACTGATTTATGACAATAAGTGTATCTTAAATTTGTCTGTTTACTTATCACGTTCCGAAGTAAAAAAGTTTGGAAAAGTTGCTGTAGTTGCACCTCATTCGGTGTTGAAAAGTTTGATACTTCTTCATAATGAGCACCAAATAGATGATTCGAAGGTAATCGTATTGGGTGTTTCGCGACAGGGAGATTTGATAGAATTTTCTGATTTTAAGGAAATTGAGGCGTATCTGAGCCAAAATCCGGTGGAATACACTCAGGAAGAAAAAGAACTGATTGCTCAAATTGATGCAATGACATTACAGGAACGCTGGGATTATTGGCAGGGTCAATTCTCAAAATGCTTTAAATGCTACGCTTGTCGTTCGGCTTGTCCTATGTGCTATTGCACAAAATGTACTGTAGAAAGTAACCAGCCTCAATGGGTTGAAGTACCTTCGACCGAACTTGGTAACATGGAATGGCATCTCATGAGAGCAATGCATATTGCAGGTCGTTGTGCCGATTGTGGAAACTGTACAGAAGCATGCCCGGTAGGAATCCCACTCAATATTATCAATCTGAAACTTGCAGAAGAGATGATGAATAACTTCGGATTCGAAGCTGGTACTGTTTTGGGAGATACCTACGCATTGTCCACTTACAAATCTGGTGATAGCGAAACCTTTATCCGATAAATCATGGCAACACAGATCAAAATATTAAAGAAACAAAATCTCGGATTGCTTTTTGATAAATTAAAAGCTATCGGGAAAAGTATATATGCTCCTGTTAATGAAGGCTCTCTTCATAAATTTAAAATTATCAATGATTTTACAGAAGCAGATTTCGATTACATCCAAACAGCACAATCCGTTAAAGATGCTGTTTTTCCAAAGGTTGAAAAACTTTTTGATTATAAAAAAGTTGACGGACAGATAGAACTCAATGATGTGGATCTGGAAAAGCTCCCCGAAACGGTATTGTTGGGCGTTCATCCTTGTGATGCAGCAAGTTTCGGTTCATTAAATGCCATCTTCACCTGGGATTATGAAGATAAATTCTTTACAACCCGTTTAAAAAAGATGACGATTATTGGGATGAGTTGTATAAAATCAGACGAACAATGTTTCTGCACGTCTATGGGGTTAAATCCTGGCAGTACAAAAGGAAGTGATATTCTGCTTACTCCTTTAAAATCTGGCGACTATTTTGCTGAAATATGCACTGAAAAAGGTGAACAACTTTTGGCTTTCGCAAAAGATTTGTTTGAAGAAGCCGGAGAAGTAAATAAAGAGGAAATTTTAACTGAAGTACCTGTTTATTTTGAGGTAGAATCATTACGGGCAAAGCTCGATGCAGCATTTGAAAATAATATTTGGCAGGAACAATCCATGCGTTGTTTGGGATGTGGAGCCTGTGCTTATGTTTGTCCAACCTGTGCTTGTTTCGATATTCAGGATATGGGAACCGAAGCAGAAGGGACACGTGTTCGCTGTTGGGATTCTTGTGCATTTACACTCTTTACACATCACACATCCGGACACAATCCCCGTGAAACTCAAAATCAACGCTGGCGTCAGCGTATTTTGCATAAGTTATCCTATATGCCTGAACGCCTCGAGGTGTATGGTTGTGTAGGTTGCGGACGTTGCTCACGTGCTTGTCCGGTTGAAATGAATATATTAGATCATCTTAAAAAAATAGGGGAGGCATTATAGTTATGTGTCAGTCAAATATATACAAGCCTTATTTAATGAGGATTGAAAAGATAACCGAAGAAGCTCCTGAGGTAAAAACTTTTCGTTTAACGTTTGTCAATGAAGAAGATGCACAAAACTTCGACTTTAAGGCCGGGCAGTTTGGCGAATATTCAGTGATGGGAGAAGGCGAATCGACCTTTTGCGTAGCATCATCGCCAACCCGAAAAGGGTATATTGAGTGTACTTTCCGTAAAATGGGAAGAGTAACTTCAGCCTTGTACAATTTAGAAGAAGGTGCAACAGTTGGATTTCGGGGTCCATACGGAAATATTTTCCCGATTGACGAATGGAAAGGCAAAAATCTTGTATTTATTGCCGGTGGTATAGCCTTACCTCCAATGCGTTGCGTAATATGGAACTGTTTGGATACCCGTGAAAACTTTAACGATGTGACCATCCTTTATGGTGCCAGAAGTGTGAACGATTTGGTTTACAAACATGAATTAAAAGAGTGGGACGAACGCCCGGATGTAAATTTGGTAACGACCGTTGACCCTGGAGGTGAAACTCCTGACTGGAAAGGTGAAGTAGGTTTTGTTCCTGCAATTCTTGAAAAAATTGCTCCTAAGGCAGATAATACGATCGCGATTGTATGCGGCCCTCCGATTATGATTAAATATACCTTCCCTGTACTTCAAAAACTTGGATTTAAGGATACGGATATCTATACAACTCTCGAAAACAGGATGAAATGTGGATTTGGGAAGTGCGGGCGTTGCAATGTTGGAAAATACTACGTATGCAAAGATGGTCCGGTGTTTACCCTTGAGCAATTAGGTATTTTGCCTGCGGAATACTAAAATCTTTTATCTTTGTGCTTTAAATAATTACATTATGAGTGGAGAAACCTTAGTACTATTTTTTGTTGTAGGGCTCGTATTGGTTGGGGGTGCAATCATTTTTTCAAGTTTTGTTGCACCGCGTTCGTCCAATGCTCAGAAGTCCGAAGCTTATGAATGTGGTATTCCAACTCAAGGTATAACCTGGTTGCAGTTTAATGTAGGTTATTATCTGTTTGCCATTCTGTTTTTAGTATTCGATGTTGAAACTGTCTTTGTATTTCCATGGGCAGTAGTGATGAAGAAACTGGGAATGGTTGCATTTGTAGAGATTGGAATCTTTTTCTTTATTCTGGCTATGGGCTTGGCTTATGCCTGGAAAAAACATGCATTGGTATGGGAATAAAAATTAAATCGATGAAATACAATGACTTCAAGGATAATGACAGCCTTGAAGCCATGCAGGAGCCGGGGGGTAATTATTTTTTGACTACCCTCGATAATTTGATTAATTGGGGACGTTCGAATTCGGTTTGGCCATTAACTTTTGCAACAAGTTGCTGTGGTATCGAAATGATGGCAGCGGGGGCATCACGTCATGATTTTGCACGCTTTGGCATCGAAGTATATCGTGCCAGCCCACGTCAGGCTGATGTGATTGTAGTAGCCGGAACTATTACCAATAAGATGGCTCCGGTATTAAAACGTTTGTACGACCAGATGTCGGAACCCAAGTATGTAATTGCAATGGGTTCCTGTGCTATTTCGGGTGGTCCGTTTTTCTATAATTCATACCATGTTGTGAAAGGTGTGGAACACGTAATCCCGGTGGATGTTTACATTCCAGGCTGCCCTCCACGTCCGGAAGCTTTGCTGTATGGCGTAATGCAGTTACAACGTAAAATCAAAGCAGAGCGAAACATTGCAAAAAATAAAAAGAAATCATAAGCACCCTTTACCTATGAATGTGGATGCATTAAAAGAAAAGATTCTTGCGTTTGTTCCTCAGGCTGAGGTTATCGAAGGAAAGCAATATCCTGAAGTGACTGTGCCTGCCGGAAAACTACGCGCTTTGGCCAAAGAGCTGAAAGAATCAGACGAAACTTATTTTGATTATCTCTTTAACCTTACCGCTGTTGATTGGCCCGACCAATCACTGGGTGTGGTTTATCATCTTACCTCTTCCAAACATCATCATTATCTTGTGCTGAAAGTAAAAGCTGCCAATCGTGAAACTCCTGTAATTGATACGGTAAGCGATATCTGGCGTACAGCCGAATTTCATGAACGCGAAGCTTATGATTTGATGGGAATTCAGTTCAAGAACCATCCTGATATGCGCCGTATTTTTCTCGAAGAAAACTGGGTAGGACATCCATTGCGCAAGGATTACAATGATGAAATTAATATTGTAGAAAGGTAGTTGCGTATGATTGAAAAGGATACTCTTTTAGAAGAACAAGAATATGTTATCAACATGGGGCCTCAGCACCCTTCAACACACGGTGTATTACGTCTTGTGCTTTCGTTGCAGGGGGAAATTGTAAAAAATATTCAGCCTCATTGCGGCTATATTCATCGTGGCATCGAAAAGATGTCGGAAAAGCTTACCTATCCGCAAATTATCCACCTTACTGACCGTTTGGATTACCTCTCGGCTCACATCAACAATGGTGCAGTTTGCCTTTTGGTTGAAAATGCACTGGAAGCAGAAGTTCCCGAACGTGTAAAATATATCCGTACCATTATTGACGAGCTTACACGTATTGCGTCTCACCAGCTTTGGTGGTGCTCGTTCGGAATGGATTTGGGTGGTTTAACCTGTTTTTTCTATGGATTGCGTGATCGTGAAGATATCCTCGATATTTTTGAGGAAACAACGGGTGGCCGTTTAATTCAAAGTTATTACACTCCGGGTGGTTTAATGAATGATATTCATCCAAACTTTCAGAAACGTGTAAAACAGTTTATTACCAAATTCCGCAAGATTTTACCAGAATATGACCAGTTGCTTACCGGAAACGTGATTATGCAACAACGTACCAAAGGTGTCGGAAAGCTTTCCTTAGAAGAAGCTGTTTCCTACGGAGTTACAGGTCCTTCCGGGCGCGGTTCTGGTTTCTCATGTGATGTTCGTAAACATGCACCGTATCATCTTTACGATAAAGTTGAATTTAAAGAAGCTCTGGCTACCGAAGGCGATACATTTGCCCGCTACAAAGTGCGTATTGATGAAATGTGGGAATCCATGAAAATTATTGAGCAATTGATTGATAATATCCCTGAAGGAAATTATAGCACGAAGATGAAACCAATCATCAAATTGCCTGAAGGAGAATACTATCAACGAGTGGAAGCTTCACGTGGCGAATTTGGTATTTATGTAGTAAGTGATGGGAACAAAAATCCTTACCGGATTAAATTTCGTTCGCCTAACTTCAGTAATTTATCCGCACTCAATACGATGGCTAAGGGACAAAAGATAGCAGACCTCGTCGCAATTGGAGGTTCACTGGATTATGTTATTCCGGATATCGACAGATAATTAATCACGAAAAGACTTTATTATGAAATTTGATATTTACGACTTTACCTCGTTCATCCAATGGATTGATCAGTCGTTAAATGCATCACTTTCGCCATTTTGGGTGGTTACATTCGAAATGGTTATGATTGGGGTAGCGTTTCTGGCTTTTTATGCATTGGTAGGCTTGTTTTTAGTGTATGCCGAACGTAAGGTTTGCGCATTTATGCAATGCCGTGTTGGTCCTAACCGTGTGGGTCCTTATGGAATCATACAAACCGTTGCCGACCTTACTAAATTACTCATGAAGGAATTAATTTATATTAAGAATGCAGATAAATTCCTTTTTAATGTAGCTCCGTTTATTGTAATTATTGCTTCGTTTCTGGCTATTGCAGCTATTCCGTTTGCAAAAGGTTTACATGCCATCGACTTCAATATTGGAGTATTGTATGTAATGGCCGTTTCGTCGATGGGTGTAATTGGAGTTTTGCTTGCAGGATGGTCAAGTAATAATAAATACTCCTTAATTGGAGCAATGCGTAGTGGTGCACAGATTGTAAGTTATGAACTGTCGGTTGGCTTATCACTCATTACCATCGTGATTCTTGCAGGAAGTATGCAGTTTTCAACGATTGTAGAGATGCAGCGCGATGTATGGTTTCTCTTCAAAGGGCATATTCCGGCATTTATTGCGTTTGTGGTATTTCTGATTGCCAGTACTGCCGAAACCAATCGCGGTCCATTCGACTTAGCTGAAGCAGAATCGGAACTTGCCGCAGGATTTCATACCGAATACTCTGGGATCAAGTTCGCCTTTTTCTTTCTTGCCGAATACATGAATATGTTTATTGTTGCATCTATTGCCGCTACCGTTTTTCTGGGTGGTTGGATGCCATTACATGTTTCATCTTGGGGAGGTTTTAATCAGGTGATGGATTTTATTCCACCGTTTTTCTGGTATATCGGCAAAACTGCATTTGTGATATTTTTAATGATGTGGTTTAAATGGACTTTTCCCCGTTTGCGAATCGACCAGTTGCTGACGCTCGAATGGAAATATCTCTTACCCATCAATTTATTCAACATTTTGCTGATGGCCTTCATCGTACTGATGGGCTGGCATTTCTAATCTGAATGAGTATGAAGAATTTTATCAACTATATCAGCGGGATTTTTAAGGGTGTTTGGTCTTTACTTCAGGGAATGAAAGTGACAGGTTCTTACTTTTTCCGTCCTTGGAAGATCGTTACCCAGCAATATCCTGAAAATCGTAAGAAACTGGAGATGTTTGACCGTTTCAAAGGTGACTTAATGATGCCTCACGATGAAAACAATCAACATCAATGCACCGGATGCGGAATTTGCGAGATGAATTGCCCGAATGGTACCATCGAAGTGATTACCCGTATGGAAGAATCTGCCGAAGGCAAAAAGAAAAAAGTTCTCGACAAATATGTGTACCGCATGGGAATGTGTACATTTTGCGGTCTTTGTGTAAAAACCTGCCCCTCAAATGCGATTAAGTTTACGAATACGTTCGAACATGCAGTGTTCGATCGCAGTAAGCTTACCAAGATATTAAACAACGAAGGTTCAACCCTAAAGAAAGGAGCTGAATAATGGAAGCAATCTCAATGAATCAGATTATGTTTTTCTTGTTTGCGGCTATTATCGTGGTATGTTCGATATTAACTGTAACCAGTCGCAGAATTTTGCGTGCAGCGACCTATTTGTTGTTTGTACTTATTTCAACCGCCGGGCTCTATTTTATGCTGAATTTCCAGTTTTTGGCAGCCGTTCAGCTCACACTCTATGCCGGAGGTATTGTAGTGTTGATCATTTTTTCCATATTGCTTACCAGCCATATCAACCAGAAATTTGAAGCGGTTGAGTGGAAAAAGAGTCTCTTTTCGGCACTGGCAGCTATTGCAGGGGTTATCATTACCCTTACTACTGTGCTGAATTATTCATTTCAGGCCAATGGTATTGCCGCTAAAGAGATTGATATGGACAGAATCGGAACTTCCCTTTTAAGCTTCGAACGTAACGGCTTTGTGCTTCCGTTTGAAGTAATCAGTATTTTGCTACTTGCAGCTATGATTGCAGCTATCGTGATCGCGAAAAAACAAACCACAAAAAAATAGAAAGCTATGAATACAGGAATACCTATTAATTACTTTCTGATTGTGAGTACAATCATGTTTTTTGCCGGAATTTATGGATTTCTTACTCGTCGGAACCTGATTACCATGCTTATGTCTATTGAGTTGATTCTGAATTCGGTGAATATTAATTTTGTGGTTTTTAACCGATATCTCTACCCTGACCAGTTACAAGGTCACTTTTTTACGCTCTTTATTATTGCAGTAGCTGCGTCCGAAGCAGCCGTTGCAATTGCAATCATCATTAATATCTACCGCAAGTTTAAGACAATTAATGTGGAAGATGTAAACGAAATGAAATACTAACCGGGGAATAAATACATATAGAAGATGACAGATTTTAGTTACACAATAATTATTCCGTTACTTCCGCTTTTCCTGTTCATATTCATCGGACTTACAGGTCATAAGATGAAACCGGCGGTTAGTGGTATTATCGGAACGTTGGGAATGTTCACCTCTTTTGTACTTTCCCTTTATACAGCGTTTCTCTATTTTACAGGCGATAAGGTGGATGGTGCTTACCAGAAAATTTTGGCTGCAAACACCACATGGTTACAATTTACCGACAAACTTCACATTGATATGGGCGTTTTGCTCGATCCGATTTCGGTGATGATGCTGGTGGTAATCACCACTGTTTCGTTAATGGTGCATATTTACAGTAATGGTTATATGAAAGGAGAACGTGGTTTCCACCGTTTCTATTCCTTTTTATCACTGTTTAGCTTTTCGATGTTAGGGTTGGTAGTGGCTACCAATATCTTCCAGATGTATATTTTCTGGGAACTTGTAGGTGCTTCATCCTATCTTTTGATCAGCTTTTACTATGAAAAACCTTCGGCTGTGGCTGCCGGTAAAAAAGCGTTTATTGTTACGCGCTTTGCCGATTTGGGATTTTTGATTGGAATTTTACTCCTGTCATACACTACCGAAACATTTGATTTTATCACGTTAACAGATGTACATGGCACCGCTATATTACAGGGAAGTGGCATTATGTTTATGGGATTAAGTACCATGACATGGTCGTTACTTTTCGTATTTATGGGAGGTATGGGTAAATCAGCAATGTTTCCACTCCACATTTGGTTACCTGATGCAATGGAAGGTCCAACACCTGTTTCGGCATTAATTCATGCTGCAACTATGGTTGTAGCAGGGGTTTACCTGGTAGCTCGTCTGTTTCCGGTTTATGCTGTTTCGGCGCCGCAAGGACTGGAATTTGTAGCCTGGGTAGGAGGGTTTACCTCGCTTTTTGCGGCGGTGATTGCTTGTACGCAGATCGACATCAAGCGTATTCTGGCATTCTCAACCATGTCGCAAATTGGCTATATGATGCTGGCATTAGGCGTTTCGGGATATGGTGGGGAACATGGGCTGGGCTTTATGGCTTCGATGTTCCACCTCTTTACGCATGCTATGTTTAAAGCGCTATTGTTCCTTGGAGCCGGTGCTTTGATTCATGCTGTTCATAGTAATAACTTTACCGAAATGGGTGGATTGAGGAAATATATGCCAATTACGCATATTACTTTTTTGATTGCATGTCTGACCATTGCCGGGATTCCTCCTTTTTCAGGATTCTTCAGTAAAGATGAAATTCTGGTGGCAGCATTCGAACACAATAAGATGCTGTTTGCGATTGAATACATTGTGGCAGGTTTGACCGCGTTTTACATGTTCCGCTTGTATTACAATGTGTTTTGGGGTAAAGAAACTCACTATCATCACACTCCGCACGAAGCGCCGATGATTATGAGTGTTCCATTGATGATCCTCGCGTTTGCATCAGTATTTGCCGGATTTATTCCATTTTCAAAACTCGTTACTTCTGATGGAATCGCATTTGAAACTCATACCGAATGGATGGTTGCAATTCCTTCTGTATTGATTGCGGTACTTGGAATTGGTGTTGCAACGCTTTTCTACAAAAAGGAAACCGCTATGCCGCAACAAATGGCAGCCCGCTTTGGACGTTTTTACGTTTGGGCCTCCAATAAATTCTACTTTGATGAAATCTATCTCTTTGTAACCAAGAGGATTATCTTTAGTTATATTTCCCGTCCAATTGCCTGGTTCGACCGTCACATAGTGGATGGTGCCATGAATGGAATTGCCTGGGTAACAAATTATGCATCCTACAGTATTCGTGGCTTACAATCGGGTCAGCTACAGAAGTATGGATTTGTATTTATCTCGGGTGTACTGGCACTGGTGTTGGTTTTCATTTACTTATGGACGATTTAACGATTTGAGCGATGAATATATTAACCTTACTCATTATCATACCGGTTATTACAGTAATAGCCATTATGTTTAGTAAAGACTTGAAGCAAGCCCGTGTGGTTTCGGCTATAGGTATGGGAATTCAACTGGGTGTTGCAATCTTTCTGATGTTTTCGTATCTGGCAGCACGAAAAGCCGGAGATACTACCGAAATGTTGTTTTTTCAGGATGTTATGTGGTTTAAAAGCCTGAACATCCATTACACGATTGGAGTTGATGGAATTGCAGTTGCCATGATTTTACTCACCGGAATTGTAATGTTTGCCGGAATTTTTGCTTCGTGGAATATGGAATTTCTTTCACGGGAGTTTTTTATTTCGTTAATCTTACTGGGAACAGGCGTATTTGGATTTTTTATCTCCCTTGACCTGTTCACAATGTTTCTCTTTTACGAAGTTGCTGTTATCCCGATGTATCTGTTAATTGGTATATGGGGGAGTGGCCCAAAAGAATATTCCGCGATGAAGCTTACCTTGATGCTGATGGGTGCATCTGCATTTTTGCTGGTGGGAATTCTGGGAATTTACTTTAACTCGGCTCCGCAGGGAGGTGCACTTACTTTCAATATTATTGAGATTGCCAAAGTGCAGATTCCTGTAGCTGCACAACGTTTGTTCTTTCCATTAACCTTTGTAGGTTTTGGAGTTTTGGGAGCGTTGTTTCCGTTTCACACGTGGTCGCCTGATGGCCATGCGTCTGCACCTACCGCCGTTTCCATGCTTCACGCAGGAGTATTGATGAAACTCGGGGGATATGGATGTTTCCGCGTGGCAATGTATCTGATGCCCGAAGCCGCCAATGAAATGGCCTGGATATTCATTATCCTTACTTCTGTCAGTGTGGTATATGGTGCATTTGGTGCGATTGTTCAAAAAGATCTTAAATATATCAATGCCTACTCATCGGTGAGCCATTGTGGTCTGGTAATCTTTGCCTTACTCATGATGAACAAAACCTCAATGGATGGCGCTATTTTACAGATGATTTCCCACGGTTTGATGACAGCACTCTTCTTTGCTCTGATCGGGATGATTTACGGACGTACTCATACCCGTAACATTAACGAAATGGGTGGATTGATGCGTGTAATGCCTTTCCTGGCTGTGTGTTATGTAATTGCAGGTTTAGCTTCATTAGGTCTTCCGGGATTAAGTGGATTTGTGGCAGAAATGACGGTATTTGTGGGCTCATTTCAACATGCTGATACATTCCACAGAGTGGTTACCATTATTGCATGTTCATCTATCGTAATCACAGCAGTTTATATTCTCAGAGTGGTGGGTAAAATACTTTTAGGTCCTATTATTGATGAACATCATCAGCATCTTACCGATGCAACCTGGACTGAAAAAATTTCAACCGTTACACTTATCCTTGCTATTGCAGCGATCGGGATTGCTCCGTTATGGCTCTCGAATATCATCAGTGATAGCCTTACTCCAATTATCGACCGTTTAACATTGCTAGGTCACTAATCCACTAAGTAAAAAACGAAAAAGAGAAAACACGATGAATATAGAAAACCTATTTTTAATGCGGCACGAACTACTTCTGATTGCATTTGCAATGGTAGTTTTGTTTCTCGAGGTAAGCTGGGGTACAAAAAGTAAAACGCCTATCATCAACATATCAATCATACTGTTTGGGATCATTACTCTCATTGGATTTGTTCCGGCTGAAACCGGATCACTCTTTGGTGGTTCTTTTGTGTTGGATAACATCCGTATCATGATGAAAAATGTGCTGAATATCGGTGTGTTTATCATTTTGTTGCAAGCTTCGCATTGGCTGAGAACGGACGATCTTAAAACGCGTATCAGCGAATTTGTAATTCTGATGGCTTCTACCCTTATCGGGATGAACTTTATGATTTCATCAGGGGATTTTTTGATGTTTTACCTGGGTCTTGAACTGGCAACAATTCCGATTGCGGCACTTGCTGCTTACGACCGTTTACGAAATCGTTCGGGAGAAGCAGGGATTAAGCTGATTTTGATGTCGGCACTTTCATCCGGTATTTTGCTGTATGGTTTATCCATGATTTATGGTACTACCGGTTCCATCTATTTTGATGAGGTAGCAACCCGTATCAGCGGAAATGGTTTACAAACGATGGCATTCCTATTCTTCTTTGCAGGAATGGGCTTCAAGATTGCAATTGTACCGTTCCATCTCTGGACTGCCGATGTGTACGAAGGAGCCCCTGTAAGTGTAACTTCTTATCTTTCGGTGATATCGAAAGGTGCGGCAATCTTTATCTTCACCATTGTGATGTTTACCGTCTTCAAAAACCTTGCGGCTATCTGGCACAATGTGCTGTATGCATCTATCTTGCTTACCATCACGGTAGGTAACCTGTTTGCATTGCGTCAGCAAAACCTGAAACGTTTTCTTGCATTCTCATCTATTTCACAGGCGGGCTTCCTGTTGTTGGGTGTGATTGGCGGAAATCAGATGGGGATGGCTTCTATCGTATTTTATGTATTGGTGTATATCTTTTCAAACCTTGCAGCTTTTGGCGTTGTTGGTGCAATTTCGAATATAACCGGAAAAGAAAATATTGACGATTACAACGGTTTGTATCATACAAATCCGAAACTGAGTTTGGTAATGCTGATTGGTTTATTCTCTTTAGCAGGTATTCCACCCGTTGCAGGTTTCTTTGGTAAGTTTTTCCTCTTTATGGCTGCAGCCGAAAAAGGTTTGTACATACTGGTATTACTGGCCGTTATCAACACCATCATCTCACTTTACTACTACTTATTAGTGGTAAGGGCTATGTTTTTGGTGAAGTCGGATACTGCGATTCCTCATTTTAAGAATGATACTACTACCCGCATTAGCTTGTTACTTTGTGTAGCTGGTATTTTTGTACTGGGTTTGGCAAGTTTCTTCTTCGAATACATCAGAGAGTTAAGTTTTGGAATGTAACCTTAAAATGCACAAATCATGTCACCCATCTTAAAAGGAAAACATATTATAGCAGAAGTGAACGGCGAACGTTGTACCATTGTAGAAACAGGTGTAAACAAGACCCGGATGCAGTTTTTGAAAGATCTGCTGGAATTTAACCATTACAAGGTTTATACAGAATCCAAAACCGACGACAAAGGTGAAAGTTTTACGGTAGCTGTGACAGATTTACTCTTTAACCCTGTGATAGCTATTTACGAAAGCAAGCTCAGAACCAAAGAAGGCAAAATAGTTACTCCTGCGTACTGGAAGCAGGAAACCACGCTGATTGATTCCAGATACTGGATTGTACGCCGTCGCTTGAAAGAGTAACACCGAAAATTTACAGATATTGAAAGCCGGAAAACGGAAGAACCCCTTCATGTATTCCGGCTTTGCTTTTAAAACACATCTGATTTTAGTTTATTTTGCCGTTTTTTACTCTGTTCCCGGATATCCGGATGTTTTCTAAGGTAAACTCCTTTACACGCTAAGGCAAAATATATTACATCCATTTTCTTAAAATTACTACACCTAGAATATATAATACTAAGGAAGTGAATAAAATAGATATAACTCTGTATGGATGTATAATCATTGTACTATAATTAAGTAATGTATATAATACAAATCCCCCTCCAATTATAGTAAATACTATTTTCTTTGATTTAACAAAGGAAAGAAGTAAATAACTAATTAATATAAAAATAAAGTATAAGATATAATTGAAATACAGGTATATACCCCATGAAATATTAGTTTTAAATGAAGGTTCAATCAGCATATATTTATATATGGCGAATTGAGTAATAAGTATATATATAAATTCTATACTGATTGAAATTAATGCACATTTCAATATTTTAATATATTTATCTGATTTCATCTGACGATTTACTTAGGTTACTTGGTGAAGTTTTCTATGGAAACTTCTTTACACGCTAAGTTTTTCTATTGCATAGGTAATAATTGTAATTCAAATTTAACCTTATCTATAGAAAATACTCTATCGATGTCAATATTAATATCATGTACAAGAACATGGTTAAATGGAGGATTATCAATATAAAAACCATTTTCAAATCCAACCAATTTCTCAAAGATAAAATTATTACTATAAACGTTGATGTTATTTAATACATCTGTCTGATTATTATAGCATAAAACGACCTTAATAGAATAATTTGGAAGAGAATGAATATCTGTAATTCGACTGCTTTCTCCGTAAAAATCTGCTCCTTCTCCATAAATTTCTAAGTACTTATTTATGGGTAATACTTTTCTTTCCACAAGAAATTCCCAATTTACTTGTAGCCAATCATTAATTGAACTTTCATTAGTAGTATATGGCCTATCTAAAAGTAACGGAATTACATTTTCCCAGCTAGCGGTTAAAAAATCTGAAAATAGTCTGATAGCGTTGTCTATATTCATAATTAATTTATCTAAGTAAATTATTCAGAGAATCTAATTCAGCTTGTGTTGCTCTCTTTTATGAATGTAGTGAATTAGAAAAACACTATTGGGAGTGCTGCTGCACAGCGCATGTTTTAGAGTACTGCTTTGATCGTAAGTCATGAAGGGGCAGTTTGTAAAGCAAATGTAAGGTTATTTTGATTCATAATTGCCGTTTTTACTCTGTTTCCGGATATCTGGATGTTTTCTATGGAAACTTCTTTATACGCTAAATTCCTTTACACGCTAAGTTTTATAGTAATATTTTATGCAAAAACAAATAATACTACTAATGAAGAATCCTAAAATAAAAGGAATAATAAAAGAGTATTTACTTTTAGAGGTAATCTTTTGGTTGTCTAATTTTCTTAGGTAGTTTATTTCATCGAAAAAATCATTAATAGCTTTTATGTGTAATTTATTAAAATAATCATCTTGTTTGCTCTGGTTCATCGAAGATAGCTCATAAGGAATAATATACAGACGATTAATTACAGGATCTTCTATACATCTACTTATTGAACATTCATCAATTAAAAGAACGGAGTCTCTATAATTTGAGTAAATTAGCCAAAACTGACCTTTGATAGGTTTTTTAACGTAATTGTTAATATTCCCTTTTATAATATCTCCTTTTGTGAAAGTGCCTTTAAATGATTCTGTTACGAATATTTCAAAGCTATCCTTGTACACATTCAGAATGATGCCAGTAAAAATATTTGTACTAGATTTAATATTTATTTGCCTAGATTCATTAATGCTTAAATCTTTACAATCGGATGCTATTGAAAAATTATCAATAGAAAATATGATTAAAATGGTTAATATTATATTTTTCATCTTCTTATATTTTTCCTATATTCAACATCATATTTTTTAGGCAATGGCTTTACTCTTATTTCTTTTGAATAGTATCCCCACATATTTTTGACACAGTGATTTTTATACCTTTCCGTTGAGCCTGACCAATATTTACTGTCTATTTCTGAAAAGTAACATTTATGATGACTTTTAGAATCATCGCCCCAATTTTTTATTCCATGTCCATAAATTTCATGTACAGCAGTTGCTCTTATATTTTCAACTGTCCATTCATAATCTCCAATATCAAGGGAAACATCATGTTCCCTGGTTTTCTGGTTTCTGCCATTGTAGCGTGCATTTGCAGTAGGCATGTTTTCTACATGAGCTTCAAACTCGTTAGATTTAAGAACGTGACCATTAGGAAATATGGTGCCTTCTATTATTTTATTAAATATTTTATTCAATGCATCTTTTCCTAATCGAAGGTTAGGGGAAAACTCTTTGCCGATTTTTTGAGCTTCCTTATGATCCATTCCCTGTTTGAATTTATCTTTATCTTTTTGACTGAAAATTAATGGAGTCCCTTTAAATCCTTCATTATCTGTCCCTAGATATGTGCCTGCCTCATCAAAAACTGGACTAGTAGATAATCCATATTTATCAATTAATACTATTGGTTTATTCTCACAATAATTGTAGGGAGAAAGGTGTGGATAATCATCTGCCATTGGATCGACACTCAACCAAACACTAACATCACTCATATAGTAACGAGCACCAAAATAACTGTAGCCAGTTTCCTCATCTTTTTCCTTACCACTAAACTTATACGGAGTGTAATAGCGGGCAGTATTATCACGCTGTTCTGCAAATAACTCACCATAAGGTAAATATTGCAAATGCTGAGAAACAATGCCATCGGCATCGGTAATAAAACTACTGCTACCCAGATGATCGCTATGGTAGAAATAAAGATTGTTTTCCGGATTGTTGACGGTTTTGAGATAGTCGAGAATACTGAAATGGGAATCTATGGTAGTGTATTCGGAATTTATGTTTACACAATCCATATTTCGCAAAACCATATCCTGAAGTTCTCCGGCACGGGTAGCGTAAGGCTCTTCGATAGCAACTACCGAAGAATCAACCGGAACAATTGCTTTATCCAAACCACCGCCCAGCTTGCTGCAAATGCGCTCTAAAACCTCACCCTCGCTTCTACTGAGAGGAAAGGAGTTGCTGCACAGCGCATGTTTTAGAGTATTGCTTTGATAGTAAGGCATGAAGGATCGTTTGTAAAGCAAATGTAAGGTTATTTTTATTCATAAAAAACGGCAATTGCTGGAATGAACTGCCGTTTTTACTCTATTTCCGGATATCCGGATGTTTCCTATGTAAACTCCTTTATACGCTAAGCTGCGAAAACAATGGCGGCACTACTTCCCAAAAGGGGTTCCAGAAGCCGTTGTGCCTGCCCGAGCTCATCTACAATAATCCCTTTCTTGAAAAAAACGGCTGCAGCAATTAAAATCATAGCACTATTGATCGCCCATCCTACGATCATCGAGAAGAGCGTATCGTAAAACTCATACTTTAACTGGTGTTTGATGATTTTTTCGTCTTCGAGATTCCATTGCCTGCTTTGAATGATTTCGGAATGCAAAAACATATTATGGGGCATTACCACAGCACCCAGTACGCTCATAATGATAAGGATAGATCCATCGGGTACTTTGAAGCTTACCCAATGTGTAAGTGCTCGCTTCCATTCAACATCAACAAGTGTAAGTTCAAAGATAAAGCATATGCCTATAAGTGATACAAATCCAATGATATAGCGTTCCAGCTTGCGGTATGAATTACTGAAAACCATCCAGCTTACAAAACCTAACACAAGAACGGCTCCTATCTGAATAGGAATGGAAAATAACATGTTGAGGGCAATTGCGCCGCCCAATATTTCGGCAAGAGCAGTGGAAATGGCTGCCAGCACGGCACTTCCCAGTACCGTTCGTGAAACGTATTTTGGCAAATGCTGAGTGGCGGCTTCCGAAAGGCAAAGCCCGCTGGCAATGCCTAAATGTGCTGCATTGTGCTGTAAAACAATAAGCATAAGGGTAGAGAGGGTGACCATCCACAATAGCTGATAGCCATATTGTGAGCCCGCGGCCACATTCGAAGCCCAGTTTCCGGGATCGATAAAGCCTACGGTTACAATTAAACCCGGACCAATGTATTTTAAAATTTCGAGAGCAGTGTGCCGGGGTTTTTCGGTTTCAGGCTTAAACCATGAATGTATTTTCTGAGAGAATTTTAATTTCATAGAGGACACAAATGTCATTTACCGGATAAACAAAGATAACATAGAAAAGATGTACGAACAGAATTAATATTTTACAGATAACAGGGAGGCTGCCGCTCTGTTTTGCTGTTGATATTTTTAGTATTCCCGGTGCTTATGACGTTTTTCCTGCATTATAGAAACCACAAAAGACTGCTTTAACGAACTGCCTTTTGTGGTTTCAGTTATAGACCATAACTGATTATATAAATTAAAATTAGTTTAGTTATGATGCTTATTCGCCTTGCTCTTTCAATTGTTCTTCGCCAAGTTTTATAATTTTCGCTTCTTTAGCAGCTTTACAATCTTTCGCCTTGCAATCAATTACAGGCTCTGTATGCTTTTTGTTATTTGCCGGTTCCCAGTTCCAGATTATCCAGAGAGCAAAGAACCCGATTATATAGGCAAGCATTACGTGCCATCCTTTTCGAACCCAAAGCATCACATTGCGGCCTTCAGGGAATTTGTTTGTAATAGCAACACCTGCAGAGGAGCCAAACCATACCATTGAGCCTCCAAAACCTACGGCATAAGCGAGCATACCCCAATCATAATGTCCTTGTTCCAGGCAGAGTTTTGTTAACGGGATATTGTCGAAAACGGCTGAAACAAAGCCAAGTACAAAGGCTGTTGTCCAGTGTGCGTCAGGCAAGGTTTCAACAGGCATCATAGAAGCACACATTACCAAACATAGCAGAAACACAGTGCCCATTATTGATGCAGGGATTTCATGCCATGGCATCTTGCGGAAAAATGAACCAATGATAATTGCAATCCAAACCCCTAAAGCGGGCATATCATACACTACGTTTGATACAATTGCACCTGTCAGAATTAAGATTACAATGGTAATTTTACCCCAGTCGATTTTGATATCCGGATTTGTATCTTTTACAATACGTTGGAATTTATCCTGTTGATGTGCGCCAAACCATGCAAAGAAAATAAATGCGACGGCAGAAGCAATAAATGCATGTAATACATTGAAAGGACTAACTCCATCAATCCACATCATGGTGGTAGTAGTGTCACCTACAACAGAACCTGCTCCTCCTGCATTACTTGCCGCAACAATGGCTGCAATATATCCGATATGCACTTTTCCTTTAAAAACCACGAGTGCAATGGTCCCTCCAATTAAAGCAGCGGCAATATTATCAAGGAAAGAAGACATGATAAATATAAATATCAACAGCACAAATGGACCCTTCCAGTCGTCGGGCAGGAATTTAGGTAATACTTCTGGTACTCCCGACTCTTCAAAAACTTTTGCAAGAACAGCAAAGCCAAGCAACAATCCAAGCAGATTGAGCAGAATTCCCCATTCGCCCTGACGAATCTCTTTGTCGAGAAATTGTTTTACGATTGGCGTTTCACCAAACATGTGCTCGCCCAAATTAAAACCTTTATCAAAAATCAGTTTAAAAATCAAAATAGAAGTAAGGCCGATGATTGCCACCCAGAATGTGTGGTCGTGAAATAGGGCAACGCCAAGTAAAACAATGGCAAACATGATAAATTCAACTCTGATTCCGAATAATTCGGGCATTGTAACAGTGCTGGCAATGTCATGTGAGGCAAAGGCGATAGCTGGAATAAATAAGGTAATGATTATAAATATTGTTGCCTTCAGATTTTTACTCAGTGAATTAAAGGTGCTCAAGAGGGTCTGTACATTTCTCATTATTTTTGATGTTGGTTAATAATTACCAAAAATAGACATTTATTATTGACTGGAAAAATGTAACAGTTCAATCTCTGCAAATTCAATTACCCTTAATATTTCTTATATAGGTATTACATAGTGATAATTCTGAATTAAATCATATTTAATGATGCGTGTTTTGTGATGGCAGTTTTGGATTTTTATAATTCACTTTAAGATAACCTATAAGAAAAAAAACGGATGTTTACCTGAGACGCAAACAACCCGAAAAAAAAGGAGAGTCTATTACAGACTCTCCTAAGCATATTTTTAAACTTATTCTTTTTGTTTTTTTAACTGTTCTTCTCCAAGCTGTTGAACTTTCGCATCGTGAGCAGCTTTACAGTTTATTGCTTTGCAGTTTATTGCTGGTTCTGTGTGCTTTTTATTATTTGCAGGTTCCCAACCCATAACAAAATAAAGTACTACGAATCCAAGAATATAAGCAACTGTTACGTGCCATCCTTTTCGAATCCAAAGCATTACATTACGAGCTTCAGGGAATTTATTGGTAATAGCAACCCCTGCTGAAGATCCAAACCAGATCATTGATCCGCCAAATCCTACTGCATAAGCAAGCATTCCCCAATCGTAGTGACCTTGTTCCAGACAAAGTTTTGTCAACGGAATATTGTCGAATACGGCTGATACAAAGCCGAGTACAAATGCGGTTGCCCAATGTGCGTCTGGTAAGGTTTCTACCGGCATCAGCGAAGCGCAGGTTACCAGGCATAACAGGAAAATAGTTCCCATGATAGCGCCCGGAACTTCTTTCCAGGGAAGTTTTGTAAATAAAGAACCTATAATTAATGCAATCCACACGCCCAATGCAGGCATATCATACATAAAGTTAGAGATAATAGCCCCAATCAAAATTAAAACCACAACAAACAGATATTTCCAGTTTACTTTTGCACCAACAGGAGGGTCTTTTTCAATTGGTTGGAGTTTATGTTGTTGACGAGCTGCAAAATAAGCGATAAAGAGAGTTGCAACAATTGCTGCAATAAATGCGTGTAATACGTTAAAAGGACTAACCCCGTCAATCCACATCATGGTAGTGGTTGTATCGCCCACAACAGAACCCGAACCTCCTGCATTACTTGCTGCCACAATCCCTGCAATATATCCGATATGAACTTTGCCTTTAAATACCACAATTGCAATGGTCCCGCCAATTAAAGCAGCGGCAATATTATCAAGGAAAGATGAAATAACGCAAACGAAAATTAAAAGCATGAAAGGGCCTTTCCAGTCGTCTGGTAAAAATTTAGGAAGGATATCGGGTACCCCTGATTCTTCGAAAACCTTTGCCAGCACGGCAAAACCCAGAAGCAATCCCAACAGGTTTACAATGGTTGACCATTCTCCCTGACGGAGGTCTTTATCTTTAAGCTGGTCGATAAAGGAATTATGCCCTGTAATGTGTTCAAGCAAATTGAAATTTGAATCAAAAATAAGCTTGAAAATCAAAATAACGGTTACCCCGATAATTGCGACCCAGAACGTATGGTCGTGAAACAATGCGACCCCGAGTAATACCAACGCAAACAGGATAAATTCAACACGGATGCCAAATATTTCAGGCATTGCATGAGCAGTAGTAGTTACGGCTTCCTGTGCAAAAGTGAAAATAGGTGCAAGTATCATTATCAGTACAGCAAGCCATGTTTTGCGGCTTCCTTTAAAGGCCGCGACAAAAGTTGATAAAATTGCATTCTTCATAAATTTAATTGTTTAGTTAATAATCTGTTATTTGAAAAGAAGAGGGACCAGAGTTATATATAATCCTGTAATGATTGCCGTAGTGATAACACCACAGATATTTGCACCCAGAGCCTGAGGCAATATGATAGAATCAGGATTTACTTCTTTAACTGATTTTTGTGCAACTTTTGCAGTAGTGGGAATACAACTTACCGCTGCAATACCAATTACCGGGTTGAATTTTTTTCCGGTAATAAAATACATAAAGTATCCTCCTAAGATGCCTCCGATACCAGAAATTAACAAAGCCAGGATTCCTAATAATAACAGAACCAGAATTTCAGGATTTAACAATAAATGCGCTTCGCATAAAATGCCTAATAGTAATCCAAGGAAGAATGTAGAACCGTAGAGCAGAGGGCCGCTGATGAAGTCAATCAAATGTGTTAAGCCTGATTCACGAATAGCTACACCAATAAATAACGAAAAGAACAGAGGAGCTGCAACCGGAAACAACAGGCAGAGAATCACACATATAATTACGGCAAAGGCCAGTTTTTGATTAGATGTTATCGGCTTAACGTTTTTCTGTACAGGCATTTTTATTGCACGTAAACGTTTCGGAACCATAAGCTTGATAAGATATGGGTATCCGCCATAGGTTAACCCAAGGTATAGGTAAGCTACAACTGTAATCGGTACAAAAAGGTTTTTCGACAGGCTTAATGATGTAAAGAGAACCATAGGGCCATCAGCACCTCCGACCATCGCAATAGAGGCAGCATCGTTTGCACTGAGTCCAAGCCACATCGCAATGGGTAAGGTTAAAAATGTGCCAAGTTCACCAAATAAAGCCAATACCATGCTACTAAAAGGACGTTGCAGTAAAAAACCTACATCCAATAATACTCCGATTCCCATAAATACAAAACAGGCAATCAAACCGTTGCTGAACGTAAAGGTATAAATTGGCTGAAGAAAGTCAATTTGTAAAATATCTAATAATTGTGTCGGATTTGTAACTAACGGGTCTACAAATAAATTTCCCTGACTTCCATCAGGCATAAATAAGATACCTGCATTGATTGTTGCCATTCCCAATCCCATAGGAATCATTAATAAAGGTTCTAATATTCCTTTTTTCCCAAGATAGACTAATAATAATCCCAGAAGAATAAGGCAGATACGAGCGATGAAAATGTTTGTTTCAGATGCCATAAGGGTAGATATACCCTGAAACAGATCAAGTATTTTGCTGATTTCCATTGTGATTTTCCGTCTGTTAAAGGTGTTTGAAATAGTTTTTCAGATTTGCAAAACTCCAGTTGTCGGAACTGCGAATAATTACTACAGTTAGGTGAATTAACAGGGAGACAAACATCCCTATAATTATGGTTGCCAAAATTAAAATGGCTGTATTTATCCAGGCTTGATACATATTATAATATTAAATTAATTAATTGGTTGCTTCTCTTTTAGTTGAATAAGATTCAGACGATTACGCTGTTCTATAATCGTAATCGATGTGTGAAAATTGAAATATCCTGTATTCCGGTTGTTTTCCCTTTTTCAAATAAATGATAAGCGTTTTTGCTGGCACAGATTTGTAATTGGAGTGCTAAGAGGTTTTGATGAGCATACGAAAATTGATCTTGTTTTTCTTTAACAGGATCAAACAGATTGAATTGTTCAACCTGGTCAGCATTTGGGGGAAGTAAATTATCATTATTACGGAAGTCAATAAAATTCGAGAATTCGGTTGCCTGAGATATCTCGCATTGCGAAATGGATATCAGATTTTCTTTAAGAAAATCAACCTCTGAGCAAGCTTTATTTTGCTGAATTAAAAAACAGATAAAAAGCATACATATTCCAGGATACAGAAATATAAACGCCTTGATAAATAGTCGCTTGTGAAGGTGTTGATGTGTTTTCAAAGGTCTGGTTGAATTGTTGCAAAAGTAATCATCTTATAAATGTAAAATGCATGTAAAAACAAATATTTCCGTTAATTTTCAAGGTACTCAATCGATTATTTTTAATATTTTCGTTCCTATTTGATACCTTTGCCCAAAACAAAGCGATTTTAAATATACTATGCGCTTCACATTTATTCTCTCTGCTCTGGCATCTCTTCTTTTGGGGAACACTTTGCTGGTATCATCTCAAAATATTTCTCAGAATCCCGATTCAACTACGATACACTACCTTGCGCTGTTAGAAACGTTTGATTTCTCGAAAATCGAACTTATTCCGGTTTATGATTGTACGTTGGATGAAGCGGAACAATTTCTGAACTACGCACAATTATCTGCTAAGAAATCAGACTTTGTATATAATCCCGAAATATTTGAGAAACTTAAACTGGAAACGGCGAATCAGCGCCTCGTGTTAAATTCCTATTTGCAGTCAATTGATTTCTGGCTCTATAAACGTGCAATGGAACGACTCAATGCAGGGGATACCCTCAATGCAAGGTTGGGTTTTGAACTTTCGTTGCGTTATAATTCTTTTTTTGTTCCATCGGTCTACCAATTATCGAAAATTGCCTTTATAAAACGGGATTATGCACTTTCGCTCAGCCTTATCCGGAATGTTGCCGGGGTATTATACTATGATGAACAACAGTCCTATTTATTGGATTTGCTCCAAAAACAACAGTATGAAGTTTTGATAAATAATGCCAAAGCCCGTATTGACGAAGGTTTATATAAAGAAGCACATGAATTGCTTGAAGTTGCTGAAAAATATTGCCAGGAAGAACACTTTAAACATTGTAATCAAAAACAGTTGGATGCATATTTCTCGCTGGCCAGGCAAGGTTTGTACCAGGCATTTATTCTGGTATGTAAACAATCGCTCGAAGCAAACAAAACATTGCTAGCACAATCATATTTGCTAAATGCATTGGAAATCAGGAAAAAATATAATTCGCAAATAGTGCTGAATCCGGCAGAGAAAAATTATTCTAATCAGATTGTAAGTTCACTGTATCGTCAGGCCTCTAATTTGAGATTGCGAAAACGCGATGGAGAAGCTCAGTTTTATCATTCACTTGCCGATACTTTGCTAGCATATGCTGATGATGATTTCCGCCGGAAATGGAGTCAAAAAGATATTCAGGATCTTAAGACTGATACAGAGTTTATTGGGGTTCATTTAGATCAAAACTCATCTTCAAGACCTATCGCGAAGAGGGTAGAACGATTTAAAAAGTCGAAAAAGAAATCCAGAAGACACTCTTCCCGAAAATTAAGCCGTACTCAAAAATCAGATTCATCAGTTGATTTTATGATTTTGGAAGGAAAGCAGATGGTACGTGATGATCGTTATCCGGAAGCTCTGCAAATGTTCCTTTTGGCTCATGAATCCTATCGTCAGAAAGGCCAAAAGTTTCCTGCTGAGTTAGATCCTTTGCTTGAGTCATCGGCAATTGCGTGCTTTTCAGAACCGATCAGTAAAGCATCTTTCTACCTGTGGAATAAAAATATCAGGGAGGCCGATAGCATCTGCAATGTTTATTACAAAATTGCAGATGAAGGAAATCTTCTTCGCCTGAATGGCGTAAATATGCTGTTTGAGAGTTATCGTCAAAAGCGTTTACGTCAACAATGTCAGTTGTATCAGGATTCACTCGATTATACATTGTACAAAGCCCGTAATCTGTCGTATTCTTCCGGCTATAGTGATGCAATGCAGGTGATTGACTCATTTTTGCAGGATACATCCTATGCTGCGGAGTGTTCAATTTCTTTATCTGAAATTAAAAAGCTGAAACGAGATATAACTCCTGCCACTGATTTCCAGATTTTAAATCAAAGAACAGCCACTGCTTGTGCAAATCACGACACTTCTGCCTGCATAAAAGGGATGGTTGAAAAAGATCTGTACGTTGAAAAAATATCTGGTTCTTTATTCCGGATTAACGCAATTCCTTCGGAACAATCGCTTTTATTTCAGAAAGATACAGTTGGTTTGAGATTGCTTTGTGCAGAGTGGATTTCGGAAAAAAGATACGATAAGGCAATTTCATGCATCAAAGCTTTACGTGAGTTAGGACAGGATGCCCGTAAAACATCTGGCTTACAGAAACAAACGGGTGCATTAATGTATGGACTGAAAAATGAACATAGACCAGTATTTACTCCGGATGAACTGAGAACCGATAAATATTACCGGACATTGATAAATGCCAGTGAGAATAAAGAAAGTCTGATCGATAAACTTAGGGGAAAACTGGGAATTTGATCCGTAAAATAATAGTTACGGGTAAATTTTTAATTTGGAGATATTTTACTTTTTTTTAAAATTAATCATGTTCGCCACGTTCCATTTCGCGTTTAGTATCTTTGGTTTTCAGCGTTTCACGTTTGTCGTAAAGTTTTTTCCCTTTTGCCAGTGAAATTTTGAGTTTTGCCAGGCCGGTTTCATTGATAAACAATTCGACAGGGATTATCGTGAACCCTTTTTCCTGAACTTTGGTGAAGAGTTTTTTCAATTCTCGTTTATTGAGCAAAAGTTTACGTTCTCGTTTCGGTTCATGATTATAATGAGTGCCATAACGATACTCGGCGATATGCATATTTTTTACAAAGAGCTCATTCCCTTTGAAATCACAGTATGCATCGGTAAGATTTGCTTTGCCGTCGCGGATAGATTTTATCTCGGTACCCGTTAGTTGTATTCCGGCTGTGATAATTTCAACCAGAAAGTACTCAAACGAAGCCTTTTTATTTTTAATGCTAATTGTGTTTGCCATAACTTTGCAAAAGTAAAAAATTCAGGCATCCCAACGCTTAATCAATGAACGAAATAGATGCAGGAAAGCTGAAATACCCTAAAAAGATTGTAAGTTTGCATAAACTTTCTCACTTCTAATGAAAAAAGTAGACAACGTAGTTCCCCAATACATCGGTTTACGAATATATCTGGCAGCCTTCGCGATTTACTATCTTCTGATTATTCCGATTACAGGGGTGATCATGATGCGAAATTTGAATGATTGGGATAAGATGCTGAAAAATAACAGGTCGTTGCAGGCGGGAGCTTTAAAGGTTAAGCCGGAACGCTTTCCTGATGATACATTGAAGCTTGCGAAAGATACGCTTGGGAGAATTATTGCCAGACAAGCCGGAAATGGAGTCTCTAAAAAGGATACCACGGCTCATGCAGGGGTTACATTCTCTATTGGGAATGAAAAAAATAACGACATGAACTTTTCGGATAAGTTCGAGAACGTGATGTCTCTAGTTGCTACGATCCTGATATTAGTGTTGGGTTTTGCTTTTAACTATCCGTTTAAGCGCTATTTTCGCCGTAAACGTAAAGGGAAGGTAATATCTCCCAGGTTACATGCTTTTTGTAAAAAATATTTACTGAAAGTTCCGTTGTATAATTCATACATCTTGTTAACTCTTTTTGGAACATCTAATGTTTACTCTGCTTTAAGGATATTGATTATCAATAATTTCAATTCGGAATTCGAACGTTCATTCTATATTCAGTTGTTTTTTGTATCGATTGTTGCCTCTGTATTGCTTATCATGTTTGTGTATTATTGGTTTAAACACAGGGTACATCTTTTGTACATTGAGCATATCTATTCAGAGGATGAACTAAAGGCGAGGATATTTGGGAAAAAGAGAAGTACAATTAAAGAGAGATTACGTGTTTCGAGCATTATGACCACTTTTCTTCCTTTGATCATTGTGCTTTCGTATCTGTTTTATTCTTTAACTTCTTTATCATCTTTTTCAGCCATATCACATGAACAGGCAAAGATTCTGCTTGGTGATTATTATCATTCCCTCGATTTTTACAAGATGGAGAGTTTTAATTCTCTCAAATGGATGCACTATGTAAATGCGATGAATACAACCATGATGTTGGTTGGCATCATTTCCGGAATTATTGTTTCATTTATCTATATAGTTTTGTTTGTAAAATGGACAACTCTCGATCTGGTTCAGCCTTTAAGTGAACTACTTGCAAAAATGAAACGGACAGGAGAAGGTGATTTAAATCAGTTTGCGATTGTTCGTACAAACGATGAGATTGGTGAGCTTACCGAAGGTTACAATGATATGACCATTAAACTTAATAATTACATCTCGAGTATTACTACGTTGAATGTTGCAAATGAGCGATTTGTGCCACGGCAGTTTTTGGAGTTTCTCGAAAAGGAAAGTATTGTGGATGTAAATCTTGGCGATCAGGTTCAGCGTGAAATGACCGTTTTATTTGCGGATATCCGGGCATTTACGGTAATGTCGGAACGTATGACCCCCAAGGAAAATTTTGATTTTATCAATGATTATCTGGGGCATATGGAACCGATAATATCCCGTAATAATGGATTTATCGACAAGTATATCGGAGATGCGATTATGGCATTATTCCCTCATTCACCGGATGATGCAGTTCAGGCTGCAATTGGAATGCAAAAACAGATGGTTTTTTTCAATCGTCATAATAAGCAGGAAAAAACCGGTAAAGTTGAAATCGGGATTGGGATCCATACCGGAATGTTGATGGTTGGAATTGTTGGAGGGAGTAATCGTTTGCAGGGAACCGTAATTTCGGATGCCGTGAACCTTGCTTCTCGTATTGAAGGTCTTACCAAAAATTACAATGCTTCAATTATCATAACAGGTGACACTCAAAGTAAAATGCTTCATCCAGAATTATTTGCAATGAGAAGTGTTGACGTTGTAAAGGTTGTGGGTAAGCGCGAACTTGTAACACTCTTTGAAATTCTTGAGGGTGTTCCTGATTCTCTCCTCGAATTGAAAAAATCACAAAAGGATGAATTCGAACAGGGAAACATCCTTTACAAGACAAAGCAATTTGCGCAATCACTATCAATTATCGAAAAACTTCTGGAATCAAACCCGGAAGACAGATTGTTGCAAATCTATCAGTTACGTTGTAAAACAATACTTCAGGAGGGATGCCCGCCTGATTGGGACGGAGTGGAGGTCTTCCGTCAGAAATAAATAAATCTCTATCCAACCAAAATAAAACATTCATTGTCTCATTAAAAATTTTTGAAGAATGAATAAATCAATCTTGTTCCTGATGATTGCAGCAATATTTTCGCTGCCTGTAGTAGCTCAAAAAGCAGCCAAAATTGTGGTTGAAAAACAAATTCATGATTTTGGGAAAATCAAAGAAGTTAAAGGAGAAGTGAAGACCCGCTTTTACTTCACGAATCAGGGATCTGATACATTGAAACTTAGTTATGTGTATGCAAGTTGCGGTTGTACTACCACCGAGTGGACTAAAAATCCGATCCTTCCCGGGAAAAAAGGATATGTGGAAGCCGTGTTTAACCCTAAAAAACGCCCCGGCGACTTTGAAAAAGTTGTGTCTATTTATTCCAATGACCCGGTTAATTCAAGGATAGATTTGAAAATTAAAGGCTTTGTGATTGCCCGTGATCCGACTCCGGAAGAAAAATATCCACTTCAGATGGGAAGTCTCCGTGTGAAAATCAATCATATAGCTCTTGATAAAGTATATAAAGATGTGCCCAAAAAAGGAGAACTCGTTTTTTACAATTCCGGAATTAAACCGATAGAACTTTCATTGAAAGATATCCCGGAAAATATTCGGGCAAAACTGAATTCGAAGCGGGTAAAACCCGGTAAAACAGCCATATTGACAATTATTTACGATGCCTCTAAAAAAGAAGACTGGGGCTATAGTTTCGATAGATTAGTAGTGTATAGCAATGATACAGTCATGCCGGAAAAACTGGTGAATATTTCTGCCAATATAAGCCAGAATTTTGGGAAAATGAGTGCAACTGAACGGGCAAATGCTCCAAAGATGACTTATAACACAGTTGACTTTGATTTTGGAAAAATGAATGAAGGCGAAACCCGTTCATTTCAATTTGAATTTTCGAATGAAGGAACCAACGATCTGGTTATCCATAAAGTTAAGTCGAGTTGTGGATGTACCGCTACTCAACCCCAAAAAACAGTATTGAAAAAAGGTGAAAAAAGCCTGATCGATATTTCATTTAACTCCTCAGGAAAAACAGGGAGTCAGCATAAAACAGTTACGATTGTTACCAATGATCCTGAACACGAGTCAATTACACTTAATATAACGGGAGAGGTAATAAAGCCTTGATGAGAAATTTCGGTAAATAAAGAAACCGCCCAGTATTTTGAGCGGTTTTTTGTTTGTCGGAAAGGTGAGACTCGAACTCACGACCACTTGCACCCCATACAAGTACGCTAGCCAACTGCGCCACTTCCCGAACCGTTAAGGCTGCAAAAATAATACTTTTTCCTTGTTCTAAAAAAATATTTCAATTCACAGCCCCTTTTCCTACACTGAGCAAAAGAAGATTCTTTAATTATCGTTACTTTTGCATGAATTATCATTGAGAAATACAATATGGAAGAGGAATACGAAGAAAGATATACCAACCCCGTTAGTGAATATATATCAAGAGGTTGCGGTTGTGCTCCCTCTCTTGACGATACAAGTCGCGAACAGCAACAGCATAGCTGTGCAAAACTCAATACGTACGATTGGCTTGCCGATATCGTAATGCCGAATGGAGAAAAACCGTTTAATTGTCTCGAAGTCCGATTAAAAAACAGCCATAAAGAATATTGCCGGATTGTGGACGATTCTGAATTTGAAATTGGTGAAATTGTAGCCATTGAAGGACTTCCGGGACATGATATCGGAGTAGTCTCATTGAAAGGTGATTCTGTTTTTATCCAGATGCGTAAAAAGGGAATCAACCCATGGGATGAAAGCCTGAAAAAAGTTTTCCGCAAGGCGAAACAGACTGATGTGGAAAAGTGGATACAGGTAATCCAGCTCGAAGAAAAAACAAAATACCGCGCCCGGGAACTGGCAATGAAGTTTGGACTGGAAATGAAAATTAACGATGTTGAGTATCAGGGTGATGGCACAAAAGCTACATTTTATTACACTGCTGATGATCGCGTGGATTTCCGCTTGCTGATAAAAGCTTATGCCGAAGAATTCAGAGTGCGTATTGAAATGCGTCAGATTGGGGCACGTCAGGAAGCCAGCCGCTTGGGTGGTATCGGAAGTTGTGGTCGTGAGTTGTGTTGCGGAACCTGGTTAACCAGCTTTAAATCTGTTGGAACACAAATGGCTCGTACACAACAATTATCACTCAATCCGCAAAAACTTGCCGGGCAATGTGGTAAGCTAAAATGCTGTTTAAGCTATGAATACGATGTATATGTGGATGCTCTGAAAGATTTTCCATCCGAAAGTACAGTTCTCAGAACTCATAAAGGGGATGCCGTTTGTCAGAAGATTGATGTTTTTAAACAAGTGATGTGGTTCTCGTATGAAGATGATCAAAATCACTTTTTTGAACTGGATGTAGATAAGGTTCGTGAAATTCTTACTCTCAATAAAAAAGGAACCAAAATCCCCAAGCTGGATGATTTTGCCGTAAAGAAAGAGAAAAAGAATGAATACGATATGACTTCAGGTCCTGCCGATATGTCGAAACTGAATGACTAATACCGAAAGTATCGGCATTATGCCAGGATGCCATTAGATAAATTTAAAATTCACGTTGGTATAAAATAAGTTGATATGAAGCTTCTTAAATATATAATTCCGTTGTTGTTTACCTTTTCGGTATTTTTCTTTTCGTGTGGTCGTCCTACATTGCTGGATGAACATCGTGAAGTAAATAAAAAAGGATGGAAAGCGGGTGATAAAATCAAGCTGGAAGTGGTCGTTACGGATACCAACAAACTGTACGATTTCTATTTTGATGTGAGAAATACAGTGGATTATCCCAATATGAATGTCTTTTTCTTTATTACCACAACCTTTCCGAACGGACAAAAGGCAAAAGATACACTGGAATGTATGCTTTCCGATCTGGAAGGGAAATGGCTTGGCGAAGGCTGGGGAAAGATTAAAAGCAACCGGATTTTGTTCAAAAACAGAATCCGGTTTCCGATGACCGGAACCTATCAGTTTGAAATAGAACATGCAATGCGTTATATGATGCTGACCGAAATCACGGATATTGGCTTGCGGATTGTAGAGAGTAAATAATTAATTAAGAGAGAAATGGCAAAGTCCAAAGCTTCTTCTAAGCAAAATTCGTTTTATGTAAAACGGTTCTGGCAACTATATGCTGCTTCCTGGGGTGTTGTTTTTCTGATATTTTTGTTTATGTCGCTTGGATGTCTGGGTTTTATGCCTTCGTTTGAAGAGCTCGAAAATCCGAGAAGTAATCTGGCCTCGGAAGTGATCTCATCCGATCAGGTTCTGCTGGGAAAATATTATATCGAAAACAGAACCAATGTAGCATATTCCCAAATTTCGCCCTCTGTAGTACAGGCGTTGATTGCTACGGAGGACATCCGGTTTATGAAACATTCGGGGGTGGATATGCGTAGTATTTTCCGTGTAATTACCAAAACCATTTTAGCTCAGGATCGTAGTTCGGGCGGGGGAAGTACTATTACTCAGCAGCTTGCAAAAAACCTCTTCCCGCGTGAAAAAGGTCAGTCAAAAATATCACTGATATTTACCAAACTTAAAGAGTGGATTGTTGCTGCAAAACTCGAACGTAATTACTCCAAAGAGGAAATTCTGGCAATGTATCTGAATACCGTTGATTTTGGAAGTAATTCCTTTGGGATTAAAACGGCTGCACGTACCTACTTCGACAAATCTGCTGATTCACTCAAGGTTGAAGAAGCTGCGATGCTTGTAGGACTTTTGAAAGCTCCAACCTATTATTCTCCGGTTAAAAATCCCGAAAATGCGTTGAAACGTCGTGAAGTTGTTTTGAATCAGATGCGTAAATATAAGTTTATAACAGAAGAACAGTACGACTCCTTACGTGCATTGCCTTTAAATATGTCGCATTATCAAATGCAGGATCATAATCAGGGAACCGCAACCTATTTCCGTGAATATTTACGTGCATATCTGACAGATTGGTGCAAGAACCACAAACGACAGGATGGCTCTCCCTACAACTTATACAAAGATGGTTTGAGAATTTATACCACCATAAATTCCCGTATGCAGAAATATGCCGAAGAAGCTGTAACTGAACACATGGGAAAATACCTTCAGCCTACCTTTGACCAGCATTGGAAGGGAGTGAAAAATGCTCCATTCTATAATCTTACCGATGACGAAATTAAGACGGTTATGCATCAGAGTATGAAGAATTCTGATCGCTACCGCAATATGAAAGAGGCAGGGCATTCCGACTCTGAAATAGAAGAGGCTTTCCGCCAGAAAGTTCATATGCGCATTTTTACCTGGAAAGGTGAACGTGATACCGTGATGACTCCTTATGATTCGTTGCGTTACTATAAATGGTTTCTGAATGCAGGATTTATGTCCATGGAACCTCAAACCGGCTATGTGCGTGCCTATGTTGGAGGAATTGATTATCGCTATTTCAAGTACGATAATGTAAAATATGGCAAACGTCAGGTAGGTTCTACCTTTAAGCCGTTTGTCTATGCTCTGGCTATGCAGGAGGGAGAGTTCACACCCTGTACCGAAGTACCGAATATTCCGGTAACCTTTGATTTAGGGAATGGCCAATCCTGGACTCCAAGCAACGTGGATGATGAACGCGAAGGCCAGATGGTGACTTTGAAGTGGGCATTGGCAAACTCGGTAAACTATATCTCAGCCTACCTGATGAAACGTTATTCTCCCTTGGCTGTGGTAAATCTGGCGAAGAAGATGGGAATTACCAGCCCGATTGATGCTGTACCTGCAATTTGCCTTGGAACTCCGGATATTTCGGTGTATGAGATGGTGGGCGCAATGAGCACATTTGCAAATAAAGGCGTTTATATGGAACCGATTTTTATTACTCGTATCGAAGATAAAAATGGGAATGTGATTGAATCTTTTGTTTCGAAACAGCAGGAAGCCATGAACGAACAAACTGCCTATCTGATGATTCAGTTAATGAAAGGAGTTGTTGAAAGTGGCACCGGTATGCGTGTTCGCTGGCGTTACGGACTGGATATGCCTATTGCCGGTAAAACAGGAACCTCTCAGAATAATTCCGATGGTTGGTTCATGGGAATTACACCAACGTTGGTTTCCGGTGCATGGGTTGGGGGAGAAGTCCGTTCAGTACACTTCCGGAGTACAAACCTTGGCCAGGGAGCAAATATGGCATTGCCAATCTGGGGATTATATATGCAAAAAGTGTATAAAGATTCCAAACTCAAACTGCCACGTGCCGATTTTGAAAAGCCTGAGAATATTGATGTAGAGTTCGATTGTAGTAAATACAAACAAACACAGCAGGTAAATACACAGAATTTTAATGATAATTTCTAGAATATAAATTCCATTAGCGAAATAAATGAGGTTGCCGGGTAAACAAGGGTGCCCTCATTTTCATTTATATCCCCCAGTGGATTATAAATTGTACCAGATTTACGTTTGTATTAATTCTTGTGGCAAGAGGCTGTTCGTAAAGTCTCATGCCATTTTTCTAATCGATATTTGTTCGCACTTTTACGATTTAAGTACAGGATGTGCTATATTTGGCTATCCAAAACAAGAATCCTTTATGGAAAGCAACTTAAAACTTCTCCTTATAGATGCCTCTACAGGTTTTTACCGTACAAAACGATATAAAATCGGCGATTATTTTGGCCCGGTTGATTTAGGCTTACGCCTTGCCGGCCTTCACAACAGTCTTACCATTGGAACAGGTTTGCTTGCCGGATCAATATTCCCGGGAAGTAATCGTTTGTTTTTTACCGGATTTTCACCGTGTTGGGGAGGCTATTTTGTTTCGTCGATGGGAGGTGCAGGTCTGGTATTCGATAACCTGGGGATTAATATGCTTACCATATTGGGCAAGGCACCGACTCCTTCCGTACTTTATCTTAACCGTAGTCATAATGAAGAAATTGAGGTAGAGATAGCACCGGTTGATGTTCATGAAGTCTGGAAACAGGGCGAAGGGGGCGTGTATAATATGATGGAGCACGTGTATAAACTGTATGGTCATCGTTATGAGGAAGATCCGCGGATTCTGGCAACAGGACCTTCGGCAAAATCTACCGATTTTGGCGCAATAGGTTCTGCTCCGATAAAGAAAGGAATCATAACTCCGGTTGATACCTGGGCCGGAAGGGGAGGCTTTGGTTCTAAATTATTGAAGGAACATGGAATTGCAGCTGTAATATACGGAGGAACTTTTCTCGATCAGGACTTTACCGACCGGAAAGTTGCCGACGTGTGGTTCGAAAATAAGTTTCAGAAAAAGCTGGCAGCTAAAGATTTGGAAGCTACAACAAAGTATCGTTATGATGAGAAATTTCAAACGGGTGGTACCTTTGGGGTGAATTATGCTACCTTACAGGGAAATATAGTGGCGTTTAACTATAAAACCATCTATATGACGGAAGAGGAACGTCTTTATATTCATAAAAACTTTATCGTAAATCATTATTTAAAGCAGTTTAACGAAGAAACGATACAGGCGAAGCAACAAAAACATTGCGGAGAGCCCTGTGGTGCAGTTTGTAAGAAGTTAAATAATAAATACAAGAAAGATTACGAACCCTATCAAACCATGGGGCCTTTGTGCGGGATATTCGATCAGCGGGCTGCCGAAATGGTAAATCGAAGAGCCGATATGTATGGGTTTGATGCAATTTCTATCGGGGGCGTTTTGTCCTGGTTAATGGAATGTTTGGATAAGGGGTATCTAAAACCTCACGAAGTGGGGGGTAGTCAGAAACCTGTATTCACTCATGAAGGGTTTCACGTGGTAAAAGATTCAATGCATAATGCGGAGATCGCCTGTGCTTTGCTGGATGCAATTGTGAATAAAAATACATTGATTGATTTGTCGGAAGGTGCACGA
Source organism: Bacteroidales bacterium (assembly GCA_963667975.1). Classification (GTDB taxonomy): domain Bacteria; phylum Bacteroidota; class Bacteroidia; order Bacteroidales. Next base: position 2,071,379 of record OY764079.1, read on the forward strand.
AAATTCGCGCAAAGCCTGGCCCGCGACCGTGGACGAAAAATACTTGATATTTTTGTGTACAACGCTTTTGCACGGAAAGGCTGGATGGTGCCCAACCAGTATTGGACGCCGGGAGTGCTTTCTCCAATGCCAATCATGGGAAAATATTACATGAACTACGGGAAAGATTTTATTTCGCCGCGTAAACTGGGCAAGGCCAATGCCGAACGTATGATTCAGGAAATGATGATCGACAACATGGGTTTTTGCCGTTTCCACCGTGGCTGGGCCGAAGATATGATCCCTGAACTTGTGGGCAAGCTTTTTGGATTGAAATATGAATTTATTGAGCGAACCAAACAATATGCATCGCGCATCAATAGCCGTAATTCAGGTATTTTCTGGGAATCGCGCCGTAATGCCGACTTTATCTATACCTTTTTGAAGAAGAAAAAAGAGGTGGAAGGTAAATCGAATACCGATCTGAATTTCTGGCTCGAAGCTTTCGAAAAGAATAAGCAACAGGCTGCTTTCGATTTCTGGTACGAGATACACAAAGGAATTCAGGAAACGCTCAGGGAATTTTAAAGGAAGATTCTGCTCTGCTTTTGACAAACTTAGAGCTACATGTATGGTTCTATTTGTCTTTTGGCATGTTGTTTGTTTATCAGTGCGTGTTGAATTTTAAAATACTAAATCATGAGGAAGAGTATACAGTTATTCATGCTGGTAATTTTTTTGGGTCTGGGCTCGTTCATTCAGGCACAAACAAACAATGGGTTAATCGTATCTTTTTCGGTTGAAGGAGCTTCAAGTACAGAGCTTTCTTCCTTAAAATCCGGAGAAAAAGCAGTACAATTTAAACAGAGAATATTTTCCAAAACAGAAACTAAGCTTAAATCGATATATAAGTTTGATTCATTGGTGTTTGCACCAAATGAATCCCTTGAAATTAAAAATTCACTCAATAAATTTAAGGGTGTCCGAAAAATAAATGACGAAGAAAAAGCACTTGCCAAAAACTATGCTTATACCTTTAAGATTAAGTGTGATATTGCATTCAATGAGTCGAATGTGGGTATTATCCTCAATGAAAAAACATCAAGAGCTGTAATTTATCTGGCTATTGGTGTGTTTAATCAAAATGGGGAGCAGATTGCAATTTACAAGGGGAAAAGTAAAGATCAGAATATAAATATTGGCGAAAACCAGGTGAATTCACAATGGCTTTCAATGCAGGATTTTGAATATTTGTTTGAGAACGCTCTTCTCGATCTCGAAAAAGATTAAAGAACGAACTACCGGAAGAGTAGGGGCTCCACGTTTCGGTTGGATTAACCTTAAAGTCTAAAGATGCACCAAAAAACGGCAGATCATCGCTGGAACTGCCGTTTTTACTCTATTTCCGGATATCCGGAAGTTTTTTATGTAAACTCTTTTACACGCTAAGATTATAACTTTATAATTCTATTTGGTCCATATATTTTCTCAGACCCTTCTTCATAAAGTTTTTCAAATCCCTTTGAATAAATTTCATTAGAAAAATCTACTCTAAAGCAAGCTGATTTGGTACTATAATCTCTATATAACAAAAAATATTTTTTTGATGAATCGTATTTAATAGGAATTTCACAACTATCCCAGTGAAATGAGAATTTTTTTCTACACCTAATCCGAATATAATATTCTTCAGAATTAAAAAATATCTTAGGAAATACAGCAACAAGACAACCAGATTGTTCAAACTTGAAGTTGCTGAACTCATAAACATGTTGATTAATAATGATTTGATATTTTTTATTATTTTCAAAACCTATTATTATTATTATTACACTATCTTGAGCATATAGCTTTTGTAATGTGAGAAAAATAAGAAAAATAAATATTAAATACTTTTTCATTGCTTTAATTACCTCCCTTGCTTTTTTGTTTAATTTTTTGATAACTTTCTCTAGGTAGCATGCCTCCATTATAGCCTCTACCCAATTTCCATTGTTGTTCACCTGTTGGATGATGTAACTTATTGCCTACTTTTAAAGTAGGTATATTTATACTTGTTAGTTCTACACTAATCTCACGGGTTCCAATCCTGCTACTGCCGTATAGCATAACCTCATCCAGTTTAAGTACATTGTTCTCGATTTCGGAACCCGTTTTGGTATAGGTGGTCATGATATTACCCGAAGCATCACGGACATAGAAAGTATAGAGCCAGCTTGCGCTGTTATAGGTATCCCATTCATCACGGGTTTTTGTACCATCCATATTTGCATATCTGGGCTTTACTATTTATAAATCCTTATATGCTTACATCTGGAGGGGAGTTTTGTATCCTATCCATTTCATCATTAATCTGTTTTATTATCTTATCACTTGAATCAATTTCAATACTGATTCCCATATTTTTAAAGATCAATAATACATTTGCAACTTCACTTATGTTATACAATACAAATCTCATATAGAAATATCCATATATTTTAAGTATGAAATTCCTTTTATGTTTAGAAGAAAATATTATTATAACTGGATTTCCTTTAATGGCATATTGATATTTGACTTTATAAATACTATGTATGCCCAGATTGACTTTTTTAAATAGATAATTTATAATTATTTTATCTTTAAATATTATTATTTTTCTGATACTAAATAGTGTAATTATAGATATAAATAGTATATAAAAATATAATAAATTTATATTTCCCAAAATACTACAAGTAATAAGTATGACAAATAAAGGCAATAACGACCTCACTAATAACAAGAAGCATATGTATCTTGTTTTATATAATTCATTTTCCATTATCATGGTGTTTTTACTTTTTCTTTCGGTTTACTAGATGTTGTTATTACTCCAGATATGCCTGAAATATAATCAGATATAGCACTCAGTGTGTTTAATGCTTTATCAAATATAGCTCCTTGTTTCACTAAATCCCTTTACATCCTGTGTGAAATTTCCAATGGCATCGTAAGTGTAGTTATTGGCAGACTGTCCTTCAATATCGGCTGAAGTTAAATGATACGGATCGGCTATATAATTCAGCTTGTTAGTTCCGGTTTGGTAGTTATATACCATCTGGTCGATCATATTTCCCGATGCGTCTTTACGGTTGAGAGTTAAGATATTTTCATTACAGATTTTGATTTTGTGGCTATAAAACTACTAAAATTTGGATTAATCTCAAACTTTATGGATGTACTAAAAAAAACGGCAATTGCTGGAATGAACTGCCGTCTTTGCTACATTTCCGGATATCCGGAAGATTTTCATAGAAACTCTTTTACACGCTAAGACATGCTAAGAAGAAGAAAACTATTGTATTTCGCTCGTTTTTCGGTGGTTAATTATTTTTAGTATCCCTCCTTCTAATTGTGCTTGTAAAATTATATAATTAGTACTATATGTATTTGTACATAAAAATATTTCAAAAAGACCATCTTCTTCAATGTATTTTATGCTTCTAATATATATATCAGATGTTCGGCAATTTGAATATTGCTTATGAATAATATATTTTACTCCTTTATGTTTTATTTTCTTATTTAGTCTATTGTCAACACTTATGTCTATGTATAAATCTATCCTTTTTTTACTAGGTATAAATTTATTTATTTGAAGATATTCTAATATTGTTGTCACATTTTCTGTGTTCATTAATATTTTTCTATCAGCAGTATAGCTACTTAATAATAAAGCTATAATTAATACGTATTTTATTTTTAACATTCTTTATTCAGATATTGGTTTAACAATTTCTTTTGGCGTTTCGTCTTCTTTTCTACCATGCTGACCTTCTCCTGTTTCCTGAGGATTGCCTTTCTCTTCATTAACAGTATTAGATAATCGAATTGTCCAATCCTTCTTTTCGTTATTGTTTAACTTGTTAAAATCCACATTGTTAAATTTTCCACCAAATTCTTTTAGTATTATATAAATCATGCCATGCCCGAACTCATGAAACAAAACCATTTCAGGTGTAATATTTGCAACCCCCTTTTCTGTAGCGACATCGGTGCCTTCCTTTGTTGCTTCGCATGGTATTAATATTTCAATTCGATATGGCATAGATTCTATAATCATGGGGACTAACCTATTTTTTCCATCTTTGACATTATATCCTTCTATTTCATAGGATGCTGCTCCTCCTTTTTTAGGTCTAAGGATTTCTCCACTATTTTTCCCATTTTTAACAGCTAGCTCATCGGTATTTGCTCTAACTGTAATAGGAGTTTTTGAGTTAACAAGAGTTTCGTTAAAGTACTTCTGTACTAGTTTTAATGAATTTGACATTTCTTTTTGTTCAGCTCCTTTATATACCAATTTATTGTTTTCGAAAACATATCCATGGTTTTCTCCAAACAAATAAGTTACGGTTTTTAACACAAGTTCTTTTGAAGCATCATCATAGGCAAATATCTCTTTTCCATTTTTATCAATAAATAAAATGGGGCTATTTGCAGCAAAAGAATAAGAACTTAAATCAACATATTTTTAAAATAAAGGATCTACGCTCAACCATTTCCCAATCCTTGGATTGTAAATTCTAGCTCCAAAATCATACTCATTGTTATCTCCGTAGGTTTCATCGTCCTTTTCCTTACCATTAAAGCCCTTTACACGCTAAGTACTAATAGCTTTGCCCTGGGGGAGGTATCGGAGAGTAATACGGAATTTGTATTTTTATTGATATGTAATTTATTGTGTTATTAATTAGATATTCATGTATTCTGTCTTTTAATAAGTAAATATATTCTTCTTGTTTATAATTTAATTCATTTGATGCTTTATGTGTGTATAACTTTCTTTTTTTATCGTATTTCATAGATACATCAACCCATTTAGTATAATAATTTTTATTTAGTTTGGTAAATTTAGTGATCTCAGTCTTTGTAACTTTATTTATCGAATCTGTAATATTTTTATATTTATATATATATTTATTGTTTTCAAATATAATAGTATCGTGAAATTCTATATAATTTTTAAATGTTGCAATATTAATATAATCACTTTGATTTTTTTCTAAATCAAGCTTGAACCCAATAAGCTTGCCTATGACCTGATTAGTAAGCGTATTATTAAATTTATACTCGATATTTATTTCATCATCATTGAGGGAAATAAGGATATTATTACTATTTAATATATTGGTAATATCATTATCTACAGATAGTAAGCATTTCATTAATTCTTTATGATTTTCTATCGTCTTATTATTGTTTCGATTTTGATTTTTTATCACATCAGACAACTCTAAATATGAAGGATAATATTTTAAAGGATTATTAATTGCCTTTAATTTATTTAATTCTCTATATGATAAAATTATATTTAATATAAATAGTAATATTAAAAAACTTAATATAAAACAAAAAACTTTATGTAATATTATCTTTTTCATAATTTAATTTTTCTTTTTAAGATATATTTTTGATATTCTTTTAAGTATTTTGTGTATTTATCATTGGCTTCCTTATATTGTTTATGAACTATATTTTTTTTATCATTTTTCAATACAATAGACTCATTTACAACTTTAAGGTATTATTATATTCTTGCTCCATACATGTTAAGTCCGGATATCCGGAAGATTTCGATGTAAACTCCCTTACACGTTAAGAAGCTTAAATTTCTAATATGCTATTCCACTAAATCTAATATTAGGGTATCTTTTGATTAATTTATGATACATTATAGTATCAACTTCTTGTGTTTGTCGGAAGTAAATAGAAAAACCTTTTGGGAAATTATCTAAACATAATGGGAAATCCATAATTTCAGGATAGTAATCAATATTTAGTTTATTTAAATTATTTATATTTAATAATTCACAAGGAAATTTACTAAGGTTGTTATACACAGCCTGGATACTATTTAACTTTGAAAATTCATTTAGTGTCAATGGTAAAGATGTTAGATTATTACTTGATAAATCTATATATTCTAACTCGTTAAGGTATTTTGAGATATTTTCTAATAATAAACTCAAAGTATCATTACTCAACTTACCCAGGTTATTGCTGCCTAAATATAGATTTTTTACTGATGTATTATAATTATTTATTTCTGATGTACATATATCATTATAATTTAAATAAATACTTTTGACATTTTTTAAAAGTGAAATTTCTCTAGGTATCGTTTTTAATCCTTTAGATATAATAAGGTTTTCAATTTTATTGTACTTATTCAATATTAAAAAAATTCTTTTCCAGTCACATGATTCGTCTCCAATAAACTCTACTTTTCCAATATTCTTGTACTTTTTAAGCATATCATCAAGATACTTTGTTTCTTTATTACCACATACCAATAATGATTTTACACTATCAGGCTTGCACTTTGGACACTGATTATTTATTCGTTCCTTTAAATTTTTTTTCTCTTGGATTGAACAAGACAAACAGCATATTATTAAAAAACAAAATATAATTTTCATTTTATTGTCCCTCCTTATAGTCAAAGAAAATAGGCGTATCCATACTTGGAGCTTTCTTTTCTTCATCATTCTTAAAACTAGAATTAAAAAAGTATGTTTTTTTATTTTTCATATCAATAACAATTCCTATTTGATTTAAGAATATATTTCTAAAGTCCTCTGGGCTTGGTCCATTTTCTTTGAAAATTTCCGATTCTGTGCCTCCAAAAGATGTATTGTTAACATTTTCAGCCATTTTACTACGTTTATATTGTGAATAACTCATAGGCCTATTTTTTTCATCTAATATACCGTTTGGATGAGTATGCCATTTATATAATGTTTTTCTATCTGTGTTTTTCTTATCTTTTAACGGATTTCTTCCCTGGTCTATCACTTCTTTAATATATGCCCTATCTCCAAAACTTTTATAGCTTGGGCCATCTTCCCATGGAACATTTGCTATCCCCTCGTCAATTTTAGTAACATTATCATCTCCATATTGAGTAAATTGTTCTATTTGTCCACCGACTTCCTTATATGCAATATCTCCTAAATCGGATACTTGCCTTTTCATTTCTTGCCTAACTTCATATGGAGGTAGTTCATAGTAAGAATCTGCGGGTAAACTTTCAATTTGAAATGAAGTACTTTTATTAATTAATTTAATCGTAGAAGCATTGGTTACTAAAATTACTCTTCCATTTCCGGTATTACCATCACTTCCCACTTTTTCTCCCTTCGAATTTATATAATCAGTATTTCCCTTAAAATCAACTCTTAAAATAGGATTATCCGAAAAACATAAGTAATCACTTTGAAATGGTTTTACTTCTGAATCTCTATTCCATCTTCTTCCAATCCTTCCATCGTATTCCCAGAAGAGTGCGGTAGTAGTACTTTCATTGTTGTAAATCTCGTTATCCTTTTCCTGTCCATTAAAACCGAAGCGATAACCACTTGTATTCCAGTTTCTTCCATTCATAATCATCCCAAATGGATAATAATCCTGAGAAGAAGCAATATACGTTTTGTAACCCGTAACCTGGTTAGATGATTGTATTTGGTATTTACGGTCAGTAAAAGTAGCTAGCACATTCCCCAAATGGTTACCTATTTCATAACGTTTTAACCCCAGAGCTCTGCTGAAAGTTGTTGTTGGAATAGTTAAACCGGACAACAGCGCATTCACTTCCCGTGTACCGATACGACTGCTACCGTAAAGCATGACTTCGTCGAGTTTTAAAACATTGTTCTCGATTTCAGAACCCGTTTTGGTATAGGTGGTCATGATATTACCCGAGGCATCCCGTACATAGAAGGTATATTTCCAACCAGTTGAAGTTAAATTATAGGGTTTCTCTATTTTGCATACACGGTTGCCCATGGCTCTGATGTTTCCGTATCAATTGGTATTTGTGGCTATAAAACTACTAAAATTTGGGTTAAGCTTAAATACGAAGAACATACTAAAAAACAGCAATTGCTGGAATGAACTGCCGTTTTTACTCTATTTCCGGATATCCGGAAGTTTTCTATGTAAACTCCATTACACGCTAAGTCTATAATTCAAATTCTCTTAAAATAAAAAAAGGTTTGTAATATACCTTTCTATATACAACTTTTTTATTATAATAAATGACTTCATCATTTAGTAGTCCGCTCTCTTTAAAATGTTTCATTATATATATTTTCTCATCAGGGCTTAACCAAAATTCCAATTTTATATGTCCATTTTTATAATAAAATTTTCCATTTAAAAACTCATACACGTATTCATAATACCATTTATTTATTGAGTCATATACTTCTATTGTATCAACTTTCATTATAACATAATTTTCTTTTATTTTCCCGTTTTCATAATAGGTTTTAACCGTGTCTCGTTTATGTATATTATTAGATGCAACAGAATTCATTACACTAAATCCTAATGCGAATGTCAGGCATAATACTTTTATTATTGTTTTCATATCTATGTTTATCTTGTATATTCAAATTTTACTTGCTTCGTCTTTTCTGTACCAGGAATAATTTTAATCCGACCAGAAAGAACAAGTCTTAAATCGATTTTTTTAGCGATAGCAATACCTCTTGTTCTTTTATAATCTGCTCTGGAATCTTCAGTAGGAGCATCAGAATTTACCTTTATCGTTACTTTTAAATCTTTATTTTTATTTAAATTGTCGTATATTTCATACCGTTTTAAGCCAAGGCTTCTGCTGAAAGTTGTTGTTGAAACAGTTAACCCAGATAATAGTGCATTCACTTCCCGTGTACCGATATGGCTGCTACCATAAAGCATGACTTCGTCGAGTTTTAAAACATTGTTCTCGATTTCGGAACCCGTTTTGGTATAGGTGGTCATGATATTACCCGAGGCATCCCGTACATAAAAGGTATATTTCCAACCTGTAGAAGTTAAATTATAAGGTTTCTCTATTTTGCATACACGGTTACCCATGGCTCTGATATTTCCGTATCAATTACTATTGGTGGCTATAAAACTACTAAAATTAGTGTTAAGCTCAAACTTTATGGATGTACTAAAAAACGGCAATCGCTGGATGAACTGCCGTTTTTACTCTATTTCCGGATATCCGGAAGTTTTCTATGGAAACTTATTTACACGTTAAGGTTTATTTTATAATCTTATTGGATATAATAATGATATACCATATCTTCTATTGCCTAAATCATTAGTAATAAAGCTTTCACTATAAAATACATTTAAATAAATCCAGTCTAAATTTAACATTAACCCGGGGTTTATAGAAAGGCCAAAACCATTATCTTTACCATAATCACTAGCTTTATCACAAAATGCTATTGTTATATCAGTGTAGAATTTAAGTCTATAGTTTTTAGTCTTAAATCTCATTCCAAGGTCAAAGTATGTATTAGTCATAATAGAGTTCTCTATATCACACCGATTTGAGCTCATGCCAAAAATTATAGTCCTTTCAAAGAGTCCTCTTTGAATTGGATTTTTATAAAATTCAATGGTTAATCCATATCCTTCATTTTGGTCGTAATGCTTTGATTGATTAACAAAAGTATTAATACTAAATGATTGTGCAATACACGTAATACCCATATTAATTATACATAAGGTGATGATAGCTCTTTTCATATGTTTTATATTATGTTTTATTTTATACTTAGCGATTCTTATATCTTTTAATAAATTCGGAAAAATCATGATAATTGGGATGTCCTCTGAAGGCTCTTTTAAGTTCATTATAATGAGGATGTGGCATTTTCCCTATGGACAGATTATCTCTTTGTAATTGAGGGCGATATTTAAACCAATTAAATACAGCTACCCGATTATACATTATATGAGTTTCTTCAATACCTTTTCGATATAACCTGATATCATCCAACCCCGCAACATGACCCCACTCATGAGCAAAAGAACCATCCATCCCTGACAAATCAACTTTAGTAGCTAACATTATATTTGATCCTACGCCTCCATATACTGTCATTCCATCATTTAGATTATTTTCGCTTACTATTGCAATAACATGATCGTCTATTTTTATAGTAGTTGGATCATCAACAACTTGAATATTTTCTTCAAATACTGTTGTGACTTTTAATTTTTGGCCTCTACTATTTGTTTTGTAACCATTTTCATCTGCACCATTCTTATTAGGAGATGTGTTCCAATAATCAGTAATTTCCTGCTGTATTTCATTAGCGGCCTTATCTAATACACTCTTTTTAACCCTTTTTGTGGCATCGTATATCTTCATACCGGAAACCACATTTTTTATTTCTATTCTGTCAGCTCTTCGTAAACTAAATTTACTTAATTTTTTCTCAGTTCCATCTTTCATTTTTTTATAACGCTCTACAGTTGTAGTTACTTTATCTCCGAGAATATCAATATTTATTAAAGGGCTATTTTCTAAAACGGTATAATCACTAATGCTTTCTTGAGGTTGAGGGTCTAAATTCCACCTTCTTCCAATTCTAGGATCATACTCCCAGAACAAGGCAGTAGTAGCATTGCCATCCCCGTAAATCTCATTATCTTTTTCCTGCCCGTTAAAACCGAAACGATAACCACTTGTATTCCAATTTCTTCCATTCATAATCATCCCAAATGGATAATAATCCTGAGAAGATGCGATGTAGGTTCCATAACCTGTTACAACTCCAGTACTTTGTATTTGGTACTTGCGGTCGGTAAACGTAACTAAAACATTGCCCAAGTGATTTGAAACTTCGTAACGTTTTAACCCCAAAGCTCTGCTAAAGGTTGTTGTTGGAATAGTTAAACCGGACAACAGCGTATTCACTTCCCGTGTACCGATACGGCTGCTGCCATAAAGCATGACTTCGTCGAGTTTTAAAACATTATTTTCAATTTCAGAACCTGTTTTGGTATAGGTGGTCATGATATTACCCGAAGCATCACGGACATAGAAAGTATAGAGCCAGCTTGCGCTGTTATAGGTATCCCATTCATCACGGGTTTTTGTACCATCCATATTTGCATACCTGGGCTTTACTATTTTGCAAACACGATTGCCTTGGGCATCATAGACAAACTCTAAGCTTTTTTCCGCACTGCTAAAAGTACGGATAATCTTTTTAATTTTTCCGTAAGCATTCCACTCTATGTTATCGATGCCTTCCGCATTGTCTTTGGTAAGGTTTCCGATTGCATCGTAAAGATAGTTGTCTTGCGACTGGTCATCTATATCATAACTGCAAAGCAATGAGGAAACAGGATCGTCGATATGGTTTAACTTGTTGTTAATCAGGTTTCCGTTTCCATCTAAATTGTAACCATACGTTAACTCATCTATTTTTACAGGAGTGATGACCATGGATTTGATGTTTCCGTATCAATTGGTATTTGTGACTATAAAACTATTAAAATTTGGGTTAATCTCAAACTTTATGGATGTACTAAAAAACGGCAATCGCTGAATGAATGAACTGCACCCCAAAAGTTAGACAAAAAACTTTTGGGGTATTTTTATGTCAACAACAAGGAAAAATCGAAAGCATAGCCTTTCAGAGAAATTAAAAGTAGTAGAATTGTATCATTCAGGCTTTGGTAGCAGTACTATAGGCAATAAACTTGGAATTCATCGCAGTATAGTAAACAACTGGATACGTATTTATCAGACTAATGGAGTATTTGCATTAGAAAAAGGGAAGCATTCTCTATTGCCATTAGAGTTAAAGCAAAAGGCAGTAAAGGATGTATTAGAAAAATCACTATCTTTCGAGAGTGTAGCCCTGAAGTATCACCTCAGCAAGTCTGCTGTTTATTCATGGACTCAACAAGTCAAATTACATGGATACGAGACTCTTAGTCAAATCAAACAAGGGCGACCACCAAAAGATATGGGCAGACCCAAGAAAAAGCTACCGGAAACAGAGTTAGAGAAGCTTCAGGAAGAGTTACGCTATCTTAGAGCCGAGAATGCTTACCTAAAAAAATTGAGAGCTTTAGTACAGGAAAGGATAGCACGCGAAAGCGGGAAACAGTCCGGGTCATCGAAGAACTAAGGCTTGAACACGACTTTTCATCTTTATTGAAAGTCTCGTCGATGGCACGTGCAACGTTTTATTATCATCTAAAACAATTACAAGCCCCTGATAAATATGATTCAGTGCGCAAGCAAGTTAATGATATTTTTCACGCCAATAAAGGCAGATATGGCTACAGACGTATTACCATGGAACTGCACAATAACTCTATAGTGATTAATCATAAGACCGTAGAAAGATTAATGCGGGAAAGTGGATTGAAATGTCAGGTGAGACTCAAAAAGTATCGTTCTTACAGAGGAACAGCAGGTAAAATTGCTCCTAATATCCTTGAACGAAATTTTAAAGTAACATCTCCCAATAAGAAATGGGTGACAGATGTAACTGAGTTTGCATTGTTCGGACAGAAAAGATATCTATCTCCCATTCTGGACTTGTTTAATGGAGAAATAATAAGTTATACTATTAGTCCTCATCCCAATTTGCTAATGGTTACAAATATGCTAAGTAAAGCACTGAGAGGCATAAAGAAAGACACAGAGATCATTTTACATTCTGATCAGGGTTGGCATTATCAACATGCAACTTATCAAAGAATGCTTAAAAACAAAGCAGTAGTGCAAAGTATGTCTCGTAAGGGAAATTGTTTAGATAATGCTGTTATGGAGAATTTTTTTGGATTGCTTAAATCAGAATTGCTATATTTACAGAAATTTAGCTCTATCGAAAATTTTGAATATGAGCTTAAAAGCTATATTCATTACTATAACAACTTTAGAATCAAAGAAAAACTAAAAGGACTAAGTCCGGTTATGTTCCGAACTCAGTCCAATTAAATCTTAATTATTAATCCGTCCAACTTTTTGGGGGCAGATCAGAACTGCCGTTTTTACTGTATTTCCGGATATCCGGAAGATTTCTATGTAAACTCCCTTACACGCTAAGAATTTCCGTATAGGTCTATAACAATATTGTTTAATTTGATTTTCTTTTTGCCATACAACGCATATATACTTTCAATATATATTTTGCCATGTTTTTTATGATCTTTGTAAAAGGAGCTAAGATATTCAATAAATTTATCTTTTATAAAATAACTAAAGCACGCATCCTCATTTTTTAATGTTACAATTTCCTCTTTAAAAGAGGATGTCAGTACAAATGACTTAATATATACAGAACTATTAATATTGAACTCATTCAACTTGAGTAATTGTGAATAATAATACTCTTTATTTTTATATATAAATTTATCCTTATTTTTCTTTTTTATCTGCTTTATATTAATTGTGTCTATTGTGTATTTTATACAATTTTCAAATTTAAATAATGAATCATTTTTTATTATATAATCAGAATTATTCAAAGTGGCTCTGATTAATATTCTGTAATTGCTCTTTAATGCATATGTTTTACCTATAAATAAATATAGACATAGCATTACAAATACACCTTTTATTATATTCTTACGTGCTATCATAGTGCTTTCTAATATATAATTTGTTCGTTAAATGTTGAATTAAATATTTCTGGTATAACTCCGACTTTGTCTCTATCTGACGGATTTACAGCAGGTCTATGATCAAGACCTAATCCTGTTCTAAGAAAACCACGAGCGGGCTTATTATATAAGTTTTCTGCCTGAATGCAGTGCAAAGCATGCCCCCTAAGATATTTATTGTTAGACCAATCTGCTGGATCATTATATTTTACTTTTTCCTGTTCTAAAAATAACATGTTTCTAAAACAAGAATACGAAAATGCCTCACCCAATAATTCATGTACAAATATTCCTGTTCTATCAATATTTTGAGGTCCTATATTCGTGCTAATCTGAGCATTAGGTGTTCCTATTTGTACATATATTATATTCTGCCCATCAGGATCGGGTTGAGCACTTCCATTAACTATATTATCGTCAAAAGAAACTTCAACTGTATACTTTTTATTTCTTACCATCATTAAATATCCATTAGCTAAAGCAGCTTGTTCTGGAGTGAATTCGTCACCTTTTCTACCTTCCTTTTTAAATTCAGCTCTTTTATGCATCCATTTATTCATTTCTTTTTTATCTTTTCCCTTAAAGACCAACTCATTATTATCATCGATATCAAAGAACTTGTCAACAAATGCCTTACCGTCTTTTCCTATAGATTTTGCCATTTCATCTTTTATCTTTTGGGCATCCTCCTTTGTTTTACCTTTTACTTTATCTCCTAATGGATCGGCAAATAATATAGGATTGTTTGTAAACGAAGAATAGTCACTAATGCCTATTTGCGGTTTGGGATCTCTATTCCACCTTCTTCCAATTCTAGTATCGTATTCCCAGAATAAAGCAGTAGTAGCATTACCATCCCCGTAAATCTCGTTATCTTTTTCCTGCCCATTAAACCCGAAACGATAACCACTTGTATTCCATTTTCGTTCGTTCATAATCATCCCGAACGGATAATAATCCTGAGCGGAAGCAATATACGTTTTGTAACCCGTAACCTGGTTAGATGATTGTATTTGGTATTTCCTATCGGTAAAAGTAGCTAAAACGTTTCCTAAGTGATTTGAAACTTCATAACGTTTTAAGCCAAGGCTTCTGCTGAAAGTTGTTGTTGGAATAGTTAAACCGGACAACAGCGTATTCACTTCCCGTGTACCGATACGGCTGCTGCCATAAAGCATGACTTCGTCGAGTTTTAAAACATTATTCTCGATTTCAGAACCTGTTTTGGTATAGGTGGTCATGATATTGCCCGAAGCATCACGGACATAGAAGGTATATTTCCAACCAGTGGAAGTTAAATTATAAGGTTTCTCTATCTTGCATACACGGTTGCCCATAGCATCGTACATAAATTCCAGATTGCTCTTTTGTCTCCTGTTGCACGGGTGATTTTCGAAATCTTTCCGTAAGCATTCCACTCTATGTTATCGATGCCTTCCGCATTGTCTTTGGTAAGGTTTCCGATTGCATCGTAGAGGTAGTTGTCATCATTTTGATTGTCAATATCATAATCACATAACAAGGCACTTTGCGCATCTTTTACATGGCGCAAACGGTTGTTAATCAGGTTTCCATTTCCATCAAGATTATAACCATAGGTTAACTCATCTATTTTTACAGGAGTGGTAGCTCCATCGTAACGGACTAATGTTTTTATATTGCCATTGGCGTCGTAGGTGTAGGTTTCGTTGTAAGCGTTGGTGGTGCCCATGGCTTTGATTCCGTATCAATTGGTATTTGTGGCTATAAAACTACTAAAATTTGGGTTAAGCTTAAATACGAAGAACATACTAAAAAACAGCAATCGCTGGATGAACTGCCGTTTTTACTGTATTTTCGGATATCCGGAAGTTTTTGATGTAAACTCCCTTACACGCTAAGCGCTAAAAGACATCTTTTAATACTTCATCCTGATACTTTGTTCTTTTTTTACTTTCTATAATTAAATATTTTAATGCTTTAATTATGTCATTTTTAGATATATGAAATTTATATTTATCAATGTATTTAAGTAATATCTCAATATTTTTATCATTACTGTTATTTAAAAATAAGATCTTTCCATTTTCTATTATAAAAGTGTATTCCCCAGAATGAGCAGAATTTGCTCCATATCTATAAAAACCACATTGCGATTTGCTTTTAAATTCAAATATAGGAACAATATAAATGGCATTTCTGTAATATTCTAAATTTTTATTAAAAATAGTATCTATCTCTTTTTTATTGATCAGATCTTTAATCACAGTGTCTTTTATGTTATTATTTTGAGATAAAAGACTATTGCTTAATAATAAGCAAAATAATACAATTTTTATTTTATTTACATTCATTTTTTATCTTTTTATACATGTTTGTTCTTTTTTGTCCTGAGTTTCAATAACTGCAGTTCTGGATTCCATTTTCCCAATTGGCATTGATTCTATTAAATACTGACTTTCTTTTTCTTCAGGTAATGACTCAACGTCATTATTAGTATTATTTTGATGGTTTTCAGTTGCATCTTGGATATTCTTTTTATTTGTCGCATGAATGCCCTCATGTACTAGATCTGCAGCTAATCCATCATCTATTGATCTTGTTAATTCTATTGAACTTTGATAAAGCAAACCTTGACCTTCCGGAAGAACCGAACCCTCTTCTAGTCTACTTTTAAACCTACTAAGGCTTCCTTCATATAAAACAATATCAACCCTAAATACTTTGTCTACTTTATTAGTTTTTTTATTCCACTGTGTTAATTTTGAAGCGTATCCAAGTTTACTTGGGTTATAGTCAGTACTAATTTTAATTCCAATTGCATAACTTGTTTTTTGCATATCTTTAAATACCTGTTCTCCTGTTCTTGTTTTTAGCATTGCTGTACATACTCTTTTAATATCATCTGTTACATTTGAAGACCATTTTATTTGACCATCTTTTGTTCTTGTGTATGTTACAGGTTTCCCATCTATTCCCTCTACATATTCTCCATTTTCATCTTTAAAAATAATTGGATTATTTAGTGAAATAGCGTAGGGCGAAACTGGAGCATATTCTTTAAATAAAGGATCCACGCTTAACCATCTCCCAATTCTTGAATCATAAATACGTGCTCCAAAGTCTAAGCTATTCCCAATTCCCTTAACTTCATTATCATTTTCCATTCCATTAAACCCGAAGCGATATCCACTTGTATTCCATTTTCGTTCGTTCATAATCATCCCGAACGGATAATAGTCCTGAGCGGAAGCGATGTAGGTTTCATAACCTGTTACAGAACTTCCAGACTGTACTTGTTTCTTTCTATCGGTAAAGGTTGCAAGCACATTCCCCAAATGGTTACCTATTTCATAACGTTTTAAGCCCAGAGTTCTGCTGAATTTGGCAGTAGGTATAGTAATATTTGTTAGTTCTACACCAATCTCACGGGTTCCAATCCTGCCACTGCCGTATAGCATAACCTCATCCAGTTTAAGTACATTGTTCTCGATTTCGGAACCTGTTTTGGTATAGGTGGTCATGATATTGCCCGAAGCATCCCTGACATAGAAAGTGTATTTCCAACCAGTAGAAGTTAAATTATAAGGTTTCTCTATCTTGCATACACGGTTGCCCATGGCATCGTACATAAATTCCAGATTGCTCTTTTGGCTGCCTGTAGTTCTTGTTATTTTGGATATTTTGCCATAGGCATTCCATTCGATGTTATCGATTTCTTCAGCATTGTCTTTGGTAAGGTTTCCTATTGCATCATAACCATAATTATTTAAGGACTGTCCATCCACGTCATAGGTACACGTTCCGTCCGGAATAGGATCGTAAATATAGTTCAGTCGGTTATTTATCAGGTTGTTCAATGCATCCTTATTATATTTGTAATCGAACTGGTCTATTACTGTTCCTGCTTCATTCCGGCGATCTAATGTTTTTATATTGCCATTGGCATCGTAGGTGTAGGTTTCGTTGTAAGCGTTGGTGGTGTCCATGGCTTTGATTCCGTATCAATTTGTATTTGTGGCTATAAAACTACTAAAATTTGGGTTAATCTCAAATTTTATGGATGTACTAAAAAAAAGGCAATCGCTGGGACTGCCGTTTTTACTGTATTTCCGGATATCCGGAAGATTTCCATGTAAACGCCCTTATACGCTAAGAAGATTTAATCAATCTAATTATGTAGTTATTTATAAAAGGAGGAATGCTTTCATTTATATCTTTTATATAATATTTTTTATCAATATAGATTTTTTTCTCATTTGTAATATTTAATTTTTCAATATATCCTTCTTTTGGCAGTTCGTTCCAATTTTTTGATGTAGTAAAATACCATAAACAAAGAGAATTATTTACCGTATCAACAAACAATGATTTATCTGACCATGGTTGTAACTCTTGATATGGCAAATGTTCTAAGGCAAATAGATCGATATTATCAGCCTTAATTATGATAAAAAAAGAATATTCATTCCAACAACCAGTGCCATTACAATTATCCATATGTATACGAAATGTATATATATCACACCCTTTTAGTTCGAATTTTTGATATTTTAAATCATAATCCTGATTTGGATTACCTTCAAAAGTGAGTTTGTGTTTTAAGCCTTTTGTATTGTGGGTAAAAGGCCTAATGATCAAAATGGAATCTAGTATAAATACTTTATTATTTATTTTTATGAAAGATTTTAAAGATTTATTTTTTGTTTTACATGTAGTTGAATTATTATAGTAATATTGAATAGATAATGAATCAAGCGAGAAATAATAATTGTTGTTTTTATTATAATTCAACTTAATATTTTTAAAATTTAAAAAAGGACTATGTAGCTGTTTGTAATTTGATAGTTTATCAAATACACATATTCCATTAATAATAGTGTCTTGTGCAATAGCATCTGTTCTTAGTAGCTTGCCAAATAAAATAATGGCAAATATTAAAATAATATTTTTCATTAGTTGTTATTTTATTGTATTATATTTAAATCCTTCTGGTTCTCTTTTGCCGCTTTTAGCATTTAAATAATGGTAGTGGTTGGGTTTCTTTTTAGTTCCAGCGTATGGAGAATCTCGATAGTAATATGTATTATCTCTTGAACCAGCACGCTTACCAGCCCAATTTGTTGCATGATTAGCTCCATCAGTAGAAGTAGTATAATCTACGCCCTCAGAATTAAATGCATTTAATGCAGCTGCATTTGAATTTTTCATTTCATTGTCTGAATTTCTTTCTTCTTCAGTTTTACTAAAATATTTTGCATAATTAGGTGTGGCATTTGGACCTGCGTTAGTAGGATCGCCTGTTAGTCTTTTTTCATGAGAATCATCTCCGCCTCTAATATGATCCATTGATTTTTGAAAAGTTGAATACAATTTTTTATAAAAATAAAAATGATTAACTATTGTATTTGCTATTCTATATTTATCAATCGTATTTCCTTTGTATGTTTCATTAAAAGCAAATGCTGCCGTTTGTTCAAATTCAATATGAGTTAGATTTCTTCCTCCTATTTGTAGAAACTGCAAAGACTCAACTATTTTATTTTCCACTTTTCTGTAAGTAACTAAAACTACAGGAGCTTTATCCCCTTTTATTTCTCCCCATTTTAAGAAGGTTCCGTTTGCTGCGTAATATGCTTCCAAACCATCAAGGTCAATAGCTTGAATAGGAGTATTACTTGCAAATTGATACGTAGATAATTCAGGGTATTTTCTAAATAATGGATCCACACTTAAAAACTTTCCAATTCTTGGATCGTAAATACGCATTCCGTAGTCTTGCTGATTACCATCTCCTTTAACTTCGTTATCATTTTCCTTACCGTTAAACCCGAAACGATATCCACTTGTATTCCAGTTTCTTCCATTCATAATCATCCCGAATGGGTAGTAATCCTGGGCAGAAGCGATGTAGGTTT
Source organism: Bacteroidales bacterium (assembly GCA_963667975.1). Lineage (GTDB taxonomy): Bacteria > Bacteroidota > Bacteroidia > Bacteroidales. The sequence continues at coordinate 2,090,698 of OY764079.1, forward strand.
TGTAACCTGTTACAACTCCAGTATTTTGGATTTGGTACTTACGATCAGTAAAGGTTGTAAGTACATTCCCCAAATGGTTACCTATTTCATACCGTTTTAAGCCAAGAACCCTGCTAAATTTGGTTGTAGGTATAGTAATATTTGTTAGTTCTACACCAATCTCACGAGTTCCAATCCTACTACTGCCGTATAGCATAACCTCATCCAGTTTGAGTACATTGTTTTCGATTTCGGAACCTGTTTTGGTATAGGTGGTCATGATATTACCCGAAGCATCCCGTACATAAAAAGTATAGAGCCAGCTTGCGCTGTTATAGGTATCCCATTCATCACGGGTTTTTGTACCATCCATATTTGCATACCTGGGCTTTACTATTTTGCAAACACGATTGCCTTGGGCATCATAGACAAACTCTAAGCTTTTTTCCGCACTGCTAAAAGTACGGATAATCTTTTTAATTTTTCCGTAAGCATTCCACTCTATGTTATCGATGCCTTCCGCATTGTCTTTGGTAAGGTTTCCGATTGCATCGTAAAGGTAGTTGTCCTGCGACTGGTCATCTATATCATAACTGCAAAGCAATGAGGAAACAGGATCGTCGATATGGTTTAATTTGTTATTAACCAGGTTTCCATTTCCATCTAAATTGTAACCATACGTTAAATCATCTATTTTTACAGGAGTGATGACCATGGATTTGATGTTTCCGTATCAATTGGTATTTGTGACTATAAAACTATTAAAATTTGGGTTAATCTCAAACTTTATGGATGTACTAAAAAACGGCAATCGCTGAATGAACTGCCGTTTTTACTGTATTTCCGGATATCCGGAAGATTTCTATGTAAACTCCCTTACACGCTAAGAACTGCCGTCTTTGCTGTATTTCCGGATATCCGGAAGTTTTCCATGGAAACTCCATTACACGCTAAGCACGCTAAGTTGATGTAAACTCCTTTATACACTAAGGAGAATTATTTTACATAATATTTAAATACTAATGGTATTTTCTTTGTTTCACCCCATCTTTCAATAACTATCTCAGCATTCTTTTCAATAACCCCCTTTGTACTTGGCTTTTCTTTGAAAATAAAACATTTCTTATCTGTATTATATGTAAGTGTATCATTTTCAATAATTAATTTGCTTGGTCTTATTTCCGAGCTTGTAAAAAACGGGATAAGATTTGCTGAATAAACATCCCCCAATTTTATTGAATCTTTATTTGCAACTGGGCGGATTCCAATAAGTTCGCATTGAAAATAAGATTTTTTATGACTTTCTATTATCTCATTTAAGCAAATTAATCTATATAGTTGTAGTTTTGTTTTAATTAGCAAGCTATAATTATAGTCTTTTAAAAGATATTTTTGAATTTTTAAATTATGATCCCCTTCGGGTAAGTAAGATCTCATTTCTTTTAAAAGTCGATTTATTTTAGCCTCATCAATATTTTTATTATCAATATCTAAGAGTATTTCATCAGATAGAATTTTTAATCGTTCTGCATCTTTATACACTTCATGTCCTTTAATTTTATTAAAATCCGCATAGCTATTAGTATACTTTGTGTTTAATAAATTATATAAGTCCGTTATTTCAGGTGTGATAATTTCGTTTTTATTTACATTTCTCGAACAAGAAAGTAAAACAATGAATAATAGTATAATATATATATAATTTCTCATTTTGTCTTATTTTTTTGATTTTTGTTTTTCGCTACTTAGACGTCCTCCTTTGTTATGTAAATCTTTAACATAATCTGCAGAATCTTTTCTTTTTATTCCTGATTGAGAACCTCCACAACCATCAGCACCAACAAAATCAATTTGGATTTTGTCTTCTTCACTATCACTGCTTGTCTCTACTGTGTTAACAGCTTCTTTAACAGCATTAGCAAGATCTAATAATTTACCAAACTCCTCTAATGCCTCATTGACTTTTGTTGCCCAATTATTTCCTTGAAACCCATCAGTAATTCTGGCAAATTTTCTAATTGGAATTCTATCAGTATTTCTAGCAACAGCTATCACACTCATAAGTAAATCAATATTAATAGTAGGATTATCGCCATCTCCTTTTTTTGTCTCTTGAGATTGCCCATTACTAGATGTAAAATGCATTCCACCCCAACTACGTTCCACATCGTTGCTTTGTATAGTTTCATCTGCTTTTTTAAACCAACTTTTAATGACACCCCAAAAACCTAATGGTTTTTTAGCGACAACTTCTGCTGTTGAAACATACGAAAAACCAAGATCACCATTTACTAATCTAGTAACCGTTAATAACCCATTACCCAATTTCCCTGCTGTAGGTAATTCAATTAAAACCTTGGTGCCGTTTTTTTCATCATTTATTATAATACTTTTTTCTTTGCCATCTAAATCTACAGATCTGATTACATCATTTTCAGCAAAAGCATAAGTACTATTCCATGGATAAGATTTAAACAGTGGGTCAACACTTAAAAACTTCCCAATCCTCGGATTATAGATTCTAAAACCATAATCATATTGATTTCCATCACCAGAAACTTCGTTATCCATTTCTTTCCCGTTGAAGCCAAAACGATATCCACTTGTATTCCATTTTCGTTCGTTCATAATCATCCCAAATGGGTAGTAATCCTGAGCAGAAGCGATGTACGTTTCATAACCTGTTACAAAACTTCCAGACTGTACTTGTTTCTTACGATCGGTAAAGGTTGTAAGCACATTCCCCAAATGGTTCCCTATTTCATAACGTTTTAACCCCAGAGCTCTGCTGAAAGTTGTTGTTGGAATAGTTAAACCGGACAACAGCGTATTCACTTCCCGTGTACCGATACGGCTGCTGCCATAAAGCATGACTTCGTCGAGTTTTAAAACATTATTCTCGATTTCAGAACCTGTTTTGGTATAGGTGGTCATAATATTACCCGAGGCATCACGGACATAGAAGGTGTATTTCCAACCGGTTGAAGTTAAATTATAAGGTTTTTCTATCTTGCATACACGGTTGCCCATGGCATCGTATATAAATTCCAGATTGCTCTTTTGGCTGCCTGTAGTTCTTGTTATTTTGGATATTTTACCATAGGCATTCCATTCGATATTATCGATTTCTTCCGCATTGTCTTTGGTAAGATTGCCGATTGCATCGTAGAGGTAATTATCATCATTTTGATCGTCAATATCATAATCACATAACAAGGCACTTTGCGCATCTTTTACATGGCGCAAACGGTTGTTTATCAGGTTTCCATTTCCATCTAAATTGTAACCATACGTTAAATCATCTATTTTTACAGGAGTGGCTGCTCCATTGTAACGATCTAATGTTTTTATATTGCCATTGGCATCGTAGGTGTAGGTTTCGTTGTAAGCGTTGGTGGTGGCAGTACCCCATGCATTGGCCGCAATGCTCTGGTATGTCTGCATTTGTTTAATACGATTCAACTGGTCGTATTTATACACGGCTAATTGCGGTTTGGCAGTATAGTTATCGTCGCGTAAGGTGGTGGCCATGGCTTTGATGTTTCCGTTGTATAAATCGAACTGGGGGGTTACGGAGCTTATGCCCGCCGTAAAGTTAGCATAATTTGTGTTAATTGGCGTATAATCGCCGTTAAAATAATTTAAGGAGTAGGAAGCGGCATCCTGTGCAAAGTTCTGGCTGAGGTTGCCTGTAAGGCCGTCGCGCCCTAAATCTTTTTCATTTTCGAGCAGGGTACTGTTGATTCCTTTTACCCAGCCTTGCAGGGTGTAGGCATAATCGGTACCCTGCAGTTCGAGGTCGCCAATTTCGGTACGAGCCAGCGGGCCATGCTTGTAGTAGAAGTACTTGGCATCTTTTTCCCAAATTTTGCCGTCGGCCGAGGTATATACCTGCGTGAGGCGGTTGTCGGCATCGTACTCGTAACGGTGGTAAAACTGATCTTTTTGTCCGGCCTGGTAATTTACCTGGTTTACTTTGCCGCTTACAAGGTCATATTCATAATCGATGCGTTTAACCCGTTCGCCTCCTCCCATTTCGGGAAAATCCTGTAAAACGGATTTCACGTTGCCATGGATATCGTAATCGTAGCGGGTGGTATGGATATATGTTTTTGAAGCCTGGTCGGTATGGGTTTTAAATACGGACACGGAAGCAACCCTGTTGCGCAGGTTTTGTTGGTCGAACCCGCTGTAGGCACTTAATGGCAGGTCGTAATTGGTTTGGGTAATCTGCTCACGCGACTGCCCGTAGAGCCCGGCAAATTCGATGTCGGAAACCATGTAGTCGCTCTGCAAATAGGTATAGTTGAAGTCGAGGATTTGCCCCACGTCAACAATACGTCCTAATTCGTCGTAGCGGGTATAGGAACATTTGCTGTCAATCAGTTGTTGCGCGTTTTGCGAGAGGACAATACGCCCGAGCTTGTCGTACCAGAAACGGGTAATGCCTGCATCGGGTGTTTTTTGCTGGATTAACTGGTTGAGTGAGTTGTAGGTATAAACCGTAGTCATGCGGTGGGCGGGGTAATGCACCGCGCCGAGGGTACCATTGCTTTCGCGGTATTTTTGGATATCGTCGAACCAGGTGCTGCTGGTAACGAAGCTCACGCCTTCGGGCGGAACGGTTTTGAGCAGGTTTCCGCTTTGGTCGTAGTAGTAAAGGGTATAGTGATACTCGGGCAGGGTGGAGTTATAGGTCATGATTTCGTTGAGATTGCTCAAACATTTTTGTTTGTATTTGAGGATGAAGTCCTGACGGATGCTGTCGAGCTGGTACTGTGCAATCATGTAGGCGTTGTTGGCGGCAATGTTGAGCAGGTTTACCACGCAGGTATCGGAAGGGTTGAAAGGCGGCGGGGTAGGGAAGGAGTCGGGCATCGCCTGGCAGGGGATGGCTTTCCGCAGTATAATATTGTCGAGGGCGATAACCAGATAGTTTGAAGTATTGGCAGTGACATTTAAGTTAATTCCAATGTTAACCGTTTCGTCGGCATTGGCACTAAAGGTAGCGGCATTGGTAACCCATTGCCCGGTTTGTACTGTGTTCTGGCTGTAGGTTGTACTGCCGTAATTAACGTTAAAGTCGAACTCACTTTGGTCTGGTTTACATGCACATACATAGTAATCGTAGGTAAGTTCATATTTATCACCTTCTTTTGCGGTAATGGTTGTACCCCAAAGTTTTTTCACTCCTGTACCCGTGGTGTTGGTAAGCATATAATGCCCCGAACCGGGATAGTTTTTGTCTTTCAAGATTGTACTTTCGTCGCAGGTGGCCGATTTTGCCAAAACATATTCCATATCAGGGATTGCACTTGGCGTGGCAATATCAACGGTTTGCTGATAGGCATACGCAGAAGTATACCCGAGTGTGTTTTCGAAATTGGTTTTTTGAATAATATGGTTATAGGTAACAGAGCCGGGCGAATAGCAGGGTTCCACGCACTGGCTGAGCATCAGGCACTGGGTAGCCCCGTTCAGGATGTAAAGAACCGATGTGCCCTGGTAACCCTTAAACCGGAAATAGTTGGTATAGTTTGTTTGGTCGTACTCGGGGTGGAGCATAAACTCCTGTATATTGTTCATGCTGCTGTAGGCGGTATTGACTCCCGAAATATATTCGTTGTTGGCCAGCCATAAGCTGCATACTTCGTCGGTACCGTTGTTGCGGGTAAGTTTTATAAAGAGGGTATCGTTGGTGGTTTGGGGTTCCCATTTTAAATCGTAGTCGTCGCCCAGTTTTCCAAGGAGCTCTTCGCTGATAAAGTTACCGGGGAAGAGGTTAAAGCTGGTGGTGAGCATTCCGGCCTGAGCCACTTTTTCGAGCAGGCTTTTCAGCTCGTTAAAGTTATCGTGGAAATATGATTTACAATCGGCGATGCTCATGGCTTTACACAGTCCGGCATCGAAGGTTAAAACGGTGGGAGGATTACTTGTTCCGAGGTAATATACATTGTAGGTAACCGCAGCGGTATAGTCACTGATGGTTCCTAATGTATTATCGAGTTGCAGGTTAAACTGGTTTGAGGCGCCTGAGGAATGTTCTGCATTGATGAAGAAACCGTCAACCAGGCTGTTGGTTCCCGAAAGCACGGTGATTAACTCGGCTTTGCCTTTTCTGATTTTAAATGTTTTGGTACTGAGGTTTATGGCTACTTCGTAAGAGGCACCCAGCGCATCGGGGTCATAAAAATATTTTTTCAGTTTTGTATTCATAATCATATCTTCAAACACGCTGTAAAAGCCTGAAGAAGAAGGGATGGAGGTATAGCTGGTGCTGGCAAAGGCGGAGGGATTTTCGGTAGGATGTAAATTTTCGTTGAGCATAACGCCCAGCAGTTGCGAAAGGGCTCCGGCCTCTTCGTTGGTGGTGCATTCGTCGTTGAACGAGCAGTTTGCCAGTTGAATATTGTTGGGGTTATAGGTGAGTGAACCGCTCAGTACAGCTTCTTTCACGGTGTTGGTAGCGGCATCGTCGTACTTAATTTTTACCGTGAACTGGTTTGAAGCATTTGCCTGGAGCTGCGCGAACGCGCGAACGCTTGCCCAGCTTACGCCCGACGGCAGGTTCGTGAGCTGAAGGGTAAGTTTTGTATAGGTAGTTGGCGGAGTTCCCGGGGTCGTAAATTTAATGTTGGCGGTTAAGCTGGTTCCGTTGGCGGTTCCTTCCCAGCTACACGGGTTCATTACAGGGGTTGAGCCGGCCAGCGATTCATAAAAGAGCTTGCTGTAGTTGTTGGACGGGACATTCATGTGCCTCCAAGGCTGTAGTTTTTAGCCACGAAATCGATAAAACGTTCCACATCGCGGGCCAGCGGGCATTGTCCGGTAGTCCGGTAAAAGTTATAGTCGGCTTTTGCCTTGAGTTTTTCGGCAATTTCGTCATCGTCGTCGCCGCTAACGCCCAGCTTGTCGCCCACGGCGCCATAAGAGTCGTTGATTTTCGGGAAACGTTTTTCTTTGGATTTGTATAAATAGAATGTGCTGAGAAGCTTTCGGCCTTCGAACGCAAGGATGAAATCGTGAAATCTGGTCCAAAGCGGTTTTACATCCCATGGGCCGGTGAGTAAACCATATTGTATAAAATCGATGTTGGAACGATTGTAGTATTTTGAATTATTGGTTGTTGGTGAGGAGAGGCCGGAAAAGAATGAATGGATTTTCAGGACGGATTTGTCGTTTTTCTTATAAAAAGGGGTAAAGAGCCCGCTGTTTTTGCCTGAGTAAACATTATACACTTTATTGATGTAGTTTGCATTTTCCACAGAGTGCAAATCGGCATATATTTCCTGTACTTTCTTTTTGCAGAGCAGGTAGAGGTTGAGATACATTTTAAAATTGCCGGCCGTAATCAGTTGCGGGAAGGTTTTTGAGGTATAATCGCAATTGGCCATGCTTGGGGTTGCGGAGTAATCGTTTTCGGCACAGTTGCTACTGATGTAGGTTATCTGGGCAATATTTAAGGCGGTGCCGTTTGCAAGGTATTTATAGTTTGCAAGCAGGTAATTCATCAGGGTTTTGCCCGTGAAATTAGCCGGCGGGTTCTCAACATAATGATACAGGAGCGAAGTACTGGTAATTGTTTTCAATCCTAAATTGGTGGAATTAAAAAACGGGTCCATATCGGTTAGTGATCCGATGGCACTAAACATGCTCATTCCCGCGAAAGCGTTATACTGCGCGGTAGTGTTGGGACAGTTTTCCAATATGCGGTCGAACTCGTTGCTGCTTACATCTTCACCATTAAAGGTTCCGGTTTTAACATTGTTTTTGTTGCACCAGTCGTAGTAATAATATTCGGGATGGTAAGGAACCAGCGAATACGCAAACGAAGGCTGCCAGTATTGTACGAATAAATCCACACTGCTTAAATGTTCCGGTTTCACGTAATGTATCATGTCCACTTCCACCAGATTTGCCGGATCATCGGCCTGCGAGGGGTCGTCTTCCACGTTGATTAGTGCCTCGTTCCCGTTCCCGTCCAGATATGGAGAAAATGGGTTTTTCCAGTTTTTGACAGAGTTTGTATTTATTCCCAGCAGGTTGTTTTCGTTTAACAATGATAATTTAAACATCGAAGGCTTGGTTTCGCCGGTTGTCTGGTTTTTGTACTCGGCATATTGCCCGTTGGGGCTTACATCACTGAGCATATTCAGGAACGAAATGGAGCAAATATCCGGCTCTTCGCACATCTCTTTGCACATTTTCTTCTGATCGGCATAATACTGGTCAATCTGGGCTGTTGTCCAACTGGGATTTGTTTCTGCCAGGCGGGATTTGTAGTCGGGATCTTCCACCGTATTTTTGCACTTTTCGCAGGTCCAGCAGCAATTGCTGGTGTCGGGGAATACCGTTTGGGGAGGCGTAAAGCAATTGTTGTCGTCAGTCATAAACTTGTCGGCATACTCGTTGATCGACTGATCATCCAAAAGCAGGGATTTCTTTATCGTATAGTTTCCTTTATCCAGGGTGAGCAATATTTCTTTTTGCTCCGAAACGCCTCGTATGCAATTGTTGAATTCAACCATTCCAACTTTTTTCGAATAGGTATAAATTACGTTATTGCAGGCTTTATTCACTACTTTGATGTTGAGGTTGTAAACGCAACTGTAACAGGTGGAAAGTTTTAAACACTCGTTATATTTCTCGCCCCAGAATGAATAATTCAGGGTAACCGGAGTATTGTTTGCCGTGATGATAATATCCTTGGAATATTCCACCCCGTTTCCGTCCATATTTATTTTATTGGAAGCCCCCAGCATTTCTTCCGTGATTGAAGGTGCACTCTGTGAATTATTTGATTCCAGTGCCGTCAGATTGGCAGGACTTTCTCCTGCCAGCGCGGTGGCAATCACCTTGCCATACATGTCGATGTATGAAACACTTACCTGCCCGTTGGGGTCGATCACTGCATTTTTTTGGTAATGTTCAAAATGACCTGCTTCGGAACCAAATAAACGGTCTAACTCTTTTTGGAGAGGTTGTCCGTAGAGGTAGGAGGTATAATGCGCTCCGGAGGTAATCTGGAAACCGGCACCTGCGCCTCCCTGGTTTTTAATTTTCCCGGTATTATCGGGAGTGTATTCTGTTTGAATAAACGGGAATCCACCCGCGTCGGGAATGGCACTCTGTTGCAGGTATTGATCAGGGTTCAGGGGCGAATAGTAAAGGGAAGCTCCTGAGGTGTTTTTCATAGCGGAAGCCTGTGAGCTACAGGATGTTACGTTCCTGTCAAAATCTTCCCAGCTATATTTGTTCCCGTTGGGATTGAGGTTGAAATTGGGATAAAACTGGATCATTTTCTGTCCTGATGGTACCGGAAGCACGTTTATGGCGGCTCTGCCCTGAAAATCATAGACCGTTTCTCCAACAATAATATCGTCGCTGGTATTTATTTTGGTTACCTGCTGGCGCGAGCGGAAGGTGGGATCCATGTAGTTAACCACCGCTTTGTTTTTGCCTTCTTCGGCGTAGGTGGCTATATACTGCCAGTTGATTCCCCGTTCGTGACCGTCCAGGTAATAATATTCCACGCCATTATTCGATGAGTGTATTTGTGCCAGCGTTCCGTAATCTACAATGGATGTCCAGGAGGTAAAATTATCATACTTTTCCTGTCCGATAAATTGTACGCCAACAGCCCGTACCCTGTACACTAAGTATCCTCTGTCGAATACCAGCGGAATCCTGTAATAATTATTCGTTATTCTTACTTTTGTTGCATTATTCCGGAAATCACAATAGATATTTTGAAAAGGAATGGGTGACCCGTCCTGAGCATAATCGTTGACATAAATCCATTCCAGTTCATATTCCTCTGCTCCCGGAATGTAATTCCAGTGGATATCCAGCTCATCGGCAATCTGATCATTGTTTACGTCAACCGGAGTGTTTCCTAACGACCAGGCTAAAATTCCTGAAAACTGATAATATCTTTCCGTTTGAATTTCTGATTCCACCATCAGGTTCCCGGGAATATTGCTCACGCTGTAACTTCCGGCACTGAATATCATATCCGTGATTTCCAGATCCATGCTCTGGGCATCGTCTATATAATACTCCTGCATATCAACCTGGCTTGTGGTTGTTGCGGCAGTGGGGTCATGCTTTACCTGAAGGGAAAAGTTTTCCTGTACAGTAGCCTGAGATGAGTTTATATAGGTGGCTTTGAAGTTGATGCTTACCTCGTAAGCGGAAAAAGCTATTTTGTTTTCCTGATCTATTTTTAAACGGATTACCCCTTTTGAGCCGTTCGTGTTATAGACTACCGGAAGGGTTGTATTAAATTTATTATCCTTTACCGAAAGCTTTTGCTGGGGGTTATGCATAGACCCGGCATACAAATCCCGTGCACTCATATAGTTTATACTTCCTTCATTGGTTGCATAGGTACGCAACAAGCTCAGGCAAACTATTAAAAATAAAACAATCCGTTTCATATCTTTCAGGGTATTATTTTTGAAACAATCTTTTTTTGCATTTAATTAATTCCGCGTACGATCGATGAGCTGATACTCTTTGTAAGCTCCAACCGGCTGGTAGGTTCCGTCTTTCCGTTTTTCGACGTAGGTATTCATCCTGAATTTTGCAGGATTCTGTGTTACGTTTAAACGTATGTTGCTGAATACGATCTCGGTTTTAGGCTGCTTGCAGGTGGCTTTCTTTCCCTTTACTTCGGCCTGTATTGTTTCCGATTGAAAAAATACAATCCGTGAAATCATGGAGTTACTCTTTTGAATCCTGATTTCAATTTCACTTAAGCCGTATTCGTTTATCACAAGCGTATATATTTTCTCACTTCCCACAAGTTTGTATTGCGTCCGTTTTGCAATTTTCAGAAGTCCTTCAATTTTTTTACTGATTTCCGAAATTCCAACATTGGTACTTTTCATCAGCACAATCTGCTTTTGTGTATTGTTAATGGATAGTTGCAGGGTGCCGATGGTTACCATTTCAGAAGTTCCGTTCACGGTATAATAAGAACTTTCTTTTTTAGCCATGGTACTGGTTTTGCTTTCGGAAACCACGCTTTGTTTGCAGGAACAGTAGAAATTATACTGTATCTCCATGCTTAATTCCCGCGCGTTCGCAATTGCAAGGTTTGCTGCTTTAAGGTCTGCATTCAGGGTTTGAGCCAACGCGCCGGTGAGGCAAAATGCAAACAAAACGAACGATATACAGATGTGTTTATAGCTCATGTTCTTTACTGCTTTTTAAGACTTTTACGAACTTCTTTAATGGTGAATACGCCTTTTTCGGTCTCTTTCTTGATTCGTACCAATGAGCCGTCTTCGTCGTATTCATAAAAACTCGCGTAGTTGTTGTCGTCCAACTCGGCCATCAATCGTTTGGTAACTTCGTTATATACATACGATTTCATGGATGAATTTTTCGGAAGTATTCTTATATCGTCCAGGTAACAGGCTTCTGTTCCGGTATTATTAATTTTTAAGGACATATGGCTGTTCTGGAAATTAACAGGGATTGAGAAGCTTACTTCCACGCGCTGCCATCCTTCTATCGGGCGGCTTACCGAAACAGAGTTCGCATTCATTGGAACAACTCCGGAATTATTATTGCCCACAAACGTGAGTTCGATGGGGAGTGTGCTTTGAGAGGTCAGAATGGTATTGTTTTCGGTTGACAGCCAGTATGATATAATGTAGTTTACCGTAGGATCGGGCGAAAATTTCACCAAGCATTCATCCGGATTCATCGGAAGTTCACTCACCAATGCGTCATTTTTTGTGGCAAGTACATCTTCACTCCAGCGTGAATTACAGTCCTGTTTTCCAATGGTCAAATAATAATTATTATTTTGAGCATCGAAATCGGAATAAATTTCGGTGGATTTCCCGTTCATCAGTTTCATGCTATACTTACCGCTGTGAGCGCGGGTATCGGTAACAGAAACATCGGCAGCTCCCGTTACATAATAGAGCGGCGGGTTATACTGAAAATGTTTTTGACAGTCAGGGGTATAGGTTCCGTACGAAATATCCTGATTGTTTTCTTTCACTTCCTCGAAGCCATCGAACAGGATTTCTTTGTGACGGGCATTGGCTGCCACCGCCAGTGGCAGGTTTCCGGCACTGCCGAATAACGCAGACGAATGGATGTTGAGAGCATTTATGTTTTCAATTTCGGTACCATTGCGGTCTTTCTGCCAAATCATATTGGTCCACTGCCATTTACTCTGATCGGTTGTTTGTTTCCAGTCCCTGTCCCCTGTCCCCAGTACCCAGAACGGGTTAAACTCGCTGTAGTTTCCATCCTGACGGATATTGGAGGTTATGTCCGTCCCGTTATCCGTACGCAGGCGTTTTGTAAGGTATTTGTACGATTTACGGGGAGTCCAGTTACCCAATATGCCGTAGGTGAACGGGTTGATGATGTTTTCAACACCAATACCACAGGAAGTGTAGGAGGGAACGCTTATTGGTTCGTAGGCATGAATATTATCATCAACTGTCACAAATGAGCCAAATATATTTTCGGTTTCAACAATATTGCTTTTTGTAACATACGTTATATCGGCAGTAAATTCATTTGAGTATGTACATTTATTTGTTGTTATTATTGCCGGATTAAAGTTGTTAAAACTTAATATTTTGCCAATGTTTAAAACATTACCACCCGAGCTTAATCTAAAACCAAACCACAAGTACCTGATTGATGAATTTCCAGCTGTGCCCGAAATATTTTGAGGATAAAGTTGGAACTCAATTGAATTACTAACTAGGTCTTTAAAGCAGCATAAATAAATACCGGCACCCGCTACGTGAAATTGTGAAGGTAACTTATTCTTTAAGTAAAGCGGAAAATAATTAGCGTATTCCGGCAGATTTAAATTTACAGGAAAATTTATAGTAGCATTTCCGCTATTAAAAGTAGCATTAAATAATTTATTTTTTGATATTAAATAATTTATAACCTTGATAATATCTAAAAATTCCTGTGTCGAATAATTTTTGCATTCAAATACCTGGGTACCGCAATATACTTTACGAACATTGTCATATTCAATGGCTTCTGCTTCGAGGATTTCGGCACTTTGCAGGTTTCCGTTCAGCAGGCTAACGGGTGATTTCCGGCTTACCAGCGAGGCAATCGGTTGTGTATGCTGGTTTTTACGGCCGGAACGGATTACCTTGATTTTGTAAATAAGGGTATTGTCCGGAATTTTACTCCCGTTAAAGTCGACCAGCGTAATGTGAGTGCTATTCAAATCTAACACCCAGGCTTTTATAGTCTGAGTAAAGGTAGTGCCTGAGTAGAGGCACTCTACGCTTAATTCGTCACCGGAGGTAAATAAATCTCTTGCACTGGGACTTGGAGAAACAGAACTTAGTTTCGTGCTTAAATTTAAGGTTCCATTCGAAATGGAGAGAGGAGCCCAGTTTGTATTATCCGTAGTTCGGAAAAGGAGTTCCAGTCCTGTATTTTCATAGGCAGGGCGCATACCGGGATATGCCCAGTGTGCCGGGTATTTAAAGGTGTAAAGATCATCCTTAAACGAATTTTGTGTTTTGGTAAGGAGTACTTCTCCCGATTCAGAATCATACAATTCGTTGGAGGTTTTCACCCTGCTCGACTGATCAAATTTAATTACATCCTGCAATACACCGTAATAGTTAACTACTTTCGTAGTAACCGAGCTTCGGAAGGTTACATTGTCAAAGGAAAGCGAACCCCACACCGGAGGTAGCAGTACCGGAACGATTCCGGCAGTAAAAAATGTCAGGTTTATTTGTGCTCCCGATTGGGTTGCATCGGTCACACTTTCCCGGAAATCGTTTGTAATGTCATAGTCAACATTTACCATGCTGTTTCGTTTAACGCCGTCTCTGCCGATTGTTTCCACCGTATTGTCCAGATTTTTACCACTCAGTTTATAGAGATACTCTTCTCCGCTAATCGGATCCGGATCGTCTCCTTCGGCATAAACCTTTTTGGATTTTGGTTTCCCATGCATGTCGTTTATCTCGATTAAATAACCCTGAGATACATACATTTTGTTATACTTGTAGGGTGTAAACAGGTTTTCGAACCATCCTGATTTCAGAGGAATTGCCTGAAGATCAGTAATGTCATTGCATTTTACCGGGAATTCCTTTGCTGTATAGAATTCATGAACTACTTTTCCTGTTCCATGATTGGTAACCTGTGTATTGCTAAGACTCTTTACAGTAACCTGACGATATCCGACGCTTGGAGCAGGGAAGAACGACTCGCCCATCGGCATTTCCAGTGAGCCATACGTGTCGGGTTGCAAAAAGCCTCCTGAAGTTTTATAAAATACGGCTGTACGGTGAGGGATTTCGTCCGATCCGGTCATAGGTTCGTAAGAAGCTACCCCTGAGCTGATTGGAACTGGTCCGGTGCTTTCGGCAAATACTTCCTTCAGCGTGTAATCATAGGTTTGTCCGTAGGTTTTTACAGCAGGCTGAGCCCAATTATCCACAATGTTGATTTCTTTTACGCGGGATCCACCGCCCAGTTTATGCCCGTTTGGATTTTGCAGGCGTACCCAGCAATAATTCAAATCGACGGTTTTTCCAATCTCGTTACTTCGCGCAGTTGCCCAAGGTCCGTTAATTGTTTTAATCAAACCATCGAGAATTCCCATCCCGGCCATGGTTTTTACTATCTGGAAAGGATCTGCTCCCTGTCCCGGAGGATTCGTATTATCGATAAAATGACGTGCATTATCCATGCAGAATTTCCAGCAGGCAACGGCAACAGGATTTTCACCCGCTCTGGTAAAGTCGTCTGTCAAAATCCATATTTTTGTATTATCGCCCGATACCGGCCCGTAGTCTGTTATTTTTGCATAACCCGAAATATACTCTTGCTTTCCAGATTCGATATTTGTCAAACACTTGAAATACAATTGATCCACACCATTCAGGTATTTTCTCGATATATCTTCTTTCGTACTTACCGGATCAGGAACACTGATAAATATTTTATTATAATAATCAGTAGTAAGTGCTTGATTTTCATATAATATATTATTACCAGGGCCGCTACCGGTGCTTATGTCAAAGCCTTCAATTTTCATCATTTGCATTGCACGCTTATCCTGAACATAGGCATAATCATCCGACTCATACTTTACTTTAATGGTTGCTCCGGAAGGAGTCGTTATTTCGCTTAAACTCCATGTTGCGGTGTAGATATCCGTATTATATTTTCCATAAGGGAGTAAGGCACTGCCGGAAACCTCCCGCTGATCTACATAGGGATACTCATAAGAATAAACCGAGCTGCCTGTAGTAAGTTGGTTTGTTGAAGAGGGTTTGTAAAATCCCCAGCGGTCACAACCTTTTACGTCGTAATCAGGGTTGTATATTTTTGCTCCGTTTACAATTACAGATTCATTGTAGTTAAAGGTGTAAGCATTTAATTTTCCTTTGTACGAATTTCCGTACGTAAAATATACTTTTCGTAAGGTAAGTTTTCCTTTATTGTTTGCTCCCGTATTTATATTGTTTGGAACGCCCTGGCATAAAGTGTAGTCGTATTCAAAATGTACTGTTTTTATAGGAGTGGCCGAAGTGCCGTTTTTTACTCTGTCCTTTTTGGCATAAAGCGTAATCTTTTTTAATTGTTGTGTTAAATTCTGACTGTTTCTGCCTCCGTTTTCTCCTTGTACACCGTATCCGTCAGCTCTGTCGTCCAGTTCAAATTCAACAATATAGTTTTTGGTTTCAATGGAATGCAGATACCAGATATCTTTTTCTCCATAAATGTAGTTTCCTTTTTCGTCGCCATCCACAGACCTCAGTCCTTCGTTATACGAAGCTTCATTTGTTTCGTAAGGCGTCCTCCATTTATAGTATTGCCCTGTAGTGGCATACATGCTTGTATAATTGAACTTTGTATAATTACCCATATCATCGTCAGTAGGGCCATCGCCGTTAAGATCGATATAATCAGAAGATAACTGGGCTGTTAAAAGATAGGAGTGGGCATAAGGAGGTAAAGTCGTTTTGGAAAGGTAATTATCATACCCTTTCTTATTTTTAACCGTTGGGTCATCTGCGGTATATGCTACCTGACATTTCGAGTTTGATGATGATAGTTTATCTACTGAGAAACAGGCTTCCACCTGTTTGGTAACATAGGCCGGAATACCATAAACATACCGGGTTCCGTCTGTTTGTAAAATACTTAGTTCCGAAGGATGTTTTTTTATACTGTTGGCAGTGCTTCCCCCTGCAATCTGACTCCTGTCGATATTTGATTTAACAATTTGATGTACACCGTAATTGAAATTGTTTTTGAAATAGGAACTGATGATTTTATCAATCCCAAAAATGGAAGCTTCCCCGGCACTTAATACCCCGATATACTGATTCCTCTTTTGACGGGTACTTCTTTTCTTTGATGCAGGATCCGAAAAGGAGCCTTTGTATTTTGTTGTGTATTTATTTAGTAAAGCAACATCGAGTCCACCAGCCTGCATTAGTTCCAGGCGGGTAGCCGTGTTAAACCCGGTACCTGTTAAAAACGATTCATCCGACTCAATATTTGATTCTCCTACCATCTTAAAGTGGCTCTTTTCATAAAGCAAATTAGAGCTTTTACTTCTTTTGTAATAATTTATATATGCGTTTAAACTATTCCATACTTTGCTGTTTGTGTAGGTGTTGTTGAATGATAAATCAATTCCGCCCTTTACAATATCCGTAAATGCAAGTTCGAAGCCTGCCGTAGAAGCAGTGCTTGTATTCTGGTTGTAATCATCGCAAACGTAGTTGTTATCATTGTTATATGACCGGAATGTTCCTCCTGCACCTTGTCCCTGAACCGAATAAATGTCATACGTCCGGTTTGTAACCGGCAGGTTTTTAATTTCAGGGTGGTAAACCACATCCTTTTCCCGGTTAAAATCGAGCAGCGCATCACCCGCCAGAATACCGTCCACATTGTTATAATACCCGTAAGCGGGTTTTATAATGGTATTGTTCCGGACTTTCTGGCCCAGATAAAATCCCCCAATTGCTCCAAATGCATCGGATATTTTTAAGTCGCATCCAATATTCAGATTTATATCGCAAGATAAATTTTCTACCGGGATCTGTATTTGAGGAGTGTAGGTATTGGGGACAAAGCTTACGGTAGATGATCCGTCAAGGCTTCCTCCGGAAAAACTTTTCTCATCAAAACGATAAACAGGATTTCCTGCCTCATTACGACATTTTACAAATTTACTTGTTTCGGTTGCCGATATTCCTAACTGCATTGCTTTTAGTCCTCCTACCGAGTTTATAGGAAATCCTATTTTCAATCCTAAGTTACCCGTTGATTGCACGTTATCTTTTTCTTTTCCGGCAACTTGCGCATTAAAAGCAACAGAAGGGTTGAAATTGAACCCGTTATTTGTAGAGGAGCTGAAATTGAGCCCCACGTTTAATCTGCTTGCACCTACCTTTGCCAGAGTTGTGGATATCCCAAGATTTGTCTCTACATTAAATCCGTTTTTTGTGCTATACGTCATAGTATATCCAAGACTTAACGGGCTTAAGTTTTTTGAGAAGAACTCCGGACGTAAATAAACTCTCAGTCCATAGGTATTATCTTCTTTCAAATTAAACTCTTTGGTAACCAAATCTCCGCAGAACTCATCGGGTAATCCTCTCATGGAACGGTTAATGACACCGGGGTTTAAGTTCCAACCGAGTCCCACCCAGCTGGCTTCCTGATCCATGGTGATGTTAGAGTTGTAGTTCAGGTTTATGGGGTATCCGTCCACATCCAGCAGAGGGATGTTGTACTTAAAATCGCCCGAGAACAAATCGACCATGTCAGTGGCTTCAATGGGGGCAAAGCTTTCTACCTCCGGCTGACTGGGTCCCCCGGTTAAGGCTAATGCCACGGTGGGGAATATTACTTCGCTTACAAAACTGAATGCAAGTGTTAAGCTTACTACCTTAGCCCAACGGCTTTTGCGGATATAACTAATCATGTTTACTGCAGTTTATATTGAGGTATTTTTTTAAAATCTTCTTCGTTGTATTTGAATCGAATAACTTCACCCGTGTTGACCTTGTCGTAAAACTCCACAACCAGGTCTTTGTCCGGGTTTGGGCTGTCAGCCGGTTTGGCTATCCCGATGCTAAAGCTTTGATAGGGCAGTATACCCATGGAAGGTTCAAACTGGATCATTTTACACGCCATCGTATCCCGGCCAGCAATCATCATCGTGGTTTGCTGTGACCCGAAACTGAACCAGCTTATTTCTGCTGATTCCCGGTCCTTTAGCTCGCTGAGCTTTTCGGCAGCAGGGGTGATGCGAAGCAGGAAGTAGTAAAGACCTTCTCTTTCTTTTAAGTCCTTCCTGAGCACGCTTCGTGTTAACTGTTCCCTGGGAATTTCTTTCAATGCCATAAAGTCGGGCGTTACATAATGCAGTTCGTATTTGTATCCCCTGACTTCCTGCGTTTTGTTCAGCGGACAAGCCTTCCTTCCAAACCATGCAAGGTATTGCTCCACGGTTAACCCGCCGGAATTGCACCCTGCCATAGCCAGGAGCAATGACAGCAAAGCAATCATACTCCAATGTTTATTTTTTTTTACCAGCATACTCTTTGTTGAGATATTCGATAAATGTTAATGTGCAATCAACCTTTTCACTTCCATAGACAAAGGCCTGATCACTGCCTTTGCCCAGTATCATTTTTATCCCGTTTTCGCGGGCAAATCCTTCGGCTTGTTTCTGAATCTCAGCCCATAGCTTTTTGTTGAAATCCTGAATAATCTGCTGTCCGCTGTTCTGGAAGTACTCCTGTTTACGAAAATATTCAGCCTTATCACGTTCAAAACCGGCTTTCTCTGCCGGGGAAGCCCCACTTTTGATCACCTGCTCACGCGATTGAAGATCCGTAACCAGACTGTCGAGCAAAAGTTGCCGCTCTTTCAGTAGCCCTTCTGCCTCTTTTTCCATATCCCCCTTCATCTTAAATTCCTTATATACTTTTTCAAGATCGATGAAGTGAACTTTGGAAGAGGGAGCAAGAAGGTGGTTTATCCCTGTGCTGAGGATTACCGAAAGCAAAAGTGTCGCGGCTAAATAGATCAGGAGTGTTCTGGTTTTGTTCATGGTTGGTTCTGTATTTCTCTGTATTTTTTTAAAATGGCTGCAATTCGTATGTCCTGGGTATATTGTTTGAAAAAGGACATGGGTATGTTACGGCCTGCTCTGCTGGTTCAATTTTGGAATAGAAACGTAGATACCATTTTTCATTTTTGTCGTTGCTAACCTCCAGCAGGTAGTATCCGTCCGGAAGGTGCATGGCATTGTTATTATTGCAACCTACTTTGTATATCGATAAATAGTTATCGCCATACTTTATGTCGGTATAGGGTTGATTCCACGAGGAAACAAAAATCTCCTCATGATTCTGGTCAAAAACTCTGAATTTCAGTTTCGCATTTGTTCCGGGATTATACTCCTCGGTATATTTTAACTGAAGGTACAACCCCTTTGAGTAATGGTAACCACCATCCAGTTTCTTTTTCAGCACGGCATAGGGACCATTCTTTATCAATGGAACATAATTCAGGTGAGCACCGATAGAGAACGGGCTTTGGGCTGAAGCTCCGCTTATGTCGTTGATTGGTTCAAGGATATCCGTTCCTTTCTGGTAAGCCGGGGAATTATCGCAGATCGTCAAATCGCCAGCCGAAACATCGGTAAATCCGGGGTTTCCGAACAATGAGTTCTCATCTCCACCCGACAGGCTGTGATTCTGTCGCTTCCAGCTTTCGAGCGAGCTTATGATAGATCCGTTGTACTTGGCAATCTGAGCGGTACCGGTTCCGTAGTACAGGTTGTAATTGCATTCGGTGAGTGTATCCTGGCTTCCCGTGATGATGCATATCCCTGTGTCGGAGGGTATGGTATCCGGCTCTATCGAGAAGATATTGTTTAAGACTTTTATCCCGGTATTATTCCCGGTTCCAAAATTGATATTGCTCAGAGTATTTGAAAATGAATTGTTCAGAATCGATACCTGTTTACTTCCTGCCGAGAATAATCCTGTTTTGGATAAGCTTAAAAAGTTTGAGTTTATCCGGGCATTTTCCACCCCATCCGAATACACAGAATATTGGTAACCCCGGATACGGTTTCCTTCCACGATCATCGGGGAGGCTAATGACGATTTTACACCCAATAATTGAATACCTGCATTTAAATCGGTAAAATTATATTGATTTTCTATCCAGTTGTTCTCGATTTTTGCACCTGTACAAATACCGTCCCATGGTTCAATATTTATTGCTATTGGGAAGTTTCTGAAATAATTATGGTTTATATATATGTTCTTAATATCATTATTTTGATTATAGTATTGAAAATAAATGCCATAAAAATTATCATTTAAATACTCAGCATTGCTTATAAATACATTTGACTCTATCGTGATATCCGACATTTCCTGTCCGGAATTTTCTATAAATGCATAGTATACAGATTCAAAACGATTATTCCTAATTGTAACATATTCTGTTTTTTCGTAATCATAAGCAATTGTTATGGCTCCATTAAAGCCTACAATATCACAATTTTGTATCAATATATTTTTTGCAGATATTAGACTTAGCTGGATATTCTCTATATGTAATCCGTTAATCTGTATTTTTCTTGTATTACGAAGAGTTATTCCTCCGGATGTAGGTATAAGTTTTGTTTTTAGCGAATCGGCTCCCAATATACATACAGAACTGTCACCTACAATCGTGTCATTGATCGTAAATCCACTTTCTGAATAAGTCCCAGCATCCCAAAAGATTGTATCTCCCTGGTTTAAGGAGTATTTATTCATTAACGGATTCATCCCGGTAATTGGCTTATCAGGGCTTAAAGCATGGTTATTGATGTTTCCCACGGCAGTACACCACTGGTCACCCACGGTAGAATTATCGTTGATATAAAAGTTGCGGCTGGTATTATATTTTACAGCATCCGAATAACAGGTAGCGTTGGGGTCCAGAACCTTTGCCCGGTAATAGGTGACGGTATTGTTAAAGGTATTCCAACTTGGGGTACTGTTGGCAATGGGTAAGTAGTCAACTCCGTTATAGGAGTATTCCCATCCGCCAAAGGTTCCGGTATAGCCTGTCAGGTTTATGGTTGCACTTCCCGAATGAACATAATCGCCACTGCTGCTTATCGAAGCGGTTCCTTTGATTAAATTACAACTCTTTAATATCTGGCTAAATCGTGCAACCCACCCGTTGCCAGTGGTCTTTTCATCAGAATGAAACACGAAGGTTAAGGCTCCGGGAGCATTGTTTGCAGTGAGTTGCGATTCGATGCTTGTTCCGCAAAAAGTACCGAGTAATGGATCGCTTTCACTGGTGCCATTATAGATCTTTAGCCAGTCTCTATCACAGTTGCTGGATGCTTCCAGATCGAAGCTGCTAAACGTAACCACCAGTGAGTGGTTTGCATCACAGGGATATACGGTTAGCTTATAATCTTCGTTGTATGCGTAATCTCCGCCAGAATTTCCACTGTCGTAAAACCAGGTTCCGTCGCATGCGGTAACATTTTGCTTTTCGCCCATTACAACAATATTGCTACTACAGGCATCCACTTTTATCGGATTTGAGACCACACCTGATTCACATTGCCTGCTCGTAACAGTTACGGTGTACGTGAGATTAGACAGTTCCGACGAGGGCGTACATACCGGATTAGCGACCCCGGTAGAACTTAACACGGATGATTCACCGTTCCATTGGTAGCTAAATTCAGTATTCTGTCCGGTTGCCGTGGGATCCCCACCTAACTGTACACTTTTTCCAAGGCATAAACTTTGATCAGTTCCCGCGTAGGCAAACAAACAACCCAGGTCAATGGTTAGTTTTGGCTTGCTGCTTGTTGCATACAACATAGAAGGAATCTCACTGTTGCTTGAAGCCCAGCGGCTTTGATTTGGATTTGTGGGAAAAATCACCCATTCAACAGGCGTTGACGCTACCCCCTGGTAACCATATTCGATCATTAATTGAAGGTTGTCGCTATCGTCATAATAAAATGGTGCAGTTAAGTGAAAACTAATATAATCCTGATTTTGTACATGATAAATATTCCCGCTATAAATTAAAGTATATCCGGAGGTTGATGTGGTATCATCCCTTAGTTCATTCAGGGATGTTAGTTTTGCATATATCTTTACGTTCGAAAAACTTTGATCCGTGTAACTTTCCTTCCAGTAAAAAGTGAGATTTTTCAGAAACCCGCTTCCGGTACCTACTTCATCCTTTAGATAGATTCCTTCCCATCTTGAATAATTCGCGTTACGGTCAATGGGAAAATAAGTGGTTACTTCATTGTAATAACCGATGGTTACGGATCTTTCCTGAGAAAAACTTTCTATTCCTATGGTTAACAATATGATTGTTAGTCCCAATGCTTTCCAGAAATTATTCATCTTTATATCTCTTTATTAATTTTTAGGGGATGCCTTTTGATGTTTTGGCAAAAAAATGTACAAATACCGATAGATGGAGGTGTTAATGCCTGTCAAACACGTGAAGACCGGCCTGTTCCAAGCGGTATTAGTTACGTTTCCGGTATAAAAAGCGTTTATTTGGATTAATCCATCCGGCTTTCTTTGGATTTGTTACGTAACAGATAATCAAATCGGCTTTTTGAGGTGCAGTTAGTACCTGTATTTTTAAAGCAGCCATGTTTGTTTGCGGAACATAAAACCATTGGCCATCCTTGTTCACTTTATGCATTGAATCAACTACACATACATATAAATCGGCCATGGTGGTATCGGTGGTGACAAATACTTTTACATCCGGACCTCCGATACTATCGGTTAAAATTACTCTCTGCGCTTTTACACTTACTCCTGTTCCAAGGAATAAAATCATAAATACGAGGATTATCACTTTTGAATTCATGGTAATTAGTTTTTGTGCTCAAATATAACGCAACTTTAACCAAATTACCCAACGTATGCAAATTTGGCGTGAGCGTAGCGAATTTCCGACTGAACGTAGCGAATTTCCGACTGAACGCAATTCAAATTTTATATCCAAATTTCGTGAAAAATGATTTTTTAACCTCTTTTTGGGCTTTGATTAACAAATCTGATCAATTTACAGGGGGTGTTTTTTAGGCTAAAGAGGCAGATGACAATATCCCTTTATGACTTGTTTCAATTCTTGTTAACATTAGCCAGAATGATTCTGAATTAGGTTCGTACTCTCCTTGGACATCGTATATTTTACGTGTTCAGATAAGACGTAGCGGGAAAGATGTTTTTTTTAAGTTTTCAGGTGAAATGACTGTAAAACAAGTTGATAACGATATAATTATCAGGATATGAATATCCGAAACTACAACCCGGACAAGACTTTTACAAATTCGTTCTTCTTTCTATATGATACGCATACACTCTCTCCGCATTTCATTGTGATTTCGTTTCGATGAGCCTTGTATTCTGAAATGTTCACCAAATTAATAATCATCGATCGATGAATTCTGAGAAAAAATGGTTCTTCCAGAGCGCGATCAAACTCTTTCAATGGTTTAATGGAATAAACCTCCTCAGAATTGATTAATTTTAAAATACTTCCTTTGTTCAGAGCTGCAATATAGCAGATCTGATTTTTTTCGATAAAAGCAAATCCATTTGGTGTACTTACTTTAATACTTTTACTTTTAATCATGGCAATACAATTTACAAAATTATCTAAATATTAAAAGATGTACTAAGTTGGAATAAGGGCAAGTACATTGATATTAAAATCAGACCCACCATTCCTCCTATGAATAAAATTAACAAGGGTTCTAATACGCTTGTTAACAGAGCAACCTTTTGTTCGGTTTCCACAAAATATTGCTCTCTAAGTGTTTTCAATACCAGATCTAGTTGGTTTACTTCTTCTCCTACCCGAAGCAGGGATATTATTTTTTTATCATAAAATGAATTATCTGAAAAAGCTTTCCACAGTGGAGCTCCTTGAAGTAACGCAGGGATCATTCCTTTTATTGAGTGTTGTAAAGGATAAAATGTAAACATTTCTTGTAATATTTCAAAGGAAGTGATGATGGATACTTTTGAAGAACTTAAGATTTCAAATGCTAAAAAAAACCTTGAAAGAATAGATACCCGGATAATATTTCCCACGAATGGTATTTTTAGTAAAAACGAAGTATATATTTTCCGATATTCATCCTTGTTTCTTAACAGAAAATGGATACTGATGAAAGAGATTGTTGCGATTAAAAATATAGGAAATAGTTTTCCAATATTTTCAGATATATTAATAACTATTTTTGTTATTTGTGGTAATTCGCCTCCAAATCGTTCATAAACACCCTTAAACATGGGAACTACGTAGTGTAGCATAAACACAACGGCTAACACTGCAACAATAATTACAAAACTGGGATAGGTTATCGCACTTGTGATTTTCTTTCTTTGCTCAATTCGATTCTTCAAAAAAGCACTTAAATCGGTTAATATATCCGTTAACCTCCCTGTAGATTCACCAATTTTGATACTTTGGTATTCATACGTATTAAATGAACCTGATTTTTTTAAAGCTTCCCAAAAATCACGACCGTTGATTACTTCTTTAAGTATTGTACGAATTACCTCTTTCTCTTTTGCACTCCAGGCACCCTCGGAGCATATTTCCAAAGCCGTTTTTAAGTCTAAACCTGAAGATAAAAGTATTCCGGTCTCATTAAAAAGCTGAAATCTCTTTTTATCTGAAAACATAGTACCTGCACGTAGCGTAATCATAATACAAGGTGATTTACAAATAAATATGATTTATTAACTGTTAATTATTATGATTATCTATTGTATGAATAATATGATTTCATATTCATTGTATTTGGTATTGTTTTTTTTCCAATATTTGTAAGCGTAAAAGTCGCTTCAAATATATACAATTCTCATGGTTGTACAGCTACAAATTAATAAATAAATATTGATAATTATGCTTATATTAAAACCAATAACCAGCATGAATAATGTGCGGCTAAAAGCATATTCATTAACAGAATTGCTTATCGTTTTAGTGATCATTGGTATTTTAATTCTTTTAGCACTTCCTAATCTTATGCCATTGATATCCAGGGCAAAAAGTACGGAAGCAAAGGTTCAGCTTGAGCATGTTTTTACATTAGAGAAAAACTATTTCTACATGTATTCAAAATATACATCAGGCCTTGAAGATATAGGATTTGAGCAGGTAAAAACGGTAAAAGATGGAGGAAATGCAAATTATATAATAGAGGTAGTCGCTTCTGCACAAACAACATTTACGGCAAGAGCCACTGCGATTACCGATTTTGACGGAGATGGAGTGTTTAATGTATGGGAAATAAACCAAGACAAAGAATTAAAAGAAACAATAAAAGACTAATACGTTGATTTACTATATATTAATATTTGTATTGTTATTGCTAATGGGATATCAGGATTTTAAACACAGGGCAATTACATGGTATTTGTTTCCGATGTTGTTTGGCTTGCTTTTTATGCGTCAAATTTTCGTAAACGCACAATTAATGCCTGACCTTTTATGGAATATACTCTTAAATATATCTTTAATTGTATTGATAATTTGTATAACAAGTATTTATTTCCTGTTTAAAGGGTTTAGTCTGAAATCATTTTTTACTACAAAAATAGGAACCGGAGACTTGCTTTTCTTTATTTGCATAACTCCTCAATTTGACATATTTAATCTTTGTTTTTTTCTGATTTTTGGATCTATAATCTCTCTTTTATATCAGGCGACAATATTTGGATTAAGTAAGTGTTTTAAATTAAAATATACGTCCAGTATCCCTTATGCAGGGATTTTAGCTCTTTTACTGATTCCGGTATTGCTTATCCGTGATTTTCAGCTTATTGATTTGTTTTCTCGCATTAATCTTAACTAATTTGCTATGAATATTAACCCAGACTTAGTAAAATCAATTAGTGCGGAATTTGCGTGGAATTTCAAAGTAATTCCTCACTCGGTACAGGAAGATTCATCATCATTTCTGTATGTAAGGGGCGGTAATACTTTTGAACTAAAAAATGAGCTGGAATTTATTACAGGCAAACAAGTTGAGTTGATAGAATCAGAAGAGTTAACGATTAACCAGTTACTTTATAAGTATTATCCAATTGGAGATAAAAGCTCGCAGAATCAGGAGTTAAAAGTTTCATCTCTTAATAATGATTTTTTGGTTAAACTGATTAAGGATGCAAAAACACATGGATCAAGTGATATTCATATTGAAATTTATGAAAAAGCAGCCCGAATCCGAATCAGAGTTGATGGAAAGCTGAAAGAAGTATATTCCATTTCGAAAACAGATTATCCTGCTTTGGTTAACAAGATAAAAATCAAAGCCAATATGGATATTTCTGAAAAAAGGCTTCCTCAGGATGGAAGAATTATTTTTGAAGATGAAACACATAGCTTTGATATTCGTGCTTCAGTACTTCCTACGTTGTATGGTGAAAAAATTGTGCTTCGTCTCTTAAATAAAGATACTACGGACTTAAAACTTGAATCACTGGGCTTTACCCAAAAACAATATGGTGATTATGTATCAGGAATATACAAATCAAATGGCATCGTTCTGATAAGTGGTCCTACTGGCTCCGGGAAAACCACTACGCTTTATGCAACCCTAAAAGTTTTAAATAAAGAAGGGATTAACATTCTTACCATTGAAGACCCTATTGAATATACTCTGTCAGGGATCAATCAGGTTCAGTTGAAAGAAAGTATTGGATTAACTTTTTCAAGCGCACTTAGAACTTTTTTGCGGCAAGACCCGGATATTATCATGCTTGGTGAGATCCGTGATGCTGAAACAGCTCAAATGGCAATCCGGGCTGCATTAACAGGGCACCTTGTATTATCAACAATCCATACAAACTCGGCATGGGGTACTATCGGACGCTTGATAGACATGGGAATTCCTCCGTTTTTAATTACGGCTACGTTAAATTTGTCGGTAGCTCAGCGGCTGGTTCGGTTACTTTGTCCTGCTTGCAAACACCTTGTTCCGTTTTCTACGGAAGACTATTCTTTATTAAATCTGGATTTTCTGAATCCGGAGCATCATTATGTAGCCAAAGGTTGTGAAAAGTGTTATTATACAGGGTATTCTGGCAGAAAGGCCATATATGAAGTAATTCCCATTGACCAAGAACTTCATGATTCAGTAAAGCATAATAATTTAAATATTAGCTCCATACTCGAAAAGAAAGAGATCTCGCTTCTTTCAAAACAGGCATGGGATTTATTTACCTCGGGATATACAACATTTGAAGAAATTGCACCCATTTTACTTTCAAACTAAAATATTATGAAGCAGGCATTCAGGTTTTTATTCATTGCATCTTTATTTGTAATTTTGATTACTCAGCATTCGTATGCACAAGATCGGATTACAAAATTGCAAACCATGCTCGAAGAACTTAGTATGGATGTTCCGGGGCTGGAAGAAAATGTTGATATTTCTGTAAATCAAACCAATCTCAGCGACTTTATACGAGGCGTTGCAAAAACAAACTCACTAAATATTACCGTAGATCCTGCTATTGATATTAAAATAACCAGTAACTTTTCAAAAGTAAAAGTAAAAGATATCTTAATCTATCTGTGCCAGAATTACGAATTGGATATTTTGATTCAAGGCTCTATTATTCAATTAAAAAAGTATGTTCCTGTACCAAAAATTGCTTCGCCTGCGCAACTTTACCAGCCCAATATTACCTACCAGCAATCGTCAGATCTCATAAATCTGGATTTGAAAAATGATACATTAAGCTCTGTTGTGAAAATTTTAACCAAGCTAACAGGCAAAAACATATTGTGTTTGCAAGAATTAAACAATCAGATTGTCAGCGGATTTATTCAGCAGGCGAATTTGGAACAAGCGTTGGAAAAATTGGGGCTAATCAATAATTTTTCCGTAACCAAAACGCTGGATGGATTCTATGTGCTTGATAAGAAAAGCAATACGGCACTAAAGCTTTCAGAAGATCCGAAATCAAAGAAAACAGGTGAGAACTCCAATAGTCCTGACTCAATACAGTTTAATCTTGAAATTGACAGTACAGGCCTTATAAGTTTGCAGGGCACAAATATTCCTTTAAAACCAACCCTTGACCAACTGGCAAAGCTCTGTAAAATCAACTATTTTTTTTACTCTGAAATAAAGGGAACTACAACCATAAACGTTAAAAAATCTGCGTTTAATGAATTGATTTTTTATCTTTTTAAAGGCACAAACTATGCTTACAGATACGAAAATGGAATTTACTTTTTTGGAGATCAACAAGCAGAAGGGGTACGCCAATGCCGTTTGTTTAAATTTCAAAACAGATCGGTAGATAAGATCTCCGAATTTATTCCTGCAGATATTAAGAAAGGGGTAGATATGAAGGAGTTTCCCGAACAGAATAGCCTGGTTTTATCCGGAGCATTAAGCAATATTGTGAATCTTGAGCAGTTTCTGAGAGATATTGATAAATCAGTTCCTTTAATAATTATAGAAGTTCTGATTGTTGATAGTAAAACGGGACGTACTACCACAACAGGGATAGAAGCAGGAATAGGGACCAGTAAAGCCACCTCAAGTGGTACTGTTTTTCCCGAGTTTAATTACAATATGAATGCTCAAACAATTAACAGTATGATTAACAGCTTTAATGGTTTTGGGGTTGTTAAGCTGGGGAAGGTAACCGAAAATTTCTATCTGAATTTGAATTTAATGGAGGAGCAGGGCATTGTTAAAGTAAGATCAACGCCCAAACTTGCAACATTGAATGGTCATGAGGCAACCATGAGCCTGGGAAATACTGAATATTATCTTGAAGAGTCAAATAATGTAATCGGTTCTCAAAATCCGCAAAATATCATCACCAAACAATATAAATCTGTAAAGGCTGATTTTTCATTGACAATCAAGCCCATCATTTCGGGAAATGAAAGCATTACCCTTGAGATAAAAGTAGATCAGTCTGATTTTACAGGCAGAATTTCTCCTCAGGCACCCCCCGGGGCTGTTTCCAGAAATTTTAGTTCGGTGATTCGTGTTGGGAATGAAGAAATGATTTTATTGGGAGGCCTTGAAAAGAAAAGTATGAGTGATTCAGGGAGTGGTGTTCCTCTGTTAAGCAGGATTCCTGTTTTGAAATGGATTTTCAGTTCCCGTAAGAAAGAAAAAAGCAATAGTAAATTAAATATATTTATCAAACCCATTGTAGTTTATTAAGTTGTATGAAACGAGTCCCGATTGCCGGGATAAAAGCGATCCGACCATTGAATAAAACATGATTAACGAATGAAATTGTATAAGTATTCTGCTATTGAACTATATCTTTCACCCGACAATCAGGTGCTCACGAAATGTTGCTCTTTTGATAAGAGTGGAAAGCATGCTGATGTCACCCTTGTTCAGGCCGAAGGAGCCTTTCCGGCTTATGTGCTAAAGTCAGCCTGCACAGTAATAATTCATGGGAAAGGTGTGCTTTACAGAAACACTAAGTCCTCAAATAACTTAATCAATGAAGAGGAAGTCTATTCTCAGATTTATTCAACGGATTCATATTCCATAACATCTTTTATTCGTAAAGAAACATTGGGTTCCGTTATTCAGCCCTTGCTGGATAAAAAAATTCCGATCACCAAAATCATTATTGGTCCGGCAATATTGCTGAATCTAAAAAATATTCAAACTTCGGAGGGCTATTTTCATCCGTATTTAATAGATAACAGTGATTCTCTGAATCCCAAAATATCACCTGTTTCTCCTGATTTAGAGGTTATTTTAAAAAATGAGGTGTTTTTTCAGGCTGCAGAAACATTGTTAAATCCTTCCGAATTACAAAGGATACAAGACTCGATTGAGATGAGTTTAAATCTCAAAAATAGTGCTCTGTTTTATCTATTCTACAAAAAAGTACAAATAGCTGCTCTGGTTCTTTTTTTAGTTCTTTTATTAATCAACTTTACCGCGTATAACCATTATTTTAACAATACTGCACAAATTGAAGAAACAAGTAGTCTGTCGGGTTTGCAGTCCAGGGAAGATAGTTTGAAACGGGTTTTAAGTGAACAAAAAAAGCGGTTACAAAAATTTTCATACAATAAACCCCGGGAATCCCTTTATACAGATCAGATTTTTTCGTCATTACCACAAGAAGTTAAACTTACGGATTACAGTGTTAATCCTGAGCAGTTTATGCGAAATGAAAACAGTTATTCTTTCGAAAACAATAAGATAATTCTGATAGGGTATTCAGCAAACAGCTATGTTCTAAACCAATGGTTGCAGCAACTTGAACGTGAGCAAAAAATCATAAAATCCAATTTCAAAAGCTATCTTCAGGAATTTGACAATCCCAAAGGTCGTTTTGAAATAGAATTATATCCGGCATATAACATTCCAAAATCCAATCAAACCAATGAATAATCTGGATGCTTACAAAAAGAAATGGTTATTCCTGCTACTTTTGGTTGTGGGAGGATTGCTTGTGTGCTATTTTTTGGCTTTTTCAAAAACGATAGATCTTTACAAACAATATCATAATCAACAGGAACAAAATCTCTCGAATATTAATAAACCTCAGACTATCCGAAATCTGCAAAAAGAAGTTGATCTGAATGAAAAATTTCTGTCTCAAAAAACGGGAGCAGATACCATTGTTCCCAGGCAGATCGTAATTGACCTTTTATCGAAGGCTTCTCAGCAAAACCGCTTTCGGTTGATTGAAGTATCTCCTTCATATACAAATCTTAGCGATACTTCCTCCAGTGAAATAACAGCGTACACTCTCGAAGGTTCTTATACAGAATTGATGAAGACCTGGTATTTTCTGGAGAAAAACCTGCGCTCAGGAAATATTCGTAGTACCCGTTTTTTTGTGAAACAAGATTTTAAAACCCATATTGAAAAATTAAATATGAAGTTATATGTTGAATTACTTAAAAAGAAAGATTAGCATACTCCTCCTCCTTTTGTGCACCCTGTGCCTGTGGAGTTGCGAAGATGTTTTCGAAGAAGACATTAGTGACGACAGCGTAAAGCTATTATCTCCAAAAGATAGCTTGAATTCAAGCTCTAACCAAATCAGTTTTTCGTGGGAACCCATTGAAGGTGCCGACAAATATCAGCTTCAGGTTGTTAGCGGAAGCTTTGCAAATACCAGTCAAATGCTTTGCGATTCTAACCTTACTCAAACATTTTTCACGATGACTTTCACCCCTGGAACATATCAATGGAGGGTTAGAGCGAAAAACTTTGCCTATGAATCAATGTGGACTACCCGAACATTTTCTGTTACCTTAACACCTGATCTATCGGCGATTATTCCGCAATTAATCACTCCGGTGAATGGCGATACAACCCGAAAAATGAGTTTTCTCTTCAAATGGAACAGCATCCTGTATGCGGATGATTACCGGTTTGAGATATGGAAAGATGCCTTTGCGTCGGGAACGAAAATAGTCTCGATCATTCTGGATACAAATTATTTTAATTATACTTTGCCTGAGCAGGGATTGTATTATTGGGCTTTGCGTGGGCAAAATACCTACTCAAATTCTGTATTTTCCACAGCTTCTTTGTTTATTGATACAATCGCTCCCAATACTTCGATGATTACGTTTCCACAGCATAATTTAGTTGTGACTGACTCTATTGTGAATTTTACATGGCAACGAACAGCCATAGCAGGCTCTGCAGAATTCGACAGTTTGTTTTTGTATGCAGATTCGTTGATGAATAATTTAATTGGCGTAGCAAAATCAAATAATTTTTCTTACAGCAAAAAGATGACAAATGGCAGATATTGGTGGAAACTAAAGCCTTGGGATAGAGCAGGAAATACAAACGCTGTATCAGGGCCAAGTGTATTTACCGTACAAAGACCTACATCCGGAAAGAAAAAAAACTAAACCATGAATAAAAAACATACTCAGATACTATTGTTGATTACTGTAATCTCTTTGTGGGGAATTATCATCTACAAAGCGTATAATTTTCTATACAATCCTGAATCTGAGATTGTTTCTAACTCATTTGTAAGACCGGCAAAGCAAGCCCAGGAAGAAACAGATACATTACGTCTACTGCTTAACTATGGTGATCCGTTTGGTATTCAAAAAACGCAAACCTATTCCGTCATAAATACTTCTATCAAATTGAATCCGAAAAATCTCAGGAAAACAGAACCGCCGGCATTACCCGTTTCTATTCCTGCTCTTAACTATCAGGGATTGATTTACAATCCAAAAAAATCCGTAAATGTTGGAATTGTCTCTTCAAAAAAAGAGTCTTTACTCCTTAAACAAGGAGATACTGTTGAAGGATGGGTTGTAAAAGAGCTGCGAAAAGATTCTTTATCGATTTCTCATAAAAATCAAGTTGTCTGGATTCGGAAAAAATAAAAAATACTATGAAATTCATAAGCACACTCACATTGTTGTTTTTATCGTCACATTTGTTGTTTTCGCAGCAATACCAAGCGTCGCGCAAAATAATAACCGATCAGTCCGGAGAGTATCATTTTTATACACTTCGGAAAACGCCCGAAAATCTTAAATTCAATAACGTGCTTACCTATTTCTGGTTTGACGACCGTCAAATCAGATCGAATCAGGGAGGAGCTTCCGGGGAGCTGTTACATGGTGCTTATGAATGCTATTTTCCGGATAAACGCTTACAAAAACAGGGTGGTTTCTTTTTAGGACTTAAAGATGGCCAGTGGAAATACTGGAACTCTGATGGATTTTTACTTCAGATAGAAACATACGAAAAAGGGCTTCTTAATGGTGCGTTTGAACGTAGGGGAGGAGCAGGCTTACTTCTTGTCCGGGGCTCTTACTCGATGAATCAAAAAGACGGCGAGTGGAGCGAATTTGATTCAACCGGAAAATTTACGCGTAGCTATACCTGGAAAAAAGGGAAAAAAGAAGGTGATTTTACAGAAGTGTCTTCTTCCGGAATTATAAAGGGAACTTATCGCAATAATTTGATAAACGGTAAGTTGTACTATATGAACGGTGAAAAATGCGACTCTGTGAAATATTATAAGAATGGAACAGAGATTGTGAAAAAGAAAAAAGAGGAAGTCAGGACTAAGAAAGTGAAAGCTGAAGCTTCGCAGCCGAAAGAGAAAGCCAAATCCGAAGCTCCCAAAACAAAAGAGCCTTCGAATCAACAAAAACTCAAAGCCGTAAATCCGAAACCAGCAGATACCACTCAGCCTAAAACTCCTTTCTGGAAAAAATGGTTTAAAAAAACAAAAAAGCCAACAGACAGCATACGTAAAAAATGATGCGCAAACCGATCATAGCTTCTTTTTTTTTAGTAAAACTCAAAAGCGCTATTCTTATTTACGCTTTGGTTATTAGTCTTTTATCGTTTCTGTTTGTATTGGGGATATTGCAATTTTTTCTGGTTTCAAATCAGGAAAAACTTGCAATTATAAAGGCGGAATACCATGAAGATTTACTCTTGTCCGGCATTGAGTTTTTACGGGCTTATGATCAATCATTGAGTGATACAAGCTTTTCTGTAGATTTGTTTCAAAATGAACGTTCTCAGCTTATTCTCACAAAAAAAGAGTTTGGAGTATTCAATATTCTCATTGCAGAATATCCGGCAGGAAAAGATACTCTTCGGAAAATTGCACAGCCAGGTTGTTATGACTTTGAAAACAAGACTGCACTCTATTTATGCAACAGTATTTATGAACTGAAGTTAGGAGGAAATGCCTTGCTCGAAGGGGATGTATATTTGCCCGAGCGTGGAATTTCAAGGGCAAATGTAAGCGGGAAAAGCTATACCCGCGACAGTTTGGTTTATGGAACAGCCCTAAAAACTCCAGGAATCCTTCCGAAGCTTGCCCAGCGAATTATAAAATATTCTCCTGAATATCTGAAAAAAGAAATTACTCGATTTCAGATATTTACGATATCTGATTTTTATCCCAAAACCAGAAGTTTTGCCGAAAAAACACTTGTTATACAATGTCCGGCAGGAAATCCCGATTTTTCAGATACCCTGAATGGAAATTTCATCTTATATTCCAGCGATTCACTGATCATCCATAAAAATGCATCTCTTACGAATGTGCTGGTATGTGCTCCTAAAATTATTGTAGAAGAAGGGTTTACAGGGAATGGCCAATTTATCGCTTCTGATAGTTTGATGATTGAAAAAGAGGCAAAACTCACCTTTCCGACTGTTTTGTTGTTAAATAGCAAAAACGAGAAAGCACAACCCCGGCTTTTCTTAGACGAGAATGTGCTGGTACAAGGCCTGATAATATTGAATTATGAAAACAAAGAAAATCATTACTCTACTGCGATTCCTTTGCTTTGGATTGGAGATCAATGTAAAATTATAGGTTCAGTTTATAGTACACATGCCGTGTACCACCGGGGCGAAATATGGGGATCGCTATATTGTCCTCAATTAACAGATTTGAGTCAGGGATTGAATGAAAATATATTACTCGATGGTCAAATAAGCAAACGAAAGCAACCGAACGTCATGCCCGATTTCCAATTGTTTGACAAACCTTTAAAATCACGTGTTATCCAATGGCTCCCGTAAATACAAACAGATTCACTCAAAAATTACCGGCTTCCACTTTGGTTGAAGCAGTAATCGCATTGGTGATTTTGCTTACTTCACTTACCGCTACGATTACCATGGTTTCAAATATGTATGGCGATGGAGTGACAAAACCAGGTGTTGAAGCTCATATCCGCTTATGCGAATACAAAGATGAAACCTTGCAGAATAAACTTTATACCGACGAACGTAAAGAGGTAAACGGTTTAATTCTGGAACGGAAGATTAGCCCGTATCAGCCCTCAATTCCGGTAAATTCAAAATCACAACTTTTACAACTCCGGTTTACCGCTTATACGCCTTTGGGTGATACCTTGTCCACTCAGTTACGACTGATTGTGTTGGAGTAAAACCATAAAAATAAACAAAGTGAAACAACGCAAATATACTCAGCCGTCATTCAAAGCTTTTACCATCATAGAAATGGTCGTAGCAATGGCCTTGATCTGCATTGTTGTGGTGATTGCTTATCAAATACGTGAAAACACTGCCAGTTTATTATTTAAGTACGAACATCAGGATAGTGAGCAGAAAGACAGATTAATGCAGTGGTTTCTTCTTAAACGTGATATCAGTCAGGCAGAAGCCATAACCGAGATTCCCAATGGCTTTTGTTGTATGGCAAAAAACGATACAACGTACTACACTTCGCAACAGGATTATATGTTACGAACCAGACAAAGCTTTAGTGATACCCTCCATTATAAATTAGAATCATACGATAAACTTACCCACAACGGAGAAGAAACTACACTTATCTATAAAATAGACCTGATTGAAACAATTGAGAAACAGGAGATAAGTATTCTTAAAACGTACACCCCCCTGCAACGAATACGGCTTGAATGGAAGGAGAAGGAATAGGCTTTTACGATTCTTATTTTCGGAGAGATCTTTTTTGTTTAGAAACAGGTATTCCCACTGGTGGAGTTTGTACGTACATCTTGTAAATACGGTTTAACGGGTCGTAGCTATACACCGTTTGCTGTGGTACTTTGTCTTAAAATGCTTACTTTTTTTGTTCTTACTATTTTATGTAAATCTATTTTATGGTGAAGGGCTTTTTAATAAAGTTCATACATATTTATTTCTGAATTTATTATTTCTAATTTATACAAACCAATATTGTCTTTAATATACATTTTATTTACTAAATCAAAATAAATATAATGCAATATTTCCCCTTCGCAATAGTAATCAATTAATAATCTTGCTTTCATAAGTCGGTTTGTTGTACTATCTCCTATTTCATTATGCTGTGTAATAGAAGATAATATATCTGTATATATTTTATATTTATCTGCTATGTATATAAGATTTATAAGCTTTCCATATTTCAATGTCTTGACTTCATCATTTGGATATATTACAATTGATGAATCAAGAGACCTCCTAAACTCTTTATTTCTTACGGTACTTGGTGATGGAGGTACTAAAAAATCTGTATACGGATTAATAATATAAATAATAATACTATCATAAGATATTTTATTGTTTTTATTATTAAATAGATAATTGTTGTTATCGTTTGCTTCTGCTTTATTATAAAGCACAATAACTAAAACGATAAATATTATTACATTCTTCATATTTATGGTTGTTGAGTTGTTTTACGTTTCTCCAATGTGCTAACTTGTCTGTCGCTTTTAATTTCGCTTACTGTTTTTGGTGTTAACTTTTCAATTCCAACATAATCAGTTTTTTGAACTACCGTTTTTACGATATTTCCGGATATCCGGAAGATTTTGATGTAAACTTTCTCTTACACGCTAAGAAGGTGTGATATTTCTGATTTGTTGCATTTTATTTACTTATTGTGTGCTTTACTGGGAAGTTTTTGTAAAGTATTTTTTTTAATTAAAAATGTGTCATTTTGTAAATATATATAAGATAATGGATAATCAATAAAAATAGTTATTGTATCATATGATAAATCTAGTTGTATTTTTTTTGAAAATGCAATTTTATCATTATATAATAATTGATTTTTATTGATTATTTGCAAAGAATCATAATCTGTATGTTTATTAATGTTGCCAAATTTTTGTTTTTTTGAAATATATGATAATGTATCAATTTTATTATTATTGCTCAATAGTATGTGTCCAGATAATGGTAACAAATTACCAACTTGTATTAAATTGAAATTACATGAATCACTTTCTTTTGAAAAAGAATATAATATTTTAAATAATCTTATGGAATCTTTATTATATTCACTATTAAGAATTAGCTTATTCCACTTTTTTATCCATTTGCCTTTTATGGATTTTTCACTATTAATACTGTCAGTCAACTCTTTAATTTCAAATGTATTTCCAGGATAAAATTTAATCTTTCTATTATATAAATAATAGTCCCTATTATATAAATCTCTAACACACGAAACAAGAAGACCTATTAATCCTATGATTATTATTAATCTAATTTTAGAAATTACCTGCATATGTCAATATTTGAATCTTTAAATAACGGATTTTTATCAATAATATCTTCGTATTCTGTTGGAACATAACCCCAACTCATCATGACGTTTAAAGTTCGCATTGAAGAATTTAAAGGAATTAAAGGACAATTTTTATACCTTCTGCCATCCTGCAAATCTTCAATAGTGTATATTTTTAACATGGGAGATCCATCAAATGCAGATCCTCTTTTCCAAGCAGCTTGCTCGTCAGTAATATCATATAGATATCCAGCTTTACCATTTGTTTTTTTGAAACTTAGTTCTCCTTTTTCAAATTGATACCCATGTTTTAATTCATGAGCCATTGTATTGTAATCAATTCCTCCTCCATTTCTCCAATATTGAATTGTTACAACACCATTGTTATAGGATGTTGTGCCTTCTACTTGATCATTCCTTTGTTCATTTTGATTTCTCATTTTATCCTCCAACCTATAAATCTAATCGGATTTTTCTAATATTTCTATTTCTGTTTGAGCATCTTTAAGCTCGCCAAGTTTTGCTATTAGTCCTGTTAACTTTTCATTTAATGCATTATACTTTTTACTTTGCACATCAACAGTTGCTAATTGATTTTATACATCAGAGATGGACTTTTCAGTATTAGTAATTTCTTTTGCTGTTCTTGCTTTAAAATAATCAGCTTGTTTCTGTGAATTATTTGAAGGATCCCACTTGTCTCCTAAAACATCTTTACTTGCAATCGGGTTATCACCAAAAGTAGCATAATCAGAAATGAAAATCTGTGGTTTTGGGTCTAAATTCCATCCTCTTCCAATTCTTCCATCGTACTCCCAGAAGAGGGCGGTAGTGATGCTTTCGTTATTGTAAATTTCACGATCTTTTTCCTGCCCATTGAAGCTGTATTTCGTCTTGTCCTCATTCCAACTCCTTTCATCCATAATCATCCCAAATGGATAATAATCCTGTGCGGAAATAAGCTTGGGTGTTAAAGCATTGGAATTAGTACTACTCATACCCGCAGGTGCAAATACTCGTTGGTCGGAGAAGGTAGTTAATACATTGCCAAGGTGGTTACTTAGTTCATATTGCTTTAAGCCTAAAGAACGGGTATAATTAGTAGTTGGCGTTAGGTTGTAATCGCCTTCCACAGCCATCCCTAAGTTTAACGAACCCAAACGGCTACTACCATAAAGTTCATAGCTTTGAAGTTTTATTTCCGGAGTAATGCCGTTATAGCTATGCAGGGTGTAAGTTGCCATAATGTTTCCATAAGCATTTGGATACTAGGTAGTAATATGGTGTATGATTAATACATTATTGTATCTATTTTTGTTTTTATTATTACATTTCCATTGCTATATTTTGTTTTTTTAATCAAAGCTCCTATAACCTGGGCTTTATTTTTATTATAATAGATCATTTCTATTTTTTCAAACTTATATCCATGCTTCTTACCATTTTTATAATTCACCTCATAAATAATATCTCCATTCTCGGAATAAATCCTATGCAATCCATCAGGTTTATGGTTTTTTTCTGTATAAATCTCCTTTAAAGTACCAGAAGGATAATATCGCCGAAATGTATCTACCGCTATTTTATTAGGTGATTGATAAGTAGCTTTAAAATTATTGTTTTTTTCTTGAGGGTTATTACATGATGCGATTATAAAAAGTATTATAAATATTGATAATATATATATGCTATTAATATTTTTCATTTCATTATTATTTATTATTATTGTTGTTATTTGAATGATCTCCTGTGTAAATATAACTAATCGGTTCCTCTTCTTTTCTTGAGTTCAACATTAGGCTACCATAAATATCAAGAGAAGTTCCATTTCTTGATACTGTCCATCCTTCTGTTGATAATGTTTTTTTGGCAGTTATTTCTCTGTCCCAAGGAGAATAACTTAGCCACGTCTCATCATTATTCGTAAATACAAATTTATTTTGGAAATACTTGTCAGTGCTTAAATTTGCTCCCATACTTTCTTTGTTCTCAGTCAAACAAGACCCAATTATTATTATACCATCAGTTCTTACAATTTTGGCAATATTTTCCATTTGAGTTATCGCTTGATTTTCTTC
Organism: Bacteroidales bacterium; assembly: GCA_963667975.1. Lineage (GTDB taxonomy): Bacteria > Bacteroidota > Bacteroidia > Bacteroidales. The sequence goes on from OY764079.1 coordinate 2,129,846, forward strand.
TTCGGTATTGCTACTACCATTGCCATTATTTCTATTTTTAACACTTTCAGCTGTAATAAATGGTTTTAATACTATTGGTTTAGGATTTGTAGGATCAGAATTATCTGTTGCTTTGACTGGCACTTGCATTAAATCATAATAACCATGCATTTGAATTAGGACGCAATTCAATGTTCTTAAATTACCTTGAATCATGTATCTATTTAATTGATTAACAGCATCATCAATATTGGTTGCATTTATAGCATCCCAATTTGCATTACCTTTTACTTCTCTTTCATTTCCTAAAAGATTAATGTAAACATTTCCAGTATAGTTAAAATTTGGATTACTTGGTTCCAGCCGATCTAAATCAATATATTTTATAGGACTATTTCCTGCAAACTGGTATGGAGAATACCATGGATAATCATGCGCGATTGGGTCTACACTCAAAAATCTTCCAATTCTTGGATCGTAAATACGCATTCCATAATCTTGCTGGTTACCAATTCCTTTTACCTCATTGTCATTTTCCTTGCCATTAAATCCAAATTTCACTTTGTCCTCATTCCAGCTTCTTCCAGCCATAATCATCCCGAAAGGATAATAATCCTGTGCGGAAATAAGCTTGGGAGTTAGAGCATTGGAATTAGTACTACTCATACCCGCAGGTGCAAATACTCGTTGGTCGGAGAAGGTCGTTAATACATTGCCAAGGTGGTTACTTAGTTCATATTGCTTTAAGCCTAAAGAACGGGTATAATTGGTAGTTGGCGTTAGGTTGTAATCTCCTTCCACGGGTATGCCAAGGTTTAGCGAACCCAGGCGGCTGTTACCGTAAAGCTCGTAGTTTTCCAGAAGAACCTGTTGGTTGGTGCCATAGTTTTTCCGGCTGTAAATGGCCATTATATTACCTTGGGCATCACGTACATACCACGTTTTATCAGCATTATCATTGCTTTGCGTGAAACTCTTTTTGATACGGTTGCCCATGGCATCGTAATCGTAATAGAGGTTTCCGTTTGAGCCTTTACTGATATGTGTTATTTTGCCATAGGGATTCCAGACTATACTGCTTAGCCCGCCTTTTACATCCTGTGTAAGGTTTCCAATGGCATCGTAGGCGTAGTTATTGGCAGACTGTCCTTCAATATCGGCTGAAGTTAAATGATATGGATCGGCTATATAATTCAGCTTGTTGGTTCCGGTTTGATAGTTATATGCCATCTGATCAATCATATTACACTCTAAGCCACTGCTTTTACTCTATTTCCGGATATCCGGAAGATTTCTATAGAAACTCCCTTATATGCTAAGCGCTAAGAAGAAGCATTTAATGCTTAATTGGGTATGTAACTTTCCTTGTTGTATCAACTTTTAATGAATCTAATATTTTTCTAATCTTACTGGAATTAAATATTAATCTCATTGTAATTTCACCCATTTTGGCATATGACAAATGCCCAATAACCTTTAAGTTTTTATCTAAATGAAAATACTCTTTTTCAATAATTTGGTTTCCAATGGTGTATGTGTGTACTAAAGAGTATTTTACTTTTTCAGTTGTGCCAATTTCTTTTTGAATCTCCTCTGGATATGTTTGTTCAAAAAATTCACCAAAACTACCTGCTTTATAGTTTTTATAATTATTTTCCATAAATATTCTTACAGATTGTTTGGCTTTATTAATATCCTGCCCAATAGTAATAGTTGAACAAGGTATTATAAATAAAATAACTAAAAATAGCTTAAAATTCTTTTTCATATTTTGAAATTTAATAGATTATTTTGATTTTGTGTTACTCTTCTTTAAGAGAATTGTTTTTTAAAAATACAAAATATTTTTTTATTCGACATTGTATCTTTCTATATTTATTATACTTAATAAACATTAAATCCAAAGGGTTATATTTCTGTTTACACACCATCTGATCAATCCATTCCTCGAAGCGTCTTTGCGGTTGAGTGTTAAGATAATTCTATTACGAATTTGGAGTTTGTAGGCTATAAAACTACTAAAATTTGGGTTAATCTCAAACGTTAATGATACAATAAAAACGGCAATTTTGAACTACACCCCAAAAGTTAGACAAAAAACTTTTGGGGTATTTTTATGCAAACTCCGTTACACGCTAATACACAATAAGATAGAGAATGCTTTTCTATTTAATATTCGCGCAATTCATAACACTATCAATATAGTTAATAGTGGCTTTAATACCATCGAAATATCTTCGTTGATTTAAATAGGGGATAAGACGGTTAACGGCTACTTGACATAAGCTATCAGTAAGAGTTTCTCTTGCCTTATTGCCCGTGTTAATTCTTATTCTTTTATCATTATAAGATAAATATAATAAAATATTGGTATTAGTGTCTTTATTACTTAAGCTACTGAAAATGTATTCATCATAATTTGCATGCTTATAATATTTCTCTGCAATTACTGTGTGCAAAAATAAATTATATTTTCCTTTATCCTTAATTGATCTGAGTTGTCCATCTATTTCGTTAGCCTCTGTACTATCTAAAAAAGATCCAGCATCCACAATTAGTCTGTCCGTAGCTAATTTATTTTTATTATCATTACAACTGATTAATGCTAGAATAATTATAATGTAATAAGATATTTTTATACTCATAATAATTTATAAAAACATATTATAATTTATTTTTTAAGTGGCCCGTCCAATAACTTATTCTTAAGATATTGAGTAAGATTTATCTTCTATATATTTTTTAACATTCTCAGGGGGGGGCGATAATTCGATAATATCATATACTTCCGCATGATGTCATTTAATCCGCCCTTTACATCCTGTGTAAGGTTTCCAATGGTATCGTACGTATAGTTATTGGCAGACTGTCCTTCAATATTGGCTGAAGTTAAATGATATGGATCGGCTATATAATTCAGTTTATTGGTTCCGGTTTGATAGTTATATGCCATCTGATCAATCATATTCCCCGAAGCGTCTTTGCGGTTGAGAGTTAAGATAATTCCATTACGGATTTTGATTTTGTGGCTATAAAACTACTAAAATTTGGATTAATCACAAAAACTAAGGATCCTCTAAAAAACGGCAATCGCTGAAATGAACTGCTGTTTTTAGTATATTTCCGGATATCCGGAAGATTTCTATGGGAACTTTTTTACACGCTATAAGCAATAAAATTTGGCAGATTGTAACTTTTAAGTTACCTTTGTGGTATAATTGATTATATGGAGAAGATCCGGGAAATAATTGCGTATAAACACTATTTTGAAGAATTTTTAGTTCAGCAACAAGTAAAGGTACAGGATAAAATCTTCAAAATTCTGGAAGCGATCGAGACATTAGAAAGAATTCCGACAAACTATCTAAAGCAAATAACAGGAACCAACGGGCTTTATGAAGCAAGAATTCAACTCGGAACTGATATTTGGCGTGTTTTTTGCTTTTTTGACAAAGGGAAACTTGTTATATTGTTAAATGGATTTCAGAAAAAAACGCATAAAACACCGAAGCATGAAATTGAAAAAGCAAAACAATTAATGAAAGAATATTATGAAAGCGATAGATAAAAACAACGAAATTTCAACTTGGTCAGACATCAAAGACAAGGTTTATGGTGAAAAAGGAACAGAAAGAAGAGATACTCTGGAAAGAGAATCCGAATCTTTTAGAATAGGTCTTTTGATAAAAAAAGCAAGAGAATCTAAAAACATGACACAAGAGGAACTTGGGCAAATAATTGACAAAAAAAGAACGTATATTTCCAGAGTTGAAAATAACGGAAGTAATATAACATTGAGTACATTGTTTGATATTGTTGAAAGAGGTTTTGGTGGAAAAGTGAATATTTCGATAGAAATTTAAAATGAATTACGCACCATAATAGCGCCGGATAACCCGTAATGAAATCGTCCTGTCAATCCGACATTATCACGGAACACGATATCCCACGAAAAAATCCCCGCGGATGGAAACAACAAAACGAAAAAGCTCTTACGATACGCTTTTTGCTTACCTGTATGCAAACGGAATCAGAGGAAAACAATATGACAATGTACCTTCTTCCACTTTGTATGATTTTAAGAACCGCGATTATCCTTCCATCATAGGCTTTTCCGAAACATTAGCATATTCTCAGCTTGCATTTTTGGCAGAACAAAACAGGCAACTAAAACGAGTTATTTTCTCTTTGTATAAGCTGTTTCTCATTTACAGGAATATTGTTAATAATCTTGCCGATAAAAACGTTCGGCTTTTTCGCTCCAGGGACAAAATAATTACATGTTTTCAAGATTGGGAAAAGCGATTGACCATAAAGCGTATAGCCAAAATTATAGGGGTGAAACCACAACACTATGGAATATGGAAGAAAGGGCATTTTTGCAAATTATCGCCGGTTATGTTTTGCCGAAAAGTGGTTTCAAATCAACTATCTTTAGTTGATCTGGAGATTCTGAAAGAATTTGTATTGAGAAAGGAGTTTGAAAAATGGAGCTTGTCTTCAATCTATTACAAAATAATTCGGGATACGGAAAAGTTTTTTTCTAAATCGACATTCTACAAGTATGTGGGGATAATGGAATTACGGGTAAAAAAGAAAAAGCCCGTTAAATCAAGAAAGGGAATCAGGGCTGAAAAACCTTTGCAGATTTTGCATATGGATATATCGGAATATTGGATTACCGATAATATCAAAGTCTATTTTCATATTATCATCGACAATTTGTCACGAAAAATTATAGGATTGAAAGTAGCTCAGAAGAAATCGGCAGATTTGGCCTTAGAAAATCTAAAAGAGGTGTATCACGCATTTAATTTGGAAAAGCAGGATGAAATAATGCTTATGATCAATGACAGTGGAGGGGAAAACAAATCGAAAACCAGGGAATACATTGAATCGCTGAGTAATATGAAGCAACAATTTACCAATAAGAGTAAACGGGAATTTTTAAACAACTTAATTGAAGCAGCTATTAAAAAGGTTAAACAATGTTACCTGTACCCGAATAAATACAGGGGATTGGATGATTTTATAAAGCAAACGCAATTTGCCATGAACGACTACAACACAGAAATGCCCTTAGAAGCCTGTGGCGGGCGAACTCCGGATGAAGCATTTTATGAAATCAATCCTTTTTCAGACAATATCAGCGCTCTTATAAAGCGTTCGATGATCCAACGAATTATCGAAAACAGGAATGGAGGATGCTGGTAGTACAGGTATTAGAAAGCATGATAAAACAATGGCACAGGCAGGTTATTATACTTCGACTATTTGCGTTTGCAAAAGTTGAATTTGCAAAAGTGCACGACCCCGAACGCTAAGTACGCACTAAAAAAAACGGTAATCGCTGGAACTACCGTTTTTGCTGTATTTCCGGATATCCGGAAGATTTCTATGGAAACTCCCTTACACGCTAAGGGCAATCGTTGGAATGAACTGCCGTTTTTACGATATTTCCGGATATCCGGAAGATTTCTATGTAAACTCCCTTACACGCTAAGATTAATAATTTGGACAGATATTATAAAAAAATGTACTCTTATTGACATCAATTAAATACTCTCCCCATTGGTCTGATTCTAATAATTTTATATAATAACGTTCGTCTTGAATAAAATCAGTCTTTGCCTCATTTAATGTATAGAAACTAACACTATCAGTATAATAATTTCCTATTCCCCAATAAAGATAATCTAAATTTCCATCACTATTAAAATCGCCAAGACAACTAAGATCGGAACATGCCTGAATTTCGCTTAAAACAATATTAAAGCAATTCTTTTTTGTTACATCTAAAAGTATCAGCAAAGTGTTTGGTAATGACGTATTATCTCTTGCATTATTTGCAAATAAAGCTTTATACTTTCTTTTGCCAAATTCAAACGAATATGATTTGTAGAAATAAGTCATAAAAGTATAGTCATTTGGAAGCGTGTCTCCAAAATATAAACTATCTATTAAAATTATTTTATCTTGAATCTTCAAATAATTACGTTGATATCTTGGTGGATTATTGATATAACTCTTTTGTTCATAAGATAATATATTCATTTCAGAATCAATTAAAGCTATATTAAATTTAAATTTTGTTTTGCCTATTGATATTCTTTTAAGTGGTTTTCTATTTTCTGTATGCGAGATATGAAGCTGTTTTTTATTTAATATTTTATACAAGGAGTTCGCATTAACCCTGATTGTGTCACAATTGAGGTTATGATTTACTTGGGCATTTAAATACCCGGATGCTAATAATAATATTATGGTCAAAATCTTTCTCATTGTTAAAAGTATCTATGAAAATAATGATAGTAATTGTCTGATGTTTTGATTATTAATGCAGATTTATAACTTTCTCCAACTGCATTTCTTGTATTAGGGGCTAAGCCCCCTAACCATCCATAGGCTCCACCTGTTGGATCACTTGATATATTCAAATCTGCTTTTACAATACTTTCAACCACAAACTGGGCGTCTGGTAAATTAATATATAAAGAAGAAAAACCTCCTTGGATAGCATTATGAAAAACTTTTTGATGACGATTGTATCCTCCGTTCTTAAATTGCTGATAAAGACTTACATACTTTTTTGTTTTTTTATCTCTTATAATCATATGATCATATAAATCGTCCTCTGTTTTGACTTTCTTACGTAAATTTTTTATAGTCCATGCGTAACAATCAGAAACACGATATTTTTCATTTTCTACACTTTCTACAACATTTACACCGCCTTCTCCCCATATCCATTTAGCGCGATTAAATAATTGATCTCGATTAATTGATAATTCCTTAGTGCCCTTATCTTTTTTTACAGCCTCTGCATTGACGACGCCATCTTTAGTATTTGACTGAACAACTGATTTTTCAGCAACGTAAACTTTCTTATCATCAATATTATCAGTCCCTAAATATTCGCCTGTTTTTGATAAATAGTCTCCAGCATAATCACCTAAAAAATCCAGCATTAAGATTGGATTATTAGACATAGCAGCATAATCAGAAATGAAAACCTGTGGTTTCGGATCTAAATTCCATCTTCTTCCAATTCTACCATCGTATTCCCAGAAGAGGGCGGTAGTGATGCTTTCGTTGTTGTAAATTTCACGGTCTTTTTCCTGCCCGTTAAAGCTGTATTTCGTTTTGTCCTCATTCCAACTTCTTCCAGTCATCAACATCCCAAATGGATAATAATCCTGTGCGGAAATAAGCTTGGGAGTTAGAGCATTGGAATTAGTACTACTCATACCCGCAGGTGCAAGTACTCTTTGATCGGAAAATGTAGTGAGAACGTTTCCTAAATGATTGGAAATTTCATACTGTTTTAACCCAAGTGAGCGTGTAAAGTTTGTGGTTGCGGTCAGGTTGTAATCGCCTTCTACAGCCATCCCTAAGTTTAATGAACCCAAACGATCAGAACCATAAAGTTCATAGCTTTGAAGCTTTACTTCCGGAGTAATGCCGTTATAGCTATGCAGGGTGTAAGTTGCCATAATGTTTCCCGATGCATCACGTACATACCAGGTTCCATCGTATTCATTTTTTACACTGGTGTTGTAGTAGCTTTTCCGTACACGATTGCCCATGGCATCGTAATCATACACCAATCGATAGTTATTATTGGCAGCATCTTTCTTTATTTCTGCTATTTTGCCGTAGGAAGTCCAGCTTATTTCATCTAACCCGCCTTTTACGTCTTTGGTAAGGTTTCCAATAGCATCGTAGGTATAGTTATTGGCAGACTGTCCTTCAATATCTACAGACGTTGGGTGGTACGGATCGGCTATGTAATTCAGCTTGTTGGTTCCTGCCTGATAGTTATACGTCATATTATCAAGGTAGTTCCCATCCTTATCTTTTCTGCTTAAATTAGTGATATTTCCGTTCGCATCGTAAAAATACGATTCATTGTAGATATCTGATGAATAGCTGTTTGCCCATGTATTCCCGTTGATGGAGTTTTGTACGTACATTTCATAAATACGGTTTAACTGGTCGTAATTATACACCGTTTGCTGTGGTTTTGCCAAGTAATCGTTTTGATGACGGATCGTGGTTGCCATTACGCCTATGTTGCCGTTATAGAGTGCGGACGAATTGGTATTTGTGGCTATAAAACTACTATAATTTGTATTAATTGGCGAAAAATCGTTGTTAAAATATTTTAGGGAGTAGGAAGCGGCATCCTGTGCAAAGTATTTATGCAGGTTGGCGGCGGCGGTATTGTTGTCGCGGCCTATGTCGTTATCGCCCTCGAGCAGGGTGCTGTTGATGCCTTTTATCCAGCCTTGCAGGGTGTAGGCATAGTCGAGCCCCTGTACCTGCAGGTCGCCTGTTTCGGTACGGGCCAGCGGGCCGTGCTGGTAGTAGAAATACTTGGCTTCTTTTTCCCAGATAACGCCATCGCGCGAGGTATATGCATGGGTAAGGCGGTTGTCGGCATCGTACTCGTAGCGGTGGAAAAACTGGTCTTGTTTGCCTGCCTGGTAGTTTACCCGGTTTACCTTGCCGCTGATAAGGTCGTACTGGTAATCGATACGTTTATAGCGGTTATGGTAAGCTTCCAAATCGGGGAAATCCTGGATAAGGGTTTGCACATTGCCATGAATATCGTAGCTGTAATGGGTTGCATGAGAGTATATTCCCGAGGCCAGGTCGCCGGCGGTGGGGTACACGGCTACTGCCGAAACGCGGTTTAGCAGGTTTTCGGGGGTAAAGTTGGGAACTGTAACGGCTGCTATATCGTAACAGGTTTTCACGATATTGGCTTTGACGGAAGCAGCCACCCAGGTATCGAAATCGGTTTGTTTTACAAAGCGTTCGTCGTTGGCCAGCGGGAATGCGTTGTTTGTAAGCTCCCCGGTTTCGGAAATTCTGCCCAGGTTATCGTAGAGGGTGTACGAATATTTAGCGTCGGGGTTTTGTTTTGCATTTTGCGAAACAATGATGCGTCCCAGCCAGTCGTACCAATAGCCGGTAGTGCCGCCGTCGGGGCTTGTTTGAAATACCACCTGGTTTAGCGTGTTATACTCGTACCATGTGGCCATGGTATGAGCCGGGCGGGTATTTACCGTGCCGTTCTGGCGTTCGGTTTTTACATTGTTCAGCTGGGTTGGGTCGGTGAGGAGGGTAACGCCCTGGGGCGGGATGGTTTTGGTAAGGTTCCCGGCCTGGTCGTAGTAATAGAGGGTGTAGTGGTACTCTTTGGTGCTTAAACCGGTAACAAGAGATTCCAGTGCTTCGAGGCATTTTGTTTTGTAGCGCCCGATAAACTCCTGTTTTGCATTGGCTTGTGCCTGCTGGGTAAGTACGTAGGTGTTGTTGGCCTGTATGTTGAGCAGGGTGAAATTACACGAATCGGTTTCCTCACGTGATTGGGTTATGTTGGTGTTGGGGGTACAATCTTTAGCTTCGAGCAACGAAATATTATCGAGCAAAAGAATTTCGTCGCGAGTTACGCCTGTATTTACAATTTCGAAATACACCTCTTCGGTTTGTAAGGCTTTGTAGATAAAGTCGAATTTTTGAGTTTTCCATGAGGATGAATAGCCAGGCGTATTGAAGTATTCGGTGGCAATACTGGTTCCGTTTATTTTAAATGTAAATTGAATCGGATCGCCTTTATAGGTAAAATCGCACTGGGCTTTATATTGGTAACCGGCTTTAATTTTTACCAGTTGTTTATAAATGGTTGTGTTCGTGCAGCTTGTTCGTGCGGTAAGGAATCTTCCTGTATTGGGATTGTGCTGATCTTTAATGGAATAGGCATATGGCGGAGTGCCGAATACTACTTCGGTGGGTAAGGCATAACTGCAATTTGAGAAATAAGAACTGTTCACAGAGGTAATTACCGGATCGTTTGTGATGGGGTCGAATCCCAGGGGAGTGAAATTGGAAGTATAAGGTACATTCCCGTCGAATCGTTGGAATTCGGTAGGTAAAAATGCCGACAAAGGCAAATCTTGTCCCGGAATACAGGGATCTTTGGCTATGCAATCGCTTACAAGCAGGCCGGAAGTGATGGTTACGGGAACTGTTGTGGCGGTGGTTTGCCCGTTTGCATAAAATACACCGGAGATATTGTTAGTTACTGCCAGCGGTAATCCGGTATATTCGAAGGATTCCATGTCGGCAAATGCTACAGTGGAAGAGCCTTTATCGATGGTAATGGTACAAATTTCCTGGTCGGGCAACTGAGCAACCGGCCGGTAAATTAAGATGACGGCTAAGTTGGGATCCTGCGTTGTATTTGTGACTCTCATTTTAAGGTCGTTATAACCGCCCCAGGCTTCCTGCATATATTGGTTCAGGAAATTACCCGGCCGCAAGAAAATATCAGTTCCATTGGTAATTAAACCACTTGCACCCACCCGGCTTAAGAATTTAGGAAGTTCCTCTTTGTTTGTATGGTATTTGGTCATACAATCCAGGCTCTTAAACGGGGTGCATTCGCCCACGGTATAGGCGGGCTGATAGGTTGTGGTATTGATGACTACCTGGTAGTTGATGGTTCCCGTGAAGGTGGTAACCAGCTCATTGCCACCGTAGATGTATTTGTAATTTGCCGAAAAGCCCGAAGGGTTGTTCTCGATTGAAGAAACGCCGGAAAAATAGCCCGGACCTATATTGGTTGTTCCAAAGGTAAAGTTGCTGATGGTAACCTGGGCTTTTTGGTCCTCGCGTCTTATCACCAATGTATTAGTGGTATAATTAACTTTGGCTTCCAGTTTTGTGAGCGTGGGATCTTCGTCTTTGTAAAAAAGCTTACGGAAACATTCGCTTTCGTCGGTATTTGTAACATATCCGGAAGGGATTCCGAAGTATGTATCATCAACATAAGCGGGTGAAACAGCTTTTGTATATGAAATAACCTCTGCCACAAGTTTCATCAGGCTTCTTGTTTCGCAATTTGCCTTACAGCTAATTTTGCTTGCCAGATCGGGGCAGGTAAAGTTGTTGTTCGAAACGCAATTGTAAACCCTGCCCGTAACCACGAAATCTTTGGAGATCCCATTCAGGTCGACGGTTCTTACTTTTGCCCATATATTTGTTTGGTTGGATGCAAAGCCTGTGAAGTTTATGTTTTTAAATTCTTTCGCATATTTCCATTCCAACTGTCCGGTGGCATCGGTGAATTCGATATTCATTTTCAGGGTAGTACCTTCATATATATACCCTGTAAACACGGGGCTTCCGGTAAAGGTTGATTTCCATAAAAACTGGCTTTGCGAGGTTTGTGAACCGTTTAGTTTATCATACAGGTCTTTTCCCATATATGACTGTCCGATATCCACATTGCTGGCAGAGAAGAGTTTATATTCGACAGGTACAGCGCCTGTTTCGTCGTTTACCAGGCCGTTGAGCAATGCTTCGAGGTTAAATGCCAGCGGGCACTGGCCTGTTTGCACGTAACGGTAATAATCTGTTTTTTCTTTAATTTTCTGTTGTGTTTCGGCATCATCGGCATCATCATCAGTATTGACATCCTGTTCTGCATAGCTTTGCGAATCGTTTAACTTGGGTACGCGTTTTTCTTTTTTGCCGGCTCTAAAAGCTGATAAATCAGGGTTGTATGTTATGGTACAGGAAGGAGACTGGGGCATGAAACTACTGTAAAAACTTGAAGCTCTGTCCGCAAATTCTTTTAACTGAGTATTATCGTTTAAAGGAATTATCGAAGGGAACGCGTTTTCGATATTCAGGGTATTATAGGTTCGTGAATGGTTAAAGTCGTATAAAAAGCCGAAGAGGGCATGTTTTGATTTGTCGCCGTAATCGTCGAACGGGATAAAAATCCCTTTTTGCTTTCTGGAATACGGAGGTAAAACGGAGTTAACTTTATGATAATGACCTTTGGAGTAGCAGTCGGCCATTATTTCCATTACAAATTTTTTGCATTGCAGGTAATAGCTCAGGTAGTCTTTGTAGGTGTTTTGTGTAATTAACTGGCTGATTGTTTTTGTTTCGGGGTCGGTACCCGTTGGGAAGGAGGTTCCGTAGTAGCTCGACGGAATAGAGTTTATATATGCCATGTGAGCCACGTTGTATGTTTTTAAGGTGCCTCCAATTACAACCCTTTTGTATTGTTGCAACAGGGTGTACATTAAATTACGCCCGGAGCTAAAACCCGACGGTACAGCTTCCAGGTAGTAATAAAGCTCGGCCAGACATAACAAGCTTGAAGAGTTAGCCCCATAGCCGGGAGTAGCGTTTAGGGTATTGTTTGTAAAGTAGGGGTCAGCATCTAACGTTGCATTCAGTAATGCCGACAAATCGGTAGAGGAAGTAATGGTTGGTAAAATTCCGTTGGTCTGGAAATTAGCGAAGCCGTCGGCTGTACTTTCGGCCTCGGAGATAATCCTGTCGAAATCGTTGCTGCTTATATCTTTTGTCCCGATTGTTTTCAGTTTTTCATCGTGCATCAAACACCAGTTGTAATAACCGTATTCGGGGTGATAAACAACCAATGCTTTTGCAAAAGAGGGTTTCCAGATATGGATAAAATCTTCGATATGTTTTAAATACTGAGGTTTTACATAATTGACCCCGTTTTGTGTAATAATGTCTGCGTTATCGTCAATTTCAAATCCTTCGAGTTCGTAGTTTACCAGGTAAGGATTTCCGTATTCGTCAACATAGTCGGCCGATACAAATACGCCCGGGCTGGTGCTTTCTTTCTGAGGGTTTTTCCAGTTTGCGGGGTGAGGGTAAACTCCCATTAGTTTATTGGACGTATTAAACACCGATAAAGGAAAGAGTTCCGGCTTTATTGATTTTGAAGTTTCATCATAATATTCTCCGTACTGCCCGTTTAAGCTAACGTCGTTCAGCAACATCACGTTTATCGATTCGCAGGGGGTTGTTTCTTCGCAAAGCATGGAGCATCTTTTCACTTCTTCTTTATACAGTTCAATTACTTCTTCTTCGCTAAGGCTTTCGGCGGTAATTTTGTCCTGAATAGAGTTTGTATAATTCGTGAGTGAAGAGGTGAGGGTTTTGCAATCGTTGCAATCCCAGCAACATCCGGTTGTATCCGGTGCTTCATCCTCTACATCGGGAACACAGTCACTTATAGCAGCATAGGTATCGGCGTACTGCTGGGCGGCATCATTCCGTATGGTGAGTTTTTTTCGTATGGTATAAGATCCTTTCGCGAGACCGGTAATTGTTTGATTTACGGGAGTTTCGCTGTTTTTAGCACTACAACCGTTGTCAATTTCCATATCCAGAGGCAGGTTAATGTTTTGAGAATAGATTACCTGTCCGCATTCCTTATTAATCAACACGATGTCTAAATTGTACAAACAATCAAAACAATATCCATTCATACATGTTTCGGAATATTGTTCTCCCGTGAACGTATAATTAATGGTTAAAGAAGTATTGGAGGTGCTTATGGAAAAGTCTTTTTCACATACCAATGAATTTCCATCGGAAGAAACATGGTTTGCATTTTCCAGGATGTTTTCGTTAATGGTAAACGGATTGGCATTTATGCCCGGGAACGGGGCCAGCTGCGCAGGGGCTTCTCCTGCCAGCGCAGTAGCCACTGTTTTTCCATACATGTCGATATAGGAAACGCTTGCCTGTCCGTTGGGATCAATGACCAGATTTTTCTGATAATGTTCAGCATTTCCGGCTTCTGAGCCAAACAATCTGTCCAGTTCAATCTGGAATGGCTGACCATACAGGTACATCGTATTATGTTTCCCGCTGTTTAACTGAAATTCTGTTCCTGCACCGCCTTTCCGGCGAGGTTTTCCTGTATTGTCGGGTTCGTACTCTGTTTGGACAAACGGAAAACCATTTGCTTCGGGCAATAAGGATTGTTGTTGATTTTTATCAGGATTCTGCTGAGAGTAATACCTGGCAGAACCACTTCCGTCGGACATGGAAGCGGTTGCATACGTGCAACTTGTAGGGGATTTGTCGAAATCTTCCCATGAATATTTTACACCGGAATTATTTTTATTGTACGCGCTGTAATAGGCTACAGAAGAAGTTCCGCTTGGGGTGGGCAACACTTCGATGGCCGGCCGGCCATAAAAATCATAAATGGTTTCGGCCACGATGGCGTTATTCTCCGTATTCGATAAGGTTACTTTTTGCCGTGAGCGTAAGGTTCCGTCCATGTAATTCATCAGCAGCTTGTTTTTTCCTTCCTCGGCATAGGTGGCAATATACTGCCAGTTTAAGGTATTCTGAAACGGGGTGGTTACCTGGTAATAGTTCTGGCCGGCTGTTAAACCGGCAACGGTTCCGCTTTCGCTTATGATAGACCATTTCCCGAATAAATCGTAAACGGAGTTTGCCTCTTTTCCAACGGGGCGCACCCTGTACACCAGATAGCCGTGGTCGAAGGTTAAAGGGATGGTATAGAAATTGTCGGAAATGCGTACTCTTGTGGCATTATTCCTGAAATTATACGTAAGCTCACTGGTGCTTAAATAGGTATTATTTGCTGTGCCATAGTCGTTAATATGAGCCCATTCCACCTCGTATTCTTCGGCAGAGGGAGTATAATCCCAATGCAACTGGATGGTACCGCCTGTATTTGCATTATTTACCGCGGTAGCGTTCAGGTTGCTTACACTAAAATTGGTGGACGGGGTAAAAAAGAAAGCTTCGCTGTAGTTTCTGTTTACCGATTCTTCAACTTCGAGTTTTACATTGACCGGGTAAAGATCCAGAGGCTGATTTACTCCTCCGATTGTAAGAGAAAGTCCTGTAAGCGAAACTTCTGCATAATAGGCTCCCGGGATTTCCACTACCTGAATATCTTTCTGGGTTTCGTTGTTTACCGCCGGATTGTACTCCAGAACCAGATCTTTGTATTGGGTACTCTGAACAAATGTCCCGCCACTCAGGGTTTTATATACAATCTTTAAATTTGCAGTTGTATTAAAGCCCAGTTGAGTATAATCGATAATGGAATGATCTATTTTTAGCCATACTCTTGTAACCACAGATTCATCCGTAAATTTATTTGTCAGAATATCATTCCATTGGGGGTCTTTCACCGTCAGCGTATGAGCCGGATCTACCTGCCATGTATTATTATTGTTCACCACGAAATCTTTTATTTTCGAGGAGTTAACAACAGATTCGCCTCCTGCTTTCAGAATATTGACATTAACCAATGTCAATATAATTAATAGATAAAGTCGGTACATATGGCTATTGATTTAATTCGAGTAATAATTAATGATTTCGTAACCTTTAAAATATGAAGAAGGAATAAATTTCCCCTTTTTATCTTTGGTGATGTAATAGGATTGTGTGAACTTTTTTGTATCTTCTTTGATGGTTTTCACGTACTTATTGAAATAAATTTCATGCATCAGTTTTTTACAGGAGCTACCACTGGGAGAGTTGGCGGATTGCTGGTTATCAAAATAATACAGTATTTTTTCAATTTTCACATCCACGGTATTTACTGTAACAATCAGTTTGTCAACGCCAAATTTATCAACCTCGAGTGTATAGATATTTGTATTCCCTTTTGTTTCAACTTTTATCGAGTTACAAACTTTGATAATTTTGTCGATGTTTTTATCGAAATCTAAGAGGAATCCGCCTTTGGGAGCTTTCGCGATGACAATTTTCTTAAGTTCCTGATTTACCGAAACAGAGATTTTTGCATCGGTGTAGTTTATGATTCCTGTTCCAATACCCAGAATTACATTATTTAGTTTAGATACAGTATATGATTCGGCCATCAGGGGCTTATTCTTTGCAGTTTCGCAATACGTCCGGATACTTACCTCGCACGAAACGGTATTGAATGAGTAGAATCGTTCATTTACCTTTTTCAGGATATCCGGAAGTTTTTCCTGAGCCGTAAGTTGGATATTACTGCTCAGAATTACCATTATGATGATTAGTAAGCGTTTCATTTGCTGATATTTTTGCGGATTTCCTTCACAGTAAATATTCCTTTCGAAGTTTCTTTTTTGACTCTGGCCAAAGCGCCTTCTTCGTCATACTCGTAGAATGTAGCAAAATTGTTTTCATCCAGCTCGGCAGCCAGTCGCCGGGTTGCATCATCATATACGTAGGTTTTCATAATGGATTGATAAGGCTGGATTCTTAAATCATCAATGTAAACATTATTGCCGCCTGATGCATTATTATGTAAGATCATTTGAGTTGCAGCAGCGTTTGGTACAGCGCTGTAGGTATTCGGGATATTCATTTTATAGACAACCCTTTGCCATCCGTTAATTGGTGGATCTACGCTTATTTTTTCGAACGTGATTACATTGTTGCAGCCTGTGCAGGTAATATTGTTCTGGAACTGCACCAGGGTATTGCTTGTCAGGGTTTCGATTACTCCCAGTGTATTATACATCCAGAATGAAATCAGGTACGATTTTCCCTGGTCGGGAGAGAACTTTGCCTTAACCTGCGTGGCGACTGCACTTAACGGCAGGGTGCTGGTCAGGGTATTGTTTTCATCATTTACTACTTCCTTCGAGCTCATCATCGGGGCATCCGGTGAATTATTGATAAAGGGCGAGAAATGGTTATCCGTTGAATTTAATTTACAGGAATAGAGGCCTGTATGTGAAATTGTATTCACGATTCCTGCTCCGTCGGTTATTCTGAAAGGAAGCATACATTCAGGAGTGGAAGCCGCTTCGCCAATGTTTATACTTGGGCAGGGAGAAACAACATTTTGTTCTTCAAATCCTTCAAAAATCAACTCTTTATGTTTGGAATTTGTGGCAACCGCGATGGGAAGGTTCGAATTAAACCCATACAGAGCTGCCGAATTAATATTCAGCGGATTGGTGTTTTCAACCTCATTCCCATATTGATCTTTAATGGTAACCGAATTTGTAAACTGCCATTTGTCGAGTATGGACTGGGTAGTTTCTTTCTCCCATTTGCTCTGTGTTGAGTTATATTTCCAGAACGGGCTGTAGGTTGAGTAATACCCATCGTTCCGGGTGTCGGTAACAGATGTGCCATTATTTGTTTTGCTTCTTAACCCAAGGTATTTGTAAGCGGTTCGGGGATACCAGTTCGCGAGAATTCCCAGGGTATACGGATTAACAGGAATACCGTAATCAATTTCACAGCTATTGTAATAGACTGTTTGCGGCATCCATGCATAAATAATTGGTGTTGACCAGCTACCAGCTGCCGACTCGGTTGCAGTTTGCGGGCAATTTGTTAAAACAGAGGTAGTTCCCGTAAACGTGATTTTTTGTACACCCCCGTTTTTCGTCTTTGTAATACAGTTTACTTTAAAATTCGAGCAGGGCATACATGTATTTTCACATTCGTAATTTCCGTTAATATAAAATTGCAGATTTTCAAATCGTAGAACATCGTTGTAATCGAAATCGTAAGGAAGATCTGTTGCATTAAGTGTAAATAAATTAAACTGAGAAGAGTTACACCCCGTTGTATAAGTGCTGTTAATCCCGAAGGTAAATCCGTAATTAAAATGAGTACTGGAAGTCTCTTTAAGAAATCTTCCTTTCCAGAAATACTTGTTTGTAGAGTTATAATATGCATCTCTGAGGGCTTCGGAATACACGCTTGAAGGATAGCTGTTTAAATAGACCGGCTTATTACAGGAGGGCACATTTGAACCTGAGTAGTATTGGTTGTTTATATATTTTCCCCGTGAAACCAAATAGTTCAGCAAATACAAAGCATCCTTCATTTCATCCGATAACACTCTTTCGCATCTTGTATTTTTGTTAAAATATATTTTACGGGTATTATCATATTCTATTGCCTCCGAATTTAAAACTTTGGCACTTGCCAAGGTATTTGTAGATAAATAGGGGACAGGGTTTTCTTTTGTAGTCGCACTCATCACCGGCAGGCTCTGGTTGTTTTTATGTCCGGATTTGATTACCCGGATGCTGTTGATTGTATAGGTTCCGTTCAGTAAGCGGTTCCCCGAAAAATCAACCACCGAAATTTTTCCGTTGGTAACTCCCTGACCAGGATTGATAACATCCAATACCCATCCACTATACGTTTTACATGTAGAATTTGATTTTGTGGCTTTTATTTCCAGTACGTCTCCTTTTGCAAAATAGTCAGAAGGTTTAAATGAAGTATTGTTAAATTCAAAGGATCCATTCAAAGGGTTTCCGTTATCTTCATTATTCCATGTAATCCAGCTATTAACAGCATTATTTACAATTACGCCTGTATTCAGGTAAGAAGCAGCCATACCGGAATTCACCCAATGAGACGGAAGGGTTAAGTTGTACGTATTGTCATTATGAAGGTTTTCTGTTTTGGTAAGGAGTACTTCTCCTGTTTCAGGATCGAATTTTAGATTCGTGGTCTTCACTCTGCTTGACTGGTCAAATTTTATGACTTCCTTTAAAATTCCATACTGATGAACATGTTTCGTGGTAATTGCCGATTTAAATTCTGTTTCGTTTTTAGTATGCTTTGGCCAAACCGGAGGCAGAATGAACGGGAATATTCCGGCAATAAAGAAAGATAAGTTAACCTCGGCTCCGGCATTTACGACTTCGGTATTGCTATACCTTAAATCGTTCGTTACATCATAATCCGTAGCAAGGAGTTTTGTGTTATTGTCATTAGAAGGAGCATCTTTGGTTAATACAGGGATGTTGTTATTCAATGATTTTCCCCCACAGTAATAGAAATATTCTTCACCACTTATGGGTATTTTATCATCATATCCCGAATAATTATACACAGCTTTTGGTTTTCCGTGCATGTCGTTTGTTTTAATGATATGACCCTGAGCTACCCCTGCCTTTTTGAAACTTCTTGAGGATATAATTTGTGCCAGCCAATTGGTAGATGCGAGCACTTCTTTTAAGGAGGTTCTGTTGCATATTGTTGGGAAGTCTTTCGCCGTATAAAATTCCTGAACTGTAATTCCTGTTTTATGGCGGCTTATATCACCGTTTGTAATCGGGATAACTTTAACCTTACTGTATCCGACACTGGCAGCAGGGTAGAAATTTTCACCTGCAGGTTCTTCCAGATATGTATAATTATCAGGTTGTAAGAAGCCTCCCGATGTTTTATAGAAAATGGGTCTGTGGAATGTATTTTCGTCACCTCCGGCCTGAGGTTCATAAGCGGCTACTCCGGAGCTGATGATCTTGTTTTGTCCGTTAATTTTTTCTGTTATCTTATACTCGTACTCCTGACCATACGTTTTATCCTGACCGTCGAAACTATCCAGAATTTCGATCTTTTTTACTCTGGAACCGCCTCCTTTTTTTAAATAAGTTGGATTATATAACCTGGCCCAACTATATTCCGGAGTGATAATTCTTCCAATATCCCTGCCTTCAGCCTGTGACCAGGGACTTCTGAAGACATCAATTAAATCCTGAATAATTGCTCCTGGGTTTATTGCCTGAATAAACGCCAGTGTTGCACTTGGAGTTTCCGATAAAGGCTGTTTTCCGCTAATAAAATTGCTTTCGTTTTCCATGCAAAAACGCCATGCAGCTACCGCTACAGGATTTTTTCCTTCCATGGTAAAGTCGTCAATATGAATATAGGCAGTTGTCCCATTTCCCAGAACTCCATAATCTGTTCCCTCGGTAGATCCTTTTATTTTTGCATATCCGGAAATATCTTCGTAGTAACCCCATGACAGTTCAAGCCTTACTTTAAAATACAGTTCACTCATAGAGCCTAAATAGAGGTCTTTAAAATCTTTATTGGATGAAACGGCTTTAGGTAATTCCAGATAAATATACTTGTAATGGTTCGTGCTTCCAATAATAGCAGGGTCATCAAATGTGAACTTTTTTATGTCTGATGATCCTGATGATGGTGAGTTTCCAAACCCAAGAACTGAAACCATTTGTGAAGCACGTTTGTCCTGAATATACGCATAGTCATCAGATTCGTATTTTATATTGATTTTTGAGCCGGAAGGAAGCTTAATACTCGTTAAACTCCATGCCGAAGAGTATATATCAGCAAAACACGTATGTTCCGCAAGTGCAATTGCAGGTTTCGCATTATTGGTAAAATCACGTTGATCAACGTATGGAAATTCGAATGAATTGTATATCGTAGAAGCATTTGGTAAGCCTAATGGATTTGATTTGGCAGGTGTATAAAATCCCCATCTGTCAATCCCTCTGATATTATAGTCAGGATTATAGATGTTTGTTTCCTGAGGTGTATGCGAGGAATTGTAATCATTGACATATTCTAAGTTGCTATAGTCAAATTCATAAGCATTTAATTTGCCTTTATTGGATTTGCCATAGGTAAAATAAATTCTTTTCAGGGTTAGTTTTCCTTTATTTGCATTGATATTCACTGAATTTATGGTTTCGGATTCCCTATCGTTGTTTGGTACATTTCCACATAGGGAATAGTCGTATTCAAAATGGATGGTTTTAATTGGCACAGCCTGGGTGTTTTTCGATAATTTTTCTTTCTTACTGTATAATCTGATCTCTTTCAGGCATTTTGTTTGCTTTGTAGTTGGATCTGTAAAATTAAACCCGCCTTCTTTTCCTTTAACGCCATATCCGTCATGCCGGTCGGCAAGTTCAAATTCAACAATATAATTTTTGGTTTCAATAGAATGCATGTACCAGATTTCCTTTTCACCATATACATAGCTTCCTTTTCCATCATTTATATTATACCTGAGTCCCGGGTTGTATGACGCTACATTATTGCCTGGTTCAGAAGGAGTTCTCCATTTGTAGGAGACGTTTTTTTCGTAACTTATATTCCGGTAATTAAACTTTGTATAATTGCCCAGGTCATCATCCGTTGGTCCGTTCCCTGTCAGGTCGATATACTCAGGACTTAATATTGATGTAAGTAAGTAGGAATGAGCATAAGCAGGTAATGTTGTTATTTGGCACAGATTGTCTTTTCCTTTGTCGTTTTCTTTACTGTCGTCTCCATTTTGATATACAATGGTACCTGTAGCTGCCAGTTCATCATAATCATCTTCGTTTACCGAAAATGTAGCTTCAACCTGTTTGTTTACATAAGCAGGTATTCCGTAAACATATTGAGCCCCGTTTGTCTGGGTAACTGATAACTCGGAAATATGGTGGCTTGGGTAGACGTTTCTTTCCCGACTGGTATATTTGTATTCCGAGCTTTCATTCTGATACGTTCCCCCATCACATAAATTAAAACTTGCATCATATATTTTAATCTCTTTATCAATTCCATATTTAGAGGCATCAATTGCATTAAACGAATTGATAAACTGTGTTCTTTTTACTCTTGAATTTCTACTTTTAGCACTTGCATTTGAAGATGTTGTACTAAACAAATAATTATCGAGTAAGTAGTTATTTTCGCCACTTCTTCTTACGTCGAGTCGTATGGGCTCATTAATACCTCCGGTAGCATTTATATAATCAATATCGCTTTCCGCATTTGTTTCCCCATTAAACTTAAATACAACAGGCTCGTATGCTCTTAACTCTTTAACTCTTAAAGCCCGTATATTTTTGTCGTTTGCATAGAGCGCATTTTTATTCCAAACGCTCGTATTTGTGTTTGAAAAAATTCCCGTCAAATCAAACCCTATCTTTGAAATATCTCCTCCTCCTAACTCAATACTTGCATTTCCGGAGCATCCGGTATTTTCATTTTCGTTATCAAAAACAATCCCCGGCTGGTTTTCATACGCACGGAAAGAACCACCTATTCCTTGGCCCTGAACAGAATATAAATCATACGTTCTGTTGGTAACAGGCATTAATGCAATATTTTCATAATATGGCGCATCTTTTTCTCTGTTAAAATCTAATAAGCATTTTGTATCAATCGAATTATTGTAATTGTTTAAATACCCAAAGGCAGGTAAGCTAATGGTGCTCTCATCAAGATATTGCTTGCTGAAATAAGCCCCTAATGTGAAAAATCCATCCAAAATCTTTATGGAACCTCCAAAGCTTGCATTTAGATCTACGCTATAATTCTTCATAGGGAAGGAGATTCCGGGAGTATAAGATGGTGTGCTAAAACTAATCGCAGTATTGCCACCAAAATCTCCGGATGCATCTTTTTTACGGCATGTTTCTTTTACAGAATATCCTAATTGTAAGGCTTTTAATCCGCCTATCGAATTTATCGGAAAGCCCATATTTAATCCATATGAACACTCATCTGTTCTGTTATGTTTTTTAATCTGATTTGCAAACGAATATGATAAGTTAGGATTCAACGTTGTAGAACTTGTGCTTGATCTGTTCATCTGAAGCCCAAAAGTTAAACCACTTCCTGACTTTTTAGATAATGAAGCACTAATTCCCATATTTTCTGAAATATCGAATCCTGTTTTTGTGCTATAGGATAAGGTGACTCCAAAAGAAGCATCCACGCTGTTCTCTCCGCCTTTCTTTGTTTTCTTTGAGAATAACTCTCCTCTGACGGCAGCGGATATTCCAACACTTATATCTTCTTTCAAATTAAACTCTTTGGTAACCAAATCTCCGCAGAACTCATCGGGTAATCCTCTCATGGAACGGTTAATGACACCGGGGTTTAGGTTCCAACCGAGTCCCACCCAGCTGGCTTCCTGATCCATGGTGATGTTAGAGTTGTAGTTGAGGTTTATGGGGTATCCGTCCACATCCAGCAGAG
Organism: Bacteroidales bacterium; assembly: GCA_963667975.1. Lineage (GTDB taxonomy): Bacteria > Bacteroidota > Bacteroidia > Bacteroidales. The sequence continues at coordinate 2,152,424 of OY764079.1, forward strand.
GGATGTTGTACTTAAAATCGCCCGAGAACAAATCGACCATGTCAGTGGCTTCAATGGGGGCAAAGCTTTCTACCTCCGGCTGACTGGGTCCCCCGGTTAAGGCTAATGCCACGGTGGGGAATATTACTTCGCTTACAAAACTGAATGCAAGTGTTAAGCTTACTACCTTAGCCCAACGGCTTTTGCGGATATAACTAATCATGTTTACTGCAGTTTATATTGAGGTATTTTTTTAAAATCTTCTTCGTTGTATTTGAATCGAATAACTTCACCCGTGTTGACCTTGTCGTAAAACTCCACAACCAGGTCTTTGTCCGGGTTTTGGCTGTCAGCCGGTTTGGCTATCCCGATGCTAAAGCTTTGATAGGGCAGTATACCCATGGAAGGTTCAAACTGGATCATTTTACACGCCATCGTATCCCGGCCTGCAATCATCATCGTGGTTTGCTGTGACCCGAAACTGAACCAGCTTATTTCTGCTGATTCCCGGTCCTTTAATTCGCTGAGCTTTTCGGCAGCAGGGGTGATGCGAAGCAGGAAGTAGTAAAGACCTTCTCTTTCTTTTAAGTCCTTCCTGAGCATGCTTCGCGTTAACTGTTCCCTGGGAATTTCTTTTAATGCCATAAAGTCGGGCGTTACATAATGCAGTTCATATTTGTATCCCCTGACTTCCTGCGTTTTGTTCAGCGGACAAGCCTTCCTTCCAAACCATGCAAGGTATTGCTCCACGGTTAACCCGCCGGAATTGCACCCTGCCATAGCCAGGAACAACGACAGCAAAGCAATCATACTCCAATGTTTATTTTTTCTTACCAGCATACTCTTTGTTGAGATATTCGATAAATGTTAATGTGCAATCAACCTTTTCACTTCCATAAACAAAAGCCTGATCACTGCCTTTGCCCAGTATCATTTTAATCCCGTTTTCGCGGGCAAATCCTTCGGCTTGTTTCTGAATCTCAGCCCATAGCTTTTTGTTGAATTCCTGAATAATCTGCTGTCCGCTGTTCTGGAAGTACTCCTGTTTACGAAAATATTCAGCCTTATCACGTTCAAAACCGGCTTTCTCCGCCGGGGAAGCCCCACTTTTGATCACCTGCTCACGTGATTGAAGATCCGTAACCAGACTGTCGAGCAAAAGTTGCCGCTCTTTTAGTAGCCCTTCTGCCTCTTTTTCCATATCCCCCTTCATCTTAAATTCTTTATATACTTTTTTAAGATCGATAAAGTGAACTTTGGAAGAGGGAGCAAGAAGATGGTTTATCCCTGTGCTGAGGATTACCGAAAGCAAAAGTGTCGCGGCTAAATAGATCAGGAGTGTTCTGGTTTTGTTCATGGTTGGTTCTGTATTTCTCTGTATTTTCTTACAATGTCTTTAATGTGTATCCCGAAGGGATCTGGTTCGATGTGGGACATGGGTATGTTACAGCCTGCTCTGCTGGTTCAATTTTGGAATAGAAACGCAGGTACCATTTTTCATTTTTGTCGTTGCTAACCTCCAGCAGGTAGTATCCGTCCGGAAGGTGCATGGCATTGTTATTATTGCAACCTACCTTGTATATCGATAAATAGTTATCGCCATACTTTATGCCGGTATAGGGCTGATTCCACGTGGAAACAAAAATCTCCTCATGATTCTGGTCAAAAACCCTGAATTTTAGTTTCGCATTTGTTCCGGGATTATACTCCTCGGTATATTTTAACTGAAGGTACAATCCCTTTGAGTAATGGTAACCACCATCCAGTTTCTTTTTCAGCACGGCATAGGGGCCATTCTTTATCAATGGAACATAATTCAGGTGAGCACCGATAGAGAACGGGCTCTGGGCTGAAGCCCCGCTTATGTCGTTGATTGGTTCAAGGATATCCGTTCCTTTCTGGTAAGCCGGGGAATTATCGCAGATCGTCAAATCGCCAGCCGAAACATCGGTAAATCCGGGGTTTCCGAACAATGAGTTCTCATCTCCACCCGACAGGCTGTGATTTTGTCGCTTCCAGCTTTCGAGCGAGCTTATGATAGATCCGTTGTACTTGGAAATCTGAGCGGTACCGGTTCCGTAGTACAGGTTGTAATTGCATTCGGAGAGAGTATCCTGGCTTCCCGTGATGATGCATATCCCTGTGTCGGAGGGTATGGTATCCGGCTCTATCGAGAAGATATTGTTTAAGACTTTTATCCCGGTATTATTCCCGGTTCCAAAATTGATATTGCTCAGAGTATTTGAAAATGAATTGTTCAGAATCGATACCTGTTTACTTCCTGCCGAGAATAATCCTGTTTTGGATAAGCTTAAAAAGTTTGAGTTTATCCGGGCATTTTCCACCCCATCCGAATACACAGAATATTGGTAACCCCGGATACGGTTTCCTTCCACGATCATCGGGGAGGCTGATGATGATTTTATGTTCATCAACTGAATACCTGCGTTTAAATCGGGATAGCTATATTGATTTTCTATCCAATTATTTTTGATTTCTATGCCAGAATAAATACCATTACCGATTGGTTCAAAATAGATTGGGATAGCAAAGTTTCTGAAATAATTATGCCGGATTCGTATGTTTTTAAAATCAGTACCGTATTCCATACTCATTAAATATATCCCGAAATAATTACTAGAAACATATCTTTCATCATTGATAAATACATTTGATTCTATGGTGATATCCGACATTTCCTGCCCGTTGTTTTCTATACAAGAATATAACATTGGCTCAAAGTAATTATTTCGGATCGTAATATGTTCTGCTTTAACATAAGCACTAAAAAGCTGAATAACAGCACCTGCCCCTGTTATACTGCAATTTTGGATCAATATATTCTTTGATTCCGATAAAACAAGTGAAGAATGCTCTATATGCAACCTGTTAAGCTCTATCTCTTGTGTATTACGAATGAAAATTTCTCCACATGAGATCAGCTTCGTTTTCAGGGAATCGGCTCCCAATATACATACAGAACTGTCACCTACAATTGTATCATTGATATTGAAACCGCTTTCTGTATAGGATCCAGCATCCCAGAAGATTGTATCTCCCTGGTTTAAGGAGTATTTATTCATTAACGGGTTTAATCCGGTAATTGGTTTATCGGGGCTTAAAGCATGGTTATTGATGTTTCCCACGGCAGTACACCACTGATCACCCACGGTAGAATTGTCGTTGATGTAAAAGTTGCGGCTGGTATTGTATTTTACAGCATCCGAATAACAGGTACTTTTATCTGTATTAATAATAGCTCTGTAATAGGTGACGGTATTGTTAAAGGTATTCCAGCTTGGAGTACTGTTGGCAATGGGTAAATAGTTAACCCCGTTATAGGAGTATTCCCATCCGTCAAAGGTTCCGGCATAACTTGTCAGGTTTATGGTTGCACTTCCCGAATGAACATAGTCGCCACTACTGCTTATGGTGGCAATTCCTTTTGCCAAATCACAATCCTTTAATACTTGGAATAGTTTGGCGTTCCAACCTGGTCCAGTACCGTTGCCATCAGAATGAAACACAAATGTCAAAGCACCCAGTATATTGTGTGATTGAATTTCAGGTGGTATTTCTTTTCCGCAGAACATCCCTAACAAAGGAGCTTCTTCATTTTCCCCGTCATATATTTTTAGCCAGTCTTTCTCACAATTATCCGAACCTTCAATCTCAAATTCATTAAACAATATGCCTACTACATAATTCGAATTACACGGATAAACCGTCATTTTATAATCTTCATTATATGAATAATCTCCTCCAGTTCCACTGTCCATAAAATCTATTTCCCCACATATTGAAGCTTTCTGCTGCCTTTCACCCATAACTAATTGTGATCCATTGCAAACATTTATTTTTACAGGAGTTGAAGTTACACCCTCACTGCATTCTTCACTTGCTACATGAACAACATACTCTAAATATTCTACTTCGTTCATCGGTATGCAATGAGGATTGGATACTGTTGGGGTGTCCAGATAGGTGGTTTCTACCCATTGATAGGTATATTGACTCCCTGTCCCTGTGGCTGTGGGATTATCCCCTAATTGTATAGCTTTATCGAGACAACCACTTTTATGCCCTCCCGCGTTGGCAAACAGACAGCCCAGTTCGATCGTTAATTCCGGTTTGCTGCTGGTGCAATTGAGCGATGTTGGCTTTCCTTCATCACTTGAAGCCCACCTGCTTTGGTTCGCTTCTGTTGGAAATATTACCCATTCCATTGGTGTTAATGCATAGGATTGGTATCCATGCTCTATTAATATTTGTATATTAGACACTCCATCATAATAAAAAGGATGTTGCAGATCAAATGTCAGGATACTTTGATTCTCTAAATGGTACATATCTCCTTCATACACCATAATATACCCATCCATTTCTATATCTCCGTCACTTAATTCATTTGCATCTGTCCCCCTTACAAATATTTTTATATTTGATAAATTATGGTTTCCCTGGTTGTTTAGCCAATAGAATTTTAGCGTTTTTAGGTACCCACTTCCAGATCCAATTTCAGTGCTGGTATAGATTCCTTCCCATCTTGAATAATTCGCGTTACGGTCAATGGGAAAATAAGTGGTTACTTCATTGTAATAACCGATGGTTACGGATCTTTCCTGAGAAAAACTTTCTATTCCTATGGTTAACAATATGATTGTTAATCCCAATGCTTTCCAGAAATTATTCATCTTTATATCTCTTTATTAATTTTTAGGGGATGCCTCTTGATGTTTTGGCAAAAAAATGTACAAATACCGATGGATGGAAAAGTTAAAGCCTGTCAAACGCACGAAGACCGGCCTATTCCAAGCGGTATTAATTACGCTTCCGGTATAAAAAGCGTTTATTTGGATTAATCCATCCGGCTTTCTTTGGATTTGTTACGTAACAGATAATCAAATCGGCTTTTTGAGGTGCAGTTAATACCTGTATTTTTAAAGCAGCCATGTTTGTTTGCGGAACATAAAACCATTGGCCATCCTTGTTCACTTTATGCATTGAATCAACTACACATATATATAAATCGGCCATGGTGGTATCGGTGGTGACAAATACTTTTACATCCGGACCTCCGATACTATCGGTTAAAATTACTCTCTGCGCTTTTACACTTACTCCTGTTCCAAGGAATAAAATCATAAATACGAGAATTATCACTTTTGAATTCATGGTAATTAGTTTTTGTGCTCAAATATAACGCAACTTTAACCAAATTACCCAACGTATGCAAATTTGGCGTGAGCGTAGCGAATTTCCGACTGAACGTAGCGAATTTCCGACTGAACGCAATTCAAATTTTATATCCAAATTTCGTGAAAAATGATTTTTTAACCTCTTTTTGGGTTTTGATTAGCAAATCTGGTCAATTTACAGGGGGTGTCTTTTAGGCTTAAGAGGCAGATGACAATATCCCTTTATGACTTGTTTCAATTCTTATTGAGCAATAAGAATATTTAATCAATTCCGAAGCATTGACAGTTTTGTTACCGGATTTACTTACAGAACGATACTCAATAAAATAAATATAGGTAAATCTAATCTTACTGTTCTTCTTCTCCGTATGCTTTTAAAATTCTGCCTACAAGTTTATGGCGAATTATGTCTTTGGAATTGAGCCAGATAAAGGATATTCCGGAAATATTTTCGAGTAATTTTGCAGCTTGTACCAGTCCTGAAGATTGGTTGCGGGGTAAATCTATCTGCGTAATATCTCCTGTAACGATGAATTTTGCTGATTTTCCCATGCGGGTTAAAAACATCTTCATCTGGCTTGATGTAGCATTTTGCGCTTCATCGAGAATTACAAAAGCATTGTCGAGTGTACGTCCACGCATGAAAGCAAGCGGCGCGATTTCGATAGTACCGTCTTCCCAGTAGTTCAGGAGCTTTTGGGTAGGGATCATATCGCGCAATGCATCATACAAAGGTTGTAGATAGGGGTCGAGTTTATCGCGCAAATCACCGGGCAGGAACCCGAGGTTTTCTCCGGCTTCAACAGCAGGGCGGGTAAGTATAATACGACGAACTTCTTTATTTTTCAATGCACGAACAGCTAATGCAACAGCAGTATATGTTTTTCCGGAACCGGCAGGCCCAATGGCAAAAACCATATCATTATCTTTGCAGGCATCTACCATTTTTTTTTGGTTTTCGGTGCGGGCTTTCACAAGTAAGCCATTGCGACCATGAACAATCACATCGTCACTACTTTCTGGCTGTGAAGCATATCCTCCATTCTCCGACTCCATGATTTGCATGATTTCATTTTCGCCCACCTTTCCAAATTTTTCAAAACATACAATCAATGCCTGAAATTTAGTTTCAAACTGAACAATTTCCTCTTCCTCACCAATGGCTTTGATGTATTCGCCACGGGCGATAAGTTTTAGTTTTGGAAAATAGTGTCGTAAAAGATCCAGATTACGATCGTTAACGCCCAGAATATCAACAGGATTATGATCTTCAATAGATAATATTTTTTCGCTCATGTACTTTTTTCGTGATTTTAGGAGCAAAAATAAATAAAAGAGAAGTGCATTGTATAGAAGTAAAAAAAGATTCGGAAATTACAATTTGTGCTATTTTAATATGTTGATTGTTATTTATTTAGTATTTTTAAGCGAAGAACCACTTTCTGTTTCACAGAAATCCCTACCTTTGAATCTTCGAAATATAGAAAATACGGGTATGCAAATTATCACACTTACAAGCGATTGGGGCACAACTGACCATTATCTTGCTTCGGTAAAAGGAGTATTATATTCGGCTGCTCCGGGTGCGACAATTGTTGATATTACACATGAAATACCTTGTTTTGATATCTCCAGAGCAGCATTTATTCTCAAAAACGCATATGGTTCATTTCCTGATAATACCGTACACATAATTGGGATGAATACTACTGCTTCTGAAAAAACGCCTCATATTGTTGCCCGTTTTCGAAATCAGTATTTTATAGGAGCAGATACGGGAATCTTCTCTCTGATTTTTGACGATAAACCAGAATGGATACGGGAATTGGACATCTGGCAGGATAGCGACTATTTTACGTTTTCGACCCGTGATGTTTTCGCAAAAGCTGCGGCCCTCATTGCCAATGGGGAAGATATTCAAAAATTGGGTCCCCTGATTGAGACTCTCAACCAACTCAGTCGTTATCAGCCTACAATTCAGGGAAATATTATCCGGGGAGTAGTCGTTTATATTGATCGTTACGAAAATGTGTTTACCAATATCAGTGAACGTTTTTTTCGTCAACATATTAAATCAGGTCAAAAGTTTGAAATTTCGGTTCGGAACAATACTATTCGAAAGTTAAGTAAATCCTATATGGATGTACCTCCCGGGGAAATACTTGCGCTGTTCAGCACAAACGGATATTTACAGATTGCGCAGAATCACAGCAATGCTGCAAGTTTGCTTGGGATGAATATTGATGATACAATCACCATCTCTTTTGAATAAAATGGCAGCTTCTGCTTTGAATGATCAGGATATATCGTATTTTTAATGAAAAAGCTATACCAATTGGATAAGAAGCAGTAATTTCGCACACTGTTTTAAATACAAACTCAACAAGAATGCTAACCTTATTAAAAAAAGAAATCGGCTCCTTTTTGTCGTCCTTAATTGGATATGTAGCAGTTGGAGTATTCTTGCTTATCAATGGCCTCTTTTTGTGGATATTTCCGCTGGAGTATAATCTCCTTGATTATGGGTATGCCAATCTCGACGGATTATTTATGCTGGCACCATTTGTATTTCTCTTTCTGATACCGGCAATTACTATGCGCTCGTTTGCGGATGAACGTAAAATAGGAACCATCGAGATGCTACTAACCAAGCCACTGAGCGATCTGCAGATTATTCTGGCAAAATTTCTGGCGGGTGTAGTATTGGTAATTTTTTCACTTTTACCTACATTAATTTATTTCTATACAATGTATCAGTTGGGAATGCCCAAAGGAAACATTGACACAGGAGGAATGTGGGGCTCTTACATAGGATTACTCTTTCTGGGAGCTGCGTTTACATCTATTGGAGTATTTTGCTCCTCGCTCACTGATAATAGTATTGTCGCATTTGTGTTGTCGGTATTTATCAGTGGATTTATGTATCTGGGATTCGAATTTATCTATACATTATCACTCTTTGGTAAATTTGATTTGTTTATCAAGGCTCTTGGAATTAACGACCACTTCGTTTCGATGAGTCGTGGTGTGATTGATACCCGCGATCTAATCTATTATCTCAGTATTATCACAATCTTTATCCTGCTAACCAAAATTAAACTCCAGAGCAGAAAATGGTAAAACTTGGCAAGGCAACGCCTTCTATTTCAGGCGATAAAAAGAAAGATATGAAAAAAAGTAACCTGATGCAGTTTCTGTTCAGCTTACTGATCATTTTATTAATCAATGTAGTTGGGTATTACATTTTTACCCGGTTTGACCTCACTTCTGAAAAACGATACACTCTCAATAAGTCTACCAAAAAACTATTGAAAGATGTGGACGATATCGTTTATTTTAAGGTTTATCTTGAGGGAGACTTTCCTGCCGGATTTAAACGTTTACGCAACTCCACCAAGGAGATGCTTGATGAATTTCGCGCTTATAATGACAATATTCAGTACGAGTTTATAAATCCGAATACGGTTACCGATAAAAAGGAACAGATGGAGCTTTATAAGCAGTTGGTTCAGAAAGGATTGCAACCAACGAATCTGGAAGTTAAAGAGAAAAGCGGCTCCACTCAACAGATAATTTTTCCGGCTGTTGAAGTAATGTATAAAGGGCGTTCAGTTCCTGTCCAATTACTTTTAAACCAGTTTGGGGTTGCCCCCGAGGAAGTACTGAATAATTCAATTCAATCTCTTGAATATAATTTATCCAATGCCATCCGGAAACTCGTTGTTAACTATAAACCTGCGATTGCATTTATTCAGGGACATGGCGAACTTGATGGATATGAAACTGCTGATATCTACAATGCATTAAATGAGTACTATCGTCTTGAACGTGTAACACTGAATGAACAAATAAACAGCCTTACCGATCATAAAGTTGATTCAACCGGAAAAGTAACGGTCAGAAATAAATTCAATGCAATCATTGTTGCAAAACCTGATTCTGCATTTTCTGAAAAGGATAAATTTATTCTGGATCAGTTTGTTATGTATGGAGGAAAAGTACTCTGGCTGGTTGATCCGGTTTTCGCTTCTATGGATAGTTTACGGACTTCTACGGTAACTCCGGCAATAACACTCGATGTTAATCTCACAGATTTGTTCTTTAAATATGGTGTTCGCCTGAATACAAACCTGGTTCAGGATATGGCATCTTTGCCCATCCCGATGGTAACCGGGCAAGTAGGAGGGCAGCCTAAAATAGGATTGGTCCCCTGGCTCTATTTCCCGATTATCACCCCAACACAAACTCACCCGATTGTAAAAAATCTTAATGCAATTAAAACAGAGTTTATCAGCAGTATTGATACAATTGAAACAGGTGCAAAAAATAAGAAGACGATACTTTTAACAACGTCAAATTATTCGCGTTTGATCAATACTCCTGCCATGATTGATTTGGAAGCTATGCGTAAGCAGCCTGATGAACGGCTTTTCAATAAGCCATTTCTACCAGTTGCAGTACTGGTTGAAGGCGTATTTGAATCCAACTATCAACATCGCATGCCCGCTGAGATTACCAATGATAAAACCATTGGATTTAAAGATTTAAGTAAAAAAACTGCCATGATTTTTGTTGCAGATGGCGATATTATCAAAAATCAGTTTGATTACACCAAGGGCTATCCTTATCCTTTAGGTTATGATAAATATACCCGGCAAATGTTTGGAAATAAAGAGTTTATTCTTAATTGTGTAAACTATTTATGTGATGATTCGGGGATGATGAGTGTGCGTTCAAGAGAATTAAAACTCCGATTACTCGATAAAAGTAAAATAGAGAAATACAGAATACGTTATCAGGTAATTAACTTAATTGCACCTTTGATAATACTTGCTTTGTTTGGAATTATCTACACATACTTCCGCAAACGTAAATACACCAGAAAATAATATGTTCCATAAAAATTATCCATTATTGTATCAAGATGAAGCGAAATAAAATATTTTTGTTTGCAACCTTGCTTTTAGCAATCATAGCGATTATTCTGGTTCTTACCAGTAAGAAAAGCACGTTGAATGATGAATTTTCGGTAAAAAATCCAGAAACCATTACGAAATTATTTTTGGCAGATAAAACCAATAAAAGTGTTTTGCTCGAAAAGCAGCCAGATGAGTCATGGTTGATCAATAAAAAATATCCGGCACAGCAGGAAGTTGTAGAAACAATGCTTACTACATTAAACGAAATGAGAGTTCGTGAACCGGTTGCGAAGGCTGCCTATGGAACAATATATCGTCGAATGGGTTTTCAAAATACGAAAATCGAGATATATCAAACCTGTTATCGCATTAACCTTTTTGGAAAAATTAAGCTTTTTAAACATGAAAAGCTCACCAAGACATTTTATGTTGGAGATGAAACGCAAGACAATATGGGTACCTACATGATGATGGTTGACAATAAGATACCGTATGTGATTAATATTCCCGGTTTTCGTGGATTTTTGTCTCCCCGCTTTTCAGCCCGTGAAGAAGACTGGAGAACCCATTTGATTTTTAATCATAAAATCAGCGATATCCGTTCCGTAACAGTAGAAGTGCCTCGCTATCCAGATCTTTCATTCAGAATTGATCGCAATCAACGTCAGTTTACATTGACTTTGTTACAGGGAAATCATGTTGTTCCTGCATTCGACACCTTGAAAGTGGTTGATTTTATGTCGTCATTCAGCAATATAGGCATGGAAGCTTACCGGAATAATGTTGATAAAGCGCAACGTGATACAATTTTCACAAAAGCTCCAATGCAGATTGTAACGTTAACGGATATGAAAGGGAAAAAGATTACCCTGAAAACCTATCCCAAACCTATAGAACAAGCATTTTTGAACGAAAACAATGAACTTATGCGCGAATTCGACAAAGATCGTTTGTACGCCTTAATCAACGATGATAAAGATGTTGCGCTGATTCAGTACCCGCTCTTTGATCGGATTTTGAAAAGGGCAGACTACTTTTATCCACAGCATGTTGATAAAAAATAGTCAGTGTGTTGAAAAATAAATAGGAACATAAAGTTTATTCCACTAACTTTGCATCTATCAAATACAGTGAAAAATGAGATTTATCGTTAATAGCTCCGAATTATCAAAGAGTTTACAGTCAATCAGCGGCGTAATCAGCACCAGTAGTACTGTACCCATTCTCGATCATTTTTTGTTCAATCTTGATGGAGAAACCCTGAAAATAACTGCATCCGATCTGGAAACTACCATGATTGTTACGTTGAAGCTCGATAATGCAATTCAGGAAGACGCAGAAAACGGAACTATAGCAATTCCCGCCAAGATATTACTTGAAACCTTAAAAACTTTCGACAATATTCCATTGAATTTCAATGTGAATACCGAAAACTATGCAGTTGAAATTTCTACAGGCGAAGGTAAATATAAGCTTACGGGCCAAAATGGAAATGAATATCCTTCATTGCCTGTGTCGGAAAACACAACCCGTACAATTTTACTTTCATCTGTAATTGCCACTGCGATCAATAAAACTTTGTTTGCAGCCGGTACTGATGAGCTCCGTCCTGTAATGTCAGGCGTGTTTTGTGAACTTACACCTGATGATGTGACCTTTGTTGCTACAGATGCTCATAAACTGGTGAGATATCGTAGAACTGATTCTAAGTCAGATCATTCAGCTTCATTTATTCTTCCAAAGAAACCTTTGAACCAGTTAAAAGGAATTCTAGGTTCCCGGAAAGAGGATACAGAGGTTGTCATCGAATATAATCAGGTCAATTCCTTCTTTACCTTCGAAAACTATCTGCTTATTTGTCGTTTGATTGATGGAAAGTATCCTAATTATGAAGCAGTTATTCCAAAGAATAACCCAAATCAACTAATTGTTGATCGTCTTCAGATCTTAAATTCGATTAAACGTATTGCAATTTTTGCGAATCAATCCACACATCAGGTTCGCTTCAAAATTAATGGACAGGAACTTGTTTTGTCGGCAGAAGATCTGGATTATTCAAATGAAGCAAAAGAACGCCTTACCTGCAATTATGACGGTGAGGCCATGGAAATAGGCTTTAACTCAAAATACATTCAGGAAATGCTTAACAATATCGATTGTGAGAATATTCGTTTCGAAATGTCACAACCGAATCGTGCGGGCTTAATTATGCCTGAAGAAAAGGAAAACGAAAGCGAAGATATCCTGATGCTTGTGATGCCTGTAATGCTTAATCAATAACAAACAGAAATACAAATAAAGAGGCTATTCAAAAGCCTTCTCATTTGAAAAAAAAGACTTTCCCGACTTTTGGAACTCAGTATAGCTACAATTCAATAAGTTGTCATATTGAGTCCCGAAAGCCGGGAATTTTTATGAAGATTGCGACTTTCTAAACAGCCCTTTTGAGGATATAACGAATCGTTAAAGTAGTATTGTGAGTATTCTGGATGCTAATGTAATTATTTGATTTTATGATAATTGTTTTAAATCGAGTTAAAAAAGGGTGAAAAGCCTTTCTATCTCGGGAAATTTATCTAATTTCGTGACTCTAAAAAAGTTGAAAAAACTAAGCAACCAAAACTTAAAAAGCAATACAATGGCAAAAGTTAAAGGAGATATTGTAATCAATATCGAACGATGCAAAGGGTGCGAAGTATGTGTACCGGCTTGTCCAAACAGTGTTATTGCCCTGTCGAAAAATGTTAACGGAAAAGGTTATCACTATGCTGAATCAGTTAACGAAGAATGCATTGGCTGTGCTAGCTGTGCAATCGTATGCCCTGACGGAGTAATCACAGTTTATAAAGTCAAGTTATAATTCAAAAACTAAAATATTCACGGTAATGAAAGAACTCAGATTAATGAAAGGCAACGAAGCAGTAGCTGAAGGTGCCATTCGTGCTGGTTGCGACGGTTATTTCGGTTATCCGATAACCCCGCAGTCTGAAATTTTGGAATACCTCATGGCTGAAAAACCATGGGAAAAAACCGGAATGGTTGTACTCCAAGCTGAAAGTGAAGTAGCTTCTATCAACATGGTTTATGGTGGTGCCGGTTGTGGTAAACGCTCAATGACCTCTTCTTCCAGTCCTGGTGTTAGCCTTATGCAGGAAGGTTTGTCTTATTTAGCAGGTGCCGAAATGCCTTGCCTTGTTGTAAATGTTGTTCGTGCCGGTCCTGGTCTGGGAACAATTCAGCCTTCACAAGCTGACTATTTCCAAGCTACCAAAGGGGGCGGTCATGGTGACTATCGTTTAATTACACTGGCTCCTTCATCAGTTCAAGAAATGTATGATTTTGCTATTCTTGGTTTCGAATTAGCTTTCAAATATCGTAATCCTGCTATGATTCTTTCGGATGGCGTTATAGGTCAGATGATGGAAAAAGTAGAACTCAGCGATTATATTCCTCGTAAAACGAACGAACAAATTGCTGAAGAATGTCCATGGGCAACATTAGGGAAACCCAAAACCCGTGAACGGAATATTATTACTTCTCTGGAACTCGATTCACATCGTCAGGAACAGGTAAACCTTCGTATCCAGGCTAAATATGCAGATCTCCAAAAAGAAGTTCGTTACGAAATGATTAATTGTGAAGATGCAGATTATATTTTTGTGGCATTTGGATCAAGTGCACGTATCTGTCAGAAAGCAATTGAAATAGGTCGTGCAAAAGGCTTGAAATTAGGCCTCTTACGTCCAATTACCTTATATCCTTTCCCAACTCAGATCTTACGCGAATTAGCCGGCCGTGTTAAAGGTATGCTCGTAGTAGAAATGAATGCGGGTCAAATGATTGAAGACGTTCAGTTAGCCACCGAGTTCAAAACGAAAATTGAACATTACGGACGATTCGGCGGTATTATTCCTGCTCCCGATGAAGTACTGAATGCGATGGAACAAAAAATTATTGGAGGGAAATAATCATGAGTGAACATATTTCGAAAGAAGATATCCGCAAAGAGGAAAACATAGTTTACAAACGGACCCCTCTGATGACGGAAAACGTCCTGAGCTATTGCCCGGGTTGTGGACACGGTACTGCTCACCGTCTCGTAATGGAAGTTATTGAAGAACTTGATGCCCAGGAAAAAACAATTGGTGTTGCTCCTGTAGGATGCTCAGTTCTTGCTTACGATTTTATGAACATAGATATGCAGCAGGCTGCTCACGGTCGTGCTCCGGCTGTTGCTACAGCCATCAAACGCTTATTTCCTGATCATTATGTTTTTACATATCAGGGTGATGGCGATTTAGCTGCGATTGGGACTGCGGAAACGATTCACGCTTGTAACCGTGGCGAAAATATTACCATTGTGTTCGTAAATAATGGAATATACGGTATGACTGGCGGACAAATGGCTCCAACTACCCTTCCCGGAATGAAGTCATCTACGTCTCCTTATGGTCGTGAAGTTGAAACAATGGGTTTCCCGTTGAAAATTACCGAACTTATCGCTCAATTACCAGGAACTTACTTTGTAACCCGTCAAAGTGTTCATACTCCGGGTAGCGTACGTAAGGCAAAAAAAGCTCTTCGTAAAGCATTTGAAAACCAAAAACTCAATAAAGGAGTTTCGTTCGTTGAAATCGTTTCAAACTGTAACTCAGGTTGGAAAATGACTCCGAATCAGGCAAACAAATGGATGGAAGAGAATATGTTCCCATTCTACCCACTTGGCGACATTAAAGTAGATGGCGAATTGGTTAAAAAATAATAACGTATAAATTTTACAACCATGACCGAAGAAATCATCATTGCCGGATTTGGTGGACAAGGTGTTCTCTCAATGGGAAAAATTCTTGCCTACTCAGGCATTATGCAAAATAAAGAAGTAAGTTGGATGCCTTCATACGGTCCTGAAATGCGTGGCGGTACTGCAAATGTTACCGTTATCATCAGCGACGAACGCATCAGTTCTCCTGTAGTTAATCGTTACGATACTGCAATTATCCTCAACCAACAGTCGATGGATAAATTCGAATCAATGGTTAAACCCGGTGGAATGCTCATTTACGATCCAAACGGGATTACCCGTACCCCAAGTCGTAAAGATATCAATATCTACAGCATTGAAGCAGCTGAAGAAGCCAGCAGAGCAGGGATGAATAAAACCTTTAACATGATTGTTTTAGGTGGATTCCTGAAAATTAAACCTCTGGTTCAGCCTGAATTCATCCGTAAAGGTTTAGAAAAATCATTACCTGCTCGTCACCATAAGCTTATTCCCGATAATGAAAAAGCAATTGAAGTAGGTAAAAACATCGTTAAAGAAGTGAATGTTCTTTAGTTGAGTATACAAAATTGAAAAAGCCTTTCCAAACGGAAAGGCTCTTTTTATGCAGTATGTTTTTTAAAACGGCCAAATTGGCAGTTTGTTTTGTGAAGTATTTTGATAAATCGGTAATTATGGCGTGTTTTTGCATAGTTTATCTCCGAATTTCTGATGGCATACTATTTGAAAAGCAAATGTCATCATATAATTCAAAAACTTAAAATAAGGAGGACATAATTATGTTACCAATGATTCGCAAAAATTTAGTATTTCCTGCATTTGCAGATGAATTTTTTGGAAAAGATTTCCTGAATGATTTGGCTGATTTTAAAACTGGTATTTCGGTTCCGGCAGTGAATATTTCGGAAAGTAAAGAAGATTTCAAAATTGAAATCGCCGCACCGGGCTTGTCGAAAGAAGATTTTAAAATTGACCTGAATAATAACATTCTTACCATCTCTTCGGAAAAGAAAGATGAGAAGAATGAAAATACACCCAAATACATGCGTCGTGAATTCTGTTACACTTCTTTCTCACGTTCATTTAGCCTGCCGCAACTTGTAAACAGTGAACAAATTTCTGCTACCCATGCAAACGGTATATTAATGATTTCAATTCCGAAGAAAGAAGAAGCAAAAGAAAGACCTGTGAGAAGGATTGAAATTGCTTAATATCAGTAAATTAATATTGGTGATTGTTGCTTTAGCCTGTGTAGCCTACGTTATACAGGCTATTTTTGTTTGAACTTTGGCATGAGAATTGTTTTAATTTAGGTCCTAACAAAGTAAATAAACAGAAATTATGAAAAGAATTGCATTACTCATTTTAGGAGGATTAATCAGCCTTCAGGTATTTAGCCAAAGTACAGAGAAGAATGTATTGAAATTCAATCCCTTAAGTCTTATTTTAAGCACAGGTACTGTATTTTACGAACGTAAAATAGATGATTTTGAATCCTTACAACTTGGCCTTAGTTATACAGGAATAAAAATAGATGATCTTAAATATCAAGGCATTATTATTACTCCTGAGTATCGCCGCTATCTTAAAGGCAATGCATTATCAGGAACTTATTTTGCTCCTTATTTGCGTTATCAACGTTTTAATCTTACCAATACAGATTCAAAATCTGAAGCTACTTTTTCATCAATCGGAGGTGGTTTATTGATTGGGCGCCAATGGATTTATGATAGTGGCATCTCTTTAGATATTTTTGCCGGACCAAGTTACTCATCCGGTTCGTTTGAATATAAAGATGGCGGAAGTTCTTCTGATTTTAATACCAATTGGGGAGTTGAAGGGTTTGGAATCCGCGTTGGTTTGGCAGTAGGTTTTGGATTGTAACCCCTATTTATACATAAGAGGCTTTTTAAAAAGCCTCTTATGTTCTTCTCAACATTTCTTCGTAATCCCCTTTGATTAGTTTTTTCTTATGCTTCTGATCCTGAATCAGAGGAACTTCTTCAATGGTAACCATGCTTGAGTCGAGCCCCAGCGCTTTTACATCAGAGATACCGATTCGTTTCAACACATAATAGAAGTTCATTACAAATTGCTTAAACGCCGGGAAATCGAAATCGTAATTTTGAATTCGATCGATGATTACAAAACGAAAATCAGCCAATACCTTATGATCTCTTAACGATTTATATCTGCTTAGTACATCATATTTTTCCTGATTAACCAGCTCTTCAACAACCTGCCTAAAGTAAAGATTAATACGGGGTTGAACTTTAAATCCTAAATTAAAATAGACCCTGTACACTACATTTGGGACAAGCTCTACTACATCGTATTCCATTTTATAAGGATCATCACAGGTTCTTACATGAAGAAACCAATATACGTCTGCACGTTTGGGCTGTTTATGAAGTAAAGAGTATATGATTTTTGATTCCAGATCTTTGGCTCGTTTTGCACGTGTTACATACACGAGATTTGTGGCATATTTAGGGATTTCTTTGTCTTTACTCAGGTCTTCAATAACAGGCAGATAAGGCTCTATTTTGATATAATCGTAAAATGAATCCTTGATTTTACGTCCATTGTACCAGAAATACATAATTGCAAATAACAATCCCGCAATCACAATGGTAACCCAGCCTCCATGCATAAATTTATTCATATTTGAATAAAGAAATACACCTTCAATAGAAGCGTAGATAGCTAAAAATACGCCAATTATATAAATGGGTATCTTTTGTTGTTTCAGATAAATACTTAGGAGCATGGTTGTCATTAACATGGTAATTGTAATGGATAAACCATAGGCTGCTTCCATTTTTGAAGACTCTCTGAAATAGATAATTACCAGAACACAACACGTAAACAGAAACCAGTTTATACTTGGAATATACATCTGTCCTTTGATTGTTGTGGGATGGTTTATCTTGATTTTTGGCCAGAAATTTAATGAAATAGCTTCACTGATAATTGTATAGGATCCGCTTATTAATGCCTGACTTGCGATGATTGCGGCCAATGTTGCAATGACAACACCAAAGAAAATAATTTCCTGAGGCATAATTGCAAAAAACGGATTGATGCCAGGTTTTAACAAAGATACATTCGATAGAATCCATGCACCCTGTCCTAAGTAATTTAAAATCAGAGTTGATTTTACAAAAATCCAACTAATCCGAATATTTTTAAGCCCACAATGGCCAAGGTCCGAATATAAAGCTTCGGCCCCCGTAGTACAGAGAAATACAGCCCCTAATAACAAAATACCGGAAGGATTGTGTGTGAGCAAATCCCATGCATAGTATGGATTAAATGATTGTAATACCAATGGAAAACTGAACAGATTGATTAATCCCAATATGCCCAGAAATGAAAACCAGATAAACATTACAGGGCCAAAAGATTTCCCAAGGAAGTTTGTTCCAAATTGCTGAATTACAAACAGGAACACGATTATTGCCAATACAACCGGAATTACCGGAATATTTGGATTGTAAGTATTCAACCCTTCAATCGCAGATGTTACCGTAATCGAGGGAGTTATGATTCCGTCTGCCAGCAATGTACAACCACCAATAATGGCAATCATATACGCCCAGCTTGCTCTTTTTCTGATTAATGCAAACAATGAAAAGATTCCGCCTTCCCCTTTGTTATCAGCTCGCAGTGTAATCAGGATGTATTTTACGGTTGTTTGTAACGTAAGAGTCCAGATGATACAGGAAAGTGCTCCCAAAATATATTTAGGTGTAACATCATTTGTACTGTTCAAAATAGCCTTCATTACATAAAGGGGAGAAGTCCCAATATCCCCATAAACAATACCCAGAGTAACAATAATACCGGCAAGGCTAAGTCCCGGAACGAGACCGCCATGGGCAGCATGTTTTTTCATATACGCTTACAATTTAGATTTGAATCTGTGTTTTAACGCTGCAAATACAGGGGGGACGAGCGATAGTAAAATAATTGCAATAATTACAATTGAAAAGTTATTCTTCACAAAATCAATGTTTCCGAAGAAATAACCTGCAAAACAAAACAGATTTACCCAGATAAGATTTCCAAGTAAACTGAAAAAGATAAAATGACGATACGTCATTTTTCCAACACCGGCTACAAAAGGGGCAAATGTACGGACGATTGGCATAAAACGAGCGATAATCAGGGTTTTACCACCATACTTTTCATAAAACTCATGCGTTTTATCAATGTTTTTTCGCTTGATTAACCTATAATCCTTCTCATATACTTTCTGCCCTAAAAAGTGCCCTATCCAATAGTTGGTATTGTCTCCCGAAAAAGCAGCAATAAAGATTATGAGTACGAGTAATCCGATGTTTAATGGATTGCCATCCAGTGCAGCAATGGTGCCTGCCGCAAACAGGAGCGAATCCCCCGGGAGAAAAGGCGTTACAACCAAGCCTGTTTCACAAAATACAATTGTAAACAGGATCAGATAAGTCCAAACATGATAATTACCAACAATTTCAATAAGATGTTTGTCGATGTGAAGGACAAAATCAATCAGCGTGTGTATAAGTTCCATAAGTGATGTTTGTTCACTAGGCCCAGATCCAGCGGAAGAGAAGGAATAATCCTCCTGAAAGAACAATTGTTACAGGAAGTGTGATAACCCACGCAATTGCAATACTTCTCACAGTGCCTTTACGGAGATTTTTCAACCCTTTACCAGAAACCATTGCACCCGCAACACCCGATGATAGAACATGAGTTGTACTCACTGGTAATCCTAACCATGTAGAAACTCCGATGGTGCTTGCTGCAATAATTTCGGCACTGGCTCCCTGCGAGTAAGTAAGGTGTGATTTGCCTATCTTTTCGCCAATGGTAACTACAATTCGTTTCCAGCCAACCATGGTGCCTAAACCAAGCGACAAAGATATTAATAATATCACCCACTTAGGTGCATATTCTGTATAGTCTTTCAGATTTTTTAAACTACTCTTTAAATCTTCCTTTTCTTTAGCTGTAAGATTGATTTTTGGTTCACCAAATTCAGTTTTTAGGATATTATCGGTTTCTTTACATACTAGAATGATGTCTTTACGAAGTTCAAAGGTTCGCTTGTCTTTCAGATGTTTAAAGGTTGGTGTATTTGTTAAAACCACTTTCATTGTATCAATCTGGTGACGAATTACGCCTAATGTTGATTGCTTTACGTAACTAACCGTCTTAAGATCAATTTTGTCTATATATTTTTCAACAGATTGTACGTCGCTCATCAATTTTTGAGGACTTGAGTTTGTGTTGATTGCAAAATATGCGGGAACAATGCCAATTAAAATCAACATAAATAAACCAACACCTTTTTGTCCGTCATTCGAACCATGTGAAAAACTTACGCTGGTACAGGTGAGAACAAGGATTGCACGAATCCACATTGGAGGAGCTTTCTTTTTGGAAGGTTCGTCAAATATTTTTTTGTTCTTAACAGTCTTTTTCAAAAGCATCATTAACAACAATGCCAATCCAAATCCAAAGACGGGCGAAATTAATAACGATAATCCGATGTCTTTTACTTTGTTCCAGTTTAAAGCGATATCGTGGTTACCGGGGATTAGCATATACGCAATTCCAACGCCAAAAATTGAACCAATTAACGTATGTGAGCTTGAACAAGGGATTCCCCAATACCACGTTCCTAAGTTCCAGATGATTGCGGTTAATACTAAGGCTAATATCATCGAGATACTGTGAGCCATATTCTGATCAACCAAAACTTCGGTGGGAAGCAGATTTACGATCCCCATTGCTACGGCAATACCTCCCACATTCACTCCGATAAAATTCCAGATTCCGGACCAGATTACCGCATGGGTAGGTTTTAATGAATTGGTATAAATTACGGTTGCTACAGCATTGGCAGTGTCGTGAAACCCGTTTATGAATTCAAATGCCATTACAGCAATAATACATAAAATGAGTAAAATGCTAATTTCTAAAGGTAATCCAAACATATATCGCAGTATTAGAATACAATAAAACTGATGGCAAAAATATAGCTTTTCCTTTTTCTGCCATTCAGGGATTTATTAACCCAAAAATAATCATTTTATAATGTACTCTTAAGTGCTGAAAATGAATTTATAATTTTTTTATAATCCTGCAAACTTAACATAAACTTAATATTGGGTTTTCTGAAGCTGAATGCCTGAAATGGAGCACAAATACCTGTGAAAAATGCGTAAACAATAGCGGAAATAAGACTTAAAAGCTCATTTGTGGTCGTTTTAAGAGAATAGGCGTAATTACGGTGGTTGTTATTCCCATCAGCACCAGAATCGAAAACATAGAGATGTCGATAAACCCGTTTTGCAATGCAATATTTGCGATCACAAGTTCCATGATTCCTCTGGCATTTAATCCTATTCCTAAAGTGAGGGATTTGCGACGTCCCATTCCTGCCAGTGATCCTCCCAAATATCCACCCAAAATTTTACTAATGAATGAAAAGAGCAATATGATAAGCAATAAACTGATGTTGTTTATTTCAAAGAGGTTAAAATGAACACCCATATTTGCAAAAAATACCGGAGCTAAAAATCCCATTGTGATTCCGGATATTGATTTCTGTACTCCCAGATATTTATCACGTCCAAGCATTTCAGAGGTTAAAAGCATTCCTCCGAAAAATGCTCCGATTACAAAATGCAACCCGACAATTTCAGTAATGCTGGCAAAGGCAAGCACAAAAACAATTACCATTGCAAATAAGGATTCTTTGCCTTTTAAGTAGTTGGTAACGAAGTCGATGCGCTGGGTGATAAACTCCATCTTGTTTTTAGCCCGTTGCAAAAACCGATAAATAAAAATGATTAACGCTGTGAAAACTACGAGTTTTGCAACTGTAAATAAAACAGATAAGCTTAAGTCGGCATAGTTTCCGGCACCGTCTTTAATATCAAGAATTACCCCTAAAATCAGCAAAGAGACAATATCATTGAAAATGGCGGCGGAGATAATTTTCTGACCAACATCCGTATTCAGTTTCCCGAGATCAATCAATATGCGAATACTTACCGGAAGTGCGGTAATAGAGATGCATAGCCCTAAAAATACCGTAAGCATCATGTTCAGATTGAACAGTAAGCCAATAGTGATCCCGCTGGTAATCGGAACCAAAAAACCCAGCAATGCAATCCAGAAGTTTTTTCCTCTGATTGACTCACGGATTGATTCAATGTCGATTTCCATTCCGGCCATGATTACAAGCAGAAAAACTCCCAGATCGGAAATCACTTTCAGCTCTTCGGAAGTGTTTACAAACCCAAGCAAGGTTGGCCCGAGAATTATTCCGGCCAGAACTTCACCAATCATCGCCGGTTGCCGTAGTTGCTCCATGATTTCACCAAGCACTTTTGCAAGTAAAAGCAACAGAAGTAAGGTTACCACAAATGGAACAGGCTTCGAAATCATAAGAAGTGCTGGAGCAAACATAGTGATAGAATTCATGATTTCGTATTGAATTACTGTGCAAATATCGGGAGCTTTTTTGGATCAGAATCGATTTGATTTAAGAATCGCTTAAAAAATGTGATCAAAGAACAGGTTTGTCCCTTTTTGGAATCGGTTATAAGGCTGGCGGACAATTGTTATTTATTCCTGTTTTATGTAAATATCAGTATTACATTTGTTTATGGTTGGTGGTATGGTATTTGGAGCTTTTGTAAAAAAACAAGCAATGAAAGCAAAGCTGTTTCTATCGGTCATATTCCTTACAATGTTATTTTCGGCATGTGAAAAGGCAGAAGAGCCAGAGAATGTTGCCGGTAATCAGGAATACAGTATTGTAAATGATGAGGCCTTGCTTAATGGTTCTATACAGCTTATCAATGAACCCATCAATTTTAAAGGCGCAAAAGTGGTGGCTCCTTTCTCGTTAATTGCGTCTGTACAAAGTCCGGTAGTGGGATGGGTAAAGCTTAGTGCGACCAGTGTTTTTGTAAAAAATAACAAAGCCTATGTTACCTATGCCGAAAGAGGAGAAGGATATAAAGGAGCTTTGAACGTGTTGAATTTATCAAACCCGGCGACTCCTGTCCTTATTTCACAAGTTACATTTAGCAGCATTGATCTGAATGCAAGCGATCTTTCGGGCAATGTGCTGTATCTGGCAGGTTCCTCAAAAAAGCTGGGAGCTGTAGTGATTCCTGTACAACTGAATGGAGCCAACGGTACAGTTGTAAATGGTGCAAATAATTGTATTCCAACGAAAGTTGGGAATACAGCTTCGGCAAACGGAGTTGTTCAGGGTGGAAACTGGCTCTATGTTTCGACAGGAAGTACAAATGGCGGAACCTATTGTTTGAAGAAATCAAATCTGGACTTTGTAGCCAGCGATTTATACAATGGTGCAATTTATGCTGCCGCAAATGGCCGGTCAAATGGCAATACACAGCTTACCCTCGAATCAGGGGCGAATTCAAATCTGCATGTTTATAAGATTGGGTTATCCGATGAAAATTCGGAAAAGGTAATCCCTGTTGGGGAGATTAAACACCAAAATGTGGAACCTCAATATGCATATTCCGGAAAATCAACCATATTTATGAAAGCAGGCGATAATGTTTGCTATGTTTCCAAAGGGATGTACGGAATGGAAGCGTATAATGTAGTAAACGGACAAATGGTGTTTAAGTCGCCGTTGAATATGCTTACCCTTGGCAATACCAATGCTGTAAGTGCCGACAATAATTATGTTTATATGGCAAATGGTGCCGATGGCGTTGCATTTGCCGAATATCCTCCGAGTGGGAACATCCTGAATATAGTGGGTGTTTGGGATGATCCTGCTTATCCGGGAAGCGCAAACTATGTTACCTCTGACGGAACCTATCTGTTTGTAGCCAAAGGACAAGAAGGAGGATTAAAGATTATCAAAAGAAACTAAGGTTTAGTTGGGGGATGTGAGTTAAAGGGTCTGATTCGCGTAAAGCGGGTCAGGCTCCTTTGATTTGTGGGCGCTGAGTTTATCAGATAGGTGTTGCTCAGGAGTGATTTTTTTCCTGCCTGATATTCAAAATATTCATAGCTTTGACAATGATTCTGTTCCTGTTGCATTAATACCAAGGTGATAATCCGGAAGATGAACAGTAATGAAAATAGAGTCAAAAAGTGCATAAAGTCACCTGTGTTTGGGTGGATAGATGCATTTTTTCGGGAAATCAGGTGCGTCTATAAATGAGTTGGCTGTAATACTGAGCCGTCCTGAAAAATATCCAAGTATGGGAAAAGCATTTCTTATAATATTTCATGGACAAATTGAAAATGGTAGGATTATAGACATTGGAGATGATCCTTGCTTTGATAGCATTCCGAGTTGGGGAATTTGTTACAATACAACGAAGCCATGCAATCCAACACAGATATAGCCGTGGTAGTTATGAAATCCACGAAAATATAGTATAACATTACGATTAAAATAATCAATATGAGTAAAGAGAAGAAAACAAGGGTATGTTCTGTTGAAAATGCAGGCGGATTAGATAATTCAATCCGGAAATTTCTACAGAACCCCCAAAAAATAGTAAAGCCTTTTATAAACGAAGGGATGTCGGTTCTGGATTTAGGCTGTGGCCCTGGAGTTTTTACAATAGAAATTGCAAAAATGCTAAATAATTCAGGGAAAGTTATAGCTGCCGATTTACAAGAGGGAATGCTTGATAAGGTTAGGCAAAAAATTAGCGGAACTGAATTAGATAAGTTAATAACACTGCATAAATGTTTAGAAGAAAGTATTGGGGTTGTTGAAAAGGTTGATTTTATTTTAGCATTTTACATGATTCATGAAGTGCCAAATCAAGATAAGCTTTTTGGAGAATTGTTATCAATCTTAAATCCCAATGGATTAATATTTATTGTTGAACCCAAATTTCATGTTCCCAAAAAATCATTTGAATTAATGGTTGATAAATTAAAGAGCATGGGGTTGAATATTGTAGATAGACCCAAAGTATTCTTTAGCCGGTCGGTTGTTTTAACAAAAAAGGAACTATAAAATACACGTACACAGAACTCCCGCCCATCCCCAATGCGGGTTTCAGCGGTTTGGAATGTTCAGTTTTCGCTGGTAAAGTTTCGTCACGGCTGACAAATCAACGGCATTACGTTCCCCAACGATATATAGCCTCGACCATTAGCTGTTTTCTGATAAGACAACAGATCCAATAAAACGAACAAAAAACAAATTGACAGAATAAACTTATGACACAAGAAGCGCACATAATTGAATGTGAAAACAGACTTTCAGAAGCATTGAAAACAGGCAATATTGATGTACTTGATGAGCTTTTACACGATAATTTAATTTTTAATATTCCAACAGGACAGACAATTACGAAGGCAATGGATATTGAAAATTATCGCTCAGGGATTATGACCGTTTATGAAATGTCGGCATCGGATCAGATAATAAAGACAATTGAAGATATTTCGATGGTTGCGGTTACTATTTATTTAAAAGTAAACTATGCCGGCCAGATTATTGAAGGGAAATTCAGATACTTAAGGGTCTGGAAATTATTTAACAATTCGTGGAAAGTAATTGCAGGTAGTGGATTCCAAATTTAATGATAAAGCGCAATGAAAGCATAATTGAAGCAATGAGCCGTAACGAAAACAATCGGGCGGTTGCAGGAGTATGAGGATCGGACGATACCTGCAATTGCCTGTTATTTCGTATGTTCGTGAAAATTAAGAAGAACTGATCGATTTAATCAACGATATTTTACCGGTGAAAGAATGAACGACTCCAAACAACAAAATGCCGACTATATTTCAAGGATCAATAAAGCATTTGATTATATTGAGCTGAATCTGGAAAAATCAATGACTTTAGAAGAGTTGGCTGCCGTGGCTAATTTCTCTAAGTTCCATTTTAACAGGATTTTTCATTCAATAGTAGGGGAGACTCCATTCCAGTTTATTTTGCGCCTTCGTCTCGAAAAAGCAGCCTCATTAATTCTGGCAAACAAAACAGAAAGTATTTCCGAAATAGTTTTTAAATGTGGATTTTCTGATATTTCGATATTTTCGAGAAATTTCAGGAACTATTTCAGTATTTCCGCTTCGCAGTACCGGAAAGAGAAACTTCAACAGAGCAAGATAAGTCAACCAGATAGCAATCCGGAACAACAAGAAGAGAAGCCTGTTCTATACTTTTGTCCTGCATTACAAACAATTAAATGGAGGACAAATATGGAAATAAGCAAAAGTGTGGAGGTGAAAGCACTTCCCAAAATGACAGTCGCGTACATCCGGAGTATGGGGCCTTATAACGGAGACAAGGAACTATACCAAAATCATAGGAACAAACTGTTTGCATGGGCCGGGGCTAGAGGCTTAACAGGTGGTAAGGATTTTAAATACCTGGTGTTATACCACGATAACCCGAATGTGGCACTCAGCGATAATCTCAGAATGAGTTTGTGCATTACGGTTCCGCCCGGGACAAAAGTAGGAGGAGAGATTGGAAAAATGGAGATTGAAGCAACAACGTATGCTGTATGTCGCTTTGAACTTACCGAACAGGATTTCCCTAAAGCATGGAACTGGATTTACGGGCAATGGTTCCCGGACAGCGGATATCAACCGGACGATAAGCTTTATTTTGAAACGTATCCGGAAGAACCCAAAAACGGAAAATATATTGTTGATTTTTGTATTCCGGTAAAACCCGTTTAAGGTTTTTGTGTTGCAAATGAGGCTGTTTGAAACTCCGTGGTATCTATCGGCTTATTTTGATAACCAATACGACCAATATAGAAGTTGGAAAGCTGGTGAGAAAGAATTTAGAAGACAGGAGTTAGAAGTTTGAATACAGAAGCACCCCCAAAGAGGTCGAAGACCCTTTGGGTGGTGATGGTTGAAAAGAATTTAGGAGTTAGAAGCCAGAATTTCAATCTCTTCAATCAAGACTGATGAGATTGAAAGGACCGAAGAGACTGACAAGTACCTTTTCAATCTTTCTCAATCACTTCAATCTCCTCAATCCTGGAAGCGATGTAAAGAGTGGTGGGGAGGTAGGAGTTTTGTTATTTTTTTCATTACGTTGCAGATAGTTTAAAAACTTTATTATTTTTACTGACTAAAAAATAGCAGATGTAAATTAATCAATAGTGGTTTGGTTAAATATACGAAAAATCATAAATTAGCTGATGCATCTTGCCTAAATTGTAAATAACCGCAATTGCAGTTATTTACCCGTTACTAGCAATCCCCTCTATACCGGAGCCTTTAATTTTCAAGGCTAACGTTAAAAGATAAAACAAGAAAATATTGCGAAAACAACTTTGAAGCTAAGTGTCATTTAATGAGTGTTTCCCAAAAATGTTAGTTAGAAGTATTACAGACGATAGCACACAATGAAAAGACTTATTTATATATTAACTTTTGGTATCATTTTGACAAGTTGTAACAATGGGACAACTACTAAAAATGACAATTCAAATCAAACAGTAAGTGCAGACACAATTATAAATGAATGTAATTCAACTGACAACAAAGCAGTCCTTGAAAAAAAGGACACAGTTTTAATCATTGACAACCAAAAATTCACTTTGAGATATTCAGCTAATATTGAACCTTCAAAATTGTTTTACCACACAGACATTTATATTGGCAAAGGGAAACACTATAAAGATGTTTACAAGGGTTACAATGCAACTTACACTATTTCACTTACCGACAATTTAGGTAAATCCGTTTTCTCAAAGACTATAACCAAAGACAACTTCAGGGAAATATTTGATGGTGGTATTTTGACGCGATCTGACTCAAAATTACCAAATTTCATTGGCTACCTAAACAGTTTCAAATCTTTCCTTTTTACAATAGAATTTTGGGTTCCAGAAAGTGATGTTGGTGGGCAATGTTTTTTTATGATTAACAAAAAAGGAGAACTAATAGAAAATTCACTAAATAATTATTATGGTGGATCTGACTGTGACGGGAAAGTAGAAATTCCGACAACTAAGAACTTTATATTAACTTGTAGAAAGATATTAAAATCAAATGGAAAAAATATTGAGATTTCAGATAAACGTTTTTTGCAAGTCGGAACGAAGCTAATAAATGACAATACTATTTTAGTTATCCAAGAGCATAACGACACGATAAATATTCAAAATGCAAAACTTATAGATCAAAATGGAAAGACATTACGGGCATTTACATACAAAGGTTACTACAATGTTTTAGGTTACACTGTGCCGATGTATTTCGATACCTTAAACGGCAATTACATTTTACTTGACGAAGAACAAAAGAATATAAGAGTAATTAATAAAAAACAGCCCTTATCAATTTATTCAGTTGCGTTTGACAAAATGAAACCTTTCAACAACGACAAATTTGAAAGGGAAATAGTATTTGACTTAAACACTGAATTTTCAAATAACACTTTTACATTTGACGCATTAACAAATTCATTTAGACATAGAACAAATGAATAGAGTACCTATTCCATAATAAACTAGAAATATGATCAATGCGTAGCACCCGGTGATTATTCTAGGTTGAACGGTACTTGGGCAAGCTTAAAAGGTTATTGTTTTTTACAATATGCTTAGGCTACCGGTGAAAGTACCCTGCATATCCCTTTACACCATGCTCTCCGTGGCATCTTCCAGCTTATTTTGGTAACCAATACAACTAACAAAGAAGTTGAAAAACTGGTGGTTAGGAGGTGAGGAAAAATTTAGAAGACAGGAGTTAGAAGTTTGAATACAGAAGCACCCCCGAAGAGGTCGAAGACCCTTTGGGTGGTGATGGTTGAAAAGAATTTAGGAGTTAGAAGCCAGAATTTCAATCTCTTCAATCAAGACTGATGAGATTGAAAGGACCGAAGAGACTGACAAGTACCTTTTCAATCTTTCTCAATCACTTCAATCTCCTCAATCCTGGAAGCGATGTAAAGAGTGGTGGGGAGGTAGGAGTTTTGTTATTTTTTTCATTACGTTGCAGATAGTTTAAAAACTTTATTATTTTTACTGACTAAAAAATAACAGATGTAAATGAATAAGAGCGATTTAGTTAAATATACGAAAAATAATCAATTCGTTGATGAAATTTGCATTTCAACGAAATCGGAAATAAATGTAATTGCAGTTATATAAATGTTACCTGTTATTTTAAAGAGATATTACTTAATAATAGCTTTGGCCATTTTAATGACAGCATGCAAGTCGCAACAACTTGCTGTTGTTAGGCTCAATGGTAAATTCGGTTGCATTGACAGACAAGGTAATATTATAATTCAACCGACTTGGGATTATATTCTTCAAGGTGACAAGAACAAACAACTTTTGGTGGAAAAAGACAGTTTGTATGGATTTATTAATGGCAAAGGAGAAATAATTATTCAACCAAAATACAAAGATGCAGAATTATTTAGTGATGGACTTGCAGCAGTTAGTAATGGGACGAAGTATGGCTTTATTAATTTGAAAGGTGACACAATAATTTCATTTTTGTATGATGAAACATTTATGGGTTTTAACAATGGTCTTAGTGATGTGACAATTAATGACAGTTGCGGCTTTATTAATAAACAAGGGAAAATTGTTATTCCATTAATCTATGAAACTTGCTATCCATTTATGAGTGATTATGCACAGGTAGAAACTTTTGAGGGAGACGAATTACTCATTGACAAGAAAGGAAAAACCTATGACGAAGATGATATATCTGAAAAGCACCGCCTTTGGGTTCCTAGAGAAGTTTATCCAAACAGTTTTACTACACCGACAGGACAAGGACGAAAGAATGACAAAGGCGACACAATTGTTCCACCGATTTTTAAGGTGACTGGCAACTTATCAGACCATATGTATATTGTGCAAGACAAGAATAATAAATGGGGAGCGTACAATGAAAAAGGGTTATTAATTGTTGAATGCAAATTTGACGAGATATGGCACTTTAATGAAGGACTTGCAAACTTTAAATTAAATGGCAAATGGGGGTTCGTGAACAAGAAAGGACAAATAATTATTGAGCCTACATTTGAATACGCAAGTCGGTTTACGAATGGGCTTGCATATGCTGAAATAAACGGAAAATCAGGCTTTATAAATAAAAAGGGAGTATTTGTTATTGAACCCCAATTTGAAATTCATAAAGGAAGTAGATTTGAATGACGACAGAAAAACGGTAGGTAACAGATGCTTGGCAAAAAAGCGGGTTCAGTGCTTAAATGAAGCTTTGTACTTCGTGTCAAGTTCAGTGCTGGCAGACAGTTTTAGTGCTTCGGAATCACCACCTTCGGGTAGCTGCAAAACGTTGTGGACAATTGCTCTAAAGACCCATAAGAATTTATTATTATGAATATTTATTAACTGTGATTATGGATATGACAAATGGATGTAAAAATTAATGATAAATGCTAAATATTTAAACATGAAGAACATTCTATTACTAATTATTTTGCTCTGTAGCTTTAATTTATCTGCACAGAAAAAGATTGAACTTAGCGTAAACAATCTTGAGCCAAGAGTTGGAGAAGAAGTTACATTGATTATGAAACCAGACATATTAACTGAATATTTAAAAAATGAACTTGGTGATTCCATTGAAGTTTCTAGTTCAGGTTTATTTAGCCAAGATTTATTTGGAGAATTAAATAGAGTGTTAGTATTTAAGGAGGCTAAAAGCTATACCATTGGTCCGTTTGCTTTTGAGTTTAATGGAACTAAATATGAAACAAATAGTATTTCAGTAAATGTAAGACCAAAGATACCAGAAGAAAATGGTCTCTGGATTAGGCTTATTATGCTTGATGGAGAGAAGTATCTTGAAATAGAACAAAAGACTACAATTAAATCAAATGAAAGTTATGAACCGAATTATTTGAGTTATAATTTAAATTCAAAGCCAACAGTACCTACACTTGCTGAATTAAAACAAAATCTGACAGATGATATAATATTAACAAATTCATTTAAAAAATTAAACACTGTAAATGGAATAACTACCTCGGTGAAAAGGTACAAAATTAAATTTAATGATAAATTTGAAGGCTCTTATCTTCTTAAGAAGACCGATTTTTATAATTTACCGGATGAATATGAAATAGGGGAAATTATTTTAAAAAAGTAATTGGCTACAATAAACTAGTAATATAAGCGATGTGTAGCTCCCGGTGATTATTCTAGGTTGAACGGTACTTGGGCAAGCTTAAAAGATTGTTGTTTTTGTGCTAAATACTTGGTTTGCATATACTTGATCTTCCGGCAAAAGCTCCCCTTATATTTCTTTACAGATTATTTCCGTGACATTTACTGCTTAAATAATGCAACCAACAAAGAAGTTGGAAAACGGGTGGCAGGGAAGTTAACGATCGTAAAAGTTCCGGTTGAGAATATACCTGAAGGGAGCAGGTGCTTTGGGTTAATTGCAGTCATAGCCGTTTACTTACTACCTTTGTGTAATTCAAACAGAATGTATTTATGGGTATTTCGTTATCGCAACAGTCCTATAATGAACGGATTCATCAGGTAGTTGACTATATTTCGGAGCACGTTGCCGAAGAAATGACGTTAGATCTTCTGGCTTCGGTTGCCTGCTTTTCTCCGTATCATTTTCATCGTATTTTTACGTCGATGATTGGCGAAACTCCACGCGATTATATTGAACGGATAAAACTCGAAAAAGCAGCTAACCGGCTGTGTTTAATGCCCAATAAATCAGTGTCGGAAATTGCAATCGACTGTGGTTTTACCTCCATTTCCACATTTTCGCGGTCGTTTAAAAAATATTATAAACTATCTCCGAGTCAATATCTGAAACAACATCTCCATGATTTTCATTCGTTGAATATTCCTCCGAAAAGTATTCTCACGCAAACAGATGGAGCTGATTTTTCCTGCATTGAAATTGTTTATTTGCCGGCATTCCACGTAGCGTATGCACAAACTCTTAATGGTTATTCAACAGGCATTCCAAAGTCATGGAAAAAGCTTCTGCAATTTGCTTCAATTCACGATTTATTGAATTCCGATACTCAGTTTATCGGAATTCCTTTTGATAATCCGGGGATTACGCCTCAGGCTAAATGTCGTTACCGGGCATGTATTACCGTACCCGAAAATATTGAGATGGTCAAAGGGGAAATTAAGACCATCGATATCCTGGCAGGTAAGTATGCCCGGTATCATTTCAAGGGCAAAAAGGAAGATATCTCTGATGCGTATGCATTGATCTATGGCAAATGGCTGCCTCAAAGCGGATATATCCCCGACGAAAAACCTTCGTTGGAAATATACCCGCCTGAGTTACACCTTCGCAATGACTACGACGTATTGGAATACGATATAGTATTGCCTGTTCGCCCCTTCTAAATTAGTTTACTTTCTGATTTAAGAACCCTTCACGCACGGTTTTTTCGTCCAAAAACGACATGGAAATAATTCCAAGAACCAGGGTCGCAATACTTAGCGCCAGAATAGCGGTTAGTGACTCGTGGAGTAAGTAGCCGAGTATAGAGGTGGAAATTACTCCTCCCATTATCTGGAAAAATTCGAGCGTTGAAATTACAATTCCCAATTGAGTAACCGGAAAAACCGACTGGGGAACGATGTTGACAACCGGAAAATTCATTCCAATACCCAACCCGATAAATATAAGTGCGATAATCAATATTGCGGTAGAAATACTTTGCCCTGAAACCAGCAGAATGACAAAGCCTATGATTGCCACACTGAAGTTTAGAATACTCAACGACCGGAATCGTTGGAATTTTGAAACCAGAAATCCACCAAGCATTCCGCCGGTCACCATTGAAAGCGACATTGGCAGCATCATCAGTCCTGAGAAAGCGGCTCCTTTTTTCAGTATGATCTGCACTAAATAAGGTACATATAAAATTACCCCAAACAAGGCTACGTAAGCCAGAAAGGCTGAAAAAGCTGCTTTTCGAAATATCCGGTTTTTCAGCAAGCCGGGAGGTAGCATGGGGGAATGCGATTTTTGTTCCAAACGTGCAAACCAAAACATCAAACATACCGATAATGCAAAACAAATAAACAACAGGGGCGATGTCCACGGTAAAAGTTTCCCCCCTTCGGCAAAGCAAAACAGGAATGGAATAATAGCCGATAAAAAAACCAGAATACCTTTTACGTCGAGACCGTTGGAATGATCTGTATGTTTCAGTTTGGGCAGGAAACGGCGGAGTAACCAAAATGCACATAAACCGATCGGGATGTTGATTAAAAATATCCAGCGCCACGAAATATAATCCGTGATTAATCCTCCTGCTACAGGACCGAGTAAACTGGCCAGTCCATGCATTGATGCTAATATCCCGATATATTTTCCCCGTTTCTGAGGTGGAAAAAGTTCCGAGGTAATAATAAAAGCACTGGAAGCTAATACACCGCCACATGCCCCCTGTAATCCGCGGAATGCAATCAGCATAAGCATATTTGCGGAAAAAGCACATAATACCGATGCCAGCAGAAAGCAGATCATTCCCCATAGTACCACCACTTTTCGTCCGAATACATCCGAAAGTTTCCCGGCTATGGGAATTGCTACCGTAGAAAGCAATAAATAGGAAGTAAAGGGCAATGAATAATGTTCCATTCCCTGTAAATCGCTGATAATTCTCGGCATGGCTGTTGATACGATAGAATTATCAAGAGCCGAAAGCAATAAACTTAGCATTAATCCTGCCATCGTTGCAGGAATACTTTTCGATGAATCTTCAGTTGAAACCATAGTTGTCATAAATTTGATTGAACGAGAGTGCAAAAGTAGGAGCCGTTTCAAATTTAAATTTGTTCATTCTTGCTATTCATTTTGCAATTCTTGCGCAATCTTCCTTTTTATATTGAACGGAGGTTTCTGTAATGGATTTTAATTGTGAGTAATCCGTTATGGGCTTTGCTCAAAAAATAAACGCTTGCAGGAAATATTTCAAAACTTACTGTCATATTGAGTCACGAATGCATATTAAGATTATGACTTTTGAGAAAGTCTCAGCGTTGGTGAGTTTTAATTACAATATTTTCCGAAGGTATTTCCCTGTGTAGGAGTTCTCGCAATTTACGATGTCTTCAGGAATGCCTTCAAATAGGAGTTCTCCTCCGTTTTTACCTCCTTCCGGGCCCATGTCGATTATCCAGTCGGCATATTTAATGATATCGAGGTTGTGCTCAATGATGATAACGGTGTTATTCTTTGCGACCAATGATTTTATGATTTGATAAAAATTGTCGATGTCTGACATGTGAAGTCCTGTTGTCGGCTCATCCATAATGTAGATAGTGCTCTCTTTTGTGAGTTCGGACGCTATTTTCAGTCGTTGCGACTCTCCACCGGAAAGGGTGCTGAGTGATTGCCCCAGCTTCAGGTATCCTAAACCTGTTTTCTGCAATAACTGTAAGTGTTTCCGTATCTTGAGATCCTCAAAAAAGTCGTATGCCTGATTTATGGTCATGTTTAAAACCTCCGCAATATTTTTTTCCTGATATTTCAGGTCGAGGACTTCTGAGTGATAGCGTTTGCCCTCGCATTCGTCGCAGATGGTTTTTACAGAGTCCAGGAAATGAAGTTCAAACGTCAATACGCCTTGTCCGTTGCATTTTGGACAAGCTCCTTTTGAGTTGAAACTGAATAACGAAGCATTGGAGTTTGTCGCTGAAGCGAATTCTTTCCGGATTAAATCGAACACTCCGATGTATGTTGCCGTATTTGCCCTCGATGATTTTCCGATTGTTGACTGGTCGATGACGATAGCTTCCGGGTGCTGTTTTACAAAGCATTCGTGGATTAAACTGCTTTTTCCGCTTCCGGCAACTCCGGTTATGCAGGTTAAAACGCCTTTGGGAATTCTTACCGACACCTTTTTCAGATTGTTGGCGGTGGCATTTTTGATCTCGAAAAATGAATTTGAAGATTTTCGGTTGTAAACAGGCCTTTGTTTTAAGTAGAGATATTCTCCGGTCAGACTTTCGGTGTTTTGAAGACTCGAAGGCTCACCGTTATAAACTACCGTTCCACCATACTTTCCTGCTTTGGGGCCGATATCAACAATCCATTCGGCGGCTTTGATGATGTCGGGGTCATGTTCAACCACAAAAACACTGTTTCCTTTTTCTTTAAGTCTGAACAGAATTTTAAGCAGGTTTTCGGTGTCGCGGGGATGTAGCCCGATGGAAGGTTCATCCAGCACATAGAGCATATCTGTTAAATTGCAATCCATTTGTTTCGACATTTTTACCCGTTGAGATTCTCCTCCCGAAAGGGTACTTACAACCCGGTCGAGCGACAAATAACCAACGCCGGTTTCGATAAGCTGTTGAAGTAGATATTGAGCTTTTCTCAAAATAGGTTTTGAAATCTCGTCGATGATATCCAATAAAAAAGGTAGAACATCAACCAGTTCCATGTTACAGATCTCATCGATTGAGAATCCGTTGATTTTTACACTTTGGGCTCTCTTATTAATGCGGGATCCTGAACAGTTCTCACATACTTTATAGGTGAAATATTTTGTGTAAGCGTTTTTATCTTCTTCTGCTGCTTCATCATCCGCTCTTCCTGTTATCGCTTTTTCAAGCTTCCGGGCAATCCCTTCAAAGTTACGGTTGTACGCCAACTTTTCTTTTGCCCCTTTAACCAGGAAAGGTTCCGAGTATAAAAACATCTCCAGCTCTTCGTTGGAGAAATCTTTGAGAGGCTTCTCTACATCTACAACTCCCAGTGTAATTAACTCTTTCCACAGAAAGCTGCCGACTTTATAATGAGGATGAGTAATTGCTCCCCCTGCAATTGATTTTTCTTTGTCGATAAAAAGATCCAGATCAATTTTGATTTGTTTTCCTAATCCATGACAATAAGGGCACATACCTTCGGGGTGATTAAATGAAAAGTAAAACGACGGACCGATAAAAGGCTTTCCAAGCCGGGAATATAGTAATCGCAGATAAGTATTTATTTCCGTTGCAGTTCCAACGGTACTCCGTAAATTATTTCCCATCCGTTTTTGATCAATAACAATGGCGGTTGACAGATTCAGGATATCATCAACATCCGGACGTGATAGCTTGGGCATACGGGTGCGGGCAAAGGTGCTGAATGTTTCGATCAACTGCCGTTGCGCTTCGGTATAAATGGTGTCGAATAATAATGATGATTTTCCCGATCCTGAAACTCCGGTAAATACCACCAGTTTATGTTTGGGGATTTCGATGTCGATGTTTCTCAGGTTGTTGGTGTGGGCGTTCTGTACAATTATTTTTTCTTTATTCATAAACGAACAATGTGCTACGTTATAATCAATGGTTTTCTGCTGCAAAATTACCGTTGATATAAAAACCGGAATTGTAAAAAAAAGACAAAATGTCTAGAATCCAAAATCGGTTTCCAGATGATCGCAGGAGCAATTGAGCCAAAAATCACCGGGGGTATAACCCGAATACAGTTTAAAATCCTTGATAAAATGTGACTGATCAAAATAACCGTTTTTATACGCCAGCTCTGTTAAGCTGGAATCCGGATTGCGGCTCAAGTCTAAAATTACGGATTGAAAACGTACAAGTTTTGAATATTGTTTGGGTGTTTTTCCAACCAGAGAGGAAAATTTTCGTTCCAGATTTTTAGATGTAACTGACAGCTTTTCTGATAATTCAAGGATGTTTGCTTGTCCCTGATGCTGATTGATAAGGTTGATAGCCTGCTGGATAAGCGTATAGTCATGATGCTTAACCGGCGATAATTGTTCCCGTAAAAAGTGTTCAATGATAAGGATTCTTTCCCCGATATTCTTTGCAAAACAAACTTGTTCTTCTACTTGTTTGATTTTTTTACTAAGGATGTCACAAAGATCAAAACTTTGATTTTCAATTTCGGACATTGGGAAACGGAAGAAATTACAGGCTCCGGAAGGATGAAATGAAACCGCAATTACCCCGGCCTCTCCATGCGTTGAAACATCGAAAAAGGTGTTGTTGATTCCACTGATAATTGATCGCGGCTGAGTAAGACTTTTATTGTTGATGCTTTTTACAACAAACGGTTTCTTGTAGTGAAACATGAGTTGAATACTTCCGGTTGGAATCACCCTCTCACATACATCACCCTCGTAAGCATCGGTTTCCATAATCCAGTAATGCTTTATAAACTGACTTAAAATTGCAGAGGGCTGTATGATCTTGTAATACATGATTGCAAAATTAAGATATATCTGGATGTAACAGTAAAGAGGTTGTCAGATTGAATCTGTCCGTATTTTTTTCAATGGATTAAAATCGGGTTCAAAATATCTGTTCTTGCCTTTTGTGTCACCACCAAAAGATTGGTAAATTGATTCGTTAGGGCAAAGATTTACACAACGCATACATTGTTCGCAGGTAGAGGCCCATTTAGGCTTTTTGTCAACCAGCGTAATACTTTTTGTAGGACAAATTTTTGAACATAGTTGGCACCCATTGCAGTTATCATAAACCTTAAAGTTTCGCCACAGATTATATATTCCTAAATACCTGAAGAGTAGATATTCCTTATACAATCCAAATTTTCCGTACCTTTTGGGGATATTAAATACATGGAATCGTCTTGATTCGCTTAAAATTTCTTTTGCAATTTGTTTTGTCTGTTGTACGCCATTGTTAATTATAGGGGTGTATTCCTCTGGTGAAGGAGGATTCATAGAGATTGTCCAGTTTATAGGCATTTGAATAACGGCGGTATATATTATTTCACAGTTTTTCTTTTTTAGAATCTGTTCACATTCTCTGATTGAGAAACCAGACTCATCGGAATCGCCGGCAGTAATCAGGATAAACACCTTCTGCTTTTTATTGAATGTATCCAGTGCCTTTAAATATTTCCGACAAATACGAGGTATCCCGAATGCGTAAACTGGAAAACAGAAGCCTGTTATGTCTGATTCAGGGAGCGAATTATTCTCTAAATTAATTTCAGAGATTCTGGTTAAGTGATCAGCTTCGGTAAATACTTCTTTGCACGTATTCAGTATTTTTAGCGAATTGCCTGTGCCCGTAAAATATTTTAATTCGATTCTCATCTTTTAAAGGTTTACAATGCTTGTATGAAGCTGTTCAAAAAATTGCTCACCTGGCAGATTATCAAATACAAGTGACGTTTACGTGTTTTTGCTGTATAAATCATAAATCAAACCGTCGGCTAAACCAACACGGGGCGCTACAATGGCTTCAATGCTGGCTGCTTTCATAATAGTGAGATAAATTTTCGCTGCGGGGACAATTACGTCGGCACGGTCAGGACGCATTCCCAACTTTTCAATTCTTTCCTTTAATGATATATTTTTGAGCTGTTTATATCCATATTGCAACTGAAGATACGAGATGGTATTGATTGTATTGTTCCCGTACATCTTCGTTAACTTGTTGATATTTCCACCGGTACCAATACAGTTAATTTTCCCAAAATCATCTCTGAAGCTTTGTATCCATTCTTCCATGCGTTTCCATTCCGATTCTTCCACTTTGTTGTTTAGCAAACGTACTGCTCCAATATTAAATGAATAGGATTTCACAAACTTATGGTTACGCAGAACAGAAATTTCGGTACTACCACCACCCACATCAATATACATTGATAGGCTATAATCATTGTTAAAGCTCAGATTGTTGGATGCCCGGATGATGTTGGCTTCTTCCTGTCCGTCAATAATCCGGATGTTTAAGCCTGCCTCAGCCTGTATTCGTTCGATGACTTGTTTGTTGTTTGCTGCTTCACGCATTGCCGCTGTGGCACAAGCTGAGAAATCGACAGGTTCGTACACGTCTATCAGCAATTTAAAAGCTTTCATAGTGTTCACAAGCTTCTGAATACGTTTTTCGGTGATGATTCCATCCTGAAAAACGTCTTCACCAAGTCGCAAAGGAATACGCACTAGCGTGGCTTTGGCTGCATTGGGAATACCATTGGTTTCGTAAACATTTGCAAAAAGCAGACGAACTGCATTGGAACCTATATCAATGGATGCAAAAAGCATAATTGTTCTGTTTGGGGTTATTGATTAATGTTTGCTGCGCAGAAATTTATAGATTTCGGATTGAGCCCGTATGCTGAAATTATAATTGTTAAGCTTGTAATTGTTAGGGTTGTCGGTGCTGATATACCTCGATTTAACGTTGTCGGCCAGTTGAATCTGTAAGATTTGCCATAATTCCGACTGTATTTCTTTGTCAAGAATTGGGGTCATTACTTCAATGCGGTGGTCGAAATTTCGCTGCATCCAGTCTGACGAGCCAGTGAAATAGAGGGGATCTTCATTGTTACAAAAGACAACAATTCTTGAATGTTCCAGATAGCGATCAACAATACTTATGGCTTCAATATTTTCACTTACGTCCGGAATTCCAGGAATCAGTACACAGATACCTCTGATAATCAAATTTATTTTAACGTTTGCCTGACTTGCTTCGTAAAGTTTATCCACAATGCGTTTGTCCACCAGATTGTTCATTTTCAAAATCATCCAGGCCTTTTTCCCGGCTTTTGCATTGGCAATTTCCTGATCAATCAGGTTCATGAAAAAGTCGCGGGTATTGAATGGAGATACAATTAACTTTTGAAAATCGGGGCGATTGTAACGGGCATCAAACAGATGAAATACCTGATTTACATCGTTTGTAATCTCTTGGTTAGAAGTGAGAAGATGTTCATCGGCATATACTTTTGCAGTTTGCTCATTATGATTTCCGGTTCCGATAGCTGCATAATAAACGTTCTGTCCGTTTTCTTTTCTCCGGATTAGAATTAGTTTGCAATGAACCTTATAGCCCGGGATAGACTGCACTACTTTAACACCCTCTTCCTGGAGTTTGGAGGCCCAGTAAATATTGTTTTGCTCATCAAAACGAGCCTGAAGTTCCAGATATACTGTTACATGTTTTCCGTTTCGTGCGGCATTGATCAGTGCATTAATCACCGAAGAGTTGGTTGCTGCACGGTAAATTGTGATTTTTATCGCTCTGACATGAGGATCAATTGATGCTTCACGTAATAAATCAACGATATACTGAAATGTTTGGTAGGGATAGTGTAGCATAACGTCTTTACGTCGAATTACATCAAAAATACTTTTGTTTAATGGTAATTCGTGCAGATACATCGGCTGCATAGATTCATACCAAAGATGTGCGCCACCTACATTGCGCGGAAAATTCATCAAATCCTTGTTGTTGTGGTAACGGCCGCCTTTCTTCAGGGTATCCTTTTTCTTGATCTTAAACTTCTTAACCAGATGATCACGCAGATCTTCAGGCATTGTACTGTCATGAATAAAACGAACGGTTGCACCGTGTTTTCGTTGTTTTACACTTTCGGTCATAATTTCCAGAAAACTTTTCGAAACATCGTTGTCAATGTCAAGCTCTGCATCACGGGTAAATTTGATTGTATAGGCCGTGAATTTGTCATACCCGAAAATTGAGAAAACATCCCACAGACAATACCGGATTACGTCGTCGAGAAAAATTAAATCGGTACGGCCTTCTTCCGAAGGAGGAAGAATCAAAAAGCGGGAAACATCAGAAGTTGGAATTTTGATTAGCGCATGATCATCAACACCGGGGTCTTGTGTTTTGAAAAGATCAACAACCAAATAAATGGATTTATCCTGCAGGTTTTCAATTTCTTCAAATACTTCCAGCATAATCGGAAAAAGATGCTGACGAACGTTATCGCGAAAGTATCTGATTACGTAACCGCCCTGTTCGCTGGTAAGCTGGGTTTCGTTCAGAATATGAATTTTTTCTTTTTCCAGCTCTTTTAAAATCTGGTTGTAAGTAGTGCTGAATTCAGTTTGAAGCTCTCCTACAAATTCGCTGATATCGCGCAATGTACGTTGGTGATTAAATCCGAACTCATCTGAGTATTCCTGCCGGAGTTTAACCAGCCGGTTGAGTGTGGCTACTCTGACTTTAAAAAACTCATCCAGATTATTGGAAAATATTCCGAGGAAAATGAGCCGTTCCATCAACGGGGTAGTGGAATCTTTGGCTTCCTGTAACACCCGTTCGTTGAATTGAAGCCAACTGATTTCACGGTTTAAATACCTCTCTTTTTTGTCAAACATGGGGCAATGGATTGGAAGTGAGTACGTGGATGAATGAGCCTGTTGGCTTATAGTTTTTTAGGATAAACTGTGAAAACAAGTTTATGTTTGGAACCAATGATTTCGTTCCAGTTATTCACGTCAAATGAAATGGCAACAATGGCAGAGGTTGGTAAAAAGTCAATTTTATCGCTCAAAAATTCATTGGCCAGATTGGTAAATGTGGGATTGTGACCCACCATAAAAACATGCTGCTTATCATCGGGCAGACCGAAAATAAAATCGATCATTTCTTCAGCCGAATTGGTATAGAAAGCAGGTTCTGTAATGATTTTTTCGACAGGGTAATCCAAACCTTTGGCCATGAGTAATGTAGTTTCAAATGCGCGTTTGGCATGACTGGAAATCATAAGGTCAGGGAATACATTTTGTTGTTTCAGGAAATGGATAGACTTTAAAGTTCTGCGGATTCCTTTTTCAAGCAAAGGACGTTCTTCATCAGAAAGTTGCGGGAAATCCCAGGATGATTTCGCATGACGGATAATGTATAAGGTTTTCATGTTCTGATCAGTCTTGTATTGTTCAAAAATAATCAATTTTTACTGTTTCAGATTAAGTCTGTGTTAATTCTGATTTGTATTGCCGGATATTTCTGTACGTGTTTTTATAATTAACATAAAATGAGTAATTTGGTTTGCGTTGGTTGTAAGATGTTTTTTGCTTCGTTCAGTCAAAATGAGAATGCTTACGAACAATGTCTGGAGCTACTTTCGTATTGAATAAAGCGTTGGAAGCACTTGTACGAATCTGATCAATGGTTTAACATCGCTTTTTGTTTAATCTTCATTATATTTTTAGACGATAGAGCCTGAAGATGAGTTTTTACTTATTTTTGAATGAGTGAATCGGAGTTTGAGTGCAATACTTGCGTGAATATTTGATTATAGAATGTTTAACTCAATAGTGTGTGTGGGAGCAGGATAAGCTGATAAATAGGTTCATGTAAATAATAAAATAAACGATATGACGAACGAGTTTTCCATTATTATGAGTCAGCGGACAGATGCAGAGCTACTGAAAATAGTAAATGAGCAGAGGAATGATTTTCAGTCAGAAGCCGTTACTGCTGCTGAAACAGAGCTTCAAAAGAGAAATTTATCTTCAACGCAAGTTCAAGAAGCCGTTCATGAAAATGAAATTAAAAAACAAATTGAGTCAATGAAGGCAAATGTTAAATTGGCTTCGGGTTTGAAAGCTTTGACGTTCATTTTTCCAGGGATTATTCAGATTATTTTTGCCGGAACTTTTAAGGCGGATGGTTATGATCGGAAATCAAGAGAATTGGTGCGATGGACGCTTTATGGATTTGGTTTCTATTTAGGACTCACCATTTTGTTTTATTTAATTTAGATAGACAAACAGGATAATGGACAAAAAGGGTAATACACAATAGTAAGACCCGTAAGTGGTTGAGGAAATTAGTAAATAGTAAAGCTGAACATTGCAACAACAAGGTGTTAAAGCTAACATTATGAAAAACTTTAGTGTCAACATCTCCCTCCCTTAAACGAATCTCCGGCATATAAAAAGGCTGCCCAAAACGGACAGCCTTATTTTTAATATGCTTGAATGATTGTTTCTTACCATGCAAATAATGGAAATTTGCTCATCATTTCGTTTACTTCTTTACGAACTTGTGCAATCACATCCTGATTGTCGATATTGCTGATAACGCGGTCAATCATTTCCACGATAAGCGGCATGTGTTCTTCTTTTAAGCCACGGGTAGTAATAGCTGGAGTTCCAACACGGATACCTGAAGTCATAAATGGTGAACGGCTGTCGAAAGGAACCATGTTCTTGTTGATCGTGATATCGGCTAATACCAAAGTGTTTTCCACTTTTTTACCGCTGATATCAGGAAATTTTGTTCTTAAATCAATCAACATCAAGTGATTGTCTGTTCCGTTGGAGATGATTTTATATCCTTTATCGATAAATGCTTTGGCCATAGCCTGAGCATTTGCTTTCACCTGTTTGATGTAGGTAAGGTATTCGTTGCTTAATGCTTCGCCAAAAGCAACAGCTTTTGCAGCAATAACATGTTCCAGCGGGCCACCTTGTACACCCGGAAAAACAGCACTGTCAAGCAGTTGTGACATCATTTTTACTTCGCCCTTTGGAGTTGTTAATCCCCATGGATTTTCGAAATCTTTTCCGATCACAATTAAACCACCGCGAGGTCCACGTAAGGTTTTATGGGTAGTAGTCGTGATAATGTGGCAGTATTGAACAGGAT
The DNA here is from genome assembly GCA_963667975.1 of Bacteroidales bacterium. GTDB lineage: Bacteria > Bacteroidota > Bacteroidia > Bacteroidales. The sequence continues at coordinate 2,195,676 of OY764079.1, forward strand.
CATTCAGCAGTTTGCCGGCAATTAAACCTGCAGGATGAGAAATGTCGCCCATCAGAATTGCTCCGATTTTGTCGGCTATTTCGCGCATGCGTTTCCAATCCCAGTCCCGTGAGTAAGCAGAAGCTCCACCAATGATAAGTTTTGGACGTTCCGCAAGAGCCGTTTCTTCCATGCGGTCATAGTTGATGGTTCCGGTTTCTTCATCTACGGTATACGCAACAGCTTTGTACAGAATTCCGGATGAATTCACTGGCGAGCCATGTGAAAGGTGACCGCCATGAGATAAATCTAATCCCATGAAGGTATCCCCCGGTTTCAAACAGGTTAACAATACAGCCATATTTGCCTGTGCACCAGAGTGCGGCTGTACGTTTGCATATTCTGCACCAAAAAGTTGTTTTGCACGGTCGATAGCTAATTGTTCTGTTTGATCAACAATCTGACAACCACCATAGTAACGTTTTCCTGGATAGCCTTCAGCGTATTTGTTGGTTAATACAGAGCCCATCGCTTCCATTACTTGTTGGCTTACAAAGTTTTCTGAGGCGATTAATTCAATACCATGCATCTGACGTTCACCTTCCTGGCGAATCAGATCAAAAATTTGAGTATCTCGTTGCATATCAATAGATTATTTAAATTTCTGCAATTGAATTTAAAGAGCAAAATTAGAAAAACTATTCGTTCTCCAAAGCTTTATGATGATTGTTTCTTTGGTAATAAATTCCCTGATTGAAAAAATGGATAAGAATAAAGTCAAGGGCAATGAAGTTTATCAATAACAATTTCAGATCTTTAGTACTGAAATTGCTTTGTTTTTTGAGCTCTTCAAGGGTGAAATATTCATCTGATTCAAAGAGTTTTAAAAACTCTTTTTCACGTTCGGTATAACTTAGTTTTATCCCTTTATCCTGATGTTTTTTTGCCCAGGCACTCAGATAAACGGAATTAACTGCAACATTTTCATCCTGTATGCGGATGTAAACCTGTTCCTTATTGTTCTCTTCTTTAACGGAGAACAAAGAAGAAGAGTGCTGACGGGCAATTTTTACTTCCAGAACTTCTTTTCCTTCAATATTCCAGAGGTGCTTGTCGAGTTTTACTTCCGGCTTGCAATACATAAATGAAGCTGTATCAACCATGTGTAGTTCTTCATCACTTCGAATCCCGGCAATACTACCGTTATCGCGAACACCAATAAGGAGAGTACCTCCGTCGCTGTTTGCAAATGCTACCAAACTCCGGGCAATTTTTCGACTGTCGTTTATCGCAAATTTAAAATCAAGAGTTTGGCTTTCTCCAAGTTCGATGAGTTTACGTATTGGGTGTATATCCTTTTTCATAAAGGATACTAACGGTTAAATGAAAAATCAATTTTACTGTAAAGAGTATTTTGGCTGATTTCCATTACTTGTCCGGGATTAAGGTTGCAAAGTTTCAGGTTTCCAATGGCAATCCGAATTAGTCGCAAAGTAGGAAATCCTATTTTTGCTGTCATTTTACGAATTTGATGATTTTTCCCTTCTGTTAAGATGAGCTCCAGCCAGCTGTCGGGAACTGTTTTTCGGAACCGGATAGGAGGAATACGGGAAGGAAGCATGGGTTCGGGAATAATTTTTGCCTCAACCGGAATGGTTGCATGCATCTTCCCGTTAATGTTTATCTCCATCCCATGTATCATGGGCAACAGATCGTCTTTTGTCGGAATTCCTTCAACCTGAACCTGATATGTACGGGGGTGATGATGATCAGGATCCAGAAGATAAGTGTGAATTCTACGGTCATTGGTCAGGATTAACAGTCCTTCACTGTTATGGTCAAGCCGGCCAACAGGATACACATCTTTTGGGAATGAAAAATGTAAACTGCCAATACCGGGATGTCCGTCTTCATCGGTAAACCTGCTTACCATTCCATACGGTTTGTGCAGGATGTAATAGGAGTGTCCGGGCATAGATTTAGTTTTTAGGTAAAGCAAATATAGCGAAAAAGCGATAAAGACCACCCCTTACGTATGGAAAAAGTACAAATAACGTTTTTTTTAATTTACATATATGCAAAACAAGTACTTTCGCACGATCTTTACGAACATCTATGAGTTGGTTTTACCTCCTGATTGCAGGATTATTTGAAATAGGGTGGCCTTTAGGTTATAAGCTTTCCGATACAACGCCTCACAAATGGCAATGGATATTATTTTCGTTTGTATCAATGGCATTAAGCGGCTTGTTTCTTTGGTTAGCGCAAAAAACAATTCCCATTGGAACAGCTTATGCAATATGGACAGGAATAGGTGCTATAGGAACCTTGCTGATGGGGATTTTTTTCTTTAATGACTCCGTAGGAGTGATGCGAATGATCTCTGCGTCTTTTATTATCATCGGTATTGTAGGTTTGAAAATTTGGAGTTAACATTAAAAAGTTAATTGATGGCTAGTTTACAAAGTTCCCTTGTCCGCCTGTTGTTTAAGTACACAGTAAATTGGAATAAACCTGTTGAAGAAGTTCGTACGCAATTGCAAAAAATGGACTCAAAAACAAAACTTCCGGATTCAGCTGATTATCAAAAAACAGAGTTTTATGATGTTAAAGGCGAATGGATTACGCCGAAAGAGCTTAGGTCTGAAAAAATAATTCTTTACATACATGGTGGTGCAAATTGTATTGGGATTGTAAATACGAACCGTAAATATATTGCCCAGATAGCATTGGAAGCCGGAATGAAACTTTTTTTACCCGATTTCCGGTTAGCCCCTGAATTTCCGTTTCCTGCCGCGTTAAATGATTGTATCAAAGCATATTCATACTTATTGGAACTTGGCTTTCAGTCAGATAAAATTGTAATAGTTGCTGATTCTTCAGGTTGTGGGTTGTCATTAAGCATGATGAATTTTTTTCAGGAAGAAGGAGTTCCTCTTCCAGTGTCCGTACATTTTTTTGCCCGATGCTTGATTCTGCAAAAACAGGTGAATCAATGATTAGCAGGGCGAAGAAAGATCCCTATCGCTTAAAACCAGAATTCTTTTACGACAGATTGTATGTTGCCGAAAATGATCCGTGCCATCCGTCTATTTCTCCTCTTTATGCAGATCTGAAAAATTTACCTCCGGTTTTTATACATGCTGCTGATTATGACGTGTTTTTGAGTGACGCAATTCGATTACATGATAAGTTATTATCCGGTTCTTTATCTTCAACATTAAAAATATGGCCAAAAATGTGGCATAATTTTCAAATGAGTGCTGATATTTTGCCCGAAGGGAAAATTGCGATAAAAGAAGCGGTAAGTTTCTTTTAAACAGGTTGTTATTGTTGGCTTTTGATAGTGATTAAATTAGATATCTATATTTTTAGATAGGTATTGCGATTCACGTAAATTTTTTCCTGTTTTCAGCAATGCAACACCCTAAAAACATTTACGCACCAAATTGTATAAATTCATCTGTTCTTCATCCATTTTGAGTAGGATGGATTTGGTGTTTTTGCTGTTTGGGAGCATATAACTGATTTGATACATATTGTGAGTAATCTCTGCAGCTTTCTTCAATGAAAGCGTTGATTGGTTTTCAAGTAAAGCTCTTTCTAATTCCTTGTACACACAATATGCCGTAAATGAAATACAAATGTGAGCCTCTATCCGTTTTCGTAACCTATGGAAAACAGGACGTATCCGGAGGTCTGTTTTTGACATTCGGAACGCTTTTTCAATATGCCAAAGGTTTTTGTAGCTATCAAAAACGGTATCATTATCCAGCTTTGTATTCGTTAAATAACCCTTTAAACCGTCCCAACAAACATCTTGAAGATACTTGTCTTTATCTATGGAAATATTGACTATCCCTTCCATTTTCAGGTATTTATTGTATCCCCGATTGTTGATATTGGCTTTGGTTAGCCTGCCCGATTTAATCCTCTTTTCGAGTCGTTTAAGCCCTTGCTCACGATTATAAAGGTCTTTAGAGGCACGTTTTTCGGAGTATTGCACAATTAGCCGACTGCCATTTGCTTTTTCAATAACAAAGAATTGGCCGTTGCTGTAACTTTGTCCTGTTATGAGGTTTCTAATCTCCTGCGGTTCGTTTTTTAGTCTTGCTCCCAAAATGTATTGGTAGTCTTTTCTTCCAATGCCTTTATGTTTTCTTTTGATAAAAGTCCACTGTCGGCAATTACCACGGGCTTATTTAAATTGAACTTTCCGGATATTTTCTCGATAAATGGTATTAGCGTATGTCCTTCGTAGGTGTTGCCTTCGTAAATATCGTAGCCTATCAAATACCCGCCAAGACCCACCAATAGTCCGATAAATATCTGCGGACATTGGTGTTTGCCGTCTTTAGAAAAACCCGTTTTGCGCAAATCATCCTCATCGGAAGCCTCAAAGTAAAGTGTTGTCATGTCGTAAAATACAATGCTCAAATTACCTCCCAATACCCGTAATGTATGATTGTAGGCTATTTGCTCGACTTGCAATTTCAGTTTGTCGTTCAACTTATCTAAAAAGCGATAAATGGAATCAACCTCAAGCGAAATTCCCTGATAGCGATAAAGATACTCTTTCGTTTTGAGCTTACTCAATGGAAATGCAAGTCGGGCTATGACCAATTGACGAAACATATCTTCGTTAATTGATTTAAAACCAATATAATCATATATCCTGCCAAAAATAAGTTCAGGACCTACCGTATGAATGTTGCTGTTGGATAACATTGCGAAGGCTTGCTCTATTTGATCATCTTGTTCTGATATAAAAAGTGAAACTTGTTGTTCCAAACGCTCTTTTTCTTGACGTGCTTGATTTTTCAACTCTTCAATATCTTGCAACATTGTTGCAGAACCTATCGTTTTGACCACCTTATATATGCCTCGTGCCTTGCTAACTATTTGAATGCTAATACTACCTGAACGATTTTTAACTTCACGTATAAACATAATATTTTTCTTGCAACACCCAAAAATAATAAATTATATTTGATTATTAAATAGTTACAGGGTGTTGCAGGAAAAATGCGGAAAACAGGAGGTTGTTATTGTTGGCTTTTGATAGTGATTAAATTAGATATCTATATTTTTAGATAGGTATTGCGATTCACGTAAATTTTTTTATTAAGTTTGCAACTAAATCGTTTCACAGTGTCTGTGAAATGATCTTACAAAATCACAAAATCCAATGTTTAACAAAACCTAAAGTATCATGAAAAAATTTTTATTCTTAGCATTTGCAATGATTCTGGTAGGTGCTGTTTCTGCCCAAAGTTACAGCCCGAAAGCAGTAGTTAAAAAAACTACATTAAAGGAAGTTCTTTCAATGGCAAAGAATGTGCCTTTTAGTGAAAAATTTGACGATACAGTTGCTACTGTAGCTACATGGACAAAGACGGTAACTTATGCAGCAAAAACCTGGATGTTTGGAAATCCGGCTTCAGGTTCATTTTCAACAATTGATCCTACAAACACTTATTCAATTATTATTCCTTATAATTTGCCTACTGATCCACTTCAAAATGAGTGGTTTATTTCTCCTTCAGTTACGGCTCAGGCAGGATTACAAAACCTGTTTGTTAGCTTTTATGCTGGTTACAGTAAGGAATATTTACCCAGTGGTGGTGGTGGAAACCCGGGTGCAACCTTGAAATGTTTGATTTCAAAAAATAATGGAACAACCTGGACTACAGTTTGGGATGCAAATACTGATGCAAATACTCCTGCTGGTTGGTCATGGAAAAAACGCAATATTCAGGTTGATTCATTGATTGGCCAGTCTTTCAAAATTGCATTTCAATATACCGGAAAAGATGGTGACTTAGCTGCCGTTGATAATGTTATGGTTGGTGAGATACTTCCCAATAAAATGAAAATTGCTGCAATCAATATGCCGAATTTTGTTTCAAATGCATCTCCGATTTCTGTAAAAGCAGTATTGAAAAATGTAGGGGGAAATGTAATTACATCTGCAACGGTAAAATATCAAATTGATAATAATGCAGTTGTTACAGGTGCTCTTACAGGTGCAAATATTGCTTCAGATGCAGAATATACTTATACTCATCCAACAACATGGAGCCCGGCTACTGCTCAAGCTTATACCGTGAAAATATGGGCTGAAAGCGTAAATGGTGTTTCAGGTGCAAATTCTGATACTTTATCAAAACAGGTAGTTGCGATTTCTCAATCGCCTGCTAAAAAAGTAATCGTTGAAGAAGCAACAGGTGCATGGTGTGGTTATTGCCCGGATGGTGCTGTAAAACTTCAAAGTCTTATGGGAAGCAATCCTAATGTAATAGGTGTTGCAATTCATGATAATGATCAAATGGCTTTTGCTGATGGAAATACAGTGAATGCTGCTTACATCAGTGGATTTCCTTCAGGATTAGTTGATCGTTTTAAATTTGATGGCGCAGATGCTGTTGAATTAGACAGAGGTCAATGGGCTGCCAAAGCAACAGAAAGACAACAAATGCCAACTCCTGTAAAGGTTACGGGAACAAATACGTATGATGCCGGTTCACGTTTATTAACTGTAAATTTAACGGCTCGTTTCTATGCTTCAATATCAGGAGATTATCGTTTCAATTGCTATGTTGTTGAAGATAGCTGTTCAGGTACAGGTACTGGCTGGAATCAATCAAACTATTATAATACAACTGCTGGCCACCCAATGAATGGTTTAGGTAATCCGATTGTTGGCTATCAACATCGTCATGTATTACGGAATATGCTCGGTGGCCCATGGGGAACTGCAACAAGTATTCCTGCAACTATCGTGGCAAATACAGATTATACCAAAACGTTTACACTTACATTGCCTGCTGGTTATAACCCGGCTCGTATTCTGGTTGTTGGATTAGTTCAAAAATATAGTGCAAATGAAAGCGATCGTGAAATCTTAAATGCTGACGAAATGTTCCTCAATGGTGGAACCGGAATTGCTGAAAACAGCGCAATTGCTCAGTTCAACGTATATCCAAATCCAGCTTCAGGCTCATCAACCATGAGCATTGTATTAAAACAAGCTTCAGAACTTTCAGTTTCTGTAATGAATATTGTTGGTGAAACTGTTCGTACTCAAAATTTTGGTACTGTTGAAGCAGGTTCATTCAATACGGCTTTAGATTTAAGCAACCTTACAAAAGGTGTTTATTTGGTAAAGATTAATGCAGGAAACCAGACTTCCTTCCAGAAAGTTATGGTTTACTAATTCTCAGGTTATGTAATGATGCTAAAAAGCCGGATTATGCTATGTAATCCGGCTTTTATTCTGAATTGAAGCTGCCTGAAAAATATCACGTTGTTTGCCAGCTTACACTATCGGAATAATCAACCTGTCTCTAATGCGTAGCCTTCGGAAATAATAATGGCAGTTTGTTGATAAACATACATTACATTGGATTCAGAAGGTGTGTTTGCTGAGATTTTTTCAATCAAAGAAAGTATATTTATAATCGAGGGAATATTCATTTTCTAACGTAACAACCAATGTCGTTTAGTTACGAAAATAAGTACTCCTGTTGAAACTCACCCTGATATTTACCCTGAGAGAAGTTGACGGGATTATTAAATGTGTTTATCTCCATTTGATCTTTCATAAGCGACATTGAGCTATGCCGATTGTTGAGACGTAATGCCGAAAGCATAAACAAATGGTAGAATATGGATATCGCCTAATTGTGCTACTTGTTTATTACGTTCGCATTAACGGAAATGTCTCCGCATTAATTTAGAATTTACAACTACAGATCATAGTCTTCTCCGCTTCGTTCATTGTTGTCGTTTTGTTTACGAGCCGGACGTTGTTTTATCCCTCCGTTAATCTTGTAAGTGAATGTGATAAATAGTAGCGTAGATGTACGCTTACGAATCATTTCCGATTCAAAATTTGTTCCACTGTTCGTTACGCTGAATTTTTGAGTATTAAACATATCGCTTAAACGAACAGATATAGAACCACGCTCTTTTAATATATTTTTTTTGGCAGCAATATCTGCAAAATACATTTCTTTGATTTCACCTTGTGGTGTTACAATTGGGCCCCGATAATTTACATTGAATTGTAAATTGATTCCCCATGGGAGATTCATTGCTGAATTAAGTTTTGATGTCCAGCTATAATTGTCTGATTCAAGTCCGCTTTCAACATTCGAACCGTCAATTACCGTACGGAAATAACTGAAACTAATGTTGCTTTTCCACCACTTTAATATTTCATGATCCAAAACGAAATCAATACCATAAGCTTTTCCTATAGATAAATTCATGGATGTTGAATTGGTAATCCCATTTACATCCACAAAACTGTAACGACGGATAATATCGTTCATAAAACGATAATACACATTGGTATATAGACTGGTTTTTTTCCAGTATTTAGTATGCCCTAACTCGAAAGAATTGGTGTATTCTGGTTTTAGTGACGGATTCCCATAGCTAACCATCCAAACATCATCATAATCGCGGAATGGATTGAGTGAGTGAAAGCCAGGACGGCTTACCCTGCGACTATAGCTTAGTTGCATTTCATTGTCTTTCGGTAATTTATATGAAACATGAACGGATGGATAGAAACTCATATAGTTGTTTTTATACTCTTTTCCGTCCGTTTTTTGTTCGGCTGTAGTAAGAGCCTGTTCCAAACGGCCTCCAAGTTGGAACGAGAACTTCTTCCATTCGGATGAATACATTACATATAATGCCTGAATATTTTCAGTATAAACAAAATGATTGTTTTTCGAGGGGTCTAAAGTCCAAAAATTAGTGTTAAGGTCATAGAAATGAAAATCGCTGTCAACGTAACGTACGATTGCATGGTAGCCACCTTCTATTTTCATCTTATCATTCAGCGGATGGATATAATTGAGCTGGGCATTCAATTGTTTATTATTTCCATCTGTATGTGTTTTTTGGGTGAAAAGAGAATAAGGAAAATATACTCCGGATGCAAATGAGTCAATATCAGTTGTATAGTTTTCTTCTTCATCAAAATTATTTAACCGGTATGAAATATCAGCAGTTAACTCTTGTTTGGGCTTGTTGAAATTTCGTTTGTAGAAAAAGGTGAAAACATGTTCAGTATTATTTTCGGGTTCCGAGAGGAGCTTTGTTTGATAAAATGTTGATAACAGGTCTGTTCTTTGGGTAAGATTGTAAGTGTTACCATCACGTGTAGCATCGTTTTTAGAGAGTTGGTACGAGAATGTAATGCTATTTTTTTTGTTGATATAATAATCAAAACCTCCTTTGATACTTTTATTAATCATTTCACGACGATTATCTGTGTGTTGGTGGTCGTAAGTTACGGAGTCACCGTTAAAAGCTTTGCGCGACATGTCTCCATAGCCTTGCATTTTAAACCAACGACCATCGATAGCTGTGAAAAAGTTGAATTTCCCTTTATTGTAATTCAGGTTCAATGAGCCGTTATAGCGATCTTTCACCCCATAAGAAAGAGATACATTCCCGTTTAATCCGGTATCAGTACGCTTTTTTAATCTGATATTGATGATTCCGGTCATACCTTCCGGATTATACTTTGCGGAAGGGTTGGTAATAATTTCAATACTTTCGATTGTGCTCGCGGGAATTTGCTCCAAAATTGCATTACGGCTGCTTCCCGACAGTGTAGAAGGCCTTCCGTCAATCAGAATACTCACATTACTACTGCCACGTAAACTTACCGTGCCTTCATCATCTACCTGTACCGAAGGTACATTTTGCAATACATCCACTGCAGTTCCTCCACCTGTAGTGAGGTTTTTTTCTACATTTACCACCTTTTTATCCAGAGTGTATTCAATCAATTTTTTATCAGCAGTTATATTTACCCCCGAAAGGTTGCTTGTTCCTGCTACTAATTTAATCTCTCCAAGGTTGATAGAAGGTTCATTTGGCGTAATCTTGAAAATGGAAGTTTTCAGGTCTTTGTAACCGATAAAACTGATTTTTAGATAATAAATTCCGGCTGGAACTTTGTCGAGTATGAATTCTCCTTTGTTGTTGGTTATAATTCCGGAAACCATTGAACTATCTTTGGTTTTCAGTAAAAGAATGTTCGCATATTCTACAGGCTGAGAGGTTGCCTGATCAATAATTTTTCCTTTAATTTCGCCTGATTTAAATTCGGGAGTTATACCCGGGGTATTGTGTTTTTGTGCAAATAAAGTGATAGACAGTACTGATAATAAGGTGGCTAGATGTAATCTCATTGGATGTGATTGAATAAATAATGCAGTGATTTTTGAATAACAATAATAATATGTTTAATTAGACACTTGGAAGCCGGATTTCCTTCGGTACAATAACTGTTATTTTTTTCTTAATGTATTTTAGTCGTGAATATAAGGCTTCTCTGTATTTTTGAAGTATTAAACCTTTTTACATTTCGAAGGTCTTAATTCCGTATTTAAAATGTACCAGAATGAAGAAGTATTTGTTTGCCTTGCTATTGTTTTTTTTAACAGCCATATTTCCGGTAAATTCGCAGTCACTATACTTCCCTCCGTTAACTGGAAATAATTGGGATACAGTTAGTTTTAGCGCACAAGGTTGGAATTCAATTGCCAGAGATACGTTGTATCAATTTTTGGAACAAAAACATACCAAAGCTTTTCTGATTCTGAAAGATGGAAAGATAATTATGGAAAAGTATTTCGATACATTCGAAAGAGATAGCATTTGGTATTGGGCTTCAGCAGCTAAAACACTTACCGCTTTTTTGATTGGAAAAGCTCAGGAAGATGGCTATTTGTCGATTAGCGATACAACCTCTAAATATCTGGGAATGCATTGGACAGCTGCTCCTTTGTTGAAGGAAAACAAAATTACGATCCGGCATCAGTTAACCATGACAACCGGATTAGATGATGGCGTTCCTGACGACCATTGTACACTGGATACCTGCTTGCAGTATCTGGCTGATGCCGGAAGTCGCTGGGCTTATCATAATGCAGCTTATACATTGCTGTCTAATGTTTTGGAAACCGCTACAAATAAACCGCTGAATCTTTATACGTTACAGAATCTGAATATTAAAACCGGAATGTCAGGATTGTGGCTTAAGGTAAACTACGATCAGACTTTTTACAGTACAGCCAGAACCATGGCTCGATTTGGGTTGTTAATCCTCAATAAAGGAGTTTGGAGTACAGATACGTTGCTGCACGATCAGAATTATTTCCAGCAGATGACCCATACATCGCAAAATATTAATAATTCGTATGGATACCTTTGGTGGCTGAATGGAAAAGGAAGTTATATGTTGCCTCAATCGCAATTCGAGTTTTTTACGGATTTAATTCCTCCTGCTCCTGGTGATTTAATAGCAGCTTTGGGTAAAAATGACCAGAAACTCTACGTTGTTCCTTCTCAAAAACTTGTTGTTGTACGGATGGGGGATGCATCCGGCTTGTCACTTTATGCGCTTTCTTCATTCGATTCGGAATTATGGACTCGTTTAAATGCAGTAATGAATACGAGTACCGTAGAAGAAAATCAAATTTCCAAAATCACTGCTTTTCCCAATCCATCCTCTGATTATATTGAAATAAAGGATATTGATTCCAGAGTCAGCTCATTTGCAATTATCGACATAACAGGCAGAGTACTTCGGAGCGAGATATTTACAAAGCCTGGAATAGATGTACATTCACTCGAAAATGGGAACTATCTGGTACAATTTATGGATGGAAAAGGTATTGTGATTTCGATTGTGAAAATTACTGTAATGCACTAATCATAAGTTGATTATGTATTTTTTGCCCTTGCGGACTTACTTTCATTTGCCTATATTTTTTGGAGTAGCTGATTTTCAAACGTATTCATTTTTCAAATTGAATTCTTACCTTTGCCAAAGAATTAAAATGTATGTACAAAGTTCTGTTTATCATTGGTTCAGGAAGCTTTTTGGGAGGGGTATCCCGTTATTTGTTGGCTAGATTTGTACAAAATAACTACCTTTCTTCATTTCCGTATGGAACCTTTTGGGTTAATATACTCGGTTGCTTTTTGATTGGACTTTTTTATGGTATTTCAGAGAAAAGTCAATTTCTGACTTCGGAATGGCGAATGTTTCTAATGGTAGGTTTCTGTGGAGGTTTTACCACATTCTCGACCTTTGCTCATGAAAACCTATCTTTAATGAAAGATGGAAATTTTTTACATCTGGCTTTGTATGCCGGTTTTAGTGTATTCTTGGGTATTACGGCTACCTATCTGGGTAATCAGATGGTTCATGTAGTTTGGAAGTAAATCATAAGTGTTGTTTTGTAAAATATTGAAAATTAACCACTTGTTTTCTTAGCGGTCGTTGTATTTCCTGCTTCTTACTTCTATCTTCTTTTCTTACCTTTGCACTCTTTAAATTCTCAGAGCATGTTCGAAGAAAAACTCATTCAGATTACGGTTGAACTGATACGTTCACATTATGGTCAGGAAATTGCTGCAAGTCAGATACAAATTCAGAAAACCCGTCGTGAGTTTGACGGTGATTTTACACTGGTAGTCTTTCCGTTTGTAAAACAATTGCGCAAATCCCCCGAACAAATTGGGAACGAACTGGGTGAACTTATCTGTAATTCGATGCCCGAAGTGGTTGCGTTCAACGTAATCAAAGGCTTTCTCAATTTGAGCCTGAGTGTTGATTTCTGGACTTGTTTTCTTAAGCAGGCTTCGCTTAAATCCGATTTTGGAACAACAAATACAGGGCTGAACAAACGGGTAGTGCTGGAATTTTCTTCACCAAATACCAATAAACCGCTTCATTTAGGACATATTCGTAATAACCTGTTAGGTTGGTCGGTATCCGAAATTCTGAAGGCTAATCGGTATGATGTGGTTCGGGTGAATCTGGTGAACGACCGTGGTATTCATATCTGTAAATCGATGTTGGCATGGCAGAAGTTTGGAAATGGCGAAACTCCGGAAACTTCCGGTTTGAAAGGGGATCATCTGGTTGGTAAGTATTACGTGGTGTTTGATAAGGAATACAAAGCCGAAATAGAGAAGCTTGTAGCCGATGGAATGGATAGGGAGGAAGCTGGGAAGAATGCTCCGCTTTTGAAAGAAGCCCAGAAAATGCTTCGTCTGTGGGAAGAAAATGATCTGGAAATCAGGGCTCTATGGCATAAAATGAATGGGTGGGTGTACGATGGTTTTGATAAAACCTACAGCCGTCTGGGAATTTCTTTTGATAAGATTTATTATGAATCCAATACATATCTTCTTGGAAAACAGATTGTGGAGAAAGGACTAGAGGATAATGCCCTCTTTCGCAAAGAGGATACTTCTGTTTGGGCTGATTTAACCTTGGAAGGCCTTGACGAAAAATTGTTGTTACGTTCCGATGGAACTTCGGTATATATGACTCAGGACCTGGGTACTGCAAAACTTCGTTATGATGAATTTGTAGCTGATACAATGATTTATGTAGTTGGAAATGAGCAAAATTACCATTTTGACGCACTAAAAACCATTTTGAAAAAACTGGGATATAGTTGGGCAGAAGGTATTCATCATCTCTCTTATGGAATGGTTGAATTGCCTGAAGGAAAAATGAAATCACGTGAAGGAACCGTGGTGGATGCCGATGATTTGATGGAAGAGATGAAAAATACAGCCAAGGAAATCAGCATGGAGTTAGGTAAGCTTGATGATTTTGAAAGCAATGAAGCAGAACAACTTTATCACATGCTGGCAATGGGAGCCTTGAAGTATTTTATTCTGAAAGTTGATCCTGCAAAGAATATGCTCTTCAATCCAACGGAATCTATTGATTTTAATGGAAATACAGGTCCGTTTATTCAATATACCCATGCCCGTATTTGCTCAATACTTCGTCGTGCAGAAATTAACGAGCCGATCGATACATTGCCTTCCGAGTTACAGCTAAAAGAGCGTAATATTATTCGTTTACTTTATGAATTTCCGCAAGTTGTAGAGGAAGCCGGTCGTACATTTAGCCCTGCATTGATAGCAAATTACGTTTTCGAATTAGCCAAGGAATATAACAGTTTCTATCAGGACATTCCGGTATTGAAAGAGCAGGATAATACTTTGCGTTCGTTCCGCTTAATACTCAGTTCAACCACCGCAAGAGTATTGGCGAAAGCCATGAAATTGCTAGGAGTAGATGTCCCTGAAAAGATGTAAAAACAATCCTTTCCCTGATGTAATTAAGAAAAAAAGTTCCCGAAAATAACTACTTTTGCAAATCTCAACGTAAAGACAGAGCGATGTTTGAAAATATAAGCGAGAAATTTGAAAGGGCCTTTAAAGTTCTCAAAGGCCAGGGCAGTATTACGGAAATTAACGTAGCCGAAACCTTAAAGGAAGTTCGTAAAGCACTACTTGATGCTGACGTTAGTTATAAGATTGCCAAGGACTTTACCGAAAGGGTGAAACAGAAGGCGATGGGACAGAATGTGTTAACAGCAGTTTCTCCCAGCCAGTTAATGGTGAAAATTGTTCACGATGAACTTGCCGAACTCATGGGAGGCGGTATGTCGGAGCTCAATATAAAAGGTTCTCCGGCAATTATCCTGATGGCAGGTTTACAAGGTTCTGGTAAGACTACTCACTCGGCGAAGCTTGCAAATTATCTCAAAACAAAAAAAGGTCGCCAGGTTTTACTGGTTGCCGGTGACGTTTATCGCCCTGCAGCGATTAATCAGTTGAAGGTTTTAGGAGAACAGATTGGGGTAGAGGTTTATTCGGAAGATGATAGCAAAAGCCCCGTTAAGATTGCTCAAAATGCCATTCAACACGCGAAATTAAAAGGACATAACGTTGTGATTGTTGATACTGCCGGTCGTTTGGCTATTGATGAAGAGATGATGAATGAGATCTCTGCGATCAAAGCTGCTGTTAATCCGCAGGAAACATTGTTTGTTGTGGACTCTATGACAGGTCAGGATGCGGTGAACACTGCCAAAGCTTTTCATGACCGTCTGAACTACGAAGGGGTAATCCTTACTAAACTTGATGGAGATACCCGTGGTGGTGCAGCATTGACCATTCGTGCTGTAGTGGATAAACCTATCAAATTTGTAGGGATTGGTGAAAAGATGGAAGCTCTCGATATTTTCTATCCGGAGCGTATGGCTGATCGTATCCTCGGGATGGGTGATATCGTTTCGTTGGTAGAACGCGCTCAGGAACAATATGATGAAGAGCAAGCCCGTAAACTTCATAAAAAAATCCAACAGGACGATTTTAACTTTGATGACTTTCTAAACCAAATCAAGCAAATCAAAAAGATGGGAAACATCAAAGATTTGATGGGCATGATTCCGGGGATGGGTAAAATGATGAAAGATATTGATATTGACGATAATGCATTTAAAAGTATCGAAGCAATTATTTATTCGATGACTCCTGCTGAACGTCAAAGCCCGTCATTGCTGAATGGAAGTCGTCGAAAACGTATTGCTCAGGGAAGTGGTACGGATATTGCCGAAGTAAACCGCCTTATCAAACAGTTTGAAGAAACCCGCAAGATGATGAAAACACTTACAGGTACCAAAGGCAAAAATATGATGCGCATGATGGGCAACCGTGTAAAACGGTAGTTTTCTAAGCAAAATTTTGAAAAACTATTTTAGAAGATAACGGATCTAAAAACATCAATATGAAACTGATAGACGGAAAAGAAATAGGCATTCAGATAAAGAATGAAATTTCGAAAGAAGTAAGGGAGATGATGGATAATGATCAACGCCCTCCACACTTAGCAGCTATTTTAGTGGGTGAGGATGGTGCAAGTCAGACGTATGTTGCCAGCAAAGAAAAACAATGTCATGAAGTTGGATTTACCTCATCGGTATATCGCTATCCGGAAACCATTACGGAAAAAGAACTTTTGGAAGTTGTTGATTTTTTAAATAATGATGAAGAGGTAGATGGTTTTATTGTCCAACTTCCACTTCCTAAACATATTTCTTCGGATAAAGTACTGCAACGCATTCGCCCTGAAAAAGATGTAGATGGATTTCATCCGGTTAATCTGGGTAGAATGGTTACTGGGCTTCCGGCATTTATCCCGGCTACACCTTATGGAATCATGCAGTTGTTCGAGCGTAGCGGCATCGAAACGGAAGGGAAAAATTGCGTAGTATTAGGTCGTAGTAATATTGTAGGAACTCCCATGAGTATTCTGCTTTCCAGAAACAACAAAAAAGCCAATGCAACAGTAACTTTATGTCATAGCAAAACCCAAAATCTGAAAGAGATTACATCTCAGGCCGATATTTTAATTGCAGCCATTGGGAAACCTGAATTTGTAACCGCTGAGATGGTAAAAAAAGGAGCTGTAATTATAGATGTAGGGATTCATAGAATAGAGGACGCAAACAAAAAAACAGGGTTTAGATTGGTTGGAGATGTGAAGTTTGATGAAGTTTCGACAAAATGTTCCTATATCACTCCGGTTCCGGGTGGAGTAGGACCAATGACTATCGTCGCTCTTTTAATGAATACACTGAAAGCATATAAAAAAGAAATATATCAGTAAGCTTTTCATTTTTAGCTTTTTCAAAGGACTCTGAGAATAGCCCTGTTAAGAAAAAATATATGATTACTCCCGGTTGGTAAAGAACGTACCTACCGGGAGTTTTTGTGATAGTTTTTCATATCAGTTGATTACAGAAAAGGATATTATATTTTTCTGATTGGGGATAACTGTAAGGATTTCGGGAGCTGCTCGTCCCCTTTTTTTGTATCATTGCATTCGGAATAGAAACGGAATGAAAACAACGGGTCGCATACGTACGCTGGATATGGTTTTTGCCTTTTTGGGTGGGTGTGTGCTGTTGTTTATTATCGCCCCCTTAGCCGGAATGTTTTTAAAGACATCTTTTATGGAAATAGGGGAGGTGGCTTCGGATACACAGGTTTCAAATAGTATCTGGATTACGCTGGCTATTTCGATGTCGGCTACTCTTTTATTTGCGTTTCTTTCCGTCCCGTTTGCCTGGATGCTTGCCCGTAAAAAATTCAGAGGCAGGAAGCTTGTGAATGGAATCATTGACCTGCCAATAGTAATTCCGCATACTGCTGCCGGAATTGCAATTCTGGGAATTGTTTCGAGAGGAACATTCCTGGGAGAGGCTGCCGATAAGGCCGGTTTTAGTTTTGTGGGACATCCGCTTGGAATTGGTTTGGCGATGGCTTTTGTAAGTCTTCCGTTTCTGATCAATGCTGCCCGGGATGGATTTGAAGCGGTTCCCGAACGTTTGGAAAAGGCAGCTTTGAATCTGGGAGCTACACCACTGAAAGTCTTTCTGACAATATCATTACCTCTTGCCTGGAGAAATATTTTGTCGGGAGGTATTATGATGTTTGCCCGTGGAATGAGTGAATTTGGTGCAGTCATTATCATTGCCTACCATCCAATGACTACTCCGGTGCTGATTTACGATCGTTTCGGAGCTTTTGGGCTCAGCTATGCCCGTCCGGTTGCCGTGTTGTTTATACTCGTTTCGTTGGCCTTTTTTATAGCTCTTCGGTTCATCTCCAAACGAAATCAAAAAGATGCTTAAGCTCGAAAATTTATCGGCACATGCCGGGCAGTTTTGCTTGAAAAACCTAAGTCTGGAAATAGAAAAAGGGGATTATTTTGTGTTGATTGGAAACTCGGGAGCCGGGAAAACCATTTTACTCGAAGTCCTTACCGGATTATTGCCTGTTCTGTCGGGGAAAATATTTCTGTATCAGCAAGATATATCTTTGCACTCTATTCGTCAGCGTCCGTTTGGATTGGTGTTTCAGGATTTGGCTATTTTTCCGCACCTTACAGTATTTCAGAATATTGCATATCCATTACAGCAAAAAAAAGTTTCAAAGCAACAAATTCGTTTGGAAGTTGAGTTTTTATCCGGGAAAATGGATATTCAATCGCTATTGAAACGAATGCCTTCAACCTTGTCGGGAGGCGAGTTGCAACGTGTAGCTCTGGCTCGTACGTTAGCGCTGAAGCCTGAAATTTTGTTGCTCGACGAGCCCTTGTCTGCTCTGGATACAAGTTTGCGCTCCGATTTAAAACAGCTCCTCTTCAGTTTAAACAAAGAAGGACAGACCATTTTGCACGTTACGCATGATTTTGAAGAAGCGGTTTCGTTATCAAACAAACTGGCTGTAATCGAAAAGGGAGAAATAGTTCAATGGGGTAGAACAGAAGAGGTATTGCAAAATCCGTTGAACAGTTTTGTAGCTCATTTTTCGGGCTATCGTAACTTCTTCAGAGTGCAGCAAAATCCTGAATTTTCCGAATCAGTATTTTTGAATAACAAAGTAAAGATTGAGTTGGGTTATAAGCCAGAGTATCCTGTTAGTACTGCGTTTATGCGAAGCGAAGATGTATTGGTTTCGGAATCGCAAATACATAGCAGTGCATTGAACTGTTTCAAAGGAACTATTTGTGGAATCTACCCGCATTTGCATGGCAAAGAGTTAAAAATAGAACATCATGGCATATATTTTTACGCCCTGATTTCCAATAAGTCCTGTAATTCAATGGCAATAGCGACAGGGAAAGAGGTTTGGGTTTCATTTAAAGCCAACGCGGTAAAGATAGGGTAGAAGTAATTGCAAATTATGAATTATACATGAATGACTTACGATAATTGGCAGAAACCCTCTCTTTTTTAATTTAAATGAAACCAATATTGCATTGACAAAGCCAACAAACGAAGTTTCGTAATCATAAATCATTTTTTCTTACAACTTTTGCCAATCAATGAAGAGAATAGTCATTAATTCATTATAATATTTTGGTGTACTGAGAACAGGCAAACGGGCTGCTCTCAACGATCATTATCCCAATCATAAATAGAAGAGGCATCGAATGTTCGATGCCTCTTCTACAAACAGAAGGTTATACTGATTATTTATATTCAGCAATAATCTCTTTAACCTGATCCGGAGCAAGACGACCATAAACTTTTTCGCCTACCAGTACAACTGGAGCGAGACCGCAAGCACCTACACAACGTAAGCAATTGAGTGAGAATTTTCCATCGGCAGAAGTTTCGCCAACTTTAATTCCAAGTTCTTTTTTGAACTCATCGAGTACTTTTTCAGCACCACGAACGTAGCAGGCAGTACCCATACAAATCGAAATTGGGTGTTCGCCTTTTGGGATCATGGTAAAGAAAGAGTAGAAAGTAACAACACCATAAACGTGAGCTAATGAAACGTTTAATTCGCGGGCAATTACTTCTTGTACTTCTGCAGGCAGGTAGCCAAAAGTTCCCTGAGTTTTATGCAGCACGTTGATCAGTTCGCCTGGTTCATTATTGAATGAACGGCAAATATCTTTGATCTGGTTTATCTTGTTTTCTGATAATTTTATTGTTGCCATAATTATTTGCTATTTAAGGTAAAACCATTATTCTTCAACGAAAACATCATTGCTTTTATCGAAGTAATGAGTATGGAGCAGGTGGTGAGCTAATTCGCTACCCGGAGTGCCTAAATACTCTTCGTACAGCTTGATGATGCTTGGGTTTTCGTGTGATTTACGAAGAGGTTTGTTCGCATCTTCCTGATAAATAGCAGCAGCACGTTTTTTCAGAATTTCGATGTTTCCATGATGATATGGCTGACCACCACCACCAATACAACCGCCTGGACAAGCCATGATTTCGATTGCGTGGAATTCTGATTTTCCTTCACGAATTTGTTCCAGCAATTTACGAGCATTTCCTAAACCATGAGCGATACCAATATTCAGTTTCAAACCATTGAAATCGATGGTTGCTTTACGTACGTTTTCCAAACCACGAAGTTCTGTAAAGTCAACTTTTTCAAGCTTTTTCCCAGTGTGGAGTTCGTATGCAGTACGACAAGCTGCTTCAATTACACCCCCTGTAGTACCGAAGATAATACTGGCTCCAGTAGATTCGCCCAGTGGGTGATCAAAATCTTCTTCTGGTAATGAGTTGAAGTCGATGTTGGCTTGTTTGATAAGATTAGCCAGTTCACGGGTTGAAAGAGAGATATCAACATCAGGATTTCCTTCAACAGAAAATTCATCGCGTTGGCATTCATATTTCTTCGCTAAACAGGGCATGATAGAAACCACTACCATATCTTCGCGTTTTACGTTGATTTTTTCAGCAAAGTATGATTTTGCAATAGCTCCGAACATTTGTTGAGGCGATTTTGCAGATGATGGAATATCAAGCATATCGCTGAAATTATGTTCGAAGAAACCAACCCATGCAGGACAGCACGAAGTTAAAATAGGAAGTTTTACATTTTTGTCGCCGGCAAGGAATTTATTCAAACGGCCTAAAAGCTCAGTTCCTTCTTCCATGATTGTGAGGTCAGCAGCAAAATCGGTATCAAATACGAATTTAAAACCTAATTGACGTAAAGCCGCTGCCATTTTACCAGTAACGAGCTGTCCTGGTTCCATTCCGAATTCTTCGCCTAAAGCAACGCGAACGGCAGGAGCAGTTTGTACAACAACGGTTTTGGTCTTGTCAGACAGAGCACGGATTACTTTGCGGGTATGATCTACTTCGGTTAAAGCACCGGTTGGACATACATTAACACACTGTCCGCAATATGTACAAGGAGATTTTTCGAGATTCATCTCGAAAGCAGGCGCTACTACTGAAGTGAAACCACGATTTACAGCAGAAAGAGCACCAACTGATTGTACAGTATTACACATTGTTTCGCAACGACGACACATGATACATTTGTCAACATCACGAATAATAGAAGGTGATGTATCTTTGCGGTAAGTTGATTGTTCTCCTTTGTAAGGAATTTCGCGTATACCCAGTTTGATGGCCATATCCTGAAGTTCACAGTTTCCTGATTTTGCACAAACAAGGCAGTCAAATGGGTGGTCGGAGAGAATAAGTTCAACCACAGTACGGCGAGCATTCAGAACGCGCATAGTGTGAGTTCTTACAACCATACCTGGTTCGCAATTGGTAGCACATGCAGGGGCTAGGTTACGACGGCCTTCCACTTCTACAACACAAACGCGACATCCACCGGGTTTGTTTTCGATGTTCATATCATCGAGTTTGTAGTAGCAAAGGGTTGGAATTTCAATTCCTACTTTTTTCGCTGCATGAAAAATAGTTGTTCCTTTTTCAACTTCAACGACTTTATTATCTATGGTTAATTTAATAAGTTCCATATTGAAAAAACCTTTCTTAATTACTGAATACTGATAGCGTTAAACTTACATTTTTCCATACAAGCACCGCACTTGATACAGGTATCCTGATTGATAAGGTGTGGCAACTTGCGTTCGCCGGTAATAGCGCCTACAGGACATACGCGTGCACATGCGGTACAACCAACGCACTGTTCTGTATCTATTACATATTGCATCAACGCTTTACATTGGCCTGAAGGACATTTTTTCACTGTTACGTGTTGGATATACTCATCCCAGAAATTTTCGAGTGTAGACAATACCGGGTTTGGTGAAGTTTGTCCTAAGCCGCATAATGAAGCATCTTTGATAACCTCACTGAGATTTCTTAATTTGTCAAGGTCTTCCATGGTTCCTTTACCTTGAGTGATGGTTTCAAGAATTTCGAATAAACGCTTGTTCCCTACACGGCAAGGAGTACATTTTCCGCATGATTCTTCAACGGTAAAGTCGAGGTAGAATTTCGCTACAGAAACCATACAGTCGTCTTCATCCATAACAATCATACCACCTGAACCCATCATTGAGCCGGCTGCAATCAGGTTGTCGTAATCGATTGGAGTATCAAGATGCTTTTCTGTTAAGCAACCACCTGAAGGACCTCCGGTTTGAACGGCTTTAAATTTCTTGCCATCTTTGATACCGCCACCAATTTCGAAAATGATTTCGCGAAGGGTAATCCCCATTGGAACTTCAATCAAACCAACATTGTTGATTTTTCCTGCAAGCGCAAATACTTTGGTTCCTTTTGATTTTTCAGTTCCAATGCTTGAAAACCATTCAGCACCTTTGTTAAAGATAACAGGAACATTTGCGTATGTTTCAACGTTATTTACGTTGGTTGGTTTTTTTAGATATCCTTCAACAGATGGGAATGGTGGTTTGAACGTTGGTTCGCCACGTTGACCTTCCATAGAGTGGATCAAAGCTGTTTCTTCACCACAAACAAATGCACCAGCACCATAACGTAGCTCAATATCGAAATTGAAGCCACTGCCTAAAATATCGTTTCCTAATAACCCATATTCGCGAGCTTGTTTGATCGCAATTTTCAAACGTTCAATAGCCAGCGGATATTCAGCACGGATATAAATCAATCCTTTATCAGCACCGGTCGCATAACCATTGATAGCCATGGCTTCCAATACTGAGTGTGGGTCACCTTCGAGGATAGAACGATCCATGAAAGCACCTGGATCACCTTCGTCAGCATTACAAACTACATATTTCTGATCCGCAACAGTAGCACGGGTAAGTTCCCATTTCAAACCTGTAGGGAAACCACCACCACCACGACCACGTAATCCTGACTTTTTCATTTCATCGATAACTTGTTGAGGAGTCATTTCTCCCAACACTTTACCCAGAGCCATGTACCCATCGCGAGCGATATATTCATCAATATTTTCCGGATCAATAAACCCGCAGTTACGTAATGCAACACGTTTCTGCTTTTTGTAAAAATCCATATGCTTAGAATCAATAACATGCTCTGCATTGGTTGGATCTACATAGAGAAGACGGTTAACTTTACGACCTTTGATGATATGTTCATTAACGATTTCTTCTGCATCCTTCGGAGTTACCTGTGTATAGAATGTATTGTCAGGCATAACTTTCACAATAGGACCTTTTTCACAGAAACCGAAGCAACCGGTCATAATAACCTGTACTTGATCTGAAAGACCTTTGTCTTCGAGAGTGCTTTGTAAATTTTTTGCAATCAGACCACTTTCTGATGCATGACAACCTGTACCTCCACATACAAGAAGATGCATTTTGAATTTTGCCATTTTATCTCCTCCTAATTATTGTTTGTCAATGGATTGATAGTTCACCGGGATAACTCCATCAACCAGTTCATTGTTTTTAATGTACTTTTCGATGATTTCATCAGCTTTCTTGGTATTTACGTAACCAAAAACTACCGGATCCTGACCTGGCATACGAACTTCGATAGTAGGCTCAGCGTAGCAATAGCCCATACAACCTGTTTGTGTAACAACAGCGTCAAGGTTGCGCTTTTCTAACTCTTCAATCAGAAAGTCCATCACTTCTTTTGCTCCTGAAGCGATTCCGCAAGTTGCCATTGCAACTTTAATCTGGATCAGATTGTCAGGGTTGTTTGCTTTTTCCCTGAGATTAACTTTCGACTGCATATCCTCTTTCATCTTCTTGAGGTCAGCCAACGATTTAATCTTTGTCATGTTAACTTCAATTTATGGTTTCTAAAATTGATTTATTTCTTTCTCTTTGCGTGAGCAAAGTTATTTAGAATAATTGATTTCGAGTAAGTTTTCCTCAATCATTTCTCGTAAGTACCGGATGATTTTTGGA
Source organism: Bacteroidales bacterium (assembly GCA_963667975.1). GTDB lineage: Bacteria > Bacteroidota > Bacteroidia > Bacteroidales. The sequence goes on from OY764079.1 coordinate 2,219,176, forward strand.
TCAGACAGAGGCATTCCTTCCAGCACTTCTTTTATCTCGCGGGTATCAAAAACGAACTCACCGTCATCGGTTTTATGGGTATATACAAACTCGATTTCGGGGTGCGCTGACACTGTGAGAACAATCACTCCGGGAACATCTCCCAAAACAGGACGGTCAAGGTGGGTGAGTTCAAAACGCGAAACAAGTGTTGTTCCCTTTCCTGGTTCTGATTCCATATTCAGAAATCCTCCACAGCGTTCGGCATTTTGTTTCAGCAACGGAATTCCCAAACCTACTTTACGGGTAGTGCGAGAGGTGTAATAAGGATCGGTTACTTTTGCCAGCGTTTCGGTATCCATACCACAACCATCATCAGAAATACTGAATTGCCAGAAATTATCCTTCCGACTTTCGGCTATCTCCATTGTAATCAGGCTTGCACCTGCTACTACAGAGTTTTGCATGATATCCATAATATGCATTGACAAATCTTTCATCCTAGTGTTCCTCAGTTTTTACAGAAGTAAATACTTTACGACCTTCCAATCCTCTTAATGCCATCTTAATCTCTTCAAAGGAGCGAGACTCCATTTCAAAACAGGTATATACATTTCCGAGATGTTCAATGTAGTGTGCATCAGAACTTTGGATGTAACTAAAATGCTGAGCAAACGGATTGTTTTTTTTGAAAGTTTCCGGTGTCGAAAACTTAGAAAGTTCCAGTGCATCAGCATTAAGATCAGGAGGAATAAAGCCTAACTGACTGGTTAACGAAAACTTGGATTTATCAACATGTGCCGGAATAAAGATGCCATTCAGAGAGTGAATTTTTTGTTCCAGATCATTCAAGCTTACGTCAAGTGCAGAAATGAGCAGATATTCTTCTTCATACATGATATTATCTTCTTCATCAACAGCGAGTTGATAGCCGAATTTATCTACATCATTCAGGATTTTGGGCAGGTGCTTATCCAGAAACTGTTGAAAATCATTCAATGTTTCTGATGTTTCGAAAAAGGCCAGACAATGGGCTTCTTCTCGGGTTGTAACTTCTGCACCACACAAAACCTTGATTCCCTTTCGTGAAGCAAGACGTCTTGTAACCTCACATTGACGGGTTGAGTTATGATCCGTAATTCCGATAATGTCCAGTCCGAGTTCCGCTGCACGATCTACAATATTCACAGGACTCATCTCCAGATCACCACAAGGAGATAGAACAGTATGGACATGCAAATCAGCGCGAAACGTCTTCATTCGTTTATTTTATCAGATTATAAAGTTCTCCGGTAATTTCAAAAGCTTGAGCGGTTGTTCCTAAAACAGGAATACCTTCTGCATTACTTTGTACAGCAGTGTCTGCTTCAGGCTTAAACCCTTTTACCAAAATAATGGCAGAAAGTTCTTTCAAAGAAGCAATTGCCATGATGTTTTTATGAGTTTGCAAAGTAACCCAAACATTTCCGGCTTCGGCATTTCCCATTACATCACTCAGTAAATCAGAAACATAACCGCCTTCGATCTCTCGATCGAGACCTTCGTTGCCTGAGTAAACCTCAAGGTTTAGTTTTTCTACTAATTCACTTACTTTCATATCTTTATTAATTTATTATTTCTTATAATGTTCCTGAAATTTGCTGTCTCCCCAAATTGCCTGAATAAGCTTCATGGCTTCGTCTAGAGGCATTCCTCCTCTTGATTCCAATGCTCTTTGAATGAAAACGCAGTCGGTTAATTGTGCTCTGTCGTGTGCAATATCTTCAGCCAGAGCTTGACAGGATGGTGAACCACAAATACCGCAGTCGACTTTTGGAAGGTATTCTATGATTTCACGAATTCTCCCCATCTTCTTGATCGCAACTGAAATATCTTCATCGAGTTTAAGCATAGAACGAGGGCGAATTTTCTGAACTTTCATTCCTTCCAGTAAATATTCTTTGTAGGAATCAATCTCTTTTTGTTCAGTACCTGCTGATAAATTTTCAAGTTGCTGAGTTTCAGCAGCACGCTTTTTCAGGCGTTCGACAGTCAGAAAACGGTTTCCGCAGGTTAAAACACCTCCAGCACAGCTTTCGTCACAGGCGCGAAGTTCTAAAAAATCAATATCTGTAATTTCCTCATTTTCAACTTTCTCAAGAAATTCCATCACATTGTGAATCTCATCAATGGATAGTGCACGACCTTTTGCATTGTTTTTCTCTCCATCCGTTAAACTCCAGATAATCCCTTTTGAACTTAGTTGAGTTTGTTCGGGTAATGCGCAATTGTTTTTCTTGTTTTGCTTCCAGGCACGATAAACACGGTTATAAATTAAATCGAGATTGATAACTCCGTTGATAATGGAAACATCTTCACCTACAGGGCTTTTTACGGCTGCAATTTTTGCAGCACAAGGAGTAATATAGAATAACCCAATTTCATTTTCGTCAACTCCTTGGTCTGTAAGTTTTTTCTTGTAGTACATTGCGGCAATATCCAACGGGGATTTTAGCAGAATCAGATTCTCGACAAGTGAAGGAAATTTCACCTGAATCAGGCGGACAATTGCTGGACAAAAGGTTGATATTAATGGTTTTACATCTTCATTTTGCAATGAAAATGCTTTCTGAGCTTCAATGAGCAAATCCACAGCGTGTTCAATTTCATACACGTGTGTAAATCCCATTTCCAGCATAACATTATAGATTTCGGAGGTTTTTACCTCTTCAGGAAACTGCCCGATCAAAACAGCCGGAACAAGTGCAATACGATATTTGTAGTTATAGATTTGATTGAAATCGTCATGATCGATATAGATCGCATTTACAGGACATTCTCTGAAACACTCGCCACAATCAACACAACGGTTCTCATACAAAAAGGCTTTTCCATTCTTTACCCTGATAGCTTCAGTAGGGCAGGTTTTCATACAGTGGGTACACCCGATGCACTGAGCTTCGTTAATTTTTAAAGCGTGATGAAAAAACTCTTTTTCCATGATTATGCAGCAAAGAATACTGTTATTTCAACCTCCGTTCCAATATCAACCTTACTGGTAACCTGTAAATTGTCAGCATTTTTTTTGATATTTGGTAACCCCATACCTGCCCCAAAGCCCATTTCACGAACTTGTGGTGATGCTGTAGAGAATCCTTCCTGCATTGCCTGATCAATATCCGGAATTCCCGGTCCTTTGTCAATGAGCCGGGTTACAATTTTTTGATCATCAATATCTGCATAAATTACACCTTCATACGCATGAGCAACAATATTTACTTCGGCTTCATACAAAGCGACTACAACTCGTTTGATAACAGAAGTATCCACATTGAGTTGCTTTAGTACTTTTTTTATCTGACTTGAAGCAAATCCTGCATTTGAAAAATCTCCGGCCTGAACTGTGTATTCGAAGTGCATTGTTTTAGTATATTGGGTTTAAACCAGCCTGATATAAAATTCCAACTGCTCTGAACATAGAGTAGTCGCACTCAATCAGTAGCATATCGTTATCTTCAGCCAACTCTTTCATCTCTTCCGTAACTTTTTTACGTCGAACAAATAAAATCTTATTTATATCTGACATTTCGGCAGTACGGATAGTTTGAATATTTCCTAACCCGGTGACTAACAGCATATTTTCGGTTTTCAGCGTTAAAACATCACTCATTAAATCGGAGGCAAATGCATACTCCACTTCATCATCCAGCATGGCTTCTCCGCAAATGACAGTAGCATTCAGTAGAGAAATTATCTCTCTCATTTTCAAATACTTTACCTCTTTTGATTCCTGATTTATGTTCATAAATATGCAATTCTTTTTAAAGCAGTCTGAAAATTAGAAGATAAGAATCGAACTAACTACAAACCAATCAATTTATTAGCCAGCAAAAGTAATACCTTTTTTCATGACAAACAAACCTAGTTGTGAAAAAAATAACAATGTGAAAAAAATAACAGTAATTTATATTCAGTCTAAAGAAGGAAGAGCGAGTGTTGGTTTACATTTTGCAGGTATATGTATGTTTCTATCCATTTTCATTATACAGGAATAGCCTCTGGTTTAATTTTGAATTTACTTTGATACTACACCTTTTTGTTATTTAACGCTGTATATATAAAAAGAGAGGAGCCTGCTTTTGAGGCAGGCTCCTGGGAGTAATAAGCACAGAATAATTAGTATCTGTTTCTGGATTTGTAATGTGTATGTAATAAATCGTGAGATTTGTGTCCAAGAGGTTCAGTCAGAAAATCTTTGTAGATAAGGGCTACTTCCGGATTTTCATGTGATTTACGCAATGGTAATCCTTCATCTTCTGCATAAATTGCTTCCGTACGTTTTTTACGAATATCCATACTGGTTGGGATTGGCTGACCACCACCACCAATACATCCACCCGGGCAACCCATGATTTCAATAAAGTGATAATTAACTTCTTTTCGTTCAATAGCTTCCATTAGTTTCTTTGCATTAGCCAAACCATGGGCAATTGCAACACGCAATTCTACTCCTTCAAGGAAACTCCATTCTGGTTTTACATCCGTAATGAGTACTGAAGCAGATTTTACACCATCCATACCACGAACTGGGGAAATATTCAGATTCGTAAATGGAACCTCACGACCCGTTACAATTTCGTATGCTGTACGCAAAGCAGCTTCCATAACACCACCTGTAGCTCCGAAAATTACTGCAGCACCGGTAGAATCGCCCATAATACTGTCATAGTTTTCATCCGGTAGTTTTATGAAATTAATGCCAGCCTGCTTAACCATCATGGCTAACTCACGAGTTGTGAGTACATAGTCAACATCCTGATATCCACTGTCGCGCATTTCGGGACGGTTGGCTTCAAATTTTTTAGCAACACATGGCATAATGGATACAGATACCATATTTTTGGGATCAATTCCCTTCTTTTTGGCATAGTATGTTTTTGCCAAGGCTCCAAACATCTGTTGTGGTGATTTACAGGTGGAGAGATTGTTTAATAAATTGGGGAACATGTGTTCCTGAAATTTAATCCACCCGGGCGAACAGGATGTCATCATTGGCAATGCAACATCTTCGCCATCAACCAATGCTCTTTTCAAACGGGTTAACAGTTCCGTGCCTTCTTCCATAATAGTTAAATCAGCAGTAAAGTCTGTATCCAGAACTGAATCAAAACCAATGTGTTTCAATGCAGAAACCAATTTTCCGGTAACGCGGTGACCTACTTCAAAACCAAGATCTTCACCCAATGCTACACGTACGGCTGGAGCAGTTTGAACGACAACATGTTTATTTGGATCATTAATTGCATTCCAAACTTCTTCTGTATAGGTTCTTTCAGTTAAAGCACCAGTCGGACAGCGATTAATACACTGGCCGCAATTGGTACAAACCACTTCATGCATTGGCTTGTTCATGAAGGTTGAAATAAACTGATGATCTCCTTTATTTACGACTGCAAGTGCACTAACAGACTGTAATTCAGTGCAAGTTCTTACGCAGCGCTGACAACGGATACATTTACTGTCGTCCTTAGCGATTGATGGAGATGAAATATCTATTTTGTTCTTTTTTTGTTTTACGAGATCAATAAAAACATGATCTCCAACACGGTATTCCGAAGCCATTTCCTGAAGTTCGCAATTGCCGTTTTTGAAGCACTTGGTACAATCAGCATTGTGTTCAGAAAGAAGTAATTCAATAACGTGCTTACGGGCTGTACGTACTTTTTCACTATTTGTAAATACTTCCATCCCTTCTGAGACGGGAGTTGCGCAGGATGCAGCAAGTAAGCGTGCACCTTTAACTTCAACTACGCAAACACGGCAATTTCCGGCAACACTTAAATCGGGGTGATTACAAAGTGTTGGAATATTAAAATTTAATTGTTGCGCAGCTTCTAAAATCGTAGTTCCTTCTTTTACAGAAACCGATATATTATTTATCTTGAGGTTTACTATGTATTCACTCATGACTACCTGAAATTTAATTTGTTAGTAAATAATTTCTTCTTTAAAGTTGTCAACGATAGAATTGAATGGATTTGCAACGGATTGTCCTAAACCACATTTTGCAGCAACTTTCATCGTGCTGGCAAGTTTTTTCAATTCTTCCAGATAAGCTGGTTTGCGTTCTCCCTTTTTTACTGCTTCGATGCCCAGCAATAATTGTTGGCAACCTACGCGACAAGGGGTACATTGGCCGCATGACTCTTCAGTAAAGAATTCGAGGTAGTCGTGTAAAACATTATACATTGAACGGCTGCTGTTAAAAACCATCATAGAACCTCCAGTGGGGATTCCTTCGAAGCCAATAATAGTGTCTTTAAATTGTTTACGTGGAACGCAATGTCCAGATGCTCCTCCAACCTGAACAGCTTTAGTATCACCGTCTCCAAAATCATCAACAAAATCTTGAAGAGGCATCCCTAATTCGAGTTCATAAATGCCTGCAATAGGGGTGTCACCTGATACAGAAAATACTTTTGAACCACGTGAGTCATGAGTCCCAAATTGTTTGAAGTTTTCAGCACCCATTTTCAGGATCATGGTTACATAAACCAGTGTTTCAACGTTATTGATAACGGTAGGTTTCGAGTTATATCCTGCGACAGTTGGATATGGAGGTTTGTTGCGTGGTTCGCCACGTTTCCCTTCCATAGATTCAAACAAAGCACTTTCTTCACCACAGATATATGCTCCACTTCCTGACTTTAAAAATACTTTGAAATCAACATTTTTGTTTTGAAGTAGTTTGTTGAAGTTATCTACCTGTTCCTGAAGTTTTTTTAAGAGGAAATTATATTCGCCCCTTAAATATATATATCCTTCTTTTGCTCCAATAGCGTAACCACAAATGGTCATACCTCCAAGAATCTTGTATCCAACGCGATCAAGGATTTCACGATCTTTAAATGTGCCAGGCTCTCCTTCATCTGCATTACAAATCACGTATTTTACAGGATTGTCTTCGTTTTTAGTGAATTTCCATTTTAATCCTGTTGGGAATCCTGCGCCACCGCGACCTTTCAGTCCGGAGTCAATTACTTCAAGAATTACATCATCCTGACTTTTTTGTAAGGTTTTTTCAATGATAGAAATTACCTCATCGGCATTGCATTCCTGAAAAATCAGGTCAACTTTTTTTACAATTTTATTTTCCATTGTTTAATTGATTATCCGTTTGATAAAATCATTTTTTTGCATAGTTCTCAATAATTTCGAGAGCACTTTGGGTAGTTACCTGAGGGTAAACTTCGTCGTTAACAAGCATAACAGGGCCTTTATGGCACCATCCCAGGCAGTTAGCGGTAAGAAGTGTGAATTTTTTGTCGTGGGTTGTCTCTCCAACTTTAATCTTCAAAGCTTCTTCTATCGCTTCAATAATTTCGTCTTTCCCTTGCATATGGCAGGAAATAGTTTTACAGATACGGATAATGTTCTTTCCACGGGGTGTAGTGTCCAGGAAAGTGTAAAAAGAAGCAGTTCCGTAAACATCGGCGGCAGAAAGATTAAGTTCTTCTGCTACGGTTAGCATTGCTTCTTCAGAAAGGTAGCGTTCTTCTTTAACGATACCTTGGAGTATGGGCATTAGACTATTTCTGTCCTTCCCATGTTTTTCAACAAGTGTTTTAATTAATGAATCTGTGCTTGACATATAACCTCCTGTTTATTAGGTTTTTATTAAGGTTTATTACTTTATTTGTTAATAAAATAACAATACAACGCATCAAATGTATGTATTTTTATTGTTATTGGAATAACAATGGAATGAGAATTTAACGTTTTGTTTGTAATTTATAATCATTCTAAATAACATTATATGAATGTACTATACATTTACAGGGGGATAAATGTATGCATGATTAAGAAAGAGTGTTAACAGCCGTTTAAGGTATTTATCAACAATTTTAAAAAAGTTAATAACAGAAGTCGAAAAGTTGAAAGTATGTCAGAGTGAATCCTAAATTAATCTGAATTCATTGATGTAATGCCAACGAGGAGAAATGTTAAGATTCTTCGAATGTGCAAAGATTATCCTGTTTTCAGAGTGGTATTATGATGTGGCTAAGATTTTTTGAAATTTCAAACCAATAAAAAAAGCTGCCAGTAAATTCCGGCAGCTTTTTTTAATAAGATATGTAGGTAAAACTTACATTCTTTTTTCTTTGATACGTGCTTTCTTTCCTTTAAGAGCGCGGAGGTAGAAGATACGAGCTCTGCGTACAACACCACGTTTGTTCAGATCGATTTGTTCGATAAAAGGAGAGCAGAATGGGAAGATACGTTCAACACCAACATTGCCTGACATTTTACGAACGGTAAAAGTTTCGGTATTTCCGCTGCCAACGCGTTGAAGAACAACGCCTTGGAATTGCTGAATACGTTCTTTGTTACCTTCTTTAATTTTATAATGTACAGTGATAGTGTCGCCGGCTTTAAAAGAAGGGAATTCCTTACGTTCGGTAAGAGTATCCACAAATTTCATTAATTCTGGTTTGCTCATGATTTCGAATAATTTAATGGTTCGACAAAATGCAAAACACCTGGTTAGTTTTTAACAGCATCCACGATAGCTTTGAAAGCTTCAGGATTGTTCATAGCCAGGTCGGCTAACACTTTTCGGTTAATACTGATGTTTTTCTTATGCAGCATGCCCATAAATGCTGAGTATGACAAACCATACTGGCGAACACCTGCATTGATACGCACGATCCACAAATTGCGGAAGTGACGTTTTTTTGCTTTACGGTCGCGATAAGCGTACAATAGCCCCTTTTCCAAGGAGTTTTTTGCTACTGTCCACACATTTTTTCTCCGTCCAAACTGACCTTTCGTCAATTTAAGCATCCTCTTGCGACGAGATCTTGATGCTACAGAGTTTACTGATCTTGGCATAGATTTTTGTTTTTTTGTTTAAGCGTCCTTTTCAGGAACTTTTGGCTTAATACAAAGGTTTAACCATAAAAAATTTAAACTACAAGCATTGCTTTTACATTGTTCTCATCTGCTTTAGAAACCAACGATTTGTACGTTAAGTTACGTTTACGTTTGGTTGATTTCTTAGTCAGAATGTGGCTTTTGTAAGCATGCTTCCTTCTGATTTTACCTGAACCGGTGAATTCAAATCTTTTTTTTGCACCGGATTTCGTTTTCATTTTAGGCATCCTTATCGTGTGTTTTAGATTAGGGTTCGAAATTTACTTTTTGGGAGCGATAATCATAATCATTCTCTTTCCTTCGAGCTTTGGCATCATTTCGGGTTTTCCAACTTCGAGTAATGCTTCCGCGAATTTCAGAAGAATGGCTTCTCCCTGGTCTTTGTAAACGATTGATCTTCCTTTAAAGAATACATCAACTTTTACTTTAGCTCCTTCTTTAAGGAATTTCAGCGCGTGATTCAGTTTAAAGTCGAAATCGTGATCGTCCGTATTAGGGCCAAGGCGAATTTCTTTCACAACAACTTTAGCTGTTTTTGCTTTGATTTCTTTTTGCTTCCGTTTTTGTTCGTATAAAAATTTACTGTAATCAATAATTTTACATACAGGTGGATTGGCACTGGGTGAAATTTCTACCAGATCCAATTCCAAATCGGTTGCAAGTTTGAGGGCATCTTTAATATTATAGATACCTGGTTCTATATTTTCGCCTACCACGCGAACTACCGGAGCTGTGATCAGCTCATTGATACGGTGAGGGTTCTCTTTTTTTCGTGGTTGGTATGGCCCTCTTATCCTGTTGTAGCCTGGTGTTGCTATGGGTTATCCTCCTATTGTTTGTGAATAACTATTTTTAATTATCGGTAAGTTTTTTGATTTCTTCGGTAACCACATTTGCGAACTGTTCAATCGTAAATGTGCCTAAATCGCCTGATCCATGCTTACGAACTGATACAGTTTGTGTTTGTTCTTCCTTTTCACCAACGATAAGCATGTACGGAATTTTCTGAATTTCAGCGTCTCTGATCTTCTTTCCCGCTTTTTCACTTCGTTCGTCAATGAAGCCGCGAAGATCGGAATTTTTTAGTAACTGCAAAACTTTTTCTGCATATTCTTGATACTTCTCGCTGATTGGCAGAACTATGAATTGATCCGGAGTAAGCCAGAGCGGGAAATTTCCTGCTGTATGCTCCAGTAAAACTGCAATAAAACGCTCCATTGATCCAAACGGTGCACGGTGAATCATAATCGGGCGGTGTTTCTGATTATCGCTTCCTGTATATTCCAGCTCAAAGCGTTCAGGTAAATTGTAGTCAACCTGAATGGTTCCCAACTGCCATTTGCGACCAATTGCATCGCGTACCATGAAGTCGAGTTTAGGTCCGTAGAATGCTGCTTCGCCAAGTTCTACAATGGTGTTAAGATTTTTCTCTTTTGCGGCTTGCATAATAGCGCCTTCAGCTTTTTCCCAATTTTCATCCGATCCAATGTATTTTTCTTTGTTGTTTGGATCGCGTAATGAAATCTGTGCGGTAAATTCTTTAAAATCAAGTGTTTTAAATATATACAACACAATATCAATTACTTTTTGGAATTCTTCCAATAGTTGGTCTGGGCGGCAGAAAATGTGGGCATCATCCTGCGTAAATCCTCTAACCCTTGTCAAACCATGTAATTCACCGCTTTGTTCGTAACGATAAACGGTACCGAATTCAGCAAGACGCAATGGGAGGTCTTTATATGAACGTGGTTTTGCATTGTAGATTTCACAATGGTGTGGGCAATTCATTGGTTTGAGGAAAAACTCTTCGCCCTCAACGGGTGTAGTGATAGGACGGAAAGAATCTTGTCCGTATTTTTGATAGTGACCTGATGTTTTATATAATTCAACATTTCCGATATGTGGGCACATAACCTGTTCATATCCGTGTTGTTTCTGGATTTTTTTCAGGAAGTTTTCCAGACGTTCGCGCAGAGCAGCTCCTTTGGGTAGCCAGATAGGAAGACCTGCCCCAACTTTTTGAGAGAAAGTGAATAATTCAAGTTCTTTTCCAAGTTTACGATGGTCACGTTTCTTTGCTTCTTCCAGGATGGTCAGATAATCAGTGAGCTCTTTTTGTTTCGGGAAGGTGATTCCGTAGATACGGGTAAGTTGTTTACGTTTTTCATCGCCACGCCAGTAAGCTCCTGCAATGTTGAGCAATTTTATGGCTTTAATTGATGAAGTATCAGGAATATGTGGTCCACGGCATAAATCGGTAAAGTACCCTGATTTATAATAGGTAATAGAACCATCTGTTAGATCGGTAATGAGTTCTACTTTGTATTCATCTCCTTTTTGGGTGAAATAATTCAGTGCTTCGGCCTTAGATACTTCGATGCGTTCAAATACTTGCTTTTGTTGAGCAAGCTCAAGCATTTTGTCTTCAATTTTTTTGAAGTCGTCAGACGAAATGCTATTTGACCCAAAATCGATATCATAGTAAAAACCATTTTCAATGTCAGGTCCAATTCCAAATTTAACTCCTGGGTAAAGCAATTCAATTGCTTCGGCCATCAAGTGGGCTGAAGAGTGCCACATAGCTGCTTTTCCTTCTGTATCATTCCACGTAAATAAGCGTAGATGAGAATCTTTGTGAATCGGGCGTGTTGCATCCCAGATTTCATCGTCAACTTTTGCTGCAAGCACATTACGTGCAAGACCTTCGCTAATGGAATGTGCTATATCTAAAGCAGTTGATCCATCAGGATATTGTCGTACCGAGTTATCGGGTAAAGTGATATTTATCATAGATCTGATATCTAGTCGTTTACGAATTCCGATCAAAATTTATGACGGGGCTGCAAAATTAATCAATTATTCCCTAATTTGCAACTGTTTAGCAGTTATCTTTTTATTCATTTTGATTGTTTAATTTTGCAGTGAGATTTTTGATCATGACAGAGATATTTTGTACACAAATACTATTGCCGGAACAGTTTGATATACTGAAAAATAAACTATTCGACCTTCTTCCGGAAGCATCGATTATCAAGCTTCAGAGATATAAAAACAGTAATGATATTCAACGATCTATTTTGGGAGAATGCATTGTAAGATTGAAGCTTTCTGAAAAACTTGATTGTAAACCTTCTGAAATTCCTTTTGTTCATTCAGAAAACGGGAAACCTTCTCTACCGGAATGTTTTGGATGGCATTTTAATATTTCTCATTCCGGAGAATATATTTTGGCTGCTATTTCTTCTAATCTTGTAGGAATTGATGTGGAGAAAAAACGCAATACAAATCTTAGTGTTGCCAAACGGTTTTTTCATACCAAAGAATATGATTTTTTGATTTCACAAAGCGAAGAAGATCAACAAGATTTGTTTTTCAGAATGTGGACATTGAAAGAAAGTTTTGTAAAAGCGATGGGCTGGGGTATTGCGAATTCTCTTAATCTTTTTTCGGTAATTCCCGAAAATGATTCACTCCATTTTGAATGTATGAATTATAATAAAGAGACTTATTTTCAACAGCTTAATATTGATTGTGATTATTATGCTGCAGTATGTTCTATTGAAGATCCGGAAATTTCAGATTTACAGAAGTTTGTGTTTTAACGGAATTCTATCTCATTATTTTTTTCATCGTTCTGAATATTATTTTCAGATCTGTAAGAAGTGAAATTTGCCCGATATATTTTTTATTCAGAAGCAGTTTTGCCGGCATAATGGTTTCAATATAAGTTTGTTCAGGATTGTCCGAAGTTGCAAGTAGTTCATTCTCATTAATGTATTCTAAAGATGCGAAATCCGTTAAGCCGGGTTTTACATTTAATACTTTTTGTTGTTCTTCGTTGTATAGCTCGACATATTTCCGAACTTCGGGACGTGGACCCACGATGCTCATCTCTCCTTTTATAATATTGAAGAGTTGTGGCAGTTCGTCAAGCTTGTATTTTCGTAAAAAGTAACCGGAACGGGTAATTCTACTGTCGCGGCCTCCTACCGTTAATAAGCCATCTTTATCGGCATTCACGCGCATTGATCTGAATTTTAGTAAGTAAAAATCATGATTATTTTTTCCAACCCGAATTTGCTGATAAAAAATTCCCCCTTTGCTGTCGAGTACGATCCATAAAGAAATCAGTAACAGCAAAGGAGAAAGGATAATAATTCCCAGAATTGAAAAAAAGAGATCGAAGCAGCGTTTCATCTATCCAATTACTTCTTTTACAGCTTCTTTTACCGCATTGACAACCGTATGAACTTGTTCGTTACTTAAGTCGTAATAAACCGGAAGTGTGATTTCGCGACTATAGTTATTGTATGTAACCGGATAATCATCAATGGAATAACCTTCTGCTTTATAAAAACTCATCATTGGAACTGGAACAAAATGAACGTTCACCGCTACTTCGCGTGCAAATATTTTCTGAATAATTTCATCGCGTTGAGCTTCGTTGATGTTTTTAATACGAAGCATATATACGTGATAGGAAGACTTTTTTTCTGCAGTTTCATATTGTGGACATTCAGCCCAATTGTTAACAGAAAGAAGTTTTGTGTAGAGGTCGAAAATTTCTTTGCGACGTTTAAGCATATCTTCGTTATAACGTTGTAATTCTACAATTCCCATTGCAGCTTGAATATCAGTCATGTTGCATTTATACCCGGCTTCTACAATGTCGTAACGCCAGTTGCCAATCTGGAATTTTGCCAATGCATCTTTGTTTTGTCCATGTAGTGATTTTGTATTCAGTTCTTTGTAGAGCGTTTCATGATCAAAGCTATCCGGTAAATTTAAACAGATTGCGCCCCCTTCGGCAGTGGTGAGATTTTTTACAGCATGGAACGAATAAACCGTAATGTCAGCAAGGCTTCCAACTCTTTTTCCATTATATTCTGCACCAATAGAATGAGCTGCATCCGAAAGAATTAAAATTCGTCCAAGCTTTTGTTGAGCATTTCCTTTCGGAATAAATAATTTCCGGATTTCTTCACTTTTTACCAAAGCATTGATTTTATCGTAATTACAAGGGAATCCGGCGATGTCAACTGGCATAATCACCTTGGTATTTGAAGTGATAGCTGCTTTTATTTTTTCAACGGAGATGTTGAAATCATCACCTACATCCACAAATACCGGACGAGCTCCACAATGTATTACTACGTTGGCTGTTGCACAATAGGTGTACGCAGGAACAATTACTTCGTCACCAGGACCGAGCTCATACCAGCGTAACATTAATTCAAGACCAGCAGAGGCTGAATTGACACATAGAGTTGCTTTGTGTCCTCCGTATTCTGTCAGCATTTTCTCGAATTTCTTGGTTTTTGGGCCGGTAGTAATCCAGCCTGATTTCAGAGTATCAACTACTTCGTCAATAATCTTTTGATCCATGCGTGGTGGTGAAAAAGGAATCATCTTTGAGCATTATTTAAGTTGCAAAGGTAATGAAAGCTCTTGAAACGAAGAAGACAGGTTTATTAGTATAAGATAAACCTGAAAAAGAAAAAAGCATGACTGGTTGGTAAAATCAATCATGCTTTAAATTACTTTGTTGTAATTCAGTTGTTTGTTATTTTTTTAGTAGGATATCGTCAATAGCCTGTTTGAAAGATTGTTTGGGTAGTGCTCCTTGTGCCATTTGAGGTTGTTCATTCATAGGACAAAATAAAATTGAAGGAATACTCCGAATTCCAAAAACGGCTGAAAGCTCTTGTTCTTCTTCTGTATTGACTTTGAAGATATTGATTTTGCCTTCATATTCATTAGAAAGCTCTTCAAGGATTGGTGCTACCATTTTGCAGGGCTGACACCAGTCTGCATAGAAATCAATAATACAAGGCAGATTCCCTTCGTATTTCCATTCCTGATTTGCTTCATAATTGAATACTTTTTCTTTAAAGGCTTGTGCTGTTAAATGTTCCATTGTTGTAGTTTTTTTTGATAATAAATATCTTTGAATTTTATTTTGTAACGTTTGTACTATCTTTTATTCCGAGTAAAAATTCATTAATAATTTTTTGATAATCCGCTTTTTGCATTGCACCTGCCTGCATAGCTGGCTTACCTTGCTTTGGGCAAAATAAAATTGCAGGGATACTTTGAATTTCAAAAACTCCTGATAATTCCTGTTCTTTATCTGTGTTTACTTTATAAAAATCAATTTTCCCCTGATATTCCTGAGCAAGTTCTTCCATAATAGGTGCAATCATTTTGCAAGGCCGACACCAATCAGCATAAAAGTCAACCACACAAGGGCGTTCTCCTTTGAAAATCCATGTTTTGGGATTTTGCTCATAGTCCATAATTAAGTTTCTGAATTCAGCTGCACTAATTTGCTTTACAACAGTGACTTTTGCCATTTTTACGTTTTCATTATTTGAATTTTTACTTCCGCATGCGGCAAGGGCTATAATTATTAAGCTAAAGATTGCAATTTTCTTCATGTTCGGTTTAATTTTGTGTTGCAAAGATATCATTTTTGAATATATAAATCGCTTAAGTATCATTTTTAATTATCTTTGTAAACCAAAACCAAAACGAAAAGTTCATTTTGAGCATTATGTTTAAGAAACTAAAACAAGAGATAAGCACTGAAGAGGCTTTTAATCAGCGATTTCCGGATAAAGAAGCATGTCTTGAATTTTTGGCAAACGAAAAATGGAAAGATGGTTTTGTATGCAAAAAATGTGGGCATACTGCATTTACAAAAGGGAAAACACCATTTTCGAGAAGGTGTTCCAAATGCAAAAAAGATGAATCCGCAACAGCACATACTCCATTTCACCGTTGTCATGTGTCTGTCAGAGAATCATTTATGTTTGCCTGGCGAATTTGTTGTACGCCTGATATATCAACGTATAAGTTGTCAGATGAATTCAGTCGCCGGCAAATGACATGCTGGCGACTGAAAAAAAAAATTACAGAATGCCTTAAGAATCCTGAATAGTGATCGTTACACTATTTGTTTGCGATAAAGCATTGCCTGGATTATCAGATTTACGATCTGTTCGCTATTAAATGTTTCACAATTGAAGGTTAAATCAAAAGAAACAGAGCGATGACGGGTTTTACTGAAAGATGCAATCAGTGCTTCACGTTTTTCATCAATCGAAGCAATTTTTTCCACGGCTTCCATGTGGGCGAGATTTTGGCGAAGCATCACATTTTCTAATCTCCAGCTAAATGGAGCATTTAGTTTAACATGAATGCCTCTGGGAATATCCTGAGTAAGCGCAACACCTCCGCGGCCTACAATCACAATATTTCCTTTTTCTGCAATTGTTTTTACAACGGCTGCAATTGTTTTACGAATCTTTGCATCTGATTGATAATATTTTGCACTGAGCGACTGCAAAACTTCATCTATTGCACTTCGCTTTCCAGCATCAAAAATATAGTTCAGTTTTTCGGGTTGAAGATTCAGTTCTTTTGCCGCTTCCTGAAGAATTTCTTTTCCGATCCATTGCCATTTCCGTTCATTGGCAGATAGAGCATGTTTTTTATTCAATTCCTGAGAAAGTAAGGCCGCAATTTCTTTTGCAGGGCAGCCATAATCTCGCGAAATTGTAACAAATGGACCTGGTCTGAAATCAGACTCCGGGGATTTAACCCTCGACTCCATGTATTGGAGTAAAATGTTGTTTTCCATGTTTATTTTCTTTTTCCAATTACAAAGATACAACAAAGAGAATCTCAAAATGAATTTTATGTAAAAAATTGAAGCTAATTCTTTAACCTCTTATTGAAACGTTCAATACTTACCATATGAAAACATGTATAAACTCAATTTATTTATATTTTATATTTTGTATTAAATACGTTCACTAATTTAATTCCAACGTTCATCATTTAAATCTTTACGTTTGTGTATTGAAGATGATTTTTTCTTTTAAAATGCTTATATTTGATGAGATGTTATTAAATTATCCTGATGTAATATAAAACGATTGCTTTTGTATTTGTTTGTTGTAGGATTGCAGGTATTGAACTACTATTTTCAAACCTATCATGATATTTATTCTAATAATTAAAATTATAATATGCCGATTTAAAGATTTGAAAATAGGTATGTCGAAAAATTTAATACATTTAAAGACTCAGCCATAAATGGGCTGAGAATAGAGAGCATGCTAATTTAGAAGTAGTGCCTTCTTTTTCTAAATACTTTATACGAATATTAAAATGTAAATTGTTGTTATATAGATAATTGTAAGTTATAAGCAGAGAATTATGAAAAATATATTTGTCAGTTTTGTATTCAGCAACTTGCTTATTTTATCCATTCAGGCGCAACATGTTTACATTCCAATGCTGAAGAACGGTAACCAGTGGAATGTAAAGGTAACAGGAAATTTCCCTTTAAATTATCGTACATTTATTTACAAAACGGATATTGATACAATTATTGGCGGAGAAACTTGTAAAAAGATAGTATATACAGATGATTCATCTGTGAATGCAATATTTCAGTTTGCCTGCTATATGCTTGAAGATACAAATTGTCAGCGTATCTATTTATTAGATAACCAGTTTAATCAGAAGCTATACTTCGATTTTAAAGCACAAACCGGAGATACTTTGATATTATTTACTCCTGTTTTTCTTGCTTTAAATCAGGGAGATATATTTTATGTTTCGCAGGTAGATGAAGAGCAAATAAGTGGGATTTCACGTAACCGGATTTCATTAAAGTATAAATTGGACAATAATGATCTTATAGATGGAGAAAAATGGTATGAGGGCTTGGGTACAAAACAAGGGATTAAGGAAGGTGCTCAGCATTCGATAGTTGGAACCAGTAGTACATTGTTGTGTTTTAAAAATGGGGGAAACCTTTTGTATAGTTCGGCTCCTCTTTGTTTTTATACGAATTTAGGAATTGAGGAATCTGCCAAAATAAGTTTTAATGTTTATCCAAATCCTGCTATAACACAGGTTCAATTTAGCTTTTTCAATCTTGAAACGAATGTGAGCTTGCAGATTTACAACATGATGGGAGTTCTGATTGAAACCAGAACGATTCCCAATGAAACAGGTGAATTTATCCTGAATGTCGAACATTACAAAGCAGGAATCTATTTTGCCCGCTTTGTGAACGGGGATAGATGTGCAGAAACGTGTAAGTTTTTGGTAGGTAGATGATAGATAATTATTTATTTGTGATTATCTTAGTAAAAAGCAGGTTTTAAATTGATTTCGTTTCTTCCCAAAACCTTTGCAAAGCTTCTTTTTTTGCAGCATCGAAGTCGAAGCTGATGTTGTGTTCCAGATAGTTCATTAAATCGCCATTTACTAAAAGATTTCCTCCCAGTTCAAGTGCAGCTTCATATTTGTGTTCTATTCCAAAGCGCAATGCAGCGTTGAATTCTTCAAGAAAACTTTGTGGTAAAGGCCGGGTTGCAACCCAACAAGCAAACACAAAAGGTAATCCTGTGTAATTGTACCAATCTTCAGCCAAATCAAGATGATGAGGGAATTGGTGTATCCTGACAAAGGCTTTGTCGCCGATACATACTTCTGCATCAACTGCTTCACTGTTGTTATTGTCAACCCATTTAACCTCCATTTTCCAATAATTTTTCAGGAGCACTTTTGTGAGAGCGACAGAACTTCTTGATTCGTTATCGGCACGAATTGTTTTAATTTCGCGTAGGGGTTTATGGCTAAGTAAGAGTACACTCCGAACCTGTTTTTCCACTCCAATGCAATAATCGGAGATGATTTCTGCGTGAGGAAGTGATGGAATCACCGCTACCGGGACTAACCCGACATCTGCCTTATTTTCCAAAAGTTTTTGTGCGCATTGCGCAGGCACATCTGTCACTATTTCAACATTATCTGTGAATTTCCATTGTTTCAATGCATATAAAAACGGAATTGAATTCAGGTAAGAAATTGCACTTATGCGGATTGCCATTTTGTATGTGTGTTAAAATTGTTTCAAAGATAGAAAATGCTACGACCTTAAAACCTTTCGAATTGAAAAAAGTTTACCTTTGCTATTCTTAACATTTAATCAATTACATTAAAGAACATTTAATATGAACAAAGACATTCAGAATCTGGATCCACAAAGAGTTTGGAAACATTTTTACAGCCTGACACAAATTCCACGTCCATCCAAAAAAGAAGAAGCTGTTATTGCTTTTATGAAAAAATTCGGAGAAAACCTTGGTTTGGAAACCGTTGTTGACAAAGTAGGTAATGTAATTATACGTAAACCTGCAACTCCGGGTATGGAAAATCGTATGGGTGTTATCTTCCAAGGGCATCTTGATATGGTTCCTCAAAAAAATAGCGATAAAGTTCATGATTTTGAAAAAGACCCGATTGAAGCCTATGTTGATGGGGAATGGGTTACTGCAAATGGAACTACTTTAGGAGCAGATAATGGTATGGGTTGCGCAGCCGCAATGGCTGTCCTGGAGTCAACAGACATTCCACATGGCCCGATTGAAGCATTATTTACCATTGATGAAGAAACCGGAATGACCGGAGCATTTGGACTACAACCCGGCATGTTTAAGGGTGATATTCTGATGAATCTCGATTCAGAAGATGAAGGAGAACTTTATGTTGGCTGTGCTGGTGGAATTGATGCAAATATTACTTTCCGTTTTACGAAAGCTGCTGTTCCTGCAAATGTTGACGCATACAAAATCAGCATTACCGGATTAAAAGGTGGTCATTCAGGTATGGATATAATTCTGCAACGTGGTAATGCCAACAAAATCATGACACGCTTCCTGATTCAGATAATTCGTAATCATGGTGCAAAACTGGCAATGTTTGATGGTGGTAGCTTGCGCAACGCGATTCCACGTGAAGCTTTTGCAGTAATTGTTGCTCCAAAAGGGAAATCGGAAATACTTAAAAATGATTTGATTGCATTTTATGATATGGCTTCAGCTGAACTTTCAGCTACTGAACCAGAATTTAAAATGACAATTGGGCCTGCCGAAATGCCTAAATTCCTCATTGATGAAACTACTCAAAATAATGTTTTGCGTTCCATTTACGCGTGTCCAAATGGTGTTATGCGTATGAGCGATTCTGTTCCGGGTTTAGTTGAAACATCCAATAACCTTGCAAGTGTTAAAACGCTGGATGGGGAAATTAAGATCGGAAGTTTGCTTCGCAGTTCGGTTGATTCAGCGAAAGAGGACCTAAGCGAAATGGTATGTAGTGTATTTACACTTGCAGGTGCAGAATGCGATATGGAAGGGGGCTATCCAGGCTGGAAACCAAATATGGAATCGCCAATATTAAAAACTATGCAGGATGTATATCAGAAAATGTATGGTAAAATTCCTGATATTAAAGCGATACATGCCGGTTTGGAATGTGGTTTGCTAGGTGGCGTTTATCCTAAATGGGATATGATTTCATTTGGACCAACTATTCGCTATCCACACTCACCAGATGAAAAAGTAAATATTGCTACTGTAAGAAAGTTCTGGGATTATCTGGTTGAAACATTGAAAAATGTTCCGGTGAAATAAACAAAAACAAGCACAATAGAAAAGCTGGAGCAAAAGCTCTGGCTTTTTTTATGCCCAAATGTATTTCAGGTTGTAATGCCGATAGGAAAACGTAATACTCCAATTGTTTGTAAAACAATGAGTTATCGATTATGTCCTTTGGGGATGAAAAATGTATACTATGAAAGAAATAATGATGAGTGTTAGGAAAGTTTATAAGAATGAGTTTCGATAAATGCTATTTTGAATTTTATTATATTTATTTAAATTTTTAAAACAATACTCATCATATTCAGCTCGTGGTTAAATGTATTCGTAACTCATTGAAATTATTCGAAAAGGAGTGCGAATAAGCCATTTATATCAGAAATAATTGTTGTACTTTTGTTGTGAAGCATATTTTGTGTTTTATCTATGGATAATGCATAAATCATTGTTTTTCATTAATATGACAGGAGTAGTATATTGCTTTTCTCATATG
Source organism: Bacteroidales bacterium (assembly GCA_963667975.1). GTDB lineage: Bacteria > Bacteroidota > Bacteroidia > Bacteroidales. The sequence goes on from OY764079.1 coordinate 2,240,023, forward strand.
AATGATGCTTTAGTAAACTTAAAATAATAGTTAAACTATTTATTAATAATTGTGGAGTTAGATAATAAATACAAAATTCTTTTAGCGGATGATGAGCCGCAAAATATTAAAAATCTGTTTGAGACACTGGACTCTAATGTTTACAGAGTTTTTGTGGCGCCCAATGGAATGAGTGCTGTTGAACTGGCTATAAAACACCAGCCCGATGCTATTATTATGGACTGGGACATGCCTGAAATGGATGGGATAGAAGCCATCAAAATAATCAGAGTCTCAGATGTGATTAAAAATATTCCAATCATTGTAGCTACAGGTAGAATGACAACCGTAGAAAATCTTAGAACGGCTTTAGAAGCAGGTGCAAATGACTATATACGGAAACCCTATGACCCCATAGAAATAGAAGCTCGGGTAAACTCAATGATTCGGTTAAATTTAAAGCATCAAAGAATAATTGAGTTAGAGAAAGAAATCATGCAAAAGGAGATAGATAAAATTAATAGGGAATACGAAATTAATAGTCAGGCTCTTACTGCATTGAAAATACGTTTGCTTTCAAATAGTAAGTTTAATCATTTGTTGGTTAATGATTTACAAAATATATGCAAGTTGGTAGATGATATTACGGGAAAAGAAATCTGTGATATTATTTCTAAATTAAAAGTAAATATTAATTGTTTTAATTGGAAAGAGTATGAAGTTCATTTTGAAAAAGTACATCCTGCTTTTATTCCGAATCTAATAAAAAATTATCCCGAGCTAACGGATAATGAAACAGAACTCTGTACGTATATGAAGCTGAATATGACAACAGATGAAATTATTGCTCTTACTCATAAAACCAAAGATGCGTTGAAAAAATCAAAACAACGTCTGAAAAAAAAATTAAGATTAGATGAAGAACGATCTTTATATGAGTTTATAAACGAAGTTGATTAAATGGTTAAAAATTGCATAAGTATATTTTGATATAGAATAATTTATTGAAATTTAAAGTAACGAATGAAAGGCTTGGTTAGAGTTTTATTTTTTCTTTTACTGCAAATAAATTTTTTTATGGGAAATTTATTTGTCCAAAGTGATTCTTTATTATATGAATTTAAAAAAACTCCCAAAACAGCCAGTAATATTTTAAAATTAATAGATTTATCTTATAATCTAACTGATTACAACGTTGATAGTGCATTGGATTGTGCAGAGCAAATCATGCAAATTTCTTCACTTTCCAGTAATTACGAATTACGTTGTAAGATTTTGATAAACATTGGAGCTATTTCAAAGCTCAGCGGAAAATATAAAGAGGCAAATAAGTATTTATTTCAGGCTCTTAGAATTGCTGAAAAGAACAATTTGATTTCAAGTAAAATAATAAGTCTTTATCAAATTGGCGACTTAAACCGTTGTATTGGGCTTCTTGACCAAAGTTTATACTATTTATACTTGTCGAAAAATATTGCACTTGAAAACAATCATGCTCAACATTACCCAGGGTTGTACGACCGTATCAGTTCTACGTTTTATCAACTTACCGAACACAATTACCCTGCATTTAAGTTGACTAAAATTCCTTTTCAAAATGAGTTCAGTTTAGAAAAAGGCACAATCGATGATTTTATTAAACTTAGTAAAATTTACGCGGATTCGGCCTTGTTAATTTCGAATCTTAACAATGATAACCGAACAAAACTAAGTTCATTAAATATTCTTGGAGCGTATTATCGTCATCAGAAAAATTATCATAAAGCGATTGATTATTTCAACAAAGCAATTGAATTGGCAACGCAAACGAATTTCAGAAAAGATCTTCCTAATTATTATATTAACATAGCCAGAACTTACTATATTCAACAGCAATATAAGAAAGCCATTGAATTTGGTTTGAAAGCCTACCAAACTGCTGATGATTTAAATATATTAGTTTATAAATCAACATCTTCTGATATTTTACGATTATCTTATATCGAAATTAAAGATTATAAAAATGCGCTTCAATTTCAAGAAATTGAAGCTGGTACTCGTGAAGAAATGAATAGTCAGCAAAATTGGAGCAAAATTACTGAACTCGATAAAAAGTATCAAACAGAGCGAAAACAAAAAGAAATAGAGTATCAGAAAAAATTACTTGATTTAAACAAAGCTGATCTTTTCAGGAAAAATATTATCATTGCAATAATGCTAATTGTTTGTATTTTAATTGTTACAGGAATATATTATATTAAAAAACAAAATAAAGCATTAGTCAGGCAAAAAGAAGAGATTCATAATCAAAATCAGGTTTTACACACGCAAAAAGAACAAATTAAAAATCAATACACTCAACTTGAAAATTTAAACAGGTTTAAAGAAACGCTTGTTCACACTTTTGTTCATGATTTGAAAAATCCTTTAAGCCAAATTATGTATAATTCAAGTAATCAAACGACAATGCTTTCGGCTCGGAAGATGATGCGTTTAATTACAAATATGTTAGATATTGAAAAATATGAATGCACTCAATTAAATCTCAATACCGATGTTTTTTCGTTGCGTAAGCTTATTCTTCAAATTAAAGAAGAGCAGGGACTAAGCATAAACGAAAAAAATCTGAATATAAAACTTGAATTCGATGACTGTACAATAATTGCTGATAAAGATCTTATAAAAAGAGTGTTCGAAAATTTACTGTCTAATGCCATACGTTTTTCACCTCAAAACAGTAACATCGATATTTTTGCCGAAAAATCAGGTGATGACACCATACGCATTGGGGTCAAAAACTATGGTGAACCTATCCCCGATGCAGCTTTGCCCTTTATTTTCGATAAATATCGACAGTTTGAAAAAAGTAATAGCAGTTCATACCATTCAACCGGTTTAGGACTTGCTTTTTGTAAAATGGCAATTGAAGCACACAACCAAAAAATTATCGCTCAAAACACCGAAGACGGTGTTGTGTTTTTATGTACGCTCAAAGGTGAAAAAATAATTTCGAACGAGTCCAAGTCCGTGATTAGAACTGATTGCATTAAGCTTTCCTCCAAGGAAAAAGTAATACTGGAATCTTATTTTGATCGATTAAAAAAGATTGATGTACACCAGGTTTCTGATATTGTACAAGTTTTAGATGATATACCTGAGGAAAGTAAAAATATCAAAATTATTAAACAAACGATTCTAAATGCCGCTTTTTCAGGAAATACGATTTTATATAATCAGATTATCAATCAATAATATAAGGATGTAAACGCTTTGGGTAATTTTTTACGTCAGGATTGAGGAGATTGAAGTGATTGAGAAAGATTGAAAGGTACTTATCAGTCTCTTTCGGGTAGATTGAGAAAGATTGAAAAAGATCGAGAAAGATTGATAGGTACTTATCAGTTTCATCAGTCTTTTCTGCTTTGATTGAGGGGATTAAAATTCTGGCTTCTAACTCCTGTCTTCTCTTTTCAACCTTCACCCCCCAAAGGGTCTTCGACCTCTTTGGGGGTGCTCCTGTCTTCTAACTTCTTCCTCACTTTTCCACCACCAGCTTTCCAATTTCCTTATTGGTTGTATTGGTATAAAGTTTCGAAAACCAAAAAAGAACGTTTACACAGTTTTTTAGACTGTCCCACAATTTTTTGGACAGTACTCAAATACAAACGGATGGGACTATTGTATGAACTTACAATGCCATAATCCAAACGTACGGAGCTATTGTATGAACTTATAGTGCCATAATCCAAACGTACGGAGCTATTGTATGAACTTATAGTGCTATAATCCAAACGTACGGAGCTATTGCATAAACTTGCAATGCCATAATACAAACGTATGGAGCTATTGTATGAACTTATAGTGCCATAATCCAAACGTACGGAGCTATTGTATGAACTTACAGTGCTATAATCCAAATGTACGGAGCTATTGCATAAACTTACAATGCCATAATCCAAACGTATGGAGCTATTGTATGAACTTGCAATGGCATAATCCAAATGTACGGGACTACTGTACAAACTTATAGTGCCACCCTGAAACTTCAGAGCCTTACTGTACAAACTTACAGTGTCACCCTGAAACTTCAGAGCCTTATTGTACAAACTTGCAATGTCACCCTGAAGCTTCAGAGCCTTATTGCATAAACTTGCAATGTCACCCTGAAACTTCAGAGCCTTATTGCACAAACTTGCAATGACACCTTGAAGTTTCAGAGTCTTATTGCATAAACTTACAGTGTCACTCTGAAGCTTCAGAGCCTTATTGCATAAACTTGCAATGCTATCTTGAAAGTATAAGTATCATTCGTAAGTTTACGGATCGACTATTTGAAAGTACAAGTGCCATCCGTAAGAATATAAAGTAGATTCTGTAAACAGGGTTGAAGAGAAAACCTTTTTTGGGAGGGTACTAAAAAACTGTGTAAACTTTATTTATGAAGTGTGCATAAACTTGCAGAGATACCTCAATGTGCGATTATTCCTGTTTTTGTCCCCCATTTGTCCCCCTTCATTATTTGCAATCGCTTATGAATCCATTTAATTTTGTGAATGGTTTTGGTCAATTGATTTTAAGCAATAATATAGAAAATAGTATATCCATAACTTAATTAAAAATAAACAAATGAAAAAACTATTATTAACCTTCTGGCTGGCAATCGTAAGCGTTATTACGCTAACAGCCGCCACCAAAACGGTAACCGAGATTACCGACAACGGAACCGGGGCTACTACCGGAAGCCTTAGTTGGGCAATAAACACGGCAACAGATGGCGATACTATCGTATTTAATCTAAGCTCCGGCGATGTGGTTACATTGAGTGCCGCCTTGCCCACCATTGACAAATCATTTACCATGGAAGGCATTAACAATGCCACCGGTAACCGCGTTACCATACAGGTAGCCAGCCCGGGTGTTTCTCCATTCAGAGTGTTTTTTTTTAATACTTCTGTATCTGGGAAAACCATTACATTCAACGACCTTATTCTGCGTGGTGGCGATATAAGTGGACTTACATCAGGTAATAATTATGGTGGGGTAATACGTTGTAGTAGTGGGACCCTCAACTTGAACCGTTGCGTTATAAGAGACGGGAAAGCGAATTCTGGAGGTGGTATTTATAGTGGTAATACATATTTAAATATAAATCAATGTACGTTAAATAATAATATAGCCACTACCAATGGTGGGGGAATATATACAAATAGCTCTACAGCGATACTGAATACAACAATATGTAATAATATTGCTGCAACTAATGGTGGAGGAGTGCATGTTTATAGACCAGGCGTTTGTAAAATTATTAATACGACCATAAGTGCTAATACCGGCGGAGGAGTTTATTGTTTGGGTATAAATGCTCCAGGCCCGTCTAGAGCTTATTGTTATGTGCTCAATAGTATTATTATAAATAATAATGCAACTTATGATGTTTCGAATAATAGTGGTTATGGTTCTACATATCGCTTTTATGTATGGAGTAATGCGGCATCACAGTGGAGTGTAACCAATGCAAATGCACCCAATAAAACGGATACCTATACTGCCGGCAACTTAGGGAGTTTAAGTAACAACGGCGGTGCAACACCTACCATGCAACTTTCGTCCACAGCGCCGGCATACCAAACCGGCAGCTATTCGTATTACAATGCTACTGATGGCTATTACTGTAAAGGGACGGATAATTTGTATTATAAATTTAGTAATGGTGGTAGTACTACTTTTACACCAGCTTCAGCCAACCCCGAGAATGATAAGATTACCACCGACCAAAGAGGAGAAACCCGCAATAATCCTCCCTCAATGGGGGCGTATGACGGGAGCATAGCCAGCCCCGAAATAGATGTTAAACAAGGCACAACTGCCATAGCCAGTGGTACGGGCGCTTACGATTTTGGCAGTCATGCCATTTCTACCCATACCGATATTGATTTTTCCATCGAAAATACCGGAACAGCAGCCTCTACACTGGGAAGTTTCACCATTACCGGAGCAGATGCCGGCCAGTTCAGTTTTGAGGGTACGAATCCCTCAACGGTAGCCAATGGAAGTTCTGCTACTTTTACAGTTCGTTTCACGCCCACAAGCGCAGGAGTAAAAACGGCAACGGTTTTGTTCGATAATCAGGATAGTGATGAAAATCCGTATAGTTTTACGATAACCGGAACAGGAGCAGGTTCTGTTACCTCAACATTTACGGGAACCGGTAACTGGAATCAGGCAGCCCGTTGGGGAAATGGAATACCGGGCGTAAATGACCATGCCGTAATTGCCGGAACATTAACCATTACAACTCCTGTAACGGTTGCAAACATAACGGTAGAAGATGGTGCTTCTATCCTTGGAAATGAGAATTTAACGGTTACCGATTCAACTCAGGCAAAACGTACCATCACTCCGAATGTATGGCATCTGATGTCAAGCTCTGTAAATGGAGCAAAAGCAAATTCATTCTACAACAATAATTTACCCCCGGTTTATCTTCAGGTATTCAACAATGATGGAACCTGGACAGGTATTACGGATAGGAACTATGATCTGGTTAATGGAGAAGGCTATTCCATTTGGGCAGATAATGCGATTGCAACCGCAACCTTTAATGGCAGCCTGAATTACGGAGCAATTACGGTTCCCGTATTACTGAACACTGGTTTATATGGTGGAGGAGGATTTAACTTACTCGGGAATCCATATCCCTCCGCAATAGATCTGGATGTTCTTTACAGCATAAATACCCAATCCTCATCATTCTACACATGGAATCAGGCAAATGGTCAATATTCAACCTATAATGCACAAACTCAAATAGGACAATTAGGAGCTACAAATATAATTCCTGCAAATCAAGGATTCTTTGTAAATGTTGTTGCAGCCGGAAACTATACATTTATGGATGCATACAGAACACACAGTACTACTCCGTTGGTAAAGAGTACCCCTGCAAATATCTTACGGTTGAAAGTACAAGGAAATAATCTGGGAGATGAAGCTGTGATTACATTTAACAGCAACGCTACCAATCATTATGACTTCAAATTTGACAGTCGTAAATTAATGGGCTCAGGCGATGCTCCTCAAATGTACACCGTTGCGAATGGAGAAAAACTTTCGATCAATTCGTTATCAGAACTTATCCCCAATACAAGCGTTTCTGTTCCGATGAATTTAGAAGTTGGAGCTGATGGCAATTACATGATCACTGCTTCCGAACTGAACAGCTTCACCGTTAATACTACCGTTTATCTGATTGACAGCAAAACAAATCAAACGATCAACATGAGTCAGAATCCTGTTTACAGTTTTACGGCAAACACCGGTGACAATGCAAATCGTTTTACGGTTCTCTTTGCGGCTGCATCCGGAATCAACTCAAACAATGCGGATAATCTGGTTATCTTCTCTCACAACAACGATGTATTTGTAACAAACAAAGGCAACGAAACTATTCGTGAAATTCAAATCACGAATGCTTTAGGTCAACAAATTGTAAAAACGGGTACCGAAAGCAGAATTAGTTTGAATGTTGAAATAGGATATTATTTTGTGAAAGTAATTACCAGTGGCAAAACCTATACTCAAAAAGTATTTATTCATTAAAATTAAAGATTAAGTTGAGGTTGTTTTCCAACCTCAACTTAATTCATACATTACAATTAAAATACAAAATATAAAGAATATGAAAAAAATGATTCGTATTGCAAGTGTAGTAGCCTTTTTGGCATTAGCCCCCGTATTATCGATGGCACAACCTCCACATCCGGGAGGCGCAGGCTCAGGTGGAGCCACACCGGTTGGCGCACCGGGAGGTTCAGGCCCTGTTGGTGGCGGAGGAGCCCCGATTGATGGCGGTTTCTCTATTTTGCTGGCTTTAGGTGCTGCTTATGGTGGCAGAGAGATCTACCAATGGAAAAAAGCGGAATAGAAGACTTCTGTAAACAAAAGTTGTATAAAAATTTGAAGTGAAATATTGCTATTAGTTTTTTAGAAATCTTGTCTTATCATCGAAAAAGTTTTACAGTTAACATAAAGACCAAGTAAAAACTATTAAAGCCAAAAAGGCTGCCTGTTTGGCAGCCTTTTTTGACTTTAATTAATACGGTAATGATGAGTTAGCGGGAAATCACAAGTTTACGCATAGTATTGAGTCCATTATTGTTCCCGATCTTTACAAAGTAGATTCCTGAAGAAAGATCGCGACTATTTAGAGTGATACGTTGGGTTCCGCTCAGGCGATACTCTGTGGATGAGATTTTTACACTGGTTTGGTTGTATATGGTTACATTAACGTTGTTGTTATTAAAGTTTTGGATGTTGATAAATGCTTCATCTGTAGCAGGATTTGGATAAAATTCGCCTACTGAAGTTTGATTGAGTTCAGCATTTTCAATTCCGGTAATTACCGCTCCGTTATTATTGATGTTTATTGAGAGATTACTTACGCCGGGGTTAATATTACTGAGTGTAACGGGGTACGGAGTATAACTAATCCCTGCTATTTCGAGATGAATTTTGTATGAACCCATTGGTAAGTTGTCGAAGCTGAAATTACCATTTGCATCAGAGTAACTTACTCTTACCGGAGAATCATTCATATCGGACAGGATGATTTCTGCTCCTGAAACATTTACAGAACTTTTTGTTCCGGTTTGACTTACATTTCCGGTTATACTACCGTTACCCGGGTTGATTACGGGTAGTGGAATCAGGTTAATATTATAGTAAACAGAATAAGAAGCGGGGAATACTGGAGTTGCAGTCACCCAATTTGCCGAATGTTGATAGAATGTGGGTGCATAATGGTTATAGGCGGCAGAGCCTGGATTAAGCACTGCTTTGACAAGGAATGCCGGATTTACCGGAGGCATAACCGGGGAATTAAAATGGTAGTACCCGTTACTGTCAAGAGCCAATGTGTCAATTAAGTTATACGACATCGTTGCATTATTTGCCATGTAAATCAGTACATAACCATTTGCCGGGTAGTTTCCTGCGTAAACATATCCCTGAACTGTATTTCCACTTGTGTTTCCAATTGAAATAAACTGGCAGGTACTGTCGGAGCACGATGTTCCGTTGCCATTTGAAGTTATGGTGATTAGACAAGTGGTATACCCATTCGTTCCGGTTGCTGGCTGAGCAAAGGTATGAGTGACTGTTTGTCCGTAGGCAGTAGTGCCATCTCCGAAATTCCAGTGATAATCGGTCTGATTTGAAGGTGTTACGTATCCTGTAAAGGTGTAGGTTAAGTTTTGATTTGTATATGTAAAGTGATTTTGACAGTTGTTGATGTTTGCAAGTGTAAGTGTTTGGCATAATGTGTTTTGGCAGAGGATATTGTTGAAGGAATCTTTCACAATTATTTGCAGACAAACGTTAAAGCTATTGCTTCCGGTTGGATTTAATGAATAAATATGTGTTGGATTTTCAAGAGAAGAAGAAGTACCGTCTCCGAAATTCCATACATAAGAAATTTGTGCATTTGGATAGCTTGAAGTTGAGTTATTCAAAAAGTGAATATTATTTGGATTGCTTATTGAATCGGCGAACCAATTAAAGCTTGCATTACAGTTTCCGGTTGAAGTAGTGTCGATCTGGATGAACTGCCATGTGCTATCAGAACAGGATGTCCCGAATTCATATGTGGCAAGGCTTACGGTATATCCATTCGTACCCGTTGGTGGTTGAGCAAAGGTATGGGTAACCGTTTGTCCTGAAGCGTGGGTGCCATCACCAAAACTCCAGCTATAAATATTTTGATTTGAAGATGCCACATATCCTGTAAAGGTATAGGTTAAGTTTTGATGTGTATATGTAAAGTGATTTTGACAGTTGTTGGTGCTTACAAGTGTAAGTGTTTGGCACAATGTGTTTTGGCAGAGGATGTTGTTGAAGGAATCTTTCACAATTATTTGCAGACAAACGTTAAAGCTATTGCTTCCAATTGGATTTAATGAATAAATATGTGTTGGATTTTCGAGAGAAGAAGTAGTACCGTCTCCGAAATTCCATACATAAGAAATTTGTGCATTTGGATAGCCTGAAGTTGAATTATTCAAAAAGTGAATATTATTTGGATTGCTTATTGAATCGGCGAACCAATTGAAATTTGCATTACAGCTACCTGCTGAAGTGGTGTCGATCTGGATGAACTGGCAGGTACTGTCGGAGCACGATGTTCCGTTTCCATTTGAAGTTATGGTGATTAGACAAACGGTATACCCATTCGTTCCGGTTGCTGGCTGAGCAAAGGTATGGGTGACTGTTTGTCCGTAGGCAGTAGTGCCATCTCCGAAATTCCAGTGATAAACGGTCTGATTTGAAGGTGTTACGTATCCTGTAAAGGTGTAGGTTAAGTTTTGATTTGTATATGTAAAGTGATTTTGACAGTTGTTGATGTTTGCAAGTGTAAGTGTTTGGCACAATGTATTTTGGCAGAGGATATTGTTGAAGGAATCTTTCACAATTATTTGCAGACAAACGTTAAAGCTATTGCTTCCGGTTGGATTTAATGAATAAATATGTGTTGGATTTTCGAGAGAAGAAGTAGTACCGTCTCCGAAATTCCATACATAAGAAATTTGTGCATTTGGATAGCTTGAAGTTGAATAATTCAAAAAGTGAATATTATTTGGATTGCTTATTGAATCGGCGAACCAATTGAAATTTGCATTACAGCTACCTGTTGAAGTGGTGTCGATCTGGATGAACTGGCAGGTACTGTCGGAGCACGATGTTCCGTTGCCATTTGAAGTTATGGTGATTAGACAAACGGTATACCCATTCGTTCCGGTTGCTGGCTGAGCAAAGGTATGAGTGACTGTTTGACCACTGACAGTGGTGCCATCTCCGAAAATCCAGTTGTAAGTAGTCGGAAGAGTAGAATTAATTTGTCCATTAAAAGTATAAGTTGGCCCTTGATGTGTATAGGTAAATGAATTCTGACAAAGAGAAGTTGTGGAAGTGCAGATGTTGAAATTTATAACTTGTTGTGGAGAGTTGTTTGTAATACTGGTGTCAATAAATTGACCGTTACAGTCATTCGTCCAGAGGTAATAATGCACCAATGTTCCCGGTGATGGAATATTTGGTATTGTGAATGAATAATATCCATTCTGATTAGTATTCGTAGCAGAATGATATACATAACTTCCAATACTGTCGGATTGGATATAAACAGTATGATTTGCAATCGCGTTTCCCGATAAATCGGTAACATAACCGCCTACAAATAATTGCGTTTGTGCCTGTATGGTAACCAAACTTATCATGGCTAATACAAACAGTAATAATCTCTTTTTCATAATCTTGATTTTTAAGAGGATGACCTTTGTTTTCTCTAAAGAGTCATCAAATACAAAAAAGGTTGTTCCATTGCTATTTGTTTCGTATGTATTTTATTAAATGTTTCTGCATATTCAGTATTTACTGGTGCTAGAGAAAAATAAAGGCTACCAGTGGTAATGATAGCCTTTGTCTTTCGCGGTTTAAAAAAATTATCTTGAGATAATGAGTTTACGATTGGCAATGTACCCTTTTGCAGTTTCAATTTTTACAAAATAAACGCCATTTATAAGTTGGTTACAGTCAATTGTAATGAGATTCCTTTCATTCGAAGAATACTCTTTGGATAGTACCCTGGTTCCGGTTTGGTTATATACGGAAATATTAAAGACACCTTCAGTTTGATCTTTAAAAGAGATAAATAGTTGATCTGTAGTCGGATTTGGAAATAAGTTGATTTCCTGTTTATTTGTTTCTACAATTGAAGTCACATTTTGTAAATGGATATCCTTCCCCCATTTACTGATATTCAAAACGATAGTGTCTGCATTCACAAAATTTGGCTTGTTAGGGAAAAATGTAAATATATAATTATGATTAAAATAAACTGATTGAGAAGAAAGTTCTGCTCCCACTTTGTATTTCCCTGATGCAACTCCGTAAAAATTATAAAAGCCCATTGAGTCAATTGCGCAGGTGTCAATAATAATAAAGTTCAGATCATAGAGATAGGCTTTTGCAAAGTCTGCGGGCAGATCCCCCACAAAAACAGTTCCTCCTAAATTAAACTTATGAATGGGAATCTGATAGCTGCCAGTATCAATCTTGGCAAGATAAAGTGCTGAAATTCCGTTTGCAAAATATTGTACCGTATCAAAATAGATAGAAGGAGCATAGAATGTACCACAGATGTAAATCTTATTTGAATCAGCTATATAAAGATCTTTTAAATAGCTTGACGAAGTACCTCCGGCTGAAATGCCATAGCTGTAGCTATTGATACTGTCGCTCATGGAAACAAAGATATTCGAGTTTTGACCGCCAAGGTTGTGTTTGGCAAGTGAAATGCTCCCTAAATGAAGTGAATCTGAAGTAAACTCTCCGCTAATAATAAAACCTTTATCGTTATGGTAAGGCTGAATAGAACGAATTGTAGCAGGAAATGAATATGCGCTTAAAAATAGACCGCCTGAATAAAATTCTGCAATATAGTTTCCGGGTGCGATATTTTGTCCTCCAAGAATGATTGGAGAGCTGTTGTTTCCGGCAATAATAACCCGGTTATTGTATTCTGCAACGGTTGTTATTTCGTCATTTGTCTGACATTCACCCTTATACTTCCAGTTAACCAAACCATTATTGCTGAATTTAATCACATAGCCTTCCATTGATTGGCTTCCCATTGCCGGTGTGCTGTTAAACAAAGTATCAATTCCGAAAATATGCATACTTCCCTGAAAAGTTCCTGTAGCATAAATTCCACTGGCGGTATCCGCAAAGATGGTATTTATAGTGTTTTTAAAAGAGCTTCCGTCGCTATTCTTGAGCCATACGATGTTTCCGGTATTCTCATTTACTCTTGCAATAAAAGAGCAATAAAGATTGTTCCCTTGATTTGAAATATATTGATTTCCAATTATGATAGAGTCGCCAAGACAAAAACCGCCAATATACAGTGAGTTGTTGTTGTGATTGATTGAAACAGAGCTAATTGTATCATATCCAAAGAAATTGCTTTGTGTAAATAATGCCCATTGTGCTGTGCCTTGAGGCGAGTATTTTACTAAAAATGAACGACCTCCCTTGTAAGTATATTGGGTAATTCCATCAAAGGAGATCGTGTCATTTTGATTACTCCCCTGATTTATATTTCCGATAGCATAAATATTTCCCTGATTATCCGTGATAACTTTTTTTGCAGAAGTACCTGAATTACATTTTGCCCGCTTTGCCCACACTACCTGTCCGCTTTGATTATACTTAGCCAGAAAGAAATTTGTAGATGTTGAATTTATTGTATCAGAATTCTGCAAAGGATAAAAATTTGAACCAAGTGAAATAGAGGCGCCTGTAAATGTACCTGCAACGAGTACATTATTACTACCATCAACATGGATTGAGTTAGCTGTTGAGGTTGCACTGTTCCCCGATGTTCTTACCCAATCATATTTTAATTTGGGTTGGGCATTCACGAATTGGCTTATCCAGAGAATATATATTAAGGCTAGGGTGATTTTTTTCATCTTCTTTTATGGGTTAGAATTTATAGAAAATACCCAGTTTGAGTCCGATAGAATAAGGCTTTTCCTTTGTAAGAACCGGAATTGCGTCGGTGGGTTTGTATAAGGGTTTGAAATAATATTGCAATACTGGTTCTGCACTTACTCCCCAATGATTGTTGATGTTCCAGTCTATTTCTCCGGCAACAACTCCTGCTAATCGGAAATTATTTACCGAAACTTGCGTCGGGTATATTTTCAGGACTTTAATATTGGGATTTTCGGGTAAGCTTAATCCTTCATTTTCATAAATTACCACAGAACAAAGCATTCCGGCTTTAAAGGCAAGCCTTATTTTCCCAAAATCTTTATAAACTCCCGTTAATAAGGGGAAGCTTAAAACCGAATATTTATGTTGAGCTTTGATGTGATGTTCATATATGGTTGAATCATTGATAATCACAGGGTGGGTGATGTATTCGATAATTTCACCTTGTTGATTATAAATTACCGAATCTACGTAGTTGTAGGTTTTGAAGCTATTCAATTGTTGTAATGAATTGTACGACGAAAAGCGTTTAAACTGGTTGTAATTTAATCCTGTTTGAAAGAATAGATTTGCAAAATGATATTTGTAGGTTAATCCAAACTGGTTGAACGAGTTCTGAGTTTCTACTGATCCATTTTCTGCATTATAATATTTGAAATATGTATAATCAACACCGAGTGTTGAAAACTCTTTTCGCTCTCTGCTTCGTTCTGTTTTAAACTCTTTTCGAACAGGAGGAGCTTCATCGGTGTCTTCTTTTTTTGTTTCAATTTTTATCTCTTCCTGCTCTTCAATTGCAGGTTTTTGAGTAATTTCCTGGCTTTTAATCTCCTCTTCAGATTGTTTTGTTCCGGTTTTTTCCGTTACAGTAACTGATTTTGAGAAGCTATCTGCTCCTGCTTGGGAAAGTTTTGATTTTTGGGTATTGGTGTAGCCTTCGATATTTTTGTTTAAATCCTCATTTTGGGTGCTTTTCGATGGTTGGATTTTACGTTCATCTGCTGGTGGATATGTAATCGCTTTACGGGTTAAATTATGTTTGGCAGGACTATTGTTCGTTGATACATTGTTTATTGCAGTAGAATTGTTTGATGAGGGTGATTGTTTATCAGGTTTTAAGAGGGATTGATTGTTCGTAACAGAAATTTCTGCTAAAACATCTGGCTCTTTGGCGCCTCTGTTTTCCGGTATTGAAACAGATGTATTATTTTTAATCTTTTGAGCAGATGTTTCTGGTTGAATTAGAGTGCTTTGTGTGTTATTTCGGACGTTTATTTTCCCCGAGTCAGAAGGCTTGCTTTCGTTTGAAAGTAAAAATGCAATAATTGCAATGAGAGAGATAATTCCGGCAAAACTTACATAGCTCAGATATTGATTAAGGGATAATTTAAAATAGATTGATTTCCATAAACCTGATTTTGGAGAATAATCAGGAAGCTCACCTATATGGCTCGTAAGACTCTCCAAATCAAGTTCTGTTTCTATCCTGTCCCACAAGTCGGAATCCGGCTTATGGCTAGGAAGATGAGACCAATTGTTATGTAGTTTTTTGTCCATTACAGCCATTCATGTTTAAGTTTATCCTTCAGCATTTTTTTTGCGTTAAACAATTGTGATTTTGAAGTTCCTTCGGAAATATTCAGCATTTCAGCAATTTCCCGATGTTTGTATCCTTCAATTTCGGCGAGGATAAAAATGGTACGGTATCCGGCAGGGAGTGAAAAAATTACCTTTTCAAGAATTTTTCCATCAATTTCATTCGGACTGATAAATATAGAGTCGTGTTTCTCTTCCTGAAAGGTGTCAAAGAGTTTTTGTCGTTTCAGACTTCGTAAGGCTGCCCTTATGACAATGGTTTTTATCCATGCTCCTAAGGTTGACTGTTTCCGAAACTGGTCAATCTTTTGAAAAACCTGAACAAAAGCATCTTGTAGTACATCATTGGCCTCGTTACGGTCGTTTAGGATACGATATGCCAAGGTAAACATTGCATCGCAATATTTATAATAGAGTTCCTTTTGCTTAGACCGGTCTTTTTTTAAGCAACCCTCAAGCAACAGTAATTCTTCAGTGGTTAAATCGTATTGTGCACCTATACCGATTTCCAAAACCTTGTTGTTTTTTCTAATGAGTAACAAAGGTACGGTTTGGTTGTATGAATAGGGAAAAGATTTTCATACAGAAGACAGAATGCAGGAGTCAGAAGGCAGAAACTGGAAAAGAGAAAAGAACCTTCAATCTTTTTGCCCCCTTGACGTAAAAAAAACTTCACGCTAAGAGCGCGAAGAAGAGCGCAAAAATACGCAAAGACCAAAAAACTCTTCAATTCCCTTCAGTCTCCTCAGTCTTTTCAATCCCTTTTTATCCTTAAAAGCGTTTACAGCATTTCCTCTTTGTTCTTCAAAATCTGGTAGAGGAATTCGCGGGCGCGAAAAAGCTGACCTTTAACCGAGCCAAGTGGAAGATCCATTTGTTCGGCAATTTCTTCGTAAGAAAGTTCTTCAAAATAACGCATTATCACCAGCTTACGATAATGAGGCTTAAGTTTTTCCACAACCTGACGAAGCAGATCACTTTTCTGAGTCTGTATCAGGTTTTCTTCAGGATCGTTTTCGGTATCGGGTAATCGTTTTACCTGTTCCAATGCATTTTCTCCATCACTGAAAGAAGTGTTTACCAACAGGTTGTTCTTGCGCTTACGTAAAAAATCGATGCAATTATTAGATGCAATGCGGAAAAGCCATGTACTGAATGCATGATCCGGTGTATAAAGATGCAAATGTTTAAAAGCTTTTCCGAAAGCTTCAATCGTTAAATCATCAGCATCGTGCGGATTATTTGTCATTTTCAGCAACATGAAATAGAGTGTGTCGCGATAACTATTTAACAAATGAGCATACGCCTGTTGATCGCCCTTTTCTGTTGCGCGTTTCACCAGCTCATAATCACGCTGGGCTTTCACCGACATGCGTGCAGTTATTTCCATCGGTTGGTCGGACGTAAAATTCCTGAAAGAAAGATCAAAGGTTGGATCAAAATCATCATCAATTCCAAAATCGGAATCATCATCAAAAAGCCCCGTTCGTTGAGTTTTAACATGCATCGTTTCGCAATTAATAACTGACTTCCCAGCTTCAGGAATAATAACGTGCCAACAGCCGGAAGATTGTATTGAATTACAAGAACTGATACAAGAGCTATCCACCAAAGTATATTTATCATCTGATAAAGCCCTAAAATAAAAGTATGACGGGCTTTATAATGTTTGCCTGTGGTAAGATGACGTTTTTTCTGACGAAACCATTCTGCAAAACTTTGCTTGCCTTCGGAATATGTGTGACTGTCGTGTGAAATCTGGATGCAGGTGTTTGATGCTTTTGCAGTTTGATTCACAAACAAATCGTCATCACCCGACTGAATTTTGTAGTGAGAGATAAATCCTTTATTTCTTAAAAACAGTGATTTACGATACGCCAAATTACGACCTACTCCCATATACGGCATACCTGATTTTGCTAGTCCCAAATATTGCATGGCAACATTCAGCGTATCAAATCGAATGAGTTTATTTAACAAACCCTTGGTTT
Organism: Bacteroidales bacterium; assembly: GCA_963667975.1. Classification (GTDB taxonomy): domain Bacteria; phylum Bacteroidota; class Bacteroidia; order Bacteroidales. Next base: position 2,257,119 of record OY764079.1, read on the forward strand.
TTTGATATGCCCCATAGCCCAGAATAATTTCGGTATCCTTATCAAATTTCTGCGCCATTTCGCGAATCCAGTTTAAACTGGCAGGTTTGCAATCGGCGTCTGATAAAAGTAAAAGTTCATGCTTTGCACACAAAATACCAATGGAGAGCGGGAATTTTTTTCCTTTAAAGAAATTTACATTCTCTTCTATGTTTATGATTTTTAAATGCTTATATTTTAACTGGAAGTTTTTAAGCAAAAAGAATGTATCGTCGTCCGAAGCATCATTTACCAACACAACTTCATATTCCGGATAATCCTGCTCCAGAAAATGAGGAAGGTTTTCTTCCAGGTTTGAATATTCGTTTCGTGCACAAATTACTACAGACACAGGCTCTGAATGCGCTGATTTTGTCCTGATTTTTAAAAATGCAATTTTTCCGGAAATAACCCAATACCAAATAAGCAAAAAGAGGGTTGTACATCCGAAAGTTATCAGAATAATATTGTGATACAGATTGTTAGAGATTTCGTAGTAGTTCATGTTTTCGCACTTGCCCATGCAAAAGTATTGATAATTGGGGAATATGAGTTATCTTTGAACCCTTTTTATGAACACTTAATTGTGAATGAACATAACCATACATGAACTTTAACATAACTGCCCGCGATTCAGCTTCTAAGGCCAGAGCTGGTATTCTTACTACCGATCACGGAACTATTCAAACACCTATTTTTATGCCGGTCGGAACTGCCGGTTCCGTAAAAGCAGTTCATATCAGAGAGATCAAAGAGGACGTAAAAGCCCAGATAATTTTGGGAAATACCTATCATCTTTATCTTCGCCCGGGTTTAGATATTCTGAAAAAAGCAGGTGGCCTCCACAAATTCAATGGTTGGGATCGGCCTATTCTGACTGATAGTGGCGGATATCAGGTTTATTCACTGGCCGGAAGTCGTAAGATTAAAGAAGAAGGAGTTGTATTTCAGTCGCATATTGATGGTTCTCGCCACCATTTTACGCCAGAAGGAGTGATGGATATTGAGCGTGCTATTGGAGCTGATATCATGATGGCATTTGACGAGTGTACTCCATATCCATGTGAATATCAGTATGCTAAGAAATCGATGGAGATGACTCATCGTTGGCTTCAACGTTGCGTGGATCGTGTAAATACCACTGATCCTTTGTACGGATATCAACAGTCGTTGTTTCCGATTGTACAGGGGAGTGTGTATAAAGATTTACGGAAGATTTCTGCGGAAACCATTGCTTCGCATGGATGTGATGGAAATGCCATCGGAGGATTATCAGTGGGTGAACCTGCCGAAATGATGTATGAAATGACCGAACTGGTGTGCGGAATACTACCCGACGACAAACCACGTTATTTGATGGGAGTAGGTACTCCGGCCAATATACTTGAAGGAATCGCGTTAGGAATTGATATGTTCGACTGCGTAATGCCAACCCGAAATGGTCGTAATGGGATGCTCTTTACGAAAAACGGGATTATCAATATCAAAAATGAAAAATGGAATGATGATTTTGACCCGATTGAAGTCAACGGAGCTTCCTTCGTGGATAGAGAGTACTCCAAAGCTTACCTCCGGCATCTTTTTCGTGCCGGAGAAATTCTCGGACCGATGATAGCGAGTCAGCATAATCTGGCGTTCTATCTCTGGCTGGTAGGCGAAGCTCGTCAGCAGATCATTGATGGTACGTTCGATGAATGGAAAAACCGTGCCGTGAAACAACTAATGCAACGTTTGTAAGAAAATAAATTACTGAAAATCAATCTGATGTTTTCTAAATATCTCAAAAAAATTGACTGGTATATTATCCGTAAGTTTCTCGGAACTTATTTTTACGCCATCGGATTGATTATTGCCATTGCCATCATCTTCGATATTTCGGAAAAGATTGATGACTTTATCGACAAGAAGGCTCCGCTTTCGGCGATCCTCTTTGATTATTATCTCAATTTTATTCCTTTTTTTGTAAACCTTTTCAGTCCGCTTTTTACCTTTATCGCGGTAATCTATTTTACTTCACGTATGGCGGCAAATACGGAGATTATTGCCATTTTGAATGCCGGAGTAAGCTTTCGCCGATTGTTGCGTCCGTATATTGTTTCCGCTGTTTTTATCATGCTGATTGCTCTCTTTTTTGCCAATTTTCTGATTCCGCATGTAAATAAAGGTCGTATTGCCTTTGAAAAAAAATACATCAAAAACCCCTATGTGAATAAGGGAATTAATATTCATTTTCAACAGGATAAGGAAACGTATTATTACGTAGAATCCTTTGATAATACAGCAAATCAGGGATATCGTTTTTCGATGGAAAAGATGAATGAAAAGGGCCTGTATTATAAGCTGAATGCAGAACAGGCTGTTTGGGACAGTGTGACTCATAAATGGCATCTCACCGACTGTTTCGAACGTTGGATTAATGGGCTGGAAGAAAAAATAGTAAAGAAGAATGCGATTGATACGACCTTCGACATTAAACCTGTTGATTTTGCACGTGACATGGTAAATATTGAAACCATGAACTGGAATGATCTGCGTAAATACCTGAAGCGCGAAAAACTTCGTGGTTCCGACCGCATTAAAACTTACGAAATAGAACAGTACCAGCGTATGATTTTTCCGCTGGCATCCATTGTACTTACGCTGATTGGTGTTTCGCTCTCTTCGCGTAAGGTGAGAGGAGGAATAGGAGTGAACCTGGCCTTGGGAATTTTGTTTGCCTTTACCTTTATCCTTTTTATGAAAATTTCTACAGTATTTGCTACTTCCGGGAACCTTCCAGCTCCCATTGCAGCTCTGATTCCTATCGTATTATACTCTGTATTGGCGGTGTACCTGATTCAGAAAGCACCGAAGTAAAAAACAAATGTCTCGTTTGCAGAGGAAGAAAACGAAAACAGTAGCATCATTGGTGCTTAATCAATTAATTAAAGCGGTAATTTTATTGCAAAACAATTACCTTTAGGTATGTTTGCTTCTACCCAGACGAAGCCATGGTGCGCTTCTGCAATTTTTTTTGCAATTGACAATCCAAGCCCTCTGCCCTTTGTTTCTGCTAACTGAAAATTCCTGATAAACACTGCCTCTCTTTTGTCAGTGGGAATAGTTTCCCCAAGATCCTTAACATAAATATTTAGGTATTTGTCATTTTCTTTACACTCGATTAAGATTTTTTTACCGGATGAAGCATACTTAATAGCGTTGCTGATGTAATTGGAAAATACTTCTTCAATAATTGGATTAGCATGAATTAATTGTTCTGAAGGAATCTCATTGTTTACAATTATATTGTGATGATTTAAAGAAGATTTGAAACTATCTGTTATTTCTTCAATCATATTATGAAGATTCAATTCTTCGGTTGTCAGGTCTTCATCCGTGGCTACTTTGGCGAGCGTAGTAGCGTGAGAAATTATTTTTAACAAATTCTCACAACTTTTTTGGATCATTTCGAATAACTCTTTATCCAAATCATCTTGTTTCAGTAATTCAACAGTGCCAAGGATTGCTCCCGCAGGATTCTTCACATCATGGGTGATAATATCTAGTAGTAAATCCTTCATATTATTCGATTGTGATAACTTTGAGCTTAATTGTTCAAGTTTTTCAAGCGATTCTTTCAGCTTTTCCAAGGCACGTTCTCTATCCTCAACTAATCGAATTACCTCTACTCCGGCAATTATTTCACCTTCATCATTTCGAAGTATAGTAGCAATATTTTCAAAACGAAATTTTTCACCATCTTTTGTAATTCCAACCCGCAATGCTTTACATGTTCCACCGATATTATACACTTCCATAATCGGGCAGTTGGAACAAGGTTCATTACGTTTTTCGTAAATCTTGTAGCAATACTCTCCAATGTGGGGTCCGAAATTGTCAATCATAAATTTGTTCTGATAGAGAATACGCATATCCAGATCCTGTATACTCAGTCCGTCACCCATGGAAGCCAATATATCCTCAAGAACATCTGATTTGGCTTTTAGTAGTTTAGTGATATCACTAAGAGCCTTGATAGCATCATTTGTATTTGATGACTTTTTGATTTCATTCTTCATGTTGTTTTCTTTATAAGGTTAACTTAATAGGAAATTCTTTTTGATATTATGTGCAAATATACTTTTTTTTATATAAAAATCAAATAGTGAAATACAAAAATTATCTGGCAGATTATTTTTTTCTTACTTTTGAAAGGAAGAACTTAGTATTATGCGAATCAATTGTAATTAAGCTTGTTAATGAGACTCCGGTTCAATACGCAGTATGACTAATGATGACTTCTGTTATGTTAGATTTTCGAATTCAGATTGGAATAAGGTCGATTGAGATAAATGCAGTCTGCAATTCTTTATAAATAGTCTAATTCATAGCGTTTTATTTGATAATGATGATCGTGATAATGTGTAAATATAACAAAATTAGGTAATTAAGATGAGATTGTATACTATTTATTTTGTAGTAATATTTTGTTTTTCATTATTAACATCCTGTGGTAGAGTACATAGAGAAAGCAATATTGAAGCAAAGACCGAAACTCCTGTTGCACTTCAAGACGATAAGCTTGAAATTAAAAGTTACAGTCGTTCTGGTGACATAATTGAAGAGTTATACCAAGAGTTGGTTGATAAAAATCCTGCACTTCAAAAATTAGAAACAGATATTGAAGAATTTAGGAGCAAATCTGATGAATTAAAAGGGATTTTTAATAAATATAATGGAAAATCGAGTAATTATTATAGTTCAGCAAGCTGTAGAGTAGCCGCAATTACTGACAGTATTTTAAAAAAGAGAATTGTTACATTAATCTCAAATAGTAGTAAGCTCTATGAAAACAAGACGAAAGAACTGAATTCGCTGTTAAAACGGATCTCCCAAAATGGATCAACAATAACAGATCATCATACTGCTTTAAAAATAGTTTTAACGCTTCCGTTGATTGAAAAATATCAAAAAGATAATTTGCCAAGTAGAAAGAAATTTAAGACTCTGATTAAAACGCAGACAGATCTTATACAACAAACAGATAGTTTAATTCCGGAAAACTGATAGAGGACAAAATAGCCTACCTGAAAATAACAGGGAAGTAAATGATAGCCTAAAGAGGGGAAATTGTGTATCAATAGTGCCCTCTTACTGGCTTACGAAAATTTGATATCCTTTATTTTGCTACCATCTAAAAATATCCCATTTAGACATTGGCCGGAATAGCTTCATCCATATGAACCCTTTTAATTTGCTTTCGTTTACAGAAAATTCTTTTTCGGGATACATAACACAGCTTGGATTGTTGATGGCTGTATTACTGATGATTTTACGATTCTCTATAAAAATCAGCATGTCACTGGAAACAGTTTTGTTAATGCCTATCAAATCTTTGGTAGCATCGTCGAGTACATAGTAGATGGATTCGGAATTTCCGGATACCTCAATACGGTGTAGTTCTCCTTTTTCATCGAAAAATCCTGTCATATTCCGTCCTTTTACCTGATCGAAACGCAGAGAATCTTCTTTACCTTGCGAAATCACGAAAGAACTATTGTACAGAAACATCAGTTTAATACGGTTTTCACCCATAATAAAACGGATGGTATCGGCCGATAACTGATTTTCGCCCGACCACAGTACCGGCTTTTTATGCAGAACCATGATCGAATCGGGTGCATAATAACTCATTGAGTCGCACATTCCCTGAATATCTTCACTGTAGAATTTTACCTTGTAATAGGCTCGCAGAAGTTTTAACTGATTCATTGTATCATAGGTTGCCCGCAACGTATCAGCATGCAAAAACAAGGAATCTTTTTTATCGATAAATATTGCCAGAACACTATCGGTAATCAGTGCCCTGCCTTTTTTTTCATAATTTTCGGCGTATTGGCCCGACAGAATGATGTTCTTTACAGAGTCGACCAAACTAACGTTTTTCCAGGCTTTTCCGAGCTTTAATTTACGATTGTAGGTCAGGCTGTCTCCTTTAAGTAATTGCTCTTTATTTTTGAGATAAGCGTTTTGTCCAAATTGAGAAAAATCAGTTTTGGTGTTATACCAGCCGTTTTCGCAATAGATGAGATTATCTTTACTCCGGATATGAGTAGGACTGAGAAAATAAGCAATTTCGGTATGTGAGTTGAAGAGGAGCGTATCGCAGTCGATGGTGTATTTGGGATTAACCAGCAATACTTCTTTTTTGAAATAAACTTCTTTACTGGAAGTATAGTAATAACCTATTTTACTGGTAAGTACGTTCTCTTTATCCACGATTTTCCCTCCATTCAGGTAGGTTGCCAGACCGGCGTTTCGGTCGTAAGTGAGGATGGTAGTGGTAAGTGTGGCATCGTCATCCACCAGACGAACCATTTTTCCGGTAACTTCTGCAAAGCGGGTATTTCCATCATAGCGCATATTGTCGCCATAAATTTGAACAGTATCGCTTACCCTGATTTGTACATGTCCTTGTGCCTCAATACGATTTTCGATGGTAAACAAATATGCACTGTCGGAATAGAGGTTGGATCCCTGGTGGCTAAATACCACATTTCCGTAAAGAATCATTACATCCGGCATAGAAGGATGTTTTTCCAGACGATCAGCGGAGTATTCTATCTTGCTGTAGTTCTGGCTATAAGAATATGCTGAGGGAATAAGAAAAAGGATGATAAATATGTAAAACCGGTAATATTTCATAGTTTATATTTCGGGTGCAAAGCTCTTGTTTTTTTGCCGATAAAAAAAGATTGAATTAAATATGGATCTGCATTATATTCGGACTCCGCTCAATATGACAACTTGTTAAACTGAAGTTGTCAGACTGAGCGGAGTCGATGTCTGTTAGATTGATAAAGAGATTTTCTCGGTCTCTTTTGTCTGATCTGGATATTTGTTATTCTTCCTCTTCTTCGCTGTTAGATTTAGAACTTCCTCCATCTTCATCACCCCATTCATCGGGTTCTTCGACTTTAATTAAACCTCCGGTTTGGTCGAACCATAACCTGGTGATTTTTGGGGTTTTGCTTCGTTTTACTTTTTGTGAAATTTCAACGATAAAGAAATTTTTCAGTTTTTGAGGAGCTTTAAGTTGAACATACTTACGATCGTAAACAACTTTCTGAGCTTTGGTTATTTTATATTTTTCATATTTCTTGTCAAGATAGTTTACGATAGGTCTGAACAATACATCTGGATTAATGGAAGAAGTTACCGTCATCATGTTTCCGTCCAGATCGTATTCTGCTTCTTGTTCTTCATCACGGAAGAAGTATTTTGCCTTAAATGTTTTGTCAGCAGTAACTTCCCATTCTACTTCTTCGGCTTTTGGGAATTTTTTAGTGAATGCAGCTTTTACAGTTTGAGGTACATCACGCGGAGTATCATCTTTTTTCGTAGGGGCAGGAGCTTCTTCTTCCTCTTCTTCGCTTTCAGCGTCTTGCTTTGCGGTTTTTTTTACTTCTGTATTTTGAGATTTAGAAGGAGTGGCTGGTTTGTTTGTTTTGGATGAAGCTGGTTTTGTTGCAGGAGTTTTCCTTTTTGGAGTTTCTACAATTTCTTCATCTTCTTCCTGATCCTTTTGTTTTTTAACTTCTTTCCCTTTTTTAGGAGCTGGTTTAACTTCTTCTTCTTCAGCATCATATTCATCTTCACGAGCTTTTTTCTTGCTTACCTTCTTAGAGGTGTCGTCGTTAGAGTTATTGTCGGCAAGTTCCTCGTCCGAACCGGTTGTGCTGATAAAAGTTCCTTTTACATCAAACATTACTTCAATGTCCTTACCTTGTCCGACACCTTTTTTGTTGTAACGCATGATATAATAGCTTTTTCCGCCTGGTTCTTCAATGAGTTCTGCATTGGTTATTTTAAGTTCTTTCTTTTTATTTCGGGCATCAAAATAGGAAACCATCGAACTTGGAAGCTCTTTTTCTTTGATTGGGAAAATAGTTTGTAACCATTTGCCTTCAGGAGTAAATGTTGCATCGCCGGTTTGATCTTCAACCGTAAGGTTGGCAACATAATTACCATCAATCATTTTCCACGATTTAACTTTGAAATCAGTGTACTGGTTTTCCAAAGCGATCATTACATCTTTTGGAACTTGCTCCGGATCAATCTTTTGTGCATAGCCTAACGCTGATACCAGCATTAAAACGACTATAAGAAGTTTTGCCTTCATATTCTATGTTTTATGTTTTAAGGAGAAGCTTGATTCTTCCAATTCAATCTTCATGAAATTCCCAAAGCAAATATAATGCCGAAATTAAGATGTTCAACCTAATCGCGCACAATTATTTGTGATCTGTCAGGTCCAACGGATACGATGTTGATTCCAACACCGCTTTTAAGCTCAATAAACCTGATATAATCCACTAATGCCTGAGGCATATCGTTATACGAAGAAACTTTGTCGAGGTTACAGTTCCATCCATTAAAATCAGTATAAACCGGTATGAAATTTTCCGATACAATTTCGTAGGGGAACTCATTTGTGTTTCCATCGGAAGAGTTATATGACATACAAACTTTGATGTTTTCAAATGAATTTAACACGTCGGTTTTTGTCATAATGAGATCTGTAACACCATTAATCATTACGGAATAGCGCAATGCGGGCATGTCCAACCACCCACAACGGCGGGGACGACCCGTTGTGGACCCAAATTCGCGACCTTCTACGCGAAGTTTTTCGCCGGTTTCGTCCAGTAGTTCGGTGGGAAAAGGGCCACTTCCTACACGCGTGCAGTAAGCTTTGAAGATTCCATACACTTTTCCGACTTTAGAAGGAGGTATGCCTAGTCCGGAACAAACTCCGGAAGTTATTGTATTGGATGATGTTACAAAAGGATAGGAGCCAAAGTCGATATCCAGTAACGTTCCCTGAGCCCCTTCTGCAAGAACCTTTCGTCCTTGAGATAATGCTTCGTTGAGGTAATATTCGCTATTGATTAGCTCAAAGGTTTTCAACAGATTTAGTGAATCGAGCCACTTTGCTTCGTATTCGTCAAATGTACATCCTTCCGGTTTAAACTCGTCAATGTTAAATCCAAGAGATTGTATAATGCTAAAATGCTGACCTTTAAGTTTTTGATAAAGATTGTTGAATTCGGGCAGTAAAATGTCGCCAACGCGAAGACCGGTACGGGCTACTTTATCAGTGTAAGCTGGTCCGATTCCTTTAAGCGTAGAGCCTACTTTGTATGCACCTTTCGAGGCTTCCAGTGCAGCATCCAGATAGCGATGTGTTGGAAGAATTAAATGAGCTCTTCTCGAAATTTTCAGGTTGAAAACAGGATCATATCCTTTTGCACGAATACAGTCAATCTCCTTTTGAAAGATGGAAGGGTCAATTAAAACACCGTTTCCGATTAAATTGATTTTATCGCGATGAAAAATCCCGGAAGGAATTGTGTGTAAAACATGCTTGAATCCATTGAATTCCAAAGTGTGGCCAGCATTCGGGCCTCCCTGAAAACGAGCGATAATGTCGTAATTCGGAGTAAGTACGTCCACGATTTTACCTTTTCCTTCGTCACCCCATTGTAATCCGAGAATTACATCTACTAAACTTTCTTTTTGTGCGTAAGTCATTCCTGTTGGCTATTTATTTTTCTTTTTTGCATAGAACGTGAGCGCATGGCTTAATACCTCAACCCCAAAAATCTCTTCGATAGAGTTTTTTATCTGTTCTATTCTCGGGTCACAAAATTCCAAAATTTCCCCTGAATCCACAAGCATAATATGATCATGTTGTCCGAAATGATACGATTTTTCATATTGTGCTGTTGAATTTCCAAACTGATGGCGGGTTACAAGATTGCAATCCAGAAGTAAATCTATTGTGTTATAGAGTGTTGCGCGACTAACAATATATTTATTGTTTTTCATTTTGATATAGAGAGATTCTATGTCAAAATGCCCTTCGGTATTGTAAATTTCACGAAGAATATTAAAACGTTCGGGTGTCTTTCGTTGTTTTTTTTCTTCAAGACATCGGGTAAAGTGTTGTTTTACCGCTTCGTATGTGTCTATTTCCGAAATGGGTGAAGTTTTTTCTGTTGACATACCCTATGTTTTTGGTTCTATATTTAAATTATGATCCGAAATTTTCTTTGTAAGACAATCTTAAATTAACTAATCCGTGTTACATGTTGCACACCATTAATCTCTTTTAGCTTAGAAATTAGATTGATTAAGCTTGAAGCATTGTTGATGTAAATCATAATTACTCCCTCAAAAACTCCTTCACTACTTTCGAGATTGAATGAACGGATGTTTATATCCAGTTCTTGAGAGATAACACGAGCAAAGTCATTTACAATTCCTTTACGATCAATTCCGTCAATTTTTAATCCTGTTAAGAAGTTGATTATGTCATCCTGGCGCCATTTTGCTTTTACAATCCGGTTACCATGTTGCGACATTATTTTAATTGCTTCTTTACAATTGATCCTGTGTATTTTAATTCCCTGGTCAGGTGTAATAATCCCGATTACATCGTCGCCTGGAATTGCGTTACAACATTTTGAGGTGCTATAACTTAAGTTCTCGGTGTTTTCATCTAACACCACCTGTTCCGGAGTATCTTTTACCTGACGTAAAATCTCTTCTTTGAGTGATTTTGCCCGGTTATCCACCTGCTTTTTAGAACGGGTAAATGGCTTAGTGATACTTTGAAACCATCCGCTTTTTTCTTTTTGAAAACACTCTTTAAAATCTTCATCAGTTACCGTGCCGATTGAAAATAGAAAGTAAAGTTCCTGAGTTGAGGAGATAGACATGAAGTCGCGAAAAAACTTGATATTCTGAATGTTAAATTCAATACCATTTTTTAGATATATTTGTTCGAGCATTACTTTTCCCTGCTCGGAAGTAGTTCTGTATTCTTCTTTAAAAAATTGTTTAATACGGGTTTTTGCTCTTGCTGTTACAACAAAGTCGTTCCACTCTGCCTGTGGTTTCTGCTTTTTCGAAGTAATAATTTCAACCTGATCTCCACTCTTAAGCTGAAAGTTTAACGGAACAAGTTTATGGTTCACTTTTGCCCCAATACAGGTATTTCCAATATCGGAGTGAATACTGTAAGCAAAATCTAGAACCGTGGAACGAACAGGCAGTGTTTTCATTTCTCCTTTGGGCGTGAAAGCGTACATTTCATCGGAGAAAAGATTGAGCTTGAAATCGTTCAAAAAATCTAACGCATTTGAATCAGGGTTTTCCAGAATTTCGCGAATTCTGTTTAACCATTCATCCAAGCCTTGCTCAGCTGTTTGTGTTGGACTATTTTCTTTGTATTTCCAGTGGGCAGCATATCCTTTTTCGGCAATTTCGTCCGTTCGTTTGCTTCTAATCTGCACTTCTACCCATTGACCAATATGACTCATTACGGTTGTATGTAATGCCTCGTAACCATTTGCTTTCGGAATAGAAAGCCAGTCACGTAGTCGCTCATGGTTTGGTTTGTAGAAATCAGTTATAATAGAATAAACCCGCCAGCAATCGGATTTTTCATTTTCTGCCGGAGAATCCAAGACGATTCGAATTGCAAAGAGATCATATACTTCTTCAAATGGAATCTCTTTTTTCTTCATTTTACCCCAAATAGAATATACTGATTTTACCCTTCCCGTAATGGAAAAGTTAAAACCTTGTTCTGTCAGGGCTTTTTTAATTGGGTATATAAACTGATGAATAAAGCGGGCACGTTCAGGTTCTGATTCACGTATTTTTTCAGTAATTGTTTGATATACTTCTGGCTCTGTGTATTTTAAAGATAAATCTTCCAGCTCGCTTTTTAGGGTATGTAAGCCTAAACGGTGGGCAAGCGGGGCATAAAGGTAAATGGTTTCGGATGCAATTTTCAATTGTTTTGCGTGGGGCATCGAATCTAAAGTTCGCATATTATGCAAACGATCGGCGAGCTTAATTAAAATTACGCGAACATCATCTGAAAGAGTGAGCAAAATTTTCTTAAAGTTTTCGGCCTGAAGAGACAAAGAACCCTGATCAAAGATTTCTTCAATCTTTGTAAGGCCATCAATAATACGTGCAACCTTTTCTCCAAACATATTCTGGATATCGCTCAGCGAAATAAAGTCGCTATCTTCAACCACATCATGAAGTAATGCACATACCACAGAGGTGGTTCCCAGTCCGATTTCCTGAATTACAATTCGGGCAACCTCAAGTGGATGATAAATGTAAGGTTCTCCACTTTTCCGACGCATATCTTTATGTGCTTTTACTGCCAGATTGAACGCTTTGCGGATTAATAACCGCTCTTCCGGTAGAATATTTCGTTTCCAGACAGTAAACAGATATCTGTATCTTCTTAGAATCTCCTTTCGTTCAGCTTCTTCATCAATGATATACATGATTGCCAGTAGATTAATAGTTTGTATGCTTATCTAACAAAGGTATAAAAAAACTCAATACGACTTATGTTTATTTAGACTGCATAAAAATTAAATGAATAAGATTTGGCAGTGAAATTAAATGAGCAATCATTAATATATAGAAAATCAATTATATATCTGTGCTAGTCTGTGAGTTTAAATTTTAAACGCAGTGTATTAAGGATTTAATCAATATATTTGCAAATGAAGAGATCGTTGACAATACTTTTTAACTTAATTGCTTTGTTTGATTAAGTTGTTGTTTATTAGTGTGTTGATTGTTCACTTCCTTAGGTTTATATTGTAAACAGGCAATTGAAAATTCACCATTTTCAGTTTTGGCATTTAATTTGTAATCACGTTAAAAAAACAGAAGAGTATCGAATACTTTAAATTAACTTAAACCCTTTCGTTATGAAAATGAAATTTATCAGAACCGTATTTGGGATCATGTTAATCGGTGGATTAGCATTTACAACCCAATCATGTAAATCAAAACAAGCTGCTGTTGCTCCTGTAGCAGAACAAAAAGTAGCGGATGAAGTTGAAATCGTTGTTCCTTGCACTGGCGAACAATACAACAGTAATGCAAAAGCCATTCGTTTCAGCGCGATTGGAGAAAGTATGGATCAAATGACAGCGAAGAAAAAAGCAATGAGTGAAGCTCGTGCTGGTCTTGCCGCTGCAATCAATACTTTGGTTAAAGGAGTTACGGATAACTATGTAAAATCAGGAAACTTCAATAATAAAGAAGAGTTATTGAAAAATTACGAGGGCATGAATCGCGAAGTAATCAATCAATCACTTAACGGAGCTGTTGTTATTTGCGAAAAAGCTACGAAAACGAAAACCGGAAACTACAAATATTATGTTTGTATGGAATTAGGTGGAAGTGAAATATTACAGGCTTTAAATAACAAAGCCACCAGCAATGAAATGCTGAAGGTTGATTATAACTACGAAAAGTTCAAGAAGACTTTCGAAGAAGAGATGAGCAAAATGGGTAAGTAATCTTCTTATGCAAATATTGTTTGTTCAAAAGATTATTCTCTTTAAAAAGAAGAGTTGGCCAATACGGGTCAGCTCTTCTTTACTTTTTCGAGGTAGATTTGCTATCCTGAGTCTTTTTTTTATGTTCTTTTTCTCATTTGTTCATGCTCAGGATTCTTTATTGAAATTGATTGAGGCTTTGCCTGATGCCAGTGAAGAGCAGTTTTTGAATATACCTGTTCCTCAGAAAGTTCCAGTTTTGGAAAATGTGCAATCGATATTGAGAAAGAGTATTGCCGGTATTTCTGAACCATTATCTGATTCGTCAATGGCAATTGCTCAGGCTTATACCAGAGCATTGTGCCTGCTTGCCTTGCAAAAAGGTGAAAGTATGGGGGTAAGCGATTTTTTTAATCAGGAGTTGAGCAAAATACATGTAAACTCGAAGTATGAAGAGTTTTTTATTTTGAAGTCAACGTTAAGTATTGCAAGCGATGCAATCAAAGTTTTTCCCCCGGTTTTTCTGAAAAGTGGGGAAGCAATCGTAAGTATAGAACTGGATACTATCTTGAAAAATAACAAATGTGATCACCTTAAAGTAGAAGCCGAAGTTCAGCTTTATCATAACGAGGTTTATTCAAATTATGGACTTGAAGAATCGGTGTACAGAACAGAGCTTAAGGTTACATTGGTAAATGACAACGGAAAACAACTTCATATTGATAAGCTTGGCTTAACGCTCATTAACAACAGATGGCAGAGTAAAACCTGCGAATTTGATCAAAAAATCATAGAGCAACCTTCCCGTTTGTATTTTTATCAACTTCCCGGCATTTTATCAATGCAAAATAAAGATGATGGACTAAAAATGTTTAATACCTATTATGGATTATGGAATCCGCTGATTTCGGCTTTGTTTTGGAATTTAACTCTCGATATGAAAGAGCATTTGAAAAAGGTTAAAAATCTAACTGAATCATATTCCGGAATAAGTACCACGTTAAACAGGGAAAGTGGAAAATATAAATACCTCTTAAACTATAAAGGATGCAGTCTGAACGAAAACAGATTAGTATCGGATAGCGAAGTTGTGTTTTGGTAATTAATTTTACAAGGTGTCACAGTCCAAAGCCCTGTTCTGGTTACGACCAGAACCTTGGAACGTTTACGGAAAACAGGGTATGAGGCTATATTCGTATATTAATGAGGAAGTTATCCCGTTTCGATTGATTGGGAACCGCTGTGTATAAAATCTTCCTGTGTCTCGGAATTATGGGTAGAAGAGGTGGTGATTATTGAGCTTACCGAAACGCTCTCTCTGCCGTTAGTGTTTATGAGTGAGGGCAGTTTATTCGATTATAAACAAGCTTCATTTATTTGGATTTTTATATACATCTGGATTATGTTTTTCCATCCATTTTTCTGGGTTTTTAATATTCTTCCAACCATATTTCTTATACAATTCATGTGCATCTGCAGTCAGTAGAATCCAACGTCTTAAGCCTTGTAAGTTTGGATGCATCATAATTTTTTCCATTAGCCACTTTGAAAGTCCTTGTCCTCGATACTCTTTTAAAACAAATACATCGCCTAAATATGCAATTGTTGCATAATCAGAAATTACCCTTGCATAACCTATCTGCTTATCTTTATGGAATAACCCAAAATTAAGCGAATGATCCAATGCTTCTTTTACTGTTTTTATAGGTATATTTTTACACCAGTAAGATTCTATTGACAAGAAGTCATGAATTGCTTGCAAGTCTAATTTTTCCATGTCAGTTGTAATTGTAAAGTTTCCTCTTGTTTCTGTTATTACCTCCATTGTTTGTCTGATTTAATGTTTATTTAGAATGATTTTCTATATGATTAGTGACGGTTTTCGGAGTGCTTTTCTGCCGGCCAGAGACGAACTTGACGAATAACCGGGAACCTTGTTTTTAGTAATTTACTTGCTATAAGCTATGATTTGATGTGTGTCCAGCATAGTCAATAATGCACACTAAATATAAACTGGTGAAAAAGTTTAAAAGTACAAATAAACTTTACATGGTAGTCTAATAACAAGTGTGTATTTTCCCGGAAGGAGAAACTCTCTTACGGGCAGGAGTAATATTTCGGATCGTTAGCAATAATAAGCATTGGGTTGTCTTGAATTTAATAAGGAGGTTCAAATTTAGAGTTTACTCGCATTATCTTAAACGCAAGGAATTACTGGTGCAAAAAAGAAGATTCTTTGAAGGTTTTTTGTTGTAACCAGATGTTTTATGGATTTAGATCTGATTTTCATCTACTTTTCGTTGAGATGATGAACCGATTGTGGGTAAGGAGATGTCTTTTCATGTTTTGTTGCTGATAAATTTAGCGTATCTTTGCTTTTTACGAAAGAAATATGGGACAATGGAAAACAGATATGCACTCATAATTGCTCAGGAATTACAAATAAGCTCACGACAGGTTGAACGTACCATTGGGTTACTCGAAGATGGAGCTACTGTACCTTTTATAGCTCGTTATCGCAAAGAGGTAACCGGAAGCCTGGATGAGGTTGCTATTACGTTTATCCGTGACAGATTATTACAGTTGAAGGAGTTGGATAAGCGTCGCGAAAGCATTCTCAATTCTATTAAGGAGCAGGAAAAACTCACGCCCGAACTGGAAAAGCAAATTATGGAAGCAGAAACGCTTGCCGAACTCGAAGATATTTATCTGCCCTATAAACCCAAACGTAAAACGCGTGCAACTATCGCTTTGTCAAAAGGTTTGGAACCCTTGGCTAAAATTGTGATGTCACAAAATTATGTTGATCTCGAATCGAAAGCCACTTTATTTATCGATAAAGAAAAAGGTGTAAATAATGTAGAAGAAGCTTTATCCGGAGCGCGTGATATAATTGCCGAATGGGTGAATGAACACAAACAGGCTCGTATGAAAATCAGAAACTTATTTGTAAAAGAAGCTGAAATACAATCTGTTGTGTCAAAAGGGAAAGAGGAAGATGGGGCCAATTATAAATCGTATTTTGAATGGAGTGAAAAATTAATGAGAGCTCCTTCTCATCGTATTTTAGCAATGTTTCGTGGTGAAAATGAGGGATTTTTAAAGATAAAAATAGGCCCGGATGAAGAGAGAGCCATTGAAATGTTGGAACAGATTTTTGTCCGTGGACGTAATGCTTCCTCAGAACAGGTTCAAATGGCGGTAAAAGACAGCTACAAACGTTTACTGAGTGCTTCTATGGAAACGGAAATCCGAAACATGGTAAAAGAAAAAGCTGACAAAGAAGCTATTCGCGTGTTTGTGGAAAATTTACGTCAATTGTTGATGGCTTCTCCGCTTGGACAAAAAAATGTTCTGGCCATCGACCCGGGGTTTAAAACAGGTTGTAAGCTGGTATGCCTTGATCGTCAGGGAGCTCTATTGCATAACGAAACAATTTACCCGCACCCTCCTCATCATGAAACGCGCGAATCCATTATGAAAATCCGGCAACTTGTAAATTCCTATAAAATTGAAGCAATTGCAATCGGGAATGGAACTGCCGGGCGTGAAACCGAAAACCTGATTCGCAGGATTCCGTTTGATAAAGATTTAATTGCCATTATGGTAAATGAAAGTGGAGCTTCGGTTTATTCGGCTTCACCGATTGCCCGGGAAGAATTTCCTGATTATGATGTTACTGTTCGCGGAGCAGTTTCTATTGGACGTCGTTTAATGGATCCTTTGGCTGAGCTAGTGAAAATTGATCCGAAGTCAATTGGAGTAGGCCAGTATCAGCATGATGTTGACCAGAAACAACTACAACAAAGTCTTGAAGACATTGTGGTTAGCTGTGTAAATAGTGTAGGAGTGGAGATTAATACAGCCAGTAAGGAATTACTTAGCTATATTTCAGGAGTAGGACCTTCATTAGCCAAAAATATATTGGATTACCGGACAAAAAACGGAGCATTCAAATCAAGAAACGATTTAAAAAAAGTTGCACGTTTTGGTGAAAAGGCCTTTGAACAGGCCGCAGGATTTATCCGTATTCAAAATGCTGAAAACCCGTTGGATAAGAGTGCTGTCCATCCTGAAAGCTATCATGTAGTTGCTAAGATGTCAAAATCATTGCAATGTACAGTGAATGATTTAATTGAATCGAAAGAGCTGAGAAATAAAATTAAACCCGAACAATTTGTTTCAGAAGAAACCGGATTACCTACGATTCTTGATATATTGAAAGAATTAGATAAACCCGGACGCGATCCGCGTACAAAATTTGAATTGTTTGAATTTGATCAAAGTGTAAATAGTATTGATGATTTAATTCCCGGGATGATTTTGCCCGGAATTGTTACCAATATTACAGCATTTGGTGCGTTTGTAGATGTTGGAGTTCATCAGGATGGATTAGTGCACATCAGCCAGTTAGCAGATAAGTTTGTAAGCGATCCGAATGATGTTGTAAAACTGAACCAGAAAGTGGAGGTGAAAGTTTTAGAAGTAGATAGTAGCAGAAAAAGGATTCAATTAACAATGAAAGTATAATTTTGTAACTCAAAACCCGTTTTAAAACCGAATTCAAAAAAGGTTAACAAATACAATTTAGCAATGCGATTAAGTATTCGAATTACACTGATTATCATCATAATAATATTGGGCTTTTTAAATACAGAAGCGCAAATTATTAAAGGTGCGGCGATTTTAGGATTCAATGCCAGTCAGGTAGATGGTGATGAAGTGTATGGATTCCATAAATATGGTTTCAATGTTGGGGCATCAGCCATACTTCCTTTTGGTAAAGAAAAACGATGGAATCTTGTAATTGAAACAATCTTTAACCAAAAAGGGGCTTACGAAAAAGAGTCTCCTTCTATTGATACATTGGCTACGCCCTATTATAATCTACGGTTAAATTATATGGAAGTGCCTGTTTTATTGAACTATGTAGATAAGAATGGTTTGACATTTGGATTAGGTTTTTCATGGGGACGCCTTGTCTCTGTTAAGGAAATAGAGCATGGAAAAGAAATTACCAGTACAACAATAACCGGACCCTATAACCGGAATGACTTTAATTTTCTGGCAGAGCTTAGATTTAGGTTATACAAACAATTAAAATTTAATTTACGTTATGCATATACCATTACTCCGATAAGAACCCGTATATTTGTGAATCCGACAACAGGTGTTAGCTGGGAACGTACACAGTATAACAATCTTTTTTCTATTAGGTTAATATATGTTTTCAACGAACCAAGTCAGGATTCAGAAGCTAAAAAGAGATTTAAACAACCATAAACCCCCTCACAACATGGAAAGAATTGCAGTTTTCCCGGGTTCATTCGACCCAGTTACTAAAGGGCACGTTTCAATTGCCCTCAGAGCCCTCGATTTGTTTGATAAAGTAATTATCAGTATTGGAGAAAATAGTGATAAAAAATACACATTTCCTCTTGCAAAACGACTGGAATGGCTACAGCAGGTTTTTGAAGATGAACCTAAAATTACAGTTACAAGTTATGAAGGTCTCACCGTTGACTTTTGTCGCCAGATGAATGCAAAGTATATTATTCGTGGATTGCGTACTTCTGCCGATTTCGAATTTGAAAGAAGTATCGGGCAAATAAATAAAAAACTCTATCCTGAAATAGAAACGATATTTCTGCTAGCGTTACCTGATCTTACACCATTGAACTCATCAGTAGTTCGTGAGTTAATTCGTTATGAAGCCGACGTAAGTCAATTCATTCCTGACGAAATCGATATTACTCACTAATTATATCCAGTTGTTAAATATCGTTTATTAAAAAAATAAGCTTTCCTGGGTTCTGAATTTATCCAGACAGTCACCCTGAGTCCCGAAAATCGGGAAAGAGTGATTACTAAAGGTGCTTATTTTCATTTGTCCCCTTAATTGAACGACATTTGCCTGGAAATTACAAAATTCATACTTGAAATAGAGCATATATTGAAAAAGATTGTATCTTTGCGCCCTGTTTATAAACAACTGATTTTTTAAAACAAAAAAGAAAGAGGTATTTTTATGATTATTGTCCCGATTAAGGAAGGCGAAAACATTGACCGTGCCTTAAAAAAACTGAAAAGAAAATTTGAGAAAACAGGTGCGTTAAAAGAATTACGCGCTCGTCAAAAGTTTACAAAACCTTCCGTAGTTAAGAGGGAACAACGCTTACATGCTATTTATATTCAACAACTTCAGGTTGACAACGAACAATAATTAGCATAAGCAACCGATTTTTTCGGATTAAACTTGTATAGAAGATGTGATTCCACTACTTTTATACAAGTTTTTTATTTTATGGGAATCGAACAATTTCTGGAACATCTGCGCATAGAAAAACGCTCATCTGTACATACGCTTACTGCCTATGAAAATGATTTGAGGCAATTTCTCACATTTTTAAAGATTACCTATAGTTTTGAAGATATTTTGCATGCAGAACCTGAACAAATCCGTAGCTGGCAGGGGAGTTTAAAACAGGAGGGACTCTCTGTAAAAAGCATTAATCGAAAAGTATCCACCCTCAAGTCATTTTATAAATTTGCGCTTCAGAAGGGTTGGATTGCGAAAAGTCCTTCTCAAAGTATTCACTCAATCAAGGCTCCAAAATCGCTACCTAAATACATAATAGAAGACCGGATGGAGCACTTGTTTGAACTAAATCTGTTTTCTGATGATTTTGCAGGAATGAGAGATCAACTCATTGTAGAGTTGTTATATGCAACCGGAATGCGCCTTTCAGAGCTCATTTCACTCAAAAATGAAGATATTGATATATCGCAGCAAACTGTAAAGGTATTCGGAAAACGCTCTAAACAGCGAATTATACCGATTACACCATATATCTCTAAATTAATAAATGAGTATAGACAGAAAAAAGAAGTAACGCTGGAAACTAAAAGTGATGAAATATTGTTAGTTACAGATAAAGGAGAAAAGATGTATCCAAAATTTGTATATCGTAAGATTTTATATTACCTTAGTAGTGTCACAAATCAAAAAGAAAGGAGTCCCCACGTACTTAGACATACCTTTGCAACACATATACTTAATAAAGGTGCAGACCTGAATGCAGTAAAGGAATTATTAGGACATTCGAGTTTGGCCGCAACTCAAATCTACACTCATAATACAGTAGAAAAACTAAAACGAATTTACAAACAAGCCCACCCAAGGGCAAAATCAAAAGGAGGCAACTTATGAAAGTAATCATTCAATCGGTAAAATTTAAAACCGACATCAAGTTGGAAAATTTCGTCAAAGAGAAGGTTCAAAAACTATCATCAACTTATAATGGAATATTAGGGAGTGAGATAATACTCCGATTAGATCATTCCGATGTTCAGGAAAACAAAATTACAGAGATAAAACTAGAGATTCCGGGCAATGAATTGTTTGCCAAAAAGCAAGCAAAAAGCTTCGAGGAAGCAACTGATAATGCGATAGAAGCATTAAAAAAACAGCTCGACAAGCACAAGGAAAAATTACGCAACAACTAGAAAAAATGCGGGCTGAGAAAAATTTTCTCGCAAAACATTTGGTGGTTTAAAAATTATATCTATCTTTGCAGTCCTTTAATGAATAAAGGACTGCTTCTTTTAAATAATGAAACAGGAATTAAAGCCGGTGTAGCTCAGTTGGCCAGAGCAGCTGATTTGTAATCAGCTGGTCGGGGGTTCGAATCCCTCCATCGGCTCGGTTCTAATTCTATGGGGGGATACCAGAGCGGTCAAATGGGGCAGACTGTAAATCTGTTGGCGAAGCCTTCGGAGGTTCGAATCCTCCTCCCCCCACAAAATAATCAGTAGCGGAAGTAGCTCATTCGGTAGAGCGAAAGCCTTCCAAGCTTTAGGTGGCGGGTTCGAGCCCCGTCTTCCGCTCCATATTTAGCCGATGTAGCTCAGTGGTAGAGCACTTCCTTGGTAAGGAAGGGGTCACGAGTTCAACTCTCGTCATTGGCTCTATAGTTATTTGTGGATTTAACAATCATTATAATCGAAATTAATTAACAGTATGGCAAAAGAAAAATTCGACCGTTCCAAACCACACGTAAATGTTGGAACTATCGGTCACGTTGACCATGGAAAAACCACTTTAACAGCTGCCATTACCCTCGTTCTAGCTGATGCAGGTTTTTCTGAATTCAGATCGTTTGATTCAATCGACAACGCTCCTGAAGAAAAAGAAAGAGGTATTACCATTAATACTGCTCATATTGAGTATCAAACTGCTAACCGTCACTACGCTCACGTTGACTGTCCTGGTCACGCTGACTACGTAAAGAACATGGTTACAGGTGCTGCTCAAATGGACGGTGCTATTCTCGTTGTTGCTGCAACTGACGGTCCAATGCCTCAAACTCGTGAGCATATCCTTTTAGCTCGTCAGGTAGGTGTTCCTAAATTGGTTGTTTTCATGAACAAGGTTGACTTGGTTGATGATGCAGAACTTCTTGATTTAGTAGAAATGGAAATTCGTGATCTCTTATCATTCTATAAATTTGATGGTGACGAAACTCCAATTATCCGTGGATCAGCTCTTGGTGGTTTGAATAAAGAACCTATGTGGGTTGAAAAAATTCTGGAACTGATGAATGCAGTAGATACTTACATTCCACTGCCTCCACGTGACGTTGATAAAGAATTCTTAATGCCTGTAGAAGACGTATTCTCAATTACTGGTCGTGGTACTGTTGCTACCGGAAGAATTGAAACTGGCGTTATCACTACTGGTGAACCTGTTGATATCATTGGTATGGGTGCTGAAAAACTCAAATCAGTAGTTACAGGTGTTGAAATGTTCCGTAAAATTCTTGACCGTGGTGAAGCTGGTGACAACGTAGGTCTGCTTCTTCGTGGTGTTGATAAAGACGAAATTCGCCGTGGTATGGTAATTGCACGTCCTGGTACAATTACTCCTCACAAACGCTTCAAAGCAGAGGTTTATATTCTGAAAAAAGAAGAAGGCGGACGTCACACTCCATTCCATAACAGATACCGTCCACAATTCTATTTCCGTACCACTGACGTAACTGGCGAAGTTCATTTACCAGAAGGTGTAGAAATGGTAATGCCTGGTGATAACCTTTCAATTGACGTTGAATTGTTAAACGCTATCGCTCTGAACAAAAACTTACGTTTTGCTATCCGTGAAGGTGGCCGTACAGTAGGTGCTGGTCAGGTAACTGAAATTATTGACTAATTTTTAGTTCAACATAAAAAAGAGAGGTATTCCTCACCGGATACCTCTCTTTTTTGAACGGGAGTAGCTCAATTGGTAGAGTAGTGGTCTCCAAAACCATTGGTTGAGGGTTCGAGCCCTTCCTCCCGTGCAATAAAAATCAAATATCAATGTCGAAAGTTGTTGAATATATCAAAGAAAGCTATGATGAACTCATGAACAAAGTTTCATGGCCAACTTATAGCGAATTACAAAATAGCGCAATCGTTGTATCCATTGCATCACTCATTATCGCATTGATAGTTTTCGGCATGGATATATTATTCGGGGCTCATCCTGACCTTCTTTGGAAGGGAATCTTGGGTTACCTGTATGGAATTATGAATTAAGTACGTTCAAGTACTCACTGCACTTTCGCCAGCTTCCCTGATAAGCCTCCTCTCGGCTTATTTGTGATCGTGTAGAGTATCTGAATTATTTAATTATATACATTGAGAGGGTTAGTCTCTTTTCAATTCTGGTAAAATTAATTTATGAGCGAACAGGTTAAAAAGTGGTATGTAGTTAGAGCTGTAAGCGGCAAAGAAAAAAAGGTAAAAGAATACCTTGAAAGTGAAATTAACCGTTTACAAATTCAGGATTACATATCCCAAGTACTCATCCCAACTGAAAAAGTTTACTCGGTAAGAAAAGGTAAAAAGATTAGTAAAGAACGAATCTATTTGCCGGGTTACGTAATTATTGAAGCCATTCTTACGGGCGAAATTCCACACATTATCCAAAACATTCCGAATGTATTGGGGTTCCTTGGATCACAGGGTGAACCTGTCCCCATGAGAAGCAGTGAAGTAAATCGCATCCTTGGAAAAATGGATGAACTTACAGATCAGGCTGAAGAGCTCAACGAACCGTTTATCGTTGGCGAAACCGTAAAAGTGACCGATGGTCCTTTTAACAGTTTTTCCGGCGTAATAGAAGAGGTAAACGAGGAAAAGAAAAAACTGAAAGTGATGGTGAAAATTTTCGGCAGAAAAACACCGCTTGAGCTCAGTTTTATGCAGGTAGAAAAAGAATAGTCCAAATTCACATGTTAATCAACCTTTTAAGCTAAATAACAAATGGCAAAAGAAGTTACCGGTATAATTAAACTCCAGATCAAAGGAGGTGCCGCTAATCCATCACCACCAGTAGGACCTGCATTAGGTTCTAAAGGGCTAAACATTATGGAGTTTTGTAAACAGTTTAATGCACGTACGCAAAACAGTGCTGGTAAATTATTACCTGTACTGATTACTGTTTATAAAGACAAATCCTTTGATTTTGTCGTTAAAACCCCACCCGTTGCCGTTCAATTAATGGAACTCACTCAGTTGAAGAAAGGTTCTAGCGAGCCAAACCGTAACAAGGTTGCTTCTATCACTTGGGATCAGGTTAAGGAAATTGCCGAAGGCAAGATGCCTGACCTGAACTGTTTCACCATTGAGTCTGCAATGAAAATGGTTGCTGGAACAGCAAGAAGCATGGGGATAACCGTAAATGGTGACAGTCCCTTTGCTGAATAATTGAAATGTAACACACATTTCTCAGTATAGAATTATTAACACAACATGCAATGGCAAAAATTTCAAAGAAAAGAAAAGAAGCTTTCGCGAAGTTTAACAAAGAACAAGCCTACTCTTTAGATGAAGCAATCAAAATTGTAAAAGAAATTACGTATACAAAATTTGATTCTTCTGTAGATATCGATGTACGTTTAGGTGTTGACCCAAGAAAAGCCAACCAAATGGTACGTGGTATTGTGACCCTTCCGCACGGAACCGGGAAAACAGTAAGAGTATTGGTACTTTGTACTCCGGATAAGGAAGAAGAAGCCAAAGCAGCCGGAGCCGATTATTTTGGATTAGATGAATACATCGAAAAAATAAAAGGCGGTTGGACGGACGTTGATGTTGTGATTACCATGCCAAGCGTGATGCCAAAAGTTGGAGCACTCGGAAAAATCCTCGGACCTCGCGGATTAATGCCGAACCCCAAAACTGGCACTGTTACCATGGAAATCGGAAAAGCAGTTCAAGAAGTAAAAGCTGGTAAAATCGACTTTAAAGTTGATAAATTTGGAATTATCCATGCCGGTATTGCGAAAGTATCATTCGGCCCAGATCAAATAGGCGATAATGCAAGAGAATTGCTCCAAACAATCATCAAACTCAAACCAGCAGCTGCAAAAGGTACTTATGTAAAAAGTATTTTTATCTCGAGTACCATGAGTCCTGGCGTAAAAGTTGATCCGAAATCCACAGGAACAATCTAATTATTAACGATCAGCAAACAATAAACAATGAAAAAAGAAGACAAAAAACAACTGATCGACTCGTTGGCTCAAGAAATTTCAGCAAGGAATTATCTGTATATCACTGATATATCAGGATTAAATGCTGAAGATACCAGCAAGCTCAGAAGACTTTGCTTCAAAAAAGAAGTTAAGTTGGTCGTAGCCAAAAATACCTTACTGAAACGTGCTCTTGAAATGCAAGAAGGAAGAGATCTTAGTGAACTTTTCCCAACATTAAAAGGCGCATCAGCAATCATGCTTTCAGATGTAAACAATGCACCTGCTAAGTTGATTAGAGAATTCAGAGGTAATGGCCAGAAGCCAATTCTGAAAAGCGCTTTCGTTGAAGAATGTGTTTATGTTGGTGATGACCAACTTGATGCACTCATCAATGTTAAATCGAAAAACGATCTTATTGGCGAACTCGTTGGGTTACTGCAATCACCCATGCAAAATGTACTTTCACAACTTCAATCAGGTGGAAATACTATTCATGGCTTGCTGAAAACCCTCGAAGAAAAAGCTGCATAACGGGCTTCTCAAATCAGTTATATTTTATTTTAAATTAAGTATTTGTAAAACCATTTAAATTAACATAACAATGGCAGATTTAAAAGCATTAGCAGAACAACTGGTTAACTTAACCGTTAAAGAAGTAAAAGAACTCGGTGATATTCTGAAAGAAGAATATGGTATTGAACCAGCAGCAGCAGCAGTAGCAATGGCAGCTCCAGTAGCAGGTGGTGCTGCAGCAGAAGTTGAAGAACAAACTTCATTCGACGTAATTTTAAAAGCAGCTGGTCCAAATAAATTGGCTGTTGTAAAATTAGTTAAAGAATTAACCAGCCTTGGCCTGAAAGAAGCGAAAGAATTAGTTGATACAGCTCCAAAGCCTTTGAAAGAAGGTGTAAGCAAAGATGAAGCTGAAGCTCTCAAAAATCAGCTCGTTGAAGCAGGTGCTGAAGTAGAAGTGAAGTAATTTTACTTTCCTACCGCAAAAAGGAATAGGACTTTTTGCTTTGCAAAAAGTCTATTCCTTCTTTTGTATTTATATTTATACAGTATTTTTTTAGAGCTCTAACCTTTAAATCTGAAAACCCTTGGCAGTAGATAAAATCCAAAAAATCAGCTTTGCCTCCGCACAGCAAGCCGAATATCCTGATTTTCTTGAAATTCAGCTACAATCTTTTAAGGATTTTTTCCAACTGGAAACAAATCCCGAAAACAGGGTTAATGAAGGCTTATTTAAGGTATTTGCGGAAAATTTTCCAATCACGGATGCACGTAACAATTTTGTTCTCGAGTTCCTTGATTACTTTATAGATCCTCCGCGCTATACCATTGAAGAATGCCTCGACCGCGGTCTCACTTACAGTGTACCTCTTAAAGCAAAATTAAGGCTGTACTGTACTGACCCCGAACACGAAGATTTCGAAACCATCATACAGGATGTTTATCTCGGAATGATCCCTTATATGACTCCAAGGGGTTCTTTTGTTGTGAATGGGGCTGAACGTGTAGTTGTTTCTCAGTTGCACCGTTCTCCTGGTGTATTTTTCGGTACCAATGTTCATGCGAACGGTACCCAGTTGTATTCAGCACGTATTATCCCTTTCAAGGGATCGTGGATGGAATTTACAACCGACATCAACAATGTGATGTGGGCGTATATTGATCGTAAGAAAAAACTTCCGATCACCACTCTTTTACGCGCTATCGGTTTTGAAACCGATAAAGATATTCTCGAAATTTTTGACCTCGCTCAGGAAGTGAAAGTAAGCAAAGCCGGCCTTAAAAAAGTGATCGGTAGTCGTCTTGCAGCACGTGTTGTTAGAGCCTGGATCGAAGATTTTGTGGATGAAGATACCGGCGAAGTTGTTTCAATTGAGCGTACAGAAGTAATTATTGATCGTGAAACTGAACTTCAGGACGATCATGTTGACCTGATTGTAGACTCGGGTGTTAAAACTATTCTGGTACACAAAGAAGATGCTAACAATATTGACTATTCTATCATCTTCAATACCTTACAAAAAGATACGGCAAACAATGCCAAAGAAGCGGTCGAATACATCTACCGCCAATTACGTAATGCAGAACCGCCTGATGAAGAAACTGCACGTGGTATTATCGAGAAACTCTTCTTCTCAGATAAACGTTACGATTTAGGCGAAGTTGGTCGTTATCGTATCAACAGAAAGCTGAATCTGGCAGAATCGCTGGATACACGCGTATTAACAAAAGAAGATATAATTTCCATCATAAAATTCCTCATACAACTCATTAATGCTAAAGCTGAAGTGGACGATATCGACCACTTGAGTAACCGTCGTATCCGTTCGGTTGGCGAACAGTTGTATGCTCAATTTGGTGTTGGTTTGGCTCGTATGGCTCGTACAATTCGTGAACGTATGAATGTTCGTGATAACGAAGTATTTACGCCAATGGATCTTATCAACGCGAAAACTCTTTCGTCTGTAATTAATTCATTCTTCGGAACTAACCAGCTTTCACAGTTCATGGACCAAACCAATCCACTGTCTGAAATTACGCACAAACGTCGTATTTCAGCACTGGGGCCTGGCGGACTTTCACGTGAACGTGCAGGTTTCGAGGTTCGTGACGTTCACTATACGCACTATGGTCGTTTGTGTACTATTGAAACTCCTGAAGGACCCAATATTGGTTTGATTTCTTCACTTTGCGTATTTGCAAAAATTAACCATCTTGGCTTTATTGAAACTCCATATAAATCTGTAGAAGAGGGTATTGTACGTGAAGATAAAGGATTGGTTTACCTTACAGCCGAAGAAGAAGAAGATAAAATTATTGCTCAGGCAAATACTCCTATCAGTGCTGATGGTACCATCAAAATTGATAAGGTAAAAGCCAGATATTTGGCCGATTATCCGATTGTTGATCCGAAAGAGGTGAAAATGATAGATATCGCCACAAACCAAATTGCTTCAATTGCTGCATCTTTAATTCCATTCCTCGAACACGATGATGCAAACCGTGCGTTAATGGGATCAAATATGATGCGTCAGGCAGTACCTCTGTTAAATCCTGAAGCTGCAATTGTTGGTACAGGTATCGAATCTTACGTTGCCCGTGACTCTCGTGTATTGATCAATGCTGAAGATGATGGTGTTGTTGAATATGTTGATGCTAACGAAATCGTAATTCGATATAATCGTGACGAAAAAGAACGTCTTATTTCATTCGAAGAAGATGTTCGTACCTATAAACTTACCAAATTCCAGCGTACAAACCAAAATACCTGTATCAATCTTCGTCCTATTGTCCGTAAAGGCGATAAGATTAAGAAAGGTGAAGTATTGTGTGAAGGATATGCTACTGACAAAGGTGAACTTGCGATTGGACGTAACCTTATGGTTGCATTCATGCCATGGAAAGGTTATAATTTTGAGGATGCTATTGTAATTTCTGAAAAAGTAGTGAAAGAAGATATCTTCACATCATTACACATTGAAGAATTTACCCTCGAAGTACGCGAAACCAAACGCGGTATGGAAGAGCTTACCAATGATATCCCGAATGTAAGTGCTGAAGCAACTAAAGATCTGGATGAAAATGGTATTATCCGTATTGGTGCCGAAGTTCATGAAGGCGATATCCTGATTGGTAAAATCACTCCGAAAGGTGAATCAGATCCTACTCCGGAAGAAAAACTCCTCAGAGCAATCTTTGGTGATAAAGCCGGTGATGTGAAAGATGCTTCACTTAAGGTTCCGCCATCAGTACAAGGCGTTGTTATCGACAAAAAACTCTTCTCGAAGATTGCAAAAGAACGCAAATCAAAATCAAAAGATAAAGATCTGACCAAAAATATTGACCGTGACTTCAATAAAGAAATCACAGATCTCAAAAATAAGCTGGTTGACAAGCTTTTGATTCTTTTAAGCGGGAAAGTTGCACAGGGTGTTTATACCAATTTCAAAGAAGAATTAATTGCCAAAAAAGCAAAATTCACGCAGAAAGCTCTTGCTGCTATCGATTATCAAAATGTGAATCCTGATAAGTGGACAACTGACAAGGAAACCAACAATTTGATAAAAGAACTTCTGAACAACTATAATATTAAGCATCGCGAAATTTACGGAAGATATGCACGCAATAAATTTATTGCTACCGTTGGGGATGAACTGCCTTCAGGTATTGTTCAGATGGCCAAGGTATATCTTGCGAAAAAACGTAAATTGAAAATCGGGGATAAAATGGCAGGTCGCCACGGTAATAAAGGGATCGTTGCGAAAATTGTTCGTGAAGAAGATATGCCATTCCTTGAAGATGGAACACCCGTTGACATCGTATTGAACCCATTGGGCGTACCTTCCCGTATGAACCTTGGTCAGATTTACGAAACTGTTCTTGGTTGGGCAGGTAAAAGACTGGGATTACATTTCTCAACTCCAATTTTCGATGGAGCAACGATTGAGCAAATCAATGATTATATGAAACAAGCTGGGTTGCCTGATAATGGTAGAGTTTATCTCTATGATGGTGGCACCGGGGAACGTTTTGACCAACCTGCAACTGTTGGATATATTTACATGATTAAGCTCCATCACTTGATTGACGACAAGATGCATGCCCGTTCTATCGGACCTTACTCACTTATTACACAACAACCTCTTGGAGGTAAAGCACAATTTGGGGGTCAGCGTTTCGGGGAAATGGAAGTTTGGGCACTTGAAGCATTTGGCGCAGCCAATATCCTTCAGGAAATCCTTACTGTTAAGTCGGATGATGTAATGGGAAGAGCCAAAGCATATGAAGCTCTTGTTAAGGGCGATAATATGCCAAAACCAGGCATTCCCGAATCATTCAACGTACTGGTTCATGAATTAAGAGGTCTTGGACTGAACGTAAGCTTCGAATAAGCTTACGTTCACACCTGACTTTATACAGGATATAGTTTTTGGTTTATCTATCACAAAAACAGTTCTATGGCTTTTAGAAAAGACAATACGATAAGAAACGAATTTTCATCAATTACAATCAGTTTGGCTTCACCAGAGTCGATTTTGGAAAGATCGAGAGGCGAAGTTTTGAAACCCGAAACAATTAACTATCGTACCTACAAACCTGAACGTGACGGTTTGTTCTGCGAACGTATTTTTGGACCGGTTAAAGACTGGGAATGCCATTGTGGAAAGTATAAGAGAATTCGTTATAAAGGAATCGTTTGTGACCGTTGCGGTGTGGAAGTTACCGAAAAGAAAGTTCGTCGCGAACGTATGGGGCACATCCAACTGGTTGTACCTGTAGCTCATATCTGGTATTTCCGCTCAGTTCCCAATAAAATAGGAACTCTGCTCGGTTTACAAACAAAAAAGCTTGAATCGATTATCTACTACGAAAAATATGTGGTAATTCAGCCGGGTATTAAAGATGAAGATGGTATTGGTATGATGGATTTCCTTTCGGAAGAAGAATACTTCAATATCATTGATTCGTTACCTGCCGATAATCAAAGTCTGGATGATAGCGATCCACGCAAGTTTATCGCAAAAATGGGCGGTGACGCTCTTTGTGATCTTCTTGGACGTATTAATTTGGATGAACTCTCTTACGATCTTCGTAACAGAGCCGGGAATGAAACTTCACAACAACGTAAACAGGATTTACTGAAACGCTTAAATGTTGTTGAATCATTCCGTGAAGCAAATAATCATATCGAAAATCGTCCTGAATGGATGATTACGAAAGTTGTTCCGGTTATTCCACCCGAACTTCGCCCTTTGGTGCCTCTGGATGGCGGACGTTTTGCTACTTCTGATTTGAATGATCTTTATCGTCGTGTTATCATCAGAAATAACCGTCTGAAAAGATTGATCGAAATCAAAGCTCCGGATGTAATCATGCGTAATGAAAAACGTATGTTACAGGAAGCCGTTGATTCATTATTCGATAACTCAAGAAAAGCAAGTTCGGTTCGTACCGAATCAAACCGTGCTTTGAAATCATTGAGCGACAGTTTAAAAGGTAAGCAAGGTCGTTTCCGTCAGAACCTGTTAGGTAAACGTGTTGACTACTCAGGTCGTTCGGTTATTGTTGTAGGTCCTGAACTGAAACTGAATGAATGCGGTTTGCCCAAAGAGATGGCTTCCGAACTTTTCAAACCATTCATTATCCGTAAATTGCTTGAACGTGGTGTCGTAAAAACCGTTAAATCGGCTAAGAAAATTGTTGACAGAAAAGATCCTGTTATTTGGGATATCCTGGAAAACATCTTAAAAGGACACCCTGTATTATTAAACCGTGCACCAACCCTTCACCGTTTAGGTATTCAGGCTTTCCAGCCAAAGCTTATTGAAGGTAAGGCTATTCGTTTGCACCCATTGGTTTGTACAGCGTTCAATGCTGACTTCGACGGTGACCAGATGGCAGTTCATGTTCCACTGGGACACGCTGCAATTTTGGAAGCCCAACTCCTGATGCTTGCTTCGCACAACATCCTGAACCCTGCAAATGGGGCTCCTATCACCGTTCCTTCTCAGGATATGGTTTTGGGTCTTTATTATATGACGAAAGGCCGTAAATCAGAATCAACGCACATTGTAAAAGGTGAAGATAAGATTTTCTACTCTCCTGAAGAAGTGATCATTGCTTTAAATGAGAAGCGAATTGATCTTCATGCATGGATAAAAGTAAAAACACATACGATTGAGGATGGACTTCCGGTTCGTAAGATCATTGAAACAACCGTAGGTCGTGTACTCTTTAATCAGGTTGTTCCGAGAGAATATGGCTATATTAACGAACTGCTTACAAAAAAAGCTCTTCGTGATATCATCAGTAGCGTTTTGAAGAAAACCGGAACAGCAACTACAGCTAAATTCCTTGACGATATTAAGGAAATGGGCTATACCATGGCATTTAAAGGAGGACTCTCCTTTAACCTTGGCGACCTGATTATTCCTGAAATCAAAGAAAAACTTATTGCTGATGCAAATGCTGAAGTTGATGAAGTAATGATGAACTATAACATGGGTTTCATTACGAACAACGAACGCTATAATCAGATTATCGATATCTGGACACACACCAATTCACATCTTACTACTACGGTAATGAAACAGCTTTCGAGCAATAACCAGGGTTTCAATGCTGTGTATATGATGCTTGATTCTGGTGCCCGTGGTAGTAAAGAACAGATTCGTCAGTTATGCGGTATGCGTGGTTTGATGGCAAAACCTACCAAATCGGGCGCTACTGGTGGCGAAATTATCGAAAATCCGATCCTTTCAAACTTTAAAGAAGGTTTGTCGGTACTTGAGTACTTTATCTCTACTCACGGTGCTCGTAAAGGTTTGGCTGATACTGCGTTGAAAACCGCTGATGCCGGTTATTTAACCCGTCGTTTGGTTGATGTTGCACAGGATGTAATCATCTCAGAACCTGATTGCGGAACCTTACGTGGGCTGCCAACAACTGCTTTAAAGAAGAATGAAGAAACAGTAGAAACGCTTTACGATCGTATTTTAGGTCGTACTACGCTGCACGATATTTATCATCCTCAAACGGGTCAGCTTATTGCAATGGCCGGTGATGAATTAACGGAAGATATTTGTGCTCAGATCGAAGTTTCTCCGATAGAAGAAGTGGAAATCCGTTCGGTACTTACCTGCGAATCGAAACAAGGTGTTTGTGCTAAGTGTTACGGACGTAACCTTGCAACCGGTAAAATGATTCAGAAAGGGGAAGCCGTGGGTGTTATTGCAGCACAGTCTATCGGTGAACCGGGTACTCAGCTTACTCTCCGTACGTTCCACGTTGGGGGGGTTGCAGGTAGCAATATTGCAGCACAATCTCGTATTGATGCAAAATATGACGGTGTTCTCGAAATTGAAGAATTAAGGAGTCTGCCTTATACCAATGCAGAAGGAACGAGCTACGATATCGTAATTGGTCGTTCGGCTGAAATGCGTATTGTGGACAGAAATACAAATATTACCCTTGCTTCAGCATTTATTCCGTATGGCTCTAATCTCTATTTCAAAGATGGTGGTGAAGTGAAAAAAGGTGACCTGATTGCTGAATGGGATCCATACAATGCTGTTATCTTATCAGAAGTTACGGGTACTGTAGCATTCCAGAATGTGATCGAAAATGTAACTTACCGTGTTGAATCGGATGAACAAACCGGTTACAAAGACAAGGTTGTTATTGAATCACGTCAGAAATCAAAGAATCCATCTATCAATGTTATTTCAGCTTCGGGCGAAGTAATGAAGATGTATGATATTCCTGTTGGTGCACACATTGTTGTTGATGATGGAGCCGTTTTAAATGCAGGGGATATTCTGGTTAAGATTCCACGTTCGTTTGGTAAATCAGGCGATATCACGGGAGGTCTGCCACGTGTAACCGAGCTCTTTGAAGCACGTAACCCGTCAGATCCTGCTGTTGTAACCGAAATAGATGGTGTTGTTAGCTTTGCTAAAAAACTAAAACGCGGTAATCGTGAAGTATTGATTACTTCAAAAACCGGTGAAATGAAATCATATT
Organism: Bacteroidales bacterium; assembly: GCA_963667975.1. Taxonomy (GTDB): domain Bacteria; phylum Bacteroidota; class Bacteroidia; order Bacteroidales. The sequence goes on from OY764079.1 coordinate 2,290,558, forward strand.
TGGTTCCAACATCAAAACATATCCTCGTACAGGAAAATGATTATGTAAAGGCTGGTACAGCATTGTCAGAAGGAGCAACAACTCCTGCCGACATCCTTGCAATTAAAGGACCTATGAAAGTACAGGAATATATCGTAAATGAAATTCAGGAAGTTTACCGTTTACAAGGGGTAAAAATCAATGATAAACATTTCGAAGTTATTGTACGTCAAATGATGCGTAAGGTTGAAGTGGATGATCCGGGCGATACAAAATTCCTTGAAGGGGAACTTGCAAATAAGATTGACTTCCAGGAAGAAAATGACTGGATCTTCGGTAAAAAAGTAGTTACTGATGCAGGTGATTCAGAAACCATTAAAAATGGTCAGATTATCACAGCACGTAAACTTCGTGATGAAAACTCATTGTTGAAACGTCGTGATAAGAAACTCGTTCAATCACGTGATGCTCAGCCAGCTACGGCTCGCCAGATTTTACAGGGTATTACACGTGCTTCGCTGCAAACGAAGAGCTTTATTTCAGCGGCTTCATTTCAGGAAACTACTAAAGTTCTTACCGAAGCGGCTGTTAATGCAAAATTGGATTCACTCCTTGGCTTGAAGGAAAACGTTATTGTAGGTCATTTAATCCCTGCTGGTACAGGTTTACGTGAATATCAAAATGTGATTGTAGCTAACAGTGATGAATATGAGGAAGTAGTAACTTCAAAACATTAATATCAGGTAACAATGGATAACATGAACGAAGAAAATCAGATCAACATTGAGCTTAGTGCTGAAGTTGCTGAAGGAATCTATTCTAATCTGGCAGTGATTACACATTCGCACTCCGAATTTATTGTTGACTTTATCAAAATGATGCCCGGAGTTCCTAAAGCAAATGTAAAATCGCGTATTATTCTTACGCCTCAGCATGCGAAACGTCTGATGAGAGCCCTGCAGGATAATATATCAAAGTTTGAAGGTACATTCGGTAAGATTATTGAACCCGAAAATCCCGATAACCTTCAGTTTAACCTAAGCGGTCCAACTGCCCAGGCTTAATTCTGAAGATTATACATATAAAATCCCCTGATCGGAACGATTCCTGTCAGGGGATTTTTTTATTGTGAGGGCAACAAGGTTTGTAAAAGTGCCTGGCTTTGTATATGTCACACTTCATTAATTCCACTTCTGTTTCCGGGAGCTTTTTTGTATTCGGAAACTGAAAATCCTGTAATGTTTTTAAATTGAGTGGAGAGATATTGTACACTGCTGTATCCCATCATAAAGGCAATTTCACTGAGGGTGAGTTCTCCATATTCGATAAGTTCTTTTGCTTTGAGGATTTTATGATTGATGATGAATTTTTCCAGTGTGATGTTTTCGTGCCGGGTGAATATAGAAGAGAGATGTTGATATGAATAACCAAGCTTTTCGACCAGGTAATCGGAGTTTCGGATAATGGAATTCATGTTATTTGCATAGTGTATCAGCTCAATAACAGCAATTTTAATCTGTTCAACAAGTACTTTTTCTTTGTCAGTAATTAATCCAAACCCGTTCTGTTGTAAGACTCTTTCTACCGTATTCATATTTACGACCGAAGGGTTGTATTCTATTTCTGCTTCTCCTAACCGTATGGAGCAAACTTTAATACCGCAAGCTTCAAACTCTTGCCGTATAATGCGACAACAGCATTGACAAACCATGTTTCGTATTTGTAAAGTAACATGTTCCATTTAACGTATTTCAAGGTATTCAAAAATACAACGAGAATTGATTTATTTAACTAAATATATGATATATTTTTTAAGTTGTGTTAATGAACATAATTTGTGGTTCTTAATTGAATTCTTTGGCAAATGCAACTACATGACCATCAGGATCTGAACAGTAGGCAACAAAATGTCCCCAATTTCGTTCCGAACATTCAGAAACCAATGTTGCGCCCTGTGAAAGAGCATTTTCAAGGCTTCTCTCAGGATCAGGAACGAGCAAATATAGCTCACAACGAGGTATTCCACTTCCGTTTTTAGGATGGGGCAATACTGGATTGATGATGCGGGCAATACCATCCTCGGGCATTAATCCCAGTTTACACCCGGGCGAAAGAAGAAATTCCGTCATTCCCGGTACATCTAATTCGGGTTCAGTATTGAGTACAGATGTATAGAAGTTACAGCTTCGTTTCTGATCTTTCACGTACAAGATAAATTGTATCATCGTAAGATTATTATATACCTGATTGTGAATTAGGATTTTACAAACTTAAAAACCCAAACATAATTGCAGGGTGTTTTAGTTCTCAGTTCAGCGGGAATAGTAATTACACATCCTTTCCCTTTTACTTTCCAGCTTACTTTGGGTCCGCCAAGTACTATGACTGTAGAATTGGCTTCAGGTTTAAAGCTCGGGAGCTCAATTTCGGCAGGAAGTTGCTTTTCGTTTTCGTCACACAGGTAAAGGGCATACGTTGTTCCGTTTTTCCCCTTTGTGAAACAGACTTTTCCATCTTTATAGGGGGCAATTGCACGGGTATTGTAAATAGATTCACTGTTTATATCCATCCATTCGCCAATTTCTTTTAATCGCAGATATGCTGTGTCATCTAGCTCTCCGGTTGGATCGGGGGCTACTCCCATTAGGAAGTTACCGCCTTTTGCTACGATATCAACCAAAAGATGGATGAGCTTTCGGGTTGGTTTGTATTTTTCATTCGGTACCCAGCTCCAGCTATTACCCATTGTCATACAAGTTTCCCATAGATAGGGCAGAGGTTTGTCAGGAATTTCCTGTTCGGGGGTACGGTAGTTTTCAAATTTACCGTGTACGGAACGATCAACCACAATGAGGCCCGGTTGCTTTTTGCGAGCCATACCCGAAATTTTAGCCATATCAATATCCTGATCCACAATACGAGAACACCAGCTTTTTGATTCTTCGGTCTGGGTTTCAATCGGACGTACCCAGCCACCATCAAGCCAGAGAAGATCAACTTTTCCGTAACTGCTCATCAGTTCTTCTATCTGATTGTAGGTGAAATCGCAAAACTTTTTCCAGCGCTGAGGGTATTTTTTGGGATTATAGTTTACATTTCTGTCGAGAGGAGGAAACTCGGGAGCCCAATAGTCTTTATTATTCCAGTCGGGTTTCGAAAAATATGCTCCGATGCCCAAACCTTCTTTGCGAAATGCGTCAAATATATCTTTGGTAATGTTCGCTCGCTTATTCACCGAAAATGGGCAATCTTTATCAGTAACCTTGTAATCGGTTAGTTTTGAATCGAACATGCAAAAACCATCATGATGCTTAGTGGTAAAAACCATGTAGCGTAATCCGGCCTTTCGGGCAGCTTTTGCCCACTTTTCAGGAGTAAAATTCAGTGGATTAAAGGCATAGCGCAATCCTTCATACATTTGTCGGTATTGATTGTAATCATTCATCGAACGCTCAATCCAGTCTTCAGGACAAATTGACCATGATTCAACAATTCCACGTGTGCTGTAAGTTCCCCAATGCATGAGAATCCCAAATTTCTGGTCTTGCCACCAATCCAGTTTTTTCAATACCAGCGAGTCGGTTTCAGTTTGAGATTGGGATTTTGTTGTTTGCGCCTGGATTGACAATCCCAACAGTAAGCATATAAGTGCAATTAAGCTCTGTTTTTTCATGTTACAATTTTTGATAATGCGAAAATAAACGAAATAATGATTGCTTATAGATTTGAAGTTACACGGATATGCACATTTTCCTAAATAAATTGCATGATTTTTTGTTTAAACAGAGCTTTCTGAATTTACATTTTCCCCTTTGAATGATAATATATACCTTTACAACTTCAAATCTAATATACTCTCAGAGATTAATTTATTTGTAATGAAACGCTTTTATTCGTGTATTGTATTCTTGTTGCTCTTTTTGTTTTTGGTTCAAAATAAAGCTTTTACACAAAATATAACTGTTAAAACTCCCCGTCAGCAATGGGTTGATTCCGTGATGACCTATCTCCCCATTGATGAGCAGATTGCTCAATTGATGATGATTCGTTCTTTTTCAGGAAAAGATCCGGAATATGCAAACTCTATTGCAACTCTTCTAAGAAAGTGGGGAATAGGAGGTGTGTGTTTCTTTAAAGGGAATCCTCAAAACCAGGTTAATGCGATCAATCTTTATAATTCTGTATCGAGAATCCCGATACTGGTTTCTATTGATGGAGAATGGGGTGTTGCCATGCGTTTGGATAGTACAACCATCTTTCCTCGCCAAATGACGATGGGTGCAATTCGCGAAGATTCATTAATTTATGCTTTCGGAAGCAAAGTGGCTGATCAGTGTAAGATGTTAGGAATTCACATTAATTTTGTTCCGGATGTTGATGTAAACAGTAATCCTGCGAATCCTGTTATTAATACGCGTTCGTTTGGTGAAAATCGCGAAAATGTTGCTCGCAAAGGCTGGATGTATGCTAAAGCGATGCAGGATAAGGGTTTGCTTACTTCTGCAAAACATTTTCCCGGACACGGCGATACTGATACAGATTCTCATCTTTCTCTCCCGGTGATCAATCATGACCGGAAAAGACTCGATTCAATTGATTTATATCCGTTTAAATACATGATCGAGAAGGGCGTTAAAGGAGTAATGGTCGGTCATTTACATGTTCCGGCTATCGATTCCACGAAAAATTTTCCTTCATCAATCTCTCCTTTAATTATTGATTCGTTACTCCGGAATGAATTGGGATTCCAAGGTTTGGTTTATACAGATGCATTGGAAATGAAAGGGATTACAAAGTATTACAAAGCCGGAGAAATAGAATTACGTGCGTTAATGGCTGGCTGCGATATTTTGCTATTGCCCGAAGATGTGGCATTGGCAATTCGATACATTCGCAATGCAGTGGATAGTAACCGTATTGCCTGTGAGGTAATTGAAGCAAAATGCCGGAAAGTAATTGAAGCAAAATATGATCTTGGATTAAGCAATAAAACAATACTTTCTCCGGTAAATGTATCGGAAGTCCTGCTTTCACCTGAATCGGAAGCATTAAACAATACTCTTTACGAATCATCTTTGGTTTTATTGAAAAATTCAGGAAATATTGTGCCATTTAATATGAATCACAAGCATAAAATTGCCTGTGTGGTTGTTGGTGATACTTCGAAAACGGATTTTCAATTAATGATTGATAAGTACGCCGAAGTGAAGCATTTCAATTTACCATCGGCAATTGATTCACTTTTGGCAGATTCTGTACTGAGTCAATTATCCGAATATGATTTTGGAATAGTGTCGGTTTTAGGAACCAATGGTTCAAGCGGCAAGATGTTTGGAATTACGCCTTCGGAAGTTGATTTTGTGTCAAGGGTTCGGAATAGCTTTCAAGAGTCTGTATTTGCATTGTTTGCGTCTCCATATGCACTAGGTGTTTTCAAAGAGTTATATCGGTATGATGGCGTGATTTTAGCTTGTCAGGACAGGCCTGAAGCTCGTAAGGCCATGGCTCAGGCTTTGTTTGGTGGAAATAAAACGGATGGAATTCTTCCGGTAAATGTATCCTCTGATTTTGTGATGGGGCAAAGTGAAATCAGTCCGAAAACGTGCCTGTCGTTTAGAATGCCTGAACAGGTAGGTATTTCTTCGGCAACTTTGGCTAAAGTTGATTCTATCGCAATCTTTGGTATCCGGCAAAAAGCGTATCCGGGTTGTCAGATTTTAGTGGCAAAGGATGGTGCGCTGATTTATCAGAAATCTTTCGGCTCACATCAGTATGATTCTCTACGGTTGGTTAATAATCAGGATTTGTATGATTTAGCTTCAGTTACGAAAGTTATGGCAACTACTCTGGCTGTAATGAAGCTGGTTGATAAAGGAAAAATAGATCTTGACCGTAAGCTTTCACATTATCTCTCTTTTCTACGTCGTACAAATAAAAAAAATATTACGATACGTGAAGTATTGGCTCATCAGGCCGGGTTACAGCCTTGGATTCCTTTCTATAAAAAAACACTTCGTAACGGGAAGCCCGATTCTACGCTTTATTCACATGATAGTTCCGACTACTTTCCGGTGCGGGTAGCCGATTCTCTTTTTCTGAAAGAAGATTATCCGCAAAAGATATGGAAAGAGATTGCTGAAAGTGAATTGCTGCCTTCTAAAGAGTATAAATACAGTGATTTAGGTTTTTTTCTAATGAAGGCTCTGGTTGAAAAAGTATCAAAGAAAACGCTGGATCAATATGTAAAGGAAAATTTCTATCAGCCTTTGAGCTTAAAAACAACTTGTTTTAAGCCTTTGAATACCTTTGAACGCGACCGGATTGTTCCCACGGAATATGATACTGCTTTTCGCGATCAGCTAATACATGGCTATGTTCATGATCCAGGTGCGGCGATGTTGGGTGGCGTATGCGGTCATGCAGGTTTATTTTCCAATGCCGGAGATCTGGCTGTTTTACTTCAGTTGTTGCTCAATGGTGGTGAATATGGTGGAACACGTTATCTGAAACAGGAAACAATAGACGAATTTACGGCAGTGCAGTACCCGCAAAATGGTAATCGCAGAGGTTTAGGGTTTGATAAACCTTTACTGATTCCGGTAGAAGATGGACCTGTTTGTATTGGGGCATCTGCAAAAAGTTTCGGACATTCCGGATTTACCGGAACGTATGTTTGGGCTGATCCTTCAAATAATCTGATCTATATATTTTTGTCAAACAGAGTAAATCCCAGTGCTACAAATACAAAACTTTCTGATTTAAATATACGCACACGTATTCATCAACTGTTTTATGAAAAATAGCTGATAACCGAAAAAGGTTAAGTGAAGCACAGAATGAAAAAAAGAAACCTGGCAAATACACTTTTCTGAACTCGGAAATGCCTGTTTTCTTCATATATCAACAGAAGTTATCAACCTAAATTTGTGATAACTCCTTTCTCCAGGGCTTTTGGCTGTTTTAAATTTTTTCATATCTTAGCAAGCCAAAATAAAAAGGGAGATGAGTTCACGAACTAAACATATTCTATGGTGGGTGTTTGCAATTTTATTCACATTATCAATTGCAGTGTATCAACGCCTAACAGGTCCAACCTATCCGAAACGCGTAAAGGTTGAATTAGGTGGAGAAACCTATAAGCTTAAGCTGTTACGTTCGTGTGGGGAAAAAAATGCGGAAGTAAAAATTACGGTAGCACCTAAAGCCATTGGAGGGAATATTGTATATCGAAGATTGAACTCAGGTGATGCATGGACGGAAACAACCATGCTTCGTGATGGAAACAACCTGATTGGTTATCTCCCTCAGCAACCTCCAGCCGGAAAACTTGAATACAAAGTATTTTTAACCCGTGATCTTGAACAGGTAGCGGTTACCGAAGAGCCTGTTATAATACGTTTCAAAGGGGATGTCCCTGCCTGGGTATTAGTTCCTCATATTTTCTTTATGTTTATGGCAATGCTTTTTTCAACCCGTTCCGGAATTGAAGCTTTAAGAAAAGGAGAAAAAACATTCAATTACACAACAATAACTCTGGCTTCGCTTGTTATTGGAGGGGCAATATTAGGACCTTTGGTTCAACGTTATGCCTTTGGAGCTTTTTGGGCTGGCTGGCCTTTAGGTGTCGATTTAACGGATAATAAAACCGTAGCAGCATTGGTTGTTTGGTTTATAGCATTTTTTCAATCATATCGTAATAGTGAAAAACGTGGCTGGGTGATTGCCGCTTCTGTCGTTTTGCTTGTAGTTTATCTTGTTCCTCATAGTCTCCTGGGGTCTCAGCTCGATTATAATACAGGACAAATTGTTACGGGTAAATAACGTTGATTCGATGATTACAGTTGTTATAATGGTTATTACTGCCTTGATTTCCATCCTGGCCTTCAATAATTCTGAGCTTTTTGGAAAGATAAGCCTGCAACCTTATCTGATACAACACCGTAAGGAATGGTATCGTGTATTTACCCATGCTTTTGTTCACGCTGACTGGACTCACCTTGCAATCAATATGCTGGTGCTCTATTCTTTTGGACGATTTGTAGAAATATCCTTTGCTTCCATTTGGGGGTTGAAAGGATTCTTCTGGTACGTGATACTTTATATAGGAGGAATACTGTTTTCGGTTGTGTATAGTTTGCAACATCATAAAGATAATCCTGCTTATTCGGCAGTAGGGGCATCGGGAGCCGTTTCAGCAATAGTGTTTGCAAGTATTTTGCTTAATCCGGGCGGAGGTATTCGTTTTATCTTTTTTCCTTTTTTTGATATACCATCCTTTGTATTTGGCGGCATTTACTTAATTTACTCAGCTATCATGGCTAAAAAAGCGAATGACCATATTGCTCATGATGCACACTTTTTTGGAGCAGTGTTTGGCTTTATTTTCCCGATTATTCTTAAACCAGCGCTTATATTACATTTTTTTAATAGTATAATGAATATTTTTTAAAGATTACAGATCCAGTTACAATTGGCCTTAAACGATTGGAGCAGGATGGAAGGCTGGGCAATTGCCCAAAGCCTGATTCTGAATACTACCATAACGGTGGCAAGACTCACCCAATGAGTTTATGAATCATTACTGACCCACTATTACAAAGTAAGCCCACATTACCAAAGTTCACCACTTTTCCCCATTGTTTAACAAACCGCGTAGTATGAGACCCGGTACGCTACGTGGTGTGAGAGCCTCTCCCTGTCAGCTAATTACTGGCGGAGCAAGTCTCCTTCTTTAGGCTTTCGTGTTTTATTTTCATTTCTTTTTATGTATTCCAAATAGTCAGGTAAATATGTTTTATAAAAATCTTTTCGATTCCAAGTCGGCTGATGTGCAATAGGGTAAATTCTTTTTTGTAAGTAGTTTTCAAATGGTTCACTGCATTTGAAATTCTTTCCAGATTTAGCTTGCCCTACATAGTCCCAATAATAATTTACTTTTTTACTGTTAGAATGGATTAATTGGTTTATCAATGGTTCTCCTAATGTTATAAAAATCACATTCTCTGAAAATATGCTTAGTTCTTTTTTTAAAAGAGGCACCCATTGATTTGAATGTTTATTTAAAACTCCATTATAAGCGGGTTTTTCTTTAAAAACACATTTGCACAAATTTGTTGCATAAATTTCTTTGTCAATATTTAAACCAAGATTATTAGAAATTAATTTACAATAATTTCGCAAGTTTCCATTTTCATTATTCAAGTCCAACGTAATCGTAATTTCCTGTTGCCTTTTTTTAGAAGCTTCATTATTATCCTGAATAGTAGGGTCTTGTCCAATAATCACTAATTTTACTGTGGAAACACTATCAGCTTTTGAATATGGAAGAAGGAAGTCATATTTAAAATCTATATCGGTTTTTAAAATAGAATCATTTAGCAACATATTTTTTGTTGCTTGTAACTCTTTTTCTATTTGCAAAATATGGTTTTTCATTTTAAAATTCTTTATTCCAACGAGGTAAGCATCCATGCACTTCGAAAAATCTCTGCATTATCGTTGCTTCAACAAAAACTGGAATGTCCATATTTTCAGAATTCACAGTGTCATACCAATAAATGTCCAATGCTTCAATTTTTTCATTAATCAGCTTTTGTTTCCATGAATTTTTTCTTGGTATTTCCCCAAATTGATGTCCATTTACAATTCTGTCATAAAGTCCGCCATCCCGATGTTTTATTTTTCCATTGTTTTGGACTTTTCCAGAAGAACCGATATAAACCAATTCTATTTTTCCATTCTTTAACTCATACACGATATAGACACCGCTTTTGTTTTTTGGAGCATTACATACCTTTTCAAGTTCTTCTTCTGCAGAAAAAAAGAAATGATTATTGTTTTGATATTTTATTAGTTCGTCAAACATATTTTATTCGTTTACAGTTTTCCAGCATGAAGCCTAACGCCCCGCCGACGGCCTCAGTGTGGGATTTACTTGTTGGTTACTCTTGCTTACCATCTCTGTTTGCAGGTTTGATGAATGCCTTCCTCCAGAAACCGCCCGCGTTGCAGCTGCCGGCATGTGTGTGCCCTGCATAAACAGTGCGCACACTTGTTGTAAGCTGTTGAAAAAGTTCAAATATACAAATAAACTTTAGTAAGCACAAAAACAACAAGTGTAATTTTCCCAGAGGGTGTGAAATCCTTATACGCGGAGTCGTGTCCGAAGTATTAGCAAGTGGCAAGGTGGTTGTTCATGAGGAATGCAGTGAAATAAGTCAAGCGTCAAAATCCGGTACTGACGAACCGCGTAGTACGAGCCCCGTACGCTACGTGGTGTGAGAGCCTCTCCCTGTCAGCGTTTGCTGATGGGGCGGGCTACTCGATTGGCAACTGACCTTTATTTGTTTTCAATCAATTAGCTCTCAATTTTGCAGTGCCTTGTGCGTTCGAACAGACATACTCTTTGACAAGTTAGGGTCGTGCAGTTGACTTTTCGAGCGACTTGGCAATGTGTGTGGCTGTGAAGCGTTGGCTATTCATCTCCAATTTCTTTGTTTTTATCAAGTTGTTTTGCATTTTGGCTTGTTACAACTCTCTTTCCAGTCTTTTCTTCTATTTCCCGTCTTGTATTTCCGGCAATTGTTCCACCTTGTTTTGCAACTCTTTTATTATCTTCGAATGTTTTTGGTTTTCTCTCTTTTGAAATTTCGGTTGTAGTGGCTTCAGCAAGCATATTAAGCACAAGTTCAAGATTTGTCATATTATCCCGAAGGTTTTCTTTCTTCAAATCTTTCAGCTTTTTATATTGCTTTGTCGTGTAGCTACTCCATGCTTTCGTAATTTCATCGGTCAAAATGGCATATTCCTGTCCCTTTTGTACACCACGTTTTTCCCATTCATCGGTTAGTTCCTTTCGTATTTCTATGCTTTTCAAACGTTGATTAATCCATTCTTTGCTGTAACCTTTTCGCAAATATGTTTCCATTAAACGTTCAATGCCTAATTCAGGGTCTTCTATCTCGTCTATTCGTTCACGTCCAATCTGCGCCAGCCACATTTTAAAAGGTTCAGCTTTGGGTGATGGTATACTTTGTATTAACCGAAAAAGCTGTTCTGTATCAGCCACATCAGTTAATCTCATCTTTCCATCAGCTGCAATCATTTTCAAAGCGTTACAATTTGTAACGGTTTCATTCCCTTCATCCAATAGTCTTTTTTTCAAGACCCTCCAATATGTTTGAGGATTTTCGCTTTCGGTAAGAACAGTTATTACATCAACAATTGAAAAATACCATTTCTCCTGCTCATCGTCCCAATGAGTGCGAATTTGTCTCTCATTGAATAATTTTATAGCGGTTTCTTTTGTCATTTTAAAATCAGTCTAAAAATTGCTATCCACAAATATACAATTATCCTTCAGTATGTTGGCAAGAAAACAGCTCTTTTGCAAGTTGAAGTATCAGCTCGAGTATCAGGGTTTACGAATGTGATGTTTTGTGGGGTGGTTGTTTCATCTTCCTCTTTTTCTCATTGCAAAATTACCACTGTCGTTTCTTTCTCAGACTTGTTGGTAATGTTCCCGTGGTTAGCCGTTGAAAAAGTTCAAAAACACAAATAAACTCTACACAGCAACGAAACAACAGGTGTGTATTTTCCCAGAGGGTGAAAATCCCTTATACGCGGAGTCGTGTCCGAAGAATTAGCAAGTGGCAAGCTGGTTTTCAGCGAGGAATGCAGTGAAGGAAGTCAAACGGCAAAATCAGGTATTGATGAACCGCGTAGTATGAGCCCCGTACGCTACGTTGAGTGAGAGCCTCTCTCTGTCAGCGTTTGCTGATGGGGAGGGCTACTAGATTGTGCCTTCGTTGTTTTTTCTTCTGTCAGTGCCAAGGAACAGGCATACTCTTTTGAAGGCTTTAGTTTACGCTTGGATTTGTGCGGCTTGCAAATGTGTATGACTGTGAAGGGTTGGCATTCAGCTTTTATTTAATATTTCTTTTTGCAAATTTCTCCAGCAGTACTGAGCTTGGATGGTCAGACAATGAAACAAGTTTGTTTACAAGGGCAATAGGTAATAGTGAATTGTCATACATGTCACTTTTCAAAATTTCAATATACTTCATTATCGTATCAAGATTTTTGAAGTCTGTCTTTTTGGGATTTAAAACTATATTCTCAGATTCTGTGGGTAAAGTAACTATGTAAATTCTCTCATTTCTTGATTTAAAAATGATTTTGCTACCATAGTAAGAAGTACTACCATAAGGTTCTTGATTTGTAGGATTACCAGGTTTAATGTACTTATAAATGTGTTTGTTTGAAAGAAGGTAAACTTGACCATTTGCTAATCTGTCTTGAATTTCCTGAGCATGCTCAACAAAAGGACCTGATTTTTCAATACCTGCAATATAAATATTTAGTTCTTTTTGCAAGTGATTAATTAATTCTCTCATTGGTTCGTGCATATTAGCAGTTTGACCAAAGAAACCTAGTGGACCATCTTTAATGAATAGGACTTCATTTAATGAATTCTTTTTTCGTTTATAAATTCCTCTAACGGTGTCAATTAAAATAAAATGTTCAATTAGATTTCTCAAATAACCCACTATACCACCAGCCCCAAGTTCTTCATCAATTACTTCATGTAACCTAAAAATGTCAGTTAAAAACAAATCCCCATCTGTATGTGGTAAAATATATTCACTCGTGATTTTATTTCTTTCAAAATAGATATTTTTTGTTTGTGAATTTGATGGATGACTTGCTAAAATTCTATCAGATTTTGGGGTCGGTTTATACTCTTCAAATAAAAACCATTTTAGAGTTGATAGATAGTCATGTTTTTTGAAGAATTCATAAAGTGCCTTTCTTACTGAAAATAAAAGAGAGGCTCTCTGTCCTTTTTCATCAATTAATCCAATATTCTTCGTTGGAAGTGTGAATTTTATTCTCTGTAACTCCTTTAATTTTGAAATTGATTCGGGAGAAATAAAAGGTTGCTCTCTCAGTTCTTTTAAATCAGTGACAGTTATTAGGTTTGCCCCAAATTGAAAGAATGTAATTGTCGATGAAGGAAATTTTGATTTAACTGGCACTGTTGTATCTCCACCATCAACTGCAATGATGAATTCTATAGAATCATTTGTATCATAATCAATGTCAAACAAATATTCATTAAAGAGAGAAATTTCATCGCCTTCCTTTGGAAGTTCATGTTGATTTAAAAAATCAATGACTTCAGGGTCTTTTATGATATAAGTATGACCACTCTTACTAGCAGATTCAAAGGATCTGTTTCCTGTTTTATTATAAGACATATTATTTATTGGCTAGAAATTGGTCAATCTGTACAGGAACGACAAACGGATTTGAGTATGTTTTCATTCTTACAAAACCTTTGTCATTTTTTGCACTGAATCTTACTAAAGACTCCGTGAAATCTGAAAAATCATAATATTTCTTTAGTTCCCTAGTTTCGTCTTCATTATTTAAATGTGCAATAAACCAATTTTGAGTGTTTTTAAGAATATTTGAACTAATAGAACTTACTTCTTGTGTTGCGTAAATCATTCCTAAATTCAATTTGGCTCCTTCCTTGGCTATGCGATTGTAGATTTGACTTAGGTCTTTATCGTCTTTTTTGGGGAACAAATTATGGGCTTCCTCAAAATAAAACTCGATAAAATTATTTGGATTGTTTTGTATAAAACGTGCCATTGAATCATTGAAAATTCGCCTACAAATTCTTTCTGAATAAAGTGCTTGAATTTCCGGATTTCCTTGGGAAAGGTCAATAACTACTATTCTTCCCAATCTGAGCTCATCAATAATTTCAACATCAAAAGGTTTATCAACAGTATCAGTATGTAAATCTTTTAAACTACGAAGTTTTACATAACCGTCAACATTTCGTCCATCTTTTTTACGAGATAGAAATACCAGAATCGCTTTTAAATCTTCATCTGCCCATTCATGTCCATTTTTTGCTTTGTATTTTGTAAAATAATCGTGGGCATTATAATTATCGGAAATAGCTTTAAACCAGTTATACGCTTCCTCTAATGAAATTCCTTTATCAGGTACAAGTGTTCCATCCTCCTTTACCATTTTATTAAGTGTGTCATTTCCACGGAATTTGACTTTAAATCCTTTCGGTGCAGGGATGTTTGCCTTGTACAAACAACAATAATATGCAGCCTTGATTCTGTCATATCGCGTACCCTCTGAACTGAAAAAATCATAATCCTCGGGTGGAGTAAAGTCAACAGCGCAGAAGCTATCAATATAATTGTTTGAACTTTGTAATAAATGTGCTCGGACTAATTCAAAACCAGCAAGTAAATCATTATAAAAATTCACTTTCATGATTTTAAAACCAGCTTTCGGCAACGTTGAATAGCGAGTTGTAAGTTTTGAATATAAATCAAAAATAGCAGTTCCTTTGTCTTGCATATTTGCATTTGCATATTCTCCATTTATATCAAAAATTATTTGACCGACAGGAAATTTGGGTGCTCCAGTTTCTTTATCTAAGGTTTCCATGAAATTTTCATTGCTTCCTTCTGCTGATTTTAAACTTGGAAACTTAGCTTTTTTAGATATTTCAACGGTAGCTTCAATAATCTTTTTTACAGAATTTGATTTACCAGTTCTTGTCATACCAAATAAAGCGGTTCTTTTTCCGAGCATATCACCTGGATTAATAAATACTTCAACTTTATTTACTGATTCATCTTGTGTGTTAAATCTACGACTTGAACTATATCGTACTTTCCCTATGGAATATTCAGATTCTCCACCTGCAACAATGTCTTTATCGCGTTGATTAACTATTTGCTCTAGTATTTTGCCTGTTGCTTTAAATACTTTATAGTTATGTGCAGAGTAGAAATTTTCAACATCTGCCCCAAACTCAAAATTTTCCCCTTCTTTGTAAAATGTACCTAGAATTCTGCATTCAAGACCTGAAAAACTAAACTCATACTTTGTAAAATCATCAAGGTCACTTTTCTTCCCAGAAGTATTTAAATTATCCTTATAGTATTCAACCATTGAGGCAATTACATTATTGTCAGTAGGTAGTGAAGAAGGATTTAAAACTCTGAGCAATAAAGCTTCTTTAATCTCTTCATCAAAAGGATTATCATAAAAAGCAAGTAAAAAAGAACCTTGTGGAATTCCTTTTACTTTATGTTTCCAAAAATCAGAAATTAGCAAATAAGCCTTATTATAATTAATAGAATAAGGTCTACCAACAAACAATTCTTCTTTTTGACCTTCTTTGAAAAAATCAAGATCAGTTACTTTTTTTATTACGTTATTCATTTAGATATGTATTTTAAGTTCAGAGTTAAGTTCTTTATCCTCAAATCGAAAAACGGACTGGTCAGCAAATTCTTTGTCTATTTCAATTGTTAACCATTTTCTTCTTAATTTTTCAGCAGTTGCTCCTGTTGTATTACTACCTGCAAATGGGTCAAAAATAAAATCGTTCTCATCTGTTAGAAAATTTATGAAGAAGCTTACAATTCCTTGATTCATTCTTGCAGGGTGTGGAATAATATTATTTTTTCTACACTCCTTCATGTAGTAATCATTCGAGTTAGTGTTTGAATAACTTAAAACATTAAAAGGCAATCGTACCTCTCTATTTTCATCCATTGACTCTAACTCGAAAAAATTGTGAGAAATACTACCGCCTTGGTCTTTTAAAAATCCTTTTTCTGAAATGATGTGTTCTGATGGTCTTTTCCCAGAATTATATTTTTGATTTTTTAGAAGCTGTTTCATGCTTTTACTGTACGGCCTGAGTACTTTTGAATTATCAGCTTTTGGAAAATCGGACTTTGCCAACCACCATATGTGAGTATAACTATCAACAGTCCTAATTCTATTCACAGTTACCCACTGAGCTGGGGAAGGTAATTTGGAGGGATTGTAGCAAATAAATTCTTGAATTAATTTCAGATTTGAATTTTTAACTAAGCCCAAAAGACATTCTAAGTGTAAAATTGATTGAACTGGTCGTTCTGATTCCCACGAGTTTCCAATTTCGATTACTAAAGAGCCGTCATCTGAAAGCAATTCCTCAAATATTGGTGCTAAACTTATAAACCAGTCTTTGTATTCTTCTCCTTGTAAGTTACCGTACTTTTTTTTGTTATTCAGAGGGAAAGGAGGTGAGGTAATAATTAAATTAACTTTTCCTTTGTACTCGTCTAATGAACCGTTTTTCAGTTCCTTATAAGAGTCTCCGATAAATAATTTACCATATTTGGTTTCGTAGTATATTTTCTTTTCTGTCATTTAACAAATTTATCTTTTTTGTCTGTGCGTTGGCAAAAATTTAAGCTCTTTTGGCTTTTCAATTTTGGCATGTGTGTCAGCAAAAACCAAATATGCTTGAATATGCGTCGGAAGTCTTTTTACAATGAGGCACAACACCTGTATATTCACAAAGTTATGGATATATCGGTATTCGTTGAAATGCAAACTATATCAACAATTTTATGGTTTTTCGTATATTTAACCAAACCGCTCTTAATATTCATTTGCATCTGTTATTTTTTAGTCAGTAAAAATAATAAAGTTTTAAACTACCTGCAACTTAATAGAGAAAATAACAAATCTCTTTATCTCCCAACCACTCTTTGATTGAAGGGATTGAGGAGATTGAAAAGGCGCTTATTCGTTTTCTTCAGTCATTTCAATTTCATCAGTCTTGATTAAGGAGATTGAAGTGATTGAAAAGGATTGAGAAAGATTGATAGGTACTTGTCAGTCTCATCAGTCTTTTCTGCCTTGATTGAGGGGATTTAAATTCAGACTTCTAACTCCTAACTTCTTTTCAACCATCACCACCCAAAGGGTCTTCGACTTCTTCGGGGGTGCTTCTGTATTCAGACTTCTAACTCCTAACTTCTTTTCAACCACCACCACCCAAAGGGTCTTCGACCTCTTCGGGGGTGCTTCTGTATTCTGTATTCTGACTTCTAGCTCCTAACTTCTAACTTCTTTTCAACCATCACCACCCAAAGGGTCTTCGACCTCTTCGGGGGTTCTTCTGTATTCAAAAACCAAAAATTAAAGTTTACACAGTTTTCCGGACAGTACCCTCCGTAAGTCTGCGGATCAATTATTTAAAAGTAGGAATGCCATCCGTAAGTCTGCGGGTTTTAGGATCGGCTATTTTATCGAACAAGCGGGAACTCTTTCCCCGCGCGCTTTCTACTCCTGTGGTTTCAGTAATCTTAAATGTTGTCAGGCGTTAGCCAAGCAGATTCTTAACCTGTGCGATTTCGATAAAAGAAGCACCGTTCGCAGGTCCGAATGAGCCTCCGAGCACCACAACCAAATCATCAGGACTCAGATATCCTTTCTTTGCGATCATTTGTATCGCTTCATCCATAAATCCGTCACGTGAGTTCTGGCGTTTTATCAGATACGCTTCAATGCCGTAGGAGAGGGCTAGCTGCCGCATTATATGTGGATAAAAACACATGGCAAATACAGGTGAATTTCCGCGATAAGCAGATAAATATCGCCCGGTACGCCCGCCTAAAGTATCGGTGATTATAGCCTTGATGTCGTGAGATTGGCAAGCTAGTACAGCCGAGTGGGCTAGCGTTGCAAGGATAGAATCCTCCTCAGGCGTTACATTTGAGAATGGCAGATGGTCTAATTGCTGTTCCACTTCATTTGCCACGCGGGTCATCACATTAACCGCTTCTACCGGGTAAGGTCCAAAGGCTGTTTCGCCGCTAAGCATTATGGCATCTGCACGTTCATAAATTGCAGCAGCAATATCGCTGATTTCGGCACGGGTAGGACGGGGATTCTGGATCATCGAATGCAACATTTGGGTTGCAATGATTACCGGTTTTTTCATCCGGATGCATTTCCGAACCAGTTGATGCTGTATGCCGGGGATTTTTTCTGCGGCAATTTCTATTCCTAAATCGCCACGGGCTACCATGATTCCGTCCGCTTCATTTAAAATCTCGTCGATATTATCAACTCCTATTTGGTTTTCTATTTTGGCAATAATCTTGATCGGACTCTTTTTTACATCCAGTTGCGTTCTGATTTCGAATATATCATTGGCCGATTGCACAAAACTATGGGCAATAAAATCAATTTCATGCTCAACGGCAAAATCGATAAACTCCTTATCTTTTTGTGTGATAGACGGAAGTTCAAGTTTGATACCGGGAAAGTTTACACTTTTCCGTAGTTTGATGATTCCTCCATTTTCAACTTTACATAATAGCGAATCTTTCAATACTTCAATTACTTTCAGCGAAATATCGCCATCATCAATCAGAACACAGGTTCCTACAGGAATGTCTCGTGTTAGATGAGGATAGCTTACATACAAAATATGATTTCCAGATTTTCCTTCCGGGTTTCCGGCTACTGTAATAAGTTCTCCCTCTTCCGTAGATATTTCTTCACCATATCTGGAAGTTCTTACTTCCGGGCCTTTTGTGTCAATAAGTATTGCAACTTTATCATCTACACTACGAACATTCTTGATTATGTATAGTGCACTTTCATGATCCAGATGAGCAGTGTTAAGTCTTACCACATTTACCCCTGCTTCAATCAGTTGTTTCAGAAAATCAGGTTCACAACGCTTGTCGGAAATGGTAGCTACAATTTTAGTACGTTTCATATTTGAAGTAAATTTCGCATGGTGTAAAGTTACACATTCCCCTAGTAATTACAAAGCCTGCAAATAGAATTTATACTTTCCTTAATGAAGGAAAAGGGCATTGAAAAATTGAATACCAGGAATTTCAATTGTGCAGTATTCTTTTTTTCAGAACGGCATTAATAATTCAGCATTAATTTTTCTACAGTTTGTTTCTGTTTGGATTTTATTTTGCAGAAATAAACACCATTTGACAGTTTGTTTCCAAAATAATCACATCCATTCCAGATAACCCTCCATTGATTGTTTTCCCGTTTTATCTTATCTGATAAATCGGTAAGCAATCTTCCGTTCAAATCATAAATCTGTACCGTTGGTTTTTCTGTTTCTTCCAGAAAAAAGCGGATGATTGTAAATTCTGAAAACGGATTAGGATATGAGGATGTTTTCATTCCAGGTTCATTCATTACGGATGAAAAATCCATAACGGTTAATGTAACCGGAATTGAGATTGTATTGATTAGGTTTTGATTCAGGTTTAAATTACACAAATAAACACCCTGATTTAATTGATGTGAATCGAAATAAAGTTTTAGTGTTTGCTGAGTTCCAGGGTATATGCCACAAGCTAAGGAAGATGTGTTTGCCCAAGGGACATTCATATTATTATTGTTAACAAGCTGGTTTGTGCATAATATCAGATCATTCCCATTGTTTGACAAAACAACGGTAGCAGAATCAATACTATTTATATTAATTGTTTTGCTGATGCTGGAGATATTTGATGTTAATTGTGGATTTAAATCTCCGTGTAAAGGGAAGATGATATTGTCAACCCAGGCACAATCAGCTCCTGTGTTTACGGAATAGTCTTTTATATAAGACCATTTAAAAGTGTGGTTGCCCTTTGTTACCGGGAAGCTTACCTGTTCCCAGTCAGTTTCTCCATCCCAGCGGGCCTGTTCAATACCGTCAATAGTAAATATCAGATAATCATAATTATGATTTGTATTATCTTTTTCGCAAGATACTTTTCGGTGAAACTTAATACTTCCATCAGCTAATACAAGTTGATTGATCGAAAAATAGGAAGACTGGCTATGATTTATTCGTCCCGATTTAGCAGAATAATTGCCTTGATACTTTAAGCTGTCAGAAGTGTACCATGGAATAGTACCTCCCAGAACCCAGTCGAATTTTGTAAAATCATTTGTTTCAAAATCTTCCATTTCTATGCCCATTTGGATATAGAAGAAAGTTTTGATTTGCGAGTTGTTATTTCCTGTTATAGATGCATTTAACACAATTAAATGTTGATAAGGAGTATTTGGGGCTGCCGTAATAATAAAAAATGCATTTTTGCTTGAGAATGGTTGAATACTGTCAATTGTTGAAGACGAAGGATTTAACGTAATATATGGATCCGATGTTGTAAGATTCAATTGAAGATTTCGGGCTGATGCACCTCCAATATTCTTGATTTCGAGCATCAGTGCAGCTGTTTCTCCGGGTTCCAACTGATTGTTATTCCCATCAGTAATGGTTGTGGTTCCTGTTTGTAGCAGAAATGAATTTATCCTGCATGAAATGCTATGTTTAAATGTATCGGTTGGATTTGTTACAATGCCATCCAAACGAACCATGTGTCCATCAGTTGCAAATAGTTTTACAACAAATTTAAAGGCGTTGTGAATAACTAAACTATCACCGGGAGCAATTGAACTAATCGAAATAACAGAATCTATTAAAGAAGTATTGGTGTCTGCAATTTGTATCTTCATAAGGCCATTTGAAAAATACGAGGTGCCTATATTGCTCAATTTTACGGAAACATTTACAGTATCTCCAATATTCAATGAAGTATCACCTCCTGCATTGATCGAAAAATCAGATTGGATGCCAAATGTTTCAAAATGAAGAACTTTTTCGCTTTCAATATTATTGTTATCAGTTGCAATTACTTTGCAATTTGAAGAACATTTACTCACAGGTTTTGCAGTAAAAATTCCACCTTCAGTAAGATTTATTTCATTTGGATAATCAGGAGGTGTCAATGTTATCTTTCGTGAAGATGTATTTGTCGTAAAAGTGTTTGATAGCGAAGTGTATATGCAGTTTACAACATTCCCTCCTGAAATGGCAGACTTCCAATTGCCTGACATTGATATAGTACCATAGTAAAACTCGATCATTCCGGATGAAAACATTTTTAGTGCAACCTGTACGTTTGATCCACTTTGCCCGTTTACAGATCCTTTCCAGATTATTGTTGCAGAGTTTACATCTTGCTGAAACGTTACATTTTGACCACTTCCATAGGTTAAATCAACATAAAACGGAGCAATTAAAGCGTGGCTTTTGAATAAAAGCTCAGCATCAACCTGCCATGGAAATGAAAATAGCGAATTGTCAAATTTAATAAACCCATTGGCATATACATAAATCTGATTATATTTTTTTCCCAGAAACGGGAAGTCAAAATTCAGATTTTGCATTACAGAACCATCATTTCCAGTTGGCAGAACAGTAGCCGGAGTTGAAGGAAATGTTGCAGAAGATACGCTTTCCTGGTAATCCGGTTTTAATCTCCATCTGTATGGAGCCTGCCCGTTTTGAGCCTGAATTTGTTGTGTAAAGTTGCTGTATATTCGTGCTTTAAGGGTGTCGGTTGTGATAATAGGTTTACTGAAGGCGATATTTTTTATAACGGAGATTCTTGTAGTATCGTTGTTGATCAGTATTATATTTGAATTGGGATACACTGTTTCCGATACTCCTGAAGTATAATCCATAAGGGAGAACGAGGTTATTTGTCCTGCTCCGGATCCATTCGGGTCTTTTTCCACAACTTCGAAAAAAAACCGGGCAGAGATTCCTGAGGGTAAATAGGAGAGGAGAGGTGTTACATCCAGTCCGAATTCAATTGTTTTTGCACTTTCGGTAGTATCTCCCTGCATTCCTAACGTAGAACCCTGAAAGTTAAAAATCGGGAACTCCATCCTGAACTCAGGAGCTGTTGAAGATGTATTTTGACTTACTCCTGCAATTACCTTAATTTGATTTCGTACACTATGTTTTAGCGTTACTTTATATGTATATTGTGGGTTTTGAGTAGTTTTTGCTTTAATAATATATGCTGTTGAGTTCCATATTCCACCATTACTAATACCATCAGCCATGGCTTTATACATCATGTAAGAAAAGCCCCCGTTGCCCCAGCCTGTTCCGGCATAACCATTCACAATTTTTAATCCTCCGATTTCCCAATCTCTGACATCTAATTTCCCATCTCCGTTCAAATCAATATTGTTAGTGTATTGCCCATCTCCATTAAAATCGTAACGTATTGAATCATTATACCCGACAATCGTCCATGCATGAGAGGGAGATGTACCCCAGGTGCTTATTAATGCTTTTCCTGCCATTGGAGTTCCACTCGGTAAGGTGGTATTGGGGCTGCAATATTGACCATAAATTGCAGCAAGACCTCCTATGCTACTTCCATCTAAATGGTCATATAACCAGGCTTTTAATGTGTAGACGTCTTCAGGAGAATTGCACCGGATTGCATATACACCGGAGAGCCTGTTTTTCATTCCACTATAATAATTAGCATAGCCTGTCATCCATCTTTTTTCGCCACCAGTGTTTAATGCTCCACCATATTCTGTAACATTTGGGGTACCACACATGCGTGTTATTTCCCACGAATCAAAAAAACTTGCACCGCCATAATTATAAGCATTGTTGGAAAAATTCCATGGAAAATGCGTTGGGTACTGATTTTGAGGTAATGACGCATTTAGATTTCGTAGTCTGTCAACTTCGTAGGTGAAAACAAATGCCTGACTGGCAGTTTGACCGCATTCATATCCACTTTGAGAAGTTACAGGTCTGAAATAAATGCGTGTTGAATTGTCGACACTTGACGGCAATATAATATTCTGATATTTATAACAATCCGGAATTTCAACAGGCAAAACTCCTGAAAATTTCAGAGAATCAAGAGAAGAAAGAGGAACTGGGTTATATGGATTTGTTTCAGAACTGGTATAAATGCTTTGTGCCCACGCATTACAATTAATCAGGGATGAAAACAAAAGGAAACCTATGAGGGTAGGTAAATATGATATATTTTTTATTTTCATGGGTTTAGGAATAATATGCTTTTTTAAAAAAGGGAGAAAGGTAATGAAAAAAACTATTTTAGTAGTCAAATATACGAATAGAAACAATTGAAAATGAAATTTTCAGAATTGATTTGTGATTTATAGTTTTCATTCCATCACGAAACGGATTTCCTTAAAATTATAAAGCATTTCCTTGCCATTACGTCGTAAAATCTGTAATTGACCATATTCATTTACTCCTTGAATAAATCCTTCAAACAATTCATGATCAGTATTATATTTTCTCCATTCTTTGCCGAACAGCAGCGTATTCAGATAATCAGAATTTAATGAATCCGGGTTTTGCTCGTATTGTTTCATTCTGTTTTCGAAGTGTTCAAGAAAATGTTGCAAAATAATTTCTGTATCATGTTTTATGTTCGTAAGTTGAATAATAGAGACTGGATTTGGTGCATTGCTAAAAAACTCTTTTTGATTGATATTTAATCCGATACCAATTATAGAGCTCGAAATGTATGCTCCCATAATCTGGTTTTCAATCAGGATTCCACAAATCTTTTTTAATCCGACATAAATATCGTTTGGCCATTTTATACTGACATTATGTCCGCTTAAAAGGGGTTTAAGAGTATCACAAACCGCTAATGAAACAATTTGCGTAAGGCAAAACTGAGAAGCCGCTTCAAGATCATTTGGAAATAGTATTAAGCTGAATGTTAAGTTTTTACCAGCCTCACTTTCCCAGCTATTCCCAATTTGCCCTTTGCCATTTATTTGTTCGTGAGCGAGGATGACATGATTTTCACTGACAGAATTTGTCAAAACCAGATCTTTGGCATATTTGTTGGTTGAGTCAACTGTTCTTAATCGGACTATTGAAAACATTTCCTGTTTGTTTGAATTATGTGGTACAAAAAACGAATAATATCGTTTACACATCAAAATTAATCATATTCATGCTTCAAGATTGGGAGTGTTTAAGGTTTTTCGTTAATTTTGCATGTTAAACAATATTTATGGCCAAAAGAAAAAAGACTGACCTTGCAATATCCTTCCCTCAAATATCTTTGAATGATGCGATTGTTCAGGGGATTATGGAAAAAAAAGGAAAGGAGATTACGATACTCAATTTAAAAAATCTGCACCATGCCATGTTCGATAGTTTTGTGATTTGTCATGGAACTTCAAGCACACAAGTAAGTGCAATTGCTGATTCTGTGGAGGATGAAGTTTATAAGCTTACAGGGCTAACTCCTGCTTTTAAGGAAGGTTTTACAAATGCTGAATGGATTTTACTCGATTATATAGATGTAGTAGTCCATATTTTTCAGGAAAATACCCGTCGTTTTTTTCATTTGGAAAATCTTTGGGCAGATGCTGAAGTTAAACGTATTGTTGATCTTGACTAATTTTTAAACTACTCAAGCGAAGATTTAAATTTATGGAAAACGATAATCAAAAAAAGAAACCCAATATTAATCTTTCCGGAAAGCCGAAAGGGAAATTTAATTTCTATTGGATCTACGGAGCCTTGATTCTGATTTTTATTGGAATCAATGTTACTTCCGGTTATTTTACTTCTTCAAACCGCGAAATCAACCGTAGTGAGTTTGAAAAATATTTGAAACAAAAGGATGTGGAAAAAATCCTTATTGTGAACAAAGAACTTGCTGAAGTTTATATCAAAAAGGAAAGTATTGAAAAAGACACTACTTTTAAAGAATTCAAAGTAGAAGGCTTTGGTAAAGGGAAAAAAGATCCTTTTTTCATTTACAAATTTGTATCGTATGATGATTTCAGTAAACAATATGACAAAGCTCTTGAAAAATTCATTGCTGCCGATACTGTTGGTAAAGCTGAAAATGTAAAGCAGGAGATCATTAATCAGTATAATAATGTACCGATTAATCCTGTTAATCGCAGAAATCTCTTTGATGATTTTCTGGGGCTTTTATGGCCAATCTTATTATTGGTATTTTTCTGGATATTGCTAAGCCGGGTTTTTAGCAAATCAGCCGGAGGCGGGCAGATTTTTAATTTTGGAAAATCACGCGCTCAATTATTTGACGGTGGTACAAGTGTAAGTATAAATTTCAATGATGTTGCCGGGCTTGAAGAGGCAAAAGTGGAAGTAATGGAAATTGTTGATTTCCTTAAAAATCCTAAGAAATATACGGATCTGGGTGGTAAAATTCCAAAGGGCGCATTACTTGTAGGCCCTCCGGGTACGGGTAAAACTTTACTTGCAAAAGCAGTTGCCGGAGAAGCAAAAGTGCCTTTTTTCTCAATTTCTGGTTCCGATTTTGTAGAAATGTTTGTGGGAGTTGGAGCTTCTCGTGTTCGCGATCTCTTCCGCAATGCCAAAGAAAAAGCACCGTGTATTATTTTTATCGATGAAATTGATGCAATTGGTCGTGCTCGTGGTAAAAATGCCTTTACCGGTTCAAATGATGAACGTGAAAATACATTGAATCAATTGCTTACAGAAATGGATGGATTCCAGTCAAATACAGGAGTTATCATTTTAGCAGCAACCAACCGTGCCGATATTTTGGATCGTGCACTTTTGCGTGCCGGGCGTTTTGATCGCCAGATTCATGTTGAACTTCCCGATATCGAAGAACGAAAAGCAATCTTCGGCGTTCATATTAAACCAATTAAGCTTGATCAAAGTGCCGATATTGAGTTCCTTGCAAAGCAAACCCCTGGATTTTCCGGAGCCGATATTGCGAACGTTTGTAACGAAGCTGCTTTGATTGCTGCTCGGAAAGGAAAAAAATCTGTTGAAAAACAAGATTTTCTGGATGCAATTGACCGTATTATTGGCGGTTTGGAAAAACGTAGTAAGATAATATCTGCAGAAGAGAAACGTGTGATTGCTTATCATGAATCAGGTCACGCTTCTATAAGCTGGTTGCTCGAACATGCTCATCCATTGGTAAAGGTAACCATTGTCCCTCGTGGAAAATCACTGGGAGCTGCATGGTATTTGCCTGAGGAACGCCAAATTACTACTTTAGAACAGATGTATGATGAAATGACTGCTGCTTTAGCTGGTCGAGCAGCCGAAAAAGTTGTGTTTGGAAGGGTGTCAACCGGGGCGTTAAATGATTTGGAAAAAGTAACAAAACAGGCATTTGCAATTGTTGCCTATTTCGGATTGAATGAAAAAATCGGGAACCTGAGTTATTACGATTCTTCAGGACAATCAGAGTATACATTTACCAAACCATTCAGTGAAAAGACTTCCGAAACGATTGACTCAGAAGTTCGGGAAATGGTTGAAAGAGCGTATCAGCGTGCAGTTGAGCTACTTACGAATAATCGTGAGAAACTTGATAAATTGGCGGCTGTATTGATTGAAAAAGAGGTTATTTTTCGTGAAGATTTGGAGCAAATTTTTGGGAAAAGAGCATTCAAAGATTCTCATCACCTGGAAGAACCTATTCAGGAAGCCGTTGTGCTTAATGACCCCAGTACTGAATCAACGGCTGAAGAAAAGCCAATAGCATAAGTTTTTCAAATGAAAGAAAGTACATCTCGTGAAAAGGCTCTGAAAAATATCAGAAACGCGATGATTGATAAATCAGAGAATCCTTATCCAAATCTGGATATGGATTCTCCTGTTTTTCCGGATTGTGAAGATTCTGCTGATGTAGTATTTGCCGAAAACTTCACGGCTAATGGAGGTGCATTTGTTTATTGCGAAAACATAGGTGCCTTTGTTGAAAATTTTAAGCTACTAATGGTCCAAAACCATTGGGCTCCATTAATAGTGTTGGATGATTTGATACAGTCATGGTTTCGTCAAACTGGAATTGTCTTTTTGGGTAAGAGTGATGAAGTGTCTTTAGGAAAAACATCCGTTACGCAATGTGAAGCTATTATTGCCCGTACGGGAAGTATTATGGTTTCTTCGCGACAAAAAAGTGGAAGATCTCTTAATATTCTGCCTGAAAACCATGTGGTTGTTGCCTTTACCTCTCAGCTATTTCCGGATATTAAGACTGCTTTAAAAGAAATTAGGAGTTCATTGGGCGAAAATATGCCCTCTTTTATCTCTTTTATTTCGGGTCCAAGCAGAACCCTTGCAATTGAACAAACAACCGTAATTGGAGCTCATGGTCCTAAAACATTGTTTCTGTTTTTGATTGATGATTCTGAAGATCTTTAGAAATATGGATGAAGAATGGGTTTTGCTCTGTTCAGTAACGGAAGAGTTTGAATTATTACTGTTGAAAGAAATGCTTGAAGAAGAAGAAATCCCTTCTGTAATTGTAAATAAAAGAGATTCTGTTTATCTTTTTGGAGAGATAGAATTAAGAGTGAGATCGTTAGATTTGCTCAGAGCAAAACAAATAATGATAAATAAAAACGAAGCGTGAAAAATATCTATCTAAGAATGATTACCGGCTTTTTTTTCGTAGCCCTTATGATTACAGCAATATTTGTTCATCCGCTGCTTTTTGCCTTTGTGTTTATGTTTTTTACTGTTTTTGGAACGTGGGAATTTTATGAAATTGTTGAGAAACTTAATCTGAAACCGCAGAAAATAACAGGTACACTTTTATCGGCACTTTTATTTATTTCCGGTGTTTATTTCAGTAGAGAGCTTGATAACTTTGCTTATTTGCTTCTGGTATTACCTGCATTTTTTCTTGTTTTTGTGTCGGAACTTTTCCGAAATACAGAAACTCCGTTTCAGAATATTGCAGTTACCTTATTGGGTATCATATATGTTGGAGTCCCTTTTGCATCGATAAACTTTTTTCAAAATCCAAATTTAGTACTTCAGGGGTTTGAACCATGGCTTACATTAGGCTTTTTTGTAATTTTGTGGGCTCATGATACCTTTGCGTATCTGACAGGAATGTGGCTTGGAAAGCATAAACTTTATGAGCGAATTTCACCCAAAAAAACCTGGGAAGGTAGCATTGGCGGGTTTGTTTTTGCATTGATTACTTCGTTTTTAATGTACACGATTACAGGAATATTAGAACTGCACAACTGGTTGATAATTGCAGTAATAATTACTGTTTTTGGGACATTAGGTGATTTATCAGAATCGCAACTTAAACGAAGTGCAGGCATTAAAGATTCCGGTACAATTTTACCCGGTCATGGAGGAATTCTCGATCGTTTTGATGCAGCTTTAATGTCTATTCCTTTTGTTTTAATTTATATTCTTTTATTTATCTAACCAATGAAATTACACAAAGAAGGAACCCAAATTATCATTGTTTCAGCCATTCTTTTGATCGTACTTGGTATTATTCCGGTCTGGATTTTTCCTAAAATTACAATCTTTCATTTTCTATTCTGGATAGCAGAAGCTGTGTTTTGTTTTTTGATTGTGAGATTTTTTCGCATACCAAACAGAATATTGAAACTGGACGAAAATGCTGTGTTATGCCCTGCTGATGGTCATGTTGTAGTCGTCGAAAAAGTTCGCTTGCAGGAGTATCTGAATGAAGAACGTATTCAGGTCTCTATCTTTATGTCGCCCAACGATGTGCATGTAAATCGCTATCCAATTAGTGGCACTGTCCGATATAAAAAACATCATCCCGGAAAATATTTGGTGGCATGGTGTCCTAAATCATCTGAATTGAATGAGCGGACTTCTGTTCTGGTTGAAAATAATCGTCAGCAAAGTATTATGATTCGCCAGATTGCAGGTGCTGTTGCCCGTCGTATTGTTTGCTACTCTGAAGAAAATACCAATGTTAATCAGGGTGAAGAGCTGGGATTCATTAAATTTGGTTCCCGTGTTGACTTATTTCTTCCGTTAGAAGCTGAGGTTTTGGTTGAAATTGACCAAAAAGTAAAAGGCGGAATCGACCACATCGCCCGCCTGTAAAATCCTTTTGAAAGAATTTATTTTTATTTTCCTGATTTCTGGAATTAATTAGTTGGAGCTTATTGTTGCGGCTGAAGAGGCTGCAATCACTGATACCATAATTGCTGCCTGAATTTCCATGATTGACTCTTTGATCGTTTCTGCAATCGGACATTCTTTGATGATTTGTTTCATCTTTTCCCGCAGTTCTTTGGTTTCACTTCGTCCTGTGTTAAAAATTTTATGCATTTTGCATGCTTCAATTAATCCAATCAATACCAGCATGTCATTTGTAAGATGTTCCTGATTTAAAACGGCGTGTTTAATGTCTCGGATTAAATTGTCGTGTAAATTCTTTTCAATCAGATAATTCTTTTTGTAAGAGAAAATACCCAGAAATTTTTTGTCAACGACTTTTAATAATCCTTTATCAGCTAGTTGTTGTATCATCAGCCATTTTTTCTTGCGTACTTTGTTTGCGATTTTCCCTATCCAGTTTTTTAACTTTCGGGGTTTTTTCGAATATTGAATGAATTTTGAAATTTCTGTAATAAGTTTATTTTCGCCTGTGTATTCTTTTATTAGGCAAAGTTTCTTGTTTTCCAGAATAATTATTTCATTTAATGATAAATCGAGCAAGATAGCCCCTGTTAAGCCATAATTCAGATAAATATCATTGATTAAGAATCTTCCTTTAGAAGGATGTTGTGCCAGTAATATAAAATTTTCGGTCGTAGTAAAATTCATGGCTGTAAATCGTATTAATGTAGTGCAAATGTAAGAAAAAGATGTGCTTTAAAATTTAAAAGTCATAAAAACATCATATCCATATCTGATAATCAATAAGGTGACAACAATCAAAAAAATGATACGGATAAAACTATTCCCCCTTTTAAGTGCCAGATGGCTTCCCAGGTAATTTCCTGTAATGTTAAATATAGCCATAATTATGGCAATTACAGGAATGAAATTTCCATGACGAATAAAAACGATCAATGCAGAAAAATTTGTTACACAGTTGATTATCTTAGAATAAGCGGAAGCTTGAAGAAACTCAAATCCAAGAACCATCACAAACCCAAGCAAAAGCAGACTTCCGGTTCCTGGTCCGAAAAAGCCGTCGTAAAACCCAATTAGAAAACCAAATAATGAGCCATAAATCATTTGTTTACGAAGTGAAAGTTGTTTGGTCTCTACACTACCAAGATTTTTATTTAGAAATGTATAAATAGCAATGGCAATCAATGTGACGAAAACAATAGGTTTCAGAATATTGGGACTCATGAAGCTTACCGTTTTCGCACCCAGAAAAGAAGCTACAAAAGACCAAAATGAAATAATTAAAAGTAAAGGATAACTGAATTTGATTCGCTTTCCATAGCGATAGGCAGCAATAGAAGTGCCCGAAAGTGCGGCTATTTTATTTGTTCCGAAAATGGTTGGTAAGAGGGTATTGGGTAAATTAACCAGCATGGCCGGTAGTTGTATTAAACCACCACCTCCGGCTACAGCATCAATAAATCCTGCAAGGAAGGCAAAAAATGCTAAAGCAAACAGGGTTGAAATACTATAGTCTGCTAGGATCATAATAAAAAGAATAGATAGTAGTGAAATTTGCCTAATATGAGTTAATTCAAGGTCGCATACATATAGAATTTCCAACTTTACTTTTCTCTAATCCATTACTTGGAATATTCATTAGTAAAGGATGGTTGATCTACTTTTAATAATATTAAATTTCTTCATTGAAAATTCCTTTTACTCTTCCAATCTGACCATCTGTAAGTCTTACTTTGATACCGTGTGGATGTACAGGTGATTTTGTAAGTATGTCTTTTACAATTCCTTCTGTGAGATTACCGCTTCGCTGATCTTTTTTTAATACAATAGCAACTTCTTGTCCTGGCTTTATGTTTTCGCGCTTGGTTCCGCTCATTTGATGTTAAATTATTTGTTTTTTCGTGTAATTTCCGGATGCCCTTTGTCCATAACTTTGATATATAAATCTTCGACTTTCATACGAGCCCATGGTGTTTTTCGTAAAAAAGTAAGACTCGACTTTATACTGGGATTTTCGTTGAAACATCGAATATTGATTCTGCCTCCGAGCTCTTTCCATCCATAGAATGCTACCAGGTAATTTACAATATACTCGAGTGTTTTACCGTGCAGAGGATTATTTTTTTGTGTTTCGGGCATTGAGCAATAACTAAGAAAAGGTGATACAACTATGTAATTCGATGGATTTTAATGCAGCATGGTATAGCCGAATACAGGTAAAAGATTCAATTCCAAAATGCCTCCATTTTATCTCAGATTTACCGTGGCTCTGAATCAGACTTTTAATTTCATCACTATCCGGATGTATGTTCAGGTTGAGTTCCAGATGTCTGGCCAACTCTTCACATTCATCTTTTAAACGGTAAGAAGAGCCAATCATTCCGCCTGGAATAACTTTTTCGTTGGTAAGAATCACATCCTCAAAGGCCAACGGAACATAGAATCCTTCAGAATCGCTATGAACAATAATATGTGAAAATCGTGGTTTTATCACTTCTTTTCGGGAAAATAAACGGGTGAGAAGTGATTGCTTTGTGTGAATTTTAAAATAGTTACGAAAATATTTTGCCAGGATTTTATCTTCAGAAGCATCTTCGTTTCCGGGTTCAGCAGGAATTGATCCTGTTTCGGAGATGTAAGCAGCAAAACGACGAAGATAATGAAGCCCATCAAAACCGTGCATTTCTAAACGAAGCCTCTCTTCAGGATTCATATTTTCTGGTTCAAAGACTTCGGGAAGTTGATTTTTAAATAAAACATCATTTAGGTTTTCAAAAACAAGATTCAGGTCTTTTAAATCGTTGGTGTTTTCAGCTTTCTTTCTTGCCAGCGTGCCGACTTCTACAATTAAATTCATGAATGTATAGTTTCTGATTATTGATCACGGTTGGATGAAGATTTAGGAATCCGAGGTCGTGATTGACGAACTTCCGGCTTTTGATTTAGCTTGATATTCAACCTTGGATGCTCTTTTTGATTGCTTTTTTTGTAGCTTTTTTCTTCGTTAAGTTCCTGAATAGATTCTTGATTTTCCATTGGGCCTCTCAGATGTATAATCAATCCATTGAGAAAGTTACGTAAGAGCTGGTCACCGCATTCTTTGAAATTTGGATGATCGGGAGAGCGGTATAAAGCACCCACTTCCCCTTTGGTAATTTTGAAATCTACAAGCGATAAAATATGAATCACGTCATCGTCGCGAAGCTTTAACGCTACACGTAGTTTTTTTAAAATATCATTGTTGGTTAGCATCCTGAATCTGAATTATATCTTTTGCAAAGGTAGGTATTTCAGAGAGATATTTGTACATCACCTTATTTTCGGCACTGGTTAGTTATTGAAAAATTCGAAGGTGATAAAATCAGAGTCATCCGTATTTTTTTTGTTTGTAATGCAATATTTATCATTGATCTTTTTGCATACGAATGCAATTTCAACAGGTGAAGAATTTAAAGATGTCTCTATTTTCTGATTGCTGTTTTTTATCACTAATTACGATACCGGATTAAGAAAAGAAAGATCATTTTTCATTTCAACCACAATATTGTCACAGTTTATTTCGATATAGTTGCACTTATGTAGCTTGTAATCAGATGTGTATGAAATTTTATGATGATATAATTTAATGATCTCTCTTCCAACAGTATTCCATAGAAATAACTTTAGAAAGAAGAACGCAACACTCCAGAATATCATTACAACAAATATGTTTGAAAAATAGAAACCGCTTTCTTGGGTTGAAATAATGGTTAGTAGTATGGGAAATAGAAAAAAATGATTCCAAATGCTGCAACAAAACTTAACATAACTTTACTTTACTGACTCTCGATCCTTTAATATAAAGAATTTCGTATTCAGCATCTTGTGCTTCAATTTCAGACTTGTTTTCAGTTAGAAACGTCATAAGCTAAAATGATAGAAACAAACTTATTTACAAATAGCAAATTCGTGGATTACAATGTGTTCTCCTTCCGTAATGCTTAGTTTTATCCATCCATATTTGCTATTTTGATTTTTGTTTAACCTGATTCCGGCATAGTACATAAAACTGTTTTTCCATAAACCTGCTGTATCCGTAATTGATCCAAGATTTTTGTAAGAGTAGAAGTAGAGTAATGAGTATTTTCCCCATTGCAATGTCGAATCTATTTTTACTCCGGGTGAAATTTTTGCAACCAGTGTGTCTGAAATTACAATTTCATTTTGACTGAGACTTTTCAACGTATTCAGAATTAAGGTAGAGTTTGGATTGGATGTTCCGTAAAGCCTGAATTCAAAATCATTGATTCCATCTTTATCAATATCGAATTGTCGGGTTTCGTTTGATGTAAAAGGAATCCATCGTAGTGTATCAGCAGGGTTTAATCTGGTATAAATGATGCTTTCTGAAGATGTATCGCCTGTAACTATGTGGTTTGGTAAAACCGGAGTTGGTGATAGCTGATTTTGTTCACTCTCCTTTTTACAGGCTATTGTCAGCAGAAACAGAAAAATAAGATAGAGGCTTGGTTTCATGAAGTAAAAATAACAAAAACCGTTAATTGGGTTGTGGAATTAACGGTTTTTGTCTCAGGTATTTTGGTTACTTATGAGCTTGTCTGCTAAATTTTCTCCAAAAGATAAGAAAGACAACTCCAATAGCGATTAATGCCCATATTTTTAATAAGAAGAGGAAAATCACCTCCAGTATTGTCCATCCAAGTGAAAGAGAATCGAGTATTTTACTACCCAAAGATGGGTTCCATTCATTGAGATTGTGTTCATTGGCAATTAATTCACGCTGGATTGTACTTCGTTGATAGATATTTAATTCAATCGTACTGAAATGAATCTGGTCATAAAGTGATTTGTTTTTGAATGTTGCAGCATCTGCAAGCTCTTGTTGTTCAATAACTTTTTCATACGATAATCCTTTTTTTCTTACGTTTGGGTTTTGTGAAGAATTATAGATCCATTCTGTTTTTTCTGCACGTTTTATTGCATTTTCATTCGATTCAATTACCAGTGCAACATCTTCTGCTTTAATAATACGATAGTCGAGAAAATCAATCAACTTGGCAATTTGCCGGAGAGTTGTATCCAGTTTCGTATTCGGAATTCTGAGAGTCATAATGTTGCTGACGGTATAATGCGTGGTTTCGAGTATGCTGTCTGCACTAACTTTTTTCGTATCAATATAATCAACATTTGAAGATAGATTTGTGAATGCCACAAACCCACCTTCTTTTTGAATTACTTCTTCAATTTGATATGTGCTGTTCACCACATTTTTTACTCTGAATTTTAATTCTGCAGTACGAATAAACTTGCGTTTTGGATCCTCATTTTTTTCAACTGCAGCCGAAGAATTGGCATATAAAGAAGAGGAGATTGTTGAATCAGAATTATTCTCCTCAGTTACAACCGGGGTGTTGGATAAACTTTCTTGTGAATTTGAAACAAGATGCTTGGTAGATGTTTCTTCAGATTTGTTATTGCATGCAACAATTAAAAGTGTTCCGCTAAGGATCAACAATACTTTCAGGGTTTTCATACGTTAGGGAATTAGGCGTTAATTAAGAGATTGAAAATGGATAAGCTTTTCTTTTAGAAAATAGCCTTATTAACATTTTTTAACAAAACGCACCTGATCGTATTTTATTGGATAGCGTAACAAAATTATATTTAAATGTTCAACGCTCTGTATCGTTTTCCCCAAAACTTAAATTTGGTAAGCGAAGTATAAACAATGAATCGTTCAAATAATTTAAAACGCAAAAGGAAATGCAGTATGTAATAACTTAACCAGATTAAAATGAGAAATATAGAAGACTCAAAAAGAAATCTGATAAATTCGTTTTTGATAAAAAAGAGCTCAGAATTCAAATGAACGTAAATAAACGGAAGGAGTAAAATAGAATAAATAAGAATGATTGCTACTACAAAACCATGAGCCGTTTCGATTGCTTTTTTCGGGCAATAGCTCATACAGTGCATACAGCTTTCGCAGCGAAAAGTCCAATAAGGACGACTTTGAACTTCTTTAATTGCATTAACCGGACAGCTTTTAATGCATAATCCACATTGATTACAGTCTGATGAAGCAAAATAGGTTTTAGAAATAATGAATCGCCCAACAAAATAATATCCAAGTGATATGGGTGAAATCAACAGATCCTGAATGATTTCACGAACAGCGATGAAATTATTTTTTCCTGACAAAATCTTTGTAATATGTTTTTGAACTCTGATTTTGTTTTTAACATGCAAATATTCAATGGTTTTATTGTTTAAACCCGGGTGAACCGAAATCCAGTTGGAAGGCATATCAATAGGAATCATTCCTGTGATAGCATGTCCCTTAAGCTTTAAAATTAACGCTGATAAATAGAATGTTATGCCGGAAAGTCCGGGTGTAATCCACTTGCCAATCAGCATTCCGGCTCTGGTATTCATCAGCAGAATCTTACATTTTCCTTTTGGAAAGCGTAATATAAAATTAAGCATTACCGGAGGGTAATTAAATCCGTGTACTGGTGATGTGAAAACAATCAAACTGTTTTCAGAATGGGATTCAATGTTTAATCGGTCAATATGAGCAATGTTTTTGATTTTTACGGAAATAGCTTGTTTGTTAGCTAGTTCTGATATCCAACGAGCAACATTGGCAGAATTTCCTGTTCCTGAAAAGTAATATATAATGATTTCAGAAAAGTGAAACATCGTATTTGTTTTCAGGCAAAGATATTTGTTTTCGATTAATCATAAACAAGGAGGCTTTCAATGTTGAAAAGCCTCCTTGTAAGTCTTAGTTACCACTTTTGTCAATTGCAGCCTTAACAAAGTTTACAAAGAGTGGATGAGGATTTGCTACGGTACTTTTATATTCCGGATGAAACTGAACTCCAACAAACCATGGATGATTTTTTAATTCAATCATTTCAACAAGATCGTCTTTAGGGTTTATTCCCGAGGCAATCATTCCGGCATTTTCGTAAGCATCAATGTATTTGTTATTGAATTCGTAACGATGACGATGACGTTCACTAATATCTGTAGTTTTATAAATAGCAGAGGCTAAAGTCTTGTCTTTTATCTTACAAGGATAAGCACCTAAGCGCATGGTTCCTCCTTTGCTGCAGATTTTCTTTTGGTCTTTCATAATATCAATTACGGGATACTCGCTCTTCGGGTTCATTTCTGTAGAGTTTGCATCTTTAAATCCTAATACATTACGGCCAAATTCAACTACAGCACATTGCATTCCTAAACAAATACCCAGGAAAGGAACTTTATATTCACGAGCATAGCGGATAGCAATGATCTTCCCTTCAAATCCCCGTTCACCAAAACCAGGTGCTACAAGAATTCCGTGTAGTCCACTCAACTTTTCTTCAACGGTTTGCTCGTTAACGCTTTCAGAATGAACTAACTTTACGTTTACTTTGCATTGCTGCGATGCTCCTGCATGTATAAATGCTTCACTGATAGATTTATATGCATCTTTTAATTCGACGTATTTTCCAACAAGCGCAATGTTTACTTCGTGGATTGGGTTTTTTAATTTAAAAAGAAATTCTTCCCAAAGTGTAAGGTCTGGTTCTTCAGTTATAGGTACCTGCGTTTTTTTCATCACCTGAATATCAAGCTTTTCTTCTTTCATCAGGATAGGAACTTCGTAAATTGATTTTGCATCAATTGATTCGATCACACTTGCAACATCGACATTACAGAAAAGTGCAATTTTCTGACGAATAGATTCGGAAAGTGGCTTTTCTGTACGGCAGACTATAATATCGGGCTGAACTCCCTGTTCCAGCATTGTTTTCACGGAATGCTGAGTTGGTTTTGTTTTAAGTTCCTGTGCTGCTGCAAGGTATGGAATATATGTAAGATGAATAACCACGCAGTCGTGACCAAGTTCCCAACGCATTTGACGAACTGCCTCAATATATGGAAGTGATTCAATATCACCAACAGTTCCGCCAATTTCGGTAATTACAAAATCAAAATTACCATTATTTCCCAAAAGCTTGATACGATATTTAATTTCATCAGTGATATGAGGAATAACCTGAACTGTTTCACCCAGGTAATCGCCACGACGTTCTTTTTCAATAACGGCCTGATAGATTCTGCCTGTGGTTACATTATTGGCCTGTGAAGTAGGTGTATTTGTAAAACGTTCATAATGACCTAAATCCAGATCTGTTTCAGCTCCGTCTTCTGTTACATAACATTCGCCGTGTTCGTATGGGTTGAGCGTACCCGGATCAACATTGATGTATGGATCGAGTTTTTGAATAGTAACGCGAAAACCTCTGGCTCGCAATAATTTAGCCAGTGAAGCTGATATAATACCTTTTCCCAGAGAAGACGTAACGCCTCCTGTTACAAAAATGTATTTGGTGTTTAACATTGCTTATGATTGTTTTTGATTGTTTCCTTTGTCGTTTTGTTTTTCCTTTTTACCGGGAAGATTAATTTTTATCTCAAATCCGGAATTTTTTATCAGATAACCACCCGTGAATGTCAGAATTATGCAAGCAAATTCAATATACTTAATTCTAATTCTATCGTAGCTTGCCAAGTTGGGTAAAATAGTTTTGTGAACGATTACAATAATAGCCGTCAGAATAATGATAGTCATCACCATAATTTCCCATTTTTCAATTTTTGACAGCCAGTTTATGTTCATAACGTTCAGTATATATAAAAAAATAAAAACCCCTTCGATGCTCTTTTTTCTCTACGAAAACGCATCGAAACGATGAACAAAGAAATGGTACAGGGATATTTACTGGATTGAAAATCAGTTTTGTGAATCAAAACTATCCAGGAAACGACTATACTATTTCCTGGATTTCAAAGGTAATAAAAAAAGAGACCGCTAAACGAAGCGGCCTCTTTTTTATTTTCTCGATGAGAAATTATTCTCCTAAGTATGCGCGTAAGAGTTTACTACGTGAAGTATTTTTTAAGCGACGGATTGCTTTTTCTTTTATTTGGCGTACGCGTTCGCGGGTAAGGTCAAATTTTGCAGCAATTTCATCAAGTGTTAAACCGTGGCTCATACCAATTCCGTAGAAAAGGTTGATGACGTCACGTTCTTTTTCGGTAAGTGTAGCTAATGCACGTTCAATTTCACGGGCTAATGACTCTTTCAAAAGAGTATTGTCGGTAGTTGGACTATCTTCTGAAACAAAAACATCAATAAAATTAGTTTCTTCATCCTGAACCAAAGGAGCATCCATAGATACATAGCGGGTGGTAATGTTTAAAACTTCCGCAACTTTTTCCTTTGGCATATCCAGAGAATCTGCCAATTCATCAACCGAAGGAGTACGTTCATAGCGTTGTTCCAGCTTTGAACTCTCTTTTTTGATTTTGTTTAAAGACCCAACCTGATTCAACGGTAAACGAACAATACGTGATTGTTCGGCTAAAGCCTGAAGAATAGATTGGCGAATCCACCAAACGGCATATGAGATGAATTTAAAACCACGGGTTTCATCAAATCTTTTTGCAGCCTTAATCAAGCCAAGGTTTCCCTCGTTGATAAGGTCGGGGAGACTTAAACCCTGATTCTGGTACTGTTTAGCCACCGAAACTACGAAACGAAGGTTTGCACGGGTAAGTTTCTCCAATGCTTTTTGATCGCCTGCTTTAATACGTTGCGCAAGTTGAACTTCCTCCTCTGCAGTAATAAGTTCTTCCTTGCCGATATCCTGAAGATATTTATCAAGCGAAGCGGTTTCGCGGTTGGTAATGGACTTTGTAATCTTTAACTGCCTCATAAACCGATATTGTAATTATTATTTATTGACTTTCAAAAGATTGAGTCGTAAACATAAAAGGGTTTGCAAAAGTACAACAATAAGCGATCAAAACCAAAATATTCAGAACGCTAATTATGGTATACTTACAACGTAATAATAATTACGCCAGTCGCCGGGGTATGTTCCCGTTACCAGCCTCTTTCCTTTACGATTCAATAAATTTTTCACATCTGATGCCGTTTTAACCGGAGTTTTATCCACACCTGTAATGATGAAGTTCTTTCGTATTCCGGCATTCAACAATGGAGAATTATCAATTGCGCGAATAATCACCCCATTGTTTAATCCTGTATTGTTTAGTTCTTCTTTGCTGAGAGCTTCCAGTGTAACTCCAAGTAAAGTTGTTTTTTGTTGCTCTTCTCTTGTAACCAGTTTGGTTTGACCATCCTGATTCTGTAGAACAATAGAAATATCACTTTGTTTGTTATTTCGTTCAGTTGTTGCAACTATTTTGTCTCCGGGACGATATTGTGCCAATATTTCCAACATTTCAGAGTTTGAATTTACCGCTTTTCCGTTAATGGAAAGAATAATATCTCCTTCAGTAATTCCGGCTTTTTGTGCTGAACCATTTGGCGTTACAGCTCCTACGTATACTCCTTTAAGTTTGTCAATTCCTTTGATTGATGCAATGTTTTGATCAACTTCTGCTGTTGAAACACCCAGGTATGCACGCTGAACAATGCCATATTTTGCAAGGTCTTCAGCTATTTTTCGGGCGATATTTACCGGAATGGCAAAAGAGTAGCCTGTGTAAGCTCCCGTATTAGATGCAATTGCAGCGTTGATGCCGATTAATTCGCCCTGAGTATTAACTAATGCCCCACCACTGTTTCCCGGATTAACAGCTGCATCTGTCTGGATAAATGATTCAATCGGACTCTCAGTCGTGTTTTTGCCTAAAATATTAATATTTCTGGCTTTAGCACTTACAATACCTGCTGTAACTGTTGATGTGAGATTAAACGGATTTCCAACAGCCAGCACCCACTCTCCAAGTTTAATATTATCGGAATTGCCCCAGGGAACAGTTGGAAAATCTTTTCCTTCAATTTTGATCAATGCTAAATCTGTTCCGGGATCTGTTCCAATAATTTTTGCCTCCAGAATACGCTTATCGTTCAGGGTAACTGTAACTTTTTCGGCATCCTGTACCACATGATTGTTGGTTAAGATATATCCATCTGCCGAAATAATTACTCCGGAACCAAAGGCTGTAATTGCCTGTGGATTGCGATTGAATGGAAGGTTGAAAAATCCATAAAAATCATCATACAAACTTGTACGGTTTTGATATTCAGATTTGATATGAACTACAGAGTGTACTGTAGCTTCCGCAGCCTGATTAAAATCAGTGGCTCCAGGTACTCCGGCTAATCCGGTAAATGAAACTTGCTGGGTGTTTGCTGCGTTCTGTTCAAAAACATCTGCTGTTTGAGAATTCTGAAATAATTTTTGTAAACCCAATGCTGCAATTCCACCTGCCAGGGCAAATAGAAAAAAAAGTGCAGCAGTTTTAAAATCAATTCGTTTCATAGTTTTTAAGGTTGCTTTTCAGGTGATCTTTTTAATCCCTTAACCAATTTAACCCGGGATTTTGTTTTACTGTATCACCTTGAAAAAGGTTACACTTTTTTTTACTTTAAACGATATTAGGAACGGTACAAATATATTTTCCAACACTTAAAATTTGTTAAAGATGCTAATTGTATGTTGAAAATAATGTTTTTTTTATGTTATGTTGCAGGATATTAGTGTGTTGTGTTTTTGTTTTAGTGTTTTCTTAATAAACATCTGCTATTTCATATGCGTAAAAAAACGATGACTTTTTTTTATTTAAGAAATTTATTTACATTTGTAAATATTAAACTAAAAATCTATGTTGTAATAATTAAATGGATTTTAAAAGATGAAATTTAAAATAAACACAATGTATTTAGTTGTGCATTTTTGTTTTTAATATCATATGTATTGTTTGTCAATTGTTTAATGATTTATTGAGGAGTAGAATGTTAATTTTAAAATCGTTATAAACATGAAAAAGTATTTTTTAATTGTATTTCTTTTTATTTTTACATTTACAAATGAGTTATTTAGTCAAGGATTTGCTGTTGATAAAGGAGCAATTATTGCTTCAGGTTCGTTCTCATTTTCCAAACAAGGAGGAGATCTTTATGAAATAGGGGGTAAAGGAAATACAATTGTTTCACTTACTCCAAGTTTTAACTATATGCTGTTCAAAAATTTTGGTATTGGAGGATCAGTTTCACTATCGAGCATTGAAAGCTACCATACTTCAATGTCCGAATTAGTATTTGGCCCTCATATCGGAATATTTTTTGGAAATGAAAAAAGTACATTATTCCCCTATTTAACATTATCCTATAGATTTATTTCAATATCAGAGTCATATAACTCTTTTGATGGTTCTGATATAGTGTTGAATTTGGGTATAATAATACCCTTGAAAAATCATATTGGATTAACAATTGAGGGTGGATACCATTTTATTGAATTAGAAAAATCTGGAGATAAGATTTCAGGTAATATCCTGATGTTTGGAGTTGGTATTTCAGGTCTTTTCTACTAAAACCATTTACTGTATAGGTAGTTATGAACACGAACTTTAATTGAATCCGTTTATTTTTTCAATTGCAGAATAACCAATGCCCTAAATTTTTTATTGAAAATTTATTTAAACCTGTTTTAGCCTATCTTTGTATATAACATTTGCTAAGGAGGATGGAAAAAAAACGTACAAAATACTTTTTTTTGTTGTGGGGGATCTTTTTAGGGTTCTTCGTCGGGGCTTTTGCAGTATGGGGTATTCAAAAGTATAATATACGATTTTTTATGTCAATCAATCCGCTAGAGTCAATTAACAGAGCAGAAGATACGGAAAAAATATCGTTGGTTGCAGAACAGGAAAAACCTTCAAAGAAAAAAACGGTAGTCAGAAACCCAGTTTCAACAGATAATAATGTTGTATCTGCTCAGGATGATGAGCTTTCAACAGATACAATTTATTATACATCTGCTAGTTATGAAGATGTCGAAGTTGCCCGCGATGAACTTCTTTTTATAAATAATGTCAAGATTAAAAGTATAAATACAGATTCAAAAAGAGTTGACTCTTTATTGATAGATGATAACCTCGTAATGAACCCTTACTTAAGGGTTGAGTTCTGGAAATCGCCAATTAATTATAGTGGTTATAAGTTGGGAAACAATAAGTTGGTTTTGTTTGGAGTGTACGAACCCGAAAAAATGAAATTGGAGCAAACTGGAGACCAACTGTTGATGATATACAAGGGTTTGGCTTATGAGTTGCAACAAAGTGAGGAATTTGTTCAACTCGACAAAGTGAAAAAGCACAGTTTGAAGAATTAGTCCTATTTTTGTGTTCTATATTAAAATATTGAAATGAGCCTTGTTTCATTTGAAAAATATCACGGAGCCGGGAATGATTTCATTCTGATAGACAATCGAAATCATGAGTTTGATTCATCTGTTGAAAATGTTGCATTTTTATGTAACCGTCATTTAGGAATTGGAGCAGATGGATTGATGCTGCTTGAAAATGATGATGATTACGATTTTAAGATGCGTTACTTCAATTCGGATGGAGGAGAAGCGAGTATGTGTGGAAATGGTGGTCGTTGTATTACCGCTTTCGCGCATTCATTGGGAATGCTTACAAGCGAGAATGTTCGTTTTCTGGCTGTTGATGGCCCTCACGAAGCTCAAATTTTGTGTTTTACCTGTGATGAATGGTTCATTAAGCTGAAAATGATTGATGTAGAAGAGATTTCTTCGTTTGATAAGGGGTATTTTACAAATACAGGATCTCCTCATTACGTTGAATTTGTAGATAATCTCGCAGATTTCCCAGTAGTTGAAGCGGGTAGGAATTTACGATATTCTAGACAGTTTAAGCCAGGAGGAACGAATGTGAATTTTGTGCAGATGATTGACGACAGATTGTTTGTCAGGACATACGAGAGAGGGGTGGAAGATGAAACGCTTGCTTGTGGAACTGGTGTTACTGCATCAAGTCTGACATATGCATCGTTAAACAATATCTTGGAAGGGATTATTCCAGTTCGAACATTAGGCGGAAATCTGGAAGTGGCTTTTCGTAAAACAGAGAACAGGTTTAGCAACATCTATCTTACCGGGCCCGTAATGAAAGTGTTTAAGGGTGAAATAAATATTTGATTATGTGTAAAATAGAAACAGTAAGGCTACGATCAATTGAACCTGAAGATGTTGACCTGATTTATGAATGGGAAAATAATCCTTATAACTGGTTTATCAGTGAAACCTA
The DNA here is from genome assembly GCA_963667975.1 of Bacteroidales bacterium. Classification (GTDB taxonomy): domain Bacteria; phylum Bacteroidota; class Bacteroidia; order Bacteroidales. Next base: position 2,333,306 of record OY764079.1, read on the forward strand.
TCAGTTGTATTCAAAATTTATGCTCGAGCTTTTTGTTCGTGAAGCACGTGACTATGATATGACTATTTCGAAACAATTGCGTCAAATGATTGATATTCTTGAAGATGGTGTGGTGAAAACTGTAGGAACCCTTGATCTTTTTGAATATAATCCTATTCACAGGCGTGCCGGAATAGGAATCTTTGTTTCGGAAAAATACAGAGGAAAAGGAGTAGGGACGAAAGCTCTGCTCCAGATGGTTCAATATGCAAGAGATATTTTAAATCTTCATCAATTACATTGTACAATTGCAGTTACAAATAACGTTAGTTTAGCTCTGTTCCAAAATGCAGGATTTAAAATTACTGGTACAAATAAAGATTGGTTAATCAGAGCTGAAAAACCTACAGATGTATATTTTCTTCAACTTTTATTACAAACCAAATGAATCGTAAACGAATAATTATCTATTCTATAAGTGCATTAGGTGCACTGATTTTACTTTGTATAGCAGTATTTGCCTGGGTTGTTTTTGGTTCGAATGTAAATACCAAAGATGGAAAACCACAATGGTTTTATGTTTACACCGGAAGTACGTATAAAAGTGTATATGAGTCGCTTCAAAAGCAGAAGTTGTTGCGTAATAATTCAACATTTGACTTTATTGCGAGTAAAAAGCATTATAAAAACAAAGTTCAACCAGGAAGATATATGCTCAGAAACGGTATGAGTAATAATCAGTTAGTGAATTTGCTACGCTCAGGAGTTCAGGAGCCTGTGAAGGTTGTGTTTCATAATATTCGTACGAAAGAACAGTTTGCAGGACGCATTGCGTCGCAACTGGAAGCCGATTCCGTATCTATTCTTACTATGCTGAATGATTCAGCTTTTCTTGCCGAAAACAGATATAATTCAAATACTGTTATTTCGTTGTTTATCCCTAATACGTACGAGTTTTACTGGACTACAACGGCTAAGAAGTTTTTAAACCGTATGGTGAAAGAGTCAGAATTGTTCTGGAATACTGGCAGAATGGAAAAAGCAGGAAAGATGAACCTAACTCCGGTTGAAGTGATTACTCTGGCTTCTATTGTTGAAGAAGAATCACAAAAGAATGACGAACGTCCAACAATTGCGGGCGTTTATTATAACCGGCTTCAAAAAGGAATGCTACTTCAGGCTGATCCAACCGTAAAATATGCAGTAGGTGATTTTACTTTGCGTAGAATCTTAAATGTCCATACAGAGTATGATTCTCCTTACAATACTTACAAATATAAAGGATTACCTCCGGGTCCTATCTGTATTCCTTCCATTCCGGCTATTGATGCTGTATTAAATTATAATAAGACAAACTATCTTTATTTTTGTGCTAAAGAAGACTTCTCTGGCTATCACAACTTCGCGGAAACCAAGGCAGAACACGAAGCCAATGCCCGTAAATACTGGAATGCATTAAATGCAAGGAAGATTTATCGGTAGAATTTTTTATAAAAAGTTCTGATCAACCCATTTCTGGAACTCTTCTTTGTATTGATCACCGATTGGAATCCACTCTTGTCCAAATACGATCCGGTTACGTTCAATAATTTCAATGCGTTGAAGATTAACAATAAATGACCTGTGAACTCTCATGAATTTATCGGAAGGTAATCGGCTTTCCAACTGCTTTAGCGAGCTTAGCGACAGCAATGGGTATTCTTTTCCTGTTAAAAAAACTTTTACATAATCTTTCAGACCTTCAATATAAATGATGTCGTTGAAGTTGATTCGCCTGATTTTATATTCCGATTTTAAAAACAGAAATTCATTGGTTGCTTCTATCTGAACCTGTGGCTGATGAAAAAGCTGGATTCGCTCCTTTGCTTTGAGAGTTGCATGTAAAAACTCTTCATAACCAAAAGGTTTCAGTAAATAATCTACAACATCCAATTTATAGCTTTCCAATGCATACTTTTCATAGGCGGTTGTGAAAATTACCTTGGGGCCATTCATAAGCATTTTAGCAAATTGCGTCCCACTCAAATCCGGCATATGAATATCAAGATAGACTAAATCTACATGATTCTCTTGCATATACTCCATGGCGCTCAACGGGTTGTCAAAGGTTCCTGTTAACTCCAAAAACGGAGTTTTCCGGATATAACTTTCTACAAGTTCAAGTGCTAATGGCTCATCATCTATGGCGATAGTTGCAATCATTTTTGTCTAGATTAAATTTAAACTTAACCTTACGAGGTAGTCGTTTTGATTGGATTGAATATGTAAAGAAAAATTGCCCGGGTATATCAATTCAAGCCGTTTTTGAACATTTTCCAACCCAATTCCTCCCGGCTCAATAATTTCGCTTACGTTTTCAAACTTGGAATTATGACAGATGAATTCGATTTTTTTTATTCCGATTGTCATATTGATTTCAATAAAAGAAGCTTCTCTGTTACTTACTCCATGTTTAAAGGCGTTTTCAATAAACGGAATTAACAGCAAAGGAGGAATTGAAATTGTATCACAATCTTCTTTAAAGGGTAATGAGCTGTTTACGACTACTTTATTGGTTAATCGTAGTTTCATAAGCTCAATGTAATCGTTCATGAAATCAATTTCCCTTGACAATGATGGGGTAAGCTCATTGTTGGTTTCGTAAAGCAAATACCTCATCATACGCGATAGCTTTAAGATGGCCTGACGTGATTTATCCGGATTACTTTCTGTTAAAGAATAGATATTGTTGAGCGTATTGAAAAAAAAATGAGGGCTAACCTGATTTTTAAGCATGATGAGCTCTGTGGCAAGTCTTTGTTTTTCAAGCTCTTTTTGAGTGTCTTCTTTTTGTGAAAGCGCTTCTGCAAGACGAATACCAAGAGCAGAACCGGCCAGAAGAAGATTTAAAACAATGGAGCTGATAAACTTCATTTCAGGGAAAGGTGGTCTGATATCTATATTTTGTTGGGCTAGTACTTCATTTACGTGTCCCATGATTCTTCTGAATTCGTCATCCGGGAAAATTCTTTCTACTAAAAACGTATCAATTATAAAGATGAATACTACGGATAGAATGCTTGCAAACAGGTAAATGAGTTTTTTATTTTGAAGGTAAAGTTGTGGAACAAATACTAAATAACTGATGTAGAAAAATAATCCATTCATTAAAACCCTAAAATAGAATCTACCCAGAAAATGTCCTTTATCATCAATAGTGTTTGAAAGAAAAAAGGAGGGTATTGATAAGATTAACAACCATATCAATAGGTGAATAGTGATTTTTAAAGTCTTTCCGGATATGATTTTTTGGGACATAGGCATTGTATATGTTTGCCAAATATAAGAATTATTCATAGCGCAATGCATCTATTGGATTTAGGTTTGCAGCTTTACGAGCTGGGTACCAGCCAAAGAATATTCCAATTGCAGTACAAACAAGAAATGCGAGTACTACTGATGAGTAAACGATAGTGATAGGCCATCCTGTGATTGAGCCTATTACAGAGGAAGCTCCAACTCCGAGTAATATACCTATTATCCCTCCAATGATACTAAGCAACATTGATTCAATCAAAAATTGCATCAGGATATCAATTCCACGACCTCCGATTGACATTCGTAAACCAATTTCACGGGTTCGTTCAGTAACAGACACATACATGATGTTCATAATTCCGATACCACCAACAAGCAACGAAATACTTGCAATTGCACCTAAAAGAATGGTAAGTACGTTGCTAATCGAACTGAAAGTACTTACTAATTCAGCCTGCGTGCGAATTTGGAAATCGTCGTCTGCATTATCTGCAATTTTGTGGCGTTGACGTAATACAGCTGTAATTTCAGTTGTGGCTTGTGTTGTCAATGCTTCACTCTTTGCCGAAGCAAAAATTGCCTGGATATGGGTAATCGCCATAATTCGTTTTTGAACGGTGGAATATGGGCCCAGAATTACGTCGTCCTGATCTTGTCCGAAAGAGTTTTCTCCTTTTTCGGATAATAAGCCAACGATTTTGAGTGGAATATTTCGAAAGCGTATAGTTTTCCCTACCGGATCAACACCTTTTCCGAATAGATTTTCTGCAACAGTTTGCCCGATAACAATCACTTTAGCTGCTGATTCAACTTCATGTTCAGTGAACATACGTCCACTTTCGATTCCCATTTTTTTGATTTCGAGATATCCAACATCAACACCATAAAATGAAGTAGGCCAGTTTTCATTTCCGAAAACAACCTGCCCGGAACTACGTACTTCGGGAGAGGTAGCTGTTATGGACGGGCAGCTTTTGGAAATTGCTTCTGCATCTTCAACATCAAGAACTTCCATATTTGCTCCTCCTTGCTGAACTCCCCCCATTTGCTGAGAAGCAGGCATTACAAAAACCATATTGGATCCCATGCTACTGATTTGATTCTGGATACTTTGTTTAGAGCCTTCTCCAATAGCAAGCATTGCAATTACAGATGCAACTCCGATAATGATTCCGAGCATGGTTAAAAATGCTCGGAATTTATTCCGGCGGATTGCGTAAAATGCAATTTTTATAAGATTTTTTATATTCATGACAGTTTTCTTTAAGTGATTTACAATCTATGTCTAAAATCCATTAATAAAAACATAATAGTGAAAGTGTAGCTGAATAGTAAGATATTCATGGAAACAACTTGATGACATAGAATTAAGATTCAAGATTCTGGGGTAATGCTTCGAGCATTTTACGAGCATCGTTGAATTTTTCAACTTTTTCCTGATGTACAATTAATCCATCCCGAAATACAATTTTACGGGATGTAAATGCAGCAATATCAGGTTCATGTGTTACAAATACAATGGTCTTTCCCTGCTTATTCAGATCCTGGAATAAAGCCATTATTTCATAGGATGTTCGTGTATCCAGATTTCCAGTAGCCTCGTCAGCAAGAATGACTACCGGATCATTAACCAACGCTCTGGCTATAGCCACACGTTGTTGCTGACCTCCGGATAATTGATTAGGCATATGATGCATTCTGTCCGATAAGCCCACCAGATTGAGTGATTCTTCTGCTCTTTTTCGGCGTTCACGAGCGGAAACAGACATGTTATAATAGAGCGGAAGTTCTACATTTTCGAGGGCAGAAGTACGGGGCAGGAGGTTGTAGGATTGAAATACAAATCCTAATTTATGATTACGTAACCGGGCAAGTTCATTTTTGTTAAGCTTACTCATGTCTGTGTCGTCCAGAAGGTAAGTGCCTGCGCTGGGTTTATCCAGGCACCCTAAGATGTTCAGCATAGTTGACTTCCCACTTCCACTGGTTCCCATTATTGCTGCAAAATCTCCTTGATTAATAGCTAAATCTATTCCGCGAAGAGCATGTACAGTGATATCGCCTACATGAAAATCTTTACGCAGTTTTTCAGTTGATATGATTGTTTTCGACATGGTTCTTACTTTTTTTTGTCTCTTATTGGTGGTTTTGGCATAAATGGGCTACCCGAGCTTTTTTTACCACTCTGGGTCACTTTTACGGATGTTACAATTTCGTCTTTCTCACTGATGCCGTTTATAACTTGTACCTTGGTTCCATCATTGATGCCGATAGTAACTGTTTTTTTATGAAGCATTTGCCCGTCATATGTCCAAATAGTTCGTGTTTGTCCTGTTTCTGATTCTTTTTTTGTCAGAGGTTCTTTCAATAATGGAATCATAGTTTCGTCAGGCCAGAATTTCAAGGCTTTTGAAGAAATTGTTAGCGCATCTTTTGCTGATTCAACAATGATATTTACACTAGCAGTCATGCCTGGCATCAGTTTCTTTTCAGGATTTTGTGCCTGGATAATTACGGTATAAGTTACTACATTTGAGGTTACAGTAGGCTTCAAGCGTATTTCCGTAACCTTTCCTTGAAAGTGATCATCAGGGAACGCATCTACCGTAAAATCTACCGTTTGATTTAGCTTTATCTGTCCGATATCTGCTTCATCAACGTCAGCCTGAACTTCCATTTGAGTAAGGTCATTCGCAATAGTGAAGATTTCGGGTGTGTTGAAACTGGCAGCAACAGTTTGTCCTTCATCAACAGCTCTGTTTAATACCACCCCGTCAATTGGTGAATAGATTGAAGCATACGAAAGGTTTGTTCTGGAACGCTGATATTCAGATTCTGCCGATGTTAATGATGCTTTTGCGCGTGAATAATTATAAAGAGCTTGGTCGTAGTCTGATTTTGAGATCAGATTTTTTTCCCACAAAGCTTTCGTACGGTCATAGTTTGCCTTTTGAAATGTTTCTTCGGCTTTAGCTGATGCTACTTGAGCCTCGGCTTGGTTAAGTTGTGCCCGTAACATTGTTTCATCAATCTGAGCGAGTAATTGTCCTTTTTTAACATACTGATTAAAATCGACATAGAGCTTTTTAATTACTCCGGAAACCTGAGTTCCAACCTGTACTGTTGTAATTGCTTCGATTGTTCCGGTAGCCGTAATCGTGTTGCTTACATCTTCTTTTTCCACTTTGGATGATTCCACTTCAATGCCACCTTCTTTGGGGCTGCATGCTTTGAATCCGAGTACTAAAACGACTATCACCACCAGTGCGATTATTCCTTTTAATGCAATCTTTTTCATTATATTAATTTATGTATTTATTTGTAAATTATTTTTACTTACCAATTGCTTTCTACGACAGATCTATTTTACCTCTTTTCCGGAATAGAAATCAAGTACTTTTAAGCTGTATAATAAGTTATAACGGGCTTGTAAAAGAGTACTTTCTGCTTTAATAAAACTCGTTTTCTGATAAAGAAAATCAACAGAATTAATTACGCCTTTTGAGAAACGTTCCTGAGCTAGCTCGTATGATTCGGATGCAGTTTGCTGTTGAGCGAAAGCTGATTTATATTCAGTAATGCTTGAAGTTACGTCCAGGCAAGCATTTTCAACATCTTTACGAAGCTGATTTAGAGTGCTCTGTCCATCGAGTTGCGTAATTTGCTGCTGAATTTGTGCATTTTGAATTTGTGATTTGATCAATCCTTGTTTGAAAATTGGAATAGAAAGAGTTACGCCTATACTGGGAGAAAAATTATGATCCAGTTGAGACGAGAAGCTTAATTGACTGACTTTTCCGGAATAATTTGTAGTTACACCTGCCTCAAGCGACAGGGTAGGGAGCTTATTTGCCTGTGCTTTACTAATTTCGAGTTCTGCACTTTTGCTTTTTAGGGCAATACTTTGTACTTGTGGTTTGGAAGCCAGTGCCAGTGCATACACCTGCATAACATCTGGTATTGAATCATTATATTTGAGTTGAGAGAGGTCGGGCTTTTCAACCGAGAAACTTTGGGTTATCGGGTGTTCCATTAATTGCATCAGATTGGTTTTATTGCTTGCAAGCTGGTTATTTGCATTGGTGAGTGTTAGCTTTTCAGTAGCAAGCTGTGATTCAATTTGAAGGTAGTCTGCTTGCGAGATAGCTCCGATTTTGTATCGTTCTTTAGCGTATTCCAATTGTTTTGCGGTTAAATCTACCTGGTTTTTTGCATTTTTAATTTGTTCATCAGCGTATAAAACCTGCATATAAGCCTGAAGAACTTGAAGAATTACACTTTCTTTACGTGTTTCAGCATCAAGCAAACCTGCCTGATAATTACTTTCGGCTTGTTTGATAGCATTATTTGTCCGAAACCCGTTAAAGAGAGTTACATTGGCATTTATTCCGGCAGAAGTGGAACTGTTACCAGTAAACTTCCAGTTATCGCTTTGGGCTTGCTGTTCGTCAATCCAAACATGATTCTGACGAATATTAGCGTCAACCGAGGGAAAACGTGAACTACGGATTTGCTCAGCATTTACTTTGTTGGTTTCGGCAGAAAGTTTACTTTGCTGAACTGAAATATTATGTTCAAGTGCATATTGAATACACTGGGCAAGTGTGAAATTTTGCGATTCAGCTTTCTTTTGAATGCTCAAAAGAGTTAAAAAAATGATCAGTATGAATATTCTTTTCATGATGATTATAGTTTCGATACTGCAAAACTATCCTCGTCATTACTGTATAAAAAAGATACTAGATAGAAAGGCTAATTTTACCGACAGACCGGAATCCGGAGTCGATTTATCTCATGGTGGTTAATAGCTTTTTAGTGCTTAGTTAAGGATGAACCGTTTTAATTGACTGTTTATCTGTATAATATCGTACGTTTATTTAAGACAACTCGAAGGCTTCTGTTCCTTTCTCTATTTTTATACTCTCAAAATTTCAGATAAATCTATGCCCAATACGTTAAGTATAGGATCGAATAAACACAAACAGTTTAATCATCCTTTCCTGGGTTTCGGGACTCAGGGTGATCAGAATAACACAACAGGGAGGATTGCTAAGATGAGCCCCGAATCTGGAAAAGCCTGTTTTCTTGACGTAACGATGTAGAATCTATGCTTTTAGATATACCAGTTTTTTGGTTTCGAAAAACTCCTCGGCGTACCAATCTTTTAATTCCCAAACTTTTACTTTTTTGCCGAAGGGTTTAAGTTCTTCCGTAATATCTCCACCTTTCAGGTAAAGGATACCGTTAGGCATGGAGTGGAGGCTCTTTTTAGCGAAACTACGGCTTACCCACCCCAAAAATTCAGGAAGTGTGGTTACTGCCCTGCTAATAATAAAATCGAAAGGTTCTTTTATGGTTTCCGCTCTGCCATGAATTCCTTTAACATTGGAAAGCTCGAGAGCTTCGGCTATGGCATTTACTACCAGTATTTTCTTTCCGATAGAATCAACCAGATAAAACTCTGTTTCCGGAAATAAAATAGCTAATGGTATTCCCGGAAATCCGCCACCAGTTCCAACATCCATTACCTTACTCCCGGGCCTAAAGGAAATAGCTTTTGCAATAGACAGTGAATGAAGAATATGTCGTTCCTCAAGGTTTTCAATATCCTTACGCGAAATCACATTGATTTTTGCATTCCATTCAGTGTACAAATCCTGAAGTTGAGCAAATTTAGCCAGTTGCTCAGGGTTAATTCCCGGAAAATATCGTTCGATCAGTTGCATAGTGCAAAAGTACGAAATTAGAAACAGAATTATATTAAGGTTCAGCTGATGACTAAACTGAAAATAAAAAAGAGGATTACTCCTCTTCTGTTTTTTCTTTTACAATCATGTAAATATCTTCGTTATCCCGTTTCATCAAATATTGTTCCCGGGCAAACTGAATCAGGTTTTGCTTATCGGAAAACAGTTGATGCAAAGTAGTGCTATCTTTCTTTATTTCATTTAGATAGTATTCTTTTTTATGGCGGTAGTCATTTAATTCTCCCCGAAGTTTGAATTGTGAAATCAAATTATTTTTGTCCAGAAATATCATCCAGATCCCAAATATTATGAGAGTTAGGAGATATTTGTTTTTGATAACAGACCAGATGTGAATAAAGAATGCTTTCATGTTTCAAAGATAATGTACTTCAACGTCTCTTTAGATATTTCAATGAAAAAAAGTGAACGGCTTAGTGTTAATAACGAAATGTAAAATCTATGCCCGAAATATGATCATCCTGGTTTAAAGTTTTTAAAAAAGGGTCTAACTGACCTGAATATGGATGTTTTTGGAGCTATTTTATTGAATCAATAAATACTATTTTTAGATGTTTACCACGCTTCTGATTCATTTTCAAGTTCTTCTTACAATTTAGATCTACCAGCAACAAAATCTTCATTCTACTGAGTAGCTTTATGTATCACCTCTTCCTGTTTGCTACGGATAATCAATTCCTCAATTTGTTCATAAGAGCATTGTCTTGATTTTAAATTAGACATTCAATCAGTTTTTATTTTAGTGCCTGAATATTTGTGAAAGCATATTTTCTACAAAATTATTACATTGAGTACATATTTTTTCTGCTTTTTTAAATACCGGAGGCATAAGCAGGTAGTATAATTAAACAAAACAGATATTATGCTATTTGTTTATTGCATCGGCATTAACTCCCGATGGCTTTAGTCTATTCGCTTAATTATTTTACTTCTTTACTTCCACACGCATAAAGTGGTAGCTAATAATAACTTTTTTAAATTGCTGTATAAAGGACATACCAAGTGATCCATCTTCTATCCATTGATAATCAATAGAACTACCCGTATTTACGTGGATGTTCTTAAGAGAAAATCGTATATTTGACAGGCTGAGCTTTATTTTGGAAAGCTGATAGGTGTTTTGCATTTTTATATCTCCAAAACCACCTACCTTGATAGTGTCTTTTTTGCCTTTGCGCTCAACCCATTTCTTGTGTTTGTTATAGAATGGTTTATATAAGTCGGAGCTTACATTTCCGGTGTCAAAATGCATGAGTAAACGTTGTTTTTTATACGTTATGTTCAGGTATGATTGCCCATTTTGAGCCATCATATTATGCGTATTACTTGTGAATTTTGTAAATGTAACCGGAAATATGATTTTCATTTCTTCAGGCATAATCTGAATTTCTCCAATCGTTTTCAGAAATCCGTTTCCTAAAACTGCTTCTACCTTGTAGACCGTATCTGATGGCGATTCAGGAGCAACAATAAATAACGCATTTTTGTAGATTATCTCTCCGATAGAAATGCTGTCAGCAATACCCAGCCACCCCATTCCCGAGCCAACACCCGAAATCATCAAAGAATCCATTACCATCCTGAATCCATGTTCTTTTGCAAAGCTTTCTGATGAAAAATTAAAGGAGGAACATCCGGTATCAAATATCATTTTGGCTTTTTTCCCGTTTACCCTACATGGTACAAACATCAGAGTACCTCTTCCGATTTGTTCGGTGGTAAAATCAATAATGCAATCTGCAGAGGGCCTGATTAATTCAGGAAGCGGTTGATTCATAAGAGCTTTTTTAAATTCAACAGATGATTTAATCTTCTCTTTAATTTCTTCCGAAATAGAATCAATATGTTGACTTTGGAATGATTGTAATAATTGTATGGATTCAGGATATTGAAGATTATTTGCCAATGCTTCGGCTCTCAGTAATGTTAAATTGCACACAGAATTAAATCCTAGTTCATTGTTGTATACGCGGATTAAGGTGTCGAGTGTGTTGCTGGCATGTTGAGGTTGGTTAAAGGCATTGTAAAGAAGCGAACGGCTCAGGTAATCCATCATGGGAATTAAATCTGCTTTATGTTTCAGATATTGTTCTTCCAACTCAAACATGTCGTTGCCACTCAAAAGTTTTGCAATGATGGAGTTGGCATCTCGCTGAGCTTGAATTTTTGAAAATAAAAGAATTGTGAGGAGTAGTAAAAGAATGAATCTTTTCATATTATCGTTAGCCTTTGTTGAAAAATCAGATGTTCAATATGTTGAATGCAAATGTAAAAAATAATACCAAGTGAGTTTGGCATAAACCCGAAACTATTCTGGTAAAGATCAGCCCATAATTATCCTGTATCGAATGTATTCAACAGCTAGTTGTTTGATATTTAATAAATATTGGAGCCAAAAGCTGGATATTTTTCTGTTTTTACGATGCTATTTCAATTTTATACTTTTTGCCTTTTATCTTTTCGAATTTAACGAGCTGTAGAACGTTCAAAACTTTACTGGCTTTTACGGCAGCATAGGCAGAATGGTCGAGAATTTCGATTTTTCCCAACTCATCCTTATGGAGTTCCCCTTTTTGAATCAGCATTCCTGCTACATCAGCCTTGCTAACTTTATCCTTTTTCCCTCCGGCAATGTAAATTGTTTTCCATTCGCAAGCCTTGAGTATTGGCATTTTTTTTGGTAACTCTTCAATTTCAGGAGTATAGTCTAAAAATGGAGGCAGATAATTGCCCTTATCCAGAATGAAATAGGCAGTTCCGTTAGCGTGCATGCGGGCAGTTCGACCATTGCGGTGAATCATGATCTCTTCGGTTGGAGGGAGGTGATAATGGACGATGGCTTCAATTTCTGGAATATCTAATCCACGGGAAGCGAGATCGGTGGTTATCAGAAAATGAACGCTTCCGTTGCGAAGGCGGATGAGTGCTTTTTCACGTTCGATCTGTTCCATGCCTCCATGGTAAATGGCATGATCGATGCGATAACGACGGAGTTGTTCTGAAATCCGGCTTACGGTATCTCGGTGATTGCAGAAAACAATTGTCGATTTTGAACCAAGTTTTCCTAGTAATAACATCAAGGTTTCCAGCTTGTCATCTCCCGGAACTAACACTTGTTTCAGTTCCAGTTTCGACTCCATTTCCTGATGCTCCGTGGTGAATTTGAGTGTCTTACTCTTTTGTAATCCAACAAAATCCGGAATTTCGTCAAGGGAAGTTGCCGAGGTTAAAATTCTTTTTTCGAGTCTGTTGCATTGATGGACGATGTATTCCATCTCATCTTTGAAACCTAATTCGAGCGATTTATCAAACTCGTCCAAAATTAAAATTTGAGTATCCCGAACGTGTACATTGTGTTTTCGCAGATGGTGAGCAATACGTCCCGGAGTCCCCACTAGAACCGCTGGTGGTTCAAGTAAATTATTTTCTTCAATACGAACAGAATGTCCTCCATAACAACAGTTGATCTTGAATTGGGTTCCCATTTGCTTAAAAACTTTCTCAATCTGGATAGAAAGTTCACGCGAAGGAACAAGAATAAGTACTTGTACGCCTTCCGTTTCGGTGCTTAATAACTGCAAAACCGGCAGTAAAAATCCAAGTGTTTTTCCCGATCCGGTAGGAGAGAGAAGGATTACATCCTGAGGCTCCTGAATTGCTTCCAATGCAGCCTTTTGCATTTCGTTGAGTGCAGTAATACCAAAATTTGATAAAATTGAGCTGTAATTCATTCCGATCCCTTGTTTGTAAGCAGCAAAGGTACAACTAATAAACGAGGTGCATTTTGGGGAAGTGAAGCGTTTAAAGCTTTCGTTTAAGCCCTAGTTCGAAGTTGTGAAAAACACTTGTAGGAGCTACCGGAATATTGGTAAATTCGCTTCCCAGGCCAATCGAAAATTTGTACAGAGGCGTAATTGCCCATTTTTCATTGAGGTTGAAATCAGATGATAACTGAACTGCAGCTCTAAAAAACTGACTCTTTAAAACCGTTTCATCTCTAGAATTCGTAATACTGGGATGACTCATGATCCAATTATAATCAGTGCCTGAGTAAGAACTGTGGATAACGATAAAATATTCAGCACCAAACGAAATTTGTAATTTTTTTAACAGCTTAAAACAGTAAGGATAGAACCCGATATTTAACTGGCTTTTGTTATAGCTTGCAGAGGTGGAATTTCCACCACCCAGACCGCTTGAAGAAGATGAAAAGCGGCCATCAGCCGCACAAAATCCCAGTGTAAACATTAGATTGATTCTTCGGAGTTTAAGACCCTCTAAGCTTAAGGTAATAGCGTAATTATCAGAAGCGTTGGCCGAAACTTTCTGATGGGGAATGCTGTTATTATTTGAAGAAGAAGTGATTAGATATCCACCGGATAATTTCAGTGATTGCCCTGCTGCAAACGCTGCAATATGACAAAAAATCAGGTAGAAGAAGAGCTTTTTCATGGGAGATATTCAAAGGGTATTGGTAAAAATTTATAAATAATCCGAATAATATTAGTTATAATAAAATATGTATCTTGAAATACGAAGCTCATCTCATCTCATCTCATCCGTTGTCACTTCTATTACATTCCCAATTCTTCGGCAATCTCCTGCATAGCAGTCAGGGTTATTGTAGCAAAGGCCTCGATAGAAATGCCGATTTTTTCACATTCCAGAATGTTCTCGCGTTTTACACTGGCGGCAAAGTTCTTTTCTTTCATACGTTTCACGATGGATTTTACCTTTACGGATGAAAGCTTTTTATCGGGATAAACCAAAGCAGTTGCCATGATGAGTCCGGTAATAGTTTCTCCGGCTGCCAGTGCAATGTCGAACTGTTCGGTACGTTCCTGCTTTGTAGCAAACTCATTGTGCATCCGGATAGCCTGTAGCAAATTTTCCGGCAATTTAAAAGGCTGAAGCAGTTCCAATGTTTTCATTCCATGAAATTCAGGAGTATCACGGGTAATTTCCACGTCAAGGTCGTGCAGAAGTCCGGCCAGTCCCCAATGGATTTCATCTTGTTTTAACTGACGAGCCAGAGATTTCATTACAGCTTCAGATGCGAGTGAGTGCTTACGCAAACTATCTGATTCAACGTGGGTAAAGAGTAGTTCGAGAGCGGTGTTTCTGTCCATGATATTAATGATTATCAATTCCGTACAACATAAAAAAGAGATGTTCCTGCAAAGGGAGAATTTCGTTCAGGTACTCATCTACAGCTTTCAGGCTTCCGGGCAGAGTGTAGACGAAGGTGTTTTTCATCACTCCGGCTATCGATCTGCTGATATATACCATAGGCTTTTCTTGTCCGTATTTGTGGCGAACCATCTCCATAATTCCGGGAATCTCTTTATCGAGATACGTCTTTACAATATCGGGAGTAATGTCCCGGGGTCCGATGCCAGTTCCGCCGGTGGTTATGAGTATGTCGATATTTTCGTTCTGAGCCTGTTCCAGTTGAAAGCGGAGTATTTCTGCATCATCAGGAATCACACTTTTACGAACAATAAATTGACGATCGAGTTCTCTGAAATAATTTTCCACACGTTCCACAATTTGCTGACCGCTACGATCTTCATATTCTCCGGTGGAAGCGCGGTCGCTAAGTGTAATAATTTGTACCTTGAATACTTTGGGTATGTATTCGAGCACATCTCCTGGTTTGAGTATTCCCGGAACTTTTACGCGTGCAAAAATTCCTTCTTTGGGCATCACGCAATTACCTACTTCCTGATAAATAGCACAACGGTCACCATGGCATTTTTTCCCGATCTGAGTCACTTCAAGCTCGATATCATTGTTCCTAAAAATGTCGAAAGGTTTGGTGTGATAGAGTGTAACGCCTTCTGTAGTAATGTTTTCGGCAAACTCACCAAAGGCAAGCTTACGTCCGGCCATTACTTCAAATTTCTGAAAACTCTCTATTCCCAGCAAGCTAACCTGTCGGTGCCATTTACCGGAATGTGCATCTTTTTCAACTCCGTTGAAGGTAAGATTAATAGAAGGAACACTGCATTTTACTGTCCCTTTTTTCTCTGAAATATTTACTGAATGTATTTTTAATTGTGCCATTTTAAATTACCCCTCATTTTTCACCTCTCACTCTTTACTCTTTTATCTTTTCAATCAATTCAATTCGTTCAATAACCATTTGTTTATCAACTGCTTTGCACATATCGTAGAGTGTGATTAATGCAATAGAGGTAGCCATAATAACTTCCATTTCAATCCCGGTTTGCCCGGAACATTTCGCAAAAGATTCTACTTCGATCCCTTCATCACAAAGTTTTGCTTTTACATCCATTTTCTGAATGTTTAACGGATGACAAAGGGGAATAAGTTCCGAAGTCCGTTTGCCTCCTTGAATACCAGCTATTTCGGCAATGGTGAGAACATCTCCTTTTTTAATTTGATTTTCACGAATCAGGATTAGCGTTTCAGGCTTCATACGGATAAAACCCTTTGCACGGGCTGTTCTGATCTGGATTGGTTTGGTGCTCACATCGACCATGTTTGCCTTGCCTTCTTCGTTGATATGTGATAAATTATTCATATACTGATGTTTATCCTCCCATGCTATTGAAGAGGTTGTTGTGATTCTGAATTCCTTTTTCTGGTTTAATCCCTATTGCCATTTGGATGGCTTCTTTATACCCGGTTTTTCGGATGTCTATTTCAAGATCAGAGAAAAGGCAGGGTTTTATTTTGCCGTTGGCTGTTAAGCGTAAACGATTGCAATTGTGACATTTACCACCTTCTCCATTGATTACCTGGCCAAAACTTCCGTTTTCGAGATTCATTTGCGGAATAAAACGTACTTCAATTCCTTTTCGTTGTGCGTATAGAGCAACTTCTTGGGCGTCAGGTTCATCTTTGCTGTGTTGAATCACGCAATTTATTTTTAAGGGATAGAACCCTGCGTTTAGTGCGGCATCTATTCCGTTGTAAACGTCCTGGATATTTCCTAATCGCGTGATGGCATGAAATTTATCAGGATTTAAAGTGTCCAGACTGATGTTTATTCTGTGAAGACCTGCTTGTTTGAGAGGCATTGCAAATTTATCGAGCAAAGTGGCATTAGTAGTCATACTCAAATCTTTGATTCCTTCAATAGCGGCCAGCATTTCAACCAGATTAACGACACCTTTGCGTACCAATGGTTCCCCACCTGTAATCCTTACTTTATCAATCCCTAAACTTACAGATGTTTTGGTAAACTCTATAATTTCTTCAAAACTTAAAATTTCCTGATGATCAATATGTTTAACACCCTCTTCGGGCATGCAATAGGTACAGCGAAGATTACATCTGTCGGTTAGAGATATTCGTAAGTAGTTAATATTCCGATTATAAGAATCTAACATTTGCCCATTCTCCTTCTTTAATTTCTGACTGCCCTATTTCCATCATAACCAATGCATTGGCAGAAGTGTATGCATGAATATGAGCCGAACCGTGATAGCTTACCGGAAATATTTGTCCTTTATGAAAATTTGCAGGAATAAATGCTTTTCGGCCGATATTCTTGCGTTTAAAATTATCTCCAGCAATAACAGGCGTAAATTCTGGCTTGTTAATTCTTCCTGATAATTTGTAAATTAATTGTTTAACAAGGAGTTCGAATTGAACGAAAGAAGAAACAGGATTTCCGGGAAGCCCGAAAACAAACCTATCTTCTTTCTTTCCAAAAAGGGTAGGACGTCCTGGCTGAACAGCTATACTTTTGAATAATATTTCAATGCCTGATTCATGTAAAATTTCAGGGACGTAGTCAAAATCACCCATCGAAACACCTCCTGTCAGGAGGGTGATGTTGTTTTGGCTTATCGATAGTTCTATTTTGGCTTTCGTATCTGCTTTATTGTCTTTTGCTATTCCGTAATAATTTGTAATACAGCCTGCTTGTTCAGCTTGTGCAATCAATTGCCAGGCATTTGAATTTCGGATTTGTGATGTGGAAGGAATATTCTCTGGCTCAACCAGTTCATCTCCGGTTGAAATTATTCCAACTGTGGGTTGCCTGAAAACAGAAACTTGATGTGCTCCTACCGAAGCGATTACTGCAATTTCCTGAGGACGAATTAATGTTCCTTTTTTTAATACCAGTGCGTCTTTCTTTACATCCTCACCCAAAAAACAGATATTATCGTTGGTTTTAGTGCCCGTAAAGCGGATATGATTGTCACGGACAATTTCTGTTTCTTCAACCATAATAATGCAATCAGCACCTTTGGGAATTGGTGCTCCGGTCATAATTTTGATACATTGTTTTTCGCCAATTTCTTTTTCGGATGAGGATCCGGCTGCGATGATTCCGGTAACCTCTAATTCGTTGAGCAGATTTACACGTTTACAGGCATATCCATCCACTGCCGACTTATCAAAAGGGGGCATATTCATGTCGGAAAACAAATCTGATGACAGAATACGGCTTGTGCTTTTTCTCATCTCAATTGTCTCTGACGAAGGAATACAGTCTTGATTGTTAATTATTTGAATAGCTTCTTCAAAAAGAATCATAAACCGATATGTTTAAGTTTGCAAATGTAAACAATACAGCGGTTTATTTATGTAAGAGAAATGTCTGTGTAGTGCTAAAATATTTCTGGAAATTTGGTGTTCTTAATTTAAAACAAGAACTTTGCAACGCCAATCCCCCACTTACATGTTTCTGAAACTGAGAATTCAGATCGTTTTTGTTAACAATATCAGGCTGTTTGCATTAGTTTTATTAATGCTCATCGTATTTAGTACCTATGCCGGAATTGACAATAAAGAAAAAAATAAGGTTGATCTTTTGCTACGATCTGCAGAAAGGTTTCCTCAAGGCTCTATATCTCAATTTAATTTTTCTAAAAAGGCTTATGACCAATCTGCTGATATTGAATATTATGCCGGAAAAGCTAAAGCATCGCTGATTTTGGGTGATTATTTTCAATTTAAAGGAGAGCTCGATAAGGCATCGGATTTCTATTTTGAGGCCAGTAAATTTATTGAGAAGTACGGAAAAAATGTTGATAGATGTAGATTGTATATTTCACTTTCTGAGCACTATAGATCTGTAGCGGATTATAATCGCGGGATTATTAATCTTATTAAGGCTCTTGAGATTGCAAAAAGCTTGAATGAAAAAAAATATCTGGTAAATATTTATGACAGAATGGCTTCTATTTTGTTTGAACAAAAGAGATTTCGTAAATCGATGTTTGTTGCAAAAACCGGATTACAATACATAGGAAGCGATTCCTCTCAATTCTCTTCATTATACAATGTTATTGGTTCGGCATACCGAGAACTGAATCAATACGATTCTGCCGAATATTGTTTAAATATTGCGAGGGATTATGCTCTTCATTTTCGAAAGGAAGAAATGTTGATAAATATTTACTATAATTATGGAAGATTGTTTGAGATGAAGGGTGATTTCAAACGGGCTCTTATTTATAGTCAAAAAGGATATATACTTGCAGATAAACTGAATGTTTTGATATTTAAACGGATGCTTAGCCGTATTTTGGCTGAATCAAATTATAACCTTGGAAATTATAAGCAAGCTTATGAATTTCAGAAGATTAATTATAAATTTTTAGGAGAGTATCAGAAAGGAATTAATAGATATGTCGTATCTGAAATAGAAACTAGCAACAGACTGGAACTTCAAAATAAGGAGATTATAGAGCAACGTAAGGTTTTGGTATTCATTTCTATTGTAATGACGCTGTTTGTGTTTTTTATGTCAATATATTTGATAGAGAAGCGAAATAAACAGAAATTACTGCAGCTGAATAATCAGTCGTTGGAAGAAAAAAATAAAATAATTCAGGAGCAGAATGCTGAATTGGAAGACTTGAATAAAACAAAGGATAGTTTTTTCTCCATAATTGCGCATGATCTAAGAAGTCCGTTGGGCTCTTTTAAATCAATTACAGAACTTTTGCTTGATAAAGAAGAAGATCTTTCGGAAAGTGATAAAAATGAGCTGATTGAAGAAATGAAGAATTCTTCGGGAATGCTGTATAATTTACTTGAGAACCTTCTTATTTGGGCACGTTCACAACGAGGAGTCATCAATTTTGCACCAAAGGCAGTAAATTTAAAATCGTTGCTATTAGAAGTGAATAATGTTTTTAAATCAGCTGTAGAACATAAAAAAATTAATATAACTATTTTAATATCAGAAGATATTGAAGTAATGGCTGATGAAAATATGTTGTCCACAATATTCAGAAATCTTTTATCGAATGCAATTAAATTTTCGGTTAAAGGTGGGGAAATTGTTGTGAAAACTATGATGTCTGATGTTCAGAATGATAAAGTTGAGATTTCTGTTTCTGATTATGGAATAGGAATGAGTGAAAAGGTTTTAAGTTCATTATTTAAGCTTGACGATTTAGCATCTACACTTGGAACGTTTGGCGAAAAAGGGAGTGGTTTAGGGTTAATCCTTGTGAAAGATTTTGTGGAAGATCACGGAAGTGAGTTGATAGTGGAAAGTAAAGTAAATCACGGAAGTACATTTCGGTTTTATCTTCCTTTGGTCAAAGTATAACATCGATGTTTTTGTTTTATTCTCTCTATTCCTTTTCCTTTTTCAGAATTCTGTATTCCGAGCAAAAAAGCTATCTTTGCACTGTTTGATTTATATAAATATATTATTATAAACCTGATAATAAAGCAAATAACATGATCAGCGACAATTTTATTTACAGGCATAACGGCCCTCGTAAAGCAGAAGCTGAAAAGATGTTAAGCGCCATTGGCGTTTCATCTTTAGAAGAACTCATTAGCAAAACAGTTCCTGCATCTATTCGTTTACAGAACCCGTTAAATCTTCCTCAGGGAATGAACGAGTATGAATATCAGAATCATATCCGTGCTCTTGGTAAGAAAAATAAAATTTACAAAACGTATATCGGACAAGGGTATTACAACACAATTTCTCCAGGTGTAATTATTCGTAATATTTTGGAAAATGCAGGCTGGTATACGGCTTATACTCCTTATCAGGCTGAAATTTCACAAGGTCGTTTGGAAGCTCTGTTGAATTATCAGACTGTTGTTTGCGAACTTACAGGAATGCCTTTGGCAAATGCATCTTTGCTTGATGAAGGAACAGCTGCTGCTGAAGCAATGATTATGTTTTACAACTCCCGTTCACGCGATGCTCAGAAAAAAAGCGCAAATATTTTCTTTATTGCTGAAAATGTTTTTCCACAGACCATTGAAGTAGTGAAAGCCCGCGCGATTCCTTTAGGAATTGAAGTTGAGATTGGAAATATTGAAACTGCGCAATTCGGCGAAAAAACATTTGGTGTGCTGGTTCAATATCCTGATCAATTTGGTGATATTAAGGATTATAAAGCATTTGTTGTAGAAGCTCATGCGAAAAATATTATGGTAGCTGTAGCTGCTGATATTCTTTCTCTTGCTTTGTTAACACCTCCGGGTGAATGGGGTGCAGATTGTGCAGTAGGTTCAACTCAACGTTTAGGTATTCCTATGGGATTTGGTGGTCCACATGCAGCTTATTTTGCAACTAAAGAAGATTATAAACGTCAGATTCCGGGTCGTATTATTGGTATTTCGGTAGATGTACAAGGTAACCGTGCACTCCGTATGGCTTTACAAACCCGCGAACAACATATCAAGCGTGAACGTGCAACGTCTAATATTTGTACAGCACAAGCATTACTGGCAATAATGGCTGGAATGTATGCTGTTTATCATGGGCCGTCCGGGCTAAAAGAAATTGCTCGTCATATTAATATCCTTACAGGAGTTTTAGGAACTGAAGCTCAGAAATATGGATATAAACAGCTGAATAAGAATTATTTTGATACCATTACTCTTGAAATACCTCAAGGAGTTTCAATTGAAGATATTCGTGCATTAGCTTTGTCTAATGAAATGAATTTCAGATATATTAGCGCTGAAAAAGTAGCTTTAAGCCTTGATGAAACAACTACTCTGACTGATGTAAACACGATTCTTTCAATTTTTGCAAAAGCTGCAAAAAAAGAGTTTACTGCGTTTGTTTGCAAACCGGAAGAGTGTCGCTTAATCCGTACCTTCGAAACATCATTCGACAGAACTTCTGCTTATCTAACTCAGGACGTTTTCAATAGCTATCATTCAGAAACAGAAATGATGCGCTATATCAAAAAACTGGAAATTAAAGATTTATCATTGAATCGTGCCATGATTCCACTGGGTTCGTGTACCATGAAACTCAATGCAGCTACTGAACTTTTCCACATGAGCTGGCCTGAATTCAATGCATTACATCCGTTTATTCCTGCTGATCAGGCTCAGGGTTATCTTGAACTGATTGCTCAGCTTGAAAAAGACCTTGCTGAAGTTACGGGTTTCCATGCGGTTTCATTTATGCCAAATTCCGGTGCTGCCGGAGAATATACAGGCTTGATGGTTATTCGTGCGTATCATCATAGTCGTGGTGATATCCAGCGTGATGTATGTTTAATTCCAGCATCTGCGCATGGAACTAATCCAGCATCTTCAGTTATGGCTGGTATGAAAGTAGTAGTGACAAAATGTGATGAAAACGGAAATATTGATATCGCCGACCTTAGTGCAAAAGCTGAACAATATAAAGATACTTTGGCTGCATTAATGGTTACATATCCATCAACTCACGGCGTTTTTGAAGAAGGAATTCTTGAAATTGTAAAGATTATCCATGAATTTGGTGGACAGGTTTATATGGATGGTGCCAATATGAATGCTCAGGTTGGATTAACCAATCCAGGAACCATCGGAGCTGATGTTTGTCATTTAAATCTTCATAAAACGTTTGCCATTCCTCATGGTGGTGGTGGTCCGGGAGTTGGTCCTATCGGTGTTGCAAAACATTTGGCTCCATTTCTTCCAAAACATATTTATGCTCAGACTGGTGGCGAACAGGGAATTCGGGCTGTTTCTTCTTCTCCGTTCGGAAGCGCTCTGGTTCTCCCAATTTCATATTCTTACATCAAACTGTTGGGTGGTGAAGGTTTAACAGAAGCCACACGCTATGCAATTCTGAATGCAAATTATTTACGTGTTCGTCTGCAAGACCATTATAAAATCCTTTATACAGGAACAAATGGAATGTGCGCCCATGAAATGATTCTGGATTGTAATGAATATCATCATTCTGCAGATGTTCCGGTAATCGATATCGCAAAACGTTTGATGGACTATGGTTTTCATGCTCCAACAGTAGCATTTCCTGTTCATGGTACTTTGATGGTAGAACCTACCGAAAGCGAACCTTTACATGAACTCGATCGTTTGGTGGATGCCTTAATTGCGATTCGTAAAGAAATTGCAGAGATTGAAGCTGGTAATGTTGATAAAACGGATAATTTAATCAGAAATGCACCACATACAATGAATGTAGTTTGCGCAACAGAATGGAGTCATCCTTATACCCGTGAACAAGCTGCTTTCCCAATGGTTCATGATGATAAATACTGGCCAACTGTTGGTCGTATCGATGATGCTTACGGCGATCGTAACCTCGTTTGTACCTGTGAACCAACTGAAAGTTATAAGTAATTTGTAATCGATACTCACTGAGCTGTTTATTACTGTATTACAGTTGGTATTTTGAAGAGGGTGCTCAAAAAGTCTCTTGTTTGATGAAAGGACTTTGACTCTGCCAATTTGACAATTATAACCCAATAAATTGTCAGATTGAATTTCGAAAGTCGGGAAAATATATTAAAGTTTCGACTTTTTGAACATCCTCTTTCTCCTTTGAAAAACAAACAAAAATTATGAATCGGAATGAGCGTTTTCAAAAGGTTATTGAATGGTTTGAAATTCACATGCCCATTGCTGAATCAGAACTAAACTATACCAATCCTTATGAGCTTTTGGTTGCGGTAATTCTTTCAGCTCAGTGCACCGATAAGCGTGTAAATCAAATTACGCCAGCTTTGTTAAATAAATTTCCGACAGCAGATTTACTTGCACACTCATCACAGGAAGAGATTTTTGAATACATCAAATCATGTTCATATCCGAATAATAAGGCTAAAAATCTTTTAGGGATGGCTCAAACTCTCGTGCGAGACTTTAAAGGAGTTGTTCCCGACGATGTGGACGAACTGCAGAAATTGCCCGGAGTAGGTCGTAAAACAGCCAATGTAATTGCTTCGGTAATATTTCATAAACCTGCAATGGCAGTGGACACACATGTGTTTCGAGTTTCCGCACGTATTGGATTGTGTGAAAATGCCAAAACACCTTTGGAGACAGAGAAACAATTGGTGAAATATATTCCGGAAGAGCTAATTCCGAAAGCTCACCATTGGCTGATTTTGCATGGTCGTTATGTTTGTAAAGCGCGAAAACCAGAATGTGAGCGTTGTGGGCTAAAAGATTATTGCAAGTTTTATGCAGATAAGATTATATAGTTATAATACCGATTGAATAATATAACATTTAGCATTTGTATTCATTTGTATATTTTGTAAGATTCTGGATTCGTTTAGAGTTTTCATTGGTATAATCTATTCCGAAAGAAGTTGCTGTATGTAGTTGTCCGGTTTAATATTTACTTCCGGCTCTATTTCAATATCAAATTTATTTTTTACTGCTTTGATAATTTTTACTGCAAGTTCGCAGATCTCTTTTCCGCTTGCAGAACCATAGTTTACCAATACGAGAGCTTGCTTTTCATGTACACCAGCATCTCCTGAACGATATCCTTTGAATCCGGCCTGTTCGATAAGCCAACCAGCCGCAATCTTTACTCCTTCTATGCCCGGATAGGAAGGGAGATTTGGAAACGTTTCATTCAAACGCATAAAGGTATTTAAATCAACAATCGGATTTTTAAAGAAACTGCCGGCATTGCCAAGTTCTTCCGGATCTGGTAGCTTGCTTCTGCGAATGCTTTTTACGCTTTCGGAAACGTCTTTAATCTTTACTTTTTTTATGCCTTGTTTTTCAATTTCCTGACGGATAACGCCGTACTCCAGATTGAGTTCGTGTTTTGTTTTAAAACGAAATGTTACCGACCAGATTACATAATTGTCTTTTTCTTCATGTTTGAATATACTACTACGATATCCAAATTTACATTCGGTATTTGAAAATACTTTTGTTTCACCCGTTTTAATATCAATGGCTTCTACTTTGTGAATGCAATCTTTCGCTTCTACTCCATATGCTCCGATATTCTGAATAGGACAAGTTCCAACGTTTCCGGGAATAAGTGCCAGATTTTCTAACCCACCCCAGTTGTTTTCAACACAAAAGTCAACAAAATCCTCCCATTTTTCACCAGCCAAAACCCTGACCTGAGTGAATTCATTGGTGATGTTTTGCATTTCAATTCCTTTCGGATTTACTTTCACTACCAATCCTTTGAAGTTTTCGGCAAATAGCAGATTACTTCCGCCTCCTAAAAAGAGTACTTCTTCACGATTAAAATCACCGCTTTTAATAAGTTGTATTAATTCTTCCCGTGTAGATATTTCAGTAAAACGGTCAGTACTTACATTGATTCCGAACGTATTAAGCTTGAGCAGAGAGTAATTTTCAAAGATTTTCATGTTTCAAAACTTTCTGCAAAAGTAAGGCTATTATAAGAATTCAGAAAAGGAAGATTGACAGAGAAAAACTCTAAAAGGTTCTGCCATCAATAATCTTATCGTATTCTTCATCATTTGGTTCCCAAAGTTCTATTTTATTTCCTTCAGGATCAAGTATATGTATGAATTTTCCATATTCGCATTCTTCGATTTCATCACAAATTTCAACTCCTTCGGATTTTAATAATTTTACAAGCTCTTCCAGATTTTCAACCCGGTAATTGATCATAAAATCTTTATTCGAAGGCTCGAAGTATTCGGTTTTGTAATCAAACGGGCTCCATTGTGTAAATCCATGATTATTAGGTTTTTCTGAGTTTCTCCATTCGAAACTGGTTCCGTATGGGCCTGTGTTTAATCCCAAATGGGTTGAATACCATTTATTAATTGACTCTGGGTCTTTGCATTTGAAGAAAATGCCTCCGATTGATGTTACTCTTTTCATATCTTTTGGTGTGTAGAAGTAGTCGAGACTTTATTTTCATTTACAAATATAACTTTGGAATGAGCTTTTAAATTCAGAAATAGAGAACAATAACATTTTTTTAAAACAGCTTAAAGCATAGTATTAGTGCAAACTAAATGCATTCAGGTGTTTATGAAATGGTTTGTTTGACACTGATACGTTAATAAGCTGTGATATTTTTATTATTTAGTTTTTTAGAATCACTTCTCCATTTCTTCAATACATTTGATTGTCTGAATTTGTAAGTTAAATGTTGGTTTGCAAGATTTGGTAATAAACGCCAAATAACGAAGAGTGATCATTACTCCATTTTTGAACACAAAAACTAAATCATAAACTATACTTTACCCCATAAAAACTTTCTACCTTTGTGCTGACAAACTTTACAAATATGGCACAACGAAGAAAAAATATAGCTCTATTAGCAGGTGGATACTCTGGAGAATCAGTTATCTCTATAAAAAGTGCGGCAGTAATTGAAAAAAATCTTGATCCGGCGAAATATAAGGTATTTAAAATTGTGATTACCCGAAAGTTGTGGTATTATCAGTCGTTGGATGGAATTAGGACTCCAATAGATAAAAATGACTTTTCGGTTACGATAAATCATCGAAAGGTAAGATTTGATTGTGCATTTATTGCCATTCATGGTACACCGGGTGAAGATGGTTTGCTTCAGGGTTATTTCGAAATGCTTGGAATTCCATATACCACCTGCGATTCTATAACCTCTGCATTGACGTTTAACAAAGGTTTTTGCAACAAAGTGGTAGCTGCCGGGCTCTATGCTCATGTGGCAAAATCAGTTCATCTGTTTGGTAATAATTCTGATACAGCTTATATCAGAGATAATCTCAAATTTCCCTGTTTCGTAAAACCGAATGCAGGCGGCTCTAGTATTGGAATGTCTAAAGTAAATAATCCGGAAGATCTTGATATTGCTCTTGCCAAAGCATTTCATGAAGATCATCAGGTATTGGTTGAAGAGTTTATTTCCGGTCGTGAAATTACCTGTGGAATGATCAAAGTCAATGGAAAACATATTGTATTTCCGTTAACCGAAATCATTTCTCAAAAAGAATTTTTCGATTATGAAGCCAAATATCAGGGAAAATCTATGGAAATTACGCCTGCAGATTTAACTTCTGAAATGGCTGAAGAAATTCGCCAAACAGCAACCCATCTTTACGATGCTCTCAACTGTAAAGGAATCGTTCGTTTCGACTTTATTGTAGAACAATCTACTAAACATATTTATTTTCTGGAAGTAAATACAGTTCCCGGCCAATCCGAAAACAGCATAGTTCCTCAGCAGGCACGTGCGATGGGGCTTACCATCATGGAACTTTATAGAATGCTGATTGAAGAAACATTAAGGTAATAAGGAATTTGTTTTTCATCCTGATCTATTCTTTTTGTTCAAAGTGGCAGTCTCTTAAATATGCTTAGGGATTGGTTTTAGATTGTTTTTTCTGATAGAGAATCATTGAAAGATAAACCAGATTCAATCCTAAAACCAGGATATTTACAACCCGTGCAAAGGGAGGGGTGCCTTCCGGCCAGATTTGTCCCAGTAACACAATCATGTTTAGCAAAATTAAAATTCTGGAAATAATTTTATAATTCATATCTTTTATTTTATGATTGGATTGTTTGTATCAATTACTTCGTAAGTACAAATTTATGGACAAAAGGTACTTCTCCCGATTTCAGGTAAAGAAAATGGATTCCAGGTGTAAAATCATTACAATTCAGTTGAATAAAATGCTTTCCGGAGTCGTAATGTTTTTTAGGAATAGTATAAAGCATCTTTCCGGAGGCATCTGATAGACTGAATTCCACATTTTCGGCATGAGAAAGCTCAAATTCAATTCTGATCGTTTCTTTTACAGGGTTCGGACTACACGTAAAATGGAAGAATTCGGGAGCGTTTTGAAGATCATTTATGTGTAAACATGCTTGCGTTTTGAACAGAACAAACTCATCAATCAATAAGCCATTTGTCGATTGGAATTGAAATACTGCACTATCTGGAGAAACCGTAACAAACACTGCTCCATGATGGATCCCGTCGAATAATTGATTTCCGGGTAGCGGATTGTAAATTGTGTACAATGCTCCTCCTCCAACGCCACAAACCAGATAAGGCAAACTGTCAATCATTAACCGTTCATAATCATGATCGTGACCTGATATTACAATGGATGCGCCCCATTGTTTAAACGGCCAGTGCATATAATTTGTATTTCCATGGTAACCGGAAGTATATGGTGAATAATGAAAATAAACAACCTTGAACGGAGAAACAGACAATGCAAGCTTGTTTTTTAGCCAGAAAGCCTGAACTGAAGTGTCACTGATTCCATCAGGTTCTGTAGTCAGACAGTCCAATGCAAAAAAATGTACATTGCCTTTCACAAAATCATAATATCGTTCGTTACCAGGCAATGTAAAATAGTTCAGATAACTATTGAAGCCGTTTAATTCCACATCGTGGTTGCCTATGCATGGGAAAAATCGGTTTATCGTATCGCCGTTTCCATAATTTCCAATGTATGGATGAATAAAATCACTGTAATATGGCCCTATTTGTTCGTCAATACCCGATAGACTTTCATAATGATTGTCTCCAGAAGTAATAATAAACTCAGGGTTCCGGCTTTTAACCAGTTGTGATACCTGCAACGTACTTATACTGGCTCCGTGAATATCACTGATTATTGCAAAATGTTGACTGAATGCAAGATGTGGAGTGAGAAATAAAGTTAACAGAGAAAGTATTTTAAATAAACATGCAGATATGCTATATGAATGTTTAATGAAAAAATAAGCTTGTTGGTTCATTGTGAAAAGCATTGAATATTAATACGTAACACATCGTGCAATGTTTTTATTATAAGAACCCTCTATCCTTAAAATTGTAGCGCAAAAATAATGATAATACTGATGGTCTTTATTTGTTGCAATAAAGTTTCATTTTGTCTCTATCTCTATCCACACTGGTAAATGATCACTGAATCCTCCCAGATATCGTGGCCCGCTATAAGTTCTGAAGGGTTTTTCGTCGAGACTTTTGAAGTCTTTTATTAACAAAAACGGAGCTTTGTAAATATGAGCTTGTTTGGTATAGATATTAAGTTTGTTTTCATTTTTTAGTAAATTATCCGAAACAATAATCTGATCGAGTAGACTCCACTTTCCCTGATAGTTATGCGAACCCTCTTTGCCTGTTTTTTCTGCCATTAGGTTTATCAGTTCTTTTGGTTTTAGTATGTCGTCAGTACTTTGTGCATTCAATGTTTGAGAGATGGAGTAAGAAAGGGGCTCATCATTAAAATCACCCATAATGATAATATTAGCGTTTGGATTATAATTCAGAATAGAGTCGGTCACAGTTCTTAATGCAAGTGCAGCCGCATCACGCAGGGGTTGCGATTCTTGTTCTCCCGAAAGTTTCGAAGGCCAGTGATTTATAAACAGATGTAGCGTATCTATCTGTTTCAGTAGTATTTGAGTATAAAGAATATCCCGGGTTTTAAAATCAGGATTTGGAGAATAGCTTACATGTATTGCTCTTGAAGATAGGGGCTTTAGAAAATCAGTCCGATAGAGCAGAGCAACATCAATTCCGCGTGGATCGGGTGATTCGTAATGAATAATTTTGTAGTTATATTTTCGCAAAGGTGTGTTAAAGCACAGCTCATTTAATACGTATCGGTTTTCTATTTCACATAACCCAACTGCAATGGGCGGGTTCCCTTCCCCAAGTGCCAGGATTACTTTAAAAAGGTTATTTCGCTTTTTCAAAAATTTTGTTTTTCCCCAAAACTGTTTCCCCGTTGGGGTGAAATCATCGTCCCGTGTAAGTGAATCATTAAATGGATCAAAGAAATTTTCGGTATTGTAAAACATAATCCTGTAATGATTGTCTTGCCCATTGCCATACAGGAAGATACCTGACAATAGATATATACACGTGATAATTTGTTTCACAATATTTGATTTTTGAGAGATGAACAGTATAAAGATACAAATAAGAATAGTGGAAATAAAAAATATCATTCGTTTAATTTTATGTTTGTCACGTTTTTGATGTAGAAAATAATGTGTGAGAAAAAAGAAACCAATATCTTTGCACAAACATACTCCCAATGAATCCGAATCAGGTTTTATGCGATGCAATCGTTGAAGAGCTGCACCAATGTGCTGATTCAGAAGTAGTGAACGGAATGTCGCGATTTGGCATTCAAACATCCAATGCGCTGGGCGTTAAGGTTCCAGTGATGAGAGACTTAAGTAAACGATATCGAAAAAATCATGAACTGGCTGAGCTTTTATGGCAAACAAATATCCACGAAGCACGCCATGTAGCTTCTATGATTGATGATCCGCAACTTGTTACAGATGAACAAATGGATCGTTGGGTGCTCGATTTTAATACATGGGATATTTGTGATGGTGTAATCTTTAATCTTTTTGGGATTATTCCGCTGGGTTGGAAAAAAGTAAATGATTGGGTTTGTTGCGAAGAAGAATATGTTCGCAGGGCGGCATTTACCATAATAGCAAAACAAGCCATGTATGAAAAGAAAACATCTGACAAGAACTTTTTACCCTACTTTAAATTGATTATTCAGTATTCGACAGATGAACGTAATTTTGTGAAGAAAGCTGTAAACTGGGCTTTACGACAACTGGGAAAACGTTCTCATTTTTTACGTTTAAAAGCTCTTAAAACATGTGATATTTTACTCAATACAACATCTCCTTCGGCTCGTTGGATAGCCAGTGATGCCCGCCGTGAACTGATGAACGAAAAAATCATTAATCGTATAAAACGCTAATACAACATATGGAAGCAATTCAAAACTTATTGGAACATCGTTCAATTCGTAAATACAAACCGACTCCAGTGTCTTTGGAAGTTCTGCAGGAAATATTACATGCAGGATTTCGGGCATCTACAACTGGTAATATGCAGGTTTATAGTGTAGTTGTGACTCAGGATGAAGCGAAGAAAAAAGAGTTGGCGAAGTTTCACTTTAATCAGCCAATGATCTTTCAAGCTCCGGTGTTGCTGACATTTTGTGCTGATTTTAACCGTTTCAACAAATGGTGCCGTCAGCGTAATGCAGAACCCGGTTTTGACAATTTTTTGTCATTTTTTACTGCAGCAATTGATGCCTTACTTGTTGCTCAAAATGTAGCTGTGGCAGCTGAAGATAAGGGATTAGGGATTTGTTATTTGGGGACGACTACTTACATGGCTGATGAAATTTCGAAATTTCTAAACCTTCCCGAAGCTGTTGTGCCAATAACAACGTTAGTGGTTGGTTATCCTGATGAACAACCTGAATTAACAGATCGTTTACCAGATGCCGGATTAATTCATTTTGAAGAATATAATGATTATACAGCGGAACAAATCGATGAAATATATATAGAAAAAGAGGCTATGGCTTTAACGCAAAAGCTAATTGAAGAAAATGGATTGGAGAATTTAGCTCAAATTTTTACACAAAAACGATATTCAAAGAAAGATAATATTTTCTTCTCTCAGAGCTTTTTACGTTGTATAGAGAACGCCGGGTTTATGAATAACGAAAATTAATTTGGTTTCGGATATTTCATGCTGTATATTTGCGGTTGGGATTTTAACATTTTCTTAAAAACTACAAGAACTACACATGAAAAAGCATCTGAAAATCAATGTTAACGGAAAGGTAAAAAAAGTAGGATTCCGTTTTTGCACTATGCAGGCTGCTTATAAGCATGGTATATTTGGATTTGTTCGCAATAAAAGCAATGGATCTGTATATATTGAGGCAGAGGGAGAAGAGGAGGCTCTTGAGCATTTTCTTGAATGGTGTAAAACAGGTCCAATAGGGGCTAATGTATCTTCCGTTGAAACAGAAGAAGGTGAAGTGCAGAACTTTGCTTCTTTTGAAATCAAGCACTAAATTGGTGCCTGAATAAGAAATTAGCCTGTTACGACATTTGTTTTAGCAGGCTTTTTTGTTTAATAAATATTAAATAACCATTATAATAAATTTAAAATGAGTACAGTAACCAACACAAACTTTAATTTTGAAGGCCAGCATAATTTATATGTTGGAAAGGTTCGTGATGTTTATAACATCAAAGGGCAATATATGGCGATGATTGTTACCGATAGAATTTCTGCATTTGATGTGGTATTACCAAAGGGTATTCCTTATAAAGGTCAGGTATTGAATCAGATAGCTGCAAAATTTCTGGATGCAACTCAGGATATAGTGCCAAACTGGAAAATTTGTGTACCTGATCCAATGGTTACCATAGGCCGCTTTTGTGAACCATTCAAAGTAGAAATGGTAATTCGCGGATATCTTTCGGGTCATGCATGGCGTGAATATAAAGAAGGAAAACGTACTATTTGTGGTGTATCAATGCCTGAAGGTATGAAAGAGAATGATCGTTTTCCGCAGCCTATTATTACGCCTACAACCAAAGCCGTGATAGGGCATGATGAAGATATCTCCAAGGAAGAGATTATCAGTTTGGATCTGGTTTCCAAAGAAGATTATGCGCAACTTGAAAAATATACGTTGGCATTATTTCAGAGAGGCACCGAGATGGCCAAAGAACGAGGATTACTTTTGGTTGATACTAAATACGAATTTGGAAAAGCTGATGGACAGATTTATCTGATTGATGAAATTCACACGCCTGACTCTTCACGTTATTTTTATGCCGAAGGTTATGATGAACGTCAACAAAAAGGTGAAAAACAACGCCAGCTATCCAAGGAATTTGTTCGCGAATGGTTGATGGATAATGGCTTTCAGGGTAAGGATGGTCAGCAGGTTCCAGAGATGGATGAAACGTTTGTAAACCAGGTTTCTGACCGTTACATCGAATTGTACGAGCAAATCACTGGTGAAACTTTTGTGAAAGCGGATATATCTCAGATAATCAACAGGGTAGAGGCGAATATAAAAAAATGTCTAAAATCACTTTAAGTCTTAAAAAATTATAATTTTAAACCCTGTTATACGTTAGGTGTAACAGGGTTTTTTCTTATGTTCCCTTTAAATTCCCATTAAACCTATGAAACTTATTAAATGGATTTTCTTTGTAGCTGTAGTGGCTCTTTTGGCATGTAGTCGAAACATGATTTCCATAACCGAAACCAGTTTAAAAGACGAAATAGCAACACAACAAAATGTTGTATTTAAGTTTAATAAAGACTTGGTTCCTGACTCTCTTATTAATACATGGGATACCTCCGTGTATGTGCAATTTATTCCGGAAGTACGTGGATTTTTTAAATGGACTTCCCGAAACGAACTGACATTTTCACCTGTAGAGGGTTTTGCTCCTAATACCGACTATAAAGCGTTGCTTTTACCTTCTTTAAATAAATACCTGAAAGATAAAAAGTCGGTATCGACAGAACCGATGGTTTTTCATACCCCTTATCTGAAGATTGAAGCAACCAATGCCTACTGGACAATTTCGGAGGATGGACTGAATAATCTGGCAATACGAATGGGAATTATCTTTAATTTTCCGGTAAATACATGGGAACTGAATAAATATTTGAAGTTGAAAACAACTCAAAAAGACCTGAATTATAAAATAATCACGAACGGAACAGCTTCAACGGTTGAAGTGGAATTTGTTGCTCCTGATCCGGAGAATGCTCAAGGGTTCCCGGTTCAAATTGAAATTGATAAAGGATTGTCATGTCAGGGTAGTAACAGAACTACCTCAGAAAGAATGACAGTAACGGCTGCAATTCCATCCAGAGAAAAGTTGGAAGTAATTCAGATGCTGCCTGGTTATGATGAAGAAAAGTCATTTATCAGAATCTATTTTAACCAACCCGTAAAAGATCAGAATCTAAAAGATTTTATTTCCCTTGAGCCTGCTGTTCAGTTTACTGCAGAAACAGATCGGAATGATGTGACTCTTTCCGGAACTTTTGAAGAGGGGAAAACCTATGAAGTTATGTTGAAAGGTTCGCTTAGTGGTGTCTTCAATAAGTCATTAGGAAATGATTATTCGCAAAAGGTTACGTTCAAAAAAGCAGATCCATATTTGGGCTTTCAGGATCAAAACAGCTATTATATGACAACGCTGGGGAACCGTAATCTGGGGATTAATATTGTTGGAGTACCAACTGTAAAGGTTTCAGTTTTTAAAATTTTTGAAAATAATATTATCCACTATTTACGAGGAGGAAAGGATTATGATTACTATTATGAAGAGGATGAATTTCAGCAAAATGAAAATGGCGATTATGTAGACAGAAGCACTTATTTATACCCATTTAACGAGAATTACGGAAAGCTCATCTATTCAAAAGAAGTAAACACAGAAGCATTACCGAAAAACGGAAACCTTCGTTTGCTTAATCTTAAGCCGGAAGATTTGGATATGAGTGGTGCATTGAAAGGGTTTCTCCTTGTTCGCATTGAGTCCACTGAAAAGAAATGGTTGCGTGATGTGGCGCTGGTTTCTCTTTCTGATATTGGCTTGATATGTAAAGTTTCGGAAGATCAAATTTGGGTTATGGCCAATTCAATTCGTACCACCAAAGCGTTGTCAGGTATTAAGGTGAATTTTATTTCATCCAATAATCAAACGTTGCAAAGTGCAGTTACCAATGCCCAGGGTATAGCCGTTTTCGATAATGTGAAAAAATATGTTTCAGGCTTTAATATGGCAATGATCACAGCACGTAGTGGAAGTGATTTTAACTTTGTTTATTTTAATCAGACGCAGGTGGAAACTTCTCGTTTTGATTTAGGAGGTAAAACTATTCAAAATATTGATTATGATGTGTTTATATATGGTCCGAGAAATTTGTACCGTCCTGGAGATTCGGTGTATGTAAATACAATTGTTCGAACACGAAAATGGAATATAGTTCCCAATTTGCCGCTTAAAGTAAAATTGATTCAGCCTAATGGTAAGGAGCTATTTGTTCGGAAACTTAATACAAACAATGAAGGGGCTGTTGAATTTCATTGTGTTGTGCCTCCGAAATATATGACCGGACAATATACCTATGAGGTTTATTCGGCAAATGATGTTTTGCTCAATAGCTATAATTTGATGATTGAAGAGTTTATGCCCGACAGAATTAAAGTTCAGGTAAGCTTGGATAAAAAGGAGTATGCCCCAGGTGAAGTAGCAAAAGTAAATCTTCAGGCTACAAATTTCTTTGGGCCTCCGGCAGCAAACAGAAATGTGGAGAGTGAATTGCTTTTCCGTTATAAGGCATTTCAACCTAAGAATTTTAAAGACTGGACTTTTGATCCTACATTTACAGAAGAACCTGATTTAGGAGGAATTACCAATGAAGGGAAAACAAATGAAAAAGGTGTTTACACTGATGAACTGGAGTTGCCTGATATCAGGGGGATAGGCCAATGGCAGGGCAGATTATTCTCTACTGTCTTTGATGAAAATGGTCGTCCGGTAAACAGATTGAGCACCTTTGTACTGAATACCCAACGGATTTTTTACGGTATCCGGAATTTCGATGGCTGGGTTTCTACTCGTCGCCCGATAACAATGCAATTTGCTGCTCTCGATAAAAATGGGAATCCGGTAAAAAATGCAAAAACCAGAGTTCAGATTATTCGCTATCATTACGAAAATATTATTCAGCGAAGTGGTACTGATTTTACATATAATTCTCAGCGTAAGGAATTTACGATGCTCTCAAAAGAACTTTCTTTTACCGGAGAGCCTGTGTCATTAACCTATATTCCGGTTCAGTCAGGAAATTATGAAGTTCGTATTTTTAACAATGAATCAGGTTATTACGTAAAACAGGATTTTTATGCCTACGGTTATAACGATACCTATTTTACCTCTTTTGAAGTGAGCAAAGATGGTGAGATAATGATAGAGTCAGATAAGGACGTGTATAGTGTTGGAGAAACGGCAAATCTGCTCTTTAAGTGCCCGTTTTCCGGAAAGTTGGTAGTAACGGTTGAACGTGAAAATGTTCAGGAATATTATGTGCTGGATGCTCAGAATAAGACTGCAAATCTGAATCTGCCTATTAAGGAGGGGCATCTTCCCAATATCTTTATTTCCGCAACCATTCTTCGACAGATGGATGATGTTCAGCTTCCGCTAACGGTAGCTCATGGATATATTTCTCTGAAAACAGAACAGAAGTCAGATCATCTGGCGTTAACGCTTTCTGCTCCTGAAAAAGTGAACTCACGAACCCGGCAAACAGTTACGGTTCAGTCTGCACCTAATACACAATATACAATAGCAGTGGTTGATGAAGGTATCTTGCAGATAAAGAATTACAAGACTCCGGATCCGTATGACTTTTTCTATCAAAAACGAGCTTTAGAAGTAAGCAGTTATGACCTGTATGCCTATCTCTATCCCGAGATTGCTGCCCGCAAATCCAGTACAGGAGGTGATGGAGGTTTTGGGTTGGAACGTAGAATAAATCCGCTTACCAATAAACGAGTAAAACTTATTTCACTATGGAGTGGTATTTTGAAGAGCAATGGAAACGGGAAGGTGTCTTTTACGTTTGATATTCCACAGTTTTCGGGTAGTTTACGTGTGATGGCAGTAGCCTGGAATGGACGTAGATTTGGTAATGCCGAAAAACAGATTCAGGTAGCAGATCCGATCGTGATAAGTACCGCGTTGCCTCGTTTTCTAAGTCCTGGTGATAATGCAAAAGTTCCGGTAATGCTTAGTAATACTACTGAAAAACCATTGTCGGCAAAACTTACGTTCACCACAAGTGGCCCTGTGAAACTGAAAGAGAAGAATGTTGTAACTGTAAATATTCCGGCTAACCGCGAAACCCAATTACCTTTTACGGTTTCGGCCTTAAATGATATTGGTGAAGCTAAGATAACAGTGACTGTTGAGGCTGAGAATAAAACTTATATAGACGTAACAGAAGTAACCGTTCGTCCTATCGCTGGATTGTCTAAAATGTCAGGATCAGGAAGTATTAATGCAAACTCGGAAAAGGGATTTACGATTACCAACGATTATATTGCATCAACTTCAAGGGCAAAACTGATAATCAGTAAATCCCCAATGATTGAGTACAGCCGGCAATTGACCGATCTTTTGAATTATCCCCATGGATGTCTGGAACAAACCGTTTCTACTGCGTTTCCGTTGCTCTATTATCGGGATATTGCTAAAGTAATTAAACAAGATAATACCGGAAGCTTCTACAATCCGAACTATCTTGTACAACAAGCAATTCAAAAAATACAAGGCCTACAGGATTACAACGGTAGTTTTGAAATATGGCCAAATTACTCTGATGGAAACTGGTGGGCATCTGCCTATGCAACGCATTTTCTGGTAGAATGTAAAAATGCTGGTTATGAAGTGAATAAAAATCAATTAGAAAACGCTTTACTTTATTTACTGCGCGAAGCACGAAAAAAGGAAACAGCTGAATATTATTGCTGGAATGAAAAAGGCCAATTGTCAGCGGTTCGTACTGATCGGGAAGAAATATTCTATTCACTTTACATACTTTCACTGGCTGGAAAACCAAATGTTTCGTTGATGAACCATTATAAAATGAATAATTCATTAACTACTACGGATCAGAAGTTTATGCTTGCTTGTGCCTTTGCGTTGGCTGGTGATAAAAATAGTTACCGAAATATTGTTCCGGCAAACTTTGCAACCCGAAATTATGTATCGCGCTACAGTAGCAGCTATACGTCTGCTTTACGTAACAAAGCACTGGTATTGTCAACTCTTATGGATGCTGATCCTTCTAGTCCGGAAATTCCGGTTTTGGCAAAATCAATTTCTACAGAGTTGAGATCAAAGTACTGGACATCAACACAGGAAAAAGCATTTAGTTTGCTTGCATTCGGGAAAATGAGCC
Organism: Bacteroidales bacterium; assembly: GCA_963667975.1. Taxonomy (GTDB): domain Bacteria; phylum Bacteroidota; class Bacteroidia; order Bacteroidales. Next base: position 2,370,305 of record OY764079.1, read on the forward strand.
GAAAAGCCAATGCTGCCAATGTCAAAGCTCAGATAACTTCAGGTCAGAAACAAATAGCATCGTTTGATAATCAAAATTTGGTGATTACTCAAAATATTCAAAATACGTTATTGAAGATTAAAACCAGTGGGAATGGAATACTCTATTATTATTACGAAGCCGAGGGGGTAAGCAAATCGGGGAAAATACCTGAACGTGATGAAAATTTGGAGGTTCGAAAACAATTCTACAATCGTTGGGGAAAACCTGTTGATTTGAAAAATATTAAGCAGAACGATTTGCTTGTGGTAAAAATTACACTCAAATCAACCAATCAATATTCTGTTCCGAATATTGTAATAACGGATATGCTTCCGGCATGCTTCGAAATTGACAATCCACGTTTATCGAATGAACGCGAATATAGTTGGATAAAAGATCCTGCAAATGCTGATTATACCGATATTCGTGATGATAGGATCCTCTACTTTACCTCTGCCTATTATACTGAAAAATCATTTTACTATCAGGTAAGGGTGGTTTCTAAAGGAGAATATCAAATGGGACCAGTCTCAGCTGAATCTATGTATGATGGAAGTTGCATGTCTGCCTCAGGCTCAAGAGTGGTAGCTGTAAGTAAATAATATTATTTAGTGATGGAATTTTGCAGGAAGTATTTATTTTTCAATATATTGAAAAATAAATACTTCCTGCTTTGTTTATGATACTTTAATATTACAGTCGCTTCGAAACCTTGATCATGGAACTAGAATGCTGAATTGCAGATCCAAAGATATTGATTTCAAATATTTAACATTCAGAGTGTATTGAGAATAAGTATATCACTATTACTGAAAATATGCTGTATATATTATTGAGAATTAGAATATGTATAATAAAAAATTGCATGTGAAATATTTACATATAATTAACCATAGAGAGTGTAGGTTAAATTATATGAATAATGTATATTATAAGTTTGTATATTATTATTATGTAATCATAGATAATAATATGATGTTATAAAATAGATACTTGAAATAAGTTTTGAAGTATTGCTATTTCTAAATAGAAAGATTCTATGTTGAAATGTAGTTTGTATTTTTAAGATTGAAGAGATCGCATTTTTCAGATATATAGTTTGGTAACTGAATTATATGAAGAAATATTTATGATAATATTGTTTTATCTAAACGATCATCTTATTTAACAAAAAATAACATGATTTTAACTGTTGGTTTGCATTAATAAATACAGCTATTGGTAATTTTAAAGCGCAATTTGAAATAATTTAAAATTACTAAGCCATGAAACAACTACTGCTATTTTTTTTAGCGGTAATGCTGTCTTATTTTGTTAAGGCACAAACCGTTAATGTTTATCATGAAAACTTCGAGTCACCATCTTTAGGTGATAGTGTAAGTAGCTCAACAGTGCCTGCAGGGGGTACGGATTGGACTTTAACTTCAAATCTTGCATACCAGGGAGCTTTTTCTGATTCCATGCAAGTTCAAACCGGTAAAATAGTTTATCTTACAACAACCTCAATGTCAACAGTTGGAAAAACTGTTGTTTATCTGAAGTTTGCTCAAATTTGTAAAGTATTTTACGGTGATGGTGGATATATTGAAGTATCTCCCGATGGTGGGGCTACTTGGGTTCCATTAACAGGTGCCCATTACAAGGGAAGCGGTATGTTTACGGGCAATCGGTTCAGTGAAAGCAGCTACGTGTCTGATTGGAGCTCAGATGGTGCAGCAATACCTAATAATACTTGGTGGAAACAGGAACTATTTGATATTTCTGTGATAGCTGCGAATAAAACCGATGTAAAAATACGTTTCAAACTTGCTGATGGAGCAACTCCTGGTGGAGACGGCCGTTATGGCTGGCTGATTGATGACATTAATGTGCTTGCTTCAAATAATGAGCTAGATCCTCCTGTAATTGCATTAAATTTACCTAATTATGGAGATACGGTGTACACAACGGGACCTTTCCCTATTTCGGCAACTATAACTGATCAAAATCCTATTTCAGCGACTCTTTACTATTCGGTAAACGGAGGATCTGAAATGAGTATTCCAATGACTAACATAAGTTCATTATATAATGGGGAAATTCCTAGTTTTACGTATAATAATAGTATATGTTGGCGAATTGAAGCATCAGATAACTTTGGTAATATTTCACGCTACCCAACAATAGGATGTAATTCATTTTTGATTCTTAGAGGAAATGCTAATGTACAAGTGGGAACAGGTACTATAGTAAATACAAATACAGCTTTTCCAACTCCTTATGGGATGAGATATACAGGTAGTAAAGAGCAATATTTAATATTGGCTTCAGAATTGCAGGCATTAAATGCACCTGTAGGGAAAATTTCGAGCATCGCTTTTGATGTTGTTACTCCAGCACCTGTTTCTAGCTCTGGAAATGCGCCTTCCAATACATATTTTAAAGACTATACAATTAAAATTGGAACAACTAGTGAGAATGTTTTGGGTACTGCGTGGCTTACCGGGCTTACTCAAGTATATTACAATCCAATGTATGTAAATACAGCTGGATGGAATGTACATCCTTTTACAGTCGATTTTATTTGGGATGGGACAAGTAATATTGTTATAGAAACTTGTTTTGATAAATATGTAACAGCGAGCGATTATAGCTATAATGCACAAGTAAACCAGACAGCTACCTCTTTTATTTCTTCGCACAGTTACAGGAGCGATGCAGGAGGGGTGTGTCCTTCAACTTCTAATAGTGCTACAGCCTCTCAAAGGCCGAATATAAAAATTAATTTTTTACAGTCTAACGAATCCCGTGATGCTGGTATAACGCAAATAAGTCAACCTATAGGAATTGTTGAGACAACGCTACCTCATTCTATAAAAATTAGGCTCAAAAATTTTGGAACAGATACATTAAAGAAAGTTACAGTAAATTGGGCTCTTGACGAAGTTGTACAAGGCTCCTATAATTGGATTGGTTCTTTAACTCAGGATGTAAGCTCTTCTTTGGTTACGATCGGTAATATTAATGTTCCAGCAGGCTCTCATATTCTAAAGGTATGGACAAGTTTACCTAATGATAGTGCAGATCTAAATGCTTTGAATGATACTTTAAAGGTAAACCTTTATGGGTGTAGCCAAATATTGAATGGAACTTATACGGTAGGGAATGCTTCTGCAAACTTTACAACTTTTGCAGATTTGATGAATGTATTTAGTAATTGTGGTGTAAGTGGCCCTGTAACAATAAAAATAAAACCAGGTACCTATAATCAGCAATTAGTTTTAAGTTCTTTTCCAGGGATTTCATCTACTAATAGAGTAATATTTGAATCAGAAACTGGAGATAAAAGTAGTGTCGTTTTTACATACGCAGCTCAAGGTACGAATGATAATTATGTAATTAAATTTGATAATGCAAATTATTTTACGATTAGAAATATATCAGTAAAGCCTGCTGGAGCAGCTAATGGATATGGTATTGTATTTGACGGAACTTCAAATTATAATGTTATAGAGTCAAATCTTATAGAAATGCCTATGACTTCATCGAATACCTATGCAGGTATTTACGATGGAACAGCAATCAGTAATTATAATATTTTTCGAAATAATATAGTTAAGAATGGTTACTATGGAATTTACTCATCCGGAGGTAGCTCTTCTTCATTGCAAAAGGGAAGTGTAATAGAAGGAAATAGTATTAACGGTTTTTATTATTATGGAATTTATTCTAATTTTCAGGATTCAGTAGTAATAAATTCTAATATAATAGAAAATGGCTCTAATGCTGGAGTTGCATATGGAATTTATGCTGGATACAATGATAATTTACTTTCTGTAAGTAAAAATAAAATATATGTACATACATCCGGAACTAGCGCAAACTATGGAATATATGTTTATTATTGCGATAATACTGCTACTCAGCCAGGTATCATTTCTAATAATTTCATATCTCAATCAGGTACTACAGGTTCCATTTATGGCATAGACAATTATTATTCAACGTATCAAAAATACCTGTATAATTCTGTGAATATAACATCAGGATCTACGACCGGAGGCGCTTTTTATAGCACAAACGGTTCGAATGTAGATTTGTATAACAATATTTTTAGTAATACAGGGGGGGGGTATGCATATTATATAGGCACAACATCTGCTATTGTAAATTCTAATTATAATGATATTTATGCAACAGGGACTAATTTAGCTTACTGGAGTGGGGCAAAAACAAGCTTAGCTGCATTGAAAACAGCAAGCTCAAAAGATGTAAACTCTATTTCTGTTAATCCAAATTTTGCTTCTTTAACGGATTTGCATCTTAATAATTTTCAATTAAATAATTTAGGAACACCCCTTGCTGAGGTACTAACAGATATTGATGGAAATAATAGAAATGCAGCTACTCCTGATATAGGTGCCGATGAATTCGATTTAATCACTGATGATGCAGGTGTAGTAGCTGTTGTACAGCCTGGTGCTCCTTGTGCAGGGGTGCCCGCAGCCGTCGTTTTGAAAATAAAAAACTTTGGGTTGTCTCCTCTTACGTCTGCGGAAATAAATTGGGAAGTAAATGGCATTTTACAAACGCCTTATACCTTTAATGGCAATCTTAATACCTTGGCAACTGCTGATATAACGGTTGGAAACTATACATTTAATAGTGGTCAGTTTTATACGATTAAGGCATGGTCAAAAAATCCTAACGGATTAGGAGATCAAAATAATATTAATGACACCGTAATAGAAAACACTATTCAAACTTCTTTGCCAGGAGGCACATATACAGTGGGAACACAAGCTTCTGACTTTGCTACAATTAATGATGCCATTAGTCAGATTCAGTCAAAAGGAGTATGTGGTTCAGTTGTACTGAATATTGCGCCAGGTACTTATACGGTTAATGCTATAATTCCGCTAATAATAGGAACTTCCTCGTCAAATAAAGTAATATTTCAGTCAGCAACTGGAAATAAATCGGATGTAGTATTAACGTATGAAGCACTAGATGCTGCTTCAAATTACGTGTTAAGGCTAGATGGATGTAATAATATTGTACTTCGTAACTTAACATTAAAGACGACAGGGGCTTCTTATGGCCGTGTTATTGAGTTAACGGGAGGTGCAAATAATATTTCAATCGATAGTTGCTCATTAGAAATGCCTGTATCGACAAGTTCTAATTATTCAGGTGTTTACTCTTCTACAACGATTGAAAATAATAACATTGTTTCTAACTGTGAAATTATTAATGGTTATTATGGTATTTTATTTGCAGGAACATCAACGACAAGTGAAACAGGTAATAAATTCATTAATAATAAAATTATTGGATTCTATTATTACGGACTTAACCTGGGCTATCAGGATTCCTGTATCGTAAATAATAATACACTTATTTCGGCATCAGCTTCATCAACAACATTATATGGGATTTATGCAAGCAATGTAATAGGTCGTTCTGAATTCCAAAACAATAAGGTACAAATGATTGGAGCGGGAACGGGAGTTGGTATTTACCTGAATGCATGTACTTCATCTTTGCCAAAACGGATAATGATAGCAAATAATTTTGTTAGCCAATCTGATGGTAGTACATATCAAAATACAGGTATTTCATTAAATGCTTCTACTAATGTACAGGTATTTTATAATTCGGTAAATATTACATCGCCGATCAATACAAGTCGTGCGTTTTACTTGACAGGAGGTAGTGGTGTTCGTGTATTGAATAACATTTTTAACAATACTGGTGCAGGTTATAGCTATTATAATGCAACCCCAACGGCAATTGATAGTTCTGATTATAATGATTTATATGCTCCTTCAGGATCTAAATTTGCATATTGGGGCTCAGAACGTACAGGTTTAGCTACCTTACAAACAGTAAGTAATAAAGATCAGCATTCTATTTCGATAGACCCCAATTTTCCAACCACTCATAGTTATAATGTAAATAATCCATTGCTAAATGGAGTTGCATTACCACTTCCTGAAATCACAAAAGATATTGCTGGAACTTTAAGGAATAGTACTACTCCGGATATAGGGGCTTTTGAATTTAATATCAGGCAAAACGATGCAGGTATTATAAGCTATATGAGTAGTCTGACACCATGTTCTGGAGGGGGAAGTTTGCCGATTAGCGTTAAATTGAAAAATTTCGGAACGTTACCACTTTCTTCCACATCGATCGAATGGAGTGTAAATGGTGTTTTACAAACTCCGTTCACATTTGCAGGTAGTTTGGCTTACACTAATGATTCTATCATTACAATAGGATCTTATCCATTTGTATCATTTACGACAGATACAATTAAAGTCTGGACAAGTAGCTCTCAAGATGAAGATCATTTAAATGATACTCTTTCAACAGTGGTTGTACCAAGAATTGCTTCTGGTAACTATTTGATTTCAAATACAACTGGAGCTAATTTTTCTACATTTAATGCAGCAATTAATGCAATTAACCAGTATGGCCTTTGTGGGCATGTGGTTTTTGATGTTGCCCCTGGTACTTACGATGAAACATTAACTATAGGCCAAATTCCAACTTCCGGGCCTAATGCAACTGTTACTTTCCGCTCTCAAAATGGAGACAGTACTTCTGTTATTTTAACGAATTCAACAGGTTCCTATGTGGTAAAACTAACAGGAGTTGATTATATTCGTTTTGAAAAAATGACGATAAAAGCAACATCTAGTGTTGCTACTGTTCTTGAAATATCAGATGGAAGTGATTATAATATATTTAATGGAAATATACTAGAGCTAGAAGCATCATCATCTTCTTCATCAAGCAAAGTAATAAATAGTGCGAGTTCATTAGATAATTATAACCAGTTAACTAATAATCTTATTTTGGGTGGTTATTATGGCATTTATAATTATGGATCGAGTAGCAGTTCACTGGAAAAAGGAAATAGAGTAGAAGGAAATATTGTTAAAAATTTCTATTACTATGGTATTTACTCCAATTATCAGGATTCTACTGTTATAAATTCAAATGTAGTAGAAAATGGTACAAATTCAGGAACAGTTTATGGAATTTATGCTGGCTATAATGATAATTTGGTTTCTATAAGTAAAAATAAAGTATATGTACATGGTTCCGGAACAAGTACAAATTATGGAATATATATTTATTATTGTGATAATACTTCTGCACAACCAGGTTTAATTTCTAATAACTTTGTAACACAATCAGGTACAACAGGTTCTATTTATGGAATAGATAATTATTATTCAACGTACCAGAAATATTTATATAATTCAGTAAATATAACATCGGGATCCACAACAGGTGGTGCATTTTACAGTACAGGTGGTTCTAATGTGAATGTGTATAATAATACTTTCAGTAATACTGGGGTTGGTTACGCATATTATGTAGGTACAACATCAGCCATTGTAAATTCAAATTACAATAATATCTATGCAGCAGGAACTAATGTAGCTTATTGGAGCTCTGCAAAGGTAAATTTGGCAGCCTTACAACTTGCTAGTGGAAAGGATGTGAACTCAATATCAATTAGTCCTCAGTATTTTAGTATTTCAAATCTTCATACAGACAACCCTGGCTTATATGCAAAGGGATTGTCCATTACAGAAGTAACGGACGATATTGATGGACAACAAAGGCCGACAACTCCTTGTATTGGTGCTGATGAATACACAATTCCTGCTAATGATGCTGCTTTATTGCAGATGTACACATATGGTAAATTACCTAAAAATGCAGGAACACCTCATAATGTGAAAGCTATTTTAGTTAATAAAGGACAAAATACTCTTTATAATTTGCCAGCATTGTTATCGGTTAGTGGAGCTAATACATTTACAAACACAGTAGTATTAGACTCATTACGTTCAGGAGAACAAGATACAGTAATATTTGATAATTATAATCCAACAATCTTGGGAGATGTAAATGTAAAAGTTTCACTTCCATTAGATGACATCTTTTCTAATAATGAACTAAATTACAAGCAAGTAGTAACAGACTCTCTATTTGGCTATGCAGATACTTCTGCAGTGGCAACTTCTCTAGGAATTGGAAGTGCAGGAGAAGGATATTTTGTAAGTAAGTATCACATAAATAGTTCTCGTAATGTTAGTGCAGTAAAAGCTTTTATAACAGCCTCTAATACAATAGGTCAAAGACTATATGCAGTAGTTATGGATTCTGCTGGTATAATTATTGATACTTCTGCATCGAAAATTATCACAGCTCAGGATACGATGAGTTGGGTTTCGTTCATAATGAGTAACCCAGTTGCATCAAATGTTATTAATAAAGATTTATATGTAGGGATTGCTCAAACAATAGGAACCACTGGTAGCTACTACCCATTGGGATGCCAGAAAGAAAATTATTGTAGAGCTAAAACATTTTATTATAGCTCTGGATTGGCAACTATAAACCTTGTTAATACAGTTCAATTTGGGCGATTTATGATTGAAGCAGAGTTGGGCTATCCTAATAATAATGATGCTTCTGTAGTAAGTATTCTCTCTCCCGTATCAAAATGTAATGCTAGCATGGAAGAAGTTAAAATTAATATTCTTAATGTAGGTACTGATACAATATATGGAGGGCAAAATATATTGACAGCTCACTACGGATTAAGATTAAACGGAAATATTGTTAATGTAGTTTCTCAGGTAGTAACAGATACGATATTCCCTGCTAATTCAAAAGTGTTTACGTTTATTACACCTGTTAATATGGCCGTTACTACTGCCGATTCCAATTATAATGTAGTTGCATGGGTTGATTTGTTGAATGATCCCTATCAAACGAATGATACATTAATGAAAAGTGTAACGTCGAAATTTACACCTCTAACACCAGGTGTTACAAATCCGGTTAATATTAATTTTGGAGTTTCTGCAACATTATCAGCGACTTCAAATGATTCGGTATATTGGTATGCGGATGTCAATGATACAATACCAATTGCTTCAGGCGGTCAGTTTATAACACCATTACTATATGATACAACGACTTACTATGTAGCAGCAGGGCAAAACATAGTAGGAGGAACTAATGTTGGTATGAGCTCCTCATCAACCGGAGCTACAAGTGGTGCTGGTACGACTAATTTTGGATTGGTTTTCGATGCATTATCTGCGTTTACACTTCGTTCTGTTACGGTTTATCCTGTTAGTACCAGTAATGCAAATGGAACAGTAACTATTGATATAGTTAACTCCTCTGGGACTGTATTACATACGGCTACTGCTAATGTTACAGGGCATCCTGCTACAGCTCCTGTCCCGTACACGATAGACCTTAATTTTTCCGTTGCTCCTGGTACTGGTTTGAAAATGAGACCTGGATTTACGGGAATTAGTGGATTATTGTTTGAACCTGCTGCAGTTGCACCTTCCGGAGGATATCCGTATCCCTACGTCATTCCAGGTGTTGTGTCGATAAATTTCAGCACACTAACCGCAACAAATACTCCTAGAACTGATTTATATTACTATTTCTATAATTGGGATATAATTGCAGCTTCTTCCTCTGCAAGTTGTCAAAGTCCAAGAGTACCAGTTGTTGTTAATGTAGCTCCTGGAAGTGATGCAAGTGTTACAAGTATTTTATCTCCAAACACAGGATGCGGTTTAAGTAACCAAAGCGTAAATGTTAGAATTAAAAATAGAGGGAATATACCAATAATCGGTAGCCAGAACACATTGACTGCCCATTACGGGTTAAAATTGAATGGGAATATTATTAATGTTGTAAATGAATTAGTTCCAAATACAATACTTGCTGGTGATTCACTCGATTTTACGTTTGCTACACCTTTAACATTAGTAGCAAATAATGCTGATTCTAATTATACGCTAGTAGCGTGGAATACTTTGGTAAATGATTTATTTGTTACAAATGATACAACTAGCAAAGGTGTTATTTCAAAATATACACCTGTAGCTCCAACTGTGGCTGGTACCACTACTGTTACATTTGGAAATTCAGCAACATTTAATATTATTACTACTGATTCAATTAGCTGGTTTGCAAATATTTTGGATACTGTTCCAATTGCGACAGGTAGTAATTTTGTAACTCCTCCTTTATATGATACAACTACTTATTATGCTATGGCAGGAATTTCAAATGGAAGTGGTTCATCTCAATTTGTGGGCCCTGCAGACAACACAATTGGAGGTGGAGGAACAGCAAATTATACTACTTACCAGCAGATTTTTGATGTGTTGCACCCTCAAGGAGTAACTATTAAAAAAGTAGATATGTATCCAGGAGTAGGAGCTGGTGCAGCATATACAATGGTAGTTGTAAACAGTTCTGGAACGACTATTGCTTCTTATAGTGGAGTTACTACAGTTACAAGTGGGACTAAAGAAACGGTACCTGTTGATTTTTTCGTTCCACAGGGAACAGGTTACAAAATAGGATTTACAGCGATGCCTGCCTTATATAGAAATGATGGAGGAGCTGTATATCCATATACTATACCGGGGGTTATTTCGATAACAGGCAATACTTTCAGTTCTGGAGGTGATTATTGGTACTACATTTACAATTGGGAAGTAAGTACAGGTACAAGTAGTATTTCAAGTTGTACAAGCCCTAAAGTACCAGCAACTGTTGTTGTAACAAACATACCTGCATTGGATGTTGCTGCAACTGCAGTTACAGAACCCCTCGATACAATAGTTACCGGAGCTTTAACCTCCGTAAAGGCTGTTATAACAAATTATGGTACTAATACGGTTACATCTGCTACTATAAAATGGTCAGTAAATGGAATTGCTCAACCTGATGTGCCATGGAGTGGAAGTTTAACAAGCGGTCAGGCTTCTTCAATAATAACGCTGGGTAGTTATGCTTTTGCAGGTGGTCCTAGTATAATTAAGGTATGGACCCGTAATCCAAATGGAGCAACAGATATGTTTCCAGCAAATGATACAGTAAAACGTAATGTTATGGGATGTTTTACTGGAACCTTTACGATAGGAAATGGAGGAACATTCCCAACGTTTAACTCTGCAATTAGTGCAGTAAATACTGTGGGTGTGTGCGGAAATGTATTCTTTGATGTTTTGCCGGGTACTTATGATGAAGTATTAACTATAAATCAAATTCCAACTACCGGATCTAATGCAACGATTACTTTCCGTTCTCAAAATGGAGATAGCACTTCGGTTACTCTTACCAGTTCGACGGGCTCTTATGTGGTAAAGCTTAATGGAGCAGATTATATCCGTTTCGAAAAAATGACAATAAAGGCTACATCGAGTGTAGCAACTGTTGTTGAAATATCAGGAGGATCTGATTACAATATATTTAAAAGCAATGTTCTGGAATTAGGAGCTTCACCTACATCTTCTACTAGTCGTGTTATTAACAATACTGGTACAGCCGACAATTATAATCAGATTTTAAATAACCGTATTTCTGGTGGTTATTACGGTATTTATAACTATGGAGTAAGCACCTCTTCTTTGGAAAAAGGCAGCAAAATAGAAGGAAATATTGTTAAAGACTTCTATTATTATGGTATCTATTCCTATTACCAGGATTCTACTGTGATAAATTCAAATATAGTAGAAAATGGTGCAAATTCAGGTGTGGTTTATGGTATCAATGCTAGTTATAATGATAATTTAGTTTCTGTAAGTAAAAATAAAGTATACGTACATGGTTCCGGAACAAGTGCAAACTATGGAATTTATATCAATTACTGCGATAATACTTCTGCACAACCAGGTTTAATTTCTAATAACTTTGTAACACAATCAGGTACAACAGGTTCTATTTATGGAATAGATAATTATTATTCTACGTATCATAAATATATTCACAATTCAGTAAATATAACATCTGGTTCAACAACTGGAGGTGCATTCTATAGTACGAATGGTTCTAATATAGATGTGTATAACAATATTTTCGTTAATACGGGTGGTGGTTATGCATATTACGTTGGAACAACAAGTGCTATTTTGAATTCGGATTATAATGATCTCTATGCAAATGGTACTAATTTGGCTTACTGGGGTTCGGCACAAGCAGATCTTATAAACCTTAAAACAACTAGTGGAAAGGATTTGAATTCAATTTCTATTGATCCTAATTTTAATAGTATGACTGATTTACATATTGTTAATTTTGATATAAATGGAAAAGCCACACCTATTGCTTTAATTGCTGATGATATTGATGGTAATGTCCGAAATACAATTAAACCTGATATAGGTGCTGATGAATTTAACCTGCCTGCAAATGATGCCGGAATTATGGCAATTATTAGTCCATTCAACTCATCTTCAACAGGAACTCATGGAGTAAGAGCTGTTATTAGAAACTTTGGCAACGATAATCTTGTATCAGCTAATGTTCAATGGTCGGTAAATGGAATTGCACAACCTTCTTTCATATGGTCCGGTAATTTAGTTTCTGGTGATACCATATCCGCTATTATTGGGAACTATAACTTTACTCAAGGAACAAGTACAATAAAAGCATGGACAAATCAGCCAAATGGAAGTATAGATGGTATACATGCAAATGATACTGCAATACAGGATATTACGATTTGTTCTGGCCCATTAGCGGGTATATATACAATTGGTGGTTCTTCAGCTAGCTTCTCAACAATCAATGCAGCAGTTAATTCTTTGCGTTATTGTGGTGTAAGTGCATCTGTTACATTTAATATTAACCCGGGGACATATAACGAACAGGTTGTAATTGATTACATACCAGGTACATCTTCTGTTAATACGGTTGTGTTTAAATCGGCAAATAATGACAGTAATAGTGTTGTTATTAGTTATGCACCAGCATCAAGTACTGCAAATTATGTTTTGAAACTGAGCAGTACATATTATGTTCAATTCAAGAATATCTCTATTGTAAATGCTACTCAAAGTAATTTTGGTAGGGTTGTAGAACTGTCCAATGGATCTAGCTATAACACAATTGAAGGATGCAGACTTGAAATGCCTGTAACTACTTCTTCCAACTATGCCGGAATATACTCACCAAATACAATTGATCAGTACAATACTTTTAAAAATAACCTAATCCTTAACGGGTATTATGGTATATACAATTATGGTACTAATGCTACTACTTTGGAAAGAGGCAACAAAATAGAAGGAAATATCATCAAAGGATTCTACTATTATGGTATTTATTCATACTATCAGGATTCTGCAGTGATAAATTCAAATGTTATTGAAAATGGCTCAAATTCAGGGACGGTTTATGGAATTAGTGCTGGTTATAATGATAATTTGGTTTCTGTAAGTAAAAATAAAGTGTATGTACATGGTTCCGGAACAAGTGCAAATTATGGAATATATATCTATTATTGCGATAACACTTCGTCTCAGTTAGGTGTGATTTCCAATAATTTTGTATCTCAATCGGGTACCTCTGGCTCTATTTATGGTATAGCAAATTATTATTCTTCCTATCAGAAATACTTATATAATTCTGTTAACATAACTTCAGGTTCTACAACCGGAGGTGCTTTTTATAGCACGAATGGCTCTAATGTAGATTTGTATAATAATATATTTAGCAATACAGGAGTGGGTTATGCATACTATATAGGTACAACAAGTGCTATCGAAAATTCCAACTACAACAATATTTATGCGACGGGAGCAAGCCTGGCATATTGGGGGGCTGCAGTAACAGATCTTGCTGCTTTGAAAACAGCTAGTGGAAAAGACCTGAACTCTGTTTCTGTAAATCCTGATTACATAAGTATTGCCGATCTACATGTGTATACGCCCGCTTTGAATAATTTGGGAACACCTTTATCTGAAGTTGTAATTGATATTGATGGTCAGCCCAGAAGTATAACTACACCTGATATTGGAGCTGATGAATTTACTCCGCTACCAATTGATATTGGGGTAAAAGCAATTTATGAACCGACAATATCTTATGCACAAGTAGGGGCGCATGTACCGATAAAGGTTATTGTTAAAAATTATGGTGCAAATGATGTAATCGGCATTAATGTTGGCTATAAGTTAGGAAATGGAGTACCTGTTATGAACTTCATTAATGATACTCTTTCATCAAATGAAACAGATACATTCACTCTCGCAAATCCATTAGCTGTAATTCAAGGTGCAAACATGCTATCTGTATATACGGTTCTGGCTACTGATGCAAATCATTTAAATGACACGGTGTCTTTAATATTCAACGGTGTTCCTGTAGTTGTGGCTCCATTCCATGATAATTTTGATCTTACAACTACGGATTGGATGACGCTGGATGGAAACTCTGATTGGGAACATGGTGCTCCAAATTCATCTGTAATCAATACTGCTCATAGTGCCCCGTATGTATGGAAAACCAAACTTAATGGAAACTATAACAATGATGGTACATATATCCTGTACTCGCCAATTTTCAGTTCAGGCCAGTTCCAGATGGATACTCTGAAATTCTGGATGTGGATGGATGCGGAAGCAAATCAGGATGGCGGACGTATTGAATATCTCAATGGCCAGGGTATTTGGAAAATATTGGGCGTATCAAGTGATACCAATGGTGTAAACTGGTACAATGCTACTTCACAAAACATGTGGACAGGCCAAACCAATGGATGGCAGGAAGTAAAATATGAGCTTCAATCAGTTAATGATATTGGTTTGAATACTCAGTTCCGCTTTATATTCACTTCAAATGCTACAAATAATGCAAACGGTTGGGCGATTGACGATTTTGCTGTAACCCTGAAAATGATTGATCAGGATGGAGGAGTTATTGCCATTATAAAACCTCAGACTACTCAAAATACTGGCGATCAGGTATCACCAAAAGTTACGCTGAAAAACTTTGGGATTAATCCTCTTACGTCTATTCCTGTAAAATATAGCGTGAATGGGAATGTGCCTGTTACCGAAACATGGACAGGGAACCTAGCTCCTGGAGCGACCGTTGACTTCCAGTTAGCCGGCTTATTTGCTGTACATACTCAAAATATTGTCTTCTGTGCTTACACTGCAGTGGTTGGTGATATTTATACAGGAAATGATTCACTTTGCATGACTGTTAATGTACAACCCGCTCAAAATGATGCAGGTATTTCACAAATTGTTGGTTTAGATCAAGCCACGCAGTTTACCAATGTTCCTGTGACGGCCGTGATTAAGAACTATGGCTCTGTACCGCTAACATCTGTACCTGTGAAATATCAGAGAGGTGCGGCTGCAATTGTAAGTGAAACATGGACAGGTGCGGCTTTGGCTTATGGAGATTCAGTTGTTTATATATTTACACAACTACTTCAAGTTCCTGCCGGCTCAAGCTTTAATCTTTGTGTATGGACTGATCTTGCAAATGACCAGTATGCTTCGAACGACAAAGTATGTAAAAATGTTCAGATTATTGTTGGGGTTGGAGAAACAGAAAATTCACTCTTTACACTCGGACAAAACATACCAAATCCTTCAAGAGGAAATACTCTGATTCCTTTCGAACTGAAAGAATCAGGTAAAGTACAGTTCAGATTGATAAACCAGCTTGGACAGCAGCTATTCGAAAGTGAAAACTATTTCGATTTGGGTAAACACCAAATTGATTTGAATACCGAAAACTATCCTGCAGGTATCTATTTCTATAGTATCGAATTTAAAGGAAAACGATTACTCAATAAGATGATTATTGAATAATCAGAATTCTGATTTCTTACACAAAAAGCGAGGCTGCCAAATATTGGCAGCCTCGCTTTTTGTGTATAGTTTGAATATTCTAACACCGATTGAATACGACACTGTCAACAGGTAGAGCGTGTCATGTTTTTCATATCAAATCCTCTTGAACAAATAGCTACCCTGCTTGTTTTTTTAGCGAACGAAAGAATATAAGACTTACAATGGATTTTGAAGCAAAATACACCATAAATACTACTCCTAAAGAAACCTTACATAAATGGTTTTATTTGATGGCCCTGGGACGCAGGCTTGATGAAAAAGCTCCTAATTACCTCAAACAAGCGTTAGGTTGGAGTTATCATGCCCCCTATGCAGGTCATGATGCTATACAGCTAGCAATAGGTCAGGTTTTTGATAAATCAACCGACCATTTTTTTCCGTATTATCGCGATATGCTTTCTACGCTTTCGGCAGGCTTAACTGCCGAAGAGATTATTCTGAACGGGATTTCCAAAGCGACTGATTCAGCCAGTGGAGGGCGTCATATGTCCAATCACTTTGCAAAACCGGAATGGAATATCCATAATGTTTCATCTGCTACCGGAAATCATGTGTTGCATGCAGTAGGAGTGGCAAGAGCTATCAAAAAGTATAGTGCCAAAGGTGTCGCTATTAGTTCGCAGGGGGAGTCTTCAACATCGGAGGGCTATGTATATGAAGCGATTAATGGAGCCTCTAATGAAAAGCTTCCGGTAATATTTGTATTTCAGGATAATCGTTACGGAATATCGGTTCCTAAATGCGACCAAACTGCAAATTCTAAAGCAGCTGCAAACTTCTCCGGGTTCAAAAATCTTCGTATAATCTATTGTGATGGTAAAAATGTGTTTGAATCGATGAATGCAATGACTGAGGCTAAGTATCATGCAGAGCTGATGCAGGAACCTGTGATTGTTCATGCCAGTTGCGTACGCATCGGCTCGCACTCCAACTCTGATAAGCAAGAACTCTATCGCGACGAAAATGAATTGCAATGTACCAAAGCTGCCGATCCATTGATGCGTTTTCGCAAACAACTAATACATTCAAAACAGTTTACAGAAGAAGAACTTCAGTCAATAGAAGCTGATGTACAAAAAGAGGTATCAGCAGCCCATAAAAAAGCATTGGCAGCACCCGATCCTGATCCTGCATCTATCTATCAATATATTTTACCAGAAGCTTACATTCCGGTGAAGTTTCCTGATGGCACACACAACCTTACTTCAGGAATCAAAAAGAAATTTATTCAGGCTTTGAATGAAACTTTGAAAGAAGAGTTTCGTTTCAATCCCGATACATTTATCTGGGGACAAGATATTGCAAATAAAGAAAAAGGTGGAATTTTTAATGTGTCGAAAGGGATGCAGCAAGAGTTCGGCAAGGAACGTGTGTTTAATGCCCCGATAGCTGAAGATTTTATTGTAGGAACTGCAAACGGAATGAGTCGTTTCAATGATAAGATTCGAATAGTGATTGAAGGAGCAGAGTTTGCCGATTATTTTTGGCCTGCGATGGAACAATATGTTGAGATGACGCACGAGTATTGGCGCACTAATGGAAAATTTTCACCCAACGTGGTAATCCGTCTTGCTTCAGGCGGCTATATTGGAGGTGGATTGTATCATTCACAATCTCCCGAAGGAGTTTTGGCTACTTTTCCGGGCATTCGTGTAGTATATCCATCTTTTGCAGATGATGCTGCCGGATTACTTCGTACGGCTATGCGTTCCAAAGGACCAACGCTCTTCCTTGAACCCAAAGCACTATATAACGATCCTTCTGCCGAAACGTATGTTCCCGATGATTTTGAAGTTCCGTTTGGTAAAGCGCGCATTCGAAATGAAGGAAAGGATCTCACCCTGATTACTTATGGAAACACAACACATCAGGCTTTAAAAGTTGCCGAAGTAATCGAACAGGAAATGGGTAAGACCATCGAAGTAATAGATCTTCGCTCATTAGCACCTCTCGACAAAGAAACAATCCTGAAATCCGTGCAAAAAACCGGACGTGTATTGGTCGTTCACGAAGATAAAGTGTTTGGAGGATTTGGTGGTGAACTTTCAGCCATCATCGCTGAAGAAGCATTTGAGTATTTGGATACACCTGTAAAAAGGGTAGGTTCAACTAATACTCCCGTAGGATTTAACCGTATTCTGGAAAAGGCAATATTACCTGATGTTGAAAAGATATCAGTAGCAGTGAAAGAGCTATTGTTGTTTTAGTTTTGATAGATTGCTTGTTTGAAGAAGAAGTCGGACTAACCCTCCGGCTTTTTATTTTATCACAGATTGGAGTAAATATTTGATTAAAATAATCAATTGCCAAATTGAATTTTATACTATACCGAAACCACTCCAGTATTAAGAGTGTTCAGTATTTTTCAATTTTTTAAATCGACAAATCATCCGCCCTTTTAATTTGTTATACTAAAATGAATTATAAATTAACCAAAAGTCGTAGTTATATAATACCAATGCAATAAACAAATAGTACAATTAAGCGAAGCCTATATTGAACGATATTGTTTTATGCTTTCGTATCTTTATACAGTTAAACAAACACCTCAATACAAAGCCTATGGAAAAGATTACTAAGAAGTATAGCAATGGAGACGTAACCATTATCTGGCGACCTGATTTATGCAATCATTCTGCAATTTGTTTTCGTACTCTTCCCAATGTATTCAAACCCTGGGATCGTCCATGGATAGACCCGAATGCTGCTTCAACCGAAGATTTAATCAAAACAGTAAAACGTTGTCCCACCCGTGCTTTGATGTATGAAATCAATGCTCTGGAACTTGAAAAAGACGAAATGACTGTAAAGAAAGAGCTTGCAACCATTACGATTCTGCAAGATGGTCCAATTTTGGTGGAAGGTCATTACCGGGTAATTGATGAGCAGGGAAACGAAATTGTTTGTAGCGAAGATCCTGCATTATGCCGTTGTGGAGCGTCCAAAAAGAAACCATTCTGTGATGGTACACATGCTGATATAATGTTTACGGACGAATAAACTGACTAGACATAAATAGAAAATGAACAAGTCTCTTATATAATACCTTTAAAAAGTGTTATATAAGAGACTTGTCCCTTTTCTGAATTTTGGAAAATCGATTATTTCAGTATTGCTTTCAGTTTTGATTCAACTTCGGCAAGCAATTCCTTACGGACGTCATCGGTAACAGATAATACTGACGGTAGATAGTGATGCATTAATACGTCCATTCCACAAAATTCAAATACACCCCAATCCATCGTACGATTGAATCCTTCATACATTTTAAAGTTTTCATATACATCTTTTGGCTGTCCGTGTGTATTAATAGTAATAACTTTTTTACTTTGGAGTAAGCGTTCAATACCGTTTGGACTCATTGCGTAGGCGAAACCATAGGTTAAAGTACGGTCAAAATATCCTTTTAGAATAGCCGGATAAGATGCCCACCATATTGGATGAATAAAGGTAATTACATCAGCCCAAAGGATATAGTCCTGCTCAGCTTTCGTATCAGGAAGAATACTCCCACTGTAAATAGCTTCAAAATCCTTTCCGGAAAGTACAGGGTTGTAATTCAGTGCGTAAAGATCTCTGATAATAACTTCGTGACCTAATTCCTTGTATGTTTTTTCAACGACATCCAATATTGAATGGTTATAGCTTTGTGGGTTTGGATGCGCATATATGATTAAGTGTTTCATAAATCAATTGTATTTAGCTTTAATGATAAAAGAACAGCAAATTATAAATTTGGTTCAAAAGGGAACTTAGTTAAGGAAAACTTAACCTGTTCAAATTGTTTTTTGATTGATTATATTTGTGATATAAATCAATAAAATTAACGTACGATGGGTATAAGAGGTATTTCGATTGTAAAGATGAATGTTGAAGAACTCCTTCAACTATTAAACAAAGCCTTATCTGATGAATGGCTGGCTTATTACCAATACTGGGTCGGTTCAAAGGTTGTAAAAGGACCAATGAAAGATGCTGTAATTGCTGAATTAACGCTTCATGCAACGGAAGAATTGGCTCATGCCGAACTGTTGACAACCCGTATTATACAATTAGGAGGAACACCAGTGTTAAATCCTGCCGATTGGAGTAAATTAACTAATTGTGGATATGATGCTCCTGAAGATCCGTTTGTAGAAAAGGTACTACAGCAGAATATTAAAGGAGAACAATGTGCAATCTCAGTTTACAATCAATTGCTCGACATCACTCGTGAAGGTGATCCCGTAACATACAATGTGATCCTGCAAATTCTTCAGGACGAAGTAGAACATGAAGAAGATTTACAATCACTTCTCGAAGATTTCGAATTGATGATGAACAGACGATAAGAAGAAAAATCCCGGTAGCATACTCTACCGGGATTTTTCTTCTTATTTGATGAGATTCGATTCATCGTCAATATATTCTTTCTTCGAATGAAATATAGAGTGAAATGTTTGTCTTCCCTTTTTTAGTCGCTTTGAAAAGCTGTTGAAAAATGAACCATCATTATTAATAGTTGAATTACAAGTGAGTACACGTGCTTTTCGGTTGAGCAGAAATCTGAGTTTTCCATAAGGTTTCATTGCCAGAGCCATTGAACCGTCTTCACCTCGTTTAATATCTGTGCGGAATCCAATTTTTTGACCAAGTTTAGTATCGAATGCAAAAGCCATTCCCCTCACGCACAGCTCAGGACGCTTCAATGACTGGAGAATTAAAAAGGCATCTCGTAGCAACTCATAAAAGAATAAACCCAAACGGGTATGATTTTTATCTTTCATGAAACTCCAGAGTGAAAATACACAGGTAGTCCCCGGTTTTTGAAGCTCATTTACCATAGTCTGTATGTAATGAGGTGGGTAAAGAGTGTCTGAATCAATGCAAATATGATATTTTCCACGGGCATGGTTTAACCCGCACTGACGGGCATGTCCAGGTCCTTTTTTTGTTTCATTCAGGCAGATAACTCCGGTACGTTCCATCACTTCTGTTGTCCGGTCAGTTGAATTGTTGTTAACTGCAATAATTTCAATGGGAAATTTACAGATGTTTTCACTGAGTGACCACAAACAACTCAACATGTGCTTCTCTTCATTGTGAGCAATCAGAATTACAGATACGAGCGGGGTTTCAGATTGCTTTGAAATAATCTGAACTCTGATTTTCTGAATTATATCTTCAGAAATTTCGCTCAGTGGCTTTTCAAATATTGTCATATAATTGGAATACCAGCTCATAAGTCATATCTATTTAAATTATTCTACAATCAACTAATTTCCGGAAATGACTAGTCCTTCGAAAAGATTTTTCCATTGAAGGGCTATCTTTTCCATTTTGAAACGTTCAGAATTAATTCGAGCCTGTATTCCCATTTTTTTTCGGATCTCTTCATTTTCGATCAGAAAGCAGATATTGTCAGCTAGTTCCCGGATGTTTTCAGGCTCAACCAGCAATCCGTCCTCCTTATCTTTTAGTATATCTTTAGGACCGCACGGACAAGCAAACGAAACGGTAGGTAATCCACACGACATTGCTTCGGTAATTACCATTCCAAATCCTTCAAAACGAGAGCTTAATATAAAAACCGAACTTTCATGATACTTTGAAATTATATCTGTTACAGCATCTTCCAATTTACACGTTGCTTCTATTTGCAATTGTTTTACCTGGTTTTCATACTGTGTACGGTTTCCTCCACCATAAATTTTCAACACCCAGTCAGGATGTTTTTCTATTACAATTTTCCAGCTTTCAATCAGCATATCAAAGCCTTTCTGATATGCGTATCTGCCCACTGCAATAACCTGTTTTGCAGTGCAGTTTGAAACAGAATCAGGGTAAAAGGTTAGCGGATTGTGGACAACCGTTATGTTGTTGAGTTCAGGCCAAAAACCAGCTTCCTCATGAGTTAAAACCACAAATTTTGAGAGTTTACGAATATTTTTCACAAAGGATTTTGACCACTGTTTCTTCAAAAAAGAGATAATAAGGTTTCCTCCTTTTACAGCATTTGCATGATATGAATTTCGGGTAACGTGAAATTCTCCAACTTTTTTACTTCCATCCTTAATAGAATTGAGAAAATTAAGTTCTCTTCGTAAGGTTGAAATGGTTATATCTGGATTGTTTTCAAGTAGGTATTGTGTAAATCTGCTTTTAAATCGCTGATACCTGAAAGGATATAACAGAAGTTTTTTGTATTTGGATTGAGTTCTGGGTATGTCGAATTTTACATTCAGATCAACATGTTTTACATTTTCCGATAACGGATAATATGGCCTTTGTCCGTTTTGTTCCGAGGTCAGAATCGTAATATCAAATCCAAAATTATCAGCCAGATAATTTGCTTTAAGCGTGATGATACGCTCCAGTCCACCGGGTGTATATAACGAAGGAAGGTAATAAACGATTTTCATGACTTTCAGATGATTTTAGCGATGATTTGGCTTTGATATACCTCATCGGTGCTTTCTCCAACTTTACTTCCATCAGCAGCTTCATTTGTGTATTTTGAAGGGATTTTCACTTTTTTGGTAACCTTCATCCGGAACCATTCATATTCGATATCCACATGTCCAACATCTACAGCCTGATAGCCAGCTTTGAATAAGTCGTAGGAAATTACGGTTGCAGTTGGTCCTAATGCACACAAAAAGAGTGTATTTTCATTTGCCACTTCTTTAGCCTTCGCCAAAAGTTCATCATATTTATCAAATGCATGCATTGCAGGACCCAGGATTCTCCGGATTGATCGGGCATTGCTGAATAAATCATTTCCAACTCCCAGACGACTTTTTTCGCCTTCAATAAATACAATATCTCTGTCATTCCATATTTGTTTTAGCATTGGAAACCATCGCGCAGCTGCCTCTTTATTTTTATAGTCCATATATGGACGGGTCATAAAAGTATTGTAATATATTTTGCCTTTTACGAGATATTTATTCCACAAATCACCATAAATGTAAAAGTTTGTTCTCCAAAAACGTCTTGCTTTCCGGTTGTAAGGTTTTAATGAGTCGAAGACATCTGAAATGCAAACCAGATGATTCTCGTTTTCACTTTGGATAATTTCTGCTAATCTTTGTGATAGCAGATCTGTACTGTGTTGAAAACGAATCGGATTTTTTCCGATCAATAATACTTCTCCATCACCAAACCGGCTTACAGAGCATTTTCCATCCACAATGCGGTTGATTGTTTCATCAATTGTAGCTACTTTAGGATGTGCAATTTTCTTAGGAAAAACCATAAACAGAAAATTATAAAGCTCTACGGTGAAGCCGTATTTAAGTTTTTGCCTGATAATAGAATAATACTTATTCATTTTCAATGCTCCTTTGGTGAATAATTTGATCGTATATATCTTAATAAATCCCTTTAATCCATTGCCAAATATAAGGAATAATAAATGAGAGAGCATATATTGAAAAAAGAATTATTAACAGAAAGCTGCTTTTAGAGCCTGTTAGTACGACTGCATATGAGTATGAGATTGTATGTCAAATAAATAGAAAGGCATTCCCATGAGAATGCCTTTCTGTTTATCATTTATTGCAGGTGAAAAAATCAGAGTTTATTCACAATTCCGATGAGGTCAACAATACGATTGGAATAGCCATATTCGTTATCATACCACGAAATAACCTGTGCAGCTTTACCTCCGACTACTTTTGTACACAGAGAATCAAATATACAGGAAGATGGATTGTTAATGATATCACTTGAAACGATTGGATCTGCACAATATTCAATAATTCCTTTCATGGTGTTTTCTGTTGCACTTTTTACTGCATGATTGATCATTTCGGGTGTGACATCTTTCTGAAAGTTCAATACAAATTCTGTGAGTGCTCCGTCCGGAACAGGAACGCGTGTTGCAATTCCATGAAACCTGTCTTTCAGATGTGGCATTACTTTATGTACTGCTTTTACAGCAGTGGAGGAAGTTGGAATTATATTATTTCCTGCAGTTCGTGCACGCCGAAGGTCAGAATGTGGTGAATCAATGATTTGTTGATTATTAGTATAAGGATGAACAGTATTTAAAAACACGGTTTCAATACCGAAATTCTGGTCAAGAACATGAAGCAGAGGTGCTACACAATTGGCAGTACACGAAGCATTTGAAATTATATTGTCTTCTGAGTTTAAAATATACTCATTTACACCGATAATTATTGTTTTAATAGAATCATCCTCGGCAGGGCAGGAGAGGATGATTTTTTTCGCTCCTGCTTTAAAATGTTTTTCAAGTAAAGGGCGTGTTTTAAAACGTCCGGATGATTCTAAAACCAATTCAGCTCCCCATTCTTTCCATGGAATTTCTTCAGGATTTGTGAAATGACTGATTGGAATATACTTCTCTCCAATGATCAAATGTGTATTGTTGCAACTCAAATCTTCGTGTAACCGTCCATGTACTGAATCGTATTTCAGTAGATGGAGCAGTGTTTTGTTATCCATCGGATCGTTAATTCCTACAAGTTGAATCTCAGGATGTTCTATCAGTAAACGAAATACAATTTTTCCGATTCGTCCAAATCCGTTTATCCCCAGTTTTATCTTTTGCATATCTTTTAATTGATTAAAACAGAATAGTGAAGAATCTAAGCTCTTCACTATTCTGTTTTATAAGTATCATAAAGCTTTATGTTTTCTATTTGACAAAGGTAATAGTCCTTGCCGAGACTGAAAAATAAACAACCGTTTATATAATTTCCATAACATCTTTTTCAACCCAACCCACACTGCCATTGGCAATTTTGATTTTAAACCAATTGTTAAAATCGTCAAGCAAAATTACTTTTGACCCTTCATGAATCACGAATTTGTCGGTTCCTTTTTCATCAGGAGAGCTTTTTACATTCACGGTGGGCGAAAAAATGATTGCCTCTTTTGAATTTGTGAATCGGTCATGTTGTTTATCTGCAAAATGATAACAGATCAACCCCAGAATTAACGACAGTGTAAACAAACGAAATGCTCTTCTGCGGCCAAAATAACCTTGTGCAATTAAGTAGAAAAAGAGGAATAGAAAGAAAAACAACGAAAAGATAATCGATAAAACTGCCCAGAAATCAACCGGAAGTAACACCGAAAGTGTATTCCACCAATGAACAAAGAAAAGCTGAGGAACAATTTCTATTTTATCGATAATCTTCCGATTGGCAATTTCCAAATTTAGGTTAATATCTTCGTTATAAGGATTTAATCGTTTGGCTCTTTCGTAGTTTAAAATAGCTGAAGAGATATTCCCCAATCGGAAATAAGCGTTTCCCAGGTTATAATAGAGGTAAGATGATTCTTTTCCTGACTTGAGGCTGTTTTGGTAACATTCTACTGCCTGATTAAACCTTCCTTTTGTGTATGCCTTATTTCCCTTTTCAACCCATGATTCAGGTGTTTGTGCAAGACCCGAAAAGGTGAAAATCCACGACAGAATAAATGTGAAAAGAATCTGTGTTAATTTATAGGTTAAATCTTTCATGGTTTATCGTAGTTCTCTTTCGGTTTTACTGATAATTTCTAATGCTTCACGATATACTTCATGCATATTTCTGGACGAATCGCCTGGGGCAAAACGTGCAAATTCACAGTGATTCAGTGCTTTGATAAAGTCGCTTACAATGTCTTCGCGTACATTCTTAATACAAAGGGCTTCGTTTACTGAATCCATTGAAAGTTCAGACAATGGAATCATGAATTTATCGCTCAGATAACCCCAAAGTGCATGAGCAATTTCGTCGTAAAATTTCGATACTTCATTCTTTTTTAGGAAATTTTCTGCTTTACGAAGTTTTTTCTTTGAGGTGCGTGTTGCTTTTCGGTTACGGATAAGATTGAGGTCGCTGCGGCGTTTAATGTTCTTACGGCGAATGATTACCGCGATTGCAAAAAATCCTAACGGTAAGATCAAAAACAGCCAATAAAGTGGAGTCTGAAAAAAGAAACTTCCTTTCGGATTTAATTTAAAAGGTTTTGTTTTTATGTGCTCAATATCGTTTGAAAGATATTTTATATCTTCCTGATTTGTTGCAGAAAAGCCCATTCCCTCACTATTTGGATCACCTTTGGCAACATTAATGGTATATTCCTGCGAATTAAGCGTAACATAGCTGTTTTTACCTAAGTCATAATAGCTGAACGACACAGGCTGAACTTTGTATATTCCTGCTGTTCTCGGAATTACAAGGTATTCAAATGTTTTGGTTCCGGATACTCCATTTTCCGTATGCTGAATATTATCCGTAATTTTAGGATCATAGACTTCAAAATCGGGTGGAAATAATGGTGTGAGCTTGTCAATTAATTTAATATTACCACTTCCTGAAATAGTGTATTTAAATGTAATTGCTTCGTTTGCTTTTAGATCCTTTTTGTCAATAGATGAACGGAAAGTGAAATTTCCAACTGCTCCGGTGTAATTACTGGGCTGAGTAGCTGCAGGTAATGGTCGGACATTAATTGATAATGCATTGGAAATCAATTTTTTCTTAACTGTTTGGGTTGTGTTAAAAAATGGATCGTCAAAAAACATATCGAAAAATGAATTTCCTCTTTTTCGTTGTGTCTGAATCAATGCCCAAATATCCAATTCCAATGGATCTACGGTAAGCTTTCCGCTTTCCTGTGGAAACAAAGCTACTTTGCGAATTTCGGCAACCGTATATTGTTTACCATTAATATATTCGGTTGTCTGCTTTGGATTTTTATTTTCTTCAACAAGATCTTCAGCCCAGAATCCCTTATTGCTGGGTAACTTTGTTAAAGATAACTGTGCGATCTGCACCTGCGTAAAAATCTTATACGTTACAATTACTTGTTCGCCTTTTATAGGATTGCTTTTATTTACAAATGCTTTTACAAAAACATCATTGGCTCCAAGCGTTCCTCCCTGCTGTACCTGTTGTTGCGGATGATTCTGGCGACCTGCCTGATTCTGTTGCGGAGCCTGACCTTTCACAACTTTGATAGTAGCACTGTTAGATTCCAGTATCTTTCCGCCAACTTTTATGCTTGCAGACCCAATGGTATAGGTTCCTTCTGCCGGAGCCTGAATATAGTAAATAAACGAAAGATTTATCGATTGAATGTAAGCGCCATTTGAAATTTGAGAGCTGGAACTTATTGATTGATTCGGTCCAGATAGTACATCAAAACCTTTGAATGTTGGCCCTCTGAAACCACTTCCCTGGGCATTTACTGAAAAAGTTACCTGAAAAGCCTGCCCTGAACTTACTGTTGAGGGTGCGCTTAAGGTTAACTTCGGTTCTTGTGCATACAGAACTGTAGAAATAAATAGCAGTAAGCCAGAAATTAACCGGGTTATTATGTTTGTTTTCATACGATTTCTTAGGGTTTACGAAGATACGTTTTTCTGCTTTTTATTACCAGTCTTTTTCTATTTGTTGTTTACTACCGTAAACTTTCTGTTTTTTAAGTTTATCCAGTGTTTTCTTTTCATCATTTCGTAAAGCTTCTAACATGCGTTCAGCTTCTTCTTTTTTTAGCTTTTTTTGTTGTTGTTGCTGCTGTTGCTGTTTTCGCTTTTCGTCCTGCTTATTTTGCTGTTGTTGTTGCTGCTGATTTTTTTGTTGGTCTTTATTTTTGTTGGTCTTGTTTTTCTGATCTTTTTGGTCTTTATTTTTCTGATCCTGTTTGTTGTTCTTTTTGTTTTGATTTTGTTGTTTTTGCAGCAATTTCATCGCATAAGCCAGATTATATTTTGTATCAGTATCTTTCGGATTAAGCTTGAGTGATTGTTTATATGACTCAATACTTTCTTCCAGCTTTTTGTTTTGAAGATGGATATTTCCGATGTTGTGGAGAGCTTTTGCTTTAATTTCTTTCGAAATTTTTGGATCGTTTACTACTTTCTGATAGGCATTTAATGCTTCTTCGTAGTTGTTTTCTTTGTAAAAAGCATTTCCAAGATTATAGCGAGCTTTGGTATAGGTGCTATCCTTGGTTAATGCCTTACGATATTGTACTTCAGCATCGGAATAGTTCTTTTTTTCGTAGAAACGATTTCCTTCCCGTACTTGCTTTTTTGGTTGCTGTGCAAAAAGCAAAGTGCTGAATAATAGTGCTATAATTGTAAACCAGCTTGCTTTCATCTTATACCTTCTTTTCTCCGAATAGGTTTACTTTACTGAAAAATTTATTTCTGCGGGGTTTGATTAAAAGATCAATAATCATCAACAGAACAGCGATTCCTGTAAAATATTGAAAACGATCTTCGTAGTCGGAGTAAACTTTCGTATCATATTTTTTCTGTTCGAGCTTTTTCAGGTTCTCGAATATTTGCTGAATACCGCTGTTGGTATTGTTTGCTCCCACAAATTCGCCACCTCCGGCTTCTGCAATTTGCTGAAGCATTTCAGTGTTGATTTTGGTAACTACCGTATTTCCTTCACGGTCTTTTTTAAATCCAACCACGCCTCCGTTTGAATAAATAGGAATAGGGGTTCCATCGGGTAAGCCCATTCCGATAGTATTCACCATAATCCCTTCTTCATTGGCAATTTTGGCCTGTTCAACGGCATCATCTTCATGATTTTCACCATCCGAAATAACGATGATGGCTTTATTTTTTTCCTTGTCTTTCAAATTAAACGCTTCCGAAGCAGTTTTAATTGCTTTTCCAATGGCAGTTCCCTGTTCGTTAATCATGTCGGTTTCAATAGCATCCACAAACATTTTGGCAGCAGCATAATCATTTGTGATCGGAAGCTGAGTGTAAGCTCCTCCGGCAAAAATTACAATGCCAATCCGGTCATTTTCCAGCTTTTCAATTAGCTTTGAAAGTGCCTGTTTCGCTCTTGATAATCGGTTGGGCTTAATGTCTTCGGCCAGCATACTGTTTGAAATATCCAATGCAATCATCAAATCAATCCCTTTGCGTTCTGCTTTGTCTATTTTAGAACCAATCTGGGGATTGGCAAAAGCAATGATTAACAGAATGAAAGCGATGAGAAGCAAAATAAACTTACGCTTGTGTTTACGTTTATCAGTTTCAGGTGACAGTCGCTCAATTAGAGTGGCGTCTCCTAATAGCTTGATTGCTTTTTTACGGTCCTTCACCATCGCAAAATAAATGCTTATCCAGATGGGGACCAGAAGCAATCCGTATAAATATTCTGTATGTTCAAATCGTATCAGATCCATGTTTCGTCATTAAGGAATGGTTGAAAAAACTCTGTAGCGAAGGAAGATTTCTACAATGAAGAAGAGTAATGCTGCCAGAAGGAAGGGAGCATATTCTTCTGATTTTTTTTCATAAGTAAGCACATCGATTCTCGATTTTTCGAGTTTGTCAATCTGTTTAAAGATGCTGTTCAGCTTCATGTTTCCGGTAGCACGGTAATATTTTCCGCCGGTCATTTTGGCTATTTTACTCAGTATTTGTTCATCGATACTAACTTCAACATTTTGATATTGAACTCCAAATGGGGTTTTGAATGGGTAAGGTGCTTGTCCAATTGTCCCAACACCAATCGTATAAACTCTCACTCCGTATAGTTTAGCAATGTCAGCAGCTGACAGTGGGTCAACAGAACCCATATTGTTTACTCCATCTGTTAGTAAAATGATTACCTTGCTGATTGCCTTAGAATTACGAATTCTGTTGACTGCGGTTGCTAACCCGTCCCCTAATGCAGTACCATCATCAATGATACCACTTTCTACCTTGTTGAAAAGTGATTTCAAACGTGCATGGTCTGAGGTAAGAGGGCATTGAGTAAACGCTTCACCGCTGAATAAAACCAGACCAATCCGGTCATTGGATCGCCCGTTAATAAAGCGGGTAGCCACTTCTTTAGCTGCCTCCAGGCGGTTTGGCGAAAAATCTTCGGCAAGCATACTGCTCGAAATATCGAGAGCCATCATAATGTCAATTCCTTCGATGTTTTGCTTGTGCTTTTTCAACGAAGATTGAGGACGTGCCAATACAATGAATAGAAGGCTAAGGATGATTAATCTGAAAAGGAATGGGAGAAACATCATTCTTACTTTCAGATTTCTGCCACTTTTTTCGAATAGTTCTGTATTCGAAAAAATGAGGTATGGATAAGCCTTTTTTCTTCGAAACCAGTACCAGAAAACGAGTACCGGAATCAACAGAAAGAGGTAGAAATATTCAGGGTTTGCAAATTCCAGATGATTCAGCATAGTCTTACTGTTTTAAAGCTTCATCAGAAGTTTGACCATTATTCATCATTATCATTTTATAGGAGGTTTGCACAAATTCAATCGTATCTTGCAGTGCTTTATCGTGTTCGGACGGAAGGGGTTTTTCTTTCGCAAATTTCACCAGATCAGCAATATGTAATACGTTTCGAAGTAAATAGAACTGCTGTGTATCGTTTCGGTATTCCTGATATGATTCCATAATTTCATCCGAGGTCATTTCTACGGCATTAATTTTGAACTGACCTTCAATGTAATTTCGGAGAATATCTGTAAGTTCTGTATAGTATTCTTTGATTTGATCATTTTGCCATAATCGTTTTACACGCAGAGCTTCAAGTGATTGTATCGCCAGTTCGTATGGTGGTAGTTTTGGCCGGGATGGCAACTTAATAAATGGCTTATTTTTCTGTCGTCTTTTTATGTAATAGATGATGAGGAAAATAATTAGCACAACAGCAAGTATCCCAATGGTATATGGCAGAATTTCTTCAAGAGTCAACGGTTCTCCGAGAACATCTTTGATATCTTTAAATGCTTTGGTTGTATCTACAGCCGGTGTATTCACAAATATCATTAATGAGTCTGTAAAAATAGTTGTCCAGACTGAATCGCCAGGCTTCTGAAACTGAGCACTAAAGGGCCCTACTTTATGCCATCCTGAATCATAGGCCGTTACCAAATACTCCCGTTGATATTTTACAGGATTCATATCTTTAAGCAGCGTATCCTTGTTCGCGATGACTTCAAAAGGATTTAACAACGAATCATCCTGCTGAGGGATATTCAAGATATAATCTCTTGGAGCCGATAATTCTAATTTTAGCTTTATCTGATCCCCCAGCATAATAGATGAGGTATCCGCTTTAGACGTAAATTTTACCTCCTGTCCTTTAACAGAAACCGTAAGGATAAACAGGACTAAAAATAAAATTATCTGTTTGAATGATATAGTGTTATAACTCATTTTCGGCTTTCTCTTCGTTTAAACAGGTTTAGGAGTGGTCGAACATAATCCTGATCAGTGTGCAGACTTACAGAATCAATTCCAAAGCGGGAAAAGGTATCGTTCAGTTGCTTTTCATGTTTCATCCACCAAAGCTGATAGTTTTTACGGAGTTGAATATCAGAAGAATCCACCCATAATTCTGCTCCTGTCTCAGGATTTTTCATACGAACCAATCCAATATTGGGCAGATATGTTTCACGTTCGTCAAACACTTTTATTGCAACCAGATCATGACGTTTGTTTGCAATTTTCAAAGCATCTTCATATCCGGCATCTATAAAGTCTGAAAAAATGAAAGCAGTACAGCGTTTTTTGATAACCTTTGAAAAATATTCAAAAGCCTGATTGATATTTGTACCGGTGGAAGTGGATTTAGTATCAAGTAGTTCTCTGATGATGCGCAAAATATGAGAAGATCCTTTTTTGGGGGGAATGAACTTTTCAATTTTATCACTAAAGAAAATCACCCCAACTTTATCGTTATTCTGAATTGCTGAAAATGAAAGTATTGCAGCAATTTCGGCAATCATATCCTGTTTGAAATAACGTTTTGTCCCGAATTGATTGGAACCACTTACATCAATCAGCAGCATTACGGTCATTTCACGCTCTTCTTCAAATATCTTAATGTAAGGATGGTTGAAGCGAGCCGTTACATTCCAGTCGATTGAACGGGTATCATCTCCGTAATTGTATTCACGCACTTCACTGAAAGCAATACCCTTTCCTTTAAAGGCACTATGATACTGCCCCGAAAAGATGTGGCTTGACAATCCACGGGTTTTGATTTCAATTTTGCGAACTTTTTTTAATAAATCAGTAGTTTCCATAGCAATATATGAAAGTGAGTGAAATAAATGATTTTCTCGGTTGCACCTGGTTAAGGCACTTCCACACTGTTCAATATTTCGCTGATGATTTCTTCGGTAGTAATGTTTTCAGCTTCAGCTTCATAGCTTAGTCCTATTCTGTGACGTAACACATCGTGGCAAATTGCGCGAACATCTTCCGGAATTACATATCCTCTGCGTTTGATAAATGCATACGCTTTGGAAGCCAGAGCCAGGTTAATGCTTGCACGTGGAGAACCTCCATAATTGATGAGGTTTTTGAATTTTGCGAGCTTATAATCTGCCGGGTAGCGGGTTGCAAAAACGATGTCAGTAATATAATTTTCGATTTTTTCGTCCAGATATACTTCGCGACAAACATTACGGGCGTTGATGATATCTTCAGGTTTCAGTACCTGGCTTACTTTCGGAAACTCGTTTTGAATATTTTGACGCATAATCAGTTTTTCTTCCTCTTTTTTAGGATAACTGATTACTACTTTCAGCATAAAACGGTCAACCTGAGCTTCTGGAAGTGGGTATGTCCCTTCCTGTTCTATAGGGTTTTGAGTAGCCATAACCAGAAATGGTTCTTCCAGTTTGAATGTTTTTTCACCAATCGTTACCTGCTTTTCCTGCATAGCTTCCAACAACGCACTTTGTACCTTTGCCGGAGCACGGTTAATTTCGTCAGCAAGAATGAAGTTTGCAAAGACAGGCCCCTTTTTAACCACAAACTCTTCATTTTTCTGGCTGTAAATCATAGTTCCGATAAGGTCGGCCGGTAAAAGATCAGGCGTAAACTGGATACGGCTGAATTTTGCCTGAATAGCGTTGGCCATCGAGTTAATTGCAAGCGTTTTTGCCAACCCAGGAACCCCTTCGAGTAAAATATGGCCGTTTGATAATAAGCCTATCAGCATTCGTTCTACCATGTGCTTCTGACCTACAATTACCTTGCGTAACTCCATGGTTAACAGGTCGACAAACGCACTTTCACGTTGTATTTTTTCGTTGATTTCACGAATATCAAAAGTATCAGTCATAGTGATGATCATTTAGTCAAGCAAAATTACGTTTACCTGTTAAATTTATTTTTCTGTTTGCTGTTAAAAATTGTTAAGCTATTTATTCAGCAATAGGTAGCAGGCTGACAATGTGAATGAGAGAAACTTTCTGTAATTATTAAAGTAGTTCTTGTTCCTTTTTTAAAGATCATTTCATTCATATTGCATTACATCGTATTTTCGCAGAAACATAATTTTGCGTTATGATTACCACTTCTGCTTTATTTACCTGGGTCGTGCTGCCCTTTTTAATCTTTTTGGCACGTATCAGTGATCAGTCGCTGGGAACGCTCCGAATGATTTTTATTTCAAAGGGTTATAAGAATCTGGCTCCCTTCCTTGGCTTTTTTGAATCTCTGATTTGGCTACTGGCAATCCGTGAAATTTTGAATCATCTCGATAATTTTGTTTGCTTTATTGCTTATGCTGCCGGTTTTGCAATGGGAAATTACATTGGAATTCTGATTGATAATAAACTTTCAATCGGGAATTTAATAGTCAGAGTTATCCCAAAGGAGGATTCAACAGAGTTTACACATTCTATGAAAGAACATAACTATGGTTATACGCTGGTGGATGCGGAAGGAAGATCGGGAAAGGTGAAAATCGTCTTTGCCATCATCAAACGAAAAGATTTAGAGCATTTTATATCGCTTGTAAATGAAAAATTACCTCAGGCATTTTACTCCGTGGAGGAAGTTAAAGCCGTGAAAGAGGGTATTTTCAGAATGAGCAAAAAACGTTCACTGCTCGATTTTGTAAATCTTGGCGCTCGTAAAAGTAAATAAATGAGTAAATTACAGATTATCGGAGCCTTAATGAAAAAGGAGATTGCGTTGGAGCTGAAAACCCGTTACGCAATTTCTTCACTGGGTTTGTTTGTACTGGCAGTTGCTTTCTTGGTTTATTATACCACTGAAGGCGTGGTGAGCCAATCGGAATGGTGGTCTTATTATTGGATTATTCTGGTATTTGTTTCAATACAGGCTGTAGTAAAGAGCTTTTTGGTTGAACACCAGAGCCGTCAGTATTATCTGGCACAATTGGCTTCACCTGCTCAGATTATTTTGTCGAAAACGCTTTATCATATTCTGTTGTTATTTCTTTGTGGTTTGTTGATTTGGGGGGTGATGGCTCTGTTTCTGATCAACCCGGTGAAAGAACCTTTGCAGTTTCTGGGAATTTTATTTCTTGGAGCTACTGGAATTGCGGGAGTTTTTACACTTTTTTCGGGAATTGCATCAAGAGCATCCGGTAATTTTACCATATTGGCAGTGATGTGTTTTCCCATCATGATTCCTTTTGTAAAACTGTTGGTTTCGCAATGCAAAGCCATGAGCATTCAACCAAATCAGAATTTAATTGTTCTATTTCTGCTTCTTGCTTTGCTCGATGTGGCAGTGATTGCAATGGGGATGATTTTGTTTCCTTACATTTGGAGAGAATAATGATGAATCAAAACAAACTGAGCTTACTTCGTGATATACTGGCTTTCACTCTTTTATTTTATGCGGTGATTGCCGGATTTTTTATATCAGTTCCCGAAAGCTTTATCGGTGAAACCATGCGTAATATATTCTACCACGTAGGAATGTGGGCAGGGATGGTCGTAATGTTTGTGATATCCTTTGTTCAGAGCATTAAATATTTGAGGATAAATAAGATAGAATTTGATTTAAAAGCCAGAGAGTCAGCTTTTACTGGTTTGATCTTTGGGTTTCTTGGTATTTTTACTGGAATGATTTGGGCACATTATACCTGGGGGCAATTTTGGGTGAACGACACGAAGCTGAACGGAGCTGCCATTGCGTTACTTATCTATCTTGCTTATTTTGTATTACGTCAGAGTGTTGCTGAACCCAACCTGAAAGCCCGGATTAGTTCGGTTTTCAATGTGTTTGCCTTTGTACTGATGATTGCTTTTATCATTATCATTCCCCGTATGGGAGAATCAATTCACCCGGGGAATAATAGTCCTACGATAATGCCTTCTAATCTTTCTCCGTCAATTCGTATGGTGTTTTATCCGGCGATGTTGGGTTGGATATTACTGAGCTGGTCAATCTTTGCATTAAGATACAGACAAGCTAAGCTCAGGCATGATTTAGAAATCTTAAAATCTGAAATTTCCTATGATAAATAAAATGTTTATAGTTGTAGCTGTGTTGGTTGCAATTCTTTTGGGACTATTTGCCTATTTATTTGTGACCAATCAAAAGGTAAAGAAGCTCGAGAAAGAATTGAAAGATTTGAGAGAATCGCTTAATCGATAGTAATTTATGAAAACGAAACATATTTTTTTACTGCTGGCATTGCTGGTTATGATTGGTGTTGTGGTAAGTTTAAGTGTGAAGACAGATAAATACTCTGATTTTCAGCAGGCCGATAAAAGCAGAGCAGAATCATTTACCATTATCGGAACATTAGATACCGCCCGTGCAGTACAGATTCTGGAACCGGGCAAAGGATTTACATTTGTGATGATCGATAAAAAAGGAGTTCCTGGAAAAGTATTGTTTCAGGATGCGATTCCTCAGGATTTCCGGCGTTCCACGGAAGTTGTTGTAACCGGTAGAATGACAGACTCCCTGTTTTTGGCTCAGAATATTTTATTAAAGTGCCCTTCCAAATATAATGATCAAAATAAGCCATCACAGTTTAAACCGAAAACATTTCAGGGGAAAAATGCTCGTTAATACTCCGTTAAATTAAAATATTCGAAACACTTTCTATGTATCTTTGCAGGCTTTTATGGGAAGAATCATTGCTATCGACTATGGTCAGAAACGGGTAGGAGTTGCCGTTACCGATGAGTTAAAACTCATTGCAACAGGCCTTACGGTATTGAACCCTAATGAACTGATCTCTTTTCTGAAAACTTATATTTTACAAAATAATGTAGAAGCAATTGTTGTGGGCGAACCGCGACAAATGAACAATACTGCTTCGGAATCGTCGAGATTTATTGACCCTTTTCTGAAAAATCTGAAAAAAACATTTCCGGATATTCCGATCCATCGCATGGACGAGCGTTTTACTTCGAGGCTGGCTCAGAGTGCAATTTTGATGTCGGGAATCGGGAAAAAAGATCGCCAGAATAAGGAGCTTACTGACAAGGTGAGTGCAACCATCATTCTGCAATCGTTTATGGAACAAGAAGAATTTTTTAAATCAAAAAAAGGATAGTTTATGTTTTTGCCAATTACTGCATATGGCCATCCTGTGTTGAAGAAAGTTGCTGTGGATATCACATCCGATTATCCTGAATTACAAAAGCTTATTGCTGATATGTGGGATACCATGTACACCGCAGGCGGTGTGGGTTTAGCAGCTCCTCAGGTTGACCGTTCCATCCGTTTAATCGTGATTGATGCTGCTCCCTACGCGGAAGAAGATCCGCGTGCTGCTACGTTTAAGAAAGTGTTGATTAATGCTCATATCGTGGAACAAAGTGGCGAAGAATGGCTTTTCAACGAAGGTTGTTTGAGTGTCCCGGATATTCGTGAAGATGTTGCCCGTAAATCAAAAATCAGAATTCAATATCAGGATGAAAATTTTAACTCATATGATGAAGAGTACGATGGTATTATCGCTCGTGTTATTCAGCATGAATATGATCATATTGAAGGAATTCTATTCGTTGAGCGCCTTCATCCTTTGAAAAAAGTAATGTTGAAACGCCGGTTGACGGATATTGTAAAGGGGAACATTAAAATTCCATATAAAATGAAATTTGTGTCAGTCAATAAAAAAAGATAGTAAATACGAGTATTTGATTATGAAACGATTAGCGTTAGTAGTTGTAACAGTTTTGCTGATAGCAGGATTTAGTTCCTGTACTTCTTCAAAAGAAAAAGAAATAAAAAGAATCAAAGCGTACGAAAGCGAATTGCTGAATGATAAAACTGGCATTCATAAAGAAAAAGCAGATACGCTGCTGAGTATGTACGATAGATTTGCAAAAGATTATCCGAACGACAGTCTTGTACCACACTTTATGTTTAAAGCCGGTGATCTGGCAATGAATATGAACGAGCCTCAGCGTGCTATTAGCTATTTTGACATTATCTGTAATAGTTACAAGAATTTTAGCCGTATGCCCGACTGTATTTTTCTGAAAGGTTTTATTTATGAAAACTATCTGGATGATTTGGGAAAGGCAAAATCTCATTATCAGGAATTTATTCAAAAATATCCAAACCACGAACTTACCAGTTCGGCTCAGGGGGCCTTGGATAATCTGGGATTATCTCCAGACGACATTGTAAAGAAATTTCAGGAAAAAAACGCCGGAAATATAAAAACAGACACTGTACGAAGCTAAGTCTTCAATACATAAACCGAACAGGCTCTCCCGGAAGTTATTGTTTTGAATAATGGAAGGAGAGCCTGTTCGCGTTTTGTACGTAGAAAATGTATCTGGTTTCAAGCATTACCCTGAATTAATGCTATACATGGAGTCACTTTTTCCCAAAAGTAAGTTGGACAGGGGAGAAGTTGCTTTAATACAGATCGAATAGTAAATAATTCTTTTCTTTTAAAACCATCATTCAGATGGGTGTAAAGGGCAATAATACTGATGCCAATTTGTACATAATCACTCTACGACCGTTTAAAGCTGTCCGAATTCGGCATGCTTTAAACAATTTTATCCATTTTAACTAAATGCAAATATATTGTAAATTATTACAATATCATTAACGTATGAGTTTGTTTTTGAAAAACTGATACTGCATTTGATATGCTGCTTTTTCTTTGCGGGCAGCATGGTTTGTTTGGGCTGTTTCCCTGTTTTGAAGGCGATGAAAGTTGCATTTGTGCAAGGCGGAACGATTTTCCCAACTTGCTTTTCGTTTTCTTTCCTTATTTTTGCCTATATTTGATTATTGAAACTGGTGAAGAATGGAGAATGAAAAAGTGGAGATTGTGATCTGTTTAGGAAGTTCCTGCTTTGCGCGTGGAAACAAACATACGGTGAAAGTCATCAAACAATATCTGTCGGATCATAAGCTGGAAGCAAATGTGCATTATCATGGAAATCACTGCTTTGGAAAATGTGATAAGGGTCCGTTTGTAAAAATTAACGATCAGCTTTACGAAGGGGTTCAGGCCGATACCATTGAACTCATCCTCAATAAAGTATTTTTTAAAAAAGGGTAACCGAAAATAATCAATGATGGAAAATCCGCTCATACAAATCGTAAAAGATAAATGCACCACCTGTTATGCCTGCGTGAGAGCTTGTCCTGTGAGAGCTATTCAACTAAAAGTAAATCAGGAACTTCCAATTGTAATAAATGAACGTTGTATTGGTTGTGGAAGTTGCGTGGATGCTTGTGCATCAAAGGCCGTGATTTATCTGGATTCAAAAGAGGAAACAAAAGCGTTGATTCGTTCCGGAAATAAGGTTGCCGCTATTTGTGGACCCAGTATTTCCGGCGAATTTGATGATATAACCGATTACCGTAAATTTGTTCAGATGATCCGTGCGCTGGGTTTCGACTTTGTAAACGAAGTTTCATTTGGTGTGGATCTGATAGCTCACGAGTTTGCTACTATCGTCCAA
This sequence comes from Bacteroidales bacterium, assembly GCA_963667975.1. Classification (GTDB taxonomy): domain Bacteria; phylum Bacteroidota; class Bacteroidia; order Bacteroidales. Next base: position 2,408,674 of record OY764079.1, read on the forward strand.
AATTTTAAAGGAAAGTATTCAATAACAGCGAATTGTCCGCCACTGGTTTATTTTATCGAGAAATATAATCCGGAGTTGATTCACAACTTAAGCCCTATTTTAAATCCGATGTCGGCCACTGCAAAGGTGGTTCGGAAGGCTTATGGTCCTGATACAAAAGTAGTTTATATAGGTCCCTGCATCGGGGCTAAAATTGAAGCGAAACGTTTTGATGACGATGCCCGTGTGGACAGTGTGCTTACCTATGTTGAACTTCGCGAACTCTTTGCCGAATTCAACATCAATGAAAGTACGCTGGAATTTTCTGATTTTGACCGTCCGTTCGGATATAAAGGCTCTCTTTACCCGGTGAGCGAAGGTTTGCTCGAAGCCGGTGAAATTGAAAATAATCTGCTTCAGGGAAAGGTGATTACCACCGAAGGCAAACAAAATATGCTGCAAGCTGTAAAGCAGTTTAATGAAGAAATAGAGTTTATCAAGCGTCACTTTAATATTTTTTATTGCGAAGGCTGTATCATGGGCCCCGGCACGTCGAAGGGCGGGAAGAAATATATCCGGAGAACACTGGTAACAGATTATGCCAACAAGCGACTTCAGGATTTCGACCTGAAATGCTGGGAAAAATCTTTTGAAGAATATAGTAAACTTGACTTTAGCCGCTCCTTCGTTGCGGATGACCAACGTCTTCCGGAGCCCAGTGAAGAACAGGTTCAGGAAGTTTTGAAAGTGATTAACAAGGAGCTTTCAAGTGATAGTGGTTGTGAATCATGTGGTTATACCAGTTGTTACGACTTGGCTAAAGCGGTAGCACAGGGAATAGCAAAGCCGGATATGTGTATTTCGTACTCTTTGAAAAACAAGCAGGAATATATCAAGGCGTTGAAGTCGTCCAACGAAAACCTGGCCAAAACGCAGGAGGCATTGCGCCAGTCGGAAAAAAAGGCTCGCCTGGAGCAGCAAAAAGCGAAAGAGGCAAGTGAAACTATTTCGGCTATGATGCAAAAACTCAATGCTGGCGTGGTGATAGTGGACGAAAACCTTAAGATCATAGAATCGAACAAAAGCTTTATCAATATATTAGGGGAGGATGCCCGCGAGATAGATGAAATTATTCCCGGATTGGTGAGTGCAGATCTGAAAACTCTGCTTCCAGTCCCGTTTTACAAGATGTTTTCCTTTGTGCTAACAAACGACGAAGATATTCTGAATCGTGATGTTCATTATGGCGGTGAAGGCTTGCTGAATGCATCGATCTTTACCATTCGTAAAAACAAAATCGTGGGAGCCATTGTCAGGGATCTCTATTCTCCCGAAGTGCGTCCCGAAGAAGTAATCAACCGTGTTACAGATGTGATTGATGAAAATCTAAGACTCGTACAGCAGATTGGTTTTCTGTTAGGTGAAGGTGCTTCAAAGACGGAAAAGATGCTAAACTCCATCATCGAATCCTATAAAACCAAAAAGAAATAATCTGTCATGAACAGTAAATTCTATATTGAAGTAAGTTGTGAACAGCGATTTCAGGATGGAGAGCGCATTTGCGGGGATGTATTTCTTTCCAAACGCATCAAGGAGGAAAACAGGATAATTGTTGTACTTTCTGATGGAATGGGACATGGCGTGAAAGCCAATGTATTGGCGACTCTTACTTCCACTATGGCCATCAATTTTACCGAAGAGCACAAAGATGTTCAGCGTATTGCCGACATCATCATGAATACGTTACCGGTATGTAGCGAACGTAAAATCAGTTATTCAACATTCACTACTGTGGATATTGATACAGAAGGAGATACACGTATTCTGAATTATGATAATCCTCAGTGTGTAGTATTGCGGGGAAATAAAATAATTGAACCCGAATGGAATTGCATTTTGCTTAATTCAGATAAAAATGCCGGAAAAGAGCTTTTCACCTGTGCATACCGTCCTCAGAAAGAAGATCGTATTGTAATTTGTTCCGACGGAGTTACACAATCGGGTTTAGGGACAGAAAAATATCCGTTTGGCTGGGGAAGGGAAAACCTGGCTGAATATCTTGTTGAGTTGGTCTCTCAAAATAAATATATATCAGCCAGTAAGTTAGCTACAAAAGTGATTACCAAGGCTCATGTGAACGATAATTTTGTGTCGCACGACGATACAAGTTGTACGGTTCTCTATTTCCGCGATCCGCGAAAGCTGATTATCTGCACCGGACCTCCGTTTGACGAAGCTAATGATAGGGTTTATGCTGAGAAAGTGATTGAATATGAGGGAAAAAAGATAGCCTGTGGTGCAACAACTGCCGATATTCTGGCTCGTGAAATGGGAAAGCAAATTGAAGACAGTTTTGAGTTTGATGATCCTGATTTGCCTCCGGTTTCTTACATGGAAGGGCTTGATTTGATTACGGAAGGAATTCTTACGCTGAGTAAAGTTGCCGAAATGCTTCGGACTTACTCTTCAAATACCCGTTTGGGAAAAGGACCTGCCGATCAGATTGTAAAGTTATTGCTCGAAAGTGATGAAATTCACATGCTGATCGGGACAAAAATCAACATAGCCCATCAAGATCCTACTTTACCTGTTGAGTTGGAAATCCGGCGTACCGTAATCAAACGTATTGCCCGAGTTCTGGAAGAAAAGTTTTTGAAAGAAGTTTCAATCGAGTTTCTGTAGTTTGTTATTTTTGAATCTGTTAATCCAAAAGATAAAGTCATGAAGAAAATGATTCTCTTTTTCGCCATTTCAGTTTTTTCATTTGCCCTGAAAGCGCAAAATGACTCAACGGAAACCAGTCCTGTTTCGTTTAAAGTAGATTTTTATTCGCTTTACCTTTGGAGAGGGTTTCAGTACGGAGATGTTCCTAGTATTCAGCCAACGTTGGAATACAGTTTCAAAAATCTCACATTTGGACTTTGGGGTTCGTATGCGATTGATGCAAGTTATTCGGAAATAGATATTTATGCAAGCTATACGTGGAAAAATCTGACACTTTCGGTCTATGATTATTTTAATCCTGTAGCAGAAGATAATCCAAACCGTTTTTTAAATTATAATTCGGAAACAACCACCCATTCCATTGATGCAATTATAGAATGGGAATCTGAGCAAATTCCGGTGCGTTTACAAGCTGCAACCCTGATTTATGGCGATGACCGTGATCCGGAAACGCTGAATAACAGGTATTCAACCTATTTTCAAGCAGGCGTTTACCATGATTTTAAAGGTCACGAAGTAGAACTTTATGCGGGTTTTACGCCGCACGAAAGTTATTATGCAACCAAAGCTAATTTTGTAAGTGTCGGGTTGAAGTCTAAAGGTGAAATAAGCATGTTCAAGAGCAAAATTCCGGTAAGTGTGAACTTTATGGTAAATCCGACCAATGAAATGGCCTGGCTGGCCTTCGGGGTGCATTTTTAGAAAAAGGCGGAAATATTTGCCCGATTGTGTGTTTACTCTTCTTTTAGCTTCAGAAAATCCCCATCAATAATCATTAATTTTACGCCATCAGTCGTAAGGGAGCGGTGTGAACTTAATTCATCGGAAACAACATAGGTCATTCCTTTTGTCAGAATGAATTTTTCTCCATTTTGCATCTCGCTTATAAATTTTCCTTCTAAACAATGTACAATATGCCCTTTTTTGCACCAGTGGTCTGCTAAATAATTTTTTGAATATTCAACAATGCGGACTCTCAATCCGGGAAATTGAACAGTTTGCCAAATTGCATATCCACTTTCTCCCTTGTGTTCTGTCTTCGGAATCGTTGTCCAGTCTATTAACTGAAACGGAATATTGTTATCATTCATAATCTGATTTTTTCGTGCATTTTAAATTTATAAATTTCTATACATAAAATCTTGAAAATCATATTTATGAGTAGCTTTTGCGTGTGTCATCTAAATGGGGAAAGCATAAGGGAAAACCCGAAGGTGATTTCAAAAATACAAATTTAAATCTCACGGAAGTATACGAAAAAAATGCTTTTTTTGTGCTTTTTTCTAGAACTGGTTAAATATTTTCAGATCAGTGTTTTATTTTTTGTTTTTAAGGAGTTTTGAATGATATAAATCGTATTCTGCTCAAAAAGGTCTTTCATCTGGTAAAAAGAGTTCGGCTCCGTTCAGTCTGATGTTTGAACGGAGCCGAAATATAGGATTAAGGTTGGCTTTTCAGTATTTGTTTAAAAAGCTCTTTCAAGGATCTTTTGACTTATTTCTAAGGTTAAATCCTGAGTTTCTGAAAGTGCTGTTAATCCATGAGCCTTTAACTGTTCAATCACAACCGGAATTTTATCGGCCGTAACGCCATATTCTGAAAGACGGGTTTTTATGCCCAGACTTTCAAAGAAACTTCTGGTTTTTTGGATGGCTAAATCTATTTTTTCTTCATCACTTCCATTAGTAATATTCCAAACCCTTGCGGCATATTGTAGTAGTTTTGTTCGTTTTTGCTCACGCCTTACCTCCAGTAAGGATGGATATACAATTGCTAAAGTTTGTCCGTGATCGATACCAAATAATGCAGTAAGTTCGTGTCCGATCATGTGAGTAGCCCAATCCTGGGGTACACCTGTGCCGACAATCCCATTCAAAGCCATGGTTGCACTCCAGACCAGATTTGCACGTGCATCATAATTTTCGGGTTCTGCAATTGTTGTTTTTCCAATTTCAATTAAAGTTTGAAGTATTCCTTCGGCTATGCGATCCTGTATCCGGGCATCTACGGGGAATGTGATGTATTGCTCAGTAGTGTGTATAAAAGTGTCAACAATACCATTGGCTACCTGTGTTTTTGGAAGAGTAAAGGTTACAGTGGGATCCAGGATGGAAAATTGAGGAAATGACATTTCACTCATAATCGGAAATTTGCCGTGTTCGTAACTGATAACGGCTCCGTTATTCATTTCGGAACCTGTTGCGGGCAGAGTTAATACTGTGCCGAACGGAACTACTTTTTCCACTACTTCAGAAGTGATGTGGGCAAAGCCGTATTTCAGTAAATCGGTGGCATTCCCTTTATAATGCGTTGTTAAACAAATAAACTTGGTGCCGTCGATTACTGAGCCACCGCCTACAGCCAGGATAAAGTTAATGTTTTCGTTGCGAACCACTTCTACGGCCTTCATTAGAGTTTCATAACGCGGATTGGGTTCGATACCGCCAAATTCAAATACTTTTCTGTTACCAAGAACGGCTTTAACCTTATTGATGAGACCGCTCTTTTTTGCACTCCCTCCTCCATAGGTTATTAAAACTTTTGCATTTGCCGGAATATTTTTATCGATAGCCTCTAGCTTGTTTTTGCCAAAGAAAATCCGTGTTGGATTATAAAAATTAAAGTCAAACATATTTTTTATTATTATGATTGTTAGATAAATGCATTGTATTTCTAGTGCTTTTTGTCTTTGTAAAATCTCTTATTTTTTTACAAATTTATTTTCGCGGGCACTGTAACGAGGACCAACATTTGGATATTGGCTGATAATAGCCTCAATGCTTTCCAAATCCTTTGCAGTTAATTCTACATCCGCTGCTCCGGCATTTTCTTCCAGATATTTTCTGCGTTTGGTACCGGGAATCGGAATTATATTGTTGCTTTGAACGATAACCCAGGCAATAGCTAATTGGGCAGGTGTGCAATCTTTACTTTTGGCAAATTCGGCAAATGCAGCTGACAGTTTTTGGTTATTGTCTAAATATTCTCCCTGATATCGTGGCAGATGTGTCCGGAAGTCGGTAGATGCAAGAGCGCTTATATCCAGCTTGTTCGTAATTAATCCACGGCTTAACGGTGCAAATGGAACGAAGGTTATGCCCAGTTCTTTGGTCAATGGCAGAATTTCTTTTTCTACATCGCGGGTAAGCAGGGAGTATTCGCTTTGTACCGCTGTGATTGGGTGTACAGCATGGGCTTTTCGCAGGTCCGGGGGCGAGCACTCACTTAGTCCTAAATAACGCACTTTTCCTTCTTTTACTAATTCTGCCATTGCACCCACCGTTTCTTCTACCGGAATATTTGGGTCAATACGGTGTGCATAATATAGATCGATAGTTTCTGTTTTCAATCGTTTCAGACTGTTTTCCACGGCTTGTTTCATCCACTTGGGTGATGCGTCAATATAGGTTTCTCCACCTGTAAAAACATCTCCGTTACCATCTTTTACACGGAATCCAAACTTTGTAGCGATAAAAATTTTGTTTCGATTTGGTACAAGTACTTTGGATATGAGTTCTTCGTTCACTCCGCTGCCATAAACATCTGCTGTATCCCAGAAGTTTATTCCAAGATCCAGTGCATGCTCCAGTGTTGCAATGCTTTCTGTGTCGTCTTTTGTGCCATAGGCAGCACTCATGCCCATACAGCCTAAGCCTATTACTGATACTTCCAAACCACTTTTGCCAAGCTGGCGTTTTAGAATCTTTGGTTCCATAATTTTATGTATTTGAATTACGGACACAAAGATCGATTTGCTTTAGGGGAGAAAAAAACTAAAAACAAACAAAAAATTACGAAAATCAAACATTTCTAAATTTCAAGGGGCTTGTCTGGAGATGCTTTTTAATAAAGTTATTAAAATGAGTTACCTCTGTGAATCCCAAAGCTGTTGAAATTTCCCACACATTCCATGTGCTGTGTTTTAAGAGAATTTTAGCTTCTTGCAGAATTCGCTCTGTGATAATTTGCGAGGTTGTTTTTTGTGAAGTTTCTTTTATAGCTCTATTTAGGTGGTTTACGTGGATATTCAATTGGTTAGCAAAATCGGAAGCAGAGCGAAGACTGATTTTTTGGTGGTTTTCATCAATGGGAAATTGTCGTTCTAAAAGTTCCGAAAACAGCATGGATATCCTTTTGTTGGCATTTATCTGTTGATTGTCAAAGCTCATAGAAGGTTGTGTTTTCATAGCAAAGTGTAGCAATTCAAAAACAATGGTATGCAGTAGATCATATTTATGCACGTAGTCGGAATTTATTTCTTCGAACATACGCTCATAATAAGCACTTACAGTTATTACTTGTTCGTCAGATAATTCAAATACATGAGTACCACTGGGTTGAAAAACTTCGTACTGGCTCAAATTCCCATATTGATGGAAAAAATCTTGCGTGAAAACGCAAAAATATCCACTTTTGATACATTCCGGATTTTCCCAATTATAGGGGATGTGTGGATTCGTAAAAACCAAAGCTTGTTTTTTAACTTCAATAACCTTGTCAGCATAATTTATTCGATTTTGACCGATCATAAGAGTCATCTTATAATAGTCTCTTTTTTTGTAAGGTATGGGCTTTGCTTTATCTCCCACAAAAGGTTCTAATCTGAATACGTTAAATTGCCCAATGCCATTTTGTGTATTCTCCAGAATACTTTTCAGGCAACAATCTTCTGCTTCTTCAATTTTTCTCATGCTGCAAAATTACGAATTTCAAACAGATTGTATCGATTTTAAAATAATCCGTATGATATTAGTTAAATGGGTTGAAACATCTTCACCAAAGACTTATGGAATAATGAAAAACTAAATGAAAGACGATCTTCTTCAAGGTATAATTTTTATTAGCTGTCTCTTAAGTCAGAATAGTTATTGGAATAAAGCATAATATTGCGTATATCTGACAGTCTATGGGGCTAGAGTGAATAATTTTCTTTGTCAAAAGAACCATTGTGTGGGTAGTACAGATGTACAAACCTTGATTTTGTTTACTTTCCACAACAAAAAACGACTCCGTTCAGTCTGACATTAATTGTCATATTGAACGGAGTCGAAATATAATTAAAATCAGGCTTCACTAATTACTCTTTACCCTCACGACTGCCCAAAAGATCATTGACCACCTTGGGGAGGCTATTGAATCTTTCTTTATCTTTTAATTCTTAACCATCAACCGCCCAAAGGGTCTTCGACCACTTTAGGGTCTTCTTCTCTAACTTCTGACTTCTAGTCTTCTATTTACTCTGTTAGTCGCTGTAAGGTCTGTAAAACCAGCTTTTCTACTGCTACTTTATAGTCGGAGCTGAATTTACGGGTTACACGGTTGGCAATGATTGCACACACGGTCAGTGTGTTGTGTCCCAAGGCCTGTCCTAATCCGTACAATGCGGAGGTTTCCATCTCAAAATTGGTGATTTTGTGATGGTTAAACGAGAATGTTTCAATTTTGTCGTTCATATCAGGGTAGGCAAGAGGAATACGTAATTCTCGTCCTTGTGGTGCATAGAATCCCGGAGCAGTGGCGGTAATTCCTGATTTGAGGTCGAACGCAACTTTTTGTTTCAGCGATTCCGAAGCCTTGATAATATAAGGGCGAGCCAGGCGCTGAGGCCAGTTCATGTGTTTCAGAAAGGCTTCTTCCATTTCAGTTTCAAAGAGTTTCGGGTCAACATCGTAGAAGTTGAGCAAGCCATCTATTCCTAATCCATATTCGGAGGTAATAAATGAGTCAATTTCCAAATCTTCCTGCAAACCACCTGAAGTGCCAATGCGAATCATATTCAATTGGGTATGAGTCTCTTTTGAACAACGATTTTTTAGGTCGATGTTTACGGTTGCATCCAGTTCGTTTATCACAATATCCAGATTATCAGTGCCCATTCCGGTTGAAACTGCGGAAATCCGTTTACCGTTAAACCAACCCGTGTGGGTTACCAGTTCACGGTTTTGCATCTTGAAATCAATTTTGTCGAAATAACGACTGATGGTTGGAACACGATCCGGGTCACCAACAAGAATAATGTTTTCGGCCAGATTTTCAGGGTGGAGGTGAAGGTGATAAACAGCTCCATCAGGTGTGAGCACTAATTCCGATTCTTTAAATATCTTCATGTTTGTAAAACTTTTTTAGCGTATTTTTGTCTTTTTGGTAGTGTTGTCAATGTCAGATGTAACTGAGTTTAAAAACACTCCTTTATTTTTATAAACAATGCATTTACAGATTATTTTCTTATCCAGGGCTTGTTTATTAAAAACGAGGTATAAAAGTAAATATTTCATCATCAGAAAACTCCAAAGAATATGGAAAATCGTAAAAAAATTCTCGTCCCGATTGATTTTAGTGAGAAATCTCTTTTGGCACTGGAGCAAACCAATATTGTGGCAAAAACGCTTAATGTTGAAATTGTGCTGCTTTATGTACATGAACCTACCGGAATATTTTCCAAAATGTTTTCTGATCAGGATGAAAATCCTTTGATTGAAAATATTCAGAAACGATTGAATGAATTTGCGGCAGAAGCTAATCATAAATCGGGGGTTTTTGTTTCCACCATGGTAGCCAAAGGTCGTGCGTCTACTAAAATTACGGAAATTGCCCAAATGATTAATGCCGGCTTTATTGTAATGGGAACCAATAGCGAAGACCAATTCAATGAAACTATCGGAGGAACAACCCATCGCGTGGTTCGTCGTGCGGCCTGTCCGGTTATTACGCTTAATCAGGCGCACCACTTTAATGGAATCCGAAGTATTTTACTCCCGCTGGATCTCTCTTTGGAAACCCGTCAAAAGGTAAGCAATGCTATTGAAATGGCTCGTTACTTTAAATCAAAAATTCATGTTGTATCTGTTCTATGGTCGAAAAATGATGAGCAGGTCGTTTTTAAGCTTAATGCGCAGCTCAATCAGGTTGTGAACTTTATATCAGAAAAAGGAATTGATTGCAAAGCAGAGCTGATTGAAGCCAAAAAGGAATCATCGCATATTCCTGAAATTATCAGTTATGCTCACGAACAGGATGATATAGATTTAATTATGATTATGACACAGCCGGAAAACAGCTTTATTGAATTCTTTATGGATTCAGATGCTCAGGACGTAATTCGCTATTCGAAAATTCCGGTAATGTCAATTGTACCTCGTGAAGTGGGTATGATTCAGCAACATGGTTTTTAATGAAAACAGAACTTATTTCTATCGGAGATGAACTTCTCATAGGCCAGGTTGTAAATACCAACGCAGCCTGGCTTGCAACTCAACTGAACAATTTCGGATTTTCCGTTTCGCGAATGCTAACGGTACCAGATGTGAAATCAGAAATCATTGCATCTTTAGATGAAGCTTTGCAAAGAAATGATTTAGTTATCATTACCGGAGGTCTGGGTCCGACAAATGATGATATAACCAAATATACACTTTGTGAGTATTTTCATTCAGGGTTGGTTACACATCAACCTTCCCTTGAGCTTCTTAAACGATTTTTTCAGAACCGGAAAATTGAGCTAACAGAGTTAAACCGTAAACAAGCCGAAGTTCCCGAAAAATGTATTCCGTTGCTAAACTATTGGGGTACAGCTCCGGGAATGTGTTTCGAAAGAGATGGGAAACTGATTTATTCGTTTCCGGGTGTTCCGTTTGAGATGAAATCATTGTTCGAAACCTATGTTGTTCCGGAGTTGAAAAAACGGGGAAAGGTCAGGCAATTGTTCATAAAACCATTCTTACACAAGGAATTGGAGAATCTTTTCTGGCTGATAAAATTAAGTCATGGGAAGATTCATTGCCTTCATACATTCATCTGGCATATCTTCCACAACCGGGAATTGTGCGGTTGCGACTGACTGCCATTGGTGCGTCCGAATCAGAATTAGCTGCAGAAATAGAAAATCTTGTTGAAAAACTAATTTTGCTTGCTGGTGAATGGGTTTATGGCTTTGATGAAGATACACTGGAATCAGTGATAGGAGAGTTGCTAAAATCTAAAAATAAAACAGTTGCAACTGCTGAAAGCTGTACAGGAGGTGCCATTGCAAAGCAAATCACTTCCGTTTCGGGAAGTTCTGGATATTTTAAAGGAGGAGTGGTAGCCTATGCGAACGAAGTCAAAACGTCTTTGTTGAGTGTAAACGAAGAAACCCTGAAGACTTATGGAGCTGTAAGTGAACAAACAGTTACAGAGATGGCTTTGGGTGTGAAAAAATTGCTTCAAACAGATTTTGCGGTTGCAACATCCGGAATAGCAGGTCCTGATGGTGGTAGTGAAGAAAAGCCTGTTGGAACGGTTTGGATTGCGGTTGCGTCTTTACAAGGTGTTGAAACAAAGCAATTTGCTTTTGGTGATAATCGCGAACGGAATGTGCAGAGGGCATTGATTTCGGCTTTACATCTGCTTAAAAAACAGATAGAAAAAAAATATTGAGCAAGGCTTGATATTTTGGAAAATTATACCGTACTTTGCACTCCGATTTAAAAAAATAGTAAGCCAATACGCTAAATACGATAAGAACATGTCAAAAGTTTGTGAAATCACAGGAAAGAGAACCATATCAGGTAATAATGTTTCGCACTCTAACATAAAAACGAAACGTAAATTCTATCCGAATCTTCAACGTAAGAAATTTTATGTACCTGAATTAGATGCATGGATTACCTTAAGAGTATCATGCTCTGGTATGCGTACCATTAATAAAAAAGGTATTATGGCTTGCTTAAAAGAAGCACAGGAAAATGGCTATATTGTTCTTTAATCTAAGATAACTATCTATATGAAAAGGCTGTCCAAACCGGGCAGCCTTTTATTTTTACCATAAATTATATTCCGGATAGAACTCAAACCTGCTTTTCGAAATTCAGTTCTAAAGCCACACAGGATTCTGAATAAATGAAGGATGTATTGCCAATTCAGTGAAATGAGCGTCATTCATTATTGATGATTACGGAAACTCAAAACTTTTCGAGCTCCCTTTCATTATCTTTGCATTACAATCAGAACTAAAGGATCAGATTTTTTTCTATGTTGAGTAACATTAACTACAGATATCATCGAATATTTAATACTCAGAAATACAGGGGTTTGAAAGGGGTGTTTGTGTTTAAGTATTTTATATTCAGTGTTATTGCTTTGTTTTATGTCTGTGATTCTTACGCTCAGGTAGATATTTCTGATTCTTCAAAAAGGGAAGTGCGGATAAAAAATGCAAGCTGGTTGATCTGGGCTGGAGATTCCCTCTATTTTCCCAAAGATACAGTTCTTTATCTGGATGTGAATAAGGAATTTAAAATAGTCAGAGATGAAGAAAAAGTAAGTAAGACTTTGTATGATTCCTTGAAAAGCAAAGCATCTAAAACATTTGTAACTCGCGAGTTGTATAACTTATTGATTAATGATGCTGATGATTCTCTGAAATTAGTTTCAATGAATCAATTGATAGAAAATCAGTTTGTTCCGTTTGAAGGTAAACGAATCCGGAATATTAATATCAAGGTTTTGGATGCGTTTGGTACTTCTGCGTATGATTCAACGGAAAAACCTGACAGTGATCTCGAACGAACCTTCAACAGTATTCATATTAAAACTTCGGAGTCAGTAATCCGTTCCAGTTTAATTTTCAAGGAAGGAGAGGAGGCCTCAGCGGTGGTATTTGCCGAAGCTGAACGTTGGTTGCGTAGTAAACCTTATGTATATGAAGTGTTTATACGTCCGGTTTATGTGGAAAAAAGTGATGAGGTTGATGTGGAAGTTATTGTTCGTGATATCTGGTCAATTGGTATTTATCCAGGACTGGGGACTCGTCCCGGATATCTGGATGTGTACGATTTAAACTTTCTGGGGTTGGGAAATACATTTCTCTACCGGTATAATTATCATGCTGACTCTATTCCGCATAAAGGCTTTGAACTCAATTATAAAATTTTGAGTTTTAAAAACAGCTTTTTCGATTTATCGTTAGGATTTTCAGATATTTACGAAAACCAAACGGCAACCATTGGTGCTCAGCGTCCGTTTTTATTTCCCAAACATTTTGCTGGTGGATTGACGATGGAATATCACACTGGTCATCAGGTAATTACGTTGAATAATCCGGTTTGGTATTTAACACTTACGTCTTACAATATCATTGATTTTTGGAGTGGATACCGTTTTGACAGAGTGCGTAAAAAACAAAAGCATCTGGCTGATTATTTAATATCCCGGTTTTATCAGATTCAGTTTTTTGATCGTGATAAAGTGACCACAGTTCAAAACCGTATTCTCCATAATCGCAATCTATTTTTACTAACATACGCATTATCAGAAAATAAATACTATAAAGCCAATTTGATTTATGCTTTTGGAAATACCGAAGATATTTCATTAGGTAAGATGATGACAATAACTTCCGGAATGGAATATGGTGAATTTTTTACCCGGCCCTATTTTGGGGCGGAACTTTCCGGTTCGCTATTAAATACTGAAACTGGATACTGGTATGCTTCTCTGGGGGGCGGAACCTATTTTAGAGAAGGAAATGCAGAACAGGGTGTTATTCGTTTACGTCTCAATACGTTTGGTCGTTTACATGCAATCTCCCGATGGAAATTTCGTCAGTTTTACCGCCTGGGGTTTATTGCAGGCATTAACCGTTTCCCGGAAGAAAGAATCTTTCTGGATGCCAATAATGATATTAAAGGTCTTGAAATACAGTCGATCACAGGAACTCAGAAGCTTAACTTTAATTTAGAAATGGTGGCATTTGCTCCTGTAAATCTGGCCGGATTCAAACTGGCATTATATGGCTCTGCCGACATTGGTTTTATTGCTCAACGTGATCAGGTGATTTTCTCAGGTGATTATTTTACAGGCATTAGTGCAGGAGTTCGGCTTCGTAATGAAAACCTGGTGTTCAAAACATTACAACTTGGGATTACGTATTATCCTATCCGACCGGGAAGCCTTTCTCCGGTAAATATCACCATTTCCGGTCAGGATATTTTTAAACTGATAGGCTTTATCCCTGAAAAACCATCAGAGATCGGTTTTCGGTAAATAAATACTTAACCTTTTTTACTGATTTCCTGTAAACGGTGGATGTCTATCAGATTGATCTCTTTTTCATTGAGTTGAATAAGACCTTCTTTTTCAAATGTTTTGAGCAGTTTTACTGTGTTTTCGGTGGAGATTGCTGCAAAATCGGCAAGGTCTTTGCGCACGAGTAATTGGAAAATATCAGGAGTTTTCTGTTTTATTTCGTTGAGATATAATAAAGTATGAGCCAACCTGCCATTCATCTGTTTAAACAGAACTTCTTCCAGATTTATGTAAAGATCTGCGTTTTGTTCGCAGTAGCGTTTAATGATTGCGAAACCAAAGGAGCCGTTTTGCTGAGCTAGTTTTGTAATGGTTTCCTTTTCAATTAAAAAAGCCTGACAATCTGTTAGAGCAACCGCAGAATAACTGAATATATTTCCGGTAAAAACAGAAGATAAACCCACAAATTCACCAGTTTGCAAGATGCGTAAATTGTAGTTCCGGGTGTTTTCTCCTTCAATATATTGTTTTGCAATTCCCTTGACAATAAATAAAATATAAGCAGAAAATGTTCCCTGTTTTGTAAGGTTTTCTCCTTTTCGAAACAAAACCTGTGTTTTACTGCTTCGTACAAATTCTGTTTCTTCTGCTGTAAGTGATTGAAAACAGGGGGCTTGTATGTCGCAAATAAATTGTAAGTCAGTTTCCGGAATGGTTTTCATACTGTTGGAATTCGTTAATGCAAATGTATTTAATTTCAACAATTCTGAGCCAATGCCATTTGGTTAAGGATCAAATGAACATAAATGCATTTAATAATCATCCTTCTACTTTGTTCAGGATAACTGCAGGATGGATATTGAACTCGGAAAAGCCTATTTTGAAAACTAAATGACATTGAATCCCCAATTTTTAATCTGTATCAACCTTTATTATGGATGTAAATCAATTGGGAGGATGATGTCAAACAAGCAGCTTTCCTTGGTGGATGCCTGCATTAAGGGTACTTTTGCATCCGAAAACTAAATTACTTCTACACGCTTCAAAAATCAAAACAATGCAAATTACACTAATTGTACTCGGATTTATGGTTGGGATTGTGGTGCTTCTGTTATATACCGCTAAATCAAAACTGAAGAAAATGCCATTGGAGAAAGATCATGAATCTATTCTTACACTAACCGATCAAAACTTTAAGCAACAGCTGAAAAATAAGATAGTGTTGGTTGATTTTTGGGCAGAATGGTGTGGCCCTTGCCGGCTAATGGCCCCGGTATTGAATGAGGTGTCGAAAGAACTGTCCGGAAATAAAAAAATAGGGAAAGCAAATATTCAACAATATCAAAGTCTTGCACAGCAATTTAAAGTAAGAAGTATTCCGACCCTTATTCTGTTCAATAATGGGGTAGAAGTGAAACGGTTTGTTGGGGTAAAGAGTAAAGAATTTCTTTTGAAAGAACTGTCTGTAATCAATTAATTCTAAAATATTTAATCTTAAAAAATTATGGCACTTACTATTAGTCCTGCGGCTTGTCCGCAAAATCATCGTTGTCCTTTAATCAGAGTATGTCCGGTGGATGCAATTGAACAAAATGGTTACGGTTTGCCTGTAATCAAAGAAGAAAAATGCATTGAATGCGGAAAGTGTGCGAAATTTTGTCCTACCCGAGCAGTTGTATTAAAGCATTAAAAATAAGCAATTTAGATCTGGTGAGTTTTGATTATTTGCCAGATCGAATTTTTTGCAACTCTTTAATTAGAAGATCTACAGACTCTTCTTTGCTTGCCCAGGATGTAACCAGTCGTATAGATGAATGCTGTTCATCGATCTTCGACCAAATATAAAATCCAAATTTTTGACTTAGCTTTTCAATTACATTATTTGGAAAAACCGGAAAAACCTGATTTGAAACCGTTGGCGTGATTAGCTGATAACCAAAATTTTCTATTCCTTCTGATAACTGCTCTGCCAACATGTTCGCTTTTCTTCCAAGCTCAAAAAATAGTTCATTTTCAAATAATTCCAGAAACTGAATTCCAAGAATCCTTCCTTTTGCTAAAAGTGCCCCTTTTTGTTTGATGGAATAACGGAAATTTTCGGTTAAGTCTTGATTGTTGATAACAATAGCTTCACCTATCAGTGCCCCGTTTTTAGTTCCGCCAATGTAAAATGCATCGGTAAGAACGGCCAAATCAGCCAATACTAGATCATTATATTTAGAAGTTAAAGCGGAAGCCAATCGCGCACCATCCATATAAAGCAACAGCTTTTTCTCTCTACAAAACTCCGAAAGTGCAGTAAGCTCAGCTTTTGAATATATGCTACCTGTTTCAGTAGAGTTTGAAATGTACACTAAACGGGGCTTTACCATGTGTTCATCTGTGTGAAAATCGAGCACTGGCTGAATATCATAGGGAGTTAGTTTTCCGTCATTTGTCTGTACTGTATTTATTTTGTGTCCGGTAGCTTCAATTGCTCCGGTTTCATGAACCACTATATGTCCGGTAGTGCAAGCAATAACCGATTCGTAAGGCTTTAAAACCGAAGAAATAAAAATCAGGTTCGCTTGGGTTCCTCCGGAAACAAAATGAATGTCAGATTTCTGGGTGCCAAGTTTTTGAAGAATTAGATCTTTGGCTTCAACGCAAAAATTATCTTCTCCATATCCTTCTTCCTGTTGAAGATTGGTTTGAATCAATCGTTCAAGAATATGGGGATGTGCCCCTTCACTGTAATCATTGCGGAAACTGATAGATGTCATAAGCTTTTATTATTTAGATGCTTAACAGTAGATAGTTCGTTGGTTTGCATCTTTGTGTTTATTGTTTCTGCTTCGCGAAAGGTTTTCATTCGTAATAAATGAATGCTTACCAGTAGTGCAATAACAGGCAGAATTATTGTAAAGTAAATGTTTTTTAGTAGGATAATGCTGGAAAGAATGCTGATCCAGAGCAAGGAAACCGACATAATTTTTGCTTTTAGTGGAATGCCTTTCTTTTCACGATAGTTTTGGATATAAGAGCCAAAAACACGATTAAGAATAAGCCATTGATAAAATTTATCAGAGCTTTTGGCAAAGCAAAAAGCCGATAACAGGAGAAAGGGGGTTGTTGGAAGCAGAGGCAGAAAAATGCCTACGATTCCTAAACCCAAGGACATGAATCCTGCACTTAGAAATAGTATTTTGAAGGGTTTCGTTAAAGTTTTATGCTTCATATTCCATTACAAAGATAAAAGATTATCTTTTTGCAGAGGATGAGTTTAGTGTGTAGAAAACAAAAAGGAGCTAAAAAACTGAAGCATAAATGAAGTGTAACGAAAAACAGGCAATAAAACGCTGTAATTAGTTGAAGAGCCTTTAGGTATTTCTGTGCCGGATTATCCTTCACATTTTAAGCTGGCACTTCCTCTTCTACCTTATTCCATTGGAACTTCCATCACCAATACCTTAGAGTCCGACAGGGCTTTCAGTTCAATGATGGAAGCATCCCAAACTCCTAATCCATCTCTTTTTTGCAGCTTGTGTCCGGCAATTTCCATAATTCCTTCAATCAGAAAAAAATAAACTCCATTTCCTTCACTTTTCAGTTGGTAATTTCCAGTCCATCCGTTATATAGATCTCCCATGTGAAACCACGCATTTTGGTGTATCCAAACGCCTTGATCGTTAGGATTTGGAGAGAGAATTTGATATAATTCGTTCGGTATGGCAACCTCGCGAATCGAAATCTGATCATAACGAGGTTCTACATTCCGTTTTGCCGGAAATATCCAGATTTGAAGAAAATTTGAAGTTTTATTGTTGCTTTTATTGTATTCACTGTGATAAATACCCCGTCCGGCACTCATTACCTGAATATCGCCTTCGCGAATTACCGCAATATTTCCCATACTGTCTTTATGTTCCAGATCGCCCGTAAGGGGAATAGAGATGATTTCCATATTGTCGTGCGGATGTGTTCCAAATCCCATTCCACCCTCAATCTGATCATCGTTCAATACACGCAATGCTCCAAAATGAACACGTTCAGGATCATAATAATCGGCAAAACTAAAGGTATGGTGAGAATCCAACCAGCCATGATTTACATGACCGCGGCTGTCAGCTTTATGATAAGTTGTTTGCATATAGTAAGTGTTATTGTTTCTGAATTAATAATTTAAAACAATAAACAAACACGGTTACAATTGGTTTGAAAAATGAAACTTTACCCGTTGCCAGAAAAAGAATTAATAATTTATAGGACTGGTTTTATGAATCTTCCGCATATTCAAAAATAACTCCTCTATAAAATCTTCTTCCAAAATCCATTTCTGGAAAGTATAAATTCCCATGATTGATTGTTTTTTTAAAGCCGGACAAAAATCAATTCTGAAAGGATTTACTCCAAAAAATAAAAGTGGAGAGAGTGTGAATGATTCCAGAATTTTTTGCTGTAACTCACTTGAAAATAATAGTTTTGTAGTCAGTTTAGGGTCGTTTCCAGTAATAATGGTTTTTGAATCAAAAATCCTGTTTTCCGAAGATAACGTCTTGTTCCGTAGAAAAGGATTCAGTTTATCAAGTGTATTCTTTTTACGGATTGTAAGTTTTGTAAATTCAGGAAGTTGGATAGGACAGAATGCTCCAAACCAGAGTTCATTTTCTTCAAATTGTTTGGGATCAAAAAATCCAGCAAGATAAAAATCCGAATTATGTTTATCCTCCATGTAAAACGTTTGCTTATGCATTGCTCCACCATGTCTTATACTGCCTGGATACTGTTCTTCGTTGAAAATCAGCTTACGGTGACTCTTTTCGGCAAAGGCCGAAAGTGTTTTATAAGGAGAGCTTTCTGAATATTCCTGATTCATAACTATAAGCTTGTAATTATTTGATTGATAGTTAATTATTACTAGAGGGAGTGGTGCTATCTTGGTTTAAATAGATTACAACTGAGTAAACCAAATAGTCATGAATTGCCTTTCGTTTTGGGTTGCCAAATACTGTCAGAAATGAAATCCAACCTAAACAGACTTTTACGATAAATCGCATAAGTGCAAGGGGAAAAATAATATTTTTTGTTTCATCTGATTCTTGTTTGACTCTGATGCCTATAATAAAATGTCCTAACGTTCCACCGAAAATACTGGTCAGAAGAGGATCATACAGGATGAAAATAAAAACAAAAGCTATAATACGGGCATTGTCCGGTACCTTCTCAAAAAGCGAAAAAATTGAAGTTGCAATAAACATAAATACAATAATAATAATGCCATCGATTACAACAGCTTTTATTCTATCAAGTACTCCGGAGTAACATTTTTCAGTCATCTTAATCTGTTTTAAATTTAATATTTTAATTATTCAATGGTGATATTTCCAGATGATTCAAGATAACCTGAACTATATGGATTTTGAAAACGCACCTTACAGAATGTCATGTTGTATTTGCCATTTCCGGCTTTATTTACGTAGAGTGTATCGTAAGGTAAGGCTATAAAATGTTGAGATCCAAATACTCCATGAATTACACATTCTTTATTCTCAATATCAAAAATATTATAGGCAGTAGTGTAATACCCCGTTGAGGGTTCTTTGGAAAATTCAATCTTAAAACTGCTGGTCATGCCATTGGCCGAAATTCCGAAATTCCCATAAACAACGTCTGTAGTACTTGTACTGATGTTGTAAAAAGTATGAGTGGAGATGTTAAAGTAAACACTGTTTTGTTGAGGGTTGCAAGGAACCGTTACAAACTGATTCGTTGTGGTAAAATTTCGCTCATTTCCGTAGATTACGGAAGAGTTATCTATGGCATAAGCTTTTACATAATAGGTTGTGTTTGGATTCAGATCGGTCAAAGTACAGTTGAATGAGCCTGTACCACTGCCACATTGGGTTCGCTTATCCGTTATAGTTGGGTTGGGAAATGTGCTCCAGCAGATTCCCCGCTCCTGAGCCAATATTGAACTGCCCTTTTTAATATTTCCTCCTGTAACGGCAGTTTCGTTACCTATGCTTGTTATATCTGCAGTGTAAATTAATTCGGTAAAATCTGTACCAGATTCTTCATCTTTTTTACAATTGTTCATAATAGTAAACATAAGTGTTGAGAGCGAGATTGTTAAGCATAATGCAATTGAATGCTTTTTCATAAAGAGGGTGTTTGGAGCTGTTGTTTGATTTCAGATACAAATCTAAAAAAAATTATAGATTATTGAAGTGTTTTTCAATGTTAGTGATGATATTTTTTATACTGAACAGAAAAAATCTTTTCTTTCTGCCAAAATAAAAATTGTTCAAAAAGCCGGGCAAAATCTTTTTACCAGATAAGAAGTTTTTTTAATAGCCTCCCATTTCTCTAATTAGGATTATTCAGTAACCTTTTACATTATCATTTGTTAATAATCTTTTGATTTCGATTTGATATCACCCTAAATATGGTTTTATGATTCAAAAGGTTCTTGTTGCGAATCGTGGGGAAATTGCCGTACGAATTATGCGTTCGTGCAGAGAAATGGGAATTTCAACGGTTGCTGTTTTTTCGGAAGTTGACCGTACTGCCATGCATGTCCGGTATGCCAACGAAGCCTATTGCATTGGTCCGGCTCCGTCTGTCGAAAGCTATCTGAATATTGAAAAGATACTCGAAGTTGCTAAAAAGTCGGGTTCAGATGCGATTCATCCCGGTTATGGTTTTCTCTCGGAAAATGCTCATTTTGCGGAACGTTGTCAGGAAGAAGGGATTGCCTTTATCGGTCCTTCTCCGTATGCAATTCGTACGATGGGTGATAAAATCACTGCACGAAGAACTATGATAGCGGCGGGTATTCCGGTCGTGCCAGGTACTGTTGATAAAATTACCAGCGAGAAAGAGGCTCTTAGTGTAATTGAAGAAATTGGTTTGCCAGTTATGATAAAAGCTTCTGCCGGAGGCGGTGGAAAAGGGATGCGCTTAGTTAAAGAAAAAAGCGAAATCTTGTCGGCGTTAAGAGCAGCACGTTCCGAAGCAGCTTCTGCCTTTGGCGATGATTCCGTGTTTATCGAAAAATATATTGAATCGCCTCACCATATTGAATATCAGATTCTTGCTGATAAACAAGGTCATACGGTTCACTTGTTTGAACGTGAATGCTCGGTTCAGCGTCGTCATCAGAAAGTAGTGGAAGAAACTCCTTCGCCTTTAATGACTCCGCAAAAGCGTATCGAAATGGGCCTGCATGCAGTAGCTGCTGCAAAGGCTGTTGATTATTTTGGGGCCGGAACTATTGAGTTTATCAT
Source organism: Bacteroidales bacterium (assembly GCA_963667975.1). GTDB lineage: Bacteria > Bacteroidota > Bacteroidia > Bacteroidales. The sequence continues at coordinate 2,429,646 of OY764079.1, forward strand.
GGATGATGATCTGAACTACTATTTTTTGGAAATGAATACCCGTCTTCAGGTTGAACATCCGATTACCGAACGCGTAGTAGGCATCGATCTGGTAAAGGCTCAGATAGATATAGCAAATGAAAAGCCTTTGCCTTTTAGTCAGGAAGACTTGTTTCAGCACGGTCATGCCATTGAATGCAGAATCTATGCTGAAGATACAGATCAGAACTTTATGCCCAACCCGGGAGTAATCCGCCATATTACAGAACCTTACGGGACTGGTATTCGCTGCGATGGTTATGTGTATGAAGGATATGAAATTCCGATTTATTATGATTCAATGATAACCAAACTTATTGTTTGGGGATACAACCGACAAGATGCAATTGACAGAATGAAACGTGCACTTTACGAATATAAAATTACGGGGGTGAAAACGTCAATCCGGTTTCTAAAGCGGATTATGGATACCGAAGATTTCAGAAGCGGGCATTACAACACGCATTTTATTGAGAATAACAAAGAATTTCTTTTCCAGAAAGGAGAATGCTTTGGAAAATGTGAAGACATTGCGCTCATTGCTACCTATCTGGAATATATGTCTAAAGCGGGTCGTGCAGATAATGCTGAAAAGTCTGGTTCAGAAACTTCTGATACATGGCGGAATTCAGGTCGTAAATATGGTATTTCACCCTTATAAACTTAAAAAGATGCAGCTGGAACTGATAACCGAAGAACGCACTGCACAACTCCGTCTTGTGCATCATGATGGAAACCAGATTACCATCATGGTTGATGATGTTTTGTATACACTGGATGTGGTAAAAGTAGGGAAGGGAAATTACTCCATTCTTCTCGACGGAGAATCTTACAATCTCGAACTCGTTGAAGGAGCAAATTCCCGCGAATATACCATTAACACCTTTCATAAAACGTTTAAAGTAGAGGTGATTGATGCCGAAACACGTTATCGCCGAAAGAAAGGTTCGGTAAATGTCGGTAGCGACAAGACCGTTCGGTCACCTATGCCCGGGAAAGTAATCCGCATACTGGTTTCGAAAGGAGAGCAGGTTGTGAAGGGACAAACGGTAATTATTGTGTCGGCGATGAAGATGGAAAGTGAATTTAAAGCAACTGTTGATGGTGTGGTTACCGGAATTCAGGTGTCTGAAGGTGATGTGGTGGATACTCAACAGGTTCTGGTTGTAATTGAATAAAAAACGAAAACATGATGAAAACTTCAGATAAGATAAAGAAACTGGAAGAACTCAGCCTTCAGGCAGAAATGGGTGGAGGTCAGCAACGAATTGATAAAATTCATGCCTCAGGACATAAAACTGCTCGTGAACGCATTACAGATCTGCTTGATTCGGGCACTTTTGTGGAACTGGACAAGCTTGTTGTTCACCGTATTACTGATTTTGGGATGGCAGATCAGAAAATTTCAGGTGATGGCATTGTTACCGGGTACGGAAAAATAGAAGGTCGTCTGGTTTATGTTTTTGCGCAGGACTTTACCGTATTTGGCGGAAGTTTAAGCCGCTCAAATGCTGATAAAGTGGTGAAAGTGATGGATCTGGCTCTTAAAATGGGCGCTCCTGTGATTGGACTGAATGATTCGGGCGGAGCCCGTATTCAGGAAGGTGTGCAAAGTTTGGCTGGTTATGCCGATATCTTTTATCGAAATGTGAAAAGTTCAGGAGTAATTCCACAGATATCAGCTATTTTGGGTTCGTGTGCGGGAGGTGCAGTGTATTCTCCGGCTATGACCGATTTTATTCTAATGGTGAAGGAAAGCAGTTATATGTTTGTTACAGGACCTGATGTGATAAAAACCGTAACTCACGAAGAAGTAACCAAAGAAGAACTGGGCGGAGCTGATACGCACAATGCCCGCAGTGGCGTTGCGCATTTGCTGGCTACCGACGATGAGGAAGCCATGCACATGATTCGCGAGCTACTTAGTTTTATTCCCTCCAACAACCTCGATGATCCTCCTGTATTCCTCACGGCCGATCCTGTTGATCGTGTTGAGGAAAAATTACAAACGCTGATTCCGGACGATCCAAATAAGCCTTACGATATGATAACTCTGATCGAGGCCGTTGTGGATGATAGTCACTTCTTTGAAATTATGTCTTATTATGCCCCAAATATTCTGACCGGTTTTGGTCGCTTTGCCGGACGTTCGGTTGGAATTGTAGCCAATCAGCCTGCATTTTTAGCCGGTGTTTTAGATATCAATTCTTCGGTAAAGGCTGCCCGTTTTGTTCGTTTTTGCGATGCCTTTAATATTCCGTTGGTTACGTTTGTGGATGTTCCTGGTTTCCTTCCCGGCGTAAATCAGGAGCTGGGAGGTATTATTCGTCAGGGAGCGAAGTTGTTATATGCTTTTGCCGAAGCAACAGTTCCTAAAATTACACTGATTACCCGTAAGGCTTATGGTGGAGCATATGATGTAATGTCGAGCAAACATATTGGTGCCGATGTAAACTACGCTTATCCATCTGCCGAAATTGCGGTAATGGGACCCGAAGGTGCCGTGAATATTCTTTATAGGGGTCAGCTAAATGAGGAAGAACGGCAAAGTGCAGTGGATGAATATCGCGATACATTTGCAAATCCGTTTCGTGCAGCAGAATTAGGATATATTGACGAAATTATTCAACCCGAAAATACCCGCTTTAAGATTGTTCAGGCGTTAGAGATGACCCGTAACAAGCGGGAAAATAATCCTCCCCGAAAACACGGGAATATTCCATTGTAATTGTTTTTGTTGAATCTGAACCTCTTGTAATTTCTGTATATCAGTGGAACTTGTAGGAAATTATTGAATACGGATTGTTTCGGGTATCACTTTTTCCGGATGAGTAGGCTAAATACGGCATTCATCCATGAAAATGCCGTATTCACCGATTATTCTTCCCGGGTTTGAAACCAGCTTCGTTACTTTGCAGCCTTTTTCAAAAAGATAATATACTATGTTGAAGAATCGTAAACCTGCCCTTGGATTCATTTTTATAACACTCTTGCTGGATGTAATTGGTTTCGGGATTATTATTCCTATTATTCCTAAATATATCAGTCATCTGATTGGCAGCGACCTCAGTAATGCATCCATTTATAGTGGTTGGCTGATGTTTTCGTTTTCTGTTATGCAGTTTTTATTTTCTCCGGTTCTGGGTAGCCTCAGCGACCGGTATGGTCGCAGGCCGATACTTCTTATTTCTCTTTTCGGATTTGGATTGAATTATTTGATAATTGCATTTGCCCCTACTATCGGTTGGTTATTTGTAGGACGTATTCTGGCCGGAATTATGGGAGCAAGCTTTACCACAGCGTCTGCCTATATTGCGGATATCAGTACTCCTGAAAAGCGGGCTCAAAACTTTGGACTAATTGGTGCTGCCTTTGGACTGGGATTTATCATTGGTCCGGTTATGGGTGGAATATTGGGTCATTATGGAATGAAACTTCCTTTCTTGGTTGCTGCTGGACTTACCTTTGTAAATTGGGCTTACGGATATTTTGTCTTACCCGAATCATTACCCAAACGTTACCGCCGTCGTTTCGATTTTAAACGGGCAAACCCTGTTGGTTCATTGCTTCAGTTACGTAAATACCCCGTTATATGGGGGCTGATAGGTTCTCTCATTTGCGTTTACATTGCCGGATTTGCCACACAGAGTACTTGGACGTTCTTTACCATGGAAGCCTTTCATTGGAATGAAACCCTTGTAGGCTACTCTTTGGGTTTGGTAGGATTGTTAATGGCAGTGGTTCAGGGCGGTTTAGTCCGGATTATAAACCCTAAGCTGGGACCCGTAAAATCTATTTATACAGGATTAATATTTTATGGCGCCGGACTGGTGATGATTGCCTTGGCTCCTCAGGGATGGATGCTTTTTCTTATTATGATTCCCTTCAGTATAGGAGGAATTGCAAATCCGGCCATTCAGAGTATTATTTCCAATGAAGTTCCGGCTAATGAACAGGGAGAACTACAGGGAGCATTAACCAGCCTGATGAGTGTGACCTCTATTGTAGGGCCTTTGCTTATGACTGGTTTGTTTTCATTTTTTACCTCTAAATCTGCACCGTTGTATTTTCCGGGAGCCCCGTTTATGATGGGAGCCGTACTGGTTGTAATCAGTGCTTTTTTGGCAAAAAGTACACTCGCTTCAGTGAAATAGGAATTTATATAAACCCTAAATCTTCTTGTGATAATCTTCTAAAAAATCAATTGTTTACAGCTATTGATTTTTAAATAAAAAATTGCCTGTATAATATTATGTTTTTAATTTCGATTGCTGCTATTTTTTTAATTCAATCTTGGTTTTTAGCATATATGCAATAATAGCAATGAGTATTAATGTGCTCATAATTACAATCTTTAACATTTCAGGCTGAACTATTACGCATTTAGGGCTATAAATTGTAATGAGCGAGTTTAAAATACTGTCCAGTTGAACGATGCTTAAAATTATAAGAAATAAAGCAATTAGATTACTACCTATTGTTGTTTGGCGGTATTTCAAAAACTCCAGTTTCCCTTTAGCGGTTAAAATGTTATCTTCAAGAATTTGAGTAAGATCGTCTAGTCTTCTTTCTTCTATTCCTTTTTGGTAAATGGTCTTTTCGTTTTTATATTGAAATAATCCGGAATTAGTATTTTGGGCAACAAGTTTAGCTTCTTCAACTATTCGTCGGAGAGTATTAATACCGGGTTTGTCTGAAAGAGTTTTTTGTAGAATATCAATTGCCTTGTTTAGAATAAACTCACGTGAGGCAAGCAAAACAGAAGGAATAATTATATAAGGATCAGACCCTATTGTGTTAAATGTAGATTTTGTTTCTTCTCCAGTGTAAGCTTGTAATAGTATTCCTCTGTTCATTACAATGAATGATTCCTTATCGGATAGTATTGGACTGAGAGTATCCGAAAATTCATCATACTCCATCCTTTTAAAATCGAAAATACCTAGTGCAATGCCGCATAATACATTGGATAATCGTGCAAATTTCTTATATACTTCATAAAGGTACATTGTGTTTTTTTCAGTCTTGTCCTGTGCTCCATGAATGAGATTGAAAAATTCTTTTATGGATTTATCTTTTTCAGTGTTGGATTTTGAATCAAAGTAAAGATTGATTGTTCCTGTTGCTATTTTGTTTGTTTCCGAGAACAGCGTTTCAAAACTTACATTATCGTATATTATATGTTCCTTGTTTTTAAGTATTTGTAATCTAACTTCATCATTTATGAAATCTGAAATTTTTACAGGCTTTTCACCCTGTTTACGAAATAAAAGTTCAGGGTTACAGTTTTCCTGTTTGCTGCCAAAAAGAGTTGATATTTTAATAATATCATATTCAGTGAATGTGCTAACAGGTTGAATGATAATGCTTAAAACCGAGTGTTTGTCAAAACTGGAGAGAGAAACATATATTTTGACTGAAACAGTTCTTTCGTTTTCGTCAGTATTACGCAACAATGTTTCAATTCTGCCTTCACTCTTGAATAGAATTTTTTCAGGAAATATAACATCAATCAATGTTGGATTGTTTGCATTAAGACAGTAATTTCGAAAAGGTTTTGCTCCTTTCTTTTGGTACTGGTATGAAAAAAGATCAGTTTCAAATGACGAATATTTCCGACAATCTGCGTTTACTTTAAATTTCTTATTAATAGGGATATGAATGGCTATTGATACTTTTGAAAAACAAAATTCATTTTTTTCGTTTGTTGGTATTTCCGATAGTGGAAAATACTTTCCGATCAAGGATCTTTTCATTTTTATAAAATCATCATCTTCATCAGGGTTGAAAATACCCAGTCCTTTGTAAAACGAACGAAGAAAAGATATAACAATTTCGGTTTCTACAATATCTTGATTATCTATTGGTAAAGTGAATAATAGCAGATTATTTACTTTACTTTTACCAGTGCCAAGTGAAGGCTGTACATATGGAATATCAATAAATTTGGCTCCTAGTCTTTTAAAAATGAGTAACCGTTCTACAGAATCAAAGCTATCGTAATGGGTCATTGATGGATTATTCGATTCAAAGAAAATAGCCAGAATATCATGTCCGGTTTCAGATTTTATTATTTTCAGAATACCATTCAATCCTTGGTTTGTCATCATTTTTCGAGCAATACCTTTGCCTCTGTCAGAATCATTTACAACAATATAAGTGTATAGTAAGCATCTGCAGGATGGATAATATTCAGCAATAAGTCCTGATATCCCGTCTAGTATAAGAAACGTTTTTGAGTCTTCCTGAAAGGTTTTCTCTTGTATTCTCTTGCTGATAATGTCAAAATCTTCACGTTCATTATCATCAGGAAAGGCACTGTAATATAATTGCTTAAACTTTCTGATCTTTTCTTCATGCAGATGAAATGATTCAGCCGTGTAAATGATTTCCATATTAATCAACAAATTAGCTTACTACAAAACTAAGCATTTTTGTTTGCGAAAAATTCTGTTAAGATGTAATCGTTTGTATGTTCATTTATACAGAAATTAATATCGCTACAGTTGTTTAGTAATCAAAATTGGGAAATAACAGTATATGTCTGGTATTCAATGTGTTTGTGACGTGTGATTCAGATTAATTTTTGCGTTGCTTTTGTGTATTTAGTTTAATCCATAGCAGATATATATAAGGTGAATTTTAATATATTATTCTTGTAGGTATATATGTATTATTATTACTCAACTTCATTTCCCTAAAAGCAGAAGTTCGTTAAAACAATAAATTAATCAGAAGGCAGAAGACGTTACTTCTAACTTCTGTCTTCTCTCTTCCCCCCTTCACCCTACATTTTTCTCTGTTCATCGAAATAATTTTCATTCGCTTATCTTTGTACGTAATATCGCATCCGAAATGATGTGAAATAGAGCTCGCTTCTTTAATTTGCAGTGGAGTTCGTGTATAAATGTAAAACTAAACCTATGGAAAATCTGTTAGTTGAAAAACGTAACCGAAATGGCAGGGGGATAACTCTGGCCTTTACCGTGATTCTTTTAAGTATGACAACATTCATGAGTTATGGTCAGCAAAAGCTTAATCATGGCTTTAAGCTGATTGAAAAACGCTTTGTAAAAGAAGTAAATGCCGATTGCTATTACTTTGAGCATGTAAAAAGTGGTGCAAAACTGTTCAAGATTGCCAATGATGACGTCAACAAAACGTTCGGGATCACCTTTATGACTGTTCCGCAGTCCGACAATGGTGTAGCGCACATTATTGAACACTCTGTGCTCAATGGTTCCAAAAATTTCCCGGTAAAAAGTCCGTTCGACGTGCTTTCGAAAGGTTCCCTAAAAACCTTTCTCAACGCATTTACATCGAAGGATAACACAACTTATCCTTATGCAAGTATGAACGATAAGGATTATTTTAACCTTATGCACGTTTACCTCGATGCAGTGTTTAATCCTTTTATTCATACCGATACCCGTATTCTGAAACAGGAAGGCTGGCATTACGAACTGAAATCGAAAGAAGAACCAGTGGTTTACAATGGTGTGGTTTATAATGAAATGAAAGGTGCGTTTTCCAACTCAAGCCGCGATTTATCATATTATTGCTTTAAATATCTCTTTCCGAATTCACCTTATGGTTGGGAATCAGGTGGATACCCGGCTGCAATCCCTTCTTTAACCCAAAAGGAGTTTAGCGATTTTCATAAAAAATATTATCATCCTGAAAATAGCTATATTCTGCTTTATGGTAATGCTGATATGAATAAAGAGATGGAGTTTATCGATCGGGAATATCTTTCAAAATATACCCGTACCGGAACTAAAATTTCAATTCCGGATCAGAAGCCTTTTACTGCAATGAAGGATATTACCGAATATTATCCGGTATTAAAAGATGCCAGTACGAAAGATCAGGCTTATTTGTCACTCAATATAGTGGCTGGTTCTAATACCGATTATGCATTGGGTATGGCTCTTGATATTATTTGTGATGTATTGTTCAACCAGGAATCAGCTCCCGGACGTCTGGCACTGGAAAAGGCCGGGATTGGTAAAGATGTAAGTGCGTCGGTATCGAATTACAAGCAAAATGTTATCCGTATTGTGGTGCTGAATGCAAATCCGGAAGACAAAGCTAAGTTCTACGAAATTGTGATGAACACGTTGAAAGAAGCTGTTGCTAAAGGAATTGATAAAGAAGAGGTAAGAGGAATTTTAAATCGTACCGAATTCAATTTACGCGAAGGTAGTGATGCTCAGAAAGGAATCAGTTATGTATCGCAAATTGAAGCCGGCTGGTTATTTGCAGGTAATCCGTTCTTAGGCTTGGAATACGAAAAACAACTGACTACAGTTAAAAAAGCATTTACCAGCAACTACCTGGAAACGTTAGTTCAGAAATATTTCATTGACAACAAACATGCTTTGCTTTTAACCCTTGTTCCAAAACCGGGTCTGGACAATGAACGTACGGCTAAAACTGAACAAAAACTGAAAGAATATAAGGAGAAGTTGACCGATGCTGAGAAAGATAAACTAGTTGAAGAAACCAAAGCACTCATTGCCTTCCAGAAACGCGAAGATTCACCCGAAGCATTGGCTACAATCCCGATGTTGAGCCTGAAAGATATAAGTCCAAAAGCATTATGGTATGATTGTCAGGAACGCAAATCGAATTCATTCAATCTATTATATCGTAATGAATTTACCAATGGGATTGTTTACCCAACTCTCTATTTTGATTTGACCGTATTACCACAAGATATGATTCCGTACACTTCCTTGCTCTCAGGATTAATAGGCTCAATGAATACCCAAAATTATACGTATGGTGATTTAAACCGCATACTGAATATCCATACCGGAGGTTTTTATACTTCACTAGCCAACTATGCAGTGAACATGGATGATAACAATTTGATTAACAAATTTGTGGTTTCAGCTAAAGTGATGAATAACGAACTACCAAAACTTTTCGAACTTACGAAGGAACAGCTTTATACTACTCGTTTTGACGACAAAGATCGTTTGAAATCGCTCTTAACCCGTTGGTTAGCACAGATGGAGGCTTCTATCAAACGTGATGGTCGTTCGGTTGCATCTACCCGTATCTCATCCTATTTTACTAATCGTGGTGTGTTTGATGAGCAAACTTCCGGTCTCGAATTTTATTGGTTTGTGAAAGATCTGGTGGATAACTTCGATTCGAAATACCAGTCGATTGTGGATAATCTCAACAATGCAGCAAAACTTCTGTTTACCCGTGAAAACATGATGACAACAGTTACTTGCGGTGAAAAAGAGTATGCAGCTTTCACCAAAGCACTTGATGATTTTGGAGCAGAGATGCCTTCAGTAAAGCCAGTTTATTATCAGTGGACATTTAAGCCGGAAATCAAAAATGAAGGAATTTTAACAGCATCTAAAGTTCAATACGTAATGCAGGGTTATGATTTCAAAAAAATAGGATATAAATGGAATGCAAAAATGCGTGTGTTGAATCAAATTGTATCTACTGATTGGCTTAAAAATCAGGTACGCGTAATTGGTGGTGCTTACGGTGGCTATGCACAAATCAACCCAAGCGGAACATTTACATTTAATTCTTACCGCGATCCGAATCTGAAGAATACATTGGCTGCATACGAAAAAACGCCCGACTACATCGCCAGCTTCAATGCGGACGAAAAAACGATGACTCGTTTTATTCTCGGAACAATTTCCGGAATGGATATGCCTTTAACTGTTCAGCAAAGAGGGAACCAGGCATTTGCATACTACTTTATGAAACGTACTCAGGATGATATGCAAAAAGACCGTGAAGCAATACTTTCAACCAAGGTTGAAGATATCCGTGGATTTGCACAACTCTTGCGCGATATTTTGGCACAGAAAGCCATTTGTGTATACGGTAATACCGATAAAATTAATGCTGAAAAAGATGTATTTAAATCATTAATTTCCATCGATAAATAAGATGATATTAATTGTTTATAAAAGTAAAGAGGCTACCATAACGGGTGGCCTTTTTGCTTTTAATAAGCATAATCAAATTATGATATATTGAAGGGATAGAAAAGATAGAGGAGATTGAATAGATTGAAGGTAAAATATTGAAGGTTAATCTGACACTGTAAAGCTGACTTCTAGCTTGTTTAAATGGATTGAAAGCAGAAAGTTTATTTCACTTTTCATAATATTGCTTTGAAGAACAAAAATGCCATTATAATAGTGGTAACCAGTTTTACAACTGTTCCGGCCAGAAAGCCAATAAAAGAGCCAAAGGCTGATTTTAATGCACTTTGAGAGTCTTTGCCCCCAATTAATTCTCCAATCAAAGCTCCCAGAAACGGTCCTGCAATAATTCCAACAGGTCCCAGAAATAAGCCAAAAACAAGTCCGATGGTACTTCCCCATGTGCCGTATTTTGATCCTCCGAACCTTTTGGTTCCCCAAACAGGAATAAAGTAGTCAAGTAACGTCACCGCCGCCACAACTACACCCCAAAAAATGAGTTGATTTGTTGTAAATGGTGGATTATCAGTTAACTGAAGGAGTAGCATGCCAACAAATGAAATAGGAGGACCGGGCAATACAGGTAAAATACTCCCGGCTATACCTGTAATAATACAAATAGTACCTATAACTATCCAGAGTGTTTCCATTTTTCAGATATTTCTAAAACAAAGATAATATACCTATTCTCAATTTTTGTATTTTAAGTCGTCCTGTCTTGATAATGGTTGTTCTATCTTATATTTCAATTTCATAAAGAGTATTTATTGTTATTAGATCCTTCATTTTGATATAATTTCCTGCAAGAGAATAAACATATTTTCATAGTTGGTTTTGTGCCGGAAACAAATATTCCGGCATATAAGGAGACTATTATTTTATGATTTAATTTTACCGGGTCATCCGCAAATGTTCTCTCTGGGGAAATGCTGAATGAGAATAGTTTAAATAGTAAATTGAAAGTAAGTTATGAAAAATAGAATATTAGAAGCATTAGAAGCGTTCAGAAATGGTTACAATTGTGCTCAATCAGTTGTTTCTGTCTATGCACAAGAACTTGGAATTCAAAAAAATGAAGCTTTGAAACTTGCAAATCCCTTTGGGGCAGGTATATCGTATGAACAGGAAACTTGTGGAGCGGTTACCGGAGCACTGATTGTGATTGGTCTGAAGTATGGAAAAGGAGAAAATGGTACTGATGATGATAAAAAGAAAACCTATGAAATATCCCGCTGCTTAATGAATGAATTTCGTGGAAGAAATAAATCAATACGTTGCCGTGATTTGCTGGATGGATTGAATATGAGTACAGAAGAAGGAATGACGGAAATTCGCAAACAGGATATGTTTCGTATTCGGTGTAGTGCATATATTCGGGATGTTATAGAGATTATGGAGAAGATATTTGCGAATCCACAGTACAATATACACGAGTAGCTCAAGTGATTTCATTAAAGAAACATTTATGGATTTCAGGCATCATCTTTACTCTTCATAATTTGGAAGAAGCGATAGGTTTTTGGTATTTAGATCTTGATTTTAAGCAAATAACCCGTTTTGGCCTGTCCGGTTTCTCAATGTTGTATTCGATTGTTGCAATTACAATAATTGCTTGGATTGCAATTGTATGGGTAATTGTAAACGCGAATGTTTTACATAGACTAAGATTACTAACCTTGTTTTCAGTAATATTTTTGACTAATGCTTTTTTCCCTCATATTTTGGGCGCAGTTTATACGAAATCTTATTTTCCGGCATTAATAACCTCTGTGCTTTTATACATTCCTTACTCTGCCTGGCTATTGTTGCATTTAAAAAAAGAATATGCTACTCTTCGACAATTGGGAAAAATTATTGGAGTTGGATTGGTGATTGCATGGATATTCGTTTTACTTTTACAGTTAATAGCAAATATGATTTTTAATACATAAAGAAATGAAATGTACAGTATGTGGTGTAGATTGTTCTACTTGTAAAGAATTTAAACAAACTTGTGAAGGCTGCAGTCAAATTGAAGGCAGAGTTTTTTGGGCATCCTATATGGAATTAGATACCTGTCCGATATATCAGTGCTGTGTGCATGAAAAACATTTAGAACATTGTGGGCAGTGCTCAGAATTGCCTTGTGAAATCTATTTTGAAACCCGTGATCCGGAGATGAGTGAAGAACAACATCTTGCTGGAATTAAGAGAAGAGTAGATGTGTTGAGAGGTTTATAGAACATCTTTTGTATAGATTTTTTATTTGTAATGCCAGTTGGTAAATATATTCCTGATATGAAGGCATTTTGTGGTACTATTAGTATTAGTACAGTGGCATTATGTCAGAGTGACTCCGGATTAATTTAGAATTTATATAGGAAGAATAGCTGGATTTGGCCTTTAGTTTCTTCTTTTCAAAATTAACAGAAAAGTTTTGTTACAAAAATAACACTGTTATTGTTTTCACAATAAAAATAATGTTGTATATTTGGAGATTCATTTACTGAATGCATATCTATAGGTGAATCATATGGATACAACACTCGAAGAATTATTAGAACGGCAGGTGAATGTAAGGCGTGAGAGCCTCATTCCAATCCTTCAGGAAGTACAGGATTGCTTTGGTTATATTTCAGAAGAAGCTATTGCAAAAGTGTCCGGTTTTATCGGAATTCCATCATCCAAAGTGTATGGGATTGCTTCGTTTTATGACCAGTTTCGATTTTCCCCCCCGGGTCGGTATCATGTTCGTATTTGTCGAGGTACTGCCTGTCACCTTAATGGTACGAGTACCTTGCTTAAAGAGTTTGAAAAACTTTTACGTATTCAGCCTGGACAAACAACCCGGGATGGATTATTCAGCCTTGAAATGGTTCCGTGTTTGGGAGTGTGTGGTAAAGGACCTATTCTGGCTGTAAATCAACAATTCTATATTGAGTTTGCCGCTGATATGCTGAAAGATCTCCTTGATTATTACAGAACCTTAGAAGATTAACCCCCCCTGGTTTATGGACTCGAACAAAGAATTTCTTATTCAAGAGGTGCTACAAAAGGATGAAAATTTCCTTGGCAGAGATGTTCTTGATAAACTGAAATATTTACGTCATGAACGTACTTCAGTTCCTCTTATTTTTGTTGGAACATCCGGCTGTGGTTTGATCGCCGGAGCTGATAAAACACTCGAAAAGATAACGCAATACATAGAAACTGTTTTCCCTCAACCCAAAGTAATTGAAATTGGCTGTGTCGGAATTTGCTCTATGGAGCCTCTGGTTGAAGTTCAATTACCCGGAAAAAACAGGCTGGTTTTCAAAAATGTAATGGCTGATAACGTTCAGGAAGTACTGGATGGAGCATTTAACAATACTCCTATTGAAGAGTTTGTGTTGGGTCAGTTTATGAACAACGCTCTTCAAATGTGGGAAAATGTTCCGTTTATTGACCAGTTACCTTTTTTCAAACTTCAGAAAAAAATTGTTACCGAACTTTGCGGAAAAATTGATCCATCATCCATTGAAGAATATATTGCGTGGGGTGGATATCGCTCTTTATTAAAAACCATTTACCATTACACTACGGATGAAGTATGTAATTTAATGGAAAAGAGTGGATTACGAGGTCGTGGGGGTTCTGGGTTCAATACGGGTGTGAAGTGGAAAATTGCACATAATACGGCTGCAGAGCAGAAGTATTTGATTTGTAACTGTAACGAAAGCGATCCAGGTGCTTCAATTGATAAATCTTTGCTCGAAAGCAACCCTCATCTGGCTATTGAGGGTGTTGCCATTGCAGCCTACGCGATTGGAGCTGGAAAAGCGTATATTTATATCCGCCATACTCATACCCGCGCCATTGAGCTGATAAAACTAGCGATCAAGCAAGCAAAAGAATATGGCTTACTGGGTGAAAATATTTTTGATAGTGGATTTAATCTTGACATCATTGTTAAATCAGGCCCCGGAGCATTTGTCTGCGGGGAAGAAACGGCAATGATTCACAGTATTGAAGGTCGTAAAGGGCTTCCGCGTCCACGTCCACCTTATCCAACCGAATCGGGTTTATTTGGAAAACCTACGGTAGTGAATAGTCTAGAAACACTTGTAAATGTTCCATTTATCCTGAAACATGGGCCTCAATGGTATCAAACAATCGGAACAGAAACCAGCAAGGGAACTAAAATATTTAACCTTTCGGGTAAGGTTGCGATGCCTGGTTTGATAGAAGTTGAAATGGGAACAAATTTGAAATCTATCATTTTTGAGATTGGAGCGGGGGTTAAAAATAACTTGAAGTTTAAAGCATTACAAATAGGTGGTCCTGCAGGTAAGGCATTGGTAGAAGAAGATTTATCGATGGGGGTTGATTATGATGAACTTCAAAATGGCGGAGTTTTAATGGGTTCAGGAGGGCTGGTTGTACTGGATGAATCGACTTGTATGGTGGATATGACCCGTTTCTACATCGATTTTATCCAGAAAGAAAGTTGTGGAAAATGCATTCCTTGTCGTGAAGGTACTCGCCGAATGCTGGAAATTCTCGAAAATATAACCAAGCGGCCTAAAGATGAAACTTCTCACCAGACTCTTGAACGGTTTAAAGGGGTAATGCAACTCGAAAAGCTTGCAGAAGTAATTCGTGATACTTCTCTTTGCGGACTAGGGAAAGCAGCTCCGAACATTTTTACCAGCACGCTAAAGCGTTTTCGTGAAGAGTATGAAGAACATATTTTTGACAGAAAGTGTCGTGCCAATGTTTGTAAAGAGCTTCGTTCGTATCTGATAGATGTTGATAAATGTACCGGATGCAATGCCTGTATGCGCCGTTGCCCTGTTAATGCGATCATCGGGACAGTTAAATATCCACATTTTATAGTAGCTGAAAAGTGTATAGGTTGTGGTATCTGTTTTGATACCTGTAAGTTTAGTGCAATCAGTATTAAATAAAGAAGGCCATGATTTTCGATATAGAAGTTAACAATAAGATTATCAAAGCTCGTAGGGGAGAAACAATCCTGTCAGCTTTAAATCGTAGTGGAATAAAAGTTCCGACACTTTGCCATCTTGAAGAATTATTGCCTACAGGTGCATGTCGTCTGTGTGTTGTTGAAGTAGAGGGTCGAGAAAGCCTTGTACCAGCCTGTTCGGAGGTTGTAATGGAATGGATGAAAATTCAAACACATTCTCCAAGGGTAATTAAAGCACGGAAAACGATTGTAGAATTACTCTTATCCAATCATCCTGACGATTGTCTCTATTGCGAACGCAATGGAAACTGTGACTTGCAAAATCTTTCGGTTGATTTGAATATTCTTGACCGTCGTATTAGTGGAACAAAGAACAAGTTTAAAACAGACCGTTCCAGTTCCAGTATGATTCATGATCCAAAGAAATGTGTATTATGTGGACGTTGTGTCAGGGTTTGTGATGAAATTACCGGAGTTTCCGCGCTTGATTTTGTGCGTCGTGGAAATGAATGTGCCATTGAAACTGCTTACGGAAAAAGCCTAAACTTATCGAGTTGTATCAGTTGTGGTCAGTGCCTGATGGTTTGTCCTACAGGAGCATTGTATGAACGTGATCATTTGCCCGAATTGATAGATTCGCTACATAATCCACAGAAACATGTAGTAGTTCAGTATTCACCGATTGTTGCTGTTTCTCTGGCTGAAGAATTTGGAGTGAAGGCTGGGAAAGAAATTTCAGGAAATATTAATGCTGCTTTACGTAAAATTGGCTTTAACCGGGTGTTTGACGGCACTTTTGGTCATGATTTAAAAATTTATGAAGAAGCAACAGAATTACATCAGCGTCTGAAAAATAATGGTGTATTGCCCATGTTTTCAAGCTGCTGTCCTGCATGGGTGAAATATCTGGAACAAAATGATGCATCATTGATTCCGAATTTGTCAACGTGTAAATCAGCACAACAAATGCAGGGGGCACTGCTTAAAAACTACTATCCTGAAAAGAATAATATTGAACCTGATTCAATTTATTCTGTTTCCATAGTACCCTGTATTGCCCGTAAATTTGAAGCTCAGCGAGAACAGATGACACATAAAGGAATTACAGATGTGGATGCCGTATTAACTACTCGCGAATTTACCCGCCTGATTAGAATTTTCGGAATAGATGTATTGAATAGTGAACCAGAACTTCCTGATAATATGTTTGCTGCAAGAAGTTCTTCCGGTAAACTTACCGGAGTTTCCGGTGGAACAACTGAGGCATTAATTCGTACTCTTTATTTTCTGGAAACAGGTAATGAAATGGTGAGCTTTAAACTTTCAGAACTTCGAAACATAAAAGGAACAAAAGAGTTTTACATTACAATTGGAGAAATGGAATTAGGATTTGCGATCATAAGTGACTTGCGATCGGCTCATGCTTTAATGGAAGATATAAAACAAGGACGTAAAAATATTCATTATATCGAAGTAATGGCTTGTGGTTCTGGTTGTATAAACGGAGGTGGACAGCCGTTTGTAAACAGAAGAGATGAAGTAAAATTAAGAATGAAAGCAATTTATGATATGGATGATAAGGATTCGATCAAAGTAGCTCATAAAAATCCACAGTTACAGGAACTTATGGCTTCGTATCTGGAAAAACCACTTTCCGAAAAATGCATGTCTCTGTTACACACATCTTTTCAGGAAAGAGAAGTTCTGTAATTTCGACAAGAAACCAAAAATTGATAGAATATGAAATGCTTATTAAACCTTCCAATATGTATTATTAGTATCGTGATGCTGCTTGCTTCATGTGGAAACAAACATTCTGGCAATAAGGATAATTCAAAGGACAGTCTTCAGGGAAATATTACTATTTCGGGTGCATTTGCACTTTATCCATTGATTGTAAAATGGGCTGATGAGTATTCAAAACTTCATCCAAATGTAAATATCAATGTTTCTGCAGGTGGCGCAGGGAAAGGTATGACGGATGCTTTGTCTGGAATGATAGAACTGGGAATGTATTCAAAATCAATTTCTGAGGAAGAAAAAAACAAAGGAGCCTGGTGGATTTCAGTTGCCAAAGATGCGGTACTCGGAACTGTAAGTGACCAGAATCCGTCCCTGAAAGATTTAATGACAAAGGGATTAACCAAAGAGCAGTTGTATGATGTGTTTATCATCAATAAAACGAAAACCTGGGGGCAATTATTGAAAACCAGCAGTAAGGAGGAAATCAATGTTTATACCCGTTCTGATGCCTGTGGTGCTGCAGAAATGTGGGCAAAATATTTGAATAACTCTAAGCAGGAAGATATTCAGGCTGTTGGAATCAATGGAGATCCGGGTATGGCAGACGCTTTAAAAAAAGACCTGAATGGAATTGGCTATAATAATGTTGTGTATGCTTACGATATGAATACCCGTAAAAAATTTCCGGGCATTGAGGTTATTCCATTGGATATTAATGGTAACGGAAAGATTGATGCAGATGAAAGTTTCTATAATTCACTGGATGATATCATGAAGGCCATTAAGGATGGTCGTTATCCAACTCCTCCATCTCGTGATTTATATCTGATAGCAAAAGGAAAACCTGAAAACAAGTTGGTTTTGAATTTCTTACATTGGATTTTGACCGAAGGACAGAAATTTGTACCCGAAGCAGGATATGTAACCCTTACGGATGAAGCTCTCACAACTGAAAAAGCAAAAATTCAATAATAGCTGAATTACAGATGATCGTCCTCTTTTATAACCGGAAAACTAAGAATAGAATCGTTACCACATGGATGAATATTTGTGTGATTTTTGTGGCTTTATTGCCGTTTATTCTTGGAATCGGTTTATTTGTGAAGTCAGAGTTGCTCTTTCAGTCAAATTCATTAGGTGATTTGTTATTTTCGGATGTATGGAAACCCTATCAGGGAAAATTTGGATTTTTTCCTTTTATCATGGGTTCAGTATGGGTGACTTTTTTGGCAATGCTGATTTCTGCTCCCATTTGTCTCTTTGCGGCTATTTACCTTACACAGTATTCCAAATCATACTATTTGAAAATAATTCACACAGCGATTGATATTTTGGCAGGTATTCCTTCGGTAGTTTATGGTGTTTGGGGAATAATTGTGGTTGTCCCTTTTATCTCAAACTATGTTGCCCCAATTTTTGGTGTGAAAACGTTGGGGTATAGTGTACTGGCCGGTGCAATTGTTCTTTCGGTAATGGTTATCCCATTCATCCTTAATATATTGATCGAGATATTCAGAACCATTCCGATAGAACTAACAGAAGCATCTTTGTCGGTTGGTGCAACTAAATGGCAAACCATCAAATTTGTATTGGTAAAAAAGGCTTTACCGGGAATAATTGCAGCATTGGGGTTTGGCTTGGCTCGTGCTTTTGGAGAAACAATGGCCGTGTTGATGGTGGTTGGAAATGTGGTGAAAATTCCTCATTCGATGTTTGAACCAGGCTATCCATTGCCAGCTCTTATTGCCAACAATTATGGTGAAATGCTCTCGATTCCCAAATACGATGCAGCGTTGATGTTTGCAGCGTTGATTCTCTTTTTGGTTGTAATGGCATTTAATGCACTGATGAGAATGCTCATAATCCGGTACGAAAAATACTAAAGAGATGAAAGTGAAAAAGATAGAAGAAACAGTGTTTAAAGTAATAATGATATTTTCATCATCACTTATCTTATTTGTTTTAGGATTGATTATCTACAGTATTTTCGAAAAGGGCTTACGCTCGCTTAGCTGGGAAATGATTACCCAAACTCCGAAAGGTGGTTATTATTACGGAAAGGAAGGTGGTGTGTTAAATGCAATACTTGGCTCGCTTTACCTTGGTATTGGCTCTACAGTTCTGGCAATGATTATAGGTATTCCGGTTGCATTGTTCATGAATATTTACCTGATAAAACGGAAGCGGATGCTCAATTTTATCCGTTATCTGCTCGACTTAATCTGGGGAGTTCCTTCTATTGTTTATGGTGCTTTTGGGTTTACATTAATGGTGTTTTTCGGAATAAAAACATCACTTCTGGCTGGGATTATTACGGTAACGCTGTTTATTCTTCCCATCATGATCCGGGGAATTGACGAAGTGTTGAAAACAGTTCCCATTGGTTTAATTGAAACAGGATTGTCATTGGGTTCTACCAAAACAGAAACATCTTTCCGTATCGTATTGAAACAATGCTACTCCGGAGTTGTGACTGCTGTTTTACTTTCGTTTGGAAGAGCAATTGGTGATGCTGCATCTGTTCTATTTACAGCTGGTTATACAGATAATATTCCTACAGGACTGAGTGAACCTGTTGCAACTTTGCCACTCTCTATTTTCTTCCAGCTTTCTTCTCCTGTACCTGAAGTACAGCAAAGAGCTTACTCTTCAGCCGTTATTCTAACTGTTTTGATTTTGATGATCAGTTTAAGCTCAAGAGCATTGTCAAAACGGTATCATAAAAACAGAATCAGCTAATTATGGAATCGAAAACCAAAATAAAAATTGATAATCTAAATCTGTTTATTGGGAAACAACAGATTTTGAAAAATATTAATCTTGAAATACCCGAGAATAAACTTACTGTCATTATCGGGCCTTCCGGTTGTGGTAAAACAACTTTACTTAAATGTCTGAATCGCTTAACTGACTTATATCCCGATGTGAAAATAAATGGGAGTATAATTATTGATAATGAGGATGTTTTACATACGAGTACAGATGTTATTGATATCCGGAAAAAGATGGGTTTACTTGGTCAACGCCCGTATCCATTACCCATGAATATTTACAATAATGTAGCCTATGGATTGAAAATCAGTGGAAGAAGAAATAAGAAAGCGTTGGATCAGCGAGTGAAAACCTATCTGCAAACAGTGAGTTTATGGGACGAGGTGAAAGATCGTTTACGAGAACCGGCTTCGAAACTTTCCATCGGACAGCAACAACGGTTGTGCCTTGCCCGAGGTCTGGCTGTTGATCCGGAAATTATTCTGGCTGATGAACCTACCTCTGCACTCGACCCGATTTCAAGCGAAGCAATTGAAAAGAAATTTGTAGAACTTAAACAAAATTACACGATCGTAATGGTAACGCATGTTCTGCGTCAGGCCAGAAGAATTGCTGATTATGTAGTGTTTATGTATCTTGGAGAAGTAATTGAGCATGGCCCTGCCGAAGAAGTTTTTTCCAATCCCAAAATGGAACGGACAAAAAATTATTTGGCGGGAGCATTTAATTAACCAATAAATTGAGAGATATGCCGGCTCATAAAAAACAACTGGTTCATACCATCAAAGATCGCTGCAGGGTCTGCTATACTTGTGTGCGCGAATGTCCGGTAAAAGCAATCCGTATTGCAAATGGCCAGGCGGAAGTAATCGATAAACGTTGTATTGGTTGCGGAAACTGCGTGAAGGTTTGTTCGCAAAATGCAAAAGAGTTTCTTCAGGCAATTCCGGATATTCTGGAACTTCTGAAAGGAGAACAGAAGGTAGCTGCTATTGTTGCCCCCAGTTTTCCTGCAGAGTTTACCGAATTAAAAGATTATCGCACAATAGTGGGTTTGCTACGTAAATTGGGTTTTGATTATGTTTCGGAAGTGGCTTTTGGTGCAGATCTGGTAGCTATAAAATATACAGAACTGTTGATGGACATCTCTGTTGAAGGTCATATATCCTCTGATTGCCCTGCAATTACGTTTTACATCGAGCACTATTTCCCTCACTTGGTACCTTACCTTGCCGAAATTGCCTCTCCAATGGTTGCAATGGCCCGCGTGATGAAGAAAAAATATGGTGATGATTTGAAATTAGTCTTTATTGGACCTTGTATAGCCAAGAAAGCGGAATCATTAGAAGTAGATGAAGTACTCACTTTCCGTGAATTACGTCAGTGGATCAGAGAGTCTGGTTTAGATTGGAAAGATATTACTCCTTCGGAATTTGATCCTCCTTTTGCAGGAAAAGGTGCTGTTTTCCCATTAACGCGTGGGTTGTTACAAAACACAAATATTCCGGAAGATTTATGTGATGGGAGTGTAATTGTTGCCGATGGTCGTGTGAATTTTCGTGAAGCTATCCGTGAATTTGAAAACGGATTTATTCGTCACATGAATCTTGAACTGCTTTGCTGTGAAGGTTGTATCATGGGCCCGGGCATGAGTCCGGAAGGGAAACCATATATGCGTCGCGCAATGGTAAGTAACTATGTGAAACAGAAACTTCAAAATGCAGATGACGATCAATGGCTAAAAGATATAGAAGTATATAAAACGCTTGATTTATCGCATACATTTGAATCCAACGACCGTCGAATACCGAATCCTACCCGTAAAGAAATTGATGAGGTACTGAAATCGATGGGAAAACTAACCGAAGCCGATCATCTGGATTGTGGTTCCTGTGGTTATGATTCTTGCGAAGAACATGCTATTGCCATCATCAAAGGATTTGCCGAAACGGAAATGTGCCTGCCTTATGCAATTGAAAAGTTGCACAAATCCATTGCTGATCTTGCGGTCACCAATGATAAATTAGCTTCGGCTCAGCAAGCATTAAAACAGTCGGAAAAACTGGCCCACATGGGACAACTTTCTGCAGGAATTGCCCACGAGCTAAACAATCCATTAGGAATTATAACCATGTACAGCAATATTCTGATTGATGAAGCTTCACCGGATTCTCCTCTGTGTAAAGATTTGGAGCTGATAGTAGAACAAACCGACAGATGTCGTAAAATTGTAGGAGGCCTGCTTAATTTTGCACGTAAAAATCAAGTTAACTATGCTGAAATTGACATTGAAAATTTGTTGGAACGCAGTCGGAAGTCGGTGGTAAAACCCGAAAACGTTGATATTACACTTACTTCCCGTTTGCTCGATCCTCACGTAATGCTTGATAGTGACCAAATGATTCAGGTGTTTACCAATTTAATAAAGAATGCAATAGAAGCAATGGAGAATGGAGGTCGAATAGATATCTTACTCGAAGATAAAGGTGCAGAAGTTTCAGTTTGTATCAGCGACAATGGGTCGGGAATTGCACCTGAAAATATGGAAAAGATCTTTACTCCCTTTTTTACAACCAAAGGTTTGGGTAAGGGCACAGGTCTAGGCCTTCCGATTATTTATGGGATCATAAAAATGCATAAAGGCAGGGTGGAGGTTACTTCAAATGCCGATAAATCAAAAGGTGAAACCGGAACAACTTTCCGGATAATTCTTCCTAAAAAACGTACTGATATTTAATGAATTAAAAAGATATATCATGAGTAAAAAAACAATTTTAATTGTTGATGATGACATGGATTACCTGTTTCAAATGAAGAAAAAGGTGGAAAATCTGGGTTTCGATGTTGTTACTGCCGAAGGACAATATGAAGCTGAAAATTTAATTCAGTCGTTCAAACCGGATTTATGCATTCTCGATTTAATGATGGAAAACGACGATAGCGGGTTTATCTTAAGTTATAAGATTAAGCGTAAGTATCCAGAGGTACCGATCATTATTGCAACTGCAGTTACGGCTGAAACAGGCATCAGCTTCGATGTTCGTTCAGAAGAAGATCGTTTGTGGATTAAAGCTGATTTATACATGGATAAAGGGATTCGTTCCGATCAGTTACAACGTGAAATCAATAAACTTTTAAAGCTTTAGATCATGGACTTGATTAAGGTTTTGGTCGTGGATGATGAACCTGGAATCCGTTCAGGAGTTGCCAGAGTTTTAAGAGACTTTACTGTTTCGTATCCATTTATGGATGAAGCGTGTAAATTCGAAGTAATTGAGGCTCCCACAGGAGAAGATGCTATTCAAATTGTGAATACCAATCTGCCTGATATCATTTTGTTGGATAATAAACTTCCCGGAATTCAGGGAATTGAAGTATTGGAATATATCAGCAAAAACCAGATTGATGTAATTGTAGTTATGATTACTTCGTATGCCTCACTCGAAGTAGCAGTTCGTGCAAACAAAAGCGGAGCATTCGACTTCATACCTAAGCCTTTTACGCCTCAGGAATTACGCTCTTCCATCGAAACCATAACCAAGCAGGTCTATTTTCGCCGGATGGCAAAAAAACTGAATACAGCCGGAAAACAAATACGCTTTCAGTTTCTTTCGGTGCTTTCGCACGAATTAAAAGCACCCTTGAATGCCATCGAAGGCTATTTACGTATGATTCAGGAAAAACAAATGGGTGACAATCTTGAAGATTACGAACAGGTTGTGAACCGTTCCCTCGATCGTATTCAAGGTATGCGACAACTTATTCTGGATCTTCTGGATCTAACACGAATTGAGTCAGGCTCTTTAAATCGTAATTTGCAGAATATTGATATTGTACAAATTGCACAAATATCCATGGATACAGTCAGACCTCTGGCCATTCAACGGGATATTACTCTGAATTTTAATCATCCGGATACTCTTATGTTTAATATTGATGCAAAAGAAATAGAAATCGTACTGAATAACTTTCTATCGAATGCCATTAAATATAACCGGGATGGAGGACAAGTTTTCTTTACATTGAAAGTTGCCGATGAACATCTTCATATTGTTGTGGAAGATACCGGAATTGGGATGACTGAGGAAGAAATGACTCGTTTGTTTAAAGAGTTTGTCCGTATTAAAAATCAAAAAACGAAAAATATTAGCGGTAGCGGACTGGGTTTGTCTATCGTAAAAAAAATTATTGACAGTTATAATGGAGATATTATGCTTACAAGCACTCCTGATAAAGGCAGTACGTTTACAGTATCTATACCATTTACTACATAAAACAATTATCACCAATGACAAAAGATTATAAAGACATTCGTAAACTTCCCGATAAGACTGTAGAGCGTTTAAGTCAGTATCGTCGTACTTTACTTTCGCTGGTAGCCAAAGGAAAAACTCATATCTTTTCGCATGAACTGGCTAACCTGTTACATATTACATCTGTTCAGGTTCGTCGTGATATTATGCTTATTGGATATTCAGGAACATTACGCAGAGGCTATGATATTAAAGATATGATTGATTTAATAGGCGAAATCATCGATTCTAATGACGGGCAAAATGTAGCCATTATTGGAGTTGGAAATTTAGGCCGTGCTTTAATTGGCTACCTGAAAGGCAAACGTTCCAAGCTCTCTATTGTAGCTACTTTTGACAATAATCCGGAAAAGACTGATCGTGTTTTTGGGGGGGTACATTGTTATCATTATGATAAACTGGCCGAAGTAGTTCAACGAGAGAATATCTCTATCGGGATAATTACAGTTCCACCTTCCGAAACTTCACGTGTGGCAGATGATTTGGTTCGTGCAGGTGTGAAAGGTATTCTTAACTATACTTCTACTCCGATAAATGTATCGGAGCATGTATATCTGGAAGAGTATGATATGATTACTTCTTTGGAAAAGGTGGCTTACTTTGTGAAAAAACACGAACTTTAATTCTGTATAACTGTGAAAGTCTTCAGGAGTCTTGAACAACTTAAATCTATTCGCAATCCGGTAGTTACTACAGGTTCTTTTGATGGCGTACATGTTGGTCATAAAACGATTATCAGCAGACTTTCGCGTTTGGCAAAGGAAGTGAATGGTGAGTCGGCTTTGATTACATTTCATCCACATCCGCGCAGGGTTCTTTATCCGAATACACAGGGAAAAGATTTACTGCTAATTAATACACAGCGCGAAAAAATTGAAATGTTGCGTAAAGCTGGGTTGGATAATGTGATAATTCTTGAATTTACCCTCGAATTTGCTCAAACATCTTCAATTGATTTTGTTCGCAAAATACTCGTGGATGCTCTTCATGCGAAACGGATTGTAGTAGGCTTTAACCACTTTTTTGGTCATAATCGTGAAGGTAATTATGAGTTTTTGCACGAGTTAGGTGAGTACTACAATTTTAAGGTAGAAGAAATTCCGGAACAAGATATTCATAACGAAGCTGTAAGCTCGACCAAGATTCGTAAAGCAATCTTTGATGGCGATATTCAAAAGGCAAACGCCTATCTGGATCATCACTATATTATTATGGGACAACTTTCGAAAAGTGATCCATTACTCTATAAAATCGGATTTCCGGGTTATCTTGTGAAATCCGAAGAAGACAGTAAATTGTATCCGCCTACAGGTTTGTATGCGATAAATGCCGAAGTTGAAGGCGATTTTTTTAAAGGTATGTGTTTTATTCGTAGAGCTGAAAATGCGCTGGATACATTAGTTGATGTACAATTGTTTGATGCTCCGGATAACTTGCTCGGACGAAATGTAATGCTCTATTTTTATAAGTTTATTCGTGGTGAACGTCAGATCAGTGGCGAAACTGAACTGCAAAGCCAGTTGCGGATAGATAAGCAGGTTATTGATGATTTAATCTATTAAAATGCGAACTATGAACCCCGAAGGAAAAATTAAAGTAACATTTCTCGGTACAGCCACCTCAATTGGGGTTCCTGTGATTGCCTGCGACTGTCCGGTATGTCTGTCAACAGATAAACGCGACAAACGTTTTCGTGCTTCAGTTTTAGTTGAAGTGGATGATAAGAGTATCGCGATTGATTGTGGTCCTGATTTTCGTATCCAAATGATTCGCGAAAATGTGATTAATCTCGATGCAGTTATTTTTACTCATGAGCATCGCGACCATATTGCCGGAATAGATGATATTCGTGCGTTCAATTATGTACTGAATAAAAAGATCGATATTTATGGTGTGCCCCGTGTTATGGAGGCTATCCAAACCGAATTTCCCTATATTTTTTCGGAAACACGTTATTTTGGAGCTCCTCAGCTAACAATTCATACCATCGACAATAAACCTTTTGAAGTTCATGGTGTAAAAATTATCCCGATAGAAGTAATGCATGATAAGCTGGAAGTGATGGGCTTTCGTATTGGTGACTTTACTTATATTACCGATGCCAGCTCAATTGCGGATGTTGAACTCGAAAAAGTAAAAGGCTCAAAAGTTATAGTGTTGAATGCTCTGCGAAATTCAAAACATGTATCACATTTTTCGTTACCCGAAGCGGTAGAAGTTTTGGAGAAACTTAAACCGGAACATGCTTATATAACACATGTAAGCCACTTTATCGGGCTGCATGAAGAGGTGAATGCTAAACTTCCTCCTTATATTCAATTAGCATATGATAGTTTGGTGATTGAAGTGTAGGTGTTAGTTTTGAAAATTAGAGTCAGGAGAAACTGCTTACGGATTAATCCGGTAAGCAGTTTCTCTTTTTTTAGGTCGGAGAGGTTTCTGTAATTTGTTAGATCAGCGATTATATTAAAATGATTGATCTTTAAAAAGGTGAAAATAGATAGATTTTCGCTGGTCTGTTATTGAGCTTTGTCTGCTTCTCCTGTTCGTTATTGGATTATGCTTTGTACTACATTGATTAATAGGTGGGGTATTTTTTTTTCTGTTTTGCAATTTTTGATTCCAATTTGATTATCTTTGATGTCTTAATAATATTAAAATAATATCATTTATGAAAACAGAAAAATCATTTCAGGCAATAAACGGCTATTTAATGTTGGTGATTCTTATTGCGATTATTTCAGGTGTAATTTATCTTATGTCGAATGAAATTTTGGTGGTTGGAATTCCTCTTATTTTTGTAATAATACTTTTATTACCAGGCTTTTTTATTATAAATCCAAACAGTTCGAAAGTGCTATTGCTTTTTGGGGCATACAAAGGCACGATTAAAGAAAATGGATTTTACTGGGCGCTTCCCTTTTATGCAAGAAGTACGGTTTCGTTACGGGCCAGAAATTTCGAAAGTGAACGGTTAAAAGTAAATGACAAGCTTGGTAACCCTATTATGATTAGTGCAATCTTAGTTTGGAAGGTAGAGGATACTTTTAAAGCAATGTTTGATGTTGATAATTATGAGGCGTTCGTTAAGATTCAGGCCGATTCGGCTGTACGTAAGCTTGCAGGATCGTTTCCGTATGACCAGTTTGAAGATGAAAAAGCATCAATAACGTTAAGCTCAAATTTTGAAGAAGTAAACAAAAGCCTGGAAGAAGAAATATCGGAACGATTGAAATTGGCCGGGTTATCGGTAATTGAAGCCAGATTAGGTTATTTGGCATATGCTCCTGAAATAGCTCAGGCGATGCTGAAAAGGCAACAGGCTACCGCAATTATTGCTGCCCGTAGTAAAATGGTTGAAGGTGCTGTAGGAATGGTTGAAGGTGCTTTGAAACTTTTATCAACAAAGAAAATTGTGGAACTTGATGAAGAAAAGAAAGCTGCCATGGTGAGCAATTTATTGGTAGTTTTGTGTGGCGATAAAGATACTTCCCCTGTAATCAATACAGGCACACTGAATCAATAAACATCATTGTAAATGGGTGAAAAAAAATCATTTGTTTTACGAATCGATATCGAAACTATGAAGGCTATCGAAAAGTGGGCTGCTGATGAATTCAGAAGTATTAATGGCCAATTGGAATGGATGATTCATAAGTGCTTAAAAGATGAAGGCCGCCTGAAAGTTAAAAAGGAAGACAATAAAGAATAAATAAAGAGTCCATAAAGGGCAATCTCTCTGTACATCAGTACAGAGAGATTGCCCTTTATGGACTCGGCGTGACTATTGTGTCAAATGAAGTTAAAACCTGATTTTTAATAGAATAATAGATCTAAAAGGTTATTTACCGGCGATTTTAATGTTGCTGTTCATCTCCATTCCAATTTTCATTTTAGAATTGATATTTTCAACGCTTTTGGTTAATGCTTCACCTTTAAGATTCTGTTTTATAGTTCCATCAATAATCCATCCTGTTTTCAAATCAAGCTTATATTCGGAATCCATAGTTCCTTTCATATCATAGATTATTTGCATCCCGTTAAGGTTAAATGTCTCATTTTTATCACTTACCATATCCGATTTTCCTTTAATAACCACGTAATCGCTGCTGATTTCAGTTAAAGTATAGGTGGAATTAACGATCATTTTCATTGATGAATTTAATACTACTTTTGATGTCCATGTGTCGTTTTTCTGTACCTTATTTTTGGGATAGATAGAGTAATACAATTCCAGATTGTATTTAAGAGACTCTTCACCAAAGTTTTGCTTTAACTGGTTAACTATTTTTGTTATTTCTACTTCGGGAATTTTATTTTTAAATACTGAAAATATTTTCGAGTAGATAGAATCCACACCAGAGATCTCTTCTATTTTTCCAATATTATTTAGTTTCAAATTAATAGGCTGTCCAATAAAATTTGATAAGAACTGAGCCATAATATTATTAGGATTCTTGTCTTTAGAATCCATTTCCATACTTCCGAAAGGGGTTTTCATTCCCATCTTTAAATCGTTGTATTTCAGAATAATATTATAAACAGAATTTTGAATATCTTTTACTTCATGAGTTATAGAACCATTAATTGTTGTACTCATATCCACGGGCCTACCATTAATGGTTTGTTTTATAGACATTTCAGCATTCGTAGTCTGAGTGTATGTTTTTCCTTTCTCCAGATTGAGCTTTAACTCAATTTCTTTATTGTTGCACGAAGCAAAGATTATTGTTATAGCAACTAATATGGTAAATAGTTTTTTCATGATGTTTTTGTTATCGTTTTTGTTTATTCAAGTCAAGAACTTCTTTACGCGAAAGCTGACGGTAGGATAATTTATAACCTTCGGCCATGGCGAGTAATCCGAAAAAGACCATATAAACGGAGAAGGTTTCCTGTATTATCGATCCCATAATATTGAAATCCAAACTGAGTAATACTTGGAAAATACTGATACTGTTAACTTTTGCAATCAACCCAACGATACTCAAAAAGTAGCCAAATAAAACTCCAAATAATGAAAATGCAGCGCCGATAATCCCGAATACTTTGTCAATCCCTTTGCCGAAATGCCGTATACTGAATCCAACAATAATGCCAATAGCTATTGCAACAATTCCAAAGTTTAAACCTGATAATAAGGAGATAGTCATCCAGAGGATTGCTCCTATAAAACTTGAAACTATGCCAGTAAAGATAGCCGCCGGAAGATTTTGTTCCAACCTTAATATTTCAAGAGCGTCATAATTAAGGTCGTTTTTTATGTCCTGTAATAGTTCCGGAGCAGAACTTATCTGATAATCTTTGGATAGAGGGTCGCGCTCAAAATGAGCACATTCCGAATCAAATGAAGGTTTCGCTTCCGTTAAAGAGCATAATATCCCTTCCTGTTTGCTAAATTTACTTTTGGTGCATTTCCTGCACCAAATAATTTGTTCTTCTAATGTAAGCATACAAATACGACCATTTAATCAGGCTGAAAATTTGGTTTATGAACAGATTGCAGATATCCAATTTGTTTGAAAATCATCAATACCCGATGCTAAAGTAATATTAATTTAATGAATATATAAACACAATATATATCTGATTTAAAAAAATTCCAGAACGTTTTAAATTGAAGACGTAATGCACAATATTCCCTTTTGCCACTTCCCTAAAAATTCCTACCTTTGCCCCTTAGTAAATGAGCAATGCGTAAACTATTAACCCGTAATATATTACTCGTTTCATTTGTCAGTTTTTTCAATGACATCGCAAGCGAAATGCTCTATCCGGTAACCCCGGTTTATCTACGTTCCATCGGTTTTTCGATCGTATTGATTGGTTTACTCGAAGGTATTGCTGAATTTACAGCAGGTATCAGCAAAGGTTACTTTGGTAATTTGTCTGACAGGAAAGGCTCCCGTTTACCTTTTGTACAGCTTGGCTACTCTTTAAGTGCTATTTCCAAACCGATGATGGCTCTTTTTACGTTTCCCTGGTGGGTGTTTATTGCACGAACTACTGATCGTTTAGGAAAAGGTATACGTACCAGTGCACGTGATGCTCTTTTAAGCGATGAAACAATCCCGGAAAATAAAGGAAAAGTCTTTGGATTTCATCGTATGTTTGATACGCTGGGCGCGAGCATCGGTCCTTTTCTTGCATTGTTTTTTTTGCTTATTTACCCCGGTGAGTACAAATGGTTATTCTATCTGGCCTTTCTGCCTGGAATCTTTTCCATTTTAATTACACTCTTTATTCGTGAAAACAGTAAAGTCAATAAAACGAAAGATACAAAAGTATTAAGTACTCCCTTCTTCGGCTATTTACATTACTGGAAAGAAGCAGGCCATTCCTATAAACGATTAGTTGTGGGATTGTTAGTCTTTACATTTTTTAACAGCTCCGATGTTTTTTTGCTTCTTATGCTTAAAAACAACGGCATGAATGATTCACAAATGATAGGGTTCTATATATTTTACAATCTTATTTTTGCGTTATTCTCACTACCAGTTGGCTATCTGGCCGATAAAATTGGTTTAAAAACAACTCTTATAATCGGATTACTGCTTTTTGCAATTGTATATACTGGCTTTGGCTTTGCGCAAAGCTTTGTCTCATTTGTAATTCTCTTTTTTGTTTATGGACTGTTCGCTGCAGCAAATGAAGGAGTAGCTAAAGCATTAATTTCTAATCTTGCACAAAAAGATAAAACAGCTACTGCAATAGGTTTCTTTAACTCTTTTTCGAGCGTATGTGCAATGCTGGCAAGTGCTATAGGTGGAATACTTTTTGTGATCAATTCCAAACTCATGTTTTGGGTATCTGGATTTGGAGTATTTGCTGTAGTACTCTTTTTTATGATTGTTAAATTTTGGAAAGATGAACTTCAAACTGCTTAAAACACTAATTATTTTAATTTACTTACCTTTTTTGGCTGGAGCACAATTTACCCCGTTAGATACAGCTCGTTTCGGAAAAGTAATTGACGTTCCCATCGATTTATCAGGCACCTTTGGCGAGTTAAGAACCAATCATTTCCATTCTGGAATTGATATCCGTACCAACCAGCAGGAGGGGTATCCTGTTTATGCTGCTGCCGATGGTTATGTATACCGGATAAAAGTTTCAGCATGGGGTTTTGGGAATGCATTGTATCTCAAACATGCCAATGGATATATTACGGTTTATGGTCATCTCCAGTTATTTAATGATTCTATAACAGCGCGTTTACGTCGTTATCAATATAAAAAACAAAGTTTTGAAGCCGAATTCAAATTACCTGCAAATGCAATTAAAGTAAAAAAGGGCGATATCATCGGTTATTCAGGAAATACCGGAATGTCAGGTGGTCCGCATCTTCATTTTGAAGTAAGGCGATTAAAAAAGGAAATTCCGCTCAATCCCATGAAGTTTGGTTTTATGCCATTTGATACATTGAAACCTGTTATCGAGTACTTTATGGTTTATCCAGAGTTGAAGAAAGGAGTAGTCAATGGACAATCTTTTCCGATGAATTACCGCGTAGAAAATCGCGGCAGCAAAAATGTTTTGGTTTCCTCTGGAGAAATAGAAGTGAGCGGGGATGTTTCGTTTGGTATTTCTTCTTACGATATTATGGGAAATGGAGATAACCGTAATGGTTTGTACAATGTGGAGATCTGGGTTGATTCTCTTTTGCTTAATTCATATTGTTTCGATTATTTTTCATTTAGTGAAAGCCGTTATGTAAATGCTTTTA
The DNA here is from genome assembly GCA_963667975.1 of Bacteroidales bacterium. GTDB lineage: Bacteria > Bacteroidota > Bacteroidia > Bacteroidales. The sequence goes on from OY764079.1 coordinate 2,461,134, forward strand.
TCGATTACAAATGGTGGATGCGAACAGGTGAACGTATACAACGAAGTAAAATACTTTCCAGTAATCCAATGGAAATGTTTAAAATGTATTCAAATAGAGGTGTTTATAATTTTAACAAACCAGGTACTTATAATATAAGATATATAATCAGTGATTATACAGGAAATACTTCCGAATTAAATGTTCCGGTAGTATGCAAACAGTCTTATACAGCCGATACAACAACTACACAATATGGTCTTGATCATTTCTACTGGCAAAAAGAGAACTGTTTTGCCAATCACGAAGTAGAAATACACCTTCCCAAAGAAGCTTTATTCGAGGATATAGATTTTGAATATGCGACAAACGGAGGAAAAGAAGGCTATTACAGTTTAATACATCAGATTCATAAAGACGATATTCCTCTCAATAAACCGATATCATTGGCAATTCGTTGCGATTCAGTACCCGAAAAACTACAAAGCAAGCTTTTAATTGTAGATATCAATCCTTTCAGAATTCAGTCGGAAGGAGGGTACTACGATCATGGATTTGTGAAAACAAATGTTCGCAATTTTGGTACTTTTGCTATATCCATTGATACCATTGCACCTCAAATAAATCCTGTTGATATTCAAGACAATGGTGTAATCCCTGCTTCAAATTGTATTCAGTTCAACGTATCTGACAATTTAAGCGGAATAGGGAAATATAAGGCAGTACTCAACGGTAAGTGGAATCTGATGGAATTCGATGGGAAAAGCGGTACAATGACCTGTATTCTCAAAAAAGAAAATCTGAAAGAGGTAAACCAACTGGTTGTCACCGTCGAAGATGCAAAGCAAAACAGTCAAACTGTCGTTCTTACCTTAAAAATTAATAAATAACAATACGATGCACCAAACCATTTTAATTCTTGATTTCGGTTCGCAATACACCCAGTTGATTGCCCGCAGAGTTCGTGAGCTCAATGTTTATTGTGAAATACACCCGTTTCATCATATTCCTGAAATTACCGAAAATATTAAAGGAATAATACTTTCCGGAAGTCCCTTTTCGGTTCGCGATCCACAATCACCTAAGCCTGATTTAGGTGCTTTTCTTGGTAAACTACCTTTACTAGGAGTTTGTTATGGCGCTCAGTATCTGGCACAAATCAATGGAGGAACTGTTGAACCTTCTCAAATCAGAGAATATGGTCGTGCAAATCTTTCCCATGTTAATCGCAATAATCCGTTACTTAAAAATATAAGTGATAATACTCAGGTGTGGATGTCGCATGGCGATACGATTCTTCAGATTCCTCAATCATTCAATATCATTGCTTCTACTCAGGATGTTAAAGCCGGGGGATATCAGATTGAAGGTGAAGAAACATGGGGAATTCAGTTTCACCCGGAAGTATATCATTCTACGGAAGGTATGGAGCTGCTTAAAAACTTTGTGGTAGATATCTGTAAATGTAATCAGTCATGGACTCCTGATTCATTTGTAGATGCGACAATTAAAGATCTTCGTACTCAACTTGGCGACGATAAAGTTGTACTTGGATTATCGGGTGGTGTCGATTCATCTGTGGCTGCAGTGCTTTTGCACAAGGCTATCGGTAAAAATCTTTACTGTATTTTTGTGGATAATGGCTTATTACGCAAAAACGAATTCGAAAAAGTACTTGCGTCATACCTCGATATGGGCTTGAATGTAAAGGGAGTAGATGCCAAAGAGAAGTTTTATACAGCACTCAAAGGTTTAACCGATCCTGAACAGAAACGTAAAGCTATCGGAAAAACCTTTATTGATGTTTTTGACGAAGAATCACATCTGATACAGGACGTTAAATGGCTTGGACAAGGAACGATTTACCCTGATGTAATAGAATCAGTTTCTGTAAACGGACCATCTGCAACCATCAAATCTCATCATAATGTTGGTGGTTTGCCTGATTTTATGAAATTGAAGGTGGTAGAACCATTGAAAAGCCTTTTTAAAGATGAAGTTCGCCGTGTTGGAAGAACATTGGAAATCAAGGGCGAAATTCTCAACCGTCATCCATTTCCGGGGCCGGGTCTTGGTATTCGTATTCTCGGTGATATTACTCCCGAAAAAGTTGCTATTTTGCAGAATGTGGATGATATTTATATCGAAAATCTTCATAAATATGGATTGTACGACTCCGTTTGGCAGGCAGGTGCAATATTGTTGCCGGTACAGAGTGTTGGAGTTATGGGCGATGAACGTACTTATGAAAATGTAGTAGCATTACGTGCTGTAAGTTCTACAGATGGAATGACTGCCGATTGGTCACATTTGCCTTATGAGTTTCTTGCAAAAACATCTAATGAGATCATCAATAAAGTAAAAGGTGTAAATCGTGTGGTATATGATATCAGCTCAAAACCACCTGCTACCATCGAATGGGAATAACAGACAAAACTCTTTGTACATTTGTACACTTTAAATATTTAAACTATGAAAAAAGTATTTTTCCTAATTAGTTTTCTCATACTTATGATTTCTGCTTATGCTCAACCGGGCATTCAGATAGTAAGAAGTACCGAAAAACAAACGATAAATGGGAAAGAATTCTACCTGCACACTGTAGAAAAAGGACAAACTCTTTATTCAATTGCCCGGATTTATCAGGTTGAAGTAAAAGATATTCTCTACGATACAGTGGTGCCAGGTATTCAGATTGGAGAAATTATTAAAATTCCGGTAAAAAAAGGTATTGTTTCTGAAGTTGCTCAAACTCCAAAGCAGGAATCTGTTGCGGAAGGAAAAGAAGAGATTATCCTTCACAAAGTACAATCCGGAGATGCAGTATTTGCATTGGCTCGTCAGTACAAGTGTGATCCTAAACGTATCTTTGAATTAAATCCTGAAGCCGAAAAAGGGATAAAAATAGGACAGGAGCTAAAAATACCGGTAAAAGATCCCTCCGTAATAAACACACAAGCAACGACAAAGCCAGCAATATCCAAACCTAAAAGTGATGTTACATCATCCAGAGTAAAAGAAGAACCAATTGCTCCTAAGATGAATGCACGTCGCTTTGGAGCAGGTGAAACATTTAATATTGCATTGATGTTACCTTTGTTTTTGAATGATGTGGAAAAAATAAATCCGGATGAATTTGAAATATTGCGCAAAAGGTCAACGGATTACAAGTCATTTACTTTTTTTCAGTTCTACGAAGGTTTTATGTTGGCAATGGATACTCTCAAAAAAATGGGAATCAATGCCAAAATACATGTGTACGATGTGACTGATGACTCTACATTGGCCTATAAAATCATTTCAAAGGATGAAATGGATGAAATGGATCTGATTGTGGGGCCACTCTTCTTTAAATCGTTTGAAGTGGTTTCCAAATTTGCTAAGCAAAAAGGCATTCCAATTATCAATCCGATGACCGATCGCAGGAATATCCTCGAAAATAACCCTTATGTTTTCAAATTAAAACCGTCGGTTAACAATCAGGCACAATGTGTTGCCGAATACATTCTTAATACGTATCCCGGCGCAAATATTTTGCTGATTCATAATAATAAAGATGCAGACCGTAAAACGGCTGATATCTTTAAAAAAGAATTAAACCAAATATTCCGTGAACGTAAATTGAAAGAAAATTCATTCAGAGAATTGATTTTTAATCAAGTTGGATTGGGTGGTTTACAAAGTAAATTATTGAAAGATAAACCGAATGTGGTACTTGCAATTACGGATAATGAGATTTTTGTAACCAACTTTGTTTCAAAGCTTTCGACAATTGATAATTATAATATCATACTTTTTGCAACTCCAAAATGGAAAAACTACGATAAAATTGAAACGGAATATTTTCAAAAGCTGAATCTCCATCTATACGAACCTTGGTTTGTAAATTATGATGATTCTCAGGTTCAATCTTTTGTACAGCAATTCCGTAACAAATACAAAGGAGAACCTGATGAGTTTGGATTTATGGGATTTGATATAGCCAATTATTTTGTTGTAGCGCTACAAACCTATGGGAGCGATTTTCCAGCTAATATAAACGATATCAATGTTAAAATTATGCACACTCGTTATCGTTTTGAACGTCTTGGAGAAAATGGCGGGTTCGAAAATACCTTTATTAATATCTATAAGCTTGAAAACTACAAATACGTGGGAGTAAACTAAAAAATGATAATCCATTAGAAATATTAAAAAATATTTCGTGGCATGGAGTTTGTAATTGTCAGGATATGGTAATGAATATATAAAATAAACTATCTTTGCCACAATAGAAAAATTAATAACCTTAACTTGATTCAAATGAAAAAGTACATCAAATTATTGTTTCTGCTTCCCGTTATCGGATATATGGCAATTACTCCTGCAAATGCTCAGAAAGCTAAATCATTTAAAGGAACGATTACCTATGATTTAACGTATTCCGGTGATGGTATTGATGCAGCAAAGCTTGCTCAAATGCCCAAAGAAAGCGTTTTAAAGATTTATGAAAACAAGACATTACAGGAAAGTGGTCCTTCAAGTATTATTACCAATGGTGACCTGAAAATCAAATATCTTCTTTTTGATTTTTCTGCTTATGGAGCCAAGAAATATCTTATTAAACAAACCGAAGAGGATATTAAAAAAGAGGAAGCTGAAAATGGTGGAAGTGAAATAAAATACATTGATGAAACCAAAGAAATAGCGGGTTACAAATGTAAAAAAGCAGAAATCACGGCTAAAAACCCGGACGATGATGAAGAAAAAGCAGCTAAAATTACGGTTTGGTACACCGAAGAATTAGGTGGCGAAGCAGTTAACTTTGGAAATGATATGTTTCACGGTTTAAAAGGTGTTGCTCTTGAATATGAAATAGTAACCTCTAAAGTAACCGTAAAGGCTGTGACTAAAACTGTTGTAAAAGGAAAAGTGAAAGAAACAGAATTTCTAATTCCAACGGATTTTCAGGAAACCACGATGGAAGCATTCCAGGAAGAAATGAAAGCCTTAATGGGAGGTGGTGACGAATAAAATAAAACCAACTTATTGAAATATAAAAGGGCAGGTTATCACTGCCCTTTTTTGTTTTTACGGATAGCTTTACTATCGAAGGTTTTTTGTATTTTTGCTTTTTATTGTAAAGGTAGAATACCTCTGATAAATGCCTAAAAACCAGTTAAAAACTTCAAAAAACTCCTTTCAGGATGAAACTGTTGTAAAAGAAAAAAAGAAGAAAGAACCTTTCATTTCTTTTACAGCTTTCATTTCTTTTTTGAAAAATGAGAAAACACATCGAGTAAGTGGTGTGTTTTTGCTCATGTTTTCAGTAATTCTTTTATTTGCGTTTATCTCGTATTTTTTTACATGGTGGGCTGATTACGATAAAGTTGTATCATTTGACTCATCCGATTTTTTGCGCTCTGATATCGTTGTAAACAATTGGGCCGGCCGCTTAGGGGCGTTGTTATCACATATCTTTATAAAAAGTTGGTTTGGAATCAGCTCATTCATATTTTTATTTCTTTTTGTGGTTTATGGATTAAAACTGTTGAAAGCAAATTGGTTGTCAGTTAAGCTTTCTACAATCTACTCACTATTCTTTATTCTGTGGATTTCTGTTACACTCAGTTTTTTATTCAGTAGTGAAAAAATGCTGATTTTAGGAGGCGTTTTCGGGTATGAATTAAGCAGATGGTTGATTGCATTTATGGGAATGTTTGGAACTGCAATATTTTTAATGTTTACATTGATTACATTTCTTATTATCGCATTTAATTATAGCTTCAAAATCAAATGGATAAACAAGCAAAAACGAGAATTTGAAAATGATGAAACTAATGAAAATCCATCGGGAAATTATTATTATGATTCCGAAGATAACAACCAAGAAGACGAAAATTTAAGCGAAGAAGAACTTAACGCATCTCTCAATTTTGAATTCAAAGTAAAAGAAACGCCAATTGAGAATTCAACGGAATCATTCGTATTTGAAAAAGAGAATCCACCTGTTGAAAAAACAAGAAAAGGAGCTTCTAAAACAGAGGATATTCCATTTATGGTTGAAGATACTGATGGATTTCAGGAGGAGCAGACTCAATTTACAGTTTCTCAGGTAGAAGAAGATATTGCAACAGAAAACTTACAAATGGAGCATATTGGAATTGATTCTCCTTTTGATCCGCGTTTAGATTTATCTTCTTACAAATTTCCTACTCTTGATTTGCTGGAAGATTATGGTGATGGTGTTAGTAAAGTTCAAAATGAAGAACTCATCAACAATAAAAATAGAATTGTTGATACGTTAAAAAACTATTCGATTGATATTGTACAGATTAAGGCAACAATTGGTCCGACGGTTACCTTGTATGAAATAGTTCCAGCTCCCGGAATCCGTATATCAAAAATTAAAAATCTGGAAGATGATATTGCATTAAGTCTTTCTGCACTAGGGATTCGTATTATTGCTCCTATACCGGGAAAAGGTACAATAGGGATTGAAGTTCCTAATCAAAACCCACAGATTGTTTCCATGCGTTCTATGTTGGCAAGTGAAAAATTTACCAACACGAAATATGAATTACCCATTGCCATTGGAAAAACAATTAACAATGAATGTTTTATTGCTGATTTGGCAAAAATGCCTCATCTTCTAATGGCAGGCGCTACCGGACAGGGAAAATCGGTTGGGTTGAATGCAATTATAGCCTCATTGCTCTATCGGAAACATCCGGCAGAGATTAAATTTGTAATGGTTGACCCCAAAAAGGTTGAACTTTCTCTATACACAAAGATAGAACGACATTTTTTGGCTAAATTGCCTGATTCTGAAGAGGCTATTATTACAGATACTCGAAAAGTAGTACGAACATTGAATTCGTTGTGTATAGAAATGGATCAACGATATGATTTATTGAAGGATGCACAAGTTAAAAATATAATAGAATATAATGCTAAATTTAAATCCAGAAAGCTAAATCCAAATGATGGACATCGCTATCTTCCTTATATTGTTTTGATTGTGGATGAGTTTGCTGATTTAATTATGACTGCAGGTAAAGAAGTAGAACTTCCGATTGCCCGGTTGGCGCAACTTGCCCGCGCGATTGGAATTCACCTGATTATAGCGACTCAACGCCCCTCTGTAAACATTATAACTGGTACAATTAAAGCAAATTTTCCTGCTCGTATTGCGTTTAGAGTTTCGTCGAAAATAGACTCACGTACGATTTTGGATACAAATGGAGCAGACCAATTAATTGGTCGTGGTGACTTGTTGCTTTCAACCGGAAATGATTTGGTGCGTTTACAATGTGCATTTATTGATACTCCTGAAATAGAAAAGGTTGCCGATTTTATTGGAGTTCAGCGCGGTTATCCGGATGCATTTCATCTGCCAGAATATCTGGATGAAGAATCAGAACCAAGTAAAGAATTTAATCCAAATGAACGGGACGAACTCTTTGAAGATGCAGCACGAATTATTGTTGCGCATCAGCATGGTTCAACTTCACTGTTGCAACGCAAGTTAAAGCTGGGTTATAACAGGGCGGGCAGAATTATTGACCAACTGGAGGCAGCAGGAATTGTTGGCTCATTTGAAGGTAGTAAAGCAAGAGAGGTTAAAATCAAAGACGAAATATCTTTGGAACAGTATTTGAATGACTACTACGAAAATTACAATGGATAACGTTTGTTAAACTATAAATAATTTAGAATGAAGAGAATAGGAGTTATTTTATGGATGGTTTTTTCCTTGAATATAATTGTAAATGCACAGGTAAATGATCCCAAAGCTGTAGCAATACTTGATAAAGTTGTAGCCAAAATCAAAACTTTTAGCTCGATGAAGATTGATTTTACTTACAAGCTTGAAAATAAAAAGGAAAAACTTAACGAAACTCAAAAAGGCACAATTACTATCAAAGGAAATAAGTTTCATCTGGAAGTGAAAGGCCAGCATATATATTGTGATGGGAAAACTGTTTGGACCTTTATTCCTGATGCAGAGGAAGTTCAAGTAAATAACCTGGATCCTAAAAATGATGATGCAATAAATCCGAATACACTTTTAGCTACGTGGCAAAAAAATTATAGAGCCAAATTAATCCGTGAAACGAAAGAAAAAGGTGTAGTATTGCAATTTATTGATTTAGTACCTATTAAAGGTAAGTCTTATTTTAAAGTGAGATTAGTTATTGATAAGGACAAGCAACAGATTGCCCGTTCGGAGGTCTATGATAAAAATGGAAGTGTTTATACCTATCAGGTTGATAAATTTATTCCCAATGTAAAAGTTACAGATGCTGATTTTGCTTTCAATCCGGCTAAACATCCTGGTATTGAAGTGAATGATATGCGTTAATAAAGATCACCTAGCTTGTAAATGATGCAACGTAAGTTTATTACGAATCTTATTCTATTGCTTTTTCTAAATCTGTTGATTAAACCCTTCTGGATTTTAGGGGTCGACCTTGCAGTACAGAAAAATGTTGGAGTTGGTAATTACGGCTTTTATTATGCTGTTTTTAACTTCTCATTTCTATTCAATATTTTTCTGGATATGGGAATTACGAACTTCAATAACCGGAATATTGCGCAGAATAACCATCTGCTAAACAAGCATTTTTCAAGTATTTTGTTATTGAAACTGATGTTGGGTTTTAGTTTTATTATCCTGACATATATTATAGGATTGCTTATAGGTTACAATGCTGATCAACTTAAAATTTTAGGATGGATGGTATTCAATCAGTTTTTGATTTCTTTTGTACTTTATTTACGATCAAATATCTCAGGATTACTGCTCTTCAAAACGGATAGTTTAATTTCTGTTTTGGATCGTTTCTTGATGATAATATTTACCAGCATCTTATTGTGGGGGAATGTTACCAGAGAGGCGTTTAAAATAGAGTGGTTTATTTATTGCCAGACAGCTGCTTACTTTGTTACAGCTATTATTGCGTTACTGGTTGTGATGCGTAAATCAGCATTTCAGAAACTTCACTGGAACTGGCCTTTTTTTATGATGATTGTTAAAAAAAGCTTTCCGTATGCAGTATTAGTTTTGTTGATGACGTTTTATAATCGAATAGATTCGGTGATGATAGAGCGAATTCTTCCTGAGGACTTCGGGAATGAACAGGTTGGTATTTATGCATCTGCTTATCGTTTACTGGATGCAACAAATATGATTGCGTATCTCTTCTCGGTTTTATTATTGCCACTTTTTGCCCATATGATAAGTAAGCGAGAACCTGTAACAGATTTGGTTAAATTATCTTTTGATTTATTATTTACAGTTTCGGTAATAATCGCCTCTATTTGTTTTACGTATAGCGAATTTATCATGGGAATGCTCTATAAAACTCACATTAAAGAGTCGTCTGAAATTTTCAGATTAATCATGATTGGTTTTATTCCTATTTCCGCAACCTATATTTTTGGTACACTTTTAACTGCGAATGGGAACTTGAAAGAGCTTAATATCGTTGCAGGTTCTGGAATGATTTTGAATATTACTCTAAATCTGATACTTATCCCCAGACTTTTTGCTCAGGGCTCTGCATTTTCCAGTTTGATTACTCAATCTCTTACGGCTGCTATCCAGGTTATTATAGCTTGTAAGGTGTTCTCGTTCAAGTTCTCAAACAGGTTTGTGAGCTTTCACATATTTTTTGTCTTCTTGTTGATGGCTTCACTTTTCTTTACTCATAAATTTATTGGTGAAAGTATAGGTTCTATTATTATTGCCGGAATAATCGGAATAATTTTGTCAATAGTGTTTGGATTATTACCCTTGACCAAAGTAATTGAAATAGTAAAAGCACGTTTTATTTCTCAAAATGAACAGTAAGATAAAATATTTGTAAAAACCTTTATTTTCTCTAGTTTTGTATGCATAAATTCAATAGCTTTCATTTATGAAGAATATTCTGAAAAATAAAAATGAGTTTGACTCTTCGAATCTGATCCTGTTTCTTTGGAAATGGCGTAAAGCGTTTGTTATTATTGTACTTATAGCTGCAATTGTTTCGGCATTAGCGTCATATATAATTCCCTCTAGATACAAAGCTACGGTAGTAATAATGCCTACGTTAACGAATTCAATTTCAAAATCAGTTATCGCTCAGATGAATGGAAATGAAAGAGATATAATGGAATTTGGAGATGAGGAACGTGCTGAACAGTTACTTCAGATATTATCATCTGCAAATGTAAGAGACAGAGTCATAAGAAATTATGATTTATTGAAAGAATGGAAAATTAATAAAAAAGATCAAAAATGGCTTTCGTATGCTATTTATGAATATAGTGAAATGATTAGTTTTCGTAGAACGGAATTTATGGCTGTTGAAATTAAAGTTATGGCGAAAGATCCTGTGAAAGCAGCAGAAATTGCAAATGGAATTCCCAAAATACTTGATAGTGTCAAACTTGAAATACAACGTCAGCGAGCGTTAGAATCTGTTAAAATTGTTGAGAATGAATGCAATCTTTATCGTAGTAATTTGAAAATACTCACAGATTCATTACAAATATTGAATTCCTTAGGGATTAATGATCTTGCTTCCCAATCGGAACGCTATCATCAACAGTTGATTAAAGAAGTTGCTTCCGGAAATATACGGGGAATTAAAGTTGTTCAGGGAAAAATTGATATTTTGAATAAATATGGTGCCATATTTTTAAATACAACTGAAGCAACAACATTTGAGCGAACCAAATTGCTTGATGCAGAACGTAAACTTGATGAGTTAAAAATTGATGCGGAATCATATATTCCTCAAAAGTTTGTGGTTGAAGAAGCTTCTGTAAACTTTAAAAAAGCATATCCAATTCGTTGGTTAATTGTTGCGGTTTCTACTATTTCAGCTTTCATCTTTGGGGTTGTTATTTTATTAGTATTTGAAACGATCAGTCAGGCAACATCGGTAAATAAAGAAGAAAACCTGGCATAAGGTGGAGCAAAAGCTATCATTACGTTGGTTTTTAGGTTTAAGCATTGCCTTTGTCCTTTTGAATGGGGTAATGATTTACCGGGAGATTTTTTGGGCTCCTTTATTACCAATAGCACTTTTGATAACGTATTATACATTTACATCCATCGATAAAATTCTATATCTGATAGCGTTTGCTACTCCTTTGTCTGTTAATCTAAGTTCATATACAGAGGGTATTGGAATGTCATTACCATCGGAACCCTTAATGATACTTGTTACAGGAATATTTTTTCTAAAGGTTTTGTCTGGGTTTGAATATGATAAAGCAATTTTAAAACATCCTGTTTCTATCGCGATTTTTGCTTTTTTCGGATGGCTGCTTATTTCAAGTATTACGAGTGAAATTCCACTCGTGTCATTTAAGTTTATAGCAGCCAGACTTTGGTTTATAATTCCATTTTACTTTTTTGGTGCGTTATTGTTTAAAAAAGTATCCAATATTCATTTGTTTATCTGGCTATATGTTATTGCATTATGCATCGTGATTATTTACACAACAATTCGTCATTCTTCCTATGGTTTTGATGAAAATATTGGACATTGGATTATGGATCCTTTTTATAACGACCATACGGCATATGGAGCGATGATCGCTTTTTTTATACCAGTAATGACGAGTTTCATATTTGATAAAACCTACAAATCGTATAAGCGGTTACTCATTTTTGTGATATTAGGAATTCTTTTAATTGGGCTCTATCTGTCATATTGCAGAGCTGCCTGGTTAGGTATTGCTGCAAGCATTGGTATTTGGGTAGTGATAAAGCTTAAAATAAGAGCAAGTGTTATTGCAGTTGTATCTGTTTCTTTGATTTCACTATTTTTAATGTTAAGAACGGAGATTATTCATACGTTGGAAAAAAACAAACAAGATGCTTCGGATAATTTTGTAGAACATATACAATCGATGTCTAATATTTCAACGGATGCATCTAATTTGGAACGCCTGAATCGTTGGTCATGTGCATTTCGTATGTTTGAATTGAGACCAGTAACGGGTTGGGGTCCTGGTACGTATCAATTTTGCTATGCTCCTTTTCAATATTCCTATGAACGAACAATAATCAGTACTAATGCAGGTACTTTAGGTAATGCTCATAGTGAGTATATTGGTCCTTTAGCCGAAACGGGATTGCCTGGAGCATTGATTGTTGTCGGGTTGTATATGACGATTCTTATATCCGGAATCAGAGTCTATTTTCGGGCATCAAAGGGAAATCATAAACTTTTGACACTTGCGGTTGTACTGGCTTTTATTACGTATCTGATTCATGGCTTTTTAAATAATTTTCTGGATACAGATAAAGCGGCAGTTCCATTTTGGGCTTTTGCAGCTATGATTGTTGCGTTAGATTTGTACATTGTGCCCAAAAAAGTATTGGAAGAGTCTTGATACAAATACGAGAAATTCTATATTCTCGTTATCTTTGTCTAAAATGTGATCACGATGGTACATTTCTGGTATTTTATATTATTTCTCTTGTTCCAATTTTTTTCACTCTATTCTAATGGGCAATGGAGTAGGCCTGTACGTGCTGAAGTTGATGTTGCACCGCGAAGTGAAAGCATGAATATCGTACCAGTTTCGGATAAAGGAGTCATTATTTTTTACAATACCAAAGAGTACAAAACCAAACGAATGTCGGAATGGGATTTCTCCGGTTTTGACGCATTGTTACAGAAAAGTTGGATACAAAAAATACTCATTCCGGATGATTTTGAATTTGTTGATTATGAGTTGATTGGGGATAGTGTTTTTTTTCTGACTCAGGCCCCAAAACTTAAAAATGAAGAAAATCTTTTAATTTTAGGGGTAAATACCTTTGACGGGGGCATTTCAAAACGAACATTTACACTAAAAGAGAAGGCTGAAGTTGAAGCATTTAAATTTGAATTAAACTCAATGTTTTGGATAGCATCTAATTCAGATGGGCTATGGTTATACAAATATGATATACAAACTGGTATTCTTGATGAAATAGAAATTTATAAGGGTGAAGATGTTGATTTTCATTCAATTGATTTTGATCCGGAATCAATTGAAGTTGCCTTGATATTTTCCGTGAAAATAAACCGGAAAAGTGATCAATTTTACCTTGTAGAATATGATCTTTCAACAAAAGAAGTATTAAAAATCCCGTTAAATACGGATCCAGATAAAAAGCTCCTCACTTCTGAAATTAATTTTGTTGGGAAAAATAAGGTTCTGATTGTTGGCAGTTATAATTTTATGGATGAAAAATCGGTGTATGTTGATAAAGGAGATGGAAAAGAATCTGCCGGATTTTATTCATTTGCAGTTGATAAAGGGAAGGTGAAAGTTCATAAAACATATAACTATTTGGAATTAAAGAATCTGGTTCGATTGATGGGACGAAATAATGCTGATAAGCGAAGAGATAATGACCGAAAAGTGATGAATCCTAAAGAAACATCTTTGAATTATCTCTTGATACCACACGCTTTGACAAAACTCGATTCAACGTATGTTTTTATTGCCGAAGCGTATTACCCGGAGTATAGAACAGTTTCAGAGATGAGTTATGATGTGTACGGCCGAATGGTGCCATATACACGTACTATTTTTGAGGGATTTCGCTATACAGATGCAATTTTTGCTGCTTTTGATAAAAATGGAAATATTGTAAAGGATTATGTTTTTGATGTGTGGAATATACTCTCTACTTCTCTTGTAAACAGAGTCCATTTATTACCCGATTCTATTGCACCTGTTGTTGCATATCATGAAGATGGAAAACTTGTGTATAAGACATTGCAGTCATCACAAAGTCAGGAATCTGCAGAAGAAGTGAAGATAGAAACAACCTATCCGAATGATAAAGTGATTTCAACTTATGGAGCGAATATGAAGTATTGGTTTGGAAATAATTACCTTGTATTTGGATACCAAACTATCCGAAACAACAGTATTCCAAATCGAAGTAAACGCGAAGTGTTTTTTATGAACCGGATTATTTACCGATAAGGTTAAATTAATTCCACACCCCAGTTTAATCCAACGCGTAAAAGCAATATTAGAATAGCGCAGGCAATAAGCAAGATTTTTATGTTTTTACGGATGCTTTTATCTTTTGGAATTCTGCATTTTACATACGTTGTAGAACGGATACTTAAAAGGGATGGAATTCCGATCAATAGCAATGCACCAAAATGAAGGAGATTGTATAGCGTGATTCCGGGGATGGAAATTACGATTAAAATTGATGTTCCGCTGATAATTGGTAAAAGAATGACTGACCATAGGTAATAGACTCGTCGTTTGCCACTGATTAAATCGCGGGAAATTGCCGTTTGAATAAAGAGTCCTGACGCAAAATATCCAATTGTGATTAGTGCAATTATTGAGCTGGCGAGAAATATTATTTCTTCAATATCAAACATATAGCTAAAAAATATCCATTCTGAAAAATATACGAAACCTGTACGTAGGATTACTCCGGTAATATATGCTCCAAAAAAGAAATTAAATGAATGGATTAATCCCCAAAGGAAAATCATTCTTAGTATATGGGAACGGTCAACAGTAAGTTTATAGAGTCTGTAAAAAATTACGGATAAAAATAACATGATAAAGGGTGCTGTTCCTGAAATCATGATAATATTGAAGCGATTCCAAACAGAAGAATATGGCCCTACCAAATATTTCATATCATAAAAATAAAGCTTAACCGGTATTCCGAATAGAGAACATACAAACGATGTAATGAATTGATTAAGAAGATATAAAACGATGAATGTTCCCAAGAAAGTTAAAGTTGAAATAAAATAGCTTCCTTTGAGCTTAGCGTATAAATCTTTATTTTCTGTAATATGTTGAATGTCCCCTTTGAATTTCAGAAATACTTTTCTGAAATGATAAATTCCATAAAATAGGCTTTTAAAAAAATGGATTATGCTGAATACAAAATTTCGAGGTATGGTTTTGATAAATGCTTTGAATTTTTGAATTCGCATTTCCCTGATTTGCCGGCGTGTATATTTAATGGCCTGATCCGTTTTCGACTTACTTTTTTTTGATGAAGAAAAAACACCTTTTGCACTTACTTTTAAATGTTCAAGTCTTTGTTGACGCACTTTACGCTTGATAATATCTTCGGAACGAGAACTTTTTTTTGAAAATGAAAAGAAAGCCAGGATATTTTTTATTCCGTTTATTCCATTATTCCATAGTTCTCTTCTGAGTTTTTTCCGGTGATACAAAATATCTTTACTTACCTTTTTTCTACGGAATGTTTTTTGAAGAGCTGTAACGATTTTGTGCAGATAATATTTCAGTTTTTTCTTACGTCTACGCTTGGAATGGCTTGATTTATATCCAGGTATAACTGCATTAATGTTAATTTTAAGCCTTTGCAGGAATAAAGAAATTTTTGTTTGTTTTTTCTTTCGACTCCTTTTGGGCTTAGGAAAATTTTGAGGAGAATTAGTTGGATTTTCCCATACTTGATGCTTTGAATTAGGGGTTTCTTCGCTCATTATATTTGGTTACTTAGGGGTTCATTTGAAAACAGAGGGTAGTATTATGCAGTCATTTTAAGCCATCGACTAAATTTAATCGAAATATCCATCATTAATACAGAGGGGTTTGCATTGCGTTCTAACTGTTGATATGCGGATTCTAGCTCACATGAAAACCAATCAATTTTTCCGATAGAAATAAATGGGCTGAATTTTTGAATGAAGTCAAGCTCTTCGTTGTCAATCTTTAATGTTTCTTGCCCATAATGATACAAAAGAATATTACGAATTGTTTTTAGTCCATATACCGTAAGACCCTTTAATTTTTCACGACCAATAGGTGTTGTTTTACTGATAAATTGATCAATTTCAGATATTTTAGCACTATAACAGTGTCGCATCCATTGCCGGAATGTAATAAAGTTGAAGGTTTCGTCTTCGTTTTGTTCATATATACGGATTGCTTCAACAAGGTTTCCGTTTGCAAGATTTACCACTTTCTGAATTTGGTTACCATCTGCAGAATACCTGTTTTTAAGATATTCAACAACTACATAGTCTTTTAATTTAGGGACTTTAACCAGTTGAGAACGTGATAGGATTGTATTTAAAATCTGATCCTGATCTTCGGATACAAGAAGAAAAATCGTTTTATCGGTAGGTTCTTCCAAAATTTTTAAGATCTTTGGAGCAGCCGCGTAAAATAATTTTTCTACTTTCCAGATTATCATTATCTTAAATTCCGCTTCGTAGGATTTTAAGCTTAAAATCCGGATGATTTCTTCGCAGTCGCGTGCATTAATAATTCCTTGTTTATTTTCTAGATTTATTTTTTCATACCATTGACTTGCGGAAAAATAGGTTTGAGTTTCACGTAATATTTCTCTCCATTCGTTTTGGAAATTAGTACTCGAATTATTTTTATTAATTTGTTTATTGGTGTTGTTTGGAAAAATAAAGTGCAGATCGGGGTGTGCGTATTTCTCAAATTTAAGGCAGGATGGACACAAACCACATGAATCTGCGGGGATTTCATTTTCAGACTGAAAATAAATTTTTGATTTACAGTTAATAAATTGAGCGTAAGCGATAGCCAATGCCAGATTTCCACAACCCTCTGGTCCCAGAAATAATTGAGCATGAGGAATTCTGCCACTTTGTACAGCCTGTATGAGTTTTGTTTTAATTTCTACTTGTCCTGGTATTTCTGAAAATCGCATAACACTCCTGATTTGAAAAGTCAAAAATAAGCTATTCCGTCAAATATAAGAAGTAATAGCAAGAGATTTACCGATTTCCTCGATGTACGGCTCATTTTTTCATATCTTTGAAATAAAAAAGATGAAACAGATAGAAATAGAGCTTCCGGCTTTTGGACGTGGTTTTCATCTGATAACCAAAATAATAATAAACAGGCTAGGGGAGTTGCCCCAAACAGGTTTGCTAAATATTTTTTTACAGCACACATCAGCCGGATTGGCAATTAATGAAAATGCAGATTTGGATGTTCGTGAGGATTTCGAATCTTTTTTCAACCAGTGGGTTTCGGAAGATTGTATATGTTATAAACATGATTGTGAAGGTGCGGATGATATGCCTGCTCACATAAAGTCTTCTTTAATGGGGCAATCATTAACAATCCCTATTGTTAAGGGAAAGCTTGGTCTTGGAACATGGCAGGGAATCTATCTTTGTGAATTCAGAAACAGAGCATTTAACAGGAAACTAATTGTAACAATATACGCGTAATATGAGTCATGGTATTTCTTTTCTGAGTGTAATTCCGGTACGTGCCGAAGCATCGGAAAAATCTGAAATGGTAACACAATTGCTATTCGGAGAACGTTATCTTGTGTTGGAAAAAATGGAAAAGTGGCTGAAAATAAAATCAGTTCATGACGATTATGAAGGATGGATTAGTCAATCGCAAAGCAGCATTGTTTCAAACGATGAATTTGATTGGTATCAAAATAAACCTGTGCTTGTAAATAATTCATTTAATGCAACTTATGCCTGTGTTTCGGGTAAAAATCCCGTATACTTGTTTCCGGGAAGCTTTCTTTTTTTTAGTTCGAATCTAAAAATTGAACGACCTTCATTTTCATGTACTTATCTAAACGTGGACGTAGAGAAATACAATCCGCGACGTAAAGAGGAAACTCTTGTAAAAACAGCCGAAAAATATATTGGAGCTCCATATTTATGGGGTGGAAAAACACCTGCCGGGATTGATTGCTCGGGTTTAGTGCAAATTGTTTTCCGGATATGCGGGTTAAATCTGCCCCGCGATGCCTCACAGCAGGTTACAATGGGCGAAACGGTTCATTTAATTTCGGAAGCACTTCCGGGCGATTTATTGTTTTTTGACAATGACGAAGGAAATATCATTCATGTTGGAATTTATGCCGGGAATGAAACAATCGTTCATGCCTCCGGAAAAGTTCGTCGTGACGTGATTGACCATCAGGGAATTTTTAATAAAACACTTCGAAAATATACCCATAAGCTTCGTACAATCAAACGCTTATAATATTACCACTCTTCGGAATACCAAATACTCCTTCAAAGCGCCTTTGTAAGTTTGTACAGTAAGGCACTGAAGTTTCAGGGTGATACTGTAAGTTTGTACAATAAGGCTCTGAAGCTTCAGGATGATACTGTAAGTTTGTACAGTAAGGCTCTGAAGCTTCAGGGTGATACTGTAAGTTTGTACAGTAAGGCTCTGAAGTTTCAGGGTGATACTGTAAGTTTGTACAGTAAGGCTCTGAAGTTTCAGGGTGACACTGTAAGTTTGTACAATAAGGCTCTGAAGCTTCAGGGTGACATTGTAAGTTTGTACAGTAAGGCTCTGAAACTTCAAAGTGCTATCGTAAGTTTATACAGTTAAAATAATTCTGAAATTAATAAGTCTTAACATATCTCATTAATTATATGATATTCTTATTTTTAGAACTTATGATTGGGTGTATAGTTTAGTAACATAATAATTAAATAGGAAGATATATATTAAATTAGTTAAAATAATTACTATCAAATTTGATTTCAGCTATTTTCTATATTATATTTGACGTCCGAATATATTTTAGTATTAACCCTTAAATTTAAACTACAATGCGTGATTTTTCAGGTTATTTTGAAAATGAATTTAATTCAAAGGATTACAGCCGCGAAAATTGGATGCGTTTTTTAGAAGATTACATCCTGCGGTTAAAAAAAGAAATTACCAATGGCGAGCCCTTGCAACAATATTTGCAGGAAATAGAAGGTCTTTACAATCAGGCGACAAACAGTTCCGGTAAAACAGCATATAATCGAGGATTACAAAAGTCCTCTACATTAAATGTTGATGTAACTTTAAAAGAGTTTAAGGCACTGGTATCTAAACGCGAAGGGAAAATCAGAGATGTTTTTGGCAAAGGTTCACCGGAGTACATTATCTTTTTTCCGAACGGAGTTTCGGAATATTCAAATATGAGTAAGAAAACGATAGAAAATCTTTTTCATCGTTTCTGCGATGCTGCCGAACAATTTAAAACCGAACTTGGTTTTGAATTAGTGGATGAAATTACAGCTTTATATAACAAATATATTGATTTACGAAGTACCCAGGTTGGGAAGAAACAGGATGTAGCGTCAGCAGTAAATAATTTTGAAACAACCCTTATCAAAATTAAAGATGTATTGCATATTCAGCGCCTTCAATTAGCCATTCTGTATTATAGGAATCCGCCTAAAGCATTATCGCTCTTTAACACAAGTTTAATAGAAAATAACCGAAAATCAAAAACCCAAAAAGAGCAAGGCAATACTTACACTGTAACAATTCCGGCAAATACAACCAAAGAAGCCGGATTTGCCTTTTCGGTTGACAAAACCATGCTCTTTAGCAATACAGGTTCCGAGGCAGTTTTGGTATATGGTGCTGCAAGCGTTGATGCCCCGCTTAGCCCTACTGCCATAGAAATACTATCGGGCGAAGAAAAAGAAATTACGGCTACCCAATTGGGAGCTCCGGCAAACCGATTTATTTTGATTAAAAACAAGAGCCTGCTGGTTGAAGCCGAAGTAGAAGTTCTGTTCGTATAATCCGTAATTAAACCTACATAAAGCCCTTTTTTTCATACAATACATAACTTTAGAGAAAAGAAACCGACCGGCCTTTTGTTATTAACCATCACTTAGGATTTTTGTACGCTAAAAAAGGCTGGCGGTTTTCTTTTACAAAATAATCTTCGGTTTGTACCAGTCTTTAAAAACTACTACATTTACACCCGTAAAACATTAATCCTGCCTATGGAGCAATAAAAATCTAAAAAAATATATAAATAGCGTTTGCTATTATTCTTGCCTTTGAAAACCGCCAATTTCTAAACCACCAGGAATAATAAGTAAAAACGCTCACGTTACGGCGTGGGCTTTACTTATTTGGCTGGTTGGGTGCTTGGCGGTACCTCAAAGGCGGATATAGTAAAAGTCACACGCCTTTTTTATTGGCAGGTGGCAATAATACAATTCCCTATTGTCATGAAATATATCTTCAAATTCAGAAAATACTTTTTTAAAGAAACCCAGCCAAGGTTGCACGATGTGATCTATAAGAATATTTTGCGATTTTGAGTTGTATTTTGCGACTCGTAAATTTTTGTTTATGAACTATTTATCACGACTTTTGTATAAGTCCGTGGCTTAATATTAACTTAACCGTCTATTACACTATGAATGAAATTATTAATTCAGGTACAGGACAAAATAACCTCCGTAGTCCGCCATTTACGTGAAAAGAGAAGTTTGAAGATAGAAGTTAGAAGACAGAAGAGGCTGATAAGTACCTTTTCAATCATCTCAATCCCTTCAATCTTTTTCAATCCTCAAAAATTTATTTACAAAAACATAAATTAATTAGTTATGAAAAAAAGTATATTCATTCTCGTCAGCATTTTCATGCTGCTGATTGGGCTTTCCGGCTATAGCCAGGATAATCCCAGGCGTTCCGACGGAGGAGCATGGCTCTACGGAACCTACTCCCCCAAAGCCAGCTTTTTCGATTTACATAAACTTGCACTGGATTACTTTAAAGTGTACAAAGATTCCGATAATACCTATGAACTCTATAACCGCTTTAAGGTTTGGAGTGATCTTTTTGGTTCACGTTCCATTTGGGCAGATAACCCGCAGGATAGTATGGCTGGGGTTTACAAGGCAACTGCCGATTTAAACGCCGCCGCAATCACCCTCCCTGCCAGCCATCCCTATTCCGACTGGAAACTTAAAAGTGCCGATACCTCCGATGTCCAAAACCTTGGCGTTGTAACTTCTATCTGGCAGGATCCTGTAAACCCTTCCGAAATCACGATCGGCACCGAAGCCTCCGGTGTCTGGCAGTTTAATATGACAACCCAAACCTGGAAAAACATTTCCGACACCTATACCGGAGCCCTTACAGGCTTCGGGGTAAGCAGCCTGGAAAAGAAAGGAACGAATATTCTGGCAGGATCCTTTAACCCTTCCATGGATTTGTTTATCGGCAATGGAATCGGCTTACTGTTTTCACCGGATAATGGCGCAACATGGGAGCAGATGTTACCGGCATACCTGACCAATAACAGTTTTCTCACCAACGACGTAATCTGGAAGGTGGGACAAAACAAATTCCGCCCCGGCACCAATAAATGGCTGTTTTCCCTGGGAGATACCCTTTACACGATTGTTCCGGGACTTGCGAACAACTTCACGAATCCTGCCAATAAACTCTTTGTACCTCACCCCAACGATCATGGATGGCTGGAAAGCCGCATCCGTGATTTTGAGATTTCCGACTCGTTGTACAGTGACAGCATCTCGAAAAACTATCATGCAATCTGCTTTTCCACCGACGGCTTCTACCGGGAAGGATATACTCAGAATGCAGAACTTTTTTACCAGTTCAGATACCACAACACCAATTTCTACCACATTCCTTTCCAATTACAACTTCCCTTTGATTCGGTGAACAACTTTATCGAATACATTGCCATTGATCAGTATACCTCCGGTAATAATCCTGATAATTTGTTTTTCGTGGCTTACCGGGAGGTTTCAAAAGACGATCCCACGGTAAGCCGGATTCATATAGGGGCTTTGAAAAAAAGTACCCAGATTGTAAATGATTACTCCCAGCTTTATTACTATGAATATTACACGGCTCCCGTCTCAAATAATTTTAATGCTCCCTTTGCAGGTTTCGGTTACCGGTACAATGCCTTTGAAGCGACCACGAAGCTCACGCAAACCGAATTTGTCGTGGGAGGCTACTTTGTAACCATCCTCCGGTTTAATGATTTTACCCAAAGCTGTCCTTCTGCTCCTGTTGTATTTATGCCTGCCTTAAACAGTAATAATGTATCGGTAACCTACAACCCGGAATGCCATTACGGGATAAGAGCTTTTTGTGATAATTTCCATTTCTTCCTTGGCAATGAAGGCGGAATCTCCAAACTGTTTAAAAACGATATCGATTATGAATATCAGAACTATAATTACAAAGGACTTGCCATTGCACAGGTAAAAAACCTCAGCAGTAGTAAATATTCCGCAACCAATGTACTGGTACATAGTTCCTATCGTAACGGTTACTGGTCAAAAGCCTGCGATTATCCCTGGCATTCCACTGCCTTTATGGACGGGGGGTCTTCCAAAGTAGTGGATTCCCAACTGGACTATAATTCATACACGCAGGGCTTTTTTAATGCACCCACCAACTATTTCGGGATCACCAACAACGAGATCCCGTACAACCCGACAACCTCCTTATCCTATTACCCTGACCAGTTGTATTTTTCGAGCAATGCCTGGTTATATGATCAGGGCTATTGTACTACTCCAACGAAAACGGTAATTCAGACTACCGACTTTGCCGATCCGTGGTGGAGACAACCCTGCGCGTATGCAGCTCCCTTAGCCATCCGCCCCGATACGGCAAACCTCTTTTACCTGGCACATCATGATATTTACCAGACAAATGATTTAGACGGGTTTTCGTGGCCAAGAATCTCCGATACCACCTATGGTTATCCTTCTTTAAGCCACTGGGCATGGTGGTTGCAGGCACTGGAATTTGCTCCTTCGAGCAAAGATACGATGTTTGCCATATTCCCTAACCGCACCGAAGGTAAAGATGAAAGCGGGCATTATCCCGTGGTTCCGGCCGGACATAAAATATACCGTGGTGTACAAATCAACAACATCTGGCACTGGACAGACCTTACCAACGACTCTCTGCCCTATATTCTTCACGCCAGGGGACTTACCGATATTGCCGTGAATCCCGATAACTCCAAAGAGCTTTGGATTACCCTCGATCAATATTCCGGTCATATCATGAACGGAGAGTACCGCGTGATGCACACTACCGATGGCGGGCTGTCGTGGGACGACTATTCCACGGGGCTTTCCTGTGTTCCGGTAAACAGTATTGTACTGAATAAAGAGAGCAACCTGCATGATTTGTATGTAGCAAACGATATGGGCGTATTCTACCGCAACGATACCATGAGCAGTTGGAAACCTTATATGCAAAACCTTCCCCGCTGCATGGTGATGGATCTGGAGATCGATTACGACCGCATGGAACTCAATGCCGGCACCTGGGGTCGCGGGGTATGGGTATCGCCCGTTCCCTGTTACAGCCAGATGCCGCAGGATATTACCGTGAGTTCGAGTCAAACATGGAGTACACCCAAATACAACTGTGGAAACATCGTTGTAAACAGCGGGGTAACTCTCACCATTAGCACCACCGTGGAAATGGGATTAAAGAAAGTGATAGAGGTAAGACCCGGCGGAAGATTAAACTTAGACAATGCAACAATTAAAGGTTCCTGCCGCAGGTCATGGAGCGGAATCATCATAGAGGGATATCATCGTAAAAGTATTCTTCACTTTAGCAGTGATCACGCCAAACTGGTATCACGCGGCAGCACCATTCAGGATGCGATGACCGGAGTTCTTACCCAAAGTTTAGACTCTGCCGGAAAGTATTGCGGTTCGGGTGCGCTGGATTGCGAAAACACTAACTTTGTCAACAACAGGGTGGCAGTACACATGCAGCCGTATATTATCTACAGTCCGCTTAACAATACCACGCAGTACAACGACCAGAGCCGTTTTCAGCATTGCAACTTTACCTATGATGACAACTACATCATCGACTCTGCATTCTCAGGCTTTATGATGCTCGACACGGTAAACAGCATTCCGGTTAACGGTTGCAACTTCCGGAACCTGCACGCGGGTTGCCGTGGAATTAAGCAGACAGGCTTTGGCATCAGGGCACGCCGTGCCTCATTCCAGGCTCAGGCAACCTATACAGGCGTTTATCCGGGCAATTTAGGCACGATCACCCCTACGGTTTTCCAGAACCTGGAATACGGGATTAATGCCGTGGGTAGTGACGGGCAGTACCCGCGTGATACGAAGATAGAATACTGCACCTTTACTGACAATACCCACGGGGCTTACTGTTTCCGGACAGAGCCGCTGAAGGTGTTCAGCAGCGAGTTCATCATCCCCGGGCGTAATACAGCCATCGCTTCCGACAGCCACGAACAACCCTACGGGCTTTACGTGGAATCATCAGACAGGTTTAAGATTGAGAGCAACAGCCTGTACTTGTCCACGGGTGCCGATTCAGGTTATATCGGGATGGTGATTGTAAACAGCAGTGAATCACCCAAGCTGATTTACAACAATGATTTCCGATTGTTGAATTACGGGCTGATTGCCATAGGGGACAACGGGAACCGCCCCGGAACGGCCAATGCAAATACCAACGGTTTAAAAATCAAGTGTAACGATTTTCAAAACTGTGGTTTTGATATTGCCGTGGATACCATCGGGACAAACAACCCGGTTTATGAAGGAATCTCCGTGATACAGGGGGAATTGCCTAATTCCCCTGTTCCGGATACTATTATGAAAAAGACAGCCAATAATCGGTTTACCCATGCCGGAACATTTGGAGTGAGTGATATTTATAATATTGCAAATTCATTCAAGTATTACTTTTATAATGAATATCCTCATGAACCTGTTTACTTTTCTGTTGGTTATGTATTTCCCTATGCTATCCAAGGAGGAGGAATACCCTTTGATAAAGTCAAAGCCTGTCCTCCAATGTATGTGCTAACTTCCACGGATATCCCGTTAACCATCGGTGATTTTGAGAAGCTGGATTCAATCTGTGCTGTATCAAACAGCCAAAAACTATTGTATCAAATCTATCTGGATGGCGGGGAATCAGAGGTATTGAAAGATGAAATCCGTACCTGTTATCCTTGGGAATCGTATGTTATGTTCGACAAGCTGATGGCAATATCGCCCTACCTGTCGGAAGAATCCATGATTGAAGCGGTTTTAAATGAAGCCGCTTTTCCTCCGGCAATGATCCGTTTACTGATGCTGGCAAACCCGCAATGTTTGCACTCGGCAACTGTCTGGGATGCTATCTACTACAAACGGATTACTCCGCTGCCCGAAAGCATTATACAGGAACTACTCAATGCACCGGAAAATTATTCACCGCTGGAACAGATGCGGGCGGAGATATCTTGGACACAGCTGGAAAAGTATGCCCTGTTTGATAATCTTTTGGAACGTTACCAATATGAACAATTAAACTGGGTATTCGACAGTCTGGTATCCAAAAGTAAACAGCAAAAGGAGTTTATGATGATTCCCTTTATTGTAAACCTTTACCTGGGTAGTTCTAAAACACAGGAAGCAAGTGAGTTTATCAATACCCCGCTTACGGGCTATAATCTTGATGCAGAACAGGAAAACGAGTGGCTGCAACTGAAAGCATTTTATGAAATTGCAATCAGTTTGGTAAACTCGGCTCCCAATGCTGAACAGACGGAGCAGTTACAAAACATGATGCAAAGTCAGTATGCCTCGGTATCGGGCAGAGCAAAAGCTTTGTATGCTGCCTGCAATGGCAATTACTCACTTACCGAAATTATTAAGTTACCTGCCGGAGAACCGCAAAACAAATCGGTAAAAACCCGAAGGATTAATTACGATGAACCGGACAGGCTAAGCGTAAATCCAAATCCGGCTCATGACTTTATCACCGTTGACTACAAACTGGAACCGGGTCAGGAAAAGGCGGTGCTTTGCATTGCCGATATTACCGGGCGTAAACTATCGTGTAAAACGGTAGGCAAACAAGGTCCGGTTTTGATGGAGTTAAAAGGACTGGTAAAGGGGTTCTATATCTGCACCCTCGAATCGGGAAACTCTGTTCTTAAAAGTGTTAAATTCTCAGTCTATTAACCAATCTAAACAAAAGCAGGTGTATATTTACACCTGCTTTTGCTTTTCTATCCTAACAGCTATGAAAAAATATTTACTGCTTATTTATTTACTATTATCGGGCTTTATTGCCAAACCGCAGTCTGCATATCTAAATGTAGCGACTGCTTTTTCGCCTATATTATATAGTGATAATTTTTACGGGCAAATGTATTTTGAAAACAATGAATTTCTGTTTTTAGGAAAGAGTCGGTGGAAAGTCGGCTATATACAACCATTTTACGCCCGTTTTTCTGCTCAGGGGGATAGCTTGGGATTTGTGCAATTAAAAGATACTGTTTCAGGTCATTATGAATACTGGGGGGGGTATAACTCTACATTCAGGTATAAACCAGGTTTTCCCTTTTACTCAAGTTTTTACTATGATAGCAGCCAAGTCAACACAACTGTAATTTATAAATATGACACACTCCTGAACTACCAATTGATACAAACCATACAGGATACTGCCAGAATTGGGAGTAATTGCAATTTTGAAACGGCGGATCATTATATTTTAAGTTGCGGATGGAAAATGAATTCTTCCAGCACGACCTATATTCATATCATGAAAACCACCAAAAGCGGGGGGATGATCTGGCAAAAAAGTATTCAGAGTACAGGATACTCTGTCAACTTAAAAGACGGTGTTCCTTTGCCGGATAGTGGTGCAGTTGTATCGGGATGGTGTTCCGATAAACCCGTGGTAGTCCGGCTGGATAAAGACGGAAATATCAAATGGCAAAAATATTTTAACGGGCATAGCGAAGCATGGATAGAACCCACGCCGGATTCCTGTCTGGTGGTTGCCTTTGATTCGTTGGTCTCAAATCCGGCGAATACGTATGTACTTAAACTGGTGAAACTAAATCCGGCAAATGGAACTGTTATCTGGGATACCGCCTATAGCCTGGGCTCGGTAAGCAGTTTTACCCGTGCTTTCAGAGTTACCTCCAAAGGAGATTTTTTAATTGTGGGAACAGCAAATTATGAAAATAATTTTTACTACCTGAAAATTTATGCAAATCGTGATACGGCATATTTTAAGTATTCTCCTCAATATTACATGGTTCGTTTAGATGATATTATAGAGTGTGGTGAAGGACTTGCCTGTTGTGGAAGAATACACCTTAATTCTTCAACTCCGATAAAGTCATGGTTCTTTACAACAGATGGTTTTGGGTGTATGACCCCTAACTGTAATGTGGGAATAGAAGAATTTAAAGAACCTGTCCATATTAAAGAACTTAAAATCAGCCCAAACCCTGCAAGCAGTGAAGTTACCATAACAGCTACCCAGTCTTATAAGGAAGGCACTTTGTTTATTTATGATTTTGGAGGTAAAACCGTGGCAGCCTGTCCCTGGCCTTGCGGTGAAAGTACCCTGCATATTCCTTTACACAATGCTCCCCGTGGCATTTACCAACTTATTTTAGTGACCAATACAACCAATAAAGAAGTTGGAAAGCTGGTGGTGGGGAAGTGAGGGGATTTATTGTTTTTTGAGGAGTGAAAATAATATAGTTTTGATTATCTAATAGTTGGCTATAAGACTAATAAAACTGCGGCATAATGAAATTACAATACGTGGGAAAAATGAGTATTTTTGCAATATGATAAAAGATAAAAACATAGATACAAAAATTGGATTATTTTCCTTCTTTGCTGGTGCTGGGTTCTTGGACTTGGGCTTCGAAACAACACGGGGTTTTGAGACCTTATTTGTAAACGAATATCATAAGCCTTTTATGGAAATTTATAAATCTGCAAGAAAGGGATTAGGAATTAAAGAACCAATTTATGGTCATAATACAGATGATATTTGTACGTTTTTAAACGAAGAAAAAACTAAAGAATTAAAGAAATACATAAATGAATCTCGAAAAGATTTTAATTTAATTGGCTTTATTGGAGGTCCTCCTTGTCCTGATTTTTCAATTGGAGGTAAAAATAGAGGAATTGAAGGCGAAAATGGTAAATTGTCAGCTACATATATTGAATTAATTGTTAGGAGTCAACCTGATTTTTTTCTTTTTGAAAATGTAAAAGGACTTTATAGAACTAAGAAACATAGAGCATTTTTTGACGAGGTAAAGCTAAAACTTATTTCAAATGGCTACTATTTAACTGAAAAATTAATAAATGCAATTGAATTTGGCACACCCCAAGATAGAGAAAGAATAATTTTATTAGGATTTAAACAAAAGACCCTAATAGATTTAGGAATGGAGCTTAATGGTTCTCCAATTATAAAATCTTTTAATTGGGATACAAAAACAATATATAAATCGGAAGATGTGTTGGCTAAAAATTGGCCAACACAAGAACCATTTGTAGAGAATTCTATAAAAAAAGCACCAAAAGGATTAGTAAAAGGATTAACAGTACAATATTGGTTTGACAAGAATGATGTTGAAAATCATTCTAATGCAAATGATTTTTTTCAACCAAGAGCGGGATTATCGAAATTTACAGTCATTTCCGAAGGTGATGATTTGAAAAAATCATATAAAAGATTGCATCGCTGGCGTTATTCGCCAACAGCAGCTTATGGTAACAATGAGGTTCATTTACATCCATATAAACCAAGACGAATTTCAGTCGCAGAAGCATTAGCAATTCAATCATTACCAAAACAATTTATAATACCTAAACATATTTCATTATCTAATATGTTTAAAACAATAGGAAACGGAGTTCCTTATCTTGCTGCAAAAGGACTAGCAGAAACTATATGGGACTTTATTGAAAAAGCAAAAAATCAAGAGTTAAAATATGCGGAAATTATCAGCAAGTAATCTTGTATCGTTTATAAATCAATTAGATAAAAGGCAAGTTTATAATTATGTTAGCCCCAAAACTACGGGTGTTATTAGAATAGAAGGGATTGATTTACCAGAAGGTCCGATTAGGATAAAAAGGTGGAATCCATTTGCTGGCGAAATTGAAGCAACCCAAAAAATTGAAAGCATATCAAGTGAAATGATTTGGAGGGTTACTAATGCATTTAACCCAAATCAACCAATAAATATTGACCGAGTTCTTGGAGCTAGTTATAATACAAGGAGCGTTTTTGAAGCTCTCTTAGCTCATACCCCTGAATTTTATTTTTGTTATCCTGGTCGTATTGAAAATAAGGGAGGTCATACAACAATTAAGCATGGACATAAACATTTAATATGGAACCCTGATTCTCCACATAAACTTGGAGTTTTGTCAAAAATGGAAACTGATATTGTTATTTCAGAAATTCCTGCATTGGATGCATTTTATGACTCTCTTGTATTACCAGATAATTTTCAACAGCAAGAAATTGATATAGATATTCAAAGACGACATGCTCAAATACAAATTGCATTATACTTCATTGGTAGACAATTGAATTTTAGAACATGGATAGCACAAAATGACAAGGGTATACTATACCAAAACAAAAGAATTGGTGAATATGAAGGTGTAATTGCTTCGTTAAAAGATGAAAAATTAATGACAGCCTATGATGATGCAATTCAAGCAGCTTTGCTAATTGATTGTATTTGGTTTAAAAACGGAAAACTAATGCCAGCAGTAATGGAAGTTGAACATTCTACAGGTGTAACGAGTGGTTTGAGTAGAATGAAAAACTTTAAAGACAAATTTCCACCTTTTCCAACAAGATATGTAATAGTTGCGCCGGATGAAGATAGGGATAAAGTTCTTAAAGAAGCAAGTAAGCCTCAATTCAGAGACTTAGATACTAGATACTTTACATATTCAGCAGTAGAAGAACTGTATGCTCTTTGTCAAAGAAGAAAATTAAAAGGTGTAACCGAAGACTTTCTTGATTGTTTTATGGAACCAGTTTTGAATTGAAATAAAGCTAGTCGATAATAAATAGAAGCATGAGCGGTATACAGTATATAGCAATTATTCCAGATTGAACTTAAATAGGTAAGCTTAAAAGATTGTTGTTACTATATATTTGGATTGTCGGACCTTGTCGCCTCGGTGAAAATATCTTGAACATCCCTTTACATAATGCTCCCCGTGGAATTTATTAACTTATTTTAGTAATCAATACCGCTAATAAAGAAGTTGGAAAGCTGGTAATTTGGAAAGTAAACAACAACTAAGCATTATGTCTTAGAAGAGTCTTACCTATAGGTTCTTCTTTATTTTCATCCTTTATTTTATCCAATTCAGGAGGGCTGTATAAGCCCTCTTTTTTGTGCTGCCAATGGTTTTGTATGATTTAAGAATACAGAATTTGGTAGTTTCTTCCCTGCATAAAATCGTACAATACTTGTTTAATAACAGGACTCGCATCCGGCAGTAGTCTACGATAGTTTAGGTTTTTTGTGTCTCTGGAAACTAAAATCAAAATAGCAATGCATAGACACCCAAACAGTGTGCATAGTATAGTTTCCGGCATATAAATTCCTGAATCGGAAAGTATAATCCCAATCAGAAATGGAATTAACAAACGAACGAACGGTATTTCATGCCACGGATTCATCGCCTTGATTCATTATCCGGTGGCAGGCAAAGAGGAGTTTAAGGTTCTGAAACGGGATCGTCCTGAATGTCTGATTGGTTTTTAAGTTCCAGATAGTCAATTATTTGAGTATCTTTATAGTAGAAATTGATAATTTGCTCGTGAGTGTAACCTAAGTCAACCATACGGATAGCGCCTTCCTGGCTGAGTCCTACTCCATGCCCAAAGCCTCTTCCTTTCAGAATTATCTGATCCCCTTCTTTTGACACCGAAAAGAAAGTTGAGCGTAAATTTAAGTCTTTTCTGATGTTTTTTAGCAGTATGTTATTTAAAAAATAAATTTTTCTTGTATCCTGCGTAAAATTACAGGCTGCGTTTTTGATTTTTTCATTATTTATATCTAAGCTATATGTGCTTTCTAAATAATTAAGCCATTTTGAAACGGGCATCTTTTCTATCCAGTAAGCTTTTTTCATAGCAAGAGAAAAGGTATCCTGAACCGATTTTAAATATGAGGTTGGTAATGACCAAACATCTTCAGATTTAACGGTTTCTCCCCCTGAATTTGAATGAAAAGCAGCAGAAATCATCTTCTTATCTTTATCCACAATTACAAGCCCCGCAGTAGTATTTGCGGCCATTAAAATCTGGGGATTATTACACCGTGTTCGATATACCTGACAATGAACATCATCACAGAGATTAAATCCTTCTTTGTAATGTTTCATCATATTGTTAATTGCATATGTACGAGTAATAATTGCCTGTATTTTAAAAAATTCAAGTTTATTGCTACTTCCTAGTATTTCTGATTGAACGACTCCTGCAACATAATTTTCAATAGAAACTTTATTGATTATTCGTAAATATCCTTTTTCAACCGAGATAATCAGATCATCATCGTAAATTCTCTCTAATATTTGAGGTTCTGTAGGCGATATCTTGAAAATATTTTTAAAACCAAGTCCTTCTATGCTTACTTCATTGAAGGTTCCTAACGTCTCGTTCTTACGTGTTAATTTGATCTTTTTCCCTTCGATTTGAAATGTAATAATTGCATCTTTTTCAAGAGTATTAATCTTTTTATCATTGGCTGTAATAGAATAATTTCCTAATAAGCAGCTTATATTCAGCTTTTTAATTGGTTTTTCGGAAAAAAGGCGAACATTCAGTTCCTCGGGTTGTGCATAACACAAACTGAGTATTGTAAAAAGTATGAAGAGAGTCAGAGTTATTTTCTTCATGTGAGTTGTTTTAGTGTAGTTCTTTGAGTATTAGTCTGGCAGTTGTTTCGGAAGCTCCTGATTTTCCAAGTTTTTGGATTAACTCGTTATACCCTTCATCAATGGTTGATCTGTAAACTTCATCCTTTAATAAAACGTTTAATTCTTGTTTGAGGTTACATTCATTCAAATCTTTTTGAATAAGCTCTTTCACCAGCAATCTGTCCACAATGAGGTTAACCAAAGATACGTATTTTACCTTGATAAATCTTTGAGCAAGGAAATATGATATAGAGTTTCCCTTATAGCATACAATTTGGGGAACTTTATGCAATGCAGTTTCCAGAGTTGCAGTTCCGGACGTTACTAGTGCCGCATAAGCCTGATTCAAAATGGAGTATGTGGAACTAAAGATCAGTTTTACATCAGGATAATCTTTCATATATTGATGATAAAACTCATTTGATTGAGTTTTTACTCCTGCAACGATAAATTGATAATCAGGAAAATTAAAAGTTGCATTCAGAAAAATTGGAAGTGTTTTTTCAATTTCTTGTTTTCTGCTTCCCGGAAGAAGAGCAACAATAGGTTTTCCCTGTTTTTCTATGCTCTTTTCCGGATGTTGAATTGCATCGAGCAAGGGATGTCCTACAAATTCAGCATCTAAGCCATGATTTTGAAAAAAATCTTTTTCAAAGGGTAGTATTACAAAAAGTTTGTCAATATCTCTTCTCATCGCTTTTACGCGCGATTGATGCCAAGCCCAAACCTGAGGAGCAATATAATAAAAAACTTTTATTCCGGCTTTGTGTGCAAATTTTGCAATTCTCAGGTTAAACCCCGGATAATCAATTAAAATAAGGGCATCCGGTTTGAAATTGAGAATGTCTTTTTTACAAAACCGGATATTTCCAAAAATAGTTTTCAGGTTTGCTAAAACTTCAACAAAACCCATGAAAGCTAAGTCTTTGTAATGCTTTACAATTTCTACTCCGTTATTTTGCATTAAGTCGCCACCCCAGCCTTTGAATTGTGCTTCGGGGTCCTGTTCTTTTAAAGCTTTTACAAGTTTTGAGGCATGTAAATCTCCAGAGGCTTCTCCTGCAATCACGTAATACTTCATATTGCGAAAATTTCGGGTTTGTATGATTTTAACACAAAGAAGAGAATAAACATGAATACGGTGGCTGCAAAATGAACTTTTGCAAGTATATCTGAATAATTTCCTTTAAAAAAAAATCGAATAAGCAAAATCCCGGGAAGTAAAACTCCGATAAATGCTTCCGGTTTATTAAAATCAGGAAAAGCAGTTCCTATGATTAATTTCATAAGAAAAAACAAAAGCAGCGGGAGTAATATTCCGCTGGTTAATCCGCTGATTATTGGATATTTATTTAGCATTTGATTCCCATTTTTTGAGGAGATGAAGAGAATTGTGTGCAGTGAAATCTGCCTGAACCGGAACAACCGAAACATAACCGTGTTTCAAAGCCCACTCATCAGTATCATTATGCTCATCTAAATTTTTAAAAACACCAGTAAGCCAGTAGTAGTCACGTTTATGAGGATCCTGTCGAAGGTCAAATTCTTCATCCCAATAGGCTTTTGCCTGACGACATACTTTTATTCCTTTGATTTCATTTTCAGGAATATCCGGAATATTTACATTTAATCCAACATGTTGTGGCAATCCTTCTTCCAGTACATTTTCGATAATTTGACGAACGAATTGTTCTCCGTTATCAAAATTTGCATCGTTTGCCCAATTTAATAACGAAAAGCCGATTGCTGGAACTCCTTCAATTGCAGCTTCTAACACAGCAGCCAATGTTCCTGAATAAATGATATTAATCGATGCATTTGAACCATGGTTAATTCCAGAAAGTACTAAATCTGCATTTCCTTTTAAAATGGCTTTTTCGGCCAGTTTTACACAATCAACCGGGGTTCCACTACATTTATATTCAGCATGGCCATTCTGACGGTAAAGTTCTTCGAGCCGTAACGGGATGTTCATCGTGATGGCATGCCCCTGTCCTGAACGTGGAGAATCTGGTGCAACTACAGTTACATTACCGTAATCTTTGGCAATTTCAATAAGTTTCCGGATGCCGGGCGCATCAATACCATCGTCGTTTGTTACAAGTATTCTATATTTTTTCATAACTTAATCATTAATTTCAGTTACTCCACCTGATACGATAAACTTCATGATTTCGGTGGAGGAAGCATTTATTGGAGTTACGTTTTCGGCCGGAACTATAAACAAGTTTCCAGAGAAATTGTACGAGTGAGGTAGATAAACAGCAATCATTCCTTTCGGAATGCCCAAACTACTCAGATCTTTCTGAGTGATAAATCCGAGTTTGCTAACATTTGAATCGTTATACATTTTAACCAGAACTGGTTCGGTGAATTTCTTTTTCTGTCCAACAAAGGCTGATAAAAGGTCTTTGATAGATGTGTAGATGATTTTTACAAACGGGGTTTTATCCAGAATAGAATGAATCATAGCTGACAATGGGCGGGCAATGATTGATTTTCCAAATACCCCGATTAAAGTGATGAAAATAACCATCATCACAATACCTAAACCAGGAATGGAGCGATGAAAAATAGCTTTAATCACACTGCTGGTTGTATCATCGACAAAACGAAAGGTAACTACGATTACAAAAATCGTAGCTCCAAGGGGCGCAATGTATAGTATTCCCTGGAGAAAATAATTAAAAAACTTTTGGATAAATTTTTTGAGGCTGAATTGCATGAAAGGGCTATTTTCGCAAAAATACGATTTTTTGAGGAAAAGACTATACTAATCCTTAATCTTAACCTTTTGATAAAAAGTAATACCAGATAATATTAACTATTTTCATTATTCAGTTAATCAGTGCCTTATAGGATGATTTGTCCGATTGAGAATGTGCAGCAACGACCACTTATTTTTACTCTTGAACCGGAATTTACACATTTTAAATACCCTTCGCGTTTGGATAACTGGATGGCTGTAAGCTCTTGTTTTCCTAATCGTGTGCTCCAAAACGGAATTAAAGAACAATGTGCTGATCCGGTTACCGGATCTTCAAAAATGGAAGCCTGAGGTGTGAAAAAACGGGAAACAAAGTCCACATTATTGCCCTTGGCAGTTACAATGATACCGCCTGGATCAAGATTTATCTGATTTAAGATTTGTTGATTAGGGTTGATGTTTCGGATAGTTTGTTCACAATCATAAATCAAAACATAATCTCTCGATTTATAGGCCTCAAGTGGTCTTATTCCAATTCCTTCTGCAATAATTTCGGGGAGATTGACTTTTTCAGGTATACGTGATGGAAAATCGAGTGTGAGAAAATCACCTTCTTTGCTTACATGTAAAGTACCACTGGCAGACTGAAATGTTATATTCTTTCCCTCAAAATTCAGATGATTAAATATAACATGAGCTGTTGCCAGTGTGGCGTGACCACACAAATCCATTTCAATATCAGGAGTGAACCAGCGAATATGGTAATGTCCAGGATTACTCAGTGCTACAAAAAAAGCGGTTTCCGGTAAAAAGTTTTCACTTGCGATCGCTTGCAGTTGGTCCTCTGAAAGCCATTGCTCCAAATGGCAGACTGCGGCAGGATTACCTCCAAATAGATTTTGCGTAAAAGCGTCGATGTGATAGAGTGCAGGCATATAGTTTTGCAGTGTTAAATGGATAATAAATGTTTCTCAGGCGAAGCCGAAAGGATATATCTGGCGCCATCGTCTATTCGATAGTACATTTGCTCTTTATCTTTCTTTCGGCGGATTCAACTGTTTGAGATATTAATTTGGCAATAGTCATTGGACCAACTCCTCCGGGTACGGGAGTGTAAGCAAATGCTTTTTCTTTTACTTTTTCGATTTCAATATCTCCCATTCCTCCTTTATGATATCCTGCATCAATCACAATTGAATTATCTTTGATCCAATCTGCTTTTATAAAATTCGGTTTTCCAACAGCTCCCACAACAATATCTGCCTGTTTGATTAATTCAGGCAGGTTTTTAGTTTTTGAATGACAAATAGTTACTGTAGCATTTTTATTTAAAAGCATCATCGCGATTGGCTTACCTAAAATTGGGCTGCGACCAACAATAACTGCATGTTTTCCTTCAATGGGTAATTTGTAATGCGTTATTAATTCCATTATTCCAGCCGGGGTTGCACTTCCGTATGCAACTTCATTCATCGACATTCGCCCAAAACCAAGGCAAGTTACACCATCAACATCTTTATCAATCGCGATCTTGTCAAAGCAGACTCGTTCCTCAATTTGTTCTGGAACCGGATGTTGTAATAAGATGCCGCAAATATTATCGTTGTTGTTTAACTTTTCAATTTCGGCTAGCAGTTCTTCCGTCGTTGTATTTCCCGGCAAGTGGACTTTTAACGAAGTCATACCAACCCGCTCACAGGCATTTCCTTTCATTTTTACGTATATTTCTGAGGATGGGTCATTTCCAACTAAAATGGTTGCCAATACCGGAATTTTCCCAGTTATGTTAATGATTTTTTCTACCCTCAATTTTAAATCAGACTCAATTTCTTTTGACAGAGCTTTACCGTCGAGCATTATTTGTTTATGATTCATCTTCTGATTTGTTTATATCCTCATTATTATATTATTGTTATTCAGTATGATGTGTAAAGATATGGTTGGTGAGAAATAATTTCAAAAGTACAAATTAATCCCTCTCAAAAGCGAAAGATTAGGTTGGTTTCTCAATAGGAGAAAGCTCTTTTGAATGCAAATTAACAGGGATAATGTTACGCTGACCTTAAAAGAAAATTTTAATCTGTGTGCCTTTATTAAGTTCTGACTGAAGGCTGATTTGTGCCTGATGGAGTTGAATTATCCGGTGTACAAGTGAGAGACCAATACCGTGTCCTTTTTGATTTTTGGTGTTTGTAGCGCGATAAAAAGGTTCAAAGATGTGATTTTGTTCATCGGCAGGAATACCAATGCCATTGTCGATAATTTCGAGTTGCAGATGATTATTATTGAACGAAATATTGATGATAGTAGTAGAATCGGATGAAAATTTGCATCCGTTTTCCATCAGATTGATCATGGCAATCTTCATTAGGTTTTCACTGCCCAAAATTGTAAGTAGTGAATCGTCATCGGGCAGTTGTTTAAACTGAATTTTGATGTTGTAGGAAGGATTTCTTCGCAAAACATCTTTTTGAGCCTGTAAAAGCACTTCATCCATGCGTACGGGTTTGATCGTGAGAGATGAATGGTCGATACTGGCCTGTGCAAGCTCCAACATCCCATTGGTAAGTGTGTTAAAGTTTTGAATATCGTCGAGAACTGAACGTATGATTGCTTCATACTCATCGCGGTTGCGTTCTTTGAGGAGAGCAACTTCGAGTTGTCCGGTAATGGCAGTGAGGGGGGTTCGCATTTCGTGCGAGGCGTTGGAAACAAAGTTTCGTTGCATTTCAAAAGCAGATTCCAAACGCTGTAGCATATGATTAAAGGTAATTGCCAATTGAGCAATCTCATCTTTGCCGTTTTCTTCATCTAATCGTAAATCAAGCCGGGAAGCAGTGATATTATCTGCCTGTTTTACAAGTTTGGATAAAGGGGCAATGGCATTTCCGGCAAAGGTGCGACTGATAAATAATGTGAGTAAAATAGTGATGGTTAGCCCGATGATCAATACAAAACGCAGATTGTGTAATTCACTCAATCCATATATATCGTAAGCGGATGCAAATACAACGTATTTTTTCCCTTTTTCGATGTACAGAAAAGCCACACATTCACGATTGCCTTGTTTGTATTGAAGATTTTTGTGGATCAGAACGTCCTGAAACAAATTTTGCCTGGGAGTTTGCATGGTATCGCCCGGGCTTTGATACACAAGCTTTGCATCAGTTGTGTAAATAGAAACAATCTCTTCATTAAGAGAGTGAATAGTGTTTTTATCGATAATGGTAAGCAACGTACTGTCCACTTCGTTTACTTTTAAAAGTAAAAGTGCCGAGGTCATTGCTTTCTTTTCAAGACGATTGTAAAATTCACGTTCGCGGAAACCAGAAGAGAGAAAATAAATGGTGATCGCAAAAAGAAGCAGGATTACGCCTACGAAAAAGGTAAACTGAAAGGCCAAACGGGTTTTGATGTTCATGCATTATTCCTCCCTAATGGTATAACCCATTCCCACGACAGTATGTATGAGTTTTGATTCGAATCCATAATCTATTTTTTTGCGTAGGAAGCTTACGTACACATCAATTACATTGGTACCTGTATCGAAATTGATTTCCCAGATTTTTTCAGCAATATCAACGCGTGAAATTACCTTGCCTTTGTTGAGCAAAAGATATTCGAGCAGGAGAAATTCTTTTGCTGTAAGTTCAATTTGTTTATTGCCACGTTTGACTGTTTTGGCATCACGATCGAGAATCAAATCATCTGCAGTTAATAACTTTGTACCCTGATCCTGATTGAGTGTACGCTTGAGCAATGCCTTAATACGTACCAGTAATTCGCGAAATTCGAATGGTTTTACCAGATAATCATCAGCTCCTGATTCAAATCCTTCCACTATATGATCGGTAAGACCTAAAGCCGTTAATATCAGAATAGGAATCTTTTGATTTACAGTGCGGATTCGTTTGCAAAGATCAAAACCATTAATTTCAGGAATATTTACATCTAAAAGTATTAAATCATAATCTGTTTGTTGAAAAAATAACAGCCCTATTTTGCCATCAAACGCAACATCGACATGATAATCATGATCTTCAAGTCCTAACTTGATAAAACGAGCTACTTTTTGTTCATCTTCTACAATTAAAATTTTTATTTCCGACATACAGAACTGATTGCAAATAATGATGCAAGATAAGAATAATTGTAGATATGATGGCTATTTACGCAATTTTGCGTGGTTGTAATTTAAATCCCGAACCGGATCATGTAATATATCAGATAAATAAGTCCTGCCCAGATTGAAAACACGATAACATGTAGCCATGGGAAATCTTTTCTTAATTTGTGAAGTATATTCATTGTGCTTTAATTTTCTGCAAAGCACGACAAATCGTATTAAAGGGGAATTAAGGGGAGATTAAAATGAGATGAAAATTGAATTGAGGATATACCAATATTATTTTGTTGAGAAAATAGATGTTCTGCATATCAGTGAGTTAGTATGGTTAGTAATATCACCAAACTAAATACAATCCGAGCGTTCCTATTGAAAGTATAAAGGTGAGAAGGGTAACGATGAACCCACTTTTAAAAAATTCCCAGAAACTGATAATAATTCCTTCTTTACGAGCCGACTCAATCACGATTAAGTTGGCCATTGCCCCGATAATAGTTGCATTTCCAGCCAGCGTGGAGGCGGAAGCCTGAGAAAGCCAGATTAGAGGTTCGTTTACTTCTTTCAATACCGGAAGAAATGCAATGGTGAAAGGGACATTACTTACAATTTGAGAGAAAATAAGCGATAAAACGTGAATAATTCCAATTCCACTCAGATTGTTCTGAATAAATCCCACTTGCGTAAGACTCTCGAGGAGTCCAACTTTTTCAATTCCGCGCACAACAATAAAAAGTGTGGCAAAAAAAAGAATTAACACCCAATCAACTTCTTTGATGATTTCGGAAGGATGTATTTTCCCGAAAATTAAAATCATGGCAGCTCCCAACAGGGCAATCAACGGAATAGAAATTCCAATCAGTGTACTGAGAAAAAAAAGAATAATCACTGCACCAAAGATAGGTACGGAGATTTTCATGGAAGAATAATTATATTTTTTTTCATTATGGACGATCTTTAGCTTTAAATTGGCTGTGAACTCTTTGCGATAAATGAGCTTGACCACAATAGCAGTAAGAAAAAGTCCGATAATGGAAACCGGAAGCAGATGAAGTAAAAAACTGCTGTACGAAATACCCGAATTAATTCCTACGATCATGTTTTGAGGATTGCCCGTGATGGTCATCACACTGCCGATGTTGGATGCAAGTATTTCGGCAATTAAATAAGGTAACGGATTAAGTTTATAGGTTCGGCAAAGCTGAATAATCACAGGAGTAAACATCAACACAATCACATCATTTACCATAAAAGCGCTACCGATACCCGAAATAAAAGTAATGAGTATCAATAGTTTACTTCGGGTATTTGCCAGTTTCATGGTTTGACGGGCAACAAACAGAAAAAAACCATCCAATTGTAAGGTCGTGATGATAATCATCATCCCCAGTAAGAGAGAGATAGTGTTGTAATCAATCGAAAACCAAGCTTCCTGTAACGAAAGAACGCCAAACAATATCATGGCGATAGATCCAAAAAAGGCAGCCGACGGACGATCAATATTAATCCATGGCAATCGGGTAAAGATGATTCCTGTATAGGTAATGATAAAAATGATCAACGCAATCCACTGCAATGAATCCATACTTGTGAACTTTTAATGCAAAGTAAAGAAAAAATGTGGAAGAGTGGGCGGATTGATTAAAATGGAATTGATTTGTGATTGAGTGATCCCTCTTCGGATTTTAGGTAATCATCGTTGTGTCTTAGAGAGACAATTAGTTTATTGTTTTTGGATAGATAGTTGAGGAATAGTCTGAAATATCAGAATATAAAAGATACAGCACCCATTGCCTGAAAATCTGAGTTTTGATTATTATTATATGAGAAGTAATGATATATTTGTCATCATGGCTCAATTGTATTTAAGAAGTTACTAAGCAATATGTGTATGGAACAGGTAAAAGAACCTAATAAGCTGGCTTTTATGGATATCGTAATTGTTATCCTTTTGGTTATTACACTTTTTGCTTGTCAAGAGCAAAATTCCAAAATAACATTAATAACCAGAGTTGAACAAAAGGATAGCATTACCTCTAAAACAGAAAAAATTATTGATAAAAATATTGTGGAGCAGATAATATTTGGAGAATATTGTGGCGAATGTGTTGATAGTTGCGCAATTATGTATTGTTATAATATAATGGGAAATCAAAACTCCCTTTTTGTAGATTATACAGATAGCTATTTTGGGAAAAACAGAAAGCTAAAATTCAAAACCCCTATAATTGATAAAGATAAGCTTGCTATTGCATCTCAAATTGTAAAAAAGATACCCAAGTGCCTTCAGAATTCAGAAAAATTAACAGAAACCTATGGTTGCCCTGATTGCCCTGATGGTTGTGGTATTTATTTTGAAATTAAGAAAGAAACGGGCAGTTATAAATATTACATCGATACAGATGTTTCTGTGTTAAAAGGTGAAATTAAACAGTTTGCAGAGTATCTGATAGAGAATATTCAAAACCTTAATATGTAAATAGGTGGTTTGGTTGGAGCCTTAAAATAGAAAAGATTACAGAAAGAACAAAACATTAATCTTGTAAAACAGTTTCAGGTGCATTGTACCTTGCCATACCAGCATTATACAAAAACGCTGTGGGTTAATTTGTAATTGATTTAGGATTAATTTAACGGTTAGTAAAGTGTTTGTAAGAATTGTTTTATTTACATTTGTTTGCTAACCAATTTGAAAAAGATATGTATAAAATAAAATCCCTTGGAAATTTGCCGTTTGATGTTTTATTTGATACGTTTAATGAGGCTTTTTGCGATTATGAAGTACAGGTGACTAAAAATGAGCTTCAGCAAATGCTTAAACGTCGCGGATTTGATGCAGAACGGTCGTTTGGAGCCTTTGCTGATGGTCGTTTAATTTCGTTTACATTCAATGGTACAGGATGTTATAATGGAATTAAAACGGCTTATGATACTGGTACCGGAACGATTAAAGAATATAGAGGAAAGGGAATTGCAACCGATATTTTTAATTATTCGGTTCCCATCTTAAAAGATGCAGGGATAGAACGTTATTTGCTGGAAGTATTGCAACATAATACGCCGGCAGTTTCGGTTTATGAAAAGCTGGGGTTTAGAGTCAGTCGTGAGTTAAACTATTTTAAGCAGGATAATCAGAATCTTGCATTAAAACAAAAATGCCTGCCATCCGGAATGCATATCCGGGAAATATCTTTGAAAGAGCAGGCTCAAATGATGACGTTTCGGGATTTTGTTCCTTCTTGGCAGAACAGTTTCGAAGCCATTGAGCGCAGTATTCATGATTTTACGATTCTGGGAGTTTTCGATACCGAAACATTGATTGCATACATTGTTTTTGATTCGTCAACGGGAGATATAACGCAACTGGCTGTTGATAAAAATTACCGGAAGCAAGGCATTGGTAGTTATTTACTTGGTGAAACATTAAAACTTAACCGTTATGATTCCGTAAAAGTTGTAAATACGGATCCTGCTTGCAGTTTAATGACAGTATTTCTGGAATCGAATGGAATTCCTTTACGTGGAAAGCAGTTTGAAATGATTAAAGTACTGTAAAATGGCTGTTAATGTAAACGAAATACTGACAAACCTTTTCGAATTTTATGATTTTACCGATAAAACCATGCTTTCGGTCGGGACAGGAGGAGGGCAGTTTATCGAATATGGCAGAACTGCACGAAAGGTATATGCAGTTGATTGTGACGCAGATGCATTGAAGTTGTTGAAGGTAAATCTTGATAAGAAAAGTCTTACAGAAAAGTTCACGTTGATTCATTCAGAATTTGAGTTGTCTGATATAAAAACAGAGATCACTTTTTTTGAGTTTTGTCTTCACGAAATGAAAGACGCCGTAATCGCAGTAGAGCATGCATTGAATTGTTCTCAGGCTGTATTGATTAGTGATCACTGGATTGATTCGGAATGGGCTTTTGTAGTTGACGAAAAAGAGAAAGTTGAGCGTAGCTGGAATATGTTAAAGAAGTTTCAGTTTCAAAAGCTGAA
This sequence comes from Bacteroidales bacterium, assembly GCA_963667975.1. Lineage (GTDB taxonomy): Bacteria > Bacteroidota > Bacteroidia > Bacteroidales. Next base: position 2,503,471 of record OY764079.1, read on the forward strand.
GGTATATCATACAATTCAACGGTTTGCAAACTATAATGAACTGCATCAGAAGGTGAAAGGTCAGGGAGAATCAACCCTGAACCGGATAGAGAGATATCAGGGCTGTATTGATTTTGAAATTCCGATGAGCTATGCTTTTGGATTGATTTTAAAAGAACAACGATAAGTATTTATTGATTCTTGGAGCATAATTAGCTTCTGTTGAGAAAAAAATCATACGGGTTTTATTACATTGAATCTTGGGTTTATACTAATTTGTTTGTTGCTTAGTATTCAATTACATAGCTTCCCTTTGCGTCAATTGAAAATGAGGCAGTCGTATGATTGGTTTCAAAATAATCGTAAGCCTGTTTTAACTCTTTCCAAAGTTTAATAGTTGATTTTGAGGGTTTTGAATCTGTAACCAATGATTTGAAATGTGCATCATCCAGTTTGGAGGGGAAAATATAGACGGAAATATCTTCTTGTCCATTATTACGGACTTCAACAGCAATGATGTAAAGCTCTTTAATCCAGAAATCGGTGATTGGAATACACCCAATGGTTACACATTTTCCATGAATGAAGATATCGCCACCGGGATTGCATTTACCGCTCAAAATGCGGTCGGCTTTGTTTGGATAATTAATCCCCAGCGAAAGATAATATGTGCTGGCAGGATTAAACCGTTCGATATGATACAATCCTTCGGGCGTTTGGTTATCTCCTTGTTCACGTTTAGGTCCTAAGGTGCCGGCTACATCACAAAAATCATAAGTTTTGATTAATCGAAATGTTGTATCATTTTTGTTTTTTGCCCAAAGCTCTAGTTTCTGTTCTTTTTTTAATGCACGAAGAAAAATTCTCAAATTTTTTAAATCAATTTTTGCTGCTTTAAAAAGCTCATGAATAATTGCCTCTTTTTCCGTATAAGCAGCACGTACACGTTCAAACCGGAGTTGTTTTTCTTTGAAAGAAATATCATTGTTAGCAGTTGTCATCAGAAGTATTATGCTCAAAAGTGAAATTATGATTAATCGGTTCATATGAGAACAAAGATAGATTGTTGAATAAATATAATTGAGATCATTTACAAACAAATAACGGTAGAGAAAAATTTCAATTGCAAAGAATAGATTAATGTTCATTAACTTTGAGCCATGGAAAACCAAAATAGAATGCAATCTTTACAATCCATTGATCAATATATATCTTGTTTTCCGGAAGAAGTGCAGGAAAAGCTCCGTTTAATAAGAGAAACAGTACGTAATGCGGCTCCTGAAGCTGAAGAAGTAATCAGTTATGGAATGCCAGCATTCAAAATGAAACGTATTCTGGTTTATTTTGCCGCATTTCCGAAACATATCGGATTTTATCCTACATCGTCAGGTATTGCTGCTTTTGAGAAAAAGCTGGCAACTTATAAACATGCAAAAGGATCCGTGCAGTTTCCGCTTAATCAGCCTTTACCATTGGATCTTATTTCAGCAATTGTACAGTTCCGGGTAGAAGAAGAGCGATCGTAAAAGCAGTCAAATAAAAGAAATATCAATACATTTGCTCCGAATTCTAAAATGAAGTCAGTTGTCTCTTAAATTAATCCGAAATGAAAATATTTACAACAGTAAATTTTCTGGCTATTATCCTGCTAATTTTTAGTCAAAGGGCATCATCTCAGGAAAAGCCGGTTGTATTGAGAACGCCCACAGGTAAAATCTATGGAACGTTGAGCTTTCCGGATAAAAAGAAAGATTTAACGGTAGTCTTGATTATTTCGGGTTCCGGACCTACCGACCGTAACTGCAATCAGCCCAATATGAAAACAAATTCTTTCAAATATCTGGCTGACAGTCTGCGGAAATATAATATTGCTTCTGTCCGGTTTGATAAACGAGAGGTGGGAGAGTCTGTTCAGAAAAATATAAAAGAATCCGATTTAAGATTTGAAAACTATATTAACGATGTGAAATTATGGATTGAATTGCTTTCGAAAGATAAAAGGTTTAGCCGGATTGTTGTGGCGGGTCATAGTGAAGGTTCATTAATCGGAATGGTTGCCTGCGCCAGCAACCCTAATGTAAAAGCGTTTATATCCATCTCAGGGCCGGGAACTTCTGCCGATATCAAAATTAAGGAACAGATAGCAGATCAAAGTCCGAAAATGAAAAGCCTGATCATTTCAAAAATTGATTCGCTGAAGAATGGAGATACTTTACTTCAGATTCCCATCTCTCTCTTCTCATTATTTCGTCCAAGTATTCAGCCGTATATGAAATCATGGTTTAAATACAATCCACAAGAGGAAATTTCAGAGCTTCGCATCCCTGTATTGATTATTCAAGGTACTACTGATATCCAGGTATCTGAAAATGATGCGGAATTGTTGTATAAAGCCAATCCTTTAGCCCGTAAAGAGATTATTCAAAATATGAATCATATTCTTAAAACATGCTCTACTACAGATAAATCGGAAAATATGGCAACGTACTATAACACTGATTTACCTCTGAATACAGACTTTGTTAAAATTTTCATTGATTTTATCAGGGCTCTCTAATAGTGTGTTCTAATCATGAATGAATAACTTCGTATAGTCGTTTATCTTTAAAAACTTAATGTCAACCCTAGTCCAAAGGTCTCCTTAAACTGAACTTTGGGTGCTTTCTCAATTACTTGTCCTGTACTATCTTTAATATCGATCAGTACGTCGTGGTCATAAACCAAATTGGTATTAATAAGTGCCGAAAGAAATTTGTTAATCTTCATTCGTACAATTACTTCCCAGTTTACATCAACATATTCAGGATTATTCATGTATTCTGAAAAAAGTTCCAGTTTAGTGTTGAGATTTACGTTGGTAACAATATCTTTCTTTGCTTCAAATCGCACATACGAACCAGCTCCTATTTTTACTTTTTGATTAGCTTTAAGTCCGTAAGAGCCCAACCTGGAAAGGTAATCATCGCATACAAAGGTGGTTTTCCCGGTCATAATAGAAAACAGAAACGAATAGAAGTCGCGTTTGTACTCCATTCCGGCAGATGTAATCAAATAGCCGGGTGCCATGAAGTTTGAAATATGAATCGTATCTTCAGGCTTTTTATATCCTTTGGTAAATTGTGTTTTTAGGTTTGCTAAAATACTGTAACTCCAATATGTAGAAGCTTTATAAGTATAGTTGGAGTTGAGGTCTATTTTATCTTCAGTTTTAATGAGCTTTTTCTCCTGTTGTTGCATCAAGCCATATCCAAACTCAAACTGGTTTAGCCAGATGGTTTTGTTTTTTTGATATTTGAGGTTGAATTTCAGATTTGAAATTCCCGAAATAGCATTGTCACCTCCGGAAGCCCAGTATTTATAGGATACCTGACTAAAAGTAAGCATGTAATTGGTATGAAACTTCCACGCTTTTAATGAGTCAGGAGTTTCTTCACTTGGGTTGGAAAACAGGGGAGTGTTTAAGGCTAATAATAATGAACAAAGAAATATGAATTGCTTCATTACTAATCACTTTTTTTGTTGTATACTAAGGTTGTAACGATAGGATAATGGTCAGAGTATGTAACTTTTTCTCTTCTAAAACCGAACGCATTAAACGCATTGCTATGTAAAATATAGTCAATTCTGAAAGAAGGAACTTTCCCGTTATAAGTGTTTCCAATTCCTGATCCACTTTCTACAAATGCATCTTTTAAATCTCCTTTTACTTTGTGGTAAGCAAATGAGGTTGGTGTATCATTAAAATCGCCGCAAACAATAACGGGATGAGGCGAAATACGGATTATGCTGTCCACAAACTTTGCTTGTCTGGCTCTGAGTATAAATGCACGTTTAAGCTTGGAAATTATTTTGCGTGAACCTTCTTTTATTTCATGAGTTTTAGTACGGTTTTCTGTCATATCTTCATAAAACTCCTGATCACTGTATCCCAAACGAATAGATTCCAAATGAAGATTAAATACACGAATAGTATCCTTAAATGCGAGAATATCCACATAGAAACCATCGTTATCAGTCGAAAGACGTTCAAATTCTAAATCTTTGAAATTGATAATCGGAAATCGGCTGAAAACAGAAATTCCGGTATATGCAACCCTGTCATAGTGATCGGAAGTATGATTAAAATAGTAGTATTTTAATCCCAGCTTATTGCGGATAGGTTCTCTGGTTTTGAATTTTTCCTTTTCCGCCTTGGGCCTTACATATTCTTGAATGCAAATGATATCAGGGTTTTCTTTATTAAAAAAACTCAGAATACTGTCTTTGTTTGAGTCGTCTTTCTTCCCCATTTTGTAGTCGAAGTAATCGAAGTAATGAGTATTGTACGAAATTATTTTGAGTGTGTTTTCAGCATTTTCTGGAAGGTCATTTCCGCTAAACTGGTAGAAAGAAAAAAATGAATTCCAGCCGAGCAACACTGTGATAAGCGACAAAGTATAATGACGTTTGCGACAAACAATCCACCAGACTATAAATATCAGATTCACAAGGAGCAGAATAGGATAAGAGATTCCTAAAAAAGCAAAGGGCCAGAATGAATCGGGAGATATATATCTTGCAAGGTAACAGCCAAATAATGCAAAAACAGCTAAACTGTTTACAAACAAAATGATACTGTTGATAAGTCCAAGTTTTTCCTGTGAATCTGCCATAAACTAGTTCTTATTACCGGATTTAAACAGAAAGTCTTTTTCCTCACGTGTAAGGCTGTCATATCCGTTTTTAGATATTTTATCGAGAATACTATCGATGCGTTTTTGTTTTTCAACACGCATTTTGTTGTAATCATCATCTGACACCGGACGCTTATGTGTTTGTCCTTCTGCTTTATAGTGAACTTTGAGTTTCGGCTTGATGAGGTTCGATAACGCAAAGCTTATTTTTTCAAACGTAAGCCCTTTCCAAAGATTCAGAGGATGTTTTATGGCAAGATAGCCGTAAAGAGCTCCTCCTAAATGGGCTATATGACCTCCGGGATTTCCTTTGCTTATGCTTAAAATATCAATGATTACTAATCCTAATGCAATGTATTTCAATCTAACAGGTCCAATCAAAAGCAATTGAACGCGATATTCCGGCATATAGGTTGCAATACCAACAAGTACGGAAAGCACAGCAGCCGAAGCGCCCAATGCAACAGATATATCTTTGACATCGCCGAAAACCGGAAAAATATTATAAGCTGTTATATAAAGAATTGCTCCCCAAATTCCACCCCAGAAGTAGAATGTTACAATTTTGGAGGCTTTCATAAATTGAGACATCAACAAACCTCCGAAATAAAGCATCAGCATATTAAAGAAGAGGTGGGAAAAATCGGCATGGATAAACATATAGGTTATGATTGTCCATGGTTTGTGTAAGAGACCCTGAATATCAGCTGGGACGGCAAATAGTGCGGAAAACCATGAATTATCTGGCTCTATTTTAAAGAGAAAAAGAAAGAGATTAAAGATATTCTCGAATAACCAAACGGCGGCGTTAATCAGGATTAGCCAGTATAATACAGGCCTTTGTTTTAAAATGAGCAATGGATTTGGAATCCCAGGCTTATATGGATTGTAGCTCATAATTAATAAGTGTTTCGGTTAATTCTCCAGTATTTGATTAGTAAAAACCCAAAAATCATCCCTCCCAGATGTGCAAAATGAGCGATGCCGTCATTGGTACGTGCAAATCCTGAAAAGAGTTCAATTGCACCATAGGCTATTACAAACCATTTTGCTTTGATTGGAAACAGGAAATATAAAAAAATGAGCGTATTAGGGAATATCATCCCAAAAGCTAATAAAATACCATATACGGCACCAGAAGCACCGACGGTTGGTATACTGGCTTTTAGTTCGAAGAGTTGATTTATGAAAATGTTTGCCTGTGGAGCAAAATGAGCCGAGCCATTATTTATCCTCCACTGTTCAGTGAAATTGCTAATTTGAGCGATTCCCTCAGGATTAATATTTTTTAATAGTCCAGCCTTCATAAGTGTTTCAAAGTTGTCAGGAGTTGCATTTTGTTGAAAAGCTTCAGCCAAAGTATGTAAACTATGAAAGTCAATCCAAGTTACAAATGTTTGAATAAAGGCTGCTCCAATACCTGTCACCATGTAATAAATCAGAAAACGTTTTGGTCCCCAAATGTTCTCCAATGCATAACCAAACATCCATAGCGCAAACATATTAAATAATATGTGTTCAAAATTACCATGCATAAACATGTATGTTATATACTGAAAGGGCTGAAACAGGTTTGATTCAAAATAATGCAACGCAAGGTAATTATTCAGGTCAACTTTGTAAACATTGATTGCCGTAAATGTTGCCAGATAAAATAATACATTGATAATCAATAAATTTTTTACAACTGGTGGTAAAAGTCTGAATCCTTGTGGTCTATAGTTATCGTACATAGTCTATTTGAATTTTTCGAGGAGTTCCCCGAGGGTAAATTTAATGAAAATCTTTTTTCCGGCAGGTGTAAACTCTGGCATAACACACCCAAAGAGTTGTGCAATGGTTGAGTGCATTTCTTCAGGCATCATGCGTTTATTCATTCGTGATGAAAGATTCCGTGCCATTGATAACGCTAAATTTATCTGACTGTTTTGTCTCAAGTCGGGTAAATTTAGTCGGTAGTTTTCAAGAGTTTCTTCCATAAACAATTTTATATCACCTTCGGGTAAATCAGCAGGTGTGCCATAAACTACAAACGTATTTGATCCGAATTCACGTATGTCGAACCCAAGCTTTTGAATTTCATCGAGCAATGAAAGAATTAACTCGCTGTCGGATGTCGAAAAAACAAGAGTCTGTGGAAAAAGTTGCTGTTGAATTAAGTTTTTCTGATTTTCAAGATGTTGTAAAAATTGTTCGTAGAGAATACGTTCATAAGCACGTTGTTGATCAATAACCAATAGTCCGGATTTAATACTTGAAATGATGTATTTCTGTTGAAACTGAAATACCGGGTAATTCATACTCTCCTCGATTTCAAGCTCCTGATCGAGATTTAGCTGTTCAGGGATCTCTGAAAAAAAGCTTTCAAATGATTTATTTTCAGGTATTGAGATCTCTGAGTTTAGAGATTCCTGACGATTCTCCGGTTGAGGTTTTTCGAAAAAGTTTTCCCATCCCTGAGGCCTTTCTAATTTTCTGAAAGAAGTTTCCTGTGTTTGTCGGAATGGGTTGTAGTCAGGGTTTATCCTGATGGTTGGTTGTTTCGGAATGTATCCTGGTGATAGTGGTTGTTGATCAAAACTCTGTTCAACTTCAAAATCGAGAGTAGGTGTGAGATTGTTTTTTCCCAAAGCCTGTTTAATGGTTGAACGCAATACTGCATAAATCAGTTTCTCATCCAGAAATTTGATTTCAGTTTTTGTAGGGTGTATATTTACATCAATGCTTGCAGGGTCAACATCAAAGTTTATAAAGTAAACTGGAAATGATTTTTCGGGAACCAATTGTTCAAAAGCTCCATCTATTGCATGATGCAAATAAGGATGCTTCATAAACCTCCGGTTGACAAAAAAGTATTGCTCTCCACGTGTTTTGCGGGCAAATTCGGGTTTTGCGACAAATCCGTAAATGGTCAGATTATCCATTTTTTGCTCGATAAGGAACAATTTCTGATTAAACGAAGAACCAAATAAAGCCACAATTCTTTGTTTCAGATTCGCTTTTTCAACTCTGAAAATTGTCTTTCCGTTGTGCGTAAAAAAGAAGCCTGTCTCGGGATAGATAATGGCTACACGTAAAAATTCTTCCAGAATATGGTTGAATTCAACTTGGTCTGACTTTAAAAAATTACGACGGGCAGGTACGTTGAAGTAAATATTTTTAACCTGAATATTTGTGCCCGCAGGGCAGCTACAGGCTTCCTGATTAATAATTGTTGTTCCTTCAATCTGGATCGAAGTACCGAGCTCATCTTCAATTCTGCGGGATTTGAGCTCAACCTGTGCAATTGCAGCTATTGAAGCCAGTGCTTCGCCTCTGAATCCAAAAGTATGGATGGCATAAAGATCATTTGCGTCTTTTATTTTTGAAGTAGCGTGACGCTCAAAGCTTTTCCGGGCATCAGTCACAGACATTCCGCAACCATTGTCAATCACCTGGATAAGTGTTTTTCCAGCATCCTTAACGTGAAGTTCAATAAAATTTGCTCCTGAATCAATAGCATTTTCGAGAAGCTCTTTAACCGCGGATGCCGGACGTTGCACAACTTCACCGGCAGCAATCTGGTTTGCCACGGAGTCGGGGAGTAGTCTGATAATATCGGGCATAATTAAAAGCCAAGGAGTTTAATTACAACTTTATCAACAATGTGAAAAATGATGTAAAGAGCCATCACGATAACAAAAATGGTGAGTAATATTTTTGTAGGAGATACAACTCCAAATGAGTTAGCACGTTTTCGCCTGAATCCTTCATGAATCCGATTCGAATAGTCATTTTTTTCATCATCACTATATCTGCGTTTAAGCTTTTCCAGTTCTTCTTTATGTTCGTCGTAATACAGTGGTTTATAGCTAAATTGCCGCGGTTTTGGACGATGCAAAAATTTAAGATTCATATCTATCCCTCCTCTTTTTTTGTTTTCACAATATAATGATATAACGATTAAATGCCTGCGTGATTGTTTATTGATTACACAGAATGTTATATCAAACCCCAGTACAAAGTTAGCGAAAAATAAAGAAATAGTATTTATTTGGATATCTATTAGGGTATGAAATATTAAATCTAAGTAAGAAAACAGAAAAAACACCCCTTTTAAGATGGTTTTTCTACGGGCACATAATGATCTAGAGTATATTATAAAAGCAAGATACTTGTATATCTGATGTTACGAAGTACCTTAATTAACAACGGTGAAATTTTCAAGAGTAAACGTTGTGATAAGATGTATATATTATAGTATTATATAATTGGTATAGAGGGAAAAGCGCGGGGTATATGGGAATGGGGGAATGGGGAGGGATATTCATAATATATATGAGATAAGAGGAGAGGGATAAAAAAAAGGAGTAAAAGCGGAAAATAAATTTGGAAATAAAGGAAAAAGGAGTACTTTTGCACTCCCGAAACGAAATGATCGTATGGGGTTAGTGATTGCAGGGGTAATGAATTGGATCGAGGAACCATGTTTAAGGGAGAGAAAAGAGGGGGAGAAAAAAAAGTAGAAAATAAATTTGGTAGAAAGGAAAAGAAGAGTACCTTTGCAGCCCTGAAACTCTGAGAGGAGTTTTAGGGGAATGAATAGAGTAAAATACTGAATGCCATTAAGTTAATGAGGAGTTAACGAAGAAAAAACTTCAAAAAAGATTTGGTGGTAAATAAAAAAAGCAGTAATTTTGCAGCCTCAAGCGGAAGGAGACAGAAGTGAGAGGGAAAAAAGAGGAAGATAGGTGAGGAGAAGGAAGTGGAATAAAGTACACGGAAAGAGCTTCACGAATCAGATAAAAAGAAGCGAAAGTTCTTTGAAGAGATGAGTAAACCGAGCAGTGATAGTAAGAATGGCTGTTATTTGAGAAGATAGCAGTTAGGAAAAGAATATCTTGAGAGAAAAACATTAAGGAACAAAAACTTACAAAGAAGAGTTTGATCCTGGCTCAGGATGAACGCTAGCGGCAGGCTTAATACATGCAAGTTGCACGGGAATTCGGGTAGTAATATCTGGATGAGAGTGGCGCACGGGTGCGTAACGCGTATGCAACCTACCCTTTACAGGAGGATAGCTTTCGGAAACGGAAATTAATACTCCATACAATCTGTTTGACACCTGTCAAACAGATAAAAGTTCCGGCGGTAAAGGATGGGCATGCGTGACATTAGCTAGTTGGTAAGGTAACGGCTTACCAAGGCGACGATGTCTAGGGGTTCTGAGAGGATGATCCCCCACACTGGTACTGAGACACGGACCAGACTCCTACGGGAGGCAGCAGTAAGGAATATTGGTCAATGGGCGAGAGCCTGAACCAGCCATGCCGCGTGCAGGAAGAAGGCCTTATGGGTTGTAAACTGCTTTTGTCAGGGAATAAATCTATGTACGCGTACGTAGTTGAAGGTACCTGATGAATAAGCATCGGCTAACTCCGTGCCAGCAGCCGCGGTAATACGGAGGATGCAAGCGTTATCCGGATTCATTGGGTTTAAAGGGTGCGCAGGCGGATATATAAGTCAGTGGTGAAATGCAACAGCTTAACTGTTGAGCTGCCATTGATACTGTAGGTCTAGAGTGTAATTGGGGTAAGCGGAATATGTCATGTAGCGGTGAAATGCTTAGATATGACATAGAACACCGATCGCGAAGGCAGCTTACCAAGCTACAACTGACGCTCATGCACGAAAGCGTGGGGATCAAACAGGATTAGATACCCTGGTAGTCCACGCTGTAAACGATGATTACTAGCTGTTGGCGATATACAGTCAGTGGCGTAGCGAAAGCGTTAAGTAATCCACCTGGGGAGTACGTTCGCAAGTATGAAACTCAAAGGAATTGACGGGGGCCCGCACAAGCGGAGGAGCATGTGGTTTAATTCGATGGTACGCGAGGAACCTTACCTAGACTTGAACGCATTAGGAATAGATTAGAAATAGTTTAGCCAGCAATGGCCTATTGCGAGGTGCTGCATGGTTGTCGTCAGCTCGTGCCGTGAGGTGTTAGGTTAAGTCCTGCAACGAGCGCAACCCCTACTTTTAGTTGCCATCAGGTCAAGCTGGGCACTCTAGAAGAACTGCCTACGCAAGTAGAGAGGAAGGTGGGGATGACGTCAAATCAGCACGGCCCTTACGTCTAGGGCTACACACGTGCTACAATGGCCGGTACAGAGGGCAGCTACTGGGTGACCAGATGCGAATCTCGAAAGCCGGTCTCAGTTCGGATCGGAGTCTGCAACCCGACTCCGTGAAGTTGGATTCGCTAGTAATCGCGTATCAGCCATGACGCGGTGAATACGTTCCCGGGCCTTGTACACACCGCCCGTCAAGCCATGGGAGCTGGGGGGACCTGAAGTCCGTAACCGCGAGGAGCGGCCTAGGGTAAAATCAGTGACTGGGGCTAAGTCGTAACAAGGTAGCCGTACCGGAAGGTGTGGCTGGAATACCTCCTTTCTGGAGAGATATTTTAGAGGATTAGGAATAATCCGGAGAAGTTTTTGCTATCACGAGGTTTACTATATAAAAGAGAAGAGAAAAAGAGAAGATGAGCAAAAGAACTCATCGTAGGAGCGAGAGAGATCGAGGCTGACTATAGGCTCGAGATACAGGCGAAATTACAGTCCCGTAGCTCAGTTGGTTAGAGCACTACACTGATAATGTAGGGGTCAGCAGTTCAAATCTGCTCGGGACTACGAAGGGGGGATTAGCTCAGCTGGCTAGAGCACCTGCCTTGCACGCAGGGGGTCAACGGTTCGAATCCGTTATTCTCCACAGGGTTACCGAAAGCGGTAATAGAAAGTACATTGACATATTGGGAAGAGAAATACTACGAGCAAGCCGCAAGGCAAGCAATAAATAGTTGAAAGATAGACACGAAAGTGACTAAGGGCGCACGGGGGATGCCTGTGGCTCTCAGAGGCGAAGAAGGACGTGACAAGCTGCGAAAAGCTACGGGGAGGTGCAAATGACCCTTGATCCGTAGATGTCCGAATGGGGCAACCCAATACAGTGAAGCTGTATTATCCGTTAAGGCGGAGGCGAACGTGGGGAACTGAAACATCTAAGTACCCATAGGAGAAGAAAACAAAAAGTGATTCCCTAAGTAGTGGCGAGCGAACGGGGAGAAGCCCAAACCAACAGTGTTACGGCATTGTTGGGGTTGTAGGACTGACGTAATGCATTATCAATTCATAGTGGAACTAACTGGAAAGTTAGGACAGAGAGGGTGAAATTCCCGTACACAAAATGAAGCGATAGCGGGTCAGTATCCTGAGTAGCGCGGGACCGGAGAAATCCTGTGTGAAACTGCCAGCACCATCTGGTAAGGCTAAATACTCCTGAGAGACCGATAGTGAACCAGTACCGTGAGGGAAAGGTGAAAAGTACCCCGAATAGGGGAGTGAAATAGAACCTGAAACCGTGCGCTTACAAGCGGTCGGAGTCCTGTAAGGGATGACGGCGTGCCTTTTGCATAATGAGCCTACGAGTTGCTCCTCACTAGCGAGGTTAAGTGTTTAAAAGCACGCAGCCGAAGCGAAAGCGAGTCTGAATAGGGCGCTTTAGTTAGTGGGGGCAGACGCGAAACTTTGTGATCTACCCATGACCAGGTTGAAGTTTTGGTAACACAAAATGGAGGACCGAACCAGTTGACGTTGAAAAGTCTTTGGATGAGTTGTGGGTAGGGGTGAAAGGCTAATCAAACTGAGAGATAGCTCGTACTCCCCGAAATGCCTTTAGGGGCAGCCTGGAGGTTGAGTGTTATAGAGGTAGAGCTACTGATTGGATGCGGGGGTTTCACCGCCTACCAAATCCTGACAAACTCCGAATGCTATAACATATACTCTGGAGTGAGGCTATGGGTGCTAAGGTCCGTGGCCGAGAGGAGAAGAATCCAGACTAACAGCTAAGGTCCCCAAATGTATATTAAGTTGGATAAACGAGGTGTGATTACACAGACAGCTAGGATGTTGGCTTGGAAGCAGCCATACATTTAAAGAGTGCGTAACAGCTCACTAGTCGAGTGATCATGCGTGGATAATAATCGGGCATAAAATATACTACCGAAGCTTTAGATTGATAACAAGAGTTATCACTGGTAGGGGAGCATTCCAGTCGGCGTAGAAGGAGTGATGTAAGTCATTCTGGAGCGGCTGGAAAAGCAAATGTAGGCATAAGTAACGATAATGCAGGTGAGAAACCTGCACACCGGAAGACTAAGGATTCCTGATCAACGATAATCGGATCAGGGTAAGTCGGGACCTAAGGAGCAGCCGAAGGGCGAAATCTGATGGACAACTGGTTAATATTCCAGTACTTGCTATATTTTCGAAGGAGGGACGGAGAAGTGACACGGTTGCGTACTGACGGAATAGTACGTTAAAGGGAGTAGATAGATCTGGCGGAGGCAAATCCCTGTTGGATGTCGAACCTGATAGTACCTTGAGTCTTCGGACAAGGGGATAATACCGGTAAACAAGCTTCCAAGAAAAGCTTCTAAGGTAAGGATATAGCAACCCGTACCGTAAACCGACACAGGTAGTCGAGGAGAGTATCCAAAGGTGCTCGAGTGATTCATGGCTAAGGAACTAGGCAAATTAGACCTGTAACTTCGGGAAAAAGGTCTCCCATCGCGAGGTGGGACGCAGAGAAATGGCCCAGGCGACTGTTTAACAAAAACACAGGGCTTTGCAAAATCGTAAGATGAAGTATAAGGCCTGACACCTGCCCGGTGCTGGAAGGTTAAGAGGAGATGTTAGTGTTAAAGCGAAGCATTGAATTGAAGCCCCAGTAAACGGCGGCCGTAACTATAACGGTCCTAAGGTAGCGAAATTCCTTGTCGGGTAAGTTCCGACCTGCACGAATGGTGTAACGATCTGGGCACTGTCTCGGCCATGAGCTCGGTGAAATTGAAGTAACGGTGAAGATGCCGTTTACCCGCAACGGGACGGAAAGACCCCGTGAACCTTCACTACAACTTAACATTGAGTTTGGATAAACGATGTGTAGGATAGGTGGGAGACAGCGAAGCGGTGCCGCTAGGTATCGTGGAGTCAACGTTGAAATACCACCCTTTGTTTATTTGAATTCTAATTCCACAGAAGTGGGAGACAGTGTTTGGTGGGTAGTTTGACTGGGGTGGTCGCCTCCAAAAGCGTAACGGAGGCTTTCAAAGGTACCCTCAGCACGCTTGGTAACCGTGCGCAGAGTGCAATAGCATAAGGGTGCTTGACTGTGAGACCAACAAGTCGAGCAGGTGGGAAACCAGGATATAGTGATCCGGTGGTTCCGTATGGAAGGGCCATCGCTCAAAGGATAAAAGGTACTCCGGGGATAACAGGCTGATCACTCCCAAGAGCTCACATCGACGGAGTGGTTTGGCACCTCGATGTCGGCCCGTCACATCCTGGGGCTGGAGAAGGTCCCAAGGGTTCGGCTGTTCGCCGATTAAAGTGGCACGCGAGCTGGGTTCAGAACGTCGCGAGACAGTTCGGTCCCTATCTGTTGTGGGCGTTAGAAGTTTGAGAGGAGCTGACTCTAGTACGAGAGGACCGAGTCGGACGCACCTCTGGTGTACCAGTTGTGGCGCCAGCTGCATCGCTGGGTAGCTATGTGCGGATGAGATAAGTGCTGAAAGCATCTAAGTACGAAACTCGCCTCAAGATGAGACTTCTTTTAAGGGTCGTAGCAGACTACTACGTTGATAGGTTGCAGGTGTAAAGGTGGTAACATCAAAGCCGAGCAATACTAATAACCCGTAAACTTTGTGTTGAAATCAATTTAGGTAGTATTTTTCTTCTGCGATATGTTAAGATATTCAAAGTCTTAGGGCGATTATAGCGGTTAGGTCCACCTCTTCCCATTCCGAACAGAGAAGTTAAGCCAACCAGCGCCGATGGTACTGCACTTGTTGTGGGAGAGTAGGTCGTCGCCATTTTTCTAACAGAATCGTAAGGGTTAGCATAAAATGCTAACCCTTTTCTGTTTTCTAACGATAATGTACTCAGAATATTAGATTAATATCTGGATTTTTAGATTATACAGAATTTATAATTCTACACAACGTCCTTTGTTTACCATAATTTTTCTTATCAAAGTGATTTAAACATTTAAATGAAGAACAAGCAGTTCAAATTGAAGTAATTTAGAGTTGAATGACAAAAAATTACCAAAAGATGAACAGCAAGTATGCAAATTTAACTAAAGAGCAAATAGGAAACTGCATTTTACCCTTTATTCCAAAAAATAAGCGAGGGTTTAGCAGTAAGTTTGCAATGACAGATATCCTCAAATGTATCATCTACAAATTGAAAACGGGATGTCAGTGGAAGTTTTTATTTATTGATATTGAATGTATTAATCCTCCATTTAGTTGGCAGTTAGTTTATTATTTCTATCGGAAATGGTGCAAACAAGGAGTTTTTGAAACCATGTTTTTAACTTTTCTAGAAATACAAAAGGATAAGCTGGATACCGAAAAATTGAATCTGGACGGAACACACAGTCTGGTAAAAAAGTCGGCAGAAAGTGTGGCCTATCAGCATCGAAAGAAAGCAAAGACATCCAATATGCTGATCATCACCGATGGAAAAGGGATTCCCATTGCAACCGGAGGAATTATCAGTGGAAACCATAACGACTTGTATCAGGTAGTTCCACAGTTTTCAAAAATGATAAAGCAGCTCAACTCTTGTGGAATTGAGTTGGAAAATAGTATTTTGAATGCCGATAAAGGCTTTGATTGTAAGAAACTTATCCAAGCTTGTCATCGAAGAAAACTTTTTCCAAACATCATAGAAAACACAAGAAACCGAAAGAAAAACAAACGGGGTAGAAAGCGATTCTTTATTCGAAGAATATACTTGCAAAGATTCGTCAATGAGCGTTGTTTTGCTTGGATCGATAGCTTTAGGACGCTATTAATTCGTTTTGATTCCCTCGATTCTTGTTGGCTAAATTGGCACTTTTTAGCATTTGCTCTTATCTTATTAAAAGTTTAAACGAGTTCAATATTAAAATGTGATTAAAATTCACATTACTAATTGCTTCTGCTTGCCTTCGCTTTTACTTTTGATATTTAAATATGCCGACAGTCATAGGTTTTTATCAGTGTAGATGTTTTCAATGTGTATAGTACTGCAATGTTTGTAAATCCCAAATACTATAAAAATGACTTGACTGTCGGTTTTTTTTGATAGATATATTCGTGTATTTAGATACTGTTTAGAAAATAGAATATTTTCTAAACAAAAAGGCTATCCAATTGGATAGCCTTTTTGTTTTATTGTAAATTCAATCTTTAGAGCAAATTGAGTTCTTTTAAGCTTTCATGAATCAGATTAAAAGTACGCTGGATATCATTATCTAAACCTACGGAGAAACGTACTAAACCCTCAGACATTCCCATTTCGCGCTGTACCTCTTCTGGAACTTCCGAAGATGTACTTTTGCCCGAATTGCTGAATAATGTTTTAAAGTAACCTAAGCTTACAGCCAGATAACCAACACCTTTTAACTGCATTTTTTCCATTAACAGGCTTGCACGTTCGGCTGTAACCATATCAATTGAAATAATTCCGCCAAAGCCATATTCTGCATTCATCATACTCTTCAGTAGTTCATGGCCTGGGTGTTCTGGCATACCTGGATATGAAACTTTTAATCCGATTTCTCTGAAACGATCACACAGATAAGCTGCATTATAACTGTGTTGTTTCATACGGATATGAAGTGTATGTAAGTTTTTTAGAATACTTGATGAACGCAATGGATCAAGGGTTGGTCCCAAGAGCATAGCTGTTCCATCATTAACATCGCTCAACGCATTTACCAGAGCAGCAGTACCACAAATAGCACCTGCAACACAATCGTTCTTACCATTGATAAATTTGGTCATTGAGTATACAACAACGTCAGCACCCAGTTCAATTGGGGAAACGATCAGCGGAGTAAATGTATTATCCACAATAAGTTTAGCATTTCCTTCATGCGCAATCTTTGCCAGATTCGGAATATCCGAAATCTGAAGCATAGGATTGGTCATGGTTTCGGTGTAGATCACTTTGGTGTTTGGACGCATTGCAGCTTTTACTTCTGCAAGGTTCGAGATATTTACAAAACTTACTTCAATATTGAATTTTTGCAGATAGTTCTTTAAAAAAGCATAGGTACCTCCATAGCAGGTAACGGATGAAACGATATGATCACCAGCATTCACGTGTTGCAACAAAGCGCAGGTAATAGCGGCCATACCTGATGCAGTAACCCATGCACTTTCGGTACCTTCCATAGCAGCTAATGCATCAGCTAAATATTTGTTACTGGGGTTCCAGTGACGCGAATATAAAAAGCAGCCTTCAGTTTCACCATGAAAAGTATCCAACATGGTTTTGGCTTCCATAAAGGTATAAGTTGCGGAATCGGTAATCGATGGATTAACGTCTCCAAATTCGCCAAATTGCAGCAAATCCTGTACACGGGTTGCTGGATCAAGCTTTTTATTCATAATTCTGTTTATTGAGGGTTGAACTTAAATTTCGTTGTTTTGTTGCTTTTAAAGTCGAGGCAGAATCAGGTTTTGCGAGCTCTGCTTTTTCTTGGCAAATGTATGTTTTTTTGTCGAGAATACGGCTCTTTGGGATGTTTTTCATAATTTCGCAATATCTAATAATAAAACAGGAATGAAATACGATGTAATTGTTATAGGAAGCGGTCCTGGTGGCTATGTAGCTGCTATCCGTGCTTCACAACTTGGATTAAAAACGGCTGTAGTTGAACGTTCAGAACTAGGAGGTATTTGTCTCAACTGGGGATGTATTCCAACCAAAGCTTTGCTAAAAAGTGCACAGGTTTTCCATTATGCATCACATGCTTTGGATTATGGTGTGAAAATTGAAGGAGAGATAAAACCTGATTTTGAAGCTATCGTAAAACGTAGTCGTGGTGTTGCTGAAGGAATGAGCAAGGGAATTCAATTTTTGCTCAATAAAAACAAAATTGATGTTATCCAAGGTTTTGGAAAACTTAAACCCGGAAAAAAAGTGGACGTTACCGCTGCTGATGGTGTTGTTACGGAATATGATGCTGACCATGTAATTCTGGCAACGGGAGCACGTTCAAGAGAATTGCCGAACCTGAAACAGGATGGTAAAAAGATTATCGGTTACCGTGAGGCAATGACTTTGCCGAAACAACCAGAATCAATGGTTGTGGTAGGTTCAGGAGCTATTGGTTCTGAATTTGCAAACTTTTATAATACCATTGGTACAAAAGTTACGCTGGTTGAATTTATGCCCAATATTGTACCCGTGGAAGATGAAGAGGTTTCAAAACAACTAGAACGCTCTTTCAAAAAACAGGGCATGAAAGTAATGACAAATTCAACCGTTGAATCAGTTAATATTACGGGCGATTTATGTAAAGTTACCATCAAGACCAAAAAAGGTGAAGAAATTATAGAAGCTGAAGTTGTACTTTCAGCCGTAGGTGTTGCAACAAATCTTGAAGGCATTGGCTTGGAAGAAGCAGGGGTGACTTTTGAAAAAGGAAAAGTAATTGTGGACGATTTTTATCGTACCAATATTGAAGGTGTTTATGCCATTGGCGATATTGTTCACGGACCTGCACTGGCACATGTTGCATCGCATGAAGGAATTATTTGTGTGGAAAAGATTGCAGGTCATCATCCTGAACCACTTAACTATGGAAATATTCCGGGCTGTACGTATACTACTCCCGAAATAGCATCGGTAGGGATGACCGAAAAACAGGCACGTGAAGCCGGATACGAAATTCTGGTGGGGAAATTTCCTTATAGTGCTTCCGGAAAAGCAAGTGCAGCAGGCAATAAAGACGGATTTGTGAAGGTTATTTTCGATGCAAAATACGGAGAATGGCTAGGCTGCCACATGGTTGGTGATAACGTTACTGAAATGATTGCCGAAGCTGTAGTAGCCCGTAAACTTGAAACCACCGGCCACGAAATCATCACTTCCATTCATCCGCATCCAACAATGTCGGAAGCAGTAATGGAAGCAGTTGCTGCAGCGTATGGCGAAGTTATACATCTGTAGTTAATAGAACACCGAAGTAAGAAGATACGAAAAGAAAGAGAATACCTGGTTTAGTAATTTAAAAATAAAAAAACATTGCCGCAATGTTATAAAAGTGCTCTTTCATTCTGCTTCTTACTTCTCATTTTATGACTTACTACCTGTAATCACTGATAACTTACAACGAAAATAATATGCAATTCATAGAAACATCAATTCCAGGACTTCTTATTGTAAAGCCACAGGTTTTTGCGGATGACAGAGGTTATTTTTTTGAATCGTTCGGCGAACAGAAATTTAAAGGTGCAGGGATAAATTTTCATTTTGTGCAGGACAATGAGTCTAAATCACAAAAAGGAGTATTACGTGGGTTGCATTTTCAGAATCCACCCCATGCACAGGGAAAATTGGTGCGTGTAATCAAGGGTGCTGTTTTGGATGTTGCTGTTGATATTCGCAAAGGTTCTCCAACCTATGGAAAGTATGAGATAGTAGAGCTTACCGGCAGTAATAAAACATTACTATGGATTCCGCCTGGATTTGCACATGGTTTTGTAACGCTGGAAAATGATACCGTGTTTTTCTATAAATGCACCAACTCTTACAACAAAGAGTCGGAGGGAAGTATTCGCTGGGATGACCCTGATTTAAATATCCAGTGGAATATTACGAATCCGATTCTTTCCGAAAAAGACAAAGTGTCTCCTCTATTTAAAGATTTTGAAAGTCAGTTCTTTTTCTAAAGAAGGAAGAAGACAGAAGAAGGTGAATTACAACCCTCCCTTCAATCTCCTCAATCTTGGGGCGAAACGTGAAAAGAATTTAGAAGTCAGAATTTCAATCCTCTCAATCAAGACTGAAAAGACTGAAAAGACTGAAAAGACTGATGAGATTGAAAAGACTGAAGAAGCTGACAAGTATCTTTCAATCTTTTTCAATCCTTTCAATTATGATACCCCCTAGCTTCTGACTTAACCCATTTCTAAATTTGATTATGGCACTTTCCGAATTAAAAGAGTTTCTGGCGAATATACCTTCTGGAGATACGATAAAGCTTGCTGCGAAAAAAGCAGCAGCAGATCCGCATTTTTTTGATGACCTTTTTGAAGTCTCCAAAAGTGGTGAACAACCGTATGCTTGGCGGGCATCTTGGGTTTTGGACCATGCCAGTGAATCCAATCCAGCTTTATTGTTACCTTATATTGATGTTGTTTATGATTTAATCCCTGGCTTAACCAACGATGGATTAAAACGTCATTTTCTAAAGTTTATCCTGCGTTGTCCAATCAATCCTGACAAAGCCGGAGTATTGATTGATATTTTGATTAGCTGGATGCTTTCTCCCGGTGAAGCCGTTTCAACACGGGTACTGGGAATGGATATTTTGGTAGGACTTTGTAGACTTGAGCCTGATTTACGTTTTGAGGTACGTTCTATTATTTACGATCTTCAGGAAAAATTTCCGACTCCTGGTATGAAAATTCGCTTGAAAAAAGCAATGAAAACAATCGATGATATTGAGAAAAGTATTGAAATACAATGAGTTTTTGAGAAAATTGAATTTGCCTGAGCTTTAGGCTGAAGTTCGTTAGATTTCGGTTAACTTTGTTTTCAGAAACCAATACACCGGAATATGAAAACAACTGATCCTATTTGTGCTATTGCAACTGCCCCTGGAATGGGTGCTATTGCAGTTATCAGGGTGTCGGGTGAAAAATGTATTGAATGTTGCGATGCAATTTTTCGTCCGGTAAAAAAGAATCCCCGACTCATTCAGGGTGAAGCAAATCATGTATATCTGGGTTGGTTGATGGATGAAAATGAACAGATTGATCAGGTTTTGATTACGATATTTCGTGCTCCGGCTTCTTATACTGGTGAAGATACGCTGGAAATATCCTGTCATGGATCAGAATATATCCAGAAACGTATCCTCGAATTGCTAATCAAACAGGGAATTCGTCTGGCAAAACCCGGTGAATTTACACTCAGAGCATTTCTGAACGGTAAAATGGATTTGTCACAGGCCGAAGCAGTTGCCGATTTGATTGCTTCGCATTCCAAAACTTCGCATAACCTGGCTTTGGACCACATGCGCGGAGGATTTTCCAAAAAAATAAAAGAACTGCGTGCACAACTGCTTCATTTTGCTTCGATGATTGAACTTGAACTCGATTTTTCGGAAGAAGATGTGGAGTTTGCTAATCGTGATGAATTATCACGACTATTATCTGTTTTAGGTACAGAAGTTGAAAATCTGATACAGTCCTTTAAGCTTGGAAATGTACTAAAAAACGGTATTCCGGTTGCAATAGTAGGGAAGCCGAATGTAGGAAAATCAACACTGCTCAATGCATTGCTTAACGAGGAAAGGGCTATTGTTTCCGACATTCCAGGCACAACCCGCGATACCATCGAAGATACCTTTACTATTCAGGGAATTACTTTCCGTTTTATTGATACTGCCGGACTTCGCGATACCTATGATGAAATCGAAAACTTTGGAATAGAACGAACTTACCAAAAAATTGAACAGGCCAGCATCATTTTGTATGTGGTGGATATTAACGAAACAGGAGTGGAAGAGATTCTCGAAGATCTCAATGATTTCCATGAACATATTAATAATCCCTCTAAAAAGTTTATTGTTGTCGCCAACAAAACAGATTTGCTTAGCGAGTCTCCCCGTAAGTTCCGCGATTTGATCGATTTGGAAACAATATTTATTTCTGCAAAGCGAAAAGACAATGTAAACCTGATTATCGATACATTAATGAAATCGGTAAATATTCAGACTGTATCTGACCAAACATTGGTTTCCAACGCTCGACATTACGAAGCTTTAAGCAATACCTTAAATTCTATTCATCATATTGAAGAAAGTCTAGCCAATCAGCTTCCCGGCGATTTATTGGCTGTAGATCTTCGTGCTGCCTTGCACCATTTGGGCAGTATCACTGGTGAAATTTCCAACGACGAAATTCTCGGAAACATCTTTGCCAATTTCTGTATTGGAAAATAATTGAATGAGAATTCTATGTATTTGAGCTTTTTAAAACCTGATAAACAAACATCCGAAAATAGTCAGACTTATTATAGTGATAATTAATATTGCTTTGATTCTTTTTAGATTGGCTTTTCGCTTTTCTGTTTCCAGTTGAATTCGTAGTGCAGACAGTTCTTCTTCGGTTGCTTCATTCCCAAAGTGAAAAGCAAGATGTTTTCCTGTGTTTGATGAATTTTGTTTTTGCATGACTCGTATATTTTCCCGAAGCCTTTTGTTTTCTTCCAGCGAATTCAACATTTGCTGAATAGATCCGCTACCTCCGTTCATAATTATTTCTTGATTTACGGTGTAAAGATAATTAAATTGGAAATTTTGTAATATTTTTCAGATTAAGAAATGGTATAGAATAGAAATAGAGCAAGTATGAATCCGGATATAATAAGAACTGAATAAAGAACCATTTTGCGTTTTTTGAGTCGTTGCTGATCTGCATATAATTGAGTTCTTAAAATGCTTAATTCATCTTCGCTTGCTTCATGACCATGAATGAATGCTTGTTTCTGATATTTCATTTTTCCATGATTAAGCATCTTATGGTTGCGGATTTCTTTTTTCAGAGCACTGTTGAGCTCCAGCGGAATCATCATGTCTCTAATAAATCCTGCACCTCCGGCCATAACTTAAAAACGCATTTTCGTTGAAATGAGTAAATGTATTTTGGATCTCCCTTAACTCAGAGACGATTAATCTTTCAATGTCTTAATAAACATAGTACTATTCTCTGATTATCGTAAACAGTCCATTTTCTTCCAGCTTAATAATTCTCGAAGGTTTAATTTCTTCAATTAGTTCCTGGTCAATTTCTACAACATAATCCACACTGTTACGGATTTCCTGACTGATTGCACGAAAATAGATCGGAGAGGGTGTCCCGGAGATATTTGCAGAGGTAGAAACGATGGGATTGCCTAAAACACGTATTAATTTCTGACAAAACGGATGATTCACAATACGTATCCCAACACTGCCATCTTCGGCAATTACGTTCGATGCCAGACCTTTTCCTTTAGGATAGATAATGGTTATTGGTTTTTCTGACTGCTTAATCAAATCGAATACAGTGGGAGGAATATTCTGTGCATACTCCTGAAGTTGATCTGTATCGGAAACCAGTGTAATCAGGCTTTTGCTATCAGGCCGCTGTTTGATTTTATACACTTTTTCCACGGCTTTAACATTGGTTGCATCACAACCGATGCCCCAGATTGTATCGGTCGGATAAAGGATTGTTCCTCCTTTTTTTAATACGTCTAGCGCTTTTTCTATTTCCCGGTTCAGTTTATTCTCCATGATTCAAAGTTTCGGTTAGTTGCTCCGTTTTGATATTCCAGGCACATTTGAAATGTCCCTTCGGGCAACTTTTGTACCCGTGTAATCCACAGGGGCGACAATCAAGCTTTTCTTTGCTTTCAACAATAAATGATTTTTCAGAAAGCGGTCCAAACCCAAAATCAGTTACTGTTGAACAAAATATAGCCGTTACCGGTGCATTAACCGAGGATGCAAGATGCATTGGGGCAGAGTCGTTTACGTAAGTCATTCTTGCATCCCGAATCAAGGAGGCTGATTCAAGTAAAGAGATTTTCCCTGCGAGGTTAATCACGAAAGGGTGGGAGGTTCCGTGAATAATTTCTTCACATAATTCATAATCGCTTCGGGCTCCAAGTAAGTAAACCCGCAGACCTTTGTCAATCTCTTCCATTAACTCTATCCATTTTTCGACCGGGAGTTGTTTGGTAAACCATAGTGATGCCGGAGCTATACAGATATAAGGATGTTCCTTAAATATTCCGGTTTTTTCATCATCGCTGGTAAACGGATAGAGCCGGGGAGGTGTAATCTTTCCATCTGTCAGACTTTCTGTCAATTGCAGATTACGTTCTACTTCGTGAACCGGTTTTTTCGGATCTCCGATTGTGTGTACATATCGCTTACTGAAAAAAAATGATAGCGGATTTTTTTTGAATCCGATAGTTGTTTTTCCCTTTGATAATGCAGTGATCAGTCCACTGCTGAAAAAACGCTGAATATTGATTACCACATCGTATCGCTCATTTCTAATTTTAAAAATGAGCGACAACAGACGGGCATATTTTTTTTCACGTTTATCCCAAACCCAGACTTTTCTCAAAAAAGGATGACCATGAAACAAAGGTTCATTTCCATATTTCACCAGTAAATCAATAGCTGCATCCGGATATGTTTGATGAAGTTTTTCAAGAACAGGTGTGGCAAGAATTACGTCACCAATAGAAGCAGTCTGGATGACTAATATATTCATTGTTAAAAGTTTATATATTCATTGACTGGATAATACCTTTGATTTTCCGGTCAAGTTGCTCGTTCACACTATGGAATTCTTCTTTGGAAGGAAGGATATCTTTTACGCCAAAGTAGAATTTTATCTTAGGCTCTGTTCCCGATGGACGAATGGTAATTTTACTTCCGTCTTCGGTAAAGAACTGCAAAACATTCGATTTGGGTAAATCAATAACTTCGCTTGTATTGGTTACAAAATCAATCGATTTCTGAAGCTGATAATCTTTCATTATCAATACTTTCGAATTATTGATCTCTTTTGGAGGATTGTTTCGGTAGTTTATCATCATCTTTTCAATGTCTTCGGCACCGGTTTTTCCTTTTTTCGTAATTGAAAGCAGGTCTTCTTTATAGAAACCATAATCAAGGTATAGATCTAGCAATATATCAAAGAAGGTTTTTCCTGTTTCGGCTGCAAAAGCAGCAATTTCAGCAATCATACAACAGGAAATTACAGCATCTTTATCGCGAACAAAATCACTTACCAGATAGCCATAGCTTTCTTCACCACCTCCGATAAAGGTTTTTTTGCCTTCGAACCTGAGAATAATATCTGCAATAAATTTAAATCCGGTAAGTACATCGTAACTTTCAACACCGTTGCGTACTGCAATATCTTTTAATAATTCACTGGTAACAATTGTTTTTACAATATATTCATTTCCAGTTATTTTTCCTTTTGCTTTCCATTGTGTCAACAAATAGTAGATCAATACCGAAGCTGTTTGATTTCCATTGAGCAGGATAAATTCACCCCGATTATCGCGAACAGCAATCCCTACACGGTCAGCATCGGGATCAGTAGCCAGCACGAGAGTTGCGCCTATTTCTATAGCTTTTTGAATTGCCATTTCAAGTGCGGCTTTTTCTTCCGGATTAGGTGATTTCAAAGTAGGAAAGTTTCCATCAGGAATATCCTGTTTTTCAACAATAGTAATGTTTTCGAATCCAAGCTGTTTCAAGGCTCTTGGGACGCAGGTAATTCCGGTGCCATGCAGAGCTGTATAAACTATTTTTAAATCCTTTTGATTTTTAACAGCTTGAGGATTAAGAGATAAATCACAAACACGATTGATATAAACGTTATCGATCTTTTCGCCGATAATTTCAATCAAGTGCTCGTTTCCACTCATTTTTACATCATTGAGCGAAGTGATTTTTAATACTTCGGCGATTACGTTTTTGTCGTGGGGAGCGATCAGTTGGCCTCCATCATTCCAATAAGCTTTGTAGCCATTGTATTCTTTTGGATTGTGTGATGCTGTAATTACAACACCGCCCTGGCATTTCAACTCACGAATTGTAAACGAAAGCTCTGGAGTAGGACGCAGGTTCTCGAAAAGATATACTTTGAAACCGTTGGCTGCAAAAACATTGGCTGTGATTTGAGCAAATGCCCGGCTGTTGTTTCGTGAATCATGGGCAATAGCAACACGAAGCTGACTGATTTTGGTGAACGATTTCATCATATAGTTTGCTAAACCCTGGGTAGCCATTGCAACAGTATAATTATTCATACGGTTGGTTCCAACCCCCATGATCCCACGCAAACCACCTGTGCCAAATTCTAAATTACGATAAAAAGCATCGGTAAGCTCTATAGGATCTTTTTCAAGAAGTTCATTTATTTTTGATTTGGTTTCAGTATCGTAATTACCATTCAACCAAACTTGAATGAGGTTCCATACTTGTGGTTCAATGTTTTGAGGGGTCATATTCTTTTTTTTAAGGTTTAATATTTGAGTTGATTACAAATTTACGAAAACTGTTTGAAAAGAGTTTTTCATTAAAATTGATGATGATTCCGGCACTTTTTCCAGACATTTTCAAAGCTGTGAGCAAATAGGATTCCTGAATTTGTGTAATTTGTTCCTCAGCAACAATCTGAACAATCACTTCTTCTTCAATTAATAAGTCAATCACTAGTTCTTCTTTAATTTTTATTCCTTTGTAAAAGATAGGAAGCAGAATATCTTTATTAAAGTAGATGTTTTTTACACGCAATTCAGAATGAAAACACAATTTGTAAACCGATGAAAGTAAACCTGTCCCAAGGTTTTTATGTACTTCGGATGCCGCATCCAGTATCTCGGTAATCAATCTGTTACGCTCGTTCCTGTTCATCTAAAAGATCAATGCATAATTGTAAACTGTCTTTCCAGTAAGGAATGTCTGTATTGAAAAACGTTTTCCACTTTTTTTTATTTAAAACGCTGTAAAATGGACGCTTAGTTGATGTTGGATATTCATCACTGGTCACAGGATTAATTTTACAGGTAATATTAGATTTTTCGATAATTTCCTTGGCGAAGTCGAACCAGCTACAAACACCCTCATTTGAAAAATGGAAGAGTTCCACTCCATTCATTTTTTCGATTTCAGGTAGTGCATTTAAGATCGCCTGGGCTAAATCGGTTGCAAATGTTGGAGTACCGATTTGATCAAATACCACATTAAGTTCTCCGCGTTCGCGGCCATATTTGCGAATTGTTTTTACAAAGTTACCTCCAACTTCTGAGTAAAGCCAGGATGTTCGGATTATAGTTGCATTTTCGGCATGTGTTAATACTTCCTGCTCTCCTTCTAATTTTGATTTGCCATAAAATGAAGTGGGTGATACATTATCTGTTTCGTCATACGGTTGAAATTGATTGCCATTGAAAACATAATCAGTTGAAATGTGGATTAGTCTGCAATTGTGACGTTTAGAGAGCTGTGCAAGGTAGCGAACAGCATTCACATTCAGAAAGCGAGCATTATGTTGATCATCCTCAGCTTTGTCAACGGCTGTATATGCAGCACAATTGATGATGAAATTCTGAGGATAGTTAGTTATAGCTCTATCAATTTGTTGGTAGTCAGTGATGTCAAGTTCTTGATAATCAGTGAAAAAAAACTGATGTTCCGGGTAATGTATTGAAAGTTTTCTGAATGCCTGACCGAGTTGTCCGTTGGCTCCTGTAATGAGAATTCTGGCCATTCTTTAATGTTTTACAGGCAAAAGAAACTATTGTTAAATGACTGCTTTTACCTGAATTATCAAATAATACGTTATTTACTAAATTATGGTTTTGAAGTACTTAATGGTTTTTATAAGCCCTTCTTCTAAATGAATTTTGGGTTCCCAGTTGAGAAGCTCTTTTGCTTTATCAATATTAGGCTGACGTTGCATTGGATCATCGGCAGGAAGAGATTCAAAGGTAATTTTAGATTTACTTCCGGTAAGTTCAATTACTTTTTCTGCAAGTTCAAGCATAGTGAATTCGCCAGGATTTCCAATATTTACAGGCCCTGTAATTTCGTTAGCAGTTCCCATCATACGAATCATTCCTTCAATTAAATCATCCACATACTGAAAACTACGGGTTTGCATACCATCACCATAAATAGTAATATTCTCTCCCTTCAAAGCCTGTACAATGAAGTTAGAAACTACGCGGCCATCGTTGGGATGCATACGTGGACCATACGTATTGAAAATGCGTATGATTTTGATTTTTACATTGTTTTGACGGTGATAATTCATGAATAGGGTTTCTGCACAGCGTTTTCCTTCATCATAACAAGCACGTAACCCAATTGGATTTACATGTCCCCAATATTCTTCAGTTTGAGGATGAATTTGAGGATCTCCATAAACTTCAGAAGTAGATGCCTGAAGAATTTTTGCTTGAATACGTTTGGCCAAGCCAAGCATATTTACAGCACCCATTACCGAAGTTTTGATGGTCTTTATTGCATTATACTGATAATGAACAGGAGAAGCCGGACATGCTAAATTGTATATTTCATCAACTTCAATGAAAAAAGGCATGGTTACATCATGGCGAATCAGTTCAAAATAAGGGTTGTCTAAAAGATGTACAACATTCTGTTTTTGTCCGGTAAAGTAGTTATCGAGACAGATGACTTCATGACCATCGTGTAATAATCTTTCACATAAGTGAGAACCAAGGAACCCTGCTCCTCCGGTAACCAGTACTTTCTTTTTCATCTTCGGCCTTGTTAAATTAACGTGTGTTTTTCAGTTACAGCAAAAATAAACAATTATATACTCAACTGTAATAATTCCTTCCAAATTTGAACGATGGCAAATTCGTATGTATTTACTTTGTTTTAATTGGGTTAATCACCTGCAGTTAAACAGTAAAAGTATTCTATTTTATGGTTAATTATAATATATTTAATAATACTTATAAGTTTAATTATTTACGTTATTAACGTAAATTAAAATTATATTATGCTATAGTTTCCTGTTTTTTTTAAGAGGAGATGAAAACGCCTGTATTATTTTCTCTATTAAAGTATTCAGAATCTAACTTGTATTTTTTAACAATATCTATTTATAAATTTCTAAAATAAACAATTAAATGAACAGGAAATTATATTATAGATATTTCTAAATGAACTATATTAAAATAAGTCTGAGTATAATATTTTTTAATTACATAAATGTAATTTATATATTAAATAATATATGACAACTGAAAAGGAAAATTTGCAACTCACAGTTGTAAATTACAACTGTGAGTTGCAAATTATTTACATAGAGAGCAGTATATTTGGAGATAAGAATTATTTACAAGCTAATTAAACACTCATATTTAAAGAGAAAAGCAACTTGTCGTTTTGGATACTGATGATGAATTACTAGTTATGTTAAATAAAATATAATATATAAATTATTAAAAGAAGATGATTATAATGTGTAGTTGTAGTAAAGGTGCATTTCAATTTGCGAATATTCAAGAATCTGTTGATTTATTGATTCTTTCTCCAGATAATAATCAGGGGAATTACCTTCTTGAGTATTATAAACAAGATTTACCACACCTAAATATTTTTTACAACGAGACTTCATTAAAGGAAGTTGGTCAAATTTTTTCGAAGGCTCCTCTTACAATTATAATAGATTTAACATCTTCTTTTGGCTTTTTATTAGATCAAATTATTGAATTTCTTGAATTTACAAATAGTTCTTGCATTGAGGTAATAGCTATAGTTGATGATACATTAACAGAACAAAATCGCGTAGAATTGCTTAATTCCGGCTTTTGTTTCTTGTTGAATTTTCCCTATCGAAGAGTTGAAATGCTTTTATCAATAAGGATAGTTGATAGATTCTCAATGAAGTGTAAGCATTATAATTTGTCTGAAAAAAATTTGGAGATGTGGAGATTAAAAGAAGCTCTTAATAAAATTCCGAATTGTGTTTACATGAAAGACAAAAATGGGAAGTTTACTTATGGAAATACGGCAATCGTAAACTTATTGAAAACTAATTTTGATTCATTTATAAGTAGTGATGCCTATGATTATTTCAGTAAAGAAACAGCAGATAAATTTACTTTAGATGATCAACGAGTTTTACAGGGAGAGATATTTGAAGAGGAAGTGGAGATTTCTGATTCTGAAGGTAATATTCTGACTTTTTGGGAGATGAAAATACCTATTTATAAAGCCGAAAATGACCATAGTGTATGGGGCTTGTTAGGCATTTCGACGGATATTTCTGAAAGAAAAAAATCGCAGGAATTATTTATTGCTGCATTTACATCGAGTCCAATAGCAATAGTAATAATTTGCCTTGAAAGTGGAAAAATTATTGAAGTAAATGATGCATGGTATAAGCTGACGGGCTTTGAACGTGAGTATTCAATAGGAAAAACTATGGTTGATTTGGGTGTGCTAAATGAAAATACCCGGATGAGAATTCTTGATAATCTGAAAGATTCTAAAAACGTTCGTGATTTGGATCTTTATATAAAAATTAAAAATGGAGAACTCAGAAATGTATTAGCCTTTATAGAATTGGTACGTTTTAACGGTAAAAAGTATGTCCTTTCGACAATAATTGATATTACTGACCGTAAGAAAATGGAGGAAAATCTTTCGAAAAGTGAATTACGCTTAAACGAAGCTCAACAAATATCGGGCATGGGTAGTTGGGAATTTGAAGTTGGCAATCCTGTTGGATACTGGTCTGAGCAGATGTTTCGATTGTTTGAAATGGAACCACAGAAATTTGCCCCTGACTTTGATGTTTATCTTCAAAAAATTCATCCCGATGACAGGGAAAATATGATGAAAGTTTTAGAGCGGATGCTAAAAGGAGAAAAATCTAAAAATGAAGTATTCAGATCTAATCCTGATGAACTTTCCTTTAAATATTTTCAGTCTTCATGGGAACTAATTTATGATCAGGATGGTAATCCTGAAATTTTTCGGGGAACTTTGCTGGATATAACAGCGCAAAAATTGAATGAACTGGAGTTGCAAAAAAAAGAAGCTTTTCTACAAACACTTCTCTTTTCTCTTCCCGATTTAGTATGGATAAAAGATATAAACGGGGTATACTTATATTGCAATAATAGATTTGAACAATTTTTTGGTCAAAAACAGTCCGAGATTATTGGGAAAACAGATTACGATTATGTAAGTAAGGAACTTGCTGATTTTTTCAGGCAACACGATCGAAATTCAATTCGTGCTGGTAAATCTATGATGAACGAAGAAGAAGTGACCTTTAAAAGCGATGGACATAATGAAATTTTGGAAACAATAAAAACCCCAATTTATGATTTAGAAAACAAACCTATTGGTGTTCTGGGAATAGGAAGAGATATCACGCAAAGAAAATTAGAGCAGGAAGCACTTCGTGAGAGTGAGGAACTATTGTTGCAACAGAATGAAGAATTACAAGTGCTAATCGAAGAACTTACAAATTCTAACAATACCATTCGTGAGATGAATGAAGAATTGCAAATTGCAAAGGAAAGAGCAGAAGAAAGTGATCAGTTAAAATCGGCATTCTTGATTAATATGAGCCATGAAATCAAAACGCCGATGAATGGTATTTTAGGTCTCATTGATCTTTTGAAGACAGACGCTATACCTGCAGATGAGCAAATGAGTACATTTTCATTGATAACCAAATGTAGCAATCGTTTGATAAATACAATTAATGATATTTTGGAAATCGCTAAAATAGAAACAGGTCAGTCTGTTTTACATGAGGAACTTATAAATCTAAATGAAGTTATTCAGGTTTGTCATCATTTTTACATAGAAGAAGCGAAGGAGCGAAACCTTGAAATTGAAACTTTTTGTCCAGAGGAAAGCAATAATGCTATAATTTTTACAGATAAAGTAAAACTTGAATCAATCTTGAATAATTTAATTAAAAATGCATTAAAATTTACCAAAAATGGATATATTCATTTTGGATATCAGATAATTAATGATGAAATACGTTTATTCGTACGCGATAGTGGAATAGGAATTCCTTATGAAAAGCAAAAGTTAATTTTTGATAGATTTGTACAGGCCGAACTTGGCTATTCCCGTACATATGAAGGCTTGGGATTAGGATTGTCTATTGTAAAAGCTTACGTAGATATATTAGGTGGAGAAATTCAATTTTATTCTGAGCCTAACAGCGGAAGTACTTTTTATGTTAATCTGAAAAAAAGTTTTATGCAAAATACTGTTGAAACAGTAAATATATCTCCCAAATAAACTTGTTTAATTTCCGATGAATTAATTAAATTACTTGTGATTGAGGAAGATGATGCTAATTATGAATACACTAGATTTTTATTCAGTCAATTAAATTTTGAACTGATCAGAGCTGTTAATGGCACACAAGCATTAGAGTTATTTGAAAAAGAAAAAGGATTAAGAGCAATTTTGATAGATTTAAAAATATCAGATATTGGAAGATATGATATTATGGTGAAAATCAGAGATATTGATCCTGTAATACCTATTATTGTACAAACAGATTTCGCATTACCAGGTGATAAAGAAATGGCCTTGAAAGCAGGGTGTACAGAATATTTAACGAAACCCATTCTTAAAGAACGACTTTTATCACTTCTTTTTTCATTGATAGAATAATATGATCCCGTAACAAAGAGAAACATCAAAAAAATAGAATATGTCTTTTGTTTATTATCAGGGAGTTGTTGTGTGCAAAACTGAAGGTACTGATTCAGTGGTAAGATAATTTATATTAGAGCCAGAGTTTGTATATGGAAATATTTTAAATGAATAAGATGTATTTGGTTGTAACCCAGTTATTTTGCAAATTCTGACGCCATAATGTACATACATTATAAGTGTTTGAGGTGTAAGTGTTACATTGTCAATAGGATTTTGAATATTTTCCGCTCCACTAATAGCTCCGAGAATTAGGTATCCATCTGGAATTATTCCGGTTTCCATATCCGTCCAGTGAAGAAGGATTGTGCTATTTGTGGGTAAGCCCGACGTAGCTGTAAAGTTTTTGACGTGTGTCACAGGTTCTTGCTTGATCCCACTGAATGGAACCGTCATAAAGGATATACTAGGAATACTTTCATCTGTTTTAAAATCAATTTTATCAACCGAATTATTGTATGGGAAAAATTTAAAAGTATAAGCTGTTCCCGGGTTAAGTCCTTTGAAGGTATATGATTGAATTCCATATGTATAGCTTAGCTTTAAAAATTCATTGTCTTCAGGAATTGAATCGATTGGATAATTAATACTTCCGGTTGTAGAGCCCTTAATCAAATAGCCGATAGGTAAAACAGGTCCAAATGCATCTGTCCAATTTAAGGTTATTGAAGAAGTGGGATCATTGCCATAATTAGCAGTGAGATTTGTAATATGATTAGATGGTTCACCTGCAAATGTTGCAGTGGTTGTGGTTGGTATAATTCCATTTGTTTTGTAATTAATGTCTGATCCGGAATTGGTATAAGGGTAAATTTGAAATGAATAGTTTGTAGAAGGATTGAGCCCTGAAATGGTTAACGATTGTATTCCCTGATTTACATATTTAACTAATGTATCTGTATTTTCAGATACAGAATCATTTGGTAATTGAAATGTATCTGATGTAGTGCCTTTAATCAGATAGCCATCTGGTACAATTGATCCTTGTGCATCAGTCCACGTTATTTTGATAGTATTTCCATGTGGATAGATTGTACTGGAAGTGAAATTTGTTACCTGATTCGTAGGTTCTGGTTTAATAATATTTGCAGTTTTCAGTGTACAAGTAGGAATACTGCCATTTATTTTATAATTTATGTTTATTCCGGAATTGGTATATGGATAAATTTTAAATGTATAAATTGTATTGAAATTTAATGAATTAAAAGTAGCAGTATGTGTGCCCTGTGCTACATTTTGGACATAAACTTGGTTGACTTCAACTATTGAATCATTGGGAGGCACAATGATTCCATTAGGGCTTACTTTGACTAAATATCCATCAGGAATAATAGTCCCAGTTGCATCTGCCCAATTAACTACAATCGAAGAAGTAGAGGGATTGCCTGCCGAAGCTATGAAGTTTGTTACATGATTGTTTGGCTCTGCTTTAATGGTTATTGGTTGCCCTCCCCAAATTGCATATGCATATTCAGGATGGTCAATAAATGGATTTCTGTTATGTTGAGGGGTTTTCCAATAAATTGAATCATTGCGGCTTATTTCTTTTGAACTAACAGGATCATTCGTATGCCATTCAACCAACATATTAATAAACCATGTTTTGTAATCATTTGTTGTTGTATTGATTACATATTGAGAATCATAATTAGGATAATTGATAACCCAGTTACTTAATACGTTCATATAACGAGTAGCAAGATAAAAGAATGCTCTGGCAAAATCTCCTTTGTATGCGTCAATAGGTTCAAATACAGTTCCTGTATAACCGGGATAAGAACAAGGCCCGACTTTGCTCCCATTTGTCGATGTCCACGTTGGAGTTCCTACTTTTCCGATGGGATAGTTACTCTTTTTCATGTTTACATATTGGTCTGAAGGGAAAAGATGATGTAAGTCAGTATATTGTGGGTTGTTAGAATCATCTAATCCTCCCCACCATGAGTTAGGCATACAGTGTTCGCGCGAATAACAATCTCCTTCTTTTGAAGCGGTTCCACATTGATTAGTATAAATTGTAAAAGTATAAGCAGGAATCCCACTTGGAATATCAGAATACATATCCCAAATTGTTGTGTTATTTGGCGCGGGCCGGACATCTGTTTTAGCATAAGCATTCCATACATCAAAAGAAGAACTTGTGTATGGAAGCTTTACGTGTCCATTGGTCACGATATTTCGTAAAGCAGTTCGTAATGTATTGCCGGTTAGTCCCTGTGCATTATTATAGTACCCTGCAGGTATTTGAGCCTGTAGGGTCGATGAAATAATAATAAAATACAGGAAACTTCGGATAAGATATCCTGCAAGTTTCATGGAAGATTTCTTTGGTTAACAAATATTAGTACAATGCAAAAATAATGCATTTGGATACTTAAATGGTTAATCAGGCTTTGGTTTATATATTTAATTGACTTACTCTGTCTTGCAGTACAGAGAATGAACAATATTTATTTTATGGTTCATAACATATATTAACACGACAAATACTTGACATACAACATTTTTTGTTGTATATTTGTCATGACAAAAAAGAATCCCCATGAGAAAAATTACACGTTTACATTTATCTCTGCTTGCATTATTTCTTGCAACAGCAGTAGTCATCTTTTCCTGTAGTAAAGATGAAGAAGATGGAATATTGAATGTACCACAAGGAAAAATCAGTGGCAAGGTTTATTCAAAAAGTGGCAAGCCAATGGCCGGAATCAGAGTTTTTATTTCGGAATACCCGCAGTTTCACACGATGAGCGTCAAAGATGGATCGTTTACACTTTCTGCTCCAGAAGGGAAACACACACTTGTCCTTCAAGGTGGAAAAGGAAATATTTTTCAAACAATTTTAAGCGTAAATGTTAAGTCAAATCAATCAATTACATTAACACAAAGTCAAACAGTTTTAACCCAAATAGGAAATCTTGCCTATATAAAAGGAGCTTATGACCGTATAGAGACAATAATTATAGATTCATTGGGCTATACAGCTACAGAACTCTTTATTACTGATTTAGACAGTTTAAGTAAGTTACAACCTTTTCAGGCAATATTTCTTAATTGTGGCAAAAGTGGAACGCTTGATAGTTTAAAGTATGCTAACCTTGAAAGCTTTGTAACAGGTTGCGGAAGCATTTATGCTTCGGATTGGGCTGTTGAATATTTAACAGGTGATGGAAATTTTAAAGGCCAGATTCATCGTGAACATGGTTCTGGTGCCGCTATTCCCAAAACTCCCGGAAATTGTGTTCCCAAAATAGGAGGATTCATTCCGGATTCATCTTTGTGTACTTCTAAAAGCGGGTCATCCGGAATAATTGACAGTATTGATATTGTATATCCAGCTCTACAGGTTTTGTTAGGAAAAACGAAAATGTCAATTCATTACGATTTAGGAATATGGGAAGTAATTAATCTGTTGAATCCTAATTATATTACTTTGTTGCAAGATAATACAGCAACCAATTATGGCCCGCTTGCAGTATGGATTCAATACAATACAACTTGTACCAAAGGCGGTAATATAGTTTATACGACCTTCCATAATGAACCATACGGAGGTACTTCACCCGATGTTATGCAGATTCTACAATTTTTTATTGTGAATATGTAAGGTGAAGGTGAATTCGAAGTCATTTTGGTAAAAAAGTTCATTGAAAATAAAAAAGATAAAGCCTCCGAAAGGGGGCTTTATCGTATCAAACTTACGTGTCCAGTACGTTGAAACATTGCTCCATTTGGGCGGGTAAAATGCACATAATAGACATACATTCCGGTTTCAGCTTTTTCACCATGTAATGTACCGTCCCAACCAGCGTTTGGATCATTTGTCTGGAAAATCATTTCACCCCAACGGGTATAGATTTGAAATGTATAACCATTATTGGGAATAAAAACAGTAACTGGCTTGAAAATTTTATTTATTCCATCGGGCATAAATGCATTCGGAATAAATATATCAGACTGTTGATTAACAGAGGACTGATTAGATCTGCTGATTTCTGTAAATGGGTAAGGTGTAAAGTTATCTTCAATAGCTTCAACGTAATAAGTAAACATTCCCCCACTGGATGAAAAATTTGAAATATCATCAGTTGCATTATAGCTTGTCATTCCTCCGGTTTTAGTTGTTACCAACATAGGAATAGGATCATTGTCTATCAAACGATATAATCTGTATTCCGAAACAGAACCTGCCCATAAAAAGTAGGAATCCCACTGTATGGTATTTGTGAAGTTATCAACAATGCTGGCTTGAAGGTAAATGCTTTTTGAAATTTGAGTACTATCTCCGGTATTACCACAACTATCTGATATTACAGCCATATAATATGTAGGAGCGAGGTTTGTATTGCTGTTTATATGAATTGTTGAATAATTGTTTACAGCAGCATAGCTTAAAGATGTAACAAATGTCCATGGACCTGCCGGTGAAGCAGAATTGTAGATTTTATATAATTGAGCAACCTCTGTTGGGTCTGTATAGAGCTTTATTTCAACCTGCTCCGGGTTTAGAATACTCACATTTCGCAAATAAAACCATTGCGGATGTCCTGGTTTTTTTATCGAATAACAATTTTTGTTTGAACCGGATGTAATTGTGTGAGTTATATTAATTGCCTGAATAATGAAACAATAAGAAGTATTATCTTGCAATGGTGTGAAAATATAGGAGTGTTGGTTTATTGGTAAAGATGCAATCGAATTAAAGTTTCCTCCATTAATGCTAACCAAAATCTTGTAGCTTTCCAGATTTTGCTTCATATTAATATAATCATTCCAGGTTAGCTCTATTTTATTGCCACATAAGTCAAGAACTGATTTTAGGAACAGGCTTTGCTGATTTTGCGTAAAAAGACTTGTATTGTTGCAACTATCGAATGCTGCAATCCGGTAAGTATAAGAAGAATTATCAGCATTTACAGCCATATCTGTGTAGAATGTGTTAAATCTGCCCCAAACGGTATCAATTGTAATACAGGGATTTCCACGGCAAATAATATAACCTTTTGTATCTGTATCTGGGTTTGGTTGCCAGCCAAGTGTGATTTTGCCAGTTGACCTGCTAATACTTACCGAGTCAAATTCAGGCAATGAAGGGAAGATTAAATCTTGAAATAAATCCCCTTTGATATTTGAATTAGAGCTACATCCACTGTTGTCACGAATACGAATCTGATAAAATACGGAGTCATTACATACTCTGATGGAATCAATATATGACAGAGTTTGAGTTGAATCGATAATTATCAACGAATTATTACCTTTACTTCGGTGTATTCCATAATAATGAGAGCATGTAGTCAGCAATGGGTTTCTAACAGAATTCCAATTTAAAATGGCTGTATTATTTAATGGGTTTGCTACTGTTAAAAATATGCTCTGTAAGGAATCAGAAGGTTGTGATTCCAATTCGTTTCGTTGTTTAATTCGTATATAATAAGCAAATGACTGAGAATTTCCATTTACATTAACATCTGTATACGCTAACGTGTTTGCATTTAGTACGCTGTCAATTAATGTATAACCAGTTGGGAAAGTTGTGGTTCTATAAATGTAATATGCTCTGAATAAAGATGTATCGGTTGGAAATGACCAATTTAGCGTAATAGATCCATTTGGATTTACAGAAATACAGCGAAGTACAGGAGATACGGCTGCTTTGGATTCATTCAGTTTAAAGATGAATAAAACAACAATCAATATCTTTAAAATATACTTCATAGAATTGAAATCTGATTTATACTAATGACAACTATAATATGGAAAACGTTTGTTCTATTGCTTTATTTCCCAACAGTTAGCTCGTGAAATGATTCTATTGAGAGATTCTTTTGAGCCATCAATCGTATTTCTTCAGCAGTAATATATTTTAACGTATTTAAATGTTGTTCAATGTAATCTGTTGTTAAGTTGTTTAACATCAGAGTTCTGCTTATTTCAGCGGATTCAAATGGGCCATCTATGGAACGTAAAAACTCACCCTGCATCAGATTTTTAACAAGTTCAAGCTCTTCTTCCGGAATTAATTCATTACGAAGGGTTTCTATTTCTTTATAAATTTCTTCTTTAACGTTCTCTCTGAATTCAACTCCTGATTCAGTAGAGATAAAGAAGATACCATGATGACGGAAAGAAACCAATCCAGAGCCAATT
Organism: Bacteroidales bacterium; assembly: GCA_963667975.1. Taxonomy (GTDB): domain Bacteria; phylum Bacteroidota; class Bacteroidia; order Bacteroidales. The sequence goes on from OY764079.1 coordinate 2,541,630, forward strand.
CCATAAGTATACCCTTTGTCTTCCCTAATATTCATCATGAGCCGTGAACCAAAATATCCTCCCAATATTTTAGTTAAAATATCAAGTACAATAAAGTCTTTTTCACTTCGGTTGAAAATAACTTTCCCAATTCGGATTGCGTCCTGCACTGCATCCTCACGAACAATATGTTTTTTATGAATATTGGCAGGGAGCCCAGGAAAATGTTGATTTAACTCAGCTTTTTTGCCTTTCCAGTCGTTCTTTCCAAAATATTGATTCAGCATTTGAATCACGTTTTCATCTGGATTTCCGGATAGGAATATTATTACATTTTCAGAATTATAGAATTTACGATGAAAATCGATAAGCTCATTTTTGTCAATCGATTCTGTTAATGTAATATCATTATATATACCATAAGGATGAGTTTCACCAAAAAGCATTTCCCGAAAGCGGATACGAGCAATAGTTCCAACTTTTTCCATACTCATTTTGTGTTCCTGTTGGATACGTTTAAGATGGATGGAAATTTCTTCCTCTGGAAACCGAGGGTGTTTAATAATTTCTTCAAAAACAGGAAGTAATTTTTCGAGATGTTTATTTGGAGAAATTAAAGAAACAAAAGCCTGATCAACGTCAACATTTTTCTCAATAAAAGTGCCATGAAAATCAATTATTTCAGCTATCTGAGATGCGTTGTAGGATCGGGTTCCTTCTGTGAGTAACCGATTTGTAAAGAGTGCAGTAAAAGATTTGCGCTGAAAGCTACTTCCTGCATCAAAGACAAATTCTATTTTTACAATATCCTGACTTCCTCCGCTGAAAATATAAACCGGAAGACCGTTGTTCAGGCGGATTACTTCCGGTTTTAACATATCTAAGCGAAGATTTTCGGGTAATATGGGATAAAATTTCGGAGTGAGATTTCTGTTTAAGTTCAAATTCATAGTTATCGGATTAGCGTAAGCGAACCGGATAGCTGGTGTGGTTTATTTAGAGCGTCAATATATTTAAGTTTGTAAACATATACGCCTCCGGGTCCTGGTGAACCTTTAATTGTACCATCCCAACCCTGATTAATATCTTTGGATTGAAATACCAGTTGTCCGTTGCGCGAAAATACCAAAATTTCGAATTCCTTTACGTTTGTTCCTACAGCTTTAAATTCATCATAATACCCATCTTGATTGGGAGTGAATGCATTAGGAACGTAAACTACATCACAATTTTCTATTGCAACTTCAATTAATCCGGTATGTTTGGATCCATACTCATCGGTAACTACAACAGAATAGTTTTCAGTCGATTCTGGAGTGACAAAAATTGAAGAAGTTCGTTCACCTGTACTCCAAAGCCAACTTACACCTCCAATTGCTTCCAGTTTTACTTTTTCTCCTCTACATGTACGTTGATTTGGAGTGAAATTAATCACAACAGTTCTTTTTTCGGTTTCAGGAATTGTATTTGGAGCAGAATTTGAGTTTCTGGTTGAGTTTACCAGTACAGGTTTTGGGGTAGCGACAGGTACAGGATTGTTAGAAACTGAAGTAATTGAAATAGGGTTTATATTATTTTGAGGCTGTTTATTCTGTATTTCCTGAGCAGGCGTGTTTACATTGGTAGTTTGTGTCTGGTTAATATTTTGAATGGAGGTAGTTGGATTTTGAATTGGTGAAATATTTTGATTTTCAATTGTATTTTTCTTTGTTTCAATAGGATACGATATGTTGCTATTTTCAGAAGGCTGAGTAACAAATTGCTCGTGTTTTGCAATGGGTACAGAAATATTTATGTTTTTTTCAGAAGGCCATACAAAGTATACAGCCATAGATATAATGGCAACAGAACCAAATCCGATGAATAGGTTTTTAGGTGTTAAATAGGGCTGCGATATAGGTTTAACACCTTGTAATTCTATGTTTTGCCAAATTTTTTCAGAAGGTTTGCGTTCATATTCCTGAAACGCTTCTCTGAAGATGTCTCCGATTTCTTTTTGTTCTTTCATACGACCTTAATATTTAAGTTCGTTAATTTTTTCGAGTTGGCGTTGAATATAACGCTTCGATTTCATTAATTGCGATTTGGAAGTATTTACAGATATTTTGAGCATATTTGCAATTTCCTTGTGGCTATATCCTTCAATTTCAAAGAGGTTGAAAATTACACGATATCCTTCAGGCATCTGTTGAATAACTTTTAGCAGAAACTCAACATGCATGGGGTCATAAGCGATACGTTCGTCTTCAATCAACTCTTCAACTTCTTGATAATTGGTATGATACTGATGTTTGAGGATGCTTTTGTGATAATTCAAAGCTGTATTGACAATTATTCTACGCATCCAGCCTTCAAAAGAGCCATCGCCCCGATATTGCCCAATATACTTGAATAATCGAATAAAGCCTTCCTGTAGCGCATCTTCAGCCTCTTCGGTGCTTTTAAAGTAGCGTATGCAGACTCCAAACATTTTGGATGCATATTTTTCGTAGAGTTTTTTTTGAGCAACAGGATCACCTTTCTGACAGCCTTTGATTATGTCCTCTTCAGTTAGCATCATATTCTCTCATCAGACAGTTGTTATGTTAAAAAAGGTGTCTCAACCCTCAAAAATATTAGCGAATAGCCCGGTAATACAATGTAGAACAACGATCCGGGTTAAATATTGTTTCGGCTTGCCGGATAATAGAGTCTGTTGTAACATTCTGATATTTTGATGCTTCTGTGTTGAGGTTGTCGGCATCACCCATCAATTCAAACAAAGCTAAATTCATAGCTTTGTCTAAGACTTTTATCTGCGAAAAAATAAACATCGACTCCGCCTTATTCTTTACTTTTTTCAATTCGTAAGCTGAGACAGGGTTGTTTTTAATGAGTTCAATTTCTTGTATCAAAGCTTCTTCTGCAATTTCGAGGGAAATTCCTGCAAAGGGTTTCCCGGTTATCACAAACAAACCTTCTTCCAGTTCTCCAGTAAGGTAAGCATTAATCTCGCTGAATATTTTTTGTTCTTTAACCAACCGTTGGTATAAACGCGCAGATTTGCCATTTGATAAAATGTCTGATAACAGATCTGTTGCGTGAAAATCAATATCAGTACGTTTCCCCATTTTATAAGCTTTGTAAATGGCATCATACGGAACCTGACGTTCAACATTCAATAAACGAGCTTCAGTTTGGAGAGGTTCTTTCGGTAAATTACGAACATAAGGGGTTCCTGATGGAATGGATCCAAACCATTTTTCTGTAAGTGTTTTGATTTCGTTAGGAGTAACATCGCCAGCAACTACCAAAATAGCATTATTCGGACGATAAAATCTATAGAAAAATGCTTTCACATCTTCCATCGTGGCGTTGGTTATATGCGAAAGGTCTTTGCCAATAGTTGACCATTGGTAAGGGTGCACTTTGTAAGCTAAAGGACGGAGAAGAAGCCACGTGTCGCCATACGGCTGATTCAGATACCGTTGTTTAAATTCTTCACTGACAACACTTCGCTGAACTTCAAGACTTTTTTCAGAAAATGCCAATTCATTCATCCTGTCCGATTCCAGCCAAAATGCAGTTTCGAGGTTTGATTTTGGAATGGTAAGATAGTAGTTTGTAAAATCGTTATTTGTGAATGCATTATTTTCACCACCAACTCGTTCTAAAGGTTCATCAAAGCGTGAAATGTTTTTAGAACCACCAAACATCAAATGCTCAAAGAGATGTGCAAATCCTGTTTTATCCGGGTTTTCGTCTTTAGAACCAACGTTGTATAAAAGGTTTACGGCAACTAAGGGAGTTGAATTGTCCTGATGAACAATGACTTTGAGCCCATTATCAAGTGTAAACCGGTGAAATTTTATCATACCCTGTCGTTTTTTGCAAAAATAGGGATTTGAAATGGAGTGGAAGAATTTAATTGAATTAAGGATAATGGTGATAATATCGAAAATAAAATATACTTGAATGATTTCGGAATGCTTTGATCTTCGAAATCAATGTTATAAAAACAAAAAAGCGATTACCTTCGTATTTTGAATTATGCAAAGATAATCGCTCTTGAAATATTAAAAAATCTATAATTTTGTGATTTTGAATGATTTTGTAGATTCCTCATTCGTGATTTGAATGATATATATGCCGCTATTTAGATTACTCATAGGTATAATACAAAAGTTCACATTTTGATATTCCTGATCAATAACAAGCTTTCCATCCAGTGAGAAAACCTGAACTTTGTTATTCGTAAAGTTGTTAAATTCAAGAGTAAGCTGTTCACTAACAGGATTAGGATAGTGTTTTATTAAGGAATTGTTTTCCATTTCTTCTAGCCCGGTTGTATTAAAGCAGTACTTTGATACATTAAGTACGTTTCTGAGATTATTTTGGTTTTTTTGATAAATATATGCCACAATTTCTAGATTGGCAGCATTCCAGGCCGTTGGAATTGTAATAGTATCCTGACGAGTATAATCCATGTTTGCAGTAGGCTGCAAAGGAATAAAGTTGCTGAATCCTTCTGTTCCACCCAATAATTTCCTTACAACGTGATTGTGAGTGTAATTACTGGACGCTCCGGCTTGATATCCAATTATTCGACTTTCCAATACATAAATATTAACCAGATATTCTCCAGAGAATGCTTCTTTGAAATTTACTTTAGTATTGATAGTCAGAAGTCTGTTAGTGGAATTGTAATTTTGTGTAAAACTGATGCCAACCGGAGAGATTCCGATTCTGTTTGTAACGTCCTGGCTCCAGTTAGCGTGATTTGAGGTAATATTGTAAGTTCCGAATTCTCCTCTGTTTATAATTGCCTGTGGGGTTGCACTACAACCAGTCAAAGAAGCATAGCTTGAAGTTTGTGTTGTGGCATAATTGCCTGTAGTATGCATAGCTGCTACAACTGCATTTTCATTGTTTGAAATTGTATTTAATACGCTGTTTCCTGCAGGGCAATATTGACATGACGTTGCAGTAAATTCCTCAATAAGAACTTTCTTAGTTACATAGTTTGATAATACCATTACATCCTTGTGAATTGTGTCATTTGCTTGGTTATTATCGCTTGTCATCGTATTGCATATCCAAACTTTTATGTGGTAATTTCCTGAATTTGCAATAGTTAGTTTATTTGTATGTATTACGGGTAAATAGTTTCCGCTTGTTATCCCTCCACCGCCAACACCAAAAACTTTTGAGTAAACAGTGCCATTATCTAATTGCCAACATAACGTAAAATTAGTTACTGGTGTGTTGTTTGCATTCTTTACAGTAACACTTATGTCATAATTTGTATTTGTTTTTAAATAAGTGTTTAATGAAAAATTTGTCAGATATGCATCTGATGCTTTCAATTGTAACATTGACACTAAAAGCAATGATAATACTAAAATCTTTTTCTTCATGTTTTTTTGGTTTATGAATTGTTGCCTACTCTTTAGGGATTTTCAGCTTACTCCGTTCATGTTTATCTATTTATAAAAATGTTATGATTGAATAACTATGTATAGTTTTTACTTAATATATAATGTATATTTATTAATTTCATTAATGAATTGTAAAGATATGAAAATATTAATTGTAATGCAAAAAAAAATAATTGTTGGCTTATAATTAAATAAGGCTTAATATTAAATTGAAATAATAAATATTTATGTAATCTTTTTTGATATACTACCTTATTCAAGATATATGCAGATTTGTAATAATGAATAGGTCTGTTATATCTTGTATATTTGTATGAGAAAAATATTATCAATTGCTTTTCGATGAATGGAAAATCTTCTTTTTTGGCCCTGGCTATTGTCTTGGTATTTAATATATTGATTAAATCTCAATCTATCACAATCCCTCAGTATATCGATCGCTATCGTGCAATAGCAATACGTAATATGCTTGATTTTAAGATTCCTGCAAGTATTACATTGGCTCAGGGGATTTTAGAATCAGCAAATGGCAACAGTGATTTAGCTGTTCAGGCAAATAATCATTTTGGTATAAAATGTCATAAAGACTGGTTGGGTAAAACCTATTTGAAAACGGATGATAAAGAGGATGAGTGTTTTAGAGTGTATGATACCCCGGAGGAGTCGTTTGCCGACCATGCCCGCTTTTTGAGTACGCGGAAGCGTTATGCCTCTCTTTTTCTGCTTGATAAAAATGATTATAAAGCTTGGGCGCAGAGTTTAAAGGATGCTGGATATGCTACAAATCCCCAATATCCCCAATTGTTGATCAAAATCATTGAAACGAACAACCTTTGGCAGTATGATACCAATTACTCTCCTTTTCTTGCAGATGCTGAGAAAATAAAGTTTAAAGATAAACCTGTAATTATGAGCTCACAGGATAATGAGGATGATTTTGAGCCAGTTTCGTTTGGATTAACTGGCCGTAAGGTCTTTCTCAATAATGAAATTAAGTTTGTTTTTGCCAGAAAAGGAGATCGAATTGAAGATTTAGCCCGTGAATTAGGAGTGTTTCCCCGGGAGCTCGTCCGTTACAATGATTTCGATGAAAATCATAAATTTCAGGACGGAGAAATAGTATATATGCAACCCAAACGTCGTAAGGGTTTTGCAGAATATCATATTGTGAAAGAGGGAGATACAATGTTATCAATATCCCAGTTTTATGGGATAAAGCTGAATCAGCTCTATTCTAAAAACAAAATGGAGAAAGGATCTCAACCAAAAGTTGGTCAAAGGCTTTGGTTGAAAAAGAAAAAAAAGGAGATGGGAGAGTAAAATGATTATCTGTAAATCAGAAAAACTGTATTTTTTTTGTGTAGATCAGGTTTTTGGCGTTTCCAATCGACGACGGTATGTGTTTGAATAAATTCATCAACTTCCCCAATTCTACAGGCGATACAAAGATGAGTATAAGGCTGTAGTGTTGATATCAAGGCCTCAAACATTGCATTGTTTCGGTAGGGGGCTTCAATAAAAATCTGAGTCTGATCATTTTTTAAAGCAAGGATTTCAATCTCTTTTATTTTCCGGTTACGCTGGTTTTTGTCAATTGGCAGATAACCTACAAAGGCAAAATTTTGTCCGTTAAATCCTGATGCCATTAATGCCTGGAACAGTGATGAAGGACCGGGGAGGGGGATTATTTGTATTTTTGATTCGTGTGCGGCAATAACCAATGGATTTCCAGGATCTGCAATACAGGGTAACCCGGCTTCGGAAAGCATCCCTACATTTTTGCCTGATTTTAACTCCTGAAGCATTTCCGGAATTTCTGTTTCAGAAGTATGTTCGTTGAGAATATAAAATTTTACTTCATCGAAATTTCGGGTATAGCCAGCTTTACGAAGTATCCGGCGAGCTGTTTTGATCTCTTCAACTACAAATATTTCCAAGGTCTCAATAGCGCTTAATACAACCTGTGGAATTGTTGTGAAATCTGCTTCTTCGGTTATTGGAACCGGGAGTAAGATAAGTTTGCCTTTTGTGTTCATAATTTATTATTGCCAAGGTAATTTCGTTAAGTCAACATTTCCTCCGGAGAGGATTACAACAGTAGTTTTATTTTGAAATATTTCTGGATTGTTAAAAATCGCTGCAACAGGAACAGCCGAAGAAGGCTCAATTACGAGTTTCATTCGCTCCCAAATCCATTTCATGGCTTTGATAATGGAACGTTCATCTGTAGTAATGATTTTATTTACATGATTTTGTATTATGGGGAATGTGATATCCCCTAAGGATGTCAAAAGTCCGTCTGCAATGGTTTGGGGATTTACAGAGGGAATAAACGTTCCGGATGTGAATGATAAAAATGCATCATTAGCATTAAGTGGTTCTGCTGCAAAAACTTTTGTTCCGGGCGAGAAATGATGTGCAGCAAGAGCGGATCCACTTAATAATCCGCCTCCTCCAACAGGAGTAATGATAATTTCCGGTCTGGGAATTACTTCCAGAATTTCTTGAACAGCTGTAGATTGGCCGGCAATTACTTTCTCGTTGTTGTAGGGATGAATCTCAATGGCTCCAGTCTTGTCAATAATTTCTTGAAGAGCAGATTCTCTTGCAGATAATGTTGGTTTGCAAAAAATGATGGTTCCACCATAGTTCTTAACGGCTTCAATTTTTACTTTCGGAGCATTTTCGGGCATTACAATCCATGCTTTTGTATTTCGTAGATAGGCTGCACGAGCCAGTGCTGCTGCATGATTTCCGGAAGAGTGTGTCGCAACTCCTTTTGAAATTTCCTGAGAAGAGATAGAAAAAACAGCATTTATAGCTCCTCTGGACTTGAATGCACCAGCTTTTTGAAAATTCTCACATTTAAAGAAAATACTTCCACCGATTACCGAATTGAAAGTAGATGAAGACAATACAGGTGTGTTATGTATATATTTTTCTGTTCTGTATCGGGCTTCCAGAAGGTCTTCTTTTGTAATAGTCATTACTTTAATCTTTTATGATTTTAAGAATTGCGTCACATGCCTTGTCAAGCATTTGATACACGTGCTCGAAACCATCTCCTTTTCCATAATAAGGATCAGGAACTTCAATATTTTTTCCAGAGTCGCATACGTTCATTATATAGTCAAGCTTCTGTTTATCAGTTTCATAATGAGCAAGATATAATGCGTTTTTGTAATTTGCTTTATCCATCACAAAGATGAAATCAAATTTTTTATAATCTTCTGGCTTCATTAGCCTTGAGCGCAAATTACGGATATCAATTCCATGCTTTTTCATGGTTAATATTGAGCGAGGGTCAGGGGCATCTCCTAAATGAAATGGTTCAAATCCTGCCGAATCTATTTCCAATCTGATTCCGGCATCCATCGCTTTATGTTTCATAATTCCTTCTGCCATTGGTGATCGGCAAATATTTCCATGGCAAACAAACAATATCTTTTTCATATCTGAAGTTGTCGATATTTAAAATACAAAATAATAGATTTTAATACAACCGGTTATTCCTGTTTTATGATTTTGCAGATACTTAAAAATAGAAAAAGCCACACTCAAAATAGGGTAGCGTGACTTTTTTGAACTGTATTTATAAAGTTAAATAAATTGATTTAAATTTTAATACGTTTCTCAATTTCATCAACATAGAGTTTAAATTGCTTATCTGTATCGATGAGGTTTGTAACCGTGCGACATGCATGAAGCACAGTTGCATGATCTTTATTCCCGCATGCCTGTCCAATAGAGGCGAGAGAAGACTTTGTCAGTTTTTTTGAGAAATACATTGAAAGTTGACGAGCCTGAACGATATCCCGTTTACGGGTATTTGTGTTGATTTGATCAACCGGAATCCCAAAGTAGTCACAAACGATTTTTTGAATGAAGTCGATTGATATATCTTTGTTGTTGTTTTTCACTAATTTATCAATCATCTGTTTCGTTAGCTCAATTGAGATGACTTTCTTGTTTAGTGATGATTGAGCTAATAGAGAAATCAATGCTCCATCGAGGTCTCTTACATTAGTTGTAATACTGTAAGCAATATATTCAATTACATCGTCCGGAAGTTCAATTCCATGTGAGTAAGCTTTCTTTTTCAGAATAGCAATACGGGTTTCAACATCAGGAGTTTGTAAATCAGCGGCCAATCCCCATTTGAAGCGTGAGAGAAGTCGTTGTTCAAATCCCGTTAATTCAACCGGAGCTTTGTCTGAAGTGACAATTATTTGTTTGCCTCTCTGGTGCAAGTGGTTGAATATGTGAAAGAAGACATCCTGGGTTTTTTCTTTTCCGCCAATGAATTGAATATCATCAACAATCAACACATCCATCATTTGATAGAAGTGTACAAAATCGTTATGGTTGTTATTGCGGATAGATTCAATATATTGCTGTAAAAATTGTTCTGAATTTATGTATAGAACAGTTTTGTCAGGAAAGTTATTCTTCACTTGGATGCCAATAGCATGGGCAAGATGAGTTTTGCCTAATCCAACCTGACTGTAGATAAATAAAGGGTTGAACGCGGTTTTCCCCGGGTTTTGTGCAATCGCCCAGCCGGCAGAACGAGCGAGACGGTTGCAATCTCCTTCTACAAAGTTGTCAAAAGAGTAATTCTCGTTTAATTGCGAATGCACCTTGATTTTCTTTAATCCGGGTATGATAAACGGATTTGGAATTTCTTTAGAGCCGTCGCGGTTTATATCAATTGGCATGTTGATGGCTGGATTTTGAATGGCATGACGGTTTGATGTTGTCGCTTTTACGGTGTAGGGATTTGATTCATAACTCGAATTGTCAATAATAATACTGTATTCGAGCCTGCCTTCTGAGCCAAGTTCTTTTTTGATCGTTTTTTTCAGAAGAGTAATATAATGTTCTTCCAGCCATTCATAGAAAAATTGACTGGGAACTTGTATGGTAAGAACATTATTTTCAAGCTTTACGGGTTTTATAGGCTCGAACCACGTACGAAAACTCTGGCTGTTTCCCAGGTTATCCTTGATGATTCTCAGGCAATTATCCCAAACTTCCTTATAAGTTCTTTCCATTATAATACTCGACATAATGATACTTAATTGTTACCTTTTTGCTTGTTATTTAGTTACTTATGCATACTTTACCAAGTTAAAGCCATGCTTGAATCAGTTTTCCTAACAAAATTCATCACTAAAAAGTGAAAAAAAAATTTTTTCTGCTATTGACTTTTGAAAAAGATTGCCGTATATTATGGCCCAAAATCAGCTTTTCAAAAACACAATGCAATTCATTTTTCAACCCTTTTGATTATCAATAGATAGTATTGTTTTGTGGCGGAAAATGTACCCACTACAAGTATAGGCATAAATTAGATTCAAAAAAAAATCTCAGTAAAAAAAATGTTAATAGCGTGCATTTTTTTTTATTTCAATACTTTGATTGTTGTGTAAATATTTGTAATTAAATATTTTATATGTTTAATAAATTTTATTGTATGAAAAGTTGATTGTTAGTGAATGGTTAATCGTTTGATTTAAGAAAGGGCAATAAATTGTATTTTGCTACCCGAAATCTTTGATAATTGATCAGTTATGAATATTCCTTTGGATTGTCGAACGGAAAATTTTATCTGACACTGATTGTCGAAATTCTGTTCATAAATTTTGACAGATTCATCTTTGAGGACTTTCATAATGTTGTTCATCTGCATGTAATCGAAATCTACAGTATAAATTTCCTGAATAGTGAGCATTATAATTTTGTTGTTGTCAATGGCATTTTTAGCTGCGGTTTTATATGCATTGATTAGCCCGCTTACTCCAAGCTTTACTCCTCCAAAATATCGGATTACAACAATCAGAACATTGGTTAAATCGTGAGATAAAAGTTGCCCGTAAATAGGCTTTCCTCCTGTTCCGGAGGGCTCTCCATCATCATTTGCCCGCCAGGCTGATTTGTCGAATCCTAAAATATATGCATAGCAATGATGGCGTGCGTCAAAATATGTTTTACGTAGTTCCGCCAGTTTTTCCTTAATTTCCTCTTCAGTCTTTACTGGCATTGCAAAAGAGAAGAATTTACTTCCTTTTTCTTTGTAAATGCCTTCAGAGAGTTCTGTAATTGTTTTATAAGTATCATCAAACATCATTGTCCAAATGCAATTAACAGAATAGATGCAATAGATGCAATAACTCCTATCCAGTTTATCAAAGATAGTCTTTCTTTAAATGCAATAAGGCCGGTTAGAGCCGAAATTGTGACAACTCCAACATTGAAAACTGGAAAAAATACGATGCTTTCAAACAAGGCAAAGCTTTTAAACATGAAATAGGTTGATCCTACGTTGAGTAAGCCTAAGGCAATGCCTCCGTATATATTTTTGACTTTGATTTTTTTACGGTATTTTAGATATTTCCAACTGATGGATGTTCCTCCAATAAGTAAGGTAGAGAGAAACACTACCGATAAAAAAAGAAAGATTTCATCGCCTTTTAACCCATAGAGTTTTTCGCAATGTTTCATCAGGGTATCATTGAATCCGGCACCTATAAATAATATCAAAGGAAGCCAGATTAGTGCAAAGCGAAGTTTTGATTTCTCACCTTCTTTACGTAAAACGAGTGAAAATGCAAGTAATGCACATAATATACCTGCAATTTTCAATACATTTATTTGCTCTCCGTAAAAAATAACACCTACTAAAATAGGGATAATAACAGTCATTTTGCTTACTACTGCTGTGAGTGCAACGCCACTTCGTTGTGCTGATTCTGCAAAAATGTAAAAGACGACAATAAAAAGAATTCCAAGGACTATTGCCATTCCAAACCACGGAGCCTGTATTATCCTGATTAAATTCCAGCTACTTCCAGCCGACAGAATACACAAAATACCTGCAATTACATAATTTGTTACAATTGCCTGAAGGTTGTCGATGTTGAAAGCATCAAACAATTTAAAAGTTATGAAAATAAGCGATGAAAAAATGATTGCGAATACTAAATAAATCATGGTTTTACTTTCTGTAAATCAATACGGTATCATTGTCGATAGAATAACTCTCAGTTGGATTTAAGAGCATTTTTGGGGATTTGAGTCCTTGCTTAAATAGTTTGTTTCCAATCAATACTCTGCTTTCATCCCATAAATCAAGATTTAGAAAACGATCCAGAATTGTTTTTCCGCCCTCTATAATAACAGATTGTATTCCGCTTGAATAAAGATGGTTTATCACAAAAGGGATGGAGTCGTTTTCGAGTGAGATATATTCCAGGTTGGAGGAGTTGGGTTTAGATTTTCGGGTATAAATTCGGGTAGGCTGACTTTGGTCAAGGATGTGAAGATTATTGGAAAAATCATCTTCACGACTTAGGATAACCCGTAATGGATTTTGCCCGGCCCAATAACGAATATTTAATTTGGGATTATCGTTGTTTGCAGTGTTCTTTCCGACTAATATGGCGGCTTCCTCACTTCTCCATTTGTGAACCAATATTTTAAGCGCATCATTGGTTATCCAGTTATCCTGAGCAGGTTCATTATTCTGACGATCAATATCCATAAATCCATCCAACGTTTGTGCCCATTTCAGAATAATATAGGGTCGTTTTTGTTCATGAAATGTATAGAAACGACGATTTAAAAAACGAGCTTCTTTTTCAAGAATGCCTGTAATTACATCTATTCCGGCATTTCTGAGTTTTTCAATACCTCTGCCTGCAACAAGTGGATTCGGATCAGAAGCTGCAATTACGACCTTGGGAACACCTTTATTTATTATAAGGTCAGCACAAGGTGGTGTCTTTCCAAAATGTGAACATGGTTCGAGATTCACATAAAGGGTAGATTCTCTTAGCAACTCTTGATTTACAACAGATGTAATTGCATTTACTTCAGCATGAGCCTTTCCAATATGCCTATGATATCCTTCACCAATAATTTTATTATCATACACAATTACAGAACCTACCATGGGATTTGGAGCTACGAACCCTAACCCATTTTCAGCAAGTTCTAAACAGCGGGCAATAATTTTTTGGTGATAATTAAGCATACTGCAAAGTTAGATACTTTTTAAAAACTATCTTCTTAAGATATTATAAAGGGTGACTTTTGTAAGGTTTAACAGATGTATCTTAAGCGTATATATTTGTAACATAGTTTGTTTGGTTATTGATAATTGTTAAAGATTGATATTCGTAAGAAACGTTTAATTTTGCAAGCTATGCGTATTCCTTCCAATAAGATAGATGACGTAATTACCTTTTTTCAGGAAGAATTAAAAGGTAGATACTCTGAATATGAAATTAAATCATTTGTATTTCAGGCTTTTGAATATTATACTCATCGTTCGAAGGCTAAATTGCTGGCCGAAAAAACGACGGGCAGATTGAGTGAATCGGAAATGCTCAGTTTATTTAATTGTATCAAAGATTTACGAAGGTATAAACCGATTCAATATATATTTGGAAAAATGGATTGGTTTGATATGCAGTTGTGTGTAAATGAATCGGTCTTGGTTCCTCGTCCTGAAACAGAAGAACTAGCTCAAATAATTTCTCTTGAACATCAGAACCAAAATCCCTCTGTTTTTTGGGATGTTTGTACAGGAAGTGGCTGTTTGGCATTGGCTATGAAAAAATCGTTTCCGGAAGCAACTGTTTTGGGAACAGACATTTCTGATGATGCTCTTGAAATTGCATGTAAAAACCAAAGGCATAATTCACTGGATGTTTTGTTTGAGAAGGCAAATGTATTTGATAGTCAATGCTATAATAAATTTCCATCTCCACAGATTCTTCTAAGTAATCCTCCCTATGTAACCGAGAGCCAGAAGAGCAAAATGCACAAAAATGTTTTAGACTGGGAACCACATTTGGCTTTGTTTGTAAATGATAATGATGCGTTGATATATTATAACGCTATAAGAGAACTTGCAGAACTTTATTTACAGGAAGGAGGCGTAATTTACCTGGAAATTAATGAGCAGCTATTTTCTGAAACCGCTGAAATTTTTGAAAAAAGTTGTTTCGTAAATGTACGTATATTGAACGATTTTAGAGGGAAGCCTCGATTTGTAGTTGCTGTTAAACAATCTTGTTGATTTGATTTCCGGCTATCCAGCATCGAATATTGTCCAGTACGATACTAGCTCTTATTTCAATGGCTTCTTTGGTTGCAAAACCGATATGAGGAATGCAAACGCAGTTTGGAGCATTTCGTAAAGGATGATTTGCAGGCAATGGCGGTTCTGTTTCGTAAACATCAATACCCGCTCCAGCAATAGTGTTGTTTTGCAGTGCATTTGCCAATGCTTGATTGTCAATGATTTTTCCCCGTGCAGTATTGATTATGATTGCTTCGGACTTCATTTTATTGAGTCTTTCTGCTGAAATCAGATTTTCGGTTTCGGAATTTAATGGTAAATGTACAGAGAGGATATCGCTTTTTTCAATAATTTCATCAAGAGAAAAATATCGAATACCAGCTTCTTCTAATTGCTCTTTTTTACTTCTGCTCCATACAATAACATGACTCCCAAATGCCTGAAATAGCTTTGCTGTACGAATTCCGATAGCTCCCGTTCCCAGAATTCCAACTGTTTTTCCGCATAATTCCCTGCCCAAAAAACCTTTTCGATCATCGCCTTGATTAAGCCAGTTTTGAGTGTCACTTAGTTTGCGATACACATCTAGTGAAAGCCCAATGGCTAATTCGGCAACAGCCTGAGTAGAATAGCCTGCAGCATTTGATACTGCAATTGAATGTTGTTTACAGTGGTCAATATCAATATGATCTACTCCTGTAAATGCTACTGAGATCATTTTTAAATTATCAGCGTTTGCCAAAATATTGGCAGAAAGAGGAAAATTTGAAACAAGCAGAATATCAGTATATTTTATTCTTTCAATTGCCTCTTGATCGCTTGATGGCCTATTTGGGTATTGTATAAATTCAAAACCAAGTTTCTGAATTTCATGTGTAAATTGTTCCCCGAGATTTTGTGATATTCCAATAGGTTCAATGCAGGTGATCTTCATTGTGTTTAATATTTTGATATTCTGTTAATTATTTAATGTGAGTTGTTGAAAGTAGAATTTTAATTCTTCTTTTCGTTTTTTTGAAAGCTGATGCCAGCGAATTCCCTGAATGGCACCATCCAGAGCATATAACATATTGATACATGCGTCCGGATCAACTGTTTTTAATCGAAAAAATGCCTTTTCAGAGCCAATCATTCGTAATTGTTCAATGTTTTTAATTTCAGCTTCCTGAAGTTTGCGAATCAGTATTTTTCCAAGATTTGGAACATCGTTAAACGCATTCATCTTCTTCTGATTTTGAGGGTTCAAAATTACAGTATTTCTACTTTATACATTTCTTTATCGTGCTCTGTTCTTTTGAAAAAACTATATTTGCTTTTGAAAAGCTTGTTTCATGAAATATTCTATCTGTTTAATATTCATTGTCTTATTTTTGTTTTCCTGTACTCGTAGAAATGTTGATGGTGGAAAATCAATTTTTCGTTATAACGAATCAGCAGGTATTACTTCTTTAGATCCGGCTTTTGCTCGCGATCAGGCGGGAATTTGGGCATGTAATCAGATATTTAATGGGTTAGTGCAATTGGATGATACATTAGCAATTCAACCTTGTATTGCCAGATCATGGGAAATTAGTAATGACGGGAAAATCTATATATTTCATCTTCGGAATGATATCCAATTTCATAAAAATAAATGCTTTAAGAATAATATACGAAAAGTTACGGCTCATGATTTCGTGTATTCATTTTCAAGAATTATAGATCCTGAAATATCGTCACCTGGAGCTTGGGTTTTTAACGAGATAGATAGTGTTGAGCCATTTAAAGCACTGAATGATACTACATTGGAGGTGAAGTTAAAGCGCTCATTTCCGCCGTTTTTAGGTTTGTTAACTATGCAATATTGTTCTGTTATACCTCATGAAGCGCTCGATTTATATAAAGATAACTTTCGAAGAAACCCTGTTGGAACAGGTCCTTTCTATTTTAAATATTGGAAAGAAGGAGTAAAGCTTGTATTGTTAAGAAATCCATATTATTTTGAAGGAGATAAGACCGGACGATACCCTTTTTTAGATGTTGTATCTGTTACCTTTTTAAGTGATAAGCAAACAGCTTTTCTAGAGTTTGTAAAAGGAAATCTTGACTTTATTTCGGGTTTGGATGCTTCTTATAAAGATGAATTGCTTACCCGGGATGGAAAACTTCAATCAAAATATGAATCTAAAATAAATTTGATTACACAGTCATATCTGAATACAGAGTATCTTGGTTTTATGGTTGATACTGTGAAGCTTAAATCGGGAAATCCCTTGCGATTACAAAAACTCAGACAAGCGATTAATTATGGTTTTGATCGTGTGAAAATGATGAGATACTTGCGTAATAATATAGGGACACCGGGTGTTTTTGGAATGATTCCCATGGGATTACCGGGTTTTGATTCTACAAAAATTAAAGGGTATTTTTATGATATTCAGAAAGCTCAGAAATTATTGACTGAAGCTGGTTTTCCGAATGGAAAAGGATTGCCAGAAATTACGCTTTCTACAACGTCCTCTTATCTGGATTTGTGTAAATACATTCAGCAACAGTTAATCGAGATAGGAATCCCAATAAAGGTTGATGTTGCTCCACCAGGTTCATTACGTGAAATGATGGCTCAATGTAAAATTCCATTTTTTAGAGGCTCTTGGATAGCCGATTATCCTGATGCTGAGAATTATTTATCATTGTTTTATTCAAAAAATCATAGTCCGGAAGGTCCTAATTATACCCATTTTACTTCTTCTGAATTCGATAAACTGTATGAAAAGTCAATGACTGAAACCGTTGACTCATTACGCTTTAAAATGTATCAACAAATGGATAATCTGATTATGGAACAAGCCCCTGTGGTTATTTTATATTATGACCAGGTTTTACGGTTTACACATAAAAATATTCAGGGTTTAGGATCAAACCCTATGAATTTGCTAGTACTTAAAAAAGTAAAGAAAGGGAGAACTAAATTAAAGTTCTAATTGAAGTCCATCATACGCAAAATACACATTTTCAGGGAGCTCTTTGCTTACTGCCTCATGCAATCCCATAATATGACTGATATGGGTAAGGTATGCAGTTTTCGGCTTTATTTCTTCAATTAATTTTAGCGCTTCGGAAAGTGTAAAATGTGAAATGTGCTTCTGCTTTCTTAGTGCATTTACAACCAGTATTTCAGATCCTTTTATTTTTTCTTTTTCTAGATCATCAATGTAATTTGCATCAGTAATGTAGGTGAAATTTTTGATTCTGTATCCCAAAATTGGAAGTTTGTAGTGCATAACATTAATAGGTAATATTTCCAATTCTTTTATTTTGAATAACTTATTTTTGATTTCATGCAAATGAATTTCGGGTACTCCGGGATATTTTTCAACTGCAAATGCATATGAGAATTCATTTTTTAATGTTTCATGAACGTCATTCCGGGCATAAACATCAATAGCCTTACGCTGAACATAATTGAATGCTCTTACATCATCAAGACCGGCAATATGATCTTTATGACCGTGAGTTAGAAGAACTCCCTCGAGATGATTCACTTGGGCATTGAGCATTTGTTGACGAAAATCCGGTCCTGTATCAATAACCAGATTTATTATTTCATCTTCAATTAAAACTGAAGATCGAAGACGCTTATCTTTAGAATCTAATGATTTACAAACATCACAATTACATGCAATTACAGGAATTCCCTGTGATGTTCCAGTGCCAAGAAATGTTATTTTCAACGGAGTATAATTTGAGATTACAAAGTTCGTATTTCTTTCTTCACAAAATTATAGATGAAATAGAAGAGGCAAAAGAATTCTTTCCTATTTTTACACTTCTCTTTGAGTGAATCAATCAAAAAAGCTTAATGTGAATATAATCAATCAAATCCGCACCAAGGCTGGTGATATTTACCTTAAAAAATCACAGCCTGTTTCGCGTCCTAATCGCAGAATGATTGCTCTTTCGGAAGCAAAAACGATTGGTGTATTCTATAATCTGGAGTCGGAAGATGATTATAAGCTAATCTGCGATTGGCAAAAAATATTTCAGGAAAAGCAAATTCAGGTAAAAGCTTTGGGCTTTTTTAACGGAAATATTAAGCCTATCTATGCAATTGAAAAACTTTCACTTGATTTTTATTTTACCAAAGATTTGAACTGGTTTGGAAAACCTACCAGTAATTATGTTCGTGATTTCATAAATTTCGATTTTGATATTTTTATCGACTTTTCGTTAAAGGATAGCTTCCAGAATTTGTACGTTAGCCAGATGTCGAAAGCTAAGTTTAAAGTTGGACGAGATGAAACAGGCCATGCGAAAATTTATGATTTTATGTTGAAGATTGATGCTGGTACATCTGTTTCTGAATATTCAAATTTTATTCTACACTATTTACAAATGTTTAATAATCAATTATAATGGCAGCAGATTTTAAAGGGCATGGAGTTGCTTTAGTTACACCTTTTCACAAGCATGGTACAGTTGATTTTACATCTTTTGGAAATATTATTGAACATATAATTTCAGGTGGAGTTGATTTTGTTGTTGCCTTGGGAACTACCAGTGAATCAGCTACTCTGACAGAAAAAGAACGTTTAGCAGTTACTGATTTCATTGTAGATACGGTGGATAAACGTGTTCCTGTTGTTTTGGGTTTAGGAGGAAACAGTACGCAAAATCTGGTGGAATTAATCAAAAAAACTAATTTTGATGGAATTGATGCAATTTTGTCGGTAGCTCCTTATTACAATATACCCCAACAAGATGGGTTGTTTTATCATTATAAAAATGTAAATGATGTTTCACCCGTTCCGGTAATTGTATATAACATTCCCAAACGTACAGGTGTTTGTATAAAGTCTGAAACAATGGTTCGTATTGCCAATGAACTTGATCAGGTTATTGCAGTAAAAGATGCTGCTGCAGATATTATTCTTACAATGGATGTTGTTAAGAATTGTAAACCAGGTTTTTCTGTATTATCAGGAGATGATCAGCTTACGTTGCCGATTATGGCAATGGGAGGGCATGGCGTTATTTCTGTTACAGGAAATGCTTTTCCTGCTGAGATGACTCAAATGGTTCGCTTTGCTCAAAATGGCGATTTTGAAAATGCTCGTAAAATTCACTATAAATTACAGCCTGTATTTCAAGCCCTTTTCGCAGATGGTAATCCTGCGGGTATTAAAGCTGCACTTGAAATTTTAGGTATGTGCTCCAATAACTTACGCCTTCCATTAGTTAAAGTAAAATCTGATGTTTATCAGCGAATTCAAATGGTGATTGCTGATTTTCAGAAATAGTTTGGACTGATATATGCCTTCATTAGAAGTTTGTGCTATATAGGTTTGGATGTGGATCTGCTTTTGCTCATTTTTAATGTATCAACTTTCAATCATTTTGCGAATTTTGTGCTCATAAATTAATTCTATGGATACTTCTCTAATTAGTTCGTTAAACGAACGATTTTCAAATGCTCCTGTGTCAAAAATTATTGATTTTGTGTGTGACGAATTCAGAAATAAGATTGCACTGGCATCTAGTTTAGGCGCAGAAGATCAGGTTATTACGCATTTAATTTCTGAATTACCCAATAAAGCCTCTGTTTTTACACTTGATACAGGGCGTATGTTCCCGGAAACCTATAGTTTGATTGCAAAAACAGAGATACAGTATAATATGAAAATAAAATTATATTATCCTGATACAGAGGAAGTAGAGCAGATGGTTAGTGCAAACGGTATAAATCTGTTTTACGAAAGCATTGAAAAACGAAAATTTTGCTGCCATGTTCGTAAAATTAATCCATTGAAACGTGCATTTGAAGGATTGGATGCATGGATTTGTGGTTTACGGAGAGAACAGTCTGTTACCCGTGCTAATGTTCAGATGTTTGAATGGGATGATGTAAATAATATTTTGAAAATCAATCCGCTTATTGAATGGAGTGAAGAAGAAGTTTGGGCATTTATCCGTAAGAATGGTGTACCGTATAATGTTTTACATGATAAAGGATTCCCGTCTATTGGCTGCCAGCCATGTACAAGAGCCATTAAGCCAGGGGAAGATGTTCGTGCAGGTAGATGGTGGTGGGAGAATCCTGATCAAAAAGAATGCGGATTACATGTGAAGGAATAAATTAATTGATTCTGGGCAGAGTGAAATAGAAAGAACTTCCTTGATTTAGTTTGCTTTCAGCCCATATTTTACAATTATGCTTTTCAATAAATTCTCTGCAAAGAATTAAACCAAGTCCGGAGCCTTTTTCGCCAGAAGTCCCGGTTTTGCTATAAAGTTTTTCCTCAATTCGAAAAAGCTTTTGAATAAGCTCTTCATCCATTCCGAAGCCAGTGTCTTTTACGCTAACTGTAATATAGTTATCAGTTTCTATAGCAGAAACTTCAATAGTACCATTTATTCCTGTATATTTTATTGCATTGTTAATCAAATTCCGAATTACGGTGTTAATCATTTCCCAGTCAAACAAAGCAAAAATATCTTTGGTGGTTGAGTTAACCAATTTTAGTTGTTTTGCCATTGCATTTGCTTGAAATAACTGGATATTGAGATTGATTAGATCGGTAATGTTGCCGGGGGTCGGTGTACAACTTATTTCTCCTTTTTGAGAAAGAGCCCATTTTAGTAAATTATCAAGAAGTTCATATGTTGATTTTGATGATTCTTTTAAATCGTTTAGAATTTGAGCTAAATCTTCTCTCGAAAGATTTATTTCATTGTCTGTCGCCAATTCTACTAATGAAGCCATACTTCCTAAAGGATTGCGTAAATCATGAGCAATAATGGAGAAGAACTTGTCTTTAGTAGCATTTAGCTCTTTGAGTTTTTGCTCAGTTTTCTGACGGATAGTAACATCACTCAATAATAATACATATCCTAATTCACGGTTATGTTTGTCATAAATTGTAGAAATATTTAACTGGATATATTGTTCGTCATTGTTTTTTATCGTAATGATATCTTTTTGTTCTTCAATATTTTGTGGACTGATAAGTTTGGAAGAAAATTCGCCAAATCCACTTGTAATTGGTTTCCCAATGGTAACTTTCTGATAGTTTTCTAATATACTTTTCCCGGGAGGATTAAAATTCAGGATACGTTTGTCAATGTCAAGAAGAATTACACCATCACGTACACTTTCAAATACATATTCAAGCGCAATTGAACCCAGATCAAGAAGCCGGTATTGAAAAAGAGCCCAAGAATAGAATGTTCCGGTAATTACAAAGGTTAAAGGTGTAATGTCCAGTCCTTCCGGACTGATTTTAAGGAGATAAAAGAGGTAGCCTCCCCACGTAAATAAAGATCCGAAAAAAATGATGCCAGATTGCCAGCGATAAACCATTGTGCTTCGGAGAAATTTTTCAAGAAATAATAAGTTTCCCACTAAAATTGCGATGTTGATAAATGCAACATGAATCCAGTAAAGAGGTCCTTTCCAAAGTATTGAAGCTGTTGCTCCATGGTACAATGAAAGATCTATAGACCTATAAAAGAGATGGTGGAAGTTGTTGGTATAGTTAAATATCAGTGTCGAAAATGATAAACTAAATAAAGTAATTATTGTTTTCGGATTAATCCATTTTGTTTTTCCAGTATATTCAAATGCAAAGAGTAACCATGCTGTTGGAATAAATGGTATTCCTATATATTCAACATAAAGCCAAAACCTTATTTCTTCTACCGAAGAAGCAGTGAGCTCAAATGCATAACCAAATGCATAAATTGCACCAACTAATGTTAAAAAACTAAAATACTTAGCGCCGATTGATTTACGGTATTTATAGCCATAAATTGACATTGCCAAAGAAATAACAGCAGATATAAATGTAATTACTGAGTAATTGTTCATGTCGTTTCTGTCTGATTTTTAAATACCTGCAACCTGAAAATATAGAGTCCCGTAGAAAAATAATACTAAATGTAATTAAAAACAAAGGTAAACTATTTATTCGATATTGCTTCAGATTGGCTTTATTTTATGGCTCAAGAAACCCACATGCTCAATCTTGAATTTGCAATAGAATGAAATCTTTTATGATTTGTTAAATTGTAAATTAATGATCGAATAAACAGCGCTTTAAAATGCGTTTAATGCTCGCTGCTTTATAAATGATGAACTTTTTTGTATATGTAGATGTCTATACTATCTACGAAAATTGAAATGATCTTACTTTTGTATCACGAAAATTAAAAAATGATGAAAATACTCAAAGCTACTGTTTTGCTAATTCTCTTTATGTTTATTGCTCAAATATTACGATCGCAGGAACGGTTTGTAACTTGGAAAGAAATAAATTCTTTTGATATTCAGGTAGGTGCAGCACAATTTCGGTTGTATTTGCCCTTGTTGAAAAATAAAAAAGTTGCAATTGTAGCGAATCAAACCTCAATGGTATCAACAATACATCTTGTTGATACGTTACTTTCATTGAAGATAAATATTGTTAAAATATTTGCTCCGGAACATGGATTCAGGGGAGAGGCAGAAGCGGGTGCCTTTCTTTTAAGTGGTAAAGATATACAAACAGGATTACCGATCATTTCTCTTTATGGTAAGCAAAAAAAACCGACGCAAGAAAATTTAAAAGATGTGGATGTTATATTATTTGATATTCAGGATGTTGGTGTCCGTTTTTATACTTATATTTCCACTTTACATTATATAATGGAGGCATGTGCGGAAAACATGAAAGAACTGATTGTTCTTGACAGGCCTAATCCCAATGGGTATTATGTAGACGGCCCTGTTCTGGAAAAAGAGTATACTTCTTTTGTAGGAATGCACCCTGTTCCATTAGTTCATGGTATGACAATAGGAGAGTATGCTCAAATGATAAATGGGGAAAAGTGGTTGAATAACAAAATGTTGTGTAAACTAAAAGTTATTCCGGTAAAAGGCTATAATCATACGCTTTTTTATCGCCCCCCCGTAAATCCATCTCCCAATTTAAACAGTATTGAATCAATTTATCTTTATCCTTCATTAGGATTATTTGAAGGAACAAAAGTGAGTGTTGGGAGAGGTACGTATACTCCATTTTCCATAATTGGTTATCCCGGATTTCCCCATGGTACTATTACGTTTAAACCCGTTTCAATCAAAGGAATGAGTGAAAATCCGCTATATCAGGATACGTTGTGTGATGGGATAAACCTGAGTGAATTTGCACGTAATTACCTGAAAGTAAATAAATCAATTTACTTATTTTGGTTGATCGGAATGTATGAGTCATATCCAGTGAAGGATAAGTTTTTTACTTCCTTTTTTGATAAACTTGCCGGAACAGATGCATTGCGAAAGCAAATAATTTTAGGGAAAACGGAAGAAGATATTCGGAAAAGCTGGAAAATTAAAATAGATAACTTTAAGAAAATCAGAAAGAAATACCTGTTATATACTGATTTTGAAGATTAATTTCGCAGACCCAATCGTTTCATTTTTTCGTAAAGAGCATTTCGGCTGATTCCAAGCGATTTGGCAGATTGACTCATGTTGTTTTTTAATAATTCTAAAGTGTTTTGAATTAATTCTTTTTCTGAATCGGCCAGGGTTTTTAACTCAGTTTTTAGTTTACTATGATATACAATAGGTTCAAGTTCAATTGTTTCATCTTTGTAAGTTGGTAATGCTCTGAATTCCTGATCCATCATTTCCGGGGAGAGATTTCCTCCCAGAATGACGAGTTTTTCAGCAAAGTTTTCCATTTCCCGAATATTTCCTGGCCAGTTGTAAGCCATGATTCGATCGATCAGGTCTATTTCTATTTGAGGAATAGGTTTCTTTAGCTTTGCGGCTTTGTGTTTCAAAAAATATTTAAGCAACGGCATTAAATCTTCTTTTCGGTCGCGAAGTGAAGGAACGTGTAATGGAATTACATTTATTCTATAGAAAAGATCCAGTCGGAATTTATTATTTTTTATTTCATCTTCTAAGTTTTTGTTAGTCGCCGCAATAATTCTAACATCAACAGGGACTGTTTTTTCACTTCCAATCCGATTAACAGCACTTTCCTGCAATGCTCGGAGTAAACGAACTTGCATATCTAATGGCATTTCACCAATTTCATCCAGAAAGAGAGTGCCGTTGTTTGCCAACTCGAATTTTCCCGGATTACCACCTTTTTTGGCACCAGTAAATGCTCCATCGGCATATCCAAATAGTTCGCTTTCAATTAATGATGGAGAAATTGCTCCACAGTTCAATGCTACGAATGCTTCTCCAGAACGTTCACTGGCATTGTGAATTGCCTGAGCAAACACTTCTTTTCCCGTTCCGCTTTCTCCGGTTATCAGAATTGTTGTTGGACTATTGGCAACTGTTTTGGCATAACGTAAGGTGTCTTTTAGCTTTTTAGAAACACCCACGATATCTCCAAATGTGAATCGAGCTTGTTGTCCGGTATATTTATTCAGTAATTTAAACATTCTGCTTAAAGAACGGAATGAAAAAAGAAAGCCAAGGATTTTGTTTTCAGTAGTTTTTATTGGGTATAGATTGATAAGGTAGGTGATGTTCTCACCGGATATAGAAAGATTTACTTCTTCATCAAGAATATTATTTTCTGTTAAAATTCTGCGTTTGAGTTTATTCCAATCTTTAATGAATTGATTGATTGGTTTGTCAAGCAAATGTAATCGTCTGATATTTAATGTGTCACATGCGGTGTTGTTTACCCAGTGGATATCATCATTCAAATCAATTGCAAAAACACCGTAAGAGAGATTATTCATCATTGCAAAGGCAAACATGTTTGAGTCATAGAGTTGCTTTTGAATATTTATATTTTCCAAATGATTTTCGATAGCCCGAACAGCAGCAACAACAAGTCCCAATGTATGTGGATGAGCCTTTTCGCAGTAGCCTGTCAAATTTATGGTTCCGATGATTTTTCCATCTGTATCATGAATCGGAGCAGCAGAACATGTCCATTTGTGGTATGCCGTGATGTAGTGTTCATTTGCGGTGAGCTGTAATGGCATATTTTCAATTAATGCTGTACCCATGGCATTGGTTCCTACACTTTCTTCGGACATAAATGCACCCGGAATCATGTTGAATTTATGAGATTCGTTTACAATTTCATCATCCCCGATAAGCGTTAAAATACAGCCATCTGCATCCGTAAGTATTACAAAATATCCGGAATTTTTAAGAAAGTTGTAAAGTTCTGTTATGAATGGAGTCGCTGTATCAATTAATGATTTGTATAAAGAAAGACGATTTCGCAATTCATCAAATACAAGCATTTTTTTAGGATAAACCTGTGATGGGTTTACTCCCATTGATTTGCTGCGTTTATGTGATTTCTCGACAATCACTAATTGCTTCTTATTTGTATTGTTATTCATTTTGAATAGATTACAAATATGCTTATCCAATGATTCTTAATTTGGCAAATTTTAAAAGAAGTTGTTTTTGTCCTACTGCATTAAAAAATACTGTCGCTTTTTTGTTTGCATCGCTTCCTTCTATTTCAAGTACTTTCCCTTGCCCAAATTTTTCATGAAAAACGCTCATTCCGGGCTGTATTTGATTAAAATCGTTAATCTCTTCACTTAAATTATCTGGCCTGGAGATAGGTTGAGATGTCGTTTTTACATTTAATTTGAAAGGCTCTGTCGATTTTGAAGGATCAACAGGTTTTGATGGTTTCGAAAAGATATTGTTAAAGTCATTTTTCATACCTCCTCCAAGAAGTGAATTGATAACCTTTTTCTTTTTGGGGAGATCAATAAATTGTTGGTCAATATCATCAATAAAACGACTTGGCTCGCAAAATGTAGGTTGTCCCCAGCGAAAACGAGTTTCGGCATAAGATAGAAAAAGCCTTTGCTCGGCACGGGTAATAGCCACGTAGAATAGTCTTCGTTCTTCTTCCAGATCTGCTCTTGAACTGATTGCCTGAAAGTTTGGGAAAAGGTTTTCTTCGAGGCCCACAATATAAACTACAGGGAATTCCAATCCTTTCGATGCATGAATGGTCATCAGTGTAATCTTTTCAATATTCTGATCCTCATCTTTTTCGTCTGCATCGGTTAGCAAAGAAACTTCTTGTAAGAATTCATCAAGGGTGCGTAATTCATTATTTGATAGCGGGATATCTGTATCTTCTGCATTTTCACGTGGACGAACGGAAAAATCCTGAATAGCATTGAGTAGTTCTTCAATATTGTCAGCTCGGTTTTCATCTTCGTCGGTATCATTTTCTTTTAATTCGCGAAGAATTCCAGAGGCAAGAACTATTTGATGTGCACTTTCAAATGCATTTTTCTTTTGTGATTGGATTGCCAGACTTTCAATCATATCAGCAAAAGCTTTAATTTTACTGGCAATACCAGTATTTATGCCAGTATTAAAAGCATAGATGTTGTTTACAACGCTCCATAAACTTACTCCGGTCTGATCTGCTGCTATTCGTAAACGGTCAATGGTTGTGTTTCCGATTCCTCTGGCCGGGTAGTTAATGATCCGGATCATTGCTTCTTCATCTTCATGATTCACTACCAACCGGAAGTAGCAAAGCACATCTTTGATTTCCTTACGTTTATAAAAAGACAAACCTCCATAAATCCGATAAGGTAAATTGAGTTTACGTAAGGCTTCTTCAAAAGTTCTTGATTGTGCGTTTGTTCTGTAAAGAATTGCAAATGCATCATTTTTAAGTTGATGATTCATCTTTAGCTCAAAAATTGAATTTGCAATCTGCATAGCTTCTTCTCCGTCGGATGGAGATTTGAAAAGTTTGATTTTATCTCCGGGTTCATTTTCGGTGAAGATAGTCTTCTTTATCTGATCACGATTTTTGTCAATCAGAGAGTTGGCCGCATTAACAATATTCTGGGTTGAACGATAGTTTTGTTCCAGCTTAAAAATTTTGGCTTCAGGATAATCGCGTTTAAAGTTGAGAATGTTTTGGATATTCGCCCCCCGAAAACCGTAAATACTTTGGGCATCATCACCTACTACACAAATATTTTCAAGTCTGGCAGCTAATTGTTTGATGATGAGATATTGCGCAAAATTTGTGTCCTGATACTCGTCAACGAGTATGTATTTGAATTTGCTTTGATATTTATAGAGAACTTCAGGAAAATCACGCAGTAAGATATTGGTATTGAAGAGTAAATCATCAAAATCCATTGCTCCTGAACGTTTCAGCCGAAGATTGTATTGTGTGAAAATTTCTCCGATTTGAGATTTTCCGGATTGTTTATCCTGTTGACGAAATTCTGAGTTATCGTTATAGTCAATATGAGAAATGAGACTGCTTTTTGCGGAGGAGATTCTTCCTAAAATCATACCTGGAGCATACGTTTTAGGATCGAGATTCATGTCTTTTACAATACTCTTGATAAGACTTTTTGAGTCGTCGGTATCATATATTGCAAATGATTTTGGATAGCCTAACCGTTCAGCTTCAAAACGCAAAATACGGGCAAAAACAGAGTGAAATGTACCCATCCAAACATTTTTTGCATCACCATCACCTACAAGGCTGATGATACGTTCTTTCATTTCACGGGCAGCTTTATTGGTAAAAGTAAGGGCAAGAATATTAAACGGGTCAACTCCTGAATCTAAAAGATGTGCGATACGGTAGGTGAGGGCTCTGGTTTTTCCGGACCCGGCACCGGCAATTATCATTACAGGACCTTTAATACATTCAGCAGCAGCACGTTGTTCTTTATTTAACTGATCGAGTATGTTTTTCAAAGTACTTAATTTTTTTCGCAAAAATAGCTCAAAATAGGGATATATTTTATGTAGAATCTGTTGCTTCAGTGATTATAGCTATGAAGGTAGTGTTGAATTGTTCATATAATGCTGAAGCTTTTTGCTGAATTCCTCAAAAACTCCTTTGTTTGAGGCTATTAATTCTTTTCCAAACAGAAAGTTATTTCCATTATTGAAATCGGTAACAATACCACCAGCTTCTTGAACAATAAGTACTCCTGCAGCTACATCCCAGGGACGAAGTCCATATTCGTAAAATACTTCGAATCGGCCACATGCAACATATGCTAAATCAACAGCGGCAGATCCAAGGCGGCGTATTCCTCGTGTGTGTTGCATCAAATCTTCGAATAAATTCATGTATTGAGAAAGTCGCGAATAGTCGTAATAAGGAAAGCCTGTGGCAATGAGTGAATTATCCAGATCTTTTGTATTTGTAACAGAAATTTGCATGCCATTTAAATAGGCACCGCCATCTTTCCATGCATAAAAACATTCATCAAGATTAATTTCATACACGATGCCCATTATAATATTTTCGTCTTCGCGTAAAGCAACACTTATAGAATACAGAGGCAATCCGTGTATGAAATTTGTGGTTCCGTCCAGAGGATCAATTATCCAGTTATAATATTTATTTTCCTGAATAACAGTTTGTTCTTCGGTAATAAAACCTGCTTCAGGAAGAATCGTTTTTAAGCCTTCTACAAGTTGTTTTTCGGCAGTTTTATCAACATAGCTCACATAATCATGAGAGCCTTTAATTTCTACATTGCTTGGAGTGAAGTTTTTGCGTTCATTTAAAATAAACAAGCCAGTTTGTTTTATAGTATCAATTGCTTGCAGGCAAATTGATTTATAGTTGAGCGTTTCCATATCTGATTTTTTTGCAAAGGTAGAGATTTGCGATTAGCACACAGATTTGTTACTCGAATCATAAAAAAGGCCGCCCGGAAAAAATTCGGGTAGCCCTGTTTAGCAAAAGAGTATGTTCGCGCTGATTAATTAACCTATATGGTATAATTGATGTTTCTTTATGCCTTCCATTCGAATTGTTTCTTTTTTCAGAAAGTAGAGCTCTGCATTAAATCTGTACAGGAAAAATTTATCTGTCTCAGAAATAAATTCAAAACCTGCAATTTCTAATTCTATAAGAGAATAATAATCTCCGATTCTAATGAAAAAGTCTCTGTATTTATCGAACATGGCATTTGAGAGTTTGGTCTGGGTACTGCTTTATAAATTTATAATAGCAGTTTTTATTATTGTTTAACTCTAGACACACGATATACATTACGGTTGCAAGAGATTTAACAACTATGTGCACTTTTTTTGTTAAAAATATCTGTAGAGAGAATTTGTAATGAAAATTATGGAATATTTTTTTGTTAACTATTTGTTTGTAAGTCTTTTGTGACTTTATTTATCGATGACTCTACATTAAATTTACATTAAAGTTTGGTTTGGGCATGTTTTGAATGTAAATTTATCCTTCGAAATTAAGGGATTTTATGCTTACACAAGAACTTTTACAAAGGTTTAAGCCTCATAAGGATAATATATTACAGATTTTGCATGCCCTTCAGAATGCTCATCCGGAACACTATTTAACGGATGAAGCAATGCGAAATGTTGCAAAGTATCTCAATATTTCATTAAGTTCAGTTTATGGAGTGGCAACATATTATACAATGTTTAGCGTAAAGCCTCGTGGTAAATATATTATCAGAGTTTGCCAGTCACCAGTTTGCAGAATGCTGAAATCTTCAATTATCTTTGATACGTTAAAGGAGGTTCTGAATGTTGAAATCGGGGAAACAACCGGGGACAAGTTGTTTACCCTTGAGGTTACAGAATGTCTTGGACGTTGTGGAGATGCAGTAAGCATGATGATAAATGAATCCTATTATGGAAATCTTACACCTGAATTGGTGAAAGAGATTATTCAAATGTACAAGAATAAGTAATCTAAACTTCTGTCCATGCCAAAAGAAACCCGTATAGCGTTGAAGAACATTGGATTGATTGATCCTGAAAATATTCAGAATTATATCGACAGAGGTGGCTATTGTGCTCTTAAAAAGGCACTTAATCAGAATTCTGAACAAATCGTTGAAGAAATATTACGGGCAGGGCTCAGAGGCAGAGGTGGTGCAGGATTTTCGACAGGACTGAAAAACAGATTTACCAGTCAGAATACTCCAGGGAACTATGGCTATGTAGTGTGTAATGCTGATGAAGGTGAACCAGGAACGTTTAAGGACCGGATTATCATGGAGCAAGATCCCCACTTGCTTATTGAAGGAATGCTCATTGCTGGTTATGCTGTTTCTGCTCAAAAAGGGTATATCTACATTCGAGGAGAATATGGTCTTTGTATTCAACGAATTCAGAAGGCGATAAATGATGCTGTAACTGCAGGCTTTATTGGAGAAAAGATACTTGGAAGTAATTATTCTTTTTCGATAGAAGTAAAACCTGGAGCTGGCTCATACCTTTGCGGAGAAGAACTTACTTTGCTCGAATCGCTGGAAGGTAAGCGTGGTTACCCACGAATTAAACCTCCATTTCCGGCTGAAAAAGGTTTATGGGGAAAGCCCACATTGATTAATAATGTTGAAACTCTTTCTCATTTCCCGTCAATAATAGAGAACGGTGCAGAATGGTACATCCAGATGGGAACCGAAAAGACCCCGGGTACCAAAATATTTACCATTAGCGGAAATGTGAAAAAACCCGGTTATGTGGAAGTTGCACTTGGAATTACACTCCGGTCGCTTATAGGAGACTATGCCGGAGGAATGAAAGAAGGTAAAGAGCTCAAAGCTATTTTGCTTGGTGGTGCTGCCGGAACGTTTGTAGATGCAAGCATGCTGGATTACCCGCTGGGCTATGATCTTTTGAAAGAAAAAGATGCGACGTTAGGATCAGGCGCAGTCATCGTAATTGATGATCAAACACTTTTAACAGATGTTTTAAAGTCGATACTGGAGTTCTTTAAACATGAATCTTGTGGGAAATGTGTCCCATGCAGAGTGGGCTGCAAGCAGCTTTTGCTCCTGTTTGACCGATTTTGTAGTGAGGGTGACGAACGTTTACTCACAGAACTGGAAAAACAGGCTACAATGATGTCTAAAACCTCGTTGTGCCCACTTGGACAATCGCCTATACTTCCTGTCAGAAGTATACTGCGATACTTTAAACATGAATTAATATTAGAAACTCAATAAAAATAATGGCTATGTTCGACATGTTTAACAAATTGAGAGAAGCTCAGAAGTTAATGGATGAGTCAAAGGCGAGGCTGGAAAATATTTATGTTGAAGCTGATGCCGAAAATGGAAAAGTGATTGTTACCGCCAATGGTAATAAGAAAATCAAACAAATTTCAATCAATGAAGTATTGATAAAAGAGGGAGATAAAGAAAAGATTGAAGAACTGGTTGTTCTTGCTGTGAATAAGGCAATTGAAAAGGCGGATAAGATTTTTGAATCGGAAATGAAAGGAATGACGAAAGGTATTTTCCCGAATTTTACCGGGCTCTTCTAGAATTTCTGAATCAAAAAAATGCTTATGCAAAGAAACATTACGTTTTTACTTGACGGGGAAAAAATTACCGCTCCGGAAGGTTCAAATTTACTTCAGGTTGCAAAAGATCATGGAGTAATGATTCCGTCGCTTTGTTATCATAAAAGGCTGACACCTACGGGTGCATGTCGTTTATGTCTGGTGAAAATTCAGAATATGAATGGCTTGATTGCTTCTTGTACGGTAAAAGTGCAGGAAGGCATGATAGTAACGGCTTTTGATGATGAATTGGAAGAATCTCGCCGTGAGATTCTGGAATACCTTATTTCGGAACATAATGAAGAGTCAGATGGGGCATACAATGATGAACTTACTGAACTTGTTGTACGCTACAATCTGGATAAATCCCAGGATCGTAAATATCCTTCTGTTTGGAAATCGTTGAATTATCCTGTTGAAGATACCTCTCCAGTTCTGACTTATGATGCTTCAAAATGCATTAAATGCTTCCGCTGTATTAAAGCCTGTGAGGAAATTCAGGGGAAAAGTGTTCTCACATTTACCGAACGAGGTTTGTCTGCATATATTGTCGCAGGTTTGGGAGTCTGGAATGAATCGGAATGCGATGGGTGTGGAGAATGCATTCAACTTTGCCCAACTGGAGCCATTGTTGAAAAGCCTCACCGTAGTGAGGTTAAAATTGATGAAATTGCTCATAAGACACTTACAACTTGTCCGTATTGTGGCGTGGGTTGTCAGATTGAACTTTGGGAAAAGAATGGAAAGATTGTCCGCTCTAATGGGGCGGAAGGAGTTTCGCCCAATGATGGTCGTTTATGTGTGAAGGGTCGTTTTGGTTATGAGTTTGTGAATAGTGAAAAACGTCTGACTTATCCTTTGATTCGTCAGGAGAATGGTGAATTCTGCAAAGCTTCCTGGGAAGACGCAATGAGTTTAATTGCTTCGAAATTTACAGAGATCAAAAGAAAATATGGGGCAAAAGCTTTGGCAGGTTACTCATCAGCAAAGTGTACAAATGAAGATAACTACCTATTTCAGAAGTTTATTCGTACAGTTTTTGAAAATAATAATGTGGACTACTGTACCCGTTTATGCCATGCGTCAACGGTGACAGCTATGTTGCGTTCAATTGGAGATGGTGCCGGAAGTAATTCAATTGAAGATTTTGAAAATTGTGACTGTTTGTTGGTTACAGGAAATAATATTATAGAAACTCATCCGATTACGGCTACTTACGTAAAACGTGGAGCTGCAAAGGGTATGAAAATTATTGTGATTGACCCGCGCTGGACTCCCTTGGTAAAGTATTCAACCCTGTGGTTACAACCAAAGCTGGGAACAGACGTGGCGCTTCATAATGGCTTAATTCATATTATCATTCGTGATAATATGATTGATAAAAATTTTATTGAAACACGTGTGGATGGAGGGATGGAAGCCTTTGAGTCTCTTAAATTACAGACGGAAAAATATACACCGGAGATTGTTGAAGAAATTACCGGAGTTTCAATATCAAAACTGACGGAAGCAGCGTATCTTTATGCAACTTCTCCCACTTCGATGATAGCAACCGGAATGGGGTTGAGTCAGCAGGTAACCGGAACCAACAACGTGTTTACCCTCATTAACATGATGCTTATAACAGGGCAGATAGGCAAGGAATGTGCCGGCATTAATCCTCCGCGAGGTCAGAACAATGTACAGGGAGCTACTGATGTTGGCGTTTCTCCATTAAATTATCCCGGTTATATTTCGGTTACCAACGAAGAAAACCGAAAGAAAGTTGCGATGGAATGGGGTTATCCTTTTGAGAAACTCTCAGGAGAACTAGGTTTGACTACTATCGAAATTATGAAGGCGATTCACAAAGGGGAAATCAAAGGAATGTACATTATGGGTGAGAATCCAATGGTGACTGATCCGAATCAGAATCACACCCGCGAATCGCTCAAAAAACTTGACTTCCTGGTCGTTCAGGATATATTCTTTACAGAAACAGCTCCTTATGCACACGTAATTCTCCCTGCTGCGACATTTGCCGAAAAGAATGGAACATTTGTGAATAGTGATCGTCGTGTTTTAAGGGTTCGAAAAGCGATGGAATCACCCGGGGAAGCACGTCAGGACTGGCAGATAATCCATGAACTGGCAGCTCGTATGGGCACTCCCATGCATGATTATGTGTCTGAATCGGAGATTTTTGATGAAATAGCCCGTGTTACGCCCATGATGGTTGGAGTTTCGTATGAACGTCTGGAAAATGGGAGCATACAGTGGCCCTGTCCACAGAAAGACCACCCGGGTACATCTACTTTATTTCTCGAACGTTTTAACACTCCCAATGGAAAAGGAAAACTTAATCCGGTTGATTATGTCTTACAAAACGAAAAAGCAAGTGATGAGTTTCCGTTTTTACTCAATTCGGGAAGATTATTGTCGCAATATCACTCTTCTACAATGTCGAGAAAGTGTGAATCGTTGAATGCGTATTCTAACGAAGCTTACGTGTTGATGAATAAATTAGATGGAAATAGGCTGGGGCTTACCGATAATCAGATGGTGATGGTTTTTAATAATAGAGGAGAGCTAAAAGCCAAATTGGTGCTTACCGATCAGGTACTTGAAGGAGAATTGTTTATGCCGTGGCATTTTAGTGAAGCTCCCGTAAATGCATTGACTCGCGATGAACTGGATCCAGACTCAAAAATAGCTCCTTTTAAGCTATCGGCGGTGCAGGTTAAAGCTGTATAAAAATTGAAAATAGAACAGTTTTTATAATCGCTTTGTTGTAATTATTAACTTTACATCCTGAAAAAATTCAAATGGCAAAACGGAACAGACGTAAAATTATCATCACAACCATATTTTATATACTGGTTTTCCTTCCATTAATTTCATTTCTGGCATGGGTTTTTACACCTCGTAAACCAATGAATATTCTGATTATGGATAAAACTGTGCTTACCCAGGAAGGTCAGGAACATCAATCGTTTAACTGGATATTAAAGAATCTGAAATTTACCCGTCCTGATAAGCATTTTTATGATATAGCAGAGGATTACAAAGGGTTCTTTCCAAAAGAAAATGAGAAGTTTGAGATTAATGATTTTTACAACTGGAGTTCAGTAGAGCTTGATTCGTTGGCAAATAATCTCGATATGGCTTATTATACGGATAGCTACGGGATGTATTACAATGAATGGTATCGAAAGGAATGGGAAACTGAACACTCAGAAAAAATTTATGGCGGACTGGATAAATGGGATTTGTATTTACTCAGAAGGATGAAAGAAAAAGGAAAGCTGATTGTTGCCGAATTTAACTTTTTTCATCATCCAACGCCTTATGGTATCAGACGTGGGATGGAGAAAACGTTCGATTTAAAATGGAGTGGATGGACTGCCCGTTATTTTGATTCACTTGATACCATTACCAATCCGGAATTGCCTCGTTGGGTAATCCGGTTATATAAACAACAAAATCAGAATACGTGGCCTTTTAAACAGGATGGAATTGTGTTTGTACACGAAAATAGTACTATTTGTATTTTGGAAAACAAGATAAATCTTGAATACCCTGTTCCGGTAATAAATACGATGATGTATGCACAAAAACGTTTTGGTTTGCCCGAAACCATGAATTATCCTTATTGGGTTGACATTACGTTCCCGGTAGGGAAAACAAATCGGGTACTGTCTTACTACCAGATCAAAACAAATTTCTTGGGGGACTCACTTCTTAATAAATATGGAATACCATCAACATTTCCGGCTTTATTTGAACATTTAGGAGACTATCGTTTCTATTACTTTGCAGGTGACTTTTGCGACAATAATATTGCCAATCGTTTGGTTTGGTTCAAATGGATTGATCATGTTGTGAAAGGAATTTATCCCAGAGGAAGATACAATGATCATGTGCCTTTCTTTTGGAATTATTATATCCCCATTATGAAAAAAATACTTCGGGAAGAGTATGAAATTATTCAGGCAAGAGAAAAACTTAAGAAGGATAATGGATTTGATGGATAGAGTAGTCTGCTTCTTTAAACTACGAATGCTGTGGATCAATTTTGAATACACTTTGGTACGAAGCCGAAATTAAAGGATATATATTGATCGTAAAATAATAAAAGCCATCTTTTCAGATGGCTTTTACGCAATGTCTTATGTATATTATAAACTAAGCAAGTTTAACATTTACTGCATTTAAACCTTTTTTGCCTTCTTGAAGCTCAAAGGTTACTTTGTCATTTTCTTTTACTCTGTCGATTAATCCAGTAGAATGTACAAAGTATTCTTTTGTTGACTCTGAGTCTTTGATGAATCCGAAACCTTTGGCTTCATCAAAAAATTTAATTGTTCCTGTATTCATTTATGGTATTATTGATTTGACAAAGATACACTTAATTATTCAGATTTCATCTTTTTTTTCTCAAAATCAATTATTTCGTAATAATTGAGCTCTTTTTTTAAGCAATTAACCCCTGATTGGATTAATCCGAACCAAGGGTTAATTGCTTAAAAATATATATTTAAGATACGTTACATGCTGTTTTTTAAGTGATTACTTGTTGTTGGTATCGTATCTGCGCATAAAATCTTCGAGTTGTTCAGCGGCTATGCGACGCGCAATAATTTTCTTGTCTTTATCTAAAATAAATAGTACCGGAGTGCTATAAATGTCATAAACAAGATGATAATCGATATTGGCTTTCGTTCCGGTTAAATTAATCCAGTCGTGATTATTTTCGCGGATGTAGTTTTTCCAACGGTCGAGATCTGCATCGGTATCAATGGAATAAACTTCAATGCCATATTTTTTCTTATTCTCATCGTAGAACTTCTTTATTTTCGGAACTTCAACTTTACAATGGCCGCAATCGGTATCCCAGAAAAGGATGAATGTATATTTTGCGTTTACATTGTGCGAAGAAATGTAACGACCAGCAGTATCGGGTAGAATAAGCTCTGGAGCAACCTTGCCGATTAGCAGAGGCTTTAATTGCATTGCACGTTTTGAAATGCTTTCCAAAACGGTTGGTGTTACCCAATATGCTTCATTAGTCATGTAATATTTTTCAACAAGATGAACAAAGACAGCATCGAATCCCATAATCTGAGATTTTTCATATTTGTTGGTCAAAAACCACAAGGTGAACTTAAATAGTTCTTTACTTGCTTTGGATTTCTCAATTACTTTGTCACATTCAATATTAATAGAATCAGGATGTTGAACGACTACCTTTTCGAAAAAGTTTTCCAAACGACCATGATAAACCGGAGTGCGTAAAATCCGGTCATCGGCAAAGTTCATATTGTCAAAATAATGTGCTTTGTAATAAAAGTAAGGGAAGAGCGAGTCTTTGACTCCCTTGTTGTTTAATGGAGCTTCGGGTACATCAACATCTTTTGAGGCTTTAAAAACATATGACATCAAATGATTGGGATGATCTTTCATGAACTTGATTTTGTAATCACCGATATCAGAACCTAATGCAGCAATCTGTTTTTGCAGAATAGAAGCAGAATCCTTGTTCGTATTTTTAATTTCGTTGTAACGTTTCCCAAGTGTTTCGCTTTGCATGTATTTATCACGATTATAGCGGGTAAATTCATAAAAAAGCTCGTTGTCTTTGGCGTTTTTAAATTTTGCAGAGCCTACAAAATCAGGAGCAGTGGCTTCGATGGAAAATTGTTGCTCTTTGTCAAGTAAAATTTCAAAGTATTGTTTTTCTTGCGTGATTATCAGATAAATACCTCCCGGTTTTACTTCTTTGTCTTTGAAGACAAACTCATTTCCTTTTGATCTGAAAGCCGTATCTTCTATATACTGCCCTGAACCATAATAATTTCCGAGATAAACTACACTGTCTTTGTAGTTGTTAAGTTTTACCTTGATCTCAAAGGCATTCTTCTGCGAAAAAGCACTGGTGATTATCACCATCATAACAAAAGCAGAAATCAGACGTTTCATAGTGTTGTTTTATTATTTATCGTTTATTTGTAAATACGAATAAGCTTGTAAAACATTGTTCAGCCTAAACTGTTCAGATTAACCAGACACCCCAAACCCTTAATTTGTTGTATCTACTTAAACAGAATTGTATGTTGCCTGGCAAAAGTAAACGAATTAAATGGCTTCTCATTATAGCTTTTTTTATTCTGTTAGCATTTTTATTAGCAAACCGGATGCCAAAGTATGTCTATCTGATTCCGGTATTGATATTGTTGCTTACATTAAATTCGTATCTGCTCACAAAAATAAAAATATCTTCCGGTAGAAAGAAGCATCCTGCACTTTTGCTTTGGCTGATGAAGGCTTTCGTCGTTTTACCCAGTATTCATCTGGTCGTGTTTTTTTTGGCAAGTTTATTTTATCCGTTGCAATTTTGGCATCCAGTTATCCGCACTTATTTGCTTGGATTTGTTCCGGTTTTATTTCTAATTCAGGTATTTATTACATCAATCTATTTAATTGCAGATTTTATCAACCGGGTAGTTAATTTGATAAATCGTAAAAGAAAAGCGGCAATTCAGATTTCTAGATTAATCACTATTCTCAATACATCTGCCTGGGTTTTAGGAATTATAGCTTTTGTGATCTTTCTATATGGAATGATATTTACAGCATTTGATTATCAGATAAAAGAAGTTGAAATCCGTTTCAGGAAGCTGCCTGTCGAATTTGATGGATTGAAAATAGTTCAGATTTCCGATTTACATCTGGGTTCGTTTTACGGAACTAAACCTATGAAAATTATTAGGCAAAAGATTGATGCTCAAAATCCTGATCTGGTATTTTTTACAGGCGATCTTGTGAATTATGCCACCGCAGAGGCTTTTCCGTTTAAAGATATTATGACGCAAATAAAAGCTCCGATGGGAGTGTATGCTATTATGGGAAATCATGATTATGGCGAGTATGTTCGTTGGAAATCGAAAGAAGAAAAATATAAAAATCTGGAAGAATTTTATCGTTTTTACGAGCAAACAGGTTGGAAGCTATTACGGAACGAACATCTTTGTTTTACTCGTAACAATGCTCAAATTGTGTTGGCCGGAGTCGAAAACTGGGGTATGAAATCACGTTATCCGCGCCACGGAAATCTGAAACAGGCACTGAAGGGAGCTGATTCAACGTTATTTACCATACTGCTATCGCATGATCCTTCGCATTGGGGTGAGATTGTAACAAAAAAATATCCACAGATTAATCTCACATTTTCCGGCCATACACATGCAATGCAAATGGGTTTTATTCATAATGGTAAAGAATGGAGCCCGGCCAATTGGTTCTATAATTTATGGGTCGGATTGTACGAAAATGAACATCGAAAAGAACAATATCTTTATATAAATCGTGGTACCGGGATGATTGGTGTTCCTGCTCGTATTGGTTTAGGTCCTGAAATTACAGTGATTACCTTACGGAAAGAATAGAGGTAAAATATTTACTTTTATTAAAGATATTTCCAAAATCCACATTCATTCCGTTTGCAAGATCATTCATTGTTGCAAACGGAATTTTTTTGTTTACACGATTCAGGTATTCCTGTATTGTTTGAATAAAGTCGTCGCTAATTTGTTTGTCTGATTCCTGAAAACGATTGTAAACGATACCTGCGACTTCAATGTTTCGGGCAAAACAGGTTTCCAACGTTAATAGGGTGTGATTCAGGCTTCCTAAACGTGAGGATGTTACAAGAATTACCGGATATTTATTTTGTTCGATATAATCAATTGTAGGAAGTTTACGTGTGATTGGTACCATGATGCCTCCGGCTCCCTCAAGTAAAACAATTTGATATTCAGATTCAAGTTTCTGAGTGCATGTTTGTATAAAGCTGGGATCAATTTCTTGCTGGTCAATTTCGGCGGCCAAATGAGGCGAACAGGGATATGAAAAGAGATATGGACAAGTAATTCCTTCTAAATCTGGTTCTTGTAGTGATATCTCCATTAGTTGGCGATGTATTTCTATATCTTCTGAAAATCCATGGCATCCGGTTTGAATCAATTTTTGAGTAATGACCCTGATATTTTTATCCAGTAAATACTTTGCCATCCACCCGGTGGCAATACTTTTTCCAATATTTGTGTCTATCCCTGTGATAAAGAATGTTTTAGATTTCATGTTATTTCTTTTTTGCA
This sequence comes from Bacteroidales bacterium, assembly GCA_963667975.1. Lineage (GTDB taxonomy): Bacteria > Bacteroidota > Bacteroidia > Bacteroidales. The sequence goes on from OY764079.1 coordinate 2,581,549, forward strand.
ATAATGTAAACAGGGTGATAGGTGAGGCGATATCCTTTTTCATCTTTAAAGCGCTGATATTGTTCCGTAAACGAATCTAAATGCCGTTTGGTCCAGTGTTTCCGGAAGCTTCCGTTTACTCCGGTTTTCTTGATATGACGCAGGAGCTTAATGGCTTCTGAAAAATAAATTGGCATAATATTAACCTCAACACGTAATATTGTAAAATGAGGTTCAAGCATTGTACAAAGCTCATCTGCTGAATAATAATATAACCCATTTCCGGTTATCTTTCTGATTTCGGTGTAGTTTTGAGGTCCGAAAGTGCTGAATGCAAAATAACCGTCGTCGGTGAGGCTTTGTGCCACTTTTTTAAAAAATATTTCTGGATGATGAAACCATTGTATTGCTGATGTGGAGGTAATTAAATCCAGATTATCAGGAAAATCAATATTTTCGGCATCACCAATCAGAAAATGAATATTTTGCACTTCTTTTTCATCAGCAATTGGAAAAATAAAATCACGAACTTTGTCTGATATATCATTGATTATCCATTCACTATTCGGAAAATTGCAGAATAGTTTGCGGGTAAAAAAACCTGAACCACAACCAATTTCTAAAGCTTTTTCGGGATAGGGTATGAATAATTGATGAATGAGGTGCATCATTCGTTCTGCAATTCGTTGTTGTTCAGTTGCTTCAATGCAATATGTATGAATGCAGTTGGAAAACTGTTTGCAAACAGCAGATTTGTCGGGCGTTTTTTTCATTTACACTTAGTAATTTGGTTCCAGCTTACGTAATTTGAAAATGGGAAATGGGCATTACTTGTTATCTCAATCATTCCCTTCCAGTTTTGTTTAAGATTTTCAATTGGGAAAATTGCATCATTCTCAGAAATAATTGATTTTGTCCATTTTATATTTGTTTTAGGGCTCTGGTTGAAATGTTGAGCCAATTTTTCAAGTTCTTCTTTCTGATCTTCAAAACAACGATTTGGAAGAAATTTTTCACCATTCTGAAATGCTTTTATCCCCCCAAAAACACGAATCAGGAACTTTCTGAAATTTACAGGATTTAGTGTTTGCAATGTCTTTGTGAAAATCTCAACAGGGATGCCTTCATAATCATCTACTGCTTTTAAGCTTCCGTGAATAGCTGTTGCTGAAACAGGGGAGAGGCTACCGGGAAAAGAGTGTTCTGCTACCCAAGCTCCAAATGACCAGGCTACTAGTTCTATTTGTTGATAATTGTTGATCTCAATTGGAAAATCGAGGTTTCGGTAATCGTACAAAACCACGATATCTGAATTTTCGGAGCACAGGTGCGCAACACACTGTTCGTCAAAAGCCCATCCGCTATAGAAAACCAATAATTTCGGATTACAATTTTTAATCAGCCATTTTGCTTCCATTCGCTGATTGATTTAATAAGTGATTGAATTTCATTCGCTGTTATTGCCGGATTTAAGGATATTCTGATTCTGGCTTCTCCTTTTGCAACAGTTGGCCAACGGATGGGTAAAGCCCAATACCCATTTGAAATTAAATGATTAGAAAGCGAGATTGCTTGTTCGTTTTTTCCTGAGATAACAGACGTGATGTGACTGTCGCCCCGACAAAGAAATCCGTTCGAACCCAATGAATTTCTGAAGTCCTCAGCGTTTTCAAGAAGTTGATCTCTATGAAGATTTAAGCTCTTTAATTTGTTGAGAATAAATGATATCCATTGTAGAGTTATAGGAGGTAACGCGGTAGTGAATATGAATGAACGCGACTTATTAATCAGGTAGTCTGCATATTCATTTTTACAGGTAAGAAAAGCTCCTTGTGAAGCAATTGCCTTTCCAAATGTTCCCACGATAAAGTCAATATCGTGAACTGTTCCAGTTTCTTCACATAGCCCTAATCCTTTTTTCCCGATGGCTCCAAAAGCATGGGCTTCATCTACATAGAGTAAAGCATTCCATTGATTCTTAATTTTGCAAAGTGAGGCTAAATCAGCTTTATCTCCCTCCATACTGAAAATAGATTCGGTTACAATAAACACGTTTTTAAAGTTGTTTCTTTGCCTTTCGAGTATTCTGACGAGATGTTCCAGATCATTATGGCGAAAGCGTTCCCATTGGGCATTACAAAGTTTTAGTCCATCAATCAAGCTGGCATGAATTTGTTTGTCGGCCAGAATCAGATCCTCTTTTTGAGCTAAAGCGGTTAAAATTCCAATATTAGCATGATATCCACTATTAAAAATCAGGCAGGCTTCTTTTTGATAAAGATTTTTTAACTGCTCTTCAAGTTCTTGATACGTAGTATGATTTCCGGTTAACAGGCGTGAAGATGTTGCCCCAAACAAAAAATGTTCTGATTTTAAAACCTGCGTAAGAAATTCTTGTTGAAATGATGAATTTGCCGCAATTCCAAGATAATCATTCGATGATATGTTAAGATAGCTTTTCCCTTCAAACTCGATATATTTTCCATTTGAGTTTGATTTTTTTAGCATTCGACGATTGCCTTCTGTTTCAAGTTTTTGTAAAATATCAGAATAATAATTCATCTCTTAATTATTGATTACCTGTATAATAGCATTAGTTAAATGATGTAATTCTTCTTTTTGAATAATGTAAGGAGGCATGGTATAAATCAGTTTTCCGAATGGCCGAATCCATACTCCGGCATCAATAAATTGTTTTTGAATTAATTCCATGTTTACCGGCTCTTTCATTTCAATTACCCCGATAGCTCCCAGTACCCGAACATTGTCCACTTTGGGTGATTTAACTGCGGGTGATAACTCTTCATAAAGCTGATTTTCAATTTCTTTAATTTTAGGTAAAGGCGATTTTTGAAGCAATAACTCAAGTGAAGCATTGGCGGCAGCGCAGGCTAACGGGTTTCCCATAAAAGTTGGTCCATGCATAAAAATACCCGGTTCTCCATTTGAAATAGTACTGCTTACATGCTCTGTTGTAATGGTTGCGGCAAAACTCATATAGCCTCCCGTAATTGCTTTTCCCAAACACAGAATGTCCGGAGTAATTCCGGCCCATTCACAGGCAAACATTTTCCCGCTTCGCCCAAATCCGGTAGCGATTTCATCAGCAATCAACAGGATCTCTAATTCTTTACAAAGCTTAAAAACTCCTTTCAGATATTCGGGATGATAGAAACGCATTCCTCCGGCTCCCTGTACAATCGGTTCGAGAATTACCGCTGCAATTGTTTTGTGGTTTGTATTCAGGATTGTCTTCATCGGCTCAAAATCCAAATCATTCCATTCGTTTCCAAATTTCACGTTGGGAGTTTCGGCAAAATGCTGTATATTCAATCGCCCTGAGTAGAGAGAATGCATTCCCGTATCCGGGTCGCAAACAGACATAGCGTGCCATGTATCACCGTGATATCCTGATTTAATCGTTGCAAATTGATGCTTTTCGGGCTTCCCGTTTGCATGTTGATATTGCAAAGCCATTTTCATAGCCACTTCAACTGCTACAGAACCCGAATCGCAAAAGAAAACTTTTTCTAATCCTTCGGGTGTCATGCTTACAAGTTTTTGAGCCAGTTCAACGGCAGGTTGATGGGTTAATCCTCCAAACATTACGTGGGCCATTTCTTTTAACTGAGATTCAATAGCCTGATTTATTTTGGGATGATTGTATCCATGAATAACAGCCCACCATGACGACATCCCATCAATCAGTCTGCTTCCATTCATTAATTCCAGAAAAACACCGTCTGCCCGTTTAACAGCCTGAACTGGTAACGGGTTATTCATAGATGTATATGGATGCCAAATGTGATTTCTATCGTAAGAATTAATTTCCTGCTCGTTCATACTATTAACGAATTATGTTGTAGCCAAGACGGTCGAACATTTTGAGGTCTTCCTGAATATTTGAACCCAGGGTGGTAAGCAAATCTCCAACCATGGCAGCGGAAACTCCTGCTTTTAGTGCTTTTTCCTGAATATGTGAAAACAGGTTTCTTCCACCGGCAAAGCGAATATTCGCTTTTGGGTTGAGAATTCGAAAAACTGCAAAACTGAGGAGTATTTCATCGTCGCTCAATGGTTTTGTGTTTTCGAAGGGTGTACCTTTTATTGGGTTTAATACGTTGACCGGAATCGATATTGCTTCTGTTTCGCGGAGTGTATGAGCAAATTCGATACGTTGTTCCAGCGTTTCTCCCATCCCGATAATTCCCCCGCAGCAAATCTCAAGTCTGGCTTCCTTCGCCCATTGAAGCGTTTGAAGCTTTTCTTCGTAAGTATGCGTAGTACATAGTTTTGGAAAATAAGAACGAGCGGTCTCCAGATTACAATGATAATGACGAACTCCGGCTTCATATAGCTTGATTAGCTGTGGTTTTGTAAGTAATCCCATTGAAGCACAAAGGGTTATATGTACCTCTTCTCTAATTTGGCGGTATGCAGCACAGACTTTTTCCAGATTGGTATCAGAAATCGTTCGGCCACTTGTAACCAGTGAAAACTTCGCTACTCCTTGATCTGCACTTATTTTGGCCTGATGCAAAGCTTCCTTTTCCGGAATCAGATCATACGTTTCGATATGAGTATTGTGATATCTCGATTGAGCACACCATTTACAATCTTCGGTACATTTTCCCGATTTTGCGTTTAGTATTGAACACATTTCCAAATTATTACCTCGAAAATACGTTCTTAAATCGTTTGCTAACCGGTACAGAGGCTCCTTGTCACTCATCATGCAGAGTTTCAGTATCTCTGTCTGACTCAGAATTTTTCCTTTGATAATTTCCTGTTTGAGTATTTTAAATTTATTCAATATCATTTGTTTTGATTGTTTTCTGAAAGTGAAAAATCCTGTAAACGAAGCTTTTATATCTTCTGTTTACAGGATTCAACTGTTTATAATGATTTGATTCCACGTGATAAAACGGGAATTCTGTTTGTGATTTAATATTCAGGATTGTCAGGATTAACTCATTTTGTAAAAGCAATACCGAATGAGGTGAAATATCCGTTTCCTCTGCTTCAGTAAGAGTCAGTGTGAAGCAATGATTCAACAGCGAGCGAATACGAGACCCTTTTTGAACTGTTTTTTCGAGAGCTTTATCACAGATTTGAGCTGCAAGCGTCCCAATATGAACTACTTTCCCCAGACTTAAAAAAGCAGCATTTGCCTTTCGTGACCAGCGTTTGAACCAAAGCTTACGGACTATTTTACTCTGTGATGTTTTCATCGCTGCAAAGATAAAGGAAAGTAAGGAAAGAGAAAAATGCCATTTTATGATCTAATAGCTTATGTTAAAGTGAAACTCAAATTAATCCAGAGAATTACGAAACCATTGATAACCTATCTTTGTTAGACTAAATGAATAACTATACAGAATGAAAACACATACTACAAATTACCAGAATACATTTATCGCTGTTGCTGCTGATTGTCCTGTGCAGAAAGCAGAAATTCCTCCGGAAAATCAGAATATAAAAAGTATTGCCCGCTTGCAGTATGAGTTAATAGAGAATCATCCTTATCAGTTTACATCCGATGAAGCTTTGTTTGAAATATATGCGATCAGGAAAACATTAAACAACAGCGAAACGGAAATATCAAAACAGAATTTCTTCTCGAAGGGGCAGGCATGTATGCGCTCATCTCCCTTGTGTAAGCGTTATGGCTGGGGAATTCACTTTAATTCGGAAGGGAAAATGGCGCTTTATGGCGTACATACTCTCCAATATATTGAGTTTATCAATGATCAGTCATTAAAAATTCTGTTTGCCATGAAAACTAAAAAAGAACCTACAAAATGAAGTAGTTTCATCTGGATGCAATGAATTAATAACCAGATAGAATTATTTTATTCTAATTAGCATGGACTTAGTAATATTGCGTATATTTGGGAAGTGGCATACAATTTAATTTTAAAAGAACATGCAGATCGATCATTTTTTAGAACGGCTTGATAAAATTCGGCTAGCTCAAAACGGATTTGATTACAAGCTTGGAAAAGCATTGCAATTAGATGATTTTGTGAATATTGAAAAAAAACATGATATTAAAATACCCGGTAAAATCAAAGACTTTTATTTGGTGGCAAACGGGCTTAAAACCTTAAATCCTGATTTTAAATTAATTGAACTTGATTCATGGATAGTTAAAGGTGGATTGATTCATTTTGCAACTTTTGATAATTTGGTAGAAATATATTTTGCCATATCAAAACCCAATGATGCAAAAGAATGGACAATCATTAATAAAGATAATAACTACGTAATTGCCAAAACAATAACGAACCTTTGGTCTGATAAAATATGGCATTGGCTTGAGCAGAAATATGAAATATGGGAAGATAATTGGTGGGTTAGTTAGCTTACTAATTGACAATTAAATATCAGCTGGTACGATATTTAAGTATTGATAGAATTGCGTACATTCATCTTCCGAGGAAAAATGTTTATGAATAGGTTTTGATTTTTTTGATTATTCCCCAATATTTTAAACTGGCCCTTTCTTGATTAGTAGAATCTCTTACATCTTAATCACCTTTTGATGGTATATTTTTGAATCAGTTTTAAAGACAAGAATATAGATTCCCTTGCTCAGGCTGCTTAGATCATTGAGGTAATAATTGTTGAATCCAGATTTGATGCTTAATTGATTTTTTTCCCAGAGTTTTTTTCCGGAACAACTGTATAGTTCCATGCTGGCAGTTTGTGAACCACTTGATTCGTATATAACTTGCAGGTAATCCGTAAATGGGTTTGGAAGTGCAGTCAGGTGTTTGTTTTCCATGTCCCCTTTTTCTCCGCTTGTAAGAAGAATGTTTGCAAGATTAAAATCCGGAACTCCGTAACCCAGCAAGGAATCCGGAGATGTGTATTGGTTTGCGCTACGTTTCACAGCATTCATAATTTGCATGTTACTTAACGTTGGATTTGCTTGCCACAAGCAAGCGACCATACCTGCAAGAACGGGAGATGCAAATGATGTACCATTCCCCGGAATGTATCCGTTATCTGTAGCAACAATGGTTGCGACACCCATTGCTGCCACATCCGGTTTAACTCTGCCATCAGCAGCGGGTCCAATTGAACTGAAAGGTGCCCATTCCATATTTTCGTTTACAGCACCAACCGTTAGAATATTGTCAGCATCAGCCGGTACACCAATATATCTCCATTGTTGCTGTGCCGAATTTCCTGCGCTGTTTACAACAATAATTCCTTTTGCTGCGGCGATTGCTGCGGCCTTGGAGCCTATAGCTGTTTTGCCATTTATTTCGGCATATTCATGACCAAAGATCAGATCATCGAAATAAGTGTAGCCCAACGATGAATTGATGATATCAGCACCTACACTATCTGCAAATTCGGCTGCAACAGCCCAGTTTGCTTCCTCTATAGGGTATTCTGAAGTAGCATCTTCGCTACGGAGTAACCAATAGGATGCTTTGGGTGCAGTACCAACCATCGAGCCCGGAACATTCGCCCCCATTGTTGAAAGAACCATTTGCCCATGTGTTGATTTTTGAAATACATTTCCATTTGCTTCAACAAAATCACGCACTCCGAGTATCTGCCCCGATTTCCATAAACTATCAAATGCAGACATAGTGTCCACTTTCCAAAAACCAGCATCCAAAACAGCAATAACCATCCCCTGACCCTGAAATCCCTGGTTATGCAACATTTCTCCTTTCAGCATTTCAATTTGACGATATGCATTACCGTAATTTATTGTATTTCGACTATTTACTGATTTAGTGACTTTTTGATTTTTAGATGTTTGCGTATAGGTAAACGCTATTGAGTTCCCCTCTTTTTTCCCTCTTTTTTTCTTTTTGCTGTTTGCATTGTAAAGCAAGGTTATTCTATCCACAAAAGGAATTGAAAGAAGTGCATTTACCGCATTTGTATCGTTTGATTGTATTGCAACACTATTAAACCAGCGAGAGGCATGCAATATAACAAATCCTCTGTCTTTCAACGTGTCAATATACCAACTATTTACAGGAATATCTTTAAAATCAATCAGGATTCCCTGATTTTGCCTGCGTTGCAATGAACGTTGCGTTAGAAATTGCTGTGGATAAGAAACAGAGTAAGGTGAATTGGACTTGTCTTTAAAAGTGATCCAATATTTATAAGTCTGAGCTTCCGTTAGCGTGTATAGACCTAGAATTATGATTAATACACTTAAAATTCTTCTATGCATAGTTTTCAATTCTCTCTGGAATCAAAAATACACTTTTTAACCTATTTTTTGACGTTTGGATTGAGTTTAACCCAATTTTAAGAATTTTACCCCTCCTGTTGATTAAACAAAAATAATCCATTCCTGATAAAAATTAGAATGGATTATTTGCAGGATGAATATTGAGAACCAGATAATATAGAATAGAGATCCTAGATAGTTTGATTTATATCGAAAGCTTCGAGATAATCGGCTACACGTTTGAGAAATTGCCCACCCATGCCTCCGTCAACAACACGATGATCATACGAAAGGGACATAATCATCCTATGCCGGATTGCAATTACATCTCCTTCCGGTGTTTCCATTACTACCGGTTTTTTCGCAACAGTACCAACTGCCAGAATTGCAACCTGAGGCTGATTAATTACGGGGGTTCCGGTTAAAGAACCAAATGTTCCTAAATTTGTGATTGTAAATGTACCTTCTTGAATTTCATCGGGTTGTAATTTGTTTATACGGGCACGATTTGCCAAATCATTCACTGATTTTTGCAATCCCATCAGGTTTTTTTCATCCGCTTGTTTTATTACGGGAACAATAAGATTTCCATTGGGTAGCGCTGTTGCAATTCCAATATTGATGTTTTTACGAAGGATGATTTTATAATCATTTACTGAAGCATTTACACCTGGGAAATCTTTTAACGCTTTCACTGTAGCCTGAACAATTGACGACATAAACGTGAGTTTTTCGCTTTCACGTTTTTCAAAAAGATCTTTATTTTTATTTCTCCATAACACAATTGGAGTCATATCAACTTCAATAAAAGATGTCACATGAGGAGATACGCGTTTCGACATAACCATGTGATCCGCGATGAGTTTGCGCATACGATCCATCTCGATAATTTGATCACCTGCTGCTGCTAAAACTACCGTAGATTCAATCTTAACTGTTTCTTTTTGCTGGTTTACTATGGATTGTGAAATGTGATTTACTTCCTGTTTGTTTACAGTCTGAGCCAAAGGATCTCTGTTTTGGAGAAAAACCATAAGATCATCTTTGGTTAGTCTGCCATCCTTTCCTGAACCCGGTACTTTTTCCAATTCGGATAGGGGGATATTTTCCTGTTTGGCAATATTTTTTACCAATGGCGAATAAAACCGGGTTAGAGAACTTTCTTCAGAAATAGGTTCTTGTGATTGAATAGTTTGATTTTCGTTGGAAGCATGGATATTAATCTCTTTTGAAAGTTCAGTTTCGGTTGATTTCGAATCATGCTCTTCTCCGTCAATAGAAAGATATGCAATAACCTGACCTACAGGGACTACATCCCCTTCATTGTAGAGCTTTTTCGTAAGGATTCCTTCAAGGGGTGCTGGTATTTCCGAATCAACCTTGTCCGTGGCAATTTCTACAATTGCTTCATCTTCTCCTATTTTATCGCCTTCATTTTTCAACCATTTGGTAATAGTAGCCTCTATAATACTTTCGCCCATTTTAGGCATTATAATTTCAAAACGTGCCATGCTTTGTTTTATGTTTGGTAGTTTGTACTTAAATTTCAGCGTTTTGCTGTCCTGTTATGCCAGAGTGAATATTAAATTAATCAGAAGTCATTCTGGTATTAACTATCAAACAGATTCGGAACAAAAAGGTTTAGCGGAGCTTCAGGATGAACACAATGGGCTTTATTTTAAAATTGCCGTTGAATTTTTGAATAGGCCTATCTCCTGACTATCTGTTGTTGAGGGATGGTAAAATAGAAGATACTTCCTTTATTGAGCTTACTTTCTACCCATATTTTTCCATTGTGTAATTCAATGAGTTCTTTGCACAATATTAACCCCAATCCAGTGCCTTTTTCTCCGTTTGTGCCAGTGTAAAGTACTTTTTCGTCAATTCTAAAAAGATTTTGTAAATCCTTTTCTGAAATACCAATACCATCATCTTTGACAGAGAAGATGATATAATTCTCATTTTTTTCAAACCGGATGCTCACATTTCCCTCTGAGTTTGTAAACTTAATTGCATTTGAAATAAGATTTCTTAATACGGTTGTAAGTATATCATAATCAGCATTGATGATGAGATTTTCAGGAATATCGTAAGAGATGTTAATTTGTTTTGATTTTGCTTGTGGTTGAAGTTGTTTAATAAGTTCGGAAAGAATTTCTTTAGGATGAATTATTTCTGGAGTAACATTCGTTCTGTTTAGTTGAACTTTTGACCAACTCAATAGATTTTCAAGCATTTTATGAGTGTTTTGAGCTGTGTCGTGCAGGTTTGTTAAAAGAGCTTTTTGTTCATCTTCATCAAAAAGCTCATTGCTGTTTAAAAGCAAGTCAGAAAAGCCGATAATGGAATTAAACGGACTTTTTAAATCGTGAGAAATAATAGAGAAAAATCTGTCTTTGGTTGATATTGCTTCTTTGAGTTTTTCTTCATCCTCTTTTTTCTCTGTGATATCAGTAATAAAACCTTCGAGGGCAATCAGATTATCTTTTTCATCCCAAACACCAGAACCTTGTTCCCATACCCATTTTATGGCTCCACTAGCTGTTGTAATTGTATATTCATCGCGGAAAGTTCCATGCCTTTCCAGTTCATCTTGCCATTTATTCCATATACGACTTCGGTGTTCTTTGTTGATAATGGAATTAAATGATATCAATTTGTTGTTAATCAATTCGTCAGGAGTGTATTCGGTAAGTTCATAAGCCCCTTTGCTTACAAATTCCATTGTCCAGTTGTGATCGTTTTTGCAACGATAAACCATTCCTGGTAAATTGGAAAGTAGCGTATTTAAAAAACGGTTCTTTTCTCTTAGCTTTTGTTCAATTTTTATTCTCGAAGTAATATCTCTGACACTTACAATAACTCCATCTATTTTGTTGTCCTGAATATGGCACTGACCAATTGCCTCCAGATAAACGTAATTACCATTTTTGTACAAATGTCTGTATTCAGATTTGACAATTTCATGCTTCTTTTCAATGCAAAAATTCATTGCTTTTATCAACTTGTCAATGTCTTCCGGGTGTACATATTTTGAAAAGTGAGAATAAAAATCGGAGGGATGAAACCCAGTAATATATTCACAGGATGGACTAATATAGGTTACGTATCCTTTTAAATCCAGAAGAAGTATACAATCAGAAATGTTTTGTAAAAAGGTATTTAACCAGATTTCATTTTGTTTCAGAATGTGAATGTCATCTGTTTGTGTTTCAGATTTTTGAATAATACCAGAGATGTGAAGTTGAGGTTTTTCGGTTACATTTTGAATCATAAATCGAACGGAAAACCATTTGTATTTGTGATTCTTATGCCTTATTCTGATTGGATTAATATCGGTAAGTCCGGTTTTTATTTCTAAAATGCTTCTGTCAAATATAAGCATGAACTTTATGAAGTCATCAGGATGGATAAATGACTTTATCTCTTTAGCCTTTTGGGGTAATTCTGCTGGTTTATATCCAAGAAGATCTGAGATGGTTTTACTATAGTAAATTTTATCGTTCCGTACATCATACGACCACCATGCAATATCTCCACAAATTTCAAGTATGTGAATGATTTCATCATTTGGAATGATTCCTCGTTTTTTTTCATCCCTGCCATGCTCTATGTTTAAATCCATAAGATGTGCATTGGTTTCAAGTACTAAAATTGTGATTGTAAAATTAGTGTGAAAATATAACACGCAATTTATTTTAACAAATGACATTGTGTCTTGTCCTAAAATAGGTTTACACTAAAAAGTGTAAAAATGGATAAAACGAGTAAAGTTATTTTAGGATTAAAAACCGGTAAAGTGATTATTCAAAAGGCGAATAAATATTTTACAGAAACAGAAAAGCATCAAATCATTGATGAACTTTTAAAAACTGGCTGCACTAAGGCAGAGATTTGGGAAAAATATACAGGGCAAGAAGAAGAACATGGTCAGCTTCTTCGTTGGATGCGAAAATTAGGATATGATTCGTCAATAAAAACAAGAAGACCTAATTTTGTAGCAAATACAAATGGTATGGCAAGTAAAAAGAAGCCTATTGAATCAGGGTGTTTAGAAGATTTCGAGACTCTTCGACTGCACAAAAGAATAGCCGAACTTGAATCTCAGCTCAAAGAAGCCGAGATGAAAGCAATAGCATTTTCAACCATGGTTGATATAGCAGAAAAAGAGTTTAAAATTCCGATAAGAAAAAAGTACAATACCAAACCATAGAAGAGATGAAAACTAATTTTCAGCATATAGGACTAGCCCGGCTATGTGGATGGTTTGGTCTTACACGACAGGCTTATTATCAAAACTCTTGGACAGCGATAGACAGCAGTATTGAGGAAGAATTAGTCATACAACAGATTCAGCAAATCCGAAAAAATCATCGTAGAATGGGAACAAGGAAGTTGTATGAAAAGCTTCAACCATTTATGCTTGAACATAGTATAAAAATGGGCAGAGATGCACTGTTCGATCTTGTTTCTGCCAATCATTTACAAGTTAGAAAACGAAAAAGAAGGATTCAAACTACACAATCCTTTCATTGGCTTAGAAAATATCCAAACTTGATAAGAGAGTTTATACCAACGGCACCTAATCAACTTTGGGTTAGCGATATAACTTATTGGAAAATCGAAAAAAATAAGCATCTGTATATCAGTTTTATAACGGATGCATATTCTCATAAAATAGTAGGCTTTCATATTGCAGAAACTCTTGAAGCTATAGAAAGTATAAGAGCTTTAAAGATGGCTCTTTCATCGCTAAACACCAAATCAAATCGATTCACTCTAATACATCATTCTGATAGAGGAATACAATATTGCAGCAAAGACTATGTAAAGTTATTGCAGGATTATCAAATTCAGATTAGTATGACACAAAATGGTGATCCTCTAGAAAATGCAATTGCCGAAAGATTGAATGGAATAATAAAAGACGAGTATTTAAACGATATTAAAGTAAAGTCATTGAAAGAGGCAAAAACTTTATTAAGGAAAGCTGTTGAGCTTTACAATGCAGACAGACCTCATATGAGCATAGGAAATCTCACTCCAAATCATGTACATCAACAAATTGCAAACCCAATAAAAACAGGAAGATTATGGAAAAACTACTATAAAAAATGGGATAATAGCAACGATAATGATTCTTCCGGCTCTAATTGTTCCGTTCCGCTACGCTTCACTTCACAATTAGAGCCGGAAGAGAGAACTGTAAACCTATGTTAGAATTAAAAATAATGTGTAAATTTACTTTAAGATTTAAGTATTAACCTGTAAACTTTTTTTAGGACGAGACATTGTTAAAAGTACTTATGACACAGTATTTTTCTGGATTTAGTAAATGTATATTTTGTTTGATCAGGTTAACTTTCCTGATCTTCCAAAAAGGGAAAAATGCTTAATTTAGCAGCCGAAAATAAATTTGCCTCTATGATAACAAAAGAACTGATTCAACCCAAAAGTATTGTTGTGGTTGGTGGATCAAATGATGTTGAAAAACCTGGTGGAAAAGTATTGAAAAACGTGCTTGATGGCGGTTTTCAGGGTGGTTTGTATGTTGTAAACCCCAAAGATCCTAATGTACAGGGTATTCAATCTCATGCATCTGTAGCCGATTTACCTCAGGTTGATATGGCGATAATTGCGATTGCTGCAAAATATATACCGGAAACGGTTGAAGTTTTAACCAAGCAAAAAAATACCAAAGCTTTTATTGTGCTTTCTGCTGGTTTTAGTGAAGAAAGTCATGACGGTAAAGTGTTGGAAGATAAACTCGTATCATTGTGTGATAAAGCGGGTGCTTCTTTAATTGGACCCAATTGCGTGGGTATTTTAACCCCATACCATCAAGGTATTTTTACGTATCCGATTCCAAAACTTGATCCAAAAGGATGCGATTTCATTTCGGGTTCAGGTGCAACAGCATGTTTCATTATGGAAGCTGGTATTCCTAACGGATTGACCTTTGCAAACGTTTTTTCGGTGGGAAATTCTGCACAGTTGGGTGTTGAAGAAATTCTGGAATACCTTGATGAAACTTTCGATCCTGAAAGCAGCTCAAGAGTAAAACTGCTTTATATTGAAACCGTTGCAAAACCTGAGAAACTTCTCAAACATGCAGCTTCACTTATTAAAAAAGGATGTAAAATTGCGGCTGTAAAATCAGGTTCATCCGAAGCCGGAAGCCGTGCAGCCTCTTCACATACAGGTGCTTTGGCAAGTTCTGATGTGGCTGTGGATGCGCTTTTCCGTAAGGCAGGAATTGTTCGTTGTTATGGACGTCAGGATTTGATCAGTGTTGCTTCTGTATTTATGTATCCTGAATTAAGAGGAAAGAATATCGCGATCATTACCCATGCAGGGGGGCCGGCAGTTATGTTAACTGATGCTCTTTCAAAGTCAGGATTGAGTATTCCTGCAATTGAGAATCCGAAGGCAAAAGAACTTCTGTCTCAATTATTTCCAGGGTCTTCTGTTGCCAATCCTATCGATTTTCTAGCCACTGGCACTGCTCAACAACTTGGGGTGATTATCGATTATGTGGATCAATATTTTGATGAAGTAGATGCAATGGTAGTTATTTTTGGAACTCCGGGTCTGTTCCGTATTTTTGATGTTTATGATGTATTGAATGAAAAGATGAATAGTTGCAAAAAACCTATTTATCCAGTTCTGCCGTCAACCCTAACCGCAAAAGAAGAAGTTGAAGACTTTATCTCAAAAGGCCGGGTAAATTTCCCTGATGAAGTAGTACTTGCGAATGCGTTGGGTCGTGTATTTAATACTCCGAAACCATCTGTTACGAAAAGCTGTCTGCATAATGTGGATGAAGCAATGATCAGAGCAATCATCGACAGTGCTGAAAATGGATATCTTGGACCAAACGAAGTACAGGGACTGCTCGATGCTGCCGGAATCCGTCGTGCAAAAGAAGAAGTAGTAAGTACCGAAGAAAGAGCAATTGCTGCTGCAACTGAAATTGGTTTTCCATTGGTAATGAAGGTTGTAGGACCTGTACATAAATCGGATGTTGGTGGGGTAGTTTTGAATGTGAAAGATATTGAAACGGTGAAGAAAGAGTTTGTACGTATTATGGCAATTCCGGATGCTACATCAATCTTACTTCAGCCAATGCTGTCAGGAACGGAACTCTTTGTGGGTGCAAAATATGAACCTAAATTTGGTCATATGATTCTGTGTGGATTAGGTGGGATCTTTATTGAAGTTCTGAAAGATGTTCAGGTTGGATTGGCTCCGCTAACCAAAGAAGAGGGTTTGAAAATGATTCAGAAACTAAATAGTTATAAAATTATCCAAGGTGTGAGAGGTCAGGCTGGTATTGATGAAAATGTATTTGCGGAAGTAATCCGCAATGTGTCAAATTTGCTGGCTGCTGCTCCCGAAATTATGGAAATGGATATCAATCCACTCCTTGGAAAAGAAGATAAAGTAATTGCTGTTGATGCCCGTATCCGCATCGAAAAGTAGTTCAAAACTTTTTTCTACCTTTGCAATCCCCATTCAGTATAACTGTTTGGGGATTTTTTTAAACACAAAACTCTTTCGGCATGAAAACAATCAACAATGTTTTTTTCAGGGTATTTGTTTTGTCATTGCTTATTGTTGCAATGATCTTGATTCTTCGCGATAATCCAACCGGAATGCAATATTGGATTTCATTTATTATCAGTGTGATAAGTTTGGTAGTTATCAATATTGATGTCTATCGTTTGTTAAAAGGAAAGAAAAAAGAAACTCAGGAGTAAATATTTGATAACTAAATAAATAGAAGTGAAAAGGAAAGATGTGTACTTTATTTTGGCAGTTGTAATTTTCTTTCTGCCGTTTATTTTATGCGAAGATGTTTTTAAGGCTTATGAAGGCTTTAATAAAGAACATGGTATGATTATGAGTTTTATCAAATTTGCTATTTTGGCAACTATGGGTGAAACAATTGGCTTGCGAATTCGTGCAGGTGTTTATAATCAAAAAGGATTTGGAATTATTCCAAGAGCGATTGTTTGGGGCTTTTTGGGTTTAACGATTAATCTTGCATTTGTTATTTTTTCATCAGGAACCTTGAAATTCCTTGACTACATGGGAATGCAGAATGTAAAAGAAACATTTGAAGGTGCCTTGACTCTGAATAAAGTATTAATTGCTTTCTGTATCAGTACATTTATGAATACGATTTATGCACCTGTAATGATGACGTTGCATAAAATTACAGATACTCATATTATGAACAATGGGGGTACTATAACAGGTTTTCTTCGTCCGATTCAAATGGGAGAGATGTTTAAAAGCATTAATTGGGATATCCAGTGGAATTTTGTATTTAAAAAAACTATTCCATTCTTTTGGATTCCGGCTCATACGATAACGTTCATATTACCACAAGATTACCGGGTTTTATTTGCGGCCGTATTGGGAATTGCATTAGGTGTTATTTTGTCACTGGCAGCACGTAAAAAATAGAGATGAAAAAGAATATTGTAACACTCGTACTGCTTTTAACTGTTTCATTAACAGTATTAAAAGCACAAACAGATACTGCCAGGCCTAAACTGAATTTTTCGGGATTTGTAAATACACAAATGTTTTACGATTCGCGCCAGACTGTTGGAGGACGTGAAACATTGTTAATGATTTATCCGGCAAACATCAGCAAGGATAATGCAGGAAATGACCTGAATGCAACTCCGTCGTTTAATCAGCTTTCGATGATGACCCGATTAACTGCCAACATTAGTGGAATTGAATTTTTAGGAGCAAAAGCCACCTCATTATTTGAAGGTGATTTTACAGGTCATTCGAATTCAGATAATAATGGGTTTCGCTTACGTCATGCCTGGGTTAAATTAAACTGGAAAAGCTCCGAATTATTGATTGGTCAATATTGGAGTCCAATCAATGCTCCGGAAGCTATTCCCGGAGTTTTGGGTTTGAGCACCGGTGCTCCGTTTCGCCCTTTTTCCCGTCATATTCAAATTCGGTACTCTAAAAGTATCTCGAACCTGAAATTAATTGCAGTTGCTGCATCGCAAAGAGATTATGCCAGCGAAGGCCCTGACGGAAATGGAGCTCAATATATGAGAAATGCAGTCATTCCTAACTTACACGGACAAATTCAGTATAAATTTGGTAATTTTCTTTTTGGAACGGGATTGGATTATAAGATGCTTGAACCCAGAATGAAAGGAAATGATGGCAATGCAACCGAAAAAAAACTGGGCTCAATGGCAGCGATGGGATTCGTTGCTTACAAAAATAGAACATGGGACGTGAAAGCTCAGTATGTATGGGGCGAAAATATGAGTGAACATGTTTCAATTGGAGGTTATTATGAATTAACAGATACTGTTGCAAAGAAATATTCCTATGAAAATACGGCTATTTCTTCAATGTGGATTGATGCTTCGTATAGTCTGAAAGCTTGGAAATTCGCAATCTTCGGTGGATATTTGAAAAATCTGAATTATGATGATATTACTCCGGGAACATTTTATGGAAGAGGCGACAATATAGATTATCTCTACCGTATTGCTCCCAGAATTATTTATGCACCCGGAAAACTGGCCTTTGCCACTGAGGTTGATTATACCGTTGCTGCTTATGACCAAACCAGAAATAAAGTAAAACGGGGAGTAAGTACAGAAGTAAGTAATTTGAGAATAATTCTTGGAGTAACCTATACTTTTTAAACAGTTTTAGGCGAAAATGTCTTATGAACAACCTCAGTCACAATTAGAACCTAATTCGGCTTTGAAAAGTCAGTTAATGAAAAGCAAAAGTTTTTCTGACTTCAAAGAATTAGCATACATTTGAACAGTGAAAAAATAAACCAGACTAAAATATAGAGTGTGCTATGAAAAATACACCAATAAATTCCGAAATTGTAAATCAAAAAATTAAAGACTGTAATATTGCGAATGTAGGCCGGGCTTCCATTCGTGAGATTAAAAAACTGGTTGATACGATTGAAGTTGCCAGTGGCGAAAAATTTGTCAGAATGGAAATGGGAATTCCGGGATTACCTGCTTCGCAAATAGGAGTAGAGGCTGAAATTGAGGCTCTACGAAACGGTGTGGCTGCAATTTATCCCGATATTTATGGTATTCCTCAACTGAAAAGTGAAATATCACGCTTTGCAAAGCTCTTTTTAAATGTTGAGGTTAAATCGGAAGGTTGTGTTCCTACTGTTGGCTCAATGCAAGGTAGTTTTGCAGCATTCTTAACGGTAAATCGTATTGATGCTCAAAAAGATACCACATTGTTTCTTGATCCTGGTTTTCCAGTTCATAAACAACAACAAATTGTTCTAAATCAGAAGTTTGAATCATTTGATGTGTATAATTATCGTGGAGAAAAACTTCGTGAAAAACTGGAATCATACCTTTCTAAAGGAAATATTTCCTGCTTACTCTATTCAAATCCAAACAATCCCGCATGGATCTGTTTTACCGAAAAAGAACTGAAAATAATTGGGGAACTTGCTACCAAATATGGAGTTGTTGTAATGGAAGATCTGGCATACTTTGCAATGGACTTTCGTAAAGACTTCTCGCAACCTGGAAAAGCACCATATCAGCCATCTGTAGCTCATTATACCGATAATTATATCTTGTTTATTTCCAGTTCAAAAGCATTTTCGTATGCTGGTCAACGTATTGGAATGATGATTATTTCGAACCATTTATTTACAATGAAATCACAAAACCTGAAGCGTTTCTATAACTCGGATATGTTTGGAAATGCCATGATTTTTGGTACTTTATATGCATTGAGTTCCGGAACTTCACACTCTCCTCAATATGCACTGGCCGCGATGCTTAAAGCTGCAAACGATGGAGACTTTAATTTTGTGAAAGATGTTCGTGAATATGGCGAAAAGGCACATGTCATGAAAAAAATCTTTACCGATAATGGCTTTAAAATTGTGTATGATAAAGATGAAAATGATCCGATTGCGGATGGTTTTTATTTTACGTTCTCTTATCCAGGATTCACCGGAGAAGAACTTTTGTCAAAATTAATTTATTACGGAGTGAGCGCAATTTCATTATCAATTACTGGAAGTGAAAAACTGGAAGGGATCAGAGCTTGCGTATCACTGGTAAATCGAAATCAGTTCGGCGATTTGGAAACTCGCTTAAAACAATTTAATTTCGACCATCCGATTAATAGTGTCCAAAAGTCATAATTGCAGATTTTTTAAAAAAAGTGGTTAGACTTGTTGTTTTTGACAATATCTCATTGTATATTTGTCGGGTAAAATTAATGTCAAATACTTAAAAACAGATTATTATGTCAAGAGCTATGGTAAACAAAGACATCGTGAGAGAAAATATTATCCACGTTGCCCGCGGTATTTTTGCAAAATTTGGTTTCAAAAAAACCACAATGGATGAAATTGCACTTGCTACAGGCAAAGGTAAAAGCTCAATCTATTACTATTACGATTGTAAAGAAGATATTTTCCGCGCAGTAGTTGAACGCGAAGCAAATATGATTAAAAATAAACTGATTGCTACGGTTAGCGAACAGGATAATCCAGTTGACAAACTGAGTTCATACGTAAAAACCCGTATGGCTGCATTCCGCGAATTAATCAATTTTTACGAAGCACTCAAAAATGATTCATTAACACATCTCGATTTCATCGAAGCAACTCGTAAAAGATTTGATGAAGAAGAAATTAACATGGTAATTGCTATCTTGGCAAGAGGAAATGAAAAAGGTTTATTCAAAGTAAAAGATGTTAACCTTGGTGCTGTTTCTGTTGTTACTGCAATGAAGGGTTTGGAAGTTCCGATGTATGCAACTACCGACAACCTGAAAGTTGAAGACCGAATCAACTCAGTAATTGATCTTATCTATTTCGGTATCGTTAAATAAGATAGCTTATTTGTAAATATTGAAGAGGTTGTTTAGAAGGTTGAGACTTTTTAAACAACCTTTTTTATTGATTATCAGTAATTAATTTGGGGGTTGCTCTTCTGTACTGAATATGATCCAATTGCCTTTTGATATAAAATGAAATCGTATCTTTGCCCCACTTTAAATAACAAACACATTCAATTCAATGAACGAATTAAGTTACAGCCTTGGAGTAAGCGTTGCTTACAATTTGAAAGAACAAGGCTTTAAGGTGGATAGTGTTGGCGATTTTGCAAAGGCATTGGAAGATGTTCTGAACGATCGCGAATTAGCTATCCCACAAGAAAAAGTTGGTGAAATCGTAAATAATTACTTTGCTGAATTACAAGAAAAAATGTTCGCAGAAATAAAAGAAGAAGGAAAACGCTTCCTCGAAGAAAACGGAAAACGTGAAGGCGTTACTACGCTTTCAAGTGGGTTACAGTATGAAGTTCTGACCTCATCAATTGGTCAAAAACCTACCCTGAATGATGTTGTTACAACTCATTATCATGGAATGCTTATCGATGGTAAAGTATTTGACAGTTCGGTACAGCGTGGAAAACCCGCAAGTTTCCCGGTAAGTGGCGTAATTAAAGGCTGGACAGAAGCTTTACAATTGATGTCAGTTGGTTCAAAATGGAGATTATTCATCCCGTCTGAATTAGCATACGGTGCTCAGGGAGCCGGTCAGTTAATCGGTCCTTACTCAACTCTTGTTTTCGACGTTGAATTATTAGAGATCAATAACAACTAAGAATATCAATAATCTATATTGAAGGGGCTTTTCTGATAGCCCCTTTTTTGTATCTCAAGCTGAGATATTGATTTATTAACCTACCTTTGTTTTTATCTGAAAATAAATTTATACGCTTATTTTGAATGAGTTATGTTTGAAAAGTTTCCTAAAAAGAGAGTTGTCCTGCCCGAAGCTTACCAAAAAATATATGCTGAACACTATGTAAAAAACAGGGAAGGACAAACAACGGCAACCGGAATAGCTCAGAAAATGGAGCGTTGGATGCATAAAAAAGTTGTGCAGGATGTATTGTCAGATTCTGCAAAAACTACGTTGGAGATTGGTGCCGGAGCATTAAATCATCTGGCTTATGAATCAACAAAAGTCTATGATATTGTAGAACCATTTACGTCGCTTTGGGAGAACTCCGGCTCTTTGCAGAGAATTCGTTCGGTTTATCATGATATTACAGAAGTGCCGGCGGAAAACAGCTACGACAGGATCATTTCGATTGCAACATTTGAGCATATAGAGAACTTGCCGGAAGTGGTTGCAAAAGCCTGCTTAATGCTGAATGATTCCGGAACTTTAAGAACAGCAATCCCTAACGAAGGCACCATTTTATGGAAGTTAGGTTATACACTTACTACAGGAATTGAATACCGCTTAAAATACGGCCTCGATTACCGTATTTTGATGAATTATGAACATATAAACACAGCACAGGAGATAGAAGAAATTTTACATTACTTTCTTAATACGAATCAACGTTCCTGTTTTGGTTTAAACAAATCTTTTGCTTTTTATCGATTTTACGAAAGCTGTAATCCGAACCGCCAACGCGCCGAAGAATATCTGAAATCAATTGAAAAAATAGGCGACTGAATACTTTTACGGAAGCTGCAAAATAATTGATGAAATCCTGAACCAGTCTAAATAATTTATTTATAGGTTTTACGTGCTATTTCTTTTGTTTTCTGATTTTGAAAAGCATTTCTGTGTTTTTCGTTATAAATAGAATTATTGTAGTTATTTTTCTTGTTGGTCTATAAACAAAAAACACTCATTCATGAATGAATCTAGATTGTTATAATAGAAATTTTTATTGCCTGTTAATTATTAATTAAAAAATTGCTATTTTTGAAAATTCTATTAATCATCTTAACAAGATGTGAGGTATTAATAATACTTGTAAGTCATCATATAAGTTCACATAAAATGCATAAGAATATATGATACGACGCATGTTTAGTAATTCAGAGAATTTAACCAGCAAAGACAATGCCGATGTATCCACAATATTGTGGATATACAGGTGTTAGCACTAAAATTAGAATAGAAAAGTATGAAAAAAGTAATAATAATTATTGGATTTTTAGGGATACTAACGACGTCCTATGGGCAACAACAATATTTCTCGAAGCAACAACTGAATGCAGATTTTGACAGTCTGTTGATTAGCATTGAAGAGATTCACCCTAACATGTTCGCCAATATCTCAAAAGAAGTATTTGATTTAAAAGTTTTGCAGGCAAGGAACTCAATTACAGATTCAATGACGCGGATGGAGTTTTTTATCATTGCCTCTCCCGTGATTGCATGCCTGCAGGATGGGCATACCTACATGCAGTTTCCCGGCAACGACATTTCCTTAGTACAGGATAAACTTTTCCCGTTTCCGGTCAGTGTAAGTTGGAGGGATTCAACAGCGAGTATTTCGGACGACCGGTCTGAACCAAAAACCGGAGTCCCTGTTGGCGCTCAGATACTTGAGATTAATCAAAGACCAATAAAGCAAATCCTTGATAAAATGTATAGCTTAGTATCAGGCGAAAAAGTGTTCTTTAAAAATTACAACATTGAAATTAATTTTACACGGTACTTATACCTGTTCTACCACGATACAGTGTTTTCGATAAGTTATAAATATGAAAATCAGATTTTTAATAAGACCGTTGCCGGTATTTCTGTAAATCAGCGGTATCCGAATTCTGCTCCAGTACAGGCACCTTCAAACCAACTTAAACGCAACATATCCTTAAACCTAAAAATATTGCCCGACAGTAGTATTGCGATAATTACGCTTTATTATTTTCCTAAGGATAAATGGGATCCGGGGCTTGATTCGGTTTTTCGTGTTCTGCGAAAACAAAAAATCAGAGATCTAATAATAGATATTCGGAACAATGGTGGTGGAAACTCGGCAAAGGGTGACTATTTTTTTCAATATATCTCAAAGGTGCCATTTAGGCAATTTGGCACAACAACAGTTCGCACCAGCAGAAAGCAGATTGAGTTTCATAAGTCGTTTTATAATATGATTGACACAACTCCAATAGGAATAAAGCATTGGCCAAGTGCAGTTCCAGAACCTTTAAGAAAAACAGAATACAAATTCAAAAAGGGTAATGTTTATCTTTTAACAAGCAATAATACATATTCTTCAGCAGACAGTTTTTCATGGGCATTCAAGTATTTTAAGATGGGAACTATTGTTGGTGAAGAAACGGGTGGCATGGCGGTGTGCTTCGGTGATGTTATCATGCAAACTTTGCTAAATACAAAGTTAGATTTAGGCATATCTCATAAAAAGTTTTATAATTATGGTGCAACTGATAAAGACAGCTCACATGGAACGATTCCCGATTTTGACGTGCCATCGGAAAAAGCATTGGATTATACTATTAAACTTATAATGAATGGAAGAAAATAATGAAATTCTGGTGCTAATACGCGGTACAAAAAATTGCCGGGACATTAGGTTATTCAACGCGTGTAGCCCGCTCCAATTTTTGTATAACTTGACAGGAAATCGCCCGCAGTCCGCACCTGCGTGTAGTTTCCTAGGTTATAGAGTAGTTTAAATCAACATCAAGATTCTGAAACAAACTTAAAAATAAAGTCTTATGTCCAAATGATTAAACCAAAGCACAATGAAATATATTTGTAATTTATTGTTAGTTTTCATTTTAGCTGGATGTTCAAATTATTCTTCAAAGAATGAGGATTCGAACGCGAAGGATTCTGCTATAGTTACATCAAAATTACCTGATGATGCATTTCCTGTTCATTTCAATGGTCGGTATGTTATCATTCGGGCTGTGATGAATGACTCTACCGAAATTACGTTGCTTCTTGAGACCGGGGCACAGGTCCCCACATTTGACAGTACATTTATCGCACAAAATAAAGACCGGCTTGGTATAGCAATAAAACCGACTCATGCCATTGTTGAATCACCAAGTGGATTATTCAATATTACGGATAGGATTACTGGGTCCATAAAGTTGAAAGCTTTCGCTGAGGATGAAGAGTTTCGTGGTGCTTTGATGATTGCAAATATCAAAAAGCTAAATCTCGGAGCCGATGCAATATTTCCTGCATACTTGTTCTTTAAAGATAAGGCTGCCATGATTAATATGAAGGATCAGTACATAAGAATAATATCACAGGACACATTGAATAGCCTGAAAAGTCAATATATCCGTTTTTCCCTAAAAGGCACTCCATATACCTACTTCTCAATTTCATCAAAGATATTCGCTGGCAAAGCGCTCAATCTCCCCGTAAACATAACCGGGGATTTGCAAATTGATCTTGGAGCACCCGGATTTTTGTATTTGTTTAAGAGTCAGAAGCTAGTAAACACAGTTTTCACCCCAACCACAAAATCGCTTAAAATAAAAACACTCGCATTTAACATGATAGATACAGTATGCAGTGAAGCTTTAGTTACTGACCAACTACAATTATCAGATACCCTGAGCTTTAGGAATGCAAAAATTACCCTGTTAAATCAGTTTATAAATATAGATACAACACAAATTGGTCTATTGGGGAACGAATTTCTCAGGAAGTTCACGGTTATAATTGATTACAGAAACAAACAATTATATCTTCGACCCAATACGGAGTATCTTTCTCCGTGCAGGAACTCCAATTTGGGAATGAGACTTAGCAAAATGCCCGATCAAAAGTCATACATTGTACACTCAATATACGAAAGTACTCCCATATCCATTGCAGGCATTCAACTTGGAGACGAAATTCTTTCGATCAATGGAGTACCAACTGAAAGCATAAATGCTGTACAAATGGATTTGATCCATCTCAGTCCGATAGGGACAAAATTAAATTTTCGAATCCGAAGAAATAATATTGTGTTTGATAGAGCGATTACAATAGAAAACATCTGGTAAATTCATCTTCATCAAATTATTGGGCATAACACGCCTGCATCCGTAATGCTGGCAGTTTCCAGAGGTTAGTATTCCCCAAACTTGCAAAAGGTAAATAAAAAGTACAACAAGCAAAACCCGCACGAGCGGCTGCCGACTTGGTGTGTTAGGGTTGTAGGCTTCTCACTTTTAATACACTTCAAATGTGGGGCTAAGTATAGACTTACATACAACAAATATAAAAAGTCATTTTACACAATCAATAGAACGTTCATATACAGAGTCTGAAAGTGCACTCAAAGATTTTGAGCAAAGATTTGCCAAAACGTGGGTAATTCGAATATATTAGATATAAAGTTATTCATCGAGGATCGATTAAATAATAAAAGTCAAACAGCCCAATATGAATGTTAGAAATTAAAAAAGACCACGACGGCGAAAAACAAGTTTAAGCAGTATTCAAAAATTCTGCACTTGATCTCGACACAAGGATCAATTTATAATATCTTCTATTTTGTAGCATATTGAAATACAATGATATATGATTAATAGCTTTATTTAGAATGTGTATAAATTACGTATTAAAATGTTAAATTTCTTACTTTTTGAATTACAACGAAGTATATTTGATAGCATCAATTAACAAAAAACATAGTTATGTAATTATATATTTATTGATATATATTTAGTGATTATTACTTGTAATATCTAATTGTCAAATTTTAATCAAATAATTAATTTAATATATTTATTAATAATTTAAAAATTATACTTATGAAAAAAATTATATTTTCCTTAATGATGATTCTTATATCATCTTCTCTGCTTTTTTCGAGCACGGCGAATGCTTCTAAGAGAGTATATGTAAATGAGTATGTTACAGCGGTTGTAAATGGAGATCCGTGCAAGTTGCATGTTTCGGGCTGGGTTGATCTTGATGTAGTTTGGGTTTTCCCTCCTGTAGAAATTACACATTATAATTTAACAATTGAAGGTCCTTGCGGAAAATGGAAATTTGAAGGTTCCGTTGGACCTAATAATGAAATTATTGATGGTCAATTATATGATGAGATGGGTAATCCGATACCCTTAGATCTCAATATTATTGATATTGAATATATATTATTGACTATAACGAATAATATAAAAGAAGGCTAAAATGAAATACCTGACATCCTTGATATTCATTTTATTCATACTTATTTCTTGTGATAGAACTGCTGAGAAAATTATTGGAAAATGGTGTATTACTGATATTAAAGTTGATTTAGTTAATAATCAATCAGAATCAGTAAACAATCAGCCCGACTCACTTAAGCTTATGAATATTTTAGCTATTTCACTTTGTAAAGATTTTAAACCTACTGAAATACAAATATTTAAAGATTCAATCAAGCTATACAGAAATAGGGAAGAGCTCATTTCATCTGCTTTGAAAATAAATTATAATTCAAAGGATAATATTATTTTCAATATTGATCATAAGATTGATGCAAATTTTATTTTGAATGAGAATAGCAACTCTCTTAAAATAAAGGATGCAACTTATGTTCTAAAAAGATGTAATCCATAGCCTTTATATAAGATGAATTCATTTTAGATACTTTACATTAGTCGCCTTCGGGCGACTTTTTTTGTCCTTTTTCATCCCCGTCCACCCATATAGTTTTGCTTAAAAACAAAATTACATGGGTTTTCCGGTTTATAGTATAAAGCGATCAGCAAATGCTCAGGGAGTATGATATGAAAGATGTTTGTAATGAATACATAGAAATAGGGTAGAATACTAAATTCTCTGAAAGGCATCATTTAGAAGGAAATAATTAAACCGTAGATTCTAGAATTGATTCAACTTAAAAACAAAAAACAGAAAAAATGATTCCATTTTTTCTGCCGCCAATCAGATTGTTTTTCTTTGAAAACTACTTTGTAACAATCTGATTTTAAAATGATTTGTAAAATAAAAGTGGAGCGTAGGGGAGTCGAACCCCTGACCTTTAGACTGCCAGTCTAACGCTCTAGCCAACTGAGCTAACGCCCCGCTCAGGCTGCAAATGTACAAATATTTTTGGTTTCACAATGTTTTATCATGAAAAAGGGAAGAAAACTGATTTTCCTTCCCTTTTTTGCGATCCTGTTTATTTCCGGATGTTCGCTGTTCCGGTTTTTACTTACTTAATTTGCAATCGAAAACATTGTTCCGATCGATTGGGAATGAAGTACATCCAGAGATTGGGAATAACGAACCAGTTTATCGATCAGCGAGGCTGATGGCGTATATTCCGGTTTTGTTTTTTGTTGTTTCATCCCAATGTTTTCTGGTTCATTTATTTCTTTAATTACTTCATCCATGACTTTTTCAAAGGTAGAGATGTGTTTCATGAAAAAGGGTTTCGTTTTACATATATACATAAAACGAAACCCTTTTAAAAAACGTATATAGAGTACGAAAAAATTATTCGCTCATAATCATTGCGTTTTGCTCAATCATTTTGCGCATGTTAATCAGTGCATAACGCATCCGGCCTAAGGCTGTATTGATACTCACATTGGTAAGCTCGGAGATTTCTTTAAAACTCATTCCTGCATAATGACGAAGAATGAGGACTTCGCGCTGTTCTTCGGGAAGCAAATCAATAAGCTTTTTTAAGTCTTCATAGATTTGTTCTTTGATAAGCTTCTTTTCTATGGAGTCGTCGTAAACTTTAAGATTGTCGAAAATATTGTATTCGTTGTTGTTTTCCACAACCGGAATTCGTTTTGATTTACGGAAATGGTCAATAATCAGGTTATGAGCAATACGCATAACCCATTGGATAAATTTACCTTCTTCTTTATAAAAGCCTGAACGAATGGTGTTAATAACCTTGATAAAGGTGTCCTGAAAGATGTCTTCTGCTAATTCTTTGTCACGTACCACCATGTAAATATAAGAATAAACTTTCGTTTGGTGGCGTACAATCAACTCTTGTAATCTGGCGTGATTACCTTCTAAATATCCGGCGATGAGTTGTTGATCACTCAGTGCGTTGGCTACCATAAGCCCTCCTTTTTTAATGGGTGAGTATTTAAAAAAGGTAGATATTTAGTCGATAATAATCCTCCGTAAAATTAGTTGATAAAATTTGATTTAATTATTGAGCAAATATAGAGGAAAATGAAAGCGAATTGTCATCGTTAAGGTTTTTTAACGTTTTGTTAATCTGATCAGCTTTGTAAGTAGTGGGTAGAATCTTTGCTAAGATAAAATAGAAAGCTGAATATCAATTATATGATACTCAGCTTTCTATTTTATTGTAATGTTTAATTATTACTTGAGAGGAAACGTTCTGCTTCAATTGCAGCCATACAACCTGTACCTGCAGCAGTAATTGCCTGACGGTAGTGATGGTCCTGCACATCCCCGGCTGCAAATACTCCTTCTATGCTTGTTTTTGTCGATCCGGGAATTGTAACAATATATCCAGTTTCGTCCAGTTCTACCTGACCTTTGAAAATTTCGGTGTTGGGCTGATGACCGATAGCCACAAAGAATCCGCTAACTTCCAAATGTTTTTCTTCTCCTGTTTTTACATTGCGTAAGCGAGCTCCGTTAACACCTTTCATGTCGCCCAGAATTTCTTCGGTAACATGATTCCATAATACTTCAATATTCGACGTATTGAGAACTTTCGACTGCATTGCTTTTGAAGCTCTCAGTTCATCACGGCGAACAATCATATATACTTTCCGGCAAAGTTTTGAAAGGTATGTAGCTTCTTCAGCGGCAGTATCTCCACCACCAACAATTGCTACATCCTGGCCTCTGAAAAAGAATCCGTCACAGGTAGCACAACCAGAAACACCTTGTCCCTGAAATTTAGATTCAGATTCTAAGCCTATCCATTTTGCAGAAGCTCCGGTAGCAATGATTACTGTTTCTGCAATAATTGCTTTACCGTCATCTGCCCATACTTTAAATGGACGACTTGAAAAATCAACCTGATTCACGATTCCCCACCGGACATCTGTTCCAAAACGTTCAGCCTGCTGACGGAATTGTTCCATCATTTCCGGTCCTTGTATTCCTTCTGGATAGCCTGGAAAGTTTTCAACTTCTGTAGTAATTGTAAGTTGCCCGCCAGGTTGTAGCCCCTGATATATAACTGGTTTTAAATCAGCACGTGCAGCATAAATAGCAGCAGTATAACCAGCAGGTCCTGATCCGATAATCAGGCATCTTACATTTTCAAAATCATTACTCATAAATATATAATTGTATTGTGTTTGTGTTATCGTTTATGATAAGCAAAAGTAGGATTAATGCCACAATAAAACAAAGGGGACAGGCGAAGGTTTACCTTCTGAAAGAAATTGTATTGAATAAAGCATCAGCATTCTCAGTTGGAATGGGTGCAGAATATAAATTTACTTTCATTCCTGGCATAATCATCATTGCTGTAGGAAATACCCTGATTCCAAGATTACGAAGCATTTCAGGCTGATTATTCCAATGTAAAATTGTAAATGGGTAACGGTTTACAGAGAATGTATGATAATAAGATGCATATTCGTAATCACATGAAATAACTACTATTTCGATGCTGTTACTATATTTTTGATGAAGAGATTTCAGAATATCAAGCTCTGGAAAACATCCCTGACAAAATGAAGCTGTGAAAAACAGGTAAACAGGTTTGTCGTTAAAGCTTTTAAGATGAACGTCTTCGTTGCTTTGGTTTCGGAAGATGTAATCCGGAATTGAATTTCCGGGTTTAAACAGGGTGAGCTGTTTAATGATGTTCAGTGCGATCTCTTTATGTTCTTTGAATTTGGTATAATTCGAAAAGTTTTTAAGCAGGTAGAGGATGTTTTCTTTATCAAATTCCTGATTTTTATACAGTCCCTGTATTCCTTTTAAAAAGACGAGTTCCCGTATTACTTCGTTGATTAATAGCGAATCATGACCTAGTGAATCAAGAATTCCGGTAACACTCCGGCTTACATTTACCATCTTTTTCAGGCTCGCGAATGGAATAGTTTTTGGAAAATTATCAAAATAGTTTCCATATAAATCATTGAAAAAAAACATGTAATCGGGATGAAAATACTGAATATTTTTAGAAATAAGATATTCTTTGTAAAGATTTCGGCGGGATTTTGTCGATGCAAGCTGTTCCATTGAGGCTTTGTTATAAAGCATCATTGTTTTAATGTATGGATGAGTTACTCCGGTAAAAATGGAGTCCAATTCTTTTTGATATATTTGAATAAGTTCTTTTTTCCGGAGGTTATATAGTTTCCGGAAATTTTTGAAAATGAACTCATTATGATAAGTTCGGAATTTTCTGATTTCAACATTAATATCTTTACCGCTACACTTTATAATACTGTAATTTAAGTCTGTTGGATAGAGGAAAGGAGGTTTGGTTTCAAATAACCGGTAATTAAATGAATCAATTTTAATTTCGTAAGAGGTGTTTGGTTCCAGATAAATCTCAGCTCTGTAAAAGTCTATCTGAAACTCTGCTTTTACAATGTTTTTACTTGAAAAAGAGAGTTGAAAAGCCCCGAATAGATCAATTGTATCAATAGCAAGCAGCGTTTCATTATTTGAAATATAATCAGATGGAGTGAAGAGCCGGATTATTTTTCCAGATGCATTTTCAGCAAAGCCATTTAGTTTTACGTTTTGAGCCTGAGAAAATAAGCTCAAAAGTAATAAAATGAGAATGAAATGGATTTGCTTTGTATTCATGTAAATATAGTAAACGGAGAAAACTCTGTTTTATGGTGTAATTTGGGGTTAAGATGAATTTACAAAAATAAAATAATCCCGAAAGCAGAGCGTAATAAAACGATCAAACTTTCGGGATTCCTTATTTTAAGAAATGTTTATAAGTTTTGTAAAATGAAATCTGTCATTTTTTTGTAGAGATGTAAGCGTGTATTTCCGCCATAAATTCCGTGATTTTTATTTGGGTAAATCATCAGATCAAACTGTTTATTTGCATTTACAAGAGCTGTGATTAAATCCATTGAGTTTTGAACATGAACATTGTCATCTCCGCTTCCGTGAACCAGTAAAAATTTCCCTTTAAGCTTGTTTACATGATTTATTGGAGAATTATCATCGTAGCCACTGGCATTATCCTGAGGTTTACGCATATAACGTTCTGTATAGATATTATCATAATATCTCCAGTTAGTTACAGGAGCTACTGCAATTCCGGCTTTAAAGAATGCATTCCCTTTTGTCATACAAAGTGCCGACATATAACCACCATAACTCCATCCAAATATTCCGATACGATCTTTATCAACATAGGACAAATTTCCAAGAAATTCTGCACCTGAAATCTGATCTTCAGTTTCGAGTTTGCCCAATTGCATATATGTTGCTTTTTTGAAAGCTTCACCACGTGCACCAGTACCACGGTTTTCAACAGAAACAACAATATATCCTTTTTGAGTAAGCATCTGATACCATGAAAAATCAGCGCGCTCCCATGAGTTGTTTACGGTTTGAGCACCTGGGCCTCCATAAACGTACATCAAAACAGGATATTTTTTTGTAGAATCAAAATTAGCAGGTTTCATGATCCAGTAATGCAACTCAATGCCTTCTGCTGAAGTGAATTTTGAAAACTCTTTTTTAACAAAGCCATATTCTTTTGCTTTTTCCTGTAGTTTTTTGTTGTCTTCAAGTATTTTTATGAGTTTTCCATTCCATTGATAAATAGCATATTGCATTGGAGTGTTCGCATCAGAATAGGTGCTGATATAGTATAAAAATGATTTACTGAAATTGGCATCATGAGTCCCGGATTGTGTAGAGATACGGGTCATTTTTCCTTTGAAATCAACATACACAAGATCACGGTTTTCGGGTCCACGTTCACTTGAACGATAGAATATTCGTTTGTTTTTTTCGTCAATTCCTTTGATTTCATCAACGTCCCATTTCCCTTTTGTAAGCTGTTTAACCATCTTTCCATTCAGATCAAACAAATAAATATGATTATAACCGTCACGTTCACTGGTTAATAGAAAATGTGTTTTGTCTTGTAAGAAGAAAAGATCTTCACTTATAGAAATATAGTACTTGTTTTCTTCTTGAAATATTGTTTGTGTTTTTCCGGTTTCTGCGTCAGCAAGCAGTATTTCCAATTTATTTTGCAGACGGTTCATGCGTAAAATAGCCAATTTCCCCTGAATTTCACTCCATTTGAGACGAGGAATGTATTGATCAGGGTTGTCTCCGGTTTGCATTTGCATTGATTTGTTTGTGAGTGTATTGTATGTAAATACAGTTACAACGGAGTTATCTTCACCGGCTTTTGGATATTTATACTTGTATTCTTGTGGATATAGATCACCCCATGTCGTCATTGAAAATTCCTTAACCTTACTTTCATCAAAGCGATAGTAGCTAAGATACTTTCCATCTTTTGACCAGTAAAACCCTTTGGTAATACCAAATTCTTCTTCATAAACCCAATCCGTTGTTCCGTAGATTATACTGTTGTATAAACCATCATTTGTAATCTGTTTCAGATCATTATTAATTAAATTTTTGATATATAGATTATTATCCTGGACAAATGCAACCATTTTTCCATCCGGAGAAAATTCAGCAAGTCTCTGTTTTTTACTCTGATTTAAAATGCGTAGGTCTGATTTTTCAAAATTCCAGATATAAAAGTCAGAAATACTTGAATGCCGATAGATACTTTCCGAATTCACGGTGAAAAGTATATTCTTTTCATCATTACTAAACTGATAATCTTCAATACCAGTAAGTTTTTTACGATCGTCATTATTCAGACTACTTTTGGAAAAGAAAGATTTGATACGATTTCCACTCTTGTATTCATACATGCCAATAGCAGTATCAGCTTCAAGAACACAATAGTGTAACCCGTCATTCATGGAACGGATTTCATATATTCCTTTACTTCTGAATGTCCCTTTTGCCCAAATGTCTTCAAGAGAAATATTTTTGTTTTGTGCCGATATTGACACGATAAATCCGGTTATTAAACCGGTAACAAAGAGTAATCGCTTCATATTCATATATTTCTTAAATGAAATTTATTTCTGGAATCAAAGATAAATGCTTTTACAGAATAATATATTGGGTTTAGCTTTCCTTAACAAAAATTGTAGATTATTATTACTTGAAAATAATCTTGAGTGTTGAATTGAATAAGGTACTGTTGCTTATTTTAGTTTTTGAAATATGTGTCGTCTTATAGTTTAATTATTATATATAAATAATTATATCTTTATTTATATATTTAAGCGTTGTTGTTTCCTAGTCTGCTAATAGTATTATTATTTATTTTGTATATTATGGTTTATTATTATTCTATTTTTGTGAACGTAGTAAGAATATTTATTTTATTATCGATACGAGGAAGATATATTAAATGGCATGGATTCGGCGTATAACACCATGGACAGGTGCGAAAATTAGTGCCATGAATTGTTATTCATTTTGCAAATAAGTAATTCAAAAAAAGAGTGCTGGAATTATACCGAATGTACAGTTCTCCCATTTTATAAAAATAAATTCCTTTCAGATTTTAATAGATAACATACGTAGGTAATATAAAATAATAATTTGTGGTGATTTATGTATTATGTTGTAATTCAATACATTAAATATGAACTAACTAAGGTATATATTCTGTTTTTTAATAAAAGTAATGATATAACTAAGAATGGAATATGGAACAGAAAAGAACAAGAGGAGATTGTTTTTACATATTATGTATCTAATATTTTATGGTACAAAATAAATTTATGTAAATTTGCATCAACAGGAATGTTAGCTCAGTTGGTTCAGAGCATCGCCTTGACAGGGCGGGGGTCATTGGTTCGAGTCCAATACATTTCACGGGATATATATTATAAAAGGGATATTTGAATTAACATTTTTTAACATTTTTTAAATTATGTATTCTTTGGTCGTTTTTTTGAATTATTAAAAACTGGAATTCAACAAATTGAAGTACCTTGTAAGGGAGTTCAAGTATAACTTTATTCAAAATTCAGTACTAAATTAATGAAATCGTCGGAAAATAGATTCTCTATGAAGAATAATTTTCAGTCGAATCTTGTTTGTATTTACTTGATGACGTATATTTGTCGAATGTTAACTTAAACTTTAAAGAAGATGCAAGGACTTATTGAATTACCAGCTTATTTTAATGTTCCAGGTCAACGATTGATCTCGGAAATCAAAGCATGGATTATCAAACACAGTGAACTTACTCCAGAATATGGTAAATGGGTAGTTTGCCTAGGGCCTAATCCAAAAAAGGCTTTCCGTTTAATGGTACAGGATAGAGATTTTCTGTTTTTCAGAGATTTTTATTCACAAAATAATGAAATGGCTAAATCTATTGTTGAATATTTTAGTTCTATCGGAGCTAAAAATATGCCAGAAACAGATAATGATAAATCAAACTGGGTTTTCGTTTTCTACGAAGGAAAATAATATCCTGATTGATTAATCTGGCCAGATTATTACAATAAAAAAAGAGAAAATAGCTAAGGGATATTTTCTCTTTTTTTTATGAATAAAGTGATTTAAACTTTTAAATGAAGAACAAGCAGTTCAAATTGAAGTAATTTAGAGTTGAACGACAAAAAGTTACCAAAAGATGAACTGCAAGTATGCAAATTTAACTAAAGAGCAAATAGAAAACTGCATTTTACCCTTTATTCCAAAAAATAAGCGAGGGTTTAGCAGTAAGTTTGCAATGACAGATATCTTCAAATGTATCATCTACAAATTGAAAACGGGATGTCAGTGGAAGTTTTTATTTATTGATATTGAATGTATTAATCCTCCATTTAGTTGGCAGTTAGTTTATTATTTCTATCGGAAATGGTGCAAACAAGGCGTTTTTGAAACCATGTTTTTAACTTTTTTAGAAATACAAAAGGATAAGCTGGATACCGAAAAATTGAATCTGGACGGAACACACAGTCTGGTAAAAAAGTCGGCAGAAAGTGTGGCCTATCAGCATCGAAAGAAAGCAAAGACATCCAATATGCTGATCATCACCGATGGAAAAGGGATTCCCATTGCAACCGGAGGAATTATCAGTGGAAACCATAACGACTTGTTTCAGGTAGTTCCTCAGTTTTCAAAAATGATAAAGCAGCTCAACTCCTGTGGAATTGAGTTGGAAAATAGTATTTTGAACGCCGACAAAGGCTTTGATTGTAAGAAACTTATCCAAGCTTGTCATCGAAGAAAACTTTTTCCAAACATCATAGAAAACACAAGAAACCGAAAGAAAAACAAACGGGGTAGAAAGCGATTCTTTATTCGAAGAATATACTTGCAAAGATTCGTCAATGAGCGTTGTTTTGCTTGGATCGATAGCTTTAGGACGCTATTAATTCGTTTTGATTCCCTCGATTCTTGTTGGCTAAATTGGCACTTTTTAGCATTTGCTCTTATCTTATTAAAAGTTTAAACGAGTTCAATGATATAAAAAAGAAAAGCCGCATCTATTAGATGCGGCTTTTCGATTAGGAATATTATTTTTTGTTTTTGATCGCGGCCTGAGCTGCTGCTAAACGAGCAATAGGTACTCGGAATGGAGAGCAGCTAACATAGCTCAACCCATTCCGGAAGCAGAATTCAACAGAAGCAGGGTCACCACCTTGCTCACCGCAAATACCTACTTTCAATTCAGGGCGTACGCCACGACCTTTGGTAACTGCCATTTCAATCAATTGACCAACACCATCCTGGTCAATAGTCTGGAACGGATCAGCAGCTAAGATTTTGTTATCTAAATAATCCTGCATAAATGCACCAGTATCATCGCGACTAAATCCAAAAGTCATCTGGGTTAAGTCGTTGGTACCAAATGAGAAAAACTGAGCAGTTTTAGCCATTTTGTTTGCCAGTAAACAAGCACGTGGAATTTCAATCATCGTACCATATAAGTAGTCGATTTTTTCAATACCAAATTTGGCACAAACCTCTGCATATACTCTGTCAACAACAACTTTGGTAGCATCCAGTTCGGTAACATCGCAAGTAACAGGAACCATGATTTCAGGTTTCGGAGTTTTTCCTTCTTTTACCAGTTCTACAGTGGCTTCAAACAAAGCACGGATTTGCATTTCAGTAACTTCAGGATAAGTAATACCCAAACGAACACCACGGTGTCCCATCATTGGGTTTGATTCGTGTAATGATTCTCCACGTTTTGCAACCGCTTCTGCACTTATACCCAGCGCTTTTGCTAGTTCAGCCTGGTTTTCGGCGCCTTGTGGTACAAATTCGTGTAAAGGTGGGTCTAACAAACGGAATGTAACAGGAAGTGTATCCATTGCTTCCAAAGTTCCTTTATAATCACGTTTTACATAGTCAAACAATTCATTCAAAGCTACACGGCGTTCTTTTTCACCTTCACTCAAAATCATTTTTCTTAACAAGAACAATGCTTTTTCAGTTCCTTTGCCATAAAACATGTGTTCGGTACGGAACAATCCGATGCCTTCGGCTCCAAAACTACGGGCAGTAGCAGCATCAGCAGGAGTATCGGCATTTGTGCGAACACCCATAGTACGGAATTTGTCAGCCAATTTCATGAATTGTTGGAAACGTGGATTTTCAGAAGCATCCATCAAATCAAGTTTTTCAACATAAGCATAACCTTTGGTTCCGTCTAATGTTAAAACATCACCTTCTTTAATAACAACTCCGGTTTCTTTAATAGTAGCTTTTTTGCCTTCAACGTCAACGTGTAATGCTCCAGCACCAACGATACAGCATTTTCCCCAACCACGGGCGACTAAAGCAGCGTGAGAAGTCATACCACCACGGGCAGTTAAAATACCGTCAGCAGCACGCATACCTTCAACATCTTCAGGATTTGTTTCTTCGCGAACCAATAATACTTTTTCGCCTTTGCGTTGCCATTCAACAGCATCTTCGGCGGTGAAAACCACTTTCCCAACAGCAGCACCAGGACCAGCAGGTAATCCCTTTACAAAAGGTTGAGCGCCTTTTAACATGGCCGGGTTGATGATCGGATGTAATAATTCGTCTAACTGAGCAGGATCTAAACGTAAAACAGCAGTTTTTTCATCGATACGACCTTCTGTCAGCATATCCATAGCCATGTTTAAAGCAGCAGTTCCGGTACGTTTACCAACGCGGCATTGTAGCATGTATAATTTGCCTTCCTGAATGGTGAATTCAATATCCAACATATCTTTGAATGCATCTTCCAAACGATTACGGATTTCGAATAATTCTTTATATGTATCCGACCAGATTTCCTGCATGCTATGCATGTGTTTATTCTGTTCATTTTTAGTATCATCATTTAATGGATTTGGAGTGCGGATACCTGCAACCACATCTTCACCCTGAGCGTTGATTAACCATTCGCCATAGAATAGATTATCTCCGGTTGCCGGATTACGGGTAAATGCAACTCCTGTAGCAGAAGTGTCGCCCATATTTCCGAATACCATAGCTTGAACATTGACAGCTGTACCCCAATCATCAGGAATGCCTTCGATACGACGATAAGAGATCGCTTTTTTACCATTCCAACTTTTAAAAACCGCTTTGATGCCACCAAATAACTGAGCTTCAGCATTATCTGGGAATTCTTGTCCTAATGATTTTTTTACAGCTTTTTTAAATTCTTCAGCTAAGAATTGTAAATCTTCGGCTGTTAAATCTGTATCTGATTTAAATCCTTTACTATGTTTGTATGCATCCAGCATTTCATCTAATAATTTACGAATGCCTTTGCCATCTGCAGGTTCCATGCCTTCCGCTTTTTCCATTACTACATCGGCATACATCATAATTAAACGACGGTATGAATCCCAAACAAAACGAGGATTATTAGTTTTTTTCAATAAAGCAGGGATAGTTTTTGAACTTAAACCAATGTTTAATACGGTGTCCATCATACCGGGCATAGAGCTGCGGGCACCTGAACGACAAGATAACAATAATGGATTTTCTGTATCTCCATATTTCATACCCATTGCTTCTTCAACTTTTTTCATTGCACTCCACACCTCGGGAGTTAATGATGCAGGAAGCTGGCAGTTATTTTCGTAATATGCAGTACAACATTCAGTTGTAATAGTGAAACCTGCAGGTACAGGTAGTCCTAATAAGCACATTTCAGCTAAATTAGCACCTTTACCACCAAGTAAGTTTTTCATGTCTGCTTTACCTTCAGCTTGTTTGTTGCCGAAATAATAGACATACTTTTGATTTTGTTTTTTTGACATTGAGTTATCCTCCGTTTATTTATAAATCGTTGATTTAATGAATTTTCGCATTTTTAAAGAAGTTGCAAATTTACGGTTATTCTATTTATTATCATATTTGCATCTTTAATTTTTACTTAAAAATTACCTGTCTTCACATATTTCTTGATTTATATGTTTGTTTATTAATGAATTGAGTATGATTACACATTTAATTTTTGATTGGGGTGATACTGTTATGAAAGATTACCCGGAGTTAACAGGCCCGATGTATCAATGGTCACATGTTGAATTGATTGAAGGTATATCTGTCGTATTACCAGAACTATCAGTATTATTCACCTGTTGTATAGCTTCCAATGCGGGAGCTTCGGACACTCAGGATATGAAGATGGCTTTAAAAAGGGTAGATGTTGAGAGATATTTTCGATATTTTTTTACTTCGAAAGATTTGGGTGTTGAAAAACCAGATCTGAATTTTTTTAAGAAAATTATTGAAGAAATAAAATCTGTTCCTGAAGATTGCATAATGATCGGAAATTCATATGACAAAGATATCATTGGTGCGAAAAAAGCAGGAATGAAAACTATCTTGTTTATGGAATCTATAACTGATTTCAATTTTATTTTTGCAGATATGATAATTTCATCTATTTTTGATTTACCAAAGGCTGTAGAGAAATTGTGTTTAGCCTAACCAGATTAGAACAGAAAGTTCTAGTCTAAATGTTTTTTTTTATGAAAAAAATACTTGTAGTAGATGATTTTAGTCCCAATCAATTTATTTTATCAAAATTACTGGATAAGTATGGGTATTATTATGAATTTGCCGATAATGGAGTCGTAGCCATTGAAAAACTGAAAAGTGAAACATACGATTTGGTTATGATGGATATTCAGATGCCTGTAATGAATGGCATTGAAACGCTGGAGTTTATCAGAGGCAGCTTGCAAAATGAAAATAGGAATGTAATTGTGGTTGCAATCACAGGTCACAATGAGCCTGAATATGTTGAGTTTCTTAACTCTTGTGGCTTTAACTATGTATTGGAAAAACCTTTCCGGAGAGAAGAATTGAGTATTTTCCTTCAAGACTTGTTTCATTCAATGGATGATGGAGCAGAGCTCCCTGAAAATATGATTTATAAGCCCGATTGGCTTGATTTGGATTATTTGGAGAATTATGCGCAGGGAGATGAACAGTTTTTACATGAAATCGTTTTGCTTTTTGAATCAACAATAAAAGAACTCCTTGACAATTCAAGAAAAGGCCTGATAGATAATAATTGGACGATATTACGAATGTCTGTACATAAAATGGCTTCTCAATTAAATTTTATGGGAATTAAACATTGGAAGACGATATTAAATGAAGCAGAATGCAACTATGAAAAAATGATTGAATTTCCAAAAATTGAGTTATATTTGCAAGATATTGAGAAAGACTGCTCCACAGCTATCGAGTATCTGAAATTCAAATACAAAATCGTGTAACGATGGAGAAAATACTTGTTTGTGACGACGACTTATTGATGCTCAAGGCGATAGAGTTTAAGCTAAAACGTGAAATGTATGAAATAGTTACTGCGAAAGACGGAAAAGAAGCAATTAACCTTATCGAAACAGAACGCCCTGATATAATCATTACGGACTTATTAATGCCATTTGTGAGCGGACTCGAATTGATTGAATATGTTCGTAGTAATCTGAAAATCACCACCCCAATTGTTGTTTTGTCAAAAGTAGGTTTGGAAGAAACTGTATTGAAAGCATTTGACCTGGGAGCTGATGATTATGTTGTGAAACCATTTAGTCCGAATGAATTATCAATTAGGATTAAAAAACTTTTGTTGCGAAAATAATTTTATTGCTTCATGAAGCAACTCTGTTCAAATACATGTTTGGTGAAAGTATTGATGGTATTATCAATGCTTTTTTCATATTGTAATATTGATGCTCAAATCAGACCGAAATCATTAAAAATTAATCCGGATAGTATATTTTCGGTTGCCCGTGATTCTGCGTATGCTAAGAATTATCTTTATAGTCGTGAGCTATGTCGTAAGGTTTTGCGAATAAACCCAGAATATTCTGATGTGAAGATATTTGTAGGACGGACTTATGCATGGGAACAAAAATATGATTCAGCCCGGGTGATATTTAAGGATATATGGGTAAAAGATAGTTCAAACAGTGACCTTCTTGAAGCTTATGTTGATTTGGAAACATGGAGTAACAGACCCGATACAGCTCTGAAAATTTGTGACTCAGCTTTGTTTTATTATCCGAATAAAAATGAATTTCTTAACAGGAAAGCAAAGCTATTGATGCAAAAAAATCGATTTGATGAAGCTAAAATCAATCTTGATAAATCTCTTGAACAAAATCCGAATGATACAATTGCTTTGCAATTACTCAGCGACCTTAAACAAGAAGCAGATATATATATAAATAGATTAAGTATTGAGTATTCAATAGATTACTTTGATAATCCTTATTTGCGACGCTGGCAAATGTTAAGCATTAATTATATGCGTAAATTTAAGCGGAGTGTTGTAATAGGACGTGTTATTGAAGGGTTTTTATATGCTCCATTTTTGCAAAAAAAATCAACGATGTTTGAAGCTGAGTGGTATCCTCAGATGGATACTTTAGGGCGAAGAACCGGATATTTTTCGTTTGGGATATCAACAGGGTTCCCTTTCCCGAGATTCAGAGGAGGAGCAGAGGTTTACCAAAGCCTGGGTGCTGGTTTTGAAGCTTCGCTGGGTGCACGGTATATGTATTATGTAAACAATGATAAATCGAAGGATGTATTTGTAATTACTGCATCGATAGGCAAATATCTTGGTAATTTCTTTTTTTCTTTTCGTCCGTATTTAACACCAAATGGAAAAGAAGCT
Organism: Bacteroidales bacterium; assembly: GCA_963667975.1. Classification (GTDB taxonomy): domain Bacteria; phylum Bacteroidota; class Bacteroidia; order Bacteroidales. Next base: position 2,622,724 of record OY764079.1, read on the forward strand.
TCAAAATCGTATGTTTTATTAGGCAGATACTATATTAAGAATAAAAATAATTATGTGTTTGCAGAATACAATTGGGGTGAATTTCCGGAAGAACCTTCTAATATCAATTTGAATCTAACCAGCAATAACATATTTTCAGGCTTATTTAAATTTGGAGCCAGCCTTAGGGTGGAAAAAAGGTGGTGGATTTACGGTGCTTTAGGACTTGGTTCAGAAGATTTACCAACAGGAATTAGCCGTAATACAGCCTTATTTGAGTTGAAATTGGGCTATTACTTCTAAGCGAATGATATTTAAACGGATCTCTTTATTTTTTTTTCTAACATTCTTTTTTGTTATAAATGACTCATTTTCAAAAGGAATCATTATTGCCGATGATGTAAAGGTTGTCAACTTGTTTAATGATTCTGATTCATTGAATATCGCCCGCTTTGCAAATCATATAGCCAATCAATATGACCGGGTCATTTTACATTTAGGCAGAGATTATAGCTTTGAAAGAGGAGGTATGTTTTTCTCGAATAGGAGTAAACAAAATTTGCGAATTTTCTCGAAAGTTCTGATGGATCGAAAATGTATGTTATTTCTTTGGTTTTTAGATTCGTATGGCGCTCAACAATTTGAGAAAATTTATACTTACTATAAGAACGTTATCGATTATCAAAAGGAAAAACTTGAAGAATTCAATATTTTATTCCAAGGTGTTATTCTTGATCTGGAATGGATTAATCTTCCGGATGCAGATAATAATGCTAAGTTATATGAAATTTTATATTATCTAAAACTAGTTTTTGATAAAAAAATAACCGGATTATTTGCCCCGCTTATTGATAATTTGGAAGAAAGTAAACTTCGTGGATATGAACTGGATAGCATTAAAAAACTGGTTGATTTGCCAATAGCAATGCTTTATCCAAAAGATGCCGGATTGTACGTTGATTCAAAAAATATACGCCCCTGTTTACCAGATATACGTTTCAAAGCATTAAAACGTTTTTTCAAAACATACCATATTCCGGTTGCTGTTTCTCTTGAAAGTGGATTGTTTTTGTTGCGAAATGAAAAATTTTATTTTATTAAAACCACTTGTACAATTCCAGAAAATATAGCATCATCTTTGAATTTAATTTACGAGTTTAAACAAACCGTATTAACGATAAGGGTTTATCAACCGAAAGTGAACATAAGTATTACTCGAAATGATGGTGTTATTGAAACTGTTTTGCCTGCAGAACGACTGGTTTTTCTATATATCCCGCCTTCAATTGTACAACCGGAAGACTACATTTGGGAGTACTTTTTGATGTGTAACTCAAGGTATTGATATACAGTTATTTGTACTGAATGCCTATTAACATTACTTTGTTTATAAGTTGGGATCATAAAATTGTGTCAATTTGGCAATTCTTTATAAATTTGTTAAAATATGTAAACTGTACCTACACTAAGAATGCTCATGATTAAACGAAAAGTGAATTTAAAAGTTATTCTACTGATAACCTTGATGTTATTGGGAACAACTGCTTTTCAGTTTTCGGAATTATTTAATGCTCAGTGGGTATCGGAAGATGGTGTAACATACGAATATAGAGTTCAAATTTGTGCTTCATGGCAAAAACAGGTTCCTGTTTCATTTTTACAAACACAATTTAATATTTCAGATACTATACGGGAAGACTTTCATCAGGGTTGGTATAAATACTCAGTTGGTTCTTTTCCAACGCTTTCAGATGCCCGTATTTACAGAGATAAGCTTAGGAACGAACATAAAGCCTTTGGTGCCTTTGTTGTGCTGATCGCAAATGATAAACGTTCCGATATAATATTGAACTATACGCCAGTAGATGAAATTCTGGCTATTCAGCCAACGAGTAATGATACAACTAAATTGCCCGATTCTATACCTGAAAAAGGAAATTCTTCTTGGCGTGTTCAACTTCAAACATCTGTAGGTTCAAAGCTCTCGGCTGATGGTATTCGCTTGTTCTATTCTATACAAGATTCTATTTATGAGGAGATTGCAAATGGAAATGAATATTTTTATACAATTGGAAATTTTACTACGTACGACTCTGCAGCAACCTATTGTGATTATCTGCGAACCGTAAAAAATATTCGGGATGCAATCGTTATTTCATATTTTAATAATCATAGAATCAGTAATGTAGAACGAAATGAACGGATTGTTTCAGTAAAGAAGAACCCTAAAAAAGTGAGATCTGTTTTGCGTACTCCTCGTAAAAATGCACAGAAAATAAGTTTCACATCATCCGGGTCAGTTACGAAACCTGTAACTATAAAGAAACAAGCGAAATCATTCACGAAACCTAAACCTCAGTCTGTTAGTATAACCTCTGACTTTGGGCAAAATCAGAAACAAAAGGACAGAAGGACCCAAGCTAAGCCAGCTCAAGTACAAAAAACTGTTGTAGAAAAAAATACTACTCCGTCTCAAATAAAGGAAAAGCTTGTTCGTGATTCTCAGATATATTATAATGAAAATGATACGTTTGTATCTTCCAAACCAGTTTATACAGCCCGGCAGCTTCCACAAAAACATAAACTAACTGCTGAGGAAAAGGCAGAACGTCATGTAAATGATAGCATAAATAAAAATGAAAAGTTCTCAAATTTGGCTGTTCGGTTAATTCTGTTTGGTCAAAAATATTTTTCCAGACCTAATTCGAAGATTTTTACACGCTTTATTGATAAAGTATATCGTGATTTTCTGGTATTTGTGATTATCATCATTGTGATTTACTTTTCTATAAATCTGATTATCATTACATTTCTTGTAATTGTGAGTCGGTTAATTAAAGACTTTAGATCTACCCGAAGAGCAAAATATCAAATGCTTTACAATGAGATTATTGCTAATTTTTTATTTGATGATTCTTATACAACGGAAGTGCCAGAGAGTTTAGGCGCATTTCATTCTAAATTTCAGCGAAATATTTTTATTGATGAATTGATGAAATTGAGCACAGATTTAGCTGGAGAAGCGTTAGATCGTTTAAAACAGCTTTACTATAATCTGGGACTGGATGATGATACAATGAAGAAAGTAGAAAGCTGGCGTTGGCATATCAGAGCGAAAGGATATAAAGAAGCTACGCGAATGGAGGTTTACAGAGCTGCATCAAAGATTGAAAAATACCTGAACAGTAAAAATGAAATTACTCGTTCCGAAGCAGGTTTAGCATTGATTCAGCTTAACAAACAATACCCGTTTGAATTTCTTGAAAAAATTCAACGTCCACTTACGTTATGGGATCAGATAAACATTCACACCCTTATTAATAAGAATAAGATTGAAATTCCGGATTTTGGCAGATGGCTTCAAATGAATAACTTATCAGTTGTATTATTCGCTATTCGAATGATTCGAATCTTTGAACAAACTCATAATGCCCCCTATATACTGGATTTACTTGATAGTAAAAATTGTAGTATTCGAAAAGAATCGATACGGGCAATTGCCCAATTTGGGTACATTGATGCAATCTATAAGCTAATAGAAATCTATCCTTTTGAGAAGGAAGAAAATCAATTGGTTATACTTGAGGCATTTAGGAGTATTCCGGATGAATCTACTTATGAATTATTAATTCCAATTTTGGAAGGTAATTCAGAACATCAATTTAAGATGTTGGCAGCAAGAGCTCTTTTAGCTTCAGGAGCAAAAGGAAGAGCAATCCTTCAGAGCTTATTGGCTCAGGCTGACACTCATACACAAAAAGTTATTCATCACGTATTTGATACCAGAATCTGATTATGTTTAATTTCTTTGATATATTACAGTTTATTGTTGACAATGTCATCTTTATTTATGTAGTGGCAATTTGTTCTACATATATCTTTCTCTCAATTATGTCAGCAATTTATTTGTCAAAGTATATTCGTAAAAATAGTTTTATCGATTATACGTCTATTATTTCATCACCATTAGCTCCTTCTGTTTCAATTATCGCTCCGGCTTATAACGAAAGTAAAACAATTATTGAAAATGTGCGAGCTCTAATGTCATTGTATTATCCTGATTTTGAGGTTGTTATTGTTAATGACGGGAGTACGGACAATTCACTTGATTTATTAATTAAAGAATATAATCTGGAACCTGTGAATTATGCATCCAATGATCATATTGAAACACAGCTTGTTCGGAATATTTATAAATCTCGTAATAAGTCCTTTGGAAATCTGATTGTTATTGATAAAGAAAATGGAGGAAAAGCTGATTCTTTGAATGCAGGTTTAAATGTAGCAAACAAAGAATATTTTGTAGCAATTGATGTGGATTCAATTATTGACCCGTATGCATTATTGAAGATTGCAAAACCATTTCTGGAGGAGAAAGATAAAAAAATTATTGCTACCGGAGGAGTTATTCGTATTGCGAATTCCTGTGTAATCAATAACGGTCAGGTATTAGAAGTAAAGCTTCCAAATAAATTCCTTGCACGTATGCAGGTATTAGAATATACACGTGCATTTTTAATGGGGCGTATGGCATGGAGTGCTTTGGATGGTTTATTACTTATTTCCGGTGCGTTAGGAATGTTTAATAAAGAGATTGCAATAAAGTGCGGAGGTTATTTAACTTCAACGGTAGGAGAGGATATGGAACTCGTGGTTCGTATGCGTAGTTTTATGGTGAAAACAAAACAAAAGTATAAAGTAGCATACGTACCTGATCCATTGTGTTGGACTGAAGTACCTGAAAGCATCAAAATTCTTGGACGTCAAAGGAATAGATGGACCCGGGGTACAATTGATACCCTGTTCATTCATCGTAAAATGTTTTTCAACCCCAAATATGGATTAATGGGAATGCTGAGTTATCCATTCTGGTTCTTTTTTGAATGGTTGGCCCCATTAGTTGAAACGTTTGGGATTTTTTATTTTCTCCTAATGGCGTTATTAGGTCAGATTCACTGGTCATTTTTTATGCTATTACTCCTGTTTGTGTATGTATTTGCGCTTTCGTTTTCAACATATTCGCTTTTATTTGAGGAACTTACATATCATAAGTATGAAAAGAAGCGTGAAGTGTTACGGCTGTTTTTAATAGCTTTTCTTGAACCGTTTTTATATCACCCCTTGATCGTGTGGTTTGCAATTAAAGGAAACTGGGACTTTTTTGTGAATCGTCAGCGTGCGTGGGGTAAAATGGAACGTAAGGGCTTTGAATCCAAATAAATTAGATTTCTGATTGTAAATATTGGCAGATTAAATCGAACTCAGTTGGTGCAAACCATTTAATTTCTTGATCCCTCTTAAACCATGTTAATTGACGTTTGGCATATCGTCGAGAGTTGGTTTTGATGTCAGTAATGGCTTGTTCTATTGATATATCTCCACTCACTGCGTTATATATTTCACGGTATCCAACGGTATTTAATGCATTAAGATACCGATATTCATAGAGTGATTCAACTTCTTTTAGCAAACCCGTTTCCAACATCACATCTACACGTAAATTTATGCGATTGTATAATGTCTCCCTATCCTGGTTTAAGCCAATTTTAATAATTCGAAATGGTCGTTTGTGCGTCATATTTTTTCGTAGAGAAGAATATGTTTGCCCCGTAGTTTCACATACTTCAATTGCTCTTTGCAATCGTTTTGGATTTGTAAGATTTACAATACTATAATATTCAGGATCAAGTTCTTTTAACCTTTTTTTTAGAGACTCGATTCCTTCCATTTCGTATTGCTCAATTATTTGTTTTCGCAGTTCAGGACTAGGATCGGGTAAGTCGTCAATCCCTTTACAAACAGCATCAACATATAAACCAGAACCGCCAACCATTACTGCAATGTTATCTTTTTCGAAGAGTTTATCGAGTAACAATAATACATCCTGTTCGAATTTATATACATTATATGGATCAAAAATAGAGAGATGTGCTATAAAATGATGCTTGACTGCATTTAGCTCATTTAAAGAAGGGCGGGCTACTCCAATATTGAGTTCTTTGTAGAATTGACGTGAATCAGCTGAAAGAATTTCACAGCCAAATTGTTGCGCAATTTGGATTGCTACTGCTGTTTTTCCTACAGCAGTAGGCCCAACCACTACAATCAGAGTTTTAGATTGCATCAGGGATTGGTTTTACTGGTTTTAACCCAAGTTTTGCGGCTCTGGCAAGCATGAAATGAATTGCTTCAGATCGTTCGTTGTGGATATCTCCATCCAAAATAGCATCTTTAATGGCATTTTTAATAATTCCCACTTCTTTACATGGTTGAAGGTTAAAATATTCCATGATTTCTTCACCACTAACAGGAGGTTGGAAGTTCCGAACTCTGTCTTTTTCTTCAATCTCTTTTAGCTTTACTCTTACCAGCTCAAAATTCCGTAAATATTTTTTTACTTTTTCCTGATTTTTAGAGGTAATATCTGCCGAACAAAGAGTCATTAAATCATCAATCTCATCACCCGCATCAAAGAGTAATCGCCTTACAGCCGAATCAGTTACGATATCTTCAGACAGAACAATTGGGCGTAAATGAAGGAGAACAAGTTTCGTAACATATTTCAACCGATCATCAAGGGGAAATTTCATTCTGCGAAAAATACGAGCAACCATCTTTGTTCCAAGGATTTCATGTCCATGAAAAGTCCAGCCAATCCCAGCCACATATTTTTTTGTTTGTGGTTTTGCGATATCGTGAAATACTGCTGACCAGCGGAGCCAAATATTCTCAGAAACATCACAAACATTGTCAAGAACTGCTAGCGTATGATAAAAATTATCTTTATGTCCCTTTCCTTCAATGGTTTCAACTCCTTTCAGAGCTTGAAGCTCCGGTAGAATAATATTAAGTAATCCACCTTTTTCCAAGAGTTTAAAACCTATAGAGGGACGGGGAGATGCAATCATTTTCGTCAACTCATCATAAATTCGTTCCTGAGAGATAATTGATATACGCTCTTTGTTACGTTCAAGAGCAGCAAATGTTTTATCTTCAATATGAAACGAAAGTTGCGTTGCAAAGCGAATAGCACGAAGCATTCGTAACGGATCATCCGAAAATGTTATGTCAGGGTTGAGTGGTGTGCGGATAGTCTTTGTTTCAATGTCCTGTATGCCACCAAAAGGGTCAACAAGCGTGCCGTAGTCTTCTTTATTCAGACTTATTGCCAATGCATTGATGGTGAAATCACGTCGCTTTTGGTCATCTTCCAATGATCCATTTTCTACTATTGGTTTTCTGGAATCGCGACTGTATGATTCTTTTCGGGCCCCTACAAATTCTATTTGCCATTCTTTATCTCTCCAACGAGATGTAAACATTGCGGTGCCAAAATTTTTATACTGGTTTACACGAGGATTTCCTTTCATTTGTGAAGCCACTTCACATGCCAGTTCAATACCGCTGCCAACCACTACGATGTCAATGTCAACAGATGGGCGATTTAATATAATATCGCGAACAAAACCACCAACAACGTAAGCTTTCACACCAGTTTTACGGGCAGTTTCTGAAACGAGTTGAAATACAGGATGCTTGAGATGTTTTTCCAAGAGCAGTGAATTTTGTGCAAAACTACTTAGTTTTCTGGTTCAAACAAAGCAGTTTGTGTTTACACTATTGGGTTTTTAGATACGTTAATATATTATCTCTAATCAAAGAATTTCCATTGTACTCCAAATTTTAATGCTCTGTCCTGTAATGGATAATGAGGCGTTACAATGTAATTAAAACCTCCAGCACCGGCTGCCACGTTTTGGATCTTAAAAAATAACGTTGCTCGCTTAATCAACACATTCAAAAAGATGTCAGCATAAACAAAATTACCGGTTTTAATTTTATTTTGTGTTGAAAAATCCTGTAATGCAGGAATGTAAACATTGCTATATGTTGAGGTCATGTAAAACCATTCAATACCGGGTTGAACAAAAAGAGCTTTCTTAAACCATCTGTAGTTGAAGAAGATTGATTGTTGAATTTGAAATTCGGGTAAAACGATACCAGACTTCTGACTGCTTTTTTGATAGAGTAACTGAGTTCGTATTTTCATTCTTCCAATATGGAGATTGTGTTCTATTTGAGCCTGAATCAGATTTATTTGCTCAGCATTTACTTCTGGAATTCCTATTTCATTTAGATAAACATAATCCTGAATGTTATTATAGTTAAGTGATGCACCAAGTTTTTCGGAAGTGTACCCAAAACTTAACCGGCTTGTTTTTTCGGTTCGGAACGTATTATTCCACCGGAAATGGTTGCTCTGATATGATTGATAAAAATAGGAAGGTTGCTGATTTTGAAATAGAAACCCAGCATAAATCACCGTGTTTTTTTCTGAATTAACCTTTATAAGATTTGCTTCTGCCAGAAAATCACTGTTATCGTAGTCACCTGTTTTATAGATGATTTTAGATGTTAGAAGCCATTCTTTCAATACTTTTAAATCTAATTTTGCATAGGGAGTAAGCTGAATAAAGTTTTTTGTTTTGGTCGCATCAGATAAACTGGAAATAGTTTGAACAATTCCAGCTGTAAGTCTTAAAGGTGAGATAGGGAGCAAATTGCTTCCTGTTTCGTTACTCCACTCCAGTGTGTTGCTATATTGCTGAATAAGAGTTGAATCTAATGTTTGGATTGAGTCGGAGAAGATGTTTGGATAATATCCTGATTTGGGTAAGAGGTCTTCATAGGTATTCGAAAAACGCGAATAACGGAATGTATGAGAGATTCGTCCAAAAGAAAAAGGAGAACTGCTCAAGGCGGAATCGGGGCGGGTAAAGAAATAGATCTGATGAAGATAAACCTGTTTTTCGAGCCAGCGACTTTGAGCTTGCTCTAGATTTACCTGTAACGTAAGCCTGTTATTACCGACGTTCCCTGTGAACAAAGAATCGTGTTTGATTCCCCCGTTTTCGTTTATCCAGAGTCTGTTTCTGTAGTAGCCACCGTTAACCATGTATTTTCGGTTTTTCGAAAAGTAATTCGCGTAAAAACGGACAAAGTTATGGTCACTCTCCTGATGAAGATAATTTCCGTAAGAATCAATCAGTTTATACTCAAAACCAATGTTTAACGATTGTGCAATATTTTGAGAATGAAATACTTGTAGTAGATCTTCTTTGTTTGGGCCTGTAATGTATTTGACGTAAGTGTACGGTTTTATTGTCTGGAAAAAGAGTGTGTTTTCTGGCGTAAATCGATAATCAGAAATATGATAACTTCGATAGTTAAATCCGGTAACAAACTCAGGGCGATAAATCAAATGTTGGTATGGTAACCCAAGATTTCCAAGGTGGTATTGATAATCGTTTTGGGGCTCACGAGGTTCATAGTTCCAAAAAAAATCAGGAAGCGTATCTCGCTGTTTTAGTTCTGGAAATCCTTTAAATAGTTGATTTTGTTTGTAATAATAAATACTGAGTTCATGAGTAAGATTATTTGGAATAGAATCACTCTGAGCCTGAATATTGAGCGCAATAAAAAGGGTAAGTATGTAAATTACAATTCTTCCTGAATAGATTTTTAACATATTGAGCTAAAGATATTGTTCGAGGTATTTGAATTCGGGTGTGAACTCTCCTTTGTGCAGAATTAACCCTTTTTTGATAGGACGGGGTAATTCCAAATCTTCAAAACTTTGACTGAAATCGGCAAATGCAATGGGTTTTACAAATTTCACCAGTTTTTCACCAAATTCTTCTGAAGCATCACGGGGGAGTTGGGAGGGGAGAATATCGATAGCCATATCCAGAATTCCTTCTCCTTCAAAACCATCAGAATATTCTCCATTAAGAGGATTATACACATAAACAGGGTTATCAGGCTCTGTTCCTTTGTAAGTACACTCAATTGATCCATCCAAATCACAGGAAATATCACCAATAACAGCCAGCTTTTGACTGTTATTTTTTGCCCAGTGTTGTTTCAAGAAATCAAGTGTAATGATACGTGGAAATCGTTTGTCCCAGTACATACAATTCATTAAAACTGATAAATGGGGCACATATTGTTCAAACACATTGTGATAATTTTGAGGATTAGCGTAATATTCATCCATATCAAAATCACTCAATCTGTCATTATATTCCGAAATATGTTCAGCTTTGAAAATTACTTTGTACATAAGATTGGTTGGGAGCTTTTCCCTATTTTTTAGCAAAAGTAATTCTTCTGGTGAAATTTCTTTCATAGGAAGGAGTCTTAAAATTTCTAAAACTCCCGAAGCCACGTTTCCGTATCCGGTAATCCCAATTGTTAAGGGAGATATCTCTGCCGGAAGTCCTTGCTCTGCAATTTGTTGACCTACTTCTGAAATAGCATCTCTTGCTTCTTTAAGAGTTTTATAATCATGTGCCTGTCTGAGGTTTAAAAAAGGCGTTTTAATACCATTGTATTCTAATCGTTTTCCTAAAGCCCATAACGTTGTAATCATTCCTGCTAGTCCGGCATATTTCCCAAAGAAAATAATCCGCTTACCCTGGTCATCTACTATTTTTTCATAATCAATCAAATTACATTTTAGCTCTATCAGCCGTTTGAGCATCGATAAGTTATGATGCTGACCTTTAATTACATGTGAGAAAAAAATATAGGTCTTTTCTGCTTCTAGATTTTCAACAGGAATCTCCTTCACCCCAAAGATAACATCGCATTTATTTAAATTATCCGACAATTCTGCTCCGGTAACCTCATATTCCTGATCTTTGAAAATTCGTTTGGAAGAACGTTGGATTACAAAGTCAAGCTTTTGATTATGAATTAGATATTCTATGTGCTTGGGAGAAAGAGGAACTCTTCGTTCGGTAGTATATTTGTTTTCGTGACGGATTCCAATGTAATTGCTCATACGAGTATAAATTTATAGTTGATAACTGAAAAAATAACTAACTGAAGGTTTCATTTTTATAACAAGCAGACTGTATGAATGTTTCCGAAATATTTTAATACGGATTATTCCCCTGTAGAACATTTTTTAGAGCAAAAGATAATCAGAATAATGTGTTAAATCTAAGCAATGACAGTTCTTTATAAACTTCCGGAGATCTATTTTTTTTAAATGGGAGTATTAATTGGTTGATATTGAGTATAATTGTAAAATGTAATCCTGAAACTTAATGCGTACAATATCAGTAACTTGATTATTCAACAGGAACAGCCAGAAGACTATTCTCGAACAGAAACGTTCGTTGATACCGCATTTCGAAATAAAATGTGTTTGGATCAATGGAATATTTTTTAATGCAAAAACTCAGGCAAAGTCTTCGTTTTATTCTGGATTTCTCTATTGTGATTGAATTGAATAGCGAAATAACCGGAATGTTGAAAAATTGTGAGAAAACGGGTATTGTATTCGTCTGAATTTGAAAATTAACATTGACTCTTATTGATGGAATTATTACATACATTTACTGCATTTGATTTTGAAACAGCATCTTATGCCTGGAATAGTGTTTGCCAGTTGGGAATTTGCAGGGTGGAAAATTCAAAAATAGTTTATTGGGAGTCATTTTTGATCCGACCTCCTGAAAATTATTATACTTACCGAAATATAGCAATACATGGTATAACTCCTGATAGAACTCATTATGCTCCATGTTTTCCGGATGTGTGGAAGCAAGTTAAGCATCTGTATGAAAACGAACTGGTGGTTGCTCATAATGCTTCTTTTGATATGGGATGCTTGCGCAAAACATTGGAATACTATCAATTACCATTGCCAGAGTTAAGAGTTGAGTGCACTTATCGTATGTCTAAAATGAAACTTTCTCTGATGTGTGAACGATTGAATATTGAACTCAAAAAGCATCATGATGCCAAATATGATGCATACGCCTGTGCCATGGGGTACCTAAAAATGAAAGGCAGTGTGCAGATTATGTTGCCAAAAATAACGACAGAGCCCGTTATCAAAGCTAACCCGGCTCAATATTGTTTGAATCCAGACTCACTATTTTATGGGAAAAGAATTGTTTTTACCGGGGTTTTAAACCAGTTTGATCGTACAGAAGCTTCGGCAATCGTAAGTAGGATTGGAGCCAAAGTAACGACTTCTATCTCGCGAAAAACTGATTTTGTGATTGCCGGAGCAGGGGCCGGCCCTGTAAAACTTAGAAAAGTAGAAGAATATAGAAATATTGGTTATTCTATCAAAATACTATTGGAAGAGGAGTTCCTGAGCGTATTGGAAAGAGAAGAAGAAAGCTCATAAAAATGAGTGTTATACTGATTTTTTTAAAGATTGAATCCTAGTCCTAAATTTAAATTGATCATTTTAATAACATGTTTAGATGTAATGAAATTTATAATTTGCATGTATTAGGTGTCTGTCAATATTGTTTTAATCAAATTTTAAAACAACGTTGTTTACTTTTGCCAGATCTTCTGGTTTAATTTTGAGAGTATAATACCAATTTCCAGTGCCGCCATAAACAAAATTATATTTAAAAATCTTATTGTCAATTATACATGGCAAGTTATGACCGACTAAAGGAACTTGTCCAGGTTCGATATTGAATTTTTTAACTATTTCTATTTTGTCTGCCATTTTAATGGTTTCACAACCAAGTAAATTCCTGATCAGGTCAAAATTTACTTTGCTTCGCTCTCCTGAAATGATTAATGCGTAATATTCAGTTTCTGTTTGAATAATTAATGTAGGAGCTGTTTCTTCAATTTTAAAGTATCCTATCGCATCTTTTTTAGATTTAATGGGTATATCATGCTGTATGATTTCAAAATCTGCATTTTGATTTAATAATTGTTTTTTCAAATCTTCAATTATCATGTTCTGTTTTTTTATAGATACTTGTAAGTGGTTTAAATTAGATAATTAAGTGAGTTTATGATTGTTTTTATTGTTATTTATAAATCCTGAAAATGATAAATTTATTTAAGGCAGGCAAATTAATAAAAATTTGGTTTCATGTATACGGAAAATTTGAAAACGAACTGGCTTATTCTTATATGTAATTCAATTACAATAATAAACCGAAAAAAGGCTTGCGCGGGTAATTTAAGTAGGGAAATCGATTTTTATCAGTTGGATCAATGGGGACAGGAAATGTTCTTAAAACTGTAAAATTTATAAAGTAATAATAAGTAATTCTGGAAATTGCTAAAGCAATGACTTTTCAGACAGTTTTTTTTAAAACTTATTGTACCTTCGCCAGAAGAGATTAACGTATGGAAGTATCGTCACATATTCCTCTGGCAGAGCGTTTACGCCCTGAAACTTTGGATCAGTATATTGGTCAGGAACATTTGATTGCAAAGGGAGCAATTTTGCGCAATGCAATCGAAAACAATAAGATTCCATCCATGATTTTTTGGGGACCTCCGGGTGTTGGGAAAACTTCACTTGCGAACATTATGGCCAAGCAACTGGATCGTCCGTTTTATGTCTTGAGTGCCATTCAGGCTGGGGTAAAAGATGTTCGTGAAGTATTTGAAAAAGCGCGTATGTTTCCTGGTTCGATTTTGTTTATTGATGAAATTCATCGTTTTAACAAAGCCCAGCAGGATGCTCTATTAGGAGCTGTAGAGCGTGGAATTATTACGTTAATTGGAGCTACTACCGAAAATCCTTCCTTTGAGGTTATATCTCCGCTTTTATCTCGCTGTCAGGTTTATATTCTTAAATCACTTGATGTAGAGCATTTGGATGCATTGATTGATAAAGCGCTGGATTACATTCGTGTAGAAAAAGGAAAAACGATTGTGGTAAAAGAGCGTGAAGCGTTTTATCGTGTTTCGGGTGGAGATGCACGTAAACTTTACAATGCGATTGAATTGGTTGTAAATGCGGAAACCTCTGAGAACATAGAGATTACTGATGAATTTGTGTTGAAAGTAATTCAGCAGAATCTTGCTATGTATGATAAGAATGGTGAAATGCACTATGATGTGATTTCGGCATTTATCAAATCGATGAGAGGGAGTGATCCTAATGCTGCAATTTATTGGTTAGCAAGAATGATTGAAGCCGGGGAAGATCCATTGTTTATAGCCCGGAGAATGGTGATTCTGGCCAGTGAAGATATTGGTAACGCCAATCCCAATGCCTTATTACTTGCCAATGCATGTTTTGATGCAGTAAATAAAATAGGTTATCCTGAATGTCGAATTACGCTTGCTCAAACCGTTATTTATCTGGCAACTTCTCCTAAAAGTAATGCTTCGTATGTAGCCATTGATGATGCTTTGACAATGGTTCGGAAAGCAGGGGATTTGTCGGTTCCTTTACATATTCGTAACGCACCAACGTCGTTGATGAAAAAAATTGGATATGGGAAAGATTATAAGTATGCCCATGAATTTGAAGGCAACTTTGTTGATCAGGAATTTTTGCCTGAAAAGATCAGTGGTACAATGTTTTATAATCCTGGAAATAATGCCCGCGAAAATGAAATTCGTCAACGGATGAGACAACTCTGGAAAAACAGATACAAATTCTGATAATGCAACGTTTTGCAGATTATTACAGAAAGCGTTGAATGTATAAACAGATTGGCATTAACGGGCAAAAGATCCGTTTAATTTCCTAACTCATCTGTTTTCTTTTGCCGGTGGAATAGTTCATGAAAACTATCGAATTCTTTACGATAGAACAAGCCAACACCTTGAGTGTATGGTGAATTATTTTTTAAATAGTCGGTTTCGTTTGAACGATTGAATGCTTTTAATCGCCAGCGACCATCTTCGGTAAGTTTTACTTCTACGTTAACATCTCCCACAATGTTACTAGCTTGAGCAGGGGAGGTTGTTCCAGTACCTGTGCCACTGGTATTTTTGATATTCCCCCCAACACCAAGATTTCCGTCGATGGTAACGCGATCGTTAAAAAGCTGGGTTGACAATGCAACCTGAAGTTGCTGAGTAGTCATCTGATCACCGGGACGGTAATTTACCCCAATATCAAAATCACGACTGATTTGGGAAAGCCAGTTTGTAATCTGGTTTGAGATGATTTCGAAAGACGAGGCTCCAACGCCCGCTCCCAATGAATTTGTAGGTTCATCTGGCCGTGCAGAAACAAAGCTGTTCATTACTAAAAGGGAAAACGTTTGCTTGATCATTTCCTGCTCATTTTGCTTATCTACAATACTGAAGAATGCATCCCTTACTTCCTGATCAACATTCGGTAAATTGATATCGAACGAAATTTCCGGATTTTGCAACTTTCCTTTAATTCCAATAACACTTTGAACCGGAACTTTTTTTCGTGAAACTTCATCGATACTACCAACGGCAGCTAAAACAGGGTATAGAGATGTACGTAAATTATAGATAGCTTTCATATCAACCCGGGCATCATAAGGATTTCCGGTAAACGAAAATATTCCTCCATTTTGAATATTAAATTTCTTACTTGGTAAATTTTGCAACGAAAGCAGATAAACGCCATCATTAATCATATAATCACCGTACATCAGAAATTCTCCATCACTGTCAATGAGCATTTTCATATTTGAACTGCCACTTGTTTGGATGATTCCTCCCATTTGATTGGAAGGAAACTGAATTTCGAAATCGGCATCAGGTGTAATGTTTAGGTCAAATTTGAGCCGGATACCTAATAAATTTCTAAGTTTTTTTTCGTGAAGTATTTGTTTGTTTGGATTTATAAAACTTATGTAATTACTTTGACGTACATCGATTCTGTCGGTAATTGGTAATGTGAGATATGAACCTTTTTCTGTTTTCAGATTTGCATCAATATAAATATCTTCGATAGGACCTTTTACTTTTACAATTCCGGAAGTAAAGGCTTTTCCATAAAAAATATCATTGTTTACCGCAGTTGAGTTCAGCATCATAAATTTTTTCGCATTGACAGTCAGGTCTATCTTGATGTTCGAAAACGCTTTATGGGTAATTGATCCGTTAAGATGCGCTGTGTTTCCGGCTTCATCGGTAAATGTAAAGTTTTTGAAAGAGAATGAGTTCGATGATATGTCGAAACTGTCGGCCAATGAATATACGGTGTTTAAAAAGTCAATTTTGAATTCTGTTTTTTGCATTAATAATCTTCCATTGATATCGGGTTTGTCCAGTGAGCCTTTTATAGTTGCCAGCCCGCTTGCTTTTCCCTCAAATTTAGAGCTGAAATTCTTCAGCCAGTGTTGAATAAAATCAAGCCGAAGATTTTTAAGTTCCACTTTATAATCCAGATTGTCTGTTTTTCGGTTTGAATAATAGTACCCTTCTAATTTTAAAGGAGTTGATGTTCCAATATTGCCTGTATATTCAATTATCATCTTTGAGAAGATAGCTTGCTTTTCTTTATCCCAATTGCTTTTCAGTATTAAATCTCCAAGGATTTTTTTGTTGATTGCAAGCTTTTTGACGGTTAAATCGGAATAGAAGACGGGAGAGTTATATAAATCATAAAAATCCACATTTCCATTAAAAACTCCGTCAATATCAATGTTTGCATGACTTAAAATAAATTCAAAAGAGTTGAAATCGAAATTTTTAAATTGGCAAGTCAACTTGTCCAGCGGATTTTTTGAAATTTTTCCGTTGATAAATATCTTTTGATCATTATTTGCAAACTCAAACTGATTCAAAGAGATATAAGACTTATCAAGGGTAAGCAAATTGTCAGAATTTAATGCCCATCTTTGATTTTCAATCAAGAAATCAGACTGTATCACTTTCATGTCTAAACGAGATGAACTTCTGAACACCAAATATCCCCATACGTTTCCCGAACTGTTTGTAGTTTGTAAATTGTCTTTCCAGTAAAGATTATAAAGAATTGAGTCTTTTTGCATTGATGCAAGAACACGTAAATTGTCAAATCCTATAGAATCACTCACTATCAACTTTTTACAACCCGTTTGAACAATCAGTTTTTCGTCTTCGGTACTGCTTTTTATGTACCATTTCTGGAAATGTTCTATCCCGATTTTCAAATCTTCAATATCTCCCTTTAGTGAAAAGTCATTTTTACGGGAACTGTAATTGCCATAGAATCTTGAATTTGGTGAGATGGAGAAATTTGGCAAAAATAACTCAGTTAAAATATCTGTATTTTTTAGATAGAAATCATAATTGAAATTCTGATCAGGAATTTTAGAAGGGACTGCTTTGTGTTTTATGCTGAATGAAGGTAAGTATTTTCGTATAAATCCTTCAAAAGCAGGAACTATAGTATTAAAACTGAACGAACCTTTAATCTCAGCATCCACATAATCCGAATTCAGGGTGATTAAGCGGCTTCCTGTTGAATCTTGCTGGGTATTTAGTATTAAATTATGTAAGTTGTAGGAGATATCTTCTTTTACAAATGTAGTTCCTTCTGCAACAATATTTCCACGCATGTCGTCAATATTTACTGCTTTGAAGTTTGAGTTGATATGAGTGGAAAGTTTCGCCTTGTATTTATCTGACGCCAAATTTAAGGCATAAAGGTCCGCATTTTTGATATCTGCACTAAAATTAAAGACTTTTGTTTTTTTACTGAAATCAATAACACCAAGAAATTCTAAAAACACCTTTTCGTCATCAATTTTGAAGGTTCCGTTAAATTTATTGTTTGCAAGTTCTCCCCCAAGCCGAATACTATCATAAGTGTTCCCTTTGAATTCAAGGGACTGTATTTTTCCATCAAGGGTCATTTGAGCTCGTTCCAGCGTTGTTCCCAATCCGCTTACGTCCATATTGAGGCTAATTCTGCCTAATACGTCTTCACTGTTCAATATTTTCCCTAAATTAAAACTTTCGGTGCTTAAATGTCCGCTATAAGCAAGATCCTTTTTGCCAGGTTGTTTTGCTAACCGAAGATCCGAATATAGATTTCCGATTTGTGATTTAAGCTCTCCGTATGCGTTAAAGTCATTGTAAAATCCTGTAAATTCGCCTTTTATCATAATATTCCCCAGTGCAAGCAATTGCTCGGGAATAACAAGTTTTTGATTGTCGCCAACAGGAAGTTTTAATGACTCCAGATCATATTTTGAAGTGGTGAATTTTTTAACGGTTAACCGTATGAATGTACCTTCAATGTCAGGTAATCCATTTGTTGCAATACTTCCTTCGAAAAATGTTGACTTCCCGTATTTTAAACGCAAATCTTTAAGTTTAAGATTTGCAATTTTGCCTTTAATCTGACCTGAAATTTCTATGTTTTGTTTGTAGGATTTCATTTTGGGAGAAAAATATCCCACATCCTTCATTCCTATTTTCGAAGTAAAAATATCAGCTTCAAGTTGCACACTGTTGATGAAATCATCCCATTTGTTTACTTCTGCTGGAATAAGTCTCGCACGTAAATTAAGATTGGTATTTGGGGTTTCAAGTATAAAATCGGAAAGCTGAACCATTTCTTTGTTTTGAGAAATACAGCACGATAAATTTTTGAGTTCAAATCCGGATCGATCTTTAAATTGTAACTTATTAACTGTAATGCTCATCGTATCTTTCCTGAAAAGGAACTTACTAAGTTCAACATTAAAATCTTTTATCTGAATGTTACTTTTATCAAACGAGCCTTTAGGTAAATTAATAATATTCTGGTTGTTGAAATTGAACTTTCCACTATCAATAGACAAGGTTCTACATTTTACAATGATCTCTTTAGAAGGCGTTTTGGCTGTGTCTTTGCTGATGAAATAATCCAACAAAAATTGAATATTCAATGTAGTATCACCAAGATACTGCGTGATATTGATATTCGGTTTAGATAATGTTATTTTGTTGAAAATAAGTTTATTATTAAATATAGGCAGGCTTTTGTATTTACATCTGGCTGATTTTGTACTCATCAGCATATTTCCTTTTTTATCTTTTATATAGAAATCATTAATAACAGCTTGATTAATAAATGTAAGCTGAACAGTGCCAATGTGTACTTCTACACCAAGTTGCTTTGAAAAATAAGCAGCAGCTTTTTGAGCTAAAAATGTTTGAACAGGGTAAAGATTTAAAAGCATGAAAAGCAATAACACAAAAACAGTACTCCAGAGAAAAAATTTCCCCGTAAAACGAAGAGATCTTTTCCAGAAAGGCCTCCTGTTTGTTATTTCCTGATTTTGTTTTGTTTCCTGAGTATCCATCAATAGTTTGAAAACTACTATTTTTGCAGCCGTTGCATTTTCAACAAATCAATCCTTAATGCGTTTGTAAAAATAATAAAAAATTGGCGAATATGGCGTATATACTGGCAATAGAATCTTCTTGTGACGACACATCAGCTGCAGTTATTGAAAACGACAAAATACGTGCCAATATTACCGCAAATCAAAGTATACATGAACAATATGGAGGAGTTGTTCCAGAACTTGCTTCCAGAGCCCATCAACAAAATATTGTACCTGTGGTAGATGTGGCCTTACAGAAAGCAGGTATATCGAAAGAAGAATTAGATGCAATTGCATTTACACGAGGTCCTGGTCTGATGGGCTCTTTGTTGGTCGGTTCTTCATTTGCGAAAGCATTTTCACAAGCAATAAATAAACCCTTAATTGCTGTTGATCATCTTGAAGCTCATATTCTGGCTCACTTTATTAAAGTGAATGATGATACGAAGGTTCCGGAGTTCCCTTTTCTGTGCTTGCTTGTTTCTGGAGGTCATACCCAAATTTGTCTTATGAAAAGCCATTTTGAAATGGAAATAATAGGGAAGACTATCGATGATGCTGCTGGAGAAGCTTTTGATAAAGCTGCTAAAATCATGAGTTTGCCTTATCCGGGTGGTCCGCTTATTGATAAATTTGCAAAAGAAGGCAATCCGAAAGCGTTTACTTTTCCAGAACCTGTTATTTCGGGGCTTGACTTTAGTTTCAGTGGGCTAAAAACATCGATTCTTTACTTTTTAAGAGATCGGTTAAAAGAGAATCCTTATTTCATCGAGCAAAATAAGCTTGATTTGTGTGCCTCCATTCAGCACACAATTATAGAAATACTAATGAAAAAAGTAAAACTTGCGGCAAAACAGACTGGAGTAAAGCAAATTGCGATTTCCGGAGGAGTTTCTGCTAATTCAGGTTTACGTGAAACATTGGTGAGAACGGGGGAGACGCTCGGTTGGACAACTTTTATTCCTCGTTTTGAATATAGTACAGATAATGCTGCAATGATTGCGATTACAGCGTATTTCAAATACTTAAAAAATGATTTTGCATTTTTGGATGCTACACCTTATGCAAGAAGTCACTAATTAAAGGATTCTGTTCCAAAATGATCTTTTTAAGCTCAATTTGGATGCTTTTTTTTACGAAACCTTGCGTAATCTCTCAGATTTCGTATTTTTGCTCGCGTTCTGCAGGGTTTGCAGGACTGAATATTAGTTGTTTAACCCCACAAATTCTGTAGAAACAGAAGGGATTCATTGGTGAAATTATGGAAGAATTAACTAAACAACCTGCTGAAAATCAGGAGACCACGGTTGAAAATGTGCAAGATGCAACCGAAATTAGTACAGAATCAACACCTGTTGAGGTAACCGAAATAATCGAGACCGAAAAGGTTGAAGTTGTTGAAAATACAATTACTGAAGAGCCTGCCGAAAATGGAACTCCAGTTATTGAAAATACTGTTACAAAGCAGGAAGTTGTAGAAGAAACCCCTGTAGTGGAAGAAGTTCATCACGATCATGAGTTTGATACTTCTGCAGATGAGCAAGTATTAAAAACATTAGCTGAGATCGAAGAAACATCAACGATTGAAAGTGAAATTGTAAATGAACATGAAGATGTTGACGAGATTGAAGAAGTTGAACTAAATGAAGAAGCATTTAAAAATCACACTCCTGAAGGTTTGGTCGATTTACTTGAAAAGTTTGTGGAAGAGGCAGATGTAAACGAAATTAAAACGAAAGTATCATTAATAAAAGTTGCATTTCTCTCATATTTAAAAGAGGAAAAACATAAGCATTTTGAAGAATTTATCGCTCAGGGTGGAAATAAGGAAGAATATCAGATTCCTGTTACTCCACTCGAAGAAAGATTTAATGCTGCGTTTGGTATTTACCGGGATAAGAGAACCCGTTTCACCGAAGAGCTTGAACGCGAAAAACAAGAAAACCTAACTAAAAAAACACATATTCTGGAGGAACTACGTAAACTGATAGATTCTGAAGAAACACTCAAGAAAACGTACGACGAATTCCGAACTTTACAGGAAGAATGGAAGACAATTGGTCAGGTTCCCCGTAATGATGTTAATAATCTTTGGCAAACATATCACTTCCTCGTTGAGAAATTTTTTGATAAAGTAAAGATAAATAAAGAGTTACGTGATCTGGATTTGAAAAAAAATCTGGAACGTAAGGTAGAACTCTGTGAAAAAGTAGAAGAGTTACTTATTGAATCTTCTATCACAAAGTCTTTCAAACTCTTACAACAATATCATGAAGAGTGGAAAGAAATTGGTCCGGTTCCGCAGGATAAAAAAGATGAAATCTGGGATCGTTTCCGCACTGCTACTGAGAAGATAAATTCACGCCGTCGTGAATATTACGATGAAATGAATAAAGATCAGCAAAGCAATCTTTTAGCAAAATCTGCTTTATGCGAAAAAGCAGAAGAATTGCTGGTGAAAGATTTTAAAAGTGTTAAATCATGGCAAGACGCCACAAACGAAATCAATGAGCTCCTGAAAACATGGAAAGCGATTGGTCGTGCACCTCAAAAAGCCAATGATGAAGTTTGGGAACGTTTCAAAAATGGTCTTGATACATTTTTTACAAACAAGAAAGAGTATTTTGACAAGTTGAAAGAAGAACAACTAAACAACTATAATCTGAAAGTTGAATTATGTGTTCAGGCAGAAGCAATTGCTCAGCGTAATGATTGGAAACGAGCTACAAATGAGCTTCTTGATTTGCAACAACAATGGCGGAAAATTGGACCAGCCCCGCGTAAATATTCAGATAAAATATGGTTGCGTTTTCGTGCAGCATGTGATGAATTCTTTAGTAAAAAAGCTTCTTTCTTTAGCTCTATTAAGGGTGAAGAATCAACAAATCAGCAGAAAAAAGAAGAGTTGATTGCGAAGGTAAAAGAATATGCTTTTGGTGAAGATCGTAATGAAAATTTGAAAGTTATTAAAGATCTTCAACGTGAGTGGATGGAAATAGGTCATGTTCCATTCAAAGAAAAAGATCGTATTCAAAATGAATTCCGCACAGCAATCAATGAGCAGCTTGATAAACTGAAGATAAATTATTACGAAGTTTCAGGTTCAGGTGGACTACGCCATAAAATTGATCAAATTAGTAGTGCTGAAGATGCTGATAAGCTAAGTTTCAAGGAAAAAAATATGTTAGTTACCCGTATTACCAAACTTCGTGAGGATATTGGTGTATGGGAAAACAATATTGGGTTCCTCGCAAATTCTAAAAATGCGTCAATATTGAAAGATGAGTTTGAAAATAAGATAAATAAAGCTAAACAGGAATTAGCTTTGTTGGAAGCAAAATTAAAAATTATTCGTAATTCATAATTTGTTTAAAATTAGATGAATAAAAAAGGCTGCCTGTTTTCAGGTAGCCTTTTTTATTCTCAAAATATTTAGGATCCTAGTCAATATTGAAATAATATGTATGGTTTAGAAAAATAATTGCAACCATTTTAGAAATTCAACGTCTTAATACTGATTAGCAAATAATCGTTAAAAAATGTGTTTTGTAGTTTAAATACATTATATTTACACAGTAAATCAACCCCAAATACTTAAGTTATGTTAGCACTTGTTATATGTGAAGGTATTATCTCTCAGCAATATTTCTTTATGATAATATTTGCGCTGATTGCCGTTTTGATGATTGTAGGAGTGTTTTTTGTGATTAAAATGTATCGCAATGCAAAGCATCAGCGAGAAGAACTTCATAAAATTGTGAAAGAATATGAAGAGATTATTAAAAACAGAGTACATAAATAAAAACCTTTAAAAAAACATTCGTGATTTGTAGCTGTTTAATGAGAAACTCTTAAACAGTATTAATCATGAAAAAAGTAATTGGAGTACTTGCCTTTTGGCTTGTCGGACTTATTTTCGCTATTGCGCAGAATTCACCTGTAAATTATAATTCAAAACCTACTGAACCTTTGAAATATAAAGGGATGTTGTTTTATATGCTTCCCTATAATTACAATGCATTAGATCCGTATATTGATAAAGAAACCGTATTTATTCATTATCAACTTCATCATCTTGCCTATTTTAAAAAATATGCTGAAGCAGTAGAGGGCAAAGCAGAAGCTAAATTGACACTCCCTCAGTTATTTAAATCAATCAGTAGATATTCTGATTTATTGAGAAATAATGCTGGTGGTTATTATAATCACATTCTTTATTGGCAAATCATGAATCCTGAGAATAGACTTGATAAGCCGCAAGGAGAGCTTGAAAAAGCAATCCTGAAATATTTTGGTTCTGTTGAAAATTTAATTGCTAAAATGAATGAAGCTTCTCTTTCCCGATTTGGAAGTGGATGGTCGTGGTTGAGTGTTAATAAGAAAAAGGAATTGTTTATTAGTACGACTGCAAATCAGGATAATCCATTGATGGACGTAGTAAAAGAAAACGGTACACCTATTTTAGCTATAGATGTATGGGAGCATGCTTATTATCTCAAATATCAAAATAAGCGTAAAGATTATGTGGAAAACTTTTGGAAAGTAATAAACTGGAGAGAGGTCGAAAAATTATATGTAGCGGCATTAAAGTAATGTTTTTCAGAGTTATATAGGATATTTGTCTGAAACGATTGTGACCATAATAAAATTCCCGATTTTAGAAATTCATAATGACAACTTATTTAATCTGAGTTGTTAATCTGAGTCTCGAAAATCGGGAAAATTATTTATCTATTTGAGAGGTTCTTCAGGCAGCCTCTTTTAAGAAAGTAAAAAGCTTAAATCAGTTTCCGGAGCATATTCTACCGATTCTTGATTATATTTGAAAAGCCTGAGGGATTTCCTGCCTTTTAAGATCATCTTATCTCCTTTAACTAGTAAATATGAAGCTTCACGTAATCCTGCTACCACAACTTGTTGGTTAGCAGCTAAGAATTCCAAAATGCGTTCTTCACGGGTTTCTCCGCCGTGTCCTTCTGGGTGAGCGTCCAAATAATGAGGATTAATTTGAAATGGAATCAAATTCATGCAGTTAAAGCTAACAGGTTCAGCAATGGGCATATCATTGGTTGTTTTTAATGTTGGACAGGCAACATTTGATCCTGCACTCCAACCCATATAAGGTGTGCCTGCGAATGCCTTTTCCCGGATTGCCTGCATTAACCCTTGTTTTTGTAATTCATTTACTAAACAGAAAGTATTTCCTCCACCTACAGCAATTGCTTCTGCTTCAACAACGGCTTTGATTGGATTTTTTTCATGATGAACACTTTTCAGATTGAAGCCAAGTTCTTTAAAAACATTAGCAACCCGGGTTTCATAATCATCCCAGCTTATTGTAACTCCGGCAAATGGAATAAATAATACATTCTTTACATTGTGTGAATCAAGAAACTCTTTTATAGCTTCACGAGGCCATCCTAAATAGGGTTCACCTGGATTGGTAGAATTGCTTATCAACAATAAATTTTTCATATTTTCGGGATTTATGGTTTTGGGCAAAGATAACTATAATGCAATTAATTGCTCATATTTCTACTATTTAAGCAACCTTTAACGCTTACAGGGTCTCTTAATTGTTAATTTTGCAAATGATTGAGAAACTATAATCTAAAGATGAATTTAAAGAAGATTTTTTTGAGTTTATTGGCGGTTTTTTGCCTGTGGGGAATTACCGATGTTACTGCACAACAATGGGTGGAGAAAATGCAGGATCCTAACGTGAACTTTTATGAAGTTCAGAAATCCTTTCATGAATATTGGAAAGATCGTCCAATGGAACGCAGTAAGGGATACAAGCAGTTTAAACGTTGGGAGTATTTTATGCAACCACGTGTTTTTCCGACCGGAAGCCGTATTGATAAAGCATCTTTGTGGAAATCATATCAGGAAATAAAGCGAAATAAATCGACTCAGGCTTTGGATATTGCGAACTGGCAGTTTATGGGACCAACGAATCCTCCTTCAAATGGAGGTGATGCAGGCAGAATTAATTGCATTGCATTTCATCCAACAAATGCAAACATTATGTACGTTGGGGCTCCTTCGGGTGGTTTATGGAAAACAGTTGATGGGGGAAGCTCATGGTTTTCCTTAACGGATCATCTCCCTGTAATTGGAGTATCTTCAATCGTAGTGGATTACAATAATCCTCAAAATGTATATATTGCAACTGGAGATGGAGATGCAAATGATACATATTCTATTGGAGTATTAAAATCAACCGATGGTGGACAAACCTGGAATACTACCGGTTTGTCATTAAATGTTACTGAAAATCGTACTGTAAACAAGATTATCCAACACCCGACAGATCCAAATACGCTATTTGCAGCAACATCTTATGGTATTTTTAAGACAACAGATGGTGGTGCAACATGGGTGAAAAAGACATTTAGCTATGTACGCGATCTTATTTTTAAGCCGGGAGATCCCAGTGTAATGTATTATACATCAAATAGCGCTTTTTACAAATCTGTCAACGGTGGTAATACGTTTCAGTTTGTTACAGTATCATTTAATACCTCTCCCAACAGAATTCAGATGGGGGTATCAGAAGCAAACCCTTCTTATGTTTACCTGCTTTGTGGAAAATCTGCAGATAATGGATATGGTGGTTTGTATCTTTCTACAGATGAAGGAGCTACATTTAGTCTTCGCTCAAGTAGCCCCAATTTAATGGGTTGGCAGGTTAATGGAAGTGATGCAGGAGGACAGTCCTGGTATGATTTAGCTATAGCAGTTGACCCAATGAATGCAAATAATGTTTACATTGGTGGTGTAAATATTTGGAAATCAATAAATGGTGGTTCGAGTTGGGGAATTTGTGCACATTGGACTGGTGGCAATGGGAATGTTCCTTATGTTCATGCTGATATACATGCGTTAGCATTTGCTACCAACAAAACAACACTCTATGCTGGTTCGGATGGTGGAGTATATGTTACTGCAAATGCTGGAGGAAGCTGGACAATGAAAAGTAATGGCTTAAGTGTTGCTCAAATGTATAAAATTAGTTGTGCAAACACCGCTCCTTATACCCGTATCCTTTCGGGATGGCAGGATAATGGAAGCAATTTGGCAAATACTTCAACCTGGAGCCAGGTATTTGGTGGTGATGGAATGGATTGTTTGGTTAACTATAATAATTACAATGTGTTTTATATATCGACGCCAAACGGAAGTTTTTATCGTTCAAATAACTCCGGACAGAACTTTACTTCTATTACAAGCTCTATTACTCAATCAGAAGAAGGAAATTGGGTAACTCCGATTAAATTTCATCCAACAAATCCGGCTATATTATATGCTGGATATATAAATTTATGGAAATCAATAAATTCAGGGGATTCGTGGTCTAAGATATCAAATTTTGCTTCTACCGATCAGATTATTGCGCTTGCAGTGGCTCCGTCAGATGCAAACAGAATATACGTAGCAAAAAACAATGAGTTAGAAGTAACTACAGATGGGGGAACAACCTGGACTGACAGAACAGTAGGCTTGCCATCCCTTGCAATTACCGATGTGATGGTTCATCCTACCAATCCAAATAAAGTTTGGGTTACATTATCGGGATACACCGATGGTTCTAAGGTTTTTTTATCGAATGATGGAGGAGCAACCTGGACGAATATTTCTGGTACTTTGCCAAATATTCCAACAAATTGTATTGTATATGAAAAGAACAGTGCAGATGGAATTTATTTAGGTACCGATGTAGGTGTTTATTACAAGGATAATAATCTTACAGACTGGGTTCCATTTATGAATGGGTTACCAAATGTAGTGGTGAATGATTTGGAAATTATTTCTCAAATTAATGAAATCAGAGCCGGAACATATGGACGTGGACTGTGGAAATGCCCAACTTACGGCGTAAGTACAGTTAGTGATATTCAAAAACGAACCCCGAAAATGGAAATATTTCCGAATCCGGTTCAAAATCAGTTGAATCTGAGCTTTAATGAAATGGTATTAGAAGATGCGACTATTCAGATTTCGGATGTTCAGGGTAAAAGTATTTTTTCGGATAAAATATCAACAGGATTCCAACGCTATAGTGTCGATCTGTCCAATCAGAGTGATGGAACATATATTGTAAGTGTAATAACCAAGAGCACTTCTCAAAGCATAAAATTTATCAAAGGAAATTCTAAATAATCCATTCGGATTCATAACTTTGCAGGGATGTCTGAATTCATTTCAGACATCCCTTTTTAATTCATAATCATCTCTTTAATGCTATGAAGCAATTGAGTTATTTGTCTCTGATTCTACTTGTTATAGTAGTGATCTCGTGTTCTGAAAAGGTTGAAAACGAAGTACTAACCCCGAAAATTGTATTTGAGGCACCTGTAAAAAATAACGATGCTGATTTAGATTGGTGGGTTCGGAATATGGAAGGACCTAAACGTGACGCATTGATCAATTTTTTGTTTGAAAAAAAGCTGATAAGTTCTGTTACAATTCATCCTTATGCAATTGATTCGTTGTGTACTGATTTTAAAGCAGGAGATTCTTTGATTTTTGATGAAAAAAACTTTGTAAAATATTTTGGTGGAATTCAATTTGAGGAATCGTGGAATTTTAATCCGGCCACACTCGAGATTTCAAAAGATGTAAAATCGTTTACCCCAACTCTTGCTTTTTCTGAACCGGGAAACCCTTATGTATTACCAGCTGTTTTTCCTCTCAAAAATCAACAAAATGAAGGTGTAAATTTTGTGATAACTCCTCGTATTCAATACGATGTTTCAATTATTAATGATACAAATAGTGGTGAATGGTATCGTGATAATGTTGAAAAATCGTCTCGTGAGAAGTATCTTACGAAATTGTTTGAAGTTGTAAAAAGCGGAAAACTAGATGTGTATGATATGTTTGGGAAGAAAATTGTGAAGCAGGATGTGGCGCTGATTTTTTCAAGAACAGATACCTTAGCTGTTGCGGATCTAAATGATCCTGAAGTTTATAGGGATACCGTGATTACGTCTCAGCTTCGCTACAGTGATATTACCCGGCTTCGCTTTCTGGAAGAGTGGAGCATCGATGAATCAACACTTAAGTTTAAAAAAAATATTTTAGGACTTTGTATTATCCAACCTGCTTATGACGAGCTTGGTTCGTTTAAAGGATATATTCCTTTGTTCTGGATCTATTTTGATAAAAAATATCCAGAAGCTTTATACAGTCAACAAGCGCAATAATTTTGGTTTATTAACCCCTAAACTACTTTGATGGATTCTATATATCAACAATATACATTACAAAACGGCATCAGACTGGTTCATAAACAAACACAATCGCGTATTGCTCATTGTGGAATTATGATAAATGCCGGTACTCGTGAAGAAGAGAAAAAAGAAAACGGACTTGCTCATTTTCTGGAACACTGTTTTTTTAAAGGGACAGAAAAACGTAAAGCGTTTCATATTCTGAATCGGATGGATTCGGTTGGTGCTGATTTAAACGCTTACACCAGCAAAGAGGAAACCTGCTTTCACGCTTCGTTTCTTACTGAGTATTATGATCGTACGCTGGACTTGTTCTCTGACATTATTTTCCATTCTGTTTTTCCTGAAAAAGAGATTGAACGTGAAAAAACGGTTGTAATTGATGAGATAAACTCCTATCTTGATGACCCTTCCGAAATGATTTTTGATGAGTTTGAATTACAACTCTTCAAAGGCCATCCGATAGGCCAATTGACCCTTGGAAAAGAATCTAATATTCTGAAATTCAAATCAGAAAATCTGAGAAAATTTATACTAAAGCATTATACATGCGATCAAATTGTGATTTCTTCGGTTGGAAATATTCCATTTAAACAGCTTATCAAGTTTGCAGAGCGCTATTTTGGCGGAATTCAAAATTCATCACAAAATTCAATTCGATCGCCGTTTTCTAATTATCAGCCAATTACAGAAATAAAAAGGAAACGTACAAACCAGACTCATTGTATTATTGGAAACATAGCTTACGACCATTATCATCCATTGAAAACTGCGCTGACTTTGCTGAATAATATTCTGGGTGGCCCGAGCATGAATTCGAGGCTGAGCTTACATATTCGTGAAAAACATGGATTAACCTATCAAATTGGATCTAATTATTCGCCATTTAGCGATACGGGTTTGTTTACGATTTATATGGGGACTGCTCACTCGCTCGAAAAGACACTCGATTTGGTTGAAAAAGAACTGGGAATACTGCGCAATCAGAAAATGGGGACTCTTCAGCTTACTTCTGCTAAGAAGCAGTTAATAGGGCAGGTGGCTTTAGGTTTTGATTCAAATTTGAATGAAATGATTTCAATGGCGAAGAGTACATTGATTTTTAAAAAAATAGATTCTATTGAAGAAATTTCGCAGAAGATAGAGGATGTAACTGCTGAGCAACTTCAGGATGTTGCGCAGGAGGTATTTAATGTGGAGAAATTCAGCAGATTGATTTATACTTCTAAATAATACCCTGATGTACGAGTTTGGAAATTTTGTTTCGGAAGAGGCTATGACTTATTCTGAAATTCATACAACACCCGAAATTGCTGTTTTACAGAAGCTAAACCGCCATACACATGTGAATGTGATCCATCCGCGAATGTTGTCAGGTCATTATCAGGGAAAGCTTCTTGAAATGATTAGCAGGATGATTTCGCCGCATTTGATTCTGGAAGTGGGAACTTATACTGGATATTCTGCAATAGCCTTATCTCAAGGTTTACAGGAAGATGGAAAACTTATTTCACTGGAATGTAATCCTGAGTTTGCCGAAACAGCACAACGTTTTATCGAAACAGCAAATCTTGAACATAAAATTGAAATCAGAATAGGTCAGGCTTTTGATTTAATGGAGGAGTTGAACCAAATGTTTGATCTTGTGTTTATTGATGCAGATAAAGAGAATTATCTGGGCTATTACAATAAAATACTTCCCCGGCTCAAAAAAGGGGGGGTGCTGATTGCCGATAATGTTTTATGGAGTGGGAAGGTTTTTACAAATGAAATAAATAATGATAAGGAAGCATTTGCTTTACATCAGTTTAATGAATTTGTTACCCAGGATGAACGTGTCGAAAATCTTTTACTTCCAATTCGTGATGGCTTGATGATAGTACAAAAACGATAATACCATGATTAGCAAAAATGTAATTTTATTTTTAAAAGAGCTGGAATCAAATAATAATCGTGAGTGGTTTCAGGAAAATAAAGCTAAGTATGAAGCTTCAAAATCTGAGGTAGAAACTATTATCAATGAACTGATTCCATTGGTTCAACAATTTGATACTTCTATCGGGGCTCCGTTGGTTAAGGATTGCATGTTCAGAATCTATAGAGATGTGAGGTTTTCGCCTGATAAATCTCCCTATAAAACACATATTGGTGCTTTTATAGCAAATGGTGGTCGTAAAAGCAGATTTGGAGGGTATTATCTTCATTTGGAAGCAGGAAAATCGATGCTGGGAGGTGGAATATATCGCCCTTCGCCGGATGAAGTGAAGAAAATTCGCCAGGCAATGCATTATCATGCTGCTGATTTTGAATCAATCTTACAAGCCCCAAAGTTTAAAGAATATTTTGAATGCATAAGTGATGACCAGCCATTGCAAAAACCTCACCGTGATTGTCCCGAAGGTTTTGCACATCCGGAATGGTTTACGTATCGCAATTTTACCGTTTTACATCGTTTGAACGATGATGAAGTATCAAAGACGGATTTCATTCAAAAAGCGATAGATGTATTTGAGGCGATGGCTCCCTTTAATCGTTTTTTGAACGATGCTATTTCTTTTTAATCTTCAATTTCTACAGAATAGGTAATTTTTGCGGCTTTTCCCAACATTGCGGAAACGCCGCAATATCTCTCCATGGAGAGTTTTACAGCCTTCTCTATCTGGGCTAGCTGATGACTCAGGTTTGCACCTTTGAATTTATAAATCAGATGGATTTCATCGTAAATTTTAGGATGATCTTCTGTGATGTGTGATTCAATATCGATGAGGAACTCGTCGGGAACTATTTTCATTTTTTCGAGTATTGAAACAACATCCATACCCGAACATCCCCCAATCGCTGCCAGTAATAAAGGTTTGGGACGTGCTCCTTTATCTTCACCACCATGTTCTTTAGATGAGTCCATTATGATATGATGGCTATTGATTTCGGCATCAAAAGCCATTCCTTTTTTCCAATTTACGATTGCTTTGTTATTCATGGGTTGTCCGTTTACTCGTTTGTACGTGTGCTTTTGGAATAAACATATTTTTATACATTATGTTTAAACAAAAAGGGGCAGTTTTGATCTGCCCCCAATCGTTAAATATTTTCGTGTGTTCTATTTGTAGGTTTGTGTATCCCACCCATTTACGAACATATATTGGCAATCTGCATTAGGATCAGGATTCTTTTTCCAAATAACAGCAGTTACATAAATATTGTTATAATTCCATTTGGGATTTAAGGTGATATTACAGCTATAATTGATGGTTTGATTGATTTTGAAAGAGGTAGCTGTCGAAAATTTTTCACCATAAGCATTACTTGGTGTTTGTGCTGTACGAACTACATTATTATGTTTGTAATCAGATACTCCTCCAGATTGCTTGTAACCCGTTGGAGCGGTTGCTCCTCCATTAATATTATTTTCGCAGGCAAAAAACGTGATAAAATATTCTCCGGTAACATTTTTGAAAAATTTGATACGAGAAGCAACATTTATTACATTGCCACTGCGGTTAGCCACAAATTTAACCTGTGC
This sequence comes from Bacteroidales bacterium, assembly GCA_963667975.1. Taxonomy (GTDB): domain Bacteria; phylum Bacteroidota; class Bacteroidia; order Bacteroidales. The sequence goes on from OY764079.1 coordinate 2,654,544, forward strand.
TTCAGGAGCCTTTTTTAAAATAGAGTCAATAGATAATTGTAAACTGTTGTAACTGATAAAATTATCCCCAATAAAAAATTGAGGAATCCCGGAACCTCCATCTCGTGAATTTTCATAAGAATATAAAACGGATGAGTTGCCCATGGAGTCACTTGGATAATTACAATGGAATGCCAGTGCAATAATTTTTCCGCTGTTGTTTTTCTTGGCTAAATTAAAATTATTATAGCCGGATCCTCCACAAGTCCCGCACGTGGTAGATGTTAGCTCTCCCATAAATGCGTATTGTTTCATCACAGGGGTGAGATCAGTTGCAGAAGAATCTTCTTCTTTGCTACATGCTATAATAGCTACACATGCTATAACCGTAAAAAGTGTGATAACACTAAATAATGCTTTTTTCATATTAAGGGTGATTAGATTTAGTATGTGTTATTGACATCTTGTCGTTCATTTTGGTTGTCTGGCATTTTTTTGGTTGGATTAACTAAATAGCAGATGGGCCCATTTTTCTTTGCTGATAGTATAAGGCGGATAACGTAAGGCAGGATCGATAAAATTTTTTGTTTTTACAATGCTTTTTTTGTGACTGAATACGTCAAAGCTGTATTTCCCATGATAATTACCCATGCCGCTAAAGCCAACACCCCCGAAGGGCAGTTCCGGATTGGCAAGATGTATCAATGCGTTATTTATGGATCCTCCTCCAAATTCAATATTCCCGATGATGAATTCTTCGTTTTTTTTGCTGTTAGTGAAAATGTAACATGCTAATGGATAACGGTTTTTGCGAATGATTGGGATTATTTCATTGAGATTTTGATAGGTGATAATTGGTAAAATTGGCCCAAAGATTTCTTCGGTCATTAAGGGGTGATTTTCTGGAATATTGTCAACAAGGGTAGGCTCAATACAGCGGTTTGATGCATCAGATTTTCCTCCGTGAAGGATGTTTATCCCGTTTAAATAATGGATGAGGATGTTAAATCGTTTATCATTTATGATATGCGTTAGATCCTTACTTTGTAAAGGATTTTCTCCCCAGAATTTTAGGATGTAGTGCTTCATTTTGGCAACAAAATCGTCTTTTATATCTTCATGAACCAGCAGGTAGTCGGGACAAACACAGGTTTGTCCTGCGTTAAAAAATTTAGCCCACACAAGCCGCTTGGCCGAAATATTCAAATTTGCGGTTTTATCAACAATTACGGGGCTTTTCCCGCCTAATTCGAGGGTAACAGGGGTTAAATGTTCTGAAGCCATACGCATGATTTGTTTCCCCACGGGTGCGCTTCCGGTGAAAAAGATGTGATCGAAACGAAATTTCTCAATTAATACCGGCCCAACCATTGCTCCGGGTCCCTGAACTACACTGATGTAGTTAAAGTCAAAGATTTCAGTAATCATTTTCTCAATTACGGCTGCAATATGTCGTGTGTTATCGGATGGTTTAATGATTGCGCAGTTTCCGGCAGCAATAGCTCCGGCAAGGGGTGCCATCAGCAATTGGAACGGATAATTCCATGGACCAATTATCAGTACAACTCCTAATGGTTCGCTGTAGAGCTTACTTACCGAAGGCTGAAGGGCGAGGGGAGTGGATAGCTTTTCGGGAGTCATGTATTCATCGAGATGTTCCATCAGATGATCGATTTCTTCATACATAAATCCGATTTCGCTCACGAAGGCTTCAAATGCGGGTTTGTGCATATCGTTTGATAAGGCTTCAAGTATTTCGCTTTCGTACTTCTTAATCCCCTTTTTGAGTTTGCGAAGTTGTTCTTTACAGAATTTATTGCCGCGTGTTGCACCGCTGTCGAAATAGTTGCGTTTGGTTTCGAACGCAGCTTTTATTTCTTCTTCTTTTATCATGGTATTTCTTTATTTGACAAATATTTTGAATGTATAAAATAAATAGAAAATCCAGGCTGCTAAAATTACGCCTAAAATTGGTAATACCGAATGTACAACCGGTATTCTGCTACGATAACCTGGACGATAGGCTTAACTTTGTAGATCGAAATACGATAATTAGAATCGTATATTTTTAATATCTCACAAATACACGCAGGGGAGGAGTTAACCCATGAAATTCCTACGAAGAATTGCCTTTCAAATTTAGTATCTTCATGTCAACGAAGCACCGATCATGTTTTACTTCCAGGATTGAGAAAGATTGAACGGTACTTACCAGTCTCTTCAGTCTTTTCAATCTCATCAGTCTTGATTGAGGGGATTAAAATTCCGACTTCTTTTCAACCTTCACCCACCCCCCGAAGGGTCTTCGACCTCTTCGGGGGTGCTTCTGACTTCAAATTCCTGAATTCTTTTTCACTTTTTTACCGCTCATATTCCTATTGTATTATGGCTGGATTTTCTATTCCAACAAAATTCTTATCCAGTTTTAAAAATTCCAGACTTAAATAGATAAACCATAAACTCCAGCCAATATGAAAAAATCGTTGTTTCAGTCCAAAATAATTGTCCATGATATTGGGTGTCAGTGTTAAAAATCCCAGTAGCATAATTATTAGGATTATTCCAGCCGGAATTCTTATACAAGGAATTTTTTCCTCTTTCCATAAAACGAAGGTAAGCAAAGGAGATAATGGCAATAGCATCGATGGTGAGCCCAGAATACCGTGCAAATTCAATGGTAAAGGGAAAATCGCAGCTCCAAATATTGAGAAAGAAAAAGTCAGAATCAACAAGATCGGAATAAGGTTAAGACCTGCCTTTTTTGCGATTCTATAAAGACCAACAATAAAAAAGATACTTAAAATTGAACTTAACACCAGACCAGTTGTAAAAATGTATTGAGTTTTAGTGCCTATTGTGCCTAACTCACTCACCATATTTGTGAGATGATTATAGTTTTCAGCCATTAATCCACAGATAATTATCGTACCCCAAAATACCAATGGAATGATAAATCCCAGATAAACTAATTTCTTATTTTTCACCACGTTCCTTTTGTTTTTTGTTTTTCAGCTTTGCCACTAAATCGAAAATTTCATTAATGAATTGCTGGTTTTTGTATATTTAATTAAATCACGATTGATTGTCCTGCAATCTGTTGTTTTTCAGCTAGTAAAAATAATAAAGTTTTAAACTATCTGCAACTTCATGAAAAAAATAACAAATCTCTTTATCTCCCAACTACTCTTTGATTGAAGAGATTGAAAAGGATTGAGAAAGATTGAAAGGTACTTTTCAGTCTCTTCAGTCTCTTCAGTCTCTTCAGTCTTTTCTGCCTCTTTAGTCTTTTCACTCCCTTCAGTCTCTTTCGGGTAGATTAAGAAAGATTGAAAAAGATTGAGAAAGATTGAAAGGTATTTGTCAGTCTCTTCAGTCTTTTCAATCTCATCAGTCTTGATTGAGGGGATTAAATTTCTGACTTCAAACTCCAGACTTCTTTTCAACCTTCACCACCCGAAGGGTCTTCGACCTCTTCGGGGGTTCTTCTGTCTTCAGACTTTTTTCACACTTGGCTGTGTTGTGTACTGTACTTACGTTTTGTCTAAATATTGTTTTGTTGTCTTTACAGTTGCATAAAAATAATTTAATGCTGCTAAAAAACTTTTTTGAACTTCCTCAGCTTTTACTATTTGTTCATTTATTTCTTGGTCTTTAGTTGCACAGGCATCTCCTATCAAAACGAGATTAAATCCAAAATCTTTTGCCGCTCTTGCAGTCGCATCAACACACATATGAGTCATCATGCCACAGATAACTAAATTAGTTATATTTTTACTTTTCAGATAATCGAGCAATTCAGTTTCTCTAAAGCTATTGGGATAATGCTTTACAATCACCTTTTCTTGTCCTAATGGCTTTACATTGTCATGGATTTCTGCCCCTTTTGTATTTGGTAGAAAAAATGTTGCAGTAGGTCTTGCCGCAATATGTTGTATATGGATTAGCGGCAGGCTGTCTGCTCTAAATCTATCAAGAAGCAATCTTGCATTTTCGCTTGCTTTATCAGAGCCGACAAGTGCCATTGTACCTTTGTCGAAATAATCATTTTGAATGTCAATAACGATTAATGCTGTTTTCATATTTTGCTTTAATTGACTCTGTTGCGAATATTCCGAATTTAGTGCCAAACAATAAATCGTTAAAGTTAGCTATCTCATGTTTGTAGAATTTTTTCTCAGTATAGCTGGCAACGGCTAACGCTATGGTAAGTGCGGGAACAAATTGTTGCTCAACTGTCTGCCAGCACAAATGTATGTAAAGATTTCAAATGTTTCAACGAACACGCAACCCCGCATTTGCTATAACCTTTGTGTGTGCCCTGCAAAATTGCTCCATCCCGATTAATCGGGAAACCGCTGTATATGTGCCTGAGGTAAAATATCCGGTGAATATTTTACCGAAAGGGAGGTGAGAAGCTCGCGTATGCTACGTGGTGTGAGAGCCTCTCCCTGTCAGCTAATTACTAGCGGGGCAGTTTACTCGATTGTACGGTCGTGCATTTTATTGATTATCTATTTGTTTAATCATTTAAGTACATCGGTATATCTAAAATCATTATAATTCAATTTTGTCTTCCCCAACAAATCCTTTCTCATAGCCAAAACAATATCTCCAATTGCTTTTTTTCCTGTGTCATGGTCCGGGTCTTGTCCTTTAGAATCAATCACTAATTTTACTAAATTATTAATCGCTTTTACAACTTCGTCGGATGAATATACCCAAGATTTATATTGCTCATCAAAAAATTTCTTTTTAGTTTCATAATTAGCAGTCTTGCCAACAAATCCTTGCAAAAGGGTAAGTAAATTAGAATATTTCTCTTCTCTAAATTTCAATACCGCTTCAAATTTCTTAGATTTAGATGTAAAGTAAAATGATATAAATCCACCGACAATTGCAGAGGCTAATGCTAAAATCGAGGTAATCAAAATGGATGTATGGTCTATGCTCATTTTATATCAACTAGTTTTAAAAGATAGTTAATCTATTTTATGAATTTTGCGCCAGTAAATCCAACCACTGCACCTAGAATTGCAGAAAAAATAATTATCGGAATGATTGATTTAGGCTCTTTTGCAAATACTAATACCAAAATTGGCAATGCTGCTAATTCTGCTATTATTAATCCTTTTAGCCAAGGTTGAATATCCCAGTTTACATAGGGAATAATTAATCCAAGTACAACCCATTGAATAAAAGCCGAAATACAGGCTGTTTTATCAATCCGTTGAATAATCATTGGAACTACGTCAATAACCGCAGCGGAAAGTCCAATAATCAATGCAATAAAAATGTTTTTCATATTATTTGGTATTTATCGCCGGAGCGTTTTTTTTGCATGCCGCCAACACCTGTATATCCACAAAGTTGTGGATATATCGGCATTCGTTAAAATACAAACTCCATCAGCAAAGTTATGGTTTTTAGTATATTTAACCAAATCACTTTTATTCATTTGCATCTGTTATTTATTGTCTTCTAACTTCTTTTCACCTTCCTGCCACCAGTTTCTCAACTTCTTCGGTTGTATTGGGCAGTAAAATAAGCGGGTAAATGCCATGGGGCATTGTTTGAAGAAATGTGCAGGGTGTTTTTCTCAAAAGGGATAGGCAGTCAAAAATATATAGCGCAACAACAACAATCTTTTGAGCTTGTCAAAGTATCGTTCAATCTGGAATAATCGCTAGGTGCTACGCACTGCTCATATTTCTATTTACAGGCTGGCGTTTTTTGTCCTTTTGTTTATTACTGTCGTAAATTAGATTCATTGTCTTTAGAAATGTCATTTTAATTTATTAAACATTATCCTTACAGTAATTGACGGGTCTTTATTTAGCTGACTAAATTCGGATTCTATTTTGTATTTGTCTATGTTAACACTTTCTTCAACGAGGATAAGAAATAATAATGCCTTTACATTTGCATTATGACTATAAAACATTTTTAATCCTTCGAGTGTCTTTAACGTATCATTCTTTTTACCTGTACTATCTATATATTTTGCTTCAATTATTAATGAATTACCTTTAACTGAGAAGTCAGCATACTTTGTATTCCCGTCAAAAATTACTGCGATGTTCTCTGCTTCTACACTTGGCAACCATGGGCGCAAAACGAGATGAATTAGATTTTGAAAGTCATATTCACTTGAAATTTTAACTGATTTAATATTTATATTTTTAGCTTTTTCACCATTTGAAAATCTACTTGGAACATCTAATGTTTTTTCAACTATTGTAGCTATGTTTTGGGCTATTTCAGTCCATTTGAACCCAATTAATGTATTGGGCAATGCATTGTCTTCAAGATAATCAATTATTACTTCCGACTGGTTAGCAAAAGAAGCACTTATGAACTGCTGCCTAATCTTAACTAAATGAAAAATTATTGATTTTAATTGGTCTTCCCAATTTGAAGAACTTTCTTCATAATCAATTAGATTCCAAAGTTTCTTGCTAAAATCTTCATTGCATTCAAACACTTTTTCTTTATATCCAGAAACACCTACAATATGTATTGGTGGATGAATAGAAGGGTTTATTCCAATTTCAGTAAGAAAGTCTGTTCCATTTTTAGCATTACAATCCCCAGATACCTCAATTGGAAGAACTAAATCCAAAATCATCAAATCAAAGTACTCGTTATATAGTATTTTCTTTGCTTCTTTTACGCATTTGGCTTGAATAATATTCTTTTCGAGTATATCATGATTATCTAATATTGTCTTAACAATCTTATCTCTTTTTGTTTGCAAATCGTCAACGATTAAAATTTTTATCATGATATTAATGTATTTAAAAGTTGACACAGTTTATCTTTCCAATCCTCATTTATTTGGGAATAAAAAACATATCCGATATAATTGTCCGAAAATTCATTTTTAAATACACTGTCAAGCTCGGTGATTTTTGTTCCATCATCGAAACTACCATGCATTGTAACAACGATTGTCTTTGTTGGAATGTCTCTTAAATACATTTCTTTTAGTATTTTTTTCCCCGCTAAGGGCATCCAATCACCACCACTTTCTTCGGATGAAATATCATAGTTGGGCATACTTATGTCTAATAACAACACATTGTATTTGCTGTAATTGTCCTTAAGTTCTTTCAAACCACTTATGTAGGAATTTTTTAACTCAATTTGACAATCAACAAATTTTTCTTTAATAAATCTGTTAATTTGAGCTTGTTTTAAAGGGTGATCTTCTATGAATAGAATTTTCATGATTTTAAATCTTTAATATTGATGGATAGTATTACAGTAAAGATTTTTCCATCTTCTGAAATATTAGTCTTCAAGCAATCATATTTTGAACACCTCAAATCTGATGTTAAAATTTTAAACGCTTTTTGATATCCAGATTTTTTCTCAGAAAGTAATTTATCTAAGTCGAGACTATTTCCTTGCCAAACAGATTTTAGCTCATCAATAGAATTTTTATCTGTTATTTCATTTTGAATAATGATCTTTAAAGTATCCTCTTGTTCAAAATCAGATGAAATTTTACAATTCAATTCAAAAGCACTTTCACCGGAATGTTTGATTATGTTTTCAAGAAAAATTCTTATTAAATCTGCAAAATGAGTCTTGTAAGCTCCTTTGATTTTACAATCAAAATTTATTTCTTGTGATAATAACAGTCTTTTTTGCCAACTACTTTTACTTGTATATTCAGCAACGATATTTATTAACTCCGACAAACTAAAATCAGCTGCTTTTATTTCACTGCGCTTAAACCATCTACTAATCTTTTGAATAACTGTTTGAATTTCAGTAGAACAATCTTTAATTGATTTTCTTATCGGTTCACTATTATACTCTCCTAACTGATTAACAACTGTTCTTTCCAATTCGTCAAAGTGCTCATTAAATTGATTTAGAATCTCATTTTGAATATTTTCTCTAATAAATTCTAAATTCTCATCCGTTCTTTCCCAAAGTACTTCAAATATTCCTTGAATAAAATGTTCGTAATTTTCTCTATATATTGATGCCATAGAGTGATACCATAATTCATTTGAATCAAATTCGTAATTAAACCAACCATCTTCATTTGTTTCGGATTTATATACTTGAAGATGCTTTTTGATCAAATCAAATATCAATCCATCAATCTTGCTAGCAAAATCACCTAAGGTGATCTGAATCTGTTCTTTTTGGTCATGTGAGTAATTGTTGTAAATCATGTCCCAATAAATATTTCTACGATATTTTGAGCTATTCCCATCTTTAAGTGTGATCAGATTGTGAGTCTCAAAAATTGGTCTTAATTCACCTACCAACACACCATGTCGTATCCGTGTGCTCAAATATGCTACAATTCCAAATTGACTATTTAGAAATTTATCTTTTACGGCATTGAACAGCTCCATGTAAATATCAAAAACAGGATTATTAGAGTACTCAATTTTTTCAAGCTCTGTGTTTTCTTGAGATGAATAAGTGGTTAGTTTTCCGCCCTCCAAAATAAAGACTTTCCCTTTATCTGTAATACGAGATATTATTTCAAACCTCTCATAAATAGCTTCGTATTCCTGTAATTCGTTTTCAATAATTCCTTGTTCATTTACATAGATTTTACTTTCGTCAAGGTCGATTAAGCCTTGTTGAATAACTAGGATATTCTGTATACTTTTAATTTCAGAAATTATGTTTTTGTTATTTTGGTCTTTTTCTCTAATGAAGTTTGCTAAGGATAACCTTTCCTCTAATCGCTCTTTTGAATTGTTTATGGAGGTAGAATGCATTAGGACTTTTGGACTGCATGTATATTCGAGAAAATACATGATTTTTTTTTCATCGAATTCATTTGTTCTGATCAATAATTCTGAAGGTTTTTCTACACCATGTGATGTATTAAACAATTCAAATGCTAAATGTGTTTCAACTTCACCTGCATCCACAATGGTATAAAAGATTGGTAAATTAATATTTTTTTCGACTATACGAAATTTATTAGAATGTATCTTATTTAACAGTTCAGAAACTTCAATCTTATCAATAATGTGGTTATTAAAAAAGAAGTTATCTACAAATAAATCAATACATTTATTAGATTGGTCTAATTTTGAGTAACACTGAAATAAATTAACAATGGCTGTCTCAAGTATTGGGACGGTATCTTTATAATTTTCAATCAGAAACTCCCACTCTTTTGCAGCATTTATAAAATCCTTTTTCTCCTGAAATTTTCGTGCAAGTTCAACTTTAAATTTCCCTTCTGGAATCTTCTTTTCATACTTAATCAAATAATCTAGGCCTTTCAATCTTTCTTTAAAGAACTCCACAGTGATAGAATCAGGAAATTTTTCCGATAGCATATTTAGAAAATTCACTTTGTCTGAATCTTCTATGAATATATCATATATAATGGGATTAGCAATGTTATATGAAATTCGAGAAAGCAATTTTCTTTCCTGTTTACCTTTAGTCTGAAAGTACACAAAATCAGTTATTCCATAGCTAAGTGAACAGCTAGTAATATTATTTGCAATTCTGAGCAGATTTAATGCTGCCTGGTCTGGATTTGTAGTCACAGAAACTATTTTGAATAAATCATTCAAAATTTCATTTTGGAGACTCTTTTTATTGCCTATAGGGATGAAGCTTTTCTTTTGGTAAATCAATGATTTTATGTAAATCACATATAAATCAAATTGAGTTGGATTGACTAACAGTAATTTTTGAAGTTCCTTCTCAGCTATATCATATAATCCGATAGTGTAATTATCAATAATTTTGACTTCATTTTGACTTTTTTTGATGTCAAAGGCTGGGAAAATAGTTTCACCAGAAAGTAGTTTTAATTTATATAAAATTGGATCGTCTATTTTTCTTATCAAATAATTGATGCGATTTTGAAGATAGCTTTTTAGTGCTACTTTTTTATCTTGATTTTCATCAAGATAGCTAGAAACAGCAAGTAGATTGGTCAGAATCCTAACAAGATTTAAATATCTATCAATAATGCTATGAGAAAAATCTAAAGCAATTATCTCTCCGTAGTTATTAAAATCAATATGATTTAGAAATGTAAGCTTGAATCTATAATAGTTCTGAAAAGCTTCTTTAGTGTCAGAATTCCTAAGATTATTTAAAGAAATTTCTAAATCATTAAAATATCTATTTATTGAAAGAGAATGTTCTGCCCTTAAGCTTAAATAGTGAGCAAGGTATTTTGTAATTCCTTTAGAATTGTTAGTCTCATTGAATTGACAAAGAAATTCTTTGTTTTCTGAAGCTTTGCCAGATAATTCTTTTAATACGAATCTGTTTTCTAAACTCCAAAGTGAATAACATATTTCATTTTCAATTTTTGATAATTGATTATCAGCATTTTCATAATCTCCTATTAACAAATATGATTCGTATAATTCTTTATATTTCAGGAATAGATTAATTTCAAACTTGTATTTTCTCACTCCTATTAAAACTAAGTTCAATTCAGAAACCAATCCAACTGAGGTTAATTTACCATTGGAGTATAAGCCTAATAATGGTTTCTCTTGTATGTCACCAAGTTCGGAATAGTTTTTAGGTAATGGTTTTCCAATTAATAATTCCTTTCTTGATAAATGAATATTCTTAATAAGAAAATCAACAGCATTGCACAATTCTGAAAATGGCAAATTCTCCTTCATTTTAAAATAAGTGATGTTTCTATTTTTAGGATCACCATTTATCAAATGATAATTTGTTCTGGCATAATTTAAACCAACTGATATATATTTTTTTTCCATAGATGAATTATCATTGTATGAGTTGTTTTTTTAGCCTTGCCCATAAAAGTGTATTACCGCAATTGCGTTTATTTTCGATTTTGTTGAAATACAAATTTCATCAACGCGTTTTGGTGATTATGGGTGTAAATATAGTAGTTTTTACGTAAAAAGGACTATTACAATGATAAATATATAATACAATGTTTCGAAAACAAAATTTAACAGCCTAGACAGTTCCGTGAATCGGGTCATTTTGAAATGCAAAACGTATAAAAAAAATGACGTTGTTTTCAACGTCATTTTTTTTATGTGAGGAAAATTGTAATGGGTTCGTAAATTTACTCTTCGTTTTCATCATCATCTTGCGGTATCTCTTCATTTCCCAGATACTTATCTTTTTTCCTGTGTTTAATTATTTTTCCATCTACCACAAAAATGATCGATTCTGCAATGTTTACCGAATATCCCGTGATGCGTTCGAGAAGGTTCACAATAATCATAAGGTTGGTTGCAACGGTAATAATTTCATTTTTGTGCATCATTTCATCCAGAATCTGATCATTTATTCCCTTGCAGTCTTCTTTGATCGTAGCACCTTCGCGCATAATATCGGTCGCAAAGGTCTGGTTCCGGGTTTTTACCAGGCTGGTGATATCTTTCAGCAAAATAGTTACCCGGCAGGTAATTGAATCGAGTTTAAGGTCGGTGATAAGGTTATTGTAGTCAGCCAGTGGTTCAATACGTTTGGCAATATTTACGGCATGATCGCCAATACGTTCAAGGTCGTTGTTTATTTTGAGAGCAGCCATGATAAAACGCAAATCGGATGCGACCGGTTGGTTTAAGGCGAAAATTTTCTGGCAAAGTTTATCAATTTTAACGTCGAGACGATCAACCAGATTGTCGTTTTCCACAACATATTCGGCTTTCTGGATATTGCATTTTGCCAATGCTCCCATTGTGTCGCTCACCTGCGATTCAACAAGTTCGCACATTTGATTTAAACGGTTTGACAGTTTTTCAAGCTCGCTGTCGAAATATCTGAATTTATCCATGTTGATTTTATTTAAAGGTGAAAAAGAAGTTAGAAGACAGAAGTTAGAAGGGGGGGAGTATAATTGTTTTTCGTTAGTCTTCTTTTTATGGTTTGTGTTTTTAACCGAACCTTCCGGTGATGTAATCTTCGGTTTGTTTAATATCAGGATTGGTGAATATTTTTTTTGTTTTATCATACTCAATGAGTTCGCCCATGTAAAAGAATGCGGTTTGATCGCTTATACGAGCGGCTTGTTGCATATTATGGGTTACAATTACAATGGTATAATCCTTTTTCAGTTCCACAATTAATTCTTCAATTTTAGAAGTAGAGATTGGATCGAGGGCACTGGCAGGTTCATCCATAAGAATGATTTCGGGGTTTACGGCAAGAGTACGGGCAATACATAAGCGTTGTTGCTGACCCCCCGAAAGCCCTAAGGCCGAATCGTGTAAACGATCTTTTACTTCGTCCCATATCGCTGCATTTTTCAAAGCTGTTTCAACAATTCCTTCCAGTTCCGATTTGTGATTAATGCCGTTAATTTTGGGTCCGTAGGCTACATTTTCGAAAATAGATTTTGCAAAAGGATTTGATTTTTGGAAAACCATTCCGATAAACTTGCGCAAATTTACCACATCAATATTTTTATCGTAGATGTTGATGTCGTCGATATACACTTCGCCTTCAATCTTCACATGATCAATTAAATCGTTCATGCGGTTGAGCGTACGCAAAAAGGTTGATTTTCCGCAACCCGAAGGGCCAATTAAAGCCGTTACTTTTTTCTCGGGAATACTGATGGAAATATTATTCAGTGCCATTTTATTTCCATAGTACAGATAGAGGTTTTCGCAATGGATTTTTTCTTTTTTCATTCCCGTATTTCTCTTTATGATATGTTTTTAATTATGATAACAATTAACGGACAGCTTTTCTTCTGATACGATACCGTATGATAATTGCTGTAAGGTTTAGTGAAAAGGTAAGGATTAACAGAACCAACGTGGTTGCAAACTGAATTGGCAGGGTTTTATCAACATTTGCCGATTGGGTTGACATAATATACACGTGATATCCCAAAACCATAAACTGATCGCTGAGTGAGTGAGGTAGTTGTGCAATATAGTAAGCTGCACCGGTAAACAAAATAGGCGCAACCTCACCCGCACCACGGCTCACGGCAAGAATCGTTCCTGTCATAATTCCTGAAAACGAACCCGGAATTACCACCTTGCGGATGGTTTGCCATTTTGTGGCTCCCAATGCCAGACTTGCTTCGCGTAAATCTCTCGGAATGGTTCGTAATGCTTCTTCTACCGAAACAATAACTACCGGAAGTGTAAGCAAAGCCATGGTTAAACTGGCCCACAGAATATTGGGTTGTCCCCATTTAAGAGCACCGCCCAGAAAAGTTTTGTCCATACCAACCCCTACAAACTGGATGAAAAAGCCAAGTCCGAATAATCCAAAGATAATAGAAGGCACAACAGCCAGCGTACGGATTGCAAAACGGATAGTTTTTGCAATCAGCGAATTTTCTTTGGCGTATTCTGTAAGATAGATAGCTGTAATGGTTCCAAATGGAACAGCGGCTATCGACATGATGATTACCAATAGTGCAGTACCATAAATGGCAGGGAAAATACCTCCTTCAGTCATCCCGTTTTCAGGAAACTTTGTAATGAAGTCCCAGTTTAATGTTCCTTTACCACCCTTAATAATTACAAAAAGAATTATAATGATAATGGCGATGATGAGCAGTGCCGAAGCGAGCGTAGCTCCTTCCAGAAAAGCACCTTTAATATCTCTTCGTTTCGTTGTAGTGATCATTTTCCCTGAATTCGTTTCATGAGTTTTCCTTTAACATAAAATTCGGCAATTGCATTTAAACTGAATGTAAACACAAAAAGCAATGCACCAATCAGAAAGAGAACACTGTAGTGAGTATCCCCGAAAACCACTTCGGCCATTTCAGCACCAATGGTTGCCGATAGTGTTCGTACCGATTCAAAGGGATTAATACCCATCATGGCAGCATTTCCGGTTGCCATCAGTGCAATCATTGTTTCGCCGAATACGCGGCCGATACCCAGCAGGATGGCTGCAAAAATCCCCGGTGTAGCAGCCGGTAGAATCACAAAAAATGCAGTTTGCCATTTAGATGCACCCAAGGCCAAACTTGCTTCGTAATACGTTTTAGGTACCGATGTTAAAGCATCTTCGGCAATAGTGTAGATAATCGGGATCGCGGCCAGCGCCATTGCAATACCTCCCACAAATGAGTTTAAGCGGGTATCATATCCAAACAGATTTTGTAAGAATGATGCCAGAATCATCAATGCAAAAAAACCAATTACTACTGAAGGAATTCCTGCAAGCAACTCAATTGCAGGTTTAATAAATTCGCGAATTTTTTTATTGGCAAAAACGGAGGTGTATAAGGCTGCCAGGATTGCCAGCGGGGCAGCAAATAATATTGAGATTAACGTAACTTTTAATGTGCCGATAATCAATGGCCACAAACCATAACGCGGATCGTCAGAAACCGGTTGCCAGGTTTTGGTATTTAGTGTTTTTAAAGCCTGACGGTTTTCATCAACAGGTGGTTTTGGAGCTTCGGCAACGGTTTCTTCGGTCGATTCACCTGTATAATTTGCAACAGTTGAATCTTTTGAAGTATCAACTCCGTATTGTTCAGGTTTGGCCTCAGTAGTTGCATTCGATTCGGTAGAAGCGGGTTTATTCAACTCTTCTACGGGCTCTCCATACGTTTCAGGCTTTAGTTCTTCTACCGGAGGACCGTATGATTCGGGTTTAAGCTCTTCGGCCGGAGTACCATAGGTTTCGGGCTTCAGTTCTTCCGTTGAACCATACGATTCGGGTTTTAATTCGCCCGAAGCTTGTTCATTTTTCGTTACTTCGGTTGTTTTAACAGCCTCTTTTTTCTGCGAATGAAAGATTGGAAAAGCTTCTCTGAATACAAAAACAAAGATGAGGATAATAATAGTGATTGACATAAATGCAACCCCTTTTATCACCCTCTCGGCCAGAAAATCGGACAACCGGAAACGCTTTCGGCTAATCGCATGTTTCTGATCATTTCTCGTCCCATTAATACCGGAACTGTTTCCTGTAGTATATTTTTTAAAGGGATTTTTGATCATTTCGTTTTGTTTAAGATAGTTCTTGTTTTTTTAAAGAAGGTGCCTCTTCAACCGTGTTGTATCTGGAATACTGCGATATATTCTTGATTTTGAATGGCTGTTGAGGCACCATATCATGAAAAAGGAATGTGATTAACGAACCGGGAAATATCCCATCTCTGTTACGTATGATTGACCTTCAGCACTGAGGATCCAGTCGATATATTGTTTCATTGCACCCGTTGGACGGTTGCGTAAGTACATATAGAGGTAGCGTGAAATTGGATATTGGCCCTTTTTAATTGTTTCAGTAGTAGCAGCGTATGCAGTACTTTTTGCATCTTTCTTTACCTTGCAATGTTTTACCCCTTCGGCATAAGCAGCACCACCATAACCAATACCGTTCACATCTTTTTTTACAGCATTTACCACGGCGGCAGTGCCAGGTAAAGTTTGACAACTGGGAGCATAATCAGCTTTTACTACATTATCTTTAAAGAATACGTAGGTTCCTGAGCTGTTTTCACGTCCGTAGAGTTTAATATCAGCATTAGCACCACCAACATCTTTCCAGTTAGTAATTCTGCCGGCATAAATATCGCTGAGTTGTTTTAGTGAAAGTTCGGAAACTTTATTTGAAGAATGTAAATAAATGGTAATACCATCTTTTGCACATGGAATTTCGATACCTAATGTATTGTAGCGTGCTTTCAATTTTTCAATTTCAGTTGATTTCATGGGACGACTAGCATTTGCAATATCGGTAGAACCATTAATCAGTGCAGAAATACCAGTTCCGGAGCCGCCACCTGTAACCTGAATGGCTACATTCGGGTTTTTCTTCATATATGCTTCAGCCCATTTTTGAGCCAGGATAACCATTGTATCAGAACCTTTTACGGTGATACGTTCCTGAGCCATAAAGGCGTAGCCTGCAATGATAGTTCCAACGAGAGCCATCATGATTGCGATTTTTTGAAAGGATTTCATTTTCATTGATTTCATTTTTTATGTGAATAACTTATATCTGTTGTTAATTAAAATTTTGCCTGTAAACGAAGGGTCAGAAGGTTTTGTTTGAATACGGTGCTGTAATCGTTAACTCCTGTAGTTCCGTCAGGATTTGTATATGTTTCGGTTAAGTTTGATTTTCCGGTTGCATCTTTCCCCACTTTTTCATTCTGAATAATTGAGTAAGCTAAGGTGATGCGGATATTGTCGTCAAAGTAATGATGCCATGCAAAAGTGAAGGTTGAATAAGCAAGGTCAAATTTACTGCTGGTATATTTTCCGATTTTATTTACAGCATCGCCATTGTATTTAACAACTTTTACATCAGCTCCGGTAATATCTGTATTTGGGTCATAGTAATCGTAGCGGAAAGCAAACTGATTATGAGTGCCAATATTTTTAATCAAATAGAGATAATAACCTGCAAAGTTGTTCTGGAAGTTAGGAAGTACGCTTCCATCTTTGAATTTAGAGCCGCCCAGCATTACGTTTTTACCGGCAATATATTCACCTTTGAGCGAAAAACCACCCAATACATCTCCGAATAGCTGGAATTCGGCACCATACCAATTGCGGTTTACGGCATCACCTATATTTACGGTTGATGTGGTTTTGTAATCACTGCTTAAAGTTGCAGTTGCACTTGATTTTAGCTGCCCGAAATAAGCATGAGCGCCAAAGTCTAAGCCCCCAAAGTTTCCGAATTTGAAAGAGTAGGTAGCTCGTACCATCACATCTTTGAAGTTGTCATAGTCTTTGTTGTCAATTACGTTTGAAGAGGTTTTTCCGGTAGTATCTGTAAACTGATTGAGCCCACCATCATTCCCGTTAAATAAGGCTAACTGAACTTTAAGAGGAAGGTTTTGAGGGTTTGCTTCAAGTTTAAATCCGATTGCACGTTCGCCCGGATATAAAGCTTTAATAACATTAGAGCGTTCAGGAACTTCACGTTGGCTTGAAGAGTATTCAACTTCATAGTTTGGGCGGTTAAATTTACCAGCCCATAAGCTGAATGTTTTCGTCCACTTGTCGTTTAAAACAACATAAGCATCTTTAATGGAGAAGGTGTTTGAGGAAAAATCAGGTTGAACAACAAATTTAATTCCGTCAGCAGCTTCATAGGTAAGTTTTAAACGAGCTCTTCTGATCTGAAAGTAGTTACCCGGATACGAAGCTTTGTTTTCATTCATGATGAATTCTGACTGAATGTAGCCCGAAAATTTAATTTTTGTAAGCTTCGAAAGATCTGTTTCAGAAGTAGCCGCTCTTTCTTCTAATCCGGCTATACGATCGTTTAGCTCAGATACTTTTTCTTTTAATGTGTCTTCAACACTTTGAGCATTTGCAGTAGTGAATCCGCAAACAGTTAATACTAAAATAAGCACAGAAATAAATTTCACTTTCATTTTTACTAGGTTTTTTTGTTTGATGCAAAAGTATCTGTGCGTATCTGAAACCCTGTTAAGTTCAAATGAAGTTAATATTAAAGAATTATTAAGTCGGTAAATAATTGATTTATGCATGTTTATACTGCTGTTAAACGATTTGTATATCGAAAACTTAATATACTATTCGTTAAACAAATCATATAAGCTTATTTCATACGTCATTAAAGGACTGTTCTCTTAATACGTTGAATATCAATTATTGTGTATATGATATTTAATGATTTCTTAATGCTGAAAGTTTGGTTTCGGCATTTGCAATTCGTATCTTTATTCAAAGATTCAGGAGGACGAAGTCATGAAAACAATGCGTAAAACAATTGAAAAGTACCTCCGTAATTCAGGAGGCGATTTTGCTTACATCTTTAGTGTAGGATTACCGGGTGGTATTTTAATGATTCTCATTCACGATTATATTAACTTCTCTGTTCTGTTTTAAACAGAAAGAATATTCCGGTAAGTAAAGAGCGAGGCAACCTTTTTTGCGTAATGTGTGTCATTAAGGTTGAAAATGTATGCCATGAGGAAAAGTATTTTATTTGTAACGATAGTGTTATTTATATGCAACAACGCTATTTCTCAAAATCCACAAACAAAAAGGGTTCTCTTTATCGGGAATAGTTATACTTATGTAAATGATTTACCGCAAATGTTGGCAGATGTAGCTCAATCGCTGGGTGACAGTGTTTACTTTGAATCGAGTACTCCGGGAGGGTATACTTTTCAGCAGCACACTACTGATGCTACAACGCTGTCGAAAATAAACAGTGGTAACTGGGATTATGTAGTTCTTCAGGAACAAAGTCAACGTCCCTCTTTTCCTCAGAACCAGGTAGAACAGGAGGTTTTTCCGTATGCCCGGATTTTGGATAGTATTATTAATTTGGTAAACCCCTGTGTCGAAACAGTGTTTTATATGACCTGGGGTCGAAAAAACGGAGATGCGTCCAATTGCCAGTATTGGCCTCCGGTTTGCACATACGAAGGAATGGATGCTCTGCTTCGTGAACGTTATATGGTTATGGCCGATTCGAATAAGGCAATCGTATCGCCAGTGGGAGCTGTATGGAATTATCTAAGAAAGAACAATCCAACAATAGAACTTTACTCAAGTGATGAAAGTCATCCTTCTGTTGCGGGGACTTATGCTGCTGCATTAAGCTTTTATTCGGTTATTTTTCAGAAAGATCCGTCCCAATCGCCTTTTACCGCACAGTTAAATCTTTATGAATCAGATAATGTCAAAAATGCTGTAAAAGCTGTTGCGTATGATAGTTTAAGCTATTGGAATGTTGGAAAATATCAACCGCAGGCAATCTATTGTTTTGTGATCACAGGTAATCAGGTTAGTTTTAATAATCATTCACAGAATGCTGATTCCTATTTATGGGAGTTTGGTGATGGAAGCACATCTGCCCTCGACAATCCTACACATACTTATACTGCAAATGGAACATATACGGTAAAACTTATTGCATCCAAATGCCCGCTGGCTGATACCAACACTCAAACAGTTATTATTATTGGGGTAGGAGTGGAAGAGGAGGGGACTTCTTTATTTAGGATATATCCCAATCCGGTTAAAGATTTACTGAATATTGCAACAAGTAAAGAATTGGGGCAAGAAATAGAGATTTCTGTTTTTGATGAAAAAGGAAAAAAATTGATGCAGGAACCTGCCCAATGTTTTTCCGAAGGATTGTTTAAAATAAACGTTTCTAGTTTACTTTCAGGTGTTTATATACTACAAATCCGGTCGATCCGGGATGAAATATATAAAGTTTTTCGTTTTGTTAAACCTTGATTAAAAAGCCGCCAGAGATTTATTTTTGGCGGCTTTTTCTACCATTTTTCCTGACTGAAATAAGATTAATGCTGGCAATTATGGCCGTGTTCATGAGCCGAGCAAGTACTTCCACTATCCAGTACACTTCCTTCCAGAAAAAGTTTAACCACTTCGTCCACATTTCCCTGGCAACCGCGAATAACTTCTATTCCTGAAAAGTTTAAAACATTAATAGCCCCAGCCCCGATGCCTCCTGCCAGCATAATACGTACACCTTGCTCTGCAAGTACTGACGCAATATTTGATTTGCAACCACAACCCTGGGGTGAGTCAATTTTCTCTTTGCGAATAATTTCATTCTTCTCAGAAATGGTGTACACTGCAAAAAATTCGCAATGCCCAAAATGAGTGTCAATTTCATTGGTTATCGTAACCGGAACTGCAATTTTCATAATTTTTTTGATATTAGATTATATGATTTATTCCTGTGAACCTATTTTTAAGAGTTCATCTACGCCAAAATGAGAACAATTATCACATTTTGAATGATTTTCAAGTTCGCTAAATAATTTGTGGCATCTTTTACAGCGATACCATTTTTTTTCAAACAAGACATTTCCTCCAATTATTTTAATCTTTTTTCCTTCAGCAAAAGCAAGTGCAATTTTCTGTAATGCGTTATTATAAATTCGAGTAAAAGTAGGCCGGGATACATTCATTTTTTCTGCAGCAACATCCTGTTGCAACTGATTGTAATTAATGTAAATGAAACTTTGATACTCATCAAATTGAAGAATAATGCATTCACTGCATGTTGAGTGAATTCCAAAAGGGCTAAATCCTTCCATTTTAGGTGGAGACTCTAGTATTCGATTTCTGTGTGGGCGGGCCATATTTGAAAATTAGAATGCAAAGATAATGAACCTACGTTCATAATTCCTTTTTTGCATAAAAAATAACTATCGAAATAATAGCTCTCTGCCCTAATGGCGGAATTCGGAGTTATTTAATAGTGTATTATTTTCTCAAATTAGATTCATACAATCGAATCCAGTCTGTAACCTGCATTTTTGTAACGAGTTCTGCAATAATAGTATAAGGAATTTGGTCCGGTTTTTTAAAGTGGATGCAGCTTTTTCCTACCTCTAATTTGTTTTTAGTATGTTTGGAATATTCCTGAACGAACCATTCTGAAAGTTTTTTATCAGCATATATTCCCATGTGATAAAGGGTTATTGAGCTTTTTTGGCTGGCAAAACTCATAAATGGCAAAGGCTCCTTGGGATTACAATGATATCCAGCAGGGTACACAGAATGAGGGACAACGTAGGAAGGCATTCCATAACTCATTACCTCTGAAAAACCTTTAGGCAGGTTTTCAAGAATAGTTTTCCGTAACTTTTCCAGAGCTTCTTTTCTGTTGTCAGAAATCTGCTCCATATATTTATTAACAGTGGTCGGTTTTGAATTCATAACTGTTTGATTTAATCATGAATGACAAATTTTTCGGTAAAGAGTTTTTATCAATGAAAAGAGCATCCATCGGATTAATCAATGCTCTGTATTTATTTTGGTTCAGGAGGGAGGGTTTTTCCTTTAAAATTCTTTTGATATTGTTCCCATGAGTATTTTAAATGGTCATTGTTTCCGAAATAGTTCAGAATCATCTCAAATTGTGATGCTTCGTAATAGCCGGGTACAACTGTTATTGGATGGGCTAATTCGTCCAGAAATACATACGATGGATATGACATACGTCCATTTAACAGATATTCAGCAATCTGATGTGTCCCTCTGGCTTTATTTGCATTCTGATTAACCCAGGGATGTCCTTCAATAACAATTGTATCTTTTCGTTCAGCATCCAATTTTACCGCAATGAAGTTTTTATTCATATAGTCCACAATCACTGGATTTTGGAAAGTTGTAGCATCCATTTTTTTGCACCATCCGCACCATTCGGTGTAAACATCCACAAATATTTTCTTTTTAGGATAATTTTTATTGATCTCTAGTGCCTGTTCATAGGAATACCATGTTATTTTCGGTTCAACAGTATTGCTTTTCTGTTGTGAAGATAATAGCAAAAACGCGACAGGAGCGAAAATTGCAGTGATGACTAATGTTTTGATGTATTTCATGATTATTTATTTATCGGTTTACTGAGAATAAATTTGTCGTACAAAAATAAGACCAAAGCTGTAATGAATCCTATCCCGGAATAGACAATAAAAATTATCCATGGGTGTTGTGTGTTCCATAAAATATCAGTTAATTGCTGATGGTTTACATTAAGTTGTGTACAAGCTTTGTCAAATAATTCTCCGTCAGTACAACGTATATTAATATTGTGTGAGTATAAATATTGTTTTAAAAGGTAGGTTTTATCAGCAATTTGGGTATATACGTCACCTGAAAGAAAACCTGCCAGAAAGTTACCTCCAGCTAAAGGAATAAAGGAAGTACCCATGTATAATGCTGTTTTATCTGCAGGTGCAATTTTTCCGATATACTGTGTTATTTTAGGAGAGCAAGCCATCTCTCCAAGGGCAAATAACAGAATAGAACCAAAGAGAAATAGCCCATTACGTGTTACAAACCAAAAAGCAAGACCAACCGATGCAAGAAAAATGCCTCCAATCATGGTTTTTAAGGGTTTGAAGCGTATTACGTAAGTAGAAACAAGAATCTGAAATATAATGATATACATTGCATCAATGTTTATAATCATTTCAGGAGCAATGGTTTCCGTTTTAGTTCCCAAAAAATGAGCAAGGGAGGGCGAAAGTGATTCAAATGCATTATAAATAACTCCGGTATCTACCCATTGATCAATAAAAACGGGTAATGAGTAAAATAGCTGAAAGTACATTGCCCAAAACCCAATAATAATGAGCAGAAAAAAGAGAAAGCGGAAATCAAAAATAACACTCACTACATTTAAAAGAGCTTTCTTAATGGAATAAAAAAAAGAATCTTCGTTTTTTACGCGTTCTGGAATTTTAAAGAAAAGTAATAGAATAAGGATGTTGATCAGAATGATACCAGAAGAAACCATAAACACATAATTCCAGCTAATTGCTCTTAGTTTTGCGGCAAATACAGGTCCTATAAATGCCCCAATGTTCACAATCATATAAAAAATACCAAACCCGATGGATGCTGTTGCGTCGTTAGTGGTACGGGCAATTGTAGCTGAAATTACGGGCTTAAACAAAGCTGCTCCAATTGCAGTATAAAGAAAAATGAGAAAGAAAGCTGTATAATCAGTAACCTGTCCCATGAAAAAATAGCCGGAACATAAAATAATATAAGCAATTACTAAAGTTCTTTTATATCCAAATCTGTCGGCTAATGCACCCGTAATTACTGGCAAAAAATACAGTACTCCCGCAACAGTACCCATAAGAATCCCTTTTTCGCCTTGTGTAAAGCCGAGAGCTCCGCTTTCTTTACTTTGAGTAAGATACAAAGCTAATACAGCAAATAATCCATAATAAGCCCAACGTTCGAAGAGCTCCATAATGTTGGCTACCCAGTAGCTTTTGGGAAGTTTTTTAATTAGTTGAAAATTACTCATCCAATAAGAGTTTAATGTGTATGCGTTCGATTAATTGTACGAAAATAAAGAGCGTAAATCATTCCGAATGAAGAAAGTATTAGTAATACATATAAAACATAATCGGTTTCGAAAAAACGAATAAATAGGTTTTTGCCGTTATGATCAGTTTTAATTTTTGATTTTTTTGCTTGTTCAGGTTGTTCAATTATTGCCTCATCAACTGAAATAGAATCTGTGAGAAATTTTGATTTCTCAAGATAAATATTGGCAGAATCATATTGATTTAAAGCAGAATAAGCATATACCAGCTGTTCATAAATTAAACTGAGCTCTGCTAATGAGTTGATTTTTAATGCAATATTTTTTGCTTGTATAAGATAGTCTAGTGCTGCTTTCGGATTATTTCGGTCGAGTAAGTTTTCTCCAATGGCTGCCAAAACATTAGCCATTTCACGTTTATCATCCAGCTCTTCTGCAATTTTTAATGCCTGAAGATACATTTCATTTTCTTTTTCAGGATGATTGAGTTTATGCAAAACTTTGCCTAATATATACAACGTTTTCATTAAACCGGATTTGTCTTCGATTTCCTCTCTGATAATGAGTGCTTTCTGTAAATAATTGTAAGCACGTATATTCATGTTTTTTAAAGAGTAGATTGCTCCCAGATTATGGAGACATTTCCCTTTTTCATACCAGTTTTCCTGTTTTTCGCTTAAAGGAAGTATCTGATTGAAATATTGAATAGCATAATCCAGTTTTCCTAAATTTAAATAGATTGTGCCGATGTTATTGAGGTTAAATATTTGTCCGTCAATATCATTAAGCCAATGGTCAATTTGATATGAAACCTTAAAGTAATAAAGAGCTTTTGAAATATTTCCTGTGTAATTATATGTAATTCCGATGTTGGTTAAACTTCCGGAAATACTGGCTGGATCACGTTGTTCAATGGCATGGTTCAACGATTTTTGATATAATTTCAGTGCTTTATCATATTCTCCTTTTTCCTGGTATATAAAACCAATATTATGTTCACATGCTGATATTCCTTCATCATTTCTAATTTTTTCATACAAGGCAAGAGCTCGCAAATAATGACTCTCAGCCTGAGTATAATCACCTGTGAAAAAAAACACGATTCCCATGTTTTTTAAAGAAAGCGCAGCTTGAAGAGTGTCTTTGAAAGTAAGAGATAGCTTATAGGCTTGTTCTGCATAATTATATGCTTCTTTGGGATCTGTATTTCTGAGTAATACTGAAATTTGATTGGCAATTGCTGGTTTTAATTCAGGTTTTGCCTGATAGAATTTATTTTTCAATAAAGTAATATCGGAGAGTGTTTCTGCAAAAAGCGACGCAGAAATCAATATGGTTGAGAGTATTATTAGAAGCCTAATATGTTTCATTCTTTCAGTTAAGTGAAATGTATGGCTTGATTTTCAGAAATATATCGTCATAAATCAAGTTAACCTTTCGGAGATCATCTACAGATTTGAAGTTTCCGTTTTGAGAGCGGAAAGTTACAATAGCTTTTGCAATATAATAGTCGAGATAGGGATGTTTTTTCAAATCTTTAACATCTGCAGTGTTTATATTAATTTTCTTGATTTTGGACGGGTCTATTGTAATATCAGGTAGTATTTTTTTATAAGTAACAGAATCAAGGCCATATACTTCTAAAAGCTGTTCCTTTTTATAGAATCCTCCAAGCATATCACGATATTTTACAATTCTTCGTGCAAAACCAGGTCCTATTCCTCTTAACTCTTGCAAATCAAGGGTGTCAGAGGAATTAAGCTCTATATTGAATACTTTGGATTCTGGTTTCTTCCATTGAGTTGAGAACGATTTTATAGTATCGAGAGCAGGAATGATGATAAATGGTTCTAAAACAGAATATTCTTCATTTGTTATAGAATATATTTTTCGCAAGTCCTCTCGTTTCCTGAATCTTCCGCCTTTGGTAAGATAGTTTATGATTACTTTCGCTTTTTTTGGGTTTAATCCCATTGCAATCCATTCATCTTCAGTAAGTTTATTTGGATTGAACGGGATGGGATTCAACGTATTTTTAACTACAGATTTATCTGGTTGGAAAAAGTCAAATTCTTCTTTTTTAGATTGTTCACTTTTGAGCTGTTGCTCAAATTGTTCGATTTCGGTAATTAATGACTGATCATTTGTTTGCTTGGATGAATGAAGCCGTGGAATAAGAATGTTTGTACTTATCAATATTAAAATAATAAGCGTAAGAACAAATATTCCTCTTTGCTCTGTTCTTGAGAATATAAAGTATTGCTTCAAAAATCGTCTCATGACAAGTTATTATTCTTGCTGATTTTGGTTGTTAAAGCTGCTGTTTTTCTTTGGTTTTGCGAATAAAACCTTGAGAAAAAAGTAAAGAGTTACACCTGTAACTACACTGATGGTTGATAGCCATAAAATTAATGCGGTTGTATTCATATAGGCATTCTCCCTTCACGTTTACGTTTGTGATAAGCTTTATAAACAAGTATTGTAACTCCTATAAAAACAAAGAGTAGCAATGCTCTGGAGCTATTAATTAGAAATAATTTCTCTTGCAATTGTGCTTTTGTAGCTAAGTCAGTAGCTTGGTTTAGCTGTTCAATTAAACTTGCATTGGAAATTTGCTTGATGATTGAACCATTGTCCAGAGACCATCCATTTCCCGAAAATAATTGTTGAAAAGCACTAATCCAGTTATTTCCTTTAGGTGTAAATAGAGCACCAAGAAATACTAAGATTAAAAGTACCGGAGTGATAAATTTGGTGATATATTTATAGATTCCGGGGATTTTTAATTCTGCACCGCGGTTAAATTCAGGCCATCCTTTTTTCAGGCCAAATATCCATGAAAACATGATACATTCAAGCATTGCAAATACAAATAATGAAACAGTTCCCGTCCAGTAATCATATTCGTCAAAAACTCCCTGATTAAAGAAAAGGACGGTTGGTAACCCTAATATAAGAATAACAAGTCCAAAAATCCATGCAGATTTTTTTTTACTCCATCTGAATTCATCCTCCATAAAGCTCATGCAGGGAACGCCCATTGCAAGTGAAGAAGTTATCCCTGCAAAGAATAGTAGTCCAAACCACATTATGCCAGAAAATGTAGAAAGAATTGGACCCCATTGGTCAAAGAGATAAGGGATGGTTTTAAATCCCATTCCTAAACCGCCTAACCCGGCAAGTTCTGTTACTCTGTCAATCCCAAGGTACCCAACGGAAATAGGGATGATAATTGCTCCACCCAAAACGATTTCTACAAACTCGTTCATCCAACCTGCCGACATCGAATTAAGGGCAATATCATCGTCTTTTTTTAAATAGGATGCATAGGCCTGTATTGATCCCATTCCAAGTGAAAGCGTAAAGAAAATCTGCCCGGCAGCAGCCAGCCAGACCTTGGGGTTCATAATTGATTCAAAGTTGGGAGTCCAGAGATAATTTAAGCCAACAGTTCCGTCATTGATAGCTCCATCTGTGCCTGCTTTTAAACCGATGGCTCTTGTTGCAAGAAAAATTCCAAATATTATCAATAGCGGCATCCCAATTTTTGCAACCTTCTCAACGCCACCACTTAATCCTTTGGAAAGTATCCAGATGTTTAATGTCAGACACAATACAAAAAATATGATAGATTCAAATGGAATTAGTGTAACTTTATTGATACTAACGTAGTTGTTAAATAGTAGAACAACGCCTTCCTGACTCAAACCATGAAAAGAGCCTATCGTAGAATGAAGTACATAGGAAAGAGTCCATGATTCCAAATAACAATAGTATGCAGCAATTCCCAGGTTGCTAAATATTCCGAAAACACCTACATATTTCCAGATTCTTTGCTTTCCCATGCTATGCATCATAAAAGGAGTGGAGTGAAATCCGTAGTTACCTCCGTAACGGCCAATTGTCCATTCTATAAATAATAGAGGGATCCCCATTAAAAGAAAACATGTGAGATAGGGGATTATGAAGGCTCCTCCTCCATTTTGAATTGCTTGTACCGGAAAACGCAAAAAGTTTCCAAAACCTACTGCATTTCCGGCCATTGCGAGAATAAGTCCTACACGGGAACCCCAAGAATCATTCGTAGCGGCCATTTGTTAATAGTTTTTTACAAATATTAACATTTTGAACTTCAAAAACAAGTGAATTTTAAAAAAACGTTAAGCCAGGAAGAAAATAATTGCTTTATACCCTAAAAAAAGCCCAAATCCACATAAGATAAGCCCCAATCCCTGTATTATTCTTTTTACTACAATAACTTTGATTTTATGGCGATGTTTTGCCAGAATCCATGTAAGATAATAAAACCAGATTATACTTCCCAAGGAAAGAAATAATGCATATAAGATGCTGACACAGAGAGGGAAATAGGAAGGGTAACCTTCGGCATCTTTACGTTGGTTTTCAATTGTTTGTTGATTAACAGAATCAATTTTTAAATATGAAGGGATTTCAAAACGTGTAGTATCTATTTGATTTCCGGTAATTGAATTCATGTTTTTGACATTCTGGTCAATCATATTATTCAATCCTCCGGTATTTAAACCCATAGATGCAACAAATGAAATTACAAAAAAAGAGGAGGTGAGCCAACCTAAAAAAAGAGTTGGGTTAAGGAAATTCAACAGGAATCCTGTCCAAAATCCGTTTTTATCCTTTTTTTTGAGCTTGGTTTCTGGAATTTCACCTTCTCCAATATGTTCTAGATCTAAGTTTGTATTGAAAATTTTGACGCCCAGGTAGATTAAAAAGAGTGCTCCAATGATTAGTACATAAGGTATGACCGGTTTATACCAGCTATAAAGATTTGTAAGTCCAAAAACAGCAATAAATACGTAAATAAAGTCGGCTAATGAGGCTCCATTTGTAGCATGCTTGCAAAATTTAACTCTGCCTTTCAATGCATTTGAAGTAATCAATACACTGATTGGTCCTGCAATTGGCATGGAGAATAAAAAACCGGCGATTAAACCTACTATTGAAATCGTAATCAGACTTTCCGTCATAAGGGAGGATCTTGTTGGTAATTAATTTACAATTGAAGCAACCATTGGGGCTGTTTTCTGAAAATCTTCAACTGTGTCCATTTCCATGCAGGGGAGATGAGTAATGTCAACCACAAACATTTCGGCTCCTTGTTGAATAATTTCTTCAAAGGCAACTTCATAGAACAAATTTACACGTTTTTCCTTTACACACAACCTTTCGATTACTTCAAAGAGCTTATAAGCGGTTTTTGCATCAAATAATTCGATTCCGATTGACTCACCCAATGCTTCGCCCGGAATGACAATTTTGCTGATATTTTGAACTCTGTAGCGTTTATCTACTTTCACTTTTATCTCTTCATCTCCTACATCATGTTTTTTTAAAGCCAGACAACAAGGATAATTACTATTTAGTAAGTTTTTTACAATGTCAGGGTGGAAAACGATATCGCTATCAAGCAATAGAAAATTTTCATTTTCAAGTTCTTTTTTGGCTAACCACAATGAGTAAATATTATTGGTTGAATCATATACCTCGTTGTGGATAAATTGAATACGAATATCGTGAAAGTTTTTCTGAACAAAGTTTATTATTTGTTCCTGAAGATATCCGGTTACAATAATCACATCTTTTATACCATTATGTTGCAGGTTGGTTAATGTTAATGCCAGAATATTGGTATTGCCAATAGGTAAAAGACATTTTGGAGTACCATCGGTTAGTGGTCTGAGACGTGAGGCAACTCCTGCCGCAAGTATGATTGCTTTCATGTAAAAATGGGTATTTAATTTTAGACCTTGAAGTTGAAATTATACTTCAAGGTGGTCTAAAATAATTTTATTCAATGCACTTGTAAAAATCTTTAAATACTGATTTTGTGAATAATGGCCCTGGTATTTCTAATTGTCCCTTACACGAGTAAGCGTAAAATTTACCATTATTAGGATTAATCAAACAGTTCATATATTCGATTCTGTCATATCCGTATTGAATACCAATTGGAATAGAAATGCCGAAAAGAATATCTTCTTCATTGTCAATCTTTTCGTAGAGCTGCTCAATTGAAACAACTTTGGGAATAACTTTAGTTTCTTTCTTAAAATCAATCATATCTGATGCTTGTTTAAGAATGTCTTTTTCAAAATAGATTTCCTTTTCTGGAATTTTGGAACAAAGTGATTCCGATTGATATTCAGCAAGATTTTTAGTTGTAAAGTTTTTCTCATTGTTTTTTTCAATGGTTTTTATGAGATTTGACATGATTTTAATAGTCAACTTAAAATCACTTTCATGAAATGTTCGGTCGCTTCTATGTAGAAAATCAGGGACATATGTAAATACATCTACTTTATTTGAAAATTTACTAAATATACTATTTATAAATCCCATCTCTTCTTCTAGTTTTATAATATACATTGCGGGGATTTTATTTTTTGAAGGAAACTTTTTCCCGAGAACTCCATCAAAATAATCAAAATCGAGGTCCTGATATCTCATTACGAGATAATTTTTACGAGAATCTTTTGGTATTTTATGAATTTCATCCCATGTTGAAATTTTAATATTCGCATTGTGCTTCCAATATTCTGAAAACCACGTGTCGAAAACAGAATAAGCCTGAATTCTTGTTTTATAATAATTTAATTCTTCACTTAATTCTTTCTTTTTCTCTGGCTTTCGTGTGCTCGAAATTTGTTCCTCTAAATCTTTTACGCTACGTTCATTCAGGGATTCCTTTATGATTAAAAGGGTTCTGTTTTTAAAGTCATCAATTTCATCAGCTCTTAAATTACATTTCTGAGCATTAGTACTAATGTTAAATAACAATACAATTGCGATAGCGAATTTTAGCTTGAGTAGATTTTTCATTTTTTGGTTTATTTTTTTTGGTTTATTTTTCGGTCTATTTGTTTTTGGATTAGCCATAAAATTAAAGCCAAAGTGTTGTATCCTACTAACATAATCCAAAAGAATAAATCGAAACGATTGAACGCTGAACATAGAAAGATCGTGGTTACCTGAGACGTAGGACCAAGTAAAATCCAAAAACGGATCATTCGTCTGTTTTTTAAACGGTATTCTTCCGGAGTTGCCTTGAAAAGTTTTTCGCTATTTTTTTTTGCAGCAAGGTTGTTTTGTACCTTTGAGTATCTCAGGTATAAACCAATGATTGCTCTGTCGAAACTTTTTCCTTTAACTCCTTTTAATGATTCATATTCTGTACGAAATTCTTCCAGATCTTCCTCAAAAGTACTTTTGCGTTCTAGGACATAATCAAGATATCGCGTACGGTAATAATCAACCAGGATTGCCTGAATTGAGTTGCTGAGTCCTGTTAATGCAAGCAAACCCCAGTAAAGCTCCGGATTATTTGTATTGTTTGCAAATCCGAACCCTATTCCCACAAATACTGCAGAAACGGCAATATAATCAGCAGCGCCGTCAATGATTCTGCCAGTGTGAGTTCCGTTCTTTTTTAATCGTGCAAGTTGCCCGTCACTGCAGTCTAAAATATTGAACATCAATAGAAATATTCCTCCAATTAAAAAGGGCAGTGAATAATTATTGGATCCGTGGGCATAAAAGAATCCTCCAATAATTCCCATGATGATTGCACAGATTGTAAGCTGGTTAGGGGTGATATTTGTTCGATAAATCAATTTTACCAACAAAAATGCCATGGGTCTGTAAAAAATGAGGTCGAAAATTTCTTCGACCTCTGTCATTTTTAATGATTTTTTATACTCTGTAAACCAGATCATTTGCCAATAGATTTCAGATAATCTTTAATCATTTTCATGAGCATGAGATTTTGTTCGCGGGTACCAATTGTGATACGCAAGTGGCTAAATAAACCATCTTCTGCCATAAATTTCACAATCATTTTTCGGTCGAGCAAGTATTGTTTTAATCCGTCTTTGATTTCTTCAGGAATCTTCACCAACAGGAAGTTTGCAAAAGTGCGGTATGCCTTGAACCCTTCCATGCTATTGAATTCGTTGATATACATTTGCGTATCTTCTGTCATTTTCTTGCAGATACCATCATAATATTCCGTAGAATCTAAAGCAGCTAGGGCAATGCGTTCTGTTAAGCGGTTATAACCTAAATAACGAGCACTGAATAAAGAAAATTGAGCATGATTTTCACCCATTAAAGCAAAACCAACACGTAAACCAGCAAGTGCGTAATATTTTGAAAATGTTCTTATTACAAGTAAATTTGGAAATTCTTTTACCAATTTTCCCAGATAAGTTTTGTCATTATTATAGAACACAGCATAAGCTTCATCCAGTACAACAACAGTATCTTTTACTTTGGTAAGGATATAGTGAAGATCTTCGAGAGGTAAGCGATTCCCGGTTGGATTGTTTGGCGAACTAATTATAATTACTTTAGGTTTGTGTTCTTCATAAACCTTGATCATTCCTTCTATATCATAATAAAAGGAATCATCACCTTCTATAATTGGATATTCAATTTTGATGCCTTCTTTTTCATCCGCAATTTTTTTATAATACCACCATGAATAAGCAGGAATCATGATTTTATCACCTTTGTGAACATAGCAGTGTACAGCTTGTTTTAAAATGTCTTCACCACCATAACCCAACATTATGTCTTTTTCTTCAATGCCAAAATCGCTTGCAAGACGTTCACTCAACTTGCTTTTTACTCCACGAGAGAAATCGCGGGAATACCAACTGAGTTTTTTTACGTTTGGTTTATGCAGTGCTTTAAAGCAAGC
Source organism: Bacteroidales bacterium (assembly GCA_963667975.1). Lineage (GTDB taxonomy): Bacteria > Bacteroidota > Bacteroidia > Bacteroidales. The sequence continues at coordinate 2,686,009 of OY764079.1, forward strand.
AGGAGCCGGACCATATTGATTTTCATTACGATCCAAATAGATCAATTCTTTATCAGTTTTACCCATGACAATATATTTGAAGGGATAACAATTTTTTACAGAAGCGCAAAATTAGGAAAAATCTTTTAGTTGGGGAAAAAAGATAAGGGCTGAAGCAGATATTGGCAATGAAAAAAGCATTGTTATGACAATGGAAATTTCTAGTTAACCCCCAAACCATTTATGTATAAAATAAAAAGGAGCGGTTTTAGGTTATAAAAAAAGAAGCCTCTTTCGGAGGCTTCTTTTTTTCGGTGATTGAGCTGGGATTCGAACCCAGGACCCCATCCTTAAAAGGGATGTGCTCTACCTACTGAGCTACTCAACCAGTCGGTTTTGAGGGTGCAAAAGTACTAATAGTTTTCAGATAAACAAGGTTTACGGGAGTTTATTTTGAAAAAAGATGGATATGCATATTTTAAATAGGTCTTAATTAATTACTTAGACTGGTTGTTTTCGATTTTAAATGAGGTAAAGCGTATATAGTTAATAAAATAAACGAGAATTAAACAAAAAAAAGAAGCCTCTTTCGGAGGCTTCTTTTTCGGTGATTGAGCTGGGATTCGAACCCAGGACCCCATCCTTAAAAGGGATGTGCTCTACCTGCTGAGCTACTCAACCATCGTTGCATTTGCGAGTGCAAAAGTACAATCATTTTTTGAATTACCAAATAAAATTGGGCATTACAGCTATATTTTTGAAATTCAATTACTCTTTAATTGCTCTATCCTATTGGAAAGGAGATGAATAGTTTGACTAAGGAATGCTTTTCGTAGTTGTTTTTTATTATATGTCAATTTTACAGCTTGCGATTCGTACCAATTGTAATGTAAAGTCGAACTTGCCGCTTTGGGTTGATTTCTTCTGAATAAATAGATGATTTATAAGTTTTGCTTTCTAAAAGATTGGTTAGTATTTGTCTTAAGTAATTTTAGCTGCTTTTGTTTGTGAATGTTTAAAAACCCTTCTCAAACAAAGATATGAAATTAAGAGTTATAAGATAATTATTTCAATTAACAAACTTTCTGCAGTTACAAGCTGTTGATATTTAGGTTGTAGTGTCTTTATATAGGAAAAAAAATGTTAAAGTGCATAAACGGGGCATGAATTTCATATCTTTAATGAAAATTCCATGTATTATTGTGAAAGGGAAAGTGAAACTACAAATTAATGATGAAAAATAAGGTAATTATCATAACCGGAGCTTCTTCCGGTATCGGAAGAGCATTGGCTATTGAATCAGCAAAACAGGGAGCATTCCTTGTTTTAGCTGCCAGAAGCAATGATGCCCTTAAACAACTGCAAACGGAGCTGGGTAATCAATCACAAATTCTTACAGTTATTACGGATGTAACAATAGAAAATGATTGTAAATGTTTAATCGATAAAACGTTGGCACACTTTGGCCGAATCGATGTACTGATCAACAATGCTGGAATTTCGATGAGGGCTCTTTTTGAAGAGCTTAATTTGGAGGTAGTTCGTAAAGTGATGGATGTGAATTTTTGGGGAACTGTTTATTGTACGAAGTATGCTTTACCTTGGCTGTTAAAAACTGGAGGCTCTTTGGTTGGAGTTTCTTCCATAGCCGGTTACAAAGGATTACCTGGCAGAACCGGATATTCAGCTTCTAAGTTTGCAATGCAGGGTTTCTTAGAGGTGGTGCGTATTGAAAATCTGAAAAAAGGCTTACATGTACTGATTGCTTGTCCGGGATTTACTCGTTCAAATATTCGAAAAGTTGCATTGGCTAAAGACGGAAGTGCACAAGGAGAAAGTCCACGGAACGAAGATAAAATGATGTCGGCCGAAGAGGTTGCTATCCATATTTTAAAAGCAATAAAGAAACGGAAACCGGAGTTAATATTAACCATGCAGGGAAAATTAACTGTTTGGCTCAATAAATTTTTCCCTGAATGGGTTGATAAAATGGTTTACAATCACATGGCAAAAGAACCAGATTCTCCATTTTAATAGAATTTAAGAAACTTAAAAATAGAAAATATGAAAGCATTAAATTTAACAATTAAACTACGTAGAGGTTTGGGTGAGTTGTCATTTGGTCAAGGTATTGATGACGTTGTTGCTTATTTGGGGGAACCCACTGAAATAGAGACTCTTCCTATGGAAGATGATACAACTACTACCGTGCTTAATTATGATGAAATTGGTTTGGGACTCTTTTTTGAAGGAGCAGGTCAACCAAAGTTAAGTTGTATAGAAACGGATAACCCGGAAACGGTTTTGTTTGGGGAAAAGATTTTCGAAATGAAGCAGGAAGATCTCGTTGAATTTGTGAAAAAAGAGGGCCTATGTGTGATGGATGCGGAAGAGGAAGCCTGGGGTGAATATCGTGTTACATTTGAAGATGCAATGATTGATTTTTACTTTGATAAGGGTGAATTAACCGTTGTAAATTGGGGAAAAGATATTGATTAAAAGATATTTTACTTGCTGAATAGTCAAGTTGATCAGAATCCTTACATCTCTTCGGTTTTGTAAGGATTTTTTATGGAGAACCTATCGATTACGAATAATTTTTGCTACTTCTTGGTCAATTGGGAAGGTGAAAATTTCTGGTGTCAATTCAGTAAACTTAATCCACCGGAAACCTTGAACTCCTTCATTTATATCCGGAAAATCAAAGGATTTATGCGTGGTTTTGATTGATTTCCAGTCCGGAATATCGATTGTGTAATAAATGTTGATTAGTTGCATTTGCTCATTTAAGCCAATGGTCGGCTGGAAAAAATCGGTAGTATAAAAATGACGGATATTTGTGATTTCCAGGTTTAATTCTTCCTTAAATTCACGTTTCAGACAATCAATGGTTCCTTCTCCAAACTGCAGCCCACCACCGGGAAACTTTGTCATAAACATTCCCAGCCTAAATTCATCGGTAATCAATAATTCCTGATCGGGATTGATAAAAACACCATAGACTCTGAGATTAAATAATGGATAGGACATGTGATTAGATTGGAATTTGATTAGTAAATAGGTAGGTGTGTTTTTATGTTTACTCTCTCCTCATCACGATCTTGTGTAAATGAGTATTAAATTTCTGATAAAGCTCAGGATGGATAAGGCTTGGCCAGGTAAGCAGATGAAGCTGGATGTTACCGTATCCGGGCTGGTATTCAGGTAAAAAATGGTCAATTTCGTTCATCATAAATCCCATATTCTGATAGAACTTCCATCGTTTTCGTGATTGTTCGTCATCTAATGGATCTATCTCTAAAATGATAAGCTTACCAGATGATATTTCTTGTAAGTTCTGTAAAATAGCTTTACCGTATCCTTTTTCTCTAAATTTCTGATGAACAGCAAAATGTTCTATATAGCAGTAGGTTTCAAAAGTCCAGTATGCAATAAAACCGATGAGTTGGTTGTTTTCCGTAAAAGCATCCAGAAAATAGTTCTGGCTACTGAACGCTGTTTGTTGATGCTTGAGGGTACGTTGTTCGAAAGGAGGGAAGCTTGCTTGGTAAATTTGCCAGATTTCCTCAAATAAACAATCTGATTGTGAAGTAATTCTTCGTTTATGTAGTTGAGAATCCATATTTAAATTTTTCGGAATAATTCTTTGCCTCTCGGTTGTTCCGGTGAAAACTGTTGATGATTGTATGCTATTTTTCCTCCAACAATTACGGTTTCAGCTTCACCTTTCAGCGCGAAGTTGTGAAATATGTTGCTGTCGCAATGCTGATATTGTGTTTCCTTTTCGATAATGCGAATTGTTTCAGGATTCCAGAGTACCAGATCGGCATCATAGCCTTCCACAATTTCCCCTTTGCGTTGAATGCCAAATATATGTGCAGGGTTATTCGCAGTGAGTGCTACAAACTGATTGAGATTTATTCTGCCTGATTGCACTCCGTAGCTATAGATTAGTTGCTGGCGAAACTCAATTCCGCCAGCTCCATTGGGAATCAACGAGAAATTATATCGTCCGGCATCTTTTTGCCCATGCACGTTGAACGGGCAATGGTCTGTTGCAATTACCGAAAAAACATTACGATTGATTGCACTCCATAAACCATCCTGATCGTATTTTCCACGGATTGGCGGACTTATTACGTAAGGTGCAGACTCATAGAATGAACTATGATAAACACTTTCGTCTAACAAAAGATATTGAGGACAGGTTTCTGCCAAAACATTTACACCTTTGAGCTGAGCATTTTCAATTAATTCAGCGGATTTTCGGGTAGAGATATGAACCAGATAGGTTTTACAGCTTGTTTTTTCGGCAAGTTTCAATACCTTTTCAACAGAAAGGTATTCGGATTGAGGTGGCCGTGAAAGTGCATGATAGAGAGGAGACACAAGTCCTTGTTTCAGATAAACCTGTTTCAAATTCTGAATCAATTCATCTTCTTCGCAATGAACGGTTACTATACCTCCTTGCTTCTGTACAGCATTCATGACCTTTTCCAGTTGCTGATAATTAATGCCGATACTATTTTGGTAGGCCAGGTAGCATTTAAACGAGGTAATTCCCTGACGAATGCATTCTGCAATTTCTTCTTCTACAGAATTGTTCCACCAGGTTATGCCCATGTGGAAACTATAGTCAATCAGTGATTTTTCAGCGTCTTTCCTTCGTTTATTGAGGGCTTTTAACAATGATTCGTTTCGGTTGGGAGTCACAAAATCAATAATGGAAGTAGTACCTCCAGCTATAGCTGCCTGGGTTCCCGTATAAAAGTTATCGGAAGAGGGACCGGCGGGAGTAGGTAAGTCGAGATGAACATGGGCGTCAATTGCTCCCGGAATAATCAATTTTCCTTTAGCATCTAAAATTTTTGTTGTATCGGGTGTTTCTTCATCGGGTGAAAAGAGCTTTTCAATTTTTTGGTCGCGGATGAAGATATTGGCTTGGAAGCTATGATCATGATTGATGATTTGACCGTTTTTAATGAGTAGTGTTGACATTGATTTTGGAGAATTAAATAGATTCTGGAAAAGTTTACATCTTTTGCATCTTATTCCACAGGAAATGAGCTATTTTGTGTGATTCTTTGAGAATGCTTTCTTCATTGGCTGTTTTCAGCATGTGATTTTCAACGATCAGTTTACCACTTGAAATTACATGTTGAATATGTCGTGATTCAAATCCGAAGAAAAAGTGTCCAAGAAAATTATCGGGGGTAAGTTCGGTAGGAGAGTCGTAGTCGAGTACGATCACATTATTTTCGTTATCGCCTTTAAACTGATTTGAATTCAAATATGTATGTGCATTTTGAAGACGTTGGTAGGCATCCAACCATGAAATATTATCGAAATTTTGTCCGGCAAATAAAGCGGTTTGGGTACTTTTAATCATATCACTATGCATACCGTCGGTACCCAGCATAATCCGGTTTCCTAACCCTTTGGAATTAAAAACTCCCACACGGTTATTCAGGTTGCTGTCGGTATTCACAACCATATAAGTAGTTGATTGAGCGATTAATTCACGTTCAGTTTTATTCAGATGGATTCCGTGTGCAAAAATGTTTTTCTGCAAATCGAGCATTCCAAAATCACGAAAACGTTCCACGACGCTTTTGCCATATTGTTCCAGTGTATGTTTTTCGTCGGCAATGTCTTCGGCAACATGAACATGAATTCCGGTTTTGTGCTTTTGAGCCAACTTTATGCTCTCTTTTAATGTATTATCTTCAACTGTAAAACTTGCATGTAATCCAACTAAGCCCTGGTGATTTTGCAGATAACTGTCGGTTTCGTCCAATGCTTCTTTTGCTTTTGATTCGCCGTAACGATCTGTTATTTCGTAGCATAGTAAATGTCTAACACCTATTTCTTCAAAAGCTTTGGCGATAATTTCCTGAGAACCTATGAGTGAGTTTGGCGAAGCATGATGATCAATCACAAAGGTACAGCCATGTTTGGCACAGGCAATTGCGGTTGTAAGTGCACTTGCCCGAATCATTTCATAATCGAGAGATTGGTCAAGGACCCACCAGATATATTCGAGTGTTTCCGTGAAGTTTTTGGGGGATTTTTGGGGAGGGTGCATTCCCCGGGCTAAGGCTGAATACACATGATGATGACCATTTGCAAATGCCCGGGTAATGAATTTTCCACTGCAATCAATTGATTTGCAGTTTTCTGTATTATCTGGCATCTCAAAGTATAGCTTTCCGTTTTCGCCTTCTTCAATCCAAAGGTCAGATGCTGTGAATTGAAATGTATTGGGATTGATCCAGATTCCGTTTTTTAGGTGTATCATTTTTTGCGATTTAAGGGCAATTTGTAGCGACGAATTCCGTCGAAATGGCAAAATGCATTGGCAACAGCAGCAGCAGTGGGCACAAGTCCGATTTCCCCCAATCCTTTGGCACCATAAGGTCCTACGGGATCTTTTACCTCTACGCCAATTACATTTATTTCAGGTGTTTCATGGGCACGTAATATGCCACAATCACGGAGCTTGGTGCTTTTTAGAAAGCCTCCTTCCATTGGTAAATCTTCGGTAAGTGCATACCCTAAACCCATATGAACAGCTCCTTCAATCTGGCCTTCAAAAAACACAGGGTTCATGATTTTCCCGGCATCATGGGCAGCATATACCGTTTCAATTTCTCCGGTTTGATTTAATACAACCAGTTGGGCTGCATATCCGTAGGAATAGTGAGTGGTAGGGTTATTGGGATTTGTTCCGGGTTTAGTAGTCCAGTCGCAAATCCATTTAGCGTGATATTTTTTGCCATTAAGTTCAGATAATGAGTGTGTTTCCAGATCACTTCGTAATTTTTGAGCTGCTTCCAGAATGGCATTTCCTAGTAATGCCGTTGCCCTCGAAGATGTAGTCATTCCGGTTTTGATTTCAGAGCGTGTATCTACAATAACTTCAATGTTTTGAGGATTGATTTTTATTTCTTCACATAAAACCTGAATCGCTATCGTATGAATTCCCTGACCCATTTCGGTCCATCCGTGATGTATCAGAACTTTTTCATCAGGTTTAACTTCAATAATAACATCCGAATAATCAATCATTCCGTTTCCGATACCACTGTTTTTAATGCCGGTGGCAATGCCACAGTATTTTGCTTTTTGATAGTTTTCTTTCAATGCTAAAAGGCAGGCTCTTATTCCGGCTCCTTTCACACAATCACCAGTTGCAGTAGCTAATCCATCAATCAGGGCATTGTTGTAACGGAATTGCCAGCGATCGAAATTACCCATTTTACACAATTCATCTATACAGCCTTCAAGTGCAAAAGCCATTTGATTTGCACCAAACCCACGCATTGCTCCTGAAGGAATATTGTTGGTATAAACAGTAAGTGATTCTAAATCGATATCTGGAACATAATATCCTCCGGTGGCATGACCTGCAATGCGTTCCATCACTTTTGTTCCAACTGAAGCGTACGCTCCACTATCTCCCACAGCTCTTAGTTTCATGGCTGTAAGCTTACCGTTTTCATCGCAGGCAAGCGTAATATCCATCCAAACAGGATGGCGCTTGGGATGCATAATGATGGATTCATCGCGCGTAAGCGTAACATTTACAGGTTTTTTTAATATCCAGGCAAATAATGCAGCGTGACCTTGTACACTTAAGTCTTCTTTACCGCCAAATCCACCGCCATTTGGAACCAATTCAATTTCAACCTGCTGTTCACCAAGTCCTAAAAGAGAGGCTATCTGGCGACGATCTTCGTAAATTCCCTGCCCGGAAGAATAGAGTTTGAGCTTATTTTCATTTGCCAGTGCAATGGCAGATTCAGTTTCCAGAAAAGCGTGCTCGATGCGCTGAGTTTGGTAATTTCCATGTACAACGTACTTGGAGTTTTGAATGGTTTTTTCCGGAACTCCCCGGTATAAAATACAATTATCCAGAAGATTACTATGATCGTTATGAACGCGGGCAGCATCAGGTTGTAAAGCTTCGAAGGGATCTGTAACCGGTTTAAGGACTTCATATTCTACTTCAATTTTTTGAGCTGCTTCACGCGCAATTTCAGGTGTAATTGCTACTACTCCTGCGATTACATCTCCAATGTAACGTGTAACATCCTGTTCGGCAATCATTAAGGGCCAATCTGGATAAATAAGTCCGGTTTTGACTTTTCCCGGAATATCTTTTGCTGTAAAAACACGAACAACTCCTTCGATATGCTCTGCCTTGGCAGTATTTATTTTAAGAATTTTGGCTTTTGGGTAATCACTGAATCGCAAAGCGCCGTATACCATTCCATCTATTTGCAAATCATTTACAAATGCACGTTTTCCAATTGCTGTTTCAAAAGCCTGATATTTCGGATAAAATTTCCCAACACCAGTTTCGTTACGGTTTAAGTCAATAATATTTTTTTCGGGAAGCTGTTGTGCTGAATACTGGATTGCTTCTTCAATTTTTTTATAGCCAGTACATCTGCAAAGATTTGATCTCAGTGCTTTATGAATTTCATCTGGTGTAGGATTCGGGTTTTCCTGAAGTAATATTTTAGTTCGCATGATAAATCCGGGTGTGCAAAATCCACACTGAACTGCACCCTTTTCTACAAATGCTTTCGCAATAATATCGCGAGTTGATTCTGAAATTCCTTCCAGTGTGAATATTTCGCAGTTTTCCAGTGTTTTAATGAGTGTAACGCAACTTAGCTTAGGTTTTCCATCAATTTCTACCAGACATGCACCACAGGCAGCTTGTCCGCTGCATCCATCTTTTACAGATGTAATTCCTTCCTGAAAACGTAAATAATTTAACAGGGAAATCTCTGTATTTCCTTTATATTCAATATTTTTATGGTTTAATCGAAATCGAATCATATTTTTTAAATTTGGTCATTAAAACACAAATAGCAGGTAAAGAAATAAGTGCTTTGATTTAAAGTGATTTTAATGCATCAATGCTGGGATAAACAGGTGAGGGGAGAACAATTCTGGAAAGAGGGGTATTGAGATCTTTTAAACCACTTCCGGTTGAAAGAACCAAAACATTCCTTCCTTCCTTCAATTTATTTAATCTCAAATATTTGAGCATTCCAGCCATTGAAGCTGAAGCTGCTGGCTCGGCAAATACTCCCGAATTCCGGGCAAGTATTGCAGATGCTTCAATGATTTCGTCATCACTTACGCAGATTGATTCTCCTTGATATTCAGTGATATATTTTTCAGCCATTCGAAAATTACGGGGAATATCAACCGAAATAGAATCTGCTACTGTTGTAGCCGGAATTATTTCAAATTGCTCCATATTCAAATTTCGGTTCAGATTATCGCTTTTTTGTGATTGAACAGAAATAATTGTAGGTATTTTATGGATTATCTGAAGTTTTAGTAAATCTTCAAATCCTTTATAAACTCCGGAAATTATTACGCCGTCGCCTACAGGTACGAAAATCAGGTTCGGCATATTTTCACGAAAGCGATCATAAATTTCGAAGGCGACGGTTTTCTTTCCTTCAATCGTCAGAGGGTTGAAAGCTGTATTTCGATTAAACCAGCCAAATTTTCGGGTAGCCTCAAGGCTTAGTTCAAAGGCAACATCATAATTCCCGTCAACCAATACCGGAGTAGCACCATACGTAATGATTTGCAATAATTTAGCCTTTGGTACATTTTTCGGGACAATGATAATTGCTTTTTGGTGTTGCGAAGCGCAAATTCCGGCTAATGAGGAGCCTGCGTTACCTGTAGAGGCCGCTACAATCTTTTCGATGCCATGTTCGCAGGCGTAAGCTGAAACCAATGCAGAAGCTCTGTCTTTAAATGAAAAGGTTGGATTTTGCGAATCATCTTTTACAAATAAATTGAAATTCAACTTATTACCTTCAAGTTTATGGATTTGATATACAGGAGTTTTTCCTATGCGTAAACATCCATAACTTTCAGTTTTTGCAATTGGCAGTAAATCAATAAAATGATTTTTTTTCAGTTCTTCAAATCTGGCTTTGGCTGGGATGTTTTGCAAAATTTCGCCGTAAGGATAAACCATTTTCAAAACACCTTTGGGAGGTTGATCTGGCTGGTTTTCCGATTCGCACAAAGGGCAGAGATAGCGGAACGGTTCCGATGGGTAGTCCGAACCACAATCGTTGCACACAAAATGATAGCGTGAAGACATGATAAAATCTCCTTTTATCTCATTATTTCATCATTGAACTCTTTGATCATTTCATCCCAAAGATCAACCTGATGGAAAAGTTTTGGCCATATTTCGCGATCATACCAAAGCTGGTTGATCTCATCAATAGGTTTCGCTTGTTGCTCTACCCATGTGAAATATTTAAGGTTATGAATTGCTTTACGGTCAGTATAAGTCAGCTCTTTCATTGCATCAGTAGCAGTAGCCATGCACTTTTCATGATCTTTTCCTGCCTGAATTTGATTGTATTCACCTCTTTCGTGCTGTAGCTCCTCTAAACGAGAATGATACATGTCCACACTGTCAGTGGCAATAGTCATAATAATATCATCGGAAGTTAGCTCGAAATATTTAGCTAATTTGATGGCCGACAACATATTGGCGATTCCGGATATTCCCAGTTGATAGAGGCTGTTTACAAATTCTTTATCTAACCCGCATGAGATCAGATATTTTTTTCCTTCAGTTTCATTAAATAAACGAAGGATTCTCATACAGTCTTCATCATCAATGGCTGTAACAACGTCTGTATTATGAATGTTGTGAACCCAAGGCACATGCTTGTCGCCAATTCCTTCAATACGGTGACCACCAAAACCATTCATCAGCAATGTAGGACATTGAAGAGCTTCGGATGCTGTTACTTTAACGTGCGGAAAATGAGTGCGTAAGTAGTCCCCGGCAGCAATGGTTCCCGCCGAACCTGTATTTGAAACATAACCAGCCAATCTGCTTTTCGGACCTTTTAGTTCATTGTAAACCTCCTCAACAGCCGGGCCTGTTACATTGTAATGCCAGGCCGGATTTCCAAATTCATCAAATTGATTCAGAATGACACAATCAGGACGAGTTCGACGCATTTCCCAGCATTTGTCGTAAATTTCTTTTACATTTGATTCACAACCTGGGGTGGCAATAATTTCGGCACCAATATTTTTAAGCCATTCAAAACGTTCGCGGCTCATTTCTTCAGGTAAAATTGCAACGGCTGTACAGCCCATTAATTCTGAATCAAATGCACCTCCACGGCAATAATTTCCAGTGGATGGCCATACGGCTTTATGCCAGGTAGGGTCAAATTGTCCAGTGATAATTCGTGGAGCTAAACAACCGTAGGCAGCACCTACTTTGTGTGCTCCAGTAGGAAACCATTTTCCAAGCAACAATACAATACGTGCCTGAACTCCTGATACTTCAGAAGGAATTTCGAGATAGTTAACCTTGCCATAGAGGCCTCCTTTTTCTTTAGGTTCGTTTTTCCAAGTGATTCGGAAGAGATTTGCAGGGTTTAAATCCCAGAGTCCTATATCTTTAAGTTGATTTTTGATTTTGTCAGGAACTAATTCAGGATTACGCATTTGCGCAAATGTTGGGAAGATGATTCCTTTTTCTTTGAATCTTCTGGCAGCTTTTATTCTTACCTCCGGATTCACAATTTTGTCAATGATTTCAATCATGGGGTACGTTCTTTAGGTTTAATACCGATAGGGAAAGTATAATAGTCCAATCTTTGCAAACTTAATTGGGTTTAATGATTCCATCGGCATTGTGTTAATATAACTATGTGTTGATTTATAACTCATTTTGTTAGAATATTTTCAATTTCATTGAAGTTCCAAAAACTTCAATGACTTGTTCCTTTTAATAAAGATCTTCAACAGCGTGAAGTAAAACTTTCATCGTTATGGCATTTTCGAAGTAAGCTGTTTGAATACATGGTACTTTAAAACTTACTTCTTTTAATCGAAATTCACCAAGAGTGAATGTTGCAATAACTTCTTCTGTTTCATAAGTATAGCCATCTTTTGTAAAGAAAAGCGTTGAAATTCGTTTTCCTTCTCGTTGAATCAGATTTATCTTACCGTCAAATTTACTCATGAAATAGCCTTCTTCAGCCTGATTAAAGCTTTTAACTGAAAAATAAAATCGTGGTTTTTCTTTATAAGGTGCGCTTTCCGTAGGACAAAATGTATTACAGTTTCCACATTCATTGCAAAAATCAGCAAGATTTAATATTTGATATTTTTGATTGATAATAAATTCTTTATGATTACTTATCTCAAGTTTATCTTCGTTACGTGTTACTTTTTGAAGCTGGAATGTTTCAGGTGTGATTTCATAGCTAAAGTTGGCAAAATTTGGACAAACGGAAACACAAACATTACAAATCTGGTGGCATTTTAAACACCGCCCAGCCTCTTTCATTGCTTCTTCATCTGTAGTAATTTGAGGTTGATGTATTATATTCTTAGAAAGGAGTGAATAGCTCTTTTGTGATTTTTGAATAAGTATTTCTCTGATATTTGATTCGATGTTTAAATCATTTGAAAATAATTTATTAGAATTTGTTTTCTCAATAATTAATTCAGCTACTTTTCTACCATCAGCAATCGCTGAAATAATATTGGAGGCACCTCGTTTTGCATCGCCCCCGATAAAAACATTTGGAATTTGAGTTTCAAATTCATCGGGTTTGCAATAGAGAAGTTTTGTATCCACAAAATCGAATTTTTTATCCTGACCAATGGCTGGAAATAAGATGTCGGCTTTCAGTTCAAACTCACTTTGTAAATCGGGGACAGTTTTCATTCGACCCTCACTATCAAATCCATCAGCAACCATCCTGACACATAGTAAACCGGTCATTTTTCCATCTTGTTGTATTACTTCCACGGGATTACACATTTCAATAATCTGAATGCCTTCTGCAATAACTGCTTGTATTTCTTCAGCATCAGCAGGCATGTCTTCGGTACGGCGACGATATACAATACTTACATTTCCTTCACTATTTAAGGCTCGTTTTGCAGTTCGAGCCACATCCATTGCTGTATTTCCGCCACCCATAACGATCACATTTTCATTGTGTAGGTAGTTACCCCCTTTTTTATAGTCAGATAAAAATAAGAGCGGGTCAATTACTCCCTTTGCTTCTTCATACAATAATCCTGCTTTTTTAGTTTTTGGAGCCCCAGTGGCAATGTAAATTATTTGATTTTCAGTATGTAAGCTATTGAATAACTTTTGATTAATCTTGACGCCGAGTTGTATATTTACACCTAGGCTAATGATACGGTTAATGTCTTTTTGTAAGGATAGATCAGATAAACGAAAAGCAGGAATTACATCCGAAACCATTCCTCCTGCCATCATTTTTTCTTCATAAACTGTTACATCAAAACCTGCAAGTAAGAGGTAAAATGCACAGGATAAACCAGATGGTCCTGCCCCAATAATAGATGCTTTCTGACTGTTCTTAGGTAAAGAACGGAGAAAAATTTCTTCATTACCTTTTTCAGCAATGTAACGTTTTACTTCACGGATAGCAAGTGTTTCATCGTAGTTAATTCGCGTACATTTATTCTGGCAATCGTGGTCGCAAACTGTTCCGGTAACAGTAGGAAAAGGATTGGTTTTCAGAATAATCTCAAAAGCTTTCTGAAAATTACCTTCCGATGCATATTGAAGATATTCTGGAATATTCTGATGGGTGGGGCATGTACTTATGCAAGGAGCCTGAATACAATCAAAAAAGCTCAGCTTGCGTTTGCTTTTAATAGAAGGTGTACGGAATTGCTTTTTATACACCGGATTTTTAAGAGTTTGAGCTGCGTAATAAGTAATATTTTCCAGTATATTCTCTGAAGAAATATTGTTGAAATAATCTTGTAATGAATTGTTATTATGATTGTTAATCCAATTATCTAAAAAATTGATATATTGATTCAACTTGCCGTATCCTCCGGGTTTGAGAATGTCGGTACAAACAGTAACCGGGCTCAGTTTACAGGCAATAAGTTCTGGAAAATTAAAACAATCGGCTCCGGCTGAAAATGAAATATCGAGTAATCCTTTGAATTCCTTTTGGATTTTGAGTGCCAAATTTACTGCAATTGGATGCAACGCTTTGCCACTCATATACATTTGGCTTTCATTTTTAGAAAATACCGATTTAAAATTCAGGCTTTCGAGCGTGTTGGTAAGTTTTAATCCAAAATGAACATTCGATTCATTTGCAGCATTTTGCAGTGATTTGATTAGTAAAACGGCTTGAGCATATTTTAAATCATGTTCAAAGGCAATATCAGGAACAGGTGTTTTAAACCCAAGGGTTTCGTTTACGATCTCGCGTACTTTTTCCTTGCCTAATAGAGTGGGATTTAGCTTTATTGTTGTATGAAACTTTCGCTCTCTGATAAAATATAATCCTATTTTTTCGATTTCATCCGGCGGACAACCATGCATGGTTGATAATGTTACGTGATCAGACAACGAAGGAGAGATTCTTAGTTTGTTCACATCCGGATAAATAGCCTGTATGCTTTTTAGAGCTTCTTCAAGCTCATTGGGGCAGTGGTGCATTTTCTGCAAAAACCATTGAATATTCTCATTCAGAATGCCTTCCATGTTGTACCCAACACTCATATTGAAGAGTGTGTCATTTTCAAGTTTTCCGAATAGCTTATGATTCAAAATATGAATGATAATCCATGCATTCAGATATTGCTGAAACGACTCTTTTATCTTCAGTTCCTGCGACCACTCACAATTATATCCTTCTTCCTGTATATCAATGCAGGGTTTGGAAATGGTAAGTTCATCCAAGGTTTGAACTGTTTTTAACTCTATAAATCTTGCTCCGCAAAGCCATGCTCCCACAATGTTTTGTGTCAGTTGGGTATGTGGCCCGGCTGCAACGCCAAGTGGAGTCCCCATTTTTCGGCCAACCCTTTCTGTTATCAACACATCATTCTGTGCTTTATAAAACAATTCTGAAGAGATTCCGAAATAGCTTTTGTTTTCTAATTGCTTTAAAGTCAGTTTTAATAAACGATCTAATGAGATAGGGGTAAAGCTGTCACTTTCCATAAGATTAGCATTTAGTAAGGGTTGTAACCTTCAAAGGTAAAGAGTTTTGAAATATACAGGTGTAAATTGAGTAATTTTTTTAGTTTTGAATTTTATGTTGTTATGCTAAGTGAAAAAAAGAAAAGTACGTTTAATTATGATTACTCTTTTATGTCAGGATGGATTTACACATTCAATTTAAAGTTTTTGAATAGAACTTGTTTATTGACAGGAGCTAAACACATTTGGTGATTACTTTAATTAATATTTAGTATGCTCTGGTAATTTTATAACAGAATCGCGGAATAGTATAAAACACCGGCAATCTAAATATTTACTTTTGCAAAAGTAGGTTGGTGATACTTTTGGTGAGTTGTATGTATTAAATACATTTATTTATATAAATTCACTGATTAATAAAACCTGAATTTTATTGTTTTTAAAACACGGATTGAGAAGTAAATATTTGATAATGAGAAAATTAAGTCTTATTTTTGTAACATTACTTGGAGTAAATTCCTTGTTTGCTCAGCAAGGTGATGTTGTTACAGAAGTAATCTATGCAACTGATTTTAGGATTACCAAACCCTTATATGAATTGGCAAAAGAGCAACCGGAATTTAAATTAACAGGAGAAATAAAACGTAAGGAGGCTATTGATAAGCAGTTTAGGAGAGCGTATCATGCAAAATCAAATGTTACGGCATTTCCTCAAGGGGAAGATCCTGCTTTGCAAAAACAAAACGGAACTCGTCAGGCAAATGGAATTGAAACAAACTGGGAAGGATTATCTGGTTCAAGCTATCCTCCTGATCCGACCGGAGCTGCCGGAATTAATCATTATGTTCAAGCTGTTAATTCTTCATACAGAGTTTATTCCAAAACGGGAACGCCTTTAACTGCCGAAATTCAATTATCATCGTTGTTATTTAATTCAAGTGAAGGGGATCCAATTGTATTGTATGATAAATATGCTGACCGTTGGGTAGTAACAGAATTTAAAACTCAGGGTCGCAGAGCATTGATCGCAGTATCCAAAACCAATGATCCAACAGGCCAATACTACACTTGGCAGTTTTCATCACCACAATTTCCAGATTATCCAAAATATTCAATCTGGACAGATGCTTACTACATGACTTCAAATCAAACGACTCAAAAAGTATTTGCGTTTGAACGAGATTCATTACTTGCCGGAGTTGCAGCTGCCAGAGCAATTAATAAAACGTTTACCCCATCAAATAATGGTGGTTTTTTCTGCCCGCTTTCTGCTGATGCTGACGGACAATTGCCTCCGGCAGGAACTCCTTGCCCAATATTTAGTTACGAAGATGATGGTTGGGGTACTGGCCATGTTGACAGAATCAATATCTACAATATGACAGTCACCTGGGGGGCAACTCCTGCAGCAACAATCACACTTGTTGCTCAATTGCCCACTCAGTCGTTTGATGCATCTTATAATTCGAGCTGGAATGATATTTCACAGCCTGGCACTACGAATATGCTAGATGGTATTGGTGGTGTATTTACATTTAGGGCACAGTATCGTCGCTGGACGGGATACAATACAGTTGTGCTGAACAAAGGTGTGAAGGTGAATTCTGGCGGAACTCAACGTAGTATTCGTTGGTATGAATTAAGACAAAGTACTACGACCAACCAATGGTCTATCTATCAACAGGGAACATACGCTCCTGATAATCTCAACCGTTGGTGCGGAAGTATTGCCATGGATGATAATGGCTCGATAAGTCTGGCTTACGCTGTTTCCGGAGAGACAAATGTATATCCCGGAATTCGCTATACAGGTCGTGCGGCATCAGATCCATTAAACCAGATGACTTTTGCTGAGGTGACAGTAGCAAGTGGAAATTCATCTCAGGAGGGGATTAATCGTTGGGGTGATTATTCACATACAAGTTTAGATCCAGTTGATGGAACATTGTTTTGGCATACTGGAGAGTATATTGTGAATGGGAATCCTGCTACGCGAATTTTTTCATTTAGGTTACCGGTAAACACCAGCAGTATTGAAAAGGCAAACAGTGAAACAGATATTAAGGCTGTTTACAGGAATGGAAAAATTGAAATTTCTGCAAATAAACTTCCAGATGTTCAAACGTTACAATTAGATGTCTTTGATGTTTCCGGTCGGTTAATTATTACAAATCAGGTAGTTCCGGTAGATATGCAAGTGCAAACAGCAATATCAGTAAGTAATTTATTAAAAGGAACTTACTTAATTCGGTTGGGTTGTGAAAATACTTTCTATCAGAAAGTTGTAAAGATTGTGATCCCATAATTTAAAAAATATTTTTTTGAATAGATGTTAAATCCCGAAAGGAAAGCAGAGTTATACAGCTTTCCTTTTTTTGTTTCACACTATTAACATCTCCTTGTTGATGAACTTCGTAATTCCTTAATTCTAATTAGATGCTATTTATTACCTTTGCACCCTATTTTCAACAAAAACGATTATGAACATTCTTGAAGGAAAAACAGCACTGATAACTGGTGCATCACGCGGAATTGGGAAAGCCATTGCACTGCGTTTTGCTCAGGAAGGTGCACAGGTAGCCTTTACCGACATTCGTCGTGATGAAGCGATGGAACAGCTCGAAAAAGAACTTAATGCCTTGGGTGTTAAAGCCAAAGGTTTTATTTCTGATGCATCAAATTTTAGTGCATCCGAAGAGCTTATTGATAATGTTGTTGCTGAGTTCGGAAGAATTGACGTTCTTGTTAACAATGCAGGGATTACCCGCGATAACCTCCTGATGCGTATGAGCGAACAGGATTGGGATTTGGTAATTAACATCAATCTGAAGTCGGTTTTTAATCTTACCAAAGCTATCCAGAAAGTGATGCTGAAACAACGGTTTGGCTCAATTATTAATATGAGTTCTGTTGTTGGTGTTTCTGGGAATGGTGGTCAATCAAATTATTCAGCATCAAAAGCTGGTATGATTGGTTTTACAAAGTCCATAGCATTGGAACTTGGTTCACGCAATATCCGTTGTAATGCAATTGCTCCTGGATTTATCGAAACGGAAATGACCCACAATCTGCCGCAGGAAGTGAAAGATGGCTGGATTAAAGATATTCCGTTGAGACGTACCGGTACGCCAGGTGATGTTGCAAACGTTGCTTTATTTTTGGCTTCTGACCTGTCTGCATATGTTTCAGGTCAAGTGATTCAGGTTTGCGGTGGAATGAATACCTAAAAATGTAGCAATTACACACACGTTTTGAGGGTGTCCGGGAGGTATAATTATCATTGGCTTTTCACTTTTCTGAACTGAGCAAAATGATGAAGGATAATAGCTGATTTATAGCGAGTGTTAACTTCCCGGTCAGCCTCTTCTCTGTTTTTTAATATCATAAATTGTTAATATAGAAAACGTTGAGAATTTTTACGGAATATCCTCTTTGGTTTTTGCCCTTTTGCATTCTTACAGGAGTGCTATATGCGGCTATCCTCTACTATCGCAACAGTAAAAATGGGCTGGTATTATGGCTTAGGTGGATACTTGCTTCTTTACGCTTTTCAGTTATTACAGTACTTTGTTTTTTATTACTGGCTCCGGTTATCAAAACGCGCATAAAACAGAAAGAAAAACCGTTAATTATTTTTGCACAGGATGCATCTCAATCTCTTTCAATCACCGATAAATCAGATTTCTTACAGAAAAAATGGCCGAAACTTACTTCAGAGTTAAAAGATAAACTATCTGAAAAATTTGAATATCATGAATATACATTTGGTGAAGAAGTAAAAGAAGGTAGCATTAATTCCTATAATCAGAAATTAACGGATATTTCATCTCTTTTACAGGAAATAGAAACCAAATATGTAAACCGAAATGTTGGTGCTGTTATTCTGGCAACAGATGGTTTATATAATTCAGGCTCAAATCCTTTGTATGCTGTTCCCGGTATGAAATTTCCGGTTTATACAATTGGTTTAGGCGATACATCCGTTTGTAAGGATTTGATAATTAACAATATTCGCTATAATAAACTAGTCTATCTTGGAAACAATTTTCCTGTTGAAGTAGTTGTAAATGGCTTGAAAGCTCAGGGTGAAACCAGTAAATTAATATTGCGTGAAGGGAAAAACGTTATAGCAGAAAAAAATATTCGTTTTCAATCAGATAAAGATTTTCAAACAATTTTTTTTCAGTTAAATGCAGATAAACCAGGCTTACGTCACTACACACTTTCTCTCTCTTCGGTTAAAAATGAAATTACTCTGAAGAATAATATTAAAGATATTTTTATAGAAGTAATTGATGGCCGTCAAAAAATATTACTTCTCTCTTTAGCTCCTCATCCGGATATTTCTGCAATCAAACAGGCTATCGAAAGCAACCAGAATTATGAAATTGAGGAATTTACGCAAAACGAATTTTCGAAACCTGTTTCAAAATATAATCTGGTGATTTTACATCAGATTCCTTCCCGGATAAACAATTCGGCGAATCTGTTGAGTGAATTAAAACGCTTGCAAATACCCATATTATTTATTTTGGGAAACCAAAGTGATATAACCCGTTTTTCCAATCAGGATGCAGGTTTTACAATTCAGACAAGAGGATATCAATTGAATGAAGCGTTGCCTGTTTTGAATAATAACTTTGGATTGTTTACGCTTTCGGATGAGCTGAAACAAAGCGTTTCGATGTTTCCTCCTCTGGTATCACCATTTGGAAGTTATCAGGTTTCTCCAGCTACACAGTCGCTTTTTAACCAGCGAATTTCGAATGTTCCTACTCAATATCCGCTTGTAAGTTTTTATCAATCAATTGATAATCGCTATGGCGTTATTGCCGGAGAAGGAATATGGCGCTGGCGTTTGATTGATTATTCAATTCATGAGAATCATCAGGCATTTGATGAGTTAATGAATAAAATGGTACAGTACCTGTCGGTAAAACTTGATAAAAGTATGTTTCGAATTCGAAATGAACATCAGTTTATGGAAAATGATGAGATAGAATTTGATGCAGAACTTTACAATGAAAGCTACGAGCCTGTTAATAAACCAGACCTCTCAATTGATATTAAAGATGAAAGCGGTAAAAAATACCCTTATGTATTTGCAAGGACATCAACAGCGTATCATTTGAATGCAGGGCAGTTAAAAGTAGGAAATTACTCATATACGGCCTCCACAACATTTAATGGAAAAACGTTAACTCAGAAAGGATCGTTTAGTATTTCGGCTTTGGCGATTGAAGATGTGAATTTAGTTGCAGATCATCGTTTACTTGTCAATTTGTCGAGAAAAACAGGAGGTAAGTATTATTTACCTGATCAAACAAAATTGCTAATCAAAGAATTAACAGAACGTGATAATTTACAAACTGTAATCTACTTTCAGGATAAATACTTGTCATTAGCGGGTCTTCCTGTAATTTTTATTCTACTAGTGCTACTTTTAAGTGTTGAGTGGTTCGTTCGCAAATATTCAGGAATAATCTAAGCCTATGTTTTTTGTAGTTTCAAAAATAGTATCATGGTTTTTGGCTCCTTTGGGATGGGTGTTTTTGATGTTGCTTATAGCATTGATTTACAGAAAGAAAAAATGGTCATTTAAATTATTGGTAGCAGCCATCATCGTTTTTTACTTTTTCTCAAACCGGTTTATCGTGGAACTATTTCTTCGTAGTTATGAATCTCCGTTAGTGGAACTTCCGGTAAACGAAACGTATGACGTGGGAATTGTATTGGGAGGCAAAATTGTAAATTTTGATTATCAAAAAAACAGAGTAATTTTTAGAGGAGAATCTGACAGAATTTTACAGGCTGTTGATCTGTACAAGCAAGGTAAAATTAAAAAAATATTAATTTCAGGAGGACCGGGGCATTTGTTTTATCGTGACCAGTACGAAGCTTCGTTTTTAAAAAGATTTCTGGTAAAAATAGGCCTTCCGGAGCAAGATATTTGGGTTGACTCTGTTTCTGATAATACACGTGAGAATGCACTAAATTCGAAACAAATATTAAATAAAATGATGCCCAATGGATCCAGAAATGTCTTGATAACAAGTACTTTGCATATGTATCGTGCAAAAAAGTGTTTTGACAAAGCCGGAATTCATTGCGTTGAATATTCAACCACAGCTATCTCAGATCCTTCTGGTTTGAACTTTGAAAAGTTGTTTATTCCACATACAACAAGTTTTTACGACTGGAACTCATTATTACATGAGTGGTTTGGTGTAATTTCTTATAAATTAATGGGCTATATTTAATTGAAAGATGAGCGAATCAACAATATTTAATATTATCCTTGTAATTATCGTTCTGGGATTTATGATGGAACGTATATTAGACTGGCTTAATGCAAGTTGCTGGAGCGATGTTTTACCGGAATCACTGAAGGCGTATTACGATGATGCTAAGTATAAAACGTCACAGCAATATTTTAGAGCGAATCAGAAGATTTCACTGATCAATTCTGTAGTTTCATTTATTGTTATACTTACCATGTTATTTTTCAATGGTTTTGCTTTGATTGACCAATGGGCAAATAATATTAGCCAAACATTGATCATTCAGAGCTTGTTCTTTTTCGGAATTATTGCTTTTGGCTCTTCTGTAATTTCCTTTCCATTTGATATTTACGATACGTTTGTGGTTGAACAAAAATTTGGATTTAATAAAACCACAATAAAGACGTATGTTCTTGATAAGATTAAAGGCATAATATTAGCTATTATTTTAGGAGGAGGAATAATCTCGCTTATTGTATTGATTTATGAACAGACCGGAATGTGGTTTTGGCTATTAGCATGGGGAATAATTACTTTTTTTGTACTTTTCATGGCAATGTTTTATTCCAATTTAATTGTTCCGCTTTTTAACAAGCAAGTTCCGTTACAGGAGGGTGAACTGAGAACCGCAATTCAGGTTTTTTCTGAAAAAGCAGGCTTTAAACTAGATAACATATATGTGATAAATGGTTCGAAACGAAGTAGTAAGGCAAATGCTTATTTTAGTGGTTTGGGACCTAAAAAGCGAATAGTTCTATTTGATACATTGATTGAAAAACATAGTGTAAATGAGCTGGTTGCCGTACTTGCTCATGAAATCGGACATTATAAAAAGCATCATATTCGTCAGAGTTTGATACTCTCGGTATTAATGACCGGATTTACTTTATGGTTATTTTCGTGGATGATTGAAAACCCTGTTTTATCACATGCATTGGGAGCTTCAAAACCAAGTTTTTATATGGGCGCAATTACATTTGGAATTCTATATACGCCAATATCAATGCTTACGGGTTTGTTAACCAATATGTTGTCGCGCAGAAACGAATATCAGGCTGATGTATTTGCTGCAAAATTTGGTTTAGCGGAATCATTGCAAACAGCTTTAATTCGTCTATCGGTTGACAATCTGAGTAATTTGAACCCACATCCGTGGTATGTAGCCTTAAACTATTCGCATCCAACCTTAATTCAAAGAATAACAGCATTAAAAAATAGAACGAAACCGGAATAATGAAAGGGATCAAGATGAAACAAACCGGAAGCCTGATGGCTGGATTTTTAAAGTTATTGAAATTATTATTTATGCTCCTGCAATGGTGCTGGACTAAATTTGTGTGGATTGTTCGCAGGATTTTTCGCGTTAAAAAAGAATTACCTTGGTATAAAAAATTGGGATGGAGAGTTTTACATGCATTTATACTCTTTATGCTTTTTTTGATTTTAGTTGATATGAATTTTTTATGGTTATTTGGTAAGTCCCCAAAAATCAGTCAGATAAATAATCCAAAGGTAAAAACAGCTTCCGAACTTTATGATGCTGATGGACGGATGATCGGAAAATATTTCGATGAAAACCGTGTACCTGTTAAATACAAAGACTTATCTCCAATTTTGGTAAAAACCTTGATTGCCACTGAAGATCGTAGGTTTTATGAACATAAAGGAATCGATCTTAAAGCAACGTTCTCTATTTTTTATCATATGTTGAAAGGAGAACGCCGTGGAGGAAGTACAATCACACAACAATTGGTAAAAAATCTATTTAAAACACGTACAAATTATTCCAGAGGCCTCTTAGGAAAAATACCTTTTATCAGAACTGTGATTTACAAAACGAAAGAATGGATTTCGGCTGTAAAAATTGAGATGTTTTATTCCAAAGAACAAATTTTGACCATGTATTTCAATACTGTTGACTTTGGAAGTAACTCGTATGGTATTAAAACAGCAGCCCGAAACTTTTTTGATGTGAAACCAAAGGATTTAAATATAACGCAATCTGCATTGCTCATTGGGATTCTGAAGGCTCCAACCTATTACAGTCCGATATCGAGTCCGGAAAGAGCTTTAGAACGCCGGAATGTTGTGTTAAGCCAGATGCTGAAATATAAATTCATCTCTAAAAATCAATACGATGAAGCGATAAAACAAGCTCTTAGATTAAACTATTCTGTTGAAAATAACTATGATGGAGAAGCTCCTTATTTTAGAATGGCTGTAGCTTATACGCTGAAAGACTGGTTAAAAGAGCATAAAATGAATCTGTATGAAGATGGATTGAAAATATATACAACCATTGACTCTCGTATGCAGGGATATGCTGAGAAATCGGTACAGGAGCATATGAGCTTTTTACAGAGAAGATTTGATATGCACTGGAATGGAGAAAACCCATGGCGTGATGCAGCAGGGAATGAAATTCCAAATTTTCTTCAGGATAAGGTGAAAAAGACAGACTATTATACAATGCTTAAGAAGAAATTTAAAGGGAATTCCGATTCTGTTGAATTTTATCTGAATCAAAAGCGTAAAATGAGAATTTTTACATGGAAAGGCGATAAGGATACTGCTTTTAGTAGCTACGATTCAATTAAATATTATAATAATTTATTGCATGCCGGATTTATAACCTTCGATCCTCATACTGGTTTTGTAAAAACCTATGTTGGAGGAATCAATTTCAATCAGTTTAAATTTGACCATGTTTTACAATCAAAACGTCAGCCGGGATCAACGTTTAAAGCCTTTGTGTATGCCGCTGCTATTGATAAAGGTTGGGCTCCCTGCGATAAAAAAGTTGATAATCCTGTAACTGTAAAGTATCTTGAAAATGGTGAACATAAAACATGGTCACCAAATAATGCCGATTGGGTATTTACCGGAAGAGAGGTTACTTTGAAATATGCATTTGCAAAATCGATTAATTCCATTGCAGTGCAAATGACGCAGGAAGTAGGTTGGAATACGGTAATTCAATATGCTTATAAACTCGGGATTAGATCAAAATTAAGAAGTTATCCCTCTGTTTGTTTGGGTGCTAGTGATGTTTCTCTATTTGAGTTAGTAAATGCATACTGTCCATTAATTAATGACGGTTATAAAGTAGAACCTGTATTGGTTACAAAAATTGTAAACAGAAAAGGGAAAGTACTTTATCAATATAAACCAAAGAAAGAGAGAGTATTATCTGAAGAAACAGCTTTTTTGATGACTCAGATGTTATTAGGCGGTTTGCATGAACCGGGAGGAACAACTCAAGCATTGTTTGAACATAAATTGTTTGACTACAATACTGATTTTGGCGGAAAAACAGGAACTTCTTCTAATCACTCTGATGGTTGGTTTGTGGGAGTGAGCCCTGATTTAATATCTGGATCTTGGGTAGGAGCTGAAAGTCGTAGTGTTCACTTTCGTACTACCGAATTGGGAGAAGGTTGTAAAACAGCTTTGCCAATTTATGGGAAATTTATGGAAAAAATCATTGCGGATCCATTCTATGCCAAATATCGAGGTAAGTTTGGTAAGCCCAAAGTGAAGATTACCAAAAACTATAGCTGTCATACCTATTTTCGCAAGAAAGAAAGTACAGAAACTGAAACGAAGGCTCCGGATGCCGAATTCCAGGACTTATATTAATAGCTTATAATGTGTGAATCTGTTGATTTTACTTCATTATTAAATAATGTTGCAGTCAGAACTGGGCTTGTTTGTAATCTATGTCCACATAAGTGTAATGTTGATAGAAGTAAAAATAAAACAGGGTATTGCAAAACAGATCAGCAGATTCACGTATCCTCAATTGTGTTACACAAAGGGGAAGAGCCTGTGATTAGTGGCGGAAAGGGAATTTGCAACCTGTTTTTTACCCATTGCAATCTACAGTGCATTTACTGCCAGAATTATCAAATAAGTAATAATAAATTACAGGACATCAATTGGTTATCAGATTTGGATTCTGTTGTACGAACGATAGGAGAGTTATTGCCTCAAAGTTCAGGTTTGCTTGGATTTGTATCTCCTTCTCATCAAATTTTTCAGATGTTATTGATTATTCAGGAATTGAAATATAGAAAACTGCATCCCAGAATTGTCTATAATTCGAATGGGTATGATGATGTTAATGTACTAAGGCAGCTTGATGATATTGTAAATATATATCTTCCTGATTTTAAATATGCTGATGAAAGTCTGGGCAAAAAACTTTCAGGGGTAAGAGATTATCCTGAAATTGCACTCAAAGCAATAAAAGAAATGATTCGACAAAAGGGAACATCTTTAAGAAAAGATGAAAATGGAATTGCTGAATCTGGAGTGATTATTCGGCACTTGGTTTTGCCAGGTTTTATCCAAAATAGTAAGAATGCATTGTTAATGCTGGCCAATGAGTTAGGCACAAATATCCATATATCACTGATGGCTCAATATAACCCAATGCCCAACATAATATCAGAAAAAGAGTTAACTAGACATTTAGGCGTAGAAGAATATCAGGAGATTGTTGATTATATGGATCATTTGGGTTTTTACAGAGGTTGGGTTCAGGAATTAAATAGTTCGTATTATTATAATCCGGATTTTAAAAAAGAAAATCCTTTTGAGTAATGTTTTACGCAATTCTTTAAATATATGTGTAGATTTTTTTATAACCAGAATTGTTTAATAATACTGTTTAAAATATGTTAACAGCAGAATGTTTATAAGTCTTATAATGTAAAATGGAAAAAGGCATTTTGGGTATGTAAATTTGAAATGAATGAATATTAACTCATCATAAATATAACCTACCATGAAACTAAAGATGCTATGTTTTCTATCCTTATTATTATTTGCAACAATTGATAAACTTGTAGCTCAGAGAGTTTATTATATTGATAATTCAACACCAAACGGATTTACTCCATCCAGCTTTTCACCAGCACCAGGCCCTGGCGATACAATTAAAATACTGTCGTCCAGAACGAAATCATTAACATTCAGTAATTTCAATGGAAGTGATGGAAATCCTATTGTATTCATCAATTCGGGAGGGAAAGTAATCATCAACACTACTGATTGGGGGGCAGTTACTTTTAATAATTGTAATCACGTTAAAATTACGGGAAGAGGTGAAGCTGGAACTAAATATGGGTTCTTACTTCAGGGTGCATCATCGTGTCTTACATTTGGTGAATTAAGTAATGATTGTGAATCTGAATTTATTGAGTTAGAAGGAAGTAACGGAGCATTCTTTGGGATTTATGCAAAAAAAGATTATGGAGGTAATCCTCCATTTCCATATCCTGTATTTAACAAGTTAGCAATTCACGACATGTATATTCATCATATTGGAGAGGGAATGTATATTGGAGAAACAAAGACTCCGGGTATGGAACTAAAGCATGTCAGAGTTTATAATAATATTGTTACAAATACGAAACGAGAGGCAATTCAGTTAGCGAATTGTGTAGAAGATGTTGGCGTTTACAATAATTACTGTATAAATACAGGATTAGACAGCATTGTATATCAGCAGAATATATTTCAAATAGGCTCAAATACAGTTGGCCGTTATCATCATAATATTTTTAAAAATGCTCCTGGTTGCGGGGTAATTATCATGGGAAAAGGAGATTTGTATATTACAGATAATTATATTGAAAATTGTAGCGGAATTTTTATAGATGACAGGGACTTTCAAATACCAAATTCACCTGTAAATGTAAGTTCTAATTATATGAAGCACTTTAAAGACATTCCTTTTGTGAAGAATATGAATCAGATAAACGATATTTATGTAAAAAACAATAAATATGATACGGCAACGACATTTTTTCAGAATGCAGGAGGAACTCCTCCCATAACTCAGGTTATTAATAATCAATATACATCAATAGCAACGCTTCTGGATTCGTTAAATAATGGTAACTTATATCTGGATACAATAAATCGGGAAATTTATAAAAATCTGGGACCCCAACCCGGTTTAAAACATGTTTTTAATTATTTGCCAGTATTTGACTCTATATCAGATGTCTATCTGACATCAGGCGATACTGCTTTTTATGTGATTAAAGCACACACCCCTGATAATGATTATGTTTCAATTAGTGCGTTGAAACTTCCGGCTTTTGCCCAGCTACAACAAATTCAAAATGGTATTGCCCTGCTGAAAATGAGCTCAGGAAAGCTTCATAAAGGTGTCTATTTTCCAACCATTGTGATAACAGATTCGAGTCATAACGATTCATTTAGAAAAGAAATTAAAATAGCAGTGGCGGATTCAGGAAATGTGGCTCCTATTACTGTATTTTCAGATACGATTTCTGTAGAAGTTGCTTCAAAACGTATGATTAATACTTCTGCTTTTGATGCAGATCATGATAGTATTTTTTATACCTTCAGTCCTTTCCCCGATTTTATACAACTTAAATTAACAGGTGATTCAGCATTTTTAAAAATAACTCCATTTCTTAACACTCAACAAAAAGTTTATCCGATTGCAGTTAAAGCTGACGATGGTTATCATCCTCCCGTTTGTGATACTTTGTTTATTAAAGTTATTTCTCCAGAATATTACACAAATAAACCTTTATACCGAATAAATTGTGGTGGTGGAGAACTTGATGCAGAACCAATTAACTGGCAGTATGATGGAAATCATTTGCCAAATTATGGTGTAAATATGTCGTATGCAACAGGAAGCTGGACATACAAAGGATTAAATTATACGGATGCTCCGGGAAATATATTTGCGCCATATCGTCATTTGCTTGATATTCAGAATACGATGAGTTTTGCATTTCCACTTTTAGACAATGGAAAGTATAGAGTAAACTTATACTTTGAAGAATCTATAGAACGTGTAAGTAATCATACAATTGGTGTTTTTAATGTATATTTAGAAGATAGTTTGGTACTTGATACTTTTAGTATTTATAATGAATCAGGGATGTTACCATTGAAAAAGAGTTATGTTGTAGATATATATGATATGATTGTTGATTTGCGCTTTGATAAAATATTACATGATGCAAAAATTAATGGTATAGAAATTATGTTTCTTGAAAAAAGTAATAATATGCCATTAATTGCTCCGATTTCAAATGTCTCGATAAATGAGGGTGATACTCTCAATATACAGCTTTCTTATACTGATGATAATTATCCGGGATCAGATTCAGTATCATTAGCCTTAGTAAATAATCCGGCTTTTTTGCAACTTGAAAAAGCAAATAGTGATTATTCTTTAGAAATTGCACCTAATTATTTTCAAAGTGGAGTGTATGATACTGTAAAAGTGAGTATTACAGATGGAAATCTGAGCTCGGCAATTTCATTCAAAGTTACTGTTGCTGACAAGCATCCGAATGTAAAACCAGTAATTCAGTCAATGGCTATTGATACGATTACGGAAGGAGAATTGGATACAATTCATATTTATGGAATGGATACTGATAATGATAAAATCTATTTCTCATTTAAAAATTTACCAGCATTTGTGACAGCATATAATAGAGGTTCTGGTCATTATATTTTACAGGTAAACGGGGATTATGAAACTGCCGGAGAATATAATTACTGGGTTATTTTAAAAGATGAGCATAATATGAAAGACTCTATTTATGCTAAGTTTATAATGAAAGATGCAATTCCGGTAGTAAGAATTCCGCTTAATACGTCAATGGTTAGAGACTTAGTTTGGGGAGGAAGTAGTCAATCTCCCAATTATCTTGTAGATGAGCAGTACAAAGATCCACTATTGGGTCAGGCTGCTGTTAGTTTAAGCTGGAGACCATATTATAATCAGTCAAAAGCACCTTATCATACAATAATTGACCTTGGAAAAGCATACCATATCTCAAGAATTTATATATACGACATGTATAATATTGCCGATATCGTTTTTTCAACAGGAGATTCAATTCAATGGACTGATGTATTGAAATACCGAACAGGTTTCTTTAATTGCTGGAGATATAACCCTGTTTCAACAGATACACGTTATTTACGAATATCTATGTATGACAATACATGGGCGTATGTAAACGAGATCGCTCTATATGGTTATGAATTACCTCAGACAAAAATGAGTATACATAAGGCGAATGAATTAGAAGGAGATAAAGAATCAGAATACTCTGTTTATCCGAATCCGGTGGTAGATATTTTAACCATCCAAAATGCAGATGATGAAACAATTTATGAATTATATGATTTCTCTGGTAGAAAAGTAACTGGAGGAAAAGGTTCATCCGTCCCTATGGATAGTTTGAAACAGGGCGTTTATATAGTGAAGATTGTAAATCCATATTTTGGTTCGACACAAACCTTTAAAGTAAATAAAGTATACAATAAGTAATATTATTTTATATAAAAATAACTATAAAATCAATTGAAAGTAAGTAGTGTTACAGTATCGATTTACCTTTTATGTCTTGATCTATTTGGATTTTGACATTTGAGATAATTTAGAATTTAAAATGCAATAATATCTGGATCTTAAAAAAGATACTAACCGTATTTGTCGTTTAATATTTTGATTTCAACCCTAAAAATTGCCCGTTGGTCGAATATGTTGTGAGCCCCAATTATTGTTGAGTATTATATGATTATATTTGCATAAACTAAGGTTTATTTAATCGTACTTAGTTATTAATTGGGTTTAAGAGGGTGTTCCAAGAACACCTTCTTTTTTTATATACAGATCAACAATATTTTTTTGATTACATGTAAAGTAAAAAGCCTTATCATTGTCTTGATAAGGCTTTTGAACGTGTGTATGTCGAGAAAAATTATCTCTTTAAATCGTCAATAATCAGTGGTTTGTCTTTGTCGTATTTAATAGAATAGGTAAATGACAGCACTCTACGTTCCCCTGGCTTTAGCTTGATATTCCAATCGAGAAAACCTGTGCTTTCTTCGTATTTTGCATTTTGCTCATTTTCAATCAATTCTGTTTTGATTGTTTCGTCTTTTGAAACAGGAATCTGATCTTTAATACTCACATCTGCAGATGTTTGCTTGTTGTTTTTTACAATTATTTCAATTGCAATAGTTTTAGTTGCTGTATTTCCTGCAAATTTTTCCTTCACTTTGTCTTTTACCTTTTTGCGAAGAATGCTGATTTGACGATCTGCCCCAAGTGATATTTCCAGTGTATCTTTATCCTCTCGTGGATTAATATAGGTTTGTCCAACATAAGTATTATTAAAAAATACATTGGCGTTTCCTTCCATCAGATCAATATCATCCCATTTTGCGATATTCCCTTGCAGATATACATTTTGACTCAGCTTAGGAATTGCAACAAAGCGATAGTTTGTCTGTAATTTTTTTTCGGCAACTACAACGAGGTGGGTCTTTCCATCTGATGGAATATTGTATGGGAAATCAATGTCATATTCCTGATTTGTATATGTATTGGTAATGGTTGAAGTTGCATAACTGGCATTAGTTTGTGAATCATCATTCACATCTTTGGCAGAATATTCTTCTCTTACAGCCGATGGTGCTGGTTGTTTTGCTTTATCAGAGGTGGCCATTGCTGTATTTTGATAATATTGTGCTTGTGAATATGGTGTGTAATAGTTTAAGATCCATGTAAATAAGCTTGGTTTTTGCTGGGTTAACCTTGGGTTTTGGGTTGAAAGTTTTAAACTTACACCTTTCCAATCTTCCATTGTCTGTTGATAAACATTGGCTTTGAGTGTTAAATCCATGGGCGTAGAAGCATCATCGGCTCTGAGATCGTAGGCAGAATTCCAGCCGGCATTTGCTACAAAGTAATTTACACTCAACGTGGCATTTGGAATATCAGCTTTACTTTGAACTGTAACAATAATCTGATTAACAGGTTGATTTGGATCATTTTTTGGATCTATTTTGCTGGTGTAGTTTCTGAGTTCATCCAGTTTAATTTGAATTTTGGAAGCCTGCGCTGTTAGTTTTCGTTCTATTTTCCGGATAGAAAATAGCTCATTATTAATTTCAGTCATTTTTATTCTGAAATAGGTTAACGCATCCTTTAAAACCGGGAGTGTATCATTTTTGCCCGATCCTGAAAATACTTTACTTCCCTGAAGCATTCTTTTTTCTGCCTCATAAATATCTTTACGTACTCTTATTTCTTCAATGCTTTCGTTTACAAGTAATAAAGAATCTTCTAAAGCAGATATTCGCTGCTTGATTACAGGAGGTAATGATTCATAATCATTTTGAACAGGTTCCGGATAACGGATGTTTTTTCGGATATCTAAAATCAGATAGTTCCCTTTCCCGCTTACCTGAATACTTTTTTCATCCAGATAAGGAGATACTCCTTCAAATATTACATCGGTAAGCCCATCCTGTAACTGAAATGTTGCAGTTCGGAATATTTGTGCTCCTTGTTGAAAAACAGTAACTTTCGATATTCTGGAATCAACGGTTTTGGTTTGTTGTGCATAAACGGATGAAATAAAAATCAATCCGAATACAATCAGGC
The DNA here is from genome assembly GCA_963667975.1 of Bacteroidales bacterium. Lineage (GTDB taxonomy): Bacteria > Bacteroidota > Bacteroidia > Bacteroidales. The sequence goes on from OY764079.1 coordinate 2,717,750, forward strand.
ATAGTCTTTTCATAAACAAAGGGTGTTGAATGGATAATTGAAACTAACTTTGTGCAATTATTGTGCCAGAATTGTTTCAGATTAATTTGAGTTTAGGATGAGTGAAAAATATTCACGAGCTATTATTTTAGCGATCATAACTATTGCATATAATATTTTAGAAGGTATAGTTTCCGTATATTTTGGGGTTGCTGATGACCAACTAAGTTTGATGGGATTTGGGTTTGATAGTTTTATTGAAACCGTATCAGCTATGGGTGTTTTGCTAATGCTTTTAAAAACCCTGAAATATCGTGAGAATGGAAAAAATAAATATGAAAAGAGTGCACTAAAGATAACATCTGTTAGTTTCTTTGTTTTATAAATGGTACTGATAATCAGTGTTGTAGTTCGGTTTGAGTCTGGTAATTATCCAGAATCAACATTAGCTGGAACAATAATTTCGTTGTTGTCAATTGTTTCAATGGTATTACTGATCTTTTACAAATTACGTGAAGGGAAAAAATTAAAATCAGATGCATTGATTGCAGATGCCCGATGCAATATTGTATGCGTGTATATGTCGGCTGTCTTGCTGATTACAAGTATTCTTGTTGAGTTTTTTGATGTTTACTGGTTTGATTTAATAGGCACATTCGGCATAGTGTACTTTTCAGTGAAAGAAGGGGTAGAAGCATGGCGTAAAAGTAATGGTAAAACTTGCGACTATAATAAATGCTAATTTTTTAAGTAAAATTATATTTTACAAAATTATTAACGTATATTTGCTAATAGATCCAAACACGCTCCTAAGTCAGGCTCATGTGTTATTATGTAGTAAAGAAGGTAAAGAATATGAATAAGTTAGATTTGTCTGACCGATGTATTTTAGTTGTTGAAGATGAGTTTTCTAATTATCAATTGTTGGAAATTATTTTGCGAAAAAATAATGCTAAAATTTTATGGGCGAAAGATGGGATAGAAGCTATCGAGATCTTTGATGAAACACCTTGTATTGATTTGATTTTAATGGATATTCGTATGCCCCGAATGAATGGTATCGAAGCAACTAAAGCAATTCGGTTGAAAAATGAACATATTCCTATTATTGCGCAAACAGCATATACTCTTGATGAAGATATTCAAAATACACTGAAAGCAGGATGTAACGATCATATTTCGAAACCATTAGATATTGGATTGTTATTGCTTAAAATAGAAACATTGCTTAATCGTCAATCGATAAATTAAGATTTTCTTATTAAAGTCTGTAATATACTTAAGGTATTGCGTTATTAGTTATATCCGGGTTTTATATGAGAAAATTTATTCTGTTGCTATTTATTTTAATCCATCAGCTATTACCTGCCCAAACATTGCAGAAAGTAATTAATCTGCAAATTTATTTTGATTTTGATAAAGATAGCTTGGTTCTTGAGAGTAAAAAGAAACTTGCAATGGTTAAACGTGTAAAAGATACATCCCTTGTTCTTCAGGAGATTAATATTATTGCATGGTGCGACCAATTGGGTGACTTAAAGTATAATAAAGATCTTTCAGAACGCAGAGCAGGTAGCGTTAAATCCTATTTTTTAAAGCTTGGTGTTGTAGATAGTATTATTCATAAATCTGTTGGTTTGGGAGAACGAAATCCTAAACTAAAAGATACCTCTGATATTGTAAGAATGAAAGACAGGGTAGCAGATGTTGAAATAATTTATCAACAACGGGAAATTGTAAAACCGATTGATATAGAAGATAAGAGTGCTTTAAAAAAACTGGATATCAGTAAAATAGAAAAAGGACAAAGTATCGTGTTAAGTGATATCTTGTTTATTGGAGGCAGATCAACGTTAATTCCGGGTGCAATACAGATGCTTGAAGAACTATATTCGTTTTTGAATGAAAATAAAAGTATTCGTATCGAAATACAAGGACATATTTGTTGTCAAAAAGGAAGAGGTGATGGGCCTGATTCTAATACTGGTAGAAATAATCTTTCAGAAGCACGTGCAAAATTGGTTTATGATTATTTGGTTAATAGAGGAATAGATCCGGATCGATTAACATATAAAGGATATGGCTCCAACAGGAAAAAATATCCGGAAACAAACCCAATAAATGAAGCCAAAAATCGCAGAGTGGAAATATTAATATTAGAGAAATGATTGTTACTGATTTGATTATAATGTATTGGTTTCGAATTGTGTGTATTTATATCTTGTGAATAATTGAAGTTGTCAATATCTAAATATTAATCGATTAAAGGTTCTGCATCAACCCGCTTAAAATATTCTGAAACAAATGAAGAAGAAAGACAGAAAAATCGAAGGGTTGAAATTTTGATTACTCAAAAATAGCTTTTGTAATAACCATAGTATAAAAAGAAGGCCTTCAAAGATTATTGAAGGCCTTTTTTTAATCTTTGGGGATTGGGAAAAATTTCGATTGATTCTTTATAAAATCTTTATATATGCAATGACGTTTCTAATCTCTTCTTTATATATGTACCCGTAATTTTGTGCTATAGATAATTGAAAATAAATAATTAATAACCAATAATATGATACGCATAGTCAATAAGCCTTTAATGATAATTATTAATAGTGGTAATTCTATCTCCGATAATACAACTGCTTATTGGGCAGGTGCAATTATAGCCTTACTATTGCTAATCTATTTGCTTTATGCTTTAGTTAAACCTCATAAATTTTGAAGTTATGGAAGTTTTCTTCGATATTTTGGGTGTGCTAATTGTATTTTGGGTTATCTATAGGATAATGAGTGCATTGATTGTGAAATTTTTTACGGATTATAATCACGAAGATCATAATAGAAAGGAACGTCATTAATATGAATGGAATAATTGAAATCTCACTTTTTTTACTTTGTTTAATTACTCTTGCCCCTGTGCTCGGTAATTATTTTGAGAAGGTATTTACCGGAAAAAAGAATTTAATGAGTGGGTTTTTGTTGAAAATTGAGACCCGCACATATAAACTTGCGGGAATTAATCCTGAGGACGAATCAAATTGGAGGACGTATACATTTGATTTGCTACTTTTTAACTTTATAGGATTGGTGGTTGTTTTTGTATTGCAGCAGATACAAAGCTTTTTACCAATTAATCCAGCCAATCAGGTAAATGTAAGTTGGCATTCGGCTTTAAACACTGCGGTTAGTTTTGTTACAAATACGAACTGGCAGGGATATGCAGGTGAAACAACAATGAGCTATTTGACCCAAATGCTCGCATTAACAGTACAAAACTTTGTGAGTGCAGCTACTGGGATTGCGGTATTAACAGCATTAATCAAAGGGATATCAGGGAAAACAACAACTAATTTAGGAAATTTTTGGGTTGACTTAATACGCTCAACATATTATATATTATTACCATTGTCGATTATTTTGGCATTTGCATTAGTTACTCAGGGTGTAATTCAAAATTTTAATTCTTATCACATAGTGCATACTCTTAACGGTAGTGAACAATTAATTCCGGGAGGACCTGCTGCGTCGCAAATAGCGATAAAGCAATTGGGAACAAACGGAGGGGGATTCTTTAATGCAAACAGTGCTCATCCGTTCGAAAACCCAACGCCATTCAGTAATTTTCTTCAGGTATTATCTATATTGTTGATTCCCGCTGCTCTACCATTTATGTTTGGTAAAATGACAGGTAATCTAAAACAGGGTTGGACTTTGTTTTTAACTATGCTTATACTTTTTATTCTCGGATTGGCATTATCTCTCTATAGTGAATATAGTACTATGATACAGGGACATGATTTGATGGAGGGAAAAGAGGCTCGCTTTGGAATAGCGGGAAGTGTATTATGGTCAACGGTTACGACCGTTGCTTCAAATGGTTCAGTAAATGCCATGCACGATAGTTTATCCCCTTTATCAGGAATGGTTGCAATGTTTAATATAATGCTGGGTGAGATTATTTTTGGAGGAGTAGGGTCGGGATTATACGGAATGATATTATTTATGATTCTTACAGTTTTTATCGCCGGACTGATGGTTGGACGTACACCCGAATTTATGGGGAAAAAGATCGAAGCTTTTGAAGTACAGATGTCTATCATCGGAATTCTGATTCCAAGTTTTTGTATATTAATTTTTTCTGCAATTGCAACAGTGAGTCCAGTAGGATTATCTGGACTAAACAACAAAGGTCCTCATGGGTATTCTGAAATACTTTATGCATTTACTTCTGCCTCTGGTAATAACGGAAGTGCTTTTGCCGGATTAAATGCCAATACTGTATTTTTTAATCTATCTACAGCGTTTTGTATGCTGGCAGGTAGATTTGGTGTAATAATCCCTGTATTGGCTATAGCCGGGAGTTTAGCAAAAAAGAAAATTACTCCTGTTTCAGAAGGTACTTTCAGAACGGATACAAGTTTATTTGTAGGACTTCTAATAGGCGTAATTTTAATTGTTGGGGGGTTGACATTTTTTCCGGCACTTTCGCTAGGTCCTGTTGTAGAGCATTTATTAATGAATAATGGTATTGTATTTTAAGAAGAAAATAACAATGAGTACTTCAATAAAAATATTAGATAAAACATTATTAATCAGGGCAGTTAAGGATTCTTTTAAAAAGTTAAATCCACTTGTCCTCATTAAAAATCCCGTAATTTTTATGGTAGGAATTGGTGCGTTACTAACTACTATAATTGTTATTACTGAAACTTTTCAAGGAAACTTTTCATATTTTCATTTTCAGGTAGGTTTATGGTTGTGGTTTACAGTTTTATTTGCCAACTTCTCAGAAGCAATTGCAGAAAGTAAGGGAAAAGCTCAGGCAGATAATCTTAAGAAAAATAGATCACAAACCAAAGCCCGAAAATTGGATAACAATGTTGTTACTGAAATTTGGGCAACGGATCTTAAAAAAGGGGATATAGTTGTTTGCGAAATTAATGATGTGATTCCTGCTGATGGTGAGGTGATTGAAGGAATTGCTTCGGTAGATGAATCAGCCATAACGGGAGAATCGGCACCTGTTATCCGCGAAAGCGGAGGCGACAGAAGTGCTGTAACCGGAGGTACAAAAGTTATTAGCGACCGTATTTTAATTCGGATTACATCTGATCCCGGAAATACATTTATTGACAGGATGATTGCCTTGGTAGAAGGCGCAAAAAGACAGAAGACCCCCAATGAAATTGCATTATCAATTTTGTTATCAGGATTATCAATTATCTTTTTGATAGCCGTTGCAACCTTACCCTCTTATTTCTTGTATGCATTAAATCAATCAGGAATATCTCCTTCGCAAAACCTTTCGTTACCTGTGCTTATCGCGTTATTAGTTTGTTTAATTCCAACAACCATAGGTGGTTTAATGAGCGCTATAGGTATTAGTGGAATGGACAGATTGTTTCAGCGAAATGTTATTGCTACAAGTGGAAAAGCCATTGAAGCAGCAGGAGATGTTGATGTACTACTGCTTGATAAAACAGGAACAATCACTCTAGGGAATAGAATGGCAACAGATTTTGTGCCTGCCGAAGGAGTAGATCAGGCATATCTTGCCGATGTAGCGCAACTTTCATCATTGTCGGATGAAACACCGGAAGGACGCTCAATTGTAATCCTTGCAAAGGAAAAATACGGATTAAGAGGAAGAGAAATATCTCAATTTGAAGCCGTATTTATCCCTTTCACAGCTCAAACAAGAATGAGCGGTGTCGATTATAAAACAGAAGATGGTCAACTGAAAAAAATCAGGAAGGGATCAATGGATGCAATAAAATCATGGGTATTGAATAATAATGGATATTTCCCAGAAAGCGTTTCTGAAACGGTAGAGGCTCTGGCTCAGATGGGATCAACTCCTTTGGTTGTTTCGGAAGACAACCGTGTATTAGGTGTAATACAATTAAAAGATATTGTGAAAGGAGGAATAAAGCAACGTTTTGCCCAGTTAAGAAAAATGGGAATTAAAACTGTAATGATAACGGGAGATAATCCGTTAACTGCAGCAGCCATAGCTGCCGAAGCTGGTGTTGACGACTTTTTAGCTCAGGCTAAACCGGAAGATAAACTTGCCCGTATTCGTCAGGAACAAGCTGAAGGGCATTTAGTTGGGATGATAGGCGATGGGACCAATGATGCTCCTGCTTTGGCTCAGGCCGACATTGGTATCGCAATGAATTCGGGTACACAAGCTGCTCGTGAAGCTGGGAATATGGTGGATTTAGACAGTAATCCTACTAAACTTATTGAAGTTGTAGAGATTGGAAAACAACTTCTAATGACCAGGGGTGCATTAACTACATTTAGTATAGCAAATGATGTTGCGAAGTATTTTGCAATTATTCCGGCAATTGCAACTTTCCTATATGCCGGTGGAATGTCAAAAGGACCTTTGTCTGTGTTGAATATTATGCATTTATCCAGTCCTGAAAATGCAATATTAAGCGCAGTAATATTTAATGCTCTCATCATTGTTTTTTTAATTCCACTTGCTTTAAAAGGTGTTAAGTATAAACCTGTTTCAGCTTCTTCAATTTTAAAAAGGAATCTTTTGATTTACGGATTGGGCGGATTAATTGTTCCATTTATAGGAATTAAACTTATTGACTTATTATTAATGCTTTAACTTAACAATATGAAAAGAGTAGCCATATCTATAAAAGTTTTTCTTGTATTGACAATTATTACCGGGATAGTGTATCCATTGATAATAACGTTGTTTGCGCAGCTCTCTTTCCCAGAGAATGCCAATGGAAGTATGGTATATGTAAATGGTCGTCAGATAGGGAGTAAACTCCTTGGTCAGAATTTTGATACGATACATTATTTTGTTTCGCGACCTTCTGCTACTAATTACAATACTATGCCTTCCGGCGGTTCAAATTTGGGTCCAACAAGTTCTATTTTGAAAGACCTTGTTTTAGAGCGTGAGCAAAATTTCAGAATTCAAAATAACTTAAAAAACAATGAAATAATACCTGAAGATATGTTGATGAGTTCTGCTAGTGGATTAGATCCTCATATTTCACCAACGAGTGCTAAAATACAGGTTCAGCGTATTGCAAAAATCCGAAATTTTACTCCTGAACAAACGAATAAGCTTTTATTACTGATAAATAGTTTAACGGAGCAACCGCAATATCATTTGTTTGGATGCCCACGGATAAATGTATTATTGCTAAATTTGGAACTTGATAAAATTTAATGGAAACACAAGAATTTGGACGTCCAAACCCTGATGAAATTCTTGCTGGACTTAAATACGAAGAAGAATTAAGCAAACGGGGTAAATTAAAAGTCTTTTTCGGGATGTGTGCCGGAGTGGGAAAAACATTTTCCATGCTTAAAGCTGCTCAGATTGAAAAAGCTAAAGGTACCGATATTATTATCGGAATTGTAGAAACACATAAACGGATAGAAACAGAGGCATTATTGGAAGGGTTTGAGATTTTGCCTCGTAAGCAGATAGAATACAAAGGAACTCTGCTCGAAGAAATGGATCTGGATGGTCTTATATCCCGCAATCCTCAAATAGCTCTTGTTGATGAGTTGGCTCATTCGAATGCACCTGGAAGCAGGCATTTAAAACGTTACCAGGATATTATTGAACTGCTGGAAAATGGGATTAATGTTTATACTACTGTAAATGTACAGCATCTTGAGAGTCGTACAGACATTATTTCTCAAATAACAGGGATTATTGTAAGAGAATCTGTTCCGGATGAAATTTTTGAACGGGCTGATGAAATAGAATTGATTGATATAACTCCGGATGAACTGATCGAAAGATTTTCGGAGGGGAAGGTTTATACGCCAGATAAGTCGGTACAGGCAATTCAAAATTTCTTTCGAAAAGGGAATATTACTGCTTTAAGAGAAATGGCTTTACGTATAGTTGCCGATAGGGTGGATAAACAATTGAGGAGCTATATGCAACAAAAACGAATTCCGGGTCCCTGGAAATCGGGATTACATTTGATGGTTGCGATAGGCCCAAGCCCTCAATCCGCTAAATTGGTCAGGTGGGCAAAGAATCTTTCTTATACAATGGGAGCCAGGCTTATCGCTCTTTACGTGGAAACTTCCAAACCTTTGAAAAATCAGGAAACAGAACAACTCAATAAAAATATTAAACTCGCGAAGCAATTGGGTGCCGAAGTTATTTTTACTTCAGGTGATGATATTGTGAAAGCAATATTATCAATCGCTCATAAGGAAAATATTACTCATATTGTTATTGGAAAACCACGAAAAAGAACCATTATTCCACTTCTTGAGTTCGGAAATATGGTTCAGAAACTGATTCGCCACAGTGGGAATATCGATGTTTATGTATTAGGTTCGGATATCCGAAGTGATTTTTCTTACCTAAAATACATTTCCAATCCATCTTTTACTTCAGGATTTAGACAGTATATTTCATCAGCACTGGCAGTAGTATTATCTTCCGTAATTTGCTTTTTATTTTATGATTACATTGGCTACCAGTCCGTTTCATTTATTTTGTTATTCGTAGTTTCAATTCTAGCTACAATATTTGGAATTGGGCCGATATTGCTTGCCGCTACTTTAAGTGCTTTGATTTGGGATTATTTCTTTATTCCGCCTCAGTTTACGCTTCATATTGGAAAACCCGAAGATGTACTCATGTTTGGGATGTTCTTTTTTATAGCATTGGTTAATGGGGTACTGACTTCACGTGTTCGACGGCAAGAAAAGCTGGCTCGAGACAGAGAAGAGCGTGCAAACGCGTTATACAGGCTTACCAAAAAAATATCAGATGCTTCCAATATAAATGAATTGATTCATACGGCACAAATTGAGATACATCGCTATTTTTCTGTCGATGTTTATTTTTTATTGAATGATGGTAATAATCAGTTGATTGTATATGATCATCAACATAAGAATACAAGATTTTCGGGAAGTGAATTAAGTGTTGCTAATTGGACGTTTAAACATTCAATGAGAGCCGGAAAATTTACCGATACTCTTCCATCGGGTAATTATACGTATTATCCTATGCCGGGTACAAACCTTAAGCCTGGTGTTATTGCCGTTGAGATGAAGGTTCCGGTCAGAGCTGATTTGGTTGAATTTTGGGATACATTTATAACTCAGATATCAAGTGCTATTGAACGTAGTTTTTTGAATGATTTGGCAAACAAAGCTCATCTGCTTAACGAATCGGATAAACTTTATAAAACATTGTTTAATTCGATCTCTCATGAGTTGCGTATTCCTGTTGCTACAATTATGGGAGCATCAGATAATTTATTGTCAGATAAACTTAATTTGGATACAAAGGGCGTTTTGGTACAGGAAATAAATAAAGCAAGCCAACGGCTAAACAGATTGATAGAGAATCTTTTAAATATGTCTAGGCTCGAAAGTGGCAGAATTACGCCTCGGTTAGATTGGTGCGATATTCATGACTTAATTCATAAAGTTAATCTGGATTTGAAAGAAGAACTAAGCAATTTTAAATACCATGTTGTAATTTCAGAAGCTATTCCCTTCGTAAAACTTGATTTCGGATTAATGGAGCAGGTGCTTTATAATTTGATTTTTAATGCAATTACATATTCACCTCAGGGAACTACTATCAGAGTAAAAGCCTATTATGATTCAGGAAACATAGTGTTTGAAGTAATGGACAGAGGTTTAGGATTTCCGGAAGAATCAATACCATTGCTGTTCAATAAATTTTATAGAATAGAAGGAAGTAAAACCGGAGGCACAGGTTTGGGCCTTTCTATTGTAAAAGGATTTGTGGAAGCACATAATGGAACGATTATTGCACAAAATCGTAAAAACGGAGGTGCTTTGCTTATTGTTAAAATTCCATCAGATTTACCTAACTTTGATCAGTTAAATCAATAATTGGCGATATGACACAACTCAATGAACCAGTTTTAATTATCGATGACGAGGTGCAGATTCGCCGGCTACTTGAAATTACTCTTTCAGCTAATAATTATAAGGTTTGTGAAGCAGGTTCGGGAAAAGAAGGATTAGTTGCGGCTGCTACTCATCATCCTTCAATGATTATTCTTGATTTGGGTTTGCCAGACATTGATGGTTTGGAAGTTTTGAAACAATTGCGGGTATGGTATCATAAACCTGTAATTATTTTATCGGTACGTAATTCGGAAGACGATATAATTAAGGCTCTTGACAGCGGTGCAAATGATTATCTTACAAAACCGTTCAGAACGGGAGAACTGCTTGCGCGTTTACGTGTTGCATCACGCCATTTATTACCTCAGGAAGATAATCCGGTATTAACGTTCGGAAATCTTACTATTGATGTTGCTAATCATATATTGCGTAAAAACAGCGAATCGATTAAAATTACTTCTACTGAGTTTTCATTACTGGTTTTGTTGGCTCAAAATGCAGGCAGAGTGCTAACACATCAATTTATATTAAGAGAGATTTGGGGTTTTGGATATATTAATCAAACTCAATATTTACGGGTTTTTGTAGCGCAGATTCGTAAAAAAATAGAAGAAGATCCCGCATCTCCTAAATATTTGATTACAGAATCGGGAATAGGGTATCGCTTTTCGGATGAAGGGTGAAATTTAATGTATTGTGAAAATTGCTAATTTTGTATGATGTTTTTTAGAAAGAGCTATCCGGAAGGATAGTATATAGCTCCAGTGAAAAAATATCTGACCCTCTTGTTTTGATAATTTTCAAATTAGAAACCTCATGAAAAAGCTTAAGCCTGTACTTGTTTATATCATAATGATCGGAGGTTTTTCTATACTGATGTATTGGTTTTTGAATATGGGAAAACACTTGGAAAGTGGCAGAGGTGTTATAATACAGGATGTTAATGTTAGTCAATGGCAGGAGTTTCTCAATACAATTTCGGCAAATTTGTTTCACCCTCTGGCAATATTGCTTGCACAAATTGTTACCATTATTATAACTTCTCGTGTGTTTGGTTGGATTTGTAAAAAGATAGGTCAGCCCACGGTTATAGGTGAGATTATTGCCGGGATTGCCCTTGGCCCGTCGCTGGTAGGGCTGTATTTCCCGGAATTTTCTGCTGCATTATTCCCGGTTAAATCATTGGGAAATTTGCAGTTTCTCAGTCAGGTGGGATTGATTCTGTTTATGTTTATGGTTGGGATGGAGCTTGATTTAAAGATGTTGAAAAATAAAGCCCGTGATGCCGTAGTTATCAGCCAGACAAGTATTATTATTCCGTTTACACTGGGTGTTGGACTTGCTTATTTTATCTATCAGAGCTTTGCCCCTCAGAATGTACAGTTCATTTCATATGCATTGTTTATAGGAATTGCCATGAGCATTACCGCCTTTCCGGTTTTAGCCCGTATCGTGCACGAGAGGGGAATTCATAAGACTCCACTGGGTGTTGTTGTCATTACTTGTGCTGCGGTTGATGATATTACGGCATGGTGTCTATTAGCTGCGGTTATTGCGATAGTTAAAGCGGGTTCGTTTGTGAGTTCGTTGTATATTATTTTAATGGCAATCGTTTATGTTTTGATAATGCTAAAGTTGGTACGACCGTTTTTAAAACGGGTAGGAGAATTGTATCCAACCCGCGAAAATATGAGCAAACCTATTGTCGCTTTGTTTTTTCTTACCTTAATCATTTCGTCGCTTGTTACCGAAGTTATTGGAATACATGCACTTTTTGGAGCATTTATGGCAGGAGCTATAATGCCTGATAATATGAAATTCAGAAATATCCTGATAGAAAAAGTAGAGGATGTGGCCTTGGTTTTATTACTTCCGCTGTTTTTTGTGTTTACCGGACTCAGAACCCAGATAGGCTTACTCAACGATCCTTATCTCTGGCAAATTACCGGACTAATTATTCTGGTAGCTGTCACCGGAAAATTTATTGGAAGTGCATTTACTGCAAAAATAATGGGACAATCGTGGCGTGACAGCCTTTCTATTGGTGCATTGATGAATACCAGAGGTTTAATGGAACTTGTTGTACTGAATATTGGTTACGATTTAGGGGTACTCTCTCCTCAGATTTTTGCAATGATGGTAATTATGGCTTTGGTTACTACCTTTATGACAGGCCCTGCTCTTGATTTAATTAACCGGATATTTAAGGAAAAAAGAGCACTTCATTCAAGTGATGTTTTGAACTCTAAGTTCAGGATATTAATCTCATTTGCAAATCCTGATAAGGGTAAAGTCTTACTGCGCATCGCAAACTGGCTGGTACGTCATGAATCAGAAAAATCGAAAGTTACGGTTATGCATCTTTCACCCAACAATGAGCTGAATCAGGTGAATATTGATGAATACGAGGAAGATACTTTTGCCCCGGTTATTCAGGAATCGAAGGAGTTGAATCAGAAAATAACTACGCTGTTTAAAGTTTCTAATGATATTGTATCGGATATTTCCGACATGGCAAACAAAGGAAAATATGACCTCTTACTGGTGGGAATCGGACAATCTATTTATGAAGGAACTCTGTTGGGGCGTATATTTGGTTTTACAACCCGTATGATTGATCCCAGTGCATTGATAAACTCAGTAAAAGGGAAAGAGAAGCTTTTTGAAAAATCACCGCTGGAAGAGCATACGCGTAATTTGCTGATGAAGAGTGAGGTACCCGTCGGTATTTTGCTTGAAAAAGATTTTATTAAAGCAGATACTCTGTTTTTTCCTGTGCTGGATAAAAAAGATCTGGAGTTATTGCCGTATGTGGAAAAATTCATCCGCAATAACCAGTCTCAAGTGAATATTTGGGATAAAAACGGATATACACGTGCTTTGGAAAAAGAACTGGAAACCCGGGGTGGTGATGACGTAAGCAGTAATTACTTCTTTTTTATGAAAGACAAATGGTTAACCGCAAAAATAATGAGGCAACAGGATTTTATGCTTATCAGCCTCGAAAGCTGGAAAGAAGCCATTGAAAACCGTGCCGAATGGCTGGCCGACATTCCTTCGGCATTGATTATTTCGAAGTAGTTTATTGTTGAATACCTGATATTTCTATGCTCATTTTAGCAGGGAGAAATACAATCATCTCTGTATTTTCAGGATTTAGATAGATTTAACCCAAATTCGTCGATAGTCATATTTTCTAATGACGGATTTGAGCTATAAGACTAGTAAAGGATTGTGATATCTTATTTACTGGATTAATGGAAAGAATAAATTATTAGTGTGGGGTCAAATAAAAAGAGAACTATATTACTATATGCGTTCTCTTTTTATTTGAGTAAGACATAAGCTAACTACACATTCGTTTCTTATGAAATACTTTTATGGCATCTTTCGGAAAGTTATGAACAGAAGGCCCTGCAATGCAGCCTCCTTCACAGCACATTACTTCGATAAAAGGAATGCCAGAATTATTCTCTTTTACACAGTTTTTCAGTTGTCTGATTGATTTTTTAGTTAACCCGTCGATTAAAACAGAGTTGCACTCTGGAAGTGATTTTGATACACAATTGGTAACGCCTCCACTCACTGCATAAACTTGTGTAAAACTGCTTGCATGAAAGTTCGTATCGGGTGATTCGTCTGGAGAAATATTCCAGCCATCAAACCAGCATCCAAGCTCTTCAAATGTGAGCGCAAAGTCAATATCCGGATTATCGGCGCACTCTTTACGTTTGGCAATACAAGGTCCGATAAAGACGATTTTGTGATCGGGATAATTCTCTCTACAAAACCGTGCAGTATATGCCATAGGAGAGAGAGTATGCGAAACTTTATCTCTTAGTTCCGGAAGGTGTTCCTGGCTCGTCAAAACCCACGACGGGCAACAGGATGTGGTGAGAAAAGATTCTTTCTTGATAACTTCGGAAAGTTCTCTGGCTTCGTTACGTGTGGTGGTTTCTGCGCCAATCGAAGCGTCATATACTTCCGAAAATCCCAGTTGTTTGATGGCTCCGGCAATTTTTGTATTTGTGGCTGAAAATTGCCCTGTAATAGATGGAGCTGTGATAGCAATTAGTTGTTTGTTGTTGCTGACTGCGTTCATCAAATGTAGAAGGCTTGTGGTTTCCATAATTGATCCGAAAGGGCATGCATTAACGCATTTTCCACATAAGATACATTTCGTTTCATCAATATGTTCTATCCCGTTTTCATCTTTGAAAATTGCATTTACAGGACAAGCTTCTTCACAGGGGACTGGCATATAAATAATAGAATGATAGGGGCATAGATCTTTACAGATGCCACAATTAACACATAGTTTCGGGTCTATTTCTGCTTTGCCTCCGTTATTTCTGTAAATAGCTTTTTTGGGGCAATTTAATACGCAGGGGTGAGCAATACAACCTTTGCATAAATTGGTTACCACATAGCTTGATTTTACACAGGAAGTACATGCTTCTTCGGCTACAGTTAAGAAACGATTTGCTTTGTAATTGTCATTTGAGGCTATTTGAAGATATTCGGACAAAGTCGTCAGTTCATCAGTCTCTTCTTTCTTTCCAAAGCCAAGTATAGCCATGATTTTATATTTGGCCACTGCACGCATCTTATGAATGCAGCAGCGGTCATTAGCATCAGATATACGTTTGCTGATTTCGAGTGGTATACGGTCTATTTGCTTATCGAGAGTTCCTTCTTTATACAATGACGCAATGCGAGTAAGGAGCTCCCGGCGAATTATCATTGTATTGTTTACGATTGCCATTGGATATGTATTTGGCTATTGATTAATGTAGTTTGTAAGTAGCTCTAGCTTTAGTATTATTTTTTCGAGATTTGCTGATTCCATCAATTCTTCGTTTATTTTTACATAGGGTGGATTGGGTTTTGAGTTTAGCTCGTCACAACCCAGGCATACTGAAGCTTCCACTTTTACTTTATCTTGAAGATATTTAGGTAAGAGTGTTTTTATTTCTCTGAGTTGATGGCCGCCCATTACGTAGCAATATGTTCCTACACACACTTTAATGTTGATTTTTTCTTCCATGTTTTAAATGAATTTGATGTTTATTTTCTTTAAATATTTTTCTTCCAGTATGGTTGTTATTCGTTTGATGATGTTTCTTCTGATTTCAAGTTCTACAGGTAAATTAGGATCTTGGTGGGCTTCATTGATACGAGTACCTACTACAAAGTCGATATTATCTGATTCGAAGATGAGTTTAACAATTTCACCATCAGGGCCGTTGGGAACTTTTTCAGGAGAAACGCCTTTCTCGAGCATCTCGGAAACAGAACCCAGTGTAAGAATTCCTTCGGTAATTAAATCAATACCTTGCATAGTTGCAGTAGGAGGAAGTTCTCCAATAGGTCCGTCAATGTCTATGCGAATTTCTCGTTTGAGTTCCCTTGAGACGATTTTTGAGGTTGTGCCCCCGCAAATAATTTTTTTACCCGGATATGTATTTACCATATTTGCGAGGTAGATGTCTTTTTCCTGATTATAAGGTGGTCCACTGCATATCAGGAGTTTCCTGGGTTGACGCATATAAATTACGGCACAGGTTGTGTCGTCTTTTGGGGTAAAGTGATCATTTTTAACAGCATTCTTTACCACCATTTTTGAGAGATGCCGTGCTGAAATAAAGGGGTCATTGTTTAATATCTCTTCGATTAACTCAATTACACCTTCGCGTTCCCATCCAAAAGGAAACGGATCCTGACCAATTCCTGACTGGTTTACACCATCACTAAAGATAATCAGTCGGTCGTTTTTGAAAATACGAATATGAGAAAGCTTTATACTGCGACCCGTAGGATCGTCAGGTAAGGTGATCGTTTCTTTGTTTATTTCAGTATTTTTACCGTTGCGAAACAAGATATAAGCCGGATTGTCGTATTCTACAATAATGGTATCACCTTCATTGTCAATGTCAACAATAGAGAAGGTTGCGTAGCTTATGTCACGGACGCTGTCGGTTGGCAACGTGTTCATAATGGTCAATGCTGAACGAACGATAGGTTCTCGTCTTAAACTGAAATTCAAAGCCATAGAGGCTGTCATTGTGCTCAATACATTTGCTTTTATTCCACTTCCTAAACCATCGGATAAAACAGCTACATAGCGGTTTTCTCCTTTCATTTTACGTGACAGAAAAGTATCTCCGCAAACCAGGCAATTGGTTTTGTTTTCCTGCGAAACGCCAATCTCTATATAGCTGCTTTCCTGTTTATCGAAAGTATTCATATCCGTTTAATTAGATTTATTATCTTCCGTTTCGTGCGAATCTAGAATGGAATTAAGCATCGATTCAGTAAAGGAGGCATTTTCGCCCAAGAGGTAGGCAATACGTTGTACTGCTTCCATATTTTGGGTGATTACCTCTTTCAATCGCTTTACCATCAATTCTTTCTGGACTTCTGGTTCACGCATGTTTTCAATAATTCCACAGGCAATTTTGTATTTCTGTATGGAGATGATGGAAATATGATAATAGTTATCGCGTTCACGAAAATCATGTTCAAGCATCTCTTCGCCTGAAGCAAGCAATGAAGAGAAAAATTTATGATATGAAATCAGTTTTTTAAGGTCGGCACCTGCAAGCCCGGGGTTGTTTTCAAAAATCATCAGATTATCGTTGCCAAGCATTTCTGCAAACTTTTTATTACAGTCGATAATACGCAGGGTTTCATCCACCATTACAACGCCTGAAGGGATTTTTTGAAGTAGGACAGAGGCTTTATCCTGAGCAACTTTTCGCATATAGGAAATGCACATGGCTCGTTCGGCCTTCCCTTCGAGTAATGCTTTTGCAAATTCACGACAATTATCATAACCACAACCGGTGCAATTAAGTTCTTCTTTTTCGGTCCATTTTCCCATCGAAAACAGAATGTTCTGTATCTCGTCTTCGCTGTAGCAACAACTGATTAAAGGATGAGAAATATCGAAGTGTCTGATTGGAATATTTATTTTTGGCTGAAAATCAATATTTTGTGAATTGTCTATCTCAGAATGAAATACTCTGGAGATTATTTTCATACGTTTGATTGCCAATCCTTCCGGACTTGCAGTGCCAGGGCCTTTAATACAGCCACCATCGCAAGTCATTAGTTCAAGAAATATTTTTCGGTCTAGATCCCATTTGGGAATTTCGCTGATGATTTCGCGAATATTTTTAATTCCCGAAAAGGTCATGTATTCAATATCTGTTGCGTTTACATTGTTTTTCATGTTGCTGAGCATTCCTCCGTCTATCGGAAACAGTCTTCCTTTTCCTGGTTTCCCGATTACAAATTGTGCAGGATATTCGTCATTTAATTTCTCAGCTTTGATTTCTTCTTCATATATCCACTTCTTTAGCTCCTGAAATGTAATTGCGCAGTCAATGTATTTTTCAAAGGGATCAGATTCTTCTTTTTTTGCAATGCAGGGCCCGATAAAAACTGTTTTTACATCATGCTCAAAGTGATTTTTAAGCATGTATCCTTGCGCAAGCATTGGCGAAAGAACAGGAGCGAGATTTGGTTTTAACTCAGGAGCATAAATACTGATATAGTTTATGACTGATGGGCAACAACTTGAAATATACACTCCATTGGGTTGGTCATGCAACCATGTATGAGTTGTTTTTGAAACCCATTCTGCAGCTTGGGCAGTTTCGGACATCGCATAAAAACCGAGTTGTTTGATGATATTAATAAATTGGTTGATTGAGTATTCTGGGAAATCAGAGAGCCATGAAGGAGCAATACAGGCAACTACTTTTTCGCCTGAATCAATGAGCCATTGCGCCCTTCCCAAATCTTCACGGTACTTTTTCGCTTTTACCGGGCAGCATAAAACACAGCGTCCGCAATATATACACAGTTCGTTGATGACAGATGCGCTGTTGCCTTCAATTTTGATAGCTTTTACCGGGCATTGCTTGATGCATCGATAGCAATCCTGACAGTTGTTTTTTTCAGTATAGATTACGGACTTATTCATGACTGTTTTATCTGAAAATTAAATTGAAAAATGATTTTTTAAGATGCTTATAATATTGTCTTTGTTGACATTGCAATATTCTTTTCCGTTTATTTGTAGCATAGGGCCTTTGTTACATTTGTCATCACAGAGATGGCCTTTGAAACCCACTGTATTTTTTAGATTATGCTCTTTCAGAAATCCTTTGATGATTTCGAGATTTTTATCATTTCCTCTTGAAAAACAAGAACTTCCGAGGCATATAGTAATTTCATCATTCAGGTTCATGATAATAGTGTGTTAGATGTGAATAACTTGAATTGTTGTTTTGGTGAAAACGACTGGAATTGTCGATGATGCAATCTGCTACCGGAGGAAGGTATTTGTCGGAATAGTTCCAGATGATGTTTATTCCGGCCTCAATAAGCTTTTCGGCAAGATATTCTGTGTCTTCGGGAAATGAGGAGATGATACCGTGGCTTACATGCATACGCTGAGCCAGTGATGTGATTTTTGAAGGATGTAAAACCAGAACACCTTGTATGGTTTGTCCGATAAATGCCGGGTCTTTGTCGAAAATTGCTACAATCTTTAATCCTAGTGTATTGAAATGCTTGTCGTTAAGAAGCTCTGGGGTACATTCGGAAATTCCGGCTAAGAATGCTTCGTTTGGATTATTCGCACCTACGTGTTGCTCCATCTTATCGATGAGGAATTTTACATCGTGGATACCATTGTAGCCATCAGGAATTTCCAAAGCCAGAAAATCATTGTGGATGGTTGTGCTTAATAAGCCCAGAATGTGGGCTATACGCTGAATGGAAATATAATCTCTTTGTTGCGACTGAATATAGTTGAGCGTTTTCAGATAGGAGGGTATACGTCGGAGCGTTTCTACAGGGATGGAATTTATCTCATTTTGATTGCTTTTCATATGCTTGTTAATTATTTTGTGGATTGAATGTATTGATTTATTGCATGGGCACTTTTTCGGGCGGCGCCCATTGCCAGAATTACAGTAGCTGCTCCGGTTACAGCGTCACCTGCAGCATATACGCCTTTGCGGGTGGTGGCTCCTGTATCATCTATACTGATACAACCCTGTTTATTGATTTCAAGATCGTGCGTAGTGGCCGGAATAAGTGGATTTGGTGATGTTCCCAACGACATGATTACAGTGTCGGTATTGAGTATTAGTTCTGAGGCAGGCGTTACAATAGGTTTTTTTCTGCCGGATTCATCAGCTTCTCCTAATTCCATGCGAACACATTTTAATGCTTCTACCCAGCCATTTTTATTACCCAGTATTTCAACAGGATTCGTAAGAAATTCAAAGCGTATTCCTTCTTCTTTTGCATGATTAACTTCTTCTTTACGTGCAGGAAGTTCATCTTCTGATCTTCGGTAAATTATGCTTACTTCAGCACCTAATCTAAGTGCCGCTCTGGCCGCATCCATTGCAACATTTCCACCACCTATAACACATACTTTTTTGCCAGTTATTACAGGGGTATCGTGATCGGTTGTATAAGCTTTCATCAGGTTTACACGGGTAAGGAACTCGTTAGCTGATAAAACTCCATTGAGATTTTCTCCGGGAATATTCATGAATTTAGGAAGGCCGGCTCCTGAACCAATAAATACGGCATCAAAACCTTCTTCATCGAGCAATTCATCAATACTTCCGGCTTTGCCAATTACAGCATCTGTGACGATTTCGACGCCCAGTTTACGGATATTTTCTATTTCGTGAGCCACAACGGTATCTTTCGGTAATCTGAATTCGGGAATTCCGTACACCAATACTCCACCAGCTCTATGCAATGCTTCAAAAATGGTGACCTTGTATCCCATGCGGGCGAGTTCTCCTGCACAGGTAAGACCTGCAGGACCGCTGCCGATAACAGCAACTTTGTGTTCGTTGGAACTTATATATGGGTTTAGAGCAAGGTTCTGTTCACGACTCCAGTCGCCGATAAAACGCTCTAATTTGCCAATGGCTACGGCTTCGCCTTTGATTCCCAGAATACATTTGCCTTCACACTGTATTTCCTGAGGACACACTCTTCCGCATACTGCAGGAAGAGAAGATGCCTGAGCAATAATTTCAGCTGCTTTTTTAAATTCTTCTTTTGCAATATATTGTATGAATCCGGGAATATTAATATTTACGGGGCATTGAGTTACGCACAGTGGCTTTTTACAGTTTAAACAGCGGGAGGCCTCGGTAATAGCATCTTCGCGTTTATATCCCAGGCATACCTCTTCAAAATTATTGCGTCTGATTTCCGGATTTTCTTCGCGTACTGGAACACGGTTTTTTGCTTTCATGGCATTGTGGTTTAACGATGAGAAAGTTCAATGGCTTTATCGATGGTGCAGTTATGGTGATCATTTAAGTACTCTTCATATTTGTACATTCCCTGACGTCGCATAGCTTCTTCAAAGTTTACCAGATGACCGTCGAATTCAGGGCCATCCACACAAGTAAATTTTGTTTCTGTTCCTACGCTTACTCTGCATGCACCGCACATTCCGGTTCCATCAATCATTAGTGTATTAAGGCTTACGATGGTTTTGAGGTTGAATTTTCGGGTTAGGTCGGCTACTGATTTCATCATAATCATCGGGCCAATGGCTACGCACAGATCGTAATAATTGGGGTGGGTAATGAGCACTTGTTCTAAAATTGTGGTCACAAATCCTTTGATTCCGGCGCTTCCATCATTGGTTGCTATAAATAGTTCATGCGAATGCTGTTTAAGTTCTGGAAGTAATATCAGATGGTTACAACTTTTTGAACCTAGAATTAAGTCAGGTTTTGTAGAGCGCTGGCTTAGCCATTTTACCTGTGGATAAACTGGAGCAGCACCCACACCACCAGCCACAAACAGAATATTTTTTGGGTAAAGCCCATCTGGTTTTTTATGAATTATTTCGGAGGCTTGTCCCAGTGGACCCACAAAATCGGCAAATGAGTCTCCGATTTTGAATTGCCCCATCTTACGGGTTGTTAATCCTACTACCTGAAACACGATGACTACCCAGCCTGCATTGCGACTGAAATCGCAAATGGTTAATGGGATTCGTTCTCCTTTTTCATCTGGAATTATAATTACAAATTGTCCGGGTTCAGCGTATTGAGCAACACGAGGAGCCAATACTTTCATGCTGTATATTTCAGGAGCTAATTTCTTTTTATCGAGAATGGTAAACATTTTTTCGTTCCTCCGTATGTCGTTGATAATTATGTGAAAAGGGATTGCCTCTGTTCAAGTTAGGTTTTGTCGGGTTTTAGAATTTTTTCTTTATGCCCTTTTATTCGTTTAAAGATCTTCGGTTTTACCTACTTCTACGGAAAGCAACCCCTCTTGTCAATTGCTAAAAATTGACTTTATAACCATAAAATGAAGCTTCGTAGAGTTTTTTGAAATCATTTGCTTTGGTTTCACGGGGATTACATCCAGTACACGCGTCCAGAACAGCGTTTTCAGAAATACGTACTACATTGCGCAAAAAGTCTGCTTCTGCAATTCCATATTCTTTCAGAGTTGACGGAATTTGAAGCTGTTTATTCATCCCGTTTATAAATTCGCGGAACGAATCGGTAAGTTCGAGGTCTGTTTTTCCTTTCAAGCTAATGAAGCGGGCAATTTCTGCATATCTGTCGGCACAAACAGTTTTGTTATAGTCGATCACGAAAGGCAGATAAATTGCGTTGAGGCATCCGTGAGGAATATGAAATACTGCACCTGATTTATGAGCCATACTGTGAACTATACCCAGTAACGCATTTGAGAAAGCCATTCCCGCCAAACATTGTGCAATGTGCATATTGTCGCGGGCAACAGTATCGCCGTGGAATGATTTTAACAGATTGTCTTTTACCATCTGAATGGCTTTTAGTGCCAGAGGATCGGAAAAATCGCTGCGATTACAGGCTGTATAGGCTTCCACGGCATGAGTAAGTGCATCCATTCCGGTATGAGCGGTTAAAGTTGGAGGCATAGAATAGGCCAGTTCAGGGTCAACAATGGCAATATCAGGAGTGATTTCGAAATCAGCTAAAGGATATTTGATTTGTGTTTTATAATCTGTGATTACTGAGAAGGCTGTTACTTCTGTTGCGGTACCGCTGGTTGAGGGAATTGCAATAAAATGGGCTTTATTACGTAAACCTGGAATGTTGAAAGGTTTTGCAATTTCTGCAAACTGAGCATCGGGATGTTCGTAGAAAATCCACATGGCCTTTGCGGCATCAATAGGTGAACCACCTCCAATGGATACAATCCAGTCGGGTTGGAATTGACGCATCATTTCAGCACCACGCATAACGGTTTCTACAGATGGGTCGGGTTCTACCCCTTCAAATATTTTTACTTCGATTCCGGCTTCCTTTAGATAGTTTTCTGTCTTTTCGAGAAAACCAAATTTTTTCATGGAGCTGCCTCCAATTACAATGATTGCCTTTTCCCCTTTGATGTTTTTTAATTCTGCTAATGAACCATGACCAAAATAAAGGTCTCTTGGTAATGTAAAGCGTGCCATTTTCTTTTGTATTTAATTGGTTGAACAAATGTTTCGTCGCTTCTCTCAAGCCAAATAACATGCCATTGTTTTTAATAATCAGAAAATGAGATGTTTATGTGTTTGACTATGATTTGTGTGAAAAAATGCACATGTCATGAATATGCGCATTTATGAGTGATTTGTGTGTCATGTATGATGACAATGATCGGAATCAGGACGTAGGGTGTGAATAGCAAATTCCAAATGTTCTTTATCATTTCCCAAAGAGGGAGCAGACTCTTTGGGAGGATTGTTACAACTTACCTCAATGCATCCGCAGCTCTTTTGGGGATTGTAACTCCTGCAAATCGCCGGAAAGGTCTGTGGTTTTTTCCAAGTTCTAGTATCAATAATGATTACTTTATGGGTAGTTTAGATTTGTTTAATTTGGAAAATAAGAATATATTTGTAAGGAAAATTTAAAATGTATTGAAATAGAAATGTTTATAAAAGTTAAGTTGTTTACTCTACTTTTGTTTTGCTCGTTGATTTCGTTTTCGCAATCAAAAGTAGTATATGTATTGATTACTCTGTGTAATGTTGAAAATCAGTAAATTATTAATTAAATGGATGCGTTTGCAACAGTTATTTCATTTAATTATTCTCATGAAGTGGGAGTTGTTAAAAGTTTGCTTGAATCGGAAGGAATTGAATGTTTTGTAAAGGATGAATTTACTGTGCAGGTAAATCCATTTTATTCAAATGCAGTTGGTGGAATAAAACTGCAGGTGAAAAGTTCGCAATATGAGGAAGCTGTTTCTGTTTTGAAAATAAATGGCTATCTCATAACACAGCAGCCATCGAATGAGTCTGATTTTTTTAACTTTTTGAGTAAAATTACATTAAAAGTTCCTTTTCTCAAAAATTACAGAGCAGAAGTACGATTTATCATTTTTTCAGTAATCATTGTTTCAATAATTACATTGTTGATTTATATCCTTACAAAACCATCAGATATTGACGAACTTACAAAAAAAAGCTGGTGTATGAGTTATGTTGAATTTGAAGGAAAAAACTATATTCCTGTAACGTTTGAAATGTTTAAATTTTCTGGATATGGCTTCTGCGATGAGTTTGTTAATTTTATGAAAAATGGGAATTTACGCCTTCCGGGTTTTTATTCCAGAACAATTTACGGTAAATGGAAGTTAAAGAATCATACTCTTGTAATTTCGGAAACAGATACCTTCAATTATGTTTATAATGGTTCTTATAAGCTCGAAATTTCAGATTCGAGGTTGACCCTGACTTCATCTAAAACAAAAATATATTGCTATTAGTAGTTATGAGCTCTGTGAAATTGCCTGTTGTGAAAAAATGTCCATACTGCGGCTCGAAGCAAATCTCAAAACCTAAGCTTTCTGCACGATCTTTTGCAATTGCTATTTTGTTGTTTGGATTTCCTATTCCATTTATTGGCAGAGAGTATCATTGCTTTCGATGTAAACGCGATTTTAAAAAAAGAGATATTAAACAGAATTTAATGAAATCTCAAAACTCTAATTGAGAACCCATCCCTTTTCCTGAAGAATTTTTTTACAGTTACTACAAAAATTGTGTTCTTCGTTGATTGGATTTTTCCCGTTAGCATCTCGCATATAGCACCAACGGATTGTACAATGATTGAGCCCAAGGGTATGTCCCAACTCGTGAATAGAAACCTTGAAGAATTGTTGTTTTCGATTACGTTTGTCGAGACGGTATGTGGAGGCCACGCAGGCTTTGCCTGGACAATATCCCAGCCCCATAACTCCCCAGTCGTTATGTTTTCCTTTGCTTGAGCTGATGTCTCGACTGGTTAGTCCGATAGTGACATGTTTATCAACGGTATAAGACTTTAAAATTCGAATAAGGGTATCGGCTCTGTAACGGTTTCGATTGTGAATATATGCATTTGAGGGAAGATCAATTGCGTTGAGTAAGCGTACATTTGGATAATTTTTTTTTAGTTGCTCGTAAACACAGGTTGAATATTGCGGATTTAGATCTGAAAAAGGCTGAATATCAATTGTTGTACATTCTTTTGTATGCAAGCATTTCCATTGAATTTTGTACTGAGATCTGAAAAAAAGAACTGCAATTATAATAATGACTAAAATGGCAGAGATTGATAAAATAATTGCTTTCATGCTCAAAATTTATGTTTTATAGCAGAAAACGAAACGGAATGAATTATATTTTACACTATTAAAATTCAAGATGTTAACCATATACAGCAGGAAAAAAATAGCCTGACTACTTTCCATTACGATAGTCAGGCTTAGTGAATACGGAGACTTATTCGCATTGAAAAGAAGCTCCATATTCAATCATTCGTAAATTCTTAGTTACAATTACATTTTTATCAATTTATTGCGTGATAGAATAGTGTCGTTGTTGTAGGTAATAATCCAATAACTTCCTGGTTTTAAGCTTTTAATATTCACTACATATTGACCGTTTTCATTCATGTTGACTTCATTTGAAAATACTACTTTTCCGATTAAGTCAATAACCTGAATATTAAGTTTATCCTGAAGAATATTGTCGGAACTGATGGTAACAACATCTGTTGCCGGATTTGGATAAAGTGAAAAATTTTGCCTGATTTTATGTTCAATACCTGCTGATGTATTGATGATAAATGAGTGACTGATTTCACGACCAAAATCAGCCTGAAATGTGTAAAGAGGAACATAAGATGTTCCAAAACTGCGTTTTAATACAGCCATTCCGGCTGTTCCGTTTCCATAAGGAGGCATATTGTTCCAGAATTTCAATCCATCATTTCCTGAATCGCTAATTGTGAGTTTGTAGCAACCATCAACAAGTTGTACTTGCCGGGTATATATAGTATTTGCTGTCATGGATGTGTCGTTTTCAGCAATGATTGCTCCGTTTTGATCCATTAACTTCCATGTAGTTTCGTCAGGAGCATGGTTTGTCGCAAAATAGAATTGTAAGTTATTATATGTATATACGTTAACCACATTAAACTGTACTTCGAGCCGATCATTGTAGGGATACTGATCTGTGGAATTATTGGGATTTTTTACTTTGGCCCAGAATGAAGAGCTGTTGCCGGTTACAGCACTCCAATCAGGGGTTGGTAACTCTATTTCGCTTGTTTCCAGATATTTTAGCAACCCATTCCATTGCCAGTTATAAATTATTCCATTTGCAAAGCCATACTCGATCTGAAGAGAGCTTAATGGATTTGATCCATTGTTTTTAATTTTGATAATTGGCCTTCCACAGATTGGATTAAATCGGGTATGCATTTCATACTTATTGGGTGCAATAATTTCTATCAATGCAGCATCAGTTTGAAAATTTGGAGCAGTATAGGTTACCAGTTGCGATTCTGTAACATAATTTCCATCGGGATCATAATCAATATCATAGTCAATGGTAAGTTGTTGATTGTGAATAGCTGTGTCGAGTTCAAATTCCTGCATTGTAGCTTTCATTCCGGGACACCATGCAGCCCGGTCATATAACCAGGTTCCCCCCTGAGGATACAAAGGGTTTGATGCGCAAGATTGCAGAATTTGCCATTCACACGCAAGGCTTCCATTAATCTTGAGTTTATGCATGTTAGGGCAGAATTCAGCGCAATTGTGAGCACTACCCATTCCATGGCCAGTTAATGTAGTACGCAATTTAACCATTTTTGAAGCTGTATCAATTGTATAAGTTATGGCCACAACATTATTATCAAACGTGCTAAGACCAAAGTTGCCTTGCCATACATTTTGAAGACTTAATACATCTCTGGATGGAACTCCTTCAATAAAAGCAAATTTTAAATCAAGCAGCTCCTGGAAATTTCCTGCATGAATTGTTAATGTATCTTTTAGTAAATGAACGAAGTCGCTTACGTCATAAACCCAGGTCCAACCGTTGCCAAGTGATAATCCATTTCCGTAAGGAGTGATAAATCTGCCTAATTCCCACTTATTGATGATTTCAAACGGGGTACCGTAGTAAATATAATGTTGCTGAAATAGTGTGTCATTCCCTGTTACAAAAATAGAGTCTGTTTTATTTCCATAATTATCAAATATATAGCGATAATATGGTGTCCAGACAAATATAGTGTCTGTTGCCTGGGTAGGCATTGCAGGATTCCCATAAATAACAGACATGACCGGTAGATTGGGAACAGAGTCAATAGTTAGCGTTGAATCGAGATGTGATTGATAGTTACCTCTTTCAAAAACCATTACGGGTCGGTAACTGGTATTGGTGAAGTTTTTAAAACGCTCTCCCTTAAATGATTGCCAGTTTTGAATTCCTTTTAATTTAGCATTACGCATAGCAATTCCGCTCAAATCATGAAGTATATTGGATGCTCCTTCATCAAAATTATAACTGTATAGTAATGATTGATAGTCGGGATGGAAGGTTGAAATACTGGCATTGAGAGATTGGTTAATGTTTGTTTGTGATAGCTCTTTACTCCAAATGCTAAAATCGTCGATAAATCCTTTATAAACACCATCTTGATATGTAATAGCCTTGCCTAGAATAAACTGCGCAATTGTGTCCATTGGTTTAATTTTTCCGTTTCCACTATGCCATAAAGAGCCGTTGCAATAAATTTTCATGGAACCAGTCTGACAATTTTTTGTAAATGCCCAATGATTCCATTGTCCCTTGAACTCATTACTTGAAGCAGCTTTGTCAATTCTATCATAACTGTTTTTTCCTGCATCCCAATAAATCCGACTATTTCCCCATGGAATATGTGTATTTAATAATCGTTGCTTTGCAGTATTTATTCCTTCAAAAACAGACCCATTGAAAGGTTGTAATACGTTGTCACCATAAGACCAAAACATTATCGTAATTGACGAATCAGCATCTATAAATCTTTGAACTGGAATTTCAACAAAGTTATTTAGCCCAAATCCGATATAATTATCAGCATTTAAGGAGTTTATTGAATTTGTGGTATTAGAATTACATGCAATTTGAGGATCGCCGTTTGAGCCTGAAAATGAGATATCAACAATAATATTTGAGACTCCATCCCATTGAAAGTCCTGTGTGAAACCTAGTTTAATCCATCCATTATTTTGAATTTTAATATTTTGCCAAAAAACGTTGGTTAAATTTGAAAGACTTTGCTGAATATTGATTGTATCCAGATTTGTTTGCTTTAATCTGATTTTCAAATTTTGAATAGTGACAGGTGAAATGATATTTCCGACATAAAGTTGCAATCCATTGATAGTTCCGGAGCTTAATCCATTTGAAATTAGCTCGCTTGCTTTGTAAAGAAATTGCATTCGCCCATCTGGATTCCCCTGAAATAGGGAATAATTGGTTGATGTAGAGATATTTCCTATTGTAATAGAATCAAAACTATTTGTAATATCATGAATTATAAATGGTTGAAAGTAAGGATTGTATTTCCATGATGGGGTAGTCCTGTATATAAATGTGTCAACAGAAGCTGACGAATAGTTGTAATATACGTACTTTGCCTGTGTGTACTTTGCCGAATCCATCTTTCCGGTTGGTTCAAAAAGATGTGTATATGTAAGATAGTCCCATTCTCCGCATTGAGGATTTTGTGACGGGTCACATTTGAGCGTATAGTACATTAATACCTTTTCAAACCGTTTTCCGACAAACGAAGGAAAAACGAATCTTCCTTTTTTAGGCTCCATTCCTGATGGTTTGGGCCAGCTAAAAGTAAATGTTTGAACCCAGGTAGTATCACCTGGTCCGGCAAATCCTGTTTTAAAAATACAACAACTTAGTAATGCTAAAATTACAATTCTCATTTTCATATTCCAAACTTTTCGAGTTTGGCAAAAGTACATTATTTAATCGATTTAGATTGGAAGCCAGCATTGTTAATTTATTTAAAATGAGAATATTGAAATCTGAATAAGTTTAGGCGTTTTAATCGTTACTTTGTCGCTTTATCTGTAAAAAAAGATGGATGAAATGCATTGTAAATCAATTATTTTCCATAAAAAAATTTTCAATACCCGGATAGTAAAACTTTTCTTTGGATACCTCAGGACTAAATGTAAAGAAGACTGATTTTGCCGAAGCACAAATAACGTTATCCTGATTATACATTATTGCTTCTAGTTCGGCCAAATTACGGCGAACGTTTACAATTCGTGCACGCATGGTTAATTTGTCTTTCGAAACCGATACGGGTTTTGAAAATTTTACTTCGAGTTTAGAGGTAACCCCTGAAGTTTTAAGTATAATTGCGACAGTCCAGAACATCATTTCATCCATGAGTGTAGAAATAACGCCACCATGCAAAGTATCGTGGAAACCCTGAAATCTTTCTTCTGGATTCCAGAAACAGACAATTTCTTCATCATCTTCATAAAACTCCATTTTTAATCCGATTGAATTTTTTTGAGAACATCCAAAGCACTGATAACCTGGAATAGAATTGTAAGCGTTGGTAATTTTACGCATTTCGAATGTTGGTTTTATATTGTTGCAAATTTCGTGAATTCTCAACAATCAGCGCTAAAAAAGGTACTTTTGTCCTGTTAAATTGTATAGCTTTGATAAAAATTGCAATTACCGGACCGGAATCAACAGGGAAAAGCGCACTGGCTCAAAAACTTGCTTTTCATTTCAATACATTATGGGTGCCTGAATATGCCCGCGAATATCTCGAAACGTTAAATCGTCATTATGAATATGATGACATACTTCAAATTGCGCAGGGACAACTAAAACTGGAAGATGAGACAGCTTTACGATGTGCCGATTACCTGATTTGTGATACAGAGCTTTTGGTTACGAAAGTCTGGTGTGATTTTCATTATCAAAAATGTCATCAATGGATTAAAAATCAGCTTTCGGTAACAAGATATAATTTATTGTTATTGTGTGATATAGATTTGCCATGGGAATTTGATCCTCAACGTGAAAATCCGGATGATCGTAATACCTTGTTCGATATGTATTACCGCGAGTTGAGTTCCGGAAAATTTCCATTTGAAGTGATTCGGGGAAGTGGAGAAAAGCGTTTTCAAAATGCATTGAAAGCTATTGAAAAACATTTAGTTAAAATCAACGTTTAACATTCAAATGTTACATTGATGAAGCAAAATATTTCTTTCTTCATTTTATTTGCTGTACTTATAATGATTATTACAGCCTGTTCCAAAGAGGAAGATAGCCAATTACCTTCAATTTTGATAAATCAGCCTTTCGAAAATCAATATTTTTCATGTCAGGATTCTATTCCGCTTGATATTGAAGTTTCGGATGATCATAATTTGACATCCGTATCAATTGTTTTAATTAACGACTCATTTGTTCCGGTAATGAACGCAATGAGTGTTCAATTATCACAGAATAGCATTCATATTCAGGATGATTACATTGTGGATAATAATCATTTGGAGAGTGGAAACTATTATCTTCAGGTAAAAGCTTCTGATGGTGTAAATGAAGCAACATTATACCGGGAAGTAAATATTGAAGGATTGGAAAAAAAACTCAAAAGCATTATTGTTGTAACCGAAGAAAATGTAAATTCTGCTCCTGTATATCGAATTGATACGAGTGGTCATCAAAGTTTGTTATTCACCTTTAATGGTAACGATGCTGTTTCTGCTATAAATTCGTATCATCAACAAATGATGATTGCCGGGAAAACCGAAGGAGGAGTGAAGGTTTTTGATTTTAATCAGAACGATTTTGAGTGGAGTTTACCTCCCTATACGTCGTCGTCTTTTCATAGTTTTGAGGCTGTAAACTGCATTGAAAACGAATATATTGTCTCATTTACGAATGGGAATATCCGGAAGTATTCACATTTAGGCAGTATTATTTCCGGTTATAATCCTCCGGTAAGCCAAGCTGCTTTTGAATCAGGAAAGAATGGTAATTTTTTACTGGTTGATACAAAACTGCCACAACATGAAAATCATGATATCTATGTTTTTCACTACCAAACGGGAGGATTTTTACAATCGCAAACCATGCCTTACTCTGTTGTTGCTTTCTTCCCGAAAGAGAATAATATCAGTTGGATGTGGGGTAACGATTTGAATGATCAGGCTATTTTGAAAACCTATTCAACTTCTTCAAACCTGTTTTCCAGTGTACGAACATTGCCAACCGGAAAACTCAATGCAGTAGTGGATGCAGGAGCCCAGAATTATCTTGTTTCGATCGAGAATACAATTTATTGGTATCAGGCTAATATCAACAGTTTAACTCCGTTTATGCAAAATATTTCGGCCACAGATATGGCTTTTGATTTTATGAATCAGGTTGTTTATTGTGCAGAGGGAAATCTGGTTAAACTGTACAGGTATCCGTTTGGTCAAAGCCTTGGTACAATTACGCTTCCTCATACAATCATGAATGTAATGCTCCTATATAACAAATAGTCATGTCTCATCAATTTATTATTACCGAAGATGGCAGCCATACGCTTTATCTGCCCGAATTAAACGAAAATTATCATTCTCGTTATGGTGCCAAAAATGAATCACTACACGTGTTTATTCAAAGTGGATTGCATGAGGTGATGAAGCTTACGTCAACAATTTCGATTTTTGAAATGGGGTTTGGCACTGGTTTAAATGCTTTGTTAACGTATAAGGAAGCTCAGAAGCATAACCTGAAGATAAACTATTCAACACTGGAAGCATTTCCGCTAAGGGATGAAATTGTTTCTCAATTAAACTATACAGATAAGAATGATACAGATTTTAAAACCTTTAGAATGCTACATGAATTTTCCTGGAATAAAAAACATCAGATTAATACAAATTTTGAGTTCTTTAAACAAGAAGCGTCAATATTAGAGGTTGTTCTTCCTGAAAACAGTTTCGATTTAATTTATTTTGATGCTTTTGGACCGGATGTCCAACCTGATTTATGGAGCGGAAAAGTATTTCTGAATATTTACAAAGCATGTAAACCGGGAGCTATTCTGGTAACGTATAGTTGCAAAGGCGATGTAAAACGGGCTTTGAAATCAGTGGGTTTTTCCATTGAAAAAATCCCGGGACCAAAAGGAAAACGTGAAATGATACGTGCGGTAAAATATTGAAATTCTACCGGTTACTCCGTATAAGAGTCAGATTTCCTTTTCGGATTGAACGTGATCCAATTGCATTTTTAAGTTCAATAAGGTATGAATACACTCCTTCTGGGGCAGGAGTGTTTCCACGAAGTAACCCATCCCAGCCGATATCTTTTCCTTCGAAAATTTCTTCTCCCCAGCGATTGTAAATTATTAATTTCCACTCTTCAATACCAGTTCCTAAGGGTTTAAATTCATCGTTTACTCCATCTCCGTTCGGGGTAAAACTATTGGGAATATAAAAGGTATATTCATCAACCACGACATTTAATGAAGCAGAATAACTACAGTTGTTGGTATCTTTTACGGTGAGGATTACGTTGTAAATTCCTCCTTCTGCGTAAGCGTGTTGGAAGTTATTGATGTTGAATATATTTCCATCTCCTGTGTTCCACTGAACAAAAGAAATAGGTGAAGTGTAATTATTAAAGCTTACCGGAATAAGGGTTTTGGTTAATAAGGGAGAAACCTGGAAATTAAGTGTCAAAGGAGCTGAATAATGAATCTGAATGGTATCGTAAATAGTATCGCAAATAAACGCTTTTACCCAATAAATTCCAGGTTGATGAACGGTTATGGAAGGCGTTGTAGCTCCGGTTGACCATAAATATGAGTATGCATTTCCGATATTAGCGTTCAAAATCGTGCTTTTCCCATTACAAAGTGTTGTGTCGTTTCCGAGATTGATTTTATTGGTATCAGCAACAAAACAACTGATTGTATGGCTTGTCTGAATTGCGATCCGGGAAAGGGAGATATTGATAGCTGTTGGTGTAAATCCATTTGCCAACGATCCGGGAGTCATAACAGTACTAACAGGAGTTTGTGTAAGAATTCCTGAAAAAGGAACTGTGCAACCAAAATCAGTTAGACTGCGACTTTTTGAAATCGTAAGAGAATTCTGATAAGGGTGAGGTGTTGCATTTTGAATAGCACTTGTCATTATCAACGTTTGATTGTTTAACTCACAAACAGAACCGCTAAATGATGATTGAACAAGGTTTGTTGATTGTATAACTTTCTGATTTTGAATAATACCAGCACTATTAAATTCGGTAAGGCAAATTTGGTTAAGATGTCCTGGATTTACAAATACAGTTCCATAAACCAATGCATTTCCATTACTTAAACGGATAAAATCTTTAACAGAACTTCCTTTAAAAGCTTGTGATGTAAATCCTAAAATGCCATTTGATGTAAGGGAAAACAGATAACATAAACTATCAGTTGATGAAGAAGCCGGGTATTGTGCAAAGATGTAATTTCCGTTTACTTCAATTGGTTTCGAACAATAATATATTCCCGAGTAAAGATTAGACCAAAGAATATTCCCCATAGAATTGAGCTTGTAAAATAAATGACCACTTTGAACCAGGATTCCTCCATCTGAGGTTGCAATGGCAGAACCCCAGATGGGATTCAAATAATAGCCTTTATTCCAGATTATATCTCCACTTTGATTTATTTTCAGAATACAGTTAAAGGGAGTGATTGCAGGAACCTTATCATACATGTAAAATACAAAGTAGTTTCCATCCTTCATTTGCCCAATAGAGTAAGGATAACCTATTCCATCTATATCGTAATGTTTGTACCACAGGATAACACCCTGAGCATCTACTTTCATCACAAAGATATGTCCCTGTGTGTAATCGGGTGAAAAATAATAATATCCGGTAATTACAATATTTCCCGCATGGTCTTTAAGAACATCGCTGATCCTCATCGAAACTGTATCGTTTGCATAGCGGTAGCTCCATCTTACATTCCCGCATTTATCGTAACGGGAAATAATAATTTCCCCTTTTGATTGAGCGTTACTGTATGATTTTGAGCCTGATATCAGATACCAGCCATTACTGTCAGCTTTTTCAATGAAATTATATCCGAAAGGAGCGTAGTTATCAATGCTTTTTTGCCAGCCTTCCTGACAAATGGCGATTGTTTGCAAAAGCAAAATTGTTGTAAAAATAAATATGCGTTTCATAAATTGTCAATAAAACATAGAGACAACAAAAATGGCTGTTTGGTTGCATATTGTTGATATTTAGTCAATTTAAAACCATTTAGGTATATGTTTTTTCTGAAATTTGTCCTGGACTTTGTTCTCAATACTGAGTGATTTGTCCTTTTACTCCAAGTTATTTTGGGTTCAGCATTATTGATTTTAAGAGGAAATTTGGTATCTGAAAACTTCTGAATGCCTGAACAAGACTTTGTTAGAAAGACAATGTTTTGTTTATCAGCTTGTTTGTGTGTCCTTTTAATTGAAAATTTGCATTATACCCTTGTCCGGAGAGCAAAAAATGAGGTATTATAATCAATGAATAAAATCAATCTCCAAAATCACAATTTCCGGACGATTGCCTAATCGAACAGGTGGTCCCCAGGTTCCAAAACCGGTTGAAACATAAATCTGGAAACTGCCTTTTTGCAGATAACCCCTGCTTACTTCAAAAATATGAGAAGTGAGGAAGTTAAAAGGCCAGAATTGTCCGTGATGCGTGTGGCCGGAGAGCTGTAAATCGATCTTATTGATAGCAGATTCCTGAAGGTTATAGGGCTGATGGTTTAAAAGAATTATCGGCTTGCTCAAATCAATGTTATGCATCAATTCTGTTAACTCTTTCCGTTGGGTACCATTAAAACGCGATGCGTCGCGATCATCCCTGCCCACCAGATAAAACGAATTGCGTATGAGTACAGTATTGTCTTTCAATAATTTGATATTGAGTGTTTTGATGTATGCAGAAGCACGTTCGTAGTTCCCGATATATTCGTGGTTTCCGGGTACTGCTCACACTCCCAGTGATGCTTTTAAGTTCCGCAGGGGTTTCCCTATATCTTCGCGGATAATTGGCGAAAGTTCTTCATCCAGGATGTCTCCTGGGAATAAAATGATATCCGGATTTTCCTGATTAATGGTTTGCACAAGCCGGTATAATCGTCGGTCGTGAATAAGAGTTCCCAGATGAATATCCGAAGCCATGATAATTCGGAGTTTTGAAAATTCTCCACCTTCTTTGTTTATTTTTAGTTGAATACGATTCATTTTTATTTGACGGGCATTATAGCTTCCAGCAATAACTAACAGGCAAACAGTTGTAACAATACCCATAAACGTCCATGATTTTAGTTGTGTGTAAGCAAATGAACCTGATTCCGGAAGAAAATGAAAGAGAATATTTGCAAGACGTACAATATCAATGATAAAAACTGCAAAGAAAAAATAAAGTACCATTATCAGCCAGTATGAACCAACCCAGGTTGAAATATGATGAATTCCAAAGTAATTTTCTTTGCCCGTAAGCCGCGATATCATAAAGCTGATTGCCAAAAGCCAGAAGAGCAGGCTATAGGCAAGTCGGATGGCTGAGAGACCGGGTAAAGCCTGCCACCCTCGGATAAACACATACAAATTCCCTGAAAAATAAATCCCGAAAAAGATAAGATAGAAAATCATAAGTTTGAGATGTGACATTTGAACGCCGGATTTGAAACATAAACTGCTCCAATAAACGTAAAACCTGATTTTTTGTTTTTTTAAGGCTGGTTTTGGGTTCTTTAAAAGAATTAATTGCAGCTTAGAGTGACTTTTATTAGTTGTTTTAGCCTCACAAGCTAGATAGACTACGAGATTTCGTCGCGCTGGATATCTGGAAACATGATAAGGTTTGGCATTTAGTACTGTTAAAAAATACACTCATGTAATTTTTTTTCGTATTTTCAATAATATGATAATCAGATGTTTGCAATTAAATTTATTTTCAAGTGTCATTTTATTGAATACTAATAATAAATATTGTGTATATTTACAATCATAAATATTGTTGATAAATTATATTATAATTTTATTATTTTAAAATATATTGATTAATTATATATTTTAGTTTCAAATGTGACTGACGGGGCGAAGCTTTGCATATCTGATTTATATTTGAATTTAGGAAGTATCTGTGAGTTTGTTGTTCCCTTTTGTATTCAGAAACATAATATTTTGTTGAATGTGATTTGACAATTATAGCACTATAAGTTTGGTATTTAGTTTCGTTTGACAAGATTATTCAGTTTAGACAGAATAAGTGTATATTGTTTTATATTTATCATTACGAGAAAAAGAATGCTCATATGAAGATGATTTTTTGAGTCCCTAATCTATATGAATATGAAAAATTCATGTGTAGTATTGCTACCTGTTTATAAGGAAGATAAGTTAATTTATTTTAAGGAAGCTATTGATAGTTTGGGTCTTCAAACATATCAGGATTTTGATATTGTAATATTGATTGACGGGCCTATAAAAGCACAGTTATACGATTACATATTTCAATTGAAAACTAATTCAAAAATCACAATATTTGAATTTAAAAAGAACTCTGGATTATCAATAGTATTAAATATAGGTTTAAGATATTGTCTTAACAATGGATACAAATATTTAGCTCGTATGGATGCTGATGATATTAGTATAAGGGACAGATTCGAAAAACAAATTAAGTTTTTAGAATCAAATTCTGAGGTTGATGTTGTGGGAGGTGGCTTGATGGAAATTGACGAAAGTGGAAATTTTCAAATGATTATAATACACCCTCTTACTCATATTGAATGTTTTCAATTTTTTAAAAAAAGGAATCCTATAGCACATCCAACTGTTGTTTTTCGTGATTCCTTTTTTAGAAAGGCAGGTTTCTATTCCAATGAACATGTTGGTATGAAAAATTGGGAAGATACCATCTTATGGTACTCTGGGTTTAAGAATGGATGCGTTTTTGCAAATATTGAAGATGTTATTTATAAAATGAGAATCAGTCGTGAGTTTTTTATGAAAAGAAGGCATAGCTTGAAGCGTGCTATTTATTATATCAGAGATAGGTATAAAATAAATAGAAATTTAGGATATGGAATATATTCTCAAATTAATTTATTTTTATTTACTATAATTTTAATATCACCATTGTTTTTGATAAAGTTTGCATATAAATACCTTAGATAATTATTTATTTATTAACTATAATTTTATATTTATTATGAATAAATATCTTAATTTAAGAAAGTTTATACACGAAATTCTATTTCCATTTCGTGGTAATTGGAATTTAGTATGGGTATTACAGCGATATATTAAATCGTCTCTATCAGGTATAACTTGGCAAAAGTTTAAAAATGCAGTACTTGCAATTATAGAAATGATGAGAGGCAAAGCCATTGTTCGCTCAAAACCTTTTGTACTAAGGATAGAGCCAACAAATATTTGTAATCTTCGTTGTCCAAGATGTTCTTGTGGTATTAATACCGATCCACGAAGAAAAGGATATATGAAATTAGACGACTTTAAAAATATTCTCGAAGAAAATATTAGAGATGCAATAATATTACGTTTGGATGGAAATGGAGAACCAACTCTTCATCCTCAAATACTTGAAATGATTAAAGTCGCAAAATTGCTTGGTTACTCTGTTTCTATGAGTACTAATTTAAATACACAGATTTGCGGAGACGCTAAAGGTATAATAAATTCAGGACTTGATAGATTAATTATAGCAATTGATGGCGTCACTCAAGAAAGTTATGAAAAATATAGGGTTGGAGGAAAGCTTGTTCAAGTAGAAAAAAATTTACTTAACATTTTACACACTCGAAAAATTTTAGGGAGTAGTAGACCTTATGTTGAAGTACAATTTTTGGATTGGGGCTATAATCACGACGAAGCTCCTTGTCTTAGAGAAAAAGTAAGAATGTGGGGAGTTGATAAATTTGAAATAATTATTCCTGATTGGGCTGTTACTAATGCAAAAGCAAA
This sequence comes from Bacteroidales bacterium, assembly GCA_963667975.1. Taxonomy (GTDB): domain Bacteria; phylum Bacteroidota; class Bacteroidia; order Bacteroidales. Next base: position 2,755,034 of record OY764079.1, read on the forward strand.
TTCTAAAAAACCTCGTAGGTGCTTCTGGTTATGGAGTGTGCTTACTGTTGATTGGGAAACTAACTATCATTCTTGTACAAATGCTTGGACATTGCCTTGGCCAAGAACGAGTTTTAAAGATATTTCATCTAATAATTTTTGGAATAGCGATTTAATGGTAGAAGCAAGAAAATATAATATTAGCAAACTAAGTAAAAATATAATAGAAGATCATGGTTGTCATTGTAATAGCTGTTCTGATATGCTAGTTGTTGATCGTCCTCCTAGTTATGTTTGTGAATAAAGCTATGATTATTGGCATAGCCAGATGAGCCTCGATACATAGCTTGGTAATGTTGCGTAGAGTTTTTGATATTTTTATTTTCATTAAGCTATTTTTTTACTGGCTGGCGTTAGCGAGAGTTAATCATCTGGAATAATGACATCTTTGAGTATGTAACTTGATTTTAGAAAAGTATTATCAAATAATATTGAAGTATCGATAAATTCATGTAGGCTTGGAGAAAACAAAAGATTTATTTTGCAAAGTCGAATATGATAATGCAGATGTTCGGTAGTTCAGGGTGAGATGTTACTGGAATCTGATAATCTATCCTTAATTTATAAGATTTTCTAAAGTAGTCTAGTCCTGAGTCTTTGAAAAAATATAAATTTGCATTTTTGAAATTTATTAGGAACTTTCAAATATTGGTGGATGCTTAAATTAACACTTTATGAAAAAAATAAGCTTGATTATATTAATATTAATATCAATATCAATATCAATATTTGGATGTAAGGAGGTTAAAGAAAAAGTATTCAATTCATTTTTTGACTCTTCTGAAATGTTCATGGACTATAAATATTCGTATGAATATAAATCTAAAAAATTGATTTCCAGAACAGAAACAATACTATTATTTATGAGAGGCTTGATTGTTGATACAATAGGGTCAAAAACATTTTATGAATATAATAAGAAAGGATTGCTTCAAAAAGAAACTGAAAAATCAATTGATAATGAAATATATTCAATAAAGCAATATGAATATAATTCGAAAGATTCATTGATTTTGGAATATGTAATAAGACAAGATAAAGACACTACATCCATTATTAGGTATAATTACTATCCCGATGGACGTAAAATTATTTTTGAAAGATATTTGTTTGTGCATGCAGATAAAGGTGTTGATTTTAAAACAGCAATTGAGCGTAAAAAATTTGATACGATTTTTGGTAAATATGAGTATGAATATGAAAATCAACTTTGCGCATTCAAGAAGATATATAATGTATCAAATCAACTAGTTGAGATAATTGAGTACGAGTTTGAAAATGAAAATATCAAGAAAAAAAATGTTTTTAGACTTTTCAATTCAATTAAAGCATTACAATCAATAACATATTATGACTATTTAAAATCACGCTCGCATCCTGATAGTTATACCCTGAATTCAGAAGATGACACAATTGCATTGGAAAAATATTATTTTAAGGAAGCAGAGCTTAAAAAGTCGGAAACTTATATTGTTGATAAAAAAGAGGCGATAGTCTGTTTTTATAATACAGGAAAAAAAATTGGGGAAATTGAAACCCGAATAAAAACAAAAGAGAGGTTATATTACTTATACTCTTATTATAGCAACGGGGATTTAAGGGAAATCAAAAGCTATCGAGAAAAAATAAATATTCGTTAATTGAGTAAATACATAGTTTCCGATGTGTTGAGGATGGGAAGTGTGCAAATGAACCCAGTACCTGGTGGTTTTTTCGTAAACTAGAAGGGCGATTTTCGCAGGGTATTCAAATACTGATTCATCTCAAATTGGGATATTCCTTGTTCTAAGATATGAGATACGATTGATTTGTTAATTAAATATGGAATAAGTATGTTTTTTATTTATTGATATAAATATGAGCAGAGCGCAACACTCAGCGATTATTCCAAGTGAGCTATATTTTGATAGGATCGGCATATTGTATTTCGAAGGAAATAGTGCATGAAATTAATTTATGGCATGTTTTGTATGATTAGCTTTATATGTAAATGTTTTTTACTGTAATTCTGAAATATAGAAAAGATTGGGTACCTTTGAAATAACTATCCAGATTTGGAGGGATTTCGTTCAATACAGCTCCTTATTTAACGAGGGGTATATAACTAAGCAAAAGCTCTTTCATCGGTAGCAAGCATGACAAAGACAACGTACTAAAACAATACAGATAGAAAAAATGGTACCAAGAATTGAAGTTCTAAAAGAAAAAAAATTAGTAGGGAAACGACTGACAATGAGTTTAACTGAAAACAAAACAGGTGATCTTTGGAAAGATTTCATACCCGAATGTAAAGATATTATCAATAACCTGACAAACGATTTTATTTCAATGACAGTTTACAAGCCGACATATTTTGCAGATTTTAAGCCAACAAATGAATTTGAAAAATGGGCAGCTATTGAAGTAGCAGATTTTGACAACATACCCAATAATATGGAAATGTTCACGTTAAAAGGTGGACGTTATGCTGTGTTTGACTATAAAGGTTCAAGCACCGATATGAGTATTTTTCAATATATCTTTGGCACTTGGCTTCCAAATTCGGATTATTTGTTGGACAACAGACCACATTTTGAGATATTAGGAGAGAAATATAAAAATGCAAACCCAAATTCTGAAGAAGAAATTTGGATACCTATAAAGGCGAAATAAACCATAACTTATTAATATATCAACACATAATAGAAATTTCGATGCATAACAAAGGGGCTATCTTAAAAGTCCCTCATTTAATAAAAAGACTTTCCCGACTTTTGGGACTCAATATGAATAAGAGCTGTAAGACTGAGCTCCGAAAGTCGGGAAAATATATTATGATTGTAGTTTTTGAGATACCTCTTCTTTGTTAATTGACAATAAAATTGAATTATTATTTCTGATAAAATACAAAGTTACCGTCGAAATAATCTATTTTTATAGTGCTGTTATTCTGTATTTTACCAGATAGTATTTCTTTAGAAAGGGCGTTAAGAATTTGTTTCTGAACTACTCGTTTTAACGGACGGGCTCCAAACTGCGGGTCATATCCAAGCTCTGCGAGTTGGTCGAGAGCCTCTTGGGAAGGATTGATTCGTATATTGCTCTTTTCGAGCATGTTTTGAAGATTTTGAATTTGCAGACTCACAATCTCACGAATTTCGAATTTACTTAACGGGCGAAACATGATGGTTTCATCAATACGATTTAAAAATTCAGGACGAATGGTGCGACGCAGTATTTCAAATACTTCCATTTTCGTTCGTTCATAAATTCGTTCTTCATCACCAGGAATCAGTTCGCTGTAATTCTCCTGAATAATCTGAGATCCAATGTTTGATGTCATGATAATGATAGAGTTTTTGAAGTCGGCAATACGACCTTTGTTGTCGGTCAATCGTCCGTCGTCTAAAACCTGAAGCAGAATATTAAACACATCCGGGTGAGCTTTCTCTATTTCATCAAGTAAAATCACTGAATAGGGTTTACGACGAACAGCTTCGGTAAGTTGTCCGCTTTCTTCATAACCTACATAGCCCGGAGGTGCACCCACTAATCGTGAAACTGTGTGGCGTTCCTGATATTCAGACATATCAATCCTTATCATCGAGCTCTCGTCGTTAAAGAGAAATTCAGCCAGTGCTTTGGCCAGTTCTGTTTTGCCAACTCCTGTGGTACCCAGAAAGATAAACGACCCGATTGGACGTTTGGGATCACTCAGTCCGGCGCGATTTCGACGTATTGCATCGGCAATAGCTTCGATGGCTTCATCCTGACCTACCACACGATTGTGCAATTCCTGTTCCAGCGCAAGTAGTTTTTCACGTTCGCCTTGCAACATACGGTTGAGCGGAATTCCTGTCCAGCGCGAAACAATTTCGGCAATTTCTTCACTGCCAATTTCTTCTTTGATTAAGGCACTATTTTTCTGTATTTTCTGAAGCGAAGCTTTTAATTCATTTACTTCATTTTCAGCTTCTTTGATACGACCATAGCGTAATTCGGCTACTTTTCCGTAATCACCGCTGCGTTCGGCCTGCTGGGCTTCAAACTTGTAAGTTTCGATATCTTTTACCCTTATCTGGATTTTATCCACAATCTCTTTTTCAGCCAGCCATTTACTTTTAATTTGATTACGTTCCTCGCTCAGGTTCGCAATTTCCTGATTGAGAACTTTTAACTTTTGTTCATCGTTTTCGCGTTTAATAGCCTCGCGTTCAATTTCCAACTGGCGGATTCGACGTTCAATTTCATCAAGTTCTTCGGGTAATGAATTGATTTCCAGTCGAAGTTTTGCAGCTGCTTCATCTATAAGGTCAATAGCCTTGTCAGGAAGAAAACGATCTGTAATGTATCGTTGTGAAAGTTCGACAGCAGCAATGATTGCGTCATCCTTGATTCTCACCTTGTGATGAACTTCATAACGCTCTTTCAGTCCGCGTAAAATAGAGATTGCATCATCTGCATCAGGTTCATCAATTAAAACAATTTGGAAACGACGTTCCAATGCTTTGTCTTTCTCAAAATATTTCTGATACTCCTTGAGCGTTGTTGCTCCGATGGCACGCAGTTCTCCTCTCGAAAGGGCTGGTTTCAGGATGTTAGCAGCATCCATCGCACCTTCTGAAGCTCCTGCGCCTACCAGCGTGTGAATTTCATCGATAAAGAGAATGATTTCCCCGTCAGAAGACATCACTTCTTTTACAACACTTTTTAAACGTTCTTCAAATTCTCCTTTATATTTGGCCCCGGCAATCAGTGCACCCATATCCAGTGAAAAAAGCTGTTTAGTTTTAAGATCTTCGGGAACATCCCCACTTACAATACGATGTGCAAGGCCCTCTGCAATCGCAGTTTTTCCTACTCCGGGTTCTCCGATTAAAATCGGGTTATTTTTGGTTCTGCGAGATAAAATCTGCAAAACCCGTCTTATTTCTTCGTCACGGCCAATCACAGGATCAAGTTTACCCGAACGAGCCAGATCGTTGAGATTGCGGGCAAATTTGTTCAGTGCATTGTAGGTCTCTTCTGAGGTAGCACTTTTTGCCTGAGAACCTTTTCGCATTTCCTGAATAGCTGCTTTTAAGTCTTTTTCTGTAATTCCGTTATCTTTTAGTAGTTTGGACGCTGTTTCATTCCCTTTTAAAATTCCTAAAAGTAATAATTCAAGTGTAACGTATTCATCTCCATGCTCTTTAAGACAGCTTGTAGCATTGAGTAATGCATTATTCGAATCTTGCGACAAATAAGGACTACCTCCGGCCACTTTGGGGTTTGACTCTAATATTTTATCAAGAGTTGTGTTTATTATCTGTGTGTTAACATTTAATTTTTTTAGCAAATAAGGAATGACTTGTTCATCAATGGTTAAAATACCTTTCAATAGATGAACAGGTTCTATGGCTTGATTTTGATAGCCTGAAGCAATTTCCAATGCTTTTTGAACTGCTTCCTGTGCTTTGATGGTAAACTGATTAAAATTCATGATTAAAGATCCTCCGTATGAGTTTCTTCAAAATTGAAGCCAATTAAAAGATGCAGGATTATTATGTCAAATTGTCATTTACGTATTTTGGCTTCGTGACAATTTGGCGGTGGATAGTGGCTTTCAAAAACTAAATTTAAGGATTCCGTTTAGGTTGATACATTGGTTTTTCCTGACGTTTAGGTTGCTGTTCCTGATTATTGACTGTATTTGTTTTTGGTTTATTCCGGGCATCAATATCTTCCATAAATACCCATTTACCGTCTTGAAATACATATGCATCCACAACATTCAATTCAGGAACATAAAACTGATAGTTTCCTGTAAGAGAAGGATCGAGAGGAATTAACCGATCAAAAACAATCATTTCAGTTCGTACACTTTTTAGCTCAGGACGAGAGCCTTTCTTCTTTTTTTTCTTTTCGTAGTAAGTATACTGTTGAGTGTCAAAGCGCAGTATCATGACCGTTGATTTGCTATACTCGAAAATAATCCGACGTTTTTTTTCTTTCGCTTTTCTGAAAATCGGCATTCCAAATTGGGGTTTGCCATTACTCTTAATCGTCAGTGGCTCAATTACTTTTTTATTTGAAAAACGATTGTTTCCATCCCATCCCAATAAGGTATAAATCGTTTTGTTATCTACTTTTTGACTAATAATTTTGTAATATATTACACCAAACCAGTTTTTTTCATCAAGGTAAGGGTCTTCCGGATTGGGTATTTCATCAGACTTATCAGTAAGCTGTATGATTTCATAACGTTTTTTAACCTGATTAAACGATTGAAGAATCGCAAAATATTCAAACTCGCCGTCGTTTTTTGCAATTGCCCAATTGAAAATTCTGAATTTGTTGTCATCTGCCGTAAGCCGGGATAAATTTTTTAATGAATCAAAAGGGTATTTAAACGAGTTCTTTTCGCTCAATGCCATTTGAAGTGTTTCAATAAAGGCGTTGTTTGCCTGATATTTTAGAGGGTCAAGCGGTGATTTGATGATAGAATCGAACAGAACGCGTAACTTTGCTTCGTAATCGGCAAACAATTTCGCATCCTGACTCCAAGAGGAAAAGGAGATGAAAATGAATATAATAATGACGAGGAAGCGGTTTTTCAAACTTTAAATAATTTCATTGTTAAACGCCGGATACGATTGATTTAGTATAGCCTGCTGATTTTTGCAAATTTACAAAAAATTGAACGATGACAACGGATGAACGTATCGAAGCTTTTTCAACTCTTGGATCTAAAATTTTGAACAGAAAAAATTTAAATGAATTGAGTTCTCTTTGTTATTTAGAACAAAATACTTATTTGAGCAATTCTTGGTTTATTCCTCAGTTTGTAGGGAATATGCTTGATGCCATCGGGAAAAGCATAACGAAGTCTGATTTAATGAAATGGCTAAGTCAATACCCTGATATTGAAAATGTTTATCATAAAACTGTTGCTGTAATTATGGCTGGAAATATTCCACTGGTAGGCTTTCACGATTTTTTATCCGTTTTGATCTCTGGTCATAAAATTAAAGTAAAGTTATCATCAGATGACAAAGATCTTCTTCCAGCCATTGCAAAAATACTTTGTGAAATAGAACCTCGATTTGTTGACAAAATTGAGTTTACGGATGGTTTCCTGAAAGATTTTGATGCTGTAATAGCAACGGGAAGCAATAACTCTGCCCGTTATTTTGATTATTATTTTGGTAAATATCCCAATGTAATCCGCCGTAACAGGAATAGCGCTGTAGTAATTCACGGGAATGAAACAGATATTGAGTTAAAAGCGCTTGCCGATGATATTTTTCTTTATTTTGGGCTTGGTTGCAGAAATGTATCTCAGATATATATTCCTGAAAATTATGATGTTCATAACTTATTTGCCTCGTTTATTGCTTATGAATTTATCAAATTCAATTCTAAATACATGAATAATTATGATTATTTCAAGTCAATATTTTTAGTGAACAGTGAGCCTTTTCTGGACAATGAGTTTGTGATGATGATTGAAAAACCTGAATTGGCTTCCCGAATTTCAGTTCTTCATCTGATACGTTATCAATCTTTTGATGAGGTTAAAATGCAGTTACTGGCTAAACAGAATGAACTGCAGTGTGTTGTAACTAAAACTGAAATTGAAGGATTACGGTGTGTAGGTTTTGGACAAACTCAATCACCAGCTTTACATGATTATGCTGACGGAGTAGATACTATGAAATTTTTAACTAGTTTATAGTTTTTATAAATCAGAGAGATATTGATATAAGAATAGAGGGATTGAATTAATCAATTCATCTGGAAAATCGTATTCCGGATCATGTAAAGGTTTACAATCAATACCAGAACCTATTCCAAAAAATATTCCGGGGTAACGCATCAGATAAACACCAAAATCTTCTGACCACCTAAAAGGTTGATCCAGTTTTATATATGATAAATTTTGATTTTCAATAATTTCAAAAAAGGAATCAGGAATAGCAGTATTGTTAACCGTTGCAGGAAATTCATCTTCCCATTCGCTTTCAAGCTTTAAACCAGATTCAATGCATAATTTTTTGGTGATGGATATTAGCTCATTTTTAAGTACTTGCATGTCATGATTAGAAAATGTACGTAAGGTGAAATATAGTTCGGCATAACCTGCAGAAGTTCCAAATGCTTTTTCGCCCATGTGAATTCCAATGGGAGTAATCTGGGTAAAATTATTGTGATATCTTGATTTATAAATATTTGAAAATTTCTGAATTAGCGAAGCTACTGTGTTTGCTGGATTTATGCCTTCTTCGGGATGTGCAGCATGAGTTTGTTTACCGGATAGCTTGATTGTAAGACCAACGGATGCTGCCGCAAAAGTTCTCTCTTTAATTACAATCTGATGAAGCGGAAAACCGGGTAAGTTATGAAATCCTATGATATAATCAGGTTCTAAAGCATTGTATTCTAACAATTGAATCATCATTTGTGCACCTTTTCCAATCTCTTCCGAGGGTTGAAATATCAACACAATCCGGTACCTGACGGGAGGATTATCAGAAATGAGTTTTGCCAGCGCCAGCAGAAGGCTTGCATGTCCGTCATGTCCGCATTTATGCGCGATTCCTTCATATTTAGAGCAATAAGGCATAGTGTTTATCTCATTTACCGGAACTGCGTCGATATCACAACGTATCGCTATTGTTTTTTGATAGTTTTTGGGAGTATAGATTGCAATTAATCCTTTTTCGCTTTTGGGGAAAATCAGTGAAAAATCTCCAATAGATTTCAGATACGATGCAATAAATTTTGTAGTTTCGGTCTCATTTTCTGATAATTCCGGATGTTGGTGAAGAAAGTGTCGTATTTCGGTAAAATTATATAAATCCATGGGTATTACATTTTGCACCAGCACAAAGGTACTGGTTTTGCTATGTTTTAGAGCGAAATTTAATAGATAAAAAACAGATTTCCAAATTGTTTATTTTTAGTGAAAAGTAAAAATTGATGAAGACTCTTCCAAAATATCACATGCAAAATATAAAATTTTCATCTGTAGAAGGATGTTTTGAATATTTATCTGTAGAAGAGTATAAGTTTGTAAAACCGTTCCGAATGTTGATTTTTGATTGTATTTTTGAAATACGGGAATGCTTATCGTTTAATGCGTCCTTTCACAAACAAAAAAATGATATCTGTTTTTTATGGCCATCATCTGTATTATGGGAAAAATAGAAAACGTACAAGGGTGTTCGCTTTGGTTTTTCCAAAAGGCACTTACTTCCTAATTTGGAAAATTATCTTAAAAAAAGATAAACGAAAGTTTATTTATTGAATATGTTTTTACTTAGTACTCAAGAAAACCTGGATAAGTTTCAGGTATTTTGTTTGAAGTAGTACTTCTTGATAGAGAAGTAGCAAATCTTAAACATATATAACATCATCATCCTTAATTAGCTGATTTCCCTTATATTTCAATAATAAACGGGCGACAGTTATTGTATCTTTCTGGCAATAGATTGCGATGCGTTCCAAATCATTTTGGTTGTAGTAAACATCAGCAACCTGGCTCCCATCAATATCATCTTTCGGAGTAGGAATATTAAGTATAGCTGACAGCAGTTCAAGAGATGTGTAACTTTTGTAATCTCCGAATTTCCATAATTCCATGGTATCAAGATGATTTACTTCCCAGGGTTTTTTACCTGCTGTATCTAAAATTGCAGGCAATGGTATTCTGTTGATAATCATTCTTCTGGAAATATATGGAAAATCAAACTCTTTTCCATTATGGGCGCATAGAATATGAAAAGGCTGATTAAAATACTTATTAAGCAAATCAGCAAAATTCTGAAGTAGCTCAGCTTCATTATCACCATAAAACGACTTTACCCGAAACGAATCCTGTCCAAAGAAACCAGTTGAAATACAAATGATTTTCCCAAATTCTGCATAAATCCCGGCTCGCTGATAAATTTCTTCTGCCGTTAAGGGCTGATCATTTCCGTTTTTTTGAAGATTATCCGCTTTTTTACTCCACAATTTTTGCATCTTTTCATTCAAATCCTGAAAGCTTTTTTCTGCGGGAACTGTTTCAATATCAAGAAACAATATATTTCGCAAAGGAATGTTTTGAAGAAGTGATATCATCGCTGGGAATTTTTATTCAAATATAGTAGAAAGTTGTCTTCCGTTCGCTAAATGGCTTGAAATTAGTGTACATTTGAAAAAAAATCATCATGAAAAAAGTGCCTTTTATTTGTTTTGTGCTCTTGATACCACTATTTGTTTATTCACAGGCAATTACTGTTACTACTTCTGATATGCCATCAACCGGAGATACAATCAGAATAAGTACTGCATTAACGACAGGAGGAATTGATTATACCCTTACCGGAGCAAATTATACCTGGGATTTTACAGGACTTACTCCTGTTTCACAGGATATTGATACGTTTATAACCGTTTCTTCAGCAGGTCTTGGATATTCACTTGCTTTTTTTACTGCTGCAAATCAGGCATTAAAACAAGGGAATATTGATCTTGTAATAGTACAACTTCAAAATGTATTCAACTTTTATAAAAACGCATCTTCTGCATATTCATTAGCTGGTTATGGAGCCACATTTAGCGGGCTGCCTATTCCGGTTAAATATGATGTTGCTGATCGATTGTATAAGTTCCCGTTGAACTATGGAAATATTGATTCTACACAGTCAAACTTTTCAATGAGTCTGACTTCAACTGGTTATTTTGCCGAAAATAAAAAGCGTAAAAATAGTGTAGATGGATGGGGGACATTGAAAACACCTTATGGTACATTTCAGGTACTACGTGTAAAATCCGAGATTTTACAAAAAGATACGATTCATATTGACACACTGGGAGTTTCGTTACCTTCAATTACTCAGAATATTGTTGAATACAAATGGATTGCAAAGGGAAAAAAGATTCCGGTATTGGAAATCACAAAATCAAGTCTGATTCCTACGGCAACAATTCGTTATATCGATTCTTTACGAATAAATCTTATTTTTGGATTGAATGAAATAGAGTCTGCTTCTTTGAATATTTATCCCAATCCTGCATCAGGTAATATTTTTATAGAACTACCATTAACGGTACAACAGAATGGAATAATTCAGATTCTGGATGTTACAGGCAGAATAGTAACTCAACAAAATATTCAATCAGGAGAACCTGTTTTAATACTTTCTATCGACAATTATCCTTCAGGACTTTATTTTGTACAAATTGAAAATCAAAGCAAACAGATCATGAAGGGAAAGTTTATTGTAACTCATTAGTTTGTAAATTTATAGTATGATTAAATTTGAAGCCGAAATAAAACCAGCAGGTGAGAATAATGGTGCGTATGTAATTGTCCCTTACGATATTCCTTCTGTTTTTGGTAAGAAGGGAATGGTTCCTGTAATTGCGAAAATTGATGGAGTTGAATATAGAGGTTCGCTATCGCCAATGCTTAAGGGCTGTCACGTATTAGGCATTTTGAAACACATTCGCGAAAAAATAGGGAAAAGCTTTGGGGATATTGTTTCTGTTGAGTTGGTTCAAGATACAGCAGAACGTAAAATTGAAATTCCGGATGATCTTTTTATAGCTCTGAAACCTTATCCTGATTTAATGCATTATTTTGAAAAGTTATCGTACACTCACAAAAAAGAGTATGTTACAGCTATTCTTGAGGCCAAGAAAGCAGAAACTCGCGTGCGTAGAATAGATAAAATGTTAGAAAAGCTTGAAAAACAGTTGAAGGAGATGGAACTGAAACGAATATCCAGACAATTTCCGAATCCAAAATAATAAGAGTTTATTTAGAAGTAGTTAAATGTACAAATGATGAAAAACAAAAGACATTATATATTGATTTTTAGTTTTTTAAGTGTTATTTCGTTGCAGGCGCAACAACCAAAAGGGAAAGATAAATCACAATTACAGCCGAAACAAAATGGGTATTATCAGAATACAGTACAAAAAGGAACAGAAGAGTTTCAGTTAAAACAAAATCCCATAACCGAGAACAAAGTTTATACACTGAATTTCAGCTCTTATAAAATCCCAAACGATGTAAAAGGGTATAATCCATTATGGCATAATGCTCCTTTAAATCAAGGAATAACAGGTACTTGCTGGTGTTTTGCGGGAACATCATTTATTGAGAGTGAAATTTTTCGCCAAAGTGGGAAAAAAATAAAGCTTTCAGAAATGTATATCGTTTATCAGGAGTACTTAGAAAGGGCTCGATATTTTGTGCAAAAGAGAGGTGATGTCTATTTGGGAGAAGGGTCAGAATCAAATGCTGTTGTTCGTGAAATGAAACTTCATGGAGCAATGCCTGCACAGATTTATACAGGTTTATTACCCGGGCAGACCGTATATGATCATAAAGCGATGTTTCAGAGTATTAAAACCTATTTGGAATCGGTTAAACGTGATCAAATCTGGAATGAAAAACTTGTGATAGAAACAGTGAAAGGAATTTTAAATCAGTTTATGGGAGAACCTCCTGCAAACTTTGTTTGGGAAGGAAAGATATATAGTCCTGAAAGCTTTGTGAAAGATTATCTGCAAATAAAACTGAATGAGTATTTCAGTTTTATGTCAACTAAGGGTATTCCATTTAATCAAAAAGGATTACTTGATGAACCTGACAATTGGTGGAAAAGCAAAGATTATTATAATGTAAATTTGAGTGACTATTTCGATTTGATTGTCAGATCGTTAGATAGTGGGTATTCTGTTGCAATTTGTGGAGATGTATCCGAACCGGGCTATAATAGTCGTTCAAAAGCCGGTATTATTCCTGATTTCGATATTCCGTCAGAATATATTAACGATGAGTCAAGATATTTTCGCTTACAAAACGAAACAACCTCAGATGATCATTGTATTCATCTGATTGGTTATCGGAAAGTTGAAAATGAATATTGGTTTTTAATTAAAGATTCAGGAAGTGGGGCCTTTGATATTGATGAAAAAGGATATCGTTTCCTGCATCAGGATTATATAAAACTTAAAATGATTAATATCCTGATTCATAAAAATGTAGCAGCAAAAATCTTGGACAAAATAATTAAGTAGATAAATAATCAAGTAATTATTTATCTATCAAAAAAACCTAAAAAATACTTCTCTTATTTCTTATCATCTACAATACCGATGATATGCAGTACAATTCGTGGATAATTGGGGTCGTTGGTGATTAATGTAATTGTTTCATGTATTTTACCGATTAAATCGTCGGTTCGCATACTTATTTCTACAGGAAGTTCTTTTTCATAACGAACCTTAGGAGGGTAAGTTACAATCATTGAAGGATGGCTTGCGTCTGCTTTGTAAATAACCAGCTCTTTTTTACCTTTGTTTTTTATCATAAAGGTACACCTGATTTCCTGCCCTTTCTTTACAAACTTGAAGTCATAACTTGTGTTTGTAAGATAGACCTTGGGTGATAGCCTCATTTTATCAGGACTAACCTGACTGAAATCCTGAAAAATATCGGCTTCCACTATTAAGGTTTTAGTGGGTTCTTTTTCATCATCACTTTCTATAAAAACAGAGTCTCTTTGAATTCCAAATGCCCCTCTTTTAGCTGCATTATAGTCAATAGAAATCCATCCGTATTGCTTGGGTTCTATTGAAACAGGCTGTATTTTGATTTGTAAGAACTGTTGCAAGACTTCTGATTGAGTAAACGTGATCGTTCTTTTAGATGAATTGTAGAAACGTATGGATGCTTTTTTTGATTCGTTGTTTTTAAGCTCTCCTATTTTTAGTAACTGATTTTCGAAACGGATGTTTCCTTGTACATATTTAAATTTGTCATAGTCTTCTTCGTCTTTGGGCAAAACTTCACCAAAAAAGGGGAGGAGTAGCTTTTCATTGAGACGGCCCTTAAATTCGTATGAAATAAATTCTTTAAATTCACCTGAATTGCTGGCAGTATAAGAAAATTCGAACAAGGTACTTTGCTTTGGGTTAAGGGTTACATTGCCTACAGGTCGGATTAATTTACAACCTGCAGGAAGTTTAGGTTTCAGAAATGTTTCGGATTTTGTCCCGTCGTTTGTCAGGAAAAACGATAATTTAACCGGCATTTGGTTAAGTTTTACTTTCCCAATAAATACTTTATCTGGATTTATTTTTATATTAAGTTTTTGTGCTGGTAATGAGTAGTTTATTATGAGAATACATAAAACTGACACTATGCCTTTCATATTTCTGTTGCAGATTATTAAATTAGAAAGTTAAACTTAGACCAACGCTTGGCATAAAGGGTAACTGGTTAATACGTTCGTATTTGATAAGGTCGAAATAGAACATGTTTTCGCGATTGTACACGTTGGTAATGCTAATGTTCCCTTCAAGATTTGAATATTTACCTAAAACCCATTTCTTTTTCAACGTAAAATCTAAACGATGATAGTAGGGAAGGCGACCTTCATTCAAACCAGCATACAATACACCTAATTGACCATTTGAAGTAGTATAATCAGTATAGATTCCATCCGTAAAATTGAGTTTTTCATAGATTCCCTGAGCCTTTGTATAAGCAAAACCACTTCCAAAATTCCAGCGAATATCAAATTGCCAGTCCATGCGGTCGTTTAAAACATAAGAAACCAGAATGTTGATATTATGACGACGATCATAATGAGGGTAATATGTCTGAAGTTCATCAGTACGTTTAACCCAGCCTAATGAATATACAAACCATACATAGAGTTTGTTATAGTCATATTTTGCGGTAAAGTCCACGCCATAGGCATCTCCGTTTTCAATGATGTAGTCTTTTTTCAGATAGTCTGGTTTTGTTAAAAAATCAGAGTTGTCTTCAAATATTTTATTACGGTTAATTGATGTTAATTGATTAAAATACTTGTAATAACCTTCTACATTTATTGTTGTACGGTCGTTTACGTCATATTCGAATCCTAAAATGGCATGCTGTGATTTTTGAAGTTTACTGTCTACTTTTTCTCCCTGAAATGTTTCTGGTAAATTATCTGGACCGGAGAGAAATCCATAAAACAGATTCACCACATCTCTATCAGATTTTGCATCAAGCAAATTTTGAGAATACAAACCCGTTGCAAATTTTATTCTTAGTTTTTTGGTTGCCAGAAATTTAACAGCTAGTCGGGGCTCTGGAGATAATTCTGATAAAGAAGCATAATATTGAGCACGGAAACTAGGTTCAATAAGGAATTTTCCTGCACTAATTTTATATTTAAAATAAGCAGCAACCTCTGTCGTATTTTCAGTTTGAGCTATTTGCCTGTTTGCCGAATTGTAAAAATTGAAGTCTGTTTTAAACCCCTGTAGTTCAAATCCATATTTAAGTTGATTTTTACCTTCTATATACGTAAAGTATAATCCGAGGTTAAATCCATTGATATTACTTGTTTTAGGCAGATTGACCTGATCTTCTAATGTGATTTTATAATCAGAAAAAGCAAATATACCCTCCATAATCATCGGTGCATTTGCAGGAACCAACACAAAGTTTGATCCAAAACCATAGCTTTTCCAGTTAAAATCAGCCAGCGATTTATAATTGTTTACCTGATCATTAAATGAGAAACCAAAGAAATTTACTTTACTTCCATTTTGCCCATTGATTGAAATTTTGCTATATAAGTCATTATAATTAAAAGGGAGTCCATTTTTATCTACATATTTGTAAAGACTTTTACTGGTCTGCTCCAGATATGAATTTTTGAATGAAATTAGAAATGAGGTACTTGCATCTCCTTCTTTTTTTTCACGGACAATAGGTCCTTCAAGTAATACATTTGCACCAAATGTACTTGCCGCAATTTTGCCAGATAATCTCTTTTTGTTTCCTTCCCGGGTTGTAATGTCCATAACAGAGGAAATTCTTCCACCATATTCGGCTCCGAAACCTCCTGTGTAAACATCTGCAGACCTAAGAATATCAGTTTCAAATACAGAAAATAAACCGATTGAGTGAAATGGATTATAAATGACCATTCCATCAAGTAATACTTTATTCTGAATAGGAGCTCCCCCCCGAATATATAACTGACCTCCCTGATCACCAGTAAAAACAACTCCCGGTAATACTTGTAAGTATTGAGCTAAGTCTGCTTGCCCGCCTACTGTTGGAATTTGTTTTAATTGCTTTGGCGTAACCTTTGTTACGGATGTTTTGGTTTCTGTTCTGGCTTCTTCTCTTTCAGCCGTAATATTCACTCCCTGAATAAAATAGGATGCTTTTTGAAGATAAATTTTTTGATTCAATACCTGATTTGGTTTCACCGTAATTGGAATGCTAATCGAATCATAACCAATACTGGTAATGGTCAGAAAATAATTTCCGGGTGGAACCTGAGAAATAACAAAAAAACCATTTGCGTCGGTCGCAGCACCATGTTGTGTCTTCTTTAAATATACATTGGTGAATATAACAGGCTCACTTGTTTCTTTTTCATACACAAAGCCTTTAATTGTAGCATCTTGGGCTGTTGCAGAATAATGTTGACCAAAGAAAATAAATGTAAGTCCAATTAGGATAAGGAAAGGGAGGTTGCTTTTTTTCATGTTGTTTTTCTCAATCGTTGTAAAACGAGCAAAAATAATGATTAATTATATGTAATTACGGTTGGTATGTACTGAACCATAATAAGTTGAGGTTAAATATCTGTTAAGTATGCTTTTATTTAATTGTTTTATTTCGAATTGTGTTTAAATTTAATGAATAAGCTTAAAAAGCATCTCTCTCATTAGTTCTCCTTCTGATACCGAAACGCTTCCAATTCCTTTTGATTTTAAATCATATTCACGTAAAATTCCAATATTGTTCGCTGCTTTTGAAATAGAAAAATTGCTGGCAGCTTTTTGATAATCTTTCAAAAAATATGGATTCACGCCAAGCAATGCTGCTAATTCCTTTTGTTGAAACGTTTTGTTTTGATGGTAAATCATAATTTTTACAAAGAAACCATGTAAAACAGCAATGAGTTTAGGAAGTGGATTTTCTTTTGGATTAGCAGCAAAGTAATTTATTATTTGATTGCATTTCAATATATTGAGCTCACCAAGCGCTTTTTGAAATTCAAAAATATTAAAGTCTTTACTAATTCCAATATTACGTTCGATTAGTTCAGGCGTGATTTCGCTTTGAGCAGGAAGGTTGATAAATAACTTTGAAAGTTCATTTACGATCTTGGTTAAATCATTCCCTAAAGTCTCTGTCAGAAGTTGGGCTGTTCGCAGATTAATAGTGAAACTGCGTTCCTGAACGTATCGTGTAATCCAGTCCGGAATTTTACCATCATATAATTTAGCAGACTCGAAAAGAATTCCTTTTTTTTCTACAGTTTTGGTAAATGCTTTGCGTTTATCAACCTTTTTGTATTTATGACATAGAACAAGGATTGTTGATTCTAGTGGATTGTCAAAGTAAGAATTGAGTTCTTCTATTTTAGTTAGATCCTGAGCTTCTTTAACAATAACTACCTGATGATTACTCATCATCGGGTAACGTTTTGCCATTGCAACTACCGAAGCAACATCAACATCACGACCATATAGGATTGTTTGATTAAACTCTTTCTCAGTTTCATCGAGTACATTGTTTTCGATATAATCACTAACCACATCAATATAATATGGCTCTTCACCGTGAAGAAGATATACCGGATGATAAATTTTCTTTTTAAGGTTTGTAAGGATCTGCTCTACGGTCATATGAGTTGTGTTAATCGTCGAAGCGAAGATGTTTTACAGTAAGACCATTATAGATGAGTTGTTTTAATGATTCAATACCAATATGGAGATGATCTTCTAAGAAATTTGCAGTTACAATTTTATCACTGGCTTCTGTTTTAATTCCTTCGGAAATCATAGGTTGATCGGAAACCAAAAGCAGGGCTCCTGTTGGTATATGATTTGCAAAACCAACAATAAAGATGGTTGCTGTTTCCATATCTATTGCCATGCAACGCGTGCTGCGTAGATAATCTTTAAATTTTTCATCGTGTTCCCAAACTCTGCGATTTGTGGTGTATACAGTTCCTGTCCAGTAATCACGATGGGATTCTCGAATAGCGGTTGAAATTGCTTTTTGAAGGCTAAATGCTGGAAGTGCAGGAACTTCTGGTGGAAAATAGTCTTTTGAAGTCCCCTCTCCACGTATGGCAGCAATAGGAAGTATTAAATCTCCCAATTGATTTTTCTTTTTCAATCCGCCACATTTTCCTAAAAATAATACTGCTTTAGGTCTGATAGCCCCTAGTAAATCCATAATGGTAGCTGCATTTGCACTACCCATTCCAAAGTTAATGATTGTGATATTATTTGCTGTAGCACAGGGCATAGAGCGATCTAATCCCTGAACTGGAATATTATACTGCTTAGCAAACATATCAACATATTTCTGGAAATTAACCAAAAGGATATATTGTCCAAATTCATTGAGTTGAGTGCCAGTGTACCTTGGTAACCAATTTCCAACAATTTCTTCTTTGGTTTTCATGTTAGTTTTTAACAAGCAAACATACAACTTTTTCCGTGAATACGGATAACCTAATTGCAGAAATAGAATTGAAAGAGCAACGTATTTGTCTGTTTAAACAATTTGAGAGCCTCGTTTATATTTCTTTAGGATGTATGATATTGAATTAGCCCTTCCATTGGGTTTGTTGCAATTCTACCAACATGAATTCCAATTTCAGAAGCTGTTTCTTTAAGTATTTCCTGAAAATAGTAGCTTATGGAGCCTGTAAAATGAACCGGAACTTTTTGATAATCTGTATATTTCATAATCTGACGACGGAAAAAGGCTAAAAATGCGTCTTTTACAAGATTGTATGCAAAAGCATCATGAATATTGTCAGAGAGAAATCGGGTATAGGATGCTAAATATCTGTTTGGGAATGGTTTTTTATAAACCAGATCAAGCACTTCATTTAAATCGGGATGGTATGTTTCTTCAAATATTTTAGCCAGATTAGATGGTAAATCACCTGTTAAATAAAGGGATATTAATTGTTTACCAATATAAGACCCTGCGCCTTCATCTCCTAAAACATAGCCAACAGAAGGGACGTTTTCTATAATATTGATTCCGTCATACAAACATGAATTTGATCCGGTTCCGAGTATAGATGCGATACCCGGCTCTCGCTGACAAAGAGAACGCGCCGCACCCAATAAATCATGCTCAATGTATATATCTGCATTTTTGAAAAAATCTTCCATTGGAGAGGCAATGGTCTCATTTTGAGTAATGGAGGAACACCCTGAACCATAGAAGTAAAGTTTTGTTACACTTTTCTGATCAATATATGGATGTAAATCTTTAATTAAAACGTAATTTACCCCTTGTTGGTCAATGAAATAGGGATTCATTCCGATGGTTTGAAATGTTTTACGTTCACCATTGTTTTGTACTAAACACCATTCTGTTTTTGTTGAGCCACTGTCTGCGATTAGAATCATATTTTTGAATTAGAGTAGTTGTAAAATCCTAGGCACAAAGATAATCAATCCGCAAATTACTGAAATTAATGCTGAGAATAAAACAGCAGCGGCAGCAACATCCTTTACTTTTCCGGCTTGCTCATTGTATTCAGGGGATATAATGTCAGTAAGTTTTTCAAGTGCAGTATTGAAAATTTCGGCACTGATTACCAATGCGAAACATATAAAAAGAACAATCCATTCTGATATGTTTACATTAAAGAAAATGCCTAAGATCACTACCAGAATAAGAGCAATTACATGAATCTGAAGATTTTTTTGAGTTTTAAGAGCCCATTTAAACCCATTAAAAGCATAGCCAAAGCTACGTATTCGTTTGTGAAATTCATTGTTCATAATTACAAGTTTAACGATGGCAAATGTTTACATAATCACAATAACTACAGTTTTCGATATTTGTAGTTTGGGTGAATGGGATATCCGGATTGAATATTTCTTCTAGAAGCCGAATGAATCCTTCTTCAAATACTTGAATAACAGAATTATCTACAATCAAATCTTCTTTATCAATCTTAATATTAAATAGGCCGCTATTGATCTTTTTAAAAGATATAATTCCGGGAATGCATTGAAAGTTATGATCTGTAACATTTTTGGCAAGTAACCAGCAATAAATCATTAATTGTAAACTTTTTGCAAGTTTTGAGTCTGTAAAAATATCATCCAGTACCGCTATTTTTAAATCTTTGTTCTGATCAACTTTTCCTGTTTTATAGTCGATCAGCCTGAAAATATTTCCCAGTTTATCTATTCTGTCTGCAGTTCCTTTAATTTTTACAATGCTTACGGATTTATTCGTTAGTTCTATATTTGAATTGAGTTCCTTTTCCATTCCAATAATAGAAAGGAGTTTATTTTCAGATAACCATTGCTTTATTTTTTCTTTTTCCAGTTTTAAAAAGCTCATAATTTGAGTTACAGCCATCTGAAAGTAAAGCAGGTTCTTTCCACTTTCAATATTTCCATTGGGCCAGTTTTTTTCAAACAATACTTTTACCAATGCAGTAATCCTCTCTTTGTTAATAGATTCTAACACCTCAATAGTCAAAGGACTGTTTCCAAATTCAGTATAAATAGTTTGTAAAACCTCATGGACAATTGTACCAAATATTCTGGCGTCTATTGTTTTGTCTAATTGTTCATCCGTTTTTAAATATAGTAATGATTTTAAATAAAATTTCAAAGGACACTGTACATAATCACTTAAAGATGTTGGAGATAGCCCATATTCAGCTTTTTTCCCCAGTTGATTAATAATTTCATGATTTTTGGTAACGAATACCTTATTTATTTGTTTTTCTGCAGATAATTTAGATTCAATTATTTGATGCTTTATTTTGATAGAAGGATTGAAACGAGGTAGTTCATCCTGAAGTTGAAGGATAAATCGACTTATATCACCCCCATTCATTTTATCAGGTTCTGAATTATATATAAGTGTTATCTTTTCTGCTCTTTGTAATAATCTGTAGAAATGATAGGCAAATATCGCATCTTTTTCACGAGTTATGGGTAACCCAAAATCTCTTCGTATATCATGAGGGATTAATGAATTGCCATTTTTTCCTGCAGGTAAAGTTCCTTCATTAACGGATACAATAATTATATTTCTAAAATCGAGATTTCGAGTTTCGAGCATACCCATTACCTGTAATCCTGCTAGTGGCTCTCCTAAAAAAGGCAATCTTGAAGTGGATACTAATTGTTGAAATATTTTCCGAAGCAAAGTAAGTGTTTCGATATATGGAAATGATTGTAAATATTTATTTAATTGATAAATAATGAGTTCAATACAATATAACATATCGCTCTCTAACGTATTTTTCTGAGATATGTTTTCTGAAATTTTGATTGTATCAATAATTGAAATAACTTGTTTTAATACTTGACTTACACTTGAGACAGATGTATCTAAGTAGCTGTTTATAAATTTATTGATGCTTAAAAAATGAAGTGATATTTCATCCAGTTTTTTTGGAGAAACAAAGAAGTAGGAGCGAAGGCTTGTAATAATATCATTAATTGTTTCAGATTGTGAAAAATGATGAATAAAAACCGGATGCTGAATAAAAGAAATTACGTCTGTAGCAAGAAACTGATTTTTAGAATTACCAGATATTCGATGTTCGTGTAATTGAATATACCGGATTACAAAATCATAGTAAGAGATTAATTTTAGCGGATATCCCATTGTAATATTAACATTCTGAATACTTTTGGGGAGTGAGTTTAAAAAGGGAAGGAGTAGATTTTCGTCGGCGAGTACTACTGCCGTATTTTGCAGATTTTCAATTTCATGATTGATTTCTTCTTGAATCAATTTTCCGGCAAGCAATACCTGGTTACCGTTCCCCGGGATTCCCATTATTTCGATTTTCTTATTTTCTGATGCGAAATAATTTGAAATCCACCTTTCAGTAGTGTTGTTTTTTAAGTATTTGCGTAAAAATAAACCTGCTTCATGCTCATTATCATATAAATAGAAAACATCCGCATCCCAAAGCATTTCTGCTTTGTTTTCAAGTTCCAACATTTGAGTTATTTTCTGTTCACAATAATTCAATGCATTAAAACCGATAAAGTAAACTTTATCCCAAGGAATGTTAATCATTCCTGATTCAAGTTTTTCAAGAAAAATCCGATATGCCAAGCCTTCATAAGCTTTGTTATTGCATAATAGTTTGCTCTTTAATTGATTATAGTATGTTTCAAGAGAACGGTAAAAACGTAGATAAGATTTTTCAAATTCAGTAAGATCTGATTTTTCAGGATTCCATAGTTGAATTGCTTTACTTTCGGTAAGATATCCAAATAGCTTGCTTGTATTTACATTGTAAAAATCTATTTCATTAATATCACTAATCAGAAGTTGAGTAAAAGGTAAAAATTCTTCAAAAGAACGACGGTTATCTATTTCTGTTTCTAAATGAATTTCATACAGAATAAATGAAATTTCAACGGGATCCGCTTTTTGTAAATCTGTAATAGAAAAGATAAAATCTTGAATGGCAAATAAATCTGGAAGCCAGTTAGTATTTGAATTTGATTTAGAATAGTACTTTTTTAGAAACAATCCAGCTCTTCTGTTTGGATATACCAAACATGTTTTTTCCGGGTTATAACTGGGTTTAGAAATGATATATTGAATTGATTTTTCGAGAAATGTTTCCATGCTTTTTAGGCTGATTTGAAATTGTGAAAGTACAAAAAAAGCCTGGCATTGATTGCCAGGCTTTTTGAAAAAAATCAAGAGTTACAAATTATTTTTTATAGATTGCATTTACATACTTATAAGCAGGTGTACCTGTTTCTTTTTTCCATAAAACAGCACATGGGTAAAGCGTTTTTTTCCAGTCAGACTTTAATGTGATCTCATAGCTTTTGTCGATAGATTTATTAGCTGCAATTGATCCGGTTGCAATCTGTTCTCCATAACAGTTACTTGTCGCAGATGCTCTTAGGACAAAGTCATGTTTGTATGTCGTTGGATTTGAAACACCGTTTTGCGCATAATCTCCAGCCGTACTGGAACCATCAATTCCGTCTTCTAGCACAAATACGCTTAAATAATAGTCACCAGAAACAGCATTAAAAAACTTTGAACGTGTATTTACTTTCATTTTCCCGTTTGAGATTGAATAAGTTAAATCAACAGACGCATCTGGAATTTTTGTAAGTAATTGAGTCATCGCAGAGGAACTCGAAGTTTTTGTATCTCCCATCCAGAATGCAGGAACTCCACCTCCTGTTGATCTGTCATTTGTTAATGAGGAATATAGTGCAGCATCATACATCGGATCATTGCTTACATGACATGCAATTACGGCTACTTTTCCCATATTATATACTTCATGAGCTAAAGGAGCCCCCCAATTACCACATGGCCCACACCAAGTTGCAGTATATTCAATACATAATCCCCATTGTACTTTTTGAGGATTCAGTGTTTGAGATGTTGGGAGAGTTGTAGTTTCGTCCTTACTACATGCAATAACGAAAGCAATGGCTGCAAATACTAAAAAGACTTTTTTCATAGTGCATTGATTTTGATTAATTTTCATTTTACTAAAACGTTTTAAAGATACTTACTAATCAGGGTTACACAATGTTAAAAGCTAACTCATTAACTAGATATTAACAATTAAGCCGGCGTCAAGCCGGCTTAATTGTTAATATCTAGTTGTATTTTATTATATGCCAGATGGATAAATTGGATCTTATTTGAATGTAAATATTGTGGATATTTATATTTGTTTATTCTTCATCATTTCCAAAGGCATCACCCATTTCAATTTCTTCAGGGGTTCCTTGTCTTACGGAAACAATTTCCCCAACAAAGTGAAGAGTTTCTCCTGCAAGCGGATGATTGAAATCTAGTTTTACAGTTTCATTATTTATTTCAACAACCTCTGCAAAGTATTCATTCCCATCAGGATCGTTGATTGGAATAATATTTCCAACGTAAACATTTTCCGAATCAAACTTTCCTTCTTGTTCAAATACATTTTTAGGGACATCCACTACGTTCTCTTCATCATATTCGCCGTATGCATTTTTTTCGTCAATAGTAAATTCGAATTTATCCCCAGTTTGTTTTCCCAATATATTTTGTTCGAAAGTTTCCAGAAGATTTTCATAGCCAATTAAAGTAATAAGAGGTTCTTCACGAACAACTTTTTCTATTAATTCACCTTCAGCATCGTCATAAGTCAGGGTATATGACAAACCGACTACCGTGTTTTTTTCAATTTTCATATTCACTTGATTTTGCAGCTAAGATACTTCATTTTTTTGAATGAGCTTAAATTCTCTGTTTCCGAAGCTGAAAATTTGATTTTATAACCAGAATAGATATGGCTTAATATGCAGTGTATCTGTTATATGCAAATAGTACATTGTGTAAATGTGTTAAAAAAAGTGAAGACGACTTATGTTTTTAGGAAGAATCGTCCACAAGTGATCGAAATGATTAATTTTGAATCGTTTTTACCAACACTATGCAACTACATAAAACCAAATTAGGACTTTTGATAATCATTGTGTTAAGTCCTTTTTTACTTCATTCGCAAGATACAAATTCTTTCGTTTCCGGGTTTTGGAAAGCAAATCTTCAGTCTCAAAACAAAAATTTGCCATTAATATTAAAAATCACCAAAACGGAAAAAGATAGCTTAAACGCAGTTTTAGATAGTCCATTACAAAGTGCATATGATATTCCGGTTACTGATTTTCAGCTCTTTAATGATAGTATAAGGTTGAAAATAAGATCGTTAGGTGTTAATTTTAAAGGCAAAATTAATTTTCAGGATTCTACGATAACAGGATTGTTTAAACAAAGTATATTTAAAGAACAATTGGTATTTCATAAAACGGAAAATGCTTCCGCATTTAATCGCCCTCAGGAGCCTAAACCGCCTTATAATTATGTTACAGAAGAGATTGTGTTTGAAAACAAAGAAGAACATATATACCTTTCCGGAACACTAACATATCCAGATTTCAAGAAAACATATCCTGCTGTTGTTCTGATTAGTGGATCCGGGCCTCAAAATCGAGATGAAGAACTTCTTGGACATAAACCTTTCTTGGTGCTTTCTGATTATCTGACAAAAGCAGGTTTTGCTGTATTACGTTTTGACGACAGGGGGGTTGCTAAATCTGAAGGTATATATTCAACTGCAACAACTTACGATTTTGCGAAAGATGTAGAGGCGGCTGTTGATTATTTGAAAAAACATCCCAACGTCGACTCTTCCAAAATTACATTAATTGGTCATAGTGAAGGAGGAATGATTGCTCCATATATTGCCTCCTATCGAAAAGATTTAGCTGCAATAGTATTGATGGCAGGCCCGGGAACAAGTGGAGAACAGATTTTAATATCTCAAACAAAGCTAATTTATGGTGCTGATAAAATAAAAACGAAACTTATAGATAGATTGATTGGGCAAAATAAAAAGATTTACAGTGTATTACGTAATAATACTGATAATGTTTTAGCACAACAGAGAATCAAAGAAATAACTACAGATTTTTCAAATACACTTTCTTCGGAAGAACGAAAAGAATTGGGTATTTCCCCTGCACAAAATGATGCCTTGATCCAGTCTGTTATAACACCGTGGTTTCGTTCATTTATAAGTTTAGAACCTTCACTATATCTGAAGAAAGTTAAACAGCCAGTATTAGCAATTAATGGAAGTCTTGATTTACAAGTTCCAGCCGATGAAAATCTTAAGGCTATTAAAAAAGCATTGAAGAAAGCAAGAAACAAAAACTTTGAAATTAAAAAATTGATAGGTTTAAACCATCTTTTTCAACATGCAAAAAGTGGTTCTCCTGACGAATATTCTGATATTGAGGAAACTATTTCCCCGGAAGTTCTACAAATTATTTCAGATTGGCTTACCAAAACGCTGAAATAAGATTTAGGCCTGAATGTGATTAATAAATAATATTAAAAGATTTGTTTCTGGTAAACATTTACATTCATCTGTTTTGGGTAAGTTTGAATTATTTATTTTAAATTCTTTAATCACAGAAACCTGGCCAGAGGAGGTATTTAGAATTTTTCGAAGTACAAGATGCAAGCACTTTATGTCGTTGTCATTTAATGGTGTTGATGCAATAAACAAAATAGAACCTAATCCAGAATCGTAACGGTAAATTTCGGGTTTAAAAAGAGATTTGTTTTTGAAATGAAAATATCCCGGAATTGTAATTCTTTCAATCTCGTTACTTCGTTTTGAAATAGTTTTAACTTCAGATATAGATGGTTTAGGTGTTGTATTACTTTGAATAAGACTGTCAATCAAAATTGTGTTACCCATTGAAATAGAGATGGTTAACAGGAATGTTAATGGGAAAATAATGCGTTTCATGATTTTTATAAGGATTATTTATTAATTGCCTGAAAAGCAGGTGCTAAGTTACGAATAATATCACGAGCAATCATACTTTCCTGTGAAAATTTTTCCGAAGCAAAATCACCTGCCAAACCATGTAAATAAACTCCCAATATCGCAGTTTCTTTAGGCGTATACCCTTGCGAAAGAAGGGAAAGTAAAATACCAGTCAATACATCTCCACTTCCAGCTGTGGCCATCCCCGGATTTCCTGTAGAATTAAAAAAGCATTCTCCATTGGGGGTTGTAATTGCAGTGTGAGCGCCTTTTAATATTATGAATATCTTATATTTAAATGATAAATCACGCTGAATTTTATTTTTCTCAAAATCGTCAATTACTTTTCCGAATAATCGGGCAAATTCTCCAGGGTGAGGAGTTAAAATTGAATTGGGAGGGATAAATGATAACCATGTTTTATTTTCAGAAATAATGTTCAAAGCATCGGCATCAAATATTAAGGGTTGATTGGAATTTTGAATAAGCAGTTTTAATTGATTTTGCGTAGCTTTTTGAGTTCCTATTCCAGGACCTATTGCAATTGCATCATATTCTTGAATACCAGGTAAGTTTCCAATATAATCTTCGGTTTCATCTATCGATACCATAGCTTCTGGGATTGCAGTTTGGAGTATGGGTAACCCTTTTTGTGCTGTATGTACAGTAAGCAAGCCAGTTCCGGCTCTTAAACAGGCTTCAGCGCTTAGTATTGCAGCTCCATATTTTCCGGTACTGCCGGCAATTATCAAGGCATGTCCGAAAGTTCCCTTGTGAGAAAATTTGCTTCTGACTTTATAAATACTCTGGATTATGTTTTTTGTAATCAGGATATTTTTTGAATTGACTTTATCCAAAAATTCAGAATGTAACTGGATTGGAATTATATTCCAATCACCCACGAATTGAGAATTTTGGGGAAACATGAATGCCAGCTTTGGCATTTCAAAGCTCAAAGTTATATTTGCTCTGACAACTTCTGATTTTGAAAAACAAGCGCAATCTGCAGGCAATCCACTGGGTATGTCTATACTGATTACGAATGCATTACTATTGTTGATTATTGAAATAACCTGTGCATAAATTCCTGTGACGGATTTAGATAACCCAGAGCCAAAGATTGAATCAATAATGATAGATGAAGAGTTTAAAATGGGTATATCTGTTTCATTTTTAATAAATTGTATATTAAAGTCAAAGTCAGTTAGCCGATTAAGATTTACTAAAAAATCTTCACTTTGATTGTTGGAGGTCTTGATGATATAAACACTACATTTAATAGACATTTGATGTAATAACCTTGCAATAGCCAATCCATCTCCACCGTTGTTACCTGTTCCACATATAATTGTAAAATTGCTGCTTAAAGGAAGGTGTTTTACAATCCATTCAACACAGCCTTTTGCCGCACGTTCCATTAAATCAATTGATTTAATGGGTTCATTCTGTATAGTATATTTATCAGCTTCTCTAATTGATTCAACAGGAAGAATTTTCATTTTCGTTAGGTATTTTATCGTTTTCCGAAACAAGCCAATAGGGATAATCATCAGGGATATCATCATCGGGAACAGGATCAGATTTTGGGCCACCTGGAAGTATAAATGCCATAATTAATCCCAATGTAAATCCTGATAAATGAGATTCCCACGAGATGTTTTCTTTAGGAAAAAATTCAGGGAAGATTCCCCATACTAGACCTCCGTACAAGAATATAATAGTCATGGATAAAGCCGTGAGTCTCCTGTTTTTAACTAAAAAACCCCGAAATATATGAAATGAAGCTAATCCATAAATCAATCCGCTTGCACCAATATGCCATGAAGGTCTTCCTATAAACCAAACAGAAGTATTCCCTAAAATCCAGATTATAGTGATAAATAAGATTGATTTTTCAGGATAGAAATAGAAAAGCATTCCTCCTAAAACAATAAGAGGAATAGAGTTTGATGCCAGATGTTTATAATCAGCATGTATGAAATCACAGAACAATATTCCAGCTAAACCTTTTGTTTTTAATGGATAGATTCCAAGTTTATATAAATCCAGATTAAAATAAAAGTCTAGGCCAAGAATTATCCAGCAAATGACCACAAATAATAAGGGAAAAAATAGACTACGAATTATTTTTTTAAGCTCCTTGTCAGATTCTTTCATTCAATTACCAGATTTAGGATTCAAAGATAATGATAAGCTTAACACTTGTTAACAAAAAAGAATACTCTTTTTTGCTAATTGCAAAACGAGAAGTTAACATTTCTCGTTACTTTTGAGCAATCTATCATTTATAATAAAAAATGAAAATGAAAAAGTACTTTTTAATCTTACTACCATTGTTATTTGGGACGCTGGTGCTACAAGCTCAGGATCCTAAATCAACTGACCAAAAAATTAATTATGTATTGCAACTAATTCGTTATGCGTACGTTGAAAAGGTTAATGAGCCAAAAATTGTTGAAAAGGCATTGGTTGAAATGCTTCAGGAGCTAGATCCTCACTCAATTTATATTCCGAAAGAGGAACTTGAGAAAACCAATGAGCCATTAGTAGGAAATTTTGATGGAATAGGCGTTCAGTTTCAAATTGTTAAAGATACCATTGTTGTTGTAGAAGTTGTGCCCGGAGGCCCTTCAGATAAATTAGGGTTACTAGCTGGTGATAAATTTGTTACAATTGATGAGCGTTCAGCAATTGGTGATTCTATTACAAATTCTTGGGTTTTAGCGCATTTGCGTGGTAAAAAGGGGACAACAGTAAGAGTAGGAGTGAGGAGAAATAACAGAAATGAATTGATGGAATATAATATTGTTCGGGATAAAATTCCATTAAACAGTATTGATACCTGGTTTATGGTTACGAATGAAATAGGATATTTGCGTCTTGATCGTTTTTCACGCACTTCTATGGACGAATTCAGAAAAGCTCTTGCTGATTTGAAATCGCAGGGAATGAAACATTTTATACTCGATTTACGAGGAAATGGCGGTGGTTTTATGGATGTTGCGATTGATTTAGCAGATGAATTTTTATCAAGCGACAAACTGATTGTTTATACCGAAGGTCAGTCAAGCCCGAAAAAAGAGTTCAAATCAACCGGGAGAGGTGGATTTGAAAAAGGGCGACTTGTGCTGTTAATTGATGAAGGGTCCGCTTCTGCAAGTGAAATTGTTTCAGGTGCTGTACAAGATTGGGATCGTGGAATTATAATGGGGCGCCGTTCGTTTGGAAAGGGATTGGTTCAGCAACCTTTTGATTTGCCTGATGGCTCCGTAATTCGCTTAACTACGGCAAGATACTACACTCCATCAGGCCGTTGTATTCAAAAAGCTTATACCGATGGTGCTGAATCTTATTATCAGGATTATATGCGCAGATATCTGCACGGTGAGTTTTTGCACCCTGATTCAATTAAATTTCCTGATTCTCTGAAATATATAACTACTGGAAAAAGAGTTGTTTATGGTGGCGGCGGAATTATGCCTGATGTTTTTACTCCAATTGATACAAGTAAAGCTTCTGATTATTATGTTGATTTGCGAAGAAAAAATGTACTGAATGATTTCATAATGGATTATATGGAAAAAAATCGTCAGACTTTGATGGCAAAATATCCTACATTCAAAGAATTTGCAAAATCATTTTCTCTGGATGGCGAATTTATGAATTTGTTTAATCAGTTTGCAGAAGGGAAAGGTGTTCGTAAAAACCAAATTATTCCTGACAGGTTAACCAGCTTTATGACAAATTTTACGAATGGTTATTTAAAAGATACAACGTTAGTCAAAAAATATAAATCATACGAAGAGTATATTAAGGGAATGATTGCTTCAGGAAAACTACAGGAAATATTGAGTGAAGAAGCAAAAAATGAGGATCAGCAAAATGCACGTTCTATTGAAAGTTCTGATAAGTTTATTTATTCACAGCTAAAAGCTTTGGTAGCACGCAATTTATACGGAATTCGCTATTATTATGAAGTTGTGAAAGATATTGATGATTCTTTTACAAAGGCACTTGAAGTAATTCAGGATGAAAAACAATTCAAAAAATTAAAAATCAATTATTAATTCAAAAAAGAAAAGAGGCTGTTCAAAACAGCCTCTTTTATAATAAAATCGTACTTACATCTTAGGGTTTATAGAAATCAGTACTTTCAAAAATTTTATCAGCTGATTTTGCAATGAATCCGGAATAAAGATCTCCGTTTTCATCAGGATATCTGCGGGCAAATTCGTAATAACAGGAAGGTATTTTATACTTACCTTCTTGAAATTCAATCTCAATGATGCCAGATTTAATACTTGATTGCTCAAGAAATTCTTCAGGAGCCCCTTTGATTTCTCCATCTGAATCATTCAGGAGAAAACCATTATCTTTGAGTAATTTATTTACCTTTTCAATCGTATTATGTTTTTTTAAATGATTGATACTTACGGTAAAATGATTAGCACAATATCCAAAAACATATACCCAGGCCGCATATTCTGACTCACTTCTTAGCATTTCATAAACCTTATAAGATGGTTTTCCCCAACTGTTGCCTGAAAAAATAAATTTATCAGATTTTAGCAAGCTGACAGGTATTTTGTTAATCTCATTTCTGATAATGCTCTGAAATTCAAGGCTAAAATCTTCTAATATTAATTCGCTGATAAATACTCTTGGAGCACTTTTATCATCCTTATGCTCATAGTGTTTTGCAAAAAGATGTTTGCTTTCAAATATATAATTTCCTTTCAGTTCATATCCTGCATCTGTAAATACTTTAGAAAGTACTCCCATACAAACTCTTGGGTCGTTAAATGTTCTAAATGCAATATGATCATTTATAACATCTTCCCCTTCAGAAATAAATAGATCATACACATTTTGCGCGATAGGGTTTTGAGAGGTATAATTATCCCATAACCTGTCGAATATATAATTCTTATCCATACTTGTTTTAAATTTTAGGACCTTAAATAAGTTAACAGTCGGCTTAGAATATAGTTCACATGCGGATTGTGTTGAGTATCGAAAGACAGAACTTTAAATGAACTGTAAAAAATTAGTACAGAGGTTTTTGTGTAGCCGAAAATAGTATACCTTTATCACATAAAAATAACAGATTGACTAATTTGTTGATTTATAGATGTATATTGAGGTTTTTTATTGAATCTGTTTATGGAACTAAGCAAACTTCGTAAATTTATTTCACCAGAAGTTGTAACAGGAGAAAATTCCCGTTTTCTATTGGCAAAGTATATTCGCAATCTGGGAATGAAAAACCCAATGATTGTAACAGATTCTGGAATTATTGAAGCAGGTTGGGTACAGGAGATTCTAAATTTGTTGAATTCACAAGGTGTTGTTTATGAACTATTTTGTGAGATATTACCAAACCCAAGAGATTTTCAGGTTGAAGCTGGAGCTAAACGCTTTGCCAGTGCTCGTTGTGATTCATTGATTGCAATTGGAGGGGGAAGTGTGATTGATTGTGCAAAGGGAATAGGAATTGTTTTTAGTAATAAGCAACCTATTCATACATTTGAAGGTGTTGACAAAGTGAAAGCACCAATGCCTCCATTGGTTTGTATTCCGACAACTTCAGGCTCTTCGGCTGATGTGTCTCAGTTTGCCATTATTAATCATGTAGAAGCGAAAACAAAATTTGCCATTATAAGTAGCTCTTTAATACCGGACGTTTCATTGATTGATCCGGTTGTTTTGCAAACAATGTCTTCTTTTTTAACTGCATGTACAGCGATAGATGCGATGACCCATGCATTTGAAGCCTATGTATCATTATCATCTTCTGAAATAACCGATTTACATGCTTTAGAATCTATTCGGCTTATACATGAAAATTTGCCATTACTTATAGAAAATCAATCAAGTATTCATTATTGGAATAATTTGATGATAGGTAGTTATTTTGCTGGTATTGCATTTAGTAATGCAAGCCTGGGATGTACTCATTCTTTGGCACATAGTTTAGGCGGTTATCTCGATTTACCTCATGGAGAATGCAATGCATTGCTTTTACCGTATGTTGTAGATTTTAATTTTTTTTATGCTGCGTCAAAATACCGAAAAATAGCGACCATTTTGGGGTTACATTGTAATATTTCTGATAATCGGCTTAAAGATGAGTTGGTAAACTACTTAATTCAGTTTAGTAGGAATTTAGGAATTACTGATACGTTAAAACTGAAAGGAATTACGGCCAATGTTATTCCAATATTAGCTTCAAAATCGATACTTGACCCTTGCAATGCGACAAATCCGCGTATTCCTTCACAAACAGACTTAGAAACAATTTATAAAGAAGCTCTCTAGTATGAACTCTGACAAAAATTTACAGCAAAACTGGGATGAACTACGCAATAAAATAACAGGTTTGGGAGATAATTCTTCCCGCAAAAGTTATTTTCCCGAATTACAACAACGTTTGCAGGATCAAGGTAAATTCAGAGCATTACTGAATAAAACATCAGATGCTATTATTCAGGTCAATATTGCAAATGGATTGATCATTGATTTGAATGATGCAGGTTGTTATTTGCTTGAAAATGAAAAAGATACTTTGATCAACTATTCTGTAAATGAGGTTTTTTTTGAAGATTTGCTTCGAGAATATAAGTTACATCTCAGTACAGTGCTTTCAGGACAAGAACATATTTTTACCTTAGTCCATAATTATGCTGATAAGGAAAGCTTTATAGAGTTTTTAATGCAGTCGGTTTATTTTGATCATGAAGTTTATGTTGTAATTGTTGGCAGAGATATAACCAAACAAAAAAAAGCAGAAGACGAGCTTCGTGAAAGCAAGAGAGATTTTGAAGAATTGCTCCAGAATATACCTACAGGAGTTTATAGAATAAGAGCAGCGGAAAATAAAGCAAGCAAGTTTGAGTTTGTAAGCAACCGTTTTACGGAAATTGTAGAATCAAGCATTGAAGACTTGTATGACAACCTTATGAACGCATACAATAAAGTTGAAGAAGAAGATTTGAAAGTACTTTTTCAAATGGAAGAGTGTGCAAAATCAAATTTATCGATTATTGAATGGGTTGGACGAATATATACTTCTCATGGACTTAAATGGCTAAGTATCAAATCTACTCCAAAACTTCAACAAAATGGTGATATAATATGGAATGGAATTGTAAATGATATTACGTTAGAAAAACAAATAGAAGAACAGCGAAAATCTATTCAGAACGAGTTGCTTAATGCAAAAGAAAAAGCAGAAGAAAGTGACAGGTTAAAAACAGCTTTTTTAAACAATATGAGTCACGAAATACGAACTCCCCTAAATGGAATTGTTGGATTTACTGACTTTATGACTTTGCCGGATATTTCACAGGAAGAACGGATGTATTATTCTCGTATTATACATCAGAATTGTAATCAGTTAACATCTATTATAGATGACATTATTAAAATATCGACTATTGAAGCCGGACAGGAAGTTATTCGTGAAAAAAAAATTAATATCAATGAAACATTAAACCATCTTTATGCTCAATTCAACATACGGATTGATTCTCCTGATGTCATTTTTAACTATAAAACCTCTTTGGAGGATGAAAAAGCAGAGATATTAACCGATGCAACAAAGGTTATTCAAGTTTTATCTAACCTGATTAGCAACGCCATAAAGTTCACATCTAAAGGGAGTATTGAATTTGGTTATGATCTGATTGAAAATAAATTGCAGTTTTATGTAAGGGACAGTGGAATAGGAATTGAATCAAAATATCATGATTTAATATTCGAACGTTTCCGGCAGGTAAAAACTCATTCGGGAAAGGTTTATGGAGGGAATGGTTTAGGTTTGGCAATTTCAAAAGCCTATGTAGAATTACTTGGCGGAAAGATATGGTTGACATCAATTTTAGGAATTGGAACAACGTTTTATTTTACATTGCCTTATACCCCCGTAAAGAAAGATTATACCTTAAAAAGTTCAACAAAGCCAATACGCCTTGATAAATCCACAACCATATTAATTGTTGAAGATGAATTTAGTAATTATGTCCTGATTGAGAAAATTCTGGAAAGAATTGCAGTAAAATCAATACATTGCATGAATGGAATAAACGCAATTGAAGAAGTAAGGGAAAATCCGGATATAAAATTGGTGTTAATGGACATGAAAATGCCGGAAATGGACGGTTTTGAAGCCACTCAACAAATTAAAGCAATACGAAAAGATTTGCCAATAATTGCACAAACTGCTTATACCTTGGATTCTGACATAAATAAAGCAATTAATGCAGGTTGTAGCGAGGTTTTGGTTAAGCCTTATAAATCAAATGATTTATTGGAGATAATTCTGAAATATTGTTAATTTGACTTATTCGTAGACGATTAAAACAATTCATCTTCATTAAATATTTGTCGGATTTCTTTCCATGCATTTTCTACGGAATCAGATGCATGAATCGCATTATCCGTAATAGATTCTCCGAAAAGGTTCCGGATAGTTCCTTCATTTGCTTCAACCGGATTTGTTTTTCCAATAAACTCTCTGAATTCAGAAACGGCATTTTCTTTTTCCAAAACCATTGCAATAATGGGGCCGGAGGTCATATGGTTTATCAAATTAGAGAAAAAATCTTTTCCTTTATGGATTGCATAAAAAGATTCGGCCTCATCTCTCGAAAATTGAGTTTTTTTGAGTGCAGCCAACCTGAATCCTGCATTTTCAATAAGCGAAATAATATTCCCGCTTTTGTTTGCTTTTACAGCGTGAGGTTTAATCATTGAATATGTGTACATTGTCTCCTAAGTTAGAGAGTAAAGATAAGAAATTTATTTAAATACAATAATGCTTAACTTTGCAACTGCTCATTTTGTTTAGAAAAACCAGAAATAATCGCATCCTTCACGTAGAAAAATATCGTATGCAAATTTCTCAAGAAGTACTTAATGCCTTAAAGAAGAAGCTATTCAGTTCAGAAAACATTGTAATTATTACACATCACAATCCTGATGGAGATGCTTTGGGTTCTTCGCTTTCATTAGCTGATACTCTTTTATCTTTAGGTAAAAATGTAACATCAATAGCGCCAAGTGCTTTTCCAGACTTTCTCACTTGGATGAAAGGAGCTGAAAAGATGTTGATTGGAACTGAGCAAATGCTTCAATGCAGGGAAAAATTATCTAGCGCCGATATGATTTTTTGCCTTGATTTTAATGCCCCCAAAAGAGTTCAGACACTGTCGGATTTATTGAGTAATTCAAAAGCATACAAGGTATTGATAGATCATCATTTGGAGCCTGATACAGCACAATTCGACACTGTAATCTCTGATATCAGACCTTCATCAACCTCTGAAATAATCTGGAATATAATTGAACAGCTTGAATTATTAAATTATGTATCTGTTGAAGGGGCAGAATGTATTTATGCAGGCATAATGACAGACACTGGTTCTTTTAGTTATTCAGCACAAAATCCTGAAACATACTTAATTGTAGCGAAATTAGTAGAGCTTGGTATTGATCCTGAAAAAATTCATCGTTTAGTATATGACACTTTTACTGAGTCGAGAATGAAGCTTCTGGGATTCTGCTTAAATGAACGGATGAAAGTAATTCCCGAACATTCAACGGCATATATTTATCTTACAAAAGAGGATTTAA
The DNA here is from genome assembly GCA_963667975.1 of Bacteroidales bacterium. Lineage (GTDB taxonomy): Bacteria > Bacteroidota > Bacteroidia > Bacteroidales. The sequence continues at coordinate 2,791,069 of OY764079.1, forward strand.
AACGTTTTAATTATAAAGTTGGTGATACTGAAGGTATTGTAAATTATACACTATCTATAGGACTGGTTAAGTTTGGGGCACTGTTTACGGAACGTGATGATAAAATCAGAATCTCATTTCGTTCGAAGGGAGACTTCAATGTAAACCAGTTTTCACACGAACATTTTGGTGGTGGTGGACATAAAAATGCATCCGGTGGTGATTCATTCATTTCAATGCTTGAAACTTTGAATAGATTTGAATCTATTCTGAATCAATATGATGAATTAAAAAAACAGGATTAAAAATGAGAAAGTTACTTTGGATTTTGATAATGATGTGCAGCATTTTTTCTTCGTGCGAAAATAACTCTCAACCTGTAAAACAAAAATCATCAGAAGCTTCAACAGAAGAAAAGCTTATATGGGCTAATCAACGTTTAGTCAGAGTTGAAAATGATTTAATTGGTAGCTATATAAAACGTCATGAACTCCAAATGAATCAATCAGCTTCTGGATTAAGATATTTGATTAGGAAAGAGGGTGAGGGACAAAATCCAAAATTCGAACAAACGGTGACTCTTAAATACTCTTTGAAGTTGATCAATGGAAACGAAGTTTATAACTCAGATAGAGATGGCTTGAAAGAATTTGTAATTGGTAAATCACAGGAACCAAGTGGTTTGGATGAAGGTGTGCGAATATTGAAAAAAGGAGGGAAGGCACTTTTGATAATGCCTTCAAACTTAGGATATGGCTTATTAGGTGATAGCTTTAAAATCCCTAAAAAAGCAATCCTGATTTATGAAGTTGAATTAATTAATATTAAATAAAACAGTTAGTTATGAAAAAAATTGCATTCTTTTTAGTAGTGGCAGCTATTGTAGTTGCAGCATGTAAAAAATCTCCTTATCCAGGATTTGAACAAACTGAAAATGGTTTGTTTTATCAATTTCATATTCAAAACAAAGATGCTGCTAAGCCTAAAAAAGGTGATATTGTTGTTGGTGAACTTTCAATACGTTTGGAAGATAGTTTGATTTTTACAAATGCAGGACAGCCAACACGTTTGTTTCCTGTTGATTCAATTTATCCTGGTGACTTATTTGAAGGTGTTCAAATGATGGGAATTGGTGACAGTGCAACATTTATTGTATTTGCAGATACAATAAAAAAATATGTACCAATGCCACAGGATGTTAAACCTGGAGCCAAATTTTATTATAGCATTAAGTTAACCGAAATCATCTCAAAAGAAAAAGTTGAAGCTGAGCAAAAAGTTCAGATGGAAGCGTATACAAAACAAGCAGAAGAAGCAAAAGTGAGAGAAACTGCTGATATTGAAAAATATATTAAGGAAAAGAAAATATCAGTAAAACCTACGGAATCAGGACTTTATTACATTGAAACGAAAAAAGGATCGGGTACTCAAGCCGAAAATGGAAAAACTGTAAAAGTTGAATATACAGGAATGTTATTAAATGGTAAAGTATTTGATACCAGTATTAAAAGTATTGCTGAAAAGGCAGGTCTGTTTAATGATCAACGTCAATATGAACCTATTGAGTTTCCATTAGGTGAAGGCCGGGTAATTCCGGGCTGGGAAGAAGGAATTGCCAAAATGAAAGTTGGTGGAAAAGCAAAATTTATTATTCCATCAGATATTGCTTATGGAGCACGTGGCGCAGGTAAAGATATTCCTCCTTTCTCCACCCTGATATTTGAAGTAGAATTAAAAGAAGTTAAATAGATCAGCCTTTGCTTAGTTATTCTATTTTCCTATCTTTGCACACTTTTGAAGGTCTAAAATAATCACAAAAAGTACTTTTATGAGTTTTAGAATTGTAGTTATGGCCAAACAGGTTCCTGATACCCGTAATGTGGGTAAAGATGCCATGAAGGCAGACGGTACAGTGAACCGCGCGGCATTGCCAGCAATTTTCAATCCAGAAGATTTAAATGCTTTGGAAATGGCACTTCGCATAAAGGATATGCGAAAAGATGTTGAAATCGTGATCGTTACGATGGGTCCTCCTCGTGCAGCAGAAATTATCCGCGAATCCTTGTATCGTGGTGCTGACCGTGGTTTTCTTATCACCGACCGCAAATTTGCCGGTAGTGACACCTTAGCAACGTCGTATGCTATTTCATTAGCAGTACAAAAACTGGCTCCTTACCAACTGGTAATTTCTGGCCGTCAGGCAATAGATGGAGATACCGCTCAGGTTGGTCCTCAAACAGCCGAAAAACTTGATATCCCTCAGGTAACCTATGCTGAAGAAGTTATGGATGTTACCGATAGTTATATAACCATAAAGCGTCGTTTGGAACGAGGGATTGAAGTAGTGAAAGCTCCTCTGCCATCGTTGATTACAGTTCATAGTTCTGCTCCTGACTGTCGTCCACGTAATACTAAACTTTTGATGCGTTTCAAGCATTCACGTACAATAACTGAATTACAAGAAGAAACTAAAGATTATACTGAACTTTACAATCATCGTCCTTATCTTCAAATAGACGAGTGGACAGTGGCAGACCTGAATGCAAATGATGAATACTTAGGATTATCAGGTTCTCCTACTAAAGTAAAGAAAATTGAAAATGTTGTTCTTCAACAAAAAGAATCAAAAGTACTCTCAAACAACGATCAGGAAATCGAAGCTTTGATGAAGTCTTTAATTGACAGTCACGTAATTGGTTAATCAACGCCCGAAAATCACAGTATGAATAATATATTCGTTTATTGCGAAGTTACCGAAGAAGGTACAATTGCAGATGTTAGTCTTGAGCTTCTATCAAAGGGTAGAAAACTCGCTAATGAATTAAATGTAAAACTCGAAGCTGTTGTTATTGGAAACGAAATTCCGACTATTGAAGAGCAGATTTTTCCTTATGGTGTAGATGTTATTCATCTTGCTCAGGATAATCGTTTATTTCCTTATTCAACGCTTCCTCATGCCGCCATTATTAATCATCTTTTTAGAGTTGAAAACCCTGAAATTGCTCTGTTTGGAGCAACCTCAGTAGGTCGTGATTTAGCTCCTCGTATTGCTTCTGCAATGCGTTGCGGCTTAACTGCCGATTGTACAAGCCTTGAAATTGGTGATCATTTTGAAAATAAAACCCAAAAGCAATACAAAGACTTATTGTATCAGATTCGTCCTGCTTTTGGTGGAAATATCATTGCGACCATCATCAATCCGGAAACACGCCCACAGATGGCTACCGTTCGCGAAGGTGTTATGAAAAAAGAAATCATCTCATTAACGCATAAAGGCATTGTTAAACATATTGACATTCATGGAATTGTAAAAGATACTGATTTTGTTCTTGAAATTATTGAACGTCATGTTGAAAAGCAAAAGGTAAATATTAAAGGTGCTCAGATAATTGTAGCTGGTGGTTATGGTGTTGGTACCAAAGAAAATTTTAATCACTTATTTGAATTGGCTGAAGTTCTTCAGGGTGAAGTGGGTGCAACTCGTGCTGCAGTTGACGGCGGCCTCATTGAACATGAACGTCAGATTGGTCAAACGGGTGTTACTGTTCGCCCGAAGCTTTATATTGCTTGTGGTATTTCCGGTGCTGTACAACACCGTGCTGGGATGGATCAGTCGGCAACGATCATCAGCATTAATACTGATCCCAATGCTCCGATTAATAAAATAGCCGATTACACCATTATTGGTCGTATTGAGGATATTGTTCCCAAAATGATTAAATATTACAAAGCTAATTCGAAATAGCTCTGTAAAGTCATTCAAGGTACGATAATTAATGTTATTTTTAACCAGGAAAAAAGCACACAATGGCTAATTTTTATACTGATAACGAAAATTTAAAATTTCATCTGAACCATCCCTTAATGGACAAGATCGTTCAATTAAAGGAAGACGGATTTAAAGATAAAGAAAGATATGATTATGCACCGGTTGATTTCGAAGATGCTTTGGATAGCTATGATAAAGTGCTCGAAATTGTGGGTGAAATCTGTGGAGATATTGTCGCTCCGAATGCCGAATCTGTAGATCATGACGGACCATCTCTTGTAAACAACGAAGTGAAATACGCTCGTGGTACCCAGGAAAACTATGATGCTTTGGTTCGTTCAGGAATGATTGGTATGTCATTACCACGCCAGTATGGAGGATTAAATTTTTCGATAGTTCCATACGTAATGGCAGCAGAAATTGTATCGCGTGGCGATGCTGGTTTTGCAAACATTTGGGGATTACAGGATTGTGCTGAAACAATTCACGAGTTCGGTTCAGAAGAAATCAAAGATGAGTTTCTTCCGATGTTTCCTAAAGGCGCTACTGCAGCAATGGATTTAACCGAGCCGGATGCAGGCTCAGATCTTCAAGCGGTACAGCTAAAAGCGCACTTCGATGAAGCTACTCAAACATGGTTATTGAACGGTGTAAAGCGTTTCATTACGAATGGGGATGCTGATGTATCATTGGTGTTAGCCCGTTCAGAAGAAGGTACTAACGATGGCCGTGGGTTATCGCTATTCGTATACGATAGAAGGCATAAAGCGTTTACTGTTCGTCGTATTGAAAATAAATTGGGTATTAAAGGTTCCCCAACTTGTGAATTAGTCTTCAATAATGCCCCTGCTAAATTGATTGGTGACCGTAAAATGGGGCTCATTAAATATGTGATGGCTCTAATGAATTCGGCACGTTTAGGTGTTGGGGCTCAATCAGTTGGTATTGCTGAAGCAGCATATCGCGAAGCAGTGAAATATGCAATGGAAAGAGAACAGTTTGGTAAAACTATTATCCAGTATCCAGCTGTATTTGAAATGCTTACAAATATGAATGTAAAGATTGATGCAATTCGTACACTTCTTTATGAAACATGTCGTTGCGTTGATATTTATAAATCATATTTTCATATTCAACATGACCGTACTTTAAATGCAGAAGAACGGAATGATGCTAAATATTATCAACGTAATGCTGATATGCTAACACCAATGCTTAAACTTTTTTCAAGTGAATATTGCAATCAGATTGCGTATGATTCATTGCAAATTCATGGTGGAACTGGTTTTATGAAAGATTTTCCCATCGAAAGAATCTATCGTGATGCTCGTATCACAACTATTTACGAAGGAACTTCTCAGCTTCAGGTAGTAGCAGCTATTCGCTATGTTGGAAATGGAAACTATTTAAAAATGATTAAAGAATATGAAGCGATTCAGATTAAACCGGAACTGAGTTATCTAAAGCATTCGTTATTAAAAATGGCAGAACAGTATCAAAAAACGGTACAAAAAGTCCAGGAAGCTGAAAATAATGAACTGTTTGATTTCCATTCTCGTCGTTTAGTTGAAATGGCTGGAAATATCATTATGGGATATTTATTAATGTTTGATGCCAACCGAAATGACAAATACAAGAAATCTGCTGAGTTCTTTATTCGTATTGGTAGGACAGAAAATACCCAGAAAGTAAGCTTTATTAATTATTTTGATTTAAAAGATTTAAGCTTATATAAAACTATTTAATATTAATACCTATGAACCTGATTTATGGTATTTTAGGAGGTATTGCAGCCCTGTTTATCATTGTAATGCTGAACAGGGTTCGTATTTCCCTTTTTGTTATAACAATGATACATGGACGTTTTAGTTATGAATACATGCAGTTTCATAAAAAACGCAATTATAAAAGTCCTCACAAACCATGTATAACAGATGATATTTATTATCATATCATTGTATTTTTTAAGAAAAAGTTTAAAGAGCATGTAGAACGGTATAATACTGATACCCAAATTGAATTTGATAAATTCAAGTTTGGTGAAAATTATAAAATAATCTTTAAACAAAAGGGAATACCTGATTGCTTTAATATCCTTGATATGGATGGTAATGAAATTTCAATTCTTGGATATTTTAATGAGGATGCCATGGGTGTAAGAGTAAAAAGCTTATTCTTTTTCTTTGATGGAGAATTCATCATGGGTGAATATGTATTTTCCGACATTAAAAAAATTGACACATCGTTGATTATAAAATCAATCCGTGATAAATATTTGTCGAATGATTGTCAATGGAGTGATATGTTGATGATTGAAGAAAAAAATGGTCAACGAATGTTAAATATTGAAAATAATGGTTTCTCAATGAGTTTGAGATATTACAGTAAACAAAATCAAGAAATCCAAGATAAATTAAAGATCTATTTTCGTAAAATGCAATTGGTTTTTGTCGATTTTAATACTGAATCTGAAGAAAGAACTTTACCTGTAGAATTATGATTTTAATTAAGCTGTACGTTAAATTACAATTGCTCATTATTCGAGCTATTTACGGAAAATATAGTGCTGAGTATCATGGTTTTTACAGAAAGATATTCATGAAAGGCCCATATCCGCATTGTACAGCCGAATCACTGATTCACCAAACTTATAGAGCATTGTTTAACAGAACAATCCCTTCGTATAAAACAGATATACCGGTATCATTTGGAAAAGTTCCATTTGAATCTAGTTTTCAAAAGCTTCGTAAAATCAAAGGCAATCCTTGGTGTTATGAAGAAAAGCTAACGAAAGGAGTTGTGTTTAAAGTTGCAGGATATAGAGAAGAGGTTTTGGGAATGTCGATGAGGGCTAATTTTTATTTTGTAAATAATAGCTTTGTTATGGGGCAGTATTTACTTAAAGATGCACCTTTATTAGATGTTCATGGTATTGTGAATACATTGATGTCTAAATATGGTATAGATGCAACATTGCCTGAAATAGGACAATTTTACATATCAGATTCTTTAAACAATACAATACATTTTGAGAATAATAACTTTAATTTGTTTTTTGAATATAGCCCAGCATCAAACAGTAAAACAATACAGTTTCTAAAAAGATTCAAAACAGGAGAACTATTTGAAAAAGAAGATAAAGGGACCGAATTGAAAGATATTTTTTAATAAAAAAGCCTCAAAATTTTGAGGCTTTTTTATTAAAATCTTTTCTGCCATTTATTTTTTAACTTTTTCTTGCGGTTATTGTTAATTCCATTACTTCGTTTGTTTGTTCTCCCATCAGGATCCAGAAAACTCTTATTCCGTTTACGAATTTTAAAGTCAAAGTGATACGTAAAACCTACAGACATAAATCCATACCCTTCCAAATTTGCTTTGTCAATCATTAGTGCATCCAATTTGTCTGTAAATACATTTCGAAGTGAAGTTTCAAAATTAAGAGAAGCTTTAGGATTTATGTAATATCTAAATCCTAAGCCTAAACTCAACATAGCTTCTGTTGTTCTGGATGTTGCATCTTTCCCATTTGTAGAGTATCCGAATGTTTGTAATAAGCTATCATTTATTAAGGAGTAAAGATTTGTACGAAAACTGCTAAGTCCTAATCCTCCAAAAGCATAAAATGAGTATTTTCTATTACGTTTATATTTAATTATATCAAGAATATTTGCATATGCCTCTATGCTTATTTCCTGAACATTTCCATTCGTGTAAACACCAATTTTTTCGGATCTTCCATTAAACTTACCCCAAAGTAGATTTCCCCTTAATCCAAAAAACTCATTAAAGTCTTTTGATCCAGTAAATGAGAGCATTATATTCCTGTCTTCGTAATAATATTTACTAAAAGGTGTGTTATTCCAAAGTCTGTTCTTCCCGTCAGATGCATCTCCATAAAAATAGCTTGTTCCTAAATTAAATCCAATAGACCAGCCCTTACTGAAAGGGTATAGATCCTGACTATTTACTCTCTGAAACCCAATGAAAATGGAAATTAAGATAATTATGATTTTATATGAGATGCGCACTGAGTTCATTTCGTTTATGTTAATATTTTATAGTAGTGATAAATAGAGAGTTAGAATGGCTTCTGCGTCTTGAATTTTAATATGCTGCAAAAGTAAGCATCATTCATGATGCTTGACATGGTAATAACATAATATTAAAAAAAATGTTGTGCGATCCAATCAGTACTAACTCTTATGCAAGTTGATTTTTTTATGGATAATGTAGTAAAGTTCTTTGTAATCAATAGGTTTAGATATATATGCATCAAATCCTTCGTGAAGCAGATTGTCTTTATCTTCAGACATTGCATATGCTGTTTGTGCAATAAATGGAATTAATTGATATTTAGGCCATCGATGTTTAATTTCCTTCATTAAACTTATTCCATTCCAAGGTTTTGGAATATTAATATCAAAAAGCATAATGTCGAATACTTTTTTAGTTTGCTCGAAAGCCAATATTGCATTGAGTACTTTATCTCCATCTTCGGCAAGAACAACTTCTCCGGTTCCTTTCAAAAGTTTTTCTAAAAGCATACGATTTATCCGATCATCTTCTAATACTAATATTTTTAAACCTTGCAAATGAATATGCTGGCTAAATTTATCTCTATTCTCAAATTCTTGTTTATTAGCTTCCTTTTTGGTAATCGGTAATTTTATACTTACGGTTGTACCGGACCCTTTTTTTGAGGATATAGTAATATTACCGTTCATTAGCTTAATGAGTCGGTAGGAGAGGGGTAATCCTAATCCTGCTCCTTCAAATGAACGATTATATCCAAGACTTTCCTGTCGAAATGCATCAAATACTTCATCTAAGTAGGCGGGATCGATACCAATACCGCTATCTGATATATTTATAACAGACTGATTCAACCCTATGTTTTGCATTAGTGAAACAGATACGAATCCATTCTCTGTATATTTTACACAATTATCGAGTAATAGGCAAATTACCTTCTCCAATTCGATAGTATCTGCAATAACATTAATTTGGTTTTCAACCTCAAACCTCCATTCAAGATTTTTTGACTTACATATGGGTTGATAAATTTGAGATATATCTTGTAAAAGATGCTTTAAATCAACAACTTCGCATTTAACCGTATAGTCAAATGCTTCAATTCTGCTAATATCAATGATATTGTTGAGAAGCTTTAATAACCGCTCACCACTTTCTTTTATGTTAATAGAATATTCTGCTATTTCATTGGAAATACTTGTGGTTTGAGTATTGCAAATAAGACCTGAGAATCCGATTATCCCATTTAAGGGTGTTCTTATTTCATGACTGATATTTGATAAGAAAGCGTTTTTTAGGAAAATTGCTTTTTCAGCATGATTTAAAGCTTTTTTCAGTTCTGCATCAGTTTTCTTATGCTGATCAATTTCTTCAAGAAGTTTTTGTGTTCTTTCCTGAACTCTTTGTTCTAGTTCCGCATTTACATTACAAAGTTTCTCGTTTATTGACTTTAATATTTTATTTTTCTCGTCTATTTCTTTTTGGATAGAATAATATAACTTCTGAAATGCAAAATAGAGAAGTAAAAAACATAAACAAATAAGGAATACTAAAAATGAGAGCATTTTTCTAATATTCTAAAGTAGAGTTAATTAGAGAAAGTAAATTTTCAGGTTTGTAAGGTTTACTAAGGTAGTTATCCATTCCTGCACTTAAAAAAGTATTTTTATCTTTTTCCATAGCATACGCAGTTACTGCAATAATCGGGATTTGAATATTTCTTCCTTCATCAATTTCTAACTGACGAATTATTTTTGTGGCTTCTATTCCATCCATTTCAGGCATCTGAATATCCATCAAGATGATGTCATAGTAGTTTTGTTTAAATAATTCTACCCCAATGCGGCCGTTTTCTGCAATATCAACTATATAACCTTGCCTTTTTAAGGTAGATGAGGCAACTTTTTGGTTTACTGGATCATCTTCAACTAATAAAATATGTAAAATTCTTTCTTGCATTTTATTTATTTGAATGATACATAAAGATCTTCAATAGGGTTGAGTCCATATTTAAGATAATCTATTTTCCAATCATCATCAGCTGGATTGAACAGCTTAACATTAAACCCGGCTTCTTCCAATTTGTTTTTAAAATCACGGGCATAAACCCGGTGATGATCATATTGTCCAAAATGTTGAATTCTTTCTTTATCCGAACTTACTTCAATTTCATAAGTTTCTTCTAGCTTAAGCGAAATAGGAACCTGTAATATGGCAAATCCACCTGGTTTAAGCACTCTGTATAATTCTTTAAGTGCTAGCTTATCTTCTTTTATATGCTCCATTACATGGATACATATAATTACGTCAAAGAAATTATCATCATAGTCCAGTTTTCTGGCATCTAATTTAATAACAAAGTGATTTAAACTTTTAAATGAAGAACAAGCAGTTCAAATTGAAGTAATTTAGAGTTGAACGACAAAAAGTTACCAAAAGATGAACTGCAAGTATGCAAATTTAACTAAAGAGCAAATAGAAAACTGCATTTTACCCTTTATTCCAAAAAATAAGCGAGGGTTTAGCAGTAAGTTTGCAATGACAGATATCTTCAAATGTATCATCTACAAATTGAAAACGGGATGTCAGTGGAAGTTTTTATTTATTGATATTGAATGTATTAATCCTCCATTTAGTTGGCAGTTAGTTTATTATTTCTATCGGAAATGGTGCAAACAAGGCGTTTTTGAAACCATGTTTTTAACTTTTTTAGAAATACAAAAGGATAAGCTGGATACCGAAAAATTGAATCTGGACGGAACACACAGCTTGGTAAAAAAGTCGGCAGAAAGTGTGGCCTATCAGCATCGAAAGAAAGCAAAGACATCCAATATGCTGATCATCACCGATGGAAAAGGGATTCCCATTGCAACCGGAGGAATTATCAGTGGAAACCATAACGACTTGTTTCAGGTAGTTCCTCAGTTTTCAAAAATGATAAAGCAGCTCAACTCCTGTGGAATTGAGTTGGAAAATAGTATTTTGAACGCCGACAAAGGCTTTGATTGTAAGAAACTTATCCAAGCTTGTCATCGAAGAAAACTTTTTCCAAACATCATAGAAAACACAAGAAACCGAAAGAAAAACAAACGGGGTAGAAAGCGATTCTTTATTCGAAGAATATACTTGCAAAGATTCGTCAATGAGCGTTGTTTTGCTTGGATCGATAGCTTTAGGACGCTATTAATTCGTTTTGATTCCCTCGATTCTTGTTGGCTAAATTGGCACTTTTTAGCATTTGCTCTTATCTTATTAAAAGTTTAAACGAGTTCAACATCTTTACTATAGTAATATCCTTTTTCAAACTTATCACCTGGAAAATATTCGATGAAGCGATTATCTTTAAAAATATCTTTTAAGCTTCCTCTTGGAGCTATATGAAGAAGTTTTGAAGGTGTATAAAATAATTCTGTTTTGTCACGTAGATATAAGTAAATGAGACGTTCACGATCTTTTGAAAAACAGCGTGGACAAAGACATTGTTTTCGAATCCCACCCCCAACAATTTGTAAATGATCCAAATGTGGAATATTTTCGCCACATTTCAGAAATTTTCGAAAATAGTGATCGCAATTAGGGCAAAAATACTCACTTCCTTTGTAAAACAATCCATTGAGTTTTTGATAACCGCCTCTTAGTTTTTTGGCTAGTTTAAAAGGAACGAGTCGTTTAATTTTTTCTAAAGTAGGATTATACATATTTCGCTTCTCCTGCTATTTTAAATTTGCTCTTTTTGCTCTCTCCCAGTTTACTGACTGAGAATTTTTTAAATATCTACGTAATCCCAAAAATACTGCAAAATTCATTATGAAAAAATAATATGGAATAAATAATAGCTTAACCTTGATTTTTTTATTTTCAAGATACCACCCTATAAGCGCAGCTATATAAAATAATATCTGAAGTATAAATAATATTAAATAGAAATTTGATGAAATATAAGATATAATTATTCCATTTAAAATTAGAATAATTGGAAGTAAGAATGGCGCAATTACCCATCTTAAAACTCTGTGAGAGACATATTGAAAGCTTAAAATCCCATACTTAAATGGGTTTAATAATTCTTTAAGACGAACAACAGATTGAATACCTCCTGCAGATATTCTAATTTTTCGCTTAAGTTCTTCTTTAACATTTGCGGAAGATGTTTCTATTGCATATGCTTCAGGATTGTATTGAATTGTGAACCCTTGTTTTGCAACACGTAATGAAATAATAAAATCATCAAGCAATGTGTCTTTTTCTACCTCCTGATATAATTCTGTTCTAATAGCAAATAATTCGCCAGCTGCACCCACGACGCTATAAAGCTCTGCATCCCACTTTTTTAACTGTGATTCATATTTCCAATAAATACCTTCTCCAGCTGTAGCAGCATTATCTTTTTCATTTTGATAAATACGTTTTTCTCCAGATACACATCCAACCTTAGGATTAGAAAACAACCTAACTATTTCTCTTACAGAGTTTTTTCCTAAATCAGTATTGGCATCAGAGAAAATTACAATTGGAGTTTTTACGAATTTCATACCCCTGTTCATTGCTCCAATTTTTCCTCCTCTTTCAGGGTTATGGTAAACTTCTACATCGGGATATTGACGTAGAATTTCTTCTGTCCCATCATCAGAGCCATCTGTAACCCAGATTACTTTCAGCTTTTCACGAGGATATGCTAATTCAAATGTGTTTTTAATTTTTTGCGCAACATAATCTTTTTCATTGTAGGCTGCGACAAATAAAGTAACTTCTGGTTCAAAATCAGAATCGAAAGAGGTTTTTTCCCCTATTATTCGTTTCAGTTTCACTAAGATAAAAAGAATTATACCATACCCAATATACGCATAGAATACAATAAATACACAAATCCAGAATATAACTTGTAATTCAATCATAAAGAGTAATTTATGGATTATTTCTTTTCAATTTTTTCCCATGTTTTTGTCTCAAAATTGTATTGTTTTAATATACGGGCTGGATTTCCAGCTGCAATACAATAATCGGAAATTGATTTTGTTACAACACTCCCAGCTGCAATTACGCAGTGTTTTCCTATTGTTACACCAGGTAATATTACTGAATTTGAGCCAATCCATGTTTCATCCATTACAACAATGGGGGACGTAGTTATGCCTTGTTCACTGATTGGTAATGAAATATCTTTATAATTGTGATTTAAACCAGATAATACAACATTTTGAGCAAGTCTTACATCATTTCCGATCGTTACGGGTCCAATTAACGTGCACCCAAGTCCGATTCGGGTTTTGTTTCCAATTATTACAGTACCAACACCATTATTAACTGTGCAGAAATCTTCGATTGTAGAATTATTTCCAATACTGAATAGTTTAAATGGAACTACATCCATTCGGGTTCTTCTGCGGATTAACGTATTTTTCCCTTTATGATGTTTAAATGGATTGATGAACCATTTAACCCACAAACGAGGACGAGCCTGATTTCGAGGATACAATAACCATAAACTGAGCTTTTTTAATGACTCGTTGCTTTTGATTTTCTCTTTAAATCCCATTGTAATATTCGTTTTTTTATATGATACTAAAGGATTTTCTCAAGTTGATTGTAGATTTTTTCTACAAAGTGCCCCCAGCTATGGGTAGAAGCATATGCAATTCGCTCTTTTTCTCTTTCAGGCGTGTTTTCTTCCAATGCTTTCAGAATGTTCAAAATCCATTCTTCTGCATCTCTACATAGATATACATAATTTCCAAAGTAACTCATAAATGATGTTTTCGTAGCCACTGTTGGTTTTCCCATTGCAAGATATTCGTCAATTTTCAATGGGTAATTAATGTCTGTTATTGGATTGACAATTTGTGGATTGATTGCAACATCAAAAGATTTAATGTAAGCGGGAAGATCATTTATTGGTCGTTTTCCTAAAAAGTAAACATTCTCCAAATCGTGTAATTTACTCTTTTTGAAATCTTCGTCTTCTGGTCCTACCAATACTAGTGACCACTTTTTATTGTGAATTGCTATTTTAATAAGTAGTTCAATATCAAGACGTATTGTAGTTAAAAATCCAACATATCCAATAATCGGTTTACGATAAACTTTCATTTCATCAGGTATAGGTAAATTACCTGATTTATCGTTATACAGTTCAAGATTACAACCTTGACCAATTAAATATGATTTCTGATTAAACTCAGAGGCATAATTTCTAAAAAATTCAGAATTAGTAACTACAAAATCAACTTTTTTAATTAGTTCAGGTTCAAGTCTTTTTCCGTGTTTAGCATGATAAGAAACCATAGTAACGGCATCTCTTAAAAGATAAACATATGCTTTAGGTTTAAAAAACTCTTTGAAATATTGCCCAATTATCATCGAGTTGTCATTCAGTAAGATAACATCTTTAAATCCAAGTTCATTAATAGCTTTTTGAATTTCTTTATAGATGCGTTTATCATTCATCTTATTAAAAAAATCAAAAACAGATGGATTTCCAATCCAATTTATTGATTCGATGATGGTTTTGGGATTAAGATTCCATATATTTTCACCTACTTTCGTTAATGCGGGTTGTGAACCATTTAAAATCAGATTATAATCCTGTACAATCTTACTATTTTTATTGGTTAATAATGATTTACGATTTATTGGCACGCTAACATATAAAACCCTGTTATTCTTAGCAATTTCCTGAGCAGTGTATTTACAGGTAGAGCCTATATCTATACTCCACGATTGAAGTCCAAAAACAATAAAATCACGGTTTTTCAACATAAATGTCCGTTTTTTGATTTTGTAAATGTAGTAAACAAACAACCTCTATCAAAGGAAACATTAATACATTAACCAACATAAAGATGTTAACAACAACATTATTTTAGCACCTAATCGTTGAAGTTTGCATCCCACCATAGTGCAATCACAAGCAAATTAAAGAGTCTGAAAGCCATAACCTGTTGATTCCAAAACCAATATGGTGTTTGATTTGAAAGCTTGTCATAATGATTAAAAAAACTGTTTAGTTGAGTCTTATTAAAAAGCTTCTTAATTATTTCAGAACTTAGTATTATGGAATATAACTCTTTGCGTTTTGAGTGGTCTTTAAAAAATAGTGGGAGAGGAGCAAATCCCCCTTGTTTTTTACGTGAGGTTATTTCAGTAGGTAACTGTGGTTTTAATATCTTCTTTAAAAGATATTTTGCAACTCCTTTACCTTTTGCCAAATCATTTATTTCACCTTTGCACTTGAAATTCCTGGGCATTGTTTTCAGAAAATCATAGAGCTCGGTGCTCATATATGGAAAAGTAATGTTGTTTTGAAATAATGAGGCCATTCGCGAAGCTTTATGAATAATAATTTCATTTGCATTTTGCTGTATATCAATAAAATGATTTCTTACCCTGTAAAATTCATCATAATTTCTATACTTTTTAGGGATAGCGTATGTATAATTAAACTGCTTAAAATCAACTGGTTCTATAAGTAATGATTTTAGTTGAAAATCATAGAAACCGAATCTGTCTGATTGTAAAATTGAAGATATCTTTTCGTTATGAAATTTTAACTTGAAAAGAAGATTGTCGTTATTGAAAAGATTATTCTCGGAGAGACCCAAAAAGAGACTTTGCGCAATATTTAACCCATATTTATGAAATATGTGGTTGATAGCCAGTTCTTTTCCAAAAGTGCCAAAGTGTTGGTCATTACCGTCTCCACCCAAAATAATATCTGGTTTATCCTCGGAAATCATTTTCATGGCCGTGTAATTTACCATTAATCCTCCTTCTTGAAACGGATCTCCAATTTCTTTTAAAATTTCAGGTAGAAACTCTATTTCGGAACCATTAATCTCGTATGATTTGAAATCCGCATCATACCTTTCTGCCATTAATTTTGCTAAAGGAACTTCTGTCCACGGATTGTCTTTAAAACCAATTGAATATGATTTAATTGGACCAGAATATATTTGGCGTAGTGCATTAATATTTCCACCTGAGTCATAGCCTCCACTCAATAAAAGCGAAACTTTTTCTTTTCCTTTAATTCTGTTTGCAATACTTTTTTTATGTAATCGGTCATATTCTTCAAGAGCTTCATTTTCAGTTATTTTATAATTGATGTCTTGCTTAAAGTAATCCCATGTAAATAGTTCTTTTACTGTAATATTGTCATTTTCAACTTTTAAGATGGATCCGGGTTTTAACTTTGAAACACCATCTAATATTGAATCGGGCGAAGGAATATATCCCAGAGCTAAAAATGTATATAGGGCATTCTGATTGATTTCAAGATTAAATTTTTTTATGTGCTTAAATAGTGAAGGATGACTTGTAAAATACTTATCAGAATAATAAAATTGAGGGCCGGCACCATGGCGATCTCTTACAACTTGTATTGTATTGTTATACGAAAAAAACAAGGTAAAATCGCCATCAAGTAAATAAAAAAGCTTCTCAGAAAGCTGTGTATATAGTTTGAAAATGCCTTCTGATTGGGTTTGGTATTCAATAGAATGACCTTGACTAATTTCATCCAGATTATATATTTTACCAAACAATATTAAAAAGCCGTTATCTGATGTAAAGATATTTGCATCAGAGCCTAATAAAAATGTGTTGAATTTTATATAGTTGTTTAATGTTAAATCTTGATCTGGCGATTTAAATGAACCTAAATATGATTTTTCTGCATTCATATATTTGAATTTTATAATGTTGGGTTTTCGTGTATATGTTTGTCTTTTAGATGGTCAAAATGCCATTTTATAGCTCGAAGATACGACAATATATGAGAAAATTTACCCATGAGTAAAAAAATGCTTATGTTCCGAACAGTAACGATCAGCAGTTGATAGAACATAGCAATTATAAATCGAAATCCGGCTAAATTTCTTCGTATATACGTAATTCTATTTCTATTCAGGTAGTATGTTTTTAATGTACTGTTTTGCCCTGTTGTTTGGGAAAATTTATGATAAACTAGTGAATTATGTACATACCAGGTTTGATAACCTGCTTTTTTAATTCGAACAACCCAGTCAAGTTCTTCATAATACAAAAAGTAAATATAAGCCATCATCCCCACTTCCTTAATTACTGATATCGGAATAAGCATTGCTGCGCCATGAGTTGAATCAGTTTGATAATCAATATCATATTGTCCGTTGTCGATTTCTCCAAATCCGATAGTTTTATTACGAATTGTGTAATGTGTTAATTTGGAAAATCCGGCGTACTGAATTTTCGTTGGTTCATGGAAAAATCGTATCTTGGGACTAACTGCACCTATCTTGGGATTTAGTTCTAGCTTGGATACTAATGGCTCAAGAAAATTTGGTGCAACCTCAATGTCATTGTTGAGCAATAAAACATACTTTCCACGCGCTCTCATAATACATAGGTTATTTCCACCAGAAAAACCGTAGTTTTCAGGAACACTAACAAGAATAATATTTGGAAATTTTCGCTTTAGTTCGATTGTATTAAGCTGAGCAGAACCATTGTCTGCAACAATGATCTCAATATTCGGATATGTTATTAAATTTAAAGATTCTAATAATCCGGAAGTTAAGTTTACGTTTTGATAATGTATTGTGATTATGCTTACGAGAGGGTAATTTGATAAATGCATCATCGGATTGAATTAATTCTATAGAGATGGGTTTCCTTTAATTTTAGAATCAAACCAGTGTTTTATTATCCAAATCGCTGCTTTATGATAGGCTTTGAAAAGAGATATTTGGTTTTTAAGGATGAAAACAGATGCATTTTTAGGCATTGCAATAAAAAACTGGAAAAGTGCGGCAACAAATAACTTCAATCCTTTTACATTTCTTCTGAGATATATTAAACGAGCTCTGTTCATATAGTATACTTTCAGCGGACTTAACTTTCCGGTTGAAACAGATTCTTTATGATATATTTTAGAATTATGAACATAACAAATTTTGTATCCCATTTTACTGATGCTCGTACACCAATCAAGTTCCTCATAATAAAGAAAATACACTTCAGGCATCATTCCTGCTTTTTGAACAATCGATCTACGAATCATCATGGCAGCACCATGAGCAAAAGCAGTTATTTTATCAGTTTCATATTGACCTTTATCCCACTCTCCATAAGCAATTACTGTATTTCGAACTGTAAATTCATTCATTGGAGTCATTCCTGCATATTGTAGCATCCCCGGAGTGTGTAGAAATTCAATTTTAGGACTTACAATTCCAATTGTTTCATCTTCTAAGAGCTTGTTGACCAATGGTTCAAGGAAATAATCCGGAACTATTGTATCATTATTTATTAATAAAATAAAGTCCCCTTTAGCCTGTTTGATAGCAAGGTTATTTCCTCCCGCAAATCCCCGATTTTCATTTGATTGGATGAATTTTATTTCAGGAAATTGAAGTTTTATTATTGATGGATCTTGTTTCGAGTTATTGTCAACAACAAAAATTTCAATGTTAGGATATGTTATTTTGCGAAGAGAATCTAATAGTTCGCACGTATCCTCTGCATGATTGTAATTGATCGTTATTATAGATATTAATGGGGGAATATTCATTTTGTCTTATTTATAGGGTTATTGAACAATAAAACATTGCTAACTATTTTCTTTTTCCTCTTTCTTTTCTTTTTGATGTTGAAAATATGCAGTAAAGAAACCTAGAGGTGCGAATAATAAAGCTCCAACTACTAGATATGGTAAAACGCCTTCCATTGTTTATACTATTTTTCTATAGTTACAAATATACAATTCTAGAGTGATGAGTTGAGTTCTTTTTGACTTTTCTTTTCATTTTCAAGAATTTTGTCAAGAGAAGGCCCTAGCCAAATAAATGCAAGACTAGAATATAACATTAACCAAGTTGGAAATTGGTTAATGACAGCGTTCCCGTAGTTAGCTGTTAATATACCAAAATATCCACATAATAATGCATCAAGTTTGACTTTCAAATCTTTATTTTTGATTTTAAACATTACAATATACATTCCTTTTCCAAGGATATAAAACATTACAAAAAAATGAATCATTAATCCTACTACACCTAGCTCAGCCCAAATAATTACATACCAACTATCAGTTGCAATTGTTGCTAAATATGAATAAGGAATAAATTTTCGTGCTTTTGATCCGGAATGGCCAACTCCTGCACCAAAAGGTCTTGATTCTAAATATGCTGCCAGTGTTCTTTGGTTTTGTAACCGAAGCTGTAAAGAAGGGTCATCTGAACTTAAGCCTGTTCTGATTCTATTTATTTGATAATTACCATTTCCAATTGTCGTAAATTTTAAAAAACCATATAACAAAAACAAAACAGAAGCTCCAATAACAATTACTTTTACGTTTTTACTGAGAATTATGTATAAAGCAGCTCCTGCCATAATAACAGCCAAAGCTCCTCTGGTACCAGAAATAGCGTAGCCCCATAAATTTAAAATAGCAATGGTTAACCATAGAATTCTGGATTTTTGATTTGGAGCATTAATTGTCAGTAAAATTGCTATTAAAGCAACATGAGCCTGTGCTGCTCCAAATTGACCCGCATCTGTATAAAATGAAAAAACACGTAATTGACCGAATAGTATATGTGTTTTATACGCTCCAGAATTCATCCATGCTTGTTCATATGAATCAAGCCCAAATACCAACTGCCCAATTCCCTTTAACGATGCTAATGATGATATGATACCCCAAATTAATATAAACCTGTCTAAATGCTTTGGTTTATTGTATAGCATAAATATTAACGGCATTATTAAAAAAGGATAAAGAGCAAGACTTCTCATTGCTGCCATCCATGCTTGAAAACTTACTGCTTCTGGATTTAATACCTGTAAGCAAATGTAAATTAACCAAAAACTCATTAAATAAAATAAGTCATTTTTAACAGGACTCCAATCAACTTTAAAATAAAAATACTTAAAGAAAAAGGAAATGTATATAAGAAGTAACAAACCATCCATGTAATAACCTATATCCATTGGTATATAACGAGGAATACCCATTAGAAAAAAGTTAATTACGTAAGCAAAAGTAAGTCCAAATTCAGGTTCAATAACTATTCTAAATACTAAAATGAGAACAACCGGTAAAACAGATAACGCTATTGTAATACTTAAGTCTATTTTGGAAAAAACAAACCCCAAATACATTAAAACTATAAGGATTAATGAAGATAGTGCTGGTTTCTCAGCAAGACTTGACTTCAATGGCTTCAAATAAGGATTCACATGCTGAATACCCTGCATCTGTTATCTCTTTATTTTAATATTATACTTTTCATGAAAACGAAGTAGAAGTATTTTTTTGAATAATCTTCGAATGTGAGATCTTCTTTTGGGTATTTCATCAATAATATTTTCCATTTCCCAAAGCTCTACTCCATTAAGAATTAATAAATTATCAGATGAGGCATTGCAAAAAAGTTCTAATGAATTTTTATCAGCCTTCCCCCATGATCTATTTGCTCGTAAAAGCATTATTGATAAATCTACATTTTTAATAAATTCTGCAGGGTATGACGAATTGTTTATTGACGGTATTTCAATGAAAACATAATCAAAATCAGTGGTTGATTGGCAATTACTTATTGTTTTGAAATCGTACAAATTTTTAATATTAAAAAAAGAACTATTAATCGAGTATGAGCAATTATATTTGTCATTTGAAATCGTATTTTGGTCAAATTCGCTATTATTTAAATAAAGCACGGAATTCCCATATTCTCTTAACTTATCAGCGATTTTAAGTCCTATTGTCGTTTTTCCGTCAGCTCTTCTGGTACTGTATAAAACGATAGTTTTAGGTATTTTGCTTTCTTTAAGTGTGCTTATTTTCTGCAAGACACTTAATACAATAATTTCTATAGCCCTATTGGATATGTAATCTAAATTTACAGAGTTTCGTATATTTACAAGCTTTGGAAAAATTCCTATTAGCTTTAGTTTTGTAAGTTCCTGTGCTCTGTGAGCTGTTTTTACTGTTGAATCAAAATATTCTAAGCCTATTATGATGATTAAAATAAAGAGAAATGCAAAAAATCCTGCGACGAAGACAAGCATTTTTCTTTTTGATGGCTTTGGATTAATAGGATAATATGGGTTATCTATGATTTTAAGATTTGACGTAAATTGAATATTTTGCTGTCTTAATTTTGCACTAGTAAGGCTCCTTAATAATTCAAGATATTCACTTTCATTAACACCAATTTTTCTTTCAATTCGTTTAAGAGTCGCACCCAGTGGCGCGAATTTTCGATAAATATTAAAAAATTCAAGCTTTCTTTTTGTTAGTACTTCCAGATTTGCTTTACTTTCTTGGAGTTGTAAGGTTTTCTCAAGCCATGGGGCTAATAGCTTTTCTAGAGGAATGCCTTCCCGGCTGTTTCCGTATAGATAAAGTTGATTTATATCGAATTCAAGATCTTTTTTTAATTTATCGGCATCTTTTTTTAATTGTGATAATTTTGCAATATTTTTATTTTCATCCTCAGTATAAATTTCGGTTAATGATATCTTAGAGTTTAGATCTGCAAGCTTATTTCGCTTGTTAATTATTTCTTCGCTTTTTAAATAAATCTTATCTTGTGATGTAAGACGTTTATTGAGTTCATTTAATGCGGATTGTGCTTCAGCAATTAATATATTAACTTTTTGAATATCATTATCCAGCTCTTCTTTTCTGGATGAAATATTTCTGGTTTGTTCGTAGTAGTTAATAATGTCGTTCGTTCTATTGAAATCCAACATTTCATCCTCAGATAAACCAAGCCTGCGAATTGCTAATTGTACCTGATCTTCAAAATATTTAACAACATCATTCGTTTGATTTTCATTTAATGATTTATAGTTTTTTATAAAATATCGGGTGATTAGTTTTAATGTTTGGTAGCAAATTCCTGGATCTGAGTTTTCATATTTGAGTTCAATTAAGTCACTGTTTTGAACTCTTCTTGCCTTTATACCTGAAATCGCATTTATGCTATAAAAAGGATGGCTATAGTTTAATAGATTGTAAATAAAGTTTTTTTGATCTTTATTTTTATAATTTAACAAATTATCAAAAGTGTTGTCATAACTATTTTTGTCAACAAGTGCCATTACATCTTTAGGAACAATGTCTTGTAACTCTTTGAATGCTTGTTTTGATAAATAATTAGGGTCTGGTTTTGATAGCATTAAATTTTGAGAAAGTAATCCAATAGCGACTTTTTCCTGAGTTTCTCGAGCTTTAATAATATTCAATAAATTGTCAAATGCTATACTTGATGCAAAGTTATCAACTTTAGCATTATTGGTAGATTCTATAGTATAACCTGATGTTATACCTGTATAAATAGATGTTTGAGATTCGAATATTTGTTTTTCGTTTCTGGTTAAATAAAAAACAATTGAGGCCATTATAATTGGTCCAATTAATAAGAGGAGAATGTTTTTATGTAATATTCTTAGTAGTTGAATTATATTCATAGTAACATTTTAAAAGTTTGCCTTCAAAAGATTAAAATTGTATCCTACTAATTCCTGTAATGTATAATAGGAATTGATAAACTGATGCTTAATTTGCTCGAACTCAAATTGTGTTTTCGTACTTTCTATTCTCATACTGGACAGTACACTTATTGAGATTTGAGCGTCTTTAAATTGAAGCTCTGCCATTTTTAACTGAACCAAAAAATCAATCATTGAAGTATGCTTAAATTGCATTGTTTTTTGTATGAAAATCAGCTCATTATATTTGTCGATAATTTCAAGTCTTACTTGTTGTCGAAGAGAGCTATAATCATAATATATCTTTTCATAATTATATCTTTCATTTTTGATTTGGTTTTTATAATCCAAAATACTATTTAATGGCACTTTTACAGCAACTCCAACACCCCAGTTTGACGATGTTGATCTCGTATTAATCAAGGCAAGTTCATTGTTTAATATGCTTTGTTGATTTCCATACGAGTAGGATAAATTTGCAGAGAAAAATTTTGTGTAATCGATTCTTTTAGATGCTAAATTACAGTTACTCATTTGTAATTCGGCATATTTTGATTTCAAGAGATATGAGTTTTCCAGAGCAGAATCAATCAAAACGGATAGAGGTGGTATATAATCTACAATATTATCTACTATTGGATTAAAGCTATGTATTGTGTCTTTTCCATTTTTAAGTGTATCTGCAGAACTTAATGATTGAGAAACACAAACATTACTTGTATAGATTAATATTCCCAATAGAGTTATTATGTTATTCCAAAATTTCATTCTTTTATGTTTTTACACACTTCCTTTTTGTATGAATATCTTTAATGTTCGTAGAATGAGGGCGATATCGCCCCAAAAAGAATTATTACTCGCGTATTCATTATCAAGCATAAATCGCTCTTCTTCAGACATTTCTCCTGATCGTCCACGTAGTTCAACTTGCCAAAGTCCTGTTAAACCAGCTGCAGCCTGAAATCTACGAGCCCATTTAGATTTTGTAATTGCGTTTGCTTCATTTACAGGGAGGGGTCTGTTCCCAACAATTGACATATCACCTTTGAGAATATTAAAAAGCTGAGGCAATTCGTCAATACTTGTATTTCGAATCAGCTTCCCAACCTTTGTTATTCTGGGATCGTTTTGAATTTTTAAAAATGCTTTTTTAGCATTTTTACGTTGTATTGCGATTCGTTCACATATTTGTTCTCCATCATAATACACCAAAGGCGAACAATATTGTCCTTCAGGTAATTCATTACATTTTGAACATTTTTCTTCCACTTTCTCAGCTACATATTGATTCAAGTGCTCAACTTCTTTTAATCTTCTGTCTGCATCAGGATACATTGATCTGAACTTAAGAAAGTCGAATACTTTAAAATTTGCACCAACTCTTTTTGACTTATAAACAACAGGTCCTTTAGATTCTAATCTAATAGCTAACGCAACCAGTGACATAATTGGAATTAAAGGTATTAATGCCAATGTAACCATTGTTATGTCAAAAATTCTTTTGGGAAGAGGAGTTTTGTATGAAACTAATTCAATATCTACTTCTTCTGTCTTTCTTGGAATATATTCTTTGAAATAAACTTTAAGAAATTTTATTCTTTCATATAAAGAATCAGAATTAATAGGCATACTGAAATAGTCACTCATACCTATTTCATATGCTAATTTACGGTGGTTAA
Organism: Bacteroidales bacterium; assembly: GCA_963667975.1. Classification (GTDB taxonomy): domain Bacteria; phylum Bacteroidota; class Bacteroidia; order Bacteroidales. The sequence continues at coordinate 2,815,006 of OY764079.1, forward strand.
AATCAAATTTATCAGTAATTACAATAAATGGAAGGAATGTACAAAGGTTTGCTTTTCTGAGCATCAAAAATAAGTTAAACGCATTCATTCCTGGCAAATGCTTATCGCAAATTATTGCATCAAATTTTTGATTACACGTATAAACAGGCTTAATATCAGGGTCTTTTTCTGTAAATAATAGAAATTCTCCATTTGACAATGTATTTATTGCCTGCAAGCCATTACTACTTTGAATAACTTGAAATCGTTGATCTGTTGATAGTAAGTTGAGAACTGCTACATTGTTCCCAATATATATAATTGATAGATTATCAGTGTCTTCCATAGCAGTAATTATTTACCTCTTCTTTCCATGTAAATATCTCTGCTCTGAAGCCTTCTACGGCAGCGAGCTAATAATTCTTTAGGATTAAAGGGCTTTACAAGATAATCATCTGCACCTAATTCAAAACATTTAATTTTATCACTACTTTCTTCTTTTCCGGAAAGCATTATTAACGGAATATCATCAAAAAATCCACTACTTCTTACTTTTTTAATAAAGTCAAAACCATTTAATAATGGCATTTCAATATCACAAATAATCAAATCCGGTAAATTCCCTGCTTGTAAGCTAAAAAGCGCCTCCTGTCCATTGCTTAATGTAATTACGTCAAAATCAACCTTAAAAGTATTTTCGATTATAAATCGAATACTTTTTTCATCATCTATGGCAAGGATTTTCTTTTTCATGAATTTCCATTTATTGTTATTTGAGCTTATAACTACCCCTAAACAACAAAAATATAAAAAACAATTCAGAAGTCCGTATCTATTAATGGGCTTTTCCAAAAAGAAATGAACGTGAAATTGTTAATAAAGTATTATCTACTTTCTGATGTAAGCTCTTGAAGTTGAATTAATTCATCTCTTAATCTTGCAGCCTCAATAAAATTGAGTTCTTTTACGGCACTTTCGAGTAACTTTTTTGTTTGTTGAATCGTTTTTTCAATCTGCTTTTTACTCATGTATTTAATAACAGGATCTGCCGCAATATTTACGTGCATTGATTCAGCGTAAATTTTTCCTGAACCATTTGTATCTGGTGTTTCTGGTGAAAATGGAGTTGAATTTGTTTTTACAATTTGAGTAGGAGTGATGTTATTTTCCAGATTGTATTGTATTTGTTTTGTTCTTTTACGATCTGTTTCATCTATTGTAAATTGCATGGAATCAGTAATTTTGTCAGCATACATAATTACTTTACTATTAATATTTCTAGCTGCACGACCAGCCGTTTGAATTAAAGATCTGCTTGAGCGTAAGAATCCTTCTTTATCAGCATCTAATATTGCTACCAATGAAACTTCAGGAAGATCAAGCCCTTCTCTAAGTAAATTAACGCCAATCAACACATCAAAAACGCCTAAGCGCAAATCTCTCATAATATCAATACGCTCTAATGTATCGACATCGGAATGAATATATCGGCATTTTATTCCTAAGTTCAAAAAGTATTTACTCAGCTCTTCTGCCATTCGTTTGGTAAGTGTTGTTACTAAAGTACGCTCATTTCTTGCTGTTACCTTTTCTATTTCATCGAGTAAATCATCAATTTGATTAATACTTGGTTTAACTTCAATTACTGGGTCCAATAATCCGGTAGGGCGAATTAGTTGTTCAACAATTGCTCCGCCTGATTCCTGTAATTCATAATTGGCTGGAGTTGCACTAACGTAAATAACTTGCCCGATTAAAGTCTGAAACTCTTCATATTTCAAAGGGCGATTGTCCATTGCAGCAGGTAATCTAAACCCGTAATCCACCAAAACCTGTTTTCGGGATCGATCACCTCCATACATTGCATGTATTTGAGGCATAGTAACATGACTTTCATCAATAACAAGAAGGAAATCATCAGGAAATAAATCGAGTAAACAAAATGGGCGAGAACCAGGTGGACGTCGATCAAAGTAACGTGAATAATTCTCAATTCCAGAACAATAGCCCAATTCTTTCATCATTTCAATATCGTAGCCAACACGATCTTCAAGCCTTTTGGCTTCCAAATGACGGCCAATTTCCTTAAAATACGCAACCTGTCTTCCTAAATCAAGCTGAATATCCTCGATAGCTTTATTCATTGAATCTTTAGATGTAACAAACAGATTTGCAGGAAATAATGTTATATTATCTAATGTTTCAATTCGTCTACCATTATCAGGGTAAATTGTTTCAAGTGTTTCTATTTCATCGCCCCAGAATGAAATTCGATATGCATAATCTGCATATGCTGGAAAAACATCAACAACATCTCCCTTTACTCTGAAATTTCCGCGGGAAAATTCAATTTCTGATCGCGAATATAAACTACCAACGAGCGAAAGTAATAAGTTGTTACGGTTAATGTTTTGCCCTACATTTAGTTTAATGATATTTGCATTAAAATCATCTGGATTCCCAATTCCATAAATACACGAAACAGACGAAACAATAATAATGTCCTTACGTGCAGATAATAATGCTGATGAAGCGCTTAATCTTAATTTTTCAATCTCATCGTTGATTGATAAATCTTTTTCGATATAAACGTTACTTGAAGGCAGATAGGCCTCTGGCTGATAGTAGTCGTAATATGATACAAAATATTCTACGGCATTTTCCGGAAAGAAATTTTTGAATTCACTATATAATTGCGCTGCAAGTGTTTTATTATGACTTAATACTAAAGTTGGTCTTTGTATATTTTGTATAACATTGGCAATGGTAAATGTTTTACCAGAACCCGTAACGCCAAGTAATACCTGGGCAGGATCTCCGTTTATTATACCTTCTGTCAGTTGACGTATTGCTTCTGGTTGATCACCAGTAGGCTTAAATTCAGATGTTAGTTTAAATTCCAAAGATATAGTTTTTTACAAAAATAGTGAATCTTTAAGGTTTAATTATAAATCTTCGTCAAGAACGTTTTTTTCAGGTAAGTATTTCCAATACCTTTTCGGTAATAGCCGTAAGTGCATTTTGGTGTTCTTCCGTTCTTTAATGTTTATGGATTGATAGTACTGTTTCCAGCTTTTTTCAATTAGCGTGTCATATTCTGATCTTTGTTCCTCAACCAGAGGAACACCATCTGTTTTAAATTGAATATCAGAAAATTTAATTTCCTGAAGCTCTTTACCATCGTAGTATAATCCATATTTTCGTTTTGTATCATAAATAATCCATTTTTGATTTGCAAACCGACGTTCAAAGTGTTTTCCAATGATTTTCAATACATCATACATTGGGTCTATTACAGCAAAATATACCAGTTCTTTGGTTTTTTGAAAACGTACAAATGAAATCATTCGATGAGCTTCATGTAATACCTTTCTACGTATGTTGCGAATTTCAAGTATGCACATTTCGCGATAGTTCTTTGTAACACTATTTTCTTTACTGAATATATACTTCATATAACGGTATATTAACATTTCAATATCATTTATTTCTGATAAATATACATAAAAAAGTGTTTTGCTTTCTATATAAGATGTCTTTTGCTCAAAGGCATTCCAAATATTATCGGCATTCTCTTGGTTTGTTTCAATTTCGTAAGTATTTGCAAATAGTGCCGATTGGTACTCGAGTGAGCCAATAATTAAATCGGGTTCAATTCTTGTCTTTAAGGAATAAAAAATTACCGATAATAAGCCATCAAATGTTTTGTCGTACAGATAAATATTCATGGGGAGAATGTATTAAAAAAGTGATAATTGATATTGATCTGATGTTCGTTTATTTGCATTTGCATCTTGATCAAAGTGATAGAGCAAGCGTCTTGGGTTTAAGTCGAGCAGGGGTATTGATTGATCTTTACAAACAATAAAAAACTTTGCACGTTTTAAAGCTACTCCAATTTTTTTTAAGTGAAAAATACCCAGTTGGCCGTGTCTTCTGGCTTGTACAATTAATTTTGCAGATTGTACACCAATTCCGGGAACTCTCAAAATAGCTTCATAATCAGCCTTATTAATATCAATTGGGAAGAATTGTGGATTTCTGAGCGCATAGGATAACTTAGGATCGAATTTTAAATCTAGGTCGGGGTATTGAAAAGAAACAATCTCATCAAAAGAATAATGATAATAACGCATAAGCCAATCAGCCTGGTAGAGCCTGTTTTCGCGAAGCAATGGTGGCTTGGCAATTACAGGAAGTCTATTATCTTCGTTAACAGGTAAATATCCTGAGTAATAAACTCTTTTCAATTTCTTTTCTCCATAAAGTGCTGAAGCTAATTTTAAAATATTGAGATCTCGTTCAGGCGATGCACCTACAATAAGTTGTGTGCTTTGCCCTGCCGGAGTGAACAAAGGTGAATGTTTGAATTTTTTACGTTCTTCATTATTTTCAATGATTTTATTTTTAATAATCTCCATTGGACTAAAAACAGATAGGTAATTTTTTTCCGGAGCAAGTAACCGTAAGCTGTTTTCTGAAGGTATTTCAATATTTACGCTTAATCTGTCTGCATATAAGCCTGCAATTTGAACTAAACTTTCATCAGCTCCTGGAATAGCTTTCATGTGTATGTATCCATGAAATTTTTCTTCGGCTCTCAATTTACGAGCAACCTGAATAAGCAAATCCATTGTATAGTTAGGGCTTTTAATAATTCCCGAGCTCAGAAATAATCCTTCAATATAATTTCTCCGATAAAAATCGATGGTCAATTTTACCATCTCATCTACGGTAAAGCTTGTTCTGGGTATATCGTTACTTTTTCTATTAGCGCAATATGCACAATCATAAATGCATATATTGGTAAATAAGATTTTTAATAACGATATACAACGACCATCCTCAGTATATGAATGACATACTCCACATGATAAAGAATTTCCTAACCCTTTTGCCTGATTAGCTCTTTTGCTGCCACTCGACGAGCATGAAACATCATACTTTGCTGCTGCTGCAAGAATCTCAATTTTTTCAATTATGCTTTTGCCCATATGTTGAATGGTTTGCCTAATTTTGAAATATGTTTTTTTGCTTGGATATAGCAAAGATACTAATTATTTTTGCAATGCAAATAATATTAGCAATGAAATTAGCGAAAAATTATTTTTATCAGAATATCAGATATTTACGTAAAATTAAATTTCTATCACAAGAAGAATTAGCGAACAGGATAGGAGTGAAGCGCCCCGTAATAGCATCTTATGAAGAGGGGAGGGCATTACCTAAAATGAACACACTAAACTCATTATCTTCATTATTTTCAGTAAGCATAGATGATTTACTGAATACAGATTTAACGACCCTTTATCAGAATCAAGATGCAAAGAGTCCGTTAAAAGCTGACGCTGAAGGTAAAAATATTCGTATTTTAACAACAGTAGTTGATAAATCGGATAACGAACAAATTACGGTCGTTCCATGTAAAGCAATAGCTGGCTATTTAACTGGATACTCTGATCCTGAGTACATTATAAAATTACCTGTTTTTGAACTACCTTTCCCTGAATTATCAAAAAATCGAACATATAGGGTATTTCAGATTCAGGGAGAAAGCATGTTGCCAATTCCAGATAAATCGTATATTATTTGTGAGTATTTACAAAATATAAAAGAACTACAAAATGGAGATAATTATATTGTAATTAGCAAAAACGATGGCGTAGTATTTAAGCGGATTTTCAAAATAAACGATTCGGAGCTGGAATTACAATCAACTAATGCAAGTTACGAATCGTATAGATTACATTTAAATGAGATTCTAGAAATTTGGAAAGCTTTGGGATTTATAAGTTTTAGTTTTCCGGTAATTCAAAAATCAAGCAATATTGATGATAAATTGATGCAATTAAAAGAGGACTTGTTGGATGAAATCTCAAGAATTAAACAAAAATAAGGTATCACAATCTGTTTATAAACAAGCTAAATTCGTTTAATAATTGTTCAACAAGTAATAATTTATTTATGTCTTATAATTTATATTATGTTAAATAGAATAAATAAAAAGAGAGAGGATATTTTATATATCCTCTCTCTTTCTTTGTCTATTTCTTAGGTTGTTGTAAGTTTTGTAATTTAGCATTCACCTCTTTCAGTTTATCGTATTTTTTTGTACGAGCATAAATATCTTTCAGAGAATTAAGAATTGCAACATCGACTGGTTGCATTTCATGTGATTTTTCAAGATATGGTAACGCTTTTAATAACATTTCATCAGCTTTTACCTTTTCTTTATCATAATTTGGATCATTTAACGGAAGTTTGTTTGCCGCATCCATAATTACAACAGCTTGATTTACATATAAAGCACCTAAGTTGTAAATCGCATCGAGCATTTTAGGATCTAATTCGATCGCCTTTTTGTATGCTTTTTCTGCTTCAGTAAAATTACCTACTCTATCGTAAGTTGTACCAACTGCAAAATGAATTGTAGGGTTATTTGGTTCTTTTTCAATCGCTTTCTGAAGAGCTTTCTGTGCTTTGTCTGCATCACCCTTAAACAGATATGCATTTGCCTGAGCAATAATTAATGAATAATTATCCGGGTAACGTGAAATACCAGTTTCAATGGTTTTAATCATGCGAACAGTATCTTTTTCATTTCTGTAAATATCAGATAATGTTGCATATATATCAGGGTTTGAATAGTTCATTTTAACCAGTGAACTATAGAATTCTTTTGCTTTTGGCCAGTTTTGGGCATTTTGAGCACTTAAGGCAGCATTGTAAGTAGCAGAAGTATCTTTGTTTCCTAGGGTGCTATTGATTTTTATAGTTTTTTCAAAAGCGAACATTGCAGAATCATACTGTTTCAAACCAAATTTTTCGACACCTCTATTATAAAAGACCTCAGAAACTCCCATCAAGCTAACTAAAACATCTTGGAAATATTCTTTATCTTTATCAAGCTCAATAGTTTTCAAAAGAGATTGGTGAGAAATTTCTTCAGGATTACTTACCAAAGCTTTGTACTCAGGCTTGTCTGATAATGCAATTGCAAGATGAATTCTACCGTGATACAACCAGGTTTTTGCATCATTCATTGTATTTTCATTTACAATTGCCTGATTAATGCAGTCTAATGCTTTATCTAATCGCTTGTTTCTCAAATAGCTGATTGCACTCTGTACATTTTTTGATTGTGCAAAAATTTCCAGAAATACAAACAGAAAAGCCATTGCTAGGACTAACTTTTTCATTTCATTTTGTTTTGGGTTATCTAATCAGTTATTTCTCTTTTCAGTATTATTTCAAATTTGATGCCAAAGATAGCTCTATTCTGCAATATCTTCGGTATTTACAATAGAAGAATCAGTTTCCGGTTCAATTCCGTCTTCATTCTCTATTGAGTTTTCGTCAATAGCATCTTCTTCGCTTTCATCTATTTCAACTTTCGTAACAGCTGCAATTTCATCTTCCTCACGCAGGTTGATAAGTCTGACTCCTTGAGTAGCACGCCCCATTACACGTAAATCAGATACGGCCATTCTCAAGATAATTCCAGATTTATTAATAATCATTAAATCATCCTGATCCTTAACGTTCAATATTGAAATTAATTCTCCGGTTTTTTCAGTGATATTGATTGTTTTGACCCCTTTTCCACCACGATTTGTTTCGCGGTAGTCTTCAAGTTTTGAACGTTTTCCATATCCTTTTTCTGAAACAACTAAGATGTCGTAATCGTCGGAATCAACACAAATCATTCCAATAACTTCGTCTTTTTCATTATTTAAGGTTACACCACGAACTCCGGATGCGTTACGGCCCATTGGACGAACTTTTTCTTCGTTAAAACGAATTGCTTTTCCTGAGCGTAAAGCCATCATCATTTCACTGTTGCCGTTGGTTAAACGTGCTTCGAGCAATTGATCGTCTTCGCGGATTGTTATTGCATTGATACCATTTTGACGTGGACGTGAATATGCTTCGAGTGATGTTTTCTTAATTACACCTTTTCTTGAGCAAAGTATAATGTAGTTATTGTTTATATAGTCTTCGTTTTTAAGATCTTTTACATTGATGTATGCACGAACTTTATCGTCATTGTCAATATTAATCAAATTTTGAATAGCTCTCCCTTTTGATGTTCTGCTTCCTTCTGGAATTTCAAATACTCTGAGCCAGAAACATTTGCCTTTTTCAGTAAAAAACAACATGTAATTATGCATCGAAGCAACAAACAGATGTTCTACAAAATCTTCATCTCTGATTTCAGATCCCTTTGCTCCTCTTCCCCCTCTGTTTTGACGGCGGTATTCGGAAAGTAAGGTTCTTTTTATATAACCAAGGTGTGAGATTGTTATTACAACTTCTTCATCCGCAATTGTATCTTCAATTCGGAAATCGGATGCTGCGTATTCTATCTTGGTAACGGCTTCATCTCCATATTTTTCTTTGATTTCAAGAAGTTCGTTTTTGATGATTTCCATACGAAGACCTTCATCCGCAAGAATTTGGCGGTAGTATTCGATTTTTTTTATCAATTCATCATATTCTTCTTTTAATTTTTCACGTTCAAGTCCTGTTAAACTGCGTAAACGCATATCAACAATAGCTCGGGCTTGAATTTCTGAAAGGCCAAAGCGTTCCATTAAACCAGCACGTGCTTCGTCAACAGTTTGAGAAGCGCGAATCAAAGCAATTACCTCATCGAGATGATCTAACGCAATGAGCAATCCTTCGAGGATATGAGCACGTTTAAGAGCTTCATTCAGTTCATATTGAGTGCGGCGAACTACAACATCATGGCGATGTTCAACAAAATATTTAATGATGTCCTTTAAGTTTAACATCATTGGGCGGCCTTTAACTAATGCAATATTGTTTACGCTAAAGGATGATTGTAATTGAGTGTATTGGTATAATTTATTTAGAACAACATTAGAGTTTCCATCTCTTTTGATATCATAAACTATACGTAGTCCTGTTCTGTCGGATTCATCACGAATATCACTAATTCCTTCAATTTTCTTTTCGTTTATCAGATCAGCAGTTTTTTTAATCATTTCTGCTTTATTTACCTGATACGGGATGGAAGTAACAATGATGTGATCTCTGTCGTTATCCCCTTGCTCTATAGTTGCTTCGCCACGGATAACAATACGCCCTCTCCCCGTTTCATAAGCTTCACGAACGCCTTCATATCCATAAATAACCCCACCTGTTGGAAAGTCGGGGGCTTTGATGAATTTCATCAATTCAGCAATCGTAATATCATTATTATTAATGTATTCAATAATTCCATTAATTACTTCTGTGAGATTATGAGGTGGCATGTTTGTAGCCATCCCAACAGCAATACCAGAGCTTCCGTTTACTAATAAATTGGGAATTTTAGCAGGTAATACGGTTGGTTCTTGCAATGAATCATCAAAATTCAACTGAAAATCAACAGTATCTTTGTCGATGTCTGCAAGCATTTCTTCTGCAATTTTTTTCAAACGTGCTTCAGTATAACGCATAGCTGCAGGTGGATCCTGATCAATAGAACCAAAGTTTCCTTGTCCATCAATTAAAGGATAACGTAATGACCAGTCTTGAGCCATACGTACCATTGCATCATATACAGAAGAATCTCCATGAGGGTGGTACTTCCCTAAAACTTCCCCAACAATTCTGGCAGATTTCTTATAAGGTTTGTTTGCCAATATTCCCAAATCAAGCATCGCATAAAGAATACGGCGATGTACAGGCTTTAAGCCATCTCTTACATCGGGTAAAGCACGAGACACAATAACCGACATCGAATAGTCGATGTAGGATGATTTCATCTGGTTTTCAATGTTTACGCGAACAATTTTTTCTCCTTCTTGCATTTTAAATCTTTCTCAATAGTTCAAAATCAATAGTTTATGGATATTCCACACAAGCTACGAAGATACAATTTTTATTTGAAATGAAGAAATTTTCAGAGTGTGTTTATGCTAACACTTTATTGTTGAAAAAATCATCTGAAATATCATCACAAAATTTAATTTGCCTGTACTTTTGAAAGAGCTTTATCGTTATAGATAAAAATCTGATTAGCAATATGCTATTTCTGAATTAAAACTTTTAGCAAAACGGTTTGTTTATTTTGAAAACCAACAAGGAGGATTTTAGATTCGTATGGAAGCAAAATTTTCACAAAGAGTAAAGAATGTGCTATCGTACAGTCGTGAAGAGGCGAAACGATTAGGAAGTGAAATGATTGGACTTGAACATATTTTTCTGGGCATATTGCGTGAAGGAGAAGGTGTTGCCGTTCAATTGCTTTTTACTTTTGATCTGGATTTGAATGAATTACGAAGAAGTGTTGAAAAAACAATTCAACGTTCATCTGTTCAAAGGTCAGACGAAGAAAATGTTCCATTGGCACGACAGGCTGAAAAAGTTCTGAAGTTTTCTTTTTTGGAATCAAAATCATTCAAAAGTGAATTTATTGGAACTGAACATTTACTTATGGCTATACTCAAAGAAGAAGACAATTTGGTAACTCGTTTACTTAAGTCAAAAGGAGTTTCTTATGAAGACGTTAAGCAACAGCTCAAAACCATTAAATTCAGTGATGAATCCTCGAAAATAGGGCCATCTGCTGAATTGCCCGGTAGTGGTGATTCTGACGATCCTGATGAAGAAGATGAAAGCCGCTCCTTTGGATCTCAGACTTCAAAAACAGTTGATCCAAAATCTAAAACGCCTGTTTTGGATAATTTTGGTCGAGACTTAACTCGCCTGGCTGAAGATAATAAGTTGGATCCAATTGTAGGAAGAAGCAAGGAACTAGAACGAATCGCTCAGATTTTAAGTCGTCGTAAAAAGAACAATCCTATCTTAATTGGAGAACCTGGTGTTGGAAAGTCAGCGATTGCTGAAGGATTAGCTTTGCGTATTGTTCAACGTAAAGTACCTCGTTTACTTTTTAATAAACGAATTGTGACTCTTGATTTAGCTTCACTTGTAGCGGGTACAAAATACCGCGGACAGTTTGAAGAAAGAATGAAAGCTGTATTAAATGAATTGGAAAAGAATCCGGATGTAATCCTTTTCATTGACGAAATTCATACAATCGTAGGTGCAGGTAATGCATCAGGCTCACTTGATGCGTCCAATATGTTCAAACCAGCCTTGGCTCGTGGTGAAATTCAATGTATTGGAGCAACTACTCTTGATGAATATCGTCAATATATTGAAAAAGATGGAGCATTAGAACGTCGTTTTCAAAAAGTATTTGTGGAAGCAACTACTCCAGAAGAAACCATTGAGATTTTAAATAATATCAAAAGTAAGTATGAAGACCATCATTTGGTTACATATAGTAACGAAGCTATTCAAGCATGTGTGCAACTAACAAATCGTTATATTACAGATCGTTACCTTCCTGATAAGGCAATTGATGCATTAGATGAGGCTGGTTCAAGAGTTCATATTACCAATATGGTAGTTCCTTCGACTATAATTGAGGTTGAAGCTCAAATTGAAGAAGCAAAGATTTTGAAAACAAAATCGATAAAGGATCAGAAATATGAAGAAGCTGCGAAATACCGGGATCTGGAACGCAATCTCCTGAAAAAACTTGATGAAGAAAAAAACCGTTGGGATGAGGAATCACGACTAAATCGTGAAAAGGTAACTGAAGAAAATGTTGCAGAAGTTGTTGCAATGATGACTGGCGTGCCTGTTCAAAGAATTGCTGAAAACGAAGGAGCTCGCCTGATTAATATGGAGGCTGAGCTTGAAGGAACTATAATTGGGCAGGATCAGGCTGTAAAGAAAGTAGTGAAAGCTATCCGAAGAAACAGAGCTGGGCTAAAAGATCCGAATAAACCGATTGGTACATTCATTTTTCTGGGACCTACCGGAGTTGGGAAAACATATCTTGCAAAAGTGTTGGCAAAATATTTGTTTGATACCGAAAGTGCTCTTATTCGCATAGATATGAGTGAATATATGGAGAAATTTGCAGTATCTCGCCTAATTGGTGCACCTCCGGGTTATGTTGGTTATGAAGAAGGAGGTCAATTAACCGAAAAAGTTCGTCGTAAGCCCTACTCTATCGTTTTATTGGATGAAATTGAAAAAGCACATCCGGATGTATTTCATTTGATGCTTCAGGTATTGGACGACGGACAGTTAACAGACAGTCTTGGTCGTAAGGTCGATTTTAAAAATACAATCATCATTATGACATCCAATATTGGATCGCGCCAGTTAAAAGAATTTGGGATTGGCGTTGGCTTTAATACCTCTTCTCGTCAATCAGGAAAGGCTAGTATGGCTCAAGGGGTTATTGAAAATGCTCTGAAAAAGACCTTCGCCCCTGAGTTTTTGAACCGTATAGATGATGTAGTTGTATTCGAATCACTTGAACGTGAAGATATTCATAAAATTATTGATCTTGAACTAAAGCAGCTCTTTAAGCGTATTTCTGATCTTGGGTATCAGCTTACAATTTCTGATTCTGCAAAAGATTTTCTGATTGAAAAAGGTTGGGATCCAAATTTCGGAGCACGACCATTAAAACGAGCTATTCAAAAGCATATTGAAGATATTTTGGCAGAAGAAATTATCAAAGTAAAATTAAAAGAGGGTGATAAAATTTTCATCGATTTTAATAAAGAAGATGAAAGCATGAAAGTATATATTAATCCTTTGTAAAACAGGTTGCTATTTATAAGTTTTAACTTGATATATTTCGACTCCACTTAATCTGATAATTTATTGAATTTTTAGTTATCAGACTCAGGTGGAGTCGAATTTTTTACCTAAAGAGAGTTTGTTTAATATTTTCTGCTATTTAAAGATGATGTTGTTTTTTACGATTGTTTTTTCACAGTAATGGCATTGCAATTTTAGATCTGTTTTATCAACCACATAAAACTTGGTGTTGATATCTTCGACATTCGTGATACAATTTGGATTTGCACATTTTACAATGTTCAATACATGATCAGGAATTGATACGTTTTTCTTTTCAACAACCTTAAAATCTTTTATCATTATCAATGAAGCTGTTGGAGCTACTAATGCAATTTTATTGATTTCTTCCTGTTCAAAGAATCTATTTTGAACTTTAATGATTCCTTTTTTTCCATATTTCTTACTGTCGAGGTTGGTGCCGACTAACAGCTGATCTTCATATTCATGTAAGTTAAGCTGTTTGATTACCTGAAAAACGCTTTTGGAAGGAATATGATCTATCACTGTACCATTTTCGATTGCTGATACAACTAATTCTTTACGTGTTTCTTTTGATTCCATATTAAATATTTCTCTAAATTCCACCATTATTTTACACCTAAAATTGAAGCCATTAATGCTTGTCTAACATACACACCATTAAGAGCTTGCTGAAAATAATAGGCCTGAGGCATATCATCAACATTTGTAGAAATTTCATTTACCCGAGGCAGCGGATGGAGTACTTTTAAATTTGATTTTGAGTTTGCAAGCATACTTCCTGTAAGAATATATGCATTTTTTACACGTTCATATTCCATTGGATCTGAAAATCGTTCACGTTGGATACGTGTCATGTATAAAATATCAACATGAGGAATAACCTCATTCAAATCGGTATATTGATGATATTCAAGATCTTTGTCTTTAATATGTTTTTTAACATAACTTGGAAGTTTAAGCTCGAAAGGAGAAACCAGATGAAAGGTCGATTTAAAATTTGTAAGAGCCATAACCAGAGAGTGGACAGTTCTACCATATTTTAAATCACCAACGAAAGCAATATTCAGATTGTCAAGGCTTCCTTGTGTTTTGCGGATAGAATATAAGTCGAGTAAGCATTGAGTAGGATGTTGATTTGCACCATCCCCTGCATTGATAATAGGAACGTTTCCAACTTCACTGGCATAACGGGCACTACCTTCTTTGGGGTGACGCATAACAATCAGATCAGAATAATTGCACACTGTTAAGATTGTATCTTTCAGTGACTCTCCTTTTTGAACGCTGGAAGTTGAAGCATCTGAAAAGCCAATAACTTTTCCACCAAGTCTGTTTACAGCACTTTCAAAGCTTAACCGAGTACGAGTAGACGGTTCAAAAAACAATGTAGCCACAACGTGGTTTTCCAGAATTTTCTGGGTTGGGTTTCTTTCAAATTCTTCAGCCAGATCAAGAATCCTGAGCTGTTCCTCTTTAGAATAATCGCTGATTGAAACTAAACTTTTGTTTTTCATTCTATAAGCATTTATTTGGGTTGTATAAAATTACACAGAGAATTTTCTTTTTTTACAATTGTTGATAACTCATAATTTATTAAATAGCAGACCAAAAAAAAGGCGACTCATTTGAGTCGCCTAAAGATGATTATTTTAGATTGTGTTTCTTAACAAAATCTCCGAGAATCTGAGTGAGGTTGGGATTGCCAATTTCTTGTAAATCGTAACCAACTTTTACGGTTGGTTTGTTTATTTTTACAATACGATTCAAATCAATTGGAGTTGCAATAACAACAACATCACAGGGCGTTTTTTCGATTGTTGCTTCAAGGTCACGGGTTTGTTGGTCGCCGTATCCCATTGCAGGAAGAAGTGTTCCAATATTTGGATAAATCTGGAAGGTTTCAGTAAGTTTACCAACAGTATAAGGTCTTGGGTCAACCAGTTCACCGGCACCAAATTTTAATGCTGCTACAGTACCGGCACCAATTTTCATTTCACCGTGAGTTAAAGTAGGACCGTCTTCAACCACCAGCACACGCTTTCCTTTGATTAATTCGGGTTTATCAACTGTTAATGGAGATGCTCCATCAACGATGATAGCTTTTGGATTAATTTTTGCCAGATTATCGCGAACGATATTTATATTTTCGAGAGATGCTGAGTCAATTTTATTGATAACAATAACATCTGCCATACGAGCAACTACTTCGCCAGGATAATAAGAAACTTCAGCACCCGGACGTAAAGGATCAGCTACACCTACAAATAAATCAGGTTTGTAGAATGGAAAATCATTGTTTCCTCCATCCCAAAGAATTACGTCGCATCCATCGGGATCGTTTTCTGCTGCACGAAGAATTGCTTCATAATCAACACCAGCATAGATAACGTTACCACGAACTACATGTGGTTCGTATTCTTCCATTTCTTCAATAGTGCATTTATGTTTTTTCAAATCTTCAACAGTAGCAAAACGTTGAACTTTTTGAGCAACGAGGTCTCCATAAGGCATCGGGTGACGAACCGCAACAACCTTTAGTCCCTGAGCCATTAAAATTTCAATGATTCTTCTGGAAGTCTGGCTTTTACCACAACCGGTACGGGTAGCACCAACTGCAATAACTGGTTTTGTACTTTTTACCATTGTTTCACCTGGACCAATCAGCATAAAGTTTGCTCCAGCGGCATTTACAATGGAACTTACATTCATTACTCTTTTATAAGGTACATCGCTGTAAGCAAATACGCAATCTTGTACATTCAACTCCTTGATAAGCTTAGTAAGATCTTGTTCTGCAAAGATGGGGATTCCTTGTGGATAGAGCTCTCCAGCTAATTCAGCAGGATATTTACGTCCATCGATGTCAGGAATTTGAGCAGCTGTAAAGGCTACTACATTGTAATTGGTATTACCGCGGAAGAACGTATTAAAATTATGGAAGTCGCGTCCGGCAGCACCAATGATGATTACATTACGTTTCATTACAAATTTAGGTTAGGTTGTTAAATAATAGGTTCTAGTTTGCCTGCAAAGTTAAACGTTTAAAATTACTACACAAGTGTATCGGAAAATAAATTTTAAATCATTGATATTAAGTATATTATATACATATAATTAAAAACCCCGTTGCATAAATCAACAGGGTTTTTAATGTGTATAAAATATTATATTTTAGTAAGATATGATCTTTTTCCAGTTCACTTCGCGAGGATTGATGCACATTACCGGAATTTGAGATGTATTAAAGAGAATTTCTTCATCGTATGAACCTAAAATAAAACTGGCAAGCTGATTATTATTCGCTGCTGTCATTATCATAATCATTTCTGAATTGATCGATGTTGCATAATCAATAACCTGTTTCGTAAAGTTTCCATTTTTATCGGCAGATTTAATTACATATTTTACGCCATGTTCATCAAAATAGCCACTAATAACTCTGATTGTATCATTCAATGCCGGCTCGTCTTTCACCTTATATATGTGTATGGTTGATCCAAGCTTATCTGAAATATATTTAGCCCACATGGTTTTATCCCATGGCCGGCTTCACTTGTGATTGGTAAAACAATATCTTTATATTCAGCCGGAAGAATTCTTTTTTGAACAACAATGACCGGGACAGGAGAACTTGTTACAACTTTCATAGCGTAACTGCCTGTAAAGTGTTGAATTCCAACTTTACCATGGGTGCCCATCACGATAAATCCGGCACCAAGTTCTTTCGCTACATCCGGTATTATTTCAAAAATACTTCCTTCTCGGGAAATATATTCAACATCAATTCCTGATTTTTTGATTATATTTTCTGATATAATTTTAAGTTTGTCAATGACGGCTTCTTTGCTTAGGTTCTCTTTTTTAAGCTCTTTTTTAGTTTCACTATTGATAACATGTAAAAGAACCAGTTTATACTGAAGCTTTTTGGCCGTTTCTGCTCCATAATTCACTGCATTTTCACATACTTCAGTGAAATCGGTTGGTACAAGAATAATATTTTTCATATTTGTTTCCATATCAGAATGAATTTTTTAATTTGATTAACAAATATACACCAAATAGAGATATGAATTTACAGATTAGTTGATTTTTTTACTTTCAGATATTTATTATCAGCATTTAAGAAGCAAAATTGTTTAAGTATATTTGCATGATCTAAATGTTCTACGAATGAAAACATTAATTTTTATGATAAGCATGGCCTTCTCCACCATATTATTTAGCCAGGAGAAAGATATTAAACTACCCAAGCCCGACACAACCGGAGGTAAACCTTTAATGAGCGTATTAAAAAATAGGTCAACCAATCGTAATTTTGGCAGTGAGAAGCTAAGTTTAAATCAAATATCTGATTTATGCTGGGCTGCATTTGGTATTAACCGATGCGAAAGTGGAAAACGTACTGCTCCTTCAGCTATGAATTGGCAGGAAATTGATTTGTATATCACGATGGATTCTGCAATTTATATCTATGATGCAGTTAATCATGCATTGAAATTTCTGAAAGAAGGTGATTACAGAAAATGGATGGGCAAACAGGATTTTGTTAAGGATGCAACACTATGCTTTATTTACGTTGCTGATTATACTAAAATGAATGGTGCTGATGAAAAAGATAAAGAAAAATATTCGTTTGTTGATGTGGGATTTATTAGTCAAAATGTGTACCTCTATTGTTCTGCAAATAACCTGTCAACTGTAATATTGGGATACATTGACAGAGATGCTATTTCGAACATCTTAGCGTTACGTAAATCTCAAAAAGTTATCTTTTCACAGCCAGTTGGAAATAGTAAGGGAGAAGCAGAATAACAGATTGTCTATTGGGAAGTTTTTTTACGTCGCCCTCCTCCTCTCCTATCTATCCTTTTGAGAAACAAATATTGTGCAAAAATCCTCATCACGTACATAAATATTCAATTCTCAAAGGGGTATTTTATAGAATGTTGTTATATATCATGTTGTTTTACAATTGATTATACTCAAAATAGATATTATTTTTTTTTGATATCTTTAAGAATAGGTTTCAAAAGATCCGTCATTAAAAAGTAAAATGATGCGTTTAATCTTTTTTAAATCAGAATCTTTTTGATTTTCGGATATAATTTTCTCAACCATTGCAGTACTATCCTTATTCGCTTCCTTTTGCTGTGTTACAGGATAAAAAGTTTGATCTTCTTCTTTAAGCTTGTTTGTAGGAATATGTGAAATATTCTCTGTTGTTTCGTGAACAACATTTTTATCCGGAGGTGGTATTTCCTCTATCGAAAAAAGATCAGGTTCCAGATTGCTTTTTAAGTTTTGTGCATCTTCTTTTTCGATAAGCTCTGGAATGCTTTCCTGTTTAATACCTGATGATTCTTTAAACATTGAACCATTTCCAAAAAGCAACCAGTCGGTCTGGAGCTCGGGATATCTATTTAGTATTTTCATCAGAAACTCCAGACTAGGATTATTTCTACCGGAAATTATGTGCGAAATACTGGAACGTTGAACTCCAATTTCATCCGCAAATTGAGAGGATGATAAATTTTTAATTTTTAAGAGTAATTGAATTCGTCCAAGCATAATTTACATTGTTAAATTCGTAGTTTAATATGGTTACAAATATACAACAATATTATGATGAGTGAAATAATTTGCAAAATTTACAAATGTAACTTAGTAATCAAATATCCATATAGTATATTAATACTTTATATATACGTAGTATTATGTTGATTATAATGATTATATGCATTATAATATATAGATTAACATTTAATATGTTGATGTTAACAATATTTATCAATAATAACTTTATTTAAAAGCTGTATACAATTGATAAATAGCAATTAATATATATTTTGTTGATTATGTTAGGGGGTAAATAATAAATTACAAATGTAATCCACTGTAATAGGTAATTACATTTGTAATATATATAATGTATTAGGTTAAGATAAAGGCGTTGTTTACAAATGTAACGTATGGTAATTCTTTTTTGCATTAAATAATTTTATCTCAGAGAACGAATTCAAGAATGTAATTAAGGTTATTTTTGTACAAAAAAAAACTTGAGCTTCGAGTCGTTTATCATACGTAAGTTTTCAGGAGTAAATAAAACCAGTTTCTCCTACCCTGTAATCAGATTGGCAATTTTAAGTATTGCGTTATCAACGGCAGTAATGTTGATATCTGTTTCGGTGGTAACAGGCTTTAAAAAAGAGATTGGGGAAAAAGTATCCGGTTTTGGTTCTCATATTTTACTTACGAATTATGAATTAACCCAAACAATAGGATCTGCTCCCATTGAAGCAGATCTCTTTTTACTGAATCAACTCAGACAAACAGCTTCAATTAAGAACGTAAGTATGTTTGCGTACAAAGCTGGAATAATTAAAAACAAATCAAAAATTCAGGGATTCATATTTAAGGGTATTGGCAGAGGTTCGAATAACGAGTTTTTTCAAAAAAACATTATCAGTGGTCGTTTGCCTGTTTTAGATAGTTTGCATGCTCAGGAAGTAATTATTTCGCAAAATATTGCCCGTAAAATAGATGCAAAAACCGGAGATAAACTTCGCTGTTACTTTATTACAGATGAGCAAATAAGGGCAAAAGCATTTGTAATTTCAGGGATATTTCATACCGGGCTGGAGGCCTTTGACAATAAATTTATCATTGGAAATATTTCTCAGGTACAGAAGCTGAATAACTGGAAACCCTATCAGGCGGATGGTTATGAAATTCTCACGGATAATCTGGATGATATTCAGGATGTAAAAAGCAAAATTACTCCTTTGATTCCCTTTGACCTGAAAATAACCACAATAGATCAAAAATATCCTGAAATATTTGATTGGCTGGAGCTTACCAATATGAACGTATGGGTAATACTGGCAATTATGGCCGCAGTATGTATTATGACTATTGTTTCGGTTTTACTTATTACAATACTTGAAAAAACAAATGCAATAGGACTCTTTAAAACCATGGGAGCCTCAAACTTAAGTCTTACCCGTATTTTTGTTTCAAAGTCTTTGATATTGGCCTTCAAAGGCATTCTAATGGGAAATGTACTTGCCTTAACAATATCAATATTGCAATTGAAGTTTGGGATCCTTAAGCTTGATCAGGAATCGTATTACATGCCTGTAGTTCCAATAAATTTAGACTGGCTTGCATACTTCTTGATAAATGGAAGTATTGTTCTTCTCTGTGTATTTGCAATGTTGATTCCTTCGATGATTATCAACCGGATTTCGCCTGCAAAAAGTGTAAAATTCAATTAGTGTCCGGTCTATTAAGATTCAGGCTGATTTCATCTTTAAATATATTTCAAACCTCAAGCTTATCCGGCTTATTTCTAATCATCGTATTTCACTAAAACCTTTGATTTCCATTTCCCGGTTTTATACCAGATATATGAGCCAGTTAAACCACAAATCCATCCGGCAGGAATTGACCACCAAATACCGTTTTCACCAAACCATGATGAAAGTATAACTGCTAAAGGAATTCGAATAATCCACAACGAAAAAAGCGTGATAAACATAGGAATCAGCGTATCACCTGCACCGCGCAAAAGTCCGCCAATCACAAACATACTGCTAAAGGTAAAATAGAACGAACCCACAATTACAAGGTATTGATAACCCTCGTTGATTACGTTTTGATCGGTTGTAAACCATCCCATAATCCATTTTCCCAGAAAAATAGAGACTAGTGTGATTATAAGTGCAATAAAATTAGCCATAAACAATGTGGCTTTTAAGCCATTCTTTACCCTCCACGGTTTATTTGCTCCTAAATTTTGTCCAACAAATGCCGAAAGAGCCTGTCCAAAATTCATCGCGGGCATGGATGCCATAGAATCAATACGTCCGGCAACACTGTATGCTGCAATTACATTGGTTCCAAATCGATTGACAATACTCACTAATGCAACCATTCCCAAAGCAACAAACGACTGTTGTAATCCTGAAGGAAGACCTATTTTAAGGCTTTTGTAAAAGATATCTTTATCGAAAACAAGTCGCCAGGTATTTAATTTAACCAAATCATGAGTACGGTTTAAATACCAGATTATCGTAATGGCAGCACCCGCCTGAGATAATACTGTTGCCCATGCAGCACCTGCTATTCCCCAGTGAAACACTTTGATAAAAAGAAAAACGAAGATGATATTTGTAACATTGGCTATTATCAGGAAATACAATGGTGTTTTAGAATCGCCTAAGCCTCGCAATATGGAAGATGTTCCGTTAAATAAAAAGAAAAATACCATTCCTGCCATATAGACATTCATAAAGATTTTGGCTTGCGGAATAATTTCGGAAGGGAGCTTGATCAGGTGAAAGATATCCTCCGAAAACAACATACCCAATCCACCGGTGATAATTCCCGCAATAATCACAAAAATATACATTGTATCGATGGTACGTCTAACCTTTTCGGGTTCTTTAGCCCCGTAAAACTGGGAGATGATAATTGTTCCTCCACTGGCAATCCCAATAATAAGAGAAATAAGAAGAAAGATGATAGGGAACGATGCTCCAACAGCGGCAAGAGCTTCTTTCCCAAGGCTATGTCCTACGATAATACTGTCAATTATTTGATAAAATTGCTGAAAAACATTTCCTAACAACATCGGAATTGTAAATTTCAAAATCAGTTTTCGTTCATTGCCAACAGTAAAATCAGTCATGGGGAAGAATTAGCCTGCAAAAGTAAGATAAACCAATCAGAATGACGAAATTTGCTTTTGAAAAAACGTTATTCCCTTTGAAAATCTAACCTAAGTTAATATGAGCCGAATACTTACCTATGGTGAAACCCTGCTGGATATTGTTTTTGAAGACAATGTGGTAAAAAATGCGATTCCCGGAGGTGCAATGCTTAATACTTCAGTATCGTTAGGACGATTGTTGATTCCTGTTTCATTGTTAAGCTTTACCGGAAATGATGAAGCCGGAGCACTGATTCAGCAATTTCTTTCCACCAATAATGTTTCTACAGACAATTTTAAACGGGAAGAAAACTATAAAACAGGAATTGCGCTGGCTTTTCTGGATAAGTTTCAAAATGCTCATTATTCGTTTTATAAAGAATCAAAACCGGTAGAATTATCAATACCTGAAATTCATGAAAATGACATTTTTGCACTTGCCTCTTTTTTAGCGATATCGGATGATTATTACCAGTTTACATTATATTTGTTAACCAGGTACTTAAAGAAGAATAGCCTTATTTTTTATGATCCGAATTTTCGGAAAAACCATTGTCAGGATAAAGAAATTCTTTTGAAAAGGGTCATTGAGATCATTCGAAAATCAGAGGTAATACGTGCATCGGATGAAGATGTATTAAACCTGTTTGGAACAAATAATGTTGATGAAATCTATCAGGAAAAATTCGGATTTAACAACCAAATCTTAATCCTGACTTTTGGTGGAGATAAAGTTGTCTTAAAAACTAAAAATCAATATATTGAATACAATGTTCCTGCAATAAAACTTGTAAGCACCATTGGTGCCGGAGATACGTTTAATGCCGGTTTATTGGCGATGTTTTACCATTATAACGTAAACAGGATTAATCTTTCTGATTTTGTGAATGTTCATCATGAGGCACTAATACAAGGAGCTATTCGCTTCGCGGCGGAAAGCTGTCTAAGTGAAGCAAATTACATTGGTATTGATTTTGCAAAAAATCAGCAGTCGAAGTTTAAATCATTGATTAAATGAGACTTTTATAAATGTTGTAGTTTTCTTTGTCGAAACAAACAAAGAAAACTTTATCAAAGGTATCATCCTCATCCAGAAATGCTTTTACTTCACGTACAGCAATCTCGGCAGCTCTTTCTTTTGGGAAATGATAAATTCCCGTACTGATATTTGGAAAAGCGATTGTTTTACAATTGTTTTCACGGGCAAGTGTTAATGAGTTATGATAGCAGTTTGCAAGTTGCTCTTCTTCATTTTTTGTACCTCCATACCAGATTGGGCCAACGGTATGGATTATATGTAATGCAGGTAAGTTGTAACCGGGAGTAATTTTTGCTTCACCGGTTTCACAGCCTTCTAATCTCTTACACTCTTCCAATAATTCAGGACCTGCAGCAATATGGATTGCTCCATCTACGCCACCTCCTCCCAATAAACTTTTGTTCGCAGCATTAACAATTGCATCTACTTCAAGCTTTGTAATGTCTTCACGAACTAATAAAATTCTGTTTTTCATTTTTGTCCCTATTCTATTGTTAATCAATAGTTAATACATTTTATAGTGTATGAAAAATAAACAAACGAAACCGTAAAGAGATTGTTATGTGCTCAATTATTTTTTTCGCACAATAAGTTGTGTGTTTTGAAACCCTACCACAATGATTTTCTCATGTCGCTCTATGTATGAAGTTTGGGCAATGGCATCATAAATAGAGCCTTCCACTTTAACCTTTCCTCCGGGACGAAGAATAGAGTACGCTTCTCCTTCCTTTCCAATTAATTGATTCATTGATAAATCGGCAGAAGTATATCCTTCATTTTTATCCTGTACTGCTTGAAGTGACAATTCGCCAAAGCGAGTGCTTGTCAGCATTTTTTTACCCAGCCAGATTGAGAGAATCAGCGAACCGAAAGATGCGATAATTACAGTTAAAAAAGATTTGAAAATAGTATCTGTTTCAACATATTTAAAATTGAATCCTTCGTTTCCGATCATTGCCAAAGCCAATCCAAAAACAGAGAGTGTAATCCCGGCTATCCCCGCTACTCCAAACCCGGGAATGACAAATATTTCGAGTGCAAGCAAAACCAAACCGATAATAAAAATAAGAATTTCCCAATGATTGGCTAATCCATCCAGATACAAAGGTGCAAAATAGAGCAAAGCGGCAGTAATTGCAGCAAAAAGCGGAAAGCCAATGCCTGGCGACTGAAACTCAAAATAGAGCCCGGCAATAATTATCATAATCAGAATGCCACTCACTACAGGATTTACCAAAAAGCCAATGAATTCGTCTAATACCGATAGTTTCTGTTCGGTAATTTCATATTTTTTAATTCCGGCATTGGCGAATACATCATCGCGGGTTTCGGCTTTTGATTGACAATATCCATTTTTTATAGCTTCTTCGGTCGTGAATGTCAAAACCTTACCCGAATCAATGATTCCCGGAATATAGACTGATGGATCAACCATTGCTTCTGCAATTTGAGGGTTGCGTCCCTTTGCCTGTGCAGTGGCGCGCATCATGGCACGCATATAGGATTGGTATTTGTCGGGTAATACTTCTCCCGATTGATTTACAACAGTTGCAGCACCTATACTTGAGCCACTGCGCATGTAAATACTGTCGCAGGCAATTGATATTAAAGCACCTGCCGAAGCAGCGTTATGATCTATGAATACATAAACCGGGATTTTTGATTGTAAAATGCGGGTACGAATTTTATCAGCGGCATCCAATGCTCCCCCAAAAGTATTCATTTGAATCAAAACAATGTCGGCTTTCATCTCTTCCGCTTCATGAAAAGCTTTATCGGTTTTACGCCATGCCTGAGCTGCAATTTCTTCTTTAATATCAAAAACATAAACCCGCTTTACTTTTTCGGGCTGAAGGGAGTCATTATTCGCAAAAAGCTGAATAACCGTAAAAAATAAAATAAAAAAGAAAATATTTGTTTTCATTTGCGTTTAATTTATCAATCCCAATTGCTTTGCAAAGCTAATTGCTTCGAAGGTATTACTTACTTTTAATTTTTCAACAATACGCTGGCGGTGGGTATTTACTGTATTTACACTGATGAAGAGCTTATCGGCGATTTCTTTACTGATTAATCCTTCTGAAACCATTTGAAGCACCTCTTTTTCACGCTTGGAGAGTTGATGAATTTCAGGTTTTTCATTTGTGTTTTCTTCATAATAGAAAACTTCCCCTGTTTTAAAGTTTAAGGCTCTACAACGTGCAGGGGTTGTAATATCATGATCAGGCGAAATATCTGTAACACTTAATCCCAGCCAGATATTCCCGTTTTTATCAGTTTCGAGGCATAACTGTTGTTCAATTATACGAATATACTGATTGTTGAGACCTAACATCCGGTAATCTGTAATGAGTTTATAATCCTTGCGGTTTTCAACGGGCTTGGATAGTACTAGCTTTGTAAAGTAAATCCCAACTTTGAGAAGATAAATTAAATCATCCGGATGAGTACGGCTATCCTGATAGTCGGTACCTTCGGATGCTTTGTCAAGATCCCAGCCAAAATAGGTTTTATACTTTGAAGAAATATATGCCTGATGTTTCTTATGCAGATCAAATATTGAAAGAATACTGCTTTCAACAACATCTAATTGTTCCAGACGCCTGATATGGCTGTCCAATACTTTGTAGTCATCATCATTTACATCTATCTGTAATGAATCAATCAGTTCAAAATATTCCTGATACAGTTTTTGTTTCTCCTCCATGAAAAATACTGATTTATCAGTATTGCGCAGGTTTTTTTACCATTGCAACTTTGCACCAAAGTTATAAATCAGATTCTTATGAGATACAAACTGAGCATTATTTTATTTATTTTTATTTATTTATCATGTAATCAATTAATTGCACAACAACCAGTACAAACATTGAAAGGTAAAATTGTTGACAGAGACTCTAAACAGCCTTTACCTGGTGCAACGGTTGCGATTTTAAACACACAACCTTTAATTGGAGGTTCAACTGATGCTGACGGAAAATATCGAATAGAAAAGATTCCGGTTGGACGCCATACAATCCGGATTTCGTTTATGGGTTATGAACCTTATGAAGTAAAAGAATTTATGATTGGATCGGGAAAGGAGGCAGAGCTCAACATAGAGTTAAAAGAATCTGTTTCACAGTTGAATGCAGTAGAAATAAAAGCAACTACAAATAAAGAAAAGCCGCTTAATTCGATGGCAATGGTTAGCGCCCGGCAACTAAGCGTGGAAGAAGCATCACGTTATGCCGGAAGTTTGGATGATCCGTCGAGGCTGGCTTCCTCTTTTGCAGGTGTTGCCGGAAATTTTTCGAGTAATGGAATTGTTATCCGAGGCAATGCTCCGCGTGGTTTGCAATGGAGAATGGAAGGTGCCGATATCCCTAATCCTAACCATTTTGCGGATGTTACAGCGTTTGGTGCGGGTGCTTTTACGGCTTTAAGCAGCCAAATGATGGCAAATTCTGATTTCTTTACAGGAGCTTTCCCGGCAGAATATGGCAATGCATTGTCAGGGATCTTCGATTTACATCTTCGCAATGGAAATACCGATAAGCATGAACACACTTTTCAAATAGGAACTCTTGGAATAGATTTATCATCAGAAGGCCCGTTTAAGAAAGGGAAGAACAGTTCCTATCTTTTCAATTACCGTTATTCAACCTTCGCGCTTTTATCTGCGCTATTGCCTGAAGATGCAGGTGGCATTAAATATCAGGACTTGTGCTTTAAACTAAATTTTCCTACTCAGAAAGCAGGTACGTTTTCAGTATGGGGCATTTCTGCTTTAGATAAATCAGGACAAAAATCTGAAAAAGAAATTTCTAAGTGGAAATATTTTCAAGACAAAGAAGAAATTACCAATAAATCAGGAATGGGAGCTGGTGGAGTTCAACATAAAATTTCTTTGTCAAAAAAGAGTTACCTCTCCTCTTCTATTTCCTTTTCGGGAAACTATTTAAAGTGGGATCAGGACAGAATGGATAGCCTACTCATCCTTCGCCCGACTCAGCGTATCGAAAACACCCTCTATAAAGTTTCACTTTCCTCTACTTTGAATTATAAGTTTAATGCACGTCATACCAATCGTACCGGGTTTACAGTAAGTAGCCAACATTATTCAATTCACATCGATCATTCGGATGATGCGTACCATCCTCTTTCGGGAATGGTTAATGAAAAGAATAATAGCCAGTTATTGCAGTTTTTTACGCAATCGAAGTATGCCCTGAGTGACAATTTCTCATTTCTGGCAGGTATTCATACACAATACTTTGCATTAAGCGAGGCCTGGAGTATAGAGCCCAGGGTAAATATGCAGTGGCAAATTAATGCCTTGCAAAACATCTCGTTAGGTTATGGTTTGCATGGGCAAACGGAACTTCTGCCTTTCTATCTTATCCACTTACCGGATGGCAGCCAGCCAAATAAAAATCTTGGATTTACCAAATCGCATCACATCGTGTTGGGTTACGAGAATCAGTTAAATGAAAACCTGCGCATCAAAGTAGAACCCTACGTACAGTTTTTATTTGATGTTCCGGTGATTCCCAATAGCTCATTTTCATTGCAAAATATTGAACAAGACTGGTTTGTACAGGACTCACTTGTGGCAAAAGGGAAAGGCCGGAATATGGGAATTGACATTACCATTGAACGATTTTTGAACAAAGGATATTATTTTCTGCTCACCGGAACTATTTTTCAATCGAGATATAAAGCAGATGACGGAATTGAACGCCCTTCGAGATTTGACAAAGGTTTTGTGGTGAATTTCCTTGCCGGAAAAGAATGGAAGGTGGGTAAAAACAAACAGAATATTCTCAGCTTAAATTTCAGGGCAGGATATCATGGTGGCGACAGACTGAGCCCTGTAGATGTAGCCGCATCACAATTAAAGCAAGAAGTTGTATATGACGAAACGCGGGCATTCAGCGATCGCAAACCAGATGCTTTTGTGGCTGATATTACCTGTCAGTATCGCATCAATAAGAAAAATCATGCGTCTGTTTGGTCGTTGCAAATCGTAAATGTTACCGGAACCGAAGAGTTTTATGGTTACCGGATTAACCTGAAAACCGGACTGCCGGAACCACAGCGCGAGCGATTGATTCTTCCGAACATCAGCTATAAAATTGAATTTTAATGATTCACGTCATACATCACGACTTTTAACTCAACAAAAAATCGATGAATACAAAACAAACAAAATCGCTGCCCACTCCTGTTCATGATGATATTTGTGGAGAGATAACCGTAATTTTTAAAACCGGAAAATTGCTGAATGAACAGGAGTTACGCACAAAGTATAACAACAATTTTCAGCTCGCGGTGAATGAACTTTTGCACAATTACTCACTTTTCGATTTGGTTGAAAAAGAGTATCAAATTTTAGACATTCAAAAGATCGAAACTAAAAAATATCAACATCATCCCTGAATATTTTCGCTTATTGGGATACTAAAAATATAGAGTCGTAGTTATATACACAGCTATTTAAAAACAACAATTTCCTACATCAACAGAGGGGCCTTTCAAAAAGCCCCTCTGTTGATATACAGACTTTCCGGATTTATACATAGTCGATAACCGTACAGCATCTTTTTTCCGGATTTTATGATAACCCGTAAAACCAATGGGTTCTTCTTTTCAATTTTGTTTGATGAGCCGAAAAACAAAGCGAAGCAGGCGTTAATCAAAAGGTTTCATTGAAACCTTCTCGTTGCAATATTGTTAAATGGCAAATAAATGTACAATGGAAAGCTCGTTGATGCCTCTGGTATTTATTGGCCATGGAAGCCCTGCAAATGCAATTGAAAACAATGAATTTACCCGCGACTGGGAGCTGATTGCCCAACAAATTCCTCAACCCAAAGCAATACTGGTAATTTCGGCACACTGGACAACACGGGGCTTGTTTGTGCTGAAGACTCCTCAACCTAAAACCATCCACGACTTTTATGGTTTCCCGCAAAAATTGTACGACATGCAGTATCCTGCTCCCGGAACTCCCGAATTTGCCGATTTAACGCTGGAATTGCTCAAATATCATCCGGCAGAAGCCGATAATACCTGGGGACTGGATCATGGTAGCTGGTCTATTTTGGTAAAGATGTATCCTCAGGCTGGAATCCCGGTGTATCAGTTAAGTATCGATTATACAAAAAATCCTGAATATCAATATAAAGTTGGACAGGATTTACTGAATTTGCGGAAGAAAGGGGTTTTGATTATGGGAAGCGGAAATATTGTTCATAATCTCGGACTGCTTAACTGGGGCGGCACTGCTTACGACTGGGCTCTGGAATTTGACCATTGGGCTAAAAATGCAATAGAAACCCGCAATCACGATGCATTAATTAACTATCAGAATACAGGAAAAATGGCGCTCCTCTCCGTCCCTACCCGCGAACATTATGACCCGATGTTAACCATTTTAGGCGCTTCAAAACCTGATGAAACCATCCGTTGGTATGCCGAAAAATGTACCCTCGGTTCTATTTCCATGCGTTCGTTCACCATTGCAGGATAACCAAAACCCTGCACGTCCTGAAAAAATATAGTTTCGTTTAAAAACGATGCTAAGCTTTGTATTAATTCAAATTTGACGTCATTTTATAGGTTTTTACCTCAAAAGACCTGACTTATGGAAGTATTCTCAAAACTATATCTAACCAATTAAATTTGGTTTTCGAAACTTTATGTTATACATTTGTCATTGAAATAGTCATTTCTACATAAAAAGTGCTATATTTACACCCATTATAATCAACATAACATTGATGAAACAATAAATAACGGACGCAAATGAATAAGAGTTATTTATTTAAATATACGAAAAATCATAAATTTGCTGAGATAACTTGCATTTCAACGAACACCTTTATATCCACAAATATATGGATATAAAGGTGTTATCATTCATAACCTAAAAACATATATCATGGAAAACATTTTTTTTACAGAGAATTTTGACAACGCAAAGAAAGAAATCGTAAAACTTGGTGGACGTATCACTCAGAAGTTTACAGACTCGGTCTTTGTTGCGGAAATGCCTGATTCAACTGAATTAAATCAGTTAAAGTACAGTACAAATGAACAACCCACTAAACTTGATGATTTGTCTCAACTTATGTTGGAGGCCTGGATTGAACTTTTAGAAAAGCAAAGAGGTTATCTCAAAAAAGATATTAAACATGTAAACTGGGATACAGAAGGATTTCAACACCCAAAAAACCCTAACAATTCTGAGGAGTTGAGAATTGAATTTGAAAAAATAAAAAAAAACTTAAAGTCAACAGGAACCGCAACAAGTGAAAGGATGACAGGAAGTATCTCTGTTGGATTAATTATCGTTGCTGGGACTTCCAATGGACTGGGCTTTTCTAATGAAGAAAACAGGTTAGTGGTTAAAGAAGTGATGGAAGGGTGTCAATTCCTGGCAAGTATGGGTGAAGAATGCAATGTTAGCTTCGTATATGTTGTTCACATGTTAACGATAG
Source organism: Bacteroidales bacterium (assembly GCA_963667975.1). GTDB lineage: Bacteria > Bacteroidota > Bacteroidia > Bacteroidales. Next base: position 2,844,881 of record OY764079.1, read on the forward strand.
ATGCTTCCCCAAATAATAACTGCAATTCTTACGAAAGTTGCGAATCTGTTTTTAGAGATCCTTCATTAACAAAGCTAGGTTACCCAACAGGGTATTCAGGATGTGTTGATTTCGTTACAGACTTAAAAACAAATAATAAGACTGATTGGGCATATATGGCTTTCTTTACAAAGTATCCAATGCGTCACTTTGCTTATGCTGGTGGAGTGAGATTGTGTATGCAATATTCTAATGATGGCTGGGGATCTGATCAAATCAATCAGGTATTTGCCCATGAAACTTGTCATATATTTGGTGCTGCCGATGAATATGCTTCTTCTAACTGTACTTGTGCCGTAAGCGGTATTGACAATGTTCCAAATTATAACTGCGAAAATTGCAGTGTTGGTGAGAAAGTACCATGTCTGATGAATGCAAATACTTTATCCCTCTGTCATTGGTCAAAAGGACAACTTGGGTGGTGGCCATCCATAACAAAAACGATGGGAGCAATTACTGTTGATGGCGGAAGACCTTATGTGTTTGTTAAAGGAACTGACGGAAACCTTTGGGTAAATTGGTGGTCTGGCAAGGTTTGGAGTTGGTCAAATCAAGGAATCCCCTCATCTAGTGTATCCATAACAGAAACGATGGGAGCAATTACGGTTGATGGTGGAAGACCTTATGTGTTTGTTAAAGGAAGTGACGGGAACCTTTGGGTAAATTGGTGGTCTGGCAAGGCCTGGAATTGGTCAAATCAAGGAACTCCCTCATCTGGTGTATCCATAACAGAAATGATGGGAGCAATTACGGTTGATGGTGGAAGACCTTATGTGTTTGTTAAAGGAAGTGACGGAAACCTTTGGGTAAATTGGTGGTCTGGCAAGGCCTGGAGTTGGTCAAATCAAGGAATCCCCTCATCTAGTGTATCCATAACAGAAACGATGGGAGCAATTACTGTTGATGGCGGAAGACCTTATGTGTTTGTTAAAGGAAGTGACGGAAACCTTTGGGTAAATTGGTGGTCTGGCAAGGCCTGGAGTTGGTCAAATCAAGGAATCCCCTCATCTGGTGTATCCATAACAGAAACGATGGGAACAATTACTGTTGATGGTGGAAGACCTTATGTGTTTGTTAAAGGAAGTGACGGAAACCTTTGGGTAAATTGGTGGTCTGGCAAGGCCTGGAGTTGGTCAAATCAAGGAATCCCCTCATCTGGTGTATCCATAACAGAAACGATGGGAGCAATTACGGTTGATGGTGGAAGACCTTATGTGTTTGTTAAAGGAAGTGACGGAAACCTTTGGGTAAATTGGTGGTCTGGCAAGGCTTGGAGTTGGTCAAATCAAGGAACCCCCTCATCTGGTGTTTCCATAACAGAAACGATGGGAACAATTACGGTTGATGGCGGAAGACCTTATGTGTTTGTTAAAGGAAGTGACGGAAACCTTTGGGTAAATTGGTGGTCTGGCAAGGCTTGGAGTTGGCAAATTATTTGATTAGAGCGATATACATTTTTAGATTATTAGAATTTACGAATGCTAATATTTTGTATAAGTAAGTAATGGCAGGTAAAGCGCTAATGTCAAGGTTTGTAGCCTGTCAAACTGCGTAGCGGTTTGACAGGCTTATGACAGAAAAAATAATTTCAGATTGTGCAAAAAAGCATTTTGAGGAAGACGAAGATGAAACAGAAGAAACAATTTGCTGACAAAAGAACACCAGCTGCAAACTTCAGCTATCCGTCAAGTTCGGCAGCAGTGGTTTTCGGTGTGCATCTTTCCGCTCAGTCCCGAGTACTCGGGACAATCCCTCCCCTATACCGAAGCCATTAATTTACAAAGCTAACGTTAAGGGGAAAAAGGCAAGAAAATATTACAGCCAAATATCATTTAATAAGTACCATACAAAAACACTCGTTAGAAATTTAACACACAAAACCTAATAACATGAAACTTATGGATTCAGTAATGTTTTTTCCATGGATTGGAAAGAAATACAAAAAAGGAGGGATTTTTGGAAAGAAAATTTTAATTCTTGGGGAAGCCCACTATTGTGAAACTCCTGACAACTGTGGTGCATGCCGGCCAGGAGAAAGAAACGATTGCAATGCAATGACAAAAAAAGTTATCGAAAATCAAATATCGGATACTGGTAAAAAGCATGCAATTTTTACCAAATTAGCTAAACTGTTTCTTGATAAGGACTCTCTTAGCGAAGCTGATAAGAATGATTTTTGGAATTCAGTTTCATATTATAATTATGTTCAAACGAGTGTTTCCGACAAAGCACGAGTTGCTCCTAATAGTGAGATGTGGTCAATTTCTGAAATGCCATTTAATGAGGTTATGAAGAAACTTGAGCCTGATTTTTTACTGATTTTGGGATTTCGCCTTTGGGAAAACATGGCTGGTCAAGAAGGAGTTGATTGGCCTGTTGGACCAGTGATATGCAATGATCATAAAACGTGGTATTATAAAGGAAAAAGAAAACGCACACTTTCTTTAATCATACATCATCCTTCAAGTTTTACGTTTAGTTATGATTATATTCCTATTGTTAAACATGCAATCTCATTATCTTAACAAAAAGTATTTGAGAAATATATAAATATCTGGAATTTCTAAAATATCAGTACAATGAAGGAAAGATATTACTTACTTTCATTGCAAAATGGTTTTGATTTGTCTGCTGTTTAAGTCATTCCATTTTCACCTGTAATTAGCACCTTTGCATTTCAAAATGCCCCGTTTCACGGGAGTATTCACGGAACAGTGTCTAAGCGGTTAAATTCTGTTTTCGAAACATTGTGTTATATATTTGTCATTGTAATAGTCCTTTTTACGTAAAAACTACTATATTTACACCCATTATCACCAAAACACGTTGATGAAATTTGCATCTTAACGAATGCCAATATATCCACAACTTTGTGGATGTACAGGTGTTATATGTTATTTTAGTGAGACACAACAACAAACAAGATAGACACAATATTGAAAACATATATTACAAAACTTAAACACATTCTGCCGACTTTTTTGGCTGTAACATTTGGGACAGTATTCGGACTCGCATTTTTCAGATGGATTTTTTGCCTTCAATTTTCAATCATAGACATCAAGGAAGATGTCTGGGTTTTATGGTTGCCATTGATTTTCCCATGGATACCAATTACACTTTGGCTAAGACAACGCTTTCGAATTCTGACATTTAAAAAGGACAATGACAAAGGACGTTTTTTCTTCCAAATAATTTCCTGGGGTGTTTTAACCGCAATGTTGTTTGTTTCGCAGGCATATTTGACTACTGTGACTGGCAAGCTTCAACAATTATCAAATATTAAGGAAATCGACAAAGTAGAAAATTCACGCTACTACAAATTGGATAATTTCTCAGTTGCTACATATTTCGGAGGCACATATACCGATTTTAGGACAAGTGGAAAGTATAATCAAGATTTAAACTTTGATGTTTATTTTGTAACCCCAATATTATCAGATACCTCTGAGCGTATTAACGATATTCCTAGGTTTTGGTATGGAGTAAAATACCATGAACAAATCAGCAACAAAATCAGTGATGAAGAAAAGGAAAGTAAATATCAAGTGTTTTATAATAGCTGTATCCAAGAAATGAATAGGTATGATTTTCATTCTTTAGATCACTTTGAGCGGAAGCCTAACTCTGATGCGAGAGTAAATTACTTAAAAGCAATTGAAGCAAGGACTAAACAAACAGCAGATGGCAGCTTTATTGTTTTGGAACCTATTCAAGAAAAGTATGAAGACAGAAACGGGAATAAATTTGCATGGATTTTTGGCTCTTTTGGAATTGGCTTTGCAATTCTATTGTTTTCTCTTTTATGGCCAGGTTATAGTGAAACTGAACGAAAAATGTTTTCAAAAGGGAAAAAACCAAAACAAGATGACTTGGCTGTGATTCTTAACTACCTTATACCAAAAGGAGAACATTTCGCGACCTCCATTATTCTGGATTTAAACATTCTTGTTTTCCTTTTAATGATCTTTTCTGGTATTCATATCATTTCTCCAAACGGACAAGAACTGCTTCATTGGGGCGCAAACAGGCGATTTGAAACAACAAGCGGTGAATGGTGGCGACTTTTAACAAGTATGTTTTTGCATGGAGGAATAATGCACTTGTTCTTAAATATATATGGGCTTGTTATTGCAGCAATTTTTGTAGAATCGATACTTGGACGAAAAAAGCATTTTATTCTTTATATTTTATCAGGTCTTTGTGGCAGCCTTGCCAGCATTTGGTGGTATCCCAATACAATTAGCGTTGGTGCTTCAGGTGCGATTTTTGGACTTTATGGTGCAATACTTGGACTACTTTTAACAAACGCATTTCCCAAAAATGGAAAAAAAGGCATTCTGATCATGATCGGTATTTATGTAGGCATAAATTTACTTTGGGGTTTGACAGGCGGAATAGACAATGCAGCACATATCGGTGGACTTTTAAGTGGAGCAATAATTGGAATAATACTATACAAACTTGACGAAGAAAACAAACACAGCATATAACTTTAGCTACCCGCAAGCTCGGCAGCAGTGGTTTTCGGTGGGTGTCTCCCCGCTTATATTAGTAACTAATACAACCGATAAATTAAGGTGAGAAACTGGTGGCAGGAAGGTGAAAAAAAGTTAGAAGACAATAAACAACAGATGCAAATGAACAAGAGTGATTTGGTTAAATATACTAAAAACCATAAATTTGCTGAGATAACTTGCATCTTAACGAATGCCAATATATCCACAACCTTGTGGATGTACAGGTGTTGGGGGCAAGGCTAAAAAATATACAACAGCAAATGAAAACGACAATTGAAGATAAACTTGATAGAATTGCTGACATATGGAATTACTTCATATGGGAGTATAAATTCTGTTCAAGCAAGATTAAATTCAATGATGACGTAAAGACGAACTACTTTGGTGATATTTTAGGATACTTTAAAGACACTTTAGACATTGTATTTGCTAATAATTCAAAACATTCAAGTTATACAGACAAATTCTCATATGCGATTAGCTTTTTACAGGCCATTTATATCCAACAAGACTTTACTCAAGAGCTACTGGGAATATTTAAAACTGGCATTGAAAAAGGAAACTTAAAATATGATGAATCATATTCAATAAATCGAGATATTAGGAATGAATTAATTGGTCATCCAATACGTAAGACAGAAATTCCTACTGAAAAATTAATATCAGTTAAATGTGATGATTGTGGTAAAACAATAAAGTGATTTAAACTTTTAAATGAAGAACAAGCAGTTCAAATTGAAGTAATTTAGAGTTGAACGACAAAAAATTACCAAAAGATGAACTGCAAGTATGCAAATTTAACTAAAGAGCAAATAGAAAACTGCATTTTACCCTTTATTCCAAAAAATAAGCGAGGTTTTAGCAGCAAGTTTGAAATGACAGATATCTTCAAATGTATCATCTACAAATTGAAAACGGGATGTCAGTGGAAGTTTTTATTTATTGATATTGAATGTATTAATCCTCCATTTAGTTGGCAGTTGGTTTATTATTTCTATCGGAAATGGTGCAAACAAGGAGTTTTTGAAACCATGTTTTTAACTTTTTTAGAAATACAAAAGGATAAGCTGGATACCGAAAAATTGAATCTGGACGGAACACACAGCTTGGTAAAAAAGTCGGCAGAAAGTGTGGCTTATCAGCATCGAAAGAAAGCAAAGACATCCAATATGCTGATCATCACCGATGGAAAAGGGATTCCCATTGCAACCGGAGGAATTATCAGTGGAAACCATAACGACTTGTATCAGGTAGTTCCACAGTTTTCAAAAATGATAAAGCAGCTCAACTCTTGTGGAATTGAGTTGGAAAATAGTATTTTGAATGCCGATAAAGGCTTTGATTGTAAGAAACTTATCCAAGCTTGTCATCGAAGAAAACTTTTTCCAAACATCATAGAAAACACAAGAAACCGAAAGAAAAACAAACGGGGTAGAAAGCGATTCTTTATTCGAAGAATATACTTGCAAAGATTCGTCAATGAGCGTTGTTTTGCTTGGATCGATAGCTTTAGGACGCTATTAATTCGTTTTGATTCCCTCGATTCTTGTTGGCTAAATTGGCACTTTTTAGCATTTGCTCTTATCTTATTAAAAGTTTAAACGAGTTCAATTAATAAACCTAAAAACAAATCTGTTTTACTTTCTTCAACACTTTTTAGCTATGAAGCGAAAGAAGATGAAATTCAATATTTGTTATATCATAGAGACAACGACTTTAATTTTGAAAGTAGAATTTTTAAAATTGCTGATATTCAAGAAAGACATAAAGTGTTTTTAAACAAATACTTTGACATCATACTTGCTAAACTCAAAAAGATATTGGACGACTATTTATTAGAGATAGATAAACTTGAAAACGTTGTAAAAAAAAGAGACTTCAAAACCGTATTAAAACTTGTTGAACTTTATTTTGAGGCTATTTTTGAGTCAGATTATAATTATGACAAGGCTTCCCTGATAAAAATTTATAGCAGAAAGAACGAACACATTCGTTATGCAAATTTAATTGACAGATTTTATAACGACTTGGAAACTTCATTGTTCGAGAAGAGAAAATTTGCAAATGATATTTTTGAGAGAAAAATAATTGATATATCTTCCTCCGAAAATTCACAACAACCGAAAACAAAGATAACCTTCTCTAAACCAACAGACAATCAAATTGACAGGAACTCGTTAAAAGTTACCTATCACTATGAAATAGGTAAGATTGCATCGAGAAGAAATCCAATGGACTTCAATTTTTTCGGTGGACTTCTGAAAGTAAAATGCCAGAATAACAAGTTAGTTTTAGATGAACTTGAACATATGGAATTGAATATTTATGACAAAATAGAGTATTATTCATCACTAAGATTGATATGTACAGAATTGAATGAAGAATAGAAAGCCGAACTGCAAACATCAGCTACCCGTCAAGTGCGGCAGCAGTGGCTCCCCGTGGCATCCCCCCCGCTTATGTTAGTAACTAATACAACCGATAAAGAAGTTGAGAAACTGGTGGCAGGAAGATGAAAAGAAGTTAGAAGACAATAAACAACAGATGCAAATGAGTAAGAGTGATTTGGTTAAATATACGAAAAACCATAAATTTGCTGAGATAACTTGCATCTTAATTAATGCCGATATATCCACAACTTTGTGGATGTAAAGGTATTGGGGGGCAGTTTAAAAAACGACAGTGAAACAGATATTATACATATTGACATTTACCTTAGGACTTTTGAGTTGCAATAGCCAGACAGAAAAGGCAGTTGACAATTCAACTGTTCCGAAAACAACTGACGACAAAATCAAACTTCATAAATTGGAGAAACTGTTTGTAATTGGAGACTTTGACGGAGACAGAAAACAGGACACGGTATTTCAACATAATTACTCAAGACTGACTAATACTGAAATTGAATTTTCAGCAGACCCTTTTCAAAACGAGTGGGACACAGTTGTAAAATGGTTTTATAACCAAGACGCAGACTTGTATTTGACAATCAATAAAAGCAACCATGACACATTACGTTTAGGAACAGCACAAGGACTTTATTGCTTAATAAATATCGGAGACAACAATGCTGACGGTAAAGACGAAATTGCTCTTGTTATTGACTATTTGGACTTTAGCAGAGTGAACAGTTGTAAAATATATTCGTTGTGCAAAGACAAATGGACGCTATTGAAACAATTCGGTATTCACGAAGATGCTTTTAATTTCACTTCAGAAAAAGCTCCATTGTTTGACAGCATCAAAGAATATTTAGAAAATGAAAACGGCAAATGGGTTTATAAAGACTATTCACAAGACGGCTATAACAATCCAGAAGACGTTGGAAAATTGTTGCCTCTAAAATTTGACAAGTGCAAATAACAACGCCCTATAACAGCAGTTACCAACCAAGGTCGGCAGCAGTGGTTTCCGGTGTGTATCTTTCCACTCGGTTCCGATACATCGGGACAATCCTCCCCTGCGTGCAGCTTCCTATGTTACCAGCCATATTAATTGCGCAAATGAGAGACAAGATCGAAGGAGAAATAGAAGTTGAATTAATGGAAGAAATCATAAAGACACTTCCAAAGCTGACTGCTATGTATTCTGAGAGTCATTCAATTTTGATTCATGGAATGGGTGGACAAACGAGAAATTTTTACAATGACATAAGACAAAATAATAATATTGAGTTGTTATGGACAGGTTGGAGTAGCAATAAATGGTGGACATATTTATTAAATTTTATTCATGGTCAAGCAGGTCTGGTAAAAGTTCTAGACAGGTCACAACTTGACAATCTTTACACTAACATTGGTAGACTTTCAATGTGCGGCCTTTACTACATATCAAAGGACAAAGTGGACAACATTTTGGAAGCAGTAAAAAAGGACAGGGGGAAAAACATTGAAGTTATTCTGGATAAGGTGGAAAACTATTTTTTATTGACCGTTGACTTTGATTATAACGGTGGTGACAGAGATGGTGAAATTCTTTATCGAGAATTTATTTTGGGAGCTAATTTAGACACAGAAATTAAATGGACATTGACGGGATAAAAACGGCTGGTAATATCAGCTACCCGTCAATTACGGTAGCGGTGGTTTTCGGTGGGCATCTTTCCGCTCAGGCTGTTCTTCGGCTTGACATAAATCACCCCGCAATCCATTACTGGCCATATTGTTAAACATTGGGTGTAACCTGAGAAAACCAAATAGTAGCGAATATCATGACAAATAAATACTGGTGGATACGGAATTATCAAAATAGATTTTTGATTTTCGGAATAATGTTGACTATTGGTGGAATTTACTTTCTTCAAGATTCAATGGCAATAAAATCAAGACTGATTGAATTAAAAGGGACTATTCGCTCTGCTGACACTTACACTGAAACTAATACTGATAGGAATGGACATTCAAGTCAGAAAAGTGAGTTGATATTTTATTTGAATGAGCATAGAAAAAAGTTCTATATGGCCCACAATATTGGAGACGATTACTATGATAAGGAATATGAAAGGATTTTAAAACAAATAAATCGAGCTGAATTTATTTCGGTTTGGATTCGTCCGAGAGATTCTGATGATTTTCAACCAAAGATTTTTCAGATTACGAGCGGAGATAATATAATTTTGGATTTCGATGATGTGAGGACTGAAAAAAGTACAGTTACGCTTTTCATGTTGATTATAGGATTAGGTTCGATAGCAATGTTTTTATACCTTAGATTTCCTGAAAAATGGAGAAAAATAATGAATTAATAAACAGACAATGCCACGGACTATGAGATTAAACAGACTTCCACATGACTTAATGAAAAGTTACTTTGCGACAGGCAAATATTGTGTTTGTGGGTATATGGCTGACTGGTTGCTAAATGCTGCCAGACAACTTAATATTAATGAAATAACAATTGACATTATCAATAAAACACATATTCCTGGAGAGCTAAATTTTCATCCATTTACTTATGAATTGTCGTTTCTAAATGCAATTATTGAGAGGGCTTTAATTCAAAATGGGTTTAACAAGGACTACATAATTGAGGCTAAAATAAAAGTCGTTTTCAAAAAGAAATCAAAAGAATTAGTTTGTCTCTCTTGGCTTATTGACAGGGACATGCATAAATATGAGTCAGAGCCATTGACAGAATTTTCTTATGAGGAGGAGTTTGATCCGTTTAATTTGAAGAATAAGTTGAATAGAAGCATAAAACAAAAAGTATCTATATTATGGTAGGACAAAGAAAAGCGGCTTATAACTTCAGCTACCCGTCAAGTACGGCAGCGGTGGTTTTCGGTGGGCATCTTTCCGCCCGTGTTGTTTTTCGGCTTGACAAAAAATCGCCCGCAGTCCGCCTCTGCGTGTAGCTTCTTATGTTAGCAGCAATTTAACGAAACACTATACAGACAATGAACAGACTAGACAGACTAACAAGCATACTCATTCAACTTCAATCTAAAAGACTGATAACTGCTCGTGAAATAGCTGAACGGTTTGAAGTTACCAACAGGACAATTTACAGAGATATTCAAACATTAAGACTTGCAGGTGTTCCAATTGGTGAAGAAGAAGGAAAAGGATATTTTTTAGTCGAAGGTTATCGGTTGCCACCAGTAATGTTTACAGCAGAAGAAGCAAGAGCTTTGGTTACGACAAGCAAAATTTTGAATTATCATACTGAAGATTCACTAAAACAAAATTACGAGTCGGCACTCTTAAAAATTAAGGCAGTATTATCAATCAAGGACAAAGACAAGTTGGAATTTTTAAATTCGAGAATTGGTTATCAAAAACCTTGGGCTCCTACAAGTGCACATTTAGACTGTATTCAACATGCTATAACAGAAAATGAAAAAATAAAAATTCAATATCAATCAAAAAAGGAAAACGAAATAACAGAACGAATCATTCATCCGTGTGCCGTTTATTTTAGTGGTGCTGTTTGGACAACTATTGCTTTTTGTGAGTTACGACAAGAAATAAGAGAGTTTCGCCTTGACAGAATAAAAGAACTAAAATTGCTTCAAACCCATTTTCAACCTGACAAGTCTTTTAGCATTGAACACTATTTAGAAGAACGTTCAAAAAAAATATTTTAGACCCCTGACAAAGGGCTGTCCTATGTGCTTTTTATCTTTGCCTCAAATTCAAACAAAGATGACTCAAAAAGCAATCTTATTAATCGTCATTGCTTCACTTTTATCGAATGTAAGCGGGGCACAGACACAAAAAAGAATGACTGCAAAACAAATCGCAATCAGGGACAAACACGTTGAAATCAATTATCTTCAACAAGGAAAAGGCGACACAACGCTTCTGTTTTTACACGGCTGGTGTATTGACGGAACGTATTGGAAAAATCAAGTAGATTATTTTTCTAAAGATTACAATGTTTACGCAATTGACTTACCGGGGTTTGGCAAATCAAAAGCCGAAAGAACAAATTGGACGATAGAAGAATATGCCAATGATGTAACAGCATTTATTGACACAATGAACCTAAAAAATGTGGTAATCATAGGACATTCAATGGCAGGTGAAATAATGTTGCAAACAGCACTTAGCAACAATTCCAAAGTAGTCGGAATTGTAGGTATTGACAATTTCAAATTTATTGATGTGTCATTTACTCCAGAGCAGATGAAACAAATGACCGACTTTTTTCCAATGCTGCAAAACAACTTTAAAAATTCGGCACCTGCATATGCCGATATGATGCTTTTTCATCCAACAACTTCAAAGGAAGTGAAAGACAGAGTAAAAACTGATTTTGCAAATAGCGATTCTGTTATTGGATATGGAACATTTATGAACCAAATGCAATATGCATCTACCGATGCACAAAGACTGGAACAGCTTAATTATAAGCTATACTTAATAAACAGTGATGGTTTTCCAACAAACGAAACTGGACTGAAAAACCATTGTAAAACTGGTTTTCAGGTGGAAACTATCTCTGCAACCGGACATTATCCAATGATAGAAAAACCGACTGAATTTAATTTGATTTTGGAAAAGGTATTGACAAGTATGAAATAAACTGGCGCTAAAGGAGCAGACTTCCCCGCCTGCTAACTGCAGGCGGGGAAAGCCTCTCACTCCACTGTAGATACGAGAGCTCCGCTCCTCCCTTTCGATAAAATATTCACCGGATATTTTACCTCAGGCACATATACAGCAGTGCGTTAAGATGTGGGACAATGTTACAGTAGAGTGTGAGCATAACCATATAACCTCTATGCTGCAAGCGTTTCAAAGTAATAGTTGTTACCAAAAAGGACTTTGGGCTGTTGCCGTATATTTATATTATTGGTAATAGTTGTTTTTAGTTTCATTGTTATAACCCATCTTCATGTATGGATAACCACTCTTTATATTTGTTTTTATAATGATCTCTTGTTAAACTGTCTTTAAGGATAATATCAACACCACCGTCATATGGTGCTACAATAACATTCTTGTCAAAGGATACAAAAAATGCACGAGTATTATCGTTTGCAATTTCTTTTAATAATTTGTCGTGTTGATTCGGAGACCAAGCAGTCTCAGCAAATGCAGGCCAATATACTTCTCCTTCGTCATAGCTGTCAGGGTTTAATTTACAAAGGTCAATATTGTCAAGCCTTAAAAAACTATAATTTTTAAAAACTTCTTCGTCGTCAATAATATGAGTTGTTCGTTCATTCCAATTATATTCTCCTGTCACAAGAATTACTTTTGAATCAACTCCAAATAAATCTGTGATAATTTCATTTTGTCTGAGTAGTAAAATACTCCACTCTTCGTCATTATCGGCATAGCGCTTAGAGTCTGGCAGACTGTGAATCCTAAACCATCTATCTATATAATCATGTTTGAATAAATGCGAAATTGGAACTGTGTCAGGATAATTTAAAATCCAGAGTTTATTAAATTCATTTGGTACCATCAGCATCTTTTTACACCAATTTGGTAGTTGTTTCATACTTGATTATTACCTGGTAAATAGTTGGTATTATCTGGGTTTCTAAGTGTTCCTTATTTTAGGAGTAACAAATATAATCCATTTTTCGATATTCAAATAAACCAATGGAATGAGTTTGTGGTTTGGAATAATCGCCGGATACTACATATTGCTTGTATTTGTAATTTATTGGCAGATGTTTTTTTTTATCCAACCGATTCAATGCCAAGTTGTTTATAGTCTCAAATTATCAGATTCTATAAACAATTCTCAACGTGTCATTAATTCTATCGGTCAATATTTCAACAAGTTCGTCGTCCATAAATTCATAATCATCAGCAATATTTAAAACTTCAATTGCCGGCAATTCTAAGTGTCTATAAAGTCCCCAAATCCTTGCCCGGTGTCCAATTTCCATAACGAAAACTAAGTCTGCCCAATTCAAGTCATTTTCTGAAATCTTTCTGTCACTCTTCGGACTGAGCCCAACTGAGCGAATGTTGAACCGATTGTCATTTTTAAAAATGTGTTCTGCTGTCCTGCTTCGCTTTTTATTTCGGCCGCAAACTACAAGTATGTTGGGTCTTTCTGTCATTGTTGTTGGCTGTTCTGGAATTCTGACTAGCATTTAAGAATATTGCACCTTCCCGATAGATTGGGAATTAAACTGTCTACCCAATTATGAATTGCTTATTTTATTATTTTTAATTTCTTTAATATTTTCTTTGTTAACTCAATTCGGAAATTATTTTCCAAATCATTGAAATCACTCACAATGATACTCATTGCAAATATCTTTGTACCTGATTCTGTTTCAATAAAGCCAACATACCAACCAATAACCTTATTATCCCAACAATCACCACTGCCAGTTTTACCATATAATGTATAATCAGAGGTTATTTCGTAAAGCATTATACTCTTTACTGCATCTATGTTTTTATCTGCAAAACCATTTAGCTGATGCAAATAAAGCTTTTTTAAGAATTCGATCTGCTCATTTATTGAAATCTGAATAGATCCACATAACCAATATGTATCTAATCCGCTCGATATATTATTATTCCCATAATCCAATTTGTGAATCATTTGGTTCATTCGTTCTTGTCCAACTCGCTTGGCTAACTCCTGAAAATACCAGACACACGAATATTTTAAAGCTCTCTTTAAAGATAAATCTTCATACCAATGTTTGAATGGGTCGTTTGCCAATTTAAAAGAATCTTTTGGATGTAAAAGACTGTCATATTTGATAACAAAACCAGTATCTGCAATAACACCGGTCTCTAAGCCTATCAATGAATTAGGAATTTTAAAGGTAGAGCATGGCGAAAATCTCTTTTGGCAATACTCTGGATTATATTTTATACAATTTCCGGTTTTTATATCATAAATGCTAAATCCACCAACAAAATCACCAAAATAAGATTTGAGGTCAATCGTATCAATCTTTTGACCAAGAGAATCAAGAGTCAACAAAATCAAACTAAATAATATTATTTTTTTCATTCGGAGCACTTTAAATATGTTTGTATAGTCACTTTAGGTAACTATTTCGTACTTAGTTAAGTTACTAATATTGTTTTTGCAAATCCGGTAAATAGTTGATATTATCTGGGTTTCTAAATGTTCCTTATTTTAGAATAACAAATATAATCCATTTTTCAATATTCAAATAAACCAATGGAATGAGTTTGTGAAAGGTTCGTTTAATCTGGAATAATCGCCGAGCTATACACACACCGCTCAGATTCTTAATTTATTAGGCATAGATTTTATTTAGTTAATTCTATCTATCCTTCTGATTATCAAATTTATAAATTGGCACAAATCTGTCATAAATGTTTGGGAATATATTAATCCCAATAATTGTTTTATTTGCTATTTTAAATCTTATCATCTCAACCGTTTCCTTTGTTTTTCTATCACATAAGAAATAAGAAGCTATCACGTTATTTTCGTTTTCTAATGTACATGAGATAATAGAAAACTTATTTATTTTATTTTGATACGTCAGATAAGTCTTAATATATTTACATTCCCAAATCAATTTATAAATATCTCTATCAACAATCAAGTCGTTACAAATTATCCGTTTTTCATCAATCTTATCAATGTAATTACGAACCATGACTACAGTATCTTTGAATTCTCTTTCCTTTGTATTCAATCGAATCTTATCACTATAGCAGTCATTGGGAAATTTATCCAAATTTGTCTGTGAAAGACAAATTGAGTTAGTGCTCGCTATTAAAATAAAATATATTATCTGCCTAATCATATACTTAATTTCTTCCCCAACATTGTGCCTGCCTTTTTCATGTTATTATTTATCAAATTGTTATAAAACCAAATTCTTCAACTCTGAGTTCAAAATTAGTGATTTATTTTTGAATAGGCTTTATCATTCAAGACTTTTCAATATAGGAAATGTTTGATAGTAGAAAGTTTTTTGATTACTCCTCCATCTACAATCCTGTTAATTTATTCATCGAAAATTGAGATTTTTTATTCACAAACAGAAGTAAGCCACACAAGGAAATTTAATTATTTTACCGTACCGAAAATTTCGTTTCACAAGCACTTAAATAGAGTTTTGCAATATCTGTGGAATTTTTTTACGTGCAGAAACTTTATTTATGGAGATGATGTTAGCTGTAGAGCTTTATTTGTCAATTATCTACTTAATAACTTTTTTGTATGTCTTAATAATTCTAATCCACCAAATTGTCCGTGACCTGGAATTACAATTTTAGCTGTCGGAAATTTGTTGATTACTTTATCAATGGTTTTGGGCCATTCGTTTAAATCTCCATCTGCGGTATTCCCTAATCCTTTCGAATTTATTTCTTTAGACATACAGCCTGCAAATAATATTCGCTCATCGGGTATCCATACAACAATATTATCTAATGAATGGCCTGCTCCCAAATAGTAACATTTAATAATTTTGTCGTTAAGTGTTAAAGTCAGAGTATCTTTAAATCCATGAGAAGGCAATGGTAATCCCTTAATCTTCGCAATATCAATCGTCATTTGATTCGCATACGAATCGATCCCTATGCTTTGCAAATAGCTTAATCCACCCATGCAGTCATTATGCCAATGATTTGGGATAAATCCGACAATCTTTAATCTCATCGAGTCAGTTATCCATTTGACTAAATTCTTTGTAATTGAATCTGTAATGGGTGTATCAAATAAAAATGCAACGCTATCATTTACATATATCAATCCGTTTGAAGAAAATCGCCCAAATTCTGGTAAACTTGTATAAGAAATATGTAGATATGCATTTTCCGATATTTTTATCAATTCTAAATCTTTTGAAACCCGAATCGTTTTATAATCATTTTGAGAGAATCCATTGTTGTAAATTAATCCCATCAGTAGAAATACTATTATATATCTCATTATTTTACAGTTGTGCATGTTTGAATATTCTGACTAATGTATAAATATATTATTATTAATCAATTTGTTATAAAACCAAGATCTTTTGTGTTGAGTTCAAATTTAGTGATTTTTTTCGAATAGGCTTTGCCATTCCAAATTTTTCAATTTGAAAAATGCCTGATTGTTGGAAATTTCTTGAACTACGTCGCTTCTGTTTTTAAAAATTTGCACCATCCTGACTAATCGGGACAATATAGAATAAAAGGCTCTTCCCTGTTTCCAATAAAGAGTCTGCTCGATTATGTACAATCCTTTACTTTTCAATCCTAATTTAATCAGGGGCAAAATATTTCCAATTTGAGAGGGAATCATCTATCCATCCATTCTTTAAATTCTGCTACACGTTCCCGGCTTACCAGTATTTCATCATTTTCTTCCCAATTAGTAAGTATAATCTTTAATCTATTCGATGAATACACAATAACATCCTGAATTGCCGAAAAATTAATGATAAAATTTCTGTTTACCCTAAAAAATATTTTTGAATCAATGATATCCTCTACCTTATCGAGTGAGTAATCAATTGCATAGTTTTTCCCTTTGTCAACATTTATAAAATTACACCGTTCTTTAATAAAGAAACAATTGATTCTTGATATCTCAATTGACCTATAGTGTTCGCCAATTTTGATTAAGAATCGTTCTTTCTTTTTGGGGAGTAATTGATTTACAAATGACTCTATTTTTGCATAATCCACTTTTTGACGATGAACTGTCTTAAATTTTTCAATTGCATTTTTTAGTTCTTCCAAAACAACAGGCTTTAATAAATAATCAACACTATTGACTTTGAAAGCTTTTAATGAATAATCATCATAAGCAGTTGTAAAAATAACAGGTGTTTTTATAGCACAATTTTCGAAAATTTCAAAGCAGGTTCCATCTTCGAGTTGGATATCCATAAATATCAATTCCGGATGTGAATTGTTAAGTAACCAGTTTGTTGCCTGCTCAACTGATTTTATAATCTCTACAATCTCTATACTTGAATCAATTTCCTCAATTAAACGAATGAGTTTTTGAGAAGCAAGTTGCTCATCTTCGATTATCAGTACTTTCATTTCGTTATATGAATTATTGGGAGCTTAACAACAAATTGATTTGCTTCTTCATTAACAATCAATTCCCTTCCCATAATTAAACTTACTCTTTCCTTTAGGTTTGACAACCCTATTTGGGTTGAATTTTCTATTGTTTTCTTTTTTTGCATAGTATTTGAAACGATAATATAATCTTCATTGTTAAAGATTTTTACCACCAATGGCTTCTCTTGCGACAGTGAATTATGCTTTAAAGCATTTTCAACTAATAATTGCAATGATACGGGTATAATTTTATATTCGTCCTCCCTTTGAACATTAATTTCCATGTATATTTTATCATTATTCCTTGCTTTTTGTAAGTCAAAATATTGCTGAATAAATTTGAGCTCATCCGTCAAAGAAATCAAGTCAGTTTCTTCATTCTCTAAAATATACCTGTAAATGCTGGATAATTTTTGTATATATAGATCAGCCTTTTTAGCATCACCATATACCAATTCAGAAAGTGTATTCAGGCTGTTAAAAAGAAAATGAGGATTAACCTGTGATTTAAGATTTCTATATTTATATTTAAGGTTTTCTTCACGCAATTTTTGTTCCCGTTCAATTGCTTTACGCCAAATAGTATAAAAAAAGAAAACAGAGCCTATTACTATCCAGACTGAAAACTGTTTTAATGCGCTGGTAAGCTCTATGTTAAACAAATGGTCAAAAAAATCTGTTGTGTCATATCCTTTTATCAAGTACAAAAAATAAACGCCAATACTAACAAGAGAAAGAGAAACTGTTAAAGCAAATAAAACAAAAATAATAAAAACTGAGATAATATTCTTTTCTAATTGTATTGTCGTTCTTTTTGAAAATTTTCTAAATGTGCTATACGCGATACTACCCGTTATCAATATGTTTAGCATAATTATAGTACCATACATGATTGTTTCTGCTTTAAATGGATTCCCTGTTTGAACCCATTTAAAAATCACTGAGAATACTATACTGAAAATAATTACAGAGATAAACACAATTGTTTTTCTATTTCGTTTCATTTCTGTCAAATTTAGCTGTTATTCAACTTTATTAAAAATAATTTCCCTTTGCAAATCAATCAATTGCTCTTCGGGGAATAACGAACTCTTTAGCTTCATTATAACATCTTCGACCATTGTCGCATACTCAACCTGCTTATCTGATAATGATATCCAAATCTCTCCATAATACAATGAGCGACCTTTTACGGACATCTGGTTGTTTTCAATTTTAAGAGGGTTGTATAAAGATTCAAACTTGATAATCGCACAGACTTCGTTATTGTATTTTGCAACGGCTGACCAAATCAATTTTTGATATCGACTTGTAAAAGTTACCCAATCTTTGAATTTTACCTCGTAGTTGTTCAAAAATACTGGAATGAACGGTTTGTTGTATACCAGACTATCAAATATATACCAAGCTAATCCTTGCATTTGAATTGCATCAGAAACAAGCCATTTTGCCAAATCCCTTTGTCCAAGGGGAATGGTTTTATAAAATTCTTCTTTCAGAAAATTCGTTTCATTTATCTTATAGGAGAAATCATTAAATGATGGCAAATTTGTTCCATCATAATCTACTTGCTGAAAATCGTTTATTTGCGCTAAACTAACATCTTCCCAACTCACGGAATCATTTTCTAATCCAACGGTATAGGTTGCTTTGACTGCATTACAATTGATTTTATTACCATTAATTGCATCTAAATTTTGCCATTTGAGTGAAACTTTATATTTCTGAATTCCGGATTTACTGGTTTCGATTTCAGATGGCTTGAGTAAAAAATATCTATCAATATTGTTTTTTTGAGCAAGTAAACAATTGGTAACTAGTATTAATGTAATGAATAAATAAATTGAAGTTCTCATCCTCATAATTTTTATGTTAATAATCATCAAAATAAGTGGATGAGATTATCATACTAAAATTATTGTTGCAGAGTTGCTAATTTTTATTGTACAGTTGTCAATATTAGAGTCCAAGTCGTTCGAGGTGATATTTTTTATCAACGGAGAAATTCCAAGATTATCCCCAATAATTAGTCTATCGCCTAATAACAACTATTTCATAATTGGTTTTAGGTAGATTGTATTGATTCTATCAGAGTTTTGGCGGAGATTCTGAATGATTTTTTATTCATGATTTACGGAAATTGTTTTAAGAATAACAAATATAACCATTCTTTTTTAAATTTCCATATTACTAATAGTCTTTTTATATAACAGTTAAATCTTCACATGTTTGAATAAACTTCCTACCCGATATATGACAGATCAATGTATATCAGTAGATTAACTGAATAATACTAGTACAAATTATATCGTTTTCCGAACTGGAAGTTTACGTAGAAGGTTAAAAAATAGCGTGGATACGTATTAAAAGCCATCATTGGGATCTCGGAAGCATATATATCGAAGGTTGTTCCAATTTCAACGGCACGGGTCTTTTCGGCATATTCACCAAACTCAAACATCATTCCCAATTTAACATAGGCTCCCGGGTAGGGTTTCAGTTTTTCAAACCCCTTCAAGATGGGTCCACCACCATAAATATAATCCTGTGTATGTATATTAGGGTCATAGCGTTCCAAACTCAACGTGTAATCCATGTTACTGGCATCCGGAATAATATAATAGATGTATTTTGGGCGAGCCAGAGCACAGGAAAACCCGCCAGAGAGTACATAGCTCAATTGTATACCACCCCAATAGGGTTTGTCATTCAAAATCTTGTAAAAACCGGTTCCGAATCGCGCTACATAAATACTGTTAAGCTGTCCGAAAATATAACTGCTGGCATTTCCAAAATAGGGATTTTCGGTACGTGTTTCTTTAGGGTGATTCATCTTCACCAGTTCTATTTCGAGAATACGTTTTTTAAATCCGGTTTTGAAAAAAGATTTTCGCCACCCACCTCCCCAGCCCTGTGAGTGTAGTCCTATATAATAGCTCCTTTCGCGCATATAAATAATACCTTTATCAGCATCTGTTTGCTCTGTTTGAGCCGAAACAAACACTGGTAAAAGCATTGCGAACAACAAAATTGCCCCGAAAATTATTCTCTTGGGCATATTCGAAAGGATTTGATTTCTGATTAAACAACAAAAGCCGAAAATCGTTTAGTAACGATATGTTTCATGCTTGTCTCGGTGTATGGAACTGTACGCAGGGCATTTTTCATGTGATTTACAAGCGCTTAAGCCTAGGCCAGCCAATACAAGTACCACGATTACAATTGCAAGTTTCTTCATAATTCAATATTAGTTTCAGATCACAAAAATAACGAAAAAGCAACGTATCAAGTATATGTGGCCCTAATTATTCTGATGCTTGTCCAAAAAAATCTATATTTGTAGCATCAATGATGTAATCATAAAGAATCTTTATTCTGTTAATCCTTAATGAGAAGCACACTTTGACTCTGCTTAGTGTCACTGTCTGGTTTGAACCCCGATAATTAAGAGTGCTTTTTTCATAAGAGGATGATATTAATAAAAAAACAAAGATTTATGGCGGAAGTAAACCCTCAGATAGAAGAAAGCTGGAAAGAAATGTTGGTTGATGAATTCAGGTCAGAGTATTTCGCACAACTCAAAACCTTCCTGATTGAAGAAAAAAAAGAGCATCAGGTATTCCCTCCAGGTTCGCTGATTTTTAATGCCTTCAATAAAACACCTTTTCATAAGGTAAAGGTAGTGATATTGGGACAAGATCCTTATCATGACGTGGGGCAGGCTCATGGATTGTGTTTTTCAGTCCCGAAAGGAATTGCGAAACCACCTTCACTTGTTAATATCTTTAAAGAGATCCATCAGGATATGAATCTCCCGATACCAAATCACGGAAATCTTGAGAAATGGGCAGAGCAAGGGGTCTTATTACTTAATGCAACCTTAACGGTGCGAGCTCATCAGGCAGGCTCTCATCAGAAAAAAGGATGGGAACAGTTTACAGATAATGTAATCCGTAAGCTTTCCGATCAACGTAATGGGCTCGTTTTCCTGCTTTGGGGTAATTATGCTCAGGCAAAAGAAGCCTTGATTGACACTTCTCGCCATTATATTCTGAAAAGTGTTCACCCCTCTCCGCTTTCCGCATCCCGAGGATTTTTCGGATGTCATCACTTTTCGAAAACCAACCTTTATTTGACTGAACAAGGTCTTGCACCTATTGATTGGTCGCTCTAAATCAGGTATTTTATGGCACGAGAATCTATACACGATAAGCTTATTACTCTTCAGAAAAACTTTGAAGGAGATATTTATATCGATGATACTACACGTTTACTTTACGCTACTGATGCATCAGCATATCGTGAAATGCCTTTAGCCGTCACCCGTCCGAAAACAAAGGAAGATATCCGTAAGCTTATCTTTTTTGCCCGAGAAAACCGTACAGCCCTCATTCCGCGAGCTGCCGGAACATCATTAGCCGGGCAGGTTGTGGGAAACGGTATTGTAGTAGATATTTCCAAATATTTTACTCGCATTTTGGAAATTAATACTCAGGAGAAGTGGGTGCGTGTACAGCCTGGTGTTATTCTTGATGAACTAAACAAAGAATTACGGCAATATGGACTCTTTTTTGGTCCGGAAACATCCACATCCAACCGCTGCATGATTGGCGGAATGGTAGGAAATAATTCCTGTGGAGCACACTCTTTAGTTTATGGAAGTACCCGGGAACATACGCTTGAAATACAAGCGATTCTGAGCGATGGCAGCGAAGCTTATTTTGAGCCGCTTTCACGTGATATGTTTAACTCAAAATGTGAAGAGAACACGTTAGAAGCAGAACTTTACCGCAACATACGCCAAATACTGAATGATGCTGATAACCGCCGGAGTATTCTCGAAGAATATCCCGATAAAAGTCTGGAACGTCGTAATACTGGTTACGCAATCGATTTATTGATAGATATGCAACCTTTCACTAACGAAGGTAAGTTATTTAATTTCTGCACTTTACTGGCTGGATCTGAAGGAACACTTTCGTTTACTACTGAGATAAAACTCAATTTGGTTCCACTTCCACCCAAAGAAACAGCATTGGTATGTGTGCATTGCAATTCAGTGATGGATGCTCTTAACGCAAATATCATTGCATTAAAATACAAACCTGTGGCAATAGAGTTGATGGATAAAATCATAATGGATTGTACCAAAGACAATATTTCACAACGTAAGAACCGCTTTTTTATTCACGGAGATCCGGAAGCTTTGCTGATTGTTGAATTTGCAGGTGAGAATCGTGAAACTATTATGTATCAGGCACGTGAGATGGAGGCTGAGATTCGTGCAGTAGGTCTGGGTTACGAATTTCCGGTAGTCTTTGGTGACGATACTAAGAAAGTTTGGGGAGTTCGCAAAGCCGGACTAGGATTACTCTCTAATATTCCTGGCGATGCAAAACCTGTTCCGGTAATCGAAGATACAGCCGTAAATCCGAAACTCCTCCCCGACTACATCACTGAATTTCAAGCAATGCTCGATCGTTACAGTCTCAATTGTGTCTATTATGCTCACGTTGCCACTGGCGAACTTCACCTACGACCGGTTTTGAATTTAAAGAGAGCCGAAGATATTGAACTTTTCCGCGTTGTGGCTCTTGAAACAGCCAAATTGGTTAAGAAATATAAAGGATCACTTAGTGGTGAACACGGAGATGGTCGTTTACGTGGTGAATTCATATCTCTGATGCTTGGAGAACGAAACTATGAGCTCTTTCACAAAATTAAGCATACCTGGGATCCATTGAATATCTTCAATCCCAATAAGATAGTGGATACTCCTCCTATGAATTCATTTTTGCGTTATAAGGCCGGACAGAAGCCCCGTGAAATAGAAACGATATTTGATTTTTCAAAAGAGCAAGGTATATTACGTGCTGCTGAAAAATGCAATGGCTCAGCCGATTGTCGTAAAACAGAAATAATCGGGGGCACTATGTGTCCGAGTTATATGGCTACCCGCGATGAGCGTTCTACTACCCGAGCCCGTGCAAACATTCTGCGCGAATATCTTACCAATTCAGCAAAAAAAAATCCTTTTGATCATAAAGAAATTTACGAGATTCTTGATTTATGCCTTTCCTGCAAAGCTTGTAAATCAGAATGTCCGTCCAGCGTGGACGTTGCAAAAATGAAAGCTGAGTTTCTGCAACATTATTATGATTC
This sequence comes from Bacteroidales bacterium, assembly GCA_963667975.1. GTDB lineage: Bacteria > Bacteroidota > Bacteroidia > Bacteroidales. The sequence goes on from OY764079.1 coordinate 2,868,072, forward strand.
AAACGGAATTCCTTTGCGTACCCGTGCCATCGCCTATATTTCAAGCATCAATGCCTTAGGTTCTATCGCTCCTGAAATTACAAACTTTTTCATGGCAAATAGCTTTACCTCAGGAATTGCAAAGAAAATACTGAGATTTGCGCCTCAGCGTTCCATTCCATTGTTATCAAAGCAAACATTACGTCAATCATTTGAAAAACAATATACTAAACCTAATGAATCTAAAGGAAAAGTTTATTTATTTGCAGATGAATTTACCAATTACAATGAGTCAGAAATTGGGATCAAAGCCATACGTTTGCTTACCCGTTTAGGATATGAAGTCAGCATTCCTGATCACACTGTGAGTGGACGTACTTTCCTTTCGAAAGGTTTATTGCGCACTGCCCGTAAAATAGCCAACAAGAATGTAGAATTACTTAAAAATATTGTTAGTCCGGAAACTCCTTTGATCGGAATAGAACCTTCTGCAATTCTTTCTTTCCGTGATGAATACCCGGAACTTGTATCTCCTCATTTGCGTAAAGCTGCCACTAATTTAGCTCCTAATACCCTTATGTTCGACGAATTTATCGTTCGTGAAACAGAAAAAGGAAATATTAATATGGATTTATTTACCAAAGAAAGCCGTAAACTGAAACTTCACGGACATTGCCAGCAAAAATCCATTGCGTCTACCCTCTCAACAAAAAAGATGCTCACTTTACCTGAAAATTATATAATTGACGAAATCCCATCCGGTTGCTGCGGGATGGCGGGTTCGTTTGGTTACGAACAAGAGCATTATGAAATTTCGATGAAGGTAGGCGAATTGGTATTATTTCCAGCTATCCGAAATACTGAAATAGAAACAATCATTGTTGCACCGGGTACCAGTTGTCGTTGTCAAATCAAAGATGGTACTGGTCGCGATGCACAGCATCCGGTCGAAGTCCTGTTTGATGCCCTAAAAAAAGAAAATTAAAATAAAGCGATTTGCGAAATGAATACGCATGGATAATAAAAATGTATTCCACAAAAGAGATCGTTTCTCAAATCTCAAATATTAAAGCCGCTTATTTTATCAGAAATTAACAAAAATGAAAATATTAATTATAAACGGTCCAAATTTAAATTTACTTGGAAAACGTGAACCAAAGATTTACGGAACTCAATCTTTTGAAGATTTTTTCGAGGAACTGAAAAAAAAATATCCACAGCATAAATTTGAATATTTCCAAAGTAATATCGAGGGTGAATTAATTAACGCTATTCATAAAGGTGGATTTGAACAAAATACCATTATTTTAAATGCCGGAGCTTACACTCATACCAGTTTGGCCATAGCCGATGCGATCTCTTCGGTAACCACTCCGGTTATCGAAGTACACATCAGCAATGTATTCTCCCGCGAAGCTTACCGTCATAAATCCTATATCTCCCCTGTTTGCAAAGGCTGCATTATTGGCTTTGGATTAAAATCCTACCAACTGGCAGTTGAAAGTTTGGATATGGTTTAATATTCCTATTATAAAAATAAGTAAAATAAAAAGCCACGTTCAATATAAATTTTTATATTGAACGTGGCTTAATTAATTCAAAAATTGTTAATTTTTAGTAAACTTAATAGTTTCAATATTTTTGTCACCAATAAACTTAATAAGATATACTCCCTTTTGAATATTCTTTGTAGATACCTGAATCTTGCTCATATTATTTAATTCCTTAGTAATTACCTCACGTCCTTGGTTATCAATAATAATAATTTTTACAATCCTATTTGTATTATCAGGAATTTCAATATTTAACAAGTCCGATGTAGGATTTGGATATATTTTAGGATTAGTACCACTTTCTGAATATTCCGAGGAATTATTTGCAGATATAGCGCGAATGGCACTTTTACTCATAGATATTTTCTGATTAATAACAATTGGAGGGCATTCACTATTAATAAAGGTAATAGTTCTTCTCATAATATAGTATTGAGTTTTAGATAAATTACTTACAGTAAATGGCGAATTAGTACTTGTTGAAATAGCATTTCCTGTAACAGTGTAATCACCAGGTATATAATTACTTGCTAAATACAATGTCCATACATCTGTAACGTTTAATGAACCCGGTATAGCATTCAAAGCAGTACCTGTTGCACTAAATACGCTTGAACCGGAAGAAGTACTAGTACTTATAGAAAAGTTATAAAAACTTGAATCTGGGTTAATGTAAACAGGTAATGTAATAGTATCTTTTTCGCAATTACACTCATAAACCAATTTAATATATTGTAATCCGGTGCAACTACCCCAATTTAAAATATTAATACATGTTGTTCCATTTCCAGTCCAGCTTCCAACGCAGGCAGGTACAATCCAGTTTAAGGTTGTTCCGGGCAGGATGTTTCCATAAACACAATATTGAGATTGAGTATTTTGAGAGCATATTGAAGTATTTCCTATAATACCGTCAAATGGGCAACAAGGTGTAATATTTTGAGAAATAAATAAATTATCTACATACCCATTGTAGCGAAAGTGATATCCAGCAGAACATCCATTTCCTGTTTGTATATGAGATAAATTACTGATATTCATTGTGTCTGGTATTTGAAAGCAACATTGATTAATTAAAGAATCATTACTTTTAATAAATACAGTAAATCGACCTGTATTAGGAGCTAGTCTTTCTAGTCTAACTTTATATACAACTTTTAAATCAATCGGCGTAGTACAAAAATGTGAAATAGGATGAGTTCCATCTTTAATCCAAGGCATTAAATGTCTTTGTCCACCAACAGGGCTATAACAACAAACCCCTATTGCATCTTGATTTGTTTGTCCAGTAAAATTATTATCATAGTCAATAGGTTGATTACCTGATGTTAATACCATTGGCAAAAAACCTGCATTTCCACTTGATTGATAATCTAGGCAAAAATCAAATTCAAGAGTCCATGTATTATTTAATGGTGTAAATTGTCGAAAAACTCTACAATCATTTCCCAATCCTCCAATCATACCGGTAAAAAAACATACATTTTGGTGAGAAGGAGTATTTACTTCTACAGAATTGATTGAATTAGGAGTAGTAGATTGATGAGTCCAAAGATTTGCATTACTATAATTATCGTATATTACAAGTTGTGCGCTACTTGTTTTTAAGAAAAAAAACAGCCCTAAAGTTAAAAATGTCAGTCTAATTATATTTTTCATATTTTAGGATATTACTAATTAATAACCATACTATTTGAATATGGTCAATTCACTTATATTCATTAACTTTGTATAGCCTTCTTTATATACTTAAATATGCAACCGACCAAGTTTCATTTAAGTGACGTATGCCGCTGCAAACTTTAAAGAAGGCTCTTTGCAGCGGCTTTATTATTTCATATAACAACGGTATTATTATTAGTTTTGCAATAATAAAGTTTTATGATTATCCATTTTAAGATAGCAATACCAAAATGAATCTAAGATCAAACCAATACTATTCTGGTTAATTAGCGAATGTAAACAAGGTGGAAAAATATTGGATTGTTATATTTTCTAATTGGTATATTATATAACAAATATACTTAATAATTAGAAAGGTTCTTTTGTCATCAAGTATAATTTTTCGAAATATATACTTTTACTTCCTAAAAGCAATATATTTCTGGTTTAAAACTAAACTTTTGTTTTTAAATTAAAATACAAAACTAACTCATTGAGTACTCCCTCTCGAGGTTTAATAACTTCTTTATTACATAAAACCAATTCCGGATTAAACCCAATTTTGAGTTCTATACAGTTATTTATATTGACAATATAGCTTCTATTTACTTTTATAAAAATATCCGAACCAAGATCTGAACTAACATCCTTTAGTGGTCTTGTAAGTACAAATTCTTCTTCTAAAGTTTTAATAATACAATAAGACCTGTCGGCTTTAAAATAGAGAATATCATCTATAAACAGTTTTTTATATCTGTTTTTTGTAACGTTAATAATAACAAATGGTTTATTCATAGCAATTTGACAATACATAAATACAAATAAAAATAAAAGGATGATTGTAAATAAATACTATTATTTAAATCTAGATAGCAAATATACGAATATTACTATATGAATCTTAAATTTATATTTAAATTTTACATTCATATTTAGATATTGATAAATAATATATATGCAGCTATTATTTGAACTCGTTTAAACTTTTAATAAGATAAGAGCAAATGCTAAAAAGTGCCAATTTAGCCAACAAGAATCGAGGGAATCAAAACGAATTAATAGCGTCCTAAAGCTATCGATCCAAGCAAAACAACGCTCATTGACGAATCTTTGCAAGTATATTCTTCGAATAAAGAATCGCTTTCTACCCCGTTTGTTTTTCTTTCGGTTTCGTGTGTTTTCTATGATGTTTGGAAAAAGTTTTCTTCGATGACAAGCTTGGATAAGTTTCTTACAATCAAAGCCTTTGTCGGCGTTCAAAATACTATTTTCCAACTCAATTCCACAGGAGTTGAGCTGCTTTATCATTTTTGAAAACTGAGGAACTACCTGAAACAAGTCGTTATGGTTTCCACTGATAATTCCTCCGGTTGCAATGGGAATCCCTTTTCCATCGGTGATGATCAGCATATTGGATGTCTTTGCTTTCTTTCGATGCTGATAGGCCACACTTTCTGCCGACTTTTTTACCAAGCTGTGTGTTCCGTCCAGATTCAATTTTTCGGTATCCAGCTTATCCTTTTGTATTTCTAAAAAAGTTAAAAACATGGTTTCAAAAACGCCTTGTTTGCACCATTTCCGATAGAAATAATAAACTAACTGCCAACTAAATGGAGGATTAATACATTCAATATCAATAAATAAAAACTTCCACTGACATCCCGTTTTCAATTTGTAGATGATACATTTGAAGATATCTGTCATTGCAAACTTACTGCTAAACCCTCGCTTATTTTTTGGAATAAAGGGTAAAATGCAGTTTTCTATTTGCTCTTTAGTTAAATTTGCATACTTGCAGTTCATCTTTTGGTAACTTTTTGTCGTTCAACTCTAAATTACTTCAATTTGAACTGCTTGTTCTTCATTTAAAAGTTTAAATCACTTTTTTATATATATTTATCAATTATAACAGCTATTCTTATTCTTTTGCAATGGTTGCATCATTGGTTTTGATTTAAAACAGAACGTATTGGAGGAGGAAAGGTTCTAAGGAGTAAAACATTTGTATTTTCAATCATATTTTCGATAGTTTTCCTTACCTTTGCACCCTCATAGAATAATACACACTTAAGAACTTCGAAATCATGCTAAACCGCCGACTTTTGCGTATAAAGGTGATGCAGGCCTTGTATTCCTTTTTTCAAACAGAAGACGACAATCTGAACATTGCAGAAAAAAATTTGCTGAAGAGCCTTGATAAAATGTACGATCTATATATTTATCAAATTTCAGCTCTGATCGAGATTACCAAATTTGCTCATGAACGTTTGGAAGAAGCTAAAGAAAAACATCTTCCAACAGAAGAAGATTTAAATCCCAATACTCGTTTTGTTGACAATCGTGTAATTAATGCACTTGCAAATAACAAAGACTACATCCTTAAAAGCAGTCAGTTAAAAATCAACTGGAGAGACGAACAAGATGTTTTTCGTCAAATTTTTCAGGAAATCAAAGAAAGTAAAAGCTATCAGGAATATATGAATGCTCCTGAGTGTACATGGGAAGATGATTTGAAAATGGTAATCAATATTTTCAAAAAACGATTGATTACCAATGAAATGCTTCAAAATTACTTTGAAGAAAAATACATTTTCTGGTCAGATGATTTTTATTTAGTCGCACTTTGGGTTGCAAAGACCGTAAAAAGCATCCCTCAGGATGCCAGTGATTTATATGAACTTCCTCGCTTGTATGAAAACGAAGATATTCAGGAAGATTCTGAGAAGTTTGTAACAACACTGTTTCGCCAAAGTATTATCCACAGTAAAGAATTTGAAGGTACCATTGCAGCAAAAACTCCGAATTGGGAAATAGAACGTATTGCTCTTCTCGATATCATCATTATTAAAATGGCATTGGTTGAATTAATGAACTTTCCGTTAATTCCAATCAAAGTAACTATTAATGAATTCATTGAGATTTCTAAGGATTTCAGCTCAGACAAGAGCCATATTTTTATTAATGGATTACTTGACAAACTGGTAGTTGAGTACAAAATGAGTGGAAAGATTGTTAAAAAAGGTCGTGGACTTGTCGAATAACAAAAATATAATTTAACCGTTTATCATTACGCTAAAACATGAAAGCAATGAAACAACGAATTTTTCTCATCGCACTTGCATTTGTTGCCGGGAGCGTAATTGCTTGTAAAAGTTCCGGAAACAAAGATGATATTTCACCCGATGTAGTGAACAACCCTATCACTGCTAATGGTGAAAACAAAGGTGACCTGCCTGTATTTCAATTTGAAACTGATGTCCATGATTTTGGCAAAGTGATTGAAGGTGAAAAACTTACATACAGTTTTAAATTCAAAAACTCAGGAAAATCAGATTTAGTAATAGCCTCCGCAACAGCTACCTGTGGGTGCACTGTTCCTGATTATCCGCGAAAAGCTATTAAACCTAGAGAAGATGGAGTAATTACTGTTACGTTTAACACTTCAGGGAAAAATGGATTTCAGCATAAAGTTGTAACTTTGGCAGCAAACACTCAACCTAACACTTACCAGTTATCTGTTAAGGCAATGGTTGGGAATCCTGAAGCAGCTCAATAAATTAGAAATCATTAAAAATCAATACAATGAATTTATTATCAATCTTACTTATGGCTCCACAGCAAGGTGGTAAAGGAAGCGGTTTTGAATCACTGTTTTTCTTTTTACTCATTATTGTTGTATTCTATTTCTTTATGATTCGTCCCCAGATGAAAAAAACTAAGGAACAAAAGAAATTCCGTGAAGGGCTTCAGAAAGGACAAAAAATAGTTTCCATTGGTGGTATTCATGGTAAAATTGTAGAAGTACAAGAAACTACTGTGATTATTGAAGTAGAAGGTCAAAACCGCTTAAAAATGGAAAAGTCAGCCATTGCTGCTGATAATTCAGCACAATTAGGCGATAATAAATAAGAAGAATACAAGAAAAGCTATTCTGAAGAATTTTAAAAAGAGACTGTTCAAAAGGTCTCTCATCTGCTACATAAACTTTCCCGGCTTTTGAGGTTCCGTTGGCTACTATAATTCAAAAAGTTGTCATATTGAGTCTTGAAAGCCGGGAAAATGTTTTTAGGTTACAACTTTTAAAACAGGCTTATTTTCATTAGTTTTACACAATCAAACTTTACATTTATGGAAAGTGATAGCCGATACTTAAATGCTGTAAAAAAGCATGTTGGAAGAAGTCCGTTTCAACATAAGTTAAACTTGTTTCTTCTTTGTTTGGTTATTGCTATTGTTTTGTGGTTTGTAATTAAATACTCAAAAGATTACCAAGTCACTATCCCATTTAAAATATCACTTCATAATTTTCCAGAAAATTATATTCCACAACTATCTGGGGATAGTATTATTCATGTTGGAGTTAATGCACAAGGATTTACATTATTATATTATTCTGTTTTTAAAAAAGACCATTTACTAAGCCTTGATGCTGGCAATCTGAATTTAAAACAAGTAAAAAGTGATGTCGGAATTTTAAAGCTTTCGTTACCCTGGCTTAAACAAAAAATAGAGAACAGCTTACCCAAAGGGATGAAATTAAAAGATCTATCTCCTAACATTATAAGAATACACTGGGAAAAAGCTGATTACAAAAAAATTCCAATAATAGTAAATTATAGTGCAAATTACGCTCCGAATTATCAGATATATGGAGAGCCTGTTATTTTTCCAGATAGTATTTGGATTAAAGGAAATCGAAGACAACTTCGCAGAATAAATTCTATTTCAACAATTTCTGTACATTTTCATAATCTAAACTCAACTGTTTATACTCTTATTCCTCTCGATTTTAAATACACAAATGACATTAAAGTACTAATACATAATGTGTTATTAAAGGCTGAAATTATTAAGTTTACAGAACAAGAGCTAGAAGTTCCTGTAAGTTATGACTCTACGTTAAACAAACGTGATTATAGAATATTTCCCGATAAGGTAAAACTTCGCTATCTCATTTCTTTAAAAGACTATAAAAATATTACACCTTCCCAATTCAAAGTTACCGTATCGCAGGAAAAAGCCAATAATCCACTTCAAAATAAGCTGAAAGTTAACTTGATATTACACCCTGAGAATATTCGAAATATTCGTATTGAACCTGAAAAAGTAGAATTTATACAACTACATTAACATGCTTAAAATAGGAATTACAGGAGGTATTGGTAGCGGAAAAAGCATTGTAAGCAGAATATTTGAGATTTTGAATGTACCCGTTTACAATGCAGACGCAAAAGGTAAGGAGTTTTTAACTCAGCAAGATGTGATTCAACAAATTGAAAATGAATTTGGAAATGTAACCATTCAAGGCCAGATAGATAGAGTAAGGCTTGCTTCTGTTGTATTCAGCCAACAGGATAAACTTGAAAAACTGAACTCAATTATACATCCATTAATCAAGGATGATTTCGAAAAATGGAGTATGCTACGATCTGACAATCCATACGTTATTATGGATTCAGCTATTTTGTTTGAAAGTGGATTTTCACCTATGTTTGATTACACAATCCATGTTTACTGTCCTTTAGAGATAAGGATTCAGCGGGTTATGCATCGTGACAATACTACCAAATCAGAAATCGAAGCCCGTATAAATAATCAATGGGATGATGAAAAGATTTCTTCTCATGCATCCCATCGTATTGTAAATGATGATAAAACTGCCTTGTTACCTCAAATTATTAGTTTGAATACAGAATTCTGTAAATTTTAGAAAAGGTATCCAACGCTGAAGGTAACACCCCATAAGTAGTGTGCAAACATTCGCCTGGCCATCTGATATTTTAGAAAGTCATTATTTTCTGTTTGTACTAATCCGCCTGAATATGAATAATCAAATTCTTTTCCAATTCCAGCAAAAAGAAAGCCAAGGTGAAAAGAGCTTTCAAAAGTTATTTTGTCAAAAAAAACTTGTTGAGTACCCCATTTCATATTAACTCCAAAAACACCTCTTTGTGATTCAGGCATTGATAAATTGTCAGGATTTTCATAATCCTCTAATTGATAGTATTCAATTTTGTTAATGACAGCATCCAGTAAAAAATAGTCAACGCCAAATGAAACATATGCTCCTAATGGAGCCAGATGGGATGTTTTGTAAATACGATAATCAATTCCAAACCCAAACCCATCCATTTCAGGCATATATTCTTCTGAAGGATAGGTTAATTCATAATTACTAAAACCATCAGAAATCAATCGGCTGGGTTTGCCATCAACATCTTTAAAACTTAATTTTGTTTGAAAGTATGAAGCATGTAAAAGTAATGACTGTTTTCTATTAATAACACGTTCAAATTCAAAGGAGTACTTGTCATTAAAACTCATAAAACCATTTTCTCCATTTCTATTCGGAAACACAAATGAATTCTTCAAGAATACTCCAACCTTCAATACATTTCGTTTTCCCATATAACCAGAAACCTGTGAATATGAAAAGGAAACTGTAATAATAAATAAGACCAGTGTGATATATATTTTTTTCATTTTATTCAGTTTTGATAAGATTAACATTATTTGCTTTTAATCTGATTCAGAGAATCATAGATTTTAGAGTTTAAAAACATCCTTTTGTCTGATCGTTCTAAAGACGCTGTTGTTACAAATATAACTTTCCCCATCTCCAAATCAATTAGCATATTATAATAAACTGTATAAAATGAGGGCCTGGAAACATCATAAATTGCAAAAGGAAGATATGGAGGGAAAAATATTCCGACAACAATGTTTGTTGCAGCTCCGTAATTCTTTGCTCTTGATGAAATTACACCAGTTAAATCAAGGTATTTTGTGTTGTATTTTTGAGTGATTTCAGATATTTCATTTGAAGTAAACATTACAGGTTCACCTTTGATTTTCCAGTTAAAAAACTCATCAGTCCATTCATTTAACAGAACATGATCATTATAAATATCCTGATCCAAACCAGAAAATTCAGAAGGCAGAATCATCTTATTTTGTAAGCCTACACGTTTTGCATTATCCTTATAAAGCTCAATAAACTCTATTTGTCTCTCTTCACTTTCCAAAAACTGTAATTCCGGATCATATCTAAAATCAAATTTTTTATAAAAAGGATTATATACCAAAACATTTCCAACCCCTATTCTGCATCCTTTCAACATATTATGTTTTTCTATTTTTCGTTGTTCACGAATATCGAATGCATCATCTTCATCGCCTTCTTCATTAGAATTATCCCAGGTTGCTGTTTCTTCATCCTCATCTTCTTCCCCTTTCTTTTTAATATTATTTTTTACCTGCTTTTCCTTTTCTGAACCAATTGAATCGCAAGTGCTTGAAAATCTTTCGATAAAATCCTTATTATTCATTAGATCGGCAAACATGTATTGAATATAATCAGTGTCAATAAATGAACTCTTTTTCTTTTGAATATTATTTAACTTGCGTGATTGATGGGAAACTTTTGCTGAGTCCTCAGACGCTTTATTAATCGCAAGATTTTGAAGAGTTTTAGAAAAATCAGAGGGTGAAGTTTTATAGCTCTTGACAAATTCGGGGAACAAGCTATTCAGAATATTGTCAAAGTATTTTTCCTGAGGGTATTTTGTTTTTGCTTTCCATGCATTACGGATTGTGGCTGCATACAATTCTTTTCCTTTCAATTTCGAGAAAAGAAATACTACTTTATGCATTTCTCCTTCTGTTTTCTTTTCGGATGGAATAACATCAAATGTTTTCCCGGCTCTTTTGTATTTACATACACCGTATAATGAGGCAATTTTTGCTTTTTCAAGAAATAGGTTATTTGGATAGTCCTGTTCCATTACCCATGTATTATAAAACGCTTCGGCAAAATCATTATTGATCAAATTGAGGCGAATACATTCAAACCGAGCCATATCTCGTAAAAGTAAAAACTGATCTTTTCCTTGAGGGTTTAATTCACGACCTTTATTATCTATTTTTTCTGTCAATCTCGACATTGCCTCTCTTCTTTTCTTTAAGTTTGGATGAGTTGATTCTGAGTCGTCATAATCATCACGAGCTTTAATTGCATTGATTGTTTTGGGAAACAGATCATTTGGAAACATAAATACAGAATCCGTCAGATACATTTGATTAAAAGGTATTTCGTCAAAAGGCAAATAACTATATTGAAGTACATCAAACGTTTCAAAAATTTGATCAATGGAATAATTTGAATTTGAAAAGTAGTTTTTAAAGCCAAGTTCATCTGCTTCACTTTCCATTTCACGAGAGCGAAAATGCATTTTAAAGAGAAGGTTGTCTGACTTAGAAGATCTTATACCTTCTTTTGATCTTTTAAGCTTATCCTTTTCAAGATAAAGCGTAATATTATGATCTTTAGTATAATGAATAATTTCATGTGCCAATATATAGGCCAGTTGAGATTCACTTCCAGACTGTGCCAGTAATCCTAGATTAACAAAAATAATTCCGGTAGATGTTGCCGCTGCATTTACTTCCGGAGACTTTATGATATAAATTCTGATTTTACTTCTGAGTTCAGGTTCATTTACAAGTAGTTTATCGAGTATTTTATCAAGGTAAGCATTAAATGGCGATCCATAAATTATCTTTCCACTGGTAAGCATTTGATTCAGATAATAATGGCTTTGCTCCAAATATTCTTCCTTTGCAAGGCGTTCTTTTCTTGATATTTTTGATTTTTTCAGAACTTCCAGATCTTTTGCAAATTTCAAAGAGAATAGAGATGATATATCATCAGGAATTATTCCTGATGATTTAACAACAGAATAATCTTTTTGCAATACTGTTTGTTTTTGTGCAAAAACTTGCACATTCATTACACAAAATGCAATGGCGCATAAAAACACATACTTTTTCATTGTTGTGATTTGGGTTAATATTAGCTTGGTGTGGCCTTTATATTTTTAGTTTATTTTTTAGTTTTGAGCAAAATCTTATTGCAAATATAGTTATTCCCATAGAATTTCAAAGTTTAAATACCTGAAATTGTACGTAATCTCTATACTGCCTATTTCCATTTATTGAAATTAACACTCAGGCGTTTTATTATATGTAACTTTGAAGCATCTATACTCCAACATCCTTTAAAAATGTCAATTATTAAAAATCAACGAATTATATTCATTTTCATTCTTATGGCTTTTGTTATAACCGGATTGAGACCCAAAAGCAGTATTTTAAAAATACATTGGAAGAAGTTGGACGAAGGACTATGGTACACAGAAATAAGATCTCCAGTAAAATCAAGAGTAAAAGATAAACAAATCAGTATTTTAAAAGCTTCTCCAAATATCTTTAGTATTCAAATTCTTACAGCGTCCGATTATGATAGTATACGTAGAACTGCACCTCAGTGGGCTGAAAATTTTGGGCTTACAGCAGTTATCAATGCCGGAATGTATAGTTTACAAAACAGATATGAAAGTGTTGGATTTATGAAAACAGACAAAGGTTATAATAATCCGAATGATAAGGAAGGATTTGAAGCATTGGCATGTTTTCAACCCAAAACGAATAATGATCCAGTGTTTAAAATACTCGACATTAATGAATCTGATCCCGATTCATTATCGATAAATTATATATATGCATTTCAGAGCTTACGTATGATTGATGAATTTGGGAATCCTGTTTTATGGAAATACAAACGGGTTCAACGTTGTAGTATGTCGGTTTTGGCAATTGATAAACAGAAAAACATTCTTTTTATTTTTACCCGTACACCGATGTCTGCCAATGAAATGTCAACATTTCTGGCCAGATTAAAATGCGGTATTCAATCAGCTATCTACTTAGAGGGAGGCCCCGAAGCTTCATTTTTTGTCAGATCAAATTCCTGCGAAATTGGAAGATTTGGAAGCTATGTGTCTCACACTTACGCAACGGATAAAAATGATCATTTCAGACCATTTCCAAATGCAATTGGACTGAGGAGGAAATAAAAAAGAGGACTGTTATTGAACAGTCCTCTCTTTTATTTTTCAAGAATTACTCTATTGTATATTTTATCTTAGCAAATTTTTCTATTTTTCCTCGTTTTGCAAATACAATCACCTCATCTTTTGATACTTGTTGGCAAAGCTTTGGCATTACATATGCTCTGGCTTTTCTTTCATTTTTAAACAATGGTTCTATGGTGAGATTTCCATCATTATTTATTCGAGCAAGCATGGTAAATGAGTTATTAATATTACTTAGGGTTTTAATATCTCCATCGCCTTCGTAATCAATATTGTATTCATGATCATTATATAAAAAACACAATTGATTTTCAACAATAGCGTATGAATAAGAAAAATATCCCAGAACTCCACCCGTTGTAGATTGTCTTTTGGGTATTTTTTGAGCCCAGTCTATTTTGCCTTCAGGACTAACGTTTACAACAAAAATATCGTTGTAATTATAAACATAAGTTGTATGAGTGTGTCCATTGGCATCTGTATATGTATTTATATCAATCCAGAATTGTTCTCCAACCATTAAAACTCCACCGTCGTCACGAACAACCAAGCTATTAAGATCGTATTCCCATAGCTCAAGATCTTTACCTCTCTTTGTTTTTCTTTTTGCTCTTTTCTTTTGGTAATCAGTTAAATCTTTAGTTAAAAACTCAAGATCAAATTCTTTTGTGCTTTTTGTTCTTACATCGCCTGTTTGCCCATCAATATTTAAAAAGCAAGTTCCATCGACACTAAAAGTTCCTATTTTTGAGTAAAAACCGCCACAAACAACATCTTGGTTTCCATTTATAGCAATTTGTAAATCTGTGATAAATTTACCTGGTAACTCAATTGGATACTCTTTATAATCTTCTCCATTATTTTTCAATGTAATAAGTTGATATTTATAATTAGGCTTACCTTTTCGTTTATCACGAGCTTTATCTTTATAAACCTTGGCTAGAATATATACATTTCCATCATTGTCAACTCTATAACTTTGAGTCCAAAACAACTCATCCAAATAAGGAACCGTAATGTTTTTTTCCCACAATATACTCATATCTTTATCAAGTACTTTTAATCCAAATTTTTGTTTCATTTTTTTCTTCGATGGAAGAATATAATGCAAGAATAACTTAGATGAATCTGCTGAAATTTCATAATAAAAACTGCCAAAATCACTACTTCTAAATTCGTTGTAATCAATTTCTGCTAATTGTAATAGTTTTTTTTCTGCTTTAAGAGTGTTTTTATTTATCTTCTGAAAATAAAGATAACAAAAATCATTTCCTTTGTCATTATAAGAAGTCATTAAATACATTTCATCATTGAAATACACAATATCTTCAAACTTTCTTTTTTTATCGGCTCCTTCTAAAATAATTTCTTCTGAGGCTACCTGATTCATATTCATATCAAATTTTTCAAGATAATATGAGTCTTTTGAAAACAACCCACCCGTTTCAGAAAATAGAACATAATAATAATTTTCGTCGTTCATAACGATCTTATTAATCAAGCTTTTTCTGCTCCCTTCTACTTCAGGACCCCATTTGATGTTAGCGACATCACTTCCAATGTCATCGTCTTTTTGGGCACATAATAAAGTGGAATACAATAAGAATCCTACAAAAAGTAACTTTTTGATTTTCATACTTTTTTACGTTAATTTAATTTATAGAATATGGTTAAATAGTTGTCTGGTATTGTCTTGAATCTATACTGAAACAGATTTCTTCTTGTGATTCATTTTTTTAATTCAAAAATAGTTTTTTCTATGTTACCATAACAAAGATAAGTAAAATTTATCAAAACGAATACATAACATATTGAATATATGTCATTTCATACGATTATGCATAAAATTGCACTTTCAACTTTAATTCTTATTTTTGAGGTTGAATCAAGTATATTTACATTGAATACAGGATATCAACATAATACACAAATAGTTATTCTTAATGGAGGTTTATCCGGAAGGATGAAAACTTCAAAAGCTTTTTTATTGGATCAAAATGGAATTAGCTTTATAGAGTCAATTCTGAATGTTTATATGGATGCAGGATTAAGAAATTTCACAATTATCTCTAATTCTATAGATTACATAAAGATTAATCAACTTGTTTCTACAATGAGTAACATTTATGTTACTATCTTACGAAATGATTTCCCTGAAAAAGGTCGTATATTCTCATTGAAAATGGGGTTAACAAATTGCTCGAGTTCTGATTTTATATTTATTCAGAATATTGATAATCCATCCATTGATCGTAAGTTAATAAGTAATCTTTACAAAAATAAGAAGTTAGATAAAGTAGTTGTTCCTGTTTTTAATCACAAAAAAGGTCATCCCATTTTGCTTGGTAAAAAGGTTATTGATGCATTCTTGAACGAGGCTACTGATGATTTTAATTTCAGGGATTTTATTTTTCGAATACCGATTGTAGAAGTAGAAAGTATAAATGAGTCTATATTACTCAATATCAATACAAAAGAAGACTACCAACACTATATTAATCAGAATCTAAAAAATGAATAGTATTCGAAATTATAATATATTACATTCTAAATGGCAAAAAGCTGCAGTCATCGGAAGTTTATGGGGAAGTATTGAAATTATATTAGGCAGCTTTCTTCATAATGTAAATATCCCATTTTCAGGCAACTTACTATCTACTATTGGGATTATTTTGTTGGTTTCTACTCAGGTTGTTTATGTTGAAAAAGGCATACTATGGCGTGCTGGCCTTATTTGTGCTCTGATGAAATCGATTTCTCCCAGTGCGATCATACTGGGACCCATGATTTGCATTTTTGCTGAAGCTGTATTTCTTGAAGCTGGTATTCGAGTATTTGGAAGAAATCTCATGGGTTACATTATTGGAGGAGCATTTGCAGGTTTAACCAGTATTTTCTATAAAATTGGGTTTCAAATACTAATGTTTGGTGCAGATATTATTGAGATTTACGTAAAACTATATGATCTTGCAGCATCCCGGCTTCATCTTAATTCAATCAGTGCGTGGCAAATGATTACGTGCCTGTTTACTATTTATGCAATTACCGGAATTATAGGAGCAATTTGTGGTTATTTAGTTGGATTCAAGGCTCTTAAAACTCAAAGACAAAAAGAAGCTATTCCAACGTTAACTGATAATTCAAACCTGTTTCAAGAAAACAACAATACATCTTTTTCATGGATTCGATTTATGTTTCATATAGTTATAATTCTTGCTGGATTACTTTTTATGAATTCATTGTCAATCATTTACTCTACTATACTCGTTATTGGATATGTAATTTTTATTTTGATAACTTATAAATCAAGCTTAAAGAAACTTACGAAACCTATGATTTGGGTTCAGATGATTCTGCTAACATTTCTTGCTTCATTATTCATTAAATCCAAAAGCAATGAATATTTGAGCATGGAAGGATTCATTGCTGGTATTGAAATGAATTTACGGGCTCTGCTCCTCATTTTTGGATTTCATGCTCTTTCTGTTGATCTACGTAATCCATTGGTTAAAAATATTTTATATCGAAACAAAACAGCAAGCCTTACTCTTTCGTTAGAATTAGCTTTTCAAATTTTACCAGATGCTATTGCAAATTTATCTAAGCCTCGTGATGTACTGAGAAACCCCATGCTATCAGTTTTAAATCTGATTAAAACAGGAGAAATGCGAATAGCACAATTTCACAATAAAACAATTATACTGCTGACAGGAAATAAAAATGAAGGGAAGACCACATTATTAAAAGAACTTATCTCTTTACTTAAAAATAAGTCAATTGATTGCTCGGGAATTATAACGTACGGCGTATTTCAAAATGAATTTAAACATAAATACATCGTAGAAAATATTGAAAATGGGAACCAAGCTGTTTTATGTGAATTTATGGGCAATGAGCACCTTCCCTATCCATATCAATTTTGCGAACCCGGAATACAATTAGGTATAAATACATTAATTTCAGCACAATACTCACCAAGGTCGATAGTTATTATTGATGAGGTTGGTCCACTTGAACTTTCTGATAATGGATGGTCACCAGCATTAAATAAAATATTAAAGGATGAGTTTAATACCATGATTATCAGTGTTCGTAATTCAATTATTGATGAAGTTATTCAAAAATGGAACCTGCAAAATGTACAAAAACTAAACGTCAGAGAAACTTCTGCATTATATATTTATAAGCAGGTTGAAAAATCATTATCTTTGTAATTCATCCCTCATTTAAAAACAAACCCCCAAACTAAACATCAGATTAACAACATATTAAACACATTTTTATAAATCAAATTATCGACAAACAATGGTTGCTTTTTCAGGTGGCCTTTAAAATATTTATGTATGATTAAAAACGAATTAGCTGGGAAAATAAAGTCTCTGGCTGTAAATTATTCCGACTATACCGCTTTAAATTTATCTAAACTGGTAAAAATAAAATCATTAAGTGGTGAAGAAAAAAATGTCCAGGAAGAAGTAATGCGTCAGATGCATGAAGCTGGGTTTGATGAAGTAAGAATGGATGGTTTAGGCAACGTGATCGGAAGGATTGGTAATGGAATGAAAATTCTTGCAATTGATGGTCACATTGATACTGTGAATGTTGGCAATATTGAAAATTGGAATATTGATCCATTCTCAGGTCTTATTCAGGATGGTTTTGTTCATGGAAGAGGAACTGTAGATCAGAAGGGGGGGATTGCTTCGGCGATTACTGCCGGAAGAATTTTAAAAGAAACCGGAATTCCTGAAGATTTAACAATTTACGTAGTTGCCAGTGTAATGGAGGAAGATTGTGATGGTTTATGCTGGAAATATATTATCGAAGAGGGAAAAATAAGACCAGACTTTGTAATCAGTACAGAACCAACAAATTTAAACATTTACCGAGGGCATCGTGGGCGCATGGAGATTCATGTTTCTTTCCGGGGATTATCAGCTCATGGATCAGCACCTGAAAGAGGGAAAAATGCAGTATATTCGGCTTCCAGAGGTGCACTTGAAATAGAGAAACTTCATGAACGTTTAGCTACTGATGAATTTTTAGGAAAAGGAAGTGTTACCATTTCTGAATTTGTTTCAGGAAGTCCTTCACTTTGTGCTGTTGCCGATTTTGCACGATTACATCTTGATCGTCGTTTAACATGGGGTGAAACTAAAGAAATTGCTGTAAATGAAGTTATCCAGGCTATAAACAATCCAGATTCAAAAACAGAAGTACTTTACTATGATGGACATGCATTTACCGGGCTTGATTATGGAATGGAAAAATATTATCCAACATGGAAAATTCCTGCGAATCACCCTGCAGTAGTGAATGGCGTGGAAAGCTACAAAGCCCTTTATGGAAAAGAGCCTATAGTAGGGAAATGGACATTTTCAACCAATGGAGTGGTTATTAACGGAATACATAAAATACCAACTATTGGATTTGGTCCTGGAAATGAGGTTTTGGCTCATGCTCCAAACGAAAAAGTTCCGGTAAACGACTTAGTGATTGCTTCCGCATTTTATGCAATGTATGCCTGTAATTTATAACTAATATAAATCAATGATTATGAACGATATTCAACAACTCATCCAGAAAATAAAGGATACAAATGTAAATCTATATCAAAAAGATTTTTTACTTACATGGGATAAATCTCGCCATGAGCTGGAACTTGTAATGTTGGTTGCCGAAGCTTTGAAGTCTCTTTACGATCAAAATATTTCTACCCGTTGCTTTGATTCAGGCTTAGCTGTATCTCAATTCCGTGATAATTCTACTCGTACACGTTTTTCGTTTGCTTTTGCCAGTAATTTGCTGGGGTTAACGGTTCAGGATTTAGACGAGGGTAAATCACAGATTTCGCATGGAGAAACCGTTCGCGAAACATCCAACATGATTTCATTTCTTACCGAAATAATTGGAATTCGGGATGATATGTATCTGGGTGCAGGTCATACTTACATGAAAGAGGTAGCATCTGCTCTTGATGATGGTTTCGAAAATAAAGTATTACCTCAACGACCTGGAATTGTTAATCTTCAATGCGATATTGACCATCCGACACAATCAATGGCAGATTTACTTCATCTAAAACAATGGTTTGGTTCTTTGAAAAACCTAAAAGGAAAGAAAATTGCTATGACTTGGGCTTATTCGCCAAGTTATGGGAAGCCACTTTCAGTTCCACAGGGAATTATTGGGTTAATGACCCGTTTTGGAATGGATGTATCATTAGCTTATCCCGAAGGATATGGATTAATTCCAGAGGTTATAGATATTGCCCAGAAAAATGTTCAGCAAAGTGGTGGAAAATTTGAAGTAATGAGTTCGATGGAAGACGCTTTTAAAAATGCTGATATTGTATATCCGAAGAGTTGGGCTCCTTACCATGTAATGGAACGCCGCACAACTTTGCTACAAAACAACGATCGTGATGGATTGAAGGATCTTGAAAAAGAATGTCTTGCCAACAACGCCCGGTTTAAAAACTGGGAATGTGATACAGATAAGATGAAACAGACAAAACAGGGCAATGCTTTGTATATGCATTGCTTACCAGCTGATATTTCGGGAGTTTCATGCAAAGAAGGAGAAGTAGCTGCTGATGTTTTTGAAAAATACCGTATTGCAACCTATAAAGAAGCTGGCTTTAAGCCTTATATCATAGCTGCAATGATGCTTACCAACCGGTTTGATAATCCGGCTGGATTAATTGAACAGTTAAAAAAGCGTAATCAGAAACGAATTTTTGGAAACTAATTTACGTATAAAAAAAGGAAGGCTGGTCATTTGACCAGCCTTCCTTTTATTTTAGAGTTCTTATTTAATAAATCTAAAGAGTTTACTCCATCTGATTTTACCCAAAAATGATTTATCTTTATCCAATGACAGCCAAACAAAGGATGCCTTTCCCACAATATGGTCTTCCGGAACAACCCCCCAATAACGTGAGTCTGCTGAATTATGACGGTTATCTCCCATCATCCAATAATAATCCATTTTGAAGGTATAAAAACGTGCAGGAACTCCATTAATATAAATTGTATTCCCTTTCACAACCAGTGTATTTTCTTCAAACGTTTCAATGATACGACGATACAATGGCAGATTGTCAATATTTAAGGGTATTGAAACTCCTTTTTTAGGAATCCAGATCGGGCCATAGTTATCGATATTCCAACGATAAAGAGAATCATGAGGAAACAAGTTTGGATCCCATTCTCCTTTTGGAACAATAATTGGTTCAATCTTTGCAAAATTTGAAAGAGACTTTAGTTCATTAATCTTTTCTTTGGTGAGAGGTAAATCTCCGGTTTGGTTGTAAATACGTTCAATATCTTCTACCGAGATCCCAATTTCCATCAATTTTTTATTATACAATGGCATACCGTCTTTGGTATAAACATGGTAGTTAAATTGCATATTTTCAGGATTTTCAGCCTTCTTTCCATTGATATAAACCTGCTGATTAATAATTTGCAAAGTATCTCCCGGAATAGCCAAACATCGTTTAATGAAGTTCTCGCGTTTATCAACCGGGCGATAAATAATGTTGCCAAAAGTTTCTTTCTCACTCCAAACTCGATCACGGCCAACCTGGCGAACCAACTGATAATAACTCATTTCACTTTGAAAACGAGTAGAAACGGTATCACCATCAGGATAGTTAAACACAACCACATCATTATTTTTCACAGTTGAAAAGCCCCAGAAACGATGATATGGAAGTTTGATCCATTCGAGATAAGATTTTGCTGTGGCTGTAAGCGGCAATGTATGGTGTGCAAATGGAAATGAAATGGGCGTATTCGGAATTTTTGGACCATAACTCACTTTACTCACAAACAAAAAATCACCTACCAGTAATGATTTTTCCATTGATGAGGTTGGAATTGTATAGGCTTCAATAAAAAATGTACGGATAATTGTAGCTGCAATCACAGCAAAAATGATTGCATCAACCCACTCGCGTGTTACAGATTTATTCACTTTAGGAAGCTGGTCGGGATATGTATAATATTCTTTCGGTGAAAATCCTAAATATGGTAAATAAACAAATGGAAACAAAACACTCACAGCTTGTTCGATCATTCCGTTTTTGCGATAGCACTTGGCAATTTCCACAATCATGAGCATTATCATGAATACATTGATAAACGGAACCAGAATAAAAATAAACCACCATAAAGGTTTCTTGATGATTTTTAGCCAGATATAAAAATTGTAAAACGGAATTAAAATATACCAACCGGGATATTTTGCATCTTCAAAAATCTTCCAGAGGCCTGTCACCGACAGGATGAAGAAAATTAGCATTAAAACAGCATAAATACTCATAATTTCGTTTTTTTCGGTACGTTAAGAAACGTGATTTATCTGATTTTATTTGATTTGTGAACCAAAAAGCAAGTCATCCATGCCAAAGAAGCCTTTTTTACCTGAAACCCACTCTCCTGCCAACATTGCTCCCATTGCAAAGCCCTTACGGTTTTTTGCTTCATGTCTTATTTCGATGGAATCAATTTCAGATTCATAGGTAATAGAGTGTGTCCCGGTAACTTGTCCTTCGCGAATAGATTTAATCCCTAATTCTCCTTCAGAAGTATCCATCTGATTTACCCAGTCCTTTTTGCGTCCAAGGTTCGAAATAATATCATTCGCCAGTGAAATTGCGGTTCCGCTAGGAGCATCCAGTTTCGCTTCATGATGTGTTTCTTCAATAAATACCTCATAGTCGGTATGTTTGCGCATTAACTGAGCTAAATAACGGTTTAATGCAAAAAAAAGGTTTACTCCGATACTAAAGTTTGATGCAAAGAAAAGGGTTTTCCCTTCATCTTTGCAACGTTCTTTAATTTCTGAATGATGTTCATTCCATCCTGTTGTTCCAACCACTACCGGAATATTTCGTTCAAAGCATTTTTCAATATTTTCTAAAACGGTAGCAGGTGTCGAAAATTCAAATGCAACATCCACATTATCAATTATATTTAATTGATTCCAATCTTCGGGTTTATCTATTTTCAGTACAACAACATGGTTACGCTCAAGAGCAATTCGCTCAATTTCACGTCCCATTTTTCCATATCCAATTAATGCTATTTTCACGAAATCAATTATTTAGATTAAAATTTAAACTTGATAGAAAACGATGCTCCGGGTAATGATCGTGGATCTCTCAAACTATAATTGAAATCCGGTTTTACGCCAAGGGTTAAATTATCGCTTACATCAAACGAAAACAAATGTGCATACACACTGGCATCCACAATATTAAGCAAATATACGACAACTCCTATAATTACAGTAAGTTCAAGATTATTTTGATAATACTCACGAAGTTTCTGGATGCTCGTAGTACTGTAATTTTTATAAGAAGGATTAAACAATGCTGTATCACCATTTATTCTATGTAAATACTCGTCTCTGTAACTTTTAAAGTTGTTATTGTTGTTTATATAAAAATAGGTTAAGGTTGCAAAGCCTGCATACAAGATTGGAATTTTATAGTATTGACGGTTATATGCTTGTCCTAAACCTGGTAAAAAAGTAGACATCAGTGCAGCTTTTCTGGGCGAATGCTGAGGTTTTAACGCATATGAAATTGTATCCTGAGCAAACACATTTGCCGAAGAGAGTAAAAATAGAAAAAGCAGGCTGTAAAACCTGCATCTTTTTTGAGATAGAATTCGCGTTATGCACATTCTAAAATAATCCATTCTTTTACAGATATTTACTTTTCCAGTTCAGCTAAAATACGTTCAAAGTCTTTATCAGATGAGAAGTGTATTAAAATGCTTCCTTTACCTTTTTTATTGCGTTTTACTTCTATTTTTGTATTAAGCTTCTGAGCATAAAAATTACTAAAACTCTGATGTGGAATAGGTAACGTTATATTTTTCTTGATTTTTTGTTTAATTACCGGAGAAACATTCATTTCACGAACTAAGGTTTCTACTTCGCGAACGGAAAGATCTTTTTCTATAATTTGGCGAACAATGTCTATCTGCTTTTCAGGAGTATCAATATTGATAATTGCACGTGCATGACCCATCGAAATTTTCTCATCACGAATATCTAACTGTACTTCAGCCGGAAGTTTAAGTAAACGAAGATAATTTGTTATTGTTGAACGGTTTTTGCCAACTTTTTCGCTTAACTGTTCCTGAGTTAAATTACATTCATCCATTAAAGCCTGATACGAAAGAGCAACTTCAATGGAGTTCAAATTTTCCCGCTGAATATTTTCAACTAATGCCATTTCAAGCATCTGTGCGTCTGTAGCAATACGAATATATGCAGGTATTTCAGTTAATCCAGCCATTTTAGAGGCTCTAAAACGACGTTCGCCCGAAATAAGCTGATATTTATCTGCATTGATTTTACGAACAGTAATAGGTTGAATAATCCCATGAACTTTGATAGAATCGCATAATTCCTGCAAGGCAATTTCTTCAAATTCGGTACGGGGTTGAAAAGGATTGGCTTCAACCTGAGTTAATTTAATCTGAGCAATTGCGCCCACAACCGTTGTTCCACGGTTATCACGGCTCATAATGTCCGTATCAGGTGTTGATAATAAGGCGCTTAGACCTCTTCCTAATGCTTGTTTCTTAGCGTTCATAACAGGTATACATTTTCTTTACGCTGAAATTTTCTCAGGCATATTATTTTGAATGATTTCACGGGCAAGACTCAGATAGTTGATTGCCCCCTGACAGGTTGCATCATGCATAATGATGGTTTCGCCAAAACTGGGAGCCTCCCCAAGTTTGGTATTTCTGTAAATAACAGAGTTAAACACCATTTGCTGAAAATGTGTACGAACATCTTCCATTACCTGTTTTGCCAATCGTAAACGAGCATCATACATGGTTAGCAATATACCTTCAATATCCAGATTTTCATTCAATCTCGACTGAACTATCTTGATTGTATTCAATAATTTACCTAATCCTTCCAATGCAAAATATTCGCATTGTACAGGTATAATCACTGAATCAGCCGCAGTAAGTGCGTTGATCGTGATTAAACCCAAAGACGGAGAGCAGTCAATAATAATATAATCGTAATCATCTTTGAATTTTGCAATGGTAGCCTTCATCATCATTTCCCGATTAGGAAGGTTAATCATTTCTATTTCAGCACCTACCAAATCA
The DNA here is from genome assembly GCA_963667975.1 of Bacteroidales bacterium. Taxonomy (GTDB): domain Bacteria; phylum Bacteroidota; class Bacteroidia; order Bacteroidales. Next base: position 2,892,348 of record OY764079.1, read on the forward strand.
ATATGAGCAGGAATCAGATCAAGATTGGGAGTCGATGTTTGCAAAATGATATCACGCGGATTGAGATCATCAATCACACATTCATAAATACTGGTTGTGATTTCCTGAGGATTGAAGCCCACACCCGAAGTTGCATTTGCCTGAGGATCGGCGTCAATGATTAAGGTTTTACGGTCCAACACAGCAAATCCAGCTCCTAGATTAATGGCTGTTGTCGTTTTTCCAACTCCTCCTTTTTGATTAGCAATGGCAATTACTTTTCCCATCTGATTGTTATATAGGCAGTTTTTAAATTATTATCGTAGAAAAGAGCTTAATCCTGCTCATTTGCAAAGTTAAAAATAAAACTAAGAAAGCCGTCCCTTTTGAACAGCTTTCTTAGAATATATCCGTTAAGATTTTGGTTTGTAGCCGATTAATTTTGCGGTTCAAGATTATCAAAATCAACATCCGTGAATTCCGATGTGTTAATATATTCACGTTCAGGTTCAGGCGGAATTTCCCCGGTTTGAATAAAGCGAATTACACCTTGCAAACCTTCTGAAAATTTCTCGAAATCTTCTTTGTATAGAAATACTTTATGTTTTTCGTAAAAAGCCTGCCCGGTCCTTGGATTTAATCTTCGTTTGCTTTCGGTAATGGTCAAATACATTTCTCCATGCCGTGTCTCTTTCACATCCATAAAGTAGGTACGTTTTCCTGCTCTTATTGCCCTTGAAAGTACCTCTTTGTTGCTGTCAAAATCTTCCATCTTGTATCTGTTGAAGGCGTTAATGTGTTTTGGCAAATATAGGTAGAATTGTATTTTCTCAAAATTTTATTTTATGCAGGTTATTAACAATGTAAACAACATAAAATCAACTATTTATTTATTATTTTTTCATAAGTCACGTCTCCTGTTTTAAAGTCAACTCCGTGTAATTCGATGAATTCTACCGAAGTATAGAGTTTTGGTTTCGCAAAAACAAAGATTTTTGTAAGCTGAGACGTTTTACCGTTTATCTTCATCAAAGAGTGTGCATTGCCTTTTGCATCAAGATAAACAAGAATTTTACGGTCTTTGTAAGCACGAAGCGTTACGTAAAAATTATTGTTTTCCGTTTTTTCAAATTCAAAACCATACGCCATTTTACGTTCTATAAAGCTTAACTCAGCTCGCTTTCCTGTTGTTGCATAATCTACAAAATATGCATCTACAGGTTTTTCAGAATCTATTTTTCCGTTTTGAGTGATATTTACATCATAAAATACCGTGTTAGCATTTTTATTGCGTTCTATTACAAACAATGTTTGATTTTTAGCATTTGATTTGTAAGAACTTACCTTAGGTGATGGATCAACTGCTGTGTTTGCAGAAAAAAGGATAAGGTTAAAAAGCGAAAAAAATAGCAATTTTACCATAGTTTACAAATAGATTATTTTTGCCTGATTATTAAATCGTTATATATCTTAAAACAGTGTGGCAAAAGTACAGAATTTTTGGAAACAAGCAAATTCAATGCAAATCAGGTTCTAAAGCCTATTGGTCTGTATTGACCATTACTCCCTCCCACCCGATTATGGCTGCTTTACGGTTTTTCCCCCACATATAACCTCCCAAAAAACCAGAGGATTGAATTACCCGATGACAAGGTATTAGGTAAGCAATTGGATTGCTTCCTATTGCAGTTCCTACTGCTCTTGATGCATTTGGTTGTTCAATTTTTTTAGCAATATCGCCATAAGTAGTAAGCTTTCCTATTGGAATTTTCAATAAAGCCTCCCAAACTTTAAGCTGAAAAGGAGTGCCCTTTAAATGAAGTTTTATATCCGGAATCTTACTCCAATCTTTCTGAAAAATCATACGTGCACTTTGCTGGTAACCATCTGATTGAATTTCAAACATTGCATTTGGGTATTTTTGACGAAGCTCTTCTAAAGCTATGTTTTCATTTTCGATAAACGTCATCGAACAAATGCCTTTGTGTGTTGATGCAATCAATAAATTTCCGAATGGTGAATCTGTAAAATTGTAATTTATTTTTAAACTTCTACCTCCGTTTTTATATTCAGCAGGGGTCATCCCTTCAATTTTAACGAACAAATCATGTAAACGACTTGTTCCGGATAATCCTGTTTCCCATGCTGTGTCGAACAAACTTATTTTCTGTTCTTTTAGTAGACTTTTTGCATGCTCTAAACTAATGTATTGTAAGAATTTTTTTGGAGTAGTTCCTGCCCACTCAAGAAATATACGTTGAAAATGAAACGGACTAAGATTCACTTTATCAGCTATTTCATCAAGATTAGGCTGGTTTTTGAAATTTTGCTGAATATAATCTATTGCTTTTGAAATCCTGTAAAAGTTGAGCTGATTTTGATCGTTCATTGGTTAATCAATATATTGCAGCAAAGATCATAATTTTAAAATGGATATAAAATCCGAATCTTGCGGAAATAGTTTTTTATTCTCTAAAATACTGATCTGTAAAAAATAACTACAGCACAAATAATCAAAATGGCACCAATTACCTTATTGATTATATTTTGCACGTTGGCATTCAGAAAGCGTTTTAAACGACTGGCAAAGAAGCTTTTTATCAAATCGAAACTAAAAGCAGTAAATAATAATCCGGTAATGAATATGAAAAAATTTGAAGATTGAAAACCATACGCTTTAGCAGAAAAAGTAATCACTCCAGCCCAAAATAACAGGCTGAAGGGGTTGCTTACATTCATTAATAATCCTTTGGTTATCAATCCAGTGTAAGGGTAGCGCATTTTTTCCTCCGGAAGTTCTTTTGAAGCATTTTTTCCTGATTTTAACAATGAAACAAGTCCAAACCCCAGCAAAATTAGAGCTGCAAGAATTCCCATCCACTGTGATTTCTCAATTTGTACAGCAAAGATACGAATGGCAATAAATGCGATCGTAAATAGTACCAAATTACTAAGAAAGAAACCGAGGGAAATGTAAAATCCACCTTTCATTCCTTTGTTGATACTGGTTTGAAACAGTGCCCAAAATCCCGGACCAAAAGAAAATGTAATCGTGATACCCAGTGCAATACCATTTAAAAAAGCGCCAAACATCTGTTTTAATTTGTTTTGCAAAGGAACGTAATTCCGGTCAATATTTTGCAAATTGTTGATTTCTTCAACTTTGCTTCTCGAGAAAGGCTCTCAAACATAACTTATTCAAGTAATTATGTATTATTTTTACATATTTTCGGGGAATAGCTGGATGAAGTTTGTCAAAGCTAATGTGATTGGTTAATTTTGCAGGAAATAGTTTTATGAATTTTCTATATTTAATTGCTGGCATATCAGTTGGTTTTGGAGTTGCTTGGTTACTTTTTACCAAAAGGAGGCAATCAGAGCAACTTTCGCTCATAGAGAAGGTTACTGAAGCAGAAAAAAAATTGATTCAAATTTCTGCTGAGCGTGATTCGCTGTTAAGGATCTATGAGAATCAGCAAAAACAATTTGAAAGTCAATCATTAGAGTATAAAGAAGTCAACAATACATATCTTTCCAAGATAGAGTTTCTTACATCTGATTTAAGTAAAGCAGAAACCGAATTACAACATGCTTTACAACGTCTTGTAAGTCAAAAAAACGAACTGGAAGAAGTTCAACAAAAGTTTTCCATGGAATTCGAAAACATAGCTTCCCGAATTCTTAAAGAAAACTCGAAAGAGCTTACAGAATCAAGTCGTAAAAACATTGACGAAATACTTACGCCCCTCAAAGAAAAATTAGGTTCCTTTGAACAAAAAGTTCAAGATACACATGAAAAAAGTTTGCGTGACTCAATTTCATTGCGTGAAGAAGTAAAAAAACTTTACGAACTAAATGCCCGTATCAGTCAAGAAGCCAATAATTTAACTCATGCACTAAAAGGCGATACTAAAAAGCAAGGCAACTGGGGAGAACTTGTTCTGGATAAAATTCTGGAACGTACCGGCTTAACCAAAGGTGTAGAATATGAAGTACAGTTTTCGACCCGTAATCAGGATGGAGAATTTCTGCGACCTGATGTTTTAGTTAAACTGCCCGATAATAAACACATTATCATTGACTCAAAAGTATCATTAATTGCATATGAACAATATGTGAATAGTGAGGATACAACTCAGAAAGAACGCTTTGCAAAACAACATATCGATTCGGTACATAATCATGTAAAAGGATTAAGTGAAAAGAGCTATCAATTATCAACGGACATACATACTCCTGATTTTGTGCTTCTTTTTATGCCTATTGAATCGGCATTTAGTCTGGCTATTCAAAATGATCCGGAACTTTTTACCTATGCATGGGAACGACGAATAGTAATAGTAAGCCCTACAACGCTTTTGGCTACGTTAAAAACCGTGGAGTCCATCTGGAAGCAAGAAAAACAGTCAGCCAATGCTTTAGAAATAGCAAATGAAGGCGGAAAACTTTATGACAAATTTGTTCTCTTGTTGAATGACTTTGATAAACTTGGAAATCAACTTGGTACACTCCAAAAAACCTATGGTGATATCTACAAAAAGATGAACGGCTCAGGAAATATTGTTGTGAAGATTGAAAATTTGCGTAAACTTGGAGCTAGAGTTTCCAAGCAGATTCCTGATAAATATTTAGGATTAAAAAAAACTGAAGATTCAGACAATCAGAGTAATAATGCTTTGTTTGAAGATTCACCCTCATCATAATATCGATACAGAAAAGTAAAAGAATGAAGAAAGATTCACAATTATATGGTTCACGCCCAGTACTGGAAGCATTGAAAAGCAAGCAGGAATTTGAAAAAATATTACTTCAAAATGGATTAAAAAGTCCTGTAGTATCCGAAATACAGCATCTTGCAAAAGAGCAAAGTATTCCCGTACAATGGGTTCCTGAAGAAAAATTAAACCGAATGACTCAGGGAAACCATCAGGGCGTTATTGCAACCATCTCTCCTATTCAATATCAACCTCTTGAAGAAATAGTTACCCAGGTTTTTGAATCAGGAGAAACTCCATTTCTACTGATTCTCGACAGGGTTACGGATGTGCGTAATATGGGAGCTATTGCACGTACTGCAGAATGTGCTGGTGTTCATGCTTTGATTTTACCTTCACAGGGCTCTGCTGCGTTAAATGACGATGCAATTAAAACATCTGCCGGAGCGCTACTTCGCTTGCCTATTTGCAGGGAAATTAATCTAAAAACGACATTAAATTACTTAAAACAGAGCGGGATAAAACTTTTTGCAGCTAGTGAAAAAAGTAGCCGCAATTATACACTTGCAGACTATAATGAACCTTTAGCCATTATCATGGGGTCCGAAGAGAATGGTGTTAGTCCTGAATATTTAAAGATGTGTGATGCTCGTCTCTGTATTCCGTTAGCGGGTGAAATAGAATCTCTTAATGTTTCTGTAGCCTGTGGAATATTATTGTTTGAAGCTGTTCGTCAGCGAAATATTTAAAGAAAAGAAATAGAAATCAAAAAATAAGAATGTCTTTTACTTCACATATTGGTTTTTCTTTGAATCTGGCTTTGTATCATAAATGTTGGTTTAACCTTTTTATTATCAGAAAATAAAAAATATATAATGAAGCTAACCGAAGTATCTAACTCGCAACATATTTCTGAATTTTACGATGTTGCACGCACAATCTATAAAGATGATCCTTATTGGGTTTGTCCACTTGAACTTGAAATTGAAGGAATCTTTAATTCATCGAAAAATGAATTTTTCAAAAATGGTGAAGCAACACGTTGGATTTTAAAAGATGAACAGGGAAATCTGATTGGCCGTGTGGCAGCCTTTATCAATAAAAACAAGGCTTTTACTTACGAAGTTCCAACCGGAGGAATGGGCTTTTTTGAATGTATTGAAGATAAAGATGCTGCATATTTGCTTTTCGACCAATGCCGTTTCTGGCTTCAGGAACGAGGGATGAAGGCGATGGATGGTCCGATAAATTTTGGCGAAAACGATAATTACTGGGGTTTATTAGTAGATGGTTTTATGCAACCTGGTATTGGAATGCCTTACAATCCCAAATATTATCAGGAGTTTTTCGAAAGCTATGGTTTCAAGTTTTACTATGAACAGGTTACCAATCATTTAGATTTACGCAAACCTTTTCCCGAGCGTTTTTGGAAAATTGCGGACTGGGTTCGGCAAAAACCAGGTTATAGTTTTGAACACTTTAGTTTCTCAAATGCGTCAAAATATCTCAACAACCTAAAGGAAATTTATGATGATGCATGGCAATTTCATGAAAACTTTACGCCCTTGAATATTGAAACACTCAATCGTACTTTAGAAGGATCAAAGGCTGTAATTGAAGAAGAATTTGTTTGGTTTGCATATTATGAAAATGAACCTGCTGCTTTTTTGGTTATGTTTCCTGATTTAAATCAAATTTTGAAGCATCTGAATGGCAAACTTAATTTCTGGAATAAGCTGAAAATATTTTGGTTAAAGAAACGCCATACTATTACCCGCGCCCGAATTACCATTATGGGCGTAAAACCCAAATTTCAAAAATCCGGAATAGAATCTGCTATTTTCTGGCATTTGCAAAAAATAATGGATGAACGTCCATGGTATAATGAACTGGAATTGTCGTGGGTAGGCGATTTTAACCCTAAAATGAGAGCCTTACACGAGTCAGTTGGAGCTGTATTTGCAAAAAAACATATCACCTATCGTATGTCCTTTGATACAGATTATACGTTTCATCGCTCTGTCATCATTCCTCGTGATACACGAGAAAAAGTAGTTTTGAAATAAAATTAAAAAAATCCTCTAAAACTAAAATTATATGAAAATTCAATTTCTGGGTGCTGCCCGGGAAGTTACCGGAAGCAAACATCTTATTACAACTGATAAAGGATTTAAAATACTGCTTGATTGCGGAATGTACCAAGGTAAGGGTATGGAAACTGATTCTATGAACCGTAATCTGGGATTTGATCCAAAAGAGATTGATTATCTTATACTCTCACATGCTCACATTGATCACTCTGGCTTAATTCCTTTCATTTACAAATTAGGATTCCGTGGAACTATTCTTTGTACTCCTGCAACCCGTGACCTTTGCTCCATTATGTTGGTTGACTCTGGACGAATTCAGGAACACGATACTAAAACAAACAATAAAAAGCGTGCAAATCAAGGACTTCCTCCTCTGGATCCTATTTATACAGAGGAAGATGCATATCATTGTATGAGTTGTTTTGTAAGCATTGCCTATAATAAAGAATTCACAATCGAAAATAATATATCAGTTCAGTTTACCGATACTGGTCATATTTTAGGAAGCTCTGCTATAAATCTTAAAATCAAAGAAGGCAGAAAAACTCATAAAATTTGCTTCACAGGAGACATTGGGCGCTATAATAAGCGAATTTTACGCCAACCGGATTCATTTCCGCAAGCCGATTACATTATCATGGAATCAACCTATGGTAATCGTTTACATAACGATCTTGATACAAGTGACATGGAACTACTGAAAGTTGTAATTGACACCTGTGCCAAGAAAAAAGGTAAACTGATTATTCCCTCGTTTGCAATTGGTCGTACCCAGGAAATAGTACATGCTCTGGACCGACTGAAAAACAAGAACTTGCTTCCGGATGTTGATATGTATGTCGATAGTCCGCTGGCAGTTTCGGCAACGAATATCTTTCGCTTGCATCCTGAATGTTTCAACGAAGAAATTCTGGAGTACATGAAAAATGATCCAGATCCGTTTGGATTCAACAACTTACATTATGTTCAGAGCATCGAAGAATCTAAAATGCTAAACCACCATACCCGTCCATGTGTAATCATCTCTGCTTCAGGCATGATGGAAGCAGGACGAGTTAAACATCATCTGGCAAACAATATTGATAATCCTAAAAATACGGTTTTAGTTGTTGGCTATTGTGCTCCATCAACTCTCGGGGCAAAAATTGTACGCGGCGACAAAGAAGTTTCAATTTTCGGACATCGTTATAAAGTAAAAGCTGATATTGAACGAATTGAATCTTACTCCGGGCATGCTGATTATCAGGAAATGTTACAGTTTATATCTTGTCAGAACAAAACAAAATTGAAAAAAATATTTCTGGTTCATGGTGAATTTGAAGTTCAGAATGAATTTGCAAACTATCTCAATGAAAACGGATTCATCGATATTCATATCCCAGACCTTAAAGAGGTAGTTGAACTGTAGGTAAAGTTGTTTATCCAACGAATAGAGTCGTTTAGCGAATAAAATTGCTATTCTCCTGTTTTCCGCATTTTTCCTGCAACACCCTGTAACTATTTAATAATCAAATATAATTTATTATTTTTGGGTGTTGCAAGAAAAATATTATGTTTATACGTGAAGTTAAAAATCGTTCAGGTAGTATTAGCATTCAAATAGTTAGCAAGGCACGAGGCATATATAAGGTGGTCAAAACGATAGGTTCTGCAACAATGTTGCAAGATATTGAAGAGTTGAAAAATCAAGCACGTCAAGAAAAAGAGCGTTTGGAACAACAAGTTTCACTTTTTATATCAGAACAAGATGATCAAATAGAGCAAGCCTTCGCAATGTTATCCAACAGCAACATTCATACGGTAGGTCCTGAACTTATTTTTGGCAGGATATATGATTATATTGGTTTTAAATCAATTAACGAAGATATGTTTCGTCAATTGGTCATAGCCCGACTTGCATTTCCATTGAGTAAGCTCAAAACGACAGAGTATCTTTATCGCTATCAGGGAATTTCGCTTGAGGTTGATTCCATTTATCGCTTTTTAGATAAGTTGAACGACAAACTGAAATTGCAAGTCGAGCAAATAGCCTACAATCATACATTACGGGTATTGGGAGGTAATTTGAGCATTGTATTTTACGACATGACAACACTTTACTTTGAGGCTTCCGATGAGGATGATTTGCGCAAAACGGGTTTTTCTAAAGACGGCAAACACCAATGTCCGCAGATATTTATCGGACTATTGGTGGGTCTTGGCGGGTATTTGATAGGCTACGATATTTACGAAGGCAACACCTACGAAGGACATACGCTAATACCATTTATCGAGAAAATATCCGGAAAGTTCAATTTAAATAAGCCCGTGGTAATTGCCGACAGTGGACTTTTATCAAAAGAAAACATAAAGGCATTGGAAGAAAAGACTACCAATACATTTTGGGAGCAAGACTAAAAAACGAACCGCAGGAGATTAGAAACCTCATAACAGGACAAAGTTACAGCAACGGCCAATTCTTTGTTATTGAAAAAGCAAATGGCAGTCGGCTAATTGTGCAATACTCCGAAAAACGTGCCTCTAAAGACCTTTATAATCGTGAGCAAGGGCTTAAACGACTCGAAAAGAGGATTAAATCGGGCAGGCTAACCAAAGCCAATATCAACAATCGGGGATACAATAAATACCTGAAAATGGAAGGGATAGTCAATATTTCCATAGATAAAGACAAGTATCTTCAAGATGTTTGTTGGGACGGTTTAAAGGGTTATTTAACGAATACAAAGCTGGATAATGATACCGTTTTTGATAGCTACAAAAACCTTTGGCATATTGAAAAAGCGTTCCGAATGTCAAAAACAGACCTCCGGATACGTCCTGTTTTCCATAGGTTACGAAAACGGATAGAGGCTCACATTTGTATTTCATTTACGGCATATTGTGTGTACAAGGAATTAGAAAGAGCTTTACTTGAAAACCAATCAACGCTTTCATTGAAGAAAGCTGCAGAGATTACTCACAATATGTATCAAATCAGTTATATGCTCCCAAACAGCAAAAACACCAAATCCATCCTACTCAAAATGGATGAAGAACAGATGAATTTATACAATTTGGTGCGTAAATGTTTTTAGGGTGTTGCATTGCTGAAAACAGGAAGAAGTTTCAATTTTCGGACATCGTTATAAAGTAAAAGCTGATATTGAACGAATTGAATCTTACTCCGGGCATGCTGATTATCAGGAAATGTTACAGTTTATATCTTGTCAGAACAAAACAAAATTGAAAAAAATATTTCTGGTTCATGGTGAATTTGAAGTTCAGAATGAATTTGCAAACTATCTCAATGAAAACGGATTCATCGATATTCATATCCCAGACCTTAAAGAGGTAGTTGAACTGTAGGTAAAGTTGTTTATCCAACGAATAGAGTCGTTTAGCGAATAAAATTGCTATTCTTGTTGCAATTTGAGTTATTTTGTATCAAGTTACCAAATCAATGAATATCATAAGCCTCAAATATGACCTTGTTGCTAAGTTGAGCGCAAATCTGAACAAAGATTTACGCTATCACAGAGTGGAGCATACACTGGACGTATTTGAGGCTTGTTCCCGGCTTGCTCTTTTAGAAGGCTTAAGTACATCCGAAACGACCGTTCTGCTTACAGCTGCGTTACTGCACGATAGCGGGTTTCTGGAAACCTACGAAAATCATGAACAGTCATCGATTAACCTTGCTCAAACGATGCTTCCGGGTTATGATTATACACCAGACGAAATTGAAACCATTGTAAATCTGATCAATGCCACTCGTATGCCTACCGAAGCAAGGACTCATCTGGCACAAATTTTATGCGATGCAGATCTTGACTACCTTGGCCGTACCGATTTTTTTGAAATTGCGGGATATTTGAGAAAAGAGTGGGAAGATTGTTGCAACCGTTTCTATTCTGACGAAGAATGGAATACGCTTCAGAAACAATTTTTAGAAAATCACACCTATTATACTGATTCAGCCCGTAAATTGCGTGATATTCAAAAAGGAATAAATTTGGATCGATTATAAAATCTTCCATTTTTTTTATTTTTTACACATCAATCCTTGTTTTTATCATTTCATTTCGTAATTTTGCGAAATATAAAAATGATAAATCATGAATATTAAAGTACTGGGCACAGGTTGTGCCAACTGCAAAACATTAGAAAAGAGTGTTACAAATGTAGTTTCAGAAATGGGAATTACTGCTAAGATTGAGAAAGTTGAAGATTTTCAACAAATTATGAACTATGGAATTATGCGCACTCCCGGTTTGGTGATAAATGAAAAAGTGGTTGTAAGTGGCAGAGTTCCTTCTACGTCTGAAATCAAAGATTTCATCCAGAAACATCAGTAAATCAATATGGTGGTAAAACCAAAATTCACAGCTCAACAAGAGCATATTGCGCGTATTTGCAAAGCATTAAGTCATCCTGCCCGGGTTTATATTATGGAGAAACTTAGCAGTATGGATGGCTGCTGTACCAGTGGTGAAATGATCGGCGATATTCCTATTGCCCGTTCTACTCTTTCTCAACACCTAAAAGAACTTAAGTTTGCAGGACTGATACAGGGCGAAATTGATCCTCCAATGATTAAATACTGTGTAAACAAGCAAAATTGGGAGATCGCTAAGTTGTTACTCAACGGTTTTCTGAAGTAATCAAAGTCACTTTGTATTCTTACAAAACGGTTATGACCAACTTTCGTCACATATTGCCATTACTGCTGTTTATAATAACGATATTTTCCTGCTCCTCGCCAGAAAAACGATCTGAAGGAAATATCAATCCAACAGTTACAGCAAAAACAGAAATATGGCTTTTTCATCAAACACGAAGATGTAAATCGTGCAAAGCAGTTGAAGCCATTGTAGAAAGGGTTCTTCGCAATGAATTTCCGGATATTAAGGATAGTGTTCAATTACGTAAAATAAACCTTTCGCTTCCCGAAAACAATCAATACGCCGAAAAATTTAAAGCAAACTGGTCAGGTTTATATTTGTGTACCCAAACTTCAAAAGGAGAAATAATTGAAAATCTGACCACTTTTGCACTCTTTTACGCACAAATCAAACCAGATACCGTTTATTCTCTTCTCAAGCAAAAAATCAATCAAAATTTAAATCTATGAAACGTTTATTATTTCTTTTTTTATTGAATGGAGTTTTAGTGTTTTCCATCTCCTGTAATTCAAATCAAACAGATAAATCAGTAAATCAGGATAGTATTGCGATCCAGACAACTGACAGCACATCTGCAACATCGGCTCAGGCTGACACAACCAATAATCAAGTTTCTGTACAAACACAAGCTAAAGAAAATTTTCCGGTTGTATTTGTTTATAACTTTCATGTTACAAATCGGTGTCCTTCTTGTATAGCCATTGAAGAGGCAACGACCAAAACCATTAATACTTATTTTGCAAACGAATTAAAACAAGGACTTCTGAAGCGTAAGGTGGTGAATGTGGATGATGAAAAAAACGCCAAAATTGCCGAGAAGTATCAGGCTTTTGGTTCCGGACTATTTGTAACCCGCGTTTATGAAGGAAAAGAAAAGACAGTTGACCTTACCAGTGATGGGTTTAAATTGGCGCGCAACAAAGAACCCAAATTCATTGAAATACTCAAAAATACCATTAGCTCTTCTCTGAAAAAATAACCTGATGATAATCCCAATATTATGAAAAATATTTTAACAACAGTTGCATTTATCATACTATCCATCAGTATTTTTGCTCAGAGTAACGATAGTATAACCAATGCTCAAAACATCAATCCGAAACTAAAACTTCAGGTTTACTACTTCCATATCACGCATCGTTGTAATACCTGTACAAGTATAGAACAGGAGCTTCGCAAAGATCTTGATTCACTATTCCGTAAAGAGATCGAAAACGGTATAATCCGCTTTGCATCTATCAACTGTGAACTTCCCGAAAACGACGCATTAGCTCGTAAATATGATGCGTATGGAGCTACGTTGGCTTTCACTATTTATGCAAACAACAAAGAGTTAAAGAAAGAAGATTTAACGGGTTGGGCGTTTCAAAAGGTGAATAAACCTGCAATTTTTGCGAACGAACTTAAACAGAAAATTTCGGAAGCATTAAAATAAGATTATAATGGAAGTTCTTCAAAATCTGCTCGATAATACCAATATCCCGTTCTTATCAGCATTGATTCTCGGAATTATGACGGCAATCAGCCCTTGCCCATTGGCAACCAATATTACTGCTATTGGATTTATCAGTAAAGACATCGAAAATCGTAAGAAGATATTTTACAATGGATTATGGTACACATTAGGACGTGCTATCAGTTATACAACCATTGGTATTATTCTCTATTTCGGAGCCAGCACTTTTAAGATTGCCCGTTTTTTTCAAGGTCATGGTGAAAAGTTTTTGGGACCATTACTGGTAATCGTTGGTGTTTTAATGTTCGATTTCATCAAATTGAAATTTCCGGGTTTTTCCGGGTTTAATGACTATTTTGAACGCCGGAAAAACAAGAACAGTCTCTGGAGTGCATTGTTGCTCGGAATTGTTTTTGCATTGGCATTCTGTCCATACAGTGGTGTCCTTTATTTTGGAATGCTTATTCCGATCACCATCAGTTCGCCATATGGACTTTTTCTTCCTGTTATTTTTGCCATTGCCACCGGGTTACCTGTGATTATTGTAGCTTATTTACTGGCATTCAGCATTTCAAGCTTGGGAAGTTTTTACAATAAAGTGAAAATTTTTGAAAAGTGGTTTCGCAGAATTATTGCTGTCATTTTCATTCTTGTAGGATTATATTACATCTGGATTTTCTATATAAACAAATAACAATGAATCAATTAAAAGCGTATCTTACTCAACATCGAATTATAATTGCGCTCATACTTCTTCCCTTTTGGTATTTACTTTACAGTAACTTACATGGAATTGCCAATTGGCTGGTTTATGACTTCATTGGGATGCAAAAAGGTGAGCATTTGTCAGAAGCATTGTGGTTTCTGATTTTTGAATTTCCGAAAGTAATGCTGCTGCTTACTCTGATCATTTTTGGGGTAGGCATTATCCGAACTTTTTTCACTCCGGAACGTACTCGCAAAGCGCTGGAAGGTAAGAAAACGTTTACGGGAAATGTAATGGCTTCGTTATTAGGCATTGTTACGCCCTTTTGTTCCTGCTCTGCCATTCCATTATTTTTAGGCTTTGTAGAAGCCGGAGTCCCACTGGGAGTTACTTTCTCATTTCTGATTGCGGCTCCCATGATTAATGAAGTTGCGATTGTTCTTCTTTACGGCATGTTTGGTTTAAAAGTTGTTTTGATTTATGTTGGCACAGGTCTTTTTATTGCTATTTTCTCAGGCTGGTTGATTGGAATTCTGAAACTTGAAAAATGGGTAGAAGACTGGGTCTATAAAACCCATGTAGGAAGTTCTGATTTTGAAGAAAAAATAACGTTTAATACGCGCGTTTTGCGTGGCTTTGAATCTGTAAAAGAGATTGTAGGAAAGGTTTGGTTTTATGTTTTATTAGGGATTGTTGTGGGAGCCGGAGCACATGGTTATGTGCCTGAAAACTTCATGGCTTCGTTGATGGGTAAAGATGCTTGGTATTCTGTTCCTCTTTCGATCCTGATTGGTATCCCACTATATTCGAATGCTGCAGGAATTGTACCCATTGTGTCCGTATTAATCAGCAAAGGAGCATCCTTAGGCACAGCACTGGCGTTTATGATGTCGGTAATTGGCTTGTCTCTTCCTGAAATGGTGATACTTCGTAAAGTATTGAAAATGCCTTTAATATTTACATTTATCGCAATTGTAGGATTAGGTATTATGTGTGTGGGATACTTGTTTAATTTGATAATGTAAAAACTTTTTCAAGTACTGAAAGATTCGTAAAAGAGTAAAATATATCAGAAAATGAATGAGCATGGATTTTATGCTTCAGGAATGAGAAATCTGACACCCCGGCAGGCATACGAGCTTTGTAAACAAGGTGCAGTTATACTTGATGTGAGAGAAGATTACCTCAATACCTTCAAGCAGTTTAATGTAGAACAGGTGATTCAGATTCCCAAAAGTAAAATCTTACAATCTCTGGATGATATACCTCGTGAAATCTTGATTATTGTGGCCGACAGCGTTGGAAATTTCAGTGGCGATGTATATAAAATACTGGAAAATAAAGGATTCTCAAATCTGGCAAATTTAGCCGGCGGTATTGTTGACTGGGAAAAAGATAAATTGCCAATTGATTTAAATAAACGTGAACGATTATCCGGTTCTTGTATGTGCCAGCTAAAGCCCAGAGAAAAATAAAATTCCGTTTTTAGTTTGTATTACAGAGACAGATTTGAAAAACATAGCTACTCTATCCAATGCTTATTTGGGCTGGTTGAATCAAAAACACGAATGTTTAAGTACTTTCCTAACTCAACACCTTTATTTAAGGCATTATTCAAATTTGTTGTTAGCAATGTAATGGGTTTCTTTGATTTATCATTTAGCACAAGGTTAATTTGATATTCATAATTTCCAGTATTTTTATTCACAAAAGTAGCAGATGAAGCTTGAAATGATTTGTCTTGCTCAATTACTCTTAAGACGGATATATATTCAATCTCAGGTAACTTTTTCCAAACACCAAAGGAAATTCCCAAAAATGTATATATGTTTGTAATTTTATGATTTTCAATATCAAACACAAAACCTGGAGATAAAAATATTACGCCAATTGTAATAAAGGTAAATAGGGAAGCATAAACATAAAATGTAGTAAACCAAAAATACAGACATAAGCTCAATGTAAATGCCAGTAACCCACTTAAATTCATATTTACTTCCTGTAAAACAAAATATTGCGTAAAGCATCTCTGCTTCTTATGCCAAAATGATACGTAATATTTACACTCTGCGTGATTCGTAAAATTCATTTTTAATTGAGTAAAAATAATCAATATTATTCAATATCTACTCATTCGGAAGTAACTCAGTAAAATCTGAGAGGAAATTATTTGCCGTTTATCTATACAATCCATTGCTTCATCTATTTCGTTTACTCAAAAAATAACTCAAACCTACTTTTGAATTTCTAAAATAGGGAAACTTCAAATGGGGTATAAAAGGAAAATTACCAAAGTATTGTTTCATTTATTTTTTCTAGTTATGGTTTGTGTTACGGGCATTAAAAATGCCCGGGCACAATACCGTGAGTACGAGTTTAATTCAAAAGGAAATGTTTGTTATCTGAAATATGTGAGTTATGCACCAAACAATGAATACAGTTCTATTAAACGACCATTTTTATTTATTTTAGGAACTGAAAATCAATCTGCAGTAGAAGCTTATCTAAATGATTCACTAAGATTACTTCCTCAGTTTTTTCATTACATGTTTGTTTATATTCCTAACAGAGGCGGGTTGGCTCAAAATAAGCTGATATGCATTGACGGACTGGCAAGTATTATGACCTATAATAACAAATATGGGAATATCAATAATTTTCTCAACATTAATGATCCTTCTATCGATAGTAACGATATTAAAGAATCTCAGTTAAATTATTCTTTCAAAAACATCCGCTATTCCAAAGAAATTATTGATTCTAGTAATCAATACATTACACCTCAAAACAATATAACAGAGACATTTAAAGAAACATACATAAACTATGAACCCGTAATTGAAGAAGAGCCGGGAGGAAGATATTATGTAGAAGAGTCTGAAGCTGAAAATGAAACAGATTCATTGATGGCTAAACCTCATAAAACTTATTTGGGGGCTCCTAAAAAGCGAAATTTTGTTTTCACAGGTATTGTTCGTGACCGGTCAACCGGGGAAGCCTTACCATTTGCTTCTGTTTTGGTAAAAGGAACAACAATGGGTGTTTCTACAAATGCTGACGGATATTTTACGCTTTCCAAGGTTCCTACCGATACCAATACTTTAATTGTTCATTATGTGGGTTTTGAAAAAACAGAAATATTTCTCTCTCCATTCGATCCGATACAGAATTTCAGAATAGAGTTAAGTCCGAATACGCAAAGTTTAAAAGCAGTTACAATTATCGGTAAAAAGGAAGAGGTTGTATTAGCAGATCGTTCTGAAGTAAACACCGTAAAATTGTCACCCCGAAAGCTCGAACAGATTCCGAATCTTGGAGAAAAAGATGTGATGCGTTCATTCCAGCTTATGCCCGGAGTAAGTGCTTCCAATGAATCATCGTCGGGATTATACGTTCGTGGTGGCACACCGGATCAAAACCTTGTTCTTTATGATGGAATGACTGTTTATCATGTAGATCATCTTTATGGTTTCTTTAGTGCTTTCAATTCCAACGCACTGAAAGATGTACAACTTTATAAAAGCGGATTTGAATCAAAATTTGGAGGACGCTTATCGAGTGTAACGGAAATTACTGCAAAAGACGGAAATCAAAAGAAATTCAACTTAGGAGGAGATCTCAGTTTATTGAGTTTGAACCTGTTTACAGAAATTCCGATTGGAGAAAAATTTACGTCAATCATAACATACCGTCGTTCGTATAAAGGGCCTATTTATGATAAATTATTCAGTAAATTCAATACATCCAGTAGCACAACTTCTATATCGGGTGGAGGTGGCCCGGGTGGAGATCGGTTTACGCAGGAAACAGAAGCTACCTCCTATTTCTATGACCTAAATGGAAAATTCACATTCAAACCTAATAATAAAGACATTTACTCTTTGAGCATTTTCAAAGGGACCGATAAACTCGACAATAGTACATCGATGGATGCTCCGTCGTTTGGAGGAGCTGGCAATGGATTTGGAATGAGTTCTACTGATTTAACTCAATATGGCAATAATGGATTAAGCTTAAAATGGTCCAGAAAATGGAGTCCAAAGCTTTACAGTAATACCGTACTCAGTTATTCCAATTATTTCAGCGAGCGTGACAAAACTCAAGACAGAACCGTAACAAACTCAAGCGGAGATGAAACTACTACCCGATCAGGAATTGTTGAAGATAATAACCTGAAAGATTATAGTTTACGATCGGATTATCAATGGGATATTCTAGATTTCTCTCAACTGCAATTTGGAGGTTTTTCAACCTATTATGATATAAAATACAACTACTCACAAAATGATACTGCAGTATTGGACCGACAGAATTACAGTACATTATCGGGTGCTTATGTACAAACCAAATTAAAATTTCTGAAAGACAAGCTTCAAATAACACCAGGAATGCGAGCAAGCTATTACCATACAACTCAAAAATTTTACACTGAGCCCAGAGTATCTTTGTCATATAGTCTAAATAGTAAGATAAGCCTTAAAGGTTCCACTGGAAAATTCTATCAATTTGCAAACCGTGTGACACGAGAAGACATTCTCTCGGGTAGTAAGGATTTCTGGGTACTTTCAGATGATATATCCATTCCTGTAAGTTCTGCTATTCATTATACTGCGGGGATCTCTTACGAGTCAAATAACTATTTACTGAGTGCAGAAGCATACTACAAAGAAATCAATAATTTAAGCGAATACTCGCTGAGAATCAAAGCAAATCCCATGGAAGTAAGTTACAGTGAAAATTTCTTTACCGGAAACGGATATTCAAAAGGAATTGAATTTCTGGCACAAAAGAAAAATGGGAATTTCAATGGCTGGCTAAGTTATACAATTGGTGAAGCAAAAAACAAATTCAGCATATATACCAATGGATATTTCCCTGCAAATCAAGATGTAAATCATGAATTTAAGGTTGTGGCTTTATATAAATACAAACGCTGGGATTTTTCGGCAACCTGGGTTTATGCAACAGGAAGGCCTTACACTGCACCATCCGGAGCTTATACCATTACGTTACTTGATGGAACTACAAAAGATTATTTTACCGTAACGGATAAAAATGGAGTTCGCCTCCCGGCCTATCACCGGGCTGATGTATCCGTTACCTACAAATTGTTAAAAGGGAACAAAGGAGATAAACGACGTCAGGAAATTGGAAATATTGGTTTTTCTATCTTCAATATTTACAATCGTACAAATGTTTGGTATAAGCAGTTTAGCATTGAAGACAGCCAGATCATCGAAACCAACGTGAATTATCTTGGATTCACTCCAAATTTAACCCTTTCACTTAAATTGAGATAAGCATGAGAGCAATACAGATATTAGCCTTTACCGTAATTTTAACAGCGCTTTTTTCTTGTGAGAAAGAAAATACTACTCAATTTACAGACTCTCCAATTGTTGAGTCATATCTGAAGCCTGGTGAATACATGAGTGTGAACATCAGTCGTCAGATTCCTTTTATTTCCAATGTAATTTATTCTAAAGATGATATTTCAAATTTGTCCGTCAGTGTAATTTTCAACAACCAGAATCATATTTTAACTTCACTTGGAAATGGCTCGTACATCGATAGTTCCTTCATTGTAACAGAAGGAAGTACTTACCAGTTACGCTTTGAATTCAACAATAAAGAGGTTTACGCATATACCTCTATTCCTGTAAAACCAACAAACTTCAAACAATCGGTAACAAGTATTTCTATACCTCGAATGAGCGACGGTTCTTCTCCTCCCAGTGGTGGATTCAGCATGCCGGAACCTGTATCGCTAACATGGGATAATGCAGAGAAATCCTACTACATTGTTGTAATTGAAAACATAGAAGAAACACTCGACCCCATTCGCGATTTTGAAGATGACAATGCTCCCAAAAACATGTTCAGAGAAGCACCTACAACAT
This sequence comes from Bacteroidales bacterium, assembly GCA_963667975.1. Classification (GTDB taxonomy): domain Bacteria; phylum Bacteroidota; class Bacteroidia; order Bacteroidales. Next base: position 2,911,855 of record OY764079.1, read on the forward strand.
CTGCCGGACTTGAGATTAGGTCGATGCAGTTTCAATATTTCGGAACACACCGGTTAATTTTGTACCACGTGCTGCCTGATTATGCTGCATTATATAATGACAATAGTAATTCATCGCAATCACTCACAAATCCATCTACAAGCATTCAAAATGCATATGGTATTTTCACAGGGCTGAATGCCGATACATTAATGCTTGAAGTTACGGAAAGCAGTAAATAAAAAATTCCAGAAGGCAGCATCTGTCTGATTACACAAGCTCTTTTTTTATACTTTTGCATAGGTTAATTGGATGAGAAATGAGGTCGGTTGGCCTCATTTCTTTTTATAAATCATACAAAATGCTGCAAACAGTACTTCTCTGGTTTCGTGCAAATTATGTAGAATTTTTCGGAATGGTTTTCGGCATTGTTTATATTTTTTTTTCTATCCGGCAAAATATTTGGTTATGGCCAATCGGGTTAATTACCTCGATATTTTACATTGTCATATTTTTCACGTCCAAGCTTTACGCCGATATGAGCCTGCAGATTTACTATCTTGTTATCAGTATTTATGGCTGGATACATTGGCTTTACGGCAAACAAAAATCGGAATCAGGTGAATTAAGAGTCCTAAAAACAAGCATAAAGTCATGGATGACAGTCTTTGCAGGAACAACAGTATTAAGTATTCTGATTGCCTGGATCTTAAAAAATTATACGGACTCTCCCCTGCCCTGGTGGGATGCATTCCTGACAGCATCCAGCATAATGGCTACCTGGATGCTTGCTCAAAAATATCTTGAAAATTGGTTGGTTTGGATTGCTGTCGATGCGATTTCGATAGGTGTATTTGCCTATAAAGAACTCTATCTCACATGTATACTTTTTCTCGTTTATACGATAATGGCAATAAAAGGATATTTTGAGTGGAAGAAAAGTCTTAGAAACGATTAGCTATTTAACCACGTTTTAAACTCAAATCCTCTCCGCCAGGAAACAAATGTGTCTTTATCTGAATCAGGGCGCAGCTTAACTTTATAACGACCTTTGGGATAAGAATAGATAGTTTCAATAGCCGTTGAACTGATTAAAAACTGACGGTTAATCCGGAAAAACTCTTTACAATCGGTATGAATTTCCAAGGTATCGATGCTATACTCTAAAGGATAATGTTGGTTATCAAATGTTACGAGATATGTAATCCCTTCATCACTGTAAAAGTATGCAATATCTTTAACCGGAATTGTCTTGATCTTATCTCCGTAACTGATCATAAATCTTCGCTTTACGCTATTATCAGGTTGTTTAATAGATTCCAGCAGTTGATTAATTTTATCTGTTTTATAATTATAATAATCGCTGATGCTATTCAATTTATTTAACGCATTAATAAGATCTTCAGAACTGATTGGTTTTAACAGATAATCTATACTATTTACCTTAAACGCATTCACCATAAATGAATCGTAAGCAGTAGTAAAAATTATCGGGGTTATAAAATCAACATTATCAAATATTTCGAAACTAAGTCCATCTTCCAGTTGAATATCAAAAAAGGCTAAATCAGGTGCCGGATTATTTTTTATCCAATGAACGGCTTCGGATACTGATGACAAAACTGCTTTAATATTAATACTACTATTGCATTGCTTAAGTTGTTTTTCGAGTCTTAAGGCTGCATGTTTTTCATCTTCCACAATTAAAATATCCATAACAAGTCATTTCTATATTAAATCTTAACAATCGGTATTTTTGCATAATAGTATTTATCATCCCAAAGAAACCGCACTGGTTTCTGACTGATAAATTTATATCTGTTGATAATATTTGCCTGACCAATTTTTGTTGATTGTTCTGAAAGCACTTCTTTGGGCTGAAGCGTATTTCTCACCACAAGATACTGATCATCTTCACTATAGATATCAATTATCAATCGGTTTGATGTAGAATATATATTATGTTTAAATGCATTCTCTAACAAAATTTGAAGAGCTAAAGGAATCGTATGATAATTTAATATTTCCTCTTTTAAATCAATATTAAGCATAATCTTATCTTCAAACCTGATTTTCAGCAAAAAGAAATACGAATTTACAAAGTCTATTTCTGTTTTTATAAACACAAGCTCATTACTTTTCTGTTCGAGAACATATCGGTACACTTTGGCCAACTGATCAATAAATTGCTCAGCCAACAATTGATCTATGTGTACCAAATTTGAGAGTACATTCAGGCTATTGAAAAGAAAATGAGGATTTACCTGATTTTTTATTGCCTCGTACTGAGCCTGAATATTATCCTTTTTAAGCTTAAAATACATGTCGGAAAAAAGCTCATAATGTTCCAGAGTCAGGTCTTTACTTTCCTTTTCTGCTAACTCGCTGTTCGATTCAATATTTAAAATTTTGAGTAAAACGTTGTCAGACTTGTTTTTTTCAACTTCGATCTCATTTTTCTGAGCCTGAATAATATCCTTCTGACTTTCGAGTATTTGAGATGTTTTGGTTTTCAAGTTATATAATTTAAAAATAGAAAAGCTGACAACTAACATGATCACAAGTGATAATGTCACAATAATCAAAAGAAATTTATTCAAACGCAGATTATTATCCTGAAGCTCTTTTTCATAGCTAAGTAGTTGTATTTTTTTATTTTTGTTTTCCACTTCATGCTTAATGGATAATTCTTTTATTGCCCTTGTTTTTTGTTCATTAAAGAATACTTTGTAAATAGAATCATATTCTATTTGGAAGTCATAAGCTTCTTTAAATCTTCCCAACGTAGCATACGATTTTGACAAAGCTTCTGCAGCACCCGACCGGATTTCATTATCATTTAATTGGGCAGAAATCTGAAGCGCTGATTTTAAATATATGATGGCCTGATCATATTTTTTTTGCTCAATTAATATTTTAGCAATAAGCACTTTAATATTTACCAACCCCTTAATATCATTCGCTTTTTCCAGTTTTTCATGCAAATCGAAATAGAGATTTATTGCTTTTGGGTATTCTTTTTGAAGCCGATATATATTGGCAATATTACTTAGAGCATATATAGCTCTTATCTCTTTTTTTAATTGCACAAACCAATTATAGGATTTAATATAATATGACAATGCTGTTTTATAGTCATTCTTATAAAAATATATATTTCCTATATTCATTAAAGCATCTGCTATTCCGAATTTAAAATTACTTTTAAACGCAAAGTAATACATTTTCTTATAGTTCAGTAATGCTTCGTCATAGTCATCTGTTTGATAGAAAATATTTCCTATATTCTGAAAGCACAGGGACTTTCCCTGGTCACTGTTGATTCTTTCATAAATTCGAAGGGCCTTATAATGCATCTCCAAAGCAGTCAAATAATCCTGTTGGAAATAATAAACATTTCCGATTCCAGAATAAACATCAGCCTGACCAGCGAAATTTCCGGATTTTTCAAATCGTTGTAATGCTAAATCATAGATTTTTATTGCATTTTTATGTTCACCTTTGGTTGATAATGCGGAAGCATAAAGATATAACGAGATTGAACTCCCCTTTTCGTAATTCAGTTTTTGGGAAATATCAAATGCCTGGCGAAGAAAACAAAGGGAAGAATCAAGATTTATATACCTATATTCCGATCCCGAATTGAGATACTTTAATACTGTATTCGTATCTTCCTTTTGATAGTCATTCGATAACTTTTGAGATTTTCCCAGTCCAACTCCATCCATAAACGAAAAGTTGAAGAGAATCAGCAAGGAGGCTATGTATATATTGATCTTGTACACGGTTTTGGGTTATTTCTGAGTATGTAAATTTTTTATTAAAGCAAACCTAACGTATTAGGGTACATGCCCCTGATTTAATTTTACTTCTATTCATGCAATCTTTGTAGAATATCTTGTAAACATACACATTTGAAGGTAGCTTTTCTCCGTGATAAGATCCATCCCAACCAACACGAATATCTCTCGTTTCAAATAAAAGCTGACCCCATCGGCTATAAATGAACATCGAATAATCTCGCAGACAAGCACTTTCTGGTTTAAAGGTATCGTTTAATCCGTCGTTATCAGGAGTAAATGCATTCGGAACATATATGTCGTAATCAGGATAAATATAGATTTTCACCATATTAGAATCAATACAACCTAAATTATTCTTTACCAACAAAGTTACATTAAACCAACCAGTATCACTGTATGTATGAAAAGGATTTTTGATTTGCGACTGTGCACCATCGCCAAATTCCCATTGAATCATCATGTAATTGGAATCAGGAGTCACAGCAAACTGAACATTTGGATCATAAACAGATGTGGAATTGGGATTTGCATGAATATACGCAAAGTCTGAATTTATCCGTTTCACCAATATTGTTTTGGAAGAGCTACACCCGTTGGTATCTGTTATGGAAATCGTCAGATTGCAGGTATGATTAATTGTTACTGAGTTAGAAGTGTCACCTGTTGACCAGTGCACAATGTCTGATGGATTTCCGGCCGCTAATGTTATGGTATTTCCAAAACAAAAAGAAGTATCATGCAGTGCAATATAAGGGGAATTAAACCGGGAAATTTTACATGAATCCCAAACTTCGCATCCAAAGTTATTTTTGATACGAACAACAAATAAGCCTGAGTTATTTATGGTAGCAGTTTGTGTTGTATCTCCTGTTGACCATATAAAACTACATCCTGTATTCCCGGCATTAAGGGTTACAGAATTATTTTGACAAATAAGAGTATCATTCAACAGTTTTAAAGGCAGAGGTTTTATTGTAACCGTTTCTTTTAGTGTATCAATTACTCCGGTATAATAATATATAATTGCTTTAACATTATAAATTCCCGTATCCGAAAAAACGTGCTTTCCTATAAATTGAGTATTCATTGAATTTCCGCCTGGATCATTGTAATTCCAATTAATATGACTCACACCCAATGTATCATCTATTGTGAATACAGATGTATCATTCAAACATTTATTTTTCCAGCTAATTCCATTTGGAACTACAATACTATTGGGTAATCCAAGTTTCGAAAATCTATTATTTAACAATAGTCCTTCATACACAAAACCACAACTCATACCAGGTAAATCGGGAGAATTGATTACACTTAAATATTCAGTATTTGTTTTAGACATATAAATCTTTCCATTTTTAGCCAGTTTAAGTGAGCCTTTTTGATTAACATTTCCGCTTCCATTTGGATCTAAAAGTGTTGAATCAATGATAATCATAGAATTATTAATTGACGCAGATACACCACTGCTTATGTCAAACTGAAGCAAATACGTATACCAGGCAGTTGTATAAAGAAATTTAGAGTTTGGAGAAAACTCAATACCATATGAATTTTGAGTAAATGGAGGTTGAATAACTACCGGATTAGAGATTAATCCGCTCGACCGGTCAAAATCAAACAATTCAAAATAATGCTTTAATGTAGAGATCACGATTTTCTTTCCGTTTGGTGAAAATTTTAACTGTCCTATTTCATCAAAGGGAGTATCATGAACTTGTCCTGCATCACTAATAACTGGGTTTGTATCAACTCCGGCTGAAGTAACTTTATAGGTAAGAAACCTGTTTGTATGCCCCTGATGAGAAACAATCCAAATATCTTGCCTGTTCCGGTGCAAAACTCCTGAAATTTTTTCTTCCATTAAGTTTGATAAAACAATATTCTTTTGAGTTACATCTCCAGTCCCGCCATTTAACGACATATCGACAACCGAATAAGAAAGACAGCCACAACCACCCATAATTCCAAATTGAGCATCTGTAGTAAAAATGTAATAATAGCGATTACTTCCCGGCTTTTTGACAATTAATGCCGACTGAGAAGAAGAAAAACTTCCGGATAATCCAAATCCATTAGGCATTTGCTGATGATTTCTGTTTAAAACCTTTTCTCCATCAGTGTAAAACAATAAATTTCCGATTGAATCACAAATTACGGATGTACCTTCCTCAGTATCTATTTGCCCATTTGTTAAAACCACAGGGTTTCCGGTATTAAAATCGACCCCTGCATTTTCCCCAAAATACCAGATATCATATTCCTTCTGAGCTTCTGAAAACAAAGGAAATAACACCAGAATTGACACGATCAGGATGAGAACTACTTTTGTTTTCATTTTCGTAAGATTGTTAGTGAACCATTATAAATTCTGTTATTTATGCCTAAATCGAGGATATAATAGTAAACCCCATCGGGATATTGATCTCCATTCCAATCGTTTTTATAGGCTGTTGTTGAAAAAATTTCTTTTCCCCATCGATTATATATTGAAAGCTTTGATTTAGGGAAATAGCGAATGTTCGTTATTTCGAAAACATCATTGTACCCATCGTTATTTGGGGTAATTATATTGGGAATATTAACATCACAGATAACGTTTACAAGCTGAACCGAATGCACGGGTGCTTTGATGCAGGTATCCGTAACATTAATGTGATAAACAGTGCTTTCCATAGGTATCACCGAAACCGGATTCTGAGTAAAGTTCCCCGGATTCCATGATATTGTATAAGGAGGCATTCCACCTGAAATTGTTGCCGCAAGTAATGCGGAGCTTCCATTGGCCGGACAAATTGTCTTTTCGGGAGCAGTTGTTATCTGCAGGGGGGATACATTCCGGATGATTAAGGTTGCGCTTATTTTAATCGTATCATTTGCAATTACATAATATGCTTCAATAATAATCTTTTCATCATTTTCGATCAGATTATCCTGTTTTGGATAAATATTTAATGTTGCAGATACCTGTCCCTGAGGAATAATAATTGAATCTTTAACCTGTTGATTGTTATCCGTAACATAATCAACTCCATTTATTGCGTCTCCAAGAATTTTGTATTTAATGGTCAGGGCTGATTGTGCTGAACCTATTCTTTTAAACGTAAATTTCCCATAACCACAACCTTCATACGCCAAGGTATCGGCTACACTTCCCCATGCACTAATTGTTTGAGGAACTGAACTAAAGCTTTTTTCAAGCAGAAATACTCCTGATTCAAACACATTATCATAAGAATCTGCAATTGCGATCCTGATATGATAAGTTTGTCCTGCAATTACCGACGCCTTTGCTTCCATCGGAACTGTAAATCCGTCAAATTGAACAGAGGGATTTTGCATAGGAGTTGTTCCGTTGCCATTATTTACATAAAAAGCCGTATTGGTAGATATACAATTCCCTCCCTGAATGGAGCCATCGTTCACATTATTTATTGCCACCGGATCATTAGAACCCGGAATTAACGCAATATTTTTACTGGTATAATTTCCTCCTCCGGGCTTGGGTCCTGTAAGAAAAAAGGCAAATACATCGTTAAACGTTGAGCATACATATTCAGGATATTCTTCAGAAGCAAATACATATACAAAACTCAATGAGTCTGATTGCGGAATAAAATCAAATTCAAGAATTGCTGCGTCATGCGTTGTAAAACCAGTAGGGAGAGAAGCCAAAACCGTTAAACTTGAATCACCGGGTAATCCAAGCAATCCAAAGTTCGGATTCCCATTTTGGCTGTTATTCGGACCTATTGCATCATACGCGCGACCTGTTGACAGCAACAACCCGCTCGTTAGTCCAATATTGGAATTTGTGCCGTTAAACGAAGCGATTGCTGTAAGACTTCCCGTAAACTGAATATTAGATACATTAACGCCCGCTCCCAAAAGCACGTTCTGAACAAGGTATTGCGGAGTGAAACTTGTGTCAACCACAAGCTGCGAATGAGCAACAAAGGTAAAATTCGCGCAGATAATCCCTATAATGAGTTTCTGAAACAGATTAAATCTTTTCTTTTCCATTTTACCGGGTTTTTACAAATGCGAAAGTAGATTTGCAAATTCCGGTTAGAAAATAAAAAAGGTTGAGCGTAAATAATCGAGCCCTTTTTGTAGTTAAAACGAGGTTGAGTGTAAAATCAGAAGAATGACAGAAATGGGGATTATATAGGATATAAGACTTTGTCTCCGCTCAGTCTGGCAGCTATCTCATATTGAGTTTCAAAAATCGGAAAGATATATTTACGATGATGTTTTTCAGAAATTCTCAAAGCATTATCGATCCAACAGAACAGATAACGAACCATTCACAAACTAGAAAGGTAAGCTTTCCATTTCGTCAATGGCATCCAGATTAGAAGGTGTAAACGCACGTGGTTCATTCGCCGGCATTGATTCAGCACCCCTGTTTTCGTCACCCTTCACCATCCATGCACGTGCCTCGGTAAACCAGCGACCATTATATTCCTTGCTTTCGAGGTCAAAAGACACTACCGCATTCATTCCTTCACGCATTTCGGTTTTATCAATCTTATCTCCCCAGAGGGTAAAACAAACTTTTTTGGGATATTGTGACACTGTTTCGAGGATGAATTCCTGTTTTTTCCATTGACCATTACGTCCGTCACCTGTAACAACAGGATTAATTTTGATGATTCTTCCGCTGATTTCCATAGAGTTGTTCTTTTGACTTTTTTCGACTTGTCGCTTTTTATTAAGTTTTGCAAAAATAGATCTTTCTCTATTCTGTGGTTGGTTATTTTTGCATTGTTGATAAGTTTTTCTAACAACAGACATAAGCAAAACAATGCATGTTAATATCTGTTTAGAAAATCAACTACTATTCAGCATCCGGATATTCATACAAAAACGACTTCGGATTAATTTGAAATTCACTTAGAGATAACACGATAAAACAGATACAATGAAAAATTTTGAATTTTGGAATCCTGTAAAGATTCTTTTTGGCAAAGACCAGCTTAAACAATTATCTAAACAAATTGCCCCTGAAAAGCGAATTCTGCTTTTATACGGAGGTGGAAGTATTAAGAAAAACGGGGTATATCCACAAATTGTGGAAAACCTGAATGGATACACTGTTGTAGAGTTTGGAGGGATTGAGCCCAACCCGCATTACGAAACAGCAATGAAAGCCGTTGAGCTAATCAAAAAGGAAAAGCTTGACTTTATCCTTGCAGCCGGTGGCGGATCTGTAATTGATGCGGCAAAATTTATTGCCGCGGCAACATTGTTCGAAGATGGTGATCCATGGACGATTCTTTCGCAAAACAAAGCTGTAAAAAAAGCATTGCCTGTCGGAGTTGTGCTAACACTTCCGGCTACCGGCTCGGAAATGAACAGCGGTGGCGTAATTACCCGTGCTGAAACGCAGGATAAATTTGCGTTTGGCTCAAAAGTCACCTTTCCGCAATTTTCAATTTTACTTCCCGATGCTGCCGGAACACTTCCTCCGAAACAGGTTGCAAACGGCATTGTAGATGCGTTTATTCATGTGATTGAACAATATTTGAATTACCCGGCAAATGCTCCGATTCAGGATCGATTTGCAGAATCTATCCTGCAAACATTAATCGAAGTTGCCCCTGTTGTTTATAAAAATCCGGCAGATTACGACGCAATGTCAACCCTTATGTGGAGTGCAACCATGGCATTGAACGGGCTGATTGGTACAGGAGTTCCAAGCGACTGGTCCGTCCATATGATCGGGCATGAACTTACAGCTTTCCATGGAATCGATCACGGGCGCACGCTTGCCATTGTTCTTCCGGGCTTATGGAAAGTACTTCGTGAGGAAAAGCGTGAAAAACTGCTTCAATATGGTCAGAGAGTATGGAATATTACCGGAGGCAATGAAGACGAACGAATTCATAAAATTATAGAAACTACCGAAAACTTTTTCCACTCACTGGACGTACCTACCAAACTGAAAGATTATGATGTTGATTCGGCGACAATCGATCGTATTGTAAACCGTTTCACCGAACGAAAATGGATGGCAATAGGCGACCGTCAACTGGTAACGCCCGATGTTGTTCGCAAGGTATTGGAAACACAACTCGTGTAACAGAATTTTCAAAACTATTTTCAACCCCAAAAGCGGTCGAAGACCCTTTTGGCGGTTGAACTAAAAAGTAATATCCAAAGAAGTCGAAGACTCTGTCGTTTCAATTCCAGTATGGTACGATTGGTAGTGTTAAAACCGGAAAGGTTGTAACGGCATATACAAGGTTTCAATTCCAGTATGGTACGATTGGTAGATTAAAAAATTGGCCCTTTTGCAAGTCAATCCACGCCGTTTCAATTCCAGTATGGTACGATTGGTAGTGATTAGAAATTGTTTCATTTTTTAGAATTTAAATTGTTTCAATTCCAGTATGGTACGATTGGTAGGGCAAAAATAGCACCCGAACCTCATGAACCCGGATACATTTCAATTCCAGTATGGTACGATTGGTAGCCTGGTGGATCAGTTTTGTCAATACTATGAATATCAATTTCAATTCCAGTATGGTACGATTGGTAGATCTTCGTCACACATGTTTGTCAGTTTTTTGGATAAATTTCAATTCCAGTATGGTGCGATTGGTAGACGGTTCAAACTGTTGAGCTTCTCCATTGTTTAAATCGTTTCAATTCCAGTATGGTGCGATTGGTAGCGAATTTGGTGCCCTCGATAGCGGTTCAGTTACCGCGTTTCAATTCCAGTATGGTGCGATTGGTAGCAAACATCTTGTATATGATCGAAGGGCTGTTTGCGAGTTTCAATTCCAGTATGGTACGATTGGTAGACGGGCAGATGTTCATCATGGGAGATTCTATTCGCCGTTTCAATTCCAGTATGGTACGATTGGTAGTCGATCTTCTCAGCCTGGTCAGCTGTAAGCATTAGCCGTTTCAATTCCAGTATGGTACGATTGGTAGGGTTTTGAAGGCGACCAGTATGGTTATTATGACGGCAGTTTCAATTCCAGTATGGTACGATTGGTAGCACAATAAAAAAAGAATTCGTCGAAAGTACTTTAAAGTTTCAATTCCAGTATGGTACGATTGGTAGCACAATAAAAAAAGAATTCGTCGAAAGTACTTTAAAGTTTCAATTCCAGTATGGTACGATTGGTAGAAATCAATAGCTGGATTTTCAGTATCATAAATTATAAAGTTTCAATTCCAGTATGGTACGATTGGTAGATTATTATTGTTTCAAATTTTAAAAGCTCTCATCGTAGTTTCAATTCCAGTATGGTACGATTGGTAGTTTAAAATTTCAGAATTTTTCAACAAATCATCAAAACGTTTCAATTCCAGTATGGTACGATTGGTAGAGCACCGGAAAGAGCTTTACAACATGACCGTAGAGCGTTTCAATTCCAGTATGGTACGATTGGTAGCTGATTTGTAATTGTCATTTTATCATTTAGCTGTAGTAGTTTCAATTCCAGTATGGTACGATTGGTAGAATGTCATTTGCAAATGTTTTCATTTCTGATTCAGCGTTTCAATTCCAGTATGGTACGATTGGTAGAGATTTAGACAGAAAAAAACTGATTCAGGCTAATATGTTTCAATTCCAGTATGGTACGATTGGTAGTTGCAAAAGAATTTGATATTGACCCAGGAAAAGTCAGTTTCAATTCCAGTATGGTACGATTGGTAGTATTTTTATTGGTATTGGATTGTACGCTCTGTCAAGTTTCAATTCCAGTATGGTACGATTGGTAGGGATTTAGCAACACACTTAGGTGTTTCAGCGCAAAGTTTGTTTCAATTCCAGTATGGTACGATTGGTAGAGAAGAAGACGCAAAAGCGGAAGGAGTTGAAATATGTTTCAATTCCAGTATGGTACGATTGGTAGTGATAGATAAAATTGCTGAAAAAACTCCTTATTTAGTTTCAATTCCAGTATGGTACGATTGGTAGTTCCGCTACATGCGGTTAGCCTCAAACGTTAGCAACAGTTTCAATTCCAGTATGGTACGATTGGTAGTTGAGCGTCTTGGACGTGAAAATTGTGCTATTTTTACGTTTCAATTCCAGTATGGTACGATTGGTAGAATTATTGGCTTAATAGCCTTCACATTATCGTAAACAGTTTCAATTCCAGTATGGTACGATTGGTAGGAAACACAACTAACCCTAGTAATACGCCATATATCAAAGTTTCAATTCCAGTATGGTACGATTGGTAGAAACTTTATTACATCAGCCTTATCGGCACCTTTCAGTTTCAATTCCAGTATGGTACGATTGGTAGACCTGCTGGTGGTCCGGCAAATGTATATGCTAATGCGTTTCAATTCCAGTATGGTACGATTGGTAGTCTGAAATTTACGTCAACTTATGCTCCTCAGATCGAGTTTCAATTCCAGTATGGTACGATTGGTAGTCAATAGCTGGATTTTCAGTATCATAAATTATAAAGTTTCAATTCCAGTATGGTACGATTGGTAGGAAGAGGTAAATGTTTCCTCTATTAAGAAACTGTAGTTTCAATTCCAGTATGGTACGATTGGTAGCCGTTGGTTCGGCAAAAAATAAAAGCTGTTTTCCAGCTTATTACAATACAAAAATAGCCATTTTTCTTATACAAAAGTAGTCGACCTGCAATGGTATAAATTCCCCTGAGTATCGACAACTTCTATAATTTATTAATTCCCAGTATGTCAAAGATCTTTTTCCGTTTTTAACGGCTTATATTTTTCTGTAATTCTTTATTTTTTCTGCCAGCGACAACTTTATAATATTTGTTCAAGAGGCATTGGCTCTCGACCTACAAGCGTTTTCTCCAACCACTTTTCCTGCCTGCTTGAAAAAATGATTATGCTGTCTTCTCCCAAATCCATAATCTTTTCGGCTTTCGAAGTCAGCTCTTTTAATTTCACACTGGTGATTTTTCCTTCAAATACTGAATTTTGGATCCAGTTTAAATATTGCCGGCAAAGCTTCAGCATCTTCCCTACTCTTTTCTCGCCTATATCATATACTAAGATTACGTACATACTTATCTGTTTTTCAATGATTTTTACCAATAGATTTTAAATGGTTTATAAGGTTCTATTTGCATCAGATGCTTGATCAGTTTATAACATTCGAGCCTTATCAGATATTTGTAGCTTACATTACGTTTTAATGATCGGTGCTGAATGGTTTCGGTTAAGCGATCTTCGAAGTTCTGAACAAAAATCTTTCGTCCAGAATCATTTAACAAACATTTATTCAATTGTTTATCAAAGTGCCTGTCTTGTATCTCTTTCTTATTTAATACTTTAAAAATAAGCCGATCCACAATAATTGGCTTAAAAATTTCCGCTATATCTAGTGCAAGTGAGTATCTTCTTTCGCCCGGTGAGTGTAAGTAGCTGATTGCAGGATGTAGCTGCGTTTGATGAATTGCTCGTAAACACTGACTATAACACATCATATTCCCAAACGAAATTAATGCATTAACTTCGTTTTGAGGTGGCTGCTTGGTACGATTTCCCATTTCATAATTTTGAATTATCAGGTTAAATGCTTCATAATATCGCATTCGTATATTTCCTTCAATTCCCATTAATTGATCTACCTCAGTTGTTGACGGAATGCTCTGGGACAAACCTTCTATTTCATTGATGATGGGTTCAAGATCTTTTCCCCGGTTATTATAATACTTTAGGTTCTTATTCATATTGTAAGCAGCACCTTCGATAAACTTTCGGGCAATCTCTATCCGTTTACTTTTACTTTGATAGAATGAGGTTTGAGCCAGCAAAAGTTTTCCGGAAATCAAACTGTCGCGAGGCATAAAAGATCCTGTATAGTTTTCGTAATAATCGAAAAAATGAACGGGAATATCGTTCTTTCCTAAAAAGTTATACAATGTACTGTTTGCATCAAGCGATCCAAATATGTAAAGCTCATCAATCCCCTCAACCGGAAGGTATCGAGGAGCCAACTCTTCTCCCGTTTCATTTACAGGGTTGAACTTTAGGGTATTATCCTTGCGGGATAAACGCCCTGGGTTAAATATGTAATAGTTTTTTTTCATAATTAGCAAATTTTAAGGCTAAGGGGACTGAGAAAATTGAGAGAGATTGATAAGTTCCTTTTTCAATCCCTTCAATCTTTTTCAATCTCTTCGCTCCAGCAAAAATCATAGTAGCTGCAATTCTTACAACTGCTTTGTTTTAAACGTTGCGGACATTCTTCTGAACTAATCATTTTTTCTATTTTCTTTTCCATTTCCTTAATTATTACTCTGTCGGGCTCCGTCAGATATACTTCTTCAGTCTGGCGCATTTTGGGATATTCGAGGATTCCCGATACCCCTTCTACCCCATGTTGTTCCAATACATAGATGTAATATTTAAGTTGCCATACATGAGCTTCTTCGCGAGCATCCGACTTTTTAATTTCATGTATTACATTGTTCTTGTGATCAAAAAAGTCGATTTTAACACCTCCAATCTCAATTTCTTCATAACGTTCAGATCGTTGTGGATAAGTAGTTTCGTGAATAAGCTTGCCCTCATACACTAAATCGGAAGTGTGTTCCATTTGAATTCCATTGGAAAACAGCCAAAGTTTCCGATGACAGATTTGATAATAATTAAAATGAGTTCCGGTAATATTCATAATTGAAGAGATTGAGAAATGTTTACAAAACACATATTCTATTGATTTTATGTTATAAACCTAACCAATTATGAATTGCATCCATGGCTACTTTTTGTTCGTGCATATATTTGAAATTTGCCTCATCATCAAACCAGCCAATTACAGCATCACGCTTAATTTTGGAAGGTTTTAATGAGATGCAGGACAAATAACTGCTCCAGGGATAATCACAGGGGTGTTCACAAAATTTATGATGTACAGGGTTATGATGAATATAAAGAATTACTTGTCGTAAATAATATTCATCTGTAATGAGTTTACGGTGAAACGGATGTTCAAATAAACTTCCTGTACGTTCATTTCTTTTATTCAATGACTGTGCATACACATTAAACAGGTGTGAAAACTGATGTGAGGGATGGTACTTTTTTTTAAAACCACCTTCGGGGTTTTTATTTGTAAAGGGGGAGCTAAATCTCAAACCACCTTCGGGGTCTTCGTCCGCCGAAGGAGTTTGAGGTAAAACCCTTTGGGTGGTTGAAAACCCCAAAAGTGGTTTCTGTAGATATGTTGGAGATCCTGAAGACGATTGAGAAGAAATAAAACCAATTTCATTTTCCTCCTTAATTTTCACCAATAAATGGAAGTGATTTTTCATCAATACCCAGGCATAGGTGTCGGCTATGAGCGGAATATATTTGTCGTATAATAACAGAAAACGCTCGTAATCTGAGTTGCAACGAAAGAGATCGCACCCGTCAATCCCACGATTATAGATATGATAAAAGTTTCCCGCTTCTAATGGTAACTTTGGATCAGACATTTGTAGTTTATTTTTTCTGTTTTCGGATCTTCATTTCGAACATCCTTTCGGATCTTCATTTATAAAAGGAGAATTTCTTTCCAAACCGCCTTCGGGGTCTGTATTTATCCAAACCACCTTCGGGGTCTTCGTCCGCCGAAGGAGTTTGAGGTAAAACCCTTTGGGTGGTTGAAAACCCCAAAAGTGGTTTCTGTAGATACGTTGGAGATCCTGAAGACGATTGAGAAGAAATAAAACCAATTTCATTTTCCTCCTTAATTTTCACCAATAAATGGAAGTGATTTTTCATCAATACCCAGGCATAGGTGTCGGCTATGAGCGGAATATATTTGTCGTATAATAACAGAAAACGCTCGTAATCTGAGTTGCAACGAAAGAGATCGCACCCGTCAATCCCACGATTGTAGATATGATAAAAGTTTCCCGCTTCTAATGGTAACTTTGGATCAGACATTTGTAGTTTATTTTTTCTGTTTTCGGATCTTCATTTCGAACATCCTTTCGGATCTTCATTTATAAAAGGAGAATTTCTTTCCAAACCGCCTTCGGGGTCTTCGACCGCCGAAGGGGTTTGGGGTGAAACCCTTTTGGTGGTTGAAAACCCCAAAAGTGGTTTCTGTGGCCGGAGAATCAACGGTTAAGTTTTTTAATCATCTTCCGGACAATCTGTTTCTTTAATACGCTATTGTGTTCCATGTTTTTATAGGCTTCAGCCAGTTCCGTTGATACTTTAAATTCCGTATGAATATCTTCTATATCAATCAGGATTGTTTTTCGGATGGTTGGATATGGTAAAAGATAATTCCAGTTTTCGGAATCATGGAAAAAACTTCGGGTTGCCTTTAAAAGCTTCTGGTTAAGACCTTTATATTCGCCGTCCTTTTCATAAAGTATTGGAAGCGTATTAATCATATTTTGCAACCATTCTTCCCTGAGTTTTTTATACACCAGTTTCTTTTGAAAATAAAACAGTTCTTCATTTATAAAGCCTAAGTACGAATGGACATTTTCAGCATTTACGGCATGGCCTGCTTTAAAAATCTCGCGATAACGGTCGATACAGTTCATCGTAACCTCTTGTTTGAATTTCTTTTTTGAGAAAAGATATTCTATAAAGAAGGTAATGACTCCAATCAAGGCCGGGACTGCAATTCCCCAAAAAGGAAGGGAGTGTAACATACTGTCATCCTGTTTACTCAGGTTTTCCGACAGTTCTCTGATCGCTTGCGCAACTTGATCCGGGTTCATAATTTAAGGGGTTAGGTGAGTAAAATACATCATAGTATTAAATTATTATTATCTTTTTCTTCGACATCTAGTAGCAACCCCAAATCATCGTCATATTTTCGATCAATGACAAAGTATGATTGCTCTTTAATTTTTTCTTTTCGCAAAAGTTGAAAATGATCTAAAGAATCTCAAACGAAGAGATTTCTTTAACTCCAATTAATCCTCCATCCTCTGAATACTCCAAATCGACAAAATACACCCCAAACAACCAATTCTTTAGTTTTGAAAGAATCTTAGTATCTGCTATTTCATCATTTAATCGAATGGAATACGGAACATGATTGACTTCGGTAAGATATTCTTTCACTTTGCTTATTTGTACACTAATCAGGTATTTCGAAAGAATATCTCGCTTAAATCGGGTATATGCATATTTCTCTTCATAGTTGTCTTTTAATTTATGAATGAATTCTTCTCTTAAATGAGACGAGACCACATTCACATCATTGATTTCTCGGAAAACCTTTTGCGCATCACGTTTTCGATCAGACATAAATCCTGCATCTAAAATTTGAAGCATTGCATAAAAGCTTTTTAAGTAACTGCTTTCGTCGGGGAGTCCTGAAAAAAGCTTATCAACTAGTTCATACTTATCTGATTCTGTTAGTAGAATGGATTTGGAATTAATGGTATCTGACTTGATTTCAACTTTTTTTCCATTATTCCATTTCTTTAGATCCTCATTTTTAATTGATCTATTTTCGAGAAGTTTCAAAGTTGTTCTTAAAAGCTCAATATTATAAACATATCCTTGCCCAGATTCAAAAACATCTTTTCCTTTTTTGTTTTTTCCGTTATAAACCAAAATGAAAACATTTTCTGGAATTTCTATCTGATTGTATCGTTTAGAAATCATTTCAGCCGAATTTGAACTCGTATTTCTGTATTCTCTGAATACGCGACCCATCCGCTGAATTAACGAATCCCAAGGGGCAAGTTCTGTATATAAATAATCGGCATCAAGATCAAGGGAGGCTTCAACAACCTGCGTGGCTACGAGTATTTTGGAACGTTTGTCTTTTCTTGAATTATCATTATTTCCTATAAAAGCCTCCAGTTCACCTTCTTTGCTTTTTCTGTGTGATTGTGTGTAGCGGGAATGAAATAACTTAACATCAACTACACCATCTGAGATTTTTTTCAGATCATCAAATAATGCTTGGGCTTGCTTAACCGTATTCATTACAACCAATACCCGACTACCTTCGTTAACTAATGCTTTATCAACAATTTCCTGAATTGTTTTTTTGTCGTATGAATGTTGATCAACTTTATAGTTTTCAATTTTTAGTTGAACCTTATGTTTCGAGAATTTACCTAGTTCAGTATCCTCCTCAAAAAGATTTAGTGTTTTAAATTCAACTCCCTCTAATCTTTTATTGAGTTCTGTTCTTATGAAATCAGGTAGAGTTGCAGTCATCAATAAAAACTTACCATCCATTTGCACGATATGCTCTATGAATTTTACAACGATGGCGGCAGCTTTCGGATCATAAGCCTGAACTTCATCAATAATCAAACGAGAATAAGAAAATTTAGCAAAGATTTTTTCATAGGCAGGCGGACGAAGCGCATAAGGGAAGAACTGGTCTCCGGTAGATACTATTGCAGGAGATGATAATTGGCGAGCAAGTTCATAAACCCTCATTGATTCAGATTCGCCTCCTTCTCCTAAAATATATACATCAGCATCAGAATGAAGTATTCCTGCTTTTCCTTCACCAAAAATTTTTTTCGTGCGTCCGAAGATTTGATTAACAGCAGTTCGCAATGGCAACGTATAGAAGAACTTGTCACCATTCGACCATAGGTACGAGAATTCTGTTTTACCCATTCCTGTTGGAGCTAAAAGAATTGCGTTCTTCTCTTTTAAGTCCTCAACATACTGAAACTGCCAAATTTTAGACGGATTGTAAGATGAACCAATTTTACTTCTTAGCTCTTTTTCAATTTTAGCTTTTATCTCGTCGTAATTGATACCCTGAATTTCAACATCAGCAGGTGACACATTTTCTTCTGCTTCACTTTCAATATATGAAGCAAAATGATCGCTTAACATGGTAAAACCACTAAGCAACACCCAATCTTTCAATTGCGACGAATCCATTTCTATTCGTTTAGGCATCCGATATAGCAGATAAGGCGGAATCACATAATCGGCGAAACGGATTCCGTTGATTAATCCATCAAGCCATTTTTCATTGAGCAAAGGTTTAATCAATCCATTGGGTTTAATTTCTGAATAAACTTGTTTGAGGTTTTCCTCAATCTTGTTCCATTTTTTTTTGTCAGAAACTAACTTATTCAAACGCTCAAAAACATCGGTATTGCCTTCCACTATATCAAAGAAGCTTTCTCTCCAGTGATGATAAGCAATAGCCGAAAGAATATATTTAATGTAGGTTTCAACCTTTTGTTGATCTGCAAATTGATTTTTCAATTGCTCCTGAAGTTTAGGAATATCTACCAATAATGCAGACAAAATAGAATGAGGAATATTGGTATAAACTTCAAATGGCTCATAACTGATATTTCCTAATGTTTTCCTTTGGAAATAGGGTAAAACCTTTCCCGCATCGTGATATTCGATCACGTTTTTTATTATTTCGCGTAGAGATTCTGATTTTATATTGTCCGACTTAACATTCGGAGAAAGGAATTGAAAAACCTCTGATACATCGTTGATGTGCCGCCACAAGGAGATTTCCTTATCTCCGATTTTGCTTTTCGCCCATATTTTTGTTTCCATAATTTCAAGCATTCATTTGTTAATTTTTCATTGGCTATGCAGTCCCGTTAGGGACATCATATCGGTAGAAAATAGTCTTGCATACCTTAATAAGTGCCGTCAGGTACGTTATATTCGATGCCAACCGGTTTGAATATATATCGGTCATCGTAATCAATCTCAAATTCTTTCAACATTTCAAGGTATTCTTCGGTAAAAGTTTTCTTTTTGTGGTGAACTGATTGATTATTGATGTAATGGATAATGTTTGGAATCTCAGATTTGCTGTATGAAAATGCGCCATAACCTTCCTGCCAAGAGAATCTTCCCCGAATAAGCCTTTTATCATTGATCCATTTTGAAGAACTGCCTTTTATATCCTGCATTAAATCGGATAGCGATTGAAAGGGGCGTAAGCCGAATAAAATGTGAACATGGTCGGGCATACCGTTTATAGCTAATAATTTATGGTTATTACTACTGATAATCCTGGTAATGTATTTATATAATTCATCTTTCCACCTGTTTTGGATAATGAAATCCCTGTTTTGGACTGAAAAAACAGCCTGAATATGGATTTGTGTATAGGTATTGGCCATGATCAGTTCTATTTCGTCCCTGACGGGACTTTGGTTAAACGTTAATTTATTTTCTACCGATATAAAGTCCCTAACGGGACAAAGAAATACTCTGGTTTTTGCATTACCGACTTTGAACTAAATCAGCGAGAAATACCGGAATATCTGATTCTTTATCATACAGATATTCTAACCCGGTTATTGCTCCATCATTCAATTTTGTACGGATATACTTAAAACTTCTTTCTGCATGTCGGTTGAAAGTTTTATCGTAGTCCTTTATCGAAACAAAAGTTGGTAGATTATAAAATAAGCCATCGGCCATGTCAAAATCGAATCGAAACGATTCCGGAATATAGGTGTACTGTGGAATCCAGAAGAAGTGGTTGTAGTTTTTATCTTTTGACGATGGAATTAAATCGACCATCTCAATGGATTCGAACACCAACCAATCTTCGGCTCGGCCAAGATGGACTGTTTCCAAACGGTTAACCGGGTTATGCAAACACGCTTTCAGTTCCAAAAGGAAGCTCTCGTCACCGGTAAGATGAATATTTAGGTGCATATTTTCGAGCACATCAATACGCATAGGGCTTTGTCCTCCAATGTGGTTGATTTCCCCATTCTTTTCGCGGGTTTCGGTACTGCCAAAATATCTCTCATGACTGCCCTTGCTCAGGTTGCGAAACCAAATGTATTCAGTCAGTTTTTGTTCAAACCGTCCGGAAATTGAAAGTTTGCACTCAGTCAGCTTTTTATACTGCTCATTTCCCTGATAGTCGATTCCCAACATGTTGCACAGAAAACCGATGACCGTTGAATAAGGTGGTAAGGGATACGTGTGCCTTCGCTGGTAGGTAAACGGCATCCGGTAATGAGCAGTTGGCTGGTAAATCTTAATTAGCAGGGCTTTCATGACTTTGAAGTTTCTGGCAAATTGACAGCTGTTAAAAAAGCTTCCCAATCTTTTGCTTTTTCTTTCTTCATATCTTTAGGATATTGCGCCCTGAGTTTTTCGCATCCTTTAATAAATAGGTTCCCTTTAAGCCAACCATTATTGACCGTATCATCAATTCCTGTTACTTCAAATCCGCCTTCGTCTGTTTTCTTCACATCAATAAAAGAATGAAATACAGGAGAAGGAACTGTAACATCACCAATAATGGTAAAAATTGGGACAATGGAATTGGACTCACTACTTGTATGTGAAATCAACCCATTGTGAATGGTTGTCAAAATACCTCTAATTCTTTTTACCTTTAATGAAGACTTTAATGAATAATTAAGCCAGTATTTCTTATTCGGTAATTGACCAAATTCTATTGTGCCGTTTTCAACAATGAAAATATTTTTGCCCTCTTCTTTCCGTTCGACAAAAGAGAATTCTTTGATTATTTCTTCTTTGGCGGCTTTTTTAGCTTTTCCTTTTTCCGATTTAGGATCAGTTGACTCTTCCGTTGAATCTTGTTCTGGTTGCTTTTGTTCCGCATTTTTTAGTACAATCTTTCTACGTTCTTCATCAATCTCAATTTTGGGAACAATCCACTTATCAATGCCTAATCTATCAGAATCAATTGTGAAAGTGATTTTGTAAAAAGAGGTGTGTTCTTCTTTATTGAAGGGATTGGGATTTGACGAACTATCAATGCTTCCTTGTTCCTTCGCTCTTCTTACCAAATCATGATTGGCATACATTCCCATGTCCTGCTCATAAGGAAACATTGAAATTGCTTTGGTAATGTGCAACGGCGTTTTTCTTGTTTGTCCTAATGAGGTATTCATATAACCAAACACATCCAATTCTTCGCAAGTTAAAATGTCATCGGCAGCAATATCAAATTGTAAAACTTGACCATCCGGTAAAATTTTAGCTTCCTTCCAATTTTCGGCGCGAACTAATGTGTTAAATAAATAGTGCCGAATGGCTCCTTTGCTTAAATAGGTTTTTTCTTCACCATTCACATTCAATTTTTTTACCGATAGGATATTGCCACCAATTTTTTCATTCCGGTTTAGGGCTGAACCTTCAAATATCACGGTCATTGTAATATTAGGAATGTTACTACTTGCAGTTTCATTATTATTTGTTGTCATTTTCGTAAAGTTTTAAAGTTTAATTATTCCTGATTATTTGTTTTTTCTTCAATTATTCCACTTAAAAAAGAGAAAATTAGCACCTTAAACATTTCACTGTTGGGGTGTTTAAATGCAAAAAGAAGTTTCTTGTCGAATGACGCATTCACGCTCATGTATATCCTCAGAAAACTGTAGAAAACATCATCGCGTTTGCCTGCACGTGTTTGTTCCATAATGCGGTATCCCATTTTTTCAAATGCGTCTTTAAGACCTTCATTCTGTTTTCGATGCCTATACCCCAAAGAATTCAAATCATCAATTAAATCAGCATAATTCTCGTTAGCGACTGAACGATGGATTTTTTTCATCTCTTCATTGCCATCCTGCAATAAGTCCAGTAATCCCTGAATTTTAAACTTGGCCTCTTTAAGTTGATAAAGCGCTGTTTTAAAATCGTTGGGTTTAATTGAATTATCAGCTACTTTTTTTTCCAAATCTGTTACAAACTCCTGCAACAAATCTTTTTGAATTACTTCTTCCATATTAATTTGTTTTTAATTGTTCTTCAATAAGTGCGTATAACTTCAGTATTTTATTTGCGACGAGCCGTTGGGCTGTTTTGCTGAATTTATTTCGAGACAGGAAAAGATAATCATTAATGAATTTTTGATCTCCTTTATTGTAGTCTTCCTTCATGGAAATTTTAAGAATTCGATAGGCTAACTCTATCAAGTCTTTATGTTTTTCGTCAAGAATGAGATTGAGTATTTTAAACTCACCGATGTCACTTAATAAAGTTGCAATTCGTTTGTTTGAGATCAATTGAATGACGGAATAAGGCAAGGAATAATATTCAATGACATCTTCAAATTGTCCGTTTTCTTTGATTTTTTTAGTAACGGCGATAATTTCAATATTCATTCCTGACCATAAACCTAATGTTACATTTGATTTGGCACAATATTCTATTACACTCATGGCCAATAATGACCTGTTATTTTTGTCTCTATTCCATTCAAAAGAACTATTTATCAGTCTGTTCAACTCATGCATTAGCTTAAATGAAGGAGCATTTATAAATACTTTTGTCCAATCGTTTAGCGATGTAAAAGCAAGATGTTTGTTCAGTAAGAGGAAGCTACATGTATCGCATAATTCAGTTCCACCTGTTGATTTTTGATTATTCCAAAAAGAGTTAGGCATTCCGTTACTTCCGTCACTTCCTCCCAATTCTCTATAATGCTCGCTTGAAAACCGATTTTTATAGGTTCGCTTCCCTTGTTTCATACAAAAAGAGCATGTAGGAGTGCTATCTTCATATTCAAAAATAGGAGCAACAAATTTCAGGAATGATTCAAAAACTGCTGGAGACGTTTTTGATGGAGCATATAATAAATTTGAATTTGCATTAAAGAATCCACGATAAACCACGTTGAATAATGTACCCCAAATTTCCTTTATTGGATCATCATTCTTTTCATCGAAATCATTCTTTAAATTTTTACCACTGGAAATAAACCATTGCCAAATAACTTCAGAAACTTCAAACCCTTTGTGATTTCTTTTCTCATTAAAAGCAGTTGAAATATCACCTTTAATAGTCCCATCTTTAAGAAGTAAATCAGCAACATTTATGTTACACTGTTTAAGGGCTGATAAAAAACCAATCACTCCGGCATTATACAACCAATGTCCCGGATACAGTTCGATATGTTTTTCTGTGTTTTCCATATCAATAGGTTTTTACAATTTCCAACATCCCAAAACCTTGTGAGCGGCGAACACCAATACCGGTATCGTAAACCAGTTGCAGCACATTAGTCGGGGCTTCCAAAACAAATTCGCCCAACCACGATGTCATGGTTTGATTATAATGCGATAAAGGCAGTTTTTTCATCGCGTTTATTTCAAAATCAATCATTTCTTCGGTGCACGGAATTTGAAAGTAGTTAGCTTGTAGTGCAATAATTTCCTTAAAGGCCTTGGTAAATTCGGGTTTTGCAGGAGACAGGTAATTCAGATTGCTTCCTTTGTCATTTACCAGAATCGGACTAATCGTTTTAAACACTACCTTGTTCGTATTAATTCGTTTAAGAGGCAAAAGGTGGATGTGTTCAAGCTCAAAGACTATTGGATAATTCTCTCCAATGGTTATTTTTTGCTTCGCCCTCAATCCATTATAAAAGGCGGTAACCAGCGTTTCTTCATCAGAAGAAAAGAGTAGGGAAAATTTATTTCCGCAAAGCATTTTGTTTCCTTCAATTCCTTTGTATTGTGGGAACCGCACCGAAAAAGTAAAAGGTTTGTTTGCTTTTCGTTTCTGTTCTTCAGTTCCGTAAAGGTTGGCATATAATACCGGATCGTATTTCATGAAAACACTTTTTATCAATGCCATGAATATGCTCCGGTAATCTTTTACCAGCCAATCGGTGTTCATTTTAAAGTCGGCTTTTAGTCTCATATAAATCTTGGTTCAATTTAAGTTCATTTTATTAATTGTAGAGCACTTTCGTACATTGAAAAGTGTCACCCTGTTTTGTATGTAGTTTCTTTTTTTCATCTTATTTTTCATATTATAGTTGTTCGATAATGAAAATTCTAAAAATATTTAAAAGCTTGAAATATAACATTTCTACGGGACTTTGAAGTTATAGTGATTACTTTTTATTCTACCAATATTTTGCTCCTAGTGGGACAACCTCATTAGAAATACAATTTCCACAGACAGTAATTTAATACATATATTAAGTTGAACAGGGACAATATGAGATTTTTACTGAATAACATTTTTTATATTTGTTTTACTGTGGGATAATGCAAAATTATTTCTCCCTTATGTCAATGTATGTCATTACTTATTAGTAGATATACTTTTTTGTTTTTTCAATCATTGCATTCTGTAACTCTTTGTTATCCAGTATTCGAACCTGATCACACAAGCCCATGCAAAAGCGAAGTACTCCTTCTTTGCTTCTTACGGGACCGTCAAACTGCCATGTATTGTCATCTATCTGTTTGATATAGGGTTCTGAGAGCGGAAATTCTTCAATCAAAAGATTATAGGCTCTTAAGGTTAAGTTGATTTTTACGTGAAACTCTTTTTCGCCACTGATGCGAAAAATATCCAGTGGTTGTTTTTGATGTTCGGATTTAAACTTCCAGTTTTTATCCGGCAAAATCTGGACGGATTCTATTCTGGAAACTTTAAATACCTTATTTTGTCTGCTTTCGGGCTCATAAGTCCAAACCCCATTGTAATTCAATGTAAACTCAAACGGTTCAACCAAACGATCGCGGATAAGTCTCCCGTTTGAAGAGCGGTATTGCTTTAATAACACGCACCTTTCGCCCTTAATTGCATTGCTTAACAAGTGTACATTGTTACTATACCCGGATTTTATAACTGTTTCGGGGACAAGTGGATTGTCATATATTGTACAGAGTTTCCGTATCAGATTCGATTTCAACAAACTATCATCTGTTAATGACTGAATCGCATTGGTAATTAAATAACCTTCTTCTTCTGTAAAATGAAGTAAATCAGACAATTCTTTAAAGGATTTGTTTATCTGTGGAATCCGGTAAAATCCATCCTTTATATCAACACACATTCCTGCATTTCGAAATAATTGAATGTAACGAAAGATGGTTCGCTCAGATACGCCTAACTTTTCAATGAGATCGGCCTTTGTGTATCCTGGAGCTCCACTCAGCAATATCAGGGCTTTTACTAAACGGACTAAGGTTGAATGCTCACTCATGTTATATTATTGTTGGTTTCATAAAATACCAAAGTCATTTGCTTTTTTATTTTTACAAATCTGTAATTCATACACTTATATAGAGATTTATTCATTATGCTTTTCTGTATTATAAAATAGCCCTCCATATTTTACCTTTAGAGGTAACGTTTTTCATGCCTATCCCTTTCCAGTCCGATGCGCATCGGATTTTTTTTTGTAAGCATCCGTTTAAAATTTCCTGCGCAGGAAATTGGCAGCCTATTCCTTTTGGAATTTTAAGTTATTCTGCAACACCGGGTTCCCCCCTTTCGATTGCTTTAAATTTAATTGCCATGTTTAAACCAGTTTTAATGATGAATAAATTCCCATAGGGTGCTATTGGACTGAAGAGATTGATAAGCTCTCTATTCAATCCCTTCAATCTTTTTCAATCTTTTCAATCCCTTCAATCTTTTTCAATCTTTTCAATCCCTTACAATCTCCACACAACCGAAACCCTGGGAGTTTTTTTCGCCAACTCCGGCATAATACGCTGTGCTGAGAAATTCTTCAGGGGCGGTTAAGCGAAACATGTAATTGTAAGCGATCAGATCTGTTTTATGGGGGGTATGGTTTTTTATGGTTATCTTTTTACGTTTTACGGGTGAAATTACTTCAAAACAAACGCCTTCTTCCTCAATCGTTCGCTCGTTTTTGCAAAATGCTTTCTGTTTTCCGATAAGATTGTGGATGATTTGCCGGGAATAAGCTTCTGCTTCGGGCGATAAATACTGAGCATGTTCCGATATATCATTTTTAACCGAAACAATAACAGGAGAAATTGTCTTAAAAATCATCGGGTGCGTAAACTCCGGTTCGGGAAGTGCTTCAATATTTTGAACCTGAAAATGTACGTTCGTGATTTTATCACCAAGAGACAATTTCCGGTCGCGAAACAACCCACAAATAAAATGCTGGATCGTTTCATCGGGGAGGGTAGAAAATATAAAGGAGCAGTTTTTTGATTTCACCAGTAAACGGTCTCCGATTATTTCACGTTGAGGAATATTAAGGCCGGAAAAGCTAAAAAGCCTGAATTGCTTGTTTTCGCTGATGTATCCTTTGGAATGCAGCCACGCCGAAAACAGAGGATCTCCCTGATCGATCACTTTATAAATCCAGGAACTTAATTCATATTGATAATTCAGAGGTAAAAGGGGTTTCTGTTTTTCGATTACTTCGAGGGTAAGTTTAAATCTCATTTTCAGGGGGTTTATTTTATTGTTTTTAGTCAGCTAAAGATTGACGAACAGGTAATGCAAATCTAATGCCATACTCAATTGAATGATTTAATCCATTAATTTTCTTTGGATTAAATAATATTATTGTAGCACTCAAATCATACAGTAAAATCATTTTAGCCATAACTATGCGATAAAATTAAAATATATTTTTGCTAAAACAAAGTCTGTTGAAAACTTTTTATCAGGAATTTATGCTTAAAGCACCCTGATTTCGTTTGGCAATTTATATATAATAATGTAATCACTGTTTTTTTTAGGCTTAGCCGTTTTGTAAATTTCAGGACTCTTCCTTTATTAACCGGTTGATTTATGATCCAGATGAAACAAAAATTCTGTCAGATTTTACCATCCAGTATTATAGATGAGAGAAGCGATATTTATTTATCACTCTTTTAAACAGATAAACTGTTCGCGTTTATTTAAAGCGTACCTTTGCAAAACTATTTACAAAGATGGATTTTTCCATAATTCCATTACCCGACTATTTGTAGGATAGAAAACAGTAGCTCTTAGCCCATTTAATTATTAAAAACTTCAGAATTAATAAAACACAGATCTTCTCTGCATTAAATCCTTACAGGACTTTTCTGCGTTTTCGGTTTTGGGGGCTTAAAGGATTTTTCAGAACATTTCTAAATCTATCCTTCGTCAGAAGTAAGCTACAAACCTTAACTTCAAAATTATTTATTACTCATTTACATTAAACAATGCTTTTCGAATCATTAAACATTATTCAACCCATATTAAAATCGCTACAGGAAGAGGGTTATACAACTCCTACTCCTATTCAGGCTGAATCTATTCCTATTATTTTACAAGGTACCGACCTGATTGGATGTGCACAAACCGGAACGGGGAAAACAGCAGCATTTGCTATTCCCATTCTTCAGTTGCTCAGCGAAAACAAACAATTTAATCGCAAAAAGAAAATCAGGAGTCTGATTGTAACCCCCACGCGCGAACTTGCAATCCAGATTGGAGAAAGCTTTGATGCGTATGGCAGACATACCGGGCTTACCAATACTGTTTTATTCGGGGGGGTTAACCAAAACCCGCAAACGGCTGCATTACGCAATGGTGTTGACATTCTGATTGCAACCCCGGGGCGCCTGCTCGACCTGATGAATCAGGGCTTTTTATCGCTTCGCGAAATCGAGATTTTCGTGCTCGACGAAGCAGACCGTATGCTCGACATGGGATTT
The DNA here is from genome assembly GCA_963667975.1 of Bacteroidales bacterium. Classification (GTDB taxonomy): domain Bacteria; phylum Bacteroidota; class Bacteroidia; order Bacteroidales. The sequence continues at coordinate 2,939,975 of OY764079.1, forward strand.
ATTCACGATATCCGTCGTTTATTAGCCGTACTTCCCAAAAAGCGACAATCGCTTTTCTTTTCGGCAACTATGCCTCCCGAAATCGTAAAACTGGCTGCAAGCATCTTGTTTCAACCTGTCAAAGTATCGGTAACACCCGTTTCATCCACCGTTGAAATCATTCAACAATATGTTTATTTTGTGGATAAGGGCAATAAAAACCATTTACTGCTCGACATCCTGAAGAATCCTCAGATTAAAACCGTGCTGGTATTTACGCGGACAAAACATGGCGCGAATAAGGTGGTAAAAGTGCTGCTTTCGCATCATATTTCGGCGGAAGCCATTCATGGAAATAAAGCGCAGAACGCCCGCCAAAAGGCATTGGAAAATTTCAAAAAACAAACTACCCGTGTATTGGTAGCCACTGATATTGCTGCCCGGGGAATTGATGTGGATGATCTGGAATATGTGATCAATTACGAAATGTCGAACATTGCTGAAACCTATGTACACCGGATTGGACGTACCGGAAGAGCCGGCGCAAAGGGCACTGCAATCTCTTTTTGTGATGCAGAAGAAAAAGCATATTTAAAACAGGTAGAAAAACTTATCGGAAAAAATCTCAATGTGGTGGACGATCATCCGTTTCCGCTGATGGATCATAATCCGGTAAAAACAGAACGCCGTCAACCGCAACAACAACGTCGTGAGCCTTCCAAAATAGTAAAACCCGGAAATACAGACGCACCCAAAACCCGGAGTTCCGAGTTACGCAAACCCAAAAACACTGACTCAGGGAAGCCTAAAAAATGGTACGCCGACCGAAGGAGAAGCAACTAAGGCTATTCGCTTTCGAAAAGAGAATACTATTGCAGGGACAAAATATTATTTAGAAAGGCAGATCAGGCTCTCCGTAGCAATCATTTTTACAATGATTTAGTATTTTAGGATAATCCGTAAAGTCAATATTTTTTCCTATACTGAGTACAAAAAATCAGGAAAACATACTACGAATAAAGGGGCTTAATACAGCCCCTTTAACACCACTTTCCCCTTAATTCCCCTGAATAGACGAATCTTATTACAGGGTTATTTTGTCATTATTCTTTTTTCAGCTTTTCGGTTAGCAATGCAATAATTTTCTTTGCATCACCAACAATCCCAAGATCGGCAATCTGAAAAATAGGAGCACTTTTATCTTTGTTAATGGCAATGATAAATTCCGATTCTTCCATCCCGGCAAGATGCTGTATAGCACCCGAAATTCCTGCTGCAATATAAACATCCGGACGTACGGTTTTTCCAGTCTGCCCCACCTGACGTTCATGTGTGGACAAACCTGAATCAACGGCGGCACGTGAAGCTGAGACCTCTGCACCCAATAGTTTTGCCAGTTGCTGTAACAGTTCAAATCCTTCTTCGCTACCGATACCACGTCCGCCCGAAATCAAAACATTCGCTTCGGTAATGTCCACCAGATTCTTTTTCTCTTTCACTGTTTCGATAACCTTTACACGAAACTTTGTACGATCGAAATCAATAGTCACCATCTCCACTTCACCGTTGCGACTTCCGTCTTTCACTCCCGGCTTCATCACTCCCGGCCGAACGGTTGACATTTGCGGACGATGTTCCTTGCACACGATGGTTGCCATCAAATTTCCCCCAAATGCCGGACGGGTCATCATTAAATGCCGGTCCTCTCCTATCTCAAGCTGAGTACAATCGGCCGTAAGCCCGGTATTTAAACGAGCCGACAAACGCGGACCTAAATCGCGACCAATGGTGGTGGCTCCAATCATCAATATTCCGGGTTTATAGCTGTTCACAATCTGTGCGATTGCCTGTGTATAAGGTTCGGTTGTGTAAACGCCCAGTTCGGCATCATCTATACATAAAACCCGGTCAGCACCGTAAGCAAATAGACCTTTGGCTTCGTTTGCAATCATGTGACCCGGACAAATTGCAACCACTTTTTCGTCAAGAGCATTGGCCAAATCTCTGGCTTTGCCCAGGAGTTCAAGAGCTACATTCTGTATAACGCCTTCTCTTTGTTCAACAAAGACATAGACATCTTTATAGTTTGAAATTTCCATCATGACTCCTTTTATAATATATATTTTTCTTTCAGTTTATTCACGATAATTTCCACCGCTTCGTAATCATCCACTTCAAAAACCTGCCCTGCCGATTTTACTCCTTTGGTAAAAGCTTTATTCACCTTGGTTGGAGAGCCTTTTAAGCCCAATTTTTCGTGATCAACTTCAATTTTATCGGCTCCCCAGAGTTCTACTTCTCGACTGTGAGCTTCCACAATACCCCGAACACTCATGTAACGGGCTTTATTTGCAGAAGAAAGTACAGAAACCAGACAGGGAGTATCAACCTGAACGATCTGGTATCCCTCTTCAGTCTGTTTACGGATTGTAAAGGTATTTTTTCCATCAAATTCAAGGCTTTCCAGATAGGTAACCTGTGGAAGGTCGAGTAATTCGGCAATTTGAGGACCAACCTGGGCCGTATCACCATCAATAGCCTGGCGACCGCTGATAATCAGATCATATTCCAATTGGCGAAGAGCACCGGCTAACGCATTGGAAGTTGCAAGTGTATCGGCACCGGCAAATTTACGGTCGGTAAGATGAATTGCTCTGTCGGCACCCATTGCATAAGCTTCGCGCAGGATATCATCTGCCTGCATAGGCCCCATGGTAATTACCGTTACATGTGCATTGTATTTGTCTTTCAATTGCAAGGCAAGTTCTAAACCGCCTTTATCATCCGGATTCATGATGCTTGGAACGCCATCACGAATCAATGTTCCTGTAACAGGATCCAATTTGATTTCAGTAGTATCAGGAACCTGTTTTATACAAACTATTATTTTCATGTTCACTATTTTATATTCCATTTGTACCAACGTCAAGCTTCGCTATTTTCTCAGTATGACGATATTGCGGTAAAAGCAAAACTCTTTATTTTAACAAAGCTGCCGAAATGACCATACGCTGAACCTCAGAAGTACCTTCATAGATTTCGGTAATCTTTGCATCACGCATCATACGTTCTATCGGATATTCGCGGGTATAACCATATCCTCCGTGAAGCTGTACAGCTTTAGTGGTTACATCCATCGCGGTTTCGGCACAATAGAGTTTTGCCATTGCTGCATCTACCGAATAAGGAAGTTTTTTATCTTTTTTATAAGCTGCCACACGTACAAGCCAGCGTGAAGCCTGAACTCTGGTCTCCATGTCGGCCAATTGAAACTGAGTATTCTGGAAGGCAGCAATTGAACGGCCAAATTGTTTTCTTTCTTTGGTGTATTTAACGGTTTCGTCCATTGCCCCCTGAGCAATACCAAGAGCCTGCGCAGCAATACCGATACGTCCTCCATCGAGTGTTTTCATGGCGACGCCAAAACCACCTCCAATTTTACCAAGAAGATTACACTTCGGGATTACACAATTCTCAAAAATCAATTCGCACGTCGCAGACCCCCTGATTCCAAGCTTTTTTTCTTTCTTTCCAACAGAGAATCCCGGAGTGTCTTTTTCTACAATAAATGCGGTAATGCCTTTGGTTCCCTTACTTTTATCGGTCATCGCGAAAATGATATACACATGAGCATATTCGGCATTGGTGATAAATATTTTTGTACCATTGAGTATGTAATTATCGCCATCTTCCACTGCAACAGTTTGTTGCGAAGAAGCATCCGTACCCGCATTCGGTTCGGTAAGACCAAAAGCACCAATCCACTCACCAGCAGCAAGTTTAGGCAGATATTTTTGTTTTTGCTCTTCTGTGCCATTTTCCAGAATCGGGGCAATACAGAGAGAGGTATGAGCCGAAACAATAACTCCGGTGGTAGCACAAGCTCTCGAAAGTTCTTCCACAGCCATTGAGTAGAGCTGATTAGAGCCACCCGCTCCCCCATAAATCACAGGAACGGGAATACCCATAATTCCGATTTTGGACATCTTTTCAACAGTTTCAACAGGAAAACGTTCCTGCTCATCCACTTCGGCGGCAAGAGGCTTCACCTCTTTTTCTGCAAACTCTCTGATCATCTGCAAAAACAATTCATCTTGTTTTGATAAACTAAAGTCCATGATATACGTTTTGGAGTCAGACATGCTGACATTTTATCGGTTTAATAATTTGTTTTTCAATCATTTATTTCTGATCTATAAATATCTTCCCAGCGTTCAGATCAACTTATGAAAGAGCTGGCAGACTGTAAACAAAGTAACGTTAAGCAGGTTTCTGCTTATAATTTGTTATTTAATTCACTACAGAATCAGAATTTACAAAAGTACTGTTATTTGAATAACAAACACTTGTTCAAACAAGGATTTAACGGTAATTTATCAAAACGCATCGAATTGTTAAAACACTCCCGTATAAGCTCTCTGACAAAGGATATTACTTAAATATATTCCGTTTCCATATTCTCTGTCAACAAAACATAAATGGAAATAAAACTCGTACACAAACAGAGATCCCCTAAAGCATAAAGCGATTATTTTGTACTTTTATCAACACCAAATAATAGGTAGCAGAGAAAACTATCCATTCCAAACCTAGAATAATGAAAAAATCGAATATCCAAACTGAAATTGATGCCTGTTATCTCTATTTAAAGCTCTCTGAAAACGAACCGGACGAAACCATTGCAAATGTGTATCGACAAATGAGTGAAATTGAAAGAAGTCATGCAGAGGCATTTGCCTTGAAGGAAAATATCAGCACGGATAATCTCATTCGTCCTTCATGGAGAGCAAAAACACTCAGTTTAATTGGAAAAGTATTTGGATACGACTATGTTCTGGGTGTAATGATGGATACCGAAAAAAGCATTTCGAGCAATATTATCCAGTCAAAACAAAAGTACAATCAAGAACTGAATGGAACAGAAACTAATCACGTAAAAATACTTCAATCCCTGCTCGAAAAAGAAGAAAATGTAAGCGGAGTGCAGCTTTCCAAATTTGAAAAGCGCCATCGTTCGGTTGGTGGAAATGCAATCAGAGCTGCTGTTTTGGGAGGCAACGACGGATTGGTTTCTAACTTTAGCCTGGTAATGGGAGTTGCCGGTGCCACAACAGGGCAACAAGGAGTTTTGTTAGCGGGGCTAGCCGGATTGTTGGCCGGTGCCCTCTCGATGGCATTAGGGGAATGGATTTCGGTAAAAAGCTCACAAGAACTTTACGAAAATCAGATGCAACTGGAAATGGACGAAATTGAAGTCAATCCTGACGGAGAGCAACTCGAACTGGCTTTAATCTATATCGCGAAAGGAATTCCTGAGAAACAGGCTCATGCGATGGCTTCCGAAATAATGATGGACAAAAACCAGGCTCACAAAGTTTTAGTCAAGGAAGAACTGGGAATTAATGCTGAAGAATTAAAGGGGTCAGCAATAGAAGCAGCGATCTATTCATTTATTTTGTTTTCGATCGGTGCAATTATTCCTGTTTCACCTTTTTTATTTACCCATGGTATGAACGCAATCTTCATCAGCGTTGGATTAAGTGCTACCGGACTCTTTTTAATAGGTGCTGCTATTACATTATTTACCGGAAAAAATGTCTGGTACTCCGGTTTCCGGCAGGTATTGTTTGGTTTAATTGCCGCTGCCATCACCTTCGGAATCGGGCATTTAATTGGAGTTTCCATTACAGGATAATTCTATTTGAAAATAAACAAAAGCCGGTAACTGAACAACAACTCAATCACCGGCTTTTTTTAAGAATGAAATAAAACGTGTACATGAACTCTTTTCACGCTTCACGTTTCACATTTATATTGTCATACCCCCGTCAACACTCAATGTCGTACCGTTGATATAGGCAGCTTCTTCCGAAGCAAGGAAAAGGTATGCAGAAGCAATTTCTTCCGGTTGACCTAAACGTGCAACCGGAACTTTTGCTTTCATCATATCAATTACGTTTTCAGGCATTTTTGCAACCATTTCGGTCATAATAAATCCGGGAGCAACTGCATTAACCGTTACACCTTTTTTACCCAGTTCGCGAGCCATGGTTTTGGTCATACCAATAATACCGGCTTTGGTAGCCACATAATTGGTTTGCCCGAAATTACCATATAGTGCAACAACCGAAGAAGTATTGATAATACGTCCGTACCCTTTTTCTACCATGTAATCTGAAATGATTTTTGCACAATAGAAAACACCGGTTAGATTTACATCGATAACCTGTTGCCATTGTTCCGGAGTCATTTTTTTCAGGGTTGCGTCACGGGTAATACCGGCATTATTAATCAGAATATCGATAGATCCATACGCTTCAAATACTTGTTTTGCAGCGGATTCTACTTCCTGATAATTACTGGTATTTACTTTATGAAACACAGCGCTCAAACCCTGACTTGTAAGTTGTTTTGCCAATTCGTTTCCACGATTTTCATCGAGATCCCAAATCACAACTTTTGCACCTTCGTTTGCAAAACGAATTGCAGTTGCAGCTCCTATTCCGGCTGCACCACCTGTAATGATGGCTACTCTATTATTGATTTTACACATAGTATTATGATATGAATTGGTTGTTATTTTTCAATCTGGCCATTCCATCAATGCAAACCTGTCCGCTTTCGGTTTCGAGTATACATTTGATAACACCGAGATGTTTCTCGGTATTTACTTCCATCACTTCAAAACGAGCAATGTATTGTTCGTTTACAAATACAGGAGCCAGAAATTTCATTTCCTGATAAAGGTAAATGGTTCCTTCGCCCGGAAACTGAGTTCCAAATACTTTTGAAAATACAGCTCCCGACAAAAAACCGTGAACAATCGGGCGTTTAAAAAATGTTTTGGCAGCATATTCTTCATCCAGGTGAATAGGGTTACAATCGCCGGTAACTTCGGCAAATTTGATTACGTCTTCCTGTTTAAAGGAAAGTTTTTCTATAAAAGTATCGCCTGCTTTAATCATGATTCCGGGATTAAACGTTTTTCAAAATAACGGCAGTACCCATGCCACCTCCAATACAGAGTGAAGCAAGACCATATTTATTGTTTGCACGTTTCATTTCGTGAATCAATGAAACTGTGATGCGATTTCCGGAAGCGCCGATAGGATGTCCTAACGCAATAGCTCCCCCGTTCAAATTGCAGCGATCTTTGATCCATTTTTCATCAACACCATGTTCTTCTGCCAGAAGTTTTACAACACCCAGTGACTGTGCTGCAAATGCTTCGTTCAGCTCCAGAACTTCCATATCGGTAAGTTTCATGTTCGCTTTTTTCAATACGTTGCGAACTGCAGGAACAGGACCTAATCCCATTACAGCAGGATCAACACCACCTTGTCCGGTAGCAACAATTTCTACAAGCGGAGTAAGATTATGCGCTTTTACATAGCTTTCGGATGCCAATAAAAGAAATGACGCACCATCATTAATTCCTGAGGCATTACCGGCTGTAACCGTTCCATCTTTCTTGAATGCAGGTTTTAAAGCACTCAGTTTTTCAGGATTTGTTCCTCTGTTCGGAAACTCATCTGTATTGAAGATGATGGTTTCTTTACGGGTAACGATTTCAACAGGGACAATTTCGTTTACAAATTTTCCACCATCAATCGCTGCAATTGCCTTTTGTTGTGATTGATATGAAAATTCATCCTGAGCCTGACGGCTGATGTTGTGACGTTCCGCAACATTTTCGGCAGTAATCCCCATGTGATAGCCTTCGAAAGCATCCGTTAAACCATCGTAAACCATAATATCGATCGCATTAAAATTGCCCATTTTAATGCCATTACGAACAGCTCCCGGGAGAACAAACCCACTTTGTGACATTGATTCGGTACCACCCGCCAAAACGAGATTAGTTTCGCCAGAGCGAATACCATTGAAGGCATTGATAATTGATTTCATTCCGCTTCCACAAATCATGTTCACACCATAGGCAGGAACTTCCTGAGGAATTCCGGCTTTGATAGAAGCCTGACGGGCAACACCTTGTTTTTGACCTGCCGAAATCACGTTTCCGACGATAACTTCATCTAAATCAGATGGATTAATTTTGGTTTCTTCCAAAATGTTTTTCATTACGGTAGATGCAAGCTCTACTGCAGATACACTTTGCAGACTACCACCAAATTTTCCGATTGCAGTTCTCTTCGCTGCTATGATATAAACTTTTTCCATGGTTTATGTTAGGGTTTAGATTTTTGTTAATGATAATGCAATTATACAAAAAAACTTTATTGCTGCATAGGTTTAAGGTCGTCAGCTATAATTAATTGCGCTCCCGTAGCACCCTGAACCTGCTCAACAGTGAATTCCGGATGAATTTCTTTGAGCACAATACCTTCTGACGTTATTTCCATCATCCCCATTTCAGTCACGATCATATTTACCTGTCCGGCAGCAGTAAGAGGTAACGTACATTCTTTCAGAATTTTTTTACTTTCACCAGCCATATGTTCCATAGCCAGAATAACACGACGGGCACCCACGAGTAAATCCATCGCGCCACCCATACCCGGTGTTTTTTTACCAGGAATCATCCAGTTGGCGAGATTTCCTTTTTCGTCAACCTGCATTGCTCCTAAAACAGTAACATCCACATGCCCACCACGAATGATGCCGAATGAGGTGGCACTGTCGAAACTGATTGCACCCGGAAGAGCTGTAATATACCCTCCACCTGCATTGGTAAGATGCGGGTCTTCTTTTCCGGTTTCGGGAGTTGGTCCCATGCCTAATAACCCATTCTCCGATTGTAATGTAACATGGACACCTTCCGGAATATAATCCGGAACAAGTGTCGGAAGCCCGATTCCAAGGTTTACAACATCACCATCTCTTAATTCGAGTGCAACACGACGAGCGATTACTTCTCTGATTTGTTTTTTATCCATGGTTGAATATTTTTGTATAGTATTGATAATCTTTATTTTTCATCTGATCTACGAACCAGTTCCTGCGCTATAAATGAGGCAACATCATCGGCATAGGTATTCATTCCAAAACCGGCATCATAACCTAGTTCTTTGGCAAGTTCGTGTGAAATACGCGGACCACCACATGCCAGAATCATTTTACTGCGCAACCCTTCGGCTTCCATCATTTCAACCAGTTCTGTAAGATTTTGGATATGTACATCTTTTTGCGTTACAGTTTGCGAAACGAGTAATGCATCTGCATTTAATTCAATCGCTTTTGCAATAAACTCTTCATTGAGAACCTGACTTCCCATATTAATAGCTTCAATCATTTCGTAACGTTCTAATCCATAATGACCGGCAAACCCTTTCATATTCATAATCGCATCAATACCAACGGTGTGAGCATCCGTTCCGGTACTGGCACCTACCACGATGATTTTACGGCCAATATGTTCTTTAATGTATGCATCGGTTTCGTGCATATCCATTTTATTCGATTCTACTTTCGGAACATGAATGGTTGTGTAATCAACAGTATGAACACAGTTTCCATAACCATTGAAAAATGTAAAACCATTGGTAAGCTCCTTCGTGAATACAATTTGAGGGTTTTCGAACCCCATCTTTTTCATCAATTGTTTAGCCGCTTCAATTGCTTCTTCTCCTTCAGGCACAGGAAGCGTAAAACTCAACTGAGTTTTACCATCATTCATGGTATCGCCATAAGGTTTAATCTTTTTCAGATCAAGGGTTTGATCAAAATCATTTTTATCTGTTGAATATAATCCTCCGCTCATAGTAATATTTCTTTTATGGGTTTAAAAATAAGAATTTGAGCCCTAAAAACTCTAAAAACACGAATACATAGTAATTTATTGATAAACTTCCGAATGCATAAATTTATCATTACATCGAAATTCACCAAATAGTCCAGCCTGGAATTTGATAATTTTTAATGACTTAAGTCCAGTAAGTCCCAACGTAACAAATGTATATAGTGTCATATTTTTAATGTTTTTTTTGAGTTTTCACGGCAAAAAACGGGTGCTACTTTTTGCCATTCATAAGTTCTATAAATGGATTGAAGTAATTTGTACCTTTTTCGGCTACGCCGCTCAATCCTTTACCTCCGTTTTTCGGGCGTTTTACATCGCCAAAAATTCCTTTTTCGAGAGCTGTAAACAAACTCTCTTTTTCGAGAATCAGCAATAAATTCAGGGCATCATCCAAAACTTTCTGTGCTCGTTGCTGAATAATTCCGTCTTTTTTAAACTCAACTTCATTTCCAATATCTTTCATATTGCCAAAGATATATTTGGCATTTTCGATTGAAAGATAACGATCGGACATAAAGGGTGTGTGAATTGCTTCGGTAGGCATCCCTAAAAGCTGTATGCCTTGATTTGTCCATATTCCAATCATATTAAACAATGCATCCTGAATATGACCTCTGAAAATGTTTCCAGTCATAAACTTGGTAGGTGGCATATATTTTAATGGAGCTTTCGGGAATATTTCACGGGTCATTTGCGCTTGCGCTAATTCGTATAAGAAACCGTTTTCGAGCTCCGGATCCATTTCAAATGCATGACCTAATCCCATCTGTTCTTCGGGTAATCCGGCTATTAAGGCAAGTTGTTCATTGATCAAATCGGATGCTAACACCGTATGTGCTTCGTCAAAAGCATCAGCCGTTGTAAGATAATTATCTTCGCCGGTATTGATAATTACGCCTGCAAATCCATTAAGAATACGCGAAAAATATTGGTCAACCAATGTGCGCTGCATGTTGATGTCGCGGAACAAAATTCCATATAGGGCATCATTCAGCATAACATCCAAGCCTTCAAGAGCACCCATTGCAGCAATTTCGGGCATACATAATCCTGAGCAATAGTTGCACAGACGAATGTAACGACCTACTTCCTCTCCTACTTCATTTAATGCGGTGCGCATAATGCGGAAGTTTTCCTGTGTTGCAAATGTTCCGCCAAAGCCTTCGGTGGTTGCACCAAAAGGAACGTAATCGAGTAAACTTTGTCCGGTAGTACGAATTACAGCAATAACATCGGCACCCTGACGTGCAGCAGCCTGAGCTTGTACTACATCTTCGTAAATATTTCCAGTAGCTACAATTACATAGAGATATGGTTTCTTACCTTCTCCAATAGTATTGAGATAGTTTTCACGACGGAGACGATTATTCCGAACCCGTTCCACAGCACTGTGAACATATGGCATAATTGCCTGATGAATCTCTTCCGTTGAATGAACCGGTAATTGTGTAATTTCTAATTTACCTTCCGAAATTTGTTCGGCTATCTGCTGAGGATCCAGTTTAGTTTCAATAATAGCGTTGCCAAGGTAGAACATAACACCTTGATTAAGTCCGCCTTTTTCTTTGATATGATCCACCACTACGTTGGGTAGCGGAACTTCGTTGGCATCCACATTATCGATACCTAAAAGACGACATAATGTACGTTCTACGGCAACAGTAGTGTAATTATTTACAAAATTCTGAACATCATCCGCAATGTTTTTCGACACTTGCTTCGCCTGTTTTACTTTTTCAAAGTCAAGTCCTAACTTACTCTTTTGCATCCTTTGTTTATTATTTTATTATGGGTTTCTATTTTGTTTCTGTTTTTTTCATAAGTGAGTGGGCTCGTTCGAGCAGCGATGCATCCACATTAAGCAAAGCCGCTATTTGCAAAGCTTCCATCGGTACTATTTGATCTTGCTCTTCAACCAGCGAATAGTCAATGTAATCGTTAATATTGTCGATGGTGAGATCCGTATTTAGCTTTTCACGGATAAATCCTTTGACACGAAGTTTACGACAATTCGTTTCAATTCCACTATAATGAGTTGTAATCAAGCTTCTCACCTTATTTTCTTCGAGTAATTCGAGCATTGAAGCCACGAAAGCAGTTCCTTCAACAGGGTTGGTAGTACGTGCTAACTCATCAATAAGCACAAATATTTTTTTCTTTTTTCTGATAAGCTGGATGATCGAATTAACATTCATCATCTCGGCTGCGAATGACGATAATCCGGCTAACTCCGATTGATCATCACTTATGCATAGAACTACTTCTTCTACTGGAACAATTCCGGCATAAGACGCTGGTACATAAAATCCAAATTGCATCAAGTACTGAGCAAGTGCAATTGATTTCAATAATACCGTTTTCCCGGCCATATTGGCTCCGGTAATCAAATGAGCTCTTTGCGGAATACAAATATCAACTGCTTGAAAATCCTTCCCCTTGCTTTGTAAAAGTTCCTTCAGTTGAGGATTGAACAGGCCTTGCAATATTGTAGTTTCCTTTGAAATTTCCGGTTTAGTGAGATCTAATTTATCTGCTACTTCAGCTTTAGCTATTAAAATATCGAGATGCGCAATTTTGTCGATAGCCTCTTTTAAAGTTTCTTTATGTTTTGAAAGCTCCTGTGTAAGCTTTTCGCGAATTTCATCTTCGAGGACAAGGCTTTGCTGAAAAAGCATATCTGCCTTACTATTCACTACATCCACATATTCATGTGAGTCTTCCTGATGTTTGATTGTTTTGTATTCCTTACGGATTTCAGCCAGTTTTGAACTATATTCATCATATATATAAAACCCTGGAATACGTTGATTTTGAGGATCAAGAATTGCAATCACTTTTTCCAGCGAAGGCATATCCAATACGGCAGTACCGGTTAAAGCCAGAAGTTGCCTCACGTCGTCCTGTAACAAGCTGAAATGCTTTAGTTCAAACAGTTCTACATCATCTAAAACTGTAGCTGTTGACAGATTGCGAATTGATCCATTCACATCTTTAAACTGCATAAGCTTGATTTTGATTTTGGATATAAACTCTTCCTGAGCAGGATTTTTCAACAAAGCAAAAACATGTTCAATAAGATTCAGTTCCAGCTCAATATCAGCAACCTGCGTTTTAAATCGTGAAGCATAAAGATACTTGCGTGACAAACCGGAATAGAGTTCCAGCTTATCTACCACAAATTTCAGATTTGGGTTACGCTCCAGTACTTTTTTCAGTTCCATATCTTATACTATCATCTGACGAATGTCATATACAGGAATTCCCAGGCTTTGCCGCATCACCCTGCATAACTCTCCGGAATCGAAACGAAATCCATTCGGAGCTACAGGATTTACACATACAGCCAAAAGTTTTGTTTTTTGAATTACCTTGACCTGCCCTCCTCTTTTCATGAATGCATTAAACGCTTCCAGAGAAGCAAACATACGGGTAAAATCTTTCATTACCAGCACAATCTCAGAAACATTTTTTTGTACTCTTAAAAAGTTGAGTAAACTATCGGTAACAGCTCCGGCAACAAAAAGAGTTTGTCCGAATTTAAAAACTTCCTCTTTGTGTTTTTCCAGAAGAAAAGCTGAAGAAATTTTTAAATCGTGGAATTGTTTATCACGATCAATAGCCCAGATACCTTTTTCAATATTCATAAACACATCTCTGTCAACACCTTCTATTTCTTTCAGCTCAATCAGATCATACACATAGCGTGTTTTACGAACCAGTTGTTTCAAATCGGAAGAGAGGGCAGCTCCGGTAGCCAAAACCATTGCCTGGGTGATGGCTGGTGAACTTAAACTTAAACGCGAAAGAGCTCCATCCACCAAAACCGTTTGGGCACCGATCGTTCGAAGTTCTACAATTAACTTTTTGAGTTCAGCTGTGCCAGAAGGGCCGGACAAAAGTACTTTTCCACAAGAAAGAGCGCGGGCAGTAACCAGCCGTCCGAGCGAAGTGCGGTGTGTTCCCACATTCAACACTTCAGAGATAAGTTGCTTTTGACGATAATGTTTTTCGGAAGTAACAAACAACGTGTTTTCCACTATTTCGATTTCAGGCTTATGAGTTCCGGTAACCTGATCCTCGCTTTCTCCATCAATACCGATAGATGTGAGCGCAATCGTATGCGGTGCAGTTCGCAGCCGGTTCAGAATATAGTTCAGACATTCTGTCTTCCCTGTGTTTTTCTCCAAACCGACTATTGCTACACTTTCATAGTTTGTTATTTCGTCAACAAAAGGCATTATTCGTGCTTATTGTTGTGTGTTCTTTCGTGACGAAGTAATGATTTAGGTTCAATAGAAAGACGTTCTCCTTTCAATAAACCTGCAACACCTTCGGTACGGTATTCTTCCTCTTTTTTCTGGCTTAAAAAACCTTTTTCTTTCTGGCAGTCTTCACACTGGCATTCATCTTTATAATCGACAGGTTCAGTGTATGTAGTGATAACACCTTCGAAATTTCGCAGAACCACACGACCCGGAGCCTGTGAAATTACATAATTTGGCATAACCGGAGTCTTTCCACCACCACCCGGAGCATCAACTACAAACGTAGGAACGGCGTAACCGGATGTATGTCCACGTAAGTTTTCAATGATTTCGATCCCTTTCGAAACCGGAGTACGGAAATGTTCTAATCCCATGGAAAGATCACACTGATAAATATAATATGGACGAACTCTTATTTTCACTAAGTTGTGAACGAGTTTTTTCATTGTATGAGTGCAATCGTTTACACCTCTCAACAAAACAGACTGATTTCCCAGTGGCACACCAGCGTTGGCAAGTTTTGCACATGCTTCGGAGGCTTCAGCAGTAATCTCGTTTGGATGATTAAAATGAGTATTGAGCCAGATCGGGTGATATTTTTTCAGCATATTTACCAGATCGTCGGTGATACGTTGCGGACAAACTACGGGAGTACGACTACCGATACGGATGATTTCGACATGAGGAATAGCACGTAAACGTTCAATAATAGATTCAAGCATTTTGTCGCTAACCATCAATGCATCGCCCCCTGAGAGTAATACATCCCGAACTTCGGGGGTACGTGCAATATAATCAATCGCGTTTTGAATTCTTTCAGATGGAGATTCGGCATCTTTCTGACCTGCAAAACGACGACGGGTACAATGACGACAATACATTGAACACATATCGGTTATGAGGAATAAAACTCTGTCTGGATAGCGGTGAGTTAATCCCGGAACAGGAGAATCTTCATCTTCATGCAAAGGATCTAGAAGATCGGCTGCCGTTTGATGTGTTTCCATGCCGGTTGGGATCGCCTGACGGCGAACCGGGCAGTTCTTATCTTCCGTATTAATCAGTGAAAGATAGTACGGAGTAATCGCCATACGGAGTGTTTTCAGCGATTCTTTTACACCTTCTTCTTCTTCAGAAGTAAGGTTAATGTACTTCTTTAACTGGTCGAGTGTTTCGATACGGTTTTTTACCTGCCATTTCCAATCATTCCATTGTTCGTCGGTAACTTCGGGAAAAAACTTTTTTCTGTTATTTACTAACATGATAATTATTTAATTGTGTTATACATACAACTTTTCAAACAGAGCTCTTACTTCATCCGATTCGCGAAGAATATTCAGGGTAAGATCTGCATGCCCCTTTGCATATCCATTTCCTACGATGAGGTTGATATCTTTTCCAACACCTTCGGCACCCAAAGCAGCTTTGGTAAACGAAGTTGCCATCGAGAAGAAATAGATGGTTCCCTGACCTTTGGTAATGAGAATGGAAGTCATTTCGGTACTGGGAACATTTACATTGTTGATGGTAACATCGCAGCCACGTTGTCCGGTGATTGCAGTTACCTTATTATATACGTCCATAACGTTGGTTGCATCGGCAATAATCACGTCATGAGCTAATTTAAGGTCAATGATTCTCTGAGCGTTTTCTTTGGAATACTCTACGACGATTACACGTCCGGTAGTTCCCACATTTTTCATAGCCTGATAACAGCAAAGAACGCCCGACTTTCCGCCGCCACCTATAATACAAACAGTATCGCCTTCTTTTACAAGGCGGTCAACCTGAGCCGGAGCTCCGGCAACATCCAATGCTGCCAATGCAAGTTTTTCCGGCATATCAGCAGGAAGTACTGCATAAATTCCACTTTCGAATAAAATGGCCTGTGCATCAACATCCACCTGGTCATGACCTGCTTCAAGATGCAATATCTTATTAATTTTCAATGGAGTAAGTGACAACGAAACCAAGGTTGCAATTTTATCACCTGCTTTTAATTTCTTATTTGGAAAGTTTGGCCCAATCTCTCTTACAGTCCCAATAAGCATTCCTCCTGATCCGGTAACCGGATTTTGCATTTTTCCCCGTTCGGCAACGATGGATAAAATCATCTCTTTCATCTTATTGGCATTATCACTGCATGCCTGCCGAATCTGAGTATAGCTTGCTGAGTCGATATTTAATGTTTTTACATCTATCAGCACTTCATTATCATAAATTTTCATAGTATTATCGAGCTTCAATGCCGGTTGCGGCAATGTCCCCTTAGGCTCAATAACCCGGTGTGTTCCGTACTTGCACCCTTTTTCCATATCCTCTAACCTCTAGTCTTAATATTTTTGTATTCAGAAAAAGGAATTCGGGTAAGAATCATTTGATTTTTACCCGAATTACCTCAGTATGTTATGCGTACATCTCAGTGAATACGTTTCTGAGCTTTTCGCTTTCCTTCAATATTGCAAGTGTAATTTCTGCGTGACCTTTGGTATAACCGTTTCCTACAATCATGGTTACATCACTGCCAACCCCTTCTGCACCCAGCGCTGCTTTGGTAAATGAAGTTGCCATTGAGAAGAAGTAAACCACACCGGTATCTTTTGTGCAAAGAATACTGGTCATTTCGGTATCGGTAATATTTACGTTGTTGATGGTAACATCAGCCATTTCACCATTGGTAAGTTTTTCCATGATTTCGAGGATTGCTACCGGCTGAGTTGCATCTGCTGAAAATACATGATCGCAGAAACCAAGTTCCTGCAAACGCTTAGTACTCTTTTCGCTATGGCATAAACCAATTACTTTTCCGGTAACTCCGGCACGTTTTTTCGCTTCGTAGCAGCAAAGCATTCCTGATTTTCCACCAGCGCCAATAATCAATACTGTATCGCCAGGTTTTACCAGTTTTGCAGTTTGAGCAGGAGCTCCGGCTACGTCTAAAGCTGAAAGAACGAGTCCTTCCGGCATATCGTCCGGAATTTTAGCGTAAATACCACTTTCAAACAAAATTGCTTTACCATCAATATCAACCTGATCAATATCAGGACGGATATCTTTGATTTTATCGATACGAAGCGGAGTTAATGACAATGATACTAACGTGGCAATTTTATCACCTTCTTTCAGGTCTATTTTGCCTTTCAATGCATCCCCAATTTTTTCAACTTTTCCGAGTAACATACCACCCGAACCAGTAACAGGGTTACGGTGCTTGCCTTGTTTTGCAACAATACCCATCATGATTTCAGCAATCTTAGCCTTATCACCACCTGCTTGTTCTTCAATTTGCGTAAAGCTTGCAGAGTCAATATTTAAAGTAATTACATCAATCAGGATTTCATTGTCATAAATTTCATCCATGTTGTTGTCGATTCTGTTTGCCGGTTGTGGCAAAACTCCCATTGGTTCAATTACGCGGTGAGTACCGTACTTATTTCCTTTTTTTTGCATTTCGATGAATATTTAAAATCATTTTTAATTATTTACAATGTATCTGCCTTTTTCATAAAGAAGTTAGAAGTCAGATTATATTGATCTGGAGACTTTTGCCATATAACTTACCAGAAGTTTTGATATTTCATCAATTTTCTCATCTAATTCAACAGAACTTTCCTTTGAAATGTATTCTAAGTCAATAGATAGAAGAGTATAATATTACATTCAGCTAAAGAGCCTTGTGCTATATTAAAAAATCTAACTTTATCCAATTTTCCTTTTTTCACATATCCCTCGGCTATATTTGCTGCAATTGACACAACAGCTCTTCGAAATTGTGATGTTAGTCCAAATATTTCTGATTTTGGAAATGAAGATGTCAATAAATAAATTTTTAGCACAAATTCATGAGCTTTTTGCCAAACAATCAATTCAGTAAATGACTTCGACTTTTCCATTCCAGCTTCTTACTTCTGAATTCCAACTTCTGGATTCTATTTAATTCCCAGTATCACTCTTGCTTCAGCAGGGGTTGCAATTTCGCGACCCAGTTCTTTGGCCATTCTAACTACCTTATTTACCAGTTCTCCGTTCGATTTTGCAAGAACTCCTTTTGCAAGGAATACGTTATCTTCGAATCCTACGCGAACATGACCGCCATCAATGATAGCTGCTACAGCTAATGGAAATTCGAAACGACCAACACCCGCAACGGTATAAGTTGCATCAGCAGGAATGCTGCCACGCATGAATACGAAATCCCTCAGTTCACCTGAGATACCACCGTTAACACCCATTACAAAATCGAAGTGCATTGGCGTTTTAATGAACCCTTTCTTTTGTAAACGAAGGGCCATGTCGATCATGCTCTTGTCGAAAACTTCGAGTTCCGGCTTAATACCACGTTCAATCATGCGTTCGCCAAAGTATTTGATGGTATTTTCTGTATTCATAAAAACGTCGTCACCACCAAAGTTAAGAGTACCGCAATCGAGAGTAGCCATTTCCGGATTAAGTTCCGTAGGTTGGAGACGTTCATCGTCACTCATTCCTACAGCACCTCCGGTTGAAGGCTGAATAATTACATCCGGACATACAGCCTTAATAGCTGTCATCACCTCATTGAAGCGGCCTTTATCCTGAGTTGGAGTGCCATCATCCCATCTTACGTGTAAGTGGATGATACTTGCACCTGCATCATAAGCCGATTTGGCTTCGCGAACACACTCTTCCACAGTGTAAGGCACTGCAGGATTATGTTCTTTTAATACTTCTGCGCCACAAATTGCAGCGGTAATGATTAATTTTTCCATGGGATGAGTTATTGAGGAGTCAGGAGTCAGAAGCTAAAAATTAAAAAAATATCAAAATTTCTTCTGCCTTCTGTCTTCTAATTTCTAAATTTTTCTTTGGCATTTTTTAGGAACAACACAGGTACCACTGGCGCGACAAACCACAACAGGTTCTTCCAAAAAATCTGCTGCAGATTCTGAAATATCGGTACGCGGAGCTATTACTTTACGTGCTTCGAACGTCATTTTTCGTGATGAATTTCCTACACTTACAATTTCGCCAACTGCTTCAATATAATCTCCGGCATATACAGGTGCTAAAAATTCAACATTGTCATAAGCGCAAAAGAGGCCTTCGTCACCATCGTTGATGATTAAAAGTTCGGTTGCAACATCGCCAAAAAGTTGAAGCATGCGTGCTCCATCTACAAGATTTCCACCATAATGAGCATCGTGAGAACTCATACGTAAGCGAATCATTGATTTTATCATTTTGAATTATGTTTGTTGGTTATTATCTTCAAATTACTGAGCTACAATATAATCCACAAAAACATGCGGAGTTTTGATATTTTCCATCGGCAAGGTTCCGGTTTCAACAATTTCTTCAGCTTCAACAATTACAATATCTGCAGCCGATGCCATCAAAGGATTGAAATTCTGGCTGGTACCTTTATAAATCAGATTTCCCTTCTTATCGGCAATAGTTGCTCCTATCAATGCCATATCTGCACGAAGGGCTTTTTCCAGAATGTAATCCTTACCATCAAGATTGATAATTTGTTTACCATTTTCAACCACAGTACCCAATCCGGTTTGCGTTAAAAAACCTCCGATTCCGGCACCCCCTGAACGAACTTTTTCAGCCAGTGTTCCCTGAGGAACAAACTCAACTTCAATTTCTTTTGCATTCATCTGGTCGATACAACTTGGATTTGAACCAATATACGAAGAAATAACTTTTTTCACCTGTTTGTTTACAATAAGCTTTCCTAAGCCTTTGTCAACAAATGCAGCATCATTGCAGATAATTGTCAGATCTTTAACTTCAGATTGAACGAGCAGGTCGATGATTTTCAACGGGGAGCCAACTCCCAAAAATCCACCAATCATTAAAGTCATTCCACTTTTAACCCGTGAAACGGCATCTTCAGCAGTAATAAATTTATTCATAGCTTGCTTATATATTGACTTTGCGTATGTTACGTTGTGTTAAAACATACCTATTGAACGACAAATTTAATCAAAAAGCATTACACTGAACGCTTCGGAAATTATTTTAGGAGTTAATAAATACTTAACATCTAAATATCAACAAACAGTCAATTTATGCAACTATCCTAACAACGTGTTAAGAATATTGGAGAAAACATACGACAAACAAAATATTTGCGCATCAAAACATATCATATTACACTGTAATATTGAAACTTAAACAAATACCTAAACCCAATATCGGACACCCTGTGAAAAATATCTTAAGTGAGTAAAAAGTCTTATTTCAGAGGGCTCAAAGCCTGAATTTTTCTTTCCAGATCAAAAAATTCACATAACGCCAAACGAAATCGGCTTCACGATTCGATTTTCCATTAAAAATTGAATTCCAATTCTTTAAAATCTTTTGATTATCAATAAACTGGTTATTATCACCGAACTCATGAATATACGTTTTCAGCTTTGCAGAAATCTGATTCAACCACACATGCTGAGGTGTAGAAAACCCCAGTTTATCTTTCCGTAACCGGATTTCTTCGTTTAAAATCCCTTTTGAAGCTTCACGTTGCAATGATTTACTCCAGCCATCTACAATCTTGTAATTTGCCGGAATCGAAAACATCTTTTCGATCAATTCAATATCATCGGCAAAAGGGGTACGAGACTCAATCGAATACCGCATAGAGCATCTGTCTTCCCATCTCAACAGGTTTTTTAGATAATATCCTGTAAAAAATTCACTCAGATGTACATTCAATGGTTTTAGACTATATTCTTTACTTACTGATAACGCGCGTAAATTCTGGTTAAACTCATTGCGAACAAACCGGCTTTCACTTCGTATATTTTTGCTGACAGAAGCCAAAATAACCGAAGGTGAATATTTATCTATCAGTAATTTAATTAAACATCTCACATAGAGATTCCAGGTTCCCTGCGAATTTTTCAAAGCATTTAGTCCTCCGACAAACAAAGACAGATTTCCCGATTTTAAAAGCTGTGTTAAATATGAAACATAAAATGGAAAATATCCGGCAAAAAGTTCATCACCACCCTGTCCATCCATCAAAATAGTAACACCAGATTCTTTCGCCAGTTTCATTACCTGAAACTGTGCAAACGTACTGGTTGACAACAATGGAATATCCTGATAATAAACCATTTGTTCTATATCTGCCGCTAAATCATCGCTTGTACATTCAGCCTGATGCCATTCAAGCTTTAATTCCTGAACCACCTTAGATGCCCAATATGTTTCATCACTTCCTTCTATGTGATTTACAGCTGTAAAAGCTTTGATTGTACTTCCAAGCTGATTTAGATTCTTTTGCGAGTGAATACGGTTTGAATAGCTGATTAATACCGAACTGTCGAGGCCACCACTTAAACAAAAGCCCACCGAAACATCTGAGCGCAACCGTAAATCTATCGCTTTGGTCATCAACGTATTAATCTGTCCGGCATATTCTGTAAAATGAGCAGACGAAAATGAGGATAAATGCTCATTTACTGACAAATGGTAATATTGTTCGGTTTGTAAGCACAATGATCCAAGCTCTATTTCAAGCAAATGAGAAGGTTTTAGCTCTTTGATTCCAGCAAACAAGCCTTCATCCCGTTTGTCAATTTCAGCAGTGATCAAATGTTCAAACAATGCCTGATAGTTTATTCCCGACTGAAATCCGGGAATTTCGAAAAAAGCCTTTTGTTCTGATGCAAATGCTATATAATCAGAAGATTGGAAATAATAAAAAGGTTTCACCCCAAAACGATCCCGGCAAGCAGTCAGCTTATTTTTTTTCTGATCGAAAATCACAAAAGCCCACATTCCATTGAGTTTTTTCAAGCACTCTTTTCCCCACTCTATCCATGCATACAGCAAAACTTCTGTATCCGATTGTGTAACAAAACGATGACCTAACTTTAAGAGTTCTTCTTTAATTTCGGGATAATTATAAATTTCTCCATTTAATACGATCCAATACCGACCATCGTACGAAGCCATCGGCTGATGAGCATTCGCTGATAAATCAATTACAGATAAACGCCGGTGTGCGATTCCCATGCAAACAGAGCCAACTTCATTCAACTGTTTTTCAGGAGAATAATTCAGGGATGATTGCCAAGCTTCAGTCTGAGTATCATTACTTCCGGCACAAATTGTATTTTGAAAATTATAGAAAAGATATCCTTCATCATCCGGGCCGCGATGACGTAACGCATTTGCCATCGCCTTTAACGTAAAAGGTAATTTTTCAGATAATTGTGGCGTTATAATCCCGCAGATTCCGCACATAGAAAACTATTGACGGTCGAAAAATGGGTTTTTGGCTGATGCACTCAACGGAATACCGAAGATGATTGGTACATCTTCGCCCAGTAAATTGAGTTCATAAGCGGCTCTGCCTACCGAAAACATTACCCGGTTATCTACCCGGTTATCTGCAGCTACACTAACGGCAGAGCCAACTGCAACTCCCAAATCGTGAGTATTGAAAACGCAGGGTGTCGAAGGCGATTTGTCTTTCAGCATACAGGTTTTAAAACCACATAATCCACAATTCAACCCGAGAGACTTAATTCGTGTACCAATCAGCACGACGCCCGTTGAATGAAGGATATTTACAGAATCCCGAAAGAAAAACGAAAGATTTTCCCGTTCGCCAATTTCTTTCATTTTATCCGACAGCATTCGTATCGTCTCATTAAATGCCGTTCCAATTATCAGGTTATCAGTTCCTCTGGCCTTGGGTGCTGTGCGGGCAGCTACCATCATCTGTTCAGCAATCTGGCGCAATGTTGCGTTTCGAGTGCTATCTTCCCGAATGAATGACATCGCTATTTTATTTTATGTTTCAAAAAATCAATCAGTTTTTGCGTCGCTCTGCCCCGGTGACTAATCTGGTTTTTCAAATCCAGCGACATCTGGGCAAAGGTTTCCGTGTATCCGTCCGGCTGAAAAACAGGATCATATCCAAATCCCTCAACACCATGACGTTCCGTTAGTATCTTACCTTCCACTACTCCTTCAAACAAGTATTCTTCCCGATTCCAAATCAAACAAATTACAGTGCGAAAGCGGGCTTTCCGATTTTCAACTCCCTCCAGATTCAAAAGCAATTTATCAATATTGTCTTCCGAACTTTTACTTTCCCCGGCATAACGTGCCGAATAAACACCCGGTTCTCCGTTTAACATATCTACTTCAAGTCCCGTATCATCAGCAAAGCAATTTTTACCAGTATGATTAAACACAAAATGTGCTTTTTGACATGCATTCGAGTCCAGCGTATTTCCGGTTTCCGGAATTTCTTCCATAATTCCGGCATCCAAGGCACTGATAACCGTTAAATCCTGCGTATGCAGAGCTTCCCTTAAGATTTTATTTACCTCTTTGAGTTTGTGACTATTCTGAGTAGCAAAGACAAGCATTGTTTTTTCTGCAAATATATTGATTTTTAACTCATATACAAAAGAGATATTTTATGTTTCATGTTTGATAAATCGTGATTTTTTCAGTCTCTTATCTTTTTATAGCAGACATATTTAGGGATTCTTTTTTGCAGCCCAAAAGAGCTCCAAAACCCACGCTGTATTTACATTATTTATGTAGGGCTTGTTTTTCAACAATAGTTGTTACGGAGTATCAGAGATATTGATTTTTCGGGCATTTGTTCCGGGTTTCGAATTCTGCCTGGCAATCACACTGAGCGGAGCCAAAATGTGTATTCACTTTGCCCTGTAATTTCACCGGCTTGATTCTTATTTTATCTTTATCCCCTTTTCTAAATGTGAAAAAACTGTAAAAACTGCTGCTTCTGTTCTTTCAATCTAAAATTTGCTATCTTTGCACACTTTTCAGAACGGAATAAACCGAAAATCAGGCAAATAACCCTTAATTCGGTTTTTTTGTTTTTAAAACTAAAACCTATTCAAAACTATACATTTAAATGAAGAAACTTGCAGTAATTGCTTTCGGAGGAAATGCACTGTTACGTGGCGACCAGGTTGGTACCATTGATGAACAGGAAGCAAACGTGTATGAAACCTGTACACAACTTTTACATTTATTAAAAAGAGATTACGATATCGTAATTGGTCATGGAAATGGCCCTCAGGTTGGAAATGTTTTATTACAACATGAAGCAGGTCATAAAATTTACAATATTCCGGTTCAACCCATTGATTTTTGCGTTGCCGAAACGCAAGGTTCAATTGGTTATATGATTGAACAACAGCTTCGTAATGTTTTGGAAAAAGAACAAATGGAACGCGACATCATTACACTAGTCACTCAGGTTGAAGTTGATAAAAACGATCCGGCTTTTCAAAACCCGACGAAACCCGTAGGTCCGTATTTAACCAAAGAAGATGCAGATAAGTATTCTGCTGAAACCGGAGCTAAGTTTGCCGAAGATCCTCGTGGTCGTGGCTGGAGGAAAGTAGTAGCCTCACCAAAACCACTAAAGATCAACAATATAAAATCAATTCAGGCTTTAGCCCGCGCTGGTCAGGTTGTTGTTACTGTTGGAGGCGGCGGAATTCCTGTATTTCACGTTGAACCAAACAAATTACAAGGAATTGATGCAGTAATCGACAAAGATTTAGCATCTTCATTGCTTGCAACTCAAATTGGTGCCGACGAATTCTATATCTTAACTGACGTTCCAAAAGTGTGCATCAACTTTCACAAACCCGACGAAAAACGTCTGGATATAATCACCGTGAGCGAAGCAAAACAATATATGGCCGAAGGTCATTTTGCCGAAGGAAGTATGGCTCCGAAAGTTCGCGCTGCTTTATACTTTGTTGAAAACGGTGGTAAAGAATGTATCATTACCAGTGCCGATCAACTGGCTGACGACAAAGGTGGCACCCGCATCGTAAGAGACTAAAAAATATTCACAGATGCTGTCGGAAAATGACTTATACAGCCAGCCTTTTCAGGCAGTTTCATTATTATAATAACCAAACTTTTAAAACATAATCGGATATGGCATTCAATTTAAGAAACAGAAGTTTTTTGAAACTGTTGGATTTCACTCCACAGGAAATCAAGTATTTACTTACTCTTTCAGCAGACCTGAAAAAAGCAAAATACACCGGAACTGAACAACCACGTTTAAAAGGAAAAAACATTGTTCTTTTATTCGAAAAAGACTCAACCCGTACTCGTTGCGCGTTTGAAGTAGCAGCCCTGGATCAAGGTGCTCACGTTACTTATTTAGGTCCCAGTGGTTCACAAATGGGTAAAAAAGAATCGATGAAAGATACAGCACGCGTTTTAGGACGTATGTATGATGGAATCGAATACCGTGGTTATGGACAGTATATCGTGGAAGAACTTGCAAAATATGCAGGAGTACCCGTATGGAACGGCTTAACCAACGAATTCCACCCAACTCAGATTCTGGCTGACTTCCTCACCATGATGGAACACTCAGACAAACCATTGAGTCAGGTATCATTCTGCTATTTAGGCGATGCCCGCAACAATATGGGGAACTCACTGATGGTAGGTGCTGCTAAAATGGGAATGGATTTCCGCGCTGCAGCTCCTAAAGCATGCTGGCCAAATGAAGAACTCGTTGCAAAATGCCGCGAAATTGCCAAAGAAACCGGCGCAAAAATTACCCTCACCGAAGACGTTGCCGAAGGCGTGAAAGGTGTTGATTTCCTCTATACCGACGTATGGGTATCGATGGGCGAACCTGCTGAAGTTTGGGACGAACGCATCAAATTACTCCGTCCTTACCAGATCAACATGGATGTTGTGAAAAAAACCGGAAATCCAAACGTAAAATTCCTCCATTGCTTACCAGCATTCCATAACCGTGAAACCGTTGTAGGAGAAGATATTTATCAGAAATATGGTCTCGATGGTATGGAAGTAACCGAAGACGTTTTCGAATCACCAATGTCAATCGTATTCGACGAAGCCGAAAACCGTCTCCACACCATCAAAGCCGTAATGGTAGCTACATTAGGAGCTTAAGCTTCTGAATATGATATAAAGTACAGAAAAGGCCGCCCGAAAGGGCGGCCTTTTTGCGTTTCCGGAAGAATAAAGCGCCCATTCTTTTCTGATTTATTGTAAAGTAATGTATATTTGATCCCCAAATTATTTGCCATTAATAAAACAATTATCTACCTATTTAGGGATAGATCAATAAAGGAAAATAAATTTCTGGTTTTTACTTTATAGCCCATATTGTTTATCTATGAGGATAGATAGCTACTGATTATAAATTTGCCTAGTAGTATCGTAATCAATTAATAAATAACATATTAAAACCTCACTCAATATTACCCTCTGCTCTACAAACGAATCTCAAAAACATTCATGAACAACAAAAACTAAATAATATAATGAAAATAAGATTGCATAGTGTGCTTTTGATTTTAGCATTACCCTTAATAAGCATCGCTCAGGAAAAACTGATAATCCCTAAAGGAAATGCCATTGCTTTTGATAAGCAAACCAGACAAAAAGATGGAAATCCAGGAAAAAACTATTGGCAAAACACTTCTGATTATTACATCAAAGTATCGGTGGATGTTAAAAATAAAATATTAAGCGGTCACGAAAAAATCGTTTATTATAATAATAGTCCGGATTCTTTAAAAATGATTGTTGTAAGACTATATCAGGACATCTTCAAAAAAGGGGTTAACCGTAATTCTATTGTTAATGTTAACCCGCTCGATGTCAATGATGGCGTGAACATAAAATCCCTGCGGGTTAATAATTCTGAGATGAGCATAAATAATGATAATCCTCTTCTGAAAAGAGAAGGTACACTTATGTTTATTTATTTAAATGAGAAACTGGCTCCACACAAAAACGCCGAAATTGAAATTGGATGGGATTTTAATTTTCCGAAACATACATTAATCAGAATGGGGACAATCGATAGCACAAGTCTTTTTGTCGGGCAATGGTACCCACAAGTAGCAGTGTATGATGATATTAACAGATGGGACTCCCGATCCTATAATGGAATGGCAGAATTCTACAACGACTTTGCCAATTTTGAAGTAGAGATTACGGTTCCCGAAAAATTTATGGTATGGGCAACCGGAGAACCTTTGAATATGAATGAGGTTTTACAATCCCAATACTATGACAAATATAAAAAAGCATCCATTTCAAATGAAATAGTACATGTAATTACAGATGACGATTTGAAGATGGGCAATATTACCACCCAAAATAATACGTGGAAATATAAAGCCTCGAATGTTTCTGATTTTGCATTCGGAATTAGCGATCATTACCTCTGGGATGTTACGAGTGTAGTCGTTGATAAGGCTACTCAACGGAGAACCGTTGTAGGAGTAGCATACAATAAAAACGCCGTGCATTTTGATAAAGTAGCCGAAATATCCAGAGAAACAGTCAGATTACTATCCGAAGATATGCCTGGAATCCCATATCCATTTCCATATCTTACCGTTTATAATGGTGATTTCGGTATGGAATACCCGATGATAACCAATGTTGGAGCAGATGAAGGTTATGGCATGACTGTTTATGCAAACTCTCATGAAATCACACATGCATATTTCCCTTTTTATGTAGGCACAAACGAGACAAAAAATGGATGGATGGACGAAGGACTGGTTGTTTTTATGCCTGAAAAATTGCAAAGCAAGCTGGCCCCTGAGCTAAATATTGCGCAATATAATACAAATGCATTTTCATCCTATTCCGGACTAGAAGATGAGACTGCTCTTATCACTCCAACTCATTATCTGGATGCAAAAATCTACTTTTACCTAAATTACGCCAAAACAGAACAAGCTCTTAGGATGTTAGAAATGCACCTTGGCAATGATTTATTTAAAAAATGCCTGCTTACATTTATGGAACGATGGAAATATAAGCACCCTACTCCATTAGACTTTTTCAATACATTTAACGATGTTTCAAAACAAAATCTGAACTGGTATTGGCTGGCATGGTACTATCAAAACGGAGGTATTCCTGATCTGGCCATAAGCAATGTTGCCAAAAATGGTAATCGTTTGAATATTACGATTGAAAATAAAGGCGATTTGCCAATACCTGTCATTATTTCATTTTATAATCATGATAAACTTGTTAAAACGATCACAGAATCAGCTAGCAGGTGGAAAAATCATCAAAATGAAATCAAAGTAACTTTTAATGGATCTGAAGCAATCACTAATATCAAATTAGGCAGTGAGATCATTCCTGATGCAAACCCAAAAGACAACGAATATATAATAAACTAAATCTGCCGGATGTTTTTAAAGAGAAAAAGCAGAGAATATGTTTGGTAAGCCAAACGCTTTCTGTTCATTAATTACGACCAGGGAGCTTTTCAGCTTCACTCAACAAAAATCGCTCATACTCCTACCCTATACTAACACCTTCACTAAAACGAAATACATGATTACTTTCCCTCCGAAGAAAATAAAATTGTATTTTGGGAGTCCTTCTTTATGTTTTAATAAATAAAAATATTTTATCCGATATAATGTAAATTTGATTTAACAATAAATACACACCAAAGCACGGTAACTAAAATGATAAGATTATGAAAATTTGCTTTTGGGGAGTAGGAGGTGTCGGCGGGTACTTCGGAACAATTATTACGGATAAATTTAAAGATCAGCATGATATTTATTTTGTGGCGCGAGGTAGCCAAAAAAGTGCAATTTGTACAAACGGCTTAACTCTGAAAAAAGCTGGAGGCGAACAAATTATCAATGTATTTCCCACACAATGTACGGATAACATAGACGATTTACCTGTATGTGATATCGTTTTTTTATCGGTAAAAAGCTATGATTTGGTAAATGCAGCTAAGTCAATAAATAAAATATCAAATGATAAAACAATAATCTTGCCATTACTTAACGGAGTTGATATTTACGACAGGATAAGAAAGCATTTATTCACAGGAAAAGTTTTACGATCGTGCATATATATTGGCACTCATATTGAAAGTCCGGGTGTTATCTTTCAAAAAGGAGGAAGTTGTAATTTATTTATTGGCAACGACCTTAGATTCCCTGATTTTTATCCGGAATCATTACTGCGATTACTCCAAAATTCAAATATTGATTTCAAATGGGATGAGAATATTGAAATAGCAATTTGGTCAAAATATATGTTTATTGCAGCATTTGGATTAGTTACAGCTACGTATGAAAAAACCTTTGGCGAAATTTTGGATGATCCGGAACTAAGCCAGATAACAAAATCGATAATGTACGAAATTGATCAAATAGCAAAGAAAATCAACATCTTATTGAGTACTGATATCGTAGAAACCTCATTTTTAAAAGGAAAATTATTTCCTTATGAAACAAAAACTTCATTACAAAGGGATGTTGAGAAAAAAGGTAAAATAAATGAAATTGATATATATGGAGGAACATTGATTCATTACAGCAAACAATACGATATTCCGATACCTAATATCAAAAATTTATTAGAAAAATTTATTATAAAAATTGAATAATAATGACTTGCAAATGAGCAAGCCAAGAGAGTCTATTGCACTTTATGCTACAAACTGATTTTTCTCAGCATCGTATGTTAGTACCCTGATTTTTTCTTATTGGGAGCAAAAATTAGGAGCTTTTCGAATACACACTTATTATTAAAGAAATTGGATTGCTTTTTCCGGAAATGGAAAAATATTTTTATTGGCAAACCCCAAGCTAATCAAAGCACAGATAAAAGGAATAGCTAAAGAACAGGAATAATATGCAGAAAGACCGCCCTGATCTCTATTTATTGGATCCAAAGTGAATATTTCAACCTTGCTAAATAAAACCACACTCATTCATTCTTTTTCGACTGTTTTTTTTCTCTAAAACAAGTCTCAGGATTATTCCTTAATATATAGTTTCTGTCACGACTATCATCACCAATAACAATCTTATTCCCAATAAATCTGGGCCAAGACTTCAGATATTATTCCCAAACATAAAAAATTTACTTCCGCTAAAAAAACACACCGATTACAGACTTTGTAAAATTAATTTTGTACTTTTGAAATCCTTATATCAAGTTGTAGTTTTTATAAATTATTTAATAAATATTAACATTCTTATGAGTTGGGAAGGTTAATATTTTAATAATATACAAAATAACATAATTTTACTTTAATCAATACTTATGATTTTAACAAACATAAGCGCATGATATATTTAAATTAATATATATTATATAATAAATATTTTATGTGTTTTTGAAATGATCTTTTATCCTATTAAATAATATAAATTATTTTACTCATGAAACAGCTGCTGAATTTGGATAAAAAAACAGGCGATGTGACTCCTACCTTAATCGATTTAATCCCCTATGGAATAGATATCATAGATGAATCAGGCAAAATTCTTTTTGCCAATGAATACATAAAAAAACTGTTTGGGGAAAAAGTCATTGGAAAAAATTGCTGGGAAATCTATCATTCTGAAAAGAAGCAATGTAACATCTGCCCTTTAAAAAATAATTTTGAAGTTGGAAAAACTAAGGTTTGTAAAACAACTGAATTTGTTAACACCCGGATTTATGAAATCCGTTTTACGAACATCGTCATTAATGGAATAAATGCCACATTAAGAATTTTGAATGATATTACTCAACAAAAAGCAGATGAAGAAGAAATATATAAGAATGAGAAAAGACTACAGGAAATATTTGACAATATGCAGGACGCATACTTCCAGAGTGATCCGTCTGGCAATATTTCTTTTGTAAATCCTGCTGCCATTAGAATGTATGGGTGCGATTCGATAGATGAATTGATTGGAGAAAAAACATCCATCTTATATGCCCATCTGAATGACAGAAATGAGCTAATCAACAAATTATGTAAATATGGCAAATTAACCGACTGGACTACCCAGGGTAGAAAAAAAGACGGATCTACCTTTTGGGCTTCGATAAACGTACAGTATATCTATGATGAATCAGGGAATATTACAGGAATACAAGGAATTATAAGAAATATAACAGAAAGGCTTGTTACCGAACTAAACCTGAATAAAAACAAACACAAACTGAAAGAATCAAAAATTTTACTACAAACACTGATCGACAGTACCTGTGACTTTATTTGGTCTGTTGATATGCATTCATTTGGGTTAATATCATTCAACAAAGCACTTGCCGATTTTTGCAATAATATTTGTAATATTGATATAAAAGCAGGAATGACCCCATCGGAAATACTACCAACAAAGGAGCTAACTGAAAAGTGTTATGCATTTTATAACAAAGCGATAAGAGAGGGAACTGTGATTAACGAATATAAGGTACCAGATACTGACATCTATTTACTTATAAATCTCAATCCATTAAAAAAAGACAATGAAGTATTTGGAATATCCGGGTTTGCTAAAAACATAACAGAAAGAAAACGAGCAGAGCTAGAATTGATGAAAGCAAAAAATAAAGCAGAAGAGGATGCCCGAATTCTGAGTGAAATTAAAAATGAGTTACAGCAAAGAGAAATCATTTTGAGTAATGTTGAGGCGATAACTCATACAGGAGGGTGGGAATTCGATTTAAGGACCCGAAAGCGTTATTTTACCCAAGAATTGTATCAAATCCTCGAGGTACCAATGAATACTGATTTTGAATTTTTAGATAGTGTAAAGTCTCACAATCCTGAAGTTAGGATTTTGATTTCATCTGTCTTTCAACATTGTGTCCAGGATGGAACTCCATATGATCTGACGGTTCCTCTTCTATCATATAAAGGGAATGAAAAATGGGTAAGAACAAAGGCTATTCCTATTTTGGATGATGGACATGTTATCAAGGTTATTGGGTCATTTGTGGATGTTACTGAACAAATTAAAAACGAAACGGAATTGCTTTTGGCTAAACAAAAAGCTGAAGAAAACGAAAAGGCTATCAGGAAACAACAGGAGGAGCTTACCTTTTATAATGAATGTCTGGAAAGTTTATTGCATCTTTCGCAGTTATCATCACTATCATCCACAGAATTATTTAATACTGCTCTCCATGAATCCATTAAGCTGACGAAAAGCCAAGTTGGATTTATCTATTTGTACGATGAAAAAACAAGACAGTTGACATTAAATACATGGTCAAAAGATGTGATGATCAATTGTAGCGTTGAAACTCCCCGAATAGTTTGCAATTTGGATGATACGGGATGCTATGGAGACGCCATAAGACAACGAAAACCAATTGTAATGAATGACTACAAGGCTCCCAACCCCAATAAAAAAGGACTTCCTGAAGGACATCTGGAAATATTTAGATTTCTTACCATCCCGGTAATTCTTGATGATAAAATTGTTGCTATGGCAGGGGTCGCCAATAAAAAATCTGATTATGACCAGTCTGATATCCGGCAATTATCTTTGTTAATGGATACTGTTTGGAAAATTTCGGAACGGGTTAATTTAATCGACGATTTAGTACAGGCTAAGCAAAAAGCAGAAGAAAGTGACAGATTAAAATCGGCATTCCTGATGAATATTTCTCATGAAATCAGAACTCCTATGAACGGAATTCTCGGATTTATGGAATTTTTGAATCAACCAGAATTGAGTGAAGAAGACAAATCGGAATATTTAAATATCATGAATAAAAGTGGGGAACGCTTGATGAATACCATTAATGATATTGTTGAAATTTCAAAAATTGAAATAGGTGACGTACAGGTCAAGTATGAAAAAATTGATATTTCTGATCTGATAAGGTATTATTATAACTTTTTTAAAATACAAGCAAAAGAAAAAAAGTTAAGTTTTAAAATTACCAATCAAATTCAGGGAGAGAGTGCAATCATAATATCAGACAGGCATAAACTGGATGAAATTTTAACAAACCTGATAAAAAATGCTTTGAAATTTACCGATAAAGGAGGAATTGAAATTGGGAATTATCTGCAGGATGACACGCTCTGTTTTTATGTAACCGACACAGGAAGAGGCATTCCTGAAGATAAACAATCCATAATTTTCGACCGTTTTGTACAGGCTGATATCGGGCTAAGTCGTAGTTATGAAGGTTCTGGAGTTGGGTTGTCCATTGTAAAAGCTTATGTTGAAGCTCTAAGCGGTCAGATTGAGGTAAAATCAAGTGTAGGAACCGGAAGTACTTTTCTTGTTTATATTCCCTATTTACCTGCAACAGATAAGCTGGAATACGATAAAACGATCAATGATACCAAAATAGAATCCACTAAACATACCTTATTCCTGTTTTCAGCAATGCAACACCCTAAAAACATTTACGCACCAAATTGTATAAATTCATCTGTTCTTCATCCATTTTGAGTAGGATGGATTTGGTGTTTTTGCTGTTTGGGAGCATATAACTGATTTGATACATATTGTGAGTAATCTCTGCAGCTTTCTTCAATGAAAGCGTTGATTGGTTTTCAAGTAAAGCTCTTTCTAATTCCTTGTACACACAATATGCCGTAAATGAAATACAAATGTGAGCCTCTATCCGTTTTCGTAACCTATGGAAAACAGGACGTATCCGGAGGTCTGTTTTTGACATTCGGAACGCTTTTTCAATATGCCAAAGGTTTTTGTAGCTATCAAAAACGGTATCATTATCCAGCTTTGTATTCGTTAAATAACCCTTTAAACCGTCCCAACAAACATCTTGAAGATACTTGTCTTTATCTATGGAAATATTGACTATCCCTTCCATTTTCAGGTATTTATTGTATCCCCGATTGTTGATATTGGCTTTGGTTAGCCTGCCCGATTTAATCCTCTTTTCGAGTCGTTTAAGCCCTTGCTCACGATTATAAAGGTCTTTAGAGGCACGTTTTTCGGAGTATTGCACAATTAGCCGACTGCCATTTGCTTTTTCAATAACAAAGAATTGGCCGTTGCTGTAACTTTGTCCTGTTATGAGGTTTCTAATCTCCTGCGGTTCGTTTTTTAGTCTTGCTCCCAAAATGTATTGGTAGTCTTTTCTTCCAATGCCTTTATGTTTTCTTTTGATAAAAGTCCACTGTCGGCAATTACCACGGGCTTATTTAAATTGAACTTTCCGGATATTTTCTCGATAAATGGTATTAGCGTATGTCCTTCGTAGGTGTTGCCTTCGTAAATATCGTAGCCTATCAAATACCCGCCAAGACCCACCAATAGTCCGATAAATATCTGCGGACATTGGTGTTTGCCGTCTTTAGAAAAACCCGTTTTGCGCAAATCATCCTCATCGGAAGCCTCAAAGTAAAGTGTTGTCATGTCGTAAAATACAATGCTCAAATTACCTCCCAATACCCGTAATGTATGATTGTAGGCTATTTGCTCGACTTGCAATTTCAGTTTGTCGTTCAACTTATCTAAAAAGCGATAAATGGAATCAACCTCAAGCGAAATTCCCTGATAGCGATAAAGATACTCTGTCGTTTTGAGCTTACTCAATGGAAATGCAAGTCGGGCTATGACCAATTGACGAAACATATCTTCGTTAATTGATTTAAAACCAATATAATCATATATCCTGCCAAAAATAAGTTCAGGACCTACCGTATGAATGTTGCTGTTGGATAACATTGCGAAGGCTTGCTCTATTTGATCATCTTGTTCTGATATAAAAAGTGAAACTTGTTGTTCCAAACGCTCTTTTTCTTGACGTGCTTGATTTTTCAACTCTTCAATATCTTGCAACATTGTTGCAGAACCTATCGTTTTGACCACCTTATATATGCCTCGTGCCTTGCTAACTATTTGAATGCTAATACTACCTGAACGATTTTTAACTTCACGTATAAACATAATATTTTTCTTGCAACACCCAAAAATAATAAATTATATTTGATTATTAAATAGTTACAGGGTGTTGCAGGAAAAATGCGGAAAACAGGAGGTAAAATCAAGTGTAGGAACCGGAAGTACTTTTCTTGTTTATATTCCCTATTTACCTGCAACAGATAAGCTGGAATACGATAAAACGATCAATGATACCAAAATAGAATCCACTAAACATACCTTATTAATTGCCGAAGATGATGAAGTAAATTATTATCTACTGGAAAAAATTCTTATTGAAGAATTTCAGTTAATTCATGCCTCAAACGGAGAGGAGGCGGTTAAATTATTCATGAATAATCCAGGCATTTCGCTTGTGTTAATGGATATTAAAATGCCAGGCGAATTCAATGGAATTGAAGCAGCACGAAAAATAAGAAAAATCAATAAAACAGTACCAATTATTGCCCAAACAGCGCATGCAATGGATTTTGATAAAAAAGAAGCGTATGAAGCAGGTTATAACGATTATATTGCGAAGCCGTTTAAAAGCAAACACTTGTTATCACAACTAAGAAAATATATCATTGCTAATTGATTTCCGGAACAAATACATTTTCATATTATGTAAACGGCTCTTACTCCTTGTATATTGGAAACAAGGAAGCGCAATTCTGCTTTATTCAAGTACACGCCCTCTCCTACGCTGGCTTCTGTGCGAATACAAATCATTATAGTGATCCTAAGCTCCAATTGTAGACTCTGAAAATAATTAATTTGTATTTTTGAGATTCTATAATACCACATTAAAGCGATCTCACATACTTATGTTTACATAAAAAAGAAACGATAAAGGAAAGGAAGCATTTATGTTCAAAGCGATAATTTATCAATACAGATACAATAAATGAAACAAACTTGTAAATTATTAAGATACTGTGTATTAATCTTAATTATCGGAAATTTTGCTTCCTGTACGCACCAAAGTGTGACAAAAGAAATCCCGAAAGCAAAAATGGGAAGTATCATCACATCACAAACACTTACGTTGGAATCTTTTACAGATATTCCTCCTGAAATTGACGGTGGTGCCTGCTATTTTTCCAACGATTCAGCAGAATTTGAGCATAAAAAATACATCTATGTCAATGACTTTGCAGAGACCTCTTTCCTAAAAATAAACGGAAAACTCATCCGGTTTCAGCAAACCGAATACAAGGATATTAAGCACAAAACCGTAAAAGTCAAAGCGGTAAGCAAGGAGTATCTTCTTGAAATTGAAATGACTAATCTGGATAAAAGCAGTTACGAAACCACACGAATAACCGGAACGATTATATTGTCTGATAAGAATGGACAATCCATCAAAAAATCATTTTACGGTTCTTGTGGATGCTAAGCTATCTTAATTTTCAAAACAACTAAAGATTTTTCTCTTTTCATTCTTTAAAAAAACAAACGCCTTTTCTGGTTGTTTTATTAAGGATTTTAAACAATAAACACAATAATAATATGGCGTCAATACATTCGTATTTAAATTTTAACGGAAATTGCGAGGAAGCATTTCTGTTTTACCAATCTGTTTTCGGAGGAGAAT
This sequence comes from Bacteroidales bacterium, assembly GCA_963667975.1. Lineage (GTDB taxonomy): Bacteria > Bacteroidota > Bacteroidia > Bacteroidales. The sequence continues at coordinate 2,976,260 of OY764079.1, forward strand.
TTGCTTATCTGGGTCGTTTTAAAGACATGCCTTCCGAACAACCAATTCCGGACGAAATGAAAGAGAAAATCATGCATGTTTCTCTCCCTATCAGTAAAGAAACAACCTTGATGGGTAGCGATGTAATGGAAGGTATGGGATCCAAATTTGAAATGGGAAACAACTTTTCATTATCCTTAAACACCGGGAGTGAAGAAGAAGCTCAACGGTTGTTTAATGCGCTCAGTGCAGAAGGTATAGTTACAATGCCATTGCAAAAAACCTTCTGGGGGGCACTCTTTGGAATGCTGGTTGATAAATTCGGAATTAACTGGATGGTAAATTACGACTACGAACAAAAATAAGCAACCATTAATCAAAAATGAAGCAGGTTGTAACTCCGAATTGGAGTTACAACCTGCTTCGTTTTTATGAGTGAAACTCCAAATTTGTTGGAGTGGGCATACGAAAAGAGGCTGACAGTATTAATATATCATCAACATATATTATGTTGGGTTTGTTCGCTAAAATATACAAGACGTTACGGATTCACCCCAATATAATTGAATAATTTAAAATTGTTAATTCCTATACTCTTCGCAACATATTGATTCCATTTTTCAAATTCCTCTTTATTTAAACCTCGGTCAACCTCCTTTAGATATTGTTTTTTGAGTTTGTCAAGTTTTGCATTCATCTCATCGTATTTACGAATTATTTCAGCTCTGTTATTCCCTAAGTTTGCTATTGCTTTTTCAAATTTCTTTCGTTCAATTTCGCAAATGTCAAAATATATATTTAAAAAGCAATTTGTTGCTGTATCGACAGGTAAATGATAAAAGGTTTCCCATGGATCAAAAACAGTGGAAGTAATTACATTTGTTGAATCTGAATACGTGTTTATATCCATAAATATCTTAACACTTAAATTATATTTATCAGCAATAATCCCTGTATTGGACGGATTACTTTCTATCCCGTCTTCAGTGAAATCTTTAATAAGTACTCGTCTTTTTTCAGACCACTTAATAAACGGACTTTCATAAACCTTTTTAATACATTGGTTATCTGAGTACCAGGTTCTATTGCTGAATGCTTCATTTTCTATATAAAATTGCTTATTCTGGTTATCATGGTCAATAATTTCAAATTCATTTTTGTTTTCCCAAAAGAAATCATTGTAAGGCATGGCGGCAATTTTTAAATAATCGCGAACACAATTATCGTCAAACCTAAATTTTGGAATAAAAAATCTGTTTTCATAATCATAAACATGAAGAACAGCATTTGTCAAAATTCGATAATTGGCTTCATCTGCACTGTCAATTCTACTATCATAATCAAACTGATACGTAAAATCAACATGATTGAAAAGCATTTTGCCATCAATTTCCTTATACGTTTTTGTGATATTCAAATTAATATTTGACATTTTATCAGTACTGAATAAGGGAATAAAAGGAGTTACTTTGCAATTTTCGCATTTGAATGTAGCCTTAATCACATGTTTTTTCTGTGGATTAACCCAAATCCGTCCGCTGAAAAACAGTCCAGATGTATCTTTCGGCACGTATCGTATCACATAAACTGAATCGAAAGCGTTTTCAAGATATTTTTTTTCGAGCTCCATGTAAAACTTTTTTTTCATTTTTGAATATGAAAATCCCAGTGGGCTTTGTGGAAAATATTCATTTTCAGCAAATAGACTATTCATAATAATCGCCCTCGAACTTTCCATAGAATTAAAGAATCTGTTTCCCATTTTTTTCAATGCAAACCGGCCCGTTTTCAACTCCAATTCCGACAAATCATATCCTTTTAAATCAGCATTAAAAAATGCTTCCAACATTTCAATCTGATGATCACCTGTATAACTCTTAATTTCATAATAGGCTTTTGTAGTTCGGTTTACTGCTGATGAATTTCTTCTGCAATCAACCAGCAAATCATACAGGTAGCTATCATCGGGAGCAATTATGGAAACTGCATCTAATAACTGAATATTTTCCTCCATGTAGAGGGTGTAGAAAGATTTCTTTTCAGAAAGGCGAATCATTTGCTTTTTAAAACCTACGGAGGAAACAAACAATGTATCCTTCACATTGTAGACGGATATTTTGAAATATCCTTTCAAATCGCTTATCGTCCCGTTTTTCGAGTGATAATTAAAGATATTTACATAGGGAATTGGTTCTTTGGTTTCCTTGTTCAGGATACGACCTTTCACTTCTATGCAAGAACTATTACTTTGTCCTATAAGGGATAAATAGGAACAAACAAACAGAATAAACCAGAATGTTTTCATTTGTTTTTAATATTTTAAAATATTTATGCGTAAAGATCAATAAATTCAAAAAATACGATTCTAAGCTTTTCTAAACTGGTAACGAAAGCACATGCTTTTGTACGACTATACCAATACTATCCAAGGTAAAATCATATACTTTTTCATCTGCCTTGCAAGTATATAAATAATTCATACACAATTAACGAAACAAGTATCAAAGTCACATTATTCACAAAACTCACCTCGTCTCCCGAGCGGAAAGAGACCTCTTCTAAACGCAAGGGTTGATCACCACAAAGACAAAACAAATCTCCCCTACTCCGGAGAAGCTTAATAATTATGAGTAAAAACTGATAAATAGAGGTTGGAAGGGAATACCTGGTTCAGGGTTATTACACTGAGTATTACATGGCTTATCAGGTTCACGCGATGACAAATATGCAGAACCTGGTTCAGTTTATTAAGGATAAACGAGTATTTATTAAATAATTTAAAAACAGAGACAATGAAAGCTAAGATTTTTGTAGGAGGCCGGGAATCGGGAAAAAACAGGACGGCAAATATGATCGCTGAATACGTAGGAAGAAAAAAAACGGCAATTCTTCCCGGCAGAGGATTTAATGATAACTGCTGGATATTTTCAGAAATAAAAGAAGATACTCAGCTTATAATCATTGAGATTGTCTGGATTATTTTGATTACTCACGTTTTTTTCAGGTAGAAGATAACAGGCCAAATGGCGGGGATTTGAAATTCACAATTACAAGAGAAATCCCTGCACAAAAAACACAGATTTTACATGTTCCGTATCTTATTTTCATAACAACTAAAATATCCCCTAAGTGGCTTGAAATTGGGATTTCATTCGATGCTTTGTTTGAGGTAATTCGGTTTCCATTGTCGACTACTTCAACTCTTTTAAATCAAAAATATGGTAAGATTAATAAAAATACTGATCATGGTGAAGTAATCACAAAAAAGCATGCATATTTCACAAGATTAATGTATTCTATTGATAAGGAATTGTCGATGAATGATGGATGTAATCATACGCATGCTAATTTTTACAGAGCTTGTAAAAAGCTTGAGCATCTTCTCGGTTGTACAATTGATAGAGTAAAAACATTACAGTACCTTGAAAGCAAAGGAGGGTATTGTGATTGTGAAATCCTTATGAATGCCCAGTAATGATAACGGTGGTGGTATGAGGTCGTGGTGGTCAGAAAGAGTCTGAGTATCTGACCGAAACCAAGGCTGGAACGAGATTCGACAAGTCGAATCCGCACAACCCCAGCCATGCCTTATACCACGTGTTAGCGTTTCGTAATTTTTTAATTATCAGCCATATAGTACATTATTTTTTGTCTTTTCATTTTTGTATTATGAACATACTTTTCTCCATCAATTAATGAGTATTTCCCTCTTATTTTAACTAAGGAAGAGTTAGCAACTGATATTGTATATTCATCACCTTTCTTTAATTTCAAATTTTCACTAATTTCAGCTTCATCGACTATTATACTTTCAATCTCTGTAATTTCATTCTCAAGCTCTACAACTTTTAATGTATCAAAGTCAAATACTTTAGGAGTAAAAACAAATTCCTGAATGATATCTGGGGCATCATGAAACACTTCACATATGTATTCCCATTTCTGTGACTCATTTTTACGTCCGAATAAATGTGGACAAGAACCGCATTCCCAAAATCTTGATATTAGTAATAGGTTTTTAGTGTCTAGTGTTTTTAAGGAATAATTTGTTAAGAAATTATCCTGCTCAAATTGGACTTGCCTTAAGAAATTCCGAATTCCAATTGTAATACTTTTATTCCCATCTAATAATTCAACAGGTCTAACATCTTGACCTTGTCCTGTGTTAAGATGATTGTAGGTTAAACGTTTATCGGGATGATAGTCATCTTCCAAATCGGATAGTAGAATACAATATGGAACTAAAAAGCACTTACCTGGTTCTAGCTGTAAGTCATTTGTATCTTTCTCACGAATCGGTAGGTTCTGTTCGTCTATGCTTGTAAAACCTCCATCTCCAATAAATGATTCTTTTATTTTTTTAATACTGATAACCCTATTTGAGGAATTAAAAATTGCTAAAAACACAACTTTTGCTTCTTTTAGGTCAAACCTTTCGTAGTTGCAATCAGCACATCCATATTCCGTGAAAGTCGCTTTAGAAAAGTCAGCGGGAGAGGCATTGTTTCTTATCATGTAATTGGCGACATATTCCGAATTGTAAAATTTTTCTTTTATTTCGTCAAGAGATGGTGTTCTTGTCCAGAATGTAGGTCCGTATTTGTCAGTCTGAAGTAAAGCATCAGGAAATCTTGATTTATATTCCTCTAAAGATTTGTAATAATTGCAGAAATCACTTTCCCTTTTACTAAAAACATCTATTTCTTTCAAATAGTAAAAGAGTTCATTTTGGTATAATTTCACTTCATTTATTGGGAAATTAGTGAAATCTCCATTTATTAATTCTGTAACAATGTCAAATGAGTTTGTCAAGAAAAATTGTTGTGATAATTCTAACCCATTAAGTGAAAATTGACCACTTTCAACCAGCTTATACCATTGGTCTCTCTGTTTTCTTAATTCTTCAGGGGAAAATTTTGAGCCTCTTGGATGTTTCGAGTTATAGTGTCCAGCGTTAGCATGACAATCAAAGCATAATGGAATTGCATTTTCATAGGTATCTTCTCCTCCATTACTGGCTTGAATAATATGATGAACTTCGATATTTCGACCAACAAATTCTTTGCAAACGCAGCATCTTCTAGCAGAAGCTACGAAAACTTGTTCTTTTATTTCTTTGCTAAATCCCATTTAAATTTTACTGTTTATCTATTTGGTTTATTATGAGCACTAAGGCAGTGTTGGCGGTAGTTTCTATTTATTATCCTTTGGATACTCAATTCTTCTAAAGATAATTTGAGAATTTTTATCCATTATTTCAAGAAGAAAATTAATCCTGTCGAAATCCAAATCAAATTTTGGTTTAAATCTTGTCTCGTCTTCAGAGGCCAATCTCATAATGGAGTAAGCTTTGAAAAAAGGATTCGAGAAATAATATTTTCCTGAGTTATTGTCAAATCTTAAGATTTCGCCATATTCAGCAGTTGTTAGAAGTTGAAGATATTGAATCAGGTTTCCCTTGCATAATCTCTTGATGTTTTTATAATTTCCTATTTCTCCTTTAGTTAATTCTTCTTTGACTGAATTGCAGAATGCTTCAAGCACTAATTTCGGATGATCAAATCCATTGTCTCTATTTCTCAGTGCTTTGTCAAAGGTCTCCTTGAAAGAATCAGAATTCTGTTTAAGATAGTCAACTACGGCAGGCTGTAGTTTGTCTTCTTGCAAAGATTTTTTATAACTAATTGATTTCAATATCTTTGAATTATAACAGATGCTAAAACAAAGCTGATGGCAAATAGCCGCTAGAGAATTTGAGAACTTAATTATTTCTTTGTGAACATTGTCAACGAAATCAACGCGTAATAATTTTTCCCCTTTTACGATAATTGAATTTAGTTCATCAGTTGTCATTAGGGGAATAAAAATCTCGGAGATTCTATTGGTCAATTCACTATCATAATTAACAATCTCTCTGGCAGTTCCGACAGCTCCAATGGCAATTATCTTTACTTTTTTAAATTTATTTGATGTGTCTACAAAAATTTTTAGAATTTGCGCTAGTTTTTCTCTTTCTTCACTATTTACTTTATGAAAATCTTCTATTTTCCAAACGATTTCTGCCGCACCAAGAAATTCAGCAAGTCGCTGAGGTGTAAGTTGAATAGGTAATACTCTTGATTTAGTTTCAGCGAAATCTTTTTTAATCTCACTCTTCAGTAAGGAGCTTATAACATCATAGGATGCTTTAATCTCTGAACCAATTGTAACAGTATTCGTAGTGGTATGATTTGTAGTATAGAATGGGTTGAGTTTATCAAAAGCATCCAAGATTAGTTCATCCATTGTTGTATTTAACATACAATTTGATGAAATGTAGCCTGTTTTTTTCCTTTTTAATACATTTTCAATAATTGTAGTTTTCCCTCCTCCTGAATGGCCATATAGTATTATTTGCATACCAGGAATTAATAATGCTCTCTCTATTTGATTTATTAATTCTGGTCGTTCTACAAAAGTCAGAACTGCGGCAGACGAAGGGGTAAATACATCCTCAAGCTTATGTTTACTTTTGAATAGGTGTTTAATAGAATTCATATACTTGTTTTTAGTTAAGCAAATTTCAGAAAATGATGTTAACTTTCATAAAATTATCGCCAACGGTTGGTGGTATGAAATGGTTGAGTTTTCGGAGTTCGTTACTATCCACCGAGGAAAAAGTTGGCGCAAGAACCAAAGCCCGCAAACCACCGAACCCCAACTGTTTTATGACCGCGTATTAGCAGTTGTTAATTTATTTCCATTTTTGTTTATAAAATTCAATGAAATCTATATCACTACAAATACAACGTTTGGTCTGGTCTTTTTCAAGTGTGTGTCTATAGGGATTTATGTTCTTTTTAATTTTCGAAAGAGGATAAAAGTGGTTATTATTTTTTCCATCTTTCACTAATTCTGTTTTACTTATAAAAAGTTCGAATGCAAGTAAAATTCCGGCTAATGAAGATTGAAATGATAATGGAGCTTCCAAATCAATTAACTCAGTACTATCTTTTTTCAGATAACTAATCTGTCCACCACAAACAGCTTTTGAGTAGAACTCCGCCATTGAAACACCGTCGTATATAATTAATTCTCTTAGTTCTATTTTGTTTGCCAATGAGACTAATTCAAGAAGTTTAATATCAACAGGTTTATTGTGATATAAATAATCTCGTATTATTCTTTCCTTATCTGAAATATATAAATTATCTGAAATTTCCTGAGAATAACTCTTTTTTTTCTCATTTGGAATATAGCCGCAAGAAAGACAAGCGTCATCTGAGAAATTTAAATGCCGACACACTCCAGCTAGGTTGTTTTCTGTATAAGCATTTAATATTTTTTTTGGCAAGGAACTTTGAATCGCAACTCTATCTTTCGAAGAATCAACAGCAACACATAAAAATTCATTTTTCCAATTTCCTGAATCTTTTAAATACGTATTCCAGTTTCCTTCAAATGGGATTGGTTTGATTCCATTTTGCAGAAATAGTTTTGAATGTTCCACTTTTAATAGATTGAGATGTTTTTCTTCGGTTAAACAATATCTTTGAAGATTTGATAATTCAATTTTCTCATGGTCTATTATTGTGCATTCGCCTTTTACATCTTCTAACTTTGATAATGCCCAGATAAAACCATTTCCTATTGCTCCCATTCCAATAAGAGTGAATTTCCCTAGATCAACTATACCTAACTCTGTTATATTTTCATTTTCAATATTGTACAGGTCTAACAAATTAATTTCAAAATATGAGTCTATTTCAAATCCATTTAGCAAATCTTTAAATACATACTTAAAACAATTTGCGGCTCCTAGACAGGCCGAAATTCCAGAGGAAAAAGAAAAAGATGAATCTCCTATGCCAACAGGTAAATTTGTTGACATTTTTACAATCCAATCTTTAGAACCTACATAAAATACCATTTGAGGCTCCTTACATTCAATTGGAGTCCCACCCACCACGATAGATACCGTTGAAGTATTTGATGTTATTTCAATTTTACTATTGATTGATTTTGCCTTTTCAATTAATGCTATTTTAATATCTGAATTATTGTTAATTAGATCAGTTATCTTAATAACTGGGTATAGCCTTGCTATTAGAAGAATTAGTAATTCTGCTAACGCAAAACCTTCTTTTTGATATATCGATTTATCAAATGCAATTTCAATAATATTCTTATTAAGAATAGATTCAAATTCAATTGTATTTGTCTGTTTTAAAACTTGAGAAATTGCTAAAACATCTTTAGAAAAATAGTCTGCAATAGCCATACTTAAATAATTTCAAAAATTGTTCTTATTTCAATTGCACTTTGCTTTTTCCATATATTTTGAGGTGATAATCTATAGACTGTCCAATTATCAAGATCTATTGGATCAGATGCAAATCTTGGAACCACAATCGAAATACCACCAATTGTGGCAACAATAGGAAACTGATTATCTGTTTCAGAATGATATGCTTCATTTGGATGGCTATGTATTTGAGCAATAATTCTAAATCCATTTTGAAAAAGCCATACATTTATTCGATGTAATTCATCTGCTTCAACCGCATACATTAAACCTGATTTCAATCTGTATGAGTTTTGTTTTGGGATTATTGTCTCAAATACTTCGAATGTATTTTCTTTTTGCTTACCTGCAAAAAGCGCCATTCCTTCTACACCTTTACTCCCTGCATATCTCATTAATTCATAAGCCTCTGCAATCTTATTTTGAGGTAGTCTAATAGTCGATATTTCTAAAAATCCAACCATCACAGTGTAATTTTAATTTCATTATTTAATCCAGCTACAACATGTCCAAGCTTATAAGATGTGATTGTTGGTATTGAATGGTCATAAAGCTGGTCTAAAATAAAGCCTATTGTTCCTTCTCCTCTTTTTCGATATAATAGCCAAGAGTCTCCAGTATGCGCGGGGTGATCATGATATTCTCGAATACCTGGAATACAAAAAAATGGAACCTCGTCTGGCCCCCCCTGAAGTAAATCTTGTTGTTGAATTTGATTTTGAATCGGTAAAATAGGATTAAATTGATCTGGTTTTCTTATTTGAATAAATTGTGTTGGTACCTCTTTCCGAGTTAATAGTATACCAGTAAACGGGCAAATGAATTTTACTGATGGAGGTTCAATGTCGTAATTAGTCAAATCAATTCTTACAGCAAAAGCAAGTGGTGATGGAGTTATTTTTATACCAACAAATATAAATTCAAGGATAGGGTATTCTTTTTTTATTAAAAAAACTCCCTTTTCTCTCCAAGTTCTACTCAATCTCTAAAAATTGCCAACCTCTTCATCAAACTTCTTAACTGTAATTTCAGGTTGCATATATTGATTACTTTCCATTTCCACCGACACCAGCTTTTAGACTTAAAAATAATTGAGCTCCATCTGGTAGATTATAATCCTCAACTTTTTTGTTAATGTCAAGGTTATTATCATTCCATTTTAATTGCCAATCATCTACATTTCGACCGGTATTTCCAGAATCTTTTAAGGCTTTATTTACAGAAACAGAAAGAGGTTGATTTACATTGACTTTTTCAATTGTGTATTCAACTCCATTTACTACAAAAACTAAATTGATTAAATTTTCTCGTTTCATAATTTAAAAAATTTTAATTGTTGATATTTTATCTTTAATAACTGCTAACTCGTTTATATGTATGACAAACTCATACGAAGCACGCCAAATTTGGATGTATATATATGACATATGTTATGTTTATTTATTTATACACAACATTTTCATCCCAACCAAAACCCCGTTATCCTAAATAGGCAGCCTTTTTGGTTTCTTATTCACTTTTGAGTTAAGTAAATACCAGACACAAACATAAATAAATATTTTGTAAATCATTAACAAAAGAGGCATAAAATCGCATTTTTAACAAAACAACCCCCTTCCCCTAAGTTCTAAAATCATTGAAAATCCCGGGAAATAATTAAGTAAAAAATCTGTTTATAAGCAACTTACAAAGTATAAATAACAGAAGCGAACCCTTAAAATGCAATCCGGCGAAAAACATTTTCTCTAAATGTTTTTCGCCGGACGAGTGGAGCTGCGGAGAGTCGAACTCCGGTCCAAACAAGCTGCAAAAATGCTTTCTACATGCTTAGCTGTTATTGGATTGTCGGGATTTGGCAGGTTAACAGCCAGCCAACCGCTTCCTTATCCCTTGTTTCTTATTGGTACACCAGGGAGCAGTACCAACCAGCTCAATTCGGATGATGCTTCGGTCGGGCGACTAATGAGCAGAGTTTCCCGGGAAGCAAATAGCTACCTAATCTTGGATTAAGCTGCTAAAGCGTAATTATAATCGTTGCCAGTTATTTGGCGGCGTAACTTGGGATTAGCGAGCCATATTTACCACGCTCGGCATGCTTACACTCCCACATTCTTGCTGTCAATACCAGTCAGCCCCTAATGAATGGGAAGAGCGTGCAAAGTTACAACAAAAATCATGCCTTTCGTATCTGTTCCGCTTATTTTAGTGAAATATTCTTTCAGAAGTCAGAAGTCAGAAGCCAGAAATTCAATCCCTGCTTTTCAACCACCCTTCAAACAAATCCTGTATGGAAGGATAGGCATCCGGAAGGTATTGATTGAGATCTTCCACCCTAACCCACCGGGCATCTACAATCGACTCTTCCGTTTGAGGAATCAATGTTTCGGTATAGTCCGTTTTCATCTCATACCATGCCGAAAGTTTGATATAGTTTTTTTCTTTACGGGTAAACCAATGGTAGGTTTTCTGAAGTTTCCGGGTAATCTCAAGACCTTTTACACCCGTTTCTTCTTCAACTTCGCGGATTGCGGCCTCTTTTCTGGACTCTGACTTCTCAATTTTCCCTTTCGGTAAATCCCATAAACCCAGACGATGAATCAATAATACTTCGCCTTTTGAGTTAATCACTAAGCCTCCGGCAGCAGGAATCACTGTAAATTGTTTTAAAAAACTTTGAAAAATTCTTTGAGCATATTTTTTGCAAACAATCTGTAAATCATCATATTGTTTCTCCGATATAAACGATTTATAGCAATTGTCCAATAGGGTAAAGTTGAGAAAATTATGCGTAAGCACTTTTCTATCAGTGGTTTCAACAGATATTTCTTTTACAAATGAAACCGATTGCTTGTTTATAAAAACTTTATACATTTGCATTATGAAAATGAATCAGGAAGTAGCACTACAGACCGCAGAATTTTTACTGCAAATTAAAGCAATTAAGTTGAATAATAAGCAGCCTTTTACATGGGCTTCGGGTAGAAAATCGCCAATTTATTGCGACAACCGGGTAACATTATCGTATCCTAAAATCAGAACATTTATCCGTCAGCAATTTGTAACTCTTATTCGTGAAGAATTTGGAATGGTTGACGTTGTGGCAGGTGTTGCAACCGGAGGAATTGCTCAGGGGGCTTTGGTTGCTCAGGAACTTGGCTTACCTTTTGTGTATGTACGTTCGGAAGAGAAAAAGCATGGAATGCACAATCAAATCGAAGGCGTGGTAGAATCAGGCCAGTCAGTGATTGTTGTTGAAGATCTTATCTCTACCGGGAAAAGTAGTCTGAATGTGGTAAAATCATTACAGGAAGCAGGATGCATCGTAAAAGGGATGGTCGCTATTTTTACGTATGGGCTCGATGTTGCTGAAAACAGTTTTAAAGATGCACACGTTCCGTTATTAACCTTAACAAATTACGACACCCTGATTACCAAAGCTGTTGATGCAAATTATATTACCAAAGAAGATACAGAATCTCTTCGTCAGTGGAGATTAGATCCTGCAAAATGGTCAGAGGAACACATGAACGACTAATTGCATGGAAAATATAAATAGTGAAAAGGTAATCATTCGTAAATCCAGCGAACAAATCTTTCTCTTTCTCAGCAGTTTTCAGAATTTCACGCACCTGATGCCAAGTCAGGTTACTGGCTGGAACGCAACAGATGACTATTGTTCTTTTTCCATAATCGGATTAACCGATATGGATTTGAAAATCGCAGGAAAAACTCCTTATTCCAAACTTATTTATGTTTCCGGAGAAAAAGCTCCGTTTGATTTCTCAATGCATGCCCTCATTACAGATAATGGCGACCGCACATCCACCGTGCAACTTCACATGCAGGCAGAACTAAATCCCATGATGTCTATATTGGTAAAACGTCCGTTGGAATCTTTCGTAAACTCCCTGGCAATTAAGCTAAGGGAAACAATGGATAAAAAGTAGAGTATTTGTTTATAAAACAAGTGAATACGAATGGTTAATTTATCATTCGATTCCGATGCCTTGTTTTTAGCCTGAATTTTTATCTTTGCATTAAATAACCGGATTATGCTGATAGAAGTACTGAAGGAAACGTTTAAGATTACCAGTTTTGTGATGGTAATCATGTTGATTATTGAATTTCTGAACGTTATCAGCAAAGGAAAATTAGCTCATATTGAAAAACAATCCTATTTCGGACAGCTTATTGTGGCTGCATTACTTGGGTTTATTCCCGGTTGCGTGGGCGGTTTCGCAGCTGTTTCACTTTATACGCACCGTTTAATCAGCTTTGGAGCACTGTTAACGGCTACTGTTACCAGTTTGGGAGATGATGCTTTCAGAATGTTTCCGTTGATTCCGGGAACCAGCATTAAGCTTATGGGTATTTTGTTTTTGATTGGGATTCCGCTGGGCTTAATCGTTGATAAACTCTTTGGAAAGAAACTTGAATCGAAGCCGGCAAGTGCTCATCTTGAAGTACACAGTCACGACCTTGCCTGTACGCATATAAAAGATAATCTGAAACTTCCAAAACGCAATTCGATCAGTTTCCCGCGTGCGATCCTGATTGCTGGCATTTCACTCTATTTGTTCGGTATTTTAAGTGGAGAGTTAAGCCACTCTCACAATTTACCTGGCAACAACCACACGGAAATACATACCGGTCACAATCACGCTCAGGAATCATCTGTAGCACATCTTCATGAACATGAATCTGAAGAAGCACATGGATTTGACTGGAATGGCGAAAACATTGCTTTTTTAATCATTACCTTTATCAGTTTAATCATCATCATATTGGTGGATGATCATTTTCTGGAAGCTCATTTATGGGGGCATGTAATTAAAAAGCATTTTTTGAATATTTTGCTCTGGACAGCCGGCACATTGCTGATTTTAGCACTCCTGAAAGAGTACCTTAATATTGAAGAATGGCTGGGAAACAACATGTATAAGCTGTTTTTTGTCATGATTTTAGCATTGATAATCGGAATTATTCCACAATCAGGTCCACACTTTATTTTTGCACAAATGTTTGCTACCGGAACCATTCCGTTCAGCATTCTGTTGGCAAACTCGGTGGTTCAGGATGGTCATGCCTCGCTCCCGCTACTGGCTGAATCAAGAAAGAAATTTATCTACCTTAAGTCTATTAAAATAATAGTAGGATTTATCATCGGAACGCTGGGATTGATGCTGGGATTCTAAGGTTTTCCGTATCTTTGAAACCAAGAAATCATACTGATGAAGCTATCTGTTATTATCGTTAATTACAATGTCCGTTATTTTCTGGAGCAATGCCTGCTTTCGGTAATGGAAGCCGCAAAAGCTGTAGAAACGGAAGTATTTGTAGTGGATAATAATTCGGTAGATGGCTCAGTACACATGGTTCGTAAAAAATTTCCATGGGTAAAACTGATTGCAAATCAGGATAATGCTGGATTTTCAAAGGCTAACAATCAGGCGATCCGACTGTCGCAGGGAAAATATATTCTGTTGTTAAATCCAGACACTTTAGTTGAGTCTGATACTTTTTCCAAGTGTTGTGATTTTATGGATTCTCACCCTGATGCCGGAGGACTTGGTGTGAAAATGATTGATGGTTCCGGTAAATTTCTTCCGGAATCGAAACGTGGATTGCCTACTCCTGCTGTAGCATTTTATAAAATGTCAGGTTTATCGAAAATATTCCGGCATTCTAAACAATTCAACAGATATCATTTAGGATATCTTCCTGAAAATGAAACTAATTCTATCGAAATTCTGGCAGGTGCATATATGCTGATGCGGAAAGATTTACTGGATAAAATTGGATATCTGGACGAAACGTTCTTTATGTATGGCGAAGACATCGACCTTTCGTGGCGCATCATCAAAGCCGGGTTTAAAAACTATTATTTTCCTGAAACGCGAATCATTCATTATAAGGGAGAAAGCACTAAAAAAACCAGTGTAAACTACGTACTTACCTTTTATCAGGCAATGATCATTTTTTCCCGTAAACATTTTACAGGAAGCAATGCCAACCTGATGATTGCATTAATTCAACTGGCGATCTATTTCCGTGCATTTATGGCTTTGGCTCACCGTTTTTTCCAAAGTGCATTACTTCCGGTAATGGATTTTTTGATTGCATGGGGGGGAATTTGGTGGATGAAAAACAACTGGGTTCTATGGATTTTTCATGGAGATATTGACTATTATCCAACTTATTATATCTTGATTGTTGTTCCGCTGTATATTCTGATCTGGCAAACTTCACTTTACCTTGGTGGCAGTTATGATAAAAAACAAAACCTTTTCCGAACAGTACAAGGGTATTTAATAGGAAGTGCTATCATATTGGTTTTTTACGCATTGCTCAATGCCGAACTACGTTTTTCGCGAGCAATGATTGTATTTGGAACCACGTGGGGAATTTTGGCATCATTATCTCTGCGTATGATCTTTTCGAAGATAGGCTGGATAAAACTGGTTTACAACAGCGTACAAAATAAACGTATTGTCATTGTAAGTGACGAAGACGAGTTTAATCGCGTATCCGGAATTATGCAAAACTCCGGAATTCAAACATCATTTATTGGATGGGTAAAACCAGAAACTCCCGACTGTGATGAAACAAATTGTTTAGGAGAAGTGCGTAAATTGCACGAAATTGTTAAAATTCACCGGATTGATGAAGTTATTCTCTGTTCGAAAAACAATACGGCAGAAGAAATTATCAGCATCATGACCACACTTCAAAATGAGAGCCTGCAATTCAGAATTGTTCCGGCCGAAAGTTCTTTCATCATTGGCAGCAACTCCATCAATTCGCCAGGTGACCTGTATATGATTGAACTTAACACGATTCTGAAACCCTATAATCGTCGATACAAACGCTTTTTCGATTTAGCAGGTTCGCTTCTGTTGCTCCTTTTTTCGCCTGTTCTGCTCTGGTTTATGCAAAAACCATTTCGATTTATCCTCAATATTGTGTGTGTGTTAACTGCTCAAAAAAGCTGGATAGGCTTTTGCAATGAAGATAAATCCACATCTCTGCCCAAAATAAAAGCCGGCATTTTACATCCGGCAATATTCTTCACCAAAGAAGAGCTTAACAAAGAGAATATCCATCGTGCCAATATACTCTATGCCCGCGATTACCGATGGACCAATGATTTACATATACTGTTAAAGGGCTTCCGGAAACTGGGCAATTAAGATTTTGCATCGCTCAATACTTCTTTTTCTCAATTTATTTATCAACTTTTTAATGTTAATCTTTTTCTGACTTTCTAACGGTTTTACAGACTCATTGCATGTACATTTGAAGCTTAAGCGAGTGTTATGAGGAAGATTTTGAATTACACGGGGATTTTTTTAGCCATTTCTATCATAATCATACTATTATGGAAATCAATTGAATTTTATGTTCAATTGAAAAAGCCAATTTCAGAGCCAGTTGCTCTGATTCCGGAAAAGAGCTCCGGATTTCTATCAATTGGCGATTTCAATACCGTTTTTCCTCAGATACAATCCATTGCATTACAAAATACGCTGGACATCCTGTTTCCGGGTAATAAATTTCGGGAAGAAATCCACAACCTGAAACTCTTTTCTGATCAGCTTTCTCTTATAAAGGAATTGATGAAGAAAAATCAACTATACATTTCATTTTCAGCATCCAATTCCCTCTCACTTCTAAAAGCTGAATCCGTAAATAGTGATGATTTCTACAAAGCACTGCTGAAACAGAAGTCATTGAATCCTTCAGAAGATAAAGGCTCAAAATACCAGCTCATCAAATTATCACTCAACAACCAAACGTATTATTTAACTATATTTCAATCTGTTATTCTTGTTTCTCAGCAAAAATCAATGGTCGCAGCCGCAATAAACGAAGCTCAAAATCCGACTCACTTTTCAAAACAGGAACAGTTTTTACGCATTCAGAACACGGCCGGTAAAAATGTTCCGGTGAATCTGTTTCTCAATTTGCAACAGTGTATATCTCAATTCAACACCCTGTCTTCCTTAAACTTACATCAAACAGAGGCTCAAACATGGCTTTCGTTCGACCTTTATCCTGACAATCAAAACATTAATGGAAACGGATTTTTATACTCCAACAGCAATTTTTTCAACAGTTTTTCAGCAAGTAAAGAACTCTCGCTGAGCATTCCTGATCAGATTGTGCAAACAGAGCCCGCCTCTCTTTATTCGTTTTCGATACATGAAATAAAAGGAAGTTCTCAAAAACAAAATGACATTCCGGAAGCTTTTTATGAAGGTTGGACAGGAAATTTCGGCTGGTTGTTCTCTTTCGAAAATCAGGGAAAGCTGTTTTGGATATCAGCTATTGAATGCACAGACTCTCTTGTGTTTTTTCAAAAATTATCAAACCTGTTTCCCGAATCTGAAATCATAAAAACAAAAGAGCATAACCGATTTAAGCTTCAAAAACCGGTTACACTCTTTTCTGAAAAGCTGGAAGGTGTTTTTGCTTTCTCCATCGAAGAGATCTGTCTTGACAAAGGAATACTCTATTTTGCAGGCAATGCAGATGAGATGGATGCATTTATCCGGCAATCAAAATCAAAAAACGTTTTACCAGAGAATTCAGGTGGGAGTAATATTCTATTTCAAAGCAGAATATCTCCTTTTCAACACAAATCTCATTTTCCGGATTACATCCGAAAGAGCCAGTCCGTTCAGTCAGACTTTCCCGATAGCATATCATCGCTAATATTCTCCGTTTCAGGAAGAGTAAAATCGTTGGTACAAATAAGTTTTGCCCTTTCTTCACTTCAAAAAGCGAACTTTACAGAAGCGGAACCCCGAAAATCGCCTATAACTCAAGGTAAAGAACCTGTTGATTATGATTACAAAGTATCCTTAAACGATGAAATTATCGCAATTTTCTCTGCCGGAGAACGGATTTTTGTTCAGGATAAACAGTATCTGCTAACAATTCTGGATGAAAAGGCAAACATTGTAAGTTCATTACAGCTATCAGAACCCGTATCCGGGAAAATTCTCTATCTGGAAAGTGGTGAACGAAATAAAGGGAAATACCTTCTGAATACAGCAACAAAACTCTATCGTTTTAATGCAAACGGAGAACTTACGCTATCCTACCCGAAGCAGCTTCCCGAAAATGCAGTCTCCGGACTATTGGCCATTGATTACGACAAAAACGGTCAATACCGGCTTTTCTACTTTACAAATAGCCATGTATTTCAATGTATTACGCTTGATGGTAATAAACTTGCCCAGTGGAACAATCCAAAACTCAGCAGCAAATCGGTAAACCAACCGGAACATATTGTAAGTGGAAACAAGGATTACCTTATTGCCCGTGACGAAAGCGGAAAAACATACTTTTTTGATCGTAAAGGAAAAGAAAGAGTTACGCCCACATCTCAATTTACAACCCGTGTTGAAAATCAATTTTATACAGATAAGTTAAATCTTCAATGCTGTGATATTGCCGGTAACATTGTCCGCATAGATGAAACAGGGCTTACAACCCGGCGGAAACCTGATTTTCCATACAATTCACCTTTGTATCTTTATGCCGAACTTGATAATAATGATCAACCAGAGCATATTTTTGCAGCACGAAATCTCGTACGTGCGTTCAACGAGCGTAAAAATCTTTTCTTTGAATGTGTCTTATCTCCATCTTTCAACATATCAAAAATTTACGCTTTAAAATCCGGTTCAAAAACCCGGCTTTTCGCGTATTCAGAAAATATTCACAAACTGATAGAAATAAATAAAAACGGAGAAATCATCTTCGAAATATCGTTCCCTGCGAATACACGTTTCGACTTTTATATTACTGGAAAAGAAATCGGTATTGTGTTCGGCACAAGCAAAAAATTATTAATAAAATCGACAAAAGCCGATTTTATTTGATGAAGCCTAATGGAATATTCCTCTCTCATTTTATTATCATTTGGTTCACCAGTAATTGATTTGAAATTTTTTATTATATCTTTGTAGATAGATCGCATACTTGATTTAAAGGATTATAGTACTTTTTGTATCTCAAATATAGTCAGCCATGAAAAAATATAGTTTGATTCTCTTTCTTTTTCCAGCTACATTTTTCATCCAAACTATTAATGGTCAGGAAGTTTTTAAATCAGAGATATCTGATTCATTAAAAACAATCGCCATAATTCCATTTTCAATCACCAATGATATCAAAGGGTCGAATCAAAACACAAGCGAAATAGAACAAGTGCTAAAGGAAGAGTCGTTTTTTTTACAGGAATATTTTTTCGCACTACTACAGCAGCGAATTCAGAATGAATTACTTACAATCAAACTTCTTGATGTTCAAAAAACAAATATGCTGTTAGATCTTGCAAAAATTCATAAAAGTGGAATTCAAAAAATTGCCCGGCAACGATTAGCAGAAATCGTTAAGTCTGATATGATTGTCAATGTATCCTTTATTAAATCATTAAGAATCAAAGCAAACGGAAATATTGTTCAAAAAATTGAGGCAAAATTCAGTATTTACGACAAAAAGGGCTCCTTAATTTGGTATTTTAGTGACTACGAATCTTCTGGTGAAAAGAAAAGCAGCTTACAGCTTTCTAAAAAACTATTAGAACGAGCCTGCCGAAAATTTCCGTTGGGAAAACGAAAAGGTTTTCTCAGAACTGGAAACTTAAAAAAAAGGGAATCCAGAACTATCTGATAATATTAAGTGTTAATATATAAAACAAGAGTGATCATGAAACATATTTACAATTTTCGAAATTTGAAGCACAAAACATTGAGATGGGCAATACCGATTGCAATCATCCCAATGTTTATTGTTTCGTGCGTGAAGGATGGTGATTTTGATTTTGATAAATTAGCGAATCCAACACTTGATCCAACGTTAGCAGCACCATTGGTAAACAGCCATTTAACCCTTTCTGATATTCTGAAAGATACTTCCGGAATAATTCAAAGTGATCAGGATGGATTACTAACTCTTGTTTACGAAACCGGAGAACTCTTATCGACCAAGCCTTCCGACTTCTTTCAGATTGGCAATCAAAGTATCAATACAGATTCAACGAATATAAATCTGCCAACATCTCCATCAGACACAACCTATTATCTTATCTCATCCAATTATTCATTTACCATGCCTAAACCAGGTCAACGATTGGATAGTATTAAAATTAAATCAGCTATTCTTAAACTCAACATTACGACCAATATCAATAAAACCTGTATGTTGGAACTAACATCTCCAGATATTACGAATAGCAATGGAACACCCTTAAAACTAAAGTTTGACCTTCTTTACACCGGGCAACCCGGCACCTACTCTGTTCCATTTACTTTTGATTTATCAGGTTATACAATGAAACTCAAAAATCAACCACCAAAATCGAACGAAATTTTACTCCAATATAGCCTGAAAGTTATCAAAAATGGTCTTCCTATCAATAATCCATACAAAATTGAGATGAAGGACCAAATTGAGAACATTCAGTTTGAAAAGATTTTTGGATACATTGGAAACTATGATTTTGATTTTTCTGACATTACTGAATTGAGTATCTTTCACAACAATATGCTTTCGAACATTAATATCAGTAATGTCCGGTTTGATATGGGTATTTTAAATTCATTTGGGTTACCCGTAAAATTGATGATTAATCAGATTAAGGCTTATAAGTCTGCCAATCCATCTCAATTTCAATTAATTAACGATCTCCCCAGTCCTATTATAGTTAGTTCTCCTACGATCAGTCAAATTGGACAATCTGTAACAACTCCCGGGTTGAGTAACATTTCAAGTAATGACCTTGCAAGTGCAGTAAATTTAGGTCCGGACAGAATTAGTTACTCGCTCAAGGCGGTAACTAATCCGAATAACAATCCTTCAGAAACAAATTTTGTATTGGAAAACAGCGCATTAAAAATCAACATGAAAGCCATCATTCCAATGTATGGGAAGGTAAATGGTTTTGTTATTCAGGATACGCTTGACTTTGAGTTAGAAGATTTAAGTAATGTTTCGGAAATGATGGTTCGGGTAAACGCTAAAAACGCATTTCCAATTGATGCCAGAGTTCAGGTTTATTTTACAACCAATAATCCCGGTTTGATTTTAGACTCTTTGGTTACCGGAGATCCTTTGATCATTCAATCCGGAATTGTTGGACCTGCTCCCGCGCTAAAAGTTGTGACTCCTACAACAAAAATAACCGATATAACCCTCACGCCTGCTCAAATTGCCCGAATTCGTAATGCAAAGAAAATGATCATCAAGGCAAGAATAAACACGTCTAACAACGGTATTTCTGATGTAAAAATCTACAACGACAACTATATTGATGTGAAGCTAAGTGTAAAAACAAAGCTCAATGTTAACCTGTAAGAATGGAGAAAAGCACTATGAAAACAATTAAAAAAATATTCTTCAGTCTGGTTGTGTTTACATTTGGTTTTTACTCACAATCAAACGCGCAAGATGCAGGAGTTTTACAATACATGGAACTACTGCCTCAGTTTAACTATAATAACCCTGCAAATATTCCGGCATACACGTTTTACATTGGGTTCCCTGGACTTTCGCAATTCAATACACGTATAAACAACAGTTCTTTCAGCTATAATAATCTGTTTACCAGAGGAATTGACGATTCATTACGATTCGACAAAAGCAAGTTTCTCAACGCAATTGATGATAAAAATATAATCGGTACAAATACGAACCTTCAACTATTTGCACTTGGTTTTCAGGCTCGTAAAACATATATTAATTTTAGCATTTCTCAAAAACTTTCAGCAAACTTTCGTTATACCAAAAATCTGATGACATTTCTTTTGAATGGAAATGCGGCCTTTCTAGGTGAAAATGTCAATTTATCTGATAACAAACTGGAGGCCAATGCATATACTGAAATTGCATTAGGAGTAAGCCGCCAAATAGGACAAAAATGGACAGCAGGGGTTCGTTTTAAATATTTGATCGGGCAAATGAATGTGTATACTGAAAAATCTGATCTGAAATTTTATACTGACCCAACCACCTATCAACTTTTGGTAACTTCCGATATGATGATTCACACATCGTCACCACTCGACAGTGTTCAGCAAATTGATGAACAGATGAAAAATCTGAACGCCTCTGATTTCACCAAAAACAGAGGATTTGCCTTTGACTTTGGAGCGAACTATCGTTTAAACAATCGATGGAGCTTTGGGGCAAGTATACTCGACTGGGGCGGAATTAAGTGGGAACAAAATGTGAAAGATTATCGTAGTAAACGTAGTAATTCCACCTTTAGTTTCGAAGGGTTTGATATTAATAAAGTGTTTGGCGGAGAAGGTATGAATGATTCTATTTTCAACAATCTTGTTGATTCATTGAAGAATGCATTGGGTATTGAGGAAACAGAAGGCAAAAGCTACCGGTCTCCGTTAAACACAAAAATTTATCTCTCCGCATGCTTTGATGCTACTGCGCGCGATCGCTTCGGTCTGGTTTTCAGAAATGAATTTATCGCTCGAAAACTTAATACTCAGGTGACCGTTTCTTACAACAGAACACTTGGTAAAAACTTCGGAATAACCCTCGCCAATACGATGATTAACGGAAAATTACTCAATATGGGAGGCGGCTTTGTGGTAAATCTGGGACCGTTACAATGGCATCTGATTATAGATCAGATATCCTCTTTCTACGCGGCTGATTTAAAAAATATAAACTTCTACTTCGGATTTAATTTTGTTGGAGGGAAAACCGGACCAAGAAATCTGAAAAAGACTGACAAACCAAAAGAAACGCCGCAGCTTCCTTATATTCCTCAAGTTGACACAAGCAAAGTACAGCCCGTTATACCTGCTGATTCGCTCTTTAACACTCCTGTTGATTCATTCAACATTAAAGTTAGTGATTCAACCCAAAAGAACTTTATTGATTCTCTGCTTAATCAAAACAGCGATTCCTTACGTATCTTCTTTAACGATTCTCTGGCAAAATCGATGTTTAACGATACACTGTTGAATAAAGCTGCAGAGCCCATTATCAATCCGTTATTGAATAATTCGAATACAGATTCGACAAAAGTTGAAGAGGTTCCGGCTGTCAATGATATTCAAAAATATGGAGATACTCAGTTTGGGTTACCCGAAAATGTTCCTCAGGCACCTGTTAGTACCACTCCTCCTGCAAAGCCTAAAGGAACAAAAACAACAAACCCTAAAAAGAAAACAACAACAGTCAAGCCCAAAAAGGCAACTCCGCCTGTAACACCAAAGTAAATTCTAAATTAATCTGAAGTCATTCTGGAATAAACAAAATAAAGAGAGCTGGTATTTTTCCGGCTCTCTTTATTTTGTTTACCGTCTGATTTCTGGTGTTCATCAAATTTAATCCGGATATTAATGATTGGAATCATCAGCTTTATTAACTTAGCGCAAAATTTTCAAGAATATGGACATTCTCAATGCGGTTCAGGTAACCAAGCGTTACGCTGCTCACACTGCCCTGAATAAGGTTACGGTTAACGTGCCCGAAAATTCAATATTCGGACTTTTAGGTCCTAACGGTGCAGGAAAAACATCACTCATTCGCATCATCAATCAAATTACTGCTCCTGACGAAGGAGAAGTATTGTTTATGGGAGAAAAGCTTCATCCCAATCACATTGTACAAATCGGATATCTTCCGGAAGAACGTGGCTTGTATAAAAAAATGAAGGTTGGAGAACAAGCTATGTATCTGGCTCAACTTAAGGGCATTTCTAAGCGGGATGCCATGCTTCAACTTAAAGAATGGTTCGAAAAATTTGAAATTCTGAATTGGTGGGATAAAAAGGTTGAAGAACTTTCGAAAGGGATGCAACAAAAGATTCAGTTTATTGTCACCATTCTTCATAAGCCTAAACTTTTAATATTCGATGAGCCTTTCAGTGGTTTCGACCCTATCAATGTAAACCTGCTGAAAGAAGAAATTCTGAATATGAAGAGAAATGGCTCAACCATTATTTTTTCTACGCATAATATGTCTTCTGTAGAAGAACTTTGTGATCATATTGCATTGATTAATAAGTCAGAAAAAATCCTCGATGGGAAAGTCAGCGAAATCAAACGCCAGTATCAATCGCTTAGCTATGAAGTATTATACGATGCAAGTGAACCTATTCTAAATACTACGCTTCCTCACCCGATTCAACTTATTGAAAACATGAAAGTTGATGGGCTTTATAAAGCAACCATCCGATTAAGTGTTCCTGACGAAACAAACCACCTTTTATCCACACTGATGCAACGTGTTAGTATTAAGGGATTTCACGAAATCTTGCCAAGTATGAACGATATTTTTATCGAAACTGTAAAAAGTAACAATTCAAACAACCCTAATATAACTGACAATGAATAAGATAAGTTTAATTATACAACGCGAATACCTAACCCGTGTTCGTAAGAAATCATTCATCATTATGACCATTTTAGGTCCGGTTTTGATGGCCTGTATCTGGATTGTTCCTTTCTTTCTGGCAACTGTAACCGAAGATATCAAACTAATTTCGGTGGTAGATGAAACGGGAATTTTCTACGGGCAATTTGAAAATAGTGACAATATAAAATTCACATACTCAACTGATTTAGAACTAGCTAAAAAAGAATTAACTGATAAAAAATATTCTTCCATTCTTTATATTCAAAAGCCAACGTATGCTATTCCAACTGAAGCCACGTTGATTTACAGCGAAGATCAACCCGGAATTGGAACGCAAAGCGAAATCAATTCTGCAATGAATGACATTTTGCGCAAAGCTAGTCTCACTTCCAAATATAAAATCACGGATGAAGACCTGGAATTGTATAAGAAAACAGCTATTAACCTTCGCTCCTTAGATTTAAGTACAGGAAAGAAAAGCTATACGGAAATTAAAACCGGGCTGGGCTTTATTTCCGGCTTTTTGATCTATATGTTTATCTTCATATTTGGAGCTCAGGTAATGCGTGGTGTAATTGAAGAAAAAAGCAGCCGGATTGTAGAAATCATTATTTCTTCCGTAAAACCATTCCAGTTGATGATGGGAAAAATTGTTGGAATTGCATTGGTTGGATTGACTCAATTCTTATTGTGGATCATACTAACCTTTGGAATTGTAACAGTAATCAAAGCAAACTTCCCTGACAAATTTCAAACTCCAAAAACAGAACAGGCTTTTACCAATACCCAAAAAGTTTCAGATGTACAAAGCTTGCAACAAGCTAAAAATGAAAATGTTTCCGAATTAATTCAAGGACTGTTTTCCGTAAATTACAGTCTGGTAATCGGAATGTTTATCTTTTATTTCTTAGGGGGATATTTGCTTTATGCATCACTCTTTGCTTCCATAGGAGCAGCAGTTGACAACGAAGCTGATACACAACAATTTATGTTACCCATCACGGTTCCGCTAATTCTTGCATTCGTGGTGGCCCAATTTGTGATTCAAAATCCAAGCGGCCCGGTTGCTTTCTGGTTTTCGATCATCCCGTTTACTTCTCCAATTATTATGATGGTTCGAATTCCATTCGGAGTACCAGCATTTGAAGTAATTCTTTCAATGGTATTGTTGATACTTGGGTTCATTGGGACAACCTGGATGGCAGGAAAAATTTACCGAACCGGAGTTTTGATGTACGGTAAAAAAGTTAGTTACGCTGAGCTTTGGAAGTGGCTCAGATATAAACACTAAAAATTTAACAATGAATCGTAAACTCCGTTTTAATCATATATGATTGAGCGGAGTTTTTTACGTATATATAGCCCAATGCTCCAAAATTCACGACAGAATTGCAACTTATCTTAATATCGTTTATCTTTGAATTCCCAATTTGTGATAATTGAAAGGCACGATTTTTGATTGCTGTATAAATTCAACACATCCATTCATCTGATTTAAGGATACTCTACAATAGAAGCACAATGACGAAAATACTTGTAATTGACGACGAAAAACCTATCCGAAACGCGTTACGCGACATTCTGGAATACGAAAAATACAATGTGGAAGAAGCTGCTGATGGCAAAAGCGGACTTGAGCTGATTCAAAAAGAGAAGTATGATGTTATTCTCTGTGATATCAAGATGCCTCAAATGGATGGACTGGAGGTACTGGACAAAGCTATGCAGGTTACCGATACTCCGATTGTTATGATTTCAGGACATGGAACCATTGATATTGCCGTAGATGCAATCAAAAAAGGAGCATACGATTACATTGCAAAACCACTGGATTTAAATAGATTACTCATTACACTCCGTAATGCACTCGATAAATCTTCATTGGTAACTGAAACCAAAGCTCTGAAAAAGAAAGTAAGTAAAACCTATGAAATGGTTGGAAGCTCTCCGGCAATCGAACAGGTGAAAGAAATGATTGAACGTGTAGCTCCAACAGATGCACGTGTTTTAATTACCGGAGAAAACGGCACAGGGAAAGAACTTGTTGCCCGTTGGCTACACGAAAAAAGTAATCGTGCCGGAATGGCATTTATTGAAGTAAACTGCGCCGCAATTCCATCTGAGCTCATTGAAAGTGAGTTATTTGGTCATGAAAAAGGATCCTTTACATCAGCCATTAAGCAACGAAAAGGAAACTTCGAACAGGCAGATGGTGGTACCTTGTTTCTGGATGAAATCGGAGATATGAGTTTATCGGCTCAGGCTAAAGTTTTACGGGCTTTACAAGAAAATAAGATCACCCGTGTAGGTGGCGAAAAAGATATAACGGTAAATGTAAGAGTAGTTGCAGCAACCAATAAAAATCTTCAGGATGAGATTGAAAAGGGCAACTTCCGCGAAGATCTTTATCACCGCTTAAGTGTAATCATTATTGATGTTCCATCTTTAAATGACCGTATGGAAGATATTCCTCTTCTGGCTGATCATTTTCTGAACGATATCAGCCAAAACAATGGCAAGCCTAAGCTCAAAATCACTCCGGATGCAATTGAAGAACTTCAAAAGATTCGTTGGACTGGCAACATTCGTGAACTCAGAAATGTCATTGAACGTCTTGCTATTCTCTGCGATAATTCAATTACCGGAGCCGATGTTATACGATATGCTCACCCGTTAAAGAAATAAATAAAAAGAAGATCCCTTTCCGTAAAAAATTAAAGAAGGGGATTCTTGTTTTACCATTATCTGGTAATCAAAAACATTCTTCTATCACTTTTTGTGCTTCTTGAGATTTGTGTGTTCCAATTAAAAGCCTGACACCATCCTTCATTTCTATCTGAATACCTTGTTTTCCTGAGATAGAGAGTACTTTGCCATTTTTTCCGAAGCGTATACCCCAGCCTCCGTACTCTTTCAAAGGATGATATTCCCTGACTGTAACTGAGTGCATTTCATTCCATCTGTAAAGCTTAAAATTACGGCTAATGGGATAAAAACGCACATGAATTCCATATCGATCCATACGAGTATCCAAACGAAGTGAAGTAAAAAATAGTACCAGTAATAAGACGAAAGAAGTAGTGATTGCTAACCCCATATCACTCATAGGATTATTACCAATCTTTACGCCAAAGACAATCTGTAAAACAAAACTAACAATTACAAATATTGCAAATAAAGAAATCAAAACCCAAAACCACCATTGTTTAAAACTCTGGCTCTCTCTGAATAACGCCTTCATATTCTTGTATATTGAGAAGATAAAATTAGTCAAAATATACTTCCACAAAACATCCCTTTCTATCCCTAAAACAGAGGAATAGATATTTAGAATAACCAGCTACCCAGATTTGAAATTACACCTAAGAAGCCATTTATTTCATTTACAGAATTATACAATTTCTAATCATTTTAATATTCCACAAAGTAAATACATCTTATAGGTCATAGAACCTGATATAAGATGTATCTATTCCGAATAAGAGACTTTAAGCTCTGTTTATTACACCATTAATTATTTGTTTTGTTTTTTCCAATCATCAGTCAATAAACCAGAAAATCCCCAATTTTCATCCTCTATTTCCTGGATTACAATATGTATATGTTCAGGTTTTTTATCTAGAACACGATTAAGCGTGTTGGTAAATTCTGCCACAATTTGAGCTTTTTGTTCCCGTGTAGCACCTTTGGTAATTTGCAAATTAATGTATGGCATAATTCATCTATCTATATTAATGTAAAACATTCATTACAAGAGTTTTATCACATTTCACCCAGATCAGATTCAACTAAAGCCTTTAATATACTCAGTACCGGATTTTCTTCACCTTGTGGATCTTCCTGAATTGCTCCCGGCCTGTTATCTTCCTGAATAATATCAAGACGTATATAATTTTTCTCATCACTCAAAATATAATTCATTACAAAATAATTTTCAGGCTTATCTTCAATATCCGGTCGAGGAGCAAAAAGAGTGTATCTAATTAGTTTATAAGGAATGACATCTAGCACTTTTCCCCATTGTTCAAATATCACGCCTTCCCATTTAGTACTAAATTTAATGTCGCTTCCAATTTCCCAGTCAGTAATCAGGTTACTTCCATATTGCCATTGCTTAACAAATTCAGGCTTTGTCAATACGTTCCATACTTTATTTACCGATGCATTTAAATTAATTGTTGAGATATTTTTTGCCATACAAATATTCTTTAATAAAGCTCAATTATTTATAAATATCATTTAGATCAAACTCAATTAGAAAAACTGTGTTTATTTGCTCTCGTAAAACAAAAATTCATCAAAACAATATTCGATCCATTGTCAACCATACACGTAAGAACTGAATTCAGAAATAATAATCATCCATTACTTCCACAAAAAACTATTCCTGTACAAAATCGAGCAGAAGCTTCTCTTTAGGCTGAATACTCTGATTATTGACAGTATTTCACATAGTAGAGACAAAAATATCTACCTCTGCATTATTCCAGTTCTTACTTCGTTCATCATATACTTCAAAGTCATATTGATATGCTCTGTTTATTTCCGAATCCCAAATATCCTTCCATGAATTGATAATACAATCAGGCATTTTCCCTTTTGTAGTTATTTTTAAATAACTTCCGGAAGGAATACGTAAACTATCCATACCCGGAGGTACTTCAGTATCAACACCCACTTTACATCCAATAAAGTACGAGAATGGCTTGCTATAATCACCTTCATAGTCAAAATAGACTGCATAAACCTCATTACTTAATTTGCCCGGTATTATTTCCGCAAAATTTCCTGTTTCAAATTTTTGCCATAAGTTACCACAGTCAATCCCCGATTGTCCTCCTTCGTTTGTTGTCTTATTACTGAGTTTGAGACCTATCAATTTAAACCCCGTCACACTCGTTTTATTCATATTTATTGCTTTTTTATATTTTATCTATCAACTCGTTTATCATTACAATAGTTCCATTTACAACAAATGTCCAGGTAATTTCTCTATAGAGAAGAATAACAGCTTAATTAATCAGAATTCTGTAATCAAAGGTAAGAAAAAAAAGTCTCCCTCCTATTACCAATGTAAGTTCAGGTATTTCTCCAAAACATCAAAAATTCTTCAAAAATTATAATCCACAAAAATTGATCAAAATATTCACCCAAAACATCTTTCAAGAAGAGATTTGAGTCACGAGTTTATTGTATTTTCGCAATCCCGTAACTCAAATTGGTTCAGGAGATACAGAATGAGAATAAGAAAGGCTTTCATTGGAATCATTTTACTCATAACATGCTCTGTTTCAACTTCAGGACAAAGCAATAAGGCGGATACTTCTTTTATTCCCGATAAGCAAATTCCCAACAGTTTTTTGCGAAAATTTTATGGACTCTACACTCCCGAGCACTATATTGATAATTTGAACGGTTTCGCCATTTACCAAACAGAAACTACCGGCGATTTTTCTACTCCTGATCGATTTTCCTTTTCGTGGATGGGCGCATCGTTCAAATGGAATCAATACGAATTTGAAGAGTTGATTATCAATGATTTATTCTCTCCAGGAAACTCATTACACAAACTTCAGTTGAATCAAATGGGCGTACGAATTGATGCAACCCACTTCACCCTTGGATACTACCGTGACGATTATCTGCAAAATCTAGCAATGCTTCAGTGGAATCATGGCTCATTGGGTGGCAGATTCCCGGGGGCAGATAATATTATTCATGAAACAGCAGGGCATGTTTCTCCATACGAACGGCTACTCTACCCCATTGAAAACCGTAAAAAAACAGCCAATGCTGTTAACCTGTATCTGAGTTTACCCATCCAAATCAACGGGAAATCTTACCAGCAATTTTTGAGTTTGAATTCGGGCAGAAGAATGTTCACCGGATTCAATTATAATGGAATAAATAAGTACTATCCTGAAGATTACATCATTGCAAGCATGGGTGGCGATTTACCGTTGATAAACAGAGCTTTTTTTGATAAAAACTTTTATCTTTTTTCGCTACAAAGTCGCAATCATATGAATGCAGAATATTTCATGGACCGTGATGAAACGGCAAAATACAATGCACTTTCACTTACGGTTGGCGGTAAAAAGCAAGTTCAAAACGGGTATTATTCTCTCGGGCTTAATCTGGGATACAAAAAGACAGAACACAACACACCTAATTTTTACCGGAACGTCATCGATGTTGATGGAGAAGCGCTTGAACCTTGGTATGCCGATGGCAATTATTTTGAAACTTCCTTAAGTTTCAAAAGCGAAAACAAACTATCTGAACGATTAACGTTGAAAACCAAACTATTTAATGGTATTCTAAGTGGCTCTCCCTTGCAAAAAGAATCATACAATCCTCAATACTACCAAACTTCCGATACCAAATTTAGTTCACTTTATGTAACCGAATGGAAATCGGACAATTGGTCAGGAATGCTTTTAAATAACAATGCTGGTTTAGAATATTCGAAATCAGAAAAATTGTTCAGCTATTCACTATACGGAGGATTAGCTCTTCAGGGATTTCACACTTCGGGCAGCACCTTTATTCGCCCCGAATGGGAAACCAACCTTGATGTTGCGTTCACTCCTTTTAAATGGTTAAAATTCGAAATCATCGCGGGAAGAACTGCAATTCCATTCGAATCGGATGTTCTGCGATTTTTGAATGCAAATTATCTTACCGGAACAACTTTTTACTGGAATGATGCCAATAACGATCAACTATATCAACGTTCAGAAAAAGGTTCTCTATTTACAACTACCGGAAGTGGATGGCACTCATTATCCAATAATTTAAAACAACCCGTAATGTGGTATTTCGATATCCCGCTTACGTTTAAAGCCGGAAGAAGCCGCTTTACAATCAGTTTAAATTATCGCAAATTTGAAAACATCTGGAGTGTGGCATATGATGGCAAAGCTGAAGACTACGGAACATTCAGTTCTACAGAAACTGCTTTTGGTAAACCAATTTATTATCTCGGGAATGGCAGAGTTAACTATAAAGTAGTTCCATTCCCGGTAGAAAAAATGCAGCAAGGAATAGAAAATGATTCATGGATGTATGATCATCCATTTTCGCTCAGCAATACAGTGAAATATGAATATGAATCACCCCGCACTTTTCTTTCTTTCTCGTTTACACAATACATGGTTGTGGGATATGCTGCATTAGGAAATGGTATTTTACAAAATTCAGTTGGGGTATTATCCGAGACATCGGCAAACCCGAATCTGTTTATCAACTATTTAGGCCGCATGGATAGTGATCGGTCTTATATTTTACGCTTCTTTGCATCGTTTAATCTGAGTAAACACTTTTCACTGGCAGCTCAATACAAATATCGTGATGGTCAATCCTTTAACGATTACGACTTTTCTATTACCAGTGATGGAACAAATCGGCAAATAGCTATCTGGAATAACAATGTGAAAGGTGATAACCCCTTTACCGGGCAAACCAGCCGTCGTGAAGATTGTTT
Source organism: Bacteroidales bacterium (assembly GCA_963667975.1). GTDB lineage: Bacteria > Bacteroidota > Bacteroidia > Bacteroidales. Next base: position 3,007,405 of record OY764079.1, read on the forward strand.
TTATGACTTTGAATTGAGAGGAAAATATAATTTTACACTCAGGAAAAAGAAAGCGTCAGTTGCATTATCTGTTTATAATTTGATAGATCTCGGCTTTCAGCTTTCCGAATTCACATTTCCTCCAAAAACCAAGGATGGCAAACGCTGGGTTCTGGAAACTCAGATACCCAGAGGCTTTCTCCTGACGCTCGAATATCAGTTTTAAAACTATGTTTGTATCTCAATTGCTCACAATAAAAGCATCAAAAATGAAGCACTCCCTTATACTGTTGTTTCTGTTTATCAGTACATTTCTAACAGCACAAACATCTCAGAATGAAACCATTGACACTCCCGTACATGCCGGATTAAGTTACGGACAGGTTTGGCCCCATTCACACCGGATCAAAGATATAAGCCCTTCAACAACAGAACTACATTTGAAATTTTATCGTCCGTTCAGAAGTAATTCATTCTGGGAGAACACCTATCACAAAACACAATTCGGTTTTTCGGCCGATATTATCCATATCAACAGTGAAATTCTGGGAACGTTAATAGGTAGCACATTTTTTATTGAACCTACATTTTATAAACGAAATCGATTTTGTGTGTATGGACATTTGGGGCTAGGCTTTGCCGTAGCAACCAAACTTTACAATCCCGATGTAAACTCTCCACAGCACAGAAATTTATTTATCAGCAAAAATCCGAACATCTTTTTGCGGTTGGGGCTTTATGCCGATTACATAATAAACAACAACTGGAGTATCGGAATTAATGGCACAGGTGCACATGCATCTAACGCCAGCATGTTTTTGCCAAACTTAGGCGTAAATATTTTTAGTTTTGGTGTGCACGCAAATTACAAACTGGCCTATCATCAGCGTAGAACAGAAATGAATGCTTCATACAAAAAAGATTTCCAACCTGTAAAGCCATTCTTCGGAATGAGTTTTGGATTAAGAAATACCAATGAGGAGATAAATAAGTATTATAAAACGTTTTCGGCAATTGGAGGAATTCGTAAATATATTACAAATAAAAATTTATTGGAAGCAAACATTGAATTGATTCATCGACAAGGACGTATATTCGACAAGGAATATACAACCGATTACCATCAGCGTATCGGAATTGCCGGAGGACATGAATTTATGGTTTCTCATTTCGGGTTTGTTTCTCAGCTTGGTATTTACCTTTACGATTCGGGGCAGGAAAACCACAACTGGTTTGCAAAGATAGGAGCCAGATATTATTTTACACATAACCTGTTCATGGGAATTGTTCTACTAAATCAAAAACAAACAGCTGATTATTTACAATATAGCTTAAATTACGCATGGTAAAAAAACTCTGGCAACGGATTCCGGTTCAATTCCGATACATTCTTTCAGTATATGGCTTGGGAATGCTGTTTTTCACCACGTTCCGAATTCTGTTGTTTCTTACAGAACTAAAACAACTTGAGGCCTTACCCAATCCCTTTCAATTAATTTTGACAGCCTTTTGGATGGGTTTACGATTTGACACCGTAATTTCCGGATATATTCTTATACTTCCAATTTTTATTTTATTAATTAGTTATTGTAGCGGACTGAAATCCAGAACTTTATTTTATACATTTCATTATTACAGCATACTGCTTTATCTCTTCTCATTTTTGATATGTGCTGGCGATATCCCCTATTTCAATTACTATTTTTCAAGAATTACCATTGCAGCTATGAACTGGATTGATAGTCCTGTATTTATGTTTAAAATGATTTTTCAGGAGTGGAGATATGCTGTTTTTTCAGTTGTATTCGTCTTATTTGCCATCTCTTTTATTTTAATTATCAATAAGATATTCAAAAAAACACTCCTTTGTCATTTTGATAAAATCCGGTTTTTCTCATTCAAAAGACTTCCTTTACAAACTGGGATTTCGTTTTTCTTCCTGTTTATAACTTTGATATTGATTCGGGGAAGGATTGAGCAAAAATCGCCGATCAGAGTTGGAACTGCATTTTTCTCTAATTATGCTTTTCCAAATCAATTAGGATTAAATCCCGTATTTACATTCTTGAGAAGTTACTTTGACAGCAAACTTTCTGAAAACAAGGAGTTAAATCTGATGAACGATACCGAAGCCCTGAATATGGTTCGAAAATCTTTGCTACCGGATTCAGAAGAAGGAGAATCTCCCTTTATCCGAAAAATTGCAGATGACAGTATTTCCAAAAAAAATGTTGTTTTAGTAATTATGGAAAGTATGACTGCAGAAAAAACCGGATTTCTGGGGAAAAGTAATCTTACCCCCTGGCTTGATACACTCTCTCAAAATGCGCTCTCTTTCAGCAATATCTACACAGCAGGAATTCATACTTTTAACGGAATATTTTCCACATTGTTTGCCTACCCTGCCCTATTAAAACAACATCCGATGAACGACGTGGAAATACCAGATTATACTGGTTTTCCGCAAACGCTTGCCAGCAAAGGTTATCAAACAATTTATTTCACTACCCACGACGATCAGTTCGACAACGTGGGCGGTTTTTTAAAAGCAAACGGAATCCAACAGATTATTTCTCAAAAAGACTATCCTTCGGAAAAAGTAGTAAGTACGCTGGGTGTTCCTGACCATTTTATGTTTGAATATTCAATGCCCATTCTCAACAAACTCTCAGCAAATCAAAAACCATTTTTTGCTGCATTTATGACTGCCAGCGATCATGGGCCATATTCCATTCCTAAAGAGATCTCGTTCAAGCCCAAATCAGCAGATATCCGGCATCAAATTGTAGAATATGCGGATTGGGCTATTCATCATTTTCTGGAGCTTGCAAAGCACGAAACGTGGTATAAAAATACACTGTTTGTTTTTATTGCTGATCATGGCGGAGTTTGGGGTGAAAATGTGTACGATATGCCTCTATCCTATCACCATACACCGTTTATAATTTTTGCAGGTGATTATTCACTTGCAAACCACAAGTCAGACGTTTTGGGAGGACAAATTGATGTTTTTCCAACTGTAATGGGAATTTTAGGCGCTTCATATATTAATAATACAGCAGGAATTGATTTACAAAAAGAGGTAAGACCTTGTATTTTTTTTACAGCTGATGATAAAATCGGGTGTATCGATAATGAATGGTTCTATGTGTATCGTCAGGGTGCTGATGAATCACTCTATCAATATAGATCTAATAATACCAAAAACTATGCTTTGCAAAAGCCTGAAATTCAAAAGAAATTGAAAAACTATGCCTTTTCTTTTTTGCAGGCTTCACAATGGGTAAAAAAAAATAAAAAAACAAGCATACAGAAATAAATTCTGCTTGCTTGTTATTTCAAAAAAAGCTTATACTTGCAAATCAAAAACTGATTTAAGCGATGAGCAAAAAACGTGTGATAATCAGCCTAAACAATCTTCCCTCTGAAATCAAAGAAGAGTTTCAGAAGACATATCCGTATGGCTATTCCGACAAAGTTCAAAAAATCCAGAAGCCAAATGGCGATACTATTTTTGTTGTGCCCTTAGAAACTGAAAGTGCAATCTACATGGTAAAGGTTGATGTAAAAATCGATACCAAAATGACTGATGAAGAGTTTGAAAAGGCATATCTAATGCATGAAGATGAACCAAAAGTTAAGCTACGCGGTTTGGGTGATGAAGGAGATGAAGGTGGCGAACATGAATCTCTTGATGCCGCAGATACTGATGCATTTGTAGATGATTCACATCTAGATGAGTAATATAAATTACCAGGGGTATAAAAAGCCCCTGTGATTTATTCCTCTGTCCAAATCATAAAAGCCATTATAAAGAGAAGGGTAAGAGCCCTGAATTACATGTATTCCCCCGTTTATTTCAAAATTGGGGTTTATTTTATATTTGATATCAAAGGTTCCTCCAGCCTGATTAAAGTCAGTTGCTCTTGGATTTAATCCATTCGGGTCAAATATAGATTTCTGATAAAAAAACGATGCTTGGATTGTAACCTTTTTCGAAAGTTCATACTCTCCTCCGATCCATACATTCTGGCTTTTTGAATCAAATCGTTTGGAAAAATTCGACTCTGAATTTGCAGAATTGAAATTATACGTTTGAGATCCTACTCCAACAATTGTGGTTATATTCAGCTTCTTTACAGGATAAAACGACACACCCGCACGGGTATATGTTTCATTAAATTTACTGTTTCCTCCTAGGTTTCCAAAGCCTGCACCTGTTTCTACAAAATATCGTGTTCTGGGTTTTAAATCCGTAAAAGCTGTATCTACCGGCTGAGTATAGTTCCGTAGCCCCTGACTCATTCCTGTAACAACAGATAACACGAAAAAAATCAATGTTGTAAAACTACGATTCATATCTATTTAATTTATTGATCTATTGCATTTACCATCTCTTCGCCATCGCAAAACAAAATACGTTTTACAATAGGCTTGTAGGTGGCATTTTTTGTTTCCTTATAGGTAAACAACAATGAATTATCACTTTTAATCTGAACAGATTTTCCTGAGGGAATACTATCTATCTGCTTCAATTTCAGCCTCCCGAATTCACTATTGTATTCATTGAGTAAAATTACTTCTGCCAAAATACTTCTGATGGGCCTACCTGTAAAATTACTACATGTAAACGAAAAAAACAAACTATCCGTATATGCACCATCCATTTTAATCGAAATTATCTGTTGCATCTTATCCGCTTTTATTTTCTCAGAAAGGGCATCATCCGTAGGAGTATAACTTGCTGCATATCCCCATAACTGACGATAGGTATGCTGTTCAAGCCATCTCAAACTATCGTTCATGATTTTATCATTGATGAAAGCTCTGAATATTAATAGTTGGTTTTCGCTCAGCAAATCCATTTCATCCATAAAACCAAGATCGCGCTGAAGCCCGTGAAGATTAAACTTCTTGTCCATCCGCTCTTCAATGTCGTTGCAAAAAGTAAGCAATAAAACATTCAACAATGAGAGAATCAGAATAATACACTTTTTCACCTTCTTAATTGTTTCTAAAATGTAAAAATAGGTATTTTGAGTAAATAAAGAAGGTGTAGTCAATGTCAATTAGATTAATAAAATCTATTCATCGCGAACTTTCCAGGCAAGTATGGGAAGCTTGGTTTCAATGATATGTTTTCTGGAAAGTCTGTTTCGAAATAATCGTTCAAACATATTTTTGCTCGTTGGAACATAACTAATCAGGTCTATCTGGTTTTGTCGAATAAAGTTATTAATTGCAATACCTGCTTTTCGTTCTTCAAGTACATCAAATACTATTTTTTCTTCCAAATACTCATTTTTAAAGGATGCTTTCAGATCACTCATACGTGAAAATGCTCGTAAATAATTACCATCCAAACAAATATGAACGCAGTATAATTTTACGGAAAATGGCTCCAAAAATGCAAGAAGATCCTCAATTATTTCTTTATCCGGATGCATAAAGTCTGTCGTATAAACTACTTTTCTGAATTCATGATCTGTACTTTCTTTATCAAGATAAACCCATACCGGAACAACCGATTTTTTAACAATATCAATAATCACACTTCCACTCGCAGATGTTCCTTCTTCTGTTTTATTCATCCCCATCAATACAAGCGTAGGCAGATATTTTTCAATTTGCCGGAGGAGTTCATAAATAGCATCGCCTCTTAATGTTTTGATTTTCCATTTTACTTCAGAATAGCATTGAGAAAGCTCTTTTTGAAGTGCGATAAGTTTCTCATGTGAATAATCTTCGGAATTCTGAATCATATTCATGTTATGTAAAGGATCAGAACCCAATACATCACCAGTACCTGAAATACCGATATACATATTATCGGAAATAACATTACACAACAAAATTTCAGCATTTAATTTTTGGGCTAAAAATGCTGCATATTCCGCTTGTTTTCTGGAAACCGGCGAAAAATCTACGGGTACAAGAATTGTTTTCATAGTTGTAAGGCATTAAAAAAGGCTTCCTTAAAATTACTACAAGAAAGCCCTTTTTCAGCAAAAGTGACGAAATTTTATTTGGCAGCTTCTACAAAACGGGTTAATTCATCTGTAGATGCTTCAAAATCAAATACATCATTTATCTGATAATAATTTCCCTGATCATACGTATATTTATAGCAATATTTAGCCATTTCAAGCTTTGATGCTTCAAAATCAAATACTTTCAGTAACTCTTTTATTTGAGAAGCAAGAAAACAGTTGCTTCCTACAATCTGTTTTGCCATTGTAATTCGTGTTGCTTCAAAGTCTTTTGCTACAATTGATGCTTTCATTGAATTAAACCGATCCTGAGTTACGGGTTTCGGACAACCACATTTACCTTCATAGCCAGGCATATATACTGTAGACGGAGTGGTAGTTACCACAGGTTGCATCCCTGACGGGATGGTAGTTCCACTATTTTGTGTGGTGGTAGTGGTGGTCGTAGTAGTTCCGGTTGTGGTAACCTGCCCCTGAATCCCTGTTCCATTCAGATTAACAGAAGAAGGTAAATTCATATTTATCTGAACCCCTGTAACAGGATCTGTTACATTGATTCCAATATTTCCATTATTGCCAGCATTTGTGGTGGTTGATTGCTGAGTTGTGGTAATCGTTTTTGTATCGGTAACAGGTTGCGATTGAAGAGTGGTTGCAGATTGAGTAGTTGTATTTGTGGTTACCGGTATAGTTTGAGTTGTTGTGGTCGTAGTTGTTGTTATTGAACTTTCAACGGGCACTTCACTTTGCCAACGAATAACCCATTTGTTTTTATTATTTTTTCGAATACAATACGTTGTTTCCATTCCCGGATTATACATCATGGTTTTATCGAGCTGACCCAGAGATGTATTTTTGAAGATAATTTTCGCTTTCAAATAAGTGCCTTTCAAATCACTGATTTTCACATTAGAGCGGGCATCACTATTTTGTTTTACACCATTGATAACCACATAAAAGGGTTCACCTTGTTCTGTAAAAATCACAAGTGTTGAATTTTGGCTAAAGCTTATAAGCCCAACCATCAGAAATACTAAAAACAGGCAAATCTTTTTCATATTCAAGTAAGTTTTGTTAGGGTTAATTAATCCGTTTACAAGGATATATATTTTTTCGGAACTAACAAAACAAGTTTCATACCAAAGTTAAATTAGACGCTTTTAGAAAGTCTTAATACATTGCTCTCGTATAATTTATTCTCAGAAAAATAAAAAGGGATTATCAAATTGATAACCCCTTTTTATGCGGAGAGAGAGGGATTCGAACCCCCGGTCCCACAGATGCAGGACAACAGATTTCGAGTCTGCCGCATTCGACCACTCTGCCATCTCTCCGTTCAGGAGTGCAAAAATACGAAAACCTTCCTTATGAAAAAGATATCCCTGTATTATTTTTTCAGGTGAATTAAGGGGAGTTTAAACCAAAAATCGGAACCAATTCCGGGTTCGCTTTTCACACCAATTTCTCCATCATGTGCATGGATTATCTTTTTAACAATAGACAATCCTAAACCTGTTGACCCTTCTCCGGCTGTAGTTTTCACACTCGTCTTACTAAACACTTTAAAGAGCTTTGATTGCTCTTCAACCGGAATTCCGAGACCATGATCTATTACGTGTGTTGTAATAAATTCATTTTCACAGACAATCTCAACCAATATTATTTTCCCAGATTCCGAAAATTTTATGGCATTACTAATTAAATTATTGAGTACTTGGTTAATTTTAGCTTTATCTATTTTTAGCGATATGAAATTGTCAGGCACTATCAATTCGATCTGAATATTTTTCTTGTGAGCAAACATCCGATTCAAATTTATATTCTCCAAAACGAACTGCTTATAATCAATATTTTCTGTATAAACTTCAAGTTTCCCGGACTCTATTCTAACGATATCAAGCAGTTCATTTAATAAATGTAATGAAAACTGACTGGAATCGGCAATCATCTTCACAAACTTTTGTTTTTCAAATTCAGTATACGTATCACCTGCTTCCAGCAAAATGGAAGAAAACGACCAGATAGCTCCAATCGGATTACGTAAATCATGCGCAGCAATGCCCAAAAATTCGTTTTTCAACTTGTTTAGTAACTTCAATTCCTCATTTTGTTTTTCGAGAAGGGCACGACTCTCTTCCAACTCAGTAATGTCGTCCACGATCATCAAAATCATCTCTCTACCGTCAAATACAATATATCTGGTTGTGTAAAGAAAATGCTTAAGAACCTTCGTTCCATTGATATAAAACTCACGAAGTAAATGTTGTTTATCTGTTGGTACCTGTTTTGCAAATCCGGAAATGAGTGATTTTCGAAGATCACATTGTTTGCAATAAGAGGCTTCGCCACATAAAGCATTTTCATCCACGGTGAATGCACAACCAAGCGCGTTTCCACAAAGCTTTCCAATAACATCTTCAGCTCTTCTGTTGAGTAATAATGAAAATGCATTGTTAAACTCACGAACTTTAATTTCGTTGTCAACAATAAAAAGTGCAGAGTTTATATTATCAAAAAGAATATTGAGAAATTCACTTGAATCCTTCAAATTTTTGATTTTCAATGTCATAATTTTTTAATCTTTTACAAACTTAAAGTATGAAGACCCATTTGAGTCGCTCAATTCAAGTATGTATAATCCAAGCTCTAAATTACATAAATTTAGATCAAATTCACACATATCTCTATTTTTTTTCCAGATTCCAGCATAAATAATTTTCCCAGAAATATCATACACTTTATAATCAATGTTTTCAGAAGAAAGTGATCGCACCTGAACCCTCATATTATCTTTAACCGGATTTGGAAAAATCAATACATCTGAAACTGAATTTAAAGAACTTACACCAGCAGATGATCCGGAATAGTTAATTGTAAATCCCTGATATGCATTTTTATAGTCCGTTCTAAATTCAACCAGCATTTCCGATCTGTTCACAAAAAAAGCAAGCGGAAGATTTGTACCGGAAAAGTGATACATAATCGTATCGGGAGTTGGATAAGTATCCCAAAAGATGACTTCATCCACATTATTTTCCGTTTGCAAGTCGGCAAAAGTGAAGTTGATTCCTGTTGCACCTGAGGGCTTTACAAGCCATTTACATTGCGTATTATTGTTATATCTCTTCAATCCGCTACCATCGTTAAACGAACCATTTGCGCTTGTAAGCAACTTCATATTTGAACAATATACTGGTAGTTGTGATTGATAATAAATCCTAAAGCCATCCGAAACAGAATCATTATCAGACACAAAGCGTACAAATACTTGTTTACTATTTACTTGTAGAACATTGGGCAGTGTATCGGAGCAATACATTGCTACTAATGGGGATTGTACTGAATTCCCTTTGTAAACAAACAAAGAATCATGACCCGACTGGAGATTTATCTGATCAAATGTAAGCTTAATATATTGAACCGAATCAACTTCCGGAGATATCAACCAGGAACAATCTGCATTATTTTTATAAGGGAAAGCAGGGCCGCTCCCATCATCAAATGATCCGGAAATAGTTTTCAAAGTATCATTCACACAATTATATGGATAAATATTATTTACAGTATCCGGAAAAATATTCGTGATCATTTCTTGTCCGTAATTAAATCCGGCACCACTACCAGGAGTAAGATTATTGGTAAAGAAATAACCATCATACGAACCGCCCCATCCCCAGTTAAAATGATAGTAGTTTCCCTGATAGCCATCGCATACAAAAGCGTGGCCGTTAATATTTACAGTTGAAGGAGATTCCCATCCGGCGTAATACAAAGGCATTTTACGGTCTAAATTATAAACCAGTAAGCTATCCCAGTTTAATGTGGTACTGTCCCGAAAAACATATTGTGTTTGTGGATTATACCGGAAATAGGTTCTCAATACAAATGCAGCACTGTGATTGTACATACCGGAACCATTCGGGCCATAGTTCATGTCAACCCCAACGCCGGCGTGATGTAAAAGCAATGCTCCGGCAGGATTATAGTTCAGGAATTCATCACTTATTTCGTTCCATTTATACCAGGTATTTTCAAAATCAGCATCTATTGTACCATATACCGGATGATTATAGCTGTAAGTCCCACTTCCATGTAAAGGAAATTTCCAGTAATACATCAATTGTCCCATGGTTGTAGCAACACAACCTGTTAAAGCATGCCCATCAGGCCCGGCAGTATCAGCAGGGCACATTTGGTTATAATATTTCCCCTGATTCCACTTTGATCTCACCAACGGAGCAACACTTTTGGTTCCGCTTAACTTTGAAATACTATTGCTTAACAACTGATTCCATTCATCAACAACTCCGGGTACCGGAAGAATATTTCGTTCACGGATTACTCTGATCTGATATTCATATCTATTCATCCACGACTGTACCGGTGCAACAACCGTATTTGAAAAGAAAGTTCCTTCAAATGAATAACCTAATACGGGTTTTACACGTTTATCGGCTGCTAGTAGAATAAAGCCTCCCCGATCAATATTTACTGCGTATATTGTATTATTTGCCAATAATTGGACTCTGTTTACTTTAATTTGCCCGGTTGACAAATCATCAGATGACTGTTGAAGGTAAAAATTGCGGGCGGCTATCGCTGCTTCATTTTCCGTTACATTTTGCGGGAATGCAGAAGCAAATAATAAAATACCAGATAAAACAAATACCAATCGTTTCATATTCCTTTATTTAATAAGCTTATGCAAAGCTAAGCAATTTAAGAATTAAACCGATTTTGGTACTGATAATTAATCACTCAATGTAAACCTGATTGATAACACAAATCTTACATTTATAGCTTCGCCTCTTACCTTACACGGCTTCCAGGTGGGCATTAACTGAGCAATCCGAATGGCTTCTTCTTCCAGTCCATAACCGGGTTTATTTATTGTTACAATATCCTTTATTTCACCTTCCGATGTTATTGTAAATTGCAGATAAACAACTCCACTAACAGCTATCTCTCTGGCCTCTACAGGATAATGAATCGTTTTTGCCAAATAATTCTGCAGTGCAAATTCACCACCAGGAAACTCCGGTTTTTCTTCTATCTGATTAAACAGGAATTCATCATATTGTTTATAGTCAGTAGCGTTCATTGAAGAAAAATCAGGAAAAACATTTTTATTTAATGGTTGATTACCATACTGTTGATTCTTTCCGATAATTTCATAACCTGTAACTATGCCTGTTGTGAGGTTATGTTTATAATAGCGTACCTTTTGAGTTTTGCAGACAGTAATCCACTGCATACCATAGTACTGATACTCTTTACTCTTACTGTAAAAACTAACAGAGTCTTCAATAACACAGAATTTATTGTACATCTTAAGGGCTTCCCTGTCGCCCATTTCACTTCCTTTCTTAAAACAGCTACAACTTCCGCAAATATTATTCAACTGATACCTTATCATTCCCTGATTATATAATGCTCTGATATTCGGTATAATTTCCAATAGCCTTGAATATAATGAGTCCGCAACATGTAAATCACCTCTATCATAATTTAATGTAGCCTTTTGAAAAAGCACACTAGCGAGCGAATCCTGTGATTTTTGAGCAAAGCTAGAGAGAGATATATACAGAAACAATACAGTCAGTAATTTTATATATGTCTTCATTCTTATTTTTTTATGACAATTAACTTTATTTCAAGGTAATAATAAACATATCATAGGGTTCCAATTAAAATTATCCTTAAAGAAAATTATTGCAGACTGATTAATGTAAACTTAAGAGGTATATTAAATTGTATTTCACTTATTTCGCCCCGTATCTTACCGGGTATCCATTTTGGCATTAATCCAACAACTCTTTTGGCTTCTTCATCTAAAAAATAATCCACCCCTTGTAAAATTTCTATTGAATTAACTTGCCATACTTTACTGATTTTAAAGGTAATATAAACAGTACCTGAACTATTAGTACCTTTAGGATACTTCATATTCTCTCTCAAAAAATTGAGTCTTGCTTTATCACCTCCGGAATAAAGGGGATATTCTATTATACTATCTAGATTAAATTCATCAAACACTTGGTATGAATCTGGCATCATTGCTACAAAATCAGGAAATGAATCTTTTCTTAACGGCAAATTGCCTTCAACAGAATTTTTACTGATAATTTCATACCCCACTGCTTTACGGGTAAGCATGTTGCATTTATAATATCGAACCTTTCGTGCATTACAGGCTGTAATCCACTGTAATCCATAATACTTCACCAATGTATCGGATTGCTTTTCATACATTACTGAATCGAGCTTTTTGCATAGTTTTTCATGTAAGAAATCAGAACTCATTTCAAAGTACTTGCAGCTTTCACAAATATTATTCATTCTGTATTTTATCAATCCAAGTTTATAATATGCATTTCTATTAGGGTAGTTTTTCAGTAATCCTGTATAAAGCGAATCTGCTTTGAACAAATCATTTTGTTCAAAATAGTAATCTGCTTTTTGATACAATTGCTCTTTAAGCAAATCTTCGATTGCTTGTGCTTTCGTAACAAACTGAAAACAAAACAAAAGAAAAATTAAAAAACAATACCTTTTCATTGTCAGAACATATTCACGTTGAAAGTTAAAACTCTTTCAACGGTAACGCGAATAGGTTTACCGTAACGCATAGCCGGATACCAGTGCGGCATAGTTTTATAAGCTTTTATTATACCTTCATCTATCGCATCACTGATGCCACTATTTATTTTCACTTCAGATAAAGCTCCATCCTCCTCTATTGTAATTGAAAGTGAAATACTTCCTGCAAATCTTTTAAATTCCGGAAAGTCAACCTTCTGGTAGATATATTTCAGTTCTTCATTATTTGTTCCCGGACACTTTGGCGGGAAGTAAAATAAATCAGGTTCATCACTGTTCGATTTAGATTTGTTCTCCATAATCTTCATCATAATTTCTTCCGTAGTTCCGTTTCCTTCCGAATCAGTAATGATTACACTGTATGCTCTTGCTATTGTATCTTCGAAAATATACTTGTATTCAATACTTTTTTCGCAGATGTTTGTATCTGTACAAAATAAGAATTGTACGTTTGGTGAAACTTCCAGTGGAATCTTTTTTTCAGCATGTTTAATACAAAGAGTGAAGTAAGTCATATTAGACCGGACATCAAATAGTAAAGCCTTTTTAAACTCCATACAGGCTGCACAGGTATCTTTCTCTTCCAGATTTATTATACCAAGATAATAAAGTGCTTCAGGAACAGTATCGTATTGCAGGGATTTTTGAAAATTTTCACGTGCCTTCTGAAAATCTTTCTTCTCATACGCATCGTACCCTTTGGAATAAAGACGCAATGATTTCAGATTTTGCGCAAATGAGAAAACAGGAAATATTAAAATTATAAAAATCAGGAGTTTTTTCATTTTTTTCGATTCAGTCTATTAAAAAAACATACAATACAAACAGACAGAAAACATTTCATATCCTGTCAATTTTGCAAAATTATACTTTTTTAGATCATTTTCTCTACAACATATATCTATTTTTCCATTCATTCCAGAGAAAACCTGCAATACGAAAATCTCAATTCCATCTTCTGAGATTTTGGTACTTTCGCAGAGTGAAAAAATTAGATTTATATGCGCTTGCTAATACAAAATATCAAAGAACTTATCGGGATTGAAGAAAACCCGAGGCTAAAGGTTTCCGGTTCTGAAATGAAAGAACTGCAAACCATTTCCAATGCATGGCTACTGATAGAAGATGATAAAATTGCAGATTTCGGAAGTATGGAAACACTTTCAAAAAATATTTCAGCTAATCAAACTCTCGATGCTGCCGGAAAGATGGTCTTCCCCTCCTTCTGCGATTCGCATACACATCTTGTCTATGCCGGAAGTCGTGAAAAAGAGTATATCGATAAAATTAAAGGTTTGTCATACGAAGAAATCGCCAAGCGTGGCGGAGGAATTCTGAACTCAGCCAAACGGCTGGCAGAAGCAAGTGAAGAAGATCTGTACGAATCGGCAGCAGAACGCATTCGTGAAATGATTACATACGGTACCGGAGCTATTGAAATAAAATCGGGATACGGGTTAAGTACCGAAACAGAGCTTAAAATGCTTCGTGTAATTCGTCGGCTAAAAGAGACCATGCCTGTAACGATCAAGGCAACATTTTTGGGAGCACACGCTGTTCCGTCCGAATACAAAGGTCGTCAGGGTGAATATGTGGATTTAATTGTGAATGAGATGATCCCTTTAGTTGCTAAAGAAAACCTGGCCGATTTCATTGATGTTTTTTGTGACAGAGGGTTCTTCACTGTTGAAGAAACCGAGCGAATGCTCGAAGCAGGCAAGAAACATGGTATCCGTCCGAAAATCCACGCCAACGAACTGGACTACTCCGGAGGAATTCAGGCTGGGGTAAAATATAATGCGCTTTCGGTTGATCATCTTGAATTTACGGGTAACGAAGAGATTGAATGTTTACGCGATTCTGAAACTATGCCTACTTTACTACCGGGGGCAGCTTTCTTTTTGGGAATGGTGTATGCTCCGGTTCGGAAAATGATTGACGCAGGGTTACCTGTTGCGTTAGCCAGTGATTTCAATCCGGGTTCTTCTCCTTCTGGAAATATGCAGCTGATTCTTTCGATGGGATGTATCAAATACCGTATGCTGCCCGAGGAGGCTATTCATGCGGTTACACTTAACAGTGCATACGCAATGGGAGTAAGCGACAAACTAGGATCTATTGCCCGTGGAAAAATCGCCAATATATTCGTAACTAAACCTATCTCCAGTTATGAATTCATGCCCTACTCTTACGGAAACAACAAAGTTGAAACTGCCATTTTGAACGGAAAAGTGATTTCATAACATTGATTATCTTTGCAATCTAAATATCGATACAAACTACTTTTTATAAATATACATAAAATGAATACAAAAGACAAAGGTTTCGAAACCAAACTTATCCATGGTGGTGGATTTGAAGACGAACTGGGTAGTGCAACCATGCCTATCTACCAAACATCAACCTTCCGTTTTAAAGATGCGGACCATGGTGCAAGATGTTTTGCAGGTGAAGAAAAAGGTTACATCTATACCCGTATCAACAACCCTACCATTTCAACTCTTGAAAATCAGGTAGCTGAGCTCGAAAATGGATTTGGTGGTATCGGAACAGGCTCAGGAATGGGTGCTGTAACGACAATTTATACAGCCTATCTGAGCCAGGGCGACCATATGGTTAGTTCAGCAGCCGTTTACGGTCCTTCACGCGTAGTGATGGAAACCATTTTCAAACGTTTTGGAGTTGAATCAAGCTACGTTGATACTACCAACCTTCAACAAATAGAAGCAGCGATTCGTCCGAATACCAAGATAATTTTTATAGAAACTCCGGCTAACCCAACCATGGACATTGCTGATTTGAAAGCAATTGCAGATTTAGCCCATAAGCACAATTGTGTGATGGTGGTTGACAATACATTCTGTAGTCCTTACCTGCAACGTCCGCTAGACTTAGGCGCAGATGTAGTATTCCACTCTATGACCAAATTTATCAACGGTCATGCTGATATCGTTGCAGGGATGATTGTTACCCGTACCGAAGAACATTACAAAAAAGTACGTCCGGTAATGGTTAGCATGGGTTGTAACATGGATCCTCACCAGGCTTACATGGTTATCCGTGGTTTAAAAACGCTCTCCTTACGCATTGAACGCGCTCAGCAAAATGCAATGAAGGTTGCAGAATATCTGGAAAAACATCCTCAGGTTGAATGGGTAAAATACCCAGGATTAAAATCTCACCCACAATATGAACTGGGACAAAAACAAATGGATGGCCCGGGAACTATGATCAGTTTTGAGTTAAAAGGTGGACTTGATGCAGGTAAAATCCTGATGAACAATGTTCACCTTGCAATTCTGGCAGTATCTTTAGGTGGTGTTGAAACATTGATTCAGCATCCGGCTTCGATGACTCACTCAAAAATGACCAAAGAAAGCCGTCTGTCAGCAAACATTACTGATGGTTTGGTTCGTTTTTCAGTAGGTATCGAAAATGTAGAAGATATTATTGCTGATTTAGACCAGGCCCTGGCAAAAATCAAATAAGAAGTATTTAGCAGCATAGCTATACAATACGGGGTTGTTCAAAGGGTTCTTTTTTTGATAAAAAGACTTTCCCTCCTTTTGAACAGCCCCTTTATTCTTTCGTTAAAGCATCTAAAGCCAGCATGGTTTTCCAATTACGGGTGGTGGCTTTGCACTTAAGTTTCGATTCAAAAAAATTATTGGTCAGTTTTGTTCTCCCATAACCTTCCAGACAATTGAGATAGATATTTTTCCCAACAACCACATACTCATCTTCTCCTGAATTAATAGCGACCACTCGCGATAGCAACTCATTATCTGGCATTTGTGATAACATCGTAACATGCAAAGAATCTATAGAATGCGATATTACAAATGGATTTTCAGAAAGAATTTGTACCAAATCACCCCGGGTTAAAATCAGTACAGGAACCTCAAACCCAAAGTGTTCGTGAATACGTTTTTCTATCAAAGATGCTAAATTCCTATCTTCTTCAGCCTTAAAAACCACATTCCCACTTTGAATATACGTTTGTACATCCTGAAATCCAAGTGATTCATACAGCTTTTTTAATTCGGCCATTGGGACTTTTTTTTGTCCGCTTACATTAATGCCTCTCAACAGAGATATGTAGGTCATCATAGAATAAATTGATTTTGGGTTTCACTATACAAAAGTAATTCAAACAAGAAAATCCTGAATACTTCTGTACTAATTCTCCTTCCTGTTTCTGTAACTCATTAAAACGCTAAAAACAATTCCGGCTATATCTACACTTTTGTAACTACTTTTATTTCTCATAAACAATCACTTATACCTTAATGATTAATTTTTTGCAGATTTTTTAACCTCTGTACCGATATTTCGCTATAACTTTGCCACACATTTCAAAAAAGGGGTGCCCATGTCGTTTGGGCTGAGATGATACCCATTGAACCTGATACGGGTAATGCCGTCGTAGGGAGTTAGGGTTGACAATTGTCAATGGATAGATTTTCCTTTTTTAGCTATCCGATTGTCGAACACCAAAATTATTAATCAAAAATGAATTTTAAATTTCTTGTCTGGACATTAGTCCTTCTGCTACCCGGAGTTCTCAGGGCTCAGGTAACGGTTTCGGGAACTGTACGCGATGCAAAATCAGGAGAAACACTTCCCGGTGCACACGTCTCTATTGAAAACAACTACAAAGTTGTTGCTACAAACCAACAGGGATTCTTCTCCATTTCCAACCTAAAGAAAGGAACTTGCCTGCTGAAGGTAAGCTACATGGGGTATAAAACGTACGAAGAAACGCTGAATCTGACTGCTGAAAATCAAAAAGCAGATATTAAGCTCGAACGTAGTACAATTATGGAGGAAGCCGTAATTATTACATCAACCCGTGCCAGTGACGAAACACCCACAACATTCAAAAATATCAGCCGGAAGGAGTTAGCAACAATAAATACCGGACGTGATATTCCCTATCTGATAGAATCTACCCCTTCGGTAGTAGTTACTTCAGATGCCGGCGCAGGTGTGGGCTATACCAATATTCGTGTACGTGGTACAGATATTACCCGTATCAATGTTACGGCTAATGGAATTCCTGTAAATGATGCGGAATCGCACGGTGTATGGTTTGTGAATATGCCTGATTTTGCTTCTTCAGTCGAAAACCTTCAGATTCAGCGTGGTGTTGGAACTTCTTCCAATGGTGCAGCCGCTTTTGGCGCCAGCATTAATTTCCAGACACAATCGCTCAAGGCAGAACCTTATGCCGAAGTAAACAACAGCTACGGTTCATTCAACACCTGGAAAAATACTGTTTCGGCCGGAACTGGTTTGATGCGTGGAAAATTTGCCATTGATGCCCGTCTTTCCCGCATTTCCAGTGACGGATATATGGACCGTGCCAGCAGTGATTTGCAATCATTCTATTTTTCGGCCGGATACTACGGAAAAAAAGACATCCTCAAATTCATTACCTTTTCAGGAAAAGAGAAAACCTACCAGGCATGGACGGGAGTCCCTTCTTCATTGCTGGAAACAAACCGTACATATAATCCTTCCGGTGAATATTACGATGCTTATGGAAAATTGCATTACTATGACAACGAAACGGATAATTATCAACAAGATCATTATCAACTGCATTATTCTCACGAATTTAATCAGAACTGGAATGCAAATGCTGCGCTCCATTTAACCAAAGGATATGGTTACTATGAACAATATAAAGATGATACCAAATACAGTAAATACGGTCTTCCAAACTACACACATAATGGCGATACTCTCAAAAAGACAGACTTAATTCGTCGTAAATACCTCGATAATGATTTCTATGGAGCTACAATTTCGACAAACTACGATAGTCATAAAAAACTTCAGGCTTCATTTGGTGGTGGCTGGAATAAGTATGACGGTAATCATTTCGGAAATATTATCTGGATGCAGTATGCCGGAGTAATTCCCAACAATTATGAGTGGTACCGGAGTACCGGAGTAAAAACCGACTGGAATGCTTACGCAAAAGCATATTACAAACTCACCTCTAAGTTAAGCCTTTATGGAGATCTCCAATTCCGTGGCATTAAACATACCATTGAAGGCATTGACGATAATTTGCGTACAATTACGCAGGAACATAGCTATCATTTCTTTAATCCGAAAGCTGGTTTAAGCTATAAGCTAAGCGATAAAAACCAGTTTTATGCTTCTTTTGCCATTGCCAACCGTGAACCTAACCGTAGCAATTTTGTAGATGCAAACCCCGGTGTTGTTCCAAATCCTGAACGGTTACAAAACATTGAAGCTGGGTACCATTTCAACAGCAATAGTGTTGCAGTAGCAATCAATGGATTCTATATGAATTATAAAGATCAACTGGTACTGACCGGTAATATTAACGATGTAGGAGATCCTGTAATGATGAATGTTGCCAAGAGTTACCGCATGGGTATCGAAGCTTCCGTAAACTGGAGAATTTGCAAAAAAATTAACTGGGAACTCAATACAACACTGAGCAGAAACAAAATTCAGGATTTTACCGAAACTATTTTTGACTATGATAATTATGTAGCAACAATCCGTTCATTGGGAAAAACAGATATCTCATTTTCACCGAATGTAGTTGCAAATAGTAATTTAAGCTGGGAAGCCCTGAAAAACTTCACGCTCACACTTCAAACAAAATACGTTGGAAAACAATACATTGATAACACATCGAGTAACGACCGTAAGCTGGATGCTTACCTTGTGAATAACCTGAGAATGAATTATACTCTGGATGTTAAAAAACTTCCGGAACTCAATTTTATCTTTGGGGTAAACAACCTGCTTGATAAAAAATACATTTCCAATGCATGGGTTGGTCGCGATATCGAAGGAGGTGAAATAGTTACCTATGATGGGTATTTCCCTCAGGCTGGCCGTAATTTCATGATTGGCTTAAACATGAAATTCTAACCTCAGAAACCGATTTAGAACACTTTTTTATAGAGTCAAGGCTGTCTTTACACGAAGGCAGCCTTACTATTTTTTAGAACAACTGGTTAAAAATACGAATTGTAATTCATTTCAAAACAGGAAAGAGGCTATTCTCCTGCATTTAGGAGTTCAGGTTCCTCTTATGATCCGTTACTATATTCTAAAATTATATTTACTTTAATATTATCTTTGTATTTATTAATTATTAGAATAAAAAAGTATGAAGTGTTTTTTCGCAACAATTGTATTGGTTTTTATTTATTCGGTACTGTTTGCACAGGTTAACTATGAAGATGTGATTCATTTGAAAGACAGTTCTATCATTAAAGGGAAAATCCTTAAGCAATACAGAGATAGTTCTATAATGATTCGGATTAGTAACCACCGTATTCTTGAATTTGACAATAACGAAATCGCTAGTATTTCAAAAGAGTTAAAAACAAACACAACAAAGTTTTCTGACACAAACTGTACAATCAAATATCATGGAGTAATTGAGGTCGGGATTAATCATGAACTAAGTTCAAGTTCTAATCAAAATCAAAACAACAATCTTAAAATCAATATTATAAATGGAATTAAAACGGATCCTAATTTTGCAATAGGGCTTGGGTTTGGAATTAGGTACTACATTAAGAAAGATATATTGCTTGTTCCCTTCTTCCTTGATTTACAATTTCAGTTTTCCCAAAAGAAAATCAGTCCTTATTTATCCATAGACCTGGGATATTCATTTTTTGCATCTGATGAGTTCAGAGGGTATGGATTTCTGGCAAATCCATCTTTAGGTGTAAAAATTGCAGTTAGTAACCAAAATGCTCTTTATTTAGGCATAGGTTATGAAATTCAGGCAGTTAGCAGTAATAGTCAAAATTATTTCAGAAGCAACGAAAACATTAAAGCAATCAGTCTTCACGCAGGTTTTTCATTATAAACAAAAGGGTATAAATCTCATGTATTCAAACAATCAGAATTATAAAGGTTAACATTAAAAACTGTCTAAAAAAACAATTCTATTGCTCATCTTCTTCCGGATCAATCCGAGTTCGAAGTTCTTCCATCTCTTCAGTGAACTGCTCAATTTCAGCGTATTTCTGTTCGATGGTTTTGCGGGAAGTAATTATACGTGCTTCCACTCCTACCCGTGTAGCCGAATCTTTTCCCGACATATCCAGAATTTCCAGATGTTCCTCAAGCTCCGTAAGATTTTCCTGTTCACGTTCAATATCCTTGTGAAGCTGATGAATTTCGGTTTCAATTTCGGCAAGTTTATACCGCATTTTCACCTCCCAGTTTTTCTTTTTAAACCGGAAATATTCATCTACTCGTGTATTAAGCGTTTCAAAAGCAAGCTGCAACCGATTGTATAGTTCTTCACGCTCTTCTTTGATCATTTTTATTCCCTTGAACTCTGATTGAATCTTTTTCAGAAATTCGCGGGTATCCTTATATTCATGTGTTTCTTCTGCTTGTGTAAGACCTTTATTCACCAACGCTTTTAACCGCTTGTAATTTTCGGAAGCTTCTTTCTGAAATGCGCTTCTGTCACTATCCTGTCGTTCATTTATATTTTCAAAGACACTTTGCAGCTTTTCTTGTAATTCTACCCTCTGCTCGCGTTGAATTACCGATTCCCGCACCTTTGATTGCAACTCTTTTAACTGTTCTCTCAGCATTTTAAAATCAGTTGACTCTTCCGATGCAGCAAGAAGCCCGGAAACTTCCGGATTTAATTCATCATACTGAATATCAGCCAATGACGATAATTTAGAGATCTCTTCGTCCTTTCGTTGTTGAATAATCACAAATCCCTCCTGTATTTTTGCATATAGCTCCTCCTTGTGTGTTCTTACAAGATTTGCATCACGAATCAACGACTGAACTTTAATCAATATATCTTTCGAAGCCTGAGTATCCTGGCAATTCAATGCAAAGTTATATGCAGCGTCTACATCTTCTTTTAAATTCTCGTATTCCCTGCTCGATACAACCTCTTCTAATTGTCTTTCTATGGTTTGCATATCTTTCACTATTGCAAAAGCCTTTTGCAAACGGCCATACAGATTTTCCCGATGTTCTCGCTGAAGCTTTACTCCTTTAAACATCCCCTGAACCTCAATCAGAAAATCCCATAAAATACGCTTGCTAACAGAACCTTCAAGCATTTTTTCAGCCTCTTCTATTTTTGATTTGATCGAAAAATAGTTCAATGCAGCTTCATTTTCAAAATTCAGTCGTTCCTCATTAATTTTACGGTTCAAGTCCGAAAACGCATTTTGCAAACGCGTATAAAGCTCTTCACGATCTTCCTGAAGAAGTTTCAAACCTTTAAAACAGTTTTGAACCTCAATCAACAAAGTTTTAGATTCCCGTAAATCAATTGATTTAGAAATCTTTGCTAATGTTTGCTCAAGCTTGTTTTTAAGTTCTTTATAATTACGGGCACTCTCTTCGTCGCGTAGTCGTTGTGGTTCCATACTTCTGTATTTTAGATTCGGTGATGTCATACAAAATTAGCGATAATACCAATTGAATTTCCGGAATACACTAAAGCCTCCACTCGTTTTCGTTATAAAGATCCCCATCTGAAAACATTTCCGGAAAATTAATAATTGTATAACAATTCCGGATATGCCTTTCTTTTTTCGCCCTGTTATTATATGTACCTTTGCAGTCGATTTTTAATTATCATTCTAATTTATTTATATTCAAATGATTACAGTTTCCGATTTACGAATTCAGTTTGGAAAAAGAATTTTGTTTCAGGATGTCAATTTAAAGTTCACTGCAGGAAACTGTTATGGAGTTATTGGTGCCAATGGAGCCGGAAAATCAACATTTCTGAGAGCTATATCCGGAGAAATTGACTACGAACATGGTAATATTTCATTAGCCCCGGGAGAACGTCTTTCTGTGTTAAAACAAGATCACTTTGCCTTTGATGAATTCACGGTTTTGGATACTGTAATTAAAGGTCATTCAATACTTTGGGATATCATTCAACAGAAAAATGAGTTATACGCCAAAGCAGACTTCACAGATGCTGATGGCATAAAAGCTGCCGAGCTTGAAGAAAAATTCGCAGATATGGATGGCTGGAATGCTGAAAGTGATGCGGCCAATTTATTAAGTGATTTGGGGATTAAAGAAGAATTTCATCACACTCTGATGAAAGATATGAGTGGAAAGCAAAAGGTTCGTGTATTGCTTGCACAAGCCCTTTTTGGTAAACCGGATAATCTGTTGCTGGATGAGCCTACCAACGACCTCGACATTGAAACCGTAATGTGGCTCGAAAACTACCTTTCAAACTACGAAAACACGGTATTAGTTGTATCGCACGACCGACACTTTCTCGACTCAGTAAGTACTCACACCATTGATATTGACTACGGTAAAATTCAAATGTTTGCCGGAAACTACAGTTACTGGTACGAAAGTAGTCAATTGGCCTTACGCCAGCAGATGAAACAAAATAAAAAAGCGGAAGAAAAACGAAAAGAACTTCTCGAATTTATCCAGCGTTTCAGTGCCAACGTCTCGAAATCAAAGCAGACAACCAGCCGTAAAAAGATGCTTGAAAAACTCAACTGGGAAGAAATCAAACCTTCCACCCGTAAATATCCGGGGATTATTTTTACACCTGAACGTGAAGCTGGCGACAAAATTCTGGAAGTAACAGGTTTAAGTGCCAGTATCGACGGAAAAATTCTTTTTAAAGATGTGGAATTTTACGCCAACAAAGGCGATAAAATCGTTTTTCTTTCGAAAGATTCCAGAGCAATGACTGCTTTTTTCGAAATCATCAGCGGGAACTTAAAACCAGATTCAGGTTCTTACCAGTGGGGGCAAACCATCACGCACTCCTATTTACCACTGAACAATTCTGAATTTTTTAGAAGTGAACTGAGTCTTTCCGACTGGATTTCCCAATTTACTACCGACACTTCTGAAATCTACATTCGTGGATGTTTAGGGAAAATGTTGTTTAGCGGCGATGAACTCGGCAAGCGGGTAGATGTTTTGTCGGGTGGCGAAAAAATGCGTTGTATGATTTGCAAAATGCAACTAATCAATGCAAATGCACTGGTTTTAGATTCCCCAACCAATCACCTTGATCTGGAATCAATTCAGGCATTCAATAATAACCTGATTAAATTCCCCGGAAACATTTTTATGGCTTCGCATGACCATGAATTTATTCAAACTGTTTGTAACCGTATTATTGAACTTACGCCCAATGGCATCATCGACAAACTGATGAATTACGACGATTATATCATGGACGAAAAAATCAAAACCCAACGCGAACGAATGTACGCAGATCGGATTTAAAACAACTGTTTTAAGTTCGATAACTTAGCAAAACAAATTATTGCTTTTTACCGAAAGGATGATACGCGAAGATTACCCTAATCGGATATTTTTTTGAATTATTTTCGATTAACAGCTATCTTCCCTACCAAGTAAGCCATTGGAATATATGCTATTACTAAATCCAAAATAGAAAACCATAGTGGTGAAGGAAGCATTAAAACGCTGCTGATTCCTCCCATTAGAAAAAAAACTCCAATTCCCAACGCAAACTTCATTTTATGATTTACGGCAATGAGTGCTGCCGACAATGCACCTGCAATTGTTCCCAAAGCATGGGCTAAAAACGGGAAAAGAAAATGTTGGGGTTGGAATAAGTGCATCGACATTTTCAGCCCTTCTGTAGTGGTAACATCTGCACCCTCCGGAGGAGGAATGATTGAACCACTGATCATAATGATTCCCATATTCACGGCACTTCCCAAAAGAATGCCACCTATTACTGCTAAAATATTTCTAAGGATCGTATTCATACATATTTGTCTTTATGGTCAAGGGTGCTCTAAATATTTATTACGTGAATTCCTTTTAAACGTATACATCCTCTGTATTTGACTCTTACAAATAGGCGGAATTTGTTTAACGCAAAAGGAATGTTTCAAATATACATATTTATCATTCTCAAAAATCGATAGCTGTAATCTTTTACATGAAATAGTATATCAAATGAAGGCTCTCTTCTGATTTTTAATTACACCCTTATGGAATTTCTGTTAAAATTTCGGTTTTATCCCCTATTTAGAGGTACTCGTCAGATTTAATCATCAAAAATGAAGAAGGGTGTATTTTCTTTGCAGCATCAAATTACCCAAAATCCGACAACAATGAAACAAATACTTATTTCAGTTATTCTTTTGATTTTCGTGCCGCGATTGTTAACTGCCGCAGAAACACCCAGCGGAACAGTTCGTGGCACGGTAGTTGACAAAGTTACCCGTAACACTTTGCCAGGAGCAAATATTATGTTGCTTAACGTACAGCCTGTGACAGGCACATCTACTGATGAAAACGGGAAATTCCGCATTGTCGGTATTCCGGCTGGCAGAGTAAGCCTGAAAGTAAGTTTTATAGGTTACAAGGAAGTTATTCTCAACAATCTGAATCTGAATACTGGCAAAGAACTTGTGCTGGAAATTGAGTTGGAAGAAAACATCATCTCACAAAAAGGAGTAGAAATAAAATCTGATCGCGACCGTGGAAATACCATCAATCGCATGAACAGCGTAAGTTCACGGAGTTTCACGGTTGAAGAAACAGGACGCTATGCCGGTTCGCGCAACGATGTAGCCCGCATGGCTTCGAACTACGCCGGAGTTATTGGCTCGAATGATGCCCGCAATGATATTATTATCCGGGGAAACTCTCCTTCTGGGCTGCTCTGGCGACTGGAAGGAATCGATATTCCTAACCCTAATCATTACGGTTCATCTACAGCAACCGGAGGCCCGGTATGCATGCTTAACAACAATCTGTTATCCAACTCCGACTTTCTCACAGGTGCATTTCCTGCCGAATATGGTAATGGAATGTCGGGAGTATTCGATTTAAAAATGCGTAACGGCAACAACGAAAAGCATGAATTCCTGGGACAGATAGGATTCAACGGTTTTGAAGCCGGAGCCGAAGGTCCGATTAACCGTAAAACAGGTGCTTCTTATCTGCTCAATGCACGCTACTCTACCCTCGAATTTATGGATAAAATGGGAGCCGATTTAGGTACCGGTACCGGAATTCCAAAGTACAAAGACTTTGCCATGAAAATCAATTTACCCAATACTAAGCTCGGCAACTTTTCCATCTTTGCCTTGGGAGGCATCAGCGATATTGAAATCTGGGATTCACGCAAAGATACAACCAAAGAAACCGTTGACTTTTACGGTGGTGAAGGTTACGATCTGACCAATGGTTCGGATATGGCCACTGGAGGAATTACAAATACCTATTTCTGGAATTCCAACACATATACAAAACTTACACTTGCAGCCTCTTACCATAACTTTGCCACAACTATCGACTCCTTAACACCTGGATTCACTTCTAAAACAGCCATATACAACAACGATTTCATTGAGACTTCCCTCACGGCATCTTTCCTGATTAATCATAAAATCAACTCCAGAAGTTTCATGAAAGCGGGAATCTTTGTGAAAAAACTAGGGTTCGATTTGAAGGAGAAAATATGGTTTAATGAAGACAACGGATTACGCACGGTAAGCGATTTTAATGGTAGTTCGTGGTTATATCAACCCTATGCACAGATGCAGTATAAATTTACCGAAGAATTGATTCTGAATGCAGGAGTGCACGCAATGTATTATGATTTAAACAAAGATTATTCCATAGAGCCAAGAGCCGGAGTCCGCTGGAATTTCTCCCCTGCCCATACGCTGAGCTTGGGATATGGGTTACATAGCCAGCTAAACTCTATCAGCATCTATTTCCGACAAACACGTATGGCCGACGGCACCTTTCAACGTTTAAACGAAAATTTGGATATGCCGAAAAGCCAGCACCTTGTATTGGGTTACGACTGGAATATCCACAGCAACCTGCGACTAAAAGCGGAAGCATATTACCAGTGGATTCATCATGCAGGGGTAAACGGGGGACAATGTGATGAATACTCCATCCTAAATCAGGGAGCAAACTTCGGATATTCAACACCCGATACGATTAACGCAAGTGGAAAAGGAAGCAATTATGGAATTGAACTCACACTGGAACATTTCCTCAACAAAGGACTCTATTTTCTGATAACAAGCTCTCTGTTTGAGTCAAAATATATCGGAAGCGACAATATTGAACGAAACACAGCCTTTAATGGAAATTATGTAGTGAATATACTTATCGGAAAAGAGTTTGAACTCAACCCTAAAAGCAGTACAAAAAAAGCCAGAACCACACTGGGTTTCGACCTGAAAACAACCTATGCAGGCGGACAACGATATACACCATCAACCGTTGTTGCTGATCCTGTAACCGGAGGCACAACCTATATGCTAAAATACGATAACACCAAGGCATTTTCGCTGCAATACGATGATTATTCTCGCACCGATCTTAAGCTTACCTATCGCCGGAACGGCAAAAAGATAACACAGGAATTTGCCCTTGATATTCAAAACATCTTTAATCAGAAAAATATCTATGCCGAAAAACTCAATAAAAAAACCGGTGAAAAATCATTTACATACCAAACCGGACTTTTAATTATCCCTCAATATCGTATTATATTTTAATTTTGTAAAAAGACAGATCATGAGTAACAAAGTACTGGCACTAAAAAAATTTCCCGACAAATGGATTATCATCGGAGGAATTTTCATACTGGGGATTTTACTTCCCATGCTCAGTGGATTTATGCTTAAGCTTGGATGGAGTTTCACCCTTCTCAATGTCTTTTTTTCGGCAATCGGAACAGCAAGCATGTGGCTGGGATGTCGCTTTATTATCAATAAATTATGGCATCATTTTCCATGGGAAAAGCATCCTGTAAAGCATCTGGTTCTCGAAGTTGTATTCATTGCACTCTATACATTCATCGTTGTATCCTTTGAGTTTGGACTTGGCAAACTAATGGTTGATGAATCATTTTTGAAATATTACGATTTTCTGGCTATTTACATAAGTTCATTGGTTATTTCGCTGGTAATTTCATTTATTCACGAAGCAGTATTTTTTTATCTGCTTTGGATTTCCTCTTCCAAAAAAGCAGAACGTCTCGAAAAAGAGAGCCTGCTTTCTCAGTTTGAGACGCTGAAAAACCAGGTAAATCCTCACTTTCTGTTCAACAGTTTCAATACATTGATTGCATTGATTGAAGAAGACCGTGAAGCAGCAGTAGCTTATGTTCAGAAACTTTCCGACTTTTTCAGGACTATTCTCCAGCTTCGCGATAAAACCATTATCACACTCTGCGAAGAGATGGAACTCATCAACGCCTACATTTTCATTCAGAAAAAGCGATATGGTGAAAATCTGATGCTAAACAATAAACTTCCTGAAGCATCCATGGACTATGGCATTGCTCCTTTAACGCTTCAAATGTTGATTGAAAATGCAATCAAACATAATGTAATTGCTACCGGGCGACCGCTGGTGATCGAACTAAGTGTTTCGGAACGAAATTACCTGGTGGTTCAAAATAACCTTCAAAAGCGTACCGAAGAAGAGCCTTCGGCAGGTTTAGGGTTACAGAATATCCGGAATCGCTATAAATTTTTGTCAGACAAAGAGCCGGAAATCATGGTTTCCGCGATGAAATACACCGTTGCAATCCCTTTACTCAATAAGCCAGAGTAATATTTAAACCGTTGATAATATGAAAATATTGATCGTTGAAGACGAAGCGGCTGCAGCCCGAAGATTAATCAGAATCATAAAAGAACTTGAACCTGCTGTCGAAATTTCAGATGTTTTCGAAACAATTTCGGATACAGTTACCTGGCTGCAAATAAACGCCTCACCCGATTTAATTTTGATGGATATTCATCTTGCAGATGGTTCCTGTTTCGAAATTTTCAGACAGATTGAAGTAAAATCGCCCGTGATTTTTATCACTGCCTACGACCAGTACGCAATTCAGGCTTTCAAAGTAAACAGCCTCGATTATCTTCTGAAACCAGTTAAAAAAGAAGAACTTGAGCAAAGCCTGAAAAAATGGAAGAATCGCGACTCTAATCCCAATCTGCAATACCTGATTGAGCAAATGCTGAGCAAAACAAAAGAACAACCTCGTAGGTTTGTTGTTAAATACGGACAATTTCTGAAAGCCATTGATGCCTCGGATGCCGCCCTTTTTTATGCAGAAGACAAAAATGTTCTTCTCCAGACATTTGACAATCAAAGCTTCCCTATCGATTTCACCCTCGATAAACTCGAAAACATTCTTGACCCGGCTATATTTTACCGGATTAGTCGCGGGGTAATCATAAACTATAATGCTATCGGACAAATGTACACCCACTTTAAAGGCAGAATCAAGATTGACCCTACGGTAAAATGCCCGGTAGAAACCTATGTAAGTACAGAACGTACTACCGACTTTAAGCTTTGGCTGGCAGGAAGATAATCATCCAAAAAACCGGATTTTATTATTCCCTTTCTGAATATCCCAGACTACACAATATTGTCAGATAAGTCCCGAAAATCGGGAAAGTATGGAAATACTGGTTTTCGATTTGCTCTTTCCCAACTTTCAGGAGAGTACCGTTTCGATAAGTTACACCTGCCCTATTACTACCACGTAGTTTTTCCCATATTTTTTGGCACATTTCGGACAGGTAGTATACCACATATACCACTTTGAGATGGTATAACCTTTCGCTTTTGCCTGAGCTTCGAAATCTTTACACCATTTCCCGGTATCCTTAAACGGACCTTCATACACTCTGCTGTAAAACGTACCCGTCAGTTTGGTATTTTCAGCATCGGGAATCTCTTTGTCCACCGCCAGATAAACATCCATATTCCATTTGGAGGTATGATCAGACAAACAAAGCCAATCAGGCATCTGAGCACCTGCTTTGCTTACTTTAGCATCGAGTCTTCGCATAACTTTGCCAAAATTCATTGGCATATAAAATAAGGTACAAACCTTATCCTTTATAAAAAGCTTGTTCTCCCATTCAAAGGTTTTATCATCCCAAAGCTCAGGATTTAACTGCGGGCAACATTCTGGTTTTGATTGATTTTCCATGGTATTTATGTTTAATGAATCAATGGATCTGGTTCTATTTGACAAAGGATTCAGGATTTCAAAGATAATGCATTCTCCTCTGTTTTCCAATATGTTCGGATCAGTTTATTGCGTACAATTGCATTCCTGGGGACTTGTCGCAATAAAAGACACACTCCTAAACAATCGGCGCAGGCACCCAGTGCATTGAACACAATAATATGTTCTATCAGGCTATTGCTTCCTAACAGCAAAAGACAGGCAAATCCTAAAATTGTAATAATGACAAACGGAGCCAGTAAACTCCAGATAAATGTATTGCGTTTCATCTCCCCGATGTAGGCTGCGAAAGGCACAAAACCCTTCGTTGTAAACCCAAAATAGATATTCTTCGACAGAATGCTCTCCGGAAAGAAAAGTGCATGAATAAACTCATGAACAGGTGCAAAAATGACAAAAGAGAACAAAATTAAAAGAGGATCCAGCTCAAAGCTTATCCCGATTGCCCATAACAACAGGATCATGGCAAGGAGATTTACAATCATAAAAGGCAATGCCTGTAGCTGGATAACCCAGAGATTTACTGACTCTTTCAAAGGCACCCACTTTTCACCCGGTTCAAACTCCGGATCATCCGGAAAACGATTATAGATAAATTGCATAATAATGTTTTATGATATGATGTTGTGCAAAATTACGAAGCGATTCCTCATCAGTTTAAGCCTATTTCTTACGAGCGACAGACTTTCAAAAACCTGAAAACCGCATGCGCTATACCATGAGTTATTGTGTACTTGTGCACTTTATTATTTACTCTTTTTCCAGTACTCTTTATAATAACTAATTTGTTCTTCCAACTTTACATCTCGTCCCAGTAAGTACCTATGATATGAAGTTAATATAATACCGGACATATCGTCTGGGTGAAAAACGCCTAAATCATTAAAGTATTTTGACAATCGTGAACCTCCCCATAATTTCCAATTATTTCTCATCCACATACCAATCCCGAAATGTGCATTTGCTGTAAATTCATCCTCGGACATACTTCGAACTTGTGATTTGATTGAATCTGCCCAAAAACCATCAATTTGCTTAAAGCAATCGTTTAAATCTATCGGAATATAAACTCCATCAATACTGTCCTTTTTAATATTTTCAAGATACATTTGTTTTTGCTCCTTTTTGGATTTTTTATCCTGAGCCTGTAAATCTTGATTAGCGAATATAAAAATCAAGATTAAGTTTAAAATTGTCAATGTCACTCTCATTTTGTTTGTTTTTTTGCATTGCACACAATTAAATTCAAAGTCTGGTTATTCTATTCTGTAGGTCAAAGATACATTTTTGAAGCAATTTAATAACCTATAGCAGTTCACCTTCACTCCTGCTCTACAAAACTACCTACCATTAAAACATTGCCTTTTAACCCTTGTGAGATATTAATATGTATTTTTGGTATTTTCTTCGGCTTTCAACAAGTATGTCCTATGTAAGAAATGGATTGTCAATACTCACCATGAATAGAGTAAAAGCAAACAGATAAAATTAGCACAATGCAACAGATCTTTAAAATTTCAATCATTCTTATACTGGGGCTGATATACCGGAACAGTTTGGGTCAGTCAGCAGACACTACCAAAATAAGTAGCTTAATTGTTTATGGTGATAGCTTTGTATTTGGAGTAAAGGAACCTACCAGTTGGAAAGGGGATATTGAAATAGCAAAAGACTTTAGCTCAAACATTATTTTCTACAAAAATAAAAGCGATCTAAAAAATGGAGGAGCACTCATACAAATTTCAATTTTCAGCAAACAGGATGAAGAAACAGAAGAAGATCTGAAATATGATATCAGTCGTTATACGGACAAATATACTGATTTGAAAGAACAGAATCTTTTGGTTTCTCACGGGAAATACAAATGCTTTTCAAAAATGGTTTATGTTGAAAAGAATTTCTATCAATATATCGTATATATTAATCCCGGAGAGAAATTTAAAAACGGGCTTTCTGTTGCAATGAATATTTCCAAACGTGCTGCAACAGAAGAAGAACTACAAACTTTTCGAGACATAATTTTTTCTTTAGTAATATTAAAGGGTTAACAAGAAAATATTTAAGATTTCTTAAGCACAAATACCTGACCGGACAATGAAGAATAAGTATTTCATTTTCGTTCAATACAAACTTCCTACATATCGTTCCCAACGAAGGATTTTTTTTATATACTTGCAGTATTAAGAAAGCGATACGTTATCCGGTTAAAGCCGGAAATACCTAGGTAAATAAAGCCAGAGACATACATGAATGACCATACATTTTTATGAACAAGTATGAGAAAGAAAACGCAAATGAAATTTATCTTAATTTTTCTAATTAGTCTAACGCACACATTTGGATTTACTCAGACACAAGATGAAATAAACCAACAAGCCATTAACTCATATAGAAAAGCTGATAGCGAGCTGAATGAAATATATAAAAAGATCCTGGTTGAATACAAATCAGATACAGCTTTCATCAGGAATTTGAAAGTATCACAACGAATTTGGATTTCATTCCGTAATGCTGAATTGAAAACCAAATATCCAGACAGAGAATCAGGTTATTATGGATCAATGCATCCTGCCTGTATCGCGTCGTACCTTGAACAAGTAACACGGGAACGGATTAAAACATTGAAAATTTGGATTGAAGGAATTGAAGAAGGTGATATTTGTAGCGAACCCAGCAAGACAAAAGAATAAAATATCAATAGCCTAATTGAGCAAGCTATCCTACCGTAAATCGCCCTCAAGAAGATTTTTTTATCTTTGTTCAATATATTCGGCTAAAGCCAGAAGTATATGCTTGATAAAGCCAGAACAATGCGTGCCAGGTGCATTTAATAAAAAAATAACCAACATTTTAACCTATATGGAATCCGAAAGAAAATTCAGAACTAAGACAGGATATTGCCATATCTTGAATGACAAAATTGTATTGACAAGAGATGGAATTATTGGAGATATTTCAAAAGTAACAGTTGAAAACAACATTATACAAATTTTAGTTATGTATGGATTACTTTCTGCTGGATTAATTTATTTTGCAGTTAATAATTTCAATAATCATGACTATTTCACTGCCATATTATTTATATTGATTGCTGTATTTTTGATTTACGGAATTTTCAATAGTTTAAATAATTCAGCAACTTCGGTAATTTACAGACAATCAATTCAGAGAATAAAATTCATAAAAGGAATTACAGGATTGACCAGAGCCAGATTTGAAGTAATTTTCACAAATGAAAATGGCATGACTAAAAAACGATTGATTATGTTGCCGGGTTCTTTAACGGGTGGTCAAACAGAAACAGATATCGCATATAAGATAATGATAGAAGAAAATCTATTAGTAAAAATAAATAAATCCCATAACGATGACAAACTATGATACTTAAAATCATAAATATTTTCATCTTGATAATTGTCTTGCTCACTTCTTGCAATAGACAGGAAAAACAAAAAGATGACTTTAACAAAAATAAATTAACAAACAAAACAAATTCAGAGCAGGAAAGCATATTTGAAAGTTTAGATAGTAAACTTATCTTAACCAAACTTTTTGATAATCCCGAATTAGATTCTACAGGTGCTGCATTATGGACCCCAAATTTTGCTGACAGAATGAATTTGCCAATTTCGTTTGATGGGAAATGCCATACAAATATTGATACCATTTTATATTTCAGAGACAATAAAGAGAATGAATCTGCTGCTGTCATTTTTACACATTACTATTATGTGAAAGAATATTTAGATAGTACAAAAATTTGTATTGGGGGTAGTCATTTTACGGGTGTTCCTTTAGGAATTGCATTATTTACAAAACAAAAAAATAACAAATGGGAAATTTATTACTTTGAAAAACATTTTTCAGAGCTTGGATATTTTGGAACCTACAGAACAGGACGAGAAGATGAAGGGAAAATATGCCTGCGAAAAATTGGAGATAAGTGGACTTGTTTGTCATTACGACAAGGAATTGGCGGTAGTTCTGGATATTCATGGGGTTATGAATCTTTGTATTCTATTGAAAAATTTCAATTTAACAACCAACAAAACGATGATGAAGTTACCGAATGGTATGCGTGTAATTTATTAAATAATCTCTTGACATATAACTATTACAATTCACATACATCACCTGATGAAAAAGAACATACTGAAAAGAAAGTTGAACTTAAAACTATTGAAAAGAAAAATGACTATTACGATATCGATTTAATAATACATAAAGATGGCAAAAGGCTGATTGAAAAATATTCCTTTAGCGAACGGTACAATAAATACATACAAAACCGCTAATCGTTCGGACACGAGGCTATTTTAAAAATCACAACCTTAACTATTTCTCTGACTTTCGTATAACCGTCAAGCTAGTAGTTCTTTTTAGCCCCTTATCATCTGGCAATATAACCACCTAAAAAATAACACTTTAAAAAGTTGTTATCTAAGAGATTTTTCTGATAATCTGTTGATGTATGGCTCTGCCCTTTCTTCCTCATTTGGTCAGCCAGAAAATAAAGTGAAGCAGGCAAACATATTTCAGTAGTAAATCCGGATATTGCTTTTAAAAAATATAAAACAATAGATTTACGAAAGGGATTTTTAATATATTTGTAGAGACATAAAACTAGCATAGTCAAACATTTACACTCAATTAACTTGCTGCATACGGAATAACAAACTAATATAAAACAACAAGTAATAAAATACAGGATATGAAAAAGACATTAAAAAGAGTTTTATTGGGAATCGGAATCGTTATTGGTTTGATTGTGCTTTTCTTCGTCGGATATATGATAAAGGCAAAATCAGAAATAAAAAAAATGGCTCCGGTAGAAACAAAAGAAATTACACATAACATATATTCGGTAAAGGATTCTTTTACCGATTTATTTTTAATTAAAGATAACGATACGTATATAGCGATAGACGCCGGAAATGATATAGATGTGGTTTTAGGAGAACTTAAAAAACTGAATATTAACCCTGATAAAGTTATTGCTGTTTTATTAACTCATACAGATGGAGACCATGTTGCTTCGATTAAATTATTTAAAAATGCAAAAATATACTTGTCAACACAAGAGGCTCAGTTGATCAATGGAGCAAAATCAAGATTTTTATTTTTTGGAAATAATATCGATACAAAAAAATACTCTTTGATAGAAGACCAACAGGTTTTGAATATTGGAAATATTAAGATCAAAGGCTTTTTAACTCCGGGACACACAATTGGATCCATGTGTTATTTAATCAATGATAAATATTTATTCACCGGAGACGTATTAAGTATAAAGAATGGCAAGATTGATCCGTTCAATAAGTTCTTCAATATGGATACAAAAGCTGCAATCGAATCCATAGAAAAAATAACACAAATTCCTGAAGCTGAATATATATTTTCTGCTCATTATGGATATAGCGATGATTATAGAAATGCCATTAATGATTGGGGAAAATCAGAAAATTAAAATCACAACTGCTAATCTATAGTAATTATATTAGCTCTATTCTGCTCCTGCTCTACAAAATTACCTACCGTTAAAACATTGTCTTTTACCCTTGTGAGATATTAATTTGTATTTTTGATCGTTCCTTCAGCCTTTCAACGGGTGTTATATTTCTAAAAGAAACGTAGGATGATAGAAGAAACAGAGAAAGTTAAAATCAGTGATAAACTGGATTTAATTACCGATTATTGGAAACCAATAATTGTGGGAGAATTAAACAATCAACATGTTCGTTTAGTAAAGATTAAAGGCGAATTTGTAATGCATCGCCATGACAATGAAGATGAATTTTTTCTTGTTCTAAGAGGTCACTTAAAAATGGATTATGGCAACAGGATTATCGAAGTAAATGAAGGTGAGTTTATTATTATTCCTAAAGGAATAAATCACCGGCCTGTTGCCAACACCGAAACCCATTTACTTTTATTTGAACCATGTTCCACATTAAACACTGGAAATATCCGGAATGAGTTAACGCTTGATTCACCTCAAAAGATGTAAAAATGGACTACAATTTTATAAAAAGCAGACTAGGGCCATGTGGAATACATTGCGGGAAATGCTTTGCATTCGCAGATGGAGATATTAAAAACTACAGTCGTAAATTAAAGGACTCTTTGGGCGATTTTGAAATATATGCAAACAGATTTGTGGATTTGATAGACGAACCGATTTTTCAGAAATATAAAGACTTTCATGAGCTGCTGACTTATTTTGCTTCCGTTAGTTGCACTGGGTGCAGAAACGAAAAATGCAAAATTTTTAAAGATTGTAACGTAAGAACATGTTCTGAAAAACAAAATATTGACTTTTGTTTTCAATGTTCAAAATTCCCATGTAATAATACAGGATTTGATGAACATCTTTACAAGCGTTCAATCGATATAAATCTGAAAATGAAAGAGATTGGCATTGAAAAGTATTATGAGGAAATTAAAGACAAACCAAGATACAAATAACACAGAGCTACTAGATTCTAAGCAAATCAGAAAAAGTAATCCCTTACGTTTTTTAAGCAGGCAGTAGCAATCAGAATCTTTCCTTAGTTTTGAGTAAGGTTCCAAAGGAATGTAATTGCACGTCTATATTTGTTTTACAACAATGCAATAAGAAACAATTTTTCAAATCATGAAAACAAACTATTTGATTAAACATTTTCTGGGCACATTCTTATTTTTTGCAATCATATTTGCAAGTGCGGGTCGAATAGCGTATTGGCAAGGACTCGTTTATGTGTCAATTGGTTTTCTAATGCTCATACTAAATTACACGCTTCTACGAATAGATTCTGAATTGTTAAAAGAACGCTCAAAGCCAGGAGAAGACACAAAGAAATGGGATAAGACTATTTTGGGATTATCATTCCTTGTTACAATTTCAATGTATATAATTGCCGGACTCGATTCTGGCCGTTATCATTGGTCTCCTGATTTTCATTGGAGTATATATTTATTGGGGGCAACTTTAACAGCTTCAGGACAAATTTTATTTCTTATTGCCCAAAAGCAGAACCGGTTTTTCTCAAGTACAGTCAGAATTCAAACTGACAGAGAACATATTGTTTGTGAGACCGGATTATATAAAATTATCAGACATCCGGCTTATCTGGGTTCAATTGTTCAATCGTTAGGATTTCCTTTACTCTTCGGTTCATTATGGAGCATAATCCCAATAAGTATATCGATTATCCTAATTATCATAAGAACAAATCTGGAGGACAGAACATTAAAAAACGAATTAAAAGGTTATCCTGAATATTCTAAGAAAACATGTTACAAAATCATTCCATATATCTGGTAGTGGTTTTACAGATGCATTGAGATAATATAGCTCAGAAAGAAATTGAGACTACTTTTTAACTTCACTTTGCAACGTTTATTGAAAAATTGTGATTTTCTTAATAATCTGTTGATATATGGCTCTGCCCTTTCGGTTTCGTTTGGTGAGCCGAAAAATAAAGTAAAGCAGGTAGGTATAAGAAAGAGGCTGCCAAAGCAGCCCCTTAATACTTAACTAGCTATATAACAGGAATATAATATAGCCCAGAGTTATTTCGGCATAATGCCGGTGAGTAGAAACATTAAGTTCAATCTTTATGAGTTTGATTGAATCTTGTATTTCATCTATCAGTATCAGATCTTCTTCCCGATATAAAATACATAACCATAAAACTCTTTATATCTGGAATATAATTGAGCTTCATGCCGTTGACTTGCGATAAGTTCTTCGGCAGTTTTATTGCCTGCATATTTTTTCAGAAAGACATCTTGTGCTTTAACTTGAGGAACATAGAAATGTTCTGTCCAGCAGTTTTCAGGTAGAATAAATGTCGCAACAGGAATATAACCCGCTTTTTGCATTTGGGCAACTTTATTTGGAATTGTATCTATTTCAGGGTAAGCGTCCTGCCAAAACGTATTGATTTCAACAGGTCGTTTTTCGGTAAACCACGATGCTTCTGAAACGGCAATATAACCTCCTTTTTTCAGAAATTTCCGCCATTCATTCACTCCCCGTTCAAAACCAATATTATAGATTGCTCCTTCCGACCAGATCAGGTCTAATTCTTCATCCTGAAAAGGAAGATTATCCATCGAACCAACGGTACCATTAATTCTATCCTGAATATGCAACGTTGCTGCATTTGCATTAAACTGGTCGATAAAAGAGGGAAACAAATCGATCCCTGTAATATGTCCCGGTGCGTTTTGTGCCAGCACCATTGTCTGGCCACCTGTTCCGCAACCAATGTCGATAATGCGGGATTCGTTGATAAGATTATCGATAAAACTCAATGCTTTGAGGGTTACTTCGGGGCTCCCAGGTCCTTGCCGTTCTACGCTTGAAAAATATTCGCAGATTAAATTAATGTCAAATTCGTGAATTGATTTATTTTCGTTACTCATGATGTTTAAATTTATATTGGTGAAACCATGGCATAAGCATATACGATACCCTTTGCCCGGTTACAAATTAATTGTTAAAATATATAGACATGAAAATAACTCTGGCAGGAATATGCCTGAGTTTAATTAAGAGATAACCTTGGCTAAAACACCAAAGGTTATTTACTTTACAATATCCGACTTACAATTAAACATCCAAAGATTTTAGGTTGGCAAAGGTAGGGATTTTTTTGATCGTGTTGATTATTCAACTAATTTTTTAATCATAGTTTGAAATAGTGTAATTATGTACGATCAGAATATTACAAAGAAAGGATAAGAGCAAAGCGAAGATAAAAAAGCCCCTACTCTCTTATTCTGAATTTTCAACTAACCATCCCCGGTTTAAGAAACTTCTTTATCACAAAAACCACGATTACAGCCGAAAGCATTCCCCAACATGCACCCACAAATACATCGGCAGGAAAATGTACCCCCAGATAAATACGGCTGAACGATACAGCAGAGCACCATGTAAATAATACCCAGGGTAGCCAGTAATAATTTCTCCGGAGCAATAATACAGAAAACAAAGTTACCGAAAACGAATTTGAAGCATGGGATGAAATAAATCCATAATTGCCACCACAGTGTCCCTTTACAAGATGAATCAACGGACCAATCTCAGCATTATGACAAGGACGGAAACGATGAAATATATTTTTAAACAGATGCACTGTTCC
Source organism: Bacteroidales bacterium (assembly GCA_963667975.1). Classification (GTDB taxonomy): domain Bacteria; phylum Bacteroidota; class Bacteroidia; order Bacteroidales. The sequence continues at coordinate 3,046,161 of OY764079.1, forward strand.
CATGTCACTGATGAGCATCATCAATACAACACCTGCAAGAATCAACCAGATTTGTTTTCCATAGTGTTTCCACATCAACCAGATAAGCCAAAGATAGAGAGGAATCCAGACAAATCTTTCACTCATCCAATACATCACAAAGTCCAGAAACGGAGTATTCATCCCGTTTATCCAGAGTAGAATCTGTTTATCGAGGGTAATTAGTTCGTGAAGCATGGCTTCCTGCTTTGGATAAATTATTTTTCTTCGGAAGAGAGAACTTTCCAGATTTTATCTTTCAATTCTGTAATTCCTTTTTGGGCAACAGATGAGATAAACACGTGTGGAACACCTCTTGGTAATGTTTTTTTCGTATCACGAATCAATTCATCATCTGCCATGTCGCATTTGGTTACTGCAAGAATTCGTTGTTTGTCGAGCAGTTCAGGATTGTATTTTTTCAGCTCATTGAGCAGAATCTTATATTCTTTCTTGATGTCCATGCTGTCGATAGGAACCATAAACAGCAAGATAGAATTACGTTCAATATGACGCAGAAAACGAAGTCCCAGCCCTTTACCTTCGGCAGCACCTTCAATAATTCCGGGAATATCAGCCATTACAAACGATTTTCCGTCGCGGTAATACACCATTCCCAGGTTTGGCACAAGTGTGGTAAAAGGATAATCGGCAATTTCAGGTTTTGCAGCCGAAATAACCGACAGCAGTGTAGATTTTCCTGCATTGGGAAAGCCCACAAGTCCCACATCAGCCAATAATTTCAATTCAAGGATACGCCAGCCTTCTTCGCAGGGTTCACCCGGCTGAGCATAACGTGGAGCCTGATTGGTAGAAGATTTAAAATGATCATTTCCCAATCCTCCACGACCGCCTTTCATGATGACATAGGTTTGCCCTTCATCGGTAATTTCGGCTATGATTTCGCGGGTTTCCGGATCACGTACAACCGTTCCCAGAGGCACTTCCAGGTAAATATCATCCCCTTCCGCTCCGGTTTTCAGATTTTCGCTACCATTTATACCATCATGACCATGGACATGTTTGGTATATTTTAAATGAAGAAGAGTCCAGTATTGTTTGTTTCCACGGAGAATGATGTGACCACCACGGCCGCCATCGCCACCGTCAGGTCCTCCTTTTGGATTTGATTTGGCTCTTAAAAAATGACGGGAACCAGCACCACCTTTTCCCGAACGACAAAATATTTTTACGTAATCAACAAAATTTGAATCGGCCATTGAGCTTATTTCTTTTTAATACTGTTTTGAATATGACTGTCGATGCGTTGAAACACCTCATCCACAGAAGCCATTCCGCTCACTTCGGCAAGCTTTCCCTGTTTACGGTAATATTCGACCAGAGGAAATGTTTCCTGCTGATAAACACTTATCCGGTTTTGTAAAACTTCATCGCTATCGTCGCTACGTTGTGAATTTTCCGAACGATGACGCACACGGTTAAACAATTCTTCCTCTTCCACATTCAGGTAAATGGCTTTGCAAATTTCGTGATTTCTTGAATGCAAGAGGTCATCTAAATACGTTGCCTGAAAAACTGTTCGTGGAAAACCGTCAAACAGCAACCCTTTTGCCTGAATATGATGATCGGTGCACACACGTATCTCCCTCAATACAATATCGTTGGGAACCAGAAAGCCACGATCAATAAATTTCCGGATCACTTCACCAATAGCCGAATGAATCGAAATTTCTTCCCGTAATATCTCCCCCGTTGAAATATGGTATAATCCATATTTACGAATGATGTTGCCCGACTGAGTGCCTTTGCCACATCCCGGAGGTCCAAATATTACAAGATTCAACATACTATTTCACTTTACGAAACACGTTATCAATCACATGACATAAATCTTCAAAAACCTCCTCTTCACTTCCCAAGCCATTCACCGATTCAAGCTTATTTTGCTTTTGATAATACTCTTTCACCTTTGAGCAACGTTCTTCATACACTTCCAAACGGTGGATAATAACATCCGTTTCTTTATCATAAATACGTGCATTTGGTGTTTTAGAACGAGCCGTTAATCGCTTCATACACTGGATAGGCGTAGAGCTGATTTCGATGGTTGAGGTTAGCGAAGAGCCCATTTTCCAAAGTAATCCATCTAAAATATATGCCTGAACCAACGTACTTGGAAATCCTTTAAAGATAAAGCCTTTTGCGTTTGGATTCAGTTTAATTTTACGCTCAATCAGACGAATCGCAATTTCATCAGGGACAATGTCTCCACGTTCAACGTATTCTTTTGCAATACGACCTATTTCCGTATCAAGCTCTATTTCCCTGCGAATCATTTCTCCGGTAGAGATATAAACCAAATTATATTTCTCCGCAATTAATTTGGCCTGTGTTCCTTTTCCGGCTCCCGGAGGGCCATATAATACCACATTCAGCCAAATATTTTCGAGTTCCTTATCAATGGTAGCCGTAAGCCGGTTAAAAATATCCGTTAATTCTCCTACGCCATTAATCGGGAAGTATTTACCTTTTTCCTTGTAGAAATTAGCAACTGGAAGAGTTTTATTTTCGTATTCCTGTAAACGAACTTTTATTACTTCTTCTTTATCATCAGCACGTCCTTCTTTGTTTGCTCTTTCGAGCATACGGCGCATTAGTTCTTCTTTCGGAACTTCCAAACTAAGCATACACAAAAGTGAAGCATTGTCTCTGCGAAACAACCCTTCCAGAATATATGCCTGAACTACCGTACGCGGGAAGCCATCGAAAAGAATACCACGGGCATCGGGATTCATCTGAATTTTACGTTCAATAATCTGAACAATAACCTCATCTGAAGCCAGCCCCCCTTTTTCGATGATGCTTTTGGCCTGCATCCCCAGTTCGGTGCCTTCTGCTATCTCCTGCCTTAAAATATCCCCGGTAGAGATATAAGTCAGATTATATTTGTTAATCAGCAATTTCGACTGAGTTCCTTTTCCGGCTCCCGGAGGGCCAAATAATGCCACATTAATCATAGTGTATTTACAGTTTAATGACTGTTCTGGTTAATTTGGAAAGTTAAAGATAATGAATTATCCTCTGAGTTGGTATAAGTCAGGTAAATTTCTTCCTAAACCGTCATAATCCAGTCCATAGCCAAGTACAAATGCATTGGGGATTGAAATACCAACATAATTTACCGGAATTGGCTTGGAATATTTTTCTGGTTTCAAAAGGAAGGTACAGATTTTCACATCTTTTGGCTTACGAATTTCAAGTTCCGCCATTAACTGTGTAATGGTTATTCCGGTATCAACAATATCTTCTACAATCACAATGTCTCTATCTTCCAGATGTTCATTTAAACCAATGAGTTGCTTCACTTTTTCTGTTGTTTCGGTCCCCTGATACGACGACAATTTTACAAACGAAATCTCGCAACCAATGGTTAATTTCTTAAACAGGTCGGAGGCAAACATAAATGCACCATTCAGCACAACCAGAAAAAGAGGATTTTTATCCTTATAATCGTGGTTTAACTGATCAGCTACATTACTGATTGCCTGATCAATTTCTTCTGCATTGATAAAAATATCAAATGTTTTGTCGTGTAGGGTAATGCTTTTCATAATCTTTTTCCTTACGATGAATGATGAAAAAATAATTAACAGATGAATGCAATAATTGTTGAATATTTTTGTATATTTGAACAATTATCCATTTATCGGGCAAACTTAGGCAAAATCTTCGAAAGTTGGCTTCCAGATTTTATCTTTGCGCCAAATTCTGTTTTCAAAACGAACACACAAACATGGAACCAAAAGTAAGTATTATCATGGGGAGTACTTCCGATTTACCAATCATGGAAGCAGCCGCAAAGTTTTTCGATGAAATGGGGATTCCTTTCGAAATGAATGCACTCTCAGCACACCGCACCCCTGAAATGGTGATCGAATTTGCCGAAAAAGCGCACAAAAGAGGGATTAAAGTAATTATTGCAGCTGCAGGAATGGCCGCTCATCTGCCGGGAGTTATTGCGGCAATTACACCACTGCCTGTAATCGGTGTCCCTATTAAATCTTCATTTGAAGGTTTAGATGCTGTTTTTTCAATTCTTCAGATGCCTCCGGGAATTCCTGTAGCAACGGTTGCACTCAACGGTGCTCAAAATGCAGCAATTCTTGCATTGCAGATCATGGCCACCGGCGATCCTGAAATGCTTGAGATGGTAAAAGGCTTTAAAAAGAATTTAAAAACCAAAATCAGCAAAGCAAACGAAGAGCTGAAAGCAGTCAGCTTTAAATATAAAACCAATTGATTTGTAGAAAATTAAATGGAATAATAATCGCTTTTGCACTGATACTGGCCTGTATTGGCGGAAAGGCTCAAATAAGCGGGCAAAGTGCGCGACAATCATCCATGGCGCGCACTTACACCACTACGGATGGATTTTGGGCATTGCACGGCAACCCTGCCGGCTTAACATCTTTAAAAAATTCAGCACTGGGTTTTACCCTTGAAAACCGTTTTCTAACCAAAGAATTAAATCGGCAATGGTTTGGTATTGCATTCCCATACCAAGAGAATATTTGGGGAATTTCAGCTTCTCGATTTGGCAACTCTCTTTTCAACAGACAAGAAATATCCGGGGCTTATGCCCGAAAATTCGGTAAGCGATTTTCTGCCGGACTCAAATTTGATTATCACCGTATTGCTTTGGCCGAAAACTACGGTTCTTCTTCTGCTTTTACCTTTGATGCAGGAATTCTGGGTTCACTGAGTGAGCACTTTACCATTGGAGTCCACGTGTACAACCCCGTTCAGACTAAATATTCTTCAGAACAAACGGAAACAATTCCATCCGGTATTGCAACCGGAATCAAATATAAAGCGGACGACCATTTTTTCCTCAGTGCCGAAGTTGAAAAAACCAATGAATATGAAGCATCCATTAAAGGTGCCTTTTCTTATGAACTCACTAAAACGATGAGTTTCTGCGGTGGATATGCTACACAACCTGAAACGTTTGCATTTGGTGTAAACTTAAACTGGCAGTCTTTCGAATTTGACTTTGGTTCTTCATGGCACAGATATCTGGGCTACTCTCCTTCATTTTCTTTAATCTGGCAAATCCAATAATCAATGAAACGATGCAAATATCATCGGTTTAGCCAGCGCTGGATTATTTTGATCCAACTTTTTATAATGTTTATCATTACAAAGTCCTCTTTTTCTCAAACAGAAATTCTTCAAAACCAATTACCTGAAAAAAAAATACAGGAAACACTGGAGCGTTTAGCTGAGCAGAAAGATGGAGAATACGATGATGCCGAATTTTGGGATGAGCTGAATAAACTAAGATTAAATCCGGTTGCACTAAATGATACCAATCGCAGAGAATTGCGGCGTATACTGTTTTTAAATGATTTACAAATTGAAAACCTGATTTCATACATTCGGGAATATGGATTGATTCTCACTATTTTTGAACTAGATGCAATTCCCGGTTTTGATGAAGAAACTATCCGGGCTATACTGCCTTTTATCGTGCTGAACCGAATCAAAGGACTGTTTGATTTTTCACTTGATAAATTTCCTGGTCGCTTACGCAGTGAACTTTTTATCGGATATCAGCGCACACTTGAAAAAGCAGAAGGATATCAGCCGGCTTCCGACTCATTACTTCAGACAAAGCCCAATTCACGCTATCTGGGGAGTCCGGATAAGGTGCAATTACGTTACACTCTGCAAAGCTCTTCCGGTGTTGAGCTTGGGCTGATTGCCGAGAAAGATGCCGGGGAGCAATTTTTTAAGGGAAAACAAAAGTATGGCTTTGATTTTTATTCAGGATATCTGAGTATAGAAGGGAAAGGGGTACTAAAAAAAGTCATTCTGGGCGATTATCGCGTACGCTACGGTCAGGGATTGGTTATGTGGAATGGCTTAGTTTTGGGAAAGTCAGCCGATGCTGTTATAATTAAAAAATCGGCATCAGGACTGCGTCCCAGTCGTTCCTCTGATGAAAACGGATATTTAAGAGGGATTGCTATCGAGGCAGAGAAAGGTATTATTCAGACTTCATTTTTTGCTTCCTCCGTTTTACGGGATGCGAACCTTGAACTCCCGGATACAAATACTACTGCCGAAGCTCAAATTTTGTCACTGCTGGAAACAGGGCTTCATCGTACACCTGATGAAAATAAAAACCGAAAAGTAATCAGCGAAAATAGTTTCGGTGGAAATATAAACCTTACATTCTGTCATTTCAAAGTCGGCACAACAGTTTATACTTCATCATTTTCCGGGACTGTAAATAACAATAACAGTCCTGAATATTACTTTGCATTAAAGAGTAACCGACAATATTTCTGGGGTGCTGATTATGTTTGGGTACTACCCAAAGCAGAATTATTCGGAGAACTTGCCATGGGTAGAAACGATGGGAAAGCATTCTTTACAGGAATTAACTGGATGCCCGTATCGGATATTTCGCTATCAGTATTGTACCGGAACTATAATCGATGCTTTCTTAATCCAAATGCATCGGCACTTTCAGAATCATCAAACCGCAATGATGAAGAAGGTTTTTATGCAGGCATCAGACTTACGCCTCTTCGGAGATTTACGTTTGCTGCTTATGCCGACTGGTTTAGCTTTTCCTGGCTGAAGTACCGAATTGATGCGCCTTCAAAAGGAGTAGAATATTCTGTTAAAATGAGCTATCTGGTGAACACAACTCTTTCATTTCAGATTATTTATCGCAATCAGCAGAAAGCGTTAAATACAACTCTTGTTACAGAAAACACGCATCAGCTTTTTCCGGCCGAACGACAAAATTTGCAAATTCAGGCCGACTACTCTCTGTTCTGTGGTTTAAATCTCCGCAGCAGAGCTGAATGGGTTCGTTACCGGCATATTACAGAAGACGCTTCTGACGGATTTCTTATTTTTCAGGATCTCACATATCATTTTTCAAAAGGGAATTGGGATATTTCCTGCCGATATGCACTCTTTAATTCAGGAAGTTATGATTCGAGGGTATATGCATACGAAACAGACGTGCTTTATGCTTATGCATTGCCCGCCATGTACGATGAAGGGAGCCGTTTCTATGTACGACTACACAAAGGAATCAGCCGAAAACTCGAATTCTGGATTCGATATTCTGTTACAACGTACACGTATAAAGCAACAATTAGTTCAGGTACCGAAACTATTGATGGCAATCAAAAATCAGATATTCATATTGGAGTAAAAGCCTCATTTTAAAAACGTTTTTATATTGTGAATTAATTAACAATAGATTTACACCCTGTATCTAAAAATAGTGTTGCTTTGCATAATTTTTAGAAAACCCCGAAACAATGATCCATTCAGAGATGTTTTATTACATATCTGAGCAAAAAATAAAATACCATGACTTACGATAGTAAAATTGAATTTTTAAAAGGAATTGAATTATTCAAAAGCCTTTCTGATTCTGAACTTGAAACAGTTTCAAACAAAGCTGAAGAGGTAAAAATTGCCGCAAACACTCATCTTTTTAAAGAAAACAGTGATCGCAAATGCATTTTTCTGATTGAATCAGGGTGTGTTGAGTTGTACAAAAAATCACCATATGGACAAGAGAAGAGATTAAGTTTATTCCGTCGTTACGACTTTTTGGGCGAAGGAACTCTTGCTGATGATGCACCTCACTCAACCAATGCCCGCACATTAGAAGAAACGCTATTACTTACACTCGACAAAGAATTCTTTGCAACCAATGGTCAGATTGCAGTAAAAGTTTTTTCTCAGATTGCAAAAGTCATTTCGCGTCGTATGCGTCAGGCTAACAACATGATGATTAGTTCTGCTTCTCAGTATGAATCAGGCAGAACCCGCACAGAACACGACCTTTTGGGATATCGTGAAGTACCAGATGAATACTACTATGGAATTCAAACGTTACGTGCTATTGAGAATTTTAATATCAGCGGAATAACTCTTAATTTCTATCCTGATTTAATTCAGTCGTTAGCTATCGTAAAGATGGCCGCTGCAATGGCAAACAACGACTTAGGTCTGATGCCCGGCAATATTACTGATGCAATTATACAGGCCTGTCGCGAAATTATTGAAGGTAAATATCATTACCATTTTGTAGTAGATATGATCCAAGGTGGTGCAGGCACTTCTACCAATATGAATGCGAATGAGGTTATTGCAAACCGTGCGCTTGAAATTCTGGGGCATAAACGCGGAGAATATGAATTCTGCCATCCGAATAATCATGTAAATCTTTCACAATCTACCAACGATGCTTACCCCACTGCGATTCACCTTGCGATCATCTACAGTAATCAAAAGCTGATTACTTATCTGGACGAACTGATTAGATCATTTGACGCAAAAGCCAATGAATTTGCCAAAGTAATTAAAATGGGACGAACTCAGCTTCAGGATGCGGTACCAATGACCTTGGGACAAACGTTTAAAGCTTTTGCCGACACCTTACGCCACGAAGTTAATCGTCTGAACGACAATGCAAAACTATTTCTTGATGTAAACATGGGGGCAACTGCAATTGGAACCGGAATTAATGCCGACCCCGAATATGCTCCACTCGTGGTAAATCATTTACGCGAAATTACCGGAATGGATATCGTTCTGGCCGGAAACCTTGTAGAAGCGACTTCCGATACCGGTGCATTTGTAATGTATTCATCTGCAATAAAACGCCTGGCCGTAAAACTATCAAAAATTTGTAACGACTTACGATTGCTCTCTTCCGGACCTCGTTGCGGACTGAATGAAATTAACCTGCCACCAATGCAACCGGGGTCTTCTATTATGCCGGGTAAAGTGAACCCTGTAATTCCGGAAGTTGTGAATCAGATTGCATTCAAAGTAATTGGTAACGACCTTACCGTAACTCTTGCAGCAGAAGCTGGACAGCTTGAATTGAATGTGATGGAACCCGTAATTGTTCAAAGCATCTTTTCTTCTATCGAAATGTTGAAAAACGGCATGGACACATTGCGCCACCGTTGTATCGACGGTATTACGGCCAATGAAAAACGCTGTCGCGAATATGTAGAAAACAGTATTGGATTAGTTACCGCACTCAACCCATACATTGGATATGAAAATTCGACACTTATTGCTAAAGAAGCACTCGAAAACAACCGCAGCGTATATGAATTAGTACTGGAACACAAACTGCTTTCAAAAGAACAACTTGATAAAATCCTCGATCCGGAACACATGATAAAGCCGCACAAATTAGATCTTTAGTCTTAAACTGTGTGTATTTTTTTAAAGGCTACCCGATTTCAGGTAGCCTTTTATTTAAAAAAAGACCAAAATACATCAGTCTCACATACAAAGACAAAAATAATAAAGGCGAACAAGCATTAACCTGTTCGCCTTTACGATACTACTTTTTCACCGTATTATTTATAATACTATTTTACGTACTTGAAGTTTTTACCAAGATAGATAGCAGCTTCGCCCAAACCTTCTTCAATACGGAGTAACTGGTTGTATTTTGCAATGCGTTCGGAGCGGCAAGCTGAACCGGTTTTGATTAATCCGGTGTTGAGGGCTACGGCTAAGTCAGCAATGGTGGTATCTTCTGTTTCACCTGAACGGTGGCTCATAATAGCAGTATAGCTGTTGCGATAAGCCATGTTTACAGCGTTGATGGTTTCGGTTAGAGAGCCAATCTGGTTAACCTTTACCAGTATTGAATTAGCAACTCCTTGTTCGATACCCATTTTCAGACGTTTATCGTTGGTCACAAATAAATCGTCACCCACTAACTGGCAGCGGCTTCCGATAGTATCGGTAAGGAGTTTCCAGCCTTTCCAATCATCTTCGGCCATACCGTCTTCAATTGAGATAATCGGATAGCGGTTCACCCAATCTTTCCAGAAATCAACCATTTGAGATGGTGTTAATTTATCGCCGGTTGATTTATGTAAATGGTAAACGTTTTCTTCCGGCAAGAAATATTCAGATGAAGCCGGATCAAGAGCGATATAAATATCTTCGCCCGGGCGGTAACCTGCATTTTCGATAGCCTGAAGAATAACGGTAAGTGCTTCTTCATTCGATTTAAGATTTGGAGCAAAACCACCTTCATCACCTACGTTGGTAGAATAATTCATCTTTTTCAACACAGATTTCAGATGATGAAATACTTCAGCTCCCATACGGATTGCATCGGTAAAAGTTCGTGCACCTACCGGCATAATCATAAATTCCTGAAAGTCGATGCAATTATCAGCATGTGAACCTCCATTGAGAATATTCATCATCGGAATAGGTAGCGTATTTGCATTTACACCTCCAATATAACGATAGAGAGGTTGACCTGTTTCCTGTGCTGCAGCCTGAGCACAAGCTAATGAAACGCCTAAAATTGCATTTGCTCCGAGGTTTCCTTTGTTAGGAGTACCATCAACTTCGAGCATCCGCATATCGATCGCGTTTTGATCGGTAACAAAATATCCTTTAAGTTCTTCAGCCAGAACTTTGTTTACGTTTTGAACAGCTTTTAAAACGCCTTTTCCAAGATAAAGGCTTTTGTCGCCATCACGAAGCTCAACTGCTTCGTGAACACCTGTAGATGCTCCGGATGGAACTGCTGCACGGCCAACGATTCCATTATTAGTTACAACTTCTACTTCAACTGTTGGATTGCCGCGCGAATCTAAAATCTGACGGGCAAATAAATTGATAATCTGACTCATTGTCTATCTGTATTTAATACTACTGTATCTAAAAAAAGATTGCAAATATAAGCTTTTCAAAGAGGATTCTAAAATAGTAACGACATTAATTTAACGATTTTCACAAGATTTACAAAGGCAGGCAGGCATGGCTAATTCAATGGTTTCACCCCTAATTTTCCTCATTAAAATAAAGCTTGTAGAAATTCTTACCCTTATCATCATCGTAGCCTTTCTCAATCAAATCACGGTTTCCGTGCACATAAACGTGAAAGTTTTTATCAAGTTTAAGGATCGTTTTAAAAAACTTCGCCTGCTTCTTGACGGCAGAATCGGATATTTCGAAAGACGGGTTAATTTCGCAAAAATTATCTTCCTCAAATTCTTCTTTATAACTTTTGAAACTGTCGATCAATTCCGGTACCTGTAATACCTGGCGTAAAAAATCTTCGAGCTCAAAACTATCATTATCTTTAAAATACTTCACCGACTGGTTGAGAATGTGAGCCTGATCAACTGTAGTCATTTCATAGCTTTCCGGAAGTTTTTCCCGCACAAAGCTCTTGCACATATCCAATACATTTTGTGTATGGTGGTAATTATCACTTCGTGGTATCAAATGCAGAAAATCATCCGTCCAATAAACAGCTTCAGTTCCTTTTCCGTTTTGGTCGATAACGGCAACAGTATAACCTTCTTCGCGACTGCTATTGTAAATTAAACAACCTTTATCCAGTTTATTAATATTGATTCCATCATCGTAATTAATTTCGAAACCCTCTTCTTTCGGATAAACCTTGAGATACGTTTCACGGGTTTCTGATTTGAAGATTCCAACCATATCCACTTCTTCGCCTTCTACAATTCCTCCTTTGAGATATACCACATACAACTCTCCGCTTTTAATCTTTGGATGAACTGATTGTTCATACAGATGACGGGCAATATGAACCGATTGTTCATACAGTGAGGATGGATTATCGAAAATAGCCGAAGCATAAGCATACACTTCATTCATCATCAAATCTGACTCATGATGGAAATTATAGTACTCCACGTTTTTAAACGGGGTCATAAAATACTGAAGCAAGAGCTGATTAATGCTTTCATCCAAGCGGATAGGCTTTTGCGACAAACGCACACCATCTTCTGTTGATTTGTTTCCAATTTTATGTACAACCAACGATACTATTTCTAAGGAGTCATTTTGCGATTCAGCCATATTCTCTAATTCTTGATAAAGTGCAAAGGTACGTAAAACGAATATAAAGGAAAAGAATGAAAGGTGAGTTGAAAATTGACAATCCCTAAATAGCGTTGACTGATTTTTCGTAATTTCGCTACAAAAATCAATAAAGGAAGAGAATACATGGCAGAGTTTAATCCTAACGAGGCAGCTATAAAAAACGGTAATTATTTTGGATTTCCGTACACAACAGAAGAAGCTGATATTGTTTTGGTTTCTATTCCCTGGGATGTTACCACTTCGTATAAACCGGGCACTTCCAATGGTCCGGAAGCCATGATTGATGCTTCGGTACAGCTCGACTTCTTTGATTTTGATCTTGAAGAAGCCTGGAACACTAAAATTGCAACACTGCCTATTGATGAATCCATCAAACACGAAAATGCTCATTATCGCAAACTGGCCGGAGTAGTGATTGAGCAACTGGAAGGAGGCCATGCTAATCCGGAAATTGTTCGTAATAATCTGGAGCAGGTTAACCAGGGAAGCAAAGCATTAAACCAAAAAGTGTACGAAACTACACTTGCATTACTGAAACAAGACAAAATTATAGGACTTGTTGGAGGTGATCATAGCACACCACTCGGATATATGCAGGCTTTGAGTAAACTTCACGATAATTTTGGCATTCTGCATATTGATGCACACGCCGATTTACGTTTTGCTTACGAAGGCTTTGAGTTTTCACACGCTTCTATCATGAACAATGCCCTGAAAATAAAAAGTGTGAGTAAACTTGTGCAGGTAGGTATTCGCGACTTCTGCGATGAAGAGATGCAATTAGCGCAATCTGACAAACGAATCCGTCAGTTTCATGATCTGAAACTGGCAGAACAATTGTTCGAAGGTGCTTGCTGGGATGAACTTTGCAATGACATTGTTGCATCACTCCCCGAAAAAGTTTATATCAGCTTTGATATTGATGGATTGAGCCCGGAATATTGCCCCAATACCGGCACACCCGTTCCCGGAGGATTAAGCTACAACCAAGCCATCCATTTGTTACGAAAAGTAGCAAAGTTGGGCAAACAGATCATCGGGTTCGACCTAAATGAAGTAGCTCCCGGTAATAATGAATGGGATGCAAATGTGGGTTCAAGAGTATTATTTAAACTGTGCTGTTTAGCAGTAGCCTGTAAACCATAGCCAATAGAAACTACTGTCTGTTTTTTCTCACTCTTCCGGTTCGTGAAACACGATTTCAGACTGTACTGTATTATCTTCGGGAAAAGTTTCTTCGGGTTCTTCGGCTCGAAACATCTCTTCAAACAAATTTAACTGGTTTTCAAGCACATCGTCATCATTTAAACGGGCATGAGCCAGCATAAAATCACGGATAGCTGTTTTAAACATCATCGTGGGAGCAAGATGTTGTTTTTTACAAAACTTTTCAATGAGTTTCCATTCTTTAGATGAAACCGAAAAAGTATATTTATGATACCGTATCTTTTTCTTTTTAGCGAGCTTAGCTTTTTTCTTTGAAGCAGGTTGGGCTCCTTCCATAGCCTCTTTTTTTAGATTTCATGCCAAATCTATACAAAATAATGTAATCCGTAAGCACAGGAAGTGTAATTTTATACACCGAAAAACAAACATTCTATGCTAAACGAATTATTTCACAATCAGAAACATAATCCTGACAATTTCTTTTTACTGGCGGGTCCTTGTGTAATTGAAAATGAAGAGATGCCTTTTCAGATAGCTGAAACACTGATAAAAATCACTCAAAAATATCAAATTCCGTTTATATTTAAGGCATCGTACCGTAAAGCAAACCGTTCAAAACTTGATTCGTTTACAGGAATTGGGGATGAAAAAGGGTTACATATTCTGGCTCAGATTCGTAAGCAATACGGCATTCCGGTTGTAACCGATATTCACGAAGTATCAGAAGCTGCTCTGGCTTCCGAATATGTAGATATGCTTCAGATTCCTGCATTTTTATGCCGACAGACTGACTTATTGCTTGCTGCCGGAAGAACCGGAAAGTATGTAAATGTAAAAAAAGGACAGTTTGTTGCGCCGGAATCTATGGTCCATGCTGTTGAAAAAATCCGTCAGACAGGTAATCAAAACATCCTGCTTACCGAACGCGGCACAACCTTTGGTTACCAGGATTTAGTTGTTGATTTTCGTGGAATTCCGGTAATGCAACAATGCAATGTTCCGGTTGTAATGGATGTAACTCATTCATTACAACAACCCAATCAATCCAGCGGAATTACGGGAGGCCGTCCCGACCTGATTGAAACAATTGCGAAAGCTGCAATTGCAGTAGGTGCTGACGGGCTATTTATTGAAACACACCCTGAACCAGCAAACGCAAAATCAGATGGCGCAAATATGCTTCGCCTCGATTTAATGGATGAATTAATGGAAAAGCTTATTCGTATCAGAAAGGCAGTGAAATAAATAATCAGTATCCTTCTTTAACTCAACAATCAATAGATCAGTAATTTTCAATTCTTAATTCTTCACTGTTTCGGCCTGCTCTTTGGCTAATGAATAATCCTGTTAAAACCACTAACATCCCTGCTACTTTAATAAGGGTGAATTCTTCGTTCAGTAGAAAAAAAGAAAATATCGCTGTAAACACCGGAATCAGATTGGTAAAGATGTTAGAACGGGAAGTTCCCAACTCTTTTACAACCGAAATATAAAACATAAATGCAATGGATGATGCAAATATAGAAAGCTGTAATAGAGATAAAATTAGCTCACGGGTAAACGTAACTTGCTCTATTTTGTGTAAATCAAATATCAGAAATAAAGGCAAAAACAAAAATATCCCGACAATATTCTGACAGGTTATGATGGTCATTGAATTATAATGACCGGAGAGTTTGCTTAAAAATGCAGAATATCCTACGGCCGAAAATACAGCTACAAACAACAACCCAATACCTGCCGGATCAGCTGTTAACTCAAGATTTTTATTCATAATCATTAACAAGATTCCTGAAAAGGAAACAAATACTCCGATAATATTAAATTTTGTAATTTTCTCTTTCAAAAAGAAGTGTCCGATAATCGGAGTCAATAGAGGAATGGTTGCAATGATGATTGAAGCGACACTGGGCGACACCTTTTGCAAGCCAAAATTCTCTCCCAAAAAATAAAAGAATGGTTCAAAAAGTGCCAGAAGCAGAAAGTATCCATAATGCTTACGATCAATTTTTTGAAGCTTTCCCCATATTTTAAAAACAATCAGCAATAAAACAGACGAAATAATCAAACGGAATAAAACAGTACTGATCGGATCAAGGTATTTGAACACAATTTTAGTCCAAACAAACGACATTCCCCAGAAAAGCATTGAAAATACAATCAGAATATAGGCTCTTAGTTTTGATTTAGCCATAAATATTATCTCTTAATTTAGTACAGATGAACTGCTTTTTGAATGTTTAAAAAGGAAAAACACAGCACTAAGCAGGCTAATTCCTCCGAAAAAATATACTGAAAACCGATGCAGTGAAAATTCACCAAACGTAAAATAATTACGTAAAACATCAATCCAGGCATATCCAAATGCAGTCAGGATCCAAACCGGACTCTCTCTGAAAATAACAGATAAGAGCGATATTTTGAACAATCCTTTTTGGAAACGTGACAAAACCGGGATAAATGCCGGAACATGCAAAGACCACTCTACATATTGATTTCCGTATTTTCGTTCCATAAAACGTTCTTCTGCAAATATCACGCGTTCAAAATAAATTCCGTAAAGCAGCAAAAAGAGCAATGCAAACCAAAGGTTAAACACAAACAATGCAACTCCTGACCATACAAAAAAATTACCCAGATAAATCGGATGTCGTAATACCGAGTAAATTCCGGAAATAAAAAGTGTTTCCGGAACTTTTACTTCATTTCGGCTAACTTTTATTCTTCGGGGAGTTGTTGCAATGGTATAGGCTCTCAATCCAATTCCAATCAACGAAAACAATACCGAAAACAAGGTCAGCACTACTTTAATTTCATCCGAAATATAGCCGTAAGAGGTATAATACATTGCCGGAACTGCTAAAACCAACAGCATAGCAGGTACTTGTCCGCGATAGCGTAACAATACTTTTCCGTGTTTTTCAAATGTGTTCAGAAATGCCATCAGAAAACCCTTAAGTTTGGTTACTTTTGAATTTGCAAAAGTAGCCTTTCTATTTCAGCTAAAACGTACAATCATGAAGAAAATTGGCATTCTCTCCGATACGCACGGAACACTTCTGCCCAGTATCATCAAGTTTCTGGAACAATGTGATGAAATATGGCATGCAGGGGATATTGGATCAATGGAAGTAGTTAATCAGCTACGTGAAATCAGTACTCTACGGGCTGTTTTCGGCAACATCGACGGAGGGAATATGCGTGCAATATTCAATCTTTATGAGCAATTTATGTGTGAAAATACCAAAGTGATAATGACTCATATTGGAGGTTATCCCGGAAACTACGATAAGTATGTACGCCCTATTCTGGAAAAAGAAAAGCCCGACATTTTCATCTGCGGGCATTCTCATATTCTGAAGGTAATATTTGATAAGAAATTAAAATTGCTTCACATCAATCCCGGTGCTGCCGGACGAAATGGGTTTCACAAAGTTTGCACCGCTATTCGTTTCGAAGTTCACGACAAAGAATTCAAAAACCTTGAGATTCTCGAAATTGACCGAAGTAAGCTTCCTGGCTTATCGTAAACGATCTGCTGCTCTTACTTTAGCTTCGTCTTTACGAATTGCTTTTGTCGCTAATATAAACAGAACCAACGTCACAACCGGAATAAAGATTCCGTAATCATAATGAATAGCAACTGCATTCAATGTCTTCTGAAATCCGTCAAGCATAAAAAACATCATCCCCACAAGTATAATGTTGCTCAAAAAGCCAAACATTGAAATTTTAAGTTGCATCATTCTGTTTTTATACATAAATATTGAAACTAAAGCTAAAACAGCCATGATTGCATTGAATATCAGCATAGGCCATGTTTTTATAAGTCCGCTAAATTCCACCGGATTGTGAGAACCTTTCAGCATGTTTACGTATACAGTGATGTCTGATACCAAACTGTAATGAGTTAGAGGTGCCATCAATAAAACAAACGCTCCGATAGCCACGAGAAAAAGATAAATTGATTGAATACGTTGTATCATAGTAAAATTAATTTTACGACAAAAATACAACGTTTCCTGAAGCGGAAAAGTTTTAACAAAACAATTTCCAGCATAAATTGATACTATAAATTATGACAACCCTGCAAGGTTCTTTCACTACATATTTTATTACGCGCTGAAAACCAATTTAAAGTATAAAATCAAGCTCACTATCTCTGATACAGAAATAGTAAGCAAAGAACTGTTTCAGGCACAAAAACCAACTTTTATGTGTTACACATCAAATAAAGTATTATATTTGCGCCCTGATAATACTATTCAGTTCTATTTTTCTTTATTCAGATATTGATGTCTTGACTAAAATTATCAATATCCCCAAGATTATAATTTACCGATTTACAGACTGAAAATTACTAAAGAACATAAAAACTCTTTTATGTACGACATTATTCAATTGAATGAAATGCTGGTAACCGATTTAAGAGAAATCGCCAGAAAATTAAACGTCCCTAAATATGACCGGATGCTTAAGCAAGATCTTATCTACAAGATTCTCGACCAGCAAGCGTTAAATCCTTCCCCCGAAGATCTTGCACGTGAAAAACAAGAAGCTGAAAACAAACGTGATAAACGAAAACGCATCAGCGTAGCATCTTCTAATGGCAAGCGTAGCCGTCAACCTGAACGCGTTGACAAAGCTGAATATGAAAAACCATACAAACCCGAGCAAAACAAACAGGAGAATCCTACTAATCAAAAAAACAAACCCATTTTCAAAAATCCAATTGAAAATGAGTTTCTAATTGTAGAAAAACAAGAAAAACCTGTCCCTGTAAAACAAGAGCCTGTTACAAATGAAGTAGTTCCGCCTAAAACACACGAGCGAAAATCAAAACCAGAGCTTAAAGAGCGTAAAGAACAAAAAACTCACAAACCTAAAAATCAGACAGCTGTAAAAGAGCCTGAAATAAAGACTGAAGAAAAAGAAACACCAAAGCTCAAAATAGAAATAAAAATTCCTGAAAAGAAAAATACAGAAGATACCAAACCTAAAGTGTATCTCGACGATGAGCTTTATCATATTGAAGACGACATTAAAACAACCGATCCAGACGAAGATTTCAAGCTCATCCAAAGTCTTCAATCTGAAGCAGCAAAGCTTGACGAAGAAGGGAATGTCATCACTGGCGATAATATTATTTTAGAACAACTTCAGGATAAGATTATTCCTGGATTCACTGAAAAATCAGAAGCCGAAGTTACTGAAGAAAACCCGGACGAAAATCAAACAGAAACCGGAGAAGAAAGTAATGAAGAAACACAGGATAAAAACCGTTCAATCAAGTTAACTTTCCGTCCCAAAATCACCGATAAGCCGAAAGAAGAAACTCCTGAAATCGATAATACCGTCAGTATAGAAGGGGTAATTGAAGCAATGCCCGATGGATATGGGTTTTTGCGTTCTTCAGATTACAACTACCTGAACTCACCTGACGATGTATACGTTCCAGTGTCTCAAATGAAATCTCATGGTTTAAAAACTGGTGACACTATTAAGGGATTGATAAAACCGCCACGTGAAGGTGAAAAATATTATCCGTTGATAAAAGTAGAAATGATCAACGGGAAAACTCCGGAAGAAGTTCGCGACCGTGTCCCCTTTGATTTTCTGACCCCACTCTTCCCTATCGAAAAATTTAATTTAACCGGACACTCACAAAACAACCTTACTACCCGTGTAATCGATATGTTTACACCTATCGGGAAAGGACAACGTGCTTTGATTGTTGCACAACCCAAAACCGGTAAAACTACTATTCTGAAAGAAATTGCCAATGCAATAGCTGATAATCATCCCGAAGCTTATATGATTGTACTCCTGATAGATGAACGTCCGGAAGAAGTTACTGATATGCAACGAAG
Source organism: Bacteroidales bacterium (assembly GCA_963667975.1). Classification (GTDB taxonomy): domain Bacteria; phylum Bacteroidota; class Bacteroidia; order Bacteroidales. The sequence continues at coordinate 3,065,120 of OY764079.1, forward strand.
TGTAAATGCAGAAGTTATTGCATCAACTTTTGACGAACCCGCAGAACGTCATGTAAAAATCGCAAATATTGTTCTTGAAAAAGCGAAACGACTAGTAGAGTGCGGTCATGATGTAGTAATTCTTCTCGACTCAATTACCCGCCTGGCACGTGCATTTAACACTGTTTCACCAGCATCCGGAAAAATCCTTTCGGGAGGTGTGGAAGCTAATGCATTACAAAAACCGAAGCGATTTTTTGGCGCTGCCCGTAAAATTGAAAACGGTGGTTCTCTTACTATTATTGCTACTGCTTTAATTGATACAGGGTCTAAAATGGATGAAGTTATCTTTGAAGAATTCAAAGGTACTGGCAATATGGAACTCCAACTTGACCGTCGCATCTCTAATAAACGTATTTACCCGGCCATTGATATTGTTTCTTCCAGTACCCGTCGTGACGACTTGCTTCTTGAAAAAGACATTCTGCAACGTATTTGGATATTACGTAATCACTTAGGCGACATGACTCCCCTCGAAGCAATGGAATTCCTGCGTGATAAAATGCGCTATTCACAAAGCAACGAAGAGTTTCTGGTTTCCATGAATGGTTAAATAATATTCAAAAAAATATTTGCTAAAGGGTAATTCTCTTGTCATAACAAGAGAATTACCCTTTACTAATTTAAGAAGATTTCTTATCTGGATTACTTCTTATTCGTAAAAATACACAAGGTTTCATTTCCAGAAAGAATGTAATTTTGTATCCAGATTTATGAAACTCTATCCAGCTTACTTTCAAAACCTATCGACAAGTGAACGAAATGCCTTTCGTTTACATTTTATCTACTCCATTCTAGAAGGCTTTGTTGCAGGAATTTTTGCTTTAAATGAGTACGTCTTTGTAAAGAGCCTGAAAGGCAGCAATATGCAGCTTGGTTTACTCTTCCAATTCAGTGTAGTGGTATATGTTTTGTTGATCCTATTTAATGAGATTCTAAAGCGTATTCAAAACAAAAAGAAGCTATTACGAATCACAGCCATTATTACACGATTACCATTAATCATCCTTTTCTTTTTTCCTTCTTCGGTTCAGGAAGTTGCAAATTCTACATGGCATTATTTATTTCTGGCAATTTTTTTTGTCTATTTTCTAGCTTCACCTGTCATCTTTCCTACGATTAATCTTTTCCTGAAAAATGTATATAAACATGAACACTTTGGAAAGCTTTACAGTTACGCAACAACATGGAACAAAGTAGTAATGCTTATCGTAACTTTTCTGTATGGAATGTGGCTTGATTCTGATATGATGGCTTTTCGCTATGTTTTTGTATTCGTTGCTCTGGCTGGAATTGGGTCTGTTTTCATCCTTTCCAAAATTGAATATAACATCAGAGAAATTCAATGTGAATCACTCCCAATCTTCAAATCAATCAGAAGTTCCATTACCCGAATGATGCGAATTCTAAAAGAAAATCGTCCCTATTTACATTTCGAGGGAGGTTTTATGCTCTATGGCTTTGCCTTTATGATTTCTGTCACGGTAATTACACTTTATTTTGACAAAGCTCTTCATCTCAATTACACCAGTGTGGCATTCTATAAAAATGCGTACAACATCATTTCTATCTTAATGATCCCGTTTTTCGGAAGATTGATTGGACGAATTGATCCACGACATTTTGCTGCCATTACGTATTCTGCCATCATGCTCTTTATTCTTTCGCTGGCAATGATTGAGTTCTTTCCGATCAATTACAATATCTGGGGATTGAAACTTTATATAATGATGATTCCATATGTATTATTCCACAGTGTATTTGCAGCAACAATGGCTTTACTTTGGAGTATTGGTTCCGCCTACTTTTGCAAAAGCAGTGATGCAGGTGATTATCAATCTGTACATCTCTCGCTAACCGGAATGCGTGCTTTGTTCGCACCTACTTCCGGAGTAATCATTTACGAATGGTTTGGTTTTTTTACAACTTTTATCTTTGCGGTAATAGCCTTGGCTTTCGCTGTATTACTGATGCTTTGGTCTTATAAAAAGCATGGAAAAATTTATAAACCAAACATGAAATAACAACACAAACAATTGATTTACAATAAATAAAAAATAAAACAAGATCTTTCACTCAATACGAACAATGCTTTTACCCGACTTCATGTTTAATCTTTTCGGGTTTTAAAAGTATGCAACTCTGCCCTTATTGCATTTCCCCAAATTTATATAGTTTTCACCAAAAAGATTATCTTTGTATTTCGTTGAACAGATCAAACATCCTTACATCCGGATATCGCACAAAACTCTACACATGATTATTCTAAGCCGACTGGGAGAATATACACAATTGATGCTCAGTGTTTTTCAAAAACCTGAAAAAAAATCTATTTACCGTCGTCAGATTCTAAAAGAGATCGACAGTCTCGGGATGGATTCAATTGGTATTGTAGCGATTATTTCCATATTTATGGGCGCTGTTGTAACCATACAGATGGCATTTAATGTTGACAGTCCATTGGTTCCGCTTTATACAATTGGCTTTGCTACCCGAAAATCGGTAATTCTGGAGTTTTCGCCGACCATTGTGAGTTTGATTTTGGCAGGAAAAGTAGGTTCACGAATTGCTTCCGAAATCGGTACGATGCGTGTTACCGAACAAATTGATGCATTGGAAATTATGGGAATAAACTCTGCGAGCTTTTTGATACTTCCCAAAATTATTGCTTCGGTTCTCATTAATCCATTTCTGATTATCATGAGTATGTTTCTAGCAATGTTTGGAGGTTGGGCATCAGGAGTTTTAACCGGACTGGTTTCTTCCAATGAATTTATTTACGGATTACAGTTTATGGTACGCTCGTTTGACGTGGTGTATGCACTGATCAAGACTATTGTTTTTGCATTTCTCATTTCATCAGTTTCGGGATATTACGGTTATTATACAAAAGGGGGTGCACTGGAAGTAGGAACCTCCAGTACTAAAGCTGTAGTTTACAGCAGTATTATGATTATTTTGTTTAATCTCATTCTCACTCAAATGTTACTGGCATGATAGAGGTCAAACATATCTATAAGTCATTCAACAACAAGCTAGTACTTGACGATGTTTCTGTTTTGTTTGAACAGGGAAAAACCAATCTGATTATCGGATTAAGTGGTTCCGGAAAAACTGTTCTGATGAAATGTCTGGTTGGGCTGTTTAAGGTTGACCAAGGAGATATTCTTTTCAACAATCGCTCATTTGTGAGTATGGGAAATGACGAACAAAAAGAAATTCGCAAAGAAATTGGAATGGTTTTTCAGGGAGGGGCACTGTTTGACTCGATGAACGTAGAAGAGAACGTGATTTTTCCTTTGAATATGTTCACGGATATGACTTTAGAAGAAAAAATTGATCGTGCAAATTTCTGTTTAAAGCGTGTAAATCTGGAAAATGTAAATAAGCTTTCACCTGCAGAACTGAGTGGAGGAATGAAAAAACGCGTAGCTATTGCCCGTGCCATTTCTGCAAATCCGAAATATCTTTTTTGCGATGAACCAAACTCAGGTCTTGATCCCCGGACTTCCATTGTGATTGACAACCTGATTCAGGAAATTACTCAGGAATTCAACATCACAACTGTTATCAATACCCATGATATGAATTCAGTAATTGAAATCGGCGATAAAATTGCATTTGTATATAAAGGAAAACTTTGGTGGGAAGGCGATAAATATCAAATTCTCAGCACCGATAATCCTGAAATTAACGAGTTTGTTTATGCAACTGAACTTCTTCGCAAAATTAAAAAATAGAGCCTATGTTGAGTTTTGTTGACTTGTTTCTAATCATCATTCTGGCTTGGTTTACCTATAAAGGTTTTATGAATGGCCTTGTTATCGAAATCACCAGCTTACTTGCACTGATAGCCGGTGCCTATATTGCCATTCATTTTTCACAACTTATTGGTGGAAAGCTTGGATTGGAAGGGAATACCATGGCATTGGTTGCTTTTGTGATTACCTTTATCGGTGTAGTGGTACTGGTTCATATCATTGGAAAGGCTGTTGAAAAAGGCGTAAAAGTAGCTTCATTAGGTATCATCAATAAGATTGCCGGTGCTTTTTTCGGAATGCTTAAAGTTGCTTTGATTATCAGTATTTTGATATATATGCTTGATACCATCGACACCAAACATTATATTATTGGCGAAAAGACACGCAAACAATCTGTACTTTTCAATCCCGTAAAAAAGCTTGCTCCAACAATTTTACCAAGCCTTCGTCAAGATTCTGACAAGAAAAAAGATTAAGGTTCGTTAATTCATCAAACTTTCTAAAACTAACAGCTATGCGCATTGCCGTAAATACCCGCCTATTACTTTCAAACAAGCTGGAAGGCATTGGCTGGTTTACATTCGAAAACCTTAAACGAATCACTCAGGCACATCCCGAACACCACTTCTATTTTATTTTCGACCGCCCCTATTCCGATGAATTTATCTTTTCCGAAAACATAACCCCCATCGTAGTTTTTCCGCCTACCCGCCATCCCATACTTTGGTATTTCTGGTTTGAATGGCGCATTCCTTCTGTATTAAAAAAACTCAATGCTGATCTATTCTTATCACCCGATGGCTGGATTTCATTGCGGAGTAAGGTTAAAACCGTAAATGTAATTCATGATATTAATTTTGAACACTTTCCTGAATATACGCCTTTTGTATTTCGATGGTATTACCGGCATTTTTTTCCAAAATATGCCCGAAAAGCCGATCGCCTGGCTACTGTTTCTTCGTATAGCAAACAAGATATTGCAAACACGTATAGTATTGATTCTAAAAAAATTGATGTAGTATATAATGGTTCGCATGATTTATACAAAGCGATCTCTGAAGAGACAAAACAGCAAACCCGTGAACAGTTTACCAACGGAAGACCTTATTTTATATTTGTGGGAGCCTTGCATCAACGCAAAAATATTACCAATCTCTTCCGGGCTTTTGACCTGTTTAGAAAAGAAGACCTGCTCAATCATAAACTGATGATTGTCGGGTCAAAAATGTGGTGGAAAGGCGAAATGCAGCAAACGTATGATGCTATGCAGTATAAAAAAGATGTGGTTTTTACCGAACGGTTAGAGCCTGAAATTCTGAACCGCACGCTGGGTTCTTCCGTTGCACTAATGTATGTATCATATTTTGAAGGATTTGGGATTCCTATTATTGAAGCCTTTTATAGCGAAACGGCTGTCATTACATCTACCACGACGTCTATGCCCGAAGTAGCGGGAGATGCGGCACTTTATGCTCATCCAGAAAATGTTGCTGAAATAGCTCACCAAATGAAGCTTATCTCAACAAATCCTGAACTTCGTAAAACACTGATCGAAAAAGGTAGAATTCAACGACAAAAATTCAGTTGGAATATGACTGCAGAAAATCTGTGGAAAACAATTGAGAAAGTAATGAACGTATAATCCTAAATTCATTCTTAAGAAAACATAATTATCTCTTCATCACCACTTCGCTTCAAGGCTATTCTATCACTATGCCGTATCCCATTAATAATCCTAATACCCCGGGATAGGAAAACTTTGCTTTTTTTATCCGGTTAAGTTCGGGATGTATTTGATAATTTTGAGCGGTTCTGAAATCAACCTCTGTTAGGTTTGTATTCTCAAAAACAGTTTTTTCCAGATTGCATTCCGTAAAACGGGAAGCAGACAAATCACATTCTGCAAAATTTGCTTCTTTCAGTGAACAGTGGTCAAACAGCGTCTTCTTTATCTTCATTTTATAAAACACGGCATAATCGAGTAAACAATTGTCAAACTTTACTGCAAATAAAAAAGTGCTGCATTTTGAAAAATCGACTCCCAACAACTTAGAATTTTTAAACACACACAGTTTTAATCCGGTTTGTTCAGTTTTCGCCATGCTTAAATCGCAATCAATAAACGTGCAATCCATAAACTGATTTCCTGATAAATCAGCTGAATTAAAGTTACAGCGCACAAATGTGCATTCATTAAATTCGCGATTATTTAAACTTTTACCTGTATAATCTACTCCTTCAAATTTTTTATTATCGTGTATCACTTTCTCCATCTGTACGTTTATTATTGAATTTCAATCGTTTTTGTAAGTTTTATTTAAAGCGTTCCGGACATTAAAAATACACTTTCCTACACATCTGAAAAAGCAAAAAAATGAACATTTTCAGAAATTGTCGCTTTATACTTTCTGAAACATTCAACTATCTAAAAATGAAAACTATTACAATATTTGGAGCCGGATTATCTGCATCTACCCTTATTCAATACCTGTTAAACCATTCTACAAAACATAACTGGAAAATCAGAGTCGGAGATATTTCCGAAGAACTGGCTGCTCAAAAAATAAATCATCATCCCAATGGCTACGCCTTTGCTTTCAATCTTTTCGATAACGAACAGAAAGAACGTGAAATTCAAGGTGCTGATGCAGTTATTTCGATGCTCCCTGCTCGCTTTCATCCCATCGTTGCAGAATGTTGCGTACGCCACAAAACACATATGCTCACAGCTTCCTACGTTTCCAAAGAAATGAAAGAACTCGATACTGCAGCTCGCGAAGCAGGAATTGCAATGCTCAACGAATTGGGAGTTGATCCTGGCATCGACCACATGTCAGCTATGAGTATTGTAGATAAGATAAAGGCAAAAGGAGGCAAACTAAACGTTTTTAAATCATCAACCGGAGGTTTGATTGCTCCGGAATACGATAATAACCCATGGAACTACAAATTCACCTGGAATCCACGAAATGTTGTTGTTGCCGGACAAGGTATATCTCAATATCTTGAAAACGGAAGCATAAAATACATCCCCTATCATCGTCTTTTCGAAAGAGTTGAACACACTTTGATGCCCAATATCGGTGAATTTGAAATTTACCCTAATCGCGATTCGGTAAGTTATCGCGATATTTATCAGCTTCGGGATATTGAAACAATCTTCCGCGGAACAATGCGCCGCCCGGGATACTGCAAAGCCTGGAATGTGTTTATTCAACTGGGAATGACGGACGATACGTACACTTTAGCAAATTCTGAAACATTGACTTATCGCCAGTTTTTGGCTTCCTTTATGCCTCATATAAAAAAACAAAGCCTGGAAGAGACATTTGCTTCACTTTCATTTGTAAATCATGATAAAGATATAATCAGTCGCTTCAAATGGCTGGGTATGTTTGAAAATCATCCCATAAAGCTAAATAATGCAAGTCCGGCACAAATTCTTCAACAAATCCTTGAGCAAAAATGGATACTGAATCCCAATGATAAAGACATGATTACCATGCAACATCTTTTTGAATATGAGCTAAATGGCAAACGGAAAGGGTTAAAATCATCATTAGTTGTAATCGGAAAAGACACTACTCATACCGCAATGTCTATTACCGTTGGTACACCTCTGGCAATTGCTGCCAAATTGTTACTGACTGGGAAATTCACAATGACCGGAGTTCATGTTCCTACTCAGAAAGAAATGTATTTACCTATTTTAAAAGAGCTTAAAAAATTTGGTATCCATTTTACCGAAGAAGAATATACACCGGAATAATCTGTAAATTTGCAGCATGAAATTCGCAAAATGGATAGGTGCTGGCTTAGGTTGGGCTGTAGGAGGACCAATCGGAGCATTTATGGGACTGGTTTTCGGTTCTATGATAGATGGTATGCAAGTTCAAACCGGAACGTACACACGTGGACAAACTCAACCTGGTGATTTCAGTGTAAGCTTATTATTACTATCTGCTGCTGTAATGAATGCCGATGGAAAAGTTACCAAAGCAGAGCTGGAATACGTTAAACAATTTTTCATACGCCAGTTTGGCGTTGAACGCACCAAGGAGCAAATGCTGATGCTTCGCGAAATGCTTCAGCAGGAAATTCCGCTGCACGAAGTATGTGCTCAGATTCGTCAGTACATGGAATATCCATCACGTTTACAACTGATACACTTTCTATACGGAATTTCGCAAGCTGACGGTTTATATCATACCAAAGAACTTGACGTTATCCATGTAATCGCACGTTATCTTAGCATTAGCGAAAAAGATCAGCAAACCATTCAGGAAATGTTTATCAAAGAACAGGCTGATCCTTATGTAATTCTACAGATTGACCGCAATGTTTCAGACGATGAAATCAAGAAAGCTTATCGTCGTTTAGCCGTTAAATATCATCCCGATAAAGTAAGCCATCTGGGTGAAGACGTTCAGAAAGCCGCAACTGAAAAACTGAAAGAAATTAATGCTGCTTACGAGCAAGTGAAGAAAGAACGAAGCTTAAATTAGAAGATAAGTCACTCGTTTTGAGATATTAAATTTCATTTCACTGATCAATTATAATTTATCAATCCACTTTAAAACATATTGTTTTACTGTAATTTTGCACACTCAATTTTAATCTGATGAAATTAAATCTGAATAAACCGCTGGTATTTTTTGATCTGGAAACAACCGGAGTAAACGTTGGTTCCGATCGCATTGTAGAGATTTGTGTTTTAAAAGTGCTACCAGATGGTAGCGAAGATGTGAAAACATGGCTGGTAAACCCAACCATTCCTATTCCACCTTATGTTACTTTAATTCATGGAATCAAAGATGCAGATGTGGCCGATAAACCTACTTTCAAAGAACTGGCACGTGAAATTGCAGGATTTATTGGTAATGCCGATTTAGCAGGATTTAATTCCAACAAATTCGATATTCCGCTTTTAGTAGAAGAATTCTTGCGTACGGATGTTGATTTCGATTTAAAAAATCGTCGTTTTGTTGACATTCAGAATATTTTCCATAAAATGGAACCCAGAAACCTTAAGGCTGCATACAAATTCTACTGTAACGAAAATCTCGAAAATGCACATACAGCTGAAGCCGATACCCGCGCAACTTACGAAATTCTGAAAGCCCAGATTGATCGCTATGACGGAACAACAATTATGGACAACAAAGGCAATGAAGTCACCCCTATCATTAATGATGTGAAAGCATTGCACGATTTTTCATTTCAGAATCGTAACGCCGATCTGGTTGGGCACATCATTTTCAATGATAAAGATCAGGAAATTTTCAATTTTGGAAAACATAAAGGAAAACCCGTAGAGCAGGTATTTAGTCAAGAACCAGCCTATTACGACTGGATGATGAAGGCCGATTTTCCATTGTCAACAAAAAAAACCATTACTGCAATCAAATTGCGAGGATTCAATAAAAACTCAGTGAATATCAGTAAATAAGCTATGAAAATTATTTGCATAGGACGAAACTATGCCGAGCACGCTAGAGAACTCAAGAGTACAGTTCCTTCAGAACCTGTTTTCTTTTGCAAACCCGATACGGCTCTTTTAATCCGAAACCGTCCTTTCTTTATTCCCGATTTCACACAAGAGCTTCATTATGAAGTTGAAATTGTAGTTAAAATCAATAAACTGGGCAAAAATATTTCCGAGAAATTTGCTCATACCTATTATGAAGAAATTGGAGTAGGAATTGATTTCACTGCTCGCGATCTTCAACGTAATTGCATCGAAAAAGGCTTGCCCTGGGAAATGTGCAAAGGGTTTGATTACTCTGCCGTCATCAACAAATTTCTCAAAAAAGAAGAACTTGGCGATTTGCAAAACATCGACTTCCGCTTAGAACAAAACGGCAAAGTGGTACAACAGGGCAACTCCCGTGATATGATTTTCAGTATTGATAAACTAATCAGTTACGTATCAAAGTTTATGACACTCAAAACCGGAGATTATCTGTTTACAGGAACTCCCGTAGGTGTTGGGCCAGTTGTCATTAACGACAAGTTGGAAGCATTTCTCGGAGAACAATCTCTACTTAAATGTACGGTGAAATAGTTATCTTTTTCTAAGAAAGTTAGGCAGAAGGTATCTTAATAGACACCACTTAATTCAAACTTTATAGGCATATTATATTGCACATTTACAACCTTCCCTTTTTGTTTTCCTGGAATCCATTTGGGCATCAACTTTATTACCCGGATTGCCTCATCTGCCAAAAGCTGGTGAGGAGATTTCAGGTTTCTTACATCTTTTATTTCACCTGTAGTTGTGATTAAAAACGTTATGTAAACGGTCCCCTGAATACCATGCTCCCTTGCTTCTCGAGGATATTTGATATTTTCTGCTAAAAATTGAATTCTAGCTTTATCCCCGCCCGGAAACTGAGGCATTTCTTCTTCAAAAGTCGAAACCACGCCCGCAGAATCTGGCTGGTTTGCGTTGATAGACAAAATTGAGTCAGGAGGATTAGGAATATCCTTACCTGAACACTTTATATCAACTTTCATTGCAGCGAAAACACCCGCATTCACCTTATTAACATTTAATACAATAAACATCAAAATGCCGGTACAAACCAATTGTGAAGCGACACTTCTTCTGATTCTTTTCAACAACATACTTTTCATTTTATGGGTTTAGAATTATCAAAAATCTATTTCTGTGGAATCCGATAATATGAAAAACATTATATTGCATCAATCGACTGTAAGCGTAAACTTTATAGGCATATTATATTGCACATTTACAACCTTCCCTTTTTGTTTTCCTGGAATCCATTTGGGCATCAACTTTATTACCCGGATTGCCTCATCTGCCAAAAGCTGGTGAGGAGATTTCAGGTTTCTTACATCTTTTATTTCACCTGTAGTTGTGATTAAAAACGTTATGTAAACGGTTCCCTGAATACCACGCTCCCTTGCTTCTCGAGGATATTTGATATTTTCTGCAAGAAATTGAATTCTTGCGTCATCCCCGCCCGGAAAATTCGGTATTTCTTCAACAGTAAAAAACACATCCATGGAATCCGGCTGGTTTACGTTGATAGACAAAATTGAGTCAGGAGGATTAGGAATATCCTTACCTGAACACTTTATATCAACTTTCATTGCAGCGAAAACACCCGCATTCACCTTATTAACATTTAATACAATAAACATCAAAATGCCGGTACAAACCAATTGTGAAGCGACACTTCTTCTGATTTTTTTCAACAACATACTTTTTCTGATATAGAATTACAAATATAGAAATACTTTTCAATTACAACATAAAAAAGCAATTATTGAAGAAAAAAACATCAATAATTGCTTTTTTATTACTGTAAAATCAGAGCTTATTTTTTAATATCCTCTTTTTTTGCACTGTCATCCAGCATAAATTTGATGGGTAAATTAAAATTTACATTTACGGCTTTTCCTTTCTGTTTTCCGGGAATCCACTTGGGCATTAATTTCACTACTCTAACAGCCTCTTCATCAATTGATTTAAAAACGCCTCTTAATACTTTCACATTTTTCACCTCTCCGGTATTAGATACCACAAACGAAATAAATACAGTTCCCTGAATATTTTTCGCTCTGGCGTCCTCTGGATATTTCACATTTTCAGAGAGAAATTTGATCATTTCATTTGTCCCTCCTGGGTACTCAGGCATTTTTTCAACGACTGAATACACCTCTTTTCCGGATTGAGCCTTAACTCTTTTTACAGTATCGGCAGGTGCCGATGAATTTGATATTACAGAACCGGTTACTAAAACCGATTTTTGCAGACTTTCTGACTTTAACTTTAAAGATGGTAATAAAGTCAGGCCTAAAATTACCGGAATAACCATTCCATATTTTAGCCAGCCATTGGTTTTCTTTTCTTTTGTAATCATAACGATTCGTTTTTTAATGATTGAATTAAAATTACTTACCGCTGAATATCCTGAAACACCACTTGAGGCCTGCAAGAGAAGTTCCTGATATTTTATGCGTTGAATGCCCTGCCTTAGTACTCCTTCGTCGGCCAGATATTCGTGAACTTCGCGAATTGTTGCACGATACAACCAGACAAACGGAATAAACCAATGCAGAATTATCATGATTTCAACCAACACTATATCAAGCGAATGAAGCTGTTTTACATGCACTTTTTCATGCAACAAAACGGTAGCTTTCGACTCACCATCCAACGTATTGGGTAAAAAAATGAACGAGAAAAAAGAAAAAGGAGGAAGATTATTCATCTTCTCCGATTTGGAATTTTGACTTCTTACTTTAATTTTCAACAAGGTAACAACCCCTATAATAAATTTCAATAGCAACAAACAAACACCTGCCGAATAAATATAAAAACATATATTCAGCCATTGAAAACCTGATTCTGTTTTATTACTTACTTCAAATGCAGGAAACTGAATAATCTGGGATGTATTCTGGTTATCAACTGATTGATAAAAATAGGCTAAGTCCATAAAATTCACCATCGGTAAAACCAGAGAAATCACGATTGAGCACAGCAAAAAAATACGGTTGAGAATCAGTCGTTTCTCATTTCTAAACAGAATCCGATAAATCAGGATAAACACTGACATTGAAAACCCTGATTTTAAGAGATAAAACAATATTGTTTCCATGATTATTACTTCTTTTGCTTTTCAATCTCTTGTTCCATTAACAAACGTATTTCTTCCAATTCAGTAACACTCATCTTCTCTTCTTTTGCAAAAAACGAAACAAGTTGATGTAATGAGTTGCTAAAGTAATTTTTCACTACACTTCCCATTAATTCTTTGGAATACTGCTCTTTCAAAATCAAGGGAAAGTATTGATGTGTTTTCCCAAACGCTTTGTGATTTACAAATCCTTTGGTTTCCAGAATCCGAATTATTGTAGAAACAGTATTATAAGCAGGCTTGGGCTCATCATAATGCTCAATCACATCCTTTACAAAACCCTCACCGATATTCCATAATATCTGCATCACTTGTTCTTCTGCTTTCGTAAGTTCTTTCATCGTATTCATTTTCAAAGTACAAATATACAACTATAAATTTAGTTATATAACTACACCCATAGTTAAATATTATATCATACTTATTATTTAACATTTCAAAATCAATAAGCCATTGATTTTATGACACTTACAATTTATAAATTTTTTATCCAGTTTCTAGGTTTTGATGTATTTTTATACTCATCAAATCTTTTTTGCTATGAAAACATTCATTTTACTTATCGTTCATTGTTTAATTGCCTCGTATAGTGCATTCTCTCAGAAAATTTATTCAACTGATGCTGACTATAAAGCCGATGTTAAAGTGTATGTGGTTGATGCTGATTACAAAGCTGATTTATTGGTTTATAAAGTAGATGCCGACTATAAAGCAAATGGTATTTTACGGACGCAGACTACAAGGCCCAAAAGAAAATTTATTTTGTTGACGCCGACTATAAAGCTGATTTAAAAATTTTCTTTGTTGATTCCGATTATAAAGCAAAATGGAATAAGCCTGAAAAAAAATATTTACTCTATTAAAGTTTTAATTATCAGACAATAAGCTATGAGACAAAAATTACCTCTCCTGCTTTTATGCATTTTACTCTTTTCCATCATTTCTCTTTCAAGTCAGGAAATACAAAGGCATAGTCCACACAGTACTTTATCCAAACGCAAAATAAACAGGATCCTCCGAAATTTATATACACCTGATTATCTCAAGCTTAAATCAAAAATAACAAAAGAATATGAAAAATCTAAATCCGGAGAGTTTGGAGAATTTATTCATGGTGTATTTGAAGGGTTTGAGACCAATGAAAAGAAAATTGCCTTAACTTTTGATGCTTGCGTTGGACACGAAAATGATTACAATTTTGAATTAGTCAATTATTTAAGAAAAGAAAAAATACCTGCAACATTGTTTGTAAGCGGATTATGGATTGATGCAAATATTGATACACTTAAGAATTTATCAAATGATTCCCTGTTTGAAATAGAAAACCATGGATTACTTCATCGTTTGTGTTCAATTAATGGGGAATCTGTCTATCGAATAAAACCTACCGAAAATGTTGGAGATGTTGTTGACGAAATGGAGCTAAATGCTCGTAAAATAGCACAAATCACAGGAAAGAGGCCTAAATTTTTCCGTTCAGCTACAGCATATACCGACGAAACTTGTACCAAAATTGCAAAGGAACTAGGAATGAAGGTCATAAGCTTTGATATTCTTTCTGGAGATGCTGTTCCTTTTGCTCCTGCGGAGCTGATTAAAGATAATATTATAAAAAATGCACATTCCGGTGCAATCGTAATTATGCATTTCAATCATCCTAAATGGTTTGAAAAACAAGCATTAGAGATTGCCATTCCCCTATTGAAAGCTCAAGGATATAAATTTGTCAAATTAGAAGACGTTAAACTAAAAGAAGAATCCATAAAAAAGGCTGTCAATTAAAAAAATTGACAGCCAAATATTTATTAAATTGTTTTTTACAGATTTTGCTTATAATATTCATATATCTTGCGATATAAATGAGCTCTGTCTAAACCACGTACATTGTGTTCATGGTTTGGATACACAAAATAATCAACCTGCTTACCTCCTGTTTTCCGCATTTTTCCTGCAACACCCTGTAACTATTTAATAATCAAATATAATTTATTATTTTTGGGTGTTGCAAGAAAAATATTATGTTTATACGTGAAGTTAAAAATCGTTCAGGTAGTATTAGCATTCAAATAGTTAGCAAGGCACGAGGCAGATATAAGGTGGTCAAAACGATAGGTTCTGCAACAATGTTGCAAGATATTGAAGAGTTGAAAAATCAAGCACGTCAAGAAAAAGAGCGTTTGGAACAACAAGTTTCACTTTTTATATCAGAACAAGATGATCAAATAGAGCAAGCCTTCGCAATGTTATCCAACAGCAACATTCATACGGTAGGTCCTGAACTTATTTTTGGCAGGATATATGATTATATTGGTTTTAAATCAATTAACGAAGATATGTTTCGTCAATTGGTCATAGCCCGACTTGCATTTCCATTGAGTAAGCTCAAAACGAAAGAGTATCTTTATCGCTATCAGGGAATTTCGCTTGAGGTTGATTCCATTTATCGCTTTTTAGATAAGTTGAACGACAAACTGAAATTGCAAGTCGAGCAAATAGCCTACAATCATACATTACGGGTATTGGGAGGTAATTTGAGCATTGTATTTTACGACATGACAACACTTTACTTTGAGGCTTCCGATGAGGATGATTTGCGCAAAACGGGTTTTTCTAAAGACGGCAAACACCAATGTCCGCAGATATTTATCGGACTATTGGTGGGTCTTGGCGGGTATTTGATAGGCTACGATATTTACGAAGGCAACACCTACGAAGGACATACGCTAATACCATTTATCGAGAAAATATCCGGAAAGTTCAATTTAAATAAGCCCGTGGTAATTGCCGACAGTGGACTTTTATCAAAAGAAAACATAAAGGCATTGGAAGAAAATGACTACCAATACATTTTGGGAGCAAGACTAAAAAACGAACCGCAGGAGATTAGAAACCTCATAACAGGACAAAGTTACAGCAACGGCCAATTCTTTGTTATTGAAAAAGCAAATGGCAGTCGGCTAATTGTGCAATACTCCGAAAAACGTGCCTCTAAAGACCTTTATAATCGTGAGCAAGGGCTTAAACGACTCGAAAAGAGGATTAAATCGGGCAGGCTAACCAAAGCCAATATCAACAATCGGGGATACAATAAATACCTGAAAATGGAAGGGATAGTCAATATTTCCATAGATAAAGACAAGTATCTTCAAGATGTTTGTTGGGACGGTTTAAAGGGTTATTTAACGAATACAAAGCTGGATAATGATACCGTTTTTGATAGCTACAAAAACCTTTGGCATATTGAAAAAGCGTTCCGAATGTCAAAAACAGACCTCCGGATACGTCCTGTTTTCCATAGGTTACGAAAACGGATAGAGGCTCACATTTGTATTTCATTTACGGCATATTGTGTGTACAAGGAATTAGAAAGAGCTTTACTTGAAAACCAATCAACGCTTTCATTGAAGAAAGCTGCAGAGATTACTCACAATATGTATCAAATCAGTTATATGCTCCCAAACAGCAAAAACACCAAATCCATCCTACTCAAAATGGATGAAGAACAGATGAATTTATACAATTTGGTGCGTAAATGTTTTTAGGGTGTTGCATTGCTGAAAACAGGAAAAAGGCTGTCAATTAAAAAAATTGACAGCCAAATATTTATTAAATTGTTTTTTACAGATTTTGCTTATAATATTCATATATCTTGCGATATAAATGAGCTCTGTCTAAACCACGTACATTGTGTTCATGGTTTGGATACACAAAATAATCAACCTGCTTACCTTTTTCAATACATTTTTGAATAAAATTCAAACTATGTTGCCAAACTACGGTATTATCCTGAGCTCCTTGAATAATCAGTAATTTACCATCTAATTTATCAACATAATTCAACAATGACGCATTTTTATATCCTTCCGGATTTTCTTCCGGAGTGTCCATATAACGTTCACCATACATAACTTCGTACCATTTCCAGTCAATAACCGGACCGCCGGCAGTTGCAACTTTAAATACACCTGGATTCTTAAGTTTCATCGAAACAGTCAAAAAGCCACCATAACTCCATCCATCAACACCAATACGGGTTGCATCAACATAAGCTTGTGATTTCAGATAATTCACACCAACCATTTGATCAGCAACTTCTTTCACACCCAAGTTACGATGAATGCAGCTTTCAAATTCAAAGCCACGATTTGCAGAGCCACGACTATCCATTGTAAATACCAAATAACCCTCCTGCGCTAAATAATGGAAAAAAAGATTTCCACCAGCCAGCCAACTATCAGTAATCAACTGAGCATGAGGCCCTCCATAAACATACACTATAACCGGATATTTTTTATTCGGGTCAAAATTAGCGGGTTTAATCAAGCGACATTGTAAATCGGTTCCATCATCAGCTTTTAATGTAAAAAGATCTGTTTGAGCTAGAGTATAATCTTTTACGGGATTTTTATCTGCGAAGATCGATTCAACAGTTTTGCCCGAATTATCCTGAATTAATAACTCATTGGCAATGTCCGTATTGCTGTATTTGTCGATGAAATACGTATAGGTTTTATCCGGTGTTACGTTATGTGTTCCTCTAACACTGGTAATTCGGGTAATTTTTCCACTGGAAAGTTCAACAGCATACACATTAGATTGCATCCAGCCATCTTTAGTTGCATAAAAATAGATTTTCTTACCTTTCGGATCAAATCCTAATACATTTGTAATCATCCATTTACCAGAAGTAAGTTGTTTCAACATTTTACCATCGGTGTTGTAAAGGTAAAAATGGTTAAAACCATCACGTTCACTTAACCAAAGGAATTCACTTGTTTTCGCAGGATTGAAAAACAGACCATTTTCAGGCTCAACATAACGATCATTTTTTTCTTCAAATAATGTTTTTACAAGATCACCTGTTAACGCATTGTATTGATTTATTTTCAAATGATTTTGTTCACGATTTAAAACTGCAATATAAACAGATTTTTCATCAGGGCTCCAAGTAATATTTGTAAGATACTGTTCCTTAGGCTCCCCAGTCTTTAAATAAATAGTTTGCTGAGTTATCGGATTATAGATTCCAACCGTTACTTCATGACTCTTCATTCCGGCCATTGGATAACGAATGTTGTTCACTTTTGCTACACGTTCATTAATATCTACCAATGGAAATTCTGTTACCATACTTTCGTCCATGCGATAAAAGGCTAACAGGTTACCTTTTGGAGACCAAAATGTTCCTTTATCAATACCAAATTCGTTACGATGAACGGTTTTTCCAAAAACAATTCCAGTGTTTTTTTCGTCAGAAACTGTCAACTGTGTTCCTCTGTACGCAACATATAAATTATTGGCAATGGTATATGCTATCTTTTCACCATTTCCCGTAGCATCGTTATTTTCAGCATTATCGGGCCATAAATTAAGAACAGTAACATCGTCCTTTTTCATATCATACAACAGAGATTTTGTCCCCTGGATAAATCCAAACTGATTCTCAGCTTTAAACTCAACAAACGGGAAACGTTTTAACGGATCCAAGTCCGCTTTTTTCATTGCTTCGTTCAATTTCTCAAGCGACAAAATAGTATCACGTTTTGCCTGTTTTACCTTGCCCAACACCAGCTTATTGTTTGCAACAAAAGTATACGATCCCGATTGAGCATTCCATTGCAGATTATTCAGACTCGTTGCATAAAGTGAACGATTCTTCATTATTTCATCCAGCACCAATGTCTTTTTCTGTGCCGAAACGGTAAAACCTGTGATTACAAATAAGGCAATCAACAGTTTAATCAATCCTCTCTTCATAAACATCATATTATTTTTCATCATTATTTTAAAGTGAGCGAAAATACGAAAAAGCTAGCGTAGCTTTCATTCTAATAACATCTATATGACAAACATGCATTTAGAGCAGTCAAACTGCCATAAATACGTGTTTAAAAATCAAAAAACTAGTAATTAATACCCTCTGTTCTTACCTGTCATATTTTCGAGTTTGATAGTATAACATGCTACATTTTTCACAGCCGGAGCTGCATACAAAAACTCTTTGCCTGTATATTTCATCATTACTTTATTTAACAAGCTTACTTTTTCATCGTAATCTTCAACAAATTCAACTTTCCCGTAAGCCATTACACTACGATATTTCATACTATAACTACAGGCAACTTCTTCATTGTGATGGTGTAACTGATGGCCAATACTAAATATCACACATACCTCCGGGTGTTGTTTCAAAATATCCATTTTTCGACCAACAGGAGATGAATGCAAATACAAGATTCCGTTTTCATAACCAAAATTGAACGGAAGAACATACGGTCTGTTATTTAAATCAACCATCGCAATATAACATACTTCGGCTTCCTTAATTACAGCTTCCATCTCTTCTATTCTGTTTATAATCTTGCTGTTCATTATATTCTATTTTTTATTTGTTTACGATTATAGTATTTTTCAGGTAATTGAAGTAAATACGCTACGATTGTTTGAATTACACTAAATGCTAACGCATCCCAAAAGCTATTCACCTCAAAACCATGAACAATCTGAGTCGCAATTAATACAATTATTGCATTGATTACCAATAAAAACAGTCCCAATGTAAACATGGTAACCGGAATTGTAAGCATTACAAGTATAGGCTTTATAAATATGTTCAACAACGATAACACAAGTGCCACCAAAAACGCTGTAATATAATTTGTAACATGAACACCGTTGAGTAACCAGGAGGTTATGAGCACAGCAAATGAGGAAATGATTATTTTTATTAAATATTTCATTGAGATAAAAATTAGGTCAATTTAAAGCAAAACTACAACGAAAATTTCATCTGCTCTTTGTTTTTTAAAAGCAAATAAGTAAAGATGCTGTAAACTTTTTATTTTGAATCGTTGGGAAAAGAACAAAGTCCGGCTTGGTTTTCTTTCTGGCTGGAAAAATACGAGGATAGTAGTGCCAGACAAATTCTGTAGTAAGAATTCCAATTCCGGCTCCAACCAAAACATCTGATAGCCAATGACGATTATTCATCATACGAAATATTCCGGTGGTACCTGCTACCACAAAAGGCGTAACCTGGTACAACCAGCCTTTTTCTTTATACTGCTCATAAAACAACGTAGCAGAAGCAAAGGCAAAGGCAGTGTGACCACTTGGCATAGAATTGTTTGCGGATGCATCCGGACGTTCTACATTAGATGTTTCCTTAATTGCATAAACGATACCCATATTAAGAGCTTGCGAAACAATCATGATTTTGGAAAATTCGAGCAAAGGCTTTTCTCCCTTAATTCCTGAAAAATCAAGCATATAAACTGCTGCGAGGGGCGCAAATGGCAAATAATCATCTATAGACGTATGAAAATCAGGAAATTGATTTTGAATATCTCTGCGAGCATCATATCTGCTGTAAAATTCATTCTCTTTTTGAACTAATAAACCAATACCGATTAATGCAGTAGGAATAATTGCTTTTTTACATAACGTAACCTTTCTAACATTATTCGTTAATGTATCGTTCTGAGCCACTAAATTCTGTAAAAACAAGATTATTCCCAGAAAAAAAGAAACAAGTATTTTTTTCATTATACGGCAGTTAATGTGAAACCAAGTTCTTTGCATTGATGCCAGAAATTTGGAAAAGATTTTTTAACTACATCTGATTTTTCAATAGTAAGTGAGTATCCGGTAATAACCAAAGGTGTAAAAGCCATTGCCATCCGATGATCGTTAAATGTCTCTATCAAATGGGTACTTTGGCGATTAACCTGCCCTGTAAGAATTATTTCATCGCTGGATATTTGCACATTTACTCCCATTTTTTGTAAATTTTTCACCATTGCATCAATGCGATCAGTTTCTTTGAAGCGTAGAGTTGCTATTCCGGTGAACTTTGCCTGTACTCCTTTTCCCGCACAAACGACCATCAATGTTTGGACAATATCCGGATGATTTTTCCCGCAAAATTCAAAAGTACGGGGAATAACATTTTCGTTTTTGACAATCTGAATACCATTCGGCAAAAACGTTGTATTAACTCCAAACTGTTTCATTAAATCAACAATGACAGAATCACCTTGTAAACTATGTTCTCTCAAATTTGGCACAAATAATTCTGCTTTCGCTGAAAATACGGCCATGGCGTAAATATATGAAGCTGATGACCAATCTGCTTCTACATCAAGTTTTACCGATTGATATTTTGCCGGTCGAACATTGTATTCTACAAACCCGGGACTTACCCCATTTACCTCATTCTCCGAAACACGAACAAAGACACCTGCTTCATTCATTAATCCGATTGTCATCTGAATATAGGGTTCAGATACTGGTTTTTCTGGTATTTTTAAGATTAATCCTTTGATAAAATAGGGTGCGGCCATTAATAATGCGGAAATGAACTGACTGCTTTGTCTGGCATCCGATTCTACACAGCCTCCTAAAAGAGCTCCGCCTTTAATGTTCAAAGGCGGATATCCTTCCTCTTCGGCATACGAAATTGTTGCGCCCAAGTTATTTAATGCCGAAACCAAAGGTTCTATAGGACGTTGCTTCATACGATCAGTACCTGTTAGAAACCAGCTTCCAGGCGTTAATGCACAAACCGGCAGTAAAAACCGCATAACCGTACCAGCATTTTCAGTATAATGGTATACTTTTCGTTCATGATTCAAAGGGTGTATTTTTTGCAAAATAGATATCATCAATTGAGTATCAGATGCATCAGATAAGTTTCCTACGCTCACTCTTCCTTCTGACAAATGCTGAATTACCAAAAGTCTGTTACTTATACTTTTTGAAGAGGGTAATACAATACTTCCTTTCAAGACATCTTTTTGATAATTAAGCTTTAGATTCATTGTCTTCAGATTTAATTATTCAAAATCAGTAAAACATCCCTCACTTCTTTTTCGCCACATTCAACATTATAAACGGCATACCCCGGCTCTTGAATAAGTGAAAAAAGCAATACCCCTGATTCATTTTTTTTATCATGTAAGATGATCTGAATCAATGAATCAATATCATTTTCGTTTAGGTTAACGGATGTATATATTGATTTTAGGTAGGTAATTATCTCATCAGCATATTCTTTTTTTAATCCACATTTTTGTACAGAAATAGCGGTTTCAACAATCATTCCCAAAGCAACAGCTTCACCATGTAACAATGCATTTTTTTCATTATTCAGATAAAAACTCTCAAGAGCATGACCAATAGTATGTCCAAAATTCAATATTTTACGATTTCCTTTTTCTTTAAAGTCCTGGTCTACAATTACATTTTTCAATGCAATAGACTTCAGTAGATATGAATTTATATCCCGGGGAATAGTATGGTAATTTTTGATATTATTCCAGCTTTGTGCATCCGCAATCAGAAACATTTTTACAATTTCAGCCCAGCCATTCACCCAATGAATTTCGGGCAAAGTTGTTAAAAACTCAGGATCAATAATTACTGCTTCAGGCTGAGTAAATGTTCCGATTTGATTTTTGAGATGTGCAAGATTTACACCAGTTTTTCCCCCGACAGAGGCGTCTGCCATAGCCAACAATGTGGTTGGCACATGGATAAACTGAATACCGCGCTGATAAATTGAAGCAGAAAATCCGCCCATATCACAAATCACCCCTCCTCCAAGATTAATAAGAACTGAATTTCTATCAGCACCAAAATCGGCAAGAGTATGTAAAACTCCCTCTACAATTGATAAGTCCTTGTTATCTTCTCCCGAAGGAATTTCAATCACTTCACATTCCTGTAACACTGACACATTTGTGATTAAGCGGGTAAAGCAATATTGTAAAGTATTTTCATCAACCAACACAAAAAATTTCCGGTTGGCATATATTTCCGTAGCCAAAAACTGACTGAAAGATTCCAGCGCAGTTGAACCGGTAAAAATAGGGTAATGACCTGCTTCGAACTGTTTCATATCAACAAAAATAAGTGTTTCCAGATGATTGTCGGTAAAAAACTTTTCCTTCGTAATTTTGTTCAACAACAAACTTAAAAATATGGTAAACTTTGATAATCTTGAAATAGCTTTTCAATCAAAAAATAATTCGGAATTACGTAAAGCATATTATTTATTCAAACTTGTTGGGAACCAAACATTTGTAAAAACAGGCAAAATTCTGTTAAATATTGCATTGAAACTGCATTTTCCACTAAAACCATTTGTAAAACCTACTATTTTCAGCCATTTTTGCGGTGGGGAAAGTATTGAAGAATGTGATGTAACAATTTCCAAATTGCACCAATACGGAATTGGAACTATCCTCGATTTTTCGGCAGAAGGAGCACATACTGAAGAAGGATTTGATAACGTAACGCAGGAACTTTTACAAGTTATCGAAAAAGCTAAAAATAATCCTGCAATCCCTTTTGCCGTTTTTAAGATGACCGGAGTTGCCAGGTTTGAATTACTGGAAAAGCTATCTTCAAAAACCACGCTATCCGAAATAGAATCACAAGAATATCAACGTGTTAAAAACAGAATAAATCAACTATGCAAAGCTTGTTATACATACAATTTACCTATTTTCATAGATGCTGAAGAAAGTTGGATACAAGATGCAATTGATACGCTTACAGAAGAAATGATGGCTCTCTACAACAAAGAAAAAGCAATCATTTTTAACACCTTGCAAATGTATCGTCACGATAGATATTTTTATCTGCAGTCATTCGTCCAAAAAGCCAGAGCGCAGAATTTTAAGATTGGAATAAAGTTTGTAAGAGGAGCGTATATGGAAAAAGAGCGTGAGCGTGCAGCAGAAAAGTCTTATCCAACTCCTATTCAATTAACAAAAGCTGATAGTGACAGAGATTATAATAAAGCACTTGAATACTCTCTTCTAAACCTTGATATAATTTCTTTTTGTGTAGGAACCCACAATGAAGAAAGCTGTAAATTAGTTACAAATCAGATGAATATACTGAACTTACAACATAATCATCCACAAATCTGGTTTGCCCAGTTATTAGGAATGAGTGATCATATTTCTTTTAATTTATCAAAAGAAGGATATAATGTTGCAAAATATGTTCCGTATGGAGCCGTTAATCTGGTGCTTCCTTATTTGATCCGCCGGGCAGAAGAAAACACTTCTGTTGCCGGACAAACAGGAAGAGAGTTAAGCTTAATTATGAAAGAGTTAAAACGAAGAAAACAATGAAATATCTGAATTTCACCATTATAGCAATCATTGCATTATCAACATCATGCAAAATTACACAACCGGAAAAACCAGAATCAACTACTCAAATGGCAATTCGTAAAAGCTTTTTTATTTATAAAACAACACAAAACTATCAGAACAATGTTCCGGTAAGACTTTCGGAAGATGGCAAAATGTTGATTTGGTTTCCAGGAGTTGGGGACGTAAAAACTGACAATGGATTTATGAAACCCATTCAACTCACAAAAGGATATCTTTATGATCAACAAGGCATTGGAACGGATGTTGCGTTTCTTGACTTCACGTATGAACAATACTCAAAACTACCTCAAACTCCTGATCCGGAAGTGCTGATGCAGCACATACTAGACAAAAAGCCATTAAAAGAAGCATGGATAATTACCGGACGCGAATATATTGACATCAACAACGTAAACTCACTAATCGAAAATAGCTTTCTAAAAGATGCCGTACAAGTTGTAAAATAGATATTTAGAAATCTAAATCGTTTCATTTTTGTATGTTTGAAAAAAATCATACATTTGCGGCCAAGGTTTAACAAACACAAGAACAACGAATGAAACGAATTGTATTTTTTGCTTCTACAGTAGCATTTTCTGTAGCTGTATTATTGTCATCCTGTTCAAAAGATGACACTTCTTCATCTGGAAATGGAGGTGGAACCACCCCTACTGATGCCAGATCAAAAGCAATTACAGATTATAAAAACAATTATCTGGGTTCCAAAGTCACGGCTGCTGAATTAGCATATGTAAATGGGAACATGGGGAGCTGTCAGGCTGGATCAGTTAGTCAGATTTCGCATAATAAAGTTATTCAGCGTATTAATTACTATCGTCGTTTAGTAGGATTACCTGCAAGTGTTGCTCACAACCCGGCTCAGAATCAAAGTTGTCAGGAAGCTGCGTTATATATGGCTGCCAATAATACATTAACACACTACCCAAGTGCCAGTGGAAGTTGTTATACTGCCGGAGCTGCTAATGCTGCTGGTCATGGAAATATTGCAATCAGTAACGGTGGAGATGCTAACACGTTTTCTGTTCATGCTGCTAATGCGGTTACGGGTTATATGGAAGATCCGGGAGCTAATAACTTAGTAGTAGGTCACCGTGCATGGATACTTTTACCTGCTCTAACAAAAATGGGACATGGTTCGGTATACTTTGCAAGCACAAACAACAGATCCGCAAACTGTTTAATGTGGGGTGATAATTTTGATCAAAACTTCAATTACACAAGTTATGTGGCTTATCCTCCAAATGGTTATATTCCGGCTCCTATTTTATTTCCACGTTGGTCTTTTAGTTTAGCTGATGCAAATTTTGCAAATGCTCAGGTTTCAATGAAAGATGCGTCTAACAATGTAGTAAATGTAAACGTAATTGCTCGTGAAACCAATCCAGGCAGCTTACCGGAAAACCGCATTGTATGGGAACCACAAAATATTAATTTTCAACCAACTGCTGATACAAAATATACTGTAACTGTATCAGGCATAACTGGTGCTGCTCAAACTTCATACACTTATACTGTAAATGTTATTGGAACCTCGGCTCTTCCTGCTTCAAAAGATGCAGTTGAATTCCCAATACCCGGAACAAGAAACTTTTTAAGCAAATAATTGCTCCGTAAAACTATTTTTAAGAGGCTCTTTGAAAAGTCTCACATCTGATATAAAAAAGCTTTCCCGACTTTCAGTACTCTGTCAGGCATTTCTAGTTGTCATATTGAGTATCGAAAGTCGGGAAAATTTATTAAGGTTGTGGCTTTTTCGAAAGCCTCTTTTTCTTTACACATCCTTCTATTGTGCATTTACTTAAAACAGCTATATTTGCAAGCCTTTATTTTCAAACTATTTAAGCGAGAAACACATCTAAAATGGATAGAAATACAATTATTGGACTTGTCGTAATATTCGGACTTGTAATTGGTTACAGTCTTTACACAGCTCCTAGCCAGGAAGAAATTGCCCGACAAAAACAAACACAGGATTCTTTGCACAGAGTTCAACTCAGAAATGACTCTATTGCATTAGCCCAAATTAAAAAAGACACAACCGATAAAGCTCAGGCTGATACTTCTGCTCCTTCAGTCTCAAGTATGCGCGACAAACTTGGTGTATTTGGTATTGCTGCCATTGGAAAAGATGAAGATTATACTATTGAGAATGACCTAATTAAGATAAATATTTCTTCTAAAGGTGGTAGAATTTCATCTGTACAACTCAAAAAATTCACCACCTATCAAGATAAACCAGTTATCCTCTTCAAAAAAGATTCTTCTGATTTTAACCTCAGTTTTTTTGTAAATAACAGAACAGTAAATACTCGCGATTTATATTTCCAGCCATTCTGGTACAATACGCAAAATCAAGGAAAGAAAAATCTGAGCGTAAGTGGAAACGATTCTATTATGTTTGGCATGCGTGCATACATTGATAAAGGAGACAGTACATTTGATCCAAATCGTTACTTCGAACTTCGTTATACACTTTATGGAAATAGTTATATGAATCGCATGAATATCCATTTCAAAGGGTTAGAGAATACGGTAGCATCAAATACCGACTTTATCGACCTTAACTGGAATGCGGTGCTTTATCAGCAAGAAAAAAGTTTAAAAAACGAACGTATTATCTCTTCTGTTTACTATAAACCAACCAACGACAAAGTTGACTATTTAAGTGAAACCAAAGCCAGTGACGAAAATGATTTAAAAACTCCTTTAAAATGGGTTTCACTTAAACAACAATTTTTCTCAGCAACCCTTATTGCCGACAATCAGTTTAACAATGCAAAAATGAAGGTATTCACTGATCCGGATCGTGGCAACGAATATCTGAAAACCATGAATACTACACTGGGAATCCCATACAATCCATCTGCAGAACAATCATTTTCAATGCAGATGTATTTTGGTCCTAATAAATATAAAATTCTCAGAAGCTATAAACTGGATTTAGAACGCCAAATCCCTCTGGGTTGGAGTTTTCCACTTTTGCAATGGATTAATCGCTATGCGGTAATCCCTGTATTTGATCTTTTAGAAAGTTTCAACTGGAACTATGGTATTATCATTTTGGTTTTAACCATTCTATTAAAGATCGTTCTTTTCCCGATTGCCTTTAAATCCTATATGTCATCTGCTAAAATGAAGGTATTGAAACCTGAAATAGATGAAATTGGCAAGAAATTTCCCAAAAAGGAACAAGCAATGGATAAGCAACGCGCAACCATGGCTCTATACAAAAAAGCCGGAGTAAATCCAATGGCAGGTTGTATTCCAATGCTGTTACAGTTACCTATTTTGATAGCAATGTTCCGTTTCTTTCCCGCTTCTATTGAGCTACGTCATCAGGCTTTCCTATGGGCAGAAGATCTTTCCAGCTATGATGCGATTGTATCATGGAGTACAAACATTCCATTATTGACATCGTTCTACGGTAACCACGTAAGTTTGTTTGCATTACTGATGGCTATCAGTAACCTTATATACACCAAGATGAATTCCGACATGATGGGCTCAACCAACCAAATGCCCGGTATGAAAACAATGATGTACATTATGCCGCTTATGTTCCTTGGATTCCTTAATTCTTACTCATCTGCATTGAACTACTATTATACCATATCAACCCTCTTTACATTTGCTCAGATGTTTGTAATTCGCAAAATGGTAAACGAAGCTAAGATTCACGCAATGATTCTTGAAAATAAAAAAAAGCCGGTAAAGAAATCTAAATTTCAACAACGCCTCGAAGATATGGCAAAAGCGAGAGGCATGAACACAAATAATAAACGATAATCCATCTTACTATGGGACGTGCATTTGAATACCGTAAACAAAGAAAATTTAAACGCTGGGGGCAGATGGCCCGCACATTTACCCGTGTTGCTAAACAAATTGCAATTGCTGTAAAAGAAGGCGGCCCGGATCCTGATACAAACTCCCGACTCAGAGCAATTCTGCAAAATGCCCGTGAAGCCAATGTTCCGAAAGAAAACATTGAACGCGCAATTAAAAAAGCCAGCTCCAAAGATCAGGAAGATTATAAAGAAATCGTATACGAAGGATACGGACCTTACGGAATCGCGGTTATTGTTGAATGTGCTACCGACAATCAAACCCGTACTGTGGCTAATGTTCGCAGCTATTTCAATAAATGTAGCGGATCTTTGGGAACATCTGGAAGTGTAAGCTTTATGTTTGAACACAAATGCGTATTTAAAGTACGGAGCAAAGCAGAAATAGAACTCGAAGACATGGAGCTCGAACTGATTGATTTAGGCCTAGACGAACTCTTTGCAGACGAAGATCAGGTTCATATCTACGGAGAATTTGAAGCATTCGGAAAAATTCAGAAGTACCTCGAAGATAATAAATTTGACATTGTAAGTGCTGAATTTGAACGCATTCCAAGTGAAACAAAAGAACTCACCCCCGAACAAGAAGCCGATATCGAAAAACTCTTAAACAAATTTTACGAAGACGAAGACATCCAGAATGTTTGGCATAACATGCGTTAAGCAATAAACTGTTTGCCTCACTATATATGTAAGGCTATTCAAAAAGTCTATCATCTGGGAAAAAGACTATCCCAATTTTTGAGATTCAGGCTGACAGCTATAATTCAACAAGTTGTCATATTGAATCTCGAAAGTTGGGAATTTTTTTAAGATTGAGATCTGGTAGCTTATTGTTTTTTGTAAAATATTATTTTATTCTAATATTAATATATACTTTGAACTCAAAGCCTGTTTTCTGCATTTCCCTCTTTTTCGGTATCTTTGCTTTTTCATTTAAACTACACGATGAACGTTATACTGGCAGAGGGAATCTCAAAAACTTACGGCGAAAAAATATTATTTCAGAATCTAACATTAGGGTTGGAAAAGGGTCAGAAAGTGGGACTTGTTGCCAGAAATGGCAGTGGGAAAAGTACGTTATTGAACATCCTTGCCCAAAAAGAAGATTCTGATGCCGGAACAATCAGTTATCGGGAAGGATACCGTCTCGCCTACCTTGATCAAAACCCCGATATGCCCGAAGGTGTACAGGTAAAAGATTATCTTTTTTCATCTGATTCTGAAGTTTCAAGAACAATAAATGAATATGAATCAACACTGTATGCACTAAAAAAAGAAGACAATAAACAGAATCAGGATCGTCTGCAACGGGCAATCAGTCTGATGGATCAAACACAGGCATGGAATTACGAACATCGGGTAAATGAAGTATTGTCAAAGCTGGGTTTTCAAGATCTGGAACAACAGGTTTCTCTTCTTTCCGGTGGTCAGAAGCGAAAGCTTTCGCTGGCACGCGTATTACTCGAAAACGTGGATATTCTTTTTTTAGATGAACCTACCAATCATTTGGATATTCAGATGATTGAATGGTTGGAGGCATGGCTCAACCGTGAAAATCTCACCCTTCTGGTTGTTACACACGACCGTTATTTTCTTGACAATGTTTGTACCGAAGTATTTGAGCTGGATGGCGGACAAATTTATAAATACAAAGGAAATTACGACTACTTCCTTGAAAAACGTGCAGAACGCATCTACAATGAATCTGTTGAAAAAGAAAAAGCTCGTGCCGAATATCTGAAAGAACTGGAATGGGCACGACGTATGCCCAAAGCACGTACAACCAAATCGAAAGCCAGGATGGACGGGGTAAATACATTGCACGACAAAGCTTTCAAACGAACCGAAAAAGAAATGGCATCATTGCACGTAAAAACGGATCGAATTGGTGGTAAAATACTGGAAATATACAATATAAACAAACATTATCAGGAACAAATAATACTGGATGATTTTTCGTATGTCTTTAAAAAGGGTGACAGAATTGGGATTTCTGGACCAAATGGGGTTGGAAAAACAACTTTACTCAACATGATTATGGGGGTTGTAAAACCTGATACGGGCAGAATAATTACAGGTCAAACCATAAAGTTTGGCTATTTCACACAAAACGGTATTGAGCATCGCGATGATATGCGCGTAATTGAAATTGTGAAAGAGGCTGCCGAAAGCATCCAACTGGAAAGCGGACAACAGGTTTCTCCTTCTCAGTTCTTGTTACATTTCGGATTTTCCCCCACAGTTCAGTATAATTATTACGGAAACCTGAGCGGTGGCGAGCGCCGCCGATTGCATTTATTGATGACGCTGATGCAAAATCCCAATTTTCTAATTTTAGATGAGCCAACCAATGATTTGGACGTTTATACATTGGAACTATTGGAGGATTTTCTGGCAAACTATCCCGGGTGCCTGCTTATTGTTTCGCACGACCGCAGTTTTATGGATCACTTGATCGATCATCTCTTTGTATTTGAAGGAAATGGTAAAGTACGTGACTTCCCTGGAAATTACTCACAATACATTGACTGGAAGACTAATCAGGAAAAAATGCTGGTTCAGGAAGCAAAAGCAAAAAAAGAAACGACTCCCCGTCGTGAGAGTTCCAAGCCCAATAAACCCTCTTACAAACAACAAAAAGAGTACGAAGAACTCGAGAAATCCATCGAAGCCTTAGAAACTGAAAAAGATGAATTACTTAAAAAGCTCAACACGCTAACCAATCCAAATGAAATAACTGCTTGTTCCGAACGCATTGGCAGAGTGATGAATGAGTTAGACGAAAAAAGTAATCGCTGGCTGGAACTGAGTGAATTGTTTTAATTTGATCCCCAATTTTATATGTTCGAACCCCGAATTATACAGAATAATGTAAAAATTGGCATGTATTTCCTTTGGATTAATCTATTCATTCTTCTTGTTTGAAATTTTATCATCATTCATACTCCTACTGTTCTATTATTTAACTCGTTATATATTTCTTGGCATTGTTATTGGCATAAGTTTATATATAATTTCCAGACAGTTCAAAAAAGTTATTTTCACTCCGGACAGAATAGAAATTACCTATTATCTGAATTTTCACAATCGCAATCAAATTATTTATTCTCAAGATATTAATAAAATAATTTTTCATAGCAACAAACACATATTTTAGATTTACTGTTCAAAGCATCTTTTTCCAATTCATCTGAAAGCCTTTTGGAGTGAAGATCTCAAACCTCTGATTATTATACTTTTTGATTACAATACTAGAATCAAATAAATTCTTGAAGATGAAGAATTTTCAAAATGGATTAAACGTTCAGATTAGTATATTATTAATGACTTAAAACTTCATTGGATATCCTGCTTGTTGCGAACTTTTTACGATTCCATAATTTTGCTCCTGTTGCAAAAATAATACGCCTTCTTTTAAGGAGTCGTCTGTTATAAACTCTTTTTTACAAAATAGTCCTAAATTCTGTGCAAGACTATCTTTCTGTTTATCACTATAATTACCATACTGTGAATTCACAAAAGTAATATTTAACACATTGTGATTCACAAGGTTTACCTTAACAATACTCACTTTATACTTTTTCTGAATCTTTGTCTGAAGTATCATTAATTGCTTCATCTCTTTCCCAAATTCGCCACACGAGTTGGTAAGTAATACAATAATTATCATTAATAGAAACACAATCTTTTTCATAGTATCTAAAATTATTATTCAACTACAAATATATATTAAAATAAAGTATTATTATAACTCAAATCTATAAAAACAACCTGTCAACGAAAGTATTCATTCATTATTCGATGTTTTTATGCAGGTGTATTTCCTTCTAGGAGAGTTATATTAACCTCAAGTTATCAAAAATAAATTGTTGATAAGTAAGCATGGAGCGTACTTTCACCCCCTTTTATTATAGGTAATTTTATCATCGACTAAATAGATTTATGATGAAACGAATGAGCAAAAATCTGGTATGTGCAGTCATGTTGATATTGACTGGTGCGGGAATATTGCGGGCCCAGCAAACTGCTGTTTATCAAAATCCTGAAGCCAATTACAGAAAGGCTTTAGAACTCTTTGAGAAGGAGAAATACAGTGCTGCACGAAAAGTTTTTCAGGAACTGATTACCGAGATAAAAGACAAAAAAAGTGCTTTTATGGCTGAGGCAATTTACTACAATTCAGTATGTGCCTCCCGCCTTCAGCATCGAGATGCTGCATTTGAACTTCAACGGTTTATCAATTCGTTCCCGGAACATACATTGCTGCCTTTAGCCTGGTTCGAACTCGGAAACTATCAATATAGTCAATCACGTTTTAGCGAAGCATTGGAAGCTTATCAGGCTGTAAATATTGACAGATTGCCCGACGAATTAAAGAATGAATATTATTTTAAATCAGGATATTCCAGTTTCAGCAAGAACAAGAGCGAGGATGCAAAAAAATCATTTGCAAAGGTGAAAGATTCCGGGTCTAAGTATGCTGGTCCGGCAACATACTACTATGCTCACGTAATGTATGCAGAAGGAAATTACCAAACTGCCCTCGAAAGCTTTCTAAAACTGAAAGATGATGAAAACTTTGGATCAATCGCACCGTTCTATATTACACAAATTTATTATCTACAAGGCAATTATGCCGAACTATTAAAAGTAGCACCTCTATTACTTGAAAGCGGTAATGTGAAACGTGCTCCGGAAATTGCCCGTTTGATTGGCGAAGCTTATTACAAAACTCAAAAATATGCAGAAGCACTACCCTATCTGCGTCAATACCGAGACCAATCAGCCCGCCCTTTGCAACGCGGTGATTATTATCAACTTGCCTACACTTACTACAAAACAGAAGTGTATGATACTGCCATTGTAAACTTTTTAAAATGTGTTGAAAAAGGAGATACACTTACCCAAAACTCGCTCTATCATCTGGGATATTGTTACATAAAAACCGACCAGAAGAAACTTGCCCGTGCAACTTTCCAAGAAGCATCAAAGATCGATATTGACAAAAAAATGCAGGAAGATGCTTTATATAACTATGCAAAACTCTGTTATGAAATGGCATCAAATCCATTTAACGACGCAATCAAAGCAATTCAGCTGTATTTGAAAGAATATCCTAATTCAGACAAATCGGATGAAATGAACGGTTATCTGGTAAACGTTTATATGACTACTAAAAACTATAAAGATGCTCTTGCTTCTCTTGAGAAGATAAAACGTCCCGACCGCAGATTAAGTGAAGCTTACCAGCGTATTGCGTTTAATCGTGCAGTTGAATGTTATAACGAAGCAAAGTATGATGACGCTGCAATTTTATTCAACAAAGCATTGATGAAAGATTTTAGTCCAACCATTAATGCATATTGCAAATACTGGAGAGGCGAAATTCGTTACAAAACAGAAGATTACGAAGCTGCTTCTGCCGATTATAAAGAATTTCAATTAACACAAGGAGCATTTAATCTTCCATTATTTAATCTTTCAAACTACAACCTTGGGTATACTTATTTCAAACAGAAAAAGTATTCCAATGCTCTTGAATACTTCCGCAAATTTCTCTATAGCCCTAAAAACGAAGATCTAAAAATTGTAACGGATGCTTATTTACGTACTGCAGATTGCTATTTCATGGCCAAAGATTACAAAAAAGCAATTGAAAACTATGATCTGGCTGCTGATCAAAAGCTTCAGGACGGTGATTATGCATTGTATCAAAAGGCTCTTTGCCAGGGAGTTTTAGGAAATTTTGAAGGCAAAACACAGACTTTTTATAAGCTTATCACTAATTACAAAAATTCGACACTGATTCCTGCAACCAAATTCGAACTTGCAAATACGTATCTTATCCTCGACAATCAAGATAAAGCTCTTTTCTATTTTCAGGATTTAATTGAATATCATCCAAGCTGCAGTTTTACAAAGGATGCAATGCTCAAATCCGGCTTGATTTATTACAACAAAGGGGATAATGACAAAGCGTTGGCAACCTATCAGAAAATAGTAACTCAATATCCGGGAACATCCGAATCGAAAGATGCCCTGACCGGGATTCGCAAGATTTATGTTGATCAAAACAGAGTGGATGAATTTTTCAGCTATATGAAGAACCTCCCTTTTGCAAACGTCACCAATGCTGAACAAGACTCCATCACATACATAGCTGCCGAAATGCGGTATATGAACGGTGATTGTGAAGCTGCTGAAAAAGGTTTCTCCAGTTATCTCGAAAAATTCCCTGATGGTTCATTTACCGAATCTGCTTCCTTTTACAAAGCTGAATGTGATAATAAGAGCAGCCAATTTGAAAAAGCTTTGTCAGGATATGAATATGTAATTTCTAAACCCAAAACAAAATTTACAGAGAAAGCGATGCTAAATGCAGCAAACATAGCTTTCAAACTCAATCAATTTCAAAAATCACAAGAGTATTACCTGAAACTGGTTGAAAATGCTGAAACCGATGTAAATATAATAACCGGAAGATTAGGTTTATTGCGTTGCGAATACAATTTAAATAACTTCTACAACGCCATTACTGCAGCGCAACAATTGCTTACACTCGAAAAAATCACAGATGAAATTAAAGACGAAGCACATCTTACCATTGCACACTCTGCAATGGCTATCGACAGTGTTTCAATGGCTCAAACTGAATATAGCCTGCTTTCAAAATCGAAAAATGGGGAAATAAGTGCTGAATCGCGTTACCAACTTGCCAATATCCAATTTACCCAGGGCAATACCGATGAAGCTGAAAAAATGATTTTTGACATTTTAAGTGCACCACCTTCAAGTGAATTCTGGCTTGCAAAAACGCATATTCTCTGGGCAGATATTTACGTAAAAAAGGAAAAATTTGTTCATGCAAAACAAGTTCTCCAATCCATTATTGACAATTACGACGGACCTGATTTGGTGAAAGTAGCCTACGAAAAACGCAATGCAATTATCGATATGGAAAAGAAAAATAAAGAGCAGCAAAACAATAAAGCGAAAGCTACTCAGGATTCTGATGAAATCAAAATCAATTTGAATGGTCCGAATGGAAATTCAAACAACGAATAAACACAACGATTGACCACAAACGATAAATACTCAGAAATCATGAAAACAGTTCAATATATCAGCCGTATCGTATTTGTTGCAAGCTTGTTAACGTTTGTTTCATCAACGTTGTTTGCACAAAAAGAAGAAGTTGTAATCATCGGTTCTTACCAACCTTCATTATCTGATGCATTCAAGATTAACAAGAATCCTGAAATGATTGACACAACTTACCCTGCTCCCAAATTCACTTATGACATTACGTCAAAACGGGTTCCGACCACATTCCAAATAGAAGCTATCAAAGCGGCAAAGCTCGTGGGTGAACCTATTACCCGCCTTTACAAAAACCTACTGAAAGCCGGATTTGGTACTTATGTTACTCCTTATCTTGAATTCTTTGCAAACAATACCCGTTCAAAAAAATACTCTTACGGGGTACATCTGCGTCATCTTTCATCAACCGGAAAAATTCAGGATTACGCAAAAAGCAGTTTTTCCGAAAATGAATTAAATGTTTACGGCGACCGTTTTTTCCAGAAATCGACCCTTTCGGGAGATCTGTTCTTCGATCGTAAAGTGGTTCATTATTATGGATTTCAACCAAAATTTTATGATTCTGGTTTAATTCCGGATGATGATGCAATCCGCCAACGTTATGCTACTATCGGCTTCAATACAAAATATCAGAGCAATTATACTGATTCAAATAAACTCAACCATTCATTCATTCTCGGTTTCTACAATCTTTCTGACTACTACAGTGCTTCCGAAAACGCCGTAAAACTGGGAACTTCTTTAAGTCAGGATTTTGAATTACTTACCCTGACCAAAAAGCAAACGCTTGGATTAAATGCTGATGCAACCTTCTATCACAACAAAAACAACAGCATGGATGGAAAAGGTTCATTATTGGTTCATGTTCAACCATATCTGCAAACACAATTTAATGAATATCGCTTACTGATTGGCTTAACTGCTGCTGTAGAAGCTGCCGATGAAACCAATCTGCATCTGTATCCATACATTGAAGGAAAAGTAGCTATCATCCCCGGAATATTAGGTGCTTACGCAGGCTTAAGCGGCAACATGGAAAAAGTTAGTTATCGCTCACTTTCAACTGAAAATCCATATATCAAAAGTGATATTCCACTTGGTTATACCGATAAAAATTTCGAAATCTATGGAGGTATAAATACTAGTTTAACAGATAATATTGATTTGGGAGCTTCTATACATGCTTCTCATTTCAAAACAATGCCGTTTTTTGTAACAGATACAACCGGAGGGAACCTTCTGAAAAACAAATTTACAGCAGTTTATGATGAAGCAAACCTTTTAACCATCAAAGGAGATATGATGTGGAAAGCCCGTAAAGACTTATCATTTTTGATCGCTTTTTCATACAACAAGTACTCAGTAGAAACTGAAACCGAAGTATGGCATAAACCAACGGTTGAAGGGTTATTACAAGCCCGATATAGTTTGAGGGATAAGTTTGTAATTCAATTCAATGCATTTGCATTTGGTAAAATGTACGCCCGCGATTTTGAAGCAAACGGAACCATGAAGGTAATTGAATTAGATCCTAAACTTGATTTAAGTTTAGCCTTTGAATATCGTTATACCAAAATGCTTTCATTCTTTCTCAATTTCAATAATCTTACTACAACCCGTTACGAAAACTGGTATCGCTATCCTTCTCAGAAATTTAATTTCATGGGAGGTATTACCTATGCGTTCTAGTCTGATTTAAAATAAGATACCAAAAGACCTTTCGAAAGCGGAAGGTCTTTTTTATTATCTGCAAATGATGACTACCTTTGTATAAAAAATATCCTCCATTTAAAAGTTTTTCCAGAATAACTTTTTACAACTTGCTTAAAATCAAAATAATGACAAACGAACCTGTCTGTATAATCAATGACAATATTATTTCTGAAAAAGAACTAATCCAACAGTTAAATATTTATAATCAAGCATCTGTGTACGAAGTAATTCGGGTAATAAATAAGAAAGCAGTTTTTTTGAGAGAACATTACCTTCGCTTTGCTGAATCGTGCAGAATTGTTGGGCAAATCAATTTCCCTGAATTTGAAATCCTTCAAAACCAAATTGACAAATTAATTATTC
Source organism: Bacteroidales bacterium (assembly GCA_963667975.1). Lineage (GTDB taxonomy): Bacteria > Bacteroidota > Bacteroidia > Bacteroidales. The sequence continues at coordinate 3,101,803 of OY764079.1, forward strand.
TCAATAATACGCAAATAGGGAATATACGTATTGACTATTTCGCTGATCGCCTTTCCCTCCGTTTTATTCCTCACTCCTATCCAGATGCTGAAATGTATAAAAACGGGGTTGAGGTAATGACATTCTGTGCAGAGCGTACAAATCCAAATGCGAAAGTAGTACAGGCAATGCTAAGAGAACAAACTGCCGAATTCATCCGGAAAAATCAGATTTATGAAGCATTACTGGTAAACCATAATGGAGAAATTACAGAAGGAAGTAAATCCAATGTATTTTTCATCCGGAAGGGAGAACTTTATTCAGCTCCACTGAATTCTATTCTACATGGTATTACGCTGCTTAAAGTAATTGAAATTGCAAATAATAAGAATATTCCAATCCATTTTTACCCAATTCTTAAAAGTGAATTAGCCGATTTTGAAGCTGTCTTTATTTCAGGAACTTCTCCTAAAATACTACCAATATGTACAGTTGATTCAGTTAATTTCAATCCGAATGAACCCTTATTGAGACAGATAATGGCAACATATGATAAGATGATCGGGCATTAGACTATTTCTAAAGCTGCATTTTAAAAATATTTTCCGGTTTCCCGAACACTATAAAGCACGTATTGAATCAGAGCGACAGATTCAATCTCGAAAATCTGAAACGTCTTTTTTCAAAATAAAGTTTTTTCAGATTGCCCCATTTTTGCTTTCAATTACCATCCAGATCAATTGGTTCACCTACTTCAATTATATTTCCATCCGGATCATAGAAGCGGAGAACTTTCTGTCCCCAGGGTTGTATTTTGATCTCATGAATAAATTCAACACTGAATTGTTTGAGTTTTTCCTGAAAAGACAGAAGGTCTTCTTCTTCAAAATATAACTCTCCATTATTGGTTTTCGTCAAAATGGGGTTATTATTAATTAAGGTTTGAAAATGATTGCGCAGATGGATTGCAAAACCGGATTCAAACCAAACGTTTTCTCCAAAATCATATTTTACAACCTGATTCAACACTGTTTCATAAAACTGACGAGATTTTGAAACATCTTCCACACAAATTAACGAGCAAATAAACTTCATAGAATCAATATTTTAAGAAGGAATGTAGCTGATTTTTAAATCTTATCAGCCAATATTCTGGAACAACTATTTTATTTCCAAATTATCTCATCTTCAAATTAACCTTGCCCCAGCATTTTAAAATCTGCTCCGGTAGGATTTTGAAAAATCTGCAACTCAAATTGTGGAACGAAAGCCAAAACGTGATCAAAAATGTCGGAAATAATGTTTTCATACTTTTCCCACTCCTGAACCTTACTAAACGCATAGATTTCGACAGGTAACCCTTTTTCGGTAGGTGCTAACTGACGTACAAGCAGTGTTTTATCCTGATCAATATGAGGATTGTTACGTAAATATGCATACAAGTACGCACGGAATACTCCCAGATTGGTTTGACGCACATCGTTCACAGGATCTACTGATTCATCGTTTTGCAATTGATTAAACTCTTCCAGCTGCCGTTGAGTTTGTTCTATATAATCGTGAATAATTTTGAATTTGGAGAAACGGCTTAACATTTCTTCATTACAGAACTTTACACTGTTTACATTTATATTTATGGAACGTTTAATTCTGCGTACCCCCGATTCTTCCATACCACGCCAGTTCTGAAATGAATCAGCGATAAAAGAATAAGTAGGAACTGTTGTTATGGTTTTGTCGAAATTTTCAATTTTCACAGTAGTTAAATTGATATCATGAACAATCCCGTCTGCACCAAATTTACTCATGGTAATCCAGTCACCAGGGCGTATCATGTCATTTGCCGAAAGCTGAATACTTGCCACAAATCCCAATAATGTATCCTTAAAAATCAACATCAGTACGGCAGAAAGAGCGCCCAATCCGGTAAGAAGATAAACCGGAGACTTTCCAATTAATGCTGAAATAATAAAAATAGCAGCAACCAGATAAACGATAATGCGAGCAATCTGAACATATCCTTTAATCGGTTTAAACTTCGCAATTTCATAACCACGGTAAATCTCCACGATAGACTCGAAGAACGAATCAAGCACCATAACTACGATCACAACCATGTAAATTTTCAATACAGCCTGCAGAACCAACGTCCAGTAAACGAATTCGACCAAAGCGACTGGAATCACCGAATGGATAAAGATTGCAGGTGCAATATACGCAAGCCGGTGAAAAACCCGTTTTTCAATCATCACGTCGTCCCAGGTTGTTTCGGTACGTTTGGCAATAAAATGAAGTATTCTGACAATGATTTTTCGCGCTATCAGAAAAAGCAGGTAGCTTGCAATAAACATCAAAACAACAATAATCAGTCCTTTCAGATAAATGATAATACTTTCATTTACACCATTATCCAAAAGCCAGTTTTCAAGCATCTTTCCAATTGTCGGAGTTTCCTTCATCACGTTTACCACAAGCTTTTCAGCAGCTTCTTTCATACTCAGTATGTTTTTTTTATTTATGATACAAAGATATAAGATTTGGGAAATAATCGTTCATCGTATTTCTTATTTGGGTGAATTAATAAGTATCTCAATCATTCATTATTATCATACAAAATTCAAAGAGAACTCCACCTTAAAAAAATATAGTCAAACCAGACAAAAAATTTCCTTACACAAATATCGTTAATTAACTTAGATTAAGTTATTTTTGTTTGACAATCATTCATAACACAATTAAGATATTAACCTCACCGCATTCAAAACCATAGATTAATCCTCTAAAACACAACACAATGAAAAATCAACTGCCTTTTGTATTTATCATTGCATTTGCTTTACAAGCATGTAATCACAAAGAAGAGATATTAAATTCAAAGGGTACAAATCAAGAGTATATTGCTGAAGAAATGGCTTCACCTCCGCCAAATTTCAAAAGTAAAAATGTATCACAATACGTTAATCCTGAATGCATTGAAGTAAGTGATAATCAAATTACCCAAAACCCAAATATTAATAAACAAAAGCTTATTAAAAATGCAGATGTTTCAATCTCTGTAAAAGATCTAACCTCTGCCAAACGAAATCTTGATACCCTTATTAAGCAGATTGGAGGATATTATGAATTTGCAAGCTTTGATAAAAGTGAAGGATTCGCTTCCTATAATTTAAAAGTTAGGGTACTCTACAGTAAATTCGATTTCTTTATTTCTGCATTACAAAACGGGGACGGTGATATTCAAACTATTTCAATAAACACTAAAGATGTAACTGAAGATTATTATGACACAGAAAGCAGATTAAAGAGCAAGTCTTTATATCTAGAACAATATAGAAGGTTAATAAAAAAAGCACATTCTATTAAGGATATAATTGAAATACAGGGAAAAATAGATGAGATACAGGATGAGCTTGAAAGCACCCAAGGGCACTTAAATTACATGAATGATCAGATTGATTACAGCACAATTGATTTAAAAATATTCAAACCTAAAGAATATGTTTATAAACCTCATTATGTCGAAAGTTTCTGGAAAAGAACCAAAACATCTCTGGTTGAGGGATGGAATAATATTGTTTCAGGAATTATATATTTTGTTTCACTTTGGCCTTTCATAATTATTTTGGCTATTGCATTTATTATTATAAAAAGAATGATTAAACGAAAAAAATTAAAAACAATTAAGTAACCTGCTTATTACAAATCACATAATGAAACCTCTTCTAATACTGGCTGATAAGAGTATAAAGTTAAAGAAATCGGAATTCTAAGCACAATGCTACTCGATAACTCACTTACAATAGACCAACTGACAAAAGTTTCCTAAAAAGGAAAAGATCCGGTAAAAGCAACCTGTATTAAAATGATGGAATATGCTGTATAAAAGCGTCCTGAAGTTGCGAGCCTGAAATGTATAGAATTTGTGAGCGAAACACTTGTTGAAAAAGCACCTCGTATAAAGTGGGAACCGGCAAAAGTGATTGGAAATACCTGTCATCTCTTTCCCGACCATCTCAAAAAAGCATTAACAAACCTCTTGCTGAATACCGAACATCGCTGAACGATTGTACGCTGGAGTGTAGCTTCTGCATTGGGGAAAATTTTGCTTATAAAACACAAATATAACCCATACTTAGCTCCAATTCTTGAATCTATCTGCCAACACGAAGAGAAAAACAGTATTCAAAGCATACTTAATATAGCTGGAAGCCACCTTATTTTGATGACTTCAGACTTTTGCACGAAATTGAGTGATTCCTTATTCAGGTCTATCAATAACGAATCAAAATTCTGGACCATATATTTTAATTAACTTTACACATCAAATTAAAACACACAGTATCTTTTGATTTCACCCCTTTCTTATGTCCATCCATATAGATGATAAACAGGTTTTTACACTGCTTGAAGTAAGCAAAAGCATTCAGAAAACAATTACGGAACGCTATCAGAGAGCTTATTGGATAAGGGCTGAAATGAATAAACTCAATTTTTACACTCATTCCGGACATTGTTATCCGGAATTGATGGAAAAACAGGATGGTAAAATAATTGCACAGATAAAATCGACGTTGTGGAATACCGATTATCAGCGCATTAATCAAAAATTCCTTACAGTTTTGCAAGAGCCTTTGAAAGACGGAATAAAGATTCTTTTTCTGGCAAGCATTACGTTTGATGCAGTATATGGACTTTCGTTACGAATCATTGATATTGATCCATCCTACACCCTCGGTGACCTTGAAAAAGAAAAACAAGAGTGTATTCATAAATTAAAAGAGGAAGGAATCTTCGGTTTAAACAAGCAGAAATCCATGCCTTTACTACCCCAGCGATTAGCAATTATCTCGGTAGAAACCAGTAAAGGTTATGCTGATTTCCGTAAAGTGATTGAAGAAAACCACTGGAACTATAAATTTTTCCACTTACTCTTTCCGTCTCTGCTTCAAGGTGAAAAAGCCGTTGATTCTATTTTGAATCAGCTTAAACGCATCCAAAAAGTTATCAATCACTTTGATGTGGTTGTGATCATCCGTGGTGGAGGTGGAGATATTGGACTTTCCTGTTATAATAGTTATAATTTGGCAAAAGAGATTGCACAATTTCCCATTCCGGTCATTACAGGAATAGGTCACGCTACCAATGAAACTGTTGTAGAGATGATTTCACACACCAATGCCATTACTCCTACTAAAATTGCAGAGACTCTGTTGCAACTCTTCCACAATGTGTCGATTCCGGTACAAAAAGCCAGGGAACGTATCATCGAACGTTCTGGTCAATTGCTTATCAATGAAAAGGTAAAATTTCATACAGAAGGAAAACTCTTCCGTTCGATGACAAAAACTATGCTTTTAAAAAAACATAATGAATTAAATGAACAGGCAAATGCGCTGGTACAACAATCCCGTTTTCGGTTTCGCAACGAAAAAAGCTCCTTAAATGACCGAAAGGAGGAAATTAAGCGTAAAATAGAAATCCAATGCAGAATAGAAACACAAAAACTCACACAGTTTTCAATGATAATTCGCAAAGATATTCATTCACAAATCAATCAAACACAACGGGAATTAAAACAGATAAAATTACGTTTTATGGAACGCAGTCTTCAGTTTTTGAACCAAAAAAAACAACTGACGACAAATCTAGAGAAAAACATAGAGTATCTGAATCCTCAAAACATTCTCAAACGCGGCTTCAGTATAACATTGCTCAACGGCAAAGCTGTCAGAAGTATTCATGACGTTAAAAAAGGGAATAAACTTCAGACACTGGTTGCCGATGGAACAATAACTGCAAATGTAGAATCAATGCAAATACAAAACAGCAATGAGCAATAAAACAAACAATTACACTGATTCATTTAACGAATTACAAAATATCGTTACCGAAATAGAAAAAGGAGAAATTAGCGTGGATGAGTTATCTGAAAAGGTAAAACGTGCTGCCGAACTCATTAAAATCTGCAAAGCCAAACTTACTTCAACCGAAGAAGATGTAAGTAAAATTTTAAAAGAGCTCGAAAACAATCAAGACGAAGATGAAAAGTAATACACACGAGAAAGAGTGTCCCTTTTTATCCATTTTCAATCAATAAACAAAATAAACCATGTCCGTTTCTCTAATTCAGAAAGAGTATATTTCCCGCATCAACCGTACCTGCGACTATATTGAAAAAAATATTGATAAGCTGTTTACACTGGAAGAGCTGGCGGGTGTTGCAAACTTTTCCAAATATCACTTTCATCGAGTTTTTTTTGGATTATGTGGAGAAACACCCTTTCAGTTTATTCAAAGAATAAGGTTGGAAAAATCTGCGATTCTGATTGCTACGCAGCCAAACGAAACTCTTTCCGAAATTGCATACCGATGCGGATTTACGGATATTTCTGTATTTTCCCGAAACTTTAAACAGCATTTCCAGAAGACGCCTTCACAATACCGAACCGAAAAACGAAAAAATAGCAACCATCGTCAAACGAAAAGCAACGATATACAACCCGATTTTTTTGCTCGCTCCTACTTTTGTCATGAATCCCAAACTTTAAAATGGAGGACAAATATGACACTAAACAAAGGAGTGGAAATTAAAGAATTTCCCAAAATGACGGTAGCGTATATTCGCTATACCGGAGCGTACAAAGGTGATGAAAAGCTATTTGAACGGCTATGGAATAAGTTATTTTCGTGGGCAGGACCGCGAAATCTGATTGGTGGCCCAGGCTTTAAATCACTGGTCATTTATCATGATTCTATTGAAATCACGGATGAAAGTAAACTCCGGATGAGCGTTTGCATCACGGTTCCCCCCGAAACCAAAACCGACGGCGAAATCGGGAAAATGGAATTGGAAGGTGGAAATTATGTTGTTGCACGATTTGAAGTAAATGCAGAGCAATTTCATCAGGCATGGCAATGGGTTTTCAGCGAGTGGTTTCCGCAAAGTGGGTATCAGCCAGACGACAGACCCTGTTTTGAACTTTACTCTGAAGAGCCCAAAGACGGCAAATTCATTGTGGACATCTGTGTCCCGGTAAAACCTTTGTAAATTATCAGAAACCTGATGTTGACTCTAACATTACATGAAGTGCCAACATCAGGTTTCCCCTTATAATTAAACAAATCAATAACGAATAAATAGTATGGAAACATCCGGCATTATTAAACTTACTCCTGAAAATATTGACTCAGAACATATTTGCTGTGCTTTCAGCGATAAAAAATGTGCAAATTCGTATGAAGCAAAAAAGGCGTGGTTAAAATCACAATTTACAGAAGGCTATGTATTCAAAAAACTAGATGTCAGAGGGAAAGTATTTATCGAATATGTTCCTGCCGAAAAAAGCTGGTTACCCATCAAAGCAAATAATTACATAATAATCAATTGCTTTTGGGTTTCAGGACAATTTGCCGGGAACGGAATTGGAAAAAAATTACTGGATGAATGTTTGCTAGACTCAAAAGGAAAAGAAGGAGTAATTGTAATTACTTCCGATAAAAAGCGTCCTTTTATGAATGACCCGAAATTTTTTCTGAAGCAAGGATTTATCAAGGTTGATACTGCCCTGCCCTATTTTCAGTTATGGTGTAAGAAATTTAATCCGGATGCTCCCGATCCAGAGTTTTTTAATTCAGCAAAGTCTGGTGAATGTAATGAAAAGGATGGTTTGGTTGTGTACTATTCTGATTGCTGTCCATTTGCGGGACATTACAATGAAGTAGTTCTGGCTAATTGGGCAAAACAAAAGAATGTTCCTTTAAAACTTATCAAACTCAATTCACAACAAGAAGCACAACAAATGCCTGTTCCTTGGATTATCAACAGCATGTTTTACAATGGTAAATTTATCTCTCACGAGATAAAATCAGAAAAAGGAATGGACAAACTTCTTCCGGAATTATAAATAAACTTCAAAAAACAACTCTTTCTATGATCCTTTCAATCCAAAGCCATACAAAAACATTGAAATATCATCCTTCAAAACCTGTATCGCATTTTCAGTTTCTTCCTTCAATAAATTAAATTTCGATTGATATAATACATTATCAAAGGCAACGACCCTGCTTATCATTCGGCCAAGCTCAACCAGTTTTCGTTGCGAATATGTAAAATTAAATTCAAAATCAGTTAATGTACGTACAGAATCAGCAGCTAGCGGAGTAAAAAGCTGTAGAAACAAGGAGAATTTTCGCTGCTTTATCGCTTTCGTCATTTTCAAAACAGATTCAGCAATCTGCTGGTAAAGAATATCATTCGAACCTTCGAAGATTTGAAACGGACGACTGTCAACTACCGAACGTCCGGCAATATGATTCAATTGATAACCCTTTGCTCCCACTAATTGCAGCAATGATTGCGCAGAGTCCTGCATCATGTCAGAAACAATACATTTGGTAATATTTGCATGAAGCCCGGATGCAGACAAATCATGTTCCATTCCTGCTATTTCTCCCGATTTTAAATTAAATGCCGAACAAATAGTAACATTTGCCTTCAGCCGTGAAAGCCTGTATTGAACCTGATCGTAATCGTAGAGTTTTTTTGATCCGATTTGACGCGACTGTGTATGCAAAATAGCTTCATCCAACATGCGCTTCACAAAACCTAAACCCATTCCCGGAAATTGAAACCTGCTACGATGTAATAAATCAAGCAACATTTGTATTCCATTCGTTTTCGGTATTAATCGTTGATTTTCAGGAATCAGTACATCAATATGATTCCTGCCATACGGAATTTGATAAAGTCCCAGATTTTCGAAAAACTCTTCCACTTCCACTTTTTGCTTCGAAGCATGTACGTCGCAAATAAATATTTCTATATCACGAAGTAAAAAACCTGATTCTGAACGTTTGCGTGCAGTAAGCAGCCAATAATCAGCCATTCCGGTTAAGCCAGCCCAATGCTTTTTCCCTTTCAGATGATAATATGAGTCTTTCTTTGTATAAGATGTTTGCATATTCAATGCGTCACTTCCATAATTGGGCTCTGTGATCATCAATCCACCCATAGAGTTATGAGACAGAAACTGGCCAAACACAATTTGCTTTACTGACTCTTGTCCATATTTTGCAACAGGCTGAATAAACAAGCCATTATTAATGCCCAGCATAAGAGAGAGAGCCAGCGACTCATAAGATGCAACTGACAGAAACTCCAGATTTTCCTTAACATCTCCACCCATTCCTCCATACTCTTTCGGAATGCAAAGCGAAAGTGGATTTACTGACATCAATTCCTTTAAAACTGCAACCGGAATACCTCTGGTACTACAAAATTGATCTATTTTGTGTTCCTCATGAAAGGCTCGCTCCATACTCGATTTAAACGCATTCAGAAAATCGCTGAATATATCTGCGTCTGTCTTTACAATTGATTTCATTTTTGATTTTAAAGAAAGTATAGGCATTTCTGGCTTTGATATACGTGTATAATGCAGTGCAATTTGCTTCGCAATAAAAAGAAACAGCCCCATCCCTAATTTGTTTTATTATTATCAAGAAACAATTTTAGGATATCCTTATATTTGCTCTTTCAAATCACTGAAAATAAATGGATAATCTCAAGAAGAATATCGATCAGCAAATAGAATCAAACAAAGGAAAAAATCTTTTCTTTTCTGAGAAAAGCAAAGTCCTGAAATTCACATCAGAGACTATTCAGGCAATCAAAAACTATCAGCAATCAAACGAAGAATCCGAAAACACGCTGATTGATTACGCTTCAAACAAAACCCTTCTCGAACTTTGTCGTATAAACCAGTATTATTCTTTTCCAGCAGAAGCTCAACAAGAATTGAAAGAACTTTACCGGAAACTCTTTACGTTTATAAAATCCAACAATGCCGAACTTGAAATAGTCGCAGAATCCCATTATCAAAACATTACGCACTGGCTAAAAAAATACAATTCATTTGCTGAAAAAATTTATCAAAATCAGCAGGAAACCGTTGAACCTATCGCTTGTTCTGAGTATTCTCCTGAAATTCAGATTCAATTATTACACTTAAACTTGCAAACTCTTCAACAACCCATCCTTGATATAGGCTGTGGTACAACCGCAAGTCTTGTAAAATACCTGCGAAATAATCAATTAGAAGCCTATGGTATTGATCGTTTTGAAACAGCAGAACCTTTTATACAAAACGTTGATTGGCTAAATTTTTCATATAAAAGCAAAAGATGGGGAACAATTATCAGCAACCTTGGCTTTTCCAATCATTTTAAGCATCATCATTTACGTGAAGATGGAAATTTCATGCTTTATGCTCAAAAGTATATCGAAATTCTTCAATCTATAAAAACCGGAGGAAGTTTTCATTATGCCCCCGATCTGCCTTTTATTGAACAATATCTGGATACAGATACATTTCATATTTCAATCTTCTCTATTGATAATCTGCCCTTCAAATGCACCGTGATAGAGAAATTTAAATAGCTCTATTCACTTTCTACTTCAATTTAATAAAGGAATACTTTAAAAATATCATCTCCAGCACCTGGCATTTCCTTAGCTTTGCAATAAATAATTTAACCAATTATCTCAACTCTTTATTTATCACAATCAACTACTCTTCAATTGCTTACATATGAAAAAAATCCTCTCATTAATTCTAATAACAGTTGCTTTTGCAGCCTGTACAAATCATGAATCCACTAAAGCAGACCAAAAATCTAGAACTTTACGATTGGTTTCACTTGCACCTTCTGTTACCCGGGAATTACAGGAACTGGGATTGGATTCAAATATCGTGGGAGCAACTTCGTATTGTACCATTACAAAAAACCGCCCTGAATTAATCGTTGGAAATGCAACCGATATTAACATAGAAAAAGTATTATTATTGAAACCAGACATGGTGTTAACAACTGCACTCACCAGGTCAGAGACGATAGAAATGCTCAGGAAAAGCGGTATTAAGGTTCACTGTTTTGGAAAAATAGAATCGTATGCAACCTTATGTTCTCAATTTACAGAACTTGGAAAACTTGTACAAAAAGAAAAACTTGCGAATGAACTGGTTGCGCAATCAAAGCATAGGATTGATAGTCTGAAAAGTTTAATTCCAGCACAAACAATCAAACCTAAACTCTTTTTTCAAATAGGAGCCAAACCTATTTTTGCTGTGATTCCTAAAACCTACATGGACGATTTAATCCTTTTTTCGGGTTGCCAGAATATTGCAACCGACATGAACCGTGGAACTGTTTCTCGTGAAAGCGTTTTACTCAGGAATCCTGATATTATGATTATTACAACTATGGGAATCATGGGTGAAGACGAAATTAAAGTTTGGCAGGGTTATCCAAATATAAATGCGGTTAAACAGAAAAGAATCTTCATAATAGACTCTGACAAAGCTTGCACCCCTACTCTTAAATCATTTGAGGAGACTCTTGCCGAAATGATTAACTTAATTTACTAATTTTGAAGTTCGGATTACGGATTATACGAATACCCGTAAACATACTGAATATAAACATTTTAATCCGAGCTTGATTCACATCAAATATGAACGAAAAATACTGGAAATGGGTAATTACCCTCAGCATTCTTTTCATTTTACTGATTGCCAGTATTGTGGTTTCACTTTCATCCGGTGAAGTTCGTTTTTCTTTATTCGATCTTAAATACATCCTTCAACATAAGGATTCTCTTGAATATATTGTTCTGACAAAAATCAGAATTCCGCGTATTTTATTGGGTTTATCTATTGGTGGGGCGTTAAGTCTTTCAGGAGTAATTCTTCAGGGAATTTACCGTAATCCTTTAGTGGAGCCTTACACTTTGGGGATCTCGGGCGGGGCATCTCTGGGTGTTGCTTTGGCTATTGTTTTCGGGCTTAATCTTACCGCGGGTGCGTTTATGCTCCCAATATCGGGTTTTTTGGGTGCATTCATTACTATTTTCCTAGTGTATTTCCTCAGCGTCCGCAAGGATAATTTCAGTATTAACCGAATGTTACTAATTGGAGTCATGATTAGCTTTATCGCCTCCTCATCCATGATGTTTTTATTGGCAACTACTACAAAAGAAAATATTCACAACATTATATTCTGGGTCATGGGATCTTTGGATGAGCCCAATACAATGCTGATTCATTTTGTATTAGGAACATCTGTTGCAGGACTGATTTCTTCATATTTCTTTGCCCGTCCATTAAATGCCTTACGGTTGGGAGGCAAAAGAGCACAACATATCGGAGTTAATTCTGCACTTACAATTCGTATTCTGTTCATCATTTCATCCATGTTGGTCGGAATCTGTGTTGCTGTTGCTGGAGTAATTGGTTTTGTCGGACTAATAATTCCGCATCTGTTACGAATCATTATTGGTACCGATTTCAGAATTTTGCTTCTAAGCTCTTTTATGGGAGGAAGTATTTTTATCATCCTCTGTGATGTACTTGCCCGAACTTTAATTTCGCCAAATGAACTCCCAATCGGTGTGATTACTGGCATGTTAGGAGGAGTTGCTTTCATTGTGGTATTGAGTAGTTCAAAATCCAAATCAGCTTTCTGAAATCATGAATAATTTCCTGAAAATAGAAAATTTACGATGCGGATATAGCGGAAAATTCATGTTGAATGGAATTAATTTCACCATTCCTAAAGGAACTTTTGCAGGAATAATAGGACCAAATGGCTCTGGAAAAACCACATTATTCAGAGGAATTACCGGAGAAATTCCTTTACGTTCAGGCTCTGTTATCTTAAATGGTAAACCTATTGATAAACTTAGTATTCGAGATAAGGCCCGCAATTTTGCGATCGTTAGCCAAACTACAGAATCTTTAAACATCAAGGTTGAAGATTACGTTTTAATGGGAAGAATGCCTTACCGAAGTTATTTTAAGTTTCTGGAAAATGCTGAAGATTACGAGATTGCTCACAAGTACATGAAACTAACCAGTGTATTCGAATATAAAGATAAGCTGATGTCAGAACTCAGTGGTGGTGAACAACAACTGGCATCCGTTGCACGAGCATTAACTCAGGAGCCTCAATTTTTACTTCTTGACGAACCTACCTCTCATCTCGATATTTCGCATCAAGTACAAATTCTCAATCTTATCCAAAAGCTGAATGAAGATTTAAATCTTACTGTTCTAATGATTATCCACGATTTAAATCTGGCAAGCGAATATTGCAACTATCTAATAATGTTAGATAAAGGATCAATTTACACCCAAGGGTCACCTTCCGAAGTACTCACCTATAAAAACATTGAAGAAGTCTACAAAACGGTGGTGATTTCGCTCACGAACCCGTTATCACTGAAACCCGCAGTTTTTCTGGTTTCCGGGAAAACACTCAACGATAAAAAGCTTTAAAAATTCTCATTTTGATTTTCTCTCATGTATTTTTTTTAATTCAGATTGCTTAGCAATGAGTTCTTTTTCTATATTTGAACAAAAAAGCTATGAAGAGAATTTTACTATTTGCATTTATCGGAGTTGTGGCGATTTCCTGCTCAAAAAACTCCTCTGTAAAATACATTGTAACTGGCGTTTCTGCTGGCGGTTTTAATGTTACCTATAAAATTTCGGGAGAAACAAAAACTGCGAATGCTGTTAATTCAGGCTGGAGTCAATCCTTTGATGCAGAATCGGATGACCAAGTTTACTTAAAAGCACTGGCAAACGGAACAAATGCGCAAGTTACTGTTGAAATTCAAGTGGATGGATCCTCATTTAAAAAAGCTTCAGGATCTGGAAATCAAGCATCAGCAACAGTTGAGGGAACAATAGACTAACGTTGATTCGTTTCGGTTTAATTTAGAATCCATTATGACATAACTTATAGAAATTCATCAAAAACACAAAACGGGAATATGAATTAAATTTCGTTTTTTGGTTTTGTGACCTTCAGATTCAAAAAAACAAAAGCTTCAACTCATTGAATTGAAGCTTTTTTAGTAGCGAGGACGAGATTTGAACTCGTGACCTTCGGGTTATGAATCCGACGCTCTAACCAACTGAGCTACCTCGCCGTTTCAGGACTGCAAAATTACTCAAAAATCTGAATTTGCAAAGGCTTTGTGTAAAAAAATAAGCTTTTCCACCCACCTAAACAACCTTGTAAAAACTATCTTTCATTTACCTAGATATTTAGCTATTTCGAAAAACCTTCTCAGCTTCTTGTAATTGTTCTGGTTTTCCCAAATCCATCCACAAGCCTTCATTATGAATATATCCGCTGATCCTGTTATTCTTTGCTAATTCAAGGTATAAATCAATAATTGAAAATACTCCGTCAAACGGAATCAATTCGAGTAGTTGAGGTCGAATAATATGTACCCCGCTAAAAGCATACGGTAAAAAGCACTCAACATTCTGAGTTACATTCTTTACTTCTCCTGTTTTCTGATTTTTCCAGCCTTTTAAGACCATCGAATGATCAAATAACAATTTACGTGAAGTATCCCTGTCTCTAACAGCTAAACACGCTAACGAATCTGTTGTGTGTAAACAATGCTCCATCTTTGTAAAATCGATATCACACAAAATATCTACATTGTAAATCAAAACCGGCTCTTTTCCCTTCAGTAAATGTGTGGCTTTTTTCAAACCACCCCCTGTATCCAGTAATAAATCACGCTCATCCGAAATCGAAATCTTTTGATAAGGATAATATTGCTCAACGAAAGAGATTATCTGCTCCCCAAAATGATGAACGTTGATCACAAATTCTGAAATTCCCTGCGACAACAAACTATCAATAGCATGAGCCAGCAATGGTTTCCCGTTTAGTTCAATCAATGCTTTAGGTTTGGTATCGGTATAAGGCTTTAGACGGGTTCCTTTTCCGGCTGCAAAAATCATTGCTTTCATCTATATCTATGTTATTGAATTTGGCTTTGTTTGTAGGCTATCATTTGGTTATAATCAGGCAACGATTCTAAAAATGACCATTTCTGTTGTTTGAAATCAATCAAAGCCGAAATATGAATCAAACCATTTGTTATCAATAAAAATGGAGACTTCAAACTCAAATTATAACAGGCTACTTGTTCAAAAATCTTTTGATTTACCATTATATCTGCTGATTTACATTCAACAATCAACAAAGGTTTTCCTATTGAATCATACACTACAATATCGGTACGTTTCAACATTGTATTCACTTTCAGTTGTTGTTCAATTCCTATTCTGCCCTTTGGAACATTTTTCTCTGTAATCAAAAACTGTACAACATGCTGACGCACCCACTCCTCCGGGGTTAACTTTACATACTTTCGCCGAATTGAATCCAGTATAAAGATAACCTCATTCTCTTTTTTGAGTTTAAAGGCAAATATCGGGAAATTGAGTCGTTGCATCAGGAATGTCTGCGGGTTTGTTTTTTCTTTACAGAGAAGCCGAAATGGCCAACATTCTTTCCTAATTCATAGTAGTGACCATGTAAGTAAGAAATCAGAGATGTGTCTACTAAACGAAAGGCTCCGGTTTTTTTATCAATAAATGTTTCATCAGCATGAACTGCTAAAACTTCAGCCAGAAACATATCATGTGAGCCCAACTCTGTTACACTAATAACTTTACATTCAATATTTACAGGCGATTCAGCTATCATTGGGGCCGAAACGTGAGTTGCTTTTTCAGGTGTCAGATTCATCTCTTTAAATTTATTAAAATCTTTACCTGACTTTACGCCACACCAATCTGTTGCTTTTGCCAAAGCTTTCGTAGTAAGGTTAATCACAAACTCCCCGCTATTTTTGATTAACGCATGTGAATGTCTGCTTTTTCTAACTGAAATATAGCACAATGCAGGATCCGTACAAACAGTTCCTGTCCATGAAATTGTGATGATATTATAGTTTTCAGAATTATCCCCACAGCTAACCATAACAGCAGGCAATGGATAAATCATCGTTCCGGGTTTCCATTCAACTTTACTCATAGCAATTTTTCTAATCTGATGAGCAAAGTTCGTTAAAAAAGAGAAACTGAATGCTATTTGATTAAGTGATTTTTTTCGTTACAACAATTCCTATCAGTATCAAAGTTCTCACATAAAATATTAGTCGATTAAAGCTAATATATTAAAAATCGAAAATAAGTAAATTCACACTTTCAAGATGTTTCTATCTTAAAAAAGATAAAACAGACATAAACATTGTAAATAATAAGGAGACTCCTAAGCTATCTAGCTTAATCTCTCATAAAAAAAACATAACTACATATTATAATTTATCTGAATCATATTCAAATAATATAAAATTGCAATATTGAATATTTATAAATAATATTCTCGTATTATTTTTTCTATTATTGTATACGATATATCCTTTTTACTTCTATATCGAAAGCTATTTTTTCCAAAAGAGAGTTTTGGCAACTTTTCTTTATACTCTTGAATTATTTGTGGTCTGTCAAAATAAATACTGATGTAATTAGTTTGGACATCTACACAAATTAATCGGTTATTGAAGCTATATGCTACCATATTATACTTCAAAACCTGCTCATACTGAGGAAGTAAATTCTCAATTAAAGAACAGATCGACTCTACTGTTTGCCTTCTTGCCGGCTTGAGTACTTGAAAAAACTCATCCAGGCTGTTAAATTCGGTTTTCATCTCTATTACTTTTAAAAGGTAAACAAATGGATTCCATATTTTGTTTGTAATACACTGTTAAAGATTACCTTAAACAGACATTATCATCACTAATTATTTAGAGTATTCGTTTGACAACTATAAAAATACACATTACCCCTTGAATTATCAAATGAAATAAGAGTTGGTTGAACTAAAAAATAATTATTCTAAATACCGAATTCTCTTCTGACATTATATTTTAGATAAAATATTTAATAAACAATCCTTCAATCAGAAAGAAGTCTGTGGTCAAAAAAATCAACTATAATTTTATATATTCAATTACATAACAAGCTCTGAAATATCCCCCTACTATCAAAACAATTAACTTAACATATAATTTATATACTTTATACATTATTCAATATTGTCATGATCTGTTTGATATAAATAGTAAATTAAAAGAAACGGAGAAAAGCAATATACAGATACTTTGTTTAAATCAGAAACAAACGAACGTTAATGTTTTGGATATCTACGCTTTGTCATTCCACCTTTGGTACTTTTAATATCATTCATAACAATAAATGCATTCGAGTCTATTTTTTCGATTTCAGACCTTAATCTTGAAATTTCTAAGCGGGTAATTACTGTATATATAATGTCTGTTTCATTAAGTACATCTCCACTCTTACCATAACCACGCTTCCCATTATAAATGGTAACTCCCCGGTTCATCTTTTCAATAATCATCAGTCTGATTTCTTCACTATGAGGAGAAATAATTGTAGTACCTATATAACCCTCAACTCCTTCAATGATAAAATCAACCGTTTTAGAAGCAGCCAAATACGTTAAAATTGAGTATAAAGCTGATTCCATTGACAATAAGTACGCTGCCGCTGTAAATACCAATACATTGAATATAAGAATAATATCTCCAATTGACAATGCTGATTTTTTATTGATGAATATTGCCATAATCTCTGTTCCATCTAAAACCCCACCCCCTCGAACAGTTAAGCCAATACCCGCTCCAAGAAAAAAACCACCAAAAGCAGCTACAAGCAATTTATCTGATGTTATTACCGGGTATTGAACCAACCATAAGGCCAATGCTAGACCGGCAATTGCTACAATACTTTTAATTGCAAAACCTCTCCCTATTTGATTGTAACCCAATATAATGAATGGAATATTAATAAATATCAATAACCATGATAATGCAATTTTGGTTTGACTCGACACTAGTAGTGAAATTCCAGTTACACCACCATCAATAAATGAATTTGGCAATAGAAACCCTTTTAATCCAAATCCTGCAGATAAAATTCCTAACAAAATAAATAGGGAATCACGAAACAGAGAAATCCGGGACTTACGTTCGATACGTTTTTCTTTTGCAATGCGGTAATTACTATAAGTTGTCGCAATTTTCTGACGTTTAAAAAGCTTGATCAAATCTACAATTACAGGTTGAAAAATTATCTTCATATTTCAATTCTTAATTTGAAGTCAAAAATAAGAAAGATTTTCAGGAGATATAATTCAGTATTTATGCACCTGAAATAATTAAATCTCAATAAACAATGTAAATATAGGGTTAAACTCACTTTTTTTTGCCCGTTTACAACCTAAGGCTGTGTATCTTTGTTGTATTCTTATCATTCATCTAAAAATTATACTGCAATGATATTTACACCTGAAAAATGCAGGATTGAAGATAAACGGATGCAGCCATTTATCGACCCGGACGAAATCTGGGATTATATCAATCAAACTCAATCAACTCCTGAAAGAGTAAGAGAAGTTATTGCAAAATCATTATCCAAACAACGTTTAACCCTTGAAGAAACTGCAGTTCTGATCAATACTTCCGATCCTCAACTGGTAGAAGAAATAAAAGAAGGTGCACGTGAACTCAAAAAAAGAGTGTATGGAAACCGTATTGTACTTTTTGCTCCCCTCTATGTAGGCAATAAATGTACAAACAGCTGCAAATATTGTGGATTCCGTGCTGATAATAAACAAGCTATTCGTACAACGCTCAATGATCAGGAACTGATACAGGAAGTTGAAGCACTGGAAGAAAACGGACAAAAACGCTTAATTCTGGTTTATGGCGAACATCCAAAGTACGATGCAAACTTCATTGCACACACTGTAAAAATAGTGTATGATGTTAAAAAAGGAAACGGTGAAATTCGCCGCGTAAATATCAATGCTGCTCCTCTGGATATCGACGGATATCGTATTGTGAAAGATGCCGGAATTGGAACATATCAGGTTTTTCAGGAAACATATCATCCAGAAGCTTACAAATGGTATCATCTTGGTGGTAAAAAAATGGATTATGACTGGCGTTTGACTGCTCTTGACCGTGCTCAGGAAGCAGGTGTAGACGATGTCGGTATTGGTGCATTGTTCGGGTTGTATGACTGGCGCTTCGAAGTACTGAGTATCATTCGTCATACAAATCATTTTGAAGCCTGTTACAACGTTGGACCACATACCATTTCATTTCCACGTATTCAAAATGCATCCTCTCTTGACATTGATGAAAAATACATGGTTAATGACAATGATTTCGTCAAACTGATTGCAATACTTCGTTTGGCTGTTCCTTATACCGGAATGATTCTCACAGCACGTGAATCTGCTCAGATTCGCAGTCAGATTATGCAATTCGGTGTTTCTCAAATTGATGGCGGAACAAAACTAGAACTCGGCTCTTATTCACATCGCGAAGAAGAAATGCAAAATCTGGATAAAGAACAATTCCAGATTAATGATAATCGCTCTTTGAACGAAATCATTGAGGAGCTGCTCGAAAAAGGATTCCTGCCTTCATTCTGTACTTCCTGCTACCGTATGGGACGTACCGGAGAACACTTTATGGAATTTTCAGTTCCGGGATTTATTAAACGATACTGTACGCCTAATGCAATCCTTACCCTGGCAGAATATCTGATGGACTACGCTCCTGAAAAAACAGCCAAACTAGGTTGGGAAGTAATTGATAACAATCTTGCTGATCTGAATGATGAAGTACTGGTTGGTAAAATTCGCGAACGTATCGAAAAAATAAAACAAGGTCAACGCGACTTATACTTCTAATTCAAACACTTAAACCCATGAAAGAAGCTCGTATTTTAGGGATTCTGATTCAGGACAGAATAAAAGAAGCCGGAAAAACCCAAAAACTACTTTCCGAAAACGGACACCTAATCCGCTCTCGCCTTGGTTTTCATGAAGTATCTGAAAACGTTTGCAGCCGTGTGGGCATGATCATTATTCAGCTTACCGGAAGTGTGGATGAGTGGAACAAACTTGAAGCTCAACTTAACGAAATCGGAGGAATTGAGGTAAAGCACATGAAATTCAATCTATAAATTCAAATTTATGGCAGAAACAAGAATCCTTGGCATCCAGATACCTAACAGGGTAAAAGAAGCCGCAGATGTTCAGAACATCCTCACCAAATTCGGGTGTTCCATCAAAACCCGTCTTGGTTTGCATGATGTAGTAGAAAACTATTGCAGTTCCAGTGGATTGATATTGCTTGAACTCACCGGAGATAGTGCTGAAATGGACAAACTCGAAGCTGAATTAAAAGCAGTGGAGAGCGTTAATGTTCAGAAAATGATCTTCTAAACCCTTATTTTCAGAAATACAAAAGGGACTGTTCAAAAAGTTGAAACTTTATAAACAGCCCCTTTTGTTTGTTTGCAATCATTAACAATATTTTAGTTTATGTATCGTGTTTCGTACAAAGGCGATGATTTTAGCCGTTGTTTTTATTTTCTCATCGCTTCCGCTTTCATATCAGCAGGCATTTTTTCAATTGCATAGCGTAAAGCTGTACGGGGCATAATTGCCCTTTTCGAGATTACATAATCATAAACAGTTTCCCGGTATGCCTCACTGGTGGCTTTTAACATCCAGCCATATCCTTTCTGAACCAAATCATCAGGATCAACGAGTAAAATATCTGCTATCTCAAATATATCGTTCAAAAACAATCCTTTTCTTGCCGGAATTATCAAGGTCACAGCCGAGGCTCGTTTCATCCATCTGTTTGTAGATTTTGCCCACTTTTTCAACTCTGTAATAGAATTGGGATATATTTCGACAAATTTCCCCACAGTATGATTACACAAAGTATCGCATGTTGCCCAATTGGTGACATAATCATTTACCCAATGCTCAAAAATCATAAAATCAGCAGGTTCATACTGTGAAAAAAGATAGTAGGAAAAATTGCACGCAATATATGCTTCTTCACTATACCCTGATTTCCACAACTCTTCACACAAATCATAAATATCCTGCTTTGGAGAGTTTTTGATGGATTCAAAAAAGAGTTTCCCAATTTTAGTAACCGTTGCTACCCCTACACCATAAACCTTAACCTCTTCTTTGAAATACTTTTTTCCTGAATTCAATACTTTTTCATCAATATTATCTTTTAATACCAGACGAATTTCATCAAGCGTGGAATGCAAATTCATTAGAACAAATGGTTTTTATATTGTCAAATAAAGTTACTGTCAGCTTCAACTTCCCCAAAAGTCTCCGCATGTTATTATTTTTGGTCAAATATAAGGCGATTTCGCAATGGACTCAATATTTAACAGCGTAAATCTTTGTTTTCTGTAATTATCAATTCAATCTCGTTAAGTTAAGGTTAGAATAAACATAAATACACCTCATAATCAACACTTAACTTAACGAAATTGAATCCTTAATTTTATAATTACTCCTGTATCCATTTTATCGGATACCCAAATTCTCTCTTTATTGCTTCCATTTCAGCACTATGCCACATCTCATGCTTGAAGCACCAGGATAAAGCCTCATACTTTGTGTTTGCTACCGGATGCTTAAACGGAATTGGTTCCAATTTATCACTTAAAATATCGTCGCTCAGTCTGATCAGATTATCGATACAAATTTCGTGAACCGCGTCAAACTGTTGTTTTAATGTTGCAGTAGTTATTAGATCTTTTGCAACTGACCTATGTAATGAACCCATCCCATTGAATATCTTATTATATTGTGCAACAGGAATTAATCTATTTATTTTTTCATTTCTGCCCGTTATCACCGTGATGGCATGAAAGTTTTGTGACATCATCACATGCCCAATTTGCCAAGCAAAATTCGAATCCGTGTTTACAGGTATGGTATACCACAAATCCTCCGGGATTTCAGAAATAAGCCGGTTTACAAAATTTCGTGATTCAAGAATCTGATCTCTTAAAAATTCAATTTTACGCATAATTAGCTGTTTTAAGTTATACACAGTAATTAGTGAGTAAAAGCATCTAGTTTGTGACAAGTTAATTCAAAAATTTCTCCCAATAGTTTTTTCTTGGCAGCTCCTTTTCAAATTTCTGAAACAAATTAACAAGACGCACCATTTTTCTTACAGATGAATATTCTTTATCTAAATCGATGGACAAAACCTGTTTACTGATCCTGCATTTACAAGTACCTTCCGGATTGTATAACGGGCAGGTATCATTCATAAAACTGCTGATTTTACGTAATGAACGTGAAGATATTTGCCGGATATTATCTTCTTTCATTTCCATAATTTCACTTATCTGCTTATAGGACAACCCTATCGTTTCCCTGAAAATAAAAATCAAACGGGCGTCATTATTCAGACAATGACTCAGAGCAGTCAAACAACAATCACATTGTTCTTTAATCCATTCTTTTTTATTCTCTTCGTTTCCCAAATATTCGATATCCGATAAGGCTCTGAAGTCCTTCAGTTCCATCATCGTCCACACCTTCTCATCCTTTGAATATCTCAGAATGGTACGTTTCGCGATGGTATAAATCCATGTAGACAGCTCTGAATTTCCTTTGAAAGAATGTAAACTTTTAAATATCTCGTACCAGGCTTCCTGGGCGGCCTCTTTTGCTAAATCTTTGTTTCGTATCATTCGGTGAGAGATAGCCGAAATCATTACACCATATTGATCGACAAGTCTTTTTAAATCTGTTTCCATAGTTTACATTCAGTATCTGTGTTCTCTTTTTTATATGCAAAAGGATGGTTTATTTATGGACAAGAGTTGGGGCTAAATTGTATAGGTATGTACTTTGGTTCCATAATCAGTTTTACATTTGTACTTTATTTTATTCTGTAACTAACTCCATCAATTGTCTTCAATCCTCAATGTCATTTTCAATTTTTCCAATCCAATACATAATAAGAAAAGGCACAAAATTTACCCAAATCAACAGATGAGACGTTTCACTTGGAGTATAGCGAAGACTAACCTCCGAAAGCGAAATACTTGCATCAAATAAGAAGGTCTCATCCCAATCAAAACCACAAGCAATCCTTACCCCGGCGGCATAAGTAAAACCTAATGCCCAAACGCCAATTTGCAAAACCTGTAAACTTTGATTCCAAAAAGATAAGGTAAGCCCTTTAATATTTGCTTTTCGTAAAAGATTTCCGCAATAAACTGAAAATGAAAAAAGCACAAACGCTAAAATATAAAGCACGCAAACAGCTCCAGTCATTATACCTTCATAAAACAACCCGATAATTAATGTATAATATCCAAAAACCCCACCAGCAATCTGGTACCAGCCAAGAATTTTCATTCTATTCTCAATATCAAATGATAATAATCTCATCACTAATTTATCATATATTACGTTTGAATATATTCTATTCTAGAGTCAGTTGAAATTATTTATATTTATTTTAAACCCAAAAGCTTCTGCCACCATTTTCGTTCCGTTTTTGGCAAGGTAGTGTCAGTAGTAGCCTGATCAATAATTGCCTCTAAATTAAAATCGCTATAAAAAATTTCTTTAATGCTTTTGTCTTCTTGTCCTGATTGCGCCAAATTTTTTATTTTCTGAATTGATGATAAATTATTAAATCTGTCTATTGATCTGTTTTTACCATTATTGTCAGGAAATAAAATGTCGCCATCATCAGTACTTACGTCAAAGAAGCCAACGTTATGTTTCTCCGCAATATCTTTTGTAACTTCATAAGCCATTTCCGCTACAGACCATGCAAAAGCCACATAGATCGCATCTTTACCTATGCTATAATCTGTGGCATAGTCGCTATCCAAATCGTCATCGGCATATGGCCCATTTATTGCAGGAAATGTCGTAATCATTTCCATAAACCAGTTTTTTAAATTGTCTGATGCTACACCTGGGTCATCATAACTATGTTCTTCGGCCCACGTTATTTGATCTTGATACCAAATCATAAACTCAGACCTTGTACGCGGGGCAGAATCAGGGCTAAAAACCATTAAGTCATAACTCATTTATTTGTATTTTAATTGTCACCATATTTCACAACTCACAGTACACATGCTACTTGAAACACAGACTATTCAAACCTCATCAAGTTTATCATTTTGTTACAAAGCCTCGCTTACAATAAGCTGATATTGATAAAAAGTATTCCGTATTAAATGCCACAATTATTCAAATTCAGCTTTACATATTCAAAAGTAAACAAAACATTTAACAATAAGAAGTTTATTAGGAATTAAAGCATCTCTGAGAAGAAATGCAACAAATACACTACTCAAAACTCCTGTATTATATATTATCCTCTTTCCGGTCGCTTTTATAGGAACAAAAATAGAGTTTTATTCTGTGATGCTATGCAACATTTGACATTCTGTTTTGAGGGATACTTTTTATTACTGAAAACTCAAATCCCTTTCTCCGCAATCTGGCTTTGAGAGTCCTTTTCATGAGTTTAAAGTATAAATAACTTGCTATCAGTAAAAATGTCATCGAAAGCCGGTATTGCTGAATAGATTTTTTATTGATCCTTGAATGTAAATATCTCAGAGAGTCTGCAAAGGACGTTTCAATAAAAACCACCTGAACCTCATTTGTATTTAGTTTTAAAATTTCATTAAAATGGGATAAAAGAATCAATTGACTACCTTCAATTATGTGGGTTCCCTTATTTGACTTTGCAAAATCAATTACTTTTTTCGTTATTCTGGATGATGGGATTGAATTGGATGCTTTCGTTCTACAGAGATAAAAGTATTTATCCAATGAATGAACATGTGAGCTTACCTCCTTTATTTTCAATTCTCCCGATATGGTAGTTTTACCAGAATTGGTATGACCTAATATGAAGACAAACTTTCCCATCTCGATTTAATTGAAATAAACTTATTTCTTTTCTGTTTATACAACATCTTAAGAAATATTTTAAAGAAGGATACTTTCCGGACTTCAATAAATTTACCTACTGTCAAATATTTATCATCCAGTATTTTTATTTTACCTAACACCCATTTATTCAAGTCTGTCTTTGATATTTGCTTGGGAAAATTATAATAGCCCATTGCAATGTCTTCATCCAAATCATACAATATATCCGTTAAAATATAAATACATGCTAAATTCCGGATATCTACTTCATCAATGAAGCCGTTTTTGCAAAACAATTCTTTCATTATTTTCACCGAGGTTCCACCCAAGGTATTTACATACCAATCCAGCTCTTCATCCGTAATATTCCTTTTTCGCCTCGAATTATCAAATTCAAAAATATCAAAGAAAACATTTATCAAGCTGACTATTTCACTATTTTTCATCACCCTTTTAATAAAATATGATGCAAATAACTCGAAATCAGTAGAAGGACAGGCTTTGCCTTTAAAAACGGCAATAATTCTTATCAAAAATGCAGCCTTCTGTTCTGTTGTTTTATCGCTTGCATCAATATAATCGTCTATTGTTTTCAAAAAACACCGTCCCAGAAAGTATTTATATATTGATTTTCCTGTAATTATCCCGGCAAAGGAAAGTCTGATGATCTGTTTATCATACCCCGTTCTTTTCAGGTATTTAATTGCTTGAAAGGTGTTCATATTCAAAATATCTTACAAAAGAGCAAATACCATACAATGTTCGTCAAAAGTAAAATAATAT
The DNA here is from genome assembly GCA_963667975.1 of Bacteroidales bacterium. Classification (GTDB taxonomy): domain Bacteria; phylum Bacteroidota; class Bacteroidia; order Bacteroidales. Next base: position 3,127,285 of record OY764079.1, read on the forward strand.
CTTTAATAACAAATAGTTTATTCCATAATTAACCATATTTATATACACTAATCAAATATATCAATTGAGTAATGTTTTTGTCCTAAAAAATAAACATATTGTCCTATTTCACAAACTTACAATCCTCAATACAAATGTACGACTATTGCACAAATGAGTAAAGTCATCCTGAAAGTTCAGCACTTTATTGTACAAACGACCTTATTCAACCACCAAAATGTGTTCAACCACTTTTAGAATTCCCTCCATCTTTCGTTCTAAAATCAGCTAACAGATAAATTCCCAGTTTTTGCCCGTATACTCGCTGATTTCTTCTCTTTGTGTTACAGAAGAAAGTTTATATTTGCGGGTTATAAATATTCATTCATAATTCATTTAGCAACACAAACATTCAATTGTACATGAAGAAACACATGGTTTTGATGATGGCCGGAGTGATCGGCCTGTTTGCCGCTTGTAAGAACAACAAACAAAATACAGGCGACAATCCTTTTTTTGCGGAATATACCACCGAATTTCAGGTGCCTCCGTTTGATAAAATTGATACTTCTCACTATATGCCGGCGTTTATCGAAGGCATGAAACAGCACAAAGCTGAAATTGATTCTATCGCCAACAATCCTGCAGAACCGACCTTCGACAATACAATCCTTGCATTCGACAAGTGCGGCAAAATGCTTACTCGTGTAAGTAAGGTATTCTTTAATCTTACCGAATCAAATACTAACGAGCGTATGCAGGCTATTGCACGTGAAGTAAACCCGATGTTATCGCAACACAGCGATGAAATTGCCATGAACGAAAAACTGTTTAAACGTATCAAAACAATTTACGACAAACGTAATGAGATGAATCTGGATGCTCAGCAAATTCGAGTTATTGAAAAGTATTACCGTGATTTTGAACGCCAGGGAGCAAATCTGCCTAAAGACAAACAGGAAGAACTGAAAAAAATCAACTCAGAACTTTCTACACTTGGCTTACAGTTTTCCGAAAATCTGCTGGCAGAAACCAATAAAAACTTCCAATTGGTAATTGACAAAAAAGAAGACCTGGCTGGTTTGCCTGAAGGTGCAATTGCAGCAGCAGCTACTACTGCTAAAGAGTTAAAAATGGATGGAAAATGGGTATTCACATTGGATAAACCCAGCTTAATCCCATTTCTCCAGTATGCTCAGAACCGCAATTTACGCGAAAAAATTTATCGCGCGTACTTTATGCGTGGCAACAACAACAATAAGTTCGACAACAAACAGGTTATTGCCCAAATTGCCAAACTACGTGTTCAGAAAGCTCAACTTCTGGGCTTTAAAAACTATGCTTCGTATGTAATTGATGAAAATATGGCTAAAACACCGGAAACTGTGGATCAATTCCTGCAAAAGCTCTGGAAAGCCGCTCTTCCAAAAGCGAAAGAAGAGGTAAAAGAGATGCAAAAAATTATCGATCAGGAAGGTGGCAAGTTCAAACTGGCTCCCTGGGATTGGTGGTATTATGCCGAAAAAGTTCGCAAAGTAAAGTATGATCTCGATGAAAACGAAATGAAACCCTACTTCTCTCTTTCAAATGTTCGCGACGGAATGTTCCATGTTGCTAACAAATTGTATGGAATTACCTTCGAAAAGAAAGACAATCTTCCCGTTTATCATAAAGATGTAGAAGTTTTTGAAGTAAAGGAAGCTGACGGAAAACATCTGGGTATCATCTATTTTGATTATTATCCACGCGAATCGAAACGCGGTGGAGCATGGTGTACCGACTTCCAGAGCGCAGGTTGGGAAAATGGCAAGAAAGTAGATCCGGTTGTTTCTATCGTTTGCAATTTCACCAAACCAAATGGCGATACTCCTTCACTCCTTACCTGGGATGAAACTACTACCCTTTTCCACGAATTTGGTCATGGTTTACATGGTTTATTCACTGAAGGCAAATACAGCCGTACTGCAGGAAGCGTTCCCCGCGACTATGTAGAGCTTCCTTCTCAGGTTATGGAAAACTGGGCTGGCGAACCAGAAGTTTTAAAATTTTACGCAAAACACTATAAAACAGGCGCTATTATTCCGGATGCTTTGATCGAAAAAATTCAAAAAAGCGGTCAGTTCAATCAGGGATTTGAAACTGGTGAATACCTTGCTGCATCTCTTCTCGACTTAGCATATCATAATCTGGATGTTGCCAAAGACATCAATATTGAAGAGTTCGAAAAACAGGCAATGGATAAAATTGGTCTGATTCCTGAATTCCTGCCTCGCTATCGTTCTACTTATTTCTCACACATCTGGGATGGTGGATACGCCGCAGGTTATTACGTATATTTATGGGCTGCTGTTTTAGATGCAGATGCATTCAACGCATTCAAATCATCTGGCGATATCTACAACAAAGATTTAGCGGCTAAATTCCGTAAATTTTGCCTGAAAGAATCAGGAGATGACGATGGAATGGTACAATACAAAAAATTCCGTGGACAGGAACCTTCTATTGATCCATTATTAAATCGTAGAGGATTAAAATAAGAATTTGCTGAATAGTATAAAAAAGGTTGGTTGAAAATTTTTAGCCAACCTTTTTTTTAGGGTTGAATAGCGACAATCCTTAAATAGCGTTGACCGATTTTACGAATTATTTACTTTCTTTCAGGATCATATCTACGGAAATTGCACACGCAAGAATTGATTTTTTCGATTTTTTATCAAGCATTCTATCCTGTAACACAACATTATACTTATCAGCAGTAGTAAAAAGTTCCTTTGCAACTCCAGCCCATTTTTTGCTGATCGTTCCAATTTCTGTTTTATCATGATTTAAAATCGTAAAATGCCAAGCCTTCCAATCGCCTTTTATTTCAGCTATCTGACGCATATTTTGGTCAAAAATCTCAAATGTAGGCTTCAGAAACTTAAATCTTTGTTTTATTGTTGCAATTACTTTCCCATCATAATCAAGTACTTCAATTCGTGACATAAAAAAGGTCCAGCCACGGGAAATAGAAGCTTCTACTTCGTTATTACAGTTTACAAAATCGAGATGAAAAGGAAGCATTGCTTTATTCAAGATCAAATGAAGGAATTTTTGTCCGACACTCAATTTTTGTTTTATTACACCAATCTGCTGAGCTGATTCATTATAAACCTTGTACTCATTTGCAAATTTTAACAAATTCATTTTCTCGTCAATAAAATAACTGTTTGGTTCAAAAAACACAGAAGTCATATCAAAATAGTTTACGTCGTTAAACAATATATTTACAATAATTTACATTATAATTAAAACCCAAATTACGGGAAATACAATTATTCCACGAATATATAAATATCTCTAATTAACAAAACATACCATTAATTCAAATTTAAGAAATCGGCACCTCGATAACGCCTAAAAGTCGAGTCTTAGCTGATTTTTTAACTGAAAGCTTTTGCGATGATAGGGAGATTGTCCGTAAGCCATCAATGCTTTTTGGTGATCAGCAGTTGGATACCCTTTATTTTTAAGCCAGTTATACACCGGGTATTCTTCATGCATTTTCTCCATAAATAAATCCCGTTCTGTTTTGGCTAAGATAGACGCTGCTGCTATTGAAAGGTATTTTCCGTCACCTTTTACAATACAGGTATGGGAAATATCCGGATAGGCTTTAAATCGGTTACCATCAATCAACAGAAACTCCGGCTTGAGTTTGAGCTGATTGATAGCACGGTGCATGGCTAAAAATGAAGCCTGTAAAATATTAATTTCGTCAATTTCCTGTGCAGTACAACTTGCAATTGCCCATGCAATTGCATCATGCATAATTTCATCGCGAAGCAACATTCGCTGTTTCTCGTTCAGCTTTTTAGAGTCGTTGAGGCGTTCGTTGGTATAATCTTTCGGAAAGACTACGGACGCAGCATATACAGGGCCAGCCAAACAACCTCGACCGGCTTCATCGCAACCGGCTTCTGTTTTATCAGGAGTGAAGCCCGAAAGAAGCATATATATTAACCTATGATATTCTTGAGGATTGAATCGAAAAGTAATTTACCATCTGTATTAAGCAACTCTTTATCTGCTGCACGTTCCGGGTGAGGCATCATCCCAAATACATTCCGTTTTTCGTTGCAGATTCCTGCAATATTTTCGAGCGAACCATTCGGATTGGCTTCCGGAGTAATTTCACCCTTTTCATTGCAATAGCGGAATAAAATCTGATCATGATCATTCAACGATTTCAAAGTTGTTTCATCTGCAAAGTAACGACCTTCACCATGAGCAATCGGAATCTTCAACACCTTTTTCTTAATTTCAGAAGTAACGATTGAGTTCACAGTTTCCGGTTTAATAAATGTATTTTTACAGATAAATTTCTGATTATCATTATGTAAGAGAGCACCAGGCAGCAAATGAGCTTCACATAGAATCTGAAAGCCATTGCATACTCCCATTAAGTAGCCGCCATTATTGGCAAAATCAATCACCTTTTCCATGATTGGTGAAAAACGGGCAATTGCACCGGAACGAAGATAGTCGCCAAAAGAAAAACCACCCGGCAACATTATAAAATCGCATTTTTGTAAGTCGCTGTCTTTGTGCCATAATTGAACAACATCCTGATTCAGAATATTTTTCAATGCATAAATCATATCGTGATCGCAATTGGATCCTGGAAAAATAACTACTCCAAATTTCATGTTTCCGGTTTTTAGTGATATGGGTGCAAAAGTAAGTATTTCTCCCGAAAGTCGGAAAAATACATTACGGTTGCGACTTTTTGAACAGCCTCAAAAACACCTATACCATATCCGGGGAAATAAAGTTTTTTTTACAAAGTAGTATAACATCCGATATGTTCAAATAAATCAGAAAAATCAACGTTTGTGTATGGATTAAACTGAAAACTTTACCTTTGCATCTTAGAATTTTGTGTTTATGAATGTTTCGATTATCCGAAAAGTAATTTTTCCATTTATCCTAATTGCACTTATTTCTGCAATGTTTTTTCCATCCTGTAATAAAGATGATGATTTTATAACAGATCCGGGATTTAATCTTGCCTTTTCTACGGATTCGGTAGCATTCGACACGGTATTTACAACCTTAGGTTCCGTAACCAAGCAACTGAAAGTCTATAATAACAGTGATTCTAAGGTCAATATCTCCAGCATCCGGGTTGCCGGAGGTGCTAGTTCTATGTTCCGGATTAACGTTGACGGGATTCAGTCGCTTGAAGCAAAAAATATTGAAATTGAAGCACATGACAGCCTTTTTATCTTTGTGAAAGTAACTGTAAATCCTAATAATCAGAATAACCCTTTGGTTGTACTCGATTCCATTGTGTTTAATGTGAATAATAAAATTCAGGACGTAAAACTGGTTGCCTGGGGGCAAGACGCATACTATCATGTACCCACAAAATATTTACATATATCTGCTACAGATTCTGTTGCGTATGGATTTGCTGGTTGTGCAACTTCATGGAGCAATGATAAACCTCATGTTATTTTCGGATTATCGGTGGTGGATAGTGACAGTATATTGCAAATGAATCCGGGAACCCGGGTATATATGGCTCCGGATGCTACCTTATGGATTTACGATAAAGGTTCTCTGAAAATTAACGGATCTTATACAAATCCGGTAACAATACAGGGAATGAGACTGGAAAGTTATTACAAGGAGCTACCCGGACAATGGAATAAAATCTGGCTTTCAACTGGAAGCAAAGACAATGAAATTAACTATGCCGTCATCAAAAACGGAAACATTGGAATCCAGGTTGACACTGTTGCAAATTCAAATCCTACACTTACTCTCGATAATACGCTGATAACCAACATGAGTGTAGTAGGTTTATACGCTCAAGGAGCCAGAATACGCTCAACCAATACCTTGGTTGCAAATTGCGGCACATACTCTGTAGTACTTTCATTAGGTGGAGATTACGAATTCAGACATTGTACATTTGCTAACTATTGGAGATATGCTATTCGAAAAGATCCTCAGTTGGTTCTAAACAACTATTACAAGGATAAAAATAATAGTATCCAGTTACGGCCTTTAACCAATGCTTACTTTGGAAACTGTATTATTTATGGTAATAATGACGAAGAAATAATGCTCGACCAAAATAGCAATGCAGCTTTTCAATTCGAGTTTGACCATTGTCTGCTAAAAACAAAGCTTGGTAATATTTCTCAATTTGTGAACTGTCTGCTAAATGCAAACCCATTGTTCAAAGATTATTACACCCAGCAATACGAAGTTTTACAAGGTTCACCAGCTATTGCAGCCGGGAATCCAACTGTTGGCTCTTTCGTTCCATTTGATATAAAAGGAACTGCACGTCCTTTAATTCCAACACTAGGTCCATGGGAATTCGTAACAACTCCTAAATACTGGAAAAGAGCAAAATAGCAAATATTATTTTTTCATTTGTGTCAATGTTATTTCAAAAATTATCTCTACATTTGTAAGTAGCGACTTTGAAAATATTAATCCAAAATAACATTGATATGGAAAGCATTAAAGGAACACAAACCGAAAAAAACCTGCTAAAATCATTTGCAGGAGAATCACAGGCTAAAAATCGTTATACTTTCTTTGCAAAACAGGCACAAAAGGAAGGTTATGAACAAATAGCTGCATTATTTGCCGAAACAGCTGCACAAGAAGAACAACATGCAAAGGTATTTTTTCGCTATTTAGAAGGAGGCCCGGTTGAAATTACAGCAACTTATCCGGCTGGAAGAATTGGGACAACCGAAGAAAACCTTGAAGCAGCTGCTTCAGGTGAAAACGAAGAATGGACAGAGCTCTATCCTGAATTTGCCCGTATTGCTGAAGAAGAAGGATTTAAAAAAATTGCGACATCCTGGAAACTGATTTCAACCGTTGAAAAAGAACACGAAAAACGTTATTTAAGACTGTTGCAGAATATTCGTGAAGGAAAAGTTTTCAAGAAGGATGAAAAAGTAATGTGGATTTGTCGTAAATGTGGTTACATCCATTACGGAGAAAAAGCCTTAATGAATTGTCCATGCTGTGATCATCCAATGGCTTACTTCGAAATAAGAGCAGAAAACTATTAATCTTACCAACATCATTCTATCTAATATGGGGCTGTTTAGACAGTCCCATGTCTTTTAATCAAGCTACTCAAGACTAAATACCAGATAATTATACGATAAGTTGAAAAACAAAATCCAGACAAACTAACCTTTTTCGCTTATTTCACGAAGTAAATCTGGCTTTAAAATCGTAATCTGAGAAGTTTGTAATTCAATAATTTTTTCCTGATTAAATTCAGTCAGGATTCGGCTTACGCTTTCGCGCGAAGTTCCAATTAAATCGCCCATTTCGCTCCTGTTAAGTGGCAATTGAAAGGTATAGCTATCGAAAAGTTTTTCCGCAAAACAAATCAGCGTATCGGCTATTCTACCAGGAATCTGTTTTTGATCATAGCTAGTATAACGCTGATAGTCATTCAATTCATTTCTACACAAATCAGTTATAATTTCGTATGCAAACTGACCGTTGTGAAGAATGAAATTTTTAAAGTAATTTGCATCAATAAAGCAAACTGAAGTATCCAAAATTGCTGTGGCTGAAAAATGATTTATTTTATCACCAAAAGTTGTTGGAATTCCAAGATATGACGGGGCCCTCACTATTCGAAGGATTTTTTCACGGGAAGGACCTTTCTTGTGTAGTTTTACCATTCCGGTTTTCAGGTACGCAACATTGAGTGTAAGAGCTTCTTCCTTAAAAATAATATCTCCTTTTTTGAATCGAACCTGAACGCTATTCGATTCCAGTATTTCAAACTCTTCCTGATTCAGGTTTCTGGCAGCTGCCGACTTAATCTTACAATCTTTACAGTTGTGCATTTGACTTTCTATTAACTGTGTAAAATTACACAGATATTTCTCTTTGCAGTCAGAAAGTGTGATATAAATCACATTTTACTATGCGGCATCTCATAGCAAAAACAAGATTATCAGTGTAATCATTCTCTATTTTCGCAACATTCAAAACCGAAGTAAAATGAGCGTAGAATTTGAAAACCAGCTTAAAGAATTACAAAAAAGAGTAGGCAAACTTGAAAAAGGGACAAAAGACCAACTATCGATGGTGGTATTTTCCGGTGATTTGGATAAAATCCTGGCCGCAATGATTATAGCAACCGGTGCCACAGCGATGGACACCAAAGTAAAACTTTTCTTTACATTCTGGGCAACTGCTGCATTACGCAGTCCTGAAAAAAAAGCAAAAGGTAAAAACTTTATTTCGAAGATGTTTGGATTGATGCTTCCAAAAGGAAGTACAAAATTAAAGCTTTCAAAAATGAATATGGCGGGAATGGGTCCAGCTATGATTAAAGATTTAATGAAAAAACAACATGTTTCTTCACTCGAAGAATTATTTGCACTCGCCGGCGAGCTGGGAGTAGAAATAAATGTTTGCGAAATGTCGATGAACCTGATGGGTTTCAAACGTGAAGAATTTATCGATTACCCACACCTGAACGTTTGTGGCGTTGCAACTTTCCTTGCTGATGCCAGTGAAAGCAAAATCCAATTATTTATATAACAATCAAAACAAAACAATTATGACAACTGAAGAATTAAATGCATTAACTGTAAGCAAAACTGTTGACGCTCGCGGAACCTCTTGTCCAGGACCACTGTTGGCTGCTAAAAAAAGTATCGGAGAAATTGAATCAGAAGAGATTATGGAAATTCTCTCTTCTGATGAAGGAACAAAAAACGATATTCCCAAATGGTGTGGCAAAATGGATCATGAGTTTTTAGGTATTATTGAAGAAGACAGCTACTCAAGGCTTTTTTTAAAAAAAGCGTAATTTTTTTAAACACTTTCCGGTTTCGGATATAATTCATCCAAAACCGGGAATGTGCTTTTACATTCGTAAAACGCGTATAGAACTCATCAGACAGACAATAGAATGGAATCAAAAAAGTTCAGTCCTAAAATACTGGTTTTTTCAACCGAAAAAATTTCCGATCCAGGAATTGATCAGGCCGGGTTACGAAAGATACACTATTCTCCATCAGTATACGTAATTTCTCTTCCTTGCTCTTCAGGAATAAAACCCCGCTGGATTATGCATGCATTCGAAAAAGGGTTTGATGGAGTGTTTATCGCTGCCGATGGTCACGAATGTTCCTATAGTTCACGTTGTTCCGATTTCACCAACGAAATTATCGTGGAGTCACAAAATCAGATGAAAAAGCTAAATATCAATCCCAAACGTATCCGAATGTCAGCAATATGTTCTGTTTGTGCAGAACCCTTTGCCGCTCACATGGAAAATTTTACAAAAATTTTATTTGATCTGGGAAGCATAAAAAATGAATTAGAAGTAAGCAGCGAAGGCTAGAAATACTAACTACGAATCATAAATTACTGACAAGAGATCAACTGACAATTTAAGAAAGAAAAATGGCAAAGGAACAAAAAGGATATGACGCACTGGTAATCGGCGGAGGAATAGCCGGGCAAGAAGCAGCATTAAATCTTGCAGAGATGGACTATAAGGTATTGCTGGTTGAGAAAGAATTATCAATTGGTGGCAAGATGATACAATTGAGTAAAGTTTTTCCAACACTCGATTGTGCTGCTTGCATCACTACTCCCAAAATGTCGGAAACAGCCCGTCATCCAAACATCTCTCTATTGTTAAACAGTGAAATTGAAAGCATTGAAAAGAAAGAAAAAGGATTTGATATCCATATTAAAAAGCATCCGCGCTTTGTAATTCCAGAAGCGTGTACTGGTTGTCAGGAATGTGAAGCGGCTTGTCCCGAAATCAGAAAAGATACATATAATGCAAATCTTGCGGGACGTAAAGTTGCTTATATCCCGTTCAGTCTTGCCAATCCTCGTATAGCATGCATCGAACGTCAGAACCATTCAGCTCCCTGTATTAATACCTGCCCGGGAGGTGTTAAACCTTACGGTTATATTTCACTGATTCGAAACAACCAGTATGAAGATGCGTTTAATTTGCATCTCGAAGATATTCCTCTTCCCGGAAGCTTGGGGAGAGCGTGTTATGCTCCCTGCCAGGGAGAATGTACCCGTACAAGCCTTGAAGGAGCTGTAGACATTCGTCGTATCAAGCGTTTTATGGCAGAAGATTACTATTCAAAACACCCTGTTGCAAAAGTCTCTAAACCCGAAAATCAAAGTGGAAAGCGGGTTGCTGTGATTGGTTCAGGTCCTGCCGGGTTAACCGCTGCTTATCATCTTGCGTTAAAAGGTCATCAGATAAAAATATTTGAAGCCGCACCAGCATTAGGAGGAATGCTCATGCTTACCCTTCCAGAATATCGCCTTCCCAAGCAAATTGTAGAACGCGACATTCAAAACATCACTGCATTAGGTGTTGATTTTGAACTCAATAAAAGAATCAACAATCTTTCCGAACTAAAAGAACAAGGCTTTGACTCTATCTTTGTTTCTGTGGGAACTCATCAGGCTGTTTCGACAAATATTGAAGGCAGCCAACTCGAAGGAGTTATTTCTTGCCTCGATTTTCTTCGAGAGTCTAAAATCGGTGAGAAAATGAATTTAAAAGGGAAAAAAGTAATGGTTATCGGAGGTGGAAATACCGCCATTGATGCTGCCCGGACTTCCCTTCGTCTGGGTGCAGAAAAGGTGAGTGTAATTTATCGCCGCAGCCGTGAAGAAATGCCATGCTTTGCCCCTGAAATTAAAGAAGCTGAAGAAGAAGGCGTTGAACTAATGATCCTTCGTAATCCCGTTCGCTTTATGGGAGAAAACGGCAAACTCAGTAAAGTTGAACTGATAAAAATGAAGCTCGGAGAACCTGATGCCAGTGGCCGTCGCTCTCCAATAGAAATTAAAGGTTCTGAGATTCAACTTGATTGCGATCTTGTAATTGAAGCCGTGGGAATTAAGCCTTCGACCTCTAATTTTTCTCAAGAATTAACACTTGGAAAAGGAGGGGTAATACTTGCAAACACACAAACGCTACAAACTGAAGTTCCTTATATTTTTGTGGGAGGTGACTGTTTTACAGGTGCATCCACTATTATAGAAGCTGCAGGTCAGGGAAAACAAGCTGCATTTTACATTCATAAATTTCTTCAGGGCCTTAACCCTGCCGATTATATCTTCGGAGATAAACTTCCGGCCATTGACAAACAGGAAGTCCTAAACCGTGGCAACATCAAAAACATTCCGGCTCTATATGCAACCCTGCGACCGGCATCTGAACGTATTTATGATTTTAAAGATGTTGAACTAACTTTCACACAAGAAGAAGTACACCAGAGTGCCTCACGTTGTTTAGATTGTAGTAATTGTCGCGAATGCCACCAATGCATCACTGCCTGTCCGGCAAACGCCATTGATTTTTCTCAAAAAGAAGAATCTGTTTTGGCTGAAGCAAAAACAGTTGTCCTCTCTTCGGGATTCAAGCTTTTCAAACCCGAAAACAAACCTCAATACGGCTATTCAAAATATGCAAATGTTATAGATTCCATGCAGATGGATCGTTTAATAGCCCCTACCCGACCTTTCAATGCTGTTTTGCGGCCGGGAGATGGAAAAGTTCCGGATAATATCGCCTATATTCTTTGTACTGGCTCTCGTGATTCCAGCCTCGAAAATAATTATGCCTGTAGTTCCGATTGCGCGAACAATCCTATTTGCTCACAAATATGCTGTATGTACTCTATCAAACAGGCTCAATTATTGATGGGTGCCCTCCCTCTGGCTGATATCACCATTTACTATATGGATATCCGTGCATTTGGAAAAGGTTACGAGGAATTTTTTCAGCAATCAAAATCGATGGGAGTAAACTTTGTGAAAGCCAAAGTGGCGAGAGTAAGTCCTAAAGACAAAGCAAATGGCGATCTGATTGTTCGTTACGAAGACATCGTTACCGGAAAAGTAAAAGAAACAAAACACGATTTAGTAGTTCTTTCGGTAGGCGTTTTACCCAACAAAGGACTACCTGAACTATTTACAAATAAGCAACTTGAACTGGACGAATTCAACTTTGTAAAACAGGTTGACGAACTGATTTCTCCATCGCAAACTACCATCGAAGGTGTATTTGTGGCTGGTACGGCTTCCGGCCCTAAAGACATCCCTGACTCTATTCTCTCGGCAGGTTGCGCTGCATCAGAAGTAGCCAGTTATTTAAATCGTTTGTAATTGAGATTAAACATGAAAGAAAGAATAGGCGTATATATTTGTCATTGTGGTGGTAACATTTCCGATTATGTAGATGTTGAAGAAATTCGCAAACTTGTTGAATTAGAAAACGGTGTAATTGTTTCGAAAGATGTAATGTTTGCTTGTGCCGACTCTAACCAAAAGGAGATGATTCAGGATATTCAGGATAAAAATCTTGATGCCATCGTTGTTGCATCTTGTTCTCCGAAACTTCACCTGCATACCTTTCGCAGTGTAGCTGAACGTGCCGGAATCAACAAATTCAACTATGTTCAGGTAAATGTTCGTGAACAATGTTCATGGGCACATTCCGATTTACCCGATGAGGCTAGCCGTAAAGCTACCGGACTGATTCGTGCCGGAATTCGCCGTGTGGCTCAGTCAGAAGCTCTCGATAGCATCAATATTGAGGCACACAGGGCTGTTTTGATTATTGGAGCAGGTGTTGCCGGTATGCGGGCAGCCATCGACCTTGCACGTAATGGCAACCATGTTTACCTCATCGAAAAAGAGTATTTCGTTGGTGGTCGTACAGCGCAAAACGAACATATTTTTGGTACAAATCAAAGAGGAAAAGATTTGATCGCACGTCTTTATCAAGAAATCAACACATTACCAAATATCACGCTATTTACAGGTTCAAAACTTGAGAGAATCAGCGGTAGCGTAGGGAATTTTCAGGCTGAGATTACAATTCAACCCCGTTATGTCATACCAAACTATGACAAAAATTTAATAAAAACAGCCATCGATGAATGTAAAGCTGAAACAGAAAATATTTTCGATTTTGGATTTTCGCGCAGTAAGGCTATCGCTAAAATATACCCGGAAGCATTGCCTGACATTCCGGTTATAAATCGCGAACTTATTGAGCACGACGCTGAATTTCTTCGGAAATTTAAATCCTGTATTGACATAAATCAACAGCCGGAGCAACTTATTCTCAGTGTTGGTTCTGTTTTGGTAACCAGCGGTTTTGACAATTATCAACCAAAAGAAGGAGAATTTGGATATCAAACCAGCAAACAGATAATCACACTCCCTGAGCTAAAGCGTTTGATGGAGATAAATCCTGAAAAACTGATTGTAAATCAGAAAGAAATTCACAAAATTACCTTCATCTATTGCGTTGGAAACCGGCAACTGAAAGGAGAAAGCAAATATTGTTCGCGTACATGCTGCGCTTCAACAATCCATACATCGCTGGAAATCAATAAAAAATATAAAGAAATAAAAGCATTTCATCTTTTCCGTGATATCCGTACGTATGGAAAACAGGAAGTAATGTATGACCAATCCTGCAAGCAAGGTGATATTTACCTTAAATATGATGAAAAAGAGCCACCGGTTGTAGAACAACGAGACAATCAACTTATTGTCAAAATAAAAGATCTCCTTTCAGCAAAAAAAGAGTTTGAGTTTGAAACAGATCTTGTTGTATTGGTTACCGGGATGGTTTCACGTTCCGATAGTAAAGATATTGCCGGAAAACTCAAAATACCCATCGGAAACGATAACTTTTTCAACGAAATACACCCAAAACTAAAACCGGTAGAAACTGTGATGAAAGGCATTTTGATCGGTGGATGTTGTCAGGGACCTAAAAATATATCGGAATCAGTACAATCAGCGCTTTCTGGAGCTGCAAAAATTAATGCACTGATCAAAAGCGGAACCATTGCCCTTGACCCAATCGTGGCAAGCGTGAATCTAGATGTTTGTGTCTGGTGTGGAAAATGTGCAGATGTTTGCGACTATGGTTCTGTAAAGCAGGTGAATTTTCAGGGTAAAACGATTGCAGAAATAGAAAAATCAGCCTGTGCCGGATGTGGTATTTGCGCTTCGTTCTGTAAATCAGATGCAATTGAAATGGCCCAATATACCAATCGGGAAATTGAAGCTATGATTGATGGCTTTTCAGAAGATGTTAATCTTGAAGCAAAACCGGAAAAAGAAGAAACATCGGAAAACAAAGCAACGGTTAAAATGAAAGAATATCCTACGCTTTGGAAAAAAATCGAAAGAATACTACAGGAAAAGCCAAAGACCATTCCTGAAATTGCTCAGGAAGCATCTGTTCCGGCAGAAGAAATCACCTACAATATTATGACAATGAATCGTTATGGCGTTGTTATACCGGATGGTCTCGACGATAATGACACATATTTCTATTACAAACTAAAAACCAACTAACTATGGCACGAATAAATCCCAATTTTGCACAGGAAATAAAGAAATATGGTGCCAGAGACTTTGAAGCATGCTTCAATTGCGGTACATGTACGGCTACCTGTGGTTTAACCGAGCAAAATGCGAACTTTCCACGTAAATTTGTACGTAGTGGTGTTTTAGGCCAGCGGGAAGATTTGCTCAATAGTAAAGAAATCTGGCTTTGTTATGCCTGCGGCGATTGCAGCACAAATTGTCCGCGACAAGCTGCTCCTGCCGAATACATGGCTGCTGTTCGTCGTTATGCCATTGCCAATTATGAACCTACCGGATTAACCAAACTAATATTTAAAAGCAATCCATTTTCTATATTTCTTACGCTCTTTCTGGCCGTAATTCTGGGATTTTTTCTTTTAACAATCAAACCCGACAGCATTGTTTCACGCTGGATTTTCGAATGGATGCCTTATGAAATACTTCACACCATGGGGTTGATTATCTTTTCAATTACAGGTATTTCAATGGTTTGGGGAATTATAAGCATGTGGCGAAGACTCTCGTCGGGCCTCGATGAAAAAGAGCGTCAAAAAACCACTAAAATCAGTGAAGCATTTCAAAAAACCGGCGACGAACTGGCAACCATGCGGCGTTACAGAAATTGTGATACAGAAGACGAATCATTCTGGAATACAAAAAAAAGCTACGAACGTCCATGGTTTATCCACTGGTTCGTCATGTGGGGATTTATTGGATTACTGCTGGCAACTATTCTCGATTTTATGTTTAAAGATCCAGCAACGGATATCTGGTTTCCTTCACGTTTACTGGGGACTCTGGCTGGTTTACTGTTGATTTATGGTACTTCAATGGCCCTGTACTACCGTCTAACAAAAATAACCAAAGCTTATTCTTCAACAAAACTTGCCGACTGGATGTTTCTGGGATTTCTATTTGTAGCAGGAATTACAGGTTTTTGGCTCGAAGCTTCCGTAACATTGAATGCCAGCAATTCAATGAATCAAATTGTATTTGTAATCCATACAATCATCTCCATGCAACTGGTTTTGCTTTTCGCATTCTCAAAATTTGCACATGCAATTTACCGTCCACTTGCACTTTTCCACTATTATTATTACGCTCCTCAAAAACAAAAATAACATTATAAAGGGCTATAACTTTCATTATTTCAGCTACTTTTACAAAAAGGCCCATTAAACTATTACAGTTTTATGGTCACGCCCACTTTTCCACCCGAGAAAGCATTACCTCCTCCAAACTCAAAATTCAAACCTACTTTATTCGTAAAATAATACCTTCCTCCTATTTGTGCTCCAATGCCTAAACCAGAACTATGACTTCCCTGATATGCGTCTGGCGATGACCATACATAAAACCCCAAGTTTAAACCCGCATAAAAATCCCAATTACGTGGAATCTGAAGAGCATTATTGAAATGATAATTCACGTTTGCCGAAAAACCAGTTATTGAGTGACTATAGGAATAATTTTTCCAATTTTCGTGATAGGAGCGAAATGATATTTCTCCTCCAAGAGTAAAATCTTTATGGAAACTATAATCGAGCCCCAAATATAAAGGAACACCCCAACCAGAAAGCCCCACTCCTGCATTTAGTTGTGATTTACCTACTGCCAATGAACTTTGTCCATACGTAAACAATGTTAGTGCACATAGAAATATTGCTATTACAACTTTCAATCTTCTCATAATCATATTATTTTAATATAAGATTTTACTTAACAAAATTCATTGCAAAATATTTATTCTTTTTCAAGCGATCTACTAAAAATACGTTAATTCTCTGTTGATAAAAAAAACACCCCATGTAGACGGGGTGTTTTGGCCCGGTAATTAAAATTCGCCCCTAAAAACATACACAGGCCATAAAATTCGAAACTGTCTTTTCATCTGATTTACTGTTTCACGGCAACAAGAGTCTTTATTTCAAGTATAATTTCATCGTTGATAAATTTATCTTTAAGATTATCAACGAATTTCTTTGAACCATAGATTATATTCCAGTCTGTTCTGTCTATAATAAACGAAGGGGCTGATGCTATCATTTTATCCTCTGCAAATTTGATATTTACTTTAAAAGTTATGCTTTTGGTGACATCTTTCAAGGTAAGGTTCCCCGTAATCAGATGACTTACATCCTTATGATTCACATTTTCAATCTTTTGAATTTCAAATTTAGCCTCTGGATATTTTTCCACATCAAAAAAATCGGGACTCATTAAATGTCCTGTTAATTTTTCATTCGCTGCTTTGTCGGCTAAGTCAATATCCTTGATTGTTTTCATATCTATCACAATCGCACCTCCGGTAATAACACCATCCTTTACGTCAATTTCACCACTCTTGATTGCAATTGTTCCATTATGTTGCCCCAAAGGCTTAGAACCGACCCAGGCAATTGAGCTTTTATCTGCAACAACAGTATAAACAATTGCTGTTGTATCTTTGCCTGCTAAATCTACTGCATCGCCAGCATTTACTTTATCTCCTTTGGGAGATGAACACGAAGCCAATACAACTGCAGAAGAAAACATTATACCTATTATTACTTTCATTGCGACTCTCATTTTTAGTTTCAGAATATGTTAAAAAACAACCAGTTTTGCAATTTGTTCAAAAAAAGCTCTTACGACAAAGAAATTTTAAATCTCGCCATTCCCAATATCATTAGCAATATTTCGGTACCCTTGCTGGGACTGGCTGATGTTATTGTTATGGGACATTTAGGCAGTAGCATTTATCTGGGAGCTATTGCAATAGGGACAATGATTTTTAATTTTATTTTTTGGACATTTGGATTTCTACGAATGGGAACAAGTGGATTTACAGCACAAAGCTATGGTGCCTTAAATTTTCCAGAAGCTATTCATCATCTTTACAGAGGTTTGTTCATCGGAATAATTGCAGGTATTCTGCTGATTTTACTACAATGGCCTATTTCGTATATTGCATTTAATTCATTAGATGCCAGTACTGCTGTCGAGAGTATTGCGCGCGATTACTTCGACATTCGGATTTATACAGCTCCGGCAACCATCGCTTTGTATGCATTTATGGGTTGGTTTATTGGCATGCAAAATACCCGTATTCCAATGTTCATTACGCTATTTGTTAATATTTTGAATATCGGGTTAAATATATTGTTTGTTTATCAATTTAACCTGAATGTTAAAGGAATTGCTTATGGTGGAATAATTTCACAATACTCAGGTTTAATGCTTGCGTTTATCTTCTTAAAAACCAAATATTCAAACTTATCAAAATTGATTAATTATACACAAATCATCAATCGTAAAGCATTGATAATGTTTATGAATGTTAACCGTGATATTTTCATTCGGACAATCCTATTAATCTTTGCATTTAGTTTTTTTACAGCTCAATCTGCAAAATACGGCGATAACATACTAGCAATTAACACTTTACTCTATCAATTTTTTATTTTCTTTTCATATGCAATGGATGGGTTTGCATACGCTGCAGAAGCAATTGCCGGTAAATACTTTGGAGCAAAAAATAGTACAGAACTTAAAAATTCTGTAACTCGCCTATTTCACTGGGGAATTGCAATGTCGCTTATTTTTTCGTTAATCTACTTTCTTTTCAACAATCAAATATTACAATTTCTTACAAATCAGAAATCAATTATTGCTCAAGCTCAAAGTTATAGCTTGTTTATCATAACCTTACCCGTACTAAGTTTTATGGCATTTTTATGGGATGGTGTATATGTTGGATGCACGGCCTCAAAAGAAATGCGTAATTCAATGATCATCGCGGTTTTAATAGTTTATTTTCCTACCGCATTGCTGCTGCAACCTAAAATGGGAAACAATGGATTATGGATAGCCTTTTTGTTTTTTCTGGCAACCAGAGGAATTATGCTAGCTATATTCTACAAAAGAGGAATCATGAATAAAATAAGAGAGAGATAGGCGTGTAAATTGTATAATAATATTACTTTCATTTTTCTTTCCACACAAAATAATCAACAGGCCAGTCTATATTTGGGATTGAGGAAAAGAGTCCGTAGAAAGCAGAGCCACTGCCACTCATCGAAGCATAAACAGCTCCATAATCATAAAATTTTTGTTTTATAGATGCAAGTTCCGGATAATCAGAAAAAAGAGCTTTTTCAAAGTCATTAAATATTTTATCTTTCCACTCGTTATAAGGTGCTTGAATTAAAGATCGAAGGTCATTTTCAGGTGTTTCCGGTTTCACTTTACTATAAGCCAATGGTGTAGAAATTCCAAACGGGGGCTTTACAATCAACATTTTCAAATTCTGGAGATCAATCTCAATAGAAATTAACTTTTCTCCTTTTCCGCAAGCAAATGCAGGGCGATTCAGAATAAAAAAAGGACAATCACTCCCAAGAGTTGAAGCTACTTTCATCATCTGTGCATCATCAAGATTTAAATGATATAAGCCATCACACATCTTAATAATCCAGGCTGCATCAGACGAGCCACCACCCAACCCCGCACCAAAAGGAATAACTTTATGTAAATAGATATTTGCCCCAGGTAACTCGAAAAGCTCCATCATCACCTTGTAGGCCTTTACACAAAGATTCTTTTCAAAATCAATATCTAACGGAATTCCGCTTTGCGAAAATAGTACCTGATGATCTTCACGAGGAATTATTTCCAATACATCACAAAGAGAAGTGGCAATAAAAATTGTTTCCAGATTATGAAAACCGTCTCCACGTTTTTCGGTAATCCGTAAACCCAGATTTATTTTTGCAGGAGGAAAACTAATCATGTTATAGCTATCAGGAAAATAAAAATTACTGTTTATTCAGTTGATTAGACACCATTTCCAAAAGTTCTTCTTTTCGAATGGGTTTACTAATATAATCATTAAACCCATTATTCAGAAGATGGTCCCGGTCCTTTTCCATCGCGTAAGCAGTAAGAGCAAACATAGGTAATTCCGGTCTGAATTTTCTGATTTCAATTAATGCTGATAAACCATCAAGTTCTGGCATTTTAATATCCATCAATACCAAATCAATTTCGGGATGATTTTTACACATTTCAATTGCTTCCAAACCATTATTGGCTATGAGTAAACGATAGTTGTTTTTCTCAAACCAATGCTCAATCAATCGAATATTAAAATACTCATCTTCAGCACATAAAATTGTATAGTTCATAGCTTTAATCTCCATTTTCCCGGGCAATAATCCAATAAGTACGGGATCATTTTCCGATGATTGCAAAGGTAATACAAAAATAAAATGTGAGCCATTTTCTGGTCTTGACTCAACATAAATAGTACCACCCATAAGCTCAGTAAATGACTTAGATATGGACAATCCCAAGCCGGTACCTCCATAATTTTTACCAATAGAAGTGTCTGCTTGTGCAAAGCGATCAAATATAAATGCTTGTTGTTCCTTGGAAATTCCTATCCCTGTGTCTAACACATAAAACTCAAAAAAGTTATTTTCTTTCTGTTTGTATCCAAACTCAACTTTGCCACGATGGGTAAATTTTATCGCATTACTTAATAAATTCGTAAGTATCTGGTTTATTTTAGTTTGGTCAGCATATAAGGTCTGTTTTCCATCGCTTGGCAAACACAATATCAATTCTAATCCTTTTTCCTGTGCATTTGGCAAAAATATTGAATAGAGATTTTGAAGCATTCTGTGAAGCTCAAAATATTCATAATTTATGATTTCCTGACCTGTTTGAATTCTCGATACCGTTAAAATATCATTTACAATAGAAAGTAGTTGTCGGCTACTACTGGTTACAATAGAAATAAATTCTTTTCTGTTCTCAGGAGTTAAATCTTCTTCATTTAATAAATCTGCAAAGCCAACTATAGCATTCATTGGTGTGCGTATTTCATGCGACATATTTTGTAAAAATGCCTCTTTTAGTTTATCCGATCTTTCTGCCCTGTCAAGCGCATCTATCAATTCTCGTTCAGCTTCTTTTTGTTGCGAAATATCCATAATTATTACACCTAGCATTGGATTTGAATCAGGAATATTGATTCTGAATTTTTGTACCAATAAAGTATATTTCACATTATCCAATCCAGTTTTATCTTCCTCATAAACAGTATATCCTGAATTGAATGCATCCTGATCATGCGCTACTTCTATTTCGGCTTCTTCAAATGGAAGAGATTCATGAGGTAATTTACCAAAATATTCTTCAATAAAAAAACGTTTCTTCACCTGATCATTTACATAAACCGGACGTGACTCATGATCCTTGATTATAATCATTGCCGGAACAAATTCCATGAATGAGGCAAGACGTGCTTCGCTGTATTTTAGTGCAATTTCTGCCTGTTTTCTTTCGGTAATATCCATGGTAAAACCAGCTAAAATTGGATCTTTTCCACTTTGTTTTATCGGAAACTTAACAGTTGAATAGTACTTTCCGTTAAGCTCTTCATCTGTCTGAATTAAAACATCCTGCTCCAGTATTCTTTTATCATCTTCAATCATTTTTTTTGCCAAATCAGAAGGAAAGAGATCATCCATAGTTTTTCCCAGCAAATCCTTTAAAGGAATACCCAACATATTTTCATAATTTTCGCTCAAATACAATGTTCTTAGATTCTTATCCTTAAAAAATATATAGATAGGGCTATGTTTCAAAAATTGCTGAAATATAAGATTCTTTTCACTTAATTCTTCCTGAATGCTCCTTTGTTCGGTTATATCTTCTTTAATCGCAATAAAATTTATAACCTTACCTATTTCATCGAACACAGGCGAAATTAAAGCTCTCTCCCAATAATACTCACCGTTTTTCTTTTTATTTTGAAGAATACCCATCCAATCTTTTCCACCTAAAATTGTATGCCAAAGATGAATGTAAGTATCTTGTGGGGTTAAATCTGATTTCAAGATCCTTGGAGTTTTGCCAATTGCTTCATCAGCGGAAAATCCGGTTATTGTAGTAAAGGTTTTGTTCACATATTCAATTATACCATTTGCATCCGTAATAATAATAGAAGCGGGCGTTTGTTCAAGGCATTTTGACAATCTGAAAATGAGCTCTGTTTTTTTCTTCTGCTCTGTTATATCCTCAATAATAGATAAAAGCATTGATTTTCCATTAATTTCGATCAATTCACCCTTTACAATACAGTATCGAATTCCATTATAACGAGTTTCGAACTTCAACTCAATTCTTTCAATCCTCTTTTTTTCCCTGAATATTTCAGCATATTTTTGCCGTTCTTCTTTTGTAAACCAACCAATTTCAACAGATGATTTCCCAACAAGCTCCTCTCTACTATAACCAGAGGCTTTTATAAATGAATCATTTACATCACAATACACACCTGTTTCCGGATTACTAAGTGATATCCATAACGGAGCTTCATTAAATACCTTCGAAAATTTTTCTTCGCTTTCCCGAATGATTTTTTCACTGATTTTTCGTTCATTAATATCCCTGACAACAGCTAAAACTCTTATATCCCCACCTATTTCTGACTTTTTCAAAGAAACTTCTACCCAAAATAGCTCTCCATCTTTTCGTTTAGCACTCCATTCAAATATTACATACCCAAACTTCATCGCCTGATCAAACTTTGCAAAGGCATCAGATAATGTGAAAGGACTTTTATTTTCACTAAAATCATCTATTAACTTTCCAACAACCTCTTGCTTTGATTGGTACCCAAACATCTTTAACATCGGCTCATTTACATCCATGATTAACCCGCTCTTCGCATCATGAATAAAAATGGCCTCTTTAGTTGAATTAAATATTTCACGATAATTCTTTTCGCTCATTAGTAAAGCTTGTTCACTTTGTATTCGGGAAGTAATATCTCTTATTACCCCTAAAGCACCTTTTAAATCGTTATCGACAAACAAGGTTGAGGTGATTTCACCTATAAAAAATGATCCGTCTTTTTTTTTTAAGTTTAGCTGAATATGAGGATTATGGATTTTTTGATTCAAAGTTTGTATAAAATGCTCCAAAGCCAAAGTTGCTTGTTCATTATCAATAAAATCCATAATATTTTTCTTTTTCATCTCCTCTGGAACATATCCAAACATATCAATGCAGGATTTAGAAGCATATTGAAGATTTCCTTTTTCATCTGTAAGAAAAATCATATCGCTAATTTGGTCAGTAATTGAACGAAATTTCTCTTCACTTTTACTGAGTAGAAGTTGCGTAAGCCAGCGTTTGGAACGATTTTTCATCATTCCACCCAAAAGCATTGTCCCTAATGGATAGATTATCATTACAGGCAACGCAATTGTTGTAAAGACTGAAAATGCCTTTTCGGATGGTAAAAAAACAGCACACCCCAGCATTGTGACATGTACAACCAACCCAATGAGATAAAATTCGACAAGTGAATATTCAATAATTTGCTTTTTACGGAATTTGCGCCAAAATATACCGATTAAACCAGAACAGGTAATAACCGCTATACCCATATAAATTCCTCCTCCCCCTAGAAAAATCCGATAGAGCGACGTAATAATAATTGCGATAAGAGTAGGTATTGATCCAAAAAACAAGCCCGACAGTGCCAACAGAACAGAACGAGTATCAAAGACTATTCCAGGAATTAAAGTCCAGGGCGATGCTATTAAAACAACAGCCATACCTCCAATCATTAATCCTAATAATATTTTTTTCCGTATTAATCGTTTTTCAAGATCGTTTACCCAAAAATAGTCATACAGCAAACCCAAAGCTAAAAGAACTGCTGTATTTTGAATAAGTCCCAGTATAATCGAATCAGGCATAAGTTTCGTAATTCGTTAATTATTGAACCTGCGTTCAGCAAATATAAAATTCAATCCCTTTTTCACTGTAACAAATATAAGCATTCCATCATAAAAATCGTCATATATTTCCCCTCCGATTGCTTCTTAATCATACAGGTTGACAGTTTCCCAAACTTACGTCAGTCTTAGTCTTTTATATTATAATTTTTAATATTTTATAATAAATTAATTATACATATTATTTTACTCACAATAATAACTGAAGTATCATAAAAACATTATTCTGTGTAGTAAAATGATCATTAATCAAATAAACAATCACCTGAAAAATTCCAAGTTTATATGTTGTATAAATAATTAATGAATTCGATTTTAAAATTATTCACAATTACAAAGTAGTAAGCTACAATATTATAAAACCTGTAAATAAAGAAATCTGCTAAAAAACTTGCTACATTTGTAAAGTAATGAAACTCCTAAGTATAAAAATTAACTTCCCAACCTGCCACACAAGATGAAAACAACTTACATATACCAAAAAATAACATTAACCTTGCTTTTATTAAGCATTGCGCTGATTGCTGTCATTATTGGATTGTATGTTATTAAAGAAAAACAGCAAAAAATTGTAATTGAAGAATCACACAAACAATTGAATAATGAGGCAAATACTATTCTGAAGCTTAAAACATCAAACCTAAAGCAAACTGTATATGACTACACTTTTTATGATGAGTTTATCACTGCTATTTATACCAAAAACACCTCATGGCTAGAAAGCAATATTACAACAATAATAAATTCTTATCATGTTGATTATGTGTGTGTTTATGATACAAATTTCAACAAGATTCATGAGGCTGCAAGTAATGTATTTTCTGATAAAAGGTTTATCTCTCAGAATTTGTTTACGATATTAAAGGAACGAAGATTTGTTAATTTCTTTTATTATGCAAACAATATAATTACTGAAATCAGTGCAGCCACAATACATCCGAACAACGACCCATCACATAAATTTACTAATCCAAGAGGGTTTCTGTTTATTGCTAAGCTTTGGACAAATGATTTCACGAATGAATTAAGTGAATTAAGTAGTTCTGAGGTCAGCATCTCTCCAACGATAAATAGGAACATCCCAAATAATGTAAATCATATAATCACGGTTTCACTTCCACTTAGAGACTGGAATAACAATATTGTTGCAAATGTAATTTTTAAAAAAACATCGAATACAATAAGTCTCTATCACAAAATCTCTATTTTGCTTTTCACAATAGTCTGTATTTCCATTATTATCATTTGGATAGCTCTCTATTTTGCACTTCGTAAGTGGGTAAATAAACCATTAAAACTCATTACAAATATTCTCACAACCGAAGATGAAGCATTAATTGCAGACTTACAAAATAATGCCGGTGAATACCAACAGATTGGAAACTTATTTGAGCGTCTTATTAAACAAAAGAGAGAGCTCAAAATCGCCAAAGCAAGAGCAGAAGAAAGCAACCAGTTAAAAAGTGCTTTTCTGAATAATTTATCACATGAAATAAGAACTCCCTTTAATGGAATACTTGGATTTCTTGCTCTCTTAAAAGATGATACTGTTTCTAATGCTGAACGTAAAGAATATACTGAAATTATCGACCAAAGTGCTGAACGTTTAATAAATACAGTAAACAATATCATCTATGTTTCTCAAATTGAGACGGGACAAACTTCAATTTACAACCATAACTTCAATATAACCGATACTCTACATGCCTTGGAGAAAAAATATGAATCAAAAATTACTAATAAAGGATTGCAATTTAAAATGTATATTTTCGGCATTAAGAATAATTTGATTATATTTAGCGATAGTTTTAAACTAAACATCATCCTTGAACATCTTTTAGATAATGCACTTAAATTTACACATAAAGGAGAGATAATTCTTTCTGCAGAACTCAAAACTGAACATATTATATTTTCAGTTAAAGACACTGGAATCGGAATTTCTGAAAACAAAACAGATATGATTTTTAATAGCTTTACACAAGTTGATATTACAAATACTCACCTATACGAAGGTTCGGGATTAGGATTAACTATCGTAAAAGCATATATAGAAATACTTGGAGGAACTATTTGGGTAGAAAGCAAACCTAACACAGGTTCTACTTTTTACTTTACATTTCCATTTAAAATAATTCACCCAGAGAAAGCATATCCATCGAATTAGCGGTTCATCATCTATTACCTAAAATAACATCAACCTACAAATACAAATAATTCATTATTATTCATAATAACTAAAATACCAAAGTAATAGCACCTTTATTTTCTATAAATATTTTTTCTCATTTTCCACTCTATAAAATCCAATAGTAATGAATAACGACCACTACAAAACAGCTATAGAACAAGCTCCTTTTGGATATGCATATTTTCAAATAATTGTAAACGAATACAATATTCCGGTTGACTATCGATTTCTTGAGGTTAATAAGGCTTTTGAGAAAATAACAGGCTTTAAATCGAACAATATTATTGGAAAAACAATACGGGAAATTTCTCCAACCCTGTGCGAAGAGGAAATAAACAACCGCATTGCGCATCATGGGAAAATAGCCTTAGAAGGAGGAAGTGAAACGATAATACAACGCTCACTACAAACTAACCAGTGGTTTAAGGTAGATGTTCTTTCATCAGCAAAAGGTTATTTTACAACATTTTTTGAGGATATAACCCCAAGCGTACAATCAGAAATTATATTCAAAAACATGATTGACAAAAACCCCATGTCATTTCAGATTGTTAATAATGAAGGATATACCCTTCATGTAAATGAAGCACACACAAAACTATTCGGAGCTATTCCCCCTCCCGACTACTCAATATTTAACGATTATACTCTTATCCAGAAAGGATTTAGCAATTTACTCCAACAAGTAAAGAAAGGAGAAGCTGTGTATTTCCCTGACTTTTATTACAATGCCAAAGACATCAGCCCTACCTTTGCCGATAAACCTGTTTGGATACGAATGTATATCTTTCCAATTTTTGATAAATCCGGTAATCCTGAACGTTTTGTATTAATGCACGAAGACATTACTGAACGTATTCAAACACAAGCCCGGCTTAAACAAAATGAAGAACGGTACAGGGCAATTTTCGAAAGTTCACCTATCGGTATTGTTCAGTTTGATACAAAGGGAAGCATTGTAGATGTAAACCCCGAATTTATAAACGTTATTGGCTCATCCAGAAAAGCGTTAATTGGGCTTAACATGCTTACAAATCTTAAAGACCCTGAAATAATCAATGCAGTTAATGAAGCTCTTGATGGTAAAACAAGTTATTATGAAAACATTTATCACTCCGTTACAGCGAACAAACAAACTTACGTAAAAGGACAATTTATCAATATTGCTGATTCCAATGGCAATGCTATGGGAGGAATCGGCCTGTTTGAAGATATTTCAAAAATAAAACAAGCCGAAGAAAAATTGAAAACAGCAAAACAAACATATCAGGACATATTCAACGCCGTATCCGAAGCTATTTATATACAAGATGAAACCGGAATATTTATCGATGTAAATAAAGGAGCGGAAAAACTTTATGGCTGTACACGTCGGGAACTCATCGGAAAAAAAATAATCGAAGTTGCAGTTCCTGGCTTAAACAATCTGGAGGAGATTCAACGTCTGACATTTGAAGTATTAAAAACAGGGAAACCTAGTCATTTTAATTTCTGGGCTATGCGTAAAAACGGCGAAATCTTTCCAAAAGAAGTAATCATAAACAAAGGAAAATATTTTGGTAAAGATGTACTTATCGCTACTGCCCGCGACGTGACTGAACAAAAAAAATGGGAAGAGAGCATCCTGCAGATTAACCAACGTATGAAACTTGCTACCGATTCTGCTGGAATTGGCATTTGGGATTGGAACATTGTAAATAACAATCTGGAATGGGATGATTTGATGTTGAAATTATATGATGTTGAACGCGACAATTTTCCCGGAACGTATGATGCATGGTGTAATAAACTACATCCAGACGATATATTTCACTGTAATAACAAAATACAAATCGCACTTAAAGGAGGAAAAGAGTTTAATACAGAATTTAGGATAATCACACAGACTGGAAAAATTAAATATATAAAAGCAGCATCTATAATAGAGAGAGATTCCAAGGGGAATCCTCTCAAAATGATCGGTGTAAATTACGATATTACTGATACTAAATTAGCTGAAGAAAAGCTCAAAGTAAGTGAAGAAAAATATCGGCTACTGGCAGAAAACTCTACTGATGTTATCTGGATGATGGACTTAACAGGAAAATACATTTATGTAAGTCCATCTGTTCTAAGCCTTAGAGGTTACTCTCCTGAAGAAAATATGCTTCAAAATTTTGACGATGCTTTAACTCCAGATTCTTCTTTAAAAGCAAAAAAACTACTGGCAGAAACAGCAAATGTAATAAACTCTGGTATAAGGCCTGAACCCAGAACAATCATAATGGAACAAAAATGTAAAGATGGCTCTACTATTTGGACAGAAATCATGCTTAGCGCTGTTTATGATGAGTCTGGTAACTTTAAATATATTCTTGGAGTTACCCGTAATATTAATGAACGTAAAAAAGCAGAAGATAAATTGCAAAATAGCGAGAATCAAAAAGCAGCTATTCTAAGAGCTTTGCCCGATCTGTTATTTGTAATCGACAATAACGGCAATTATGTAACTGTTTTTACAGAATCACACCCTTCATTGCAATACATCAGCACCGACATTATAGGGAAAAAACTTAATACCTTTATCAATTCTGATGATTCACAAAAAATAATAGAATCGATAAATGAAGCATTAAATCTAAACGAGGTCGTTACTTTCTCGTATTCAATAAATAGCGAAAATTCAACTGAACATTACGAAGCCCGTATAGTACCTTTTTCAAAAACAGAAGTACTTTCAATGGTTCGTAATGTAACAAAAGAAGTAAATGCAACGAATGCACTCCAGCAAAGCAAACAAAAATACAAACAATTACAAGAACTTTTTCGAAGTATTGCCGATAATATGCCGGATATGCTTTGGGCTAAAGACCTTGAGGGTAAGCTTATTTTTGTAAACAATTCATTTTGCAGAAACCTATTAAATGCTAAAAACATTGAAGAACCTATTGGCAAAACAGATACTTACTTTTTTAAAAGAGAAAAAAACACCTATCCTGATAATTTCAACTGGTACACTTTTGGCGATATGTGCAATAATTCTGATTTAAAAGTTATTCAATCTGGAAAAACAATACAATTTGAGGAGCACGGAATAGTTTTAGGGAAATATTGTTATTTCGATATACTAAAATCCCCGTTAAGAAATGAAAGAGGTGAAATAATAGGTACTGTAGGATCTGCGCGAGACATAACCGAACGAAAGCGAATGGAAGCAATCAGAAAGGTTCAAAACAATATCACATCCGCAGTAAACGAAACGGGAGATCTCGATGAATTCATGAGTCACGTTCAAAAAGAGTTAAATCAAATTATTGATGCAACTAACTTTTTTATAGCACTTTACAATGAAGAAGAAAATATATTTACAGCACCTTTCGTGAGTGACGAAAAAGACAAGAACAGAAAATGGCGAGCCGAGAAATCATTAACAGGTATCGTTATCTTTAAAAATAAATCTTTATTGATTAATTCAAAAGATCAATTTAAGAAGATCTATAAAAATGGGGAAGCTATATTAATTGGCGAGCAGGCAGCATGCTGGCTAGGGGTACCTCTTCGCGAAAATGGGAAAGCAATCGGAGCATTTGTAGTACAAAGCTATGATGATGAAAATGCTTACAATCAGCAGGACTTAGAAATGCTCGAATATATTTCACATCATATCAGTTTAGCCTTTCAGCGAAAAAAAAATAGTCAACAAATTGCTTTACTCGGAAAATCTCTGGAACAAAGCCCTGTAAGTGTCGTCATTACTGATCCTGAAGGAAATATTGAGTATATAAATCCAAAATTCACGGAAGTCTCCGGCTATTTATTTAAAGAAGTTTCCGGGCAAAATCCCAGAATTTTAAAATCTGGAAAACAATCTGTAGAAATATATGAACAACTGTGGAAAACAATCATCTCTGGAAAACAATGGTTTGGCGAACTACATAACAAAAAAAAGAATGGCGAGCTCTACTGGGAATCGGTAAGTATTTCTCCGGTATTGAATAGTGAAGGCAAAATAAATCATTTTATTGCTATTAAAGAAGATATTACTGAAAAGAAAAAAATGATTGAGGAACTCATTTATGCTAAAGAAAAAGCTCAGGAAAGTGATCGCTTGAAATCTGCCTTCATGGCAAATATGAGTCATGAAATCAGAACACCTCTTAATGGAATATTAGGTTTTGCTTCTTTACTTTCAGAAGAAAAACTCGATTCAAATCAAGTAAATGAGTATGCTTCTATTATCAACAGAAGCGGAAGCAGATTACTCGATCTGATTAATAACATTATAGATATCAGCAAAATAGAATCAGGAGCTATTGTTATCAACAATGAGAACATCAACCTAAATCAGCTCTTAAATGATTGTATTAAACAATTTTCGATTCAGGCTCAACGAAACAAAATTAATTTACTTGTAAGCATTCCCATTCGTTTACAAAATATAGAAATTCTTTCCGATTCACTAAAATTACACCAAATATTAACTAATTTAATAGGAAATGCGCTTAAATTTACCACTATAGGTTCAATTAAAACAGGAATATATCAACAAGACAATGAGCTTGTTTTCTTTGTAAAAGATTCCGGAAAAGGAATTCCTCAAGAATATATTGAACGTATTTTTGAACGTTTTTACCAGATTGAAACCTCTTTTTCGCGTGGATTTGAAGGTGCCGGACTTGGGCTGTCACTTTGTAAAGGCTTAGTAGAGGCTCTTGGGGGCAAAATCAATGTAAATTCTCAATTAGAAAAGGGATCGATCTTTCGTTTTACGATTCCATTCATAAAAGCACAAAAGCAGTTATCGACAAACAATGCTCCTGTAAAAAAAACATATTCAAAACCAACAACAACAATTCTTATTACTGAAGATGATGAAACCAGTATGCGCCTTTTACAAATAGCATTAAAACAAGCAGGATATAATTATCTCTCAGCAAAGAATGGAATTGAAGCAGTTGAAATTGTAAGAAATAATCCAGATATAAAAGCAGTTTTGATGGATACCAAAATGCCTGAAATGGATGGATTGGAAGCAACTTCTGAAATACGCAAGTTTAATCAAAAAATCATCATTATTGCACAATCAGGATTTGCTATGCACGAATTTAAAGACAAAGCAGCTAAGGCCGGATGTAACGATTATATCACAAAACCAATCAATACCCATGAGTTACTTTCAATCTTAAAATTCCATCTGATTCCATAAGATTTAACGTTACTTCCTGAACAATGTATCAGAGTAATCGTTAAATTTGTAAAAAGATTTTATGAGAGGTAATACTATCGGCAAATCATTTACGCTCACTACCTGGGGCGAATCACACGGTTTAGCAGTCGGAGGCGTCATTGATGGCTGCCCTGCCGGACTATGTATTGATTTTGAGTTCATCACTCATGAGCTTAATCGCCGAAAAACAGGCTTTACACCTGGCACTACGGAACGTATCGAAGATGATAAAATCGAAATTCTTTCCGGAATTTCAAACAACATAACCACTGGAACTCCTATTTTTTTTAAAATCGAAAATCAAAATACAAAGCCTGACGACTACAAAAATCTCAGCGAGGTTTACCGTCCATCCCATGCTGACTTTACCTGGGAACAGAAATTCGGTGAGTTCAATCTTTCGGGAGGAGGCCGTGCCTCAGCCCGTGAAACTGTTGCTCGTGTTGCCGGAGGAGCCATTGCAAAACTACTCCTGCAAGCCTACGGGGTAACCTTCCGATCGTGGGTAAGCGCAATAGGTCCATTCGTACTAAAACCTATAGAAACCATTCCAAAACTTTCTTTAATCAATTCAAGCAGCGTAAAATGCCCTGACAAAACACTTTCTGCAGAAATGGAAACCTACATCCAACAACTCAAAACTGACGGAGATACCTGTGGAGGTATTATCACATGCTGCATTCTGAACGCGCCTATAGGTCTGGGTGAACCTGTTTTTGACAAACTTGAAGCTGATCTGGCAAAAGCAATGCTGAGCATACCTTCCGTAAAAGGATTCGAAACAGGCTCCGGATTCGAAGGAGCAAAAGCTAAAGGCAGTGAACATAACGATATTTTTTTAAGCGATTTCACCACTCATACCAACCATTCGGGCGGAATTCAGGGTGGAATTTCCAACGGAATGCCTATTAATTTTAATGTAGCATTTAAACCCGTATCCTCCATAAAAATGCCTCAAAAAACAGCCAACAAGCATGGAAAAATTACCGAATTAAAAATTGAAGGGCGACACGATGTTTGCGTTGTACCACGTGCTCTCCCTATCGTGGAAGCAATGGCTGCATTAGTTTTAGCCGATCATGTACTACGAAATAAAACCTCACGAATTTAGTTATACTCCAAGCAAAACCAAACAAATCAAAATATATCATGAACAAGACCGTAAAAAAAATCCTGAAGATCACCGGAATTACGCTGGGTGTAATTCTGCTACTGGCAATAATTCTCCCCTTTGTATTCAAAGGAAAGATTATTGAAAAAGTAAAAGACGAAGCCAACAAGCAATTATATGCCAAAGTAGATTTTTCCGAATTCGGACTCTCATTATTTCGCTCTTTCCCAAACTTTTCGCTTAGTGTGGAAAATTTTTCAGTAGTAGGTGTGAATGAATTTGAAGGAGACACCCTTGCCAGCGTTAAAAGACTATACGCAACCCTCGATTTAATGAGTGTTTTCAGCGGTGATAAAATCAATGTAAAAAAAATTGAAATTGACGATCCCCGCATTCTGCTCAAAACCCTCAAAAATGGCAAAGTAAACTGGGATATTGTTAAGCCTACGGGAACCATTGACACAACTACCGGAAAACCTACCGAACCTTCAACCTTTAAAATGAAGCTGACTAAATTCAGCATCAATAACGCCCGACTGATTTACGATGATCGTTTAATGAATACCTATGTAGAAGTAAATGGCTTAAACCACGAACTCAGCGGCGACTTTACTGCTGATCAAACCAATATAAAAACCGAAACGTCAGTTGATGATCTTATTCTCGACTACGGCGGAATTCGTTACTTACGTAAATCAAATGCATCGATCAAAGCAAATATTGATGCTGACCTTAAAAACATGAAATTCACTCTTAAAGAGAATGAAAACAAGCTGAACGACCTCAGTTTTCGCATCGATGGGTTTATTAAAATACTTGAGCAAGGGTACGATTTGGATATAAAATTCATCACGGATAAAACCGAATTCAAGAGTTTGCTATCTATGATTCCAGCTATCTATTCCAAAGATTTCGACAAATTGAAAACTTCCGGAAAGCTTGATTTAAACGCATTTGTAAAAGGGATTTACAAAGATTCGATGAACATGCCAGCTTTCGGGCTCACGCTTAACGTTTCCAATGCAATGTTCCAGTATCCAAGCGTACCTAAAGCAGTAACAAATATCAACATCAAAACTGAAATATCAAGTACAGGTGGAACTATCGACAATACAGTGGTAGATATTGCCAAATTTCATT
The DNA here is from genome assembly GCA_963667975.1 of Bacteroidales bacterium. Lineage (GTDB taxonomy): Bacteria > Bacteroidota > Bacteroidia > Bacteroidales. Next base: position 3,160,137 of record OY764079.1, read on the forward strand.
TCGAAATGGCCGGAAATCCGTTCGATTTGCAATTACTTATTAAAACACCTATGACCGATCCCGAAATGAATATGGTTGCCAAAGGTCGTTTAGATTTAGCCATCGTAAAAGATGTATACCCTCTGGAAAAAGATCAAAAGCTGAGTGGGATTTTCACTGCTGACATGACTCTGAAAGGAAAAATGTCTACCATTCAAAATAAGCAGTATGAAAAATTCCAGGCATTAGGAACACTTATGATCCAAAACTTCAACTATACATCCAAAGACTTAACTCAACCAGTAGATATCCAGCTTGCCAAACTAAATTTTTCCCCTGCATATCTCGATCTGGCCGATTTTAATATGAAAATGGGACGTAATGATTTCAGTGCAAAAGGTAAAATTGAAAACTACATTCCATACTGGCTCAAAGGAGAAACCATTCGTGGAACACTCAGTACCAGCTCAAACTACATGAATATTAATGATCTGATGCCAAAAGCAGAAGCATCTAAGGACGTAAAAAAAGACAGTGTGAGCAAAGCAATGGAAGCTTTTGTGGTACCTGCCAATATCAACTTTGTGATGCAAAGTAATTTCAACAAGCTCATTTATGATAATCTGGAAATGGACAATGTTAATGGTGTTCTTGAAATCAAAGATCAAAAGGTAAACATGAAAAATTTGAGCATGAATACTCTTGATGGGAAAATGGCTGTTAATGGCTATTATCATGGACCGGATGCACCTGTTAATCCAGCAATTAATATGGATTTCAACGTTCAGAATTTGAACATTCAAAAGGCAGCAAAATCATTCTCCATGATGCAAAAAATAGTTCCAATTGCTGAAAAAACTTCTGGAAACATCTCTACCAAATTCAAGCTCAATATGCAACTGGATCGTTACATGAATCCTTTGTACAACACCATGACAGGTGGAGGTTCGCTTAATACGTCGAAAATAGTAATCGAAAACGTAAACACACTCAACAAGGTTGCCGATGCACTGAAAATGGAAAAGTTCAAAAAACTCAACCTTGACAAACTCAATATTGCCTATGAATTTGCAGATGGTCGTGTAAAAACAAAACCCTTTCCTATCAAACTTGACAAGATCAAATCAACCGTTTCAGGCTCAACTGGGTTCGACAAATCACTGGATTATCTCATGAAAATGGAAATTCCACGTAGCGAATTTGGCGGAGCTGCCAATAATGTATTAAACGGATTAATGGCAAAAGCGAATCAAAAAACCGGAGCCAATATATCGATGGGCGAAATGGTGAAATTTGACGTAAATATTGGTGGCTCTGTAACCGATCCAAAAGTTTCCACCGGGCTAAAAGAGATGAAAAACGATGCAGTTAACACTTTAAAAGACCAAGGAAAACAATTGCTCGATCAGAAAAAAGAAGAAGCCCTAAATAAAGCTCGCGCCGAAGCTCAAAAAGCAGTAGCCGAAGCCCGTAAAAAGCGGGAACAAATGATTACAGAAGCTCAGAAACAAGCTGACAATATTCGTGCTGAAGCACAAAAAACTGCCGATAAGCTCACCCGTGAAGCTGATGCTCAAGGTAAGAAACTCATAAGTGAAGCTGGAAGCAATATTATCAAAAAGAAACTAGCTGAAAAAGCTGCCGATAAACTGAACAAAGAAGCAGCCTACAAAGCTACTGCGTTAAATAATGAAGCAAACAATAAAGCAAATCAATTGGTTTCAAAAGCTACTGAAGAAGGAGACAAAGCGGTAGCTGCTGCCGAAGAAAAAGCAAAACTTTAAACGATAAATCGTCATAAAAAGAGCACATTTGGTTACATTTGCACCAAATGTGCTCTTTTCTATTTTAACATACCCAAAAGATGAAAGATTTCAAAAGCTATTATTCAATTCCGGCATCGCCCGAAGAAATATATCTTGCATTGACCAATCCCTTAACCATACGTTTATGGACAGGTGAAATCGCAGAAATGTCAACCGAAACGGGCTCTGAGTTTTCTCTATGGGAAGGGAGTATTTGTGGTGTAAATCTAGAATTTGAGTATGGAAAAAAAATTGTTCAGCAATGGTTTTTTGGAGAACAAAAAGAAGCTTCAATAGTTACGATAAAACTACATGAAAGTAAAAACACAACCTCTGTTGAACTTCGACATACCAATATCCCTGACGATGATTATGAAGATATTGTAGACGGCTGGAACAATATTTATTTTGCTGCTTTACGCGAATTCTACGAAGAATAAGCAAATAGAATTCAATAACATAAAGACCTGATAACAGCAAAATATCAGGTCTTTTTCTGTATAGAACAATGAAATGGTGATTTTTTTTATATCCAGATTAAACCATCGTGAAACTATTCTATCTTAGCATAACAATTGCACCGAATGGCTACAGAACAGGAACTTCTGCAACTACTACGAGAACCATCTACACAAGGAAAAGGTTTTAGATTACTTGTAAATACCTACAAAGAACGTGTTTATTGGACTATTCGCCGCATGGTTATGAATCATGATGATGCTGATGATATTACTCAGTTAGTCTTCATTAAAATATTTGAGAACCTCAACTCATTCCGTCAGGACTCAAAGCTCTTCACTTGGATTTACCGGATTGCAATAAATGAAACCCTCACATTTCTGGCTCAAAGACGTCGCAGAAATATTATTTCATGGGATACAATCGAGCATAAAATGTCTGAAAACCTGATCGAAGATGCTTACTTTGAAGGAGATGAGATCCAATTACAACTCCAAAAAGCAGTCCTTCTGTTACCCGAAAAACAACGTCTGGTATTCAATATGAAATACTACGAAGAACTAAAATACGAGGAAATAGAAGAAATTCTAGGAACATCTATAGGTGCTCTTAAAGCCTCTTACCATCATGCAGTTAAAAAAATAGAAGAATTTCTGAATAGTCGTTAAACCTTTAACGATGAGAAACATCAAAGAAGAAATGAAAACAAAAATGGAAACACAGGACCACAATAAAAGGATAAGCATAGAGGACATCCCCCGCAAGAATCCGATGACCATTCCTGTAAACTATTTTGAATCGTTGGAAGACAAAATTCTGGCAAAAACAGTTTCAACAAAATCAAAGCCAGAACAATTACCGAGAACACGAACCTTAAGTAAATTCTGGAAAGTATCGATGGCGGCGGCGGCAGGCATTATTATTGTTATCGGAGTAAAGATTGTATTGGATAATTCCCATTCAAACCCAGTTCAGCAAGCATCAATCCAAACGGATACAGATATTATGATTGAATATGCTGCAAATGAAGCTGCTATTGAAGCAATTCCCAATATGGAATCAGCCATTGAAGATGAGTATGTCCAATTGAAGAACATTGAAGATCAAAAACTCACACCAATTAATCAGAATAAAGAATTAAAGACAGAAGAGCTGGAAGAATACTATGATAAATCATCCTATTTCAGCATCTTCACTGAATTATAAAACATGCAATATATTATACCATGAAAACAAAAATAATCACAAACGGTTTGGTTTTACTTCTCGCTCTGATCATAGCAATGCCATCTATTGCTCAAAATGGATCTCGCAGAAAAAAAATCAGAGAACAAATTGATGCACAAAAAGTTGCATTTATTACCGAAAAACTTCAGCTAACGCCTGCCGAAGCTCAACAATTCTGGCCAATCTACAACGAGTATGAATCACAACGCCAAATAATCGTAAAAGAATTCATGGAAAAAAATCTTGAAGAAAGAGATATGGATGTAGAAACGCTCACAGACAAACAAGCTCTCGAAATTGCAGATAGCCAAATAATTCAGGCTCAAAAAATGCTTGATTTACGCAAAAAATATCACGCCGAATTTAAGAAAGTACTTTCACCCAAAAAGCTTTTATTACTTTATCAGGCTGAGCGTGATTTTAAAAAATTCATTCTTAAAGAAATCCGTCAACGGGTAAAAGAAGAACGTAACAATCGAAGAGGACGGTAATTGCCATTCATCTATATAAAAAGGGAGCCGTTCAAAAAGTCGTAACCTTAATATATTTTCCCTACTTTCAGGATTCAATATGACAACTTGTTGAATTATAGCAGTCAGACTGAGTCCCGAAAGTTGGGAAAGTATTTTTTACCAGATGAGAGTCTTTTTAAACAGCCTATTTTTTGGGTGAGCAAAATGATCAAATATAATTTCGGAACAACTTTATAGCATCATCTGACGAATTTAACCAACACATTAGCCTCCTCACCCATCAATTCTCATTTTATACAATTCTTTATATTCCTGATTTACATTTCGTTTATACAAAAAATAAACGATCCCGTCTAATATCTGTATTTTTTCAACAAATGCAAATTCAGGAATCAGGACTTCATAAGAAGAAGAAAACTTTCCATTCTCCCATTTTTTCAGGATTGACTTTCCTGATTTAATCATTAAAAACCAAACTTCTTTCCGAAGATTATCTGCCAGCACCTCTCCTTTCCATTTTTCATCATTGAGCAATCTGCATGTATCAGAAAAAAGATATTCTCCTTGCTCATTATACGCCTCCACTTTTCCATCTATTTGATTAAATATCAATAAACTATCTCCATATTTCATCATTGGACAATATGCTGGTTTGTAATAAATATTTTCTTCTTCCCAACTTAACGGAATTCCTTCCTGCAAAAACTCGAGGTATCGAACAACACTTGTTACACTCATTTGCATTTTATTGGCATGCTTAGCAAAAAAGAACACATTATACTGACTCTTCAATCGTTCAATTTTAAGTGAATCGGAAATCAAACGAAATGTTTCAACTTTTTGATTTCCATCAAGATCAATTTTAGCAAAATGATGTTTCAGATTATGAAAAGAGGTAAATTTAAAAAAGAACTTCCTGTTAATCTCTGCATCAAATATTTTCAAATTGCTTTTAAAATAATCTAAGCTCCACGATTTTGGATATATAATCTGTAATGAATCACTAAAATCCATTTCAGATACAGAATCTTTACCTACCAGATAAATATTGTCAATGCAATCTTTGTACAAACTTCCATATCGATCCAATTTGTGCATCCATTTAATTTTGCCATATTTATCAAGAAAAACCAGTCGCGGATCGAATAAACGTTTTTCATAAAAAACCATCAGGATGATACCATCCTGATGGAATAAATAATCCGATACATAAAACGGATAATCACGAGTGACACTTTGTACTTTATTCCCACTAACCGAAAACACGGGGAGAGATTTTGCACTGAATTTCAGAAAAATCAGCAAAGGTTTTTCAGGTAGTTCTCTCAGTACAATTACAGTGTCTGCATAGGCAACATGGCTGATTTTAAGTTTTAAGGGAAAATGAACAGTATTTAATTCAAACCGTCCATCAGCGTTTGTTGACATACCTTTTTGAGAGCCTTCTATTATAACATTTACCTGAGAAACAGGCAAACGAGTTTCGCTATCAATAATGATACCGAGTACAGGGTGTTGAGCCCACCCTGTTACGGTAACTATTGCAGTAAAAACCAGTATATAGAAAGCCTTCATTGTATTTTAATTGTTGATAATTTATAAAAACCACGCTCCGTAATATCTTAGGATTGAAAAAGTGATGATTGATTAATTGTTTATTGCGAAGCATGGTTTTAAATTTTCAAGTGTACTCCGACTATCGTAATCCTTTTTGACGTTCAGCTTCCAGATCAAAATAGCTAAGTGTTTCCACTACAACTACTCCACCGTCGAAATCACCATATTTTGCCGGCACGCCACTCATATAAACCGTCATACTGCTTATTGCTGATGAAGGAACGCCAAGGTTAGATGACCGTTGTTTTACACCATCAACATAATATACAACACTTCCATTCCGAGCACCACGAAGATAAACTTCTTTTCCATCTTCACTTGTTTGTGCTCCGGGTACAATCTTCTGTATAACAGCTGTAAAATCACGTTTATTCGGCAATTCACTGAGCTCTTCTTTACGTGCTAAGACTGATATTTCTGGATCTAAATTCACCTCCGGAAACCATACAATTTCAAAAGCAGGCAAATCGGCATTAGAAGAAAGTGCAATATCTTTCAAACTAGTGATACGATCTGTACTTACCCTCACATTGGCTGATATTTTCCGATATCCAACAAAACTTACATTGAGAGTATAAACTCCGGGAGTCACAGATTTGACGTGGTAATAACCATTAGCATCCGTAACAGCGCCAATTGTATTAAAACCACTTACAATCCACACATTTGCGCCGGGAATAGTTTCTCCAGTAATTGAATCAACAACACGGCCTCTGATTGATCCTGATTGAGCAAAACTAATCGTGCTCAGAAGGATGGTTGCGAGTAAAAGGGATAACGTTTTCATAGGTCTTTGATTTATTTGATTAAATAAAGGTATGTCACAAAACTACCCGGGAGCAACAAAATCAAGGAAACGGCAATGTTCAGCCAGTTTACGGCAATAAAAAAGGGGAAACCTCTCGGAAACCCCTTTTTTACTATAAAATAGGTACGATTAGTAGATACCTTGTTCAATCATTGCGTCAGCAACTTTTTTGAAGCCAGCAATGTTAGCACCTTTAACGTGGTTAACATAACCATCAGCTTCTTTACCATATTTAACGCAGTTATCGTGAATGCTAATCATAATCTGACGAAGTCTTTCTTCTACTTCTTCAGCTGACCAGCTTAATTTCATACCGTTTTGTGACATTTCCAAACCTGAAGTAGCAACACCACCTGCATTAGCAGCTTTACCTGGTCCAAAAGGAATTTTATTTTTATGGAAATGCATTACAGCTTCCGGAGTACAAGGCATATTAGCACCTTCACAAACAGCAATAACGCCATTGTTTACTAAGTTGATTGCATCTTGTTCACCTAATTCATTCTGAGTAGCACATGGGAGCGCAACATCACATTTAACTTCCCAAGGACGTTTTCCAGCAAAGAATTTAGCATTTGGATATTTTTGAGCATAAGGAGCAACGATATCCATGTTTGTAGCGCGGAGATCAAGTAAATATTCGATTTTGTCGCCACTGATACCATCTGGATCATAGATATAACCATCAGGACCTGAAATAGTCACAACTTTAGCACCTAATTGAGTAGCTTTTGTTACAGCACCCCAAGCAACGTTACCAAAACCAGAAACAGCAACAACTTTACCTTTGAAGTCAGTGCCTTTTAATTTCAGCATTTCGTTAGCGAAATATACGTTACCAAAACCTGTAGCTTCTGGACGGATTAATGAACCACCCCAGTTAATACCTTTACCTGTAAGAACACCCGTGTGTTCTCTACGGAGGTGTTTGTACATACCGTACATGTAACCAATTTCTTTTCCACCAACTCCGATATCACCTGCTGGAACATCAGTTTCAGGGCCGATATATTTTTGGAGTTCCATCATAAATGCCTGACAAAAACGCATGATTTCAGCATCTGACTTACCTTTTGGATCGAAATCAGAACCACCTTTACCACCACCCATTGGGAGAGTAGTTAATGAGTTTTTAAAGATCTGTTCGAAACCTAAGAATTTCAGGATTGATAAGTTTACACTTGGGTGGAAACGTAAACCTCCTTTATAAGGTCCAATAGCTCCGTTAAATTGTACACGGTAACCACGGTTTACCTGAATATTGCCTTTATCATCAACCCAGGTAACTCTGAATTGGAAGAGACGATCAGGTTCAACAATACGTTCGATAATTTTGTGTGCGTCGTACTTAGGATTTGCATTTACAAATTCTTCGATAGTTTCAAGTACTTCACGTACAGCTTGAAGGAACTCATTCTGACCTGGGTTTTTCTTTTCGAGGTCAGTCATTATCTTTTCTAAGTTCATCTTAAAAAGGTTTTGGTTTGTAATTTATGTTACTGCATTAACATTGTTATCTAAATAACAATGCAAATTTAAAAGGTTTCTTACGACCTGTGCAAGTTTTTTTTTACAATTTCAAAATTAGGCATTTTTCTAATGCGCAAGGGTTTATTAAAAAAAAAATAAACGCATTATAATATCCTTATTTTCAATATTATTTAAGCACTACTCCGCGATTTTTCTTCGCGTCAATTTTTATCACACATGCTTTTTCAAATCTAACATGACGTAAATAGGAATCTTCATACACTGCCGGAACAGAATTAAGAAATTCCAAGTCGTAATACCCGTCTTTTATAAATGGATTTATTGTAAAATATCCCACTCTGAATGATGTAAGATTCTGAAAAAAATGAGTACCCTGACTTGGATCTATCCTGTAATTTTCTAATCCAGACTCAATAATCAGGCGGGCTGCCGAAATTTGGGACCATTTTACCGGTATTCCCAGCCAAGGATCACTTGAACCCCATCGACCAGGGCCAATCAGTATGTAATTTTTCTCTTCATTCAAAAATTGTTGATTCAGTTTTTCTACAGACTTTACAATTTCAGGATTTTCGGCCGGATTAAAATTTTCAGGTCTTACATATATTATATCCGTAATATCGTTAATTTCTCCATTTCCCAGTACCATTTGAGAGCTTATGATTGTTTGGGATTCTTCAATATTTTCTATCCCAATAACGGAAGACTCCTGACTTTCTACAATCGGACGTATCTGAAGCAAATAGAAAATCTTAGGCTCTTCCACTGGTTTATCCAGATCAACTGCAAATTCAATTTCAATCGGCATACCCATTTCCTGATGCCCTGTTTTAAGCACATTTGTTAGGATTTCCGCTAATGGAAATGAATTATACTTTAAAATATTGGAAAACGTCACAAGTTTAATTCCTCCTTCGTGATCCCCATCGCTAATTATCTGGTCACGATAGTCATACGTTGATCCCACTAATTTCAACGTATGATCAACAGAAGCTTGCTGAATGGGATATTTAATCAGATTCACACTATCATCTGTACTTGGATGAAAACTTTCACAATTCAAATCCAGCGCATAAAAGTGTTTTTGAGTTTCCTTGATTGTCATATTTGGAGAACTCAATTGAAGTATTTTTTTGGGATAAGCCGGCGAAAACATCAATGTTTGCCCTCCTTCTACAATATACTTACCAAGCCCCAAGGCAATATTGGCAATACCTTCTTCCGGTTTTTCGGGTGAAATCGGATAAAAGTTAAGCGAACGGGCTACTCCTGATATCACAGGATAAAAATGATTATTATATGCTCTACCACACACCTCTTGTAAAACCACGCCCATTTTTTCTTCATCAATAACATTTTTGGTTGCTCGCATATAAGCTTTACTATCTGTATAAAAAACAGAGGCATAAACTCCTTTAATTGCCATTGCCAGTTGATCTACCATCAGTTTCTCATCATCTGACGTATTTGCAATCATATATGTAGAATAAATACCGGCGAAAGGCTGATAATGTGAGTCTTCTAACAAGCTCGACGAACGAATTGCAATGGGCTTTTTCACAACTTTCAGAAAGGTTTTTAAATCATCTGAAACTCGGGACGGTAGCTTTGCTTTTATAAATGCTGCTAAAATTTCTTCATCAGGCGCATCTGAAAGTGCAACCGTGTACAGATTATTCTCATCCATAAACTCATCAAAAACTTCAGTAGAAAGAACAACCGTGCGAGGAATGGTTATAATTACATCTTCATACATATCAACCATTAAATTTCGCTTTATCAACGAATCAATAAACGCCAATCCACGAGCTTTTCCCCCAAGTAGTCCATTTCCGATACGAGTAAAAATAAGGTATTCATCAAAACGATCGCGATAAAAATCAGCGATCACCCCCCTTCCTTTATTCATCCGGTAACGGGTAATAGAATCATAAATAAAGGTACGAATCTCTTCAAGATTTGAGAAGTCTTCAGGAGTTAATACTTTAAATACTGCTGCAATAGGAAAAATAGCTCTTGCATTAAGCCAACGTGAAAAATGATTATGGCTGATATGATAAGAGAAAGAATCGGAAGGAATATCAAACAACCGTTCCTGAAGTTCTTTTAAATCACTCACTCTCAGCACTTCTTTCATCGTAACCGGGTTGCGAAACACAAAGTCGCCAAAAGCAAAATTATTGATTATAAAATTCTTTAAATCAATCTGATAGGTTTTTGCGTTTTTATCCAAAAAGCCAATTTTCAAACTTCGAGCATGAACCTCATTTTCCGGTTCGGACGATTGCAATAATATCGGAATATCCTTTTGGTCGTTTTTTACCAACTCACAAAAACGGATTCCGGCATGCTTGTTCATTACTCCGTAGCTATTAAAACTTATATCGGAGATAATTCCCAGCATGTTATCTTTATACTTATTGTACAACTCAATTGCTTCTTCAAGATTCCGAGCCAACAATATTTTCGGGCGACCTCGCATACGAAGCATTTTTTGATGTTCGTTCAACCCTTCCGTCATAAATTTCAAAGACTGTTTAAATACAATATGAAAGATATTAGGCAGTATTCCAGAGTATATACGTTCAGAATCCTCGACTAGTAAAATTGTTTGGACTCCAACAATATTAACGTCATGTTCTACATTCATTCTATCTTCAATCAACTTAATGATTGCCAACATTATATCAGCATTTCCAAGCCAGCTGAATACATAATCTATTGAACTCAGATCTGTTTTATGAAGCACCAATGATACTTCTCGTGAAAATGGGGTTAGTAAAACAATGGGTTTATTTGGATATTTTTCTTTAAGCTCATTCGCAAAGTCGAAAGGATTTGTTTCTGCAATATTCAACATCAGGATAAAGAGATCTATATTCTCTTCTTCCATTATCTCGTAAGCTTCCTCCGCTGAGGAAGCCTGAATAAAATGCGGTGGATAACGCAGGTTTAAGCCAATGTATTCATTGAAAATTTGCTCATCAATGCGTCCGTCTTCCTCCAGTATAAACGAATCGTATTTACTACAAACCAATAATACTTTGCTGATACGTTTTCTCATCAGATTATCAAAAGCAGTATCATTAAAATGCAACTTATTGATATCCTTTATTTTTCGTTGTATTTTCTGAGAAAAACTTCCGGTTTTGTCATTATAGAGTTTCTTTGTATTATCCATTATGCTGCATTATTGAGTGAGTACAATCAAATTGATCTTCAAATATAACACCAGAAATGAATGAGTAGTTTAGAAAAGGCCAAAATAATATAAACCAAATCGCCCCGGTTAAAATTTAACCGGGGCGATTTGGTAATTTAAAAGGCTTTTATTTTATCAACATAATTTTGTTGTAAAGAATACTGTTATCTGTTTCCAGTTTAATCACGTACAACCCATTATTCAGATTAGCGCCATCTAATGTATAGAAATTCTCGCCACTTGAATAGGTTTCGTCGGCCAGTACTTTCATCTGTTTTCCTTCAAGGTTATACAATGATATTTTAACCTTAGAAGCTGAAGGTAAGTTGAATGAAATAGTTGTTTGACGGTTAAACGGGTTCGGATAAACCTTAAATGATGTAAGTTTTTCGCTAGATTCAATACTGTAAGTACTACTTTCAAAACGCAGATCATACATTGCGATATAGTAGTTCTGATAAGAGACATTATTCCCTTTTTTCGTCAATACTACTGATACAACATCTTCTGCTGTAAAATCATGTTGCCCCAGTGCATTTGCAAGATCACTATATTTTACGGTATATAGCACAGGTGATTGTGTAAGATTTAAAGTAGCCTTGTATTGATTATTCCAAGAAGTAATTCCCTTTTTACTTACAACAATATCCACAGGCCCTAAGCCATATGCAACAAATTTTATCTGATCATAGCCAGTTAAATCAACTGGTTTATACCTAACGTTTAATACTCTGAATAAAGAGGCATAGGTTTTTACTGTTCCTTGAACAGTAGCCCTACGGGCAATGTTATATGCTCCTTGAACAGGCTGATTTTGTTGCGGTTCAACCAAAAATGAGGTTAACGTTGCCCCTGCATTATCATAATCAGGCCCCCAAGAACCATCAGCAAAGTAAAGAACATCATTACCGGACTGAATATTGTTTGTCATTGAAAAACCAATATCAAATAAATCTCCAACTGGGACAACTACCTGTGACACAGGAGCTGTAGAAATCGGAATAATATTATTAAATGATTGACGAACACCATTTTCCACTTTCGCAATTGTTCCTGAAAAAGTTAATCCGGTTGCATTATTCGTGTTCTTGATATCTAAATAAAGTGAGCCATTTTGATAGTATCCTTTTTCTACAAATACAGCTGGCACTTCAGGGTTTGAATTATTGATAAAATTCAATGTATAACCTTGGTTTCTCATTTTTGAGAATATGGTTTCTATCAACGTTTGTGTATGAACTTCAGAATTTGCCCAAACCTGGAAATTTAGTACTGGTTGATTTCCTGATGGGTTGTAAGAAGCTAAATCCCAACGATTATCAATAATATATTGAGTTCCATTTTTATATGCAATAAAACTGATTGTGTAGTCAACATCACCATTATCCTGTACAATACGGGTAATTATAAACGGCTTACCTTCAATCATTTTTACATTTACATTTTCAAGTTTTCCACCATTCAAACGATCGCAAACCATCTTTGTATGTTCATAAACTGTTGAAGGGCTAGTTGCAATACCTAAAATAGCAGCTTTACGTTCAGTATTATTCAAAAAATAGTCTGCAGAAAATACTTCCATTGCATTACTGATCCCAATCAAATCTGTTGGAGTTGAAACAAACGCCTGCGTTCCTAACGGACCGGATTGTGGAATAAAATTAATTAACTCTGTAGCCTGAGTATTTTTTGCAAGTTTTGATTTTGAGTGCAATACATCAAAAATCTCCATATTTCTGGAATCACTAAAATATTCGGAAGCTTCTTTATGGCGGGCAAAATTTCTGACTGCAATTAAAGTAGATAAATTACCATTACTTTCCAGACCTCCATCATTACCACTTGAAGAGTTACTCATTGCAACTGAAGCAAATGAAGTATTATTTATCAGATTTGGATCTGTATGAGATTGGCTTGCTATTGTAACGTCATTCTGACAAGAAGTATCAACTTTTGCATCTATTGTGAGAATTACTGAATCTTGAGCTACAAGTGAATCTATTGCCCAAACTCCACTCACAGGGTTGTAAATACCCCTTGAAGGAGTTGCAGACACAAATGTCAAACCCGTAGGCAAAACATCGAGCAACGTTATATTTGAAGATGTAAAATATGGGCTATGGTTTTTCAAAACAATTGTAAATGTAATTGTATCGTTTTTGAAAATTGTATCATTTACAAATGGAGAAGGATTTGTCAGCATTTTAGTAACACCTAGGTCAATTAAATGAGGAATCGGTGTAACTGTAATGTGTAAGTTTGCTGCTGCTGTTCCTCCATTTCCATCACTTATCATATAAGGTATTGCAGGAACAATACCACTCCAGTGCATTACAGTGATAAAGGTATAGCTACCATCCTGGTGAATAACAATCGTTCCAATTCCGGGTATTGTTGCAGTTGTTCCAGGCAAATATGTCATTCCACTCACAATAAAACCAGTAATTGTTAATGGGTCATTATCCGGATCGCTATCGTTTGGTAAAACATTTGCGCTAACTGGTGTATTTTCAGGGGTTGTATTATAGTCATCAACAGCAACTGGAAGGTCATTGACCGGTATTACATAAATGTAAAGGTTTGCAGAGGCAGTACCACCATTTCCATCACTAATTGTATAGGGAACAACAGGTACAGTTCCATTCCATCCCGGAGCAGGCGTAAAAGTATAAGTGCCATTGGTATTTATTATAATTGATCCGATTCCGGGTATTGTAACTGATGTTCCGGGCATCTGAACCGTACCGTTCACTACAAAACCTGTTACAACCAGTGTATCATTATCAGGGTCACTATCGTTTGGAAGAACATTTCCACTTACAGGTACATCTTCATAGGTTGTATCAAAGTTATGCTCAGCCATTGGAGTACAGTTTTGAAGTACAATTTGCACATTCGACGAACTTGGAGTGCATAAGCCATTCATAATAGTCCAGCTAAACACATATGTACCCGAAATCATTCCAGTAATCTGAGTATTAGGCAGCGAAGAATTTACAATAACAGCAGTGTTTGGACCACTTATCTGACTCCAGTTTCCTGTACCGATCGACGGTGAGTTTCCATTTAACGTTACAGCGGCTAGTCCTTTACAAATAGTTTGGTTAGCTCCCGCCACAGAAGATGTTGGAGTTAATGTTGGAACAACTGTTACATCTGCTGATTTCGGCGCACAAGCTCCGCCATTTGCAATGGTATAACGAAAAACATATGATCCACTGACTAAACCTAAAAGTGTTGTTTGTGGTTGGTCTGGAGATACAATTGTGGCTATTGAAGGGCCACTAACCTGACTCCATGTTCCTGTTGCGCCTTGCATCGGAACACTTCCATCAATAGTGGCAGTTCCGTTGCAACCATTTAACAATGGATTGGTAGTAACAACAGGCTGATTTAACTGAGAATTATTTATGTATGTAACTTCATCTGTTGATGGGGTACATATACCATTCGAGATCGTCCAACGGAAAACATAAGTTCCGGTTGTAAGTCCTGTTACCGTTGTTGTTGGTGAAGATGGGTTTGTAATGGTGGCACTTGGACCACTAACTTTTGTCCACAAACCTGTACCTGATATCGGAATATTTCCTGAAAGATTAAAGAGGGTTGCTCCACATGTAACAAAATCACTTCCGGCATTTGCCTGTGTTGGAGCAGCAAAGTTCACAATACGTACAGTATCTACCGAAACACAATTTCCGTTTTGAATTTTCCACATCAAATCATAAGTTCCCGGAATCAAATTACTTACGCCAGTAACCGGATCAGAAGAATTTGCAAAATCAACAACATCTCCGTTTACCACTGACCATGTACCATTTCCAACTACCGGAACATTTCCATTTAGCACCAAACTTGCTATATTGCAAAGCGTTTGATTTGCACCGGCATTTGCCTGTGTCGGAATATCTGTAATTGTTACAGAAACATTATCTTGTGTTGAAGGACATGTACCATTTGAAACTGTCCATTTAAATTCATAAGTACCTGAAATAGTCCCTAAAACAGTGGTTGTTGGTGTATTTGGAGAAGGCAATATGACAGTTGATGGACCACTTACCTGAGTCCATGTTCCGATGCCTGTAACAGGCATGTCAGCATTCAGGATTACGGATTCAAACTGACAAATATTCTTATCAGAACCAGCATAAGCAACAGAAGGAGCACCATATACTGTTATTATCATCTGATCTTCAGATGCACAGCTTACCAATGTGTTTGTCCACGCGAAAACATAAGTCCCCGGAATTAAATTACCTGCAACTGTTACAGGGTCTAAAGCATTTATAAAACTTACCGTACTAGGTCCACTGATTTGTGACCACATTCCGGTACCAATCGCTGGAGTTGTTGCCTGCAATGTTGTTGATGACACGCCACATAAAATCTGATCCAATCCTGCTAAAGCAACAGACGGAGCCTGATTCACAACCAAACTGACAGTATCAATTTTAGATGGACAGCTTCCGCTCGAAATTGACCACGTAAATGTATAAGCACCAGGAATCAATCCGGTTACAGGCGTATTTGGCAGAATTACAGAGGTAACATTTGCGTTGTTAGGACCACTTATTTGTGACCATATTCCTAAACCTGTTGCTGGTAAATTAGCAGACATTACTGTATTCTCACCACAAATATTTAATTGATCTGCACCAGCATTTGCATTGGTTGGCATAGCTGAATTAGAAACGATTACCTGATCAGCATTACTGCATGAGCTATTACTGATTGTCCATACAAATACATACGTTCCTGCAGTTGCCCCTATAAATTTAGCATTCGGAGTATTTACGCTAGGCTTAAAGCTTCCTCCCGACGGTCCGGAAAGCTTAGTCCATGTTCCAATACCAAATACCGGGCTGTTGCCAGCTAGCTGAATGGTATCTTTTGCACATAAAGCCTGATCACTTCCGGCATTTGCCTGAGTTGGAGGTGTGTAAAGATTTACAATCACATCATCATAAGTATTACAACCAAATGCATTTATTGTATAACGGAAAGTATAAGAACCAGGAATTAAGTTAGAAGCTGTTGCTGTATTTGAAGATGTAATTGTGATGTTCGCTGAATTTGGGCCAGAAAACAGGCTCCAACTGCCATTGCTTGCTGTAGTACCCGTTAAGTTTACAGTTGTTACTGCATCACAATAACTTTGATCAGAACCAGCATTTGCATTTCGAACAACATTTACAGTTACTTCGTCTGAAAGAGTTGCACAGAAAGGACCATTGTAACTCGACCACTTAAAAAGATAAGTACCTGTAATCAATCCTGATATTTTAGTCTTCGGATTATTAACATTTGTAATAATGGGAGTATTTGGACCGCTAACAAACATCCAATAGCCAACACCTGTAGTAATATCATTGGCATTCAATGACGTAGTATCATAACCACAAACTGTAATATCAGCTCCTGCCAAAGGGGTAACCGGAGGGTTTGTAACATAAACTGTAACTGTATCAGAAGTGGAAGGACAAGCATTATTTGATATTGTCCACATAAAGGCATATACTCCATTTGACAAATTTGAAATCAATGGTGTAGCAGATGTTTCCGAGCTGATCGAAATTCCACCGCCGCCAACTACCTGGCTCCATTGACCGATTCCAACTGTCGGTGTATTTCCGTTCAAAGTAACTGAATTACCACAAATTTCAATATCAGTACCTGCGTTTGCAATAGTGGTTGCAGGAGAAATTGTGACAACAACCGTATCACGAGTTGGCAAACAACCTCCACTATAAACCGCCCATTCAAATGCATACGTACCATCGGCCAAGCCTGTAATAGTAGTATTATATTGCGACGAATTGGTAATTGTTGCCATTGTTCCCAAAACCTGAGTCCAGGTTCCTGTTCCAAAAGAAGGATTATTTCCGGACAATGTTACAGAAATCGTTTCGCTTGGCTTACACTGATCATTACCTGCTAAAGCTTGAATAGGTCCTGTAATATTGTTTGTATTGATAATCATTGTATCACGGGTTAAAGAACAAGCATTACTGATTGTCCATACCAGTGTATAGATTTTATTTGCACCCAAGCCATTTATAATTGCATTTGGAGATTGTGCATTTGAAAACGTCACACCCGATGATGGCGTTACTGTCCATATTCCGGTTTCATTCAATGCTGGGGTATTTCCACTTAAAATTAAAGGAGTGTTGGCACATGCATTCATATCCGGACCTGCATTTGCCTGCGTTGGGGTTGCAAGGGCTACTAATACACTTACATCTGTTTGTTTAGAAGGACAATATGGTCCACCCGTAATTAACCAACGAAAAGTATATAATCCATTTGTAAGTCCGGTAATCTGAGCATTAAATTTGGTAACAGTATCAAAAACAGCAGTATTCGGACCATTAACCTGAGTCCAGGTACCTGATCCAACATAAGGTAGATTCCCAGCCAACGCAGTTTGTGTAACATTACACGCAAGTACTTGTTTTGTTCCTGAATTTGAAGCTGTTGGATTTGCTGATACGATTATCATCACATCATCAAAATCAGTTATACAAGATGATCCGGTAGCGGGAACTTTACGTAATCTTACAATATATGTCCCTGAAACTGTCAACCCATTAATTGTGAGCGGAGATGCACTTGTTCCTTGAAAATTAGTTGGAATCGTAGTGTAAGTTGGTGTTTTAGGGCCACTGATAATTGACCATTCTACAGAACCACTTCCACTTTGGGTATAAGGTATTGTAGCATACGTTTGCCCACATGGCAAAATTAGCTGTGTGGGAACAATATTTACATCAGCTGGCTGAGCAAATCCAATATTCACCGTACTACCTGAACTACAACCTGTTAAAGTATTTAATATTGTATACCTAAATGTATACGTACTGGTTCCGTTTAAACCCGTAATATTGGTTACCGGATCATTTGGATCCTGAATCCCTACTCCAACAGTTGGTCCAGCAGTCTGAGTCCATGTACCGATTTCATTAATGTATGAAGGATTATTAGCGACTAAAACGGTAGAATTTCTTCCATCACAGAATGTTTGATTTCCAGAAGAAATTGAAGCTGAAGTAACATTTGATGATGGAGGAGGTACTGTAATCTGAACATCATCAACGCCATTTCCACAAGGACCTGAAACTGTCCATCTTAAAATATATGTTCCTGCAATTAAATTTGTAACATTGGTTGTTGCACTATTTACAGACGCAATCGTAGGAATATTAGGTCCACTTATCACACTCCATGTCCCTTTTTGACCATCAATTCCGGAACCTCCAAAAGTTGCAGACATAGAAGTACTGGTTGTACTCGAATAGCAATTTGTAAGTACTTTATCTACTCCGGCCTTTACCGGAAAAACGCCGCCACGGTTAGTAATTGCAACAGTATCTGTTGACATACACCCATTTGTGTTATTAATGGTCCACTTCAAAAGAGTAATACCTGATTTACTGTTTGTAACATTTAATGGAGAGGTTGGGGAGG
This sequence comes from Bacteroidales bacterium, assembly GCA_963667975.1. GTDB lineage: Bacteria > Bacteroidota > Bacteroidia > Bacteroidales. Next base: position 3,178,665 of record OY764079.1, read on the forward strand.
TAGAACTAGTATAGGAAGCTCCATTATTAGACCCAACAACCAACCATGAACCTGTTTCATTTACACCAGGAATATTCGCAGCAAGATTTCCCGCAGGTGTTCCCGGGCAAAACGTCATATCTAAACCTGCATTTGCCTTAGTTATCGGTTTTACAGTGTATTTTACATCATCATAAATCAACGAACCATCCAAACACGTTGTGGATAATCTAAATGTTAAAACCGTTCCACCTATGAGTCCGGTAACATTTGTTGTAAGTGAATTAGGAGAAACAATTGTAACGGCGGCCCCCCCCACTTGTGTCCAAATTGTAGTTCCATCGCCTTGAAATAACCCATTTTTCTGACCTATCAATACCAAATTTTCATTTGCACAAACCGACAAGTCAACATTCGCATTAACCGTACAATTTTGTGAATATGCACCTGATAACGATGAAATCGTCAAAAACAGCACAGACAATAGGAAACTTTTCATTCCCCACAACTGTCTTTTTCTTGAAGATGATAATTTTCCGTTCATATTTTAAAGTATTGCTTTCTTCATTTTATCACACAAAAATCGAGCCCATCCAATAAGATATTGCATTTCAATATATTATAAACATACCATTTAAATATACAATCCCTTTTCAGGACAAAAGTCCCTCGTTTTTGCTAAACATTATAAAAGCCAAAAGTAAACAAAATCAATGAGTAAGGTTCTGAATTTTTTCAATAAAACCAAACAAATAGTATGTTTAATAATTATTTAACACGCACAAACTTCAAATAATACGTATCAATCTATATTTCAGGTATCTATAAAAGAATTACTCATATATCATAGTATACCGAATTGCTTTGCTATCGGGATTATTCAACTACAAATTTCAATATATCTCGTTTTTGAAATTTAAGTTTCACAAACACCTGAATAAAGCCGACCTTTCAACATTATTTATGCTTTCAGTATTACATTTCTCCAATCGGTATTCGCTTTTTTATGAAGAATTTAAAGAATCATGTACAGCCTGAAAAGATATAAGTATCGCAAATGCTTTTTTCTTTGATAAAGAAATTATCACTATCTTTGTAGGAACTTTAAAAAGAGCAATCAATTTATTATGAGCGAGTTAGATAATATTCAAGTAACAAATCCTCAAGCCTATACTGCCGACAACATTCAGGTTCTGGAAGGTCTGGAAGCTGTAAGAAAACGTCCTGCAATGTATATTGGAGATGTGAACGTCAAAGGATTACATCATTTGGTATATGAAGTTGTTGACAACTCCATCGATGAAGCTCTTGCAGGCTATTGTAATAATATTGACGTAACGATCCATCCCGATAATTCAATTACGGTACTCGACAACGGACGTGGTATTCCGGTTGACATGCATGAAAAAGAAGGCCGTTCTGCACTTGAAGTTGTAATGACTGTTCTGCATGCTGGAGGTAAATTTGATAAAGGAACATACAAGGTCTCCGGAGGATTACATGGAGTTGGGGTTTCCTGTGTGAATGCTCTTTCAAAACTTTTGAAGGCTGAAGTCTTTCGAGATGGTAAACATTATGTACAGGAGTTTGCATATGGTAAACCATTATATCCTGTTAAAATTGTAGGAGATACCGAGATACGCGGCACACAAATTACATTTTCTCCAGATGAATCAATTTTTCAGGTTACAGAATATAGTTCTGAAATTCTGTCTTCACGTATTCGAGAACTTGCATACTTGAATAAAGGAATTACACTCACCCTCACTGACGAACGCGAAACCGATGATAACGGAAATTTCATTAAAGAAACGCATCATTCCGAATCAGGATTGGTTGATTTTATTGAATATCTTGACGTTAACCGTGAAAAACTGATTCCTGAACCAGTTTACATGGAAGGCGAACGCAACAATACTCCGATTGAACTCGCACTTCAATACAACACTTCATTCTCCGAAAATATACACTCTTACGTAAATAACATCAATACCCATGAAGGAGGTACCCACCTTGCCGGTTTTCGTCGTGGATTAACCCGGACTCTGAAATCATATGCAGAAAAATCAGGGATGCTTGATAAAATTAAGTTTGATATTAGTGGTGATGATTTCCGTGAAGGGCTAACTGCAATTATTTCGGTAAAAGTTCAGGAGCCACAGTTTGAAGGACAGACCAAAACCAAGCTTGGAAATAACGAGGTTATGGGATGTGTGGATATGATTGTGAGTGAAATGCTCTCAAACTATCTGGAAGAAAATCCACGTGAAGCAAAATTGATTGTAAACAAAGTTATTCTGGCTGCTACAGCTCGTCATGCCGCACGCAAAGCACGTGAACTTGTTCAACGTAAAAATGTATTAACCGGATCCGGGCTTCCGGGTAAACTTTCAGACTGTTCCGAACGCGATGCAGCGCTGTGTGAAGTATATCTTGTCGAAGGAGATTCTGCCGGTGGAACTGCAAAGCAAGGTCGTGACCGCAAATTTCAGGCAATTCTTCCGTTAAGAGGTAAAATTCTGAACGTTGAAAAAGCCATGCAGCACAAAATTTTCGACAACGAAGAAATCAAGAATATCTACACCGCGTTGGGGGTAAGCATTGGAACAGAAGATGACTCTAAAGCTTTGAACCTCGATAAACTTCGTTATCACAAAATCATTATCATGACTGATGCTGATGTAGATGGCAGCCATATTTCAACATTAATTCTTACTTTCTTCTTCCGCTACATGCGTGAACTGATTGAAAACGGATATGTTTACATCGCCACGCCTCCACTCTATCTGATTAAAAAAGGAAAAGAAGAACGCTATTGCTGGACAGAAGAAGAACGTATGGCATTTGTAAAAGAACTTGCCGGAGAAGGAAAAGAAAGTAATGTTCATGTACAACGATATAAAGGTCTGGGTGAAATGAATGCGGAACAATTATGGGATACTACCATGAATCCTGAATTCCGCACATTACGCCAGGTAACAATCGATAATGCAACCGAAGCCGACCGTATTTTCTCAATGCTTATGGGTGACGATGTTCCTCCCCGTCGCGAATTTATTGAGAAACATGCGAAATACGCCCGCATCGACGTATAGCCAAAACACAAGATAAAAGAGAATCTTTCAAAAGCGTGAAGATTCACATTTCATTTAGAGTCCGTACAAAGAAAATCAATACCTTTGCACGGACTTTTCTATTTCAGAACAATACAAATGGAATTCAAACTCAATACGATAGAAGAAGCAATCGAGGATATCCGCAATGGAAAATTATTGATTGTTGTAGATGACGAAGATCGTGAAAACGAAGGTGACTTTATTGCCGCAGCCGAAACCATCACTCCTGAAATTGTGAACTTTATGGCTATGCATGGCAGAGGGCTTATCTGTGCTCCAATCACAGAAGACCGTGCGGAAGAGCTTAAGCTCGAAATGATGGTAAGTAACAATACATCGTTGCATGAAACGCCATTTACTGTTTCGGTTGATTTGCTCACACAGGGTTGTACTACCGGAATCTCCGCTGCTGATCGCGCAAAAACGATTCGTGCATTGGCTAATAGTGAAACTAAACCGGAAGAACTGGGACGTCCCGGGCATATATTTCCTTTACGTGCGCGTAAGGGGGGGGTGCTTCGTCGCGCAGGTCATACTGAGGCATGTGTGGATATGGCTCGTTTAGCTGGCCTCTACCCTGCTGCAACTTTAGTCGAAATCATGAATCAGGATGGCACAATGGCCCGTTTACCCCAACTGATAAAGATTGCTGAAAAATTCGATCTAAAAATCATCTCAATTAAGGATTTGATTGCTTACCGGGTCAAAAACGAAAGCCTTATTTCACGTGGCGTAACGGTTACCCTTCCTACTGAGTGGGGAAATTTCAATGTAACCTCTTATCAAGAGTTAAATTCGGAAATTACGCACGTGGTTCTTCATAAAGGTACATGGACAAAAGACGAAGAAGTTTTAGTCAGAGTTCATTCTTCATGTGTAACCGGAGATATTTTCGGATCATACAAGTGTGACTGTGGTCCACAGCTTCACCGTTCGATGGAAATGGTAGAACGTGAAGGAAAAGGCATGGTCGTATATCTGAATCAGGAAGGTCGCGGTATTGGTTTGGCAAATAAACTGAAGGCATATCATCTTCAGGAATTGGGAAAAGATACTGTTGAAGCAAATATTGAATTAGGATTCAGACCAGATGAACGTGATTATGGCATTGGTGCCCAGATTATTATGGACATGGGAGTTCATAAAATGAGACTTATCAGTAATAATCCCGTAAAAAAAATAGGATTAGAAGGTTATGGTCTTCAAATTATGGATACAATTCCATTGATAATTGAACCAAACGAACACAATATTCGTTACCTGAAAACCAAACAGGAAAAAATGGGACACAAACTCCACATCTAACCAAAAATTATTCAAAATAAAGCGAAAAAGGTCAGATCATAAATTGGTTCTGGCCTTTTTCGCTTTCTGTTATATCGAAATAAATTAATCAGAAATTATGCTTGTATAATGCCTATAAATACCAATGTAATAAACAAAGAGTATTCCGAATTGCCTCGCTTTCGGTATTACACTTCTCCAATCGGTATTAATAAACGATTTCTTCCGGCATAAATGTTTCAGAGTTAAACCTCACTGATTTTTCTTTACCTGTCATCTTTTTCAAGATTCCCCATTGCAAAACAGGAATCATTGTTGAATACATGACACGAGAACCATCTGTAATATTAAGTTTTGCTACAACAGGAATCCTATATGCAAATCCTTTCTGATCTTTTTCGTTTACCGGATTATTCAATTTACTCAATTGTGCTCTGCTTTCATTCCCATCTAAACTAACGTACATAACTACGGAACCATTAACGGGTGAGGCATATAAACCTTCACTTTCTGAAAAGTAGCATAATATAAAGTTATCTTCATGAGGCAGGCTATCTGCAATAACTTTTGGCTCAAACGTAAATGTTTTTGAATAAGATAAACTTTTCCAGTACCCGGTAAAGAGTCTCAATAATTCATTTTCCTGATTAGTGAGCGAATTATACATAAATTCCATTGTAGATGCAGGGTAGGGAATATCGTTTTCGCCATTAATTAACGCTTGTTTTTGCTCTCTGATTTTCTTGAGTGATTGAGCGACCTCCTCTACTTTATCACCTGTTTCTTTAAGGATCAACTGTTTTTGAACTACTTTTTCAAGTACAAATACAGAATCCTTTTCAACATAACGAGCGATCGTATCACTTTTTTCTCTCAGGTTCATAACCGGAGTCAACGAAAGCATAACATCATTCATTTTTATTGAGCCTGGCTGCGAAATTTTTTCCGTTTGCGAAAAATCAAGATTATCAATATTTAGAACAGTTTGATTATTCGGGTTAAAAAAATTAAGATCAACCTTAGTTTTTGCAGAACCCATTTCAACACCATACCATTGAGATGTATCGCAAAGAGTAAATGTTTTAACATCAAAATTACTGATATGATGCCTTACGATTGATTGTGAACTAACATTATCCAAACCCAGATATTTTTTTGCATACTGGCTATAAATTCCTGGAATGTATTCTTTCTTTTCCACATAAATTGTTACCTTAAAACCAGTTTTAGGCAAATTATAATACCAATCACATTCAACGGGTTTATGTTGAGTTATTTTATGAACTTTTATACCGGTTGTGCATCCAGCTAAAAGCACCAATCCTAAAGAAATACTTAAGACTCGGGTTCTCATATTTTTTTCTTCAAAAGTAATGAATCTGCTTGATTGTTTCAAGTATGCGGGTTATTACCAGGATAAAAAAAGAGATTATCCCCAAAGTCTCTCATTTGATAAAAAAAGATTTTGAACAGCCTCTTTTCCGCATTTTCAGTTCTGAATTTCATTTACAGGCTACGGTTTTGTTTCCTGAGCTTGCTTTAGTGATTCCATCCGGTTTTTAAAACCATTATCGTTAGGGTTTATATTTCCTGCTTTCATGTAGTTTTCACGGGCACTCTTCATATCTCCCTGTGCGTAAAACACATCTCCCAAAACCAGATATTGTTCATAATTCATCGGGTTAAGCGTAATGCAATTATTCTGAAGTATCTGTCGGGCATCCGTATATTTTTCGGTAAGTAGTAAAAGTAATGCTTTTTTGTAATAAAAATACCATATTTGATTGGATATCAATGCTTCATTCACCTGTATCAATGCTGTTTCGTAATCTTTATCTTCTATCAAAAAATCAATCTGGAAAAGCTTGGGTGAAACAAATTTCGGATTAAGGGTATTGGCCCGTTTAAAATAAACTTCAGCAGTATACCTGTCGCCAAGTTTCAAACTCGATTTTCCTAACAGAAATAAGAGTAATTCTCCTGCATTGGTTAGCTTCTCGGCTTTTTCGTAGTACCCGCGTGCTTCTTGTACAGAACCTTTAAACTCAGCACTCCACCCTTTACGCATTAAGGTCCAGTATTCTTCATTGTCGAGAGATTCAGCCCGGTTCATTGCACATATCATATCTATTCCGCTCAACATCTCCTTGTCAGATAAACTTTGAAAGCTCAGTACAATCTGCTCCATAAACAATCGATTATCATTCTGTATCAGTGCATTCCACGCCTTAAACAGTATCGAATACGGTTGTGGCTCAGCAGATTTATTCCTGAAATAATTACTAATTGCTGTATCGTTGAAGAGATAGCTTCTTTTTTGAATATTCTCATTCAGCAAACGACATATAGAATAAAAATCTTCAACCCAGCCCATCCCAACAAGTTCTTTATAAAGATCAGTAAAAGAAGAAATTCGTGCAAGGCTCAATGTATCTGCCTTAACCTCTTTTTGAATATTTTCAGTTGAAGTTATTAAACGGGCAATTAATTCGGAATAAAGCTTAAACTGATAGTCAGTATAGTTTTTCTCTTCAAAAATACTTAGTTTTTTCTTTCGGTAATACTCAATGGCTTCGGATGCAATTTTCTGCACCTTATTTTTCACATTAAACAGCGTAATGGCTTTTGAATCAGCTGATAGTTCATTGAGATTTGCCGAAAGAAAGCTATCCACTCTCGACAAGCGGGTTAGCACAGTATCTTTTACCTGCTGAAACAACACCAGACGCCTTTCGGTAGTGCTTGATTTTAATGATACATATGCACTATCAATCTGCGTATTAAATTCAGTAATTAATCGGTCAATAATTACATTAAGAGTATCTTTTTCGGCTTTATAGAATGAAAAGTGATGAAGCAACGTATCATGACTCCACATTTGCATAGAAAGGTCAAAAGCATCTATCAGCAAGCCTTTTTCGAGTAAAATAAGCGACTTCTGATAAGCTTCATTATACTTTTTATAACCGGGCCAGAGCGATTCCGGTATTTTAATCGCCTCAGAACTTGATTCATCAAGCTGAAACTTCCCTTCTAATAAAAAATTGAAATACAGCTTATTAAAGCTAATAACCGTTGCTTTTATTTCCTGATTTTCGAGGATTGGTTTGATACGGATTATCGGACTTGAATATCCGTCTTGAATGAATTTCATCTCAAAAAGACGTTTCTCAACATCTTTTTTCGACAAAGTCCAGTCCTGTCCTTCTAAGGGTTTAACCAGAAAATAGAGAAACTCCGAAGCATTAAAAAACTCTGCCGATGGATTCACCAGCCCGTTCGAATCGCTTAATTCAATCTGAACAGATTTTCCAGTTTTGCTCAACATTCCTTTTGAAAACAACAATGAAGTTTTTTGAGCATGAAGTTGCAATGTTATTGTAAATAAAAGGATTAGAAGCAAATTTCTTTTCATTTTTCAAAGATTAAAACGTTATACCAGTGCTTATACAAAAATAGTTTTCTTTTACAGAATAATTCATTCCATCAGGTACTTCTATATAATTACTTAATTCTTTTGAAAACCGCAATTCTGTAAAAAAGTGCCATATATCAATTCCTATGCCATAGTTTAAGCTATACGACATACTGTTAAAGGAACTTTTCCGGATAGGTTTATTGGTAAATTGAGGATCAGAATCTATTTGAGCGTCCAGATTAAAACTGGGCGTAATACCTCCAAATATCCTAACTTTAATATGTTCATGATTCAATAGATTTAATCCCAACATCAAAGCCATATTTATTGAGTACAGTTTTATATCCTGACCAAAAGAATCAACACTTGCAACATAGTTTGAAAAGCCCGGTCTGTTTTCTATTCTTCCGGTTCGGTTCATATAAAACAGTTCGAAGTGGACAAACAAAAACTCCTTTGATCTTACTACAAGTCCAAATTGCAGATTATGATTCAGGTTTTGCTTATCATCTTTAATATCAGAAAATCCTTTCGGAAAGTCATTCGTTGAGTACCCCACTCTGAAACCCACTTGTGAATATGCTTCGGCAAAAAGAAGGATCATAAGCACAACAAGTATTATTTTTTTCATAATCAACATTTTTAATAAGTAATCAAAGGTATTGTACACGAAAAGCAAATAGACGCTTTCTCAAAATTACAACTTTGTTAACAAGTTTCAACAAGTAAAGAAGAAAATAAATTCAATGCGTTATTTCTCATGAGGCGTTAATTCCCATGAGATGTTTTATTAAGCTGGGAAACCCTGCCCGATATCAATTTTAGAATTCACTTCGTTTTATTTCATCAGAGTCCTTATCGTGCTTCGTTTTATTTGTTCTACTTCGAACAGATACCTGTAAAGATCAGGTTTTTCAGGTGATATATGTATTAAATATCCTAAATTTGAATAAATCTGAATGGCAAGTTTTTCTGCCAATTTCTGAAGATTTGCTTTGGCTTTTCTCACATTGAACCGATTAATACTTTGAGTTTCATATGTATTAAACAATGTATTGAATTCAACTTCAACAGATGCTTTTAAATCTGCAAGCTGAGGAAATTCTGTTAATGTATCCTGTAATAGCTTCACACGTTGTAATCTATCAAAATGCTTTCCTGTATTGAAAGATGTACGACCATTTTTAAACAAACAATTATATTCTGACGAACCGGAACGGTACTTCAGAAAAATTATGTATTCCCACTCCGGAACCAATTCTTTGCGTAATCGTTCAAATTGCAAACGAATTCCGGTTGAAGTGTGTGCATATTCCAACATTTTCATTTCTAACTCTGCATATTGCCTCAAATACTCTTCATACATCGGAATTGTAGCATCATAAATCGGTTTTATCCCTAAATTATCTTTTTCTTTCCGGAGTTGTTCACAATGCGAATATGCTATAGAATGAAACTTCCTGAAATTACGTTTCGCTTCCTGAAGAAATGGATTGTAGAAAAAGTGCCACTGCTTATACATTGATACTGATTTATCTTGTTTTCAATATGCATTTATATTTCTCAATTGCAAATATACAAATATCTGGTTAATTTTTAATTAGCATAATTATTCATATTTAATCAATATTATATATTTATTTTACACAGTTAGTATATTTAGAATATGATCTATAATTTCATATTCTATAATTGTATATTTAAAATACAAATATCATATTTTTATTTACACTCTTAGTTAGTACGTATTATTCTATAATATTTATATTATAACTATTGAGTACTATAAATATATGTTTCTATTTTATATTAACGTAATTGAGTTATATAAAATACTATTACATATACGATGAAGAACATATAAATCGATAACTATTTAAAAATGCAAAAAAGAAATCTGGAAAACAATATAGAGAACACCTATCCCAAACGAGTTGTGATTAATACCAAAACGAGTCATAAAATGGAGCATTTGAAACCAAGCGGATATACCCCTTTTCAGGATTAAATATCGGTACAAACAAAAACACGAATGAAAACCAAAATATGAAGAATCCTGTTATGCTACTACGTTCTCCCCTTTGCGATGAATGATCAGTAATCCCAAAAAAGTAATTAAACCATTCACAATCAACAGTTCAAACCCAAATTTATAGCCATTTAGCATTACAGGAGCGTAAAGATTGATAAAATATGTAAGTACTGGCGATGCAATGGCAATTATTGGCACCCATTTGTCTTTCAAGCTTAAACGGGTAAAGAGTCCGAAACTGTACATTCCCAGCAATGGTCCGTAGGTATAGCCAGCAATGGTGAAAAGCTGGTCAATGACGGAACGGTCATTAATGGCTTTAAAAATGATGATGACGATCATTAAAATCAGTGCAAAGGCAATGTGTACAACCTGACGAATCTGAATGGTTTTCTTTTCAGAAAGATCTTTACGCTTTTGCAAACCCAGAAAGTCGAAACAAAAGGAAGTAGTTAGCGAAGTTAATGCTCCGTCGGCACTGGGGTAGGCCGCCGAAATAAGTCCGATTACAAATACCAGTCCGGCAATTGGTCCCAAATACTGAAGTGCAATAATCGGGAACAAGGTATCCATACTATCGGGCATTGCAAGACCTTCGTTTTCGGCAAAGATGAGCAAAATAGCACCCAAAAAGAGAAACAACAGGTTTACAAATACCAGTACAAAACTAAAGCTGAACATATTTTTTTGTGCGTCTTTCAACGAGCGGCAACTCAGGTTTTTTTGCATCATCTCCTGATCTAACCCCGTCATTACGATGGTAATAAAAATTCCGCTTAAAAACTGCTTAATGTAGTGTTGACGGCTGCTCCAATCGGTAATAATGATTTTAGCATGGCCGCCATCAAGCACTTTTCGAAACATTTCGGCAAAAGACCAGTCGAGTTTGTTGAGCACTATGAATACTGTGAGAATAAGAGCTCCAAGCATAAAGGTCGTTTGCAATGTATCTGTCCAGATAATGGTTTTGATACCTCCTTTCAACGTGTAAAGTATCACCAGTAAAATAAATAATCCTACCGAAAAGATAAACGGCAGGTTCCACGCATCAAACACAAAAACCTGGAGTACGTTTACCACCAGAAACATCCGGAAGGAAGCACCGATAACTCTGGAAAGGATAAAGAAAAACGAACCAGTTTTATACGACCAGAATCCAAAACGCTGTTCAAGATAGCTGTATATTGAAGTAAGATTAAGACGGTAATAAAGCGGTAGAAGTATTGTAGCAATTACTGTGTATCCTACCAGATAGCCAAATACTACCATCAGATAACTGAACTGAGTATCTTTAACCCAACCTGGCACCGACATAAACGTAACTCCCGAAAGCGAAGCTCCGATCATTCCGTAAGCAACCACTGCCCAGGGTGAACGCTTGTTCCCAATAAAGAAAGAATCATTATTTGCCTTACGAGCCGTAAACCAAGTGACAACAAAGAGCAAAGCAGTGTACGCTAAAAAGCAGGATAAAATGAGTGCAGGAGTCACGATTATGAGATTTAGATGTAACTTTGAAGCAAAGTTAGAGATTTTCTGGTACAACCCTCAATATTTCGAACAAAGGATATGGAATCATTCTCATCAAAGATACTCGAAAACGCTGTAAATGAACTTTCAAGACTACCCGGAGTTGGGAAAAGAACTGCACTTCGCCTTGCATTGCACATCCTGAAAGAGGAGCCGCAACAAGTAGAATTGTTTGCGAAATCGTTGATATCGCTCCGAAATGATATTCATTACTGTGTAAAATGTCACAATATTTCCGACCACGAAATGTGCGACATCTGCATCAATCCACGTCGTAACCAAAAGATTATCTGTGTGGTAGAAGATATTCGCGATGTAATCGCGATCGAAAACACGGCACAGTTCAGCGGAGTATATCACGTACTGGGAGGTATCATCTCTCCTATCGAAGGCATCAGTCCTTCCGATTTAACGATTCAGGCTTTGATTGATCGTATTGAGCAAGAAAAACCTGAAGAGGTGATCATGGCATTACCTGCCACTATTGAAGGCGACACTACTAATTTTTATATTTTCCGGAAAATAAAAGATTATCCTATATCTGTCACCACCATTGCACGGGGAATACCCGTGGGTGATTCATTGGAATATACCGATGAAGTTACGCTGGGTCGCTCAATTCTGAACCGTATTGAGTTTGGAAAATAGAAGAGAGTACTCAAACTGTATTGACCATCCTCACCCGTTTTTACTTTCCAACCACCATGTTAATACTTCTGGCAACGGAGGTAACATTATTAGCCGCATCAGTACAGGTTAAGCCAAAACTATATTGTCCTGCATCAGAAGCTACTAAATGACTTAAATCGAGGGCGAAATTTATATTTTCGGCAGTTCCACTCAGCAGATTCGTGAACGTGGTATCCCACCCATTTAACTTTGAACTCAAACGGGTAATCTCTATCCTGTACGATTTCAGTGCTTCATTATCCTTAAATTCAGCGTTAACAGTCAACGTAGCACCTATCGACCCGATTGCTATGGTTTGATTATTGGTGGGTGATTTAAAATTGATGACCGGGCTTTCTGTATCACCATCATCTTTACAGGTACACAAAAACAAAGGCAATACAAAAAGAATTAAACATCGGAAAACAAATCGTTTCATAGTGTCAATTGATTTAATGTTACATACTTATTTTACCGTCAAAGGGTTTTCAGTAAAGTTAGTAGATCCTGCCGTGAATACGGTTTTGCCAGAAAATGAGAACACCCCGAGCTGAGATATTCCTCACGCTGAACATGCATTACATTCGCCGTAACCGCAATTACCGGAACATCTTTATATTCAGGGATTGTTTTTATCTGAAGTAAAACATCCAGCCCCGTAATATCTTGTCCTAGATTAATATCGAGTAAAATAATATCAAAGCGTTTACTCAGAATTTCATCTAAAACCTGGTAGCCATCCGTAACAACTTCTGTAATATAATCATCTTTCAGGCAGTATTTTGTATATTCCTGATTGATAAAATCGTCTTCCACGATCAACACTCTTTTTTTAAGGGAAGGGGTCGTCGTTTCATCCTTTCTTAAATCTGAAGTATTTATGGGATCATTTTCATCAGCTAAAGGGAGAATAATGCTAAATACAGAACCTTTTCCCATTGAGCTTTTGAGTAACAGTTTACCGTTCATCAGTTCGGTAAATCGTTTTGCAAGTGTCAACCCCAGACCTGATCCTTGATAAAAGCGCGTATTCCCTTCACTCACCTGGCGAAAATCTTTGTAAATCAATTCAAAATTATTTTCGTCAATTCCAATTCCGGTATCTGCCACATCAATTGAAATCATTGGAATTACGTCATGGGTAAGAAAGCGTGTACGGATGATGATTCCTCCGTTATGTGTATATTTCACAGCATTATCAACAAGCTGACTCAACACCTTTTGTAATAATGTCTTATCAGCTAGTACATTGTTAACTACATCCTGAAGATCAGAAATAATATAAAGTGATTTTTCATCAGCAGAGCTCTTATACGTAAAGATACAATCCCGGATAATTCGTTCCGGGTCAACGGGCTCCAAGGAAGGGATAATTCTGTTTGCCTCTAATTCAGTATAATCGAGAATTGACTCGAACGTATTGAGCAATCGTTTTCCACTATGAACAATATTCTCGAGCATTTCAGAATAGACAGGATCTTTAACCTCAGAAAAGAGAATATTGGAAAAGCCCATAATTCCATTCAAGGGTGTCCTGAGTTCATGACTCATGTTTGTCAAAAAAACTGACTTCATTCTATCGCTTTCTTCTGCTTTTAAACGAGCCTGCTGAACTTCTTCTTCACGTTTCACAAAATCCGTAATATCATGCTGAATACCTACGTAAGAGATAATTTCGCTTTCCTGATTTTTAACTGGTGTTATTTTAACCTTACATGTAAACTGCAGACCATTTTTCTGGATATTTTGCATAACACCCTCCCATGAATCCTGGGTTTTCAAAACGTCTGCAATTGTATGAAACAGTGAGTAGGATTCATCATTGGTCCATAAAACAGAATAATGTTTCCCGATCAACTCGTCAGAAGTGTAACCATAAAGCTTTTCAACTGCCTTATTAATATAGATAACATTGAAATTCAAATCAGTAGCCACAATGGAATCAGAAACATTTTCGGTAATTGAGCTCAAAAAGTGAATTTGTTCATCATCTTTCTTTCGCTGTGTTACATCAAAGCCAACTGCCTGATACTCTTTAATCGTACCTTCAGAATAGATTGCCCGGAACAACCAATAAAAACAATGAACCGACCCCTGGATATTGATTTTGTATTCCAGTTCAAAAATCGGTTGTTGTTCCGAAAGTTGCATAATCTTTTCATCATATAGAATGCGAACATCATCCGGAAAATGATCGAGAATATTTAGCCCAATAATTTCATCAGGGGATTTCCGGAAGAAGGAAGAAAATGCATTGTTCGCAAAATTAACAGAACCATCCGGAGAGTAACGACACAGCATTTCAACCAGATCGGCAACAACTTCCTTATAACGGGCTTCGCTCAGGGTTAATTCCAGTGCTTTTTGCTTACGTTCTATTGCACTGGCAACGAGCTGAGCGCTAATCCGCAGGATATTCACAATATCGTAATCCCATCTTTTATCTTCGGTAAGAGAATGAAAGCCAATCCATCCTTTCATCTTTTCATTGATAAACAAAGGAATAAGAATCAATGATTTAATACCCTGCTTTTGATAAAGATTATGTATTTGCTTTGTATCAGCTAGCCGGGGAATATCCGTAACGCTGGTATTTACATAATTACCGCTTCTGAGCTTTTCCAACAAGAAATCGAAATCGCTCACATTAATTAATTTCTGTAACTTAAATTCATTTTTCTCGTTCAGACAGCACCATTCATGTGAGAGTGTAGCCGTATTTCCCGACAACATATAAACAAACCCACGTTCAGAATTTGCAAATTCAGAAAGGCGTTTCAACAGATTTCCGATTGCTTCATCAAGACGGGTAACATCCATTTTCACAAAATCGGTAGCTGTATCAAGAATGAATTCAATCGCTTCCACTCTCTTGCGTAAAAGCATATCCGACTCTCTCTGAATGGTAATATCTCGTCCAATGCCTACAATTCCGCTAATTTCGCCGGAAGAGCTCCGCAAAGGAGATAGCTTATTTAAATAGTAACGGGATTTCCCGTTTTTGTCGATTGCGGACCATTCATACTGTATTGAGTTTCCACTAAAAACCTGTTGGCACGCATCCAAATGTTTTCGGGCAGGCTGAATTCCTAATACATCTTCAAATGTTTTGCCTACAAACTGATCTTCTGTATATCCGCTTTTTACAAGACCTTCACCAAAAATACCAGTAAAGCGATAATCCTTATTTATCTCAAAAACAACATCATCAATAGAGCGAATTAATGAACGAAAACGTGATTCACTTAAACGCAATGCTTCTTCTGCCCGCTTTCGTTCAATTGCAAACCCGATACTTGTGGCTGTGGCTTTTAAAACTTCAACTTCGGATAAATCCCAGCTTTTTTCGGCTTTTACAGTATCGAAACCTAAAAAGCCCCAAAAACTGGAATGGATCATAATGGGAATTATCAGAAAGCTTTTAACCTGAGAGCCGTTAATCGCCAGTTTCATTTCTTTCGGAAGATCCCTGACATTTGATTGAAATGGAGTTCCTTTACTCAGATTCTGATTAATCCCGTCATCAAACAGGTTAAACGGAATATTTACCAGATCCAGATTTTCGAGTTGTGGAGGAATATTTTCGGCACACCATTCATACTTGAGCCCGGTAAAAAGCTGTGAATTTTCCCAATAGTTTTCAAAAACATATCCTCTGTCAACCTGCAAAGCTTCTCCCAAGTATTGTAATGCATCCTGTATCGAGTTTTCTATATCTCCTGACGACAATAATTTCTGAAGGGAACGGGCAACTGACGACAATATACTTTCCCGATATATCAGCGCATGTTCCGTTTTTTTCCAATCCGTAATATCTCTCCAAACACCATACATCAGTGTTCTCTGGCCTATTTGCATTGGCGTAATGATAACTTCAACCGGAATCAGAGAACCATTCTTATGCTGTTTTATCCACTCAAAGCGATGGCTACCATTGGCAAACGCCAGTTCAACCATCTTAGCTCCTTTCTTTATTGATAATAGCCCATCTGGTTGGTATTTGGGAGAAAGTTCAGAAGGATATTTTCCAATCAACTCGTTTTTATCATCATATCCTAACAATTTGAGCGTTGAAGGGTTACAATCAATAATTTTTCTGTCTTCGAGTAACAAAAGGCATTCAACAGAGTGTTCAAATAAGGTACGGAACTTTTCTTCACTTTGCAGAAGTGCTTTTTCAATTTCTTTACGATCAGAAATATCACGTACAACACTGTACATCAGCCTACGGTTCCCATAATTTACAGCCGTAAGGAGTACTTCTGCAAAAAACGCCTGACCATCAGACTTTTTATGAATCCATTCAAACCTATGACTTCCTTTCTCAAACGCTTTTGTAATCATCTGCCTGGATTTTATGTCCGACGACATCTGATCATCCTGATATTCAGGTGAAATATCATTAGGATATAGTCCGATCATATCCTCCTTGGACTGATAGTTAAACAATGCCAATGCAGAATTATTACAATCTACGATGAGGTTATTTTCAAGAAGGACCAGTGCATCAACATTTTGCTCAAAAATGTTTCGGAATTTTTCTTCGCTCTCTTTTAGGGCTTTTTGTGCGAGTTTTATCTCCGTAATATTTTCTATTATGCCCTCAATATAGAGAAGATTTCCTGAATCGTCGAAAAAACCGGCGCCTGTATCTTTAACCCAGATTTCTTCACCATTTGCTTTCAAAAGCTTGTATTCGAAAGAGGTGATACTTTTGTTTTGAAGCATCTCCGTAATCCACAGTTCTCTGTCAGCAAGTTTTGTATAAAAATCTGTTGATTTATGATTTAGAAGGTCTGATTCGCTTTTGTAATCTAAAAGGTCAACAAGTGCTTTATTTACAAATAATATTTCCCCATTCAGCTTTGTACGGTAAATACCGATGGGAATATCAGTATGGATAAATACATTTTCTGTTTTGGAAATTGCGGCTGAGTTCGTGAGATACCATTTATCGTCCAGTTCAATACAAATACCACTGAAAACAGACTCGTCCTTTGTTGTACCTGCTGTGGCAAGTGTTCCTTTACAATAAAGCCACGTATATTTATTATTACTGTTTCTAAAACGAGCCTTAAAATCAAACGAGGGAATATTCTCCCGGGCATTATCCTGAAACACTTTATTCACAACCGGAATATCATCAGGATGAAGGATCTCTCTTAATTGATCAACCGTAACAGGAATAAGCTCTTTAGAATAGCCCAGTAATGTTTGTTTACTGGATTTGATCACTACTGTTCTGTCAATAAAATCAATCTTCCACCAGATAATTTCTGTATTTGCAGAAAGCTGACCCACAATTTCTTTATCAATAGCTTGGTCGTTTTTATTATCCATAGCAATGATATTTAGGTTCAAGACACCTGACCAGTATGACAAATATAAGCTAAATCATTCGTCAAAACAAATAAGAGAGTTATAAAAAAATTACAACTCTCTTATTTTAAAGTCCATTTACCGGATACGTACACTATTGACCCGACATTGGAAACGAATACTCAAGACCATTAATTACAAGCCTTACCTGATTATTACAATTATCACTATTGATAAAGTCAATCAATGCATTTGTCACTACTGGTTGTTGTGTTGCAGAGTCTTTTGTATTAAGAACCATATCTACTTCACCCCCTACAACCCATTGACAATTTGCAAGTTTCAACTTGTTTGTATTGTTTACAGCCACCTGATAAGAATTTCCGGTAATGCTTGAGCTGCCATTCACGGCACCCCAAATATAAAACACATCATCTGCAGGATTCATCAATGTAAGCAAGCCATCTTTCCATAAAATATTCATATTTGCATTAAAAGTAACCGTATCAGTCGCTTTTATGATGCGGGCATTGAGAAATTGGAATTTAAATTTCAACCCTAAGCCTTTGCTATCGCTGTAGGAGCCTTCATTTTCATACACATTCGTACCTTCTATTTTGGTACCATCCACCATATAGTTATTATAGTTTACAGTACACGAAAAGAGAGAATCTGAAAGATCTTTATCATTCATTTGAGCGGTAAAGCCTCCACTGCGACCGCTGGATTTCGAAGTCCAGACAAATTGCATCTGAGCCAGTGCAGCACTATACGTAACCTGTGCTCCTCCAATCGTGGTACTTGTTCCACCCATCAACGTGGGATTATTCAAACCCTGGGTAACCAGTTGAAATGCTTCCGCATATACCCATTGGGCAAATGCATAATCTTTGGATACTGTCAATTGCTGTCCATATTGGCTTTGGATGTTGTCCACATCATCTTTCTTACAGGAAAAAACAAATACTACAGCAATTATGAAAACAACTAAAAACGGGATCATTTTCTTCATGTCAATACTTTTTTAAGTGAAACTCTTTTACAACTACAAATATACAACAATAAAATGTTAAAAAGGATAACCGGGATATTGATTTTATGGATGTATGAAGAAAAGCCCGGATCTACAAATAAAAACCAATGTTATTGCGCTATAAATCAGATAAACCTAATTTTCTATTATCATACCTGGCTTTGCTCAGGAAATACATTTAGCGTAACTGTCATACTATGTTCCAAACCTTGAAAAGCCTGTTTTTCTGGTTTAACAACATTGATCTGAGAATATGTTTTTTCTTTGCGAAATATTTGCAGAATCAAAAAATGTATGTACTTTTGTAGCGTCAAAAATGGTGAATGTAGCTCAGTCGGTTAGAGCATCAGATTGTGGTTCTGAGGGTCGTGGGTTCGAGCCCCATCTTTCACCCAAACAAAAGCTGCCTCAGAAGGGCAGCTTTTTTCGTTCAACAGAGAATTGATTGACCATGAAGATTAAAAACGCTGTTTTGTTTCCGTTGTTAGTTCTTGCAATCGGTGGCTTATTGTGGTTTTTCCTGATTCGTTTCCCGGTGATGCGTAAGGAATCGAAACTGGAGGTAGTTCCGGTAACCCACCCAATGGTTCAGTGGATACATGCAAAAGAAGGGCAGAAACGTGTTTATGCTATGCGTATTCAGGTTGATGGCAAACTAGATGGAAATGCCGACCTCTCCTTACGACTGAATGACTCCATCCCCTATCTTACCCGCGCGCTTAATTCCGGCGAAATTTCCATGGATTTCCCGATTGACTGGTACTTTGACTCATGCCAAGTTTACTACAAACCCATCGATGTAAAAAGCGGTGATTTAAAAATCACTTATCGGTTTTTATCGGTTGAGTAACCTAAAAAACAAAACCACCAGGCCATTATTATAGTTCATCCAATGCCTTCTTCATTCGGCGAATCACCTCTTCCATTTCGTCCTGTGTAATCACCAAAGGTGGAGCAATTCCAACTGCATTAGGATTAAAAAGATAGCTATATGTTATTAATCCATTGCTGATGCAGGAATAGATCAGTTTTTTGGTTTTCTCCGGCTCGTTTAGTTCAAGAGCCATAAAGAGTCCGATTCCTCTTACATCCTTTACGGCAGGGTGTTGCAGAAGCTCTTTACGAAGATATTCACCTTTTGCATTGGCTTTCGCAGGTAAATTTTCAGAAAGAATAATTTCCAGATTTGCCTTTGCCGCTACACACGAAAGAGGATGCCCCCCAAAGGTAGTTGCATGCCCGAGCAACGGATGACTGTCGTTCAGATATTCCATCAGTTCTTCCGAAGAAATGAATGCTCCGATAGGCATCCCCGCTCCCATTCCTTTGGCAATACACAAAATATCAGGAACTACGTCAAAGTTTTCGAAAGCAAAAAGTTTCCCGGTACGACCAAAGCCTGTTTGTATTTCATCGAAAATCAATAATGCACCTACCTCTTTGCACCGCTTTGAAAGCTTTTGCAGGAAATTGTTTTGCGGAAGGACGATACCTGCCCCCGCCTGAACAGGTTCCACAATCACACACGAAGTTGACTGATTGATCTGACTCAGATCTTCTTCACAATTAAAATTCAACAACGTAACATCGGGTAATAGCGGACGGAACGGAGCCCGAAACTCTTCTGCCCCCATCACACTTACCACCCCCAGCGTACTTCCATGATAGGATTTACGAAAAGCAACAATCCCTGAACGCTTATTTACACGACGGGCAAGCTTTATGGCCCCTTCAATAGCTTCACTGCCGGAATTTACAAAAAAGGTTTTCTGTAATTGAGCCGGAAGCACAGAAGCAAGCAATTGAGCCAGTTCCAACTGGGGCTGTTGTACAAACTCTCCGTAAACCATCACATGCAGGTATTTATCCATTTGTGCCCGAATTGCATCCAGCACCTTTGGATGACGATGCCCCACGTTGCACACGGAAATACCCGAAAGCAAATCTATATACTGCTTACCGCTACGGTCATACACATAAATTCCCTCCGCTTTTTCGGCATCGAGCTGAAATGGAGATTGGGGAGATACCTGCGCTACATAGCGATGAAATGCTTCAAACCGTTCGATCATCATTTCTTTTGTTTGGTGCAAAGTTCGGAAAAAAATGAGGAACAGTATTCACGATCTGCTGATTTGCGCTACCATAATATAATCCTGAAATTTCAAGGTGAGCGCCTTTTCGATCTTTTTTAATCCCCTCAATCCCTTCAATCAAAGAGTGGTTAGGGAAGAAAAGAGAATTTGTTATTTTTTTTATTACGTTGCAGGTAGTTTAAAACTTTATTATTTTTACTAGCTAAAAAATAACAGATGCAAATGAATCAATCGTAGTTTGGTTAAATATGCTACATAAATTTGTTGATGGAATTTGCATTTTAACGAATGCCGATATATCCCCAACTTTGTGGATGTACAGGTGTTGGGTGTAAGGCTAAAATGGACTCGTACATAATGACAGATATTGAAATAAACATTAATAAATACGCACAGAATATACTGACTAATTCCGATATAATGGATTGGTATGACCAGTTTGATTTACCTAAAAAGATGGAAATTCAAGAAAAGTTGATAATGTTTATGCAACAAGCTCACCCATCTGACGAAGTTATAACAAAAGCTATTCAGATTGCACCGATAAAAGAGACAATGACTCCCTTGGTACTTTTTAAGACTCAATCTTTTAAAATTGCGATAAACAAAATTAAAAAATTACCCGATTCAGAATTACGTAAATCATTTATTGTAATGCTTAGTATTTTTAAATTAGCTGATACCAATAGAAGAGAAACAGAATGTAAGAATGGATGTGGACATGAATGGCATAATTTGAGATGACTGATTTAACATACAAGATTGTAGCGTATAAAGAAATTGCAGATTTCAATACAGATGATTGTATTGATTGGGCAATTGAGCTTTTAGAGAATAATGTTGAAACCCCAAATCTTTTGATTCTAGCTGGTTTATCAAAACCTGCAAATTATTTTGAGACAATATCATATCTAGAGGCTTCTTTACAGGAATTGGCACTTGAAACATTAAAGGGTGATCAAGCCGTGATATCTTATTGTTATTATTACATTAAAAGAATTTCCGAATCGATTGAAGTAAAGAATAACTTATCATTAGTCTGTCAATTTTGCATGAATCATGATTATGAGAAAAAAGTTTATGATTTTTATCTTTTAAATTGGGCGTGGGGTGACTTCGATTATGGGGAGGCTTATACAGACTATTGGAATACAGCAACAAAAGATAATATTGAGTTAATTGTTATTGCTACAGCAAAGGATTGGGTTATAAAACATTTTGAAACAATAAAAATAAAAAAATAATGCATATACCGCCAATCGAGTAGCCCGCCCCATCAGCAAACGCTGACAGGGAGAGCCTCTCACACCACATAGCTGTACGGGTCTCGTACTATGCGGTTCGTCAGTACCGAATCTTGACACTTGACTTCTTTCACTGCATTCCTCACGAAAAACCAGCTTGCCACTTGCTAACGGTTCGGAGTGTTACACCTGTCCGTAAGGAATTTGCACCCTCTGGGAAAATACACACTTGTTGTTTCGTTGCTATGTAAAATTTATTTGTATTTTTGAACTTTTTCAACTGCTTATGCAGTGCGCACAAAAAAACTATATGTAAATTGGGGTTTGTGTGCTGACAACAAGCCAAGTAGCCCGTAACGACGGCATCGGGGTTCGACAGGAAAGTAACCCGCAATCCCCAACTGCATATCGTTCCATCCGTTGTGACTCATTGTAGAAAGCCAAGCACATTCAAGCATATTTGGTTTTTGCCAACACGTAAGGCCGACAATGTAAACCAAAAGAGCTTGAACTTTTGCCAACACTTGAACTATAAAATTATGTACTTTTAAAAAGTAAAAATAAGTTCATGACAAAAAAAATAAAGCCATGATTGATGCAAAAGACGGCATGGAAGTAATTATTGATGAACTTAATAAAGAATTGGCAGCATAAATGGGAAGAGAATACAATATACCTGAATCTTGGATTAAGACTTCGATTGATGAAGTAATTATTAATCAAAAGGGTAAAAAACCAAATAGACTAGAAATTTTTGAATTTGAATATTCTGAGCCATATCTTGATATTAGAGCCTTTGAAAGAAAGGAAATCAGGCAGTATGCTGATAAATTTTCTTCTCTTATAATTGATGAAAATGATTTAGTAATGGTTTGGGATGGTGCACGGAGCGGATGGGTTGCTACCGGAATGAAAGGAGCACTTGGGTCAACAATTGCTAGGTTCAAACCATTTATTATGCCTCAGAAATATCTTTTTTATTTTCTTTCTTCTCAGTTTTTGTATTTAAATACAAATGCAAAAGGCACAGGAATTCCTCATGTCGATCCTCAAATTCTTTGGGGAATTAAAATGCCAATACCTCCCCTTAATGAACAAAACCGCATCGTTTCCAAAATCGAAGAACTATTCAGCGATTTAGATAATGGCATAGCTAATCTTAAACTGGCACAAAACCAGTTAAAAGTTTATCGCCAAGCATTATTGAAGTCTGCCTTTGAAGGTAAACTTACCGAGCAATGGCGAAAAGAGAACAATCCTGAGCCAGCAGAAAAATTGCTTGAACGCATAAAAGAAGAACAAAAAAAACGCTACGAACAGGAGCTAAAAGATTGGAAAGAAGAGGTTAGGGCTTGGGAAAAAGGAACTAAAAAGGAAAAGAAACCAATTAGGCCTAGTGCTCCTATTGACTATCCAAGTCTGAAACAAGCAGAAATTGATGTACTACCGATTATTCCTGAAAATTGGATTTGGGCTAGAAATAATGAAATTCTTTATTATGTTACAAGTGGTTCACGAGATTGGAAAAAATATTATTCTGATAAGGGAGCTTTTTTTATTAGAACGCAAGATATTAAAACAAATAAACTTGAACTTGATGGTGCTGCCTTTGTTGAACTGCCTATAAATGTAGAAGGTAAAAGAAGTTTAGTTCAAAAAGGCGGTTTGCTAATGACTATAACAGGTGCAAATGTTGGCAAGGTTGCATACATAAAAGATGATATCCCAGAATCATATGTAAGTCAATCTGTGGCTCTGATGAAACCCATCAATCCTAGAGTAACCCCATTTTTACATCTTTACTTTCAGTCAGATGTTTATGGTGCGAAAATGATTAGCGAATTAGTCTATGGAGTAGGAAGACCCGTTTTGAGCTTGGAAAATGTGCGTGAAGCACCAGTAACCTTGTGTTCTTTTGAAGAACAGGAGGAAATAATATCATCAATTGATTCTCAATTCTCAATCATTGACAACCTTGAACAAACTATAGAATCAGGCCTTCAAAAATCAGAAGCCCTTCGCCAATCTATTTTAAAGAAAGCCTTTGAAGGGAAATTGGTACCCCAAGACCCCAATGATGAACCTGCTTCGGAACTGCTCAAACGCATACAGGCAGAAAAGAAAAAGTATCTGGAAGAGCAGAAACAGCAGAAGAAAAGAAAACCTATAAATACTAAGAAGATGAGTAAAGAACTGAGCATTGAAGAAGTACTCAAAACTTCAGACAAACCCATTCTTGCCAAAGATGTCTGGCAAAAGAGCAAGCATAAAGAGAATATCGAGGAGTTTTATAAAGAGCTAAAAGACATTCAGTCTAAGATCAAGGAAGTGAAAAAAGGTACAGAATCATTGTTAAGCCTCGCTAAATGAGAATAGATAAAGTACATATCAAAACAAGGTTCAAGAACCTAGAGGATTTTCAGATTGATATTGATGAAAATGTCTGGGAAACTGTTTTGCTTGGTCTCAATGCCACGGGTAAATCCAATTTTCTGGAAGCTTTGGTCATTATTTTTAGGGATTTAGACTTGATCTATAATCACAACAGAAAAGTTAAACAGCCTTTTGACTATTACATCAAATATGAGTGCCGAAGCAATGCTATTGAAATCACTTTTGAAAAAGGCAAATATGCCTTTGTGGTGAATGGGAAACCAGAAACTACAACGGTTACCAAGAACATTGAGCACTATTTACCTAAACATGTGTTCATCTATTATTCTGGAATAAGCGACCGCCTTGCAGATTTATACATTCCGCACCAAAAACTCTACTATGAAGAGATCATCAAAGCGGGCGCAAAAATCGGTCAGTTCGATACCATCAGAAGGATATTTCTTGCTCAAAACATACATGCCAACTTTGCCTTGATTGCCTTCTATATGTTCAAGGAAGACCAAGGAGATGAAACGATTAAGTTTCTCAAAGAAGAATTAAAGATCAATGATTTTGGTTCAGCTCTTTTTATGTTGAAAGAACCTGACTGGGCAAAATCAAGAAAAAATAAAGAAGCATTATTTTGGGGTGCTACCGGATTGGTTCGGAAATTTTTAGAGGATTTACTGTTATTCTCCTATGCCCCTATTCAACATCAGGCAAGAGTTGAAGTGTCCTATAAGAAGACAGAAACGCAAGACAGGCTATATCTGTACCTTAGGGACAAAGCCACGTTTTTAGACTTGGTTGAATTCAAGTATAAAAACAAAATCGAGTTGTTTAATGCCATGGAAAGCATCCACATTTCCGACATGCTCCATGACGTAAAAATCAAAGTTCAAAAAGAAGGGGTGGATGGTGAGTTGTCTATGGCTGAATTGAGCGAAGGTGAAAAGCAATTGCTTACCGTTTTAGGCTTGCTGAAATTCACAAAAGACGAAGAATCCTTAATACTACTGGATGAGCCCGATACGCATTTGAACCCCATGTGGAAATGGAAGTTTTTGGATTATCTAGATAGGGTAGTGAAAAGAAAGGAAAATACACAAATCATTTTCTGTTCGCATGATCCATTGGTCATTGGGAACCTGAAGAAAAATCAGGTGCAAATTTTCAAGAAAGATAAAGACGGAAAAACGGAGGCATTCAATCCTTATATGAGCCCAAGAGAAATGAGTGTTTCAAAAATTCTAACCAGTGAATTGTTTGGCATTCCTTCTTTAATGAGTAAAAAACTAGAAGACCTACTGAATCAAAAGCGATTCCTCCAAGCGAAAATCTCACATGGCAAACTGGATGAGGATGAAAGAAACCAATTTGAAAGACTAAAGAAGTATTTTGATAGAATTGGCTTTGGAGATGATACTGCAGATAGCCGATATAATCAATACCTAAAACTTACCAGCAATTACAAAGAGTTTACCAATAGAAAATATACCAAGGAGGAAGCAGAAGAATTAGACAGAATTGCAAAGGAAGTCCTTGACGAAATATTAAAAGAGGAAAAGGGCGAATGAGGTATATTGATAGAAATAGATTCAGGGAGGCTGTTGAGGAACTTGGTTGGGAGGCTATAAAGCAAGCCCAACACAATGCAATGAATGGGATGACAATTCCACAGAAAAAGGAATATATCCGCAATCATCCGGAATGGAATCAGCTTCAGCCTTTAATGCGAGAACTATCACATCATAAATGTTGGTATTCGGAGGCCCCAATTGGGAATAATGATTTCGAGGTTGACCACTTTAGACCAAAGAGTAAATCGCGCCAAAAGGATGATTATACTGATCCTAAAAGCAAATCCACTATTCACAAAACAAATGGGTATTGGTGGCTAGCCTATGAATGGAGCAATTTTCGTTTATCAGGAATACACTCAAATAAATTAAGAAGAGATCGAATTGGTGAATGTGAAGATGTTAAAGGCAAAGGAGATTGTTTCCCTTTAGACCTTATCAATGGAAGGGTTGCAAATGATGAAGAAAACACGGCATGTGAAGTTCCTGTTTTACTCGATCCTTTGAATCCTGTTGATGTTTGTCTCTTAACTTTTGACAAAGGCATTCCTGTACCTGCCACAAATGACCCAGAAGAAATTGACAGAGTCCAACAATCAATTTTTTACTACCACTTAGATTTGGACCAATTGAATCGTGATAGAAAGATTGTTTGGGATGAATGCGTAGAGCATATAAAAGATGCTAAAGATGCAATTGACAATTCTGTTACACGAGAAGCTAAAAAAGGGCTTATAGACAAGTGTTTTAGAGAGCTTAGGAAAATGGTTGATTCTGAACGAAAGGCATACACAAGTACTGCAAAGGCTTGTATTATGGTTTATTCAGAATTGACAGGATATGATTGGCTAAAACTTCTTGTAAGGACATTGTAGAATAATATGAAACTCGAAACATTAAACAGAACCCATATTGAAAAAACTGCATCTGTCATAGATGAGCAAGGTATTCCCAAAAACTATGTTTGGAGTCAATACTATGTGGTCGTTAATGACAAAGAGTATCCGTTTAAACATTTGGTAAGAACAGCTTATGAGCTAGCTACTGGAGAGCAATTGCAGTTTCAGTCCAATGAATCGTATCGTGGATATATCGAAAATGAATTAGGCTTTGAATTTCGATATTATGAAGGTGGCTATAACTTCTTTACCAAAGATGAATTAGAATTTTATAGCTCCATAGTCAATACAGATTATAGAAAATCCAATCCAGCACATCAATATTACAGGCAAAAACTTTATCCCATCATTGCAAAAGCAAAATTTTGGGCTGAGCAAATTTTGATAGAAGGTTTTCAGTTAAGGCAAGATGGAAATTGGCTTAATGGACATATCGCCCGAATAAAACCTTATTTCTGGCCAAGAATATACAGCGGTGAAGATAAAGATGTGTTTTTTAATGTGGAGGTAAATGGTTCTGACGAATTTATCGGGTATAAGCTGGATGGTTATTTCGAGACCACAAAAGCTCTTCCGGATTATAAAATCAAATTGCTTGAAGAATACAAAACGTTAATCAATTGGGAATGGCCAAGGATTCCCTATGACCAATTGGATACATACAATTGGGAAAGACTTATTGCAGAAAGCAAAGCTTATATTCAGAAATATTTACCAAATCACAATCACTTAAAGAAGTTACTTTCCAAAAAATCTAAAATTGCCCGCATCACCTGGAATAGCAACGGTTGGGTAAAACCTTCTGGTTCAACAGGCAAATCAACCAATCCAAGTTTTGAAAAAGAACATGGATTCGGTAATGAAGAATGGCTGTTTGATGGGGATAAAGTAATTGATGGATATAAGTATGGTTTTTTAGAACCCATCCATAAATATCGATCAAAATATGAAGGTCTGATTTTTGACCTTACGCTATACACCAGAGATGCGGAATCAAATAAAAGTTTTTGGGTTGTCAACCTGAAAGATGTTGAAGTACTCTCGCCGGAAGAATCCGAAGAGATATTAGCTCACTACAAAAAAGAAGGTTGGTATGATGAAATGAAAGCTGATCTGTACAATCTCAACATCGATTCTGATCAATTAGATACTTGGATTAAAGAAGGTGCAGAACAGTTGTTCAATGTGAAGTTCAAAGCTTCTCAACTCAATGAAATTCCAGCAGAGTTAGTTCCTATTATTGACGATAATGAAATCCCATCAAATAGATACACCTTAATGGATCTGCCGGCCGGATTAGAGGAAAAAATTGAAGATGGGGTTAAAACTGGGTTTTCATTTGATAACTCTGGAAGTGAAGAGGCAGACCTAGGTACAAAAAGCAAAAGAACGGGGAAAAAAAGTGAAATTGAACTTGAGTTAAAACACAATATCCTTCAAACCAAATTCTTGAAATACCTTCAGAATAAGTATGGTAAAGCAATTGTGAAACGAGAGTGTACGGCTTATGGGGCATCAAGAATTGACGTAACCCGAAAGACAAAATCAGGCTACATATTCTACGAAATCAAAACCTATAACAGTTTAAAAACTTCCATCAGAGAAGGAATTGGGCAGTTGTTGGAATATTCACTTTACCCCAATGTGAATGAAGCCGAAGGTATTGTATTGGTCTCCCACGTAGCACCATCAGAAGATGTTAAAAACTACCTGAACCACATTAAAAATTTTATTAATCTTCCCTTCTCCTATATCCATTTTGATATCGAACAAGAGGAAATAATCACAGAAATTTAGAAACATGACAACAAATAATTTAATAGCGAAAATTTGGTCTTTTTGCGACACGCTTAGGGATGATGGTGTGAGTTACTCTGACTATCTGGAGCAGCTTACCTTCTTACTCTTTTTGAAAATGGCGGATGAATACGAAAAGGGCCCACAAAAAAGAAAATCAGGAATTCCAGAAAAATACAATTGGGACAGCATTGCTTCTAAAAGTGGCTCAAAACTCGAAACGCATTATGTTGAACTTTTAACAGAATTGGGTAAGAAGCTAGGAATGCTTGGTCAAATTTTTACCAAAGCTCAAAATAAGATTCAAGACCACGCAAAGCTCGAACGGCTGATTACAATGATTGGTAAAGAATCTTGGATAAAAATGGATGCTGATGCTAAGGGGGATATGTACGAAGGTCTTTTAGAAAAAAATGCACAAGACACTAAGAGCGGAGCTGGACAATATTTTACTCCGAGGGAATTGATTAAGGCTATAGTTGAATGTATTGATCCCAATCCAAATAAAACAATCGCAGATCCAGCCTGTGGAACTGGTGGTTTTTTTCTTTCCGCAATTGAGCATTTAAAGGGGAAAGGTCTTACTCAGACCGAATTGAACTTTCTAGAAAATGAGACCTTTTATGGTTGGGAAATTGTCCCTTCAACAAATCGTCTTTGCTTAATGAACCTCTTTTTACACAATATAGGAGACTTAAATACAAAACCTCCCATATATTGTGAGGACGCATTAAAGACAAAACCTAAAGTTCTGTTTGATTATGTGTTAGCCAATCCTCCATTTGGTAAGAAAAGTAGTATTACAATAACTAATAAAGAAGGAAAAGAGGAAAAAGAAGACTTAACCTACAATCGGAGTGACTTTTGGGTAACAACAACAAATAAGCAACTCAATTTTTTACAACACATTGTTTCAATGTTAAAAGGAACAGGGAAAGCAGCTGTTGTTTTGCCCGATAATGTACTATTCGAAGGTGGTGTTGGCGAGACTGTTCGTAAAATGCTAATGGAGAGAACAGACCTGCATACTATACTTCGTTTACCAACTGGAATATTCTACGCTCATGGAGTAAAAGCTAATGTTCTTTTCTTTGATACCAAACCTGTATCAAAGAACATCTCGACCAAAGAAATTTGGTTTTATGATTATAGAACTAATATTAGTCATACTTTAAAGAAAAATCCACTCAAATATGAAAATTTGAGAGACTTTGTAGACTGCTTTAACCCAAGAAATAGAAAGAAAAGAAAAGAAACTTGGTCAAATCAGAATCCAGAGGGCAGATGGAGGAAATATTCTTATGACGAAATTATTGCAAGAGACAAAACAAGTTTAGACATCTTTTGGCTCAGAGATGATAACATGCTCGATCTTGAAAATTTACCTGAACCAGATATATTGGCTCAAGAGATTATTGAAAATATTGAAGTTGCTTTGGATAGTTTTAGAGAAGTGGCACTAAAAATTGAGAACTAATGCCAACCCTTCATTGCCATACACATTGCCAAGTCGCACAAGCTCAACCTACAACCCAAGCTTGGCAAAGAGTGTGCCCGTCCCAACGCACGACAAAACCGACAGGAAAACGGACTGACGAGGAAAAAGCACGATGCCCTAATCGAGTAGCCCGTCTCATCAGCAAACGCTGACAGGGAGTGGCTCTCACACCACGTAGCGTACGGGGTTCGTACTACGTGGTTCATTAAACAATGGGAAAAAGCGGTGAATTTTGATAATGTGGGCTTATTTTATAATAGTGGGTCAGTAATGATTCACAACCTCGTTGGGTGAGTTTGGCTACCATTATGGTGGTATTCAGCATCGGACTTTGGGCAATTGCTCAGCCACCCATTCTGGTTCTGCTCCATTGATAGGCATGATCAGGAACCCCCAAGACAAATCATTAAATTTGAACTCAAAATCTGAAGTTCTTAATTTTTGAACAAGATGATAATTCGTACTTAAAAAATACGTTTATTAAAATAATCGTACACCAAACAATTTAATGAGATGAGGGACGAAATTATAAACAATTTAGAGAACCCACGACAACTTGAAAAGCTGTACAGGGATAATAAATCTGCCTTTAAAAGGGAGTTTAATTTGATATTCAACGACATTCAGGAAAACCCGGCAGCACAAGTCTGGAATGAACGTTTAAATTTTGAGAATGAAGAGATCTCCTGGGGAACAAATAATGAATTAATTTTCATAATCGTAGCTGCACTCATTGCAGGATTGATTGCAAAAATTCCAGATTTTACAACAATAAAGGCAGACTACTTTTATCCACGAAATATTGCATTTATCGTTTTTCCATTGTTGACAGCATATTTTTCGTGGAAGCAAAAAATCCAGGGGAAAAAATTAATAATCAGTTTAACCGCTATTTTAATTTCAATTCTATATATCAACATATTACCTAACAACGACAAAAGTGATACACTTGCTCTCGCGTGTATTCACCTTCCAATATTTTTATGGACCGTATTAGGATTTTCATTTGTTAGTGACAACCTGAAAAGTAATCAAAGGCGATTAGACTTTTTGAGATATAATGGCGACCTGGTTGTTATGACAACAATCATATTGATCGCAGGTGCTATTTTAACAAGCATAACTCTTGGATTGTTTTCCTTAATTGACATAAAAATAGAAGAGTTCTATTTCAAGTACGTTGTAGTTTGGGGACTTGCAGCATCACCAATTGTTGGTACTTATCTTGTCCGGACAAATCCTCAATTAGTAAATAAGGTTTCTCCGGTAATCGCAAAAGTATTTACACCCTTAGTGCTTGTAACACTGGTAATTTATCTTTTTGCAGTTATTGGAACAGGGAAAGACCCATACAACGACAGAGATTTTCTCTTAATATTCAACATGCTTTTAATTGGTGTTATGGCAATTATTCTTTTTTCAATTGCAGAGACCTCAAAAAACGCCGGCAGTAAAACAGGGACTATCCTTTTGCTTGCACTTTCAATTGTAACAATTATTGTAAACGGAATAGCCCTTTCCGCTATTTTATTTAGAATTTCAGAGTGGGGAATTACACCAAACCGGCTTGCTGTGTTAGGGGGCAATATTCTTATCTTAACAAACTTACTAATGGTTACAATTAAGCTGTTTAAGGCAACCCGAAACAAAAGCGAAACAGAAAATATTGAAAAAAGTATTACTTCATTTTTACCGTTTTACAGCCTTTGGACAATTTTCGTAACTTTTATATTTCCAATAATTTTCAACTTCAAATAAGCAAAACAAAAATACAATCCGTAATATCACCGCTTTTTAAATGAAGCTTTCTCAGAGCAGTTTCGTTTATTACCGGAGTTTTTTAGATTGACGGCTTATTGAACGGGATCTTCGGCGGGAAAGAGTCATTCGTTTAAAAAAACACAACATTACGGTCTAAAAGCTATTCACACGTTTTCATCCAGAGAAAAGTATTCTTTTAAACTTTGACCAAAAGCTGTCCTGAAATTTGGGAGTATTTTAAATATATCCAACTCTTTAAGGGTTAGGTATATTCCGGAGTATTGTATAATAGCAGGTTACCCAATCAATGTTCAGGGATTGATACCCCCATGCTATTTCTGCATTGAACAAAACGCGGATCATGAAGATGGACGTATTCTGTATTGTTCCGGAAATCATCTCAATTATCACACTTACATTATTCTATTTTATTATCGGCGGAATTATTTTCAAACACAGACACTTAAAACTGACCTAAAACATAATGCTTCATCAAACAACCAGAAGATAATTTTAGTGTATTGCATAAACAGATCTCTCATAAAGTAATATATTCTGTTAGCCGAAAATTACCATCGCGAAAAGCCGATGAATTTCCTTTTGTGAATTGTTGTAAAAGTTTTTTTTACTATTTTCGTACTTTGATGAACTCTGTAAACCAAAAATCACGCGATGGGATTTGTCATCACTCTATTAATCGTAATTATAATTGCCTATATTATTTTTGAAGTCCGCATGGGGTCCCCTATTCTGTTTGTTTTAGATTGCATTGATATACAACGTTTTAAACATCACAAAGAATTCAAATATACCTACCTGAACCAGTGTGTCCCCTCGCTCACTCCCGAAGAAGAAAACGTTCTCAAACAAAAATTTGCCTATTACAATAGCTTATCTCATGATAAACAACTTATTTTTGGTTATCGTATTAAACGATTTCTGGAAGATAAAAGCTTTATCGGAATGGAAGAGTTAGAAGTTGTAGAAGAAATGCAATTATTGATAGCCGCCACTGCTGTAAAGCTCACTTTTGGCCTGCGTTATTATACATATAATTGTTTCCATACATTCAGAATTTATCCGAGTCAGTTTTATTCGAGACTGGTAAACAGTTATATGTATGGTGGTGCCAGTATTTCGGGGGTAATGTCGTTGGCATGGGATAACTTTTTGCATGGATTTGAAACTACTGTTGATAATATAAATCTTGGATTTCATGAGTTTGCACATGCACTCATTATTTCACAACAGAATGACATTACAATCCCTTCGTTTAAGTTATACACTGCTGATTATGACTTCGAAGTTGAGTATGCCAAAGGAGTTATGGCAAACGATGATTTCTTCCGCGAATACGCCTTCACGAACGATATGGAATTTTTTGCCGTTGCAGTAGAGCATTTTTTCGAAAATCCGGTTACTTTGCGCGAGAAGCTACCCAATCTTTACCTTTGTCTGGCCAAGATGCTACTTCAGGATCCGGCTGGGAATACTCCGATGAGCCGTTGCAGAACATCTCTAAACGGGAAAATGTGGGTTTTACGCCCGCAGGATGAAAATACACTATAATTGTTAATCCAATTGATTTATTGAAAATTAGAACTTTGACAAATGTATTTTTATCTATTCTTTTGATTCCGATTTTACCAAAAAGAGATAGCAGATATGTATTTACTGATTATCGAAAAAAATACAGACGGAACTGTTCTTTATTCTATAAACGAACAAATAGAATTCTCTTTCTACAACATCTCTTCATCTACGCGCAGGCGGTCGATGATAAAGTTTTGCCGGTCGGGTGTATTTTTCCCCATGTAGAATTCGAGAATTTCGCGAAGACCGGAATCTTTACGCATGATAACCGGATCGAGACGAATGGACGTTCCGATAAATTGCCGGAATTCATCAGGAGATATCTCCCCCAACCCTTTGAACCGGGTAATTTCCGGACTGGATCCAAGCTTTTTAATCGCATCTTGTTTCTCTTCTTCGCTATAGCAATAAAAAGTCTTTTGCTTGTTGCGAACACGGAATAAGGGTGTTTGCAAAATATAGACGTGTCCTGCTTTCACAATATCAGGAAAAAACTGAAGAAAAAAGGTAAGTAACAGTAAACGGATGTGCATACCGTCAACGTCGGCATCGGTAGCAACTACGATATTGTTGTACCGAAGATTTTCCACATCTTCATCTATATTAAGCGCAGCCTGAAGGAGGTTAAATTCCTCATTTTCATACACAATTTTCTTTGTCAACCCATAACAGTTCAGCGGTTTTCCTTTCAAACTAAACACTGCCTGAGTATTCACATCACGGGCTTTGGTAATTGATCCGCTTGCCGAATCGCCCTCTGTAATAAAAAGCGTGGTTTCCAAACGCCGGTCATCAGAACTATTGTAATGCACGCGGCAGTCGCGAAGCTTACGGTTATGAAGACTCACTTTCTTGGCACTTTCCTTGGCAATTTTTTTAATATTTGCCATCTCCTTACGTTCCTTTTCCGACTGAATAATCTTACGGAGCAAAAGCTCGGCCGATTCGGAATTCATGTGAAGGTAGTTATCAAGATTGCGTTTTACGATTTCATTGATGTAATTACGAACCGTTTGACCATCTGGTTCCATATAGAGCGAACCTAATTTGGTTTTGGTTTGCGATTCGAAAACGGGTTCCTGAATTTTGATACTCAGGGCTGCAATCATCGAAGTACGAATATCGGTAGGATCAAAGTCTTTCTTATAAAATTCACGAATAGTTTTTACAACAGCTTCACGGAATGCCTGTTGATGCGTACCTCCCTGAGTAGTATGCTGACCGTTTACAAATGAAAAATACTCTTCGGTATATTGATCTGAACTATGTGTAAATGCGCATTCAAAATCTTCTTCTTTAATATGGACAATCGGGTATTGTGTAGGTCCATCGATATTGTTATCCAACAGGTCAAGCAAACCGTTTTTGGCCAAAAACTTCTGACCATTAAAATTCAACGTAAGGCCATTATTGAGGTAGGCATAATTCCAAAGCATTTTTTCCACGTACTCAGCAATATAGTGGAAATTTACAAAAATATCCGGATCCGGAGTAAAGGTAATCATGGTTCCATTACGTAAATCACTCGGTTCTACCGGATAATCATGAACAACTTCTCCCCGGGCAAATTCAATTACTTTGGTTTTTCCTTCACGAATAGACTGTACGCGAAAATAAGATGAAAGCGCATTTACGGCCTTGGTACCTACTCCATTTAATCCTACGGCTTTTTTAAAAACCCTGGAATCGTACTTTGCTCCTGTATTAATTTTTGATACACAATCGAGCACTTTTCCCAGGGGCATCCCACGACCATAGTCGCGAACGGTAACTTTTTTATCATGAATAGAAACATCTATATTTCGCCCATAGCCCATCACATACTCGTCAATCGCATTATCAATTACCTCTTTCAGAAGTACATAAATACCATCATCCTGTGATGCTCCATCACCAAGTTTCCCAATATACATCCCCGGGCGGAGACGAATATGCTCTTTCCAATCGAGCGAACGTATGCTATCCTCTGTGTATTCTGCCTGCATGTACCAAAATTCTTTGCTACAAAGTTAAGAGAAGGAACGATGCTAAAAAAATTTGCCGAAATAAAATTATCAACCAAAATGTGTTTGTTCCCGTTTTCAGAACAAGAGAAGGAGAGATCAACAGAATTTTCACAAGCATTGGATATTCTTTACTTTTGCATTTCAAACATCAGAAAATGAAAGAAGATATTCTCAGCAAATTAACTCAAAAACTTACACTTCCCAAAATACTGATTCTTGCATTCCTGCTCCGCTTTATTGCAGTAATATTTGCACAGGGATTTGGATATCATGATGATCATTTTCTGATTATTGAAGCATCACAATCGTGGGTCGACGGTCATGATTACAATCATTGGCTACCTTGGAATCAAGAAGATCCTAAGCCTGAAGGGCATAGTTTTTTCTATGTTGGAGTGCATTTTTGTTTCTTTTGGATTATGGATGCACTTGCAAACTTTTCTCCAGCAGTAAAAATGTTTATCATCAGACTTTTACATGCACTGATGTCGTTACTGGTAGTCTATTTTTCATACACGATCACCCTTCGCATTTCTGATAAAAAAAACGCGATCAACATAGGTTTTCTGATGGCTGTTTTCTGGATTTTCCCATGGCTAAGTGTACGAAATCTGGTTGAGATGTTTTGTATTCCGTTTTTACTGGGTGCTACACATTTATTATACAAACAAGAAAACAAACCTTCACCCGGACTTTTAATCTGGGCCGGATTTATCGCAGGTCTGGCTTTTTCGTGCCGGTTTCAAACAGGTTTCTATATTTTAGGACTTGGAATCAGCACATTATTTATTTACAGGATAAAATCCACCATTTACTTTTCCATTGGTGTAATTTTCAGTATTTTACTTATACAAGGAGGAATTGATTTAATCATATGGAAACGCCCTTTTGCCGAAATGACAGAATATATTTTGTACAATCTGGCAAACAAATACTCTTATGGAACCGGAGCATGGTACACATATATTTCATTGCTTACAGGGCTGCTTCTTTTACCACTCGGACTGATTTACTGGTACGGATTTTACAAATCATCATCCCGGAAAAGCATGTTTGTATGGTTACCAACTCTTCTCTTTTTGATTTTCCATTCATTTTACCCAAACAAACAAGAGCGGTTCATTTTCACAATTATTCCAATGTTTATATTACTTGGGCAAACCGGTCTTTATCTGGCTAATCAGGAAAACAAAAAAAGTTTCAGGCGATTTCTGAATATCTCCCTATGTATATTCTTGATATTAAATACATTGTTGCTTCCTCTTACGCTTACGTATTATGGAAAAAAAGCCCGCGTTGAATCAATGAAATATCTTTCGAAATATGAAAATATAAACTACCTGATGACCGAAAACACCAATGCCAGTTCGGGGAAAATGCCTCCTCTTTTCTACCTGAAACAGTGGCCGGGAGTGTATGAAGTTGACAATACCCGTTCGTGTGATTCGTTAAGTTATAATTGGAAAGAAAACCCAAATTTTCAGCCTTCCTTTGTTCTGTTTGAAGGAGACAAAAATTTAAAAAACAGAATAAACACTGTAAAAAAACAGTTTCCTTTACTGGAATATGAAGCGACCTTTGTTCCCGGATTTGTAGACAGAATGCTTTACAAACTCAATCCAATGAATGCAAACGAAACGATCTATATTTACCGTAACAAACAACGCATTGCGAAGAAAAGAAATTAATCTTTTACCTTCCTCTCTAAAATATCCGAAGAAATCAAGGCTAAAAAGAACGCAAAAAAAGTCACCCCTGCCTGAACTTCAAGCATGGATTCAAACATAAAATTCATCCCATACAACAAAAGAGCAGAGAGCAGCAAAAAAGCATTGCCCCTATTTATCTTTTTAAGAGGAAGCATAAAGCTTAACAACAACAGTACTATTCCGGGAATCCCCAACGTTACTGCAGTTTGAAGAAACTGGTTATGTGCATTCAGCTTTTTTTGATAAACATCTGTCATTCCGTTTTCAAGATATTTTTCAAGTAACTTATCTTTCACGTCACCGGTACCCACTCCTAGCGGATTTTCTTTAAATAATCCCGCCGCAACCTTCCATATCATTACCCGTTCGGAAGTTCCGTTGGCTATATTTTCTCCCTGATTGTTTTTTTGGATTGTTTCTACCGCATTCTGGAAACGCGAAGCCGAATATGAAAACAGTCTTGTTGTCCCATAAATCAAAACAAGAGTCACTATCAACAAAACAGCGAACAATACAATCCTTTTAGAATTGAAGGCCATCCATATCCAATAAAGAGTCCAAATAAGAAACAGACCTATTAGACCTGCCTTAGAGCTAAGCAATACGATGTAGAGAGAAAACAATATCATCAGAAATATCAGGGTTATTTTTTGCCATATTTTTCCTGCGTCTGAATAGACATGCAGTAGCAGAATTAATGCAAAACACAGGTATAATGCCTGGTAGCTCGCATGAAACATCCTGCTTACTTTATAATAATAGAACACAGACACATCTCCCTGATATTCAACAAATGAGGCTAGCAGATTATAAACTACAGAAATAAAACAAGCAGCGATAAACGCTTTAAATATCCCCGGTAAACATGATGTTTTAATACTCTGTGAATTAACAAAGAAAGGCAATATCAAAAGAGGCAGTTTAATCCCGATATCAAACCATCCATACTGCATGTTTACGGAATAGCTCATTCCCACAAGATAGAGCAAAAACAAAAGAATCAAACCTACATTTCCGTTTATATTCTTTAAGGGGTTCACAAAAGTGTCTACAAAACGCTTACGGTTGTCAATGATTAAGAATATAATGACAATCAAGATCAGCAAAGGCAGCAAACGAGGAAAAAGCGGAATCGCAAATGATAACGCCATCAATGCCATACCTGCGTATCCTCCTGCTTTTTTTTCCAAACCCTGTATTTTCATCGTGTTAATTTTGTGTGTTTTACAGATGGATTTTTACGCAAAATCAAGAAATACCAAATACCAAGTAAATATCCGGATCCATACGAAATGTGAAGAATGAGAAAACTCAGTAATATTTGTAAAAGATAGATAAACCGGGACGTTTGTTTTAAAGCAAAAACCAACGCAAATACAAACCAAAGAATCAATCCGGCAAAAAAGAGAGCGAAGAATATCCAATGATAAAGTGACAATGTCAAACTGCACAGGATACCCGAAACAAATAAAAATGGTATTAACTGCCGGAGAGTAGTTATGGTATTATGTTTCTTATTTACAAACACTTTCCAGAATCCATACTGATAATATTGCTGAAAAAGTTTTTTCCAACTGGAACGTACATAATACTTGGAACGAATACTTAAATCCAGAAAAATTTTCAAATTGTTCTTCAGCATTCTGAAATTAAATTCATCATCCTGATTACGAGCAAGTGATTCATTAAAATAACCAATTTTTTCAAACACTTCCCTTTTATAAATTCCAAAAGCGACAGTATCCACAAACCCATCACGCATTCCTGTGCGAAAATGAGCATCCCCCACTCCAAAAGGAGATGACATCGCCATTCCTACGGCTTCGGAACGACTATCTTCAAATTCATTTTCAATCAAGCCTCCAATACAATCTGCCTCCGGATTTCTTTCAAACGAAGCAAGCGCATTTATAAAATAGGGCTGACTTACGGTTGCATGTGCACCTAAAATTGCAATCAAGCTCCCTCTGGCCTGCTTTATACCCAGATTTAGTGCAACAGGTGTAACCCGTTCAGGATTGTCCATTAAATATATATTTGCGTGTTGCCGGCGGAATGTCTCAACAATATCACGAGTTGAATCATCACTCATCCCATCACACACGAATATTTCAAGCTGAATATGGTCTGAAGCACAGTTTAACAGTGAATGCAGGCAATCTCCAATATACTTTTCCTCATTCCTGCACGGGATAACAACCGAAATCAATGAATTATTTTGCATCTAAAATCCTGTTATAAAAATCGACTAATTTAATTTCTTCAGCTTCCCAGTTTAGCGTTTCTAAAACCAACGTTCTTCCATTTTCACCCATTTTCCGGGCTTTTTCAGGATGAGAATATAATTGGTTTATTACTTCGGCAATTTCAGTAATATTCAGCGGATCACAACATACACCGCACTCATTTTCCTGAATCATAGATCGCCAGAGAGGAAAATCAGATGCAACAACAGGAATTCCTGCTGCCATATATTCAAACATTTTTATCGGGAGTGAATCCTTATAGCTTTGCAAAGGGTGCAGTAATAATAAGCCTGCAATAGATTTATTCAGAATTGCCTTTATCTCCTCACGATTAACAAACCCAAATTCGTTAACCTTGTTCCATCCCTCAAGTTTTGACAATTTTTCACGATACGATTTCGGAGAATAGTTTCCGGCAAGATTAAGTTTTACGTTTGTAAGTGGCAACATCCGAACCATTTCGTCCCCTCCTCTCACATCAAATATCCCGCCAACATAACAAACCTCCGGTTCTTTTTTTGCCCAATCAGTACTTAAATCAAATTCGCGAAGTGAGGGATAATTACAAATACTAACAGACTGATAATTAATCTTTCTAAACCTGTTTTCAATTACAGGAGTGGCTGCAATAACCCCACTGATTTTTTTTACAAAATAATTTTCAATCTTTTCAACTATGCTGGAAACCATAGGGCGTAAGCATAACGGAATATAGTGTTTACTCATAATCTGCCGGGGCATATCTTCATGAGAATCATACAAAACTTTTTTCCCTTTTCTCGCCAAACGCCACGCAACAAAAAGAAGTTCCGGATCATGAATATGATATAAATCAGCATTTTGCTGCATAGCAGCTTTGTAAGCAGCATTAACTCCATACAAAAATCGTCTTATTCTGTTCGAAGGTAACGCTCCAATGCCTTTAATTTCAACATTGTTTGCATTATCAGAGACCTCTCCCCTTACCAAAAGAGTTACATGAAATCCATTTTGAGCCAGCGAAACACACTCTTTTTGAAAGATTCGAATATCCTTTTCGGGATGTACAGTTGTAATATGGCAAATCTTATAGGTTTTCATCTTTCTTTACTGACGGAATAGACGTTCATACAACGACAAATAGAGTCTTCGGTTTACCTCTTTAGTCCCCTTTGCTTCTATAATTTTACGATTAAGGGCTCTGGCTTCTTTCTGATTGACCGACAAGGCTGGTAACAGAAAATCACTGTTCAGATTTTGAACCACACAGCCATTTATGCCATCATTTACCCATTCAAGATTCGACGGAAGATTGGACACTACCGGAATCGCACCATAATACATGGCTTCGAGCAGACTAATAGATGTTGCATCTGTTTCAGGAACCGATACAAAAAAGCTTGCTTTTGAATAAAATTCAATATTTTGAGAACTGCTTACCCATCCGGCAAACTCAACATTATCGGAAATCTGCAAATTATGGACTTTCTGTTTCAGTGAATCGGTTAACTCACCTGTGGCTGCAATCACCAATTTCCAGTCGCGGTTTTGCTCATTCTTTAAAAACAATGAAAACGCATCAATAATACTGTCAATCCGATACAACGATTTATGTAACCGATTGGAATAGAATATCTTTTCTTTATCATATACAGGTATATTCTGAGTAGAAATTCCATAATTCGCAATCATTATATCCAGATTCCGTTCCGGTAAAAGAACATTCATCCGGTTTGCCATAAACCATGAATCACAGGTAAACGCTGTAGCTGTTTTCAGAATATATCGTACCATTTTACGCATCCAGATGCCCTTTTCCGGATTTAACAGAATATCACTTCCCCATGCCGTTACAATTACAGGTACCGACAGGTT
The DNA here is from genome assembly GCA_963667975.1 of Bacteroidales bacterium. Taxonomy (GTDB): domain Bacteria; phylum Bacteroidota; class Bacteroidia; order Bacteroidales. The sequence goes on from OY764079.1 coordinate 3,219,704, forward strand.
TTCAGAAGCTTTTAACGCAATCCATGCATAAGAATTTGCCTGATGAACGTGTATAACATCCGGATTAAATTCAAGAATTCTCTTTCGGACAGCTTTTATTGTATGCCTGGTTTTTAATGGATTTTTAAAAACAGAAAAATCCATGGCAACAGAATGGACTGGATCATCAGCATTCACCTCATTCGTGAGCCATTCTGTTTCATCAAAAAATCCGTCAATGAGCTGAATATAATTGTGTAAATGCACCCCATTGGAACCTATGAGTAATAGTTTGCGTTTTTTGTTCATGAGGAATAATTTTACTGTTCAAAATGATATTTCAGAGCAAGCAGGAGCGTAATTACCTGAAAGCGGTCATAACGATTGTCCTGGTTATAAATTTCCTGAATAGGTTCCGCAAAATCAAGTTTATCCAATCTGTATTTTTCACTATTCCAGACATTTTCCAGATATACAGGAAGTGCTTTATTGTGCTTAAGCCAAAGCTCAAAAGGATTCATTGATACTATATCAATCCCCAGTTTTTTCATTAACGCAACTTTGTATCGTTTTATCTGGAATGCAAAATGAGTCAGATGAGCAGATCTGGGTTTTATTCCCGCACGCTCCCATACAAAATCAGAGATTACAGGGTGTTTTTTCAAAAACCAGTCCATATATATTGCTTCACCATACCTCATTGCATCTGGCAGAGTAAGGCAGTATGAAATCAAATCACGATCGTAAAACGGAGACGCTATATCGATAAAGTTATTTTCGCTCCGGTCGCCGTTTAGTGCACCATTCGGAATAGCCTGTTCAAATCCGTATAATTCAAGATTATCTTCATTGTATCGATTTGCATAATGCTCTTTCAATCCGGAAGTATCATATTGATTCACAAGACTTATCTTCGATTTAAACTCCCCTAACCGCATCAGAAACGAACCAAACACTGCATCTCCAATCATACCCGAATGCATTAAACCATAAGGTTGATGATTCAATATTTCAACAGCTCGGTATTCATGCGCAGAACCAATATAACTATTCAATCCATCATTCGACCTGATAAACTCATCCACGTTATTCATAAGATAATTACCATTATCGAGTGAACGAAAAACATGTTCAAAACCCAAACTGGAGGCAATTTTCCGGGCAATTCTTTCATCAAGGCTCCCCGACTGCGAAAACGTTAAGGTTAATACCTCTCTAAACTGCTGCTCGTGAGCTAATAAAAGGTTGCAGCGAGAATCCAGCCCGCCACTCAACAAAGCATAATGACGTAAATTATAGGCCTTATCTTTACTCCATTCGTTAGAAACAGCTTTCATCATCAGGCGGTCAATTTCTTCAATCGCCTCTGACTTTGTGATTGATTGGTTTTGTTTTTTTTCAAATTGAAACCAGTTGAACAATGAAAGTTTACGGGTATCTAAATCAAATTCAAGACAAAGTCCTGGCATCGCTCTGAAGACAGAATCAACCAGTGTTAAGTTACCAATCATAGCACCTGTTGATGCAAGATAATAGGCAGCTTCCTGATTCACCCCAAAACTAATTCCAAAGTGAGTAAACCAGCGGGTAATCGTTTTTAGTTCCGACGCAAAGAAAAAAGAATCCTGGCGTACAGCATAGTAAACGGGTTTTGTAGCCAGATGGTCGGTATATATAAAGAGTTTCCGTAGTTTTTTATCAAAGACAAAGCAGGAGAAATTTCCGTTTACCCGACTGATAAAATCACGACCAAATTCATGATAAAGATCCTTTACCTTATTCGCAAATTGTTCTTCAGGATATGAATGTTGAACCCCTTCATAACATAGAACCAATGATTCATCTTCAACAAATATCCTGTCGTTCAAAAATTTATTTAAAACACGGCGCCCCAATACAGCATGTTCCAGCATTGCAACATTGTCTACAAAACAATTTGCCGGATATTGCGAAATTGAATTCAGCAAGAGTGTGCCTTCAAATTGTAATGAATGAGATACTATACCCTGAATTCCAGCCATAGTTTATTATTTTTTTCGAAATATAATCAATTGAGTAGGTGATGATTCCTCGATTAATCCTTTATGATCACGTGCATGAATACCTGCCCAGTATTTCAAAAAGCTTTTAGCCATTAACACCTTATAATGAGTTAGCCGATTGGCTATTTTTGTAATAAATTTATTCCTGTAACGATTAAATTCAGGAGTTGGAACATAATCAGGATGATAAAAATTCCGAACACTTACTGTTTGAAAACCAACATCTTCAACTGTTTTAATAAAATGGGCAGATTTACGCAAATGAGTATAATTATTCACCCGATCATTATCTGAAAAAGAATCTAATACCAACATGTAGGACGCTGGCTTTAAATTCTTGTGAAACTCTCTCAGCAGAGCAACCAAATCCTCATCATTCAGGATATGTTGGAATACAGTAATTTCAAGAATAAGACCCAGTTCTGTATTTAAGCAGAATTTTGGAAAATCGACAAAACTGATATTTGGTTTAGTGTATTTTTTACGGGCACGTTTTAATACTTCGTCCGACGAATCAGTTGCAATTACCTTTTCAAATTTTTGGCCAAGCAGGTTCGAAAAGTCTCCAATCCCACAACCATAGTCCAAAGCAGTTCCGCTAATATCCAGTTCATCAAGAACAGAAGCTATCGTATTTAAACGAATCTTCTGATCATAAAAATAGATCGCCTGATCACTCCAACCTGTGTGACCATAGCGCTTAGTTCTCTGGTTCCAAAATTCAGTCATACCGTTTTTGTTTTTGAAATTCTCACTATCCACATTTGACAATAAATCAGCATCATACATCCCACAACAGTGTACAAGCCCAACATCCAATAAACATTTCCGATAAATGAAGCGCCTATCCAAAGTGCAATCATTCTTAACCCGAAATAGATGATTTCAATGATGAGATTTTGTTTTTGTTTATCAAGCATTGGAGGGATAAATGAAAATGCAGAATTTAGAAAAACCATAAAAAGCCAAGGGGCTAAAATACGGGTATATTGACCAGCTTCATACCACTCTTTTCCAAAAAAAACAGAAAACAAAAATGGTGCAGCCAAAAGCAAAATAACAAATATCGGAATTCCAAATAAAACGAGCTTATTCATCAATTTATGAACCTTTTGTTCAATTGAAATTCCTTTGTTAAGCATTTCAGCCATTTCCTGATTCATCACCTGAGAGATACTATTGGAAATAAGCATAAGAGGAAGTAATACAATCCGAAGGCTAAAACCATAATAGGCCACCACTTTACTGGAAAAGTAAGCAGCCATAAGCATGACTGGAAAATTTCCCGAAAGTGAATTTAGAAATGCATGAAACGTATTGAATTTAGGAAAATTTATATATTTCCTTGCAACTCTTTTCAATTCGGAAGAACTTATTCGTTGAAACACATCAGGATGAGCCTTGAAAAATGGGACCACCCACCAGATGCATGCAGCAAACAGGCCAGAAACGCTCGCTAAAATCAAACCATTATTTAGCACTTTCCAATACCCCAAAAGTAATGTAATTACTGCTGTCACCACTGCTTGAGCAACGCGACCCAAAGCGCTCAGCCGGAAGCGTTTCATGCGAATCAGCCAATAGCTCAATGTTTGGTAGATTCCTGTCCCAAAACTAAAGAAAGCAGCAAGCCATAACAACGATTTAATTTCTTCGGAACGAAGCAAGCCAGCCAGCATACCTGAAAATACCAGAAATAAAACCAGCAATAAAGCTGTATAAAGTAGATTAACAATTATTGAAACGCCCATCACATGCAGCGCTTCACTATCGTCCTTGCTCAGCACCACAGCCATTTCATAGCGGGCTGTTGCCACCACTCCACACACTGATGCAACAGACGTAAACAATGCCCACAAACCAATCTCTTCCGTTGTATAAATACGGGTAATAAATAATGAAATTACCATGGGGATAAGCTGCGCAATGGCAGTACCCGTAAACATCGAAAGTACATTCTTCTGGAATGAGCTTAGCGTCGGTAATTGCATCTGTACTACTGAAATTTATGCAAAGGTAACAAAAAATGCGCTCCGAGACTGTTTCCCGTCTTGTTTCAGTCAATGGATAACTTTAGGATTAATGGGTAATTCATTTTAGTGCTTAGTATAAACCATTAACAAAGAATCTCCTCCAATTTTTGCACTTCTTTCTATTACAACAAATTGTTCAATTGTTAATACTGTTCATAACCACTTCACCTTTAGGCTTGGTTTTTGAAAAACATGAGCAAACACTGAGCCCTCATAACATTACTGGTTATCAACAATTTGTTAATAAGTCCGGTGAATAAATTGTGCATGAAAAAGCATCAAAAAACTTGCATTCCGCTATTGGTTAACTGTATCTTTGTTTCATCAGGCAGAAAAAAGTGAACCTGGGAATGTACATAAAAAGAATCTGAAAACTTGATTTGAGCAAAGGGATGAATCTGAAAGGAATCATTGAATGCAAAGTAAACGGGAAACCGAAAAAATGCATCCGAAATGCAAGGAAAGGCGAAAGCCCAAACATGCAAGGCCTAATATACCCGGGAAAAAGAGGTGATTTCCTCTTAATCCAAATGATTATCAATGTTGTAACATAAAATCAGGGGAAAACCCGATTGGTCAGGAGCAACAAAGTAACGAAATGGGTAAATCACGGAACTTAGCGGTCCTATCACGTAAGTGAAAAAACAAAAAGAACCGATGAAGAAGCTGAATCAAAAAAGTAAGAGAATTCTGAAAGGTAAAGAATATCGACTGTAAACGAAGTATTCTGCCAAGTAGCCTTACAGAGTTGAGTGAATGTTTCGTTTCTGAATCCATAGCTCTCATCTTATGTATGTTAATTGCACAAGCAACAAAAGGCGAAACGAAATTTTTGTTTGTATCGGCCCAAAAGCTTTAACAGGCCGGAAACGGGAATCCTTTCAAAATGGAAGAGTTCCCGTTTTTTTATTTAGCTTATTTTCGACTACCTTTGTCCTATGGCTAAAATCTACCTTACCGGCTATATGTACTCAGGAAAAACTACTCTTGGCAAGCAACTTGCCAGACGTTTATCATACGACTTTTTCGACACTGATCAGCTTTTTGAGGAAAAATTTAAAATATCTATTCCTGCCTTTTTTGAACGTTACGGCGAAGTTCATTTTCGAACAATGGAGCAACAAATTCTATATACTACCGAAAATTTAAAAAATGCAGTAATTTCAACCGGAGGAGGAACAGCCTGCTTTAACCGCAATATGGAATGGATGCATGAACAAGGCATTACTATTTATTTAAAAATGAGTCCTGAACGACTTTTTTCACGTTATAAGGTCTCCAAAAAAAAACGCCCTTTACTTGATAACCTGAGTCCGGAGCAAACCTTAAACTATATCCGGAATCATCTTACCGAAAGAGAGCAATTCTACAGTAAAGCTCAAATTATCTTTGAAACTGAGCATTTAAACATTGACACACTTGAAAAAGTTATCCGTTTTATAATTTGACAAACATTTATCCGTTTACGAAGTGTTAATCCGCTTTTAAAAATTGGGGGGTTATATTACTTTTGAACCCTAATAAACCAAAAAAAATAATGAAACGTAAATTAAGCCATGTTCTCTTTGTAATATTCACTATTTCTATTCTGTGTGTAACCTTACATTCATGCGCAACTTCAAAGCATGGACGCAAAAAATGTGACTGTCCATCGTTTACTCAAACTAATTTTCAATCTACACAACATATTTAAAACACACTCAAGAACAGAAAATTGATATTATGCAGCTTCCTAAAGAAACATATATTCAAATATATAAAAATTTAATCCAGAAACATAAGTTTCTATTAAAACTTCCAAAAGATCGAAAATCTAAACTAGGCGATTTCCGTCCGGGAAATGCGACCACTCCTCATCGGATTTCTGTAAACTCATCACTTCCTCATGATACGTTTTTGGTAGTATTACTGCATGAAATTGCCCACCTTGTAGTGTGGGAACAATACAAAAACAAAGTTAAACCCCACGGTATTGAATGGAAAAGAGCCTATTTTGAGCTGGCTAAGCCCTTTATTGATGAAGGTTTTTTTGAACTGGAACTCAGATATGCTCTGATTGAGTTTTTTAAAGCAGATACCTGTTCCGAAAAACGAATTGAAAGCCTCAACTTAGCAATCTCATCTCATAGAAAAAGTACACTCCCTTATCTCAAAGATATTCCGGATTCCACAACCTTTGCATTGGAAGATGGACGACTTTTTATCAAACAAGGAAAAAACAGAACCCGTTTACGTTGTATGAGCTTACAAAACAAGCGTATCTATTTTATTCATCCACTTGTAAGGGTCGTTATCATTGAAAATTACGATCAGCAAAGAGCATAATTGTTCCCTATAACCTTTTTAAAGAAAGGCTGTTATACTAACATGATTCCGAATTAATTCAGAATTCACTTTTATATACCTTTTAAGAGCTCACCTGCAACTCTCCTCCTTTTGCAAAAGCTTTTACTATCCTCTTTATTTTTTCTATCTTTGTCACCCAGTAAGTGCTAAATATTTATCAACCAACAGATACCATGAACAATAATTATTATTGTGTAATTATGGCAGGCGGAATCGGCACCCGTTTCTGGCCTGTCAGCCGTACATCTCAACCTAAACAATTCATTGATATCCTGGGAACAGGAGAAACCCTTATACAACAAACATATCGCAGATTTCAAAAAATTTGTAAATCGGAAAATATCCTGATTGTTACCAACGATATTTATCGCGATTTGGTTAAAACGCAGCTTCCGGATATTAAAGATCATCAAATTTTATGTGAGCCAACCCGCCGTAATACTGCACCTTGTATTGCGTATGCTTGTCATAAAATCAAAACGATAAATCCCAATGCGATTGTGGTGGTAGCTCCCTCCGATCATATCATCCTGAAAGAGGATATGTTCCAAGAAATTATTCTTTCGGGTATGCAAACGGCCGAACATAATAACTGGCTGCTGACTCTGGGAATAAAACCAAGCTATCCAAATACAGGTTACGGCTATATTCAGTTCGACGAAAACAACTGTTGTCCGAATGATAATCGCATTCACAAAGTGAAGACCTTTACCGAAAAGCCAGCCTATGAAATGGCTGTTGAATTTCTGAATAGTGGTGATTTTTTGTGGAATGCCGGCATTTTCATCTGGTCGTTAAGCTCTATTCTCGAAGCTTTTGAAAAATTTCTACCCGAAGTAAACTCAATCTTTAGCGAAGGTGCTTCAGTTTATAATACTTCCGGCGAAACTGATTTTATTGCCAATGTATATCCTGTTTGCCGTAACATTTCTATCGATTATGGCATTATGGAAAAAGCGGACAATGTTTACACTGTTCTCTCCGACTTCGGCTGGTCTGATTTAGGCACCTGGGGATCTGTGTATGAAACCCGGATAAAAAATGCGGATGGAAATACCATCGTGGGTAAAAACGTAATGACCTACGACTCCAAAGGATGCGTGGTACATGTTCCAAAAGAAAAGCTGGTGGTTTTGCAAGGCCTTGAAGACTATATAGTGGTGGAAGACAATGATATTCTGTTGGTTTGTAAACGAAGTGAAGAACAACAAATTCGCCAGTTTGTACACGATGTATCAATGGAAAAAGGTGAAAAATTCATTTAATACAATCTTACTATCTGTGTTATTTTAAGTACTGTTCAATCCGTTACGGTTCAAAAAAACAAACACAGATAAAACAGTAGTTACGTACTATAATACCTGAATGACAATTATTTAATTCAATACAAAAACAGATGAGGAAAATTACCATTGCCCTGCTGGGCTTTTTAATGACCTTTTCAGCTTCTTTGGTGCGTGCCGACGAAGGAATGTGGCTGCCGCTGCTTATTGAAAGGCTGAATTATGTTGATATGCAGAAAAAAGGTCTGCAATTGACTGCTGAAGAAATTTACAGTGTAAATCATTCCAGCTTAAAGGATGCTATTATCCAATTTGGAAACGGTTGTACCGGTGAAATCATCTCACCGGAAGGCTTAATTCTGACAAATCATCACTGTGGCTATGGAAACATTCAGGCTCACAGTAGCGTAGATCACGATTATCTGCAATATGGCTTCTGGGCAATGAGTAAAGAACAGGAACTTGCAAACCCAGGCTTAACTGCTAAATTTCTGGTTCGTATCGAAGATGTCAGCAAACAGGTGCTATCCGAAATCAACCCAAACCTTACCGAAAAAGAACGTGCAGCGAAAGCTGACGAAGTTGGGAAAAAAATTGCTGAAGATGCAATAAAAGGAACCCATTACAAAGCCGAAGTTAAAATGTTCTTCGACGGAAACGAATATTACCTCTTTGTGTACGAGATTTTTCTCGATGTACGTTTAGTTGGTGCTCCTCCATCGTCCATTGGAAAATTTGGTGCTGATACCGACAATTGGATGTGGCCTCGTCATACCGGCGACTTTTCGATGTTCCGCGTTTACATGGGTCCTGACGGAAAACCCGCTCCTTACTCAAAAAACAACGTACCTCTCAAACCCAAACATTACTTGCCTATCTCATTAAACGGAGTAAAACAGGGTGATTACGCTATGACAATGGGATACCCAGGAACTACTGATCGATTTCTTACTTCTTATGGAATTAAACTGGCTCTGGATGTAAAAAACATGAGCATCGTAAGCATTCGTGGCGAAAAACTCGCCATCATGCGCCAATACATGGATGCAAGCCCGGCTGTTCGTATTCAGTATTCATCCAAATATGCTCAAACTGCTAACTATTGGAAATATTTTATTGGGCAAGATAAGCAGCTAAAACACAACAAAGTATATGACAAAAAACTTGCACTGGAAAATCAGTTTACCCAATGGGTAAATCAGGATGCTGCCCGCAAAGAAAAATATGGCATGGCTCTTTCATATATTGCTCAGGCTTATGATTCACTGGCTAAATATGAAAAGCTCAAATGGTATTTCAACGAATGTTTTGGTCGTGGTGTGGAAGCGATAGGCTTAGCCTGGAAATTTAACTCCATGGTAAAATTACTCGACGAAAATAAAGCCGATGATGCAAAAAAAATCGCTGCAGCGCTCAAATCTTCACTCGAAAAATATTTCAACGACTACAATGTAAATGTTGACAAACACCTCATGCGTTCGATGATAAAAATGTTTTTCGAAAATGTTCCTGCTGATCAACAACCCGCCGAATTTATTAAACTCATCAATAAAAACAAGAAAGATTACAACCGCATTGCCGAAAAAATGTACGCTTCTACCCTTTTCACCGATAGGGCAAAACTCGAAAAAATTCTCGAGGCCCCCGATGCAAAAGTGATTAAGAAAGATCCTGTATATCAACTTGCGAGTATGCTTTTTGAGAACTACCTCAACATCACCAAAGAAAAAGTTGCCCCCAATAGTGAAATGCTTCAAAAAGGTAACCGTTTATTTGTAGCTGGTATCCGCGAAATGCAACCCGACAAAAAATTCGCTCCGAATGCAAACTCAACCATGCGTTTATCCTACGGACAGGTTCTCGACTATATGCCAGCCGATGCAGTACATTACGACTTCCGTACCACCATGCTGGGTGTAATGGAAAAAGAAGACCCAAACAACTGGGAATTTGTAGTTCCTGACAAACTGAAAGAACTCTACAAAAACAAAGATTTTGGTTTATATGGCGAAGGAGAAACCATGCCAGTTTGCTTTTTAACCACCAACGATATTACCGGAGGAAACTCAGGTAGCCCTGTAATTAATGGCAAAGGCGAACTGATAGGTTTGGCATTCGATGGTAACTGGGAAGCCATGAGTGGCGATATTTCATATGAACCCACCCTGCAACGCACTATTTGTGTGGACATTCGCTATGTAATGTTTATCATCGACAAATATGCCGGTGCCAAAAATATTATTAACGAACTCACCTACAAAGCAGTACGGTAACCGTTTTACGCTTTACGATACAAAAGGCCATCCTTTGTTGGGGATGGCCTTTTGTATATTTTGGCTACGTTAAATATGACATCTTATTGAATTATAGCGATCAGGCTGAGCCCAGAGGATCGGGAAAATCTTTTTATCAAATGAGAAGGGCTTTTGAACAGTTTCCTTTTTGTTTTTGGGAGATCATAATATATTAAAAAACACTCATTCATTCGTGATTTATTGTAAAGTAAAGTATATTTGAACACCAAATTACGTACTGTTAGTAACAGTAAAAGTTGCGCCAATCTATCCTTATGGGGATGGATTAGCGATTAAAAGGTGTACTAATAAACGAATTATCGGTAACTGTAAAAAACGACAGTTCAATAAAAAAGAAAGTTTTAAAATTTAATATGCACGTAAAAAATGAAATATGGACTAAATAGCAATCATATTATAGATGACAAATTTCTGGAGAAACAATTAATATTATGGCGGAACACTTTCTTTTTTTAATTGGTATTTCATTTTTGATAGTCCACGAAATGGATGCTATACGTTGCAAAGAATGGAGAATATATCCTGGACTATCTTTACTGAGCGAAAAATCAGGACAAATATTTTTTGTTTTTGCTCATATCCCATTATTATTTATAATGTTCTATCAATTGATATTCATTTCAAACAATAATGCATTTATTAAAGGGTTTGATATTTTTATGATTGTACACATAGGACTACATTTGCTTTTCCTTAGACATAAGAACAATGAATTTAGAGACTGGATTTCTTGGACATTAATACTTGGGGCTGGACTATTTGGACTTACAGACCTATTAATTTAATTTAATTGAATTAGACTTATTGATAAGAACTTCACAAGCTTTAATGATAGAGGTATAAAACAGGGATAAATACTGCAATTTAGCGACTTATATTCTATCGAAAAATTATACTCATTTTTGTTACTGAAAAAATAAAAATTGTAATTTTGAAATTTAATTTCAGTTTTAAGAATTGTAAATTATATATGAAGTAAATTTATTATATGAAAATATAGAAAATTACAATCTAAATTGAATTGTAAAAACGCCAATATCCATCTTTATTGATCCATAAAGGATTCTTGAAAATCATCACATAACTTCAAATTCAATTACGTACGGATTTTATTGACAAACATTATGAAAAGATTTTACACATTCGTAATCCTGGCATTGATTAGCATCATCGCTTATGCACAAACATCTGATTTAACAAACACAATATCAAAGAATAAAAGTGGCATACTGATAACCCATGAACAGAATTCTATCAACATTATTGGGGCTAAAATAGATTTTCTTAATTTTCAAATTACAAAAAACGTCACATTTAAAATCTTGAATTCTGATGGATTAAAAAAACTCTCAAAATTCATCCTGCCCGAAACGTTCGATCCAACCTATATTTTGCATTATCCTGAAAACAGAAATTACGCGCAATTGTATTCCAAATTTAAATGCAACTACTTTAAAGGCTCGATAAAATCAAAAAACGGAAAAACAAAAGAAGCTGTCGTAAAACAAAGCATTGAACCAGTACGGATGGTAATGGCAGAAAATAACTGGTACGGAAATTTCGAAAAATATGTTTATGAAATAGAAAACATAGAGGTTGGCGACGAAGTAAACATAGAGTACAACTATGAAATGCCTTATATCGAAAACATCGGAATTCTTTCATCATTCAGGATTTTCTTTAACAGTGATGTTTTTAAAGAAAACTATCAGTTAATTCTTTCGCATAATCCGGATCTTCAAATAGATATATTCCAAAAAAATGGAGCAACGCCTGACAGCACCGTAATAAACGGTAATAAAAAAACCTATTATTGGAGTAAAAACAATCTATCAGGTTCTGTTTCTGAAGAAGGAAGCATTCCCTATTTAAGCTTACCACATCTGGCCTTTACATTAAACCCGAATACGTATGTTGTTCCCAAATCACTCGAAGTGAAACGCATTCCGATGTATGTTTACTATGCAAATAACAGGGAAAAAAGTCATCTGGAAATTGCACGTGCCATAATGCTCGAAGTGAAAACAAAAAGTCTGTTACTATTCCGCGATTTCATAGCATTTGAAACCAAAGACATTACAAACGACAGTTTGGGTTATCAGTCCTTAATGAAGGTTCAAAATACAATTGCGGATGAATTCAGTTTTTCCAACGACACTAACTATTTTAAAAGAATGGATATCCGGGATCCTAAGTTTGGAGAGGACGTAAGTGCAAAGAGACTGAGAGACGTTAATAAATATGATCTTTACGCTGCAATTCTTTTAAAGCTGGGAATGGGCTATTTTACCACCTATGTTTGCGATAAAAGAACAGGTGAAATGAATGATGAATACTACGCTCCTATGTATAACGGAGATATCTTATTCACTGCATTACTGCGAAACAATTCTGCACAATATATTTATCCCAAAAGTGCTCAGTTCGGTTACTATCTTAACGAGTTACCCTTCTATTTTGAAAACTCAAAAGCCCGTTTGATTCAACTAGATGACTACACCAGTTATAAAATTCCAATAAATGAAACACTCCGGCAAATTCGTTTACCAAACAGCACTGTAAATGACAATATTCGCAGAAGTAACATTCTGATAAATCTCAATTTAGATTCGCTATCAGTATCTTTTGATGCACGGGTAAGCTTGTCTGGGCAATATTCAACCCTTACTCGTGGTTTATACTCGTGTAATTACCAGGACAAAAGCATTAACAAATTATACAACAAAAAAATATGGGAACTAAACAGCGGTGTTTCTTTATCGAGTTCAAGCATGAAAGTCAATAATAAAGAATTCCCTTTTCAAGCTTCTGTTAACGCGAAATACAAGGCAAATAACCTGTTACGCAAAGAGGGAGACACCATCTCTATCGACTTGAAAAACTGGTTTTATCACGTTATTTACAACAATATCGACACGACCAATCGCCAGCTAGATTTCTACCCTGATTTCCTAGGAAAAGACACTTATACCTATTTCTTGCAATTCAACAAGAATGTAAAACTGATCTCAACCTTTCCTGACGTTGAAATCAAGAATGATTTCGGAGAATTGATTGCAAATGTTAAGCAAGAGAGCTCCAATACAATTAAAATAACAAGCTTCTTTTCCATAATAAGCTCAAAAGTCACTGCCGACAAGATAAAAGCAGTAAAAGCGATTTATGATAAGATAGAAGAATTGAATAAAAGTTGTATAAAAATTATTGCTGAGTAGTCACAACTCCCGGCAATGTAGATCAGAATATGTTTCTGATCTACATTCTTAAACCTTTAATCTTAATTTCGTATTTTTAAAATTATCTTCTGGGATTCGACGAGCGAGGCTGTCATTGTTAAAGAGATGAACATACTATGACAATTGAAACACATAACATAGAAGGCACTAAAATTGCTGAAATAACCTCAGACAAAATTATTATCAACTCTGTGGATGACGGATTGAATTTATTGGGGAATCTATACTATCAGGACTTCGACAAAATAATAATTCACGAAACCAACATTACGCCTGATTTCTTCGACCTGAAGAATGGCATAGCCGGAGAAATCCTCCAAAAATTCTCTAATTACCGTGTTCGACTTGCTATTGTAGGCGATTTCACAAAATACACCCGGAAAAGTATTCATGACTTTATCTACGAAAGCAACAAAGGCAAACAAATAAACTTTGTAGCTTCTAAATCAGAAGCAATTAAAGTGTTATCAAACAAATGATATCTGGCAAAAGAAAAATAGGCTAGACACAGTTCCGTGAGTACTCCCAAATGACCCTTAAAGTATTTTTTGAGGAGATTATGCAGAAAAGTGTATGAGATACTACTTCCGGCTTATCTTTTCTATTTTTCATTCTACTCGGAATTAGTGATATCTTTTTATAACTTTGTTCTGCAGTTTCAGAAAGAATTTACCTGTAAAAACAAATTGCTTCATTTGAATACAGCATCTTTTTTTACGCACAAATACATCTATAAATCATGAAATTATACATATTGCTTGCAATTTCACTTATTACATTATCAGGGTGTAGCAAAGATAACGAAACACATAATCCGGTTGTCAATAGCTACCCCATGAACGTTGGCTCGGAATGGAATTATACCCGGCAAATAATTATCAAGAAATATGCATCAGACACTTCCAATATAATTATTGACAGAGATACAATAGATATTCTCTTAAATGTACAAATTGAAAAAGATACGATACTTAACGACACCCTGCATGTAAAAGTTTTCAAAACCTATGATAACTATTCAAATTCAATCAACTACGAATATAAATCACTGGATCAGGAAGGATTAAAATATCATGGAAACCAATATATCTCACTCAATAACAACCCAAAAAAAATAAGCGGATACTATATTTCGAGCCTTAAAAACAATTTATCGTCGTCAGCTAAAGAGATTTTCCTTGAAAAACAACCGCTCTTAGAGTTAAAACTACCACTTTTTCTAAACTTAAGCTGGGTATGCAGATTTCCTTTAACGATATACACCCCTAAAATCACAAAAACGGTAATCGCAGCAGAGACAATCAATATAGCAGGACACACTATGGAATGCTTTAAAATTGATTGGAGTTACAACAATCATCCTGATTATGATGGAACAAAAACCACAGAATGGTATTCATCAAACGGTCTCGTAAAAAAGCAAACAACGATTGACCGGATTGCATTTACCAATGAAAATGGCGATATTATATATTATGGCAGTTTTTCCGAAACAATTACCCTCCAAAGTTTTACCATCAAATAACTGATTTACCTATTTTAAATTCATCTTTAATATTTGTAAACAATACATGTATCATCAATTTCCAAAGCATTAATGAAATATCCGACCACAACAAATATAAAAATTATTAAAAAAAACAGCTTATCTAAAGTAAAATTGACTATAATCATAAGAACAAGTTTCGTACTACTCTCTTTCTTAATTTTAATAAACAAATGTTTTGCTCAAAGAAAAGACATTATAATGCCATTTGCTGTAAATGGTATTGTGGGTTATAATTATGGATTAGATAGCAAAAGTGGAGCTTCATTTCATAGCCTCGATACAGATTTCATAATTACATTTATCAACGGAGGGTTTGTAAACAATAAATCTTATGGTAGAAAAGGATACATTGGAATTGGATTAGGATCACTGTTACAATTCCAATATGGCTATGCGTATTCTCAGAAAAAAAATCTTCTTCGGATAAGAAGTGACGTACCGATGACAATAGTATTAAAAAAAGGATTTTGGAGAAGATTTTCACTTAGATTATACTGGGAGAAAAGATATAATTCCTTTGATTTTCAAAATATTTACGGTTTTAATATTTCATGTGGAATCACAAATCTTATGTTCAGTCAAAAGAACTAATACTTAAAAACATATGGAAACATTCAATCGTAAGCAACACTGGGAAAACATCTATCAACATAAGCAATTGACAGAAGTTAGCTGGTATCAGCAAGTTCCGGAAACCTCTTTGAATTACATTCATCAGTTTCAAATACCTCATAGCGCACAAATTATGGATATGGGAGGTGGCGACAGTTTTCTGGCGGACTGTTTACTAAGCGAAGGATATCAGAACATCAGTGTGGCGGATATTTCGGTTTCGGCACTTGAACGTGCAAAACAACGATTAGGAAATAATGCCGGAAGTATCACCTGGATAGAAGCGGATGCTGGAAATTTCGTTTCTCCCAAAATCTACGATTTCTGGCACGACAGAGCCACCTTTCACTTTCTCACCACCGATCAGGAAGTAACCCATTATGTTGAAAACCTGAAAAAATGCATTGCTCCAAAGGGAATCGTGGTAATGGGAACATTTTCTG
The DNA here is from genome assembly GCA_963667975.1 of Bacteroidales bacterium. Classification (GTDB taxonomy): domain Bacteria; phylum Bacteroidota; class Bacteroidia; order Bacteroidales. Next base: position 3,235,542 of record OY764079.1, read on the forward strand.
TAAACGGTCCCCAAAAGTGCAGTGGGATTGAGATACGGCAATATTCCGAAGAAAGCATGACAAAGCTATTTTATCCTGATTTTGAACTAATAAGTTGCAAATATACCGATCATCATACACCTTTTAATACCATTCAGAATTTTATTTTTTGCTGCTTTCAAAAAAAATAACAACGCGAAAAATGCTCAATCAATCTGAAATATCACTGAACATTTACATAACAGACTGGTTATGGTGTATCTTCGTACTGGTAATATTAATTCAATAACAATGAATCCGAAACAAAAAAACAGGTTGCTAAAAATCCTATATATCATTGGAATTGTTGCACTGCTACTGGGAGCGATCGATGCGATGGAAGGCTCGATAGTCATTGCCTTTGCAAGTATATTACTGGTAATTAGTACTCATTACAGGAAAGATAAATACTGGAAACTGTTTTTCTTATCCTTTGTATTGATTAGTATTGGAGTAAGTGCGTTGTTTACGCTTTCAGCCATGGGTGGAATTGGAGGTGATTCCGGAAATTCAGCATGGTTGGGATTAGCAATTCTTCCCTACCCTGTTGGCTGGATTTTAAGCATTGTACTCCTGATTATGAAAGCTTTTCAAAGATCGAAAAAGACAGAATCTGCAATCAATCAATCGTAGTTTAATTGAGACCATGCAAAAAAACAGCCTAATTAGTCGTTCCTTATCAATCTTATAAACAACTGAATGTTAATAATATAAATAGCTTTTATGCTGTTTATAAATGCAGGAATTCGTAGCTTTAAGGCATAAAAAGCTGCAAAAAATGATAGGAAAATTGCCTTTAAAAAGCCAACGGGATATGTTTCGTCCGATATTGGAAGACTTTATTGATATGAGCCATGAGTTGGTGCTTTTGTCCAACAAAATCGATTGGGATTACTTTGAGAAAGAATTTGCCCCTTGCTATTCTGACCAGGGAGCACCAAGTATACCTATCCGCCTGATGGTAGGCTGTCTGATGCTGAAGCACCTGTACAACCTTGGTGATGAACGTATCCCGGAGTTTTGGGCCCGTGATGTTTACTTTCAATATTTTTGTGGCGGGGTATTTTTCGAGCACAAATTTCCGTTCGTTCGACCCGAGTGATTTTGTTCATTTTCGCAACCGCATGGGAGAAGATGGTATTGGTAAAATATTTGCATACAGCGTAAAAATGCATGGCAAAGAAGTACCCAAGAGGTCTAAATTTGTGTTGTCTGATTGGAAAATCCGATGAAAATGAGCACCCCATTCCAGAGCAAATAGACCATCCATTCCGGGCGAAAGTGAGCACCTCATTCCGGGATGTTTTTCGCTGCTCCGAAGAATCCGATACTCTGAATCTTGCCAGCCTGGGTTTTCATGTTTACTGGCTCAATTCTGAATCCGCCACTCTGGATTACGATGATTACAAACGGATTGATACACTCTGTGAAAACCATTACCAGATCATGGATCTGGATTCCACCGGCAGAAAGTACGCCTTAACGAATGCACTTAAACATATCTCCTTATATACCATTGAGCTTCCTGAGTGGCTGCAACGTAAAAAAGACTTTCGGGGTAACCCCTGCAAGGATCTGAAGGACTTCGTGAATCTCTCCGGAGAAAAGCGGGAGCAAACCTATTATGATTTTCTGGTATTAAAACGGGCTTCAAAACGAGTAAAGTTCTGGACAAAAACTGTTGATGAGAAAACTAAAAAAGTGAACTACTCCGTGAATATGGAGTTCTTCTACTTTTTTCTGAAGGCGAATGGCTTTTACCAGGTCGAAAGTATCTACCATAAAAAAGCCGGGTACTCTTATGCCCAGGTGAAAGGCCGTATTGTTGACCTGATCAGCCCGGATGCAATCAAGCGGGTTGTCAAACGCTTTACAAAAGACTGGATCAAGGGTAAAAAGCTGATGGATTGCAATGATTTACTCAACAAAATCAATACAAGCAACCAGATCACGGAAGCAAACCTGGAAACCATTGACGAGATAAAACTCAACTTTAAGAATTACTCTTCCACGACAGAGTATCTCAACTTCCTCAATGGCTCACTCAAGGTTACCCGTGATAAGATCGAGATGGTAAAACATGAACAACTACCTAATTATATATTAGGCAAGCTGGAAGTAGACCATAATACTGTATCCCATCTTACCAGCCGCTCTATGCGCTATATCAAAGAACCGGCAATTGAGGTTAATGCCTCAAAAGCATACCAGCAGCTGCTCGACAAGCTGGCAGCCTGCAAAACCGATGATCAGCGGGAGATTGTGAACACAGAAATTGCAGGCTTGAGTGACCTGGACAAGTATGAAGTAAAGATCAATGATAAGGACTTCATCTTTGTCCGCTTCTTAAGAGACCTGAGCCGGATTCACTGGCGCAAGGAGCTTGAGCGCAAAGAGAAGCTCACAGCTGAAGAGGAAAAAGAAGAAAACCTGTTGCTGGCCAACCTGTTGTTCGTGTTGGGTTATCACTGTACCCAGTACAAAGATCCCAGCAAACCCTGGTTCACCCTGCTTCAGGATATGAAGATATCCGGGGTTGGACAGAGTTCGGGACGTTCCGGGAAAAGCTTGTTCAGCATGGCGGTCACCTTCGTGCGCACCTCTTTTTATAAAGGAGGCAGAACACTGGATAATAAGAATGAGTACCAGTTCTTTTATGACGGCTTTACCGAGTTTCATGACTTCATCGAGATTGATGATATGCATGAGTATGCAGACTTTGGATTCTTCTATACCCAGGTAACCGGTAAGCGGGAGATCAATCCCAAGAATTACTCACCCTTTACCCTTGAGTATGCAGACTCCGGGAAAATGCTGATCAGCTCCAACTTTGAGCTTCAGAATATCGATTCATCCACCATCGGGAGGATGCTGAACTGCGGGGTGAGTGATTATTACCACCAGGCAACAAAGCTCAATGACTATAAAGAAACCCGGACACCAGAAACAAAGTTTGGCCGCAGGCTTTATGAAGACTTTACCGATGAAGAATGGATCAAGTTCTACAACCTGATCGCTTACTGCATCCAGCTGCAGATGCGCTTCTACAAGATACAGCCCCCGATGATGAACCTGGAGAAACGGCAACTCAGAAGAGCGATGAGCCAGGGGCTTGGAAAGGATGAAGACTTCTTCCACTGGGCCAATGACTATTTTACACCCATGGTAATCACCCCGGCCTGTGAGATCTCCCCGGCTCACACGGGCTACTTTAATACATTCATTATCCGGGAGTATGCCTTTAATGCGTTTCTGGAAAAGCTTACCAAAAAGCAGGCAGCAGATTACCGGAGTAATAAGTTCAAAACACATCTGCAATCCTGGTGTGACTATTACGGGTATACGCTGAACCCGGAAGAAATGTGCTCAGGGGATAAATCACAGCGCAGGATCCTCAAAACCATCGAAGGGGTTACAAGAGAGTGCTTTTTTATCAGCACCCGGAACATTCCTTCCATTCCACAGGGGAATGAGTTAAGCCCTGAGTCACCGGATGATCAACCACCTTTTTAAGACAAGACGATGAAGCCACAGAAGATTGACAAAATAGTTTGCATGGTATGGAAAGTAAAAAGGAGGCATCTGCGCAGTAAGGTGCATATCCCGGTCGTGAATGATGCCCGCAATGCAGCGATGTATTTTTACCGGGAAGTACTGAAGCTTTCAACACTCAAAATTGCCCGTGCATTTAACCGGAGCAGCCATACCACGATATTGAGTGATCTTAAACGAGCAAAAAATCTGATTGAGACGGATCCGCTCTATCGTGCAAAGATCGAGGCTGCAAAAACGATGATCGATCAGGAGCTAACCAAGGTCGTTCCTGTGAGAAAAAAGCAGTATAACACCAAGCGACGCCTTTTAAGTTCAGGGGTTGCAATCACCACGAAGAAAAAGCAAATATCGCTCACTCCACAGATGCTGGAGGAGATGGGCAGAACAGATAAAAAGAGGCTTCAATTACTGAATGCAGAATATGGTTTTTCAATTCAACTGAGCTTGTTATGAGAAATTTAGAGAGATGTCCCAGCTGTCAGCTGGGTGGTTGTGATGGTATTAAGAATGAGAAGGTAAATGCCTGGAAGTGTACGGAAACAGGGGCATGGAAGTATAAAGAGTTGCCGGATGGGATGAAGCCGGCCAGGCTGGAAGATTTTTACCATGGTGTTAACCTACTGGTTGGAATGAAGTACCTGGTTAAGGGGTATTACACTGAGTATTACGTAACTTATCAGGTTCATGCGATGACGAATATGCAGAACCTGGTTCAGTTTATTAAGGATAAACGAGTATTTATTAAATAATTTAAAAACAGAGACAAATGAAATCAAGAGAAGATGTTGAACAGTTAAAGAAAAACTGGAAATGTGATCCTTTATGGGATATCGAACGTACAGAAGGTTTTGAAGAGTATTATGATGAACTTCTAGCTTACCGTAATGAAATTTACGCCGAAAGAAAAAAAGAATGGGATGCAAAACTATTACAACGCAGTCGAGAACTTGGTATTGAAGGCAATCTCAAGTTAGTAGATTATATTGAGTATCTAAAACGTAGAATAGAGCTGCTTGAAGAGATGATTGTATCACTTAAATAAAACACAGTAACATGAAAGCAAAAATTTTTGTAGGAGGCCGGGGATCTGGAAAAAACAGGACGGCAAAAGAATACAGCTAACGATCGGCAGCTTGGCGTAGGTAGCGGCTCACTAATGTTCATACGGGCGATAAACTTTCAAATTTGAACAAATGTTTCTGCAAACCGACACCGCTACTTATGCCAAACTGCTTGTTATCAGCAGCCTTTTATTGTGTCCTTATGTTGTTTTACCATTTTTTGAGTTGTATTTTTAACTACAAAACCTTTACTATACTTAAACATCATAAAGATGAGTATTCCCCCATAGATGATTTGGCGCAGGTTTGCAGCAATGGAATTCGGCAATCCGATGAAACGCAATGTTTCAGGCAGCAACACTAAGAATGCGGCTGCAATTACACTTCCCCACAGGTTTCGCATTCCACCAATAATGACAATAGACAGAATAAAAATGGATTCGTCAACGGTGAAACTGGTTGGGTTGATATAAGAAATATAATGCGCATATAGAACTCCCGGAATAGCGGCTAACATGGCGCTGAAAGTAAATGCCATTACTTTTGAGGCATATACATTTTTACCAAGTGATTGGGTGAAAATTTCGTCTTCACTTAACGAACGTAAGGTTCTTCCAAACGATGATTTGGTAAGCCTGTTAAGTACCAAAAATACTCCGGCAGCAAAAACAATAGTCATTATTAAGAATGCCCATTTACTCTCGATAGGAAAACCGAACAGTTGTATCGCTGGTATTCCCGGAATACCAAGTGGGCCATGGGTTAGCGACATCCAGTTATTCATAAGGGAATATACAATCACCTGAATACCCAATGTGCAAATAATGAAATAATCATCAACAGTTCGCAAGGCAATGGATGATACAGCCAAGGCCAACAATCCGCTTAGGATCATAGCTGCCGGTAAAGTAAGTAAAAATGGCATTTGGTAATTGACTGAAAGTATGGCTGTTGTGTAAGCGCCTACACCATAAAACCCTGCATGTGCCAACGAAACCATTCCGCCAAAACCTGCTGTAAGGTTCAGCGTTTGCGACAGCATGACATAAATGCTGATCAGGATAAGCAGATGCAACAGGTATTCCATTATATTTCCACTTTTTTCAGAAGTTTACCGCTAAAGCCTAACGGCTTCCATATCAGGAACAGGATCAGGATTATATAGGCAATGGCATCCATCCATTGGCTACCGATATAATAGGCTGCCAAATGTTGAGCGATAGCTAGCAATAATGCGCCACCCACTAAACCCCAAGTACTGCCGATTCCGCCAATAATCATAGTAACTACACCATAGAGTATCAAGTTGAAACCCATCGTTGGTGTCATATCCGTATCAAATACCACTAATATTCCGGCAACAGCAGCTAATGCGGAACCAATACCAAAAGCCCAAAGAATAACCCTATTGGAATTTATCCCAAAAATATTACTTAATTCGGGATTGCTTGATACTGCCCGGATATTCCTGCCTATTTTATGATATTTTAAAAACAGAACGCATCCGATAAAAAGGAACAGACTTACAACAATAGTAATAATCTGAATATCGGCAATATACGCTCCTAAAAATTCATGTCCAACCTTCACTTCTCCTGTACGGATACTTTTGGTGTCATCTCCCCAAATTATGGATATACAGTTTTGTAACACAGTATATAAACCCAAGGAGGCAAGCATTACTACCATTGATGAGGCATTTCGTTTTCGTAATGATTTGTACAAGATGATTTCGGACAGCATTCCTACTACTGTGGTACAGATAATAGCTATAGGGACAGAGACCCAGATAGAAAATCCAAGTTGTTTAAAAAAGAAATATGTAAAAAATGGCGCAAAAGTAATGATAACAGCTTGAGCCAAATAAATACACTTAGTTGTAGAATAAGTTAATAAACAAGAATTTGCAATTAACAAATATAACGAAAACGATATTAAAATAAAAAAAATCATTTTATTCTCTTCAAATATTCAATATAGTATTTTTTATCATCTTGATTTATTATAGTATCCTTTTCAATTGTTGGAATTACATGTTTTTTTAAGAATGTAGTAGTAGTTTCTTTTTCTCCAATATCCTTAAATTTAGTTGTTTTATTCCCTATTTCGTCAGAAGAAAAGGAAATTGTTATTTTCGTTGAATCACAAGCGATACAAGCACATTCATCCACTATAATAAATTCATCAATTGATTTTGTTGAATCTTTGTGCCAAAATAATGATATATTTTTGTGCAAAAATATATATTCTTCAAAATCTGTTATATGATTTTTTTTGCGAAGAAATATAGCATTTTTCGATTTCTTTATCTCCTCTAAATGTTTTGAAATATCAGACTTCAAATCAAATATAAATTCATTTAATTCATTAGTTGTTAAACAGATTATTTTTTCTTTCTTTTTTATTTTTGCTTTTTGAGCATTGATGGCTGTATTTCTAAATAAGTCTTTCCTAACGTCATCCTTTATATGGTAATATGGATTCTGTGGAAGAGTCATTTTTAAATCATACTTAGAACGATTAAGAAATTTCGAAATTTCATAAAAGAAATCTTTAAAAATATCATCATGTTTCCCATCTGAAGTTAGATATACCGACTCAAACTCTTTGGCATATCTTTTATTATTCCTATTTGATAAACAATATTCAACCATGGCACATATTCGTTCGCCTTCAGGATACTTCTCATTTGGGAACCCTTTACACTGAACCCATGGTGTATTAACAAGATTTCTAATTTTATATATAATTATAATGATAAAAATCATAACTAAAATAAAAATAATAATACCATTGAAATTATTTGGAATAAATTTCAATTTATCTTCAATAATACTATATATTGTCAAACCAGAACTTAAGGTAATAAATATAATTTCAATAATCTCAAGTGTAATCTTTCGCCATTTCATTTTTAATCCACTTTATGATACTCATTTCCAGAAACTACATACAAAGAATAGCTTTTAGAAACAACATTCCTATTTTTATCCCATTTTATTAATCCCGTTGCGCCTTCAATCCCATTTGAATATGAATTAAATTTATCTTTAATTGAGGTGCCGTCAATAGCTCCACCTTCAACTGCTTTTGCAACTAACATAATCGCATCACGAGCAGCAGCGGAATTAATATCAGGGGTATAGTTATATTTTGCAACAAATAGTTTCTTGAAATTCTCAAATATTGCATTATCGGGTTGAGTAGGTAGTGTAAAGCGAACACCTTGCACAAGGTCGATAACTTCACTTTTGTACAAATCCTTATTACTAAATGTATCACCACCAAATAAGGCAGCGGTAATTCCTAATTCTTTTATTTGTTTTAACGTTGGTACGGTTTCAGTTGGGTGAAGTATCAATAGAATAACTTCCGGTTGTTTATTTTTGATTTTCAATAATATTGAGCGCATGTCTGTTTGCCCTGCTTCACAACTTTCTTTTGCAAGCACTTCGCCCCCTAATTCAAGAAATTTATTTTGGAACTCGGTTGATAATTCTTTCCCCCATGAGTCATTGAGATAAAGTATTGCCGCTTTCGTATAATTGTTTTCTTTTATCTTTTCTGCTAAAGCAATACCCTGAAAGGCACTTGTTGGAGTGATTAGATAGACATATTCTTTATCTTTAGTAATTTGGTTGCCATCTGCAATCGGAGGCAGTAACACTATTTTATTATCATTACAAATTTCCTTAATTGTCATTGCAAATTCCGTAGCAGTAGTCATGACAACAGATAATTTTCTTCTTGCCATTTCTTGTTGTAATATATTAACGGTTTCCTTACTGGACATTCTATCATCTTGATAAATTACATTAATTTTATCCCTTGTTTCCTTATTCATTTGGTCAAGCCCTATTTCAATGCCGTCTTTTAACAATTTGGCATAAGTAGCACCATCGCCTGTTAAAGGCAGGCTCACTAATACATTTACTTTTTGAGGTTCATTTTTACAACTCCCAATGCATAAAACTATGCAAAACAATACTGCTAAAAATTTAATTTTATTCATGATATGGTTATTTTTGATGTTTATATTTATTGATTTAAAAATTAACAAAACTTGCTTACCAAATATTTCCGCCTAAAAACTTATTTACCATACTTAACTTATTTCCAAAGCACTCTGTATCTTCGTGGTAAAATGCAGAAAATATTTGAGGGCACTCACAAATTATTTCTTTTTCTTGTATAGATAATTGAGGCATATTGGGCGGAAAAATAAAACCTGATATAGCATTTTCGTCAAAAACCAAATTCCCCAACATTTTATTTGTTAAAGGTGTTCCAGATAATGGTGACAACTGATATAAATCGACGATAATATTGTCATACTGAATAATTTTCTCAATAATATTAAATGTATCTAAAAGCTGTATTTCATCTTCGTCGGGAAATCCCCAGATAAAACTCGCAGTTACATCTAATTTTGTTGTTGCATATTTTAGGCGTGATAATAGTTCTTCTATGTCAATCCCTTTTCCGAATTTATTCAGTCTGTCTTTATTTCCTGTTTCAACACCAATAAATACGCCAATACATCCTGAATTTACCATTAAATCTACATTGTCTTTCGTTAAATCGTTTAATCGAAAGTAGCATGTCCATTTTTTATCAGGAAATTGATTTTTGAATATATTACAAAACTCCCTTAACCGATTATTGTATAATCCAAAATTATCATCTACAAAGTTGGATGTATCGCACTTCGTATTTGAGAATAAAATTTCCAATTCTTCAAAAATCTTATTTAATGGACGAATACGAATTTTGTTATCTAAAGTACTATTTATGGAGCAAAATTCACATCTAAAAGGACAGCCTCTAGTTGAAGAAACCTCAAATCGGTTATACCTTTCTACATTGCAAAACTCATAATTGATTTGAGGAATGTCATTTGCACCTAAGAGATTATCATTGTATGTACCTCTGAAGGTTTTATCTACTTTTCTACCAACAACTTTTGTAGACAAGAGATTCAAATCAGAATCATTAGAATTTATCCAATTTAAAAGATTAAGCATTGTTTTTTCTCCTTCACCTTCCACGCAATAATCAATACAGGAGAATTTATCGATTAAAAGGGTTGATAGATTAGTTGCTGTCGGCCCACCTAAAATTATAATTTTATCTTTTAATTGTTTCAATTTTTGAACTGATAAAATAATTTTTGATATAACAGAATCCCATATAGATATGCCGATAATTTGTTCGTCTATAGAACATAAGTAATCAGCTATCTTATCCACAGTAAACTCCTCACGTTTAATATCAATGGAAATATCGTAAATACGTGATTTTATACCAAATTGATTTAAAAAACTTGCAATAGATAGTAATCCTAAAGGAGGCGAGCATAATATCGCATCTTTAGGGAAACACATATTTACTAATGCAATTTTTTCAGTCATCATGATTTGCTTCGTAGTAGATTATAAGAAAGAATGCGATCTTTTACTAAATCATGGTCTTCTCTTGCATGAAATGGATGACGACATGAACTTAATTTAAATTTATTCGCCCCACTGATTGGCTTTACCATCTTTAGATAATTTGATAGTTTCTGACTAACTTTAATCATTCTGAATATTTTTATTTATTTTTAACTGTCCTAATCCCAATTCTACTTCCTTACTTCTAAACTCTCCAAACAAGTACTTTTTATGTTCTACAATAATAAAAGTCGTTTGGTTTTCATTTAATTGTCTGATACAATCATTTAACATTTTCGAATTTGAAATATCCACGCCTGCAAATGGTTCATCGAATAAAATCAACTTTGGGGTGTGGATCAGTGCATTCCCAAAAGCCAGCAATTGTTTCTCTCCGCCACTCATATGGAAAGGTACACGTTTTCTTAATTCAGCTAAATGAGGTATGGTAGTAAATACATACTCCAACCGCTCCTTGGTTTCCAGTTTAGGATATATGCTTGCTGAAGTTAATAGATTTTCTGCTACTGTAAAATCCTCAAACACATTTTTCTTTTGGGGAATATACACAATACCCAACTTTATCATTCCTGAAGTTGGCATACCTGTAATCTCTTTCCCTTCAAAAAATATTTTTCCTTCTTGTGTCCAAGGTTTTAATAAACCATAGATGGTTTTTAAAACCGTACTTTTGCCGGAACCATTACCTCCTGTAAGTAAAACGATTTCGCCCTTATTTACATCAAAAGAAATATTGGTCAGAACCTGCTTCTTTCCATATCCAGTGGTTATGTGTTGTACTTTCAGCATACGATTATTTTACCCTTTTCCAAATTTAACACATAATCACTTGTATCCTGTATATAGCCAGGGTGATGTTCTATTTGTAATATGGTTTTCCTTGCTTCTTTCAATTGCCGAACAAGCAGAACTATTTTTGTAAAGTTATTTTTATCAATGCCCGCCACCGGCTCATCGATTAACAGTAAATCTGCATCATTGGCTATACAGCAACCTAAAGTCAGTAGTTTTTGCTGGCCATAAGATATTTCACCTGCCAGTTCATTCGCTTTGTCTTGTAGAGAAACTTGCGATAGAATTTCATCTGTTCTTTCTTGTTGTGCTTTGGATGGAAAAGCAAATGGTTTCTTTTCCAATGCCAACAGAATATTTTCACGCACCGTCATTTGGGTCGCCAAACGCAAATCCTGAAAAGTCCGCCCGATTCCCAACCGATTGATTCTATAGGGTGTAATACCTGCGATGTTTTTTCCTTGAAATTCCATGCTTCCTTTTGTTGGTTTAAGAAATCCTGTAATTATGTTAAACAAAGTTGTTTTTCCAGATCCGTTACCCCCTTTAAGTGTATATATAAACCCTTTCTCCAAATGGCAGTTAACACCATTCAGGATATTTGTTTCATCAAATGATTTATCTATATCGGTCAGAATAAGCATTATATATTTCTATGTTAAAAATGTAAATTTATAAAAAAATCTTTCTCCTCCATCCTTTTTTTACCAGTTTTTGCGTTGTGAGTTGTGTAAGGTTGCTGATAACTCGTGTATATGTATGATAAACTCATACAAAGCATGACAAATTGGATGTATATATATGACATATGTTATATTTATTTATACACAACATTTTCATCCCAACCAGACCCCCGTTATCCTAAATAGGCAGCCTTTTTGGTTTATTATTCACTTTTGAGCGAAGCGAATACCGGACACAAACATAATAAAATATTTTGTAAACAATTAACAAAAGAGGCATAAAGTTGCATTTTTAACAAAACAGCCCCCCTTCCCCTAAGTTCCAAAATTATTGTAACTTGTAACTTTATAGGATAATAAAATAGAAATCAATAATATACAAGGTTACAAATTGGTTACAAACTTGATTTCAATTTGTAACTTTTCAAAGTTGTAACCAAAATGGAATTTCAAATTTTCGCCGGTTACAAACTTTTTAAAAATAACATGATTTTGTAACCATTGATTTTTAATAGGTTACAAACCAAGATATCTACACTGTAACCAATTTTGTAACCTTGTAACAATCTGATATTAAACATTTTACTCTCAATAAAATTTTATGGTTACAAAAAAACACTCATTTTTTGCCCTTTTAAGGTAGGCTAGGTTTTTTTCGCTGATCTGTCGACATGTCTAAAACCAGTGGAATTAACATAGCCTTAAAGAAAATTGTGGAGCTTACTTTTACAGAAAATCCAGTTCCATGCCCTTCACGATCGAACTACCGGCCAAACCTTACGTCAAGCAGTTTTTAGAGCTCAACTATGGCTCCCCGGTTGATTTAAAGCAAGACCGTGTTTTATATCTGAACTTCCGGCGTTGCTTAAAAAAGCCTAACAAGCGTTATGACTACAAGCGCAAGAATATACCTTCTTTATACTCAGAAATCGCCCGTATTGTAATTTCTGAAGATGACTTCTACCGCTACGGCTGGGAACTCACCCGCACGGATATCATTTCTTTGGGAAAAGAGTTTGAGGAGCGGGCAAAGTTCTTCATGCGCAACATTCTTTCTCTTTACATGAACCTGATGAGCAAGAAGGATTCTATCTATAAATTCCAAAGCCGTTTTGGATTTTCGGAAGAGATCTGGAGTTACGAATCCATTAAAAAGGATTTTGACCGCAATGGCCCGAAAGTTCGTGCAGATATAAACAGCATCCTTGCCAATAAGTTTGAAAAAATATTTCTGGAGAATTTGTCTGATTTAGGGACAATTTCTCAAACCTTAATTTTAAGCCATGATTACAATTCAAAAGCAGGTTGACAGCCTCGGAGGATTATGTGAACTTTATTGTATCCCTGTTCGAAACATTAAAATCCTTCAGGGCGGCCAGATCATCATTTATGATACAGGTAACTGTTACCAGTTCGAATGTGTTCTTGACAGTATAGAACATACCTGCCCATCGAAGGAAGAAAAGGCAGGAACTGTTTTTCAGCACAAAATCACCGCACAGGTACACGGTATTACCGAAGAAACCAGCAAAAGACTTTTAAAACTCAAGCGGGATAAACACCTTTATATTATATAGTCGTTCCATATTAATCTTATAAACAACTGAATATTAATAATATAAATAGCTTTTATGCTGTTTATAAATGCAGGAATTCGTAGCTTTAAGGCATAAAAAGCTGCAAAAAATGATAGGGAAATTGCCTTTAAAAAGCCAACGGGATATGTTTCGTCCGATATTGGAAGACCTTATTGATATGAGCCATGAGTTGGTGCTTTTGTCCAACAAAATCGATTGGGATTACTTTGAGAAAGAATTTACCCCTTGCTATTCAAACCAGGGAGCACCAAGTGTACCTATCCGTCTGATGGTAGGCTGTCTGATGCTGAAGCACCTGTACAATCTTGGCGATGAACGTATCCCGGAGTTTTGGGTACGTGATGTTTACTTTCAATATTTTTGTGACGGGGTGTTTTTCGAGCACAAATTCCCGTTCGACCCGAGTGATTTTGTTCATTTTCGCAACCACGTGGGAGAAGATGGTATTGGTAAAATATTTGCATACAGCGTAAAATTGCATGGCAAAGAAGTACCCAAGAGGTCGAAGTTTGTGTTGTCTGATACCACTGTGCAAGAGAACAACACGACCTTTCCTACCGATGCCAAACTGAGTAAGAAAGTGATTGACAAATGCAATAAAATAGCCGAAAAAGAAGGCATTAAGCAGAGGCAGCGTTACACCCGTAAGAGCAAGCAATTAGTGCGCGACACCTATAATGGCAAACATCCCAAACGCGCAAAGCAGGCAAGAAAAGCAAAGAAGAGGTTGAAAACAATAGCCAATATCCAATTGCGCGAGTTGGAACGCAAAATGAATCAAGCACAGAAAAAGCAGTACGCAGAAGACTTTAAACTTTATAATCGCGCTGTTAACCAGCAAAAAAACGACAAGGACAAGGTTTACAGCCTCCACAAATCTTTCACACGGTGCATCGCCAAAGGCAAGCCACTCAAACAATATGAATTCGGCAACAAGGTGAGGCTGGTTACCACAGGCAAAAAGGGAAAGAAAATCATCACCGCTATCAAAGCATTTATAGACAACCCCTTCGATGGGCACATGATAGAACCATTGCTTGATCAGATGGACAACAACGAATTGAAACTGCCGGAAGAATTGGTTTACGATCGGGCAGGTAAAGGAAGGGCAGAAATAAAACGGGGTGAAAATCATAACGCCAAACAAACCCAAAGCAAAGTGATACAGCATACCTCAAACAGCAGAAACGCAACAAATTCAGGGCACGGGCAAGAATCGAGCCGATCATAGGGCATCTGAAAACAGATTTCCGCATGGCACAAAATTACCTATTAGGAGAAAAAGGTATACAAATCAATGCTTTCATGGCTGCAACAGCCTGGAATTTGAAGAAAATGATGGAAAAACTCAAGGAAGAGTTTTTGCGCTTTATTTTCCGCTTGCTTTTTATGCAACGTTTATTCTTATTAATCTCCCGAAATGAGGCTTGTTAAGGAGCAACTAAATAATTTTAAAACAGAAACCAATGAAATCAAGAGAAGATGTTGAACAGCTAAAAAAAAGCTGAAAATGCGATCCTTTATGGGATATCGAACGTACAGAAGGTTTTGAAGAGTATTATGATGAACTTCTAGCTTACCGTAATGAAATTGAAGAAGAAGCAACAAAAAAATGGGATGCAAAACTATTACAACGCAGTCGAGAACTTGGTATTGAAGGCAATCTCAAGTTAGTAGATTATATTGAGTATCTAAAACGTAGAATAGAGATGCTTGAAGAGATGATTGTATCACTTAAATAAAGAAAGCAAAGGAGGGTATTGTGCTTGCGAAATTCTTATGAATGCCCAGTAATGATAACGGTTGGTATAAGAATAGTAGCCGATTGCGTGGCACTTTTCTGTCAAGCTACACAATAGTTGCAGCGGGCTATAACTCTTGAATTTACTATAGAACCGGCTATTATTTTTATACATTGTTATGCACAGTATTTTTTGTTTTTTCATCTAAGCCAAGTAATATTAAATATTGCTTATACAATATAAAATTCCTTCATCACTTCCTACGATAATTTTGTCATTGTATATAGCAGGTGTTGAGATTAATGAGTGACCTTTAAATAATTCCCACGCAGTATGTTCATTTTCGTTTCCAACCTCTTGTGAACTATCAAAAACGACTCCAGCATCATCACTTTGTCCAAGATACATACCCCATTGTCGTTGTTTTGAAGATTTGTAAATCTTATACAAATAACCATCATATCTTGATAAAAAATAACCATTTTCATTCTTAATGGGAGATGCCCATTGTTGGAACATACCCCGACCAAGTCCTGTTACCCATTCAATTTTACCATCAATTTCATTTAATCCAACAATTTCATTCGAGTAGGGATGAGTGAATATAATTTGTCCATTATCGACAAGTAGATTAGTTCTTATATTTCCAAAACTGTTACCTTTTTTATTTGGGTCATTAGCATACCATAGGACATTTTTGGAAATGAGGTCAAGACAAATAACAGCAGGATAGTCATAATATGTTTGTCGCACAAATCCTAAAAATATTTTGCCTTCATGAATAATAGGGGGTGAATATAGTTCTGCTCTTGAATATCCTGTTTGTTCATTGAATTTGTCTGGATAATTAATTATTGTTTTACTTGAAATCTTAAATGAATCAAATGTTTCTTTTAATTCATATAACACTCCATCTACCGTTGGAATGAACAAGAATCGGTTATTATCGCTATTAATAAAAGTGATGTTAGACATTATATTCCCTTCAAGAGTAATTTTATCAATTTGTTGTCCATTGATTAAGTTAAGAAATAGAATATCTCCATTATAGCATGTAACAATAAGTCGTTCTTCGCTGTATCCGGCATATTTGTAGATCTTTGATACTACTCCTGACTCTAACTTAATACTCCATTTTAATTTACCTGTTTTAGATGATATGCAGTGTACACTCCCATCATCACATCCTCCTACTATTGAACCATCAAAATATGAAATTTCGTTTACATCAGAATAGGTTTGGAACATCCATTTGATATTGCCACTGTCGATATCTAAACAATAAATACCATCATTATCGTCCACATCATTCCATTTATTCCCTGCACTTCCAACAAATATTGAATTGCCAATAAGCAGCGGAGTATTTTTCCATTTTTGTTTACCTATGAAGGTACTCCACTTGATTTTAGGTAACCCTGTTTTTTTAGAATCAAATGTCTGAACAAGTTGAGTTACATTTTTATGAATTTCTCTTGTAAGAGTGAGTTCCTCAATCTCAAAAACCATATCATAAACTCTGTAGGTTTTCATCAAATCGATTAATTCATTGCCATTGATAAGCGTTATAAATTGAGTGTCCTTATTGTTGATTTTTATTTGCTTGTTTTTCCATTTTGTCCACCAAATAGTTTCATCTAAATCTAATACTTTAGGTATACACAGAATCCAATTCTTAAGTTCAAAATTATCCGAGCTAATAGCAGTAATAAAGGAATTTCTAATTTGTGCATGTTGGGGTTTATCAAATTCTTCAAGAAAAAATTTACACTGGTAAACAGTAATAGGTTCAATACCCAATTCGCCAACATATACATCAATCCCACCATCACCAAGTTTAACTCTTACCTGTTGAACAGTTTTTCCCAAATGTATTTTTCGAATTAGGCTTTCACATGCTTTTTCGAATGCTTCCCTAGCACCTTCAATTCCTCCCTTTATACTCTTGAAGTCTCTCCAATCTCTTTCCAAAATTCTCGTCTATTTAGTTTGTTTATATTCTGACTAACGTCAAAAATTGGTATTGACTATCAATGTTTTGTATTTCTCTTCAATTCTCATTTTGCACTCTTTTTTTTACACTCATTTTGACATTATCTTGAGAATTTAATCAAGTTCTCGTGATAGGTAGGATTGCACCTAACGGCGTTTCGCGGCTTGCTGGCAGACTGGGAGCAAGTAGCTCATTTCCTGTCACTCCACTGTATATTTTTTTTACTTGTTGTTCTTTTTCTTACTCACTTAAACCCCAGCTTGCAGCAAACCGCTGTCAGTCATTGTTATTTATATTTTGTCCAAGTTTTTTTTAAATCTTTTTAATGTTTCATTATCAAATAATTCAAAATAAACAATTATAGTCTCAAAGTTCTCATCTTTTTGTTTTTTTAGAATCTTCAGAATTGGACAACCGAAATGACTTACTCCATCTTTATCTTTAGTTTTTTCTAACATCTTATTTTTAGAAATATATGTTGTAGTGTCAATTTTTCTCCATTTAGATAAATTGTTTTTCATTAAATTGATTGCACTTTTTTCAATATTACTGTATTTGTTATATGTTTTAAAAACAATACTATCACATAGATTATCTTCTTCATTAAAATAATATTCTATTGTTGCTTCAGGCTCTTCAATAAATCTTACTTTTAATATTACAATTGTGTCGTAACAGAGTGTTTTGGAATCATCCCCTTTCCAATATTGATTCGTGGAAATAATTGTTTCAGTAATTGTTATCTTTTTACAATCATATATATTGTTGATTTCTTTTTTAATATCTTCTCTTTTATCATTTAAGCAGATTTGACCCTTTACATTTAAAGAGATTATACTTAAAAGTAATATTATGGATAGTAATTGTTTCATTTTTATAATAATGGCTAACGGGTTGGGTATTGCCGAAGGCGGGGATTACTAGCACAAATGGTTGATAGAAGAACGAAAGTTGAACATTGTACAAATGTTTAATCGAAACCTTTCAGCCCCGCTTTTGGCAATACCTTGTTAGCCATAGTCCAAAGTTGAATACTCATAATTATATTCGAGCAAATGAGGAGTAGGGCTTTTCCCATCTGGGTTGTAATAATTCATTCCTCTTGATGTTTCAGAGATTAAGTGTAAATTTTTTCTGGCTCTCGAAGCTAAAACGTAAAGTAATTTTTTGGAATTTTCGTAGCCATTTGCATCGTTGAAATGCGGGACATAATCATTAAGAAGAGCAAAACCTATTACGGTGTCATATTCTTCTCCCTTTAAACCGTGAATAGTTGAAACGGTTATACCATCTCTTTGCCTGAAGACTTTTCTAAAATTTTCAATCTCTCCAATGAAAGGATTTCCCTCCTCAATAAGCCTTTGTATTCTACTTTCAGAACTCGCAAAAAATGATGTGTGATGTTCTTCAAGTAATGGGAAATTTTGAATTTGTATTTTTAGGCTTTCACATATTCGTTCAAAGAAAGAACGTAAGTAGGTCAAACCATCATTTTCATTCACTTCAATAGAATTACAGATTTTCAAAAATTCCTTATTTGACAAGTTTGATACATCCACTCCTGCTGCATCAAGTTCATTCAAAACTTCTTTACTCCAACCTAAACGGCGAACGTACATATAAGGTGATGGCTCTGTCAAAACTATTCTCGAAACTTTAAACCAAAAATTCTCAATATCCCGAGAAAACGGAGCCATTCCTGGCCCATCAAAACTAAAATCTGGAAGCCTAATCATCAATTTTCTTGTAATGCTTGCTATCTGTACCCATTGAGGAGCTGCAATACAAATTTCGTTAGGGCTTATTCCAACTTCTCGTACATTGAACAAAATCAGTTTCGCAATTTCTTCTATCAAATTATCCAAAGAAACCGACAAATTATATGTGATTAAACTATTATAATCTTTTTCGTTCCCAAAAGCAACAATGGGAGTAGCAAACGTTTTATAATAATCAAAGTAATTTATGATTGCTTCTGATGACCTATAATTTTTGTCTAAACTTAATTGTGTCAAATTAAACCCTAAAAGTTTCTCCAACTCTTCTTTTTGCATAGGGTAGCCCCCTAAAGAGTGGTAAATAGATTGGTTCGGGTCGCCTACAATTAGTGTCTTTGAACATCCCTTGTTTGCACTTAATATTTTTGCGATTATATGGTATTGTATCTCTTTTGTATCTTGATACTCATCAATCAAAATAAATGGGAACAATCTACACAGGATAGTGCTAATAATTGGTTTTGATTTTAATAATTCATAGGCATAAAAAAGTATCTGTTCAAAATCAATTTGATTATTATCTTTTAATATCCCAAAATACTCCTGAAGAATAGCTTTTATGTGTGCATTTTGGTTGTTGTTTTTTGATGTAAATTTATAATTCCCATTTATGGTAGCATAATATTGAAAATCATAAAAAGTAACTTTGGGATTGCTGTATTTTTTGCATATTTCGGTTAGGAGCTTTTCGGTATCAAAGGAATTACAAACTTTAAATCCGTTTTTCAATCTTTCAGAATACAGGTGGTAAGGCTTCAATACCCATTCCATACAAAATGAGTGAATAGTACCAATCCACAAATGCGTGGTATCAACACCTAATAGCTCAACCCGCTCTTTAATTTCATCAGCAGCATTATTCGTATATGTGATTGCAATGACGACCTCTTTCTTAGATTTTAAACGGCTTAATTCATAAGCGATTTTGTATGTAAGCGTTCTTGTTTTTCCACTACCGGGACAGGCAATCAAGAGTACGCTGTCATTTTCCAAGATTGCAGTTTCTTGCTCTTCATTTAAACTACCTTTCTCCCAAACAAACATAACCTACTTTAATTTATCTATGAATGTTAATAATTGGTCGCCTGACATTACCAGATCTAAATCAAAAGAAAGGTCGTCCAAAGTTGCTTCTTCTTTTCTATATTTCGTTAGGCTTTCCCTGCAAGATGAAAAGTCCAAAGCATTATCCTTATCAAAATGTTTGTTCATTCTGTATTCAATAATATCGGCAATAATATTGCTGGAGTACGTTTCCTTCGCAAAAAGAATGGCATCAACTATGTAGTTTGGAATTTCCGTCTTAAAAGAAATATGTTTGCCTAACATTATAGCAAACCAGCCTTTCCCTTCTTGCTTAGCCATTGTAAGCACCCGCTTTCCATAAACTGCGACATCATCATCTTCAATATCGGTTTTAGACTGGTCAATCGTGTCCTGGTCAGTATAAACTTGTTTGATAATTTTTTTTACTTCACATCTATTCCCCGCTGTAACAAAATCAACTTCAAATGTATGGTTGGCATAAAATACTTTTATGCAATCATTCCCCGCTTCAAAAGCATCTAATTTAGCTTTGCGTTCTAACCCCTTTTGTTTAGAGGCTTCAACCTTCCTCTTATATTTTTTTAATCTGTCGGGATCATCCTCATTAATTGTTGTATCACAAATCGCATCATCTAAATCTGTTAGAATTGCACATTTTCTTTTTATCCGGCTATCGTGGAAGAGTTGAGCCACATTCTCAAAACCTGTACTTCGTATATTAATGAGGCTAATCCCAAGTTCGTCAAGACTCACTCCAAATACTTTTTTGACCATTATGGGTATTAAAATCTCCTCTGCATCTCCCTCAACCAATATCAAGCCTTTGGCAAATAATAGATTGGATCTTACAGCATCCAGATAACGTTGTATTTGATTGATGCTTTCAGGTGTTAAGCCAGTTGAGGGCTGATATACTTCCGCGAAATTTAATTTCTTCGCAAGTATGTTTATGTTCTCAACGTTACTTACTTCAGAAATTTGTGTAGAATGAGTAGAATAGATAATTTGAGTATCTCCATAATCTAATTTGTCAAATAAAGTCTTTTGAATATGATTATGAATATGGGCTTCTGGTTCCTCAATGATAAGGAAATTGGCAAATGTATCCTTTGATTTTCTATACTTAAATTCAAGTAGTTTTAGCGTTAAAAATATAAGATTAGCACCTCCTAAACTTAATTCGTGAATACCCCCTTCGTAATCTTCCCCAGGCTCTCCGATAAAAAGTTTTAATGATTGTAACAATTTTTCGGCTTCATTGGGAACACTCGATTTAATAGACAATGAAGATGGAGAATAGGTAAGACCGACGGCATCCTGAATGGTTGACTTTATATCTGACCGTATATTTTGTACATCGGGCAAATCTTCAATGCTTTCATTTAATTGCTCAACCAAATCGCTTATAGGTTGGTAATCTTCTTCTTTGATTTCTCCACTTTTATTTTTTAAAAGAGTTAGTAAAGGATTAGTTCTATTGTTATGAAAATCACTTACTACATCTCTCAAAGCCTGAATGAATGTGAATGATATTTCTTTGGAAACAGATAACTGATGTGGAATTTTAGAGCCAAATTTGGAGGTATCAATTGTAGATGGAAAAATAACATTCTCAAAATCGCCTACAAGTTCCTTATATACATCGGGGTCATTAAAATCAGCAATGCTTTTGCCAGTAAAGAAAGTTTCGTAATTATCCAGGATTGTGATGTTGTCAAGTATCGCTTGTAATCCAACAATATCTCCTTCAGCCAATTCGGAAAGTTTCTGTCTGATATCTGCTTTAGGGCGAAAAAAAAGATTGTAGGTAGCTTTTTTTACATAGTCTTCTGCGGCAACTCCAACTCCGTGAATGAATAAGGATTGTATTGCCTCTTCATCGTTAAGCTCATCAAATTCAATACTGATAATAATCCAATGACCTTTCCACTTTCCCTTATCCAACAACCTGTTAAAATCTCCTTCCGTTAATTTATAGGCATATTGCAGGGAGGCATCTTCTAATAATAACCTTATTGCTCTAAAGACATTTGTCTTT
Source organism: Bacteroidales bacterium (assembly GCA_963667975.1). GTDB lineage: Bacteria > Bacteroidota > Bacteroidia > Bacteroidales. The sequence continues at coordinate 3,257,300 of OY764079.1, forward strand.
CCAGAGCCGTTTTCTCCGATTATGGTATTTATTCCCTTGTTGAATTGAAAATTTGCATTTGCAAAATTTCTATAGTTAACAAGCGATACTTTCGATATATACATTGGGACTTTTAGATTTGAATGATGTTTCTGGATTACGGCTAACTCGTGTATATGTATGACAAACTCATACAAAGCAAGCCAAATTGGATGTATATATATGACATATGTTATATTTATTTATACACAACATTTTCATCCCAACCAGAACCCCGTTATCCTAAATAGGCAGCCTTTCTAGTTTATTATTCACTTTTGAGCGAAGCGAATACCGGACACAAACATAATAAAATGTTTTGTTAACTATTAACAAAAGAGGCATAAAGTTGCATTTTTAACAAAACAGCCCCCCTTCCCCTAAGTTCCAAAATAATTGTAACTTGTAACTTTATAGGATAATGAAATAGAAATCAACAATATACAAGGTTACAAATTGGTTACAAACTTGATTTCAATTTGTAACTTTTCAAAGTTGTAACCAAAATGGAATTTCAAATTTTCGCCGGTTACAAACTTTTTTAAAATAACATAATTTTGTAACCTTGTAACAATCTGATATTAAATATCTTACTCTCTATAAAATTTTATGGTTACAAAAAAACACTCATTTTTTGCCCTGTTAAGGTAGGCTAGGCAGGGCAAACGCATCTAATTTTTGAGAACATCCCAAAGGAAGTCATTATCCCACCCGCACATTTTACGCCTGCTTTTTATGCAACGTTTATTCTTATTAATCACCCGAAATGAGGCTTGTTAAGGAGCAACTATTTAACATACAACAATCAGGCTGAAGAGGCGATGAATCTCTATTTGTCAATCTTCAAAAACTCGAAACTTATTCGCTTGAGCCGTTGGGGGAAAAATACACCACTGCCCGAAGGACTGCTGATGAGTGCTGTAATTGAAATTGAAGGGCAAGAATTTATTTTGTTAAATGGAGGTCCTTATTTCCATTTCAGTGAAGGAATTTCGCTGTTTATAAACTGTGAAACACAGGAAGAAATTGACTTCTTATGGGAAAAGCTTTCTAAAGACGGAGAAGAACAAATGTGTGGATGGCTAAAAGATAAATTCGGGGTTTCCTGGCAAATTATTCCTTCCGGATTAGAAAATATGATCAACGATCCTGATCCGATAAAATCGTCCAATGTAACACAAGCTATGTTACAGATGAAAAAGATGAATATTAAAGCACTCGAAGAAGCATATCATTCATAACACACTCTTCGGTATTGAATCATGCTGATCTGCAGCTATCTCTTATATGATAACTTTTTAAAGCACTATTTTTCTGGGGGCTATATTGCCCGATGCTGAAAGACTAAAAAGATTTTTAATAATTTATTTCTTTATCTGAAATATGTTTAATATCCTAATATCTTCAGCATCGATTTATGGCTTTGCTCTTTCGCAAATAGTTTGGTAAAGTATTCACCTTCTTCGTCAATATCGATGATAATATGCTTGGGCGCGGGTGTTAAACAGTGCTGAATGCCTCCATATCCGCCCAGTGATTCCTGATAAGCTCCAGTATGGAAAAATCCGATATACTGAACTTCATCATTATTGTATTTAGGTAAGAAAACTGCATTTGAATGTGCCTCTGCATTGTAAAAATCCTGACTATCACACGTTAATCCTCCAAGAAAGACCCGTTGATATTCCTGATCCCAATTATTGATTGACAGCAAAATATAGCGTTGATTGATGGCCCAGGTGTCGGGCAATGTAGTCATAAACGAACTATCAATCATATACCACAACTCACGATCATTTTGTTGCTTTTGGTTGATGATGGAATAAAGTGTAGCACCACTTTCACCAACTGTAAATGTTCCAAATTCAGTAAAAATATGAGGCTCTATAACACCACGCTGATTACAGATATTTTTAATTTGTGCAATAATCTCTTCGGCCATATACTCGTAATCGTATGCAGCACCCAGGTTATTTTTGATTGGAAAACCTCCTCCAATATTCAAATACTCAAGTTCGGGACATTCTTTTTTAAGATCACAATACACATTCACACACTTTGAAAGCTCATTCCAATAATACGCAGTGTCTTTGATTCCGGTATTAATAAAGAAGTGAAGCATCTTTAATTCAAATTTCGGATTATTCTTGATCCGTTCCTGATAGAAAGTCAGAATATCATTATAGCGAATTCCTAAGCGTGAAGTATAAAATTCAAATTGAGGTTCTTCTTCCGACGCAATACGAATACCCACCTTACATTTGGAATTTATCTTCGATTCAAGTAAGTCAACTTCTTCTTTATTGTCAACAACCGGAATCGTATTTGCAAAACCACGGTTAATAAGGTCAGCAATGTTTTCAATATACATCGGACGTTTAAATCCATTACAAATAATAAAGCGATCCTTCCCTATCTTACCTTGTTCATGAAGTTCGTTGATCAAATTAATATCAAAAGCTGAAGAAGTTTCTATATGGATATCATTTTGCAACGCTTCTTCAAGTACAAATGAAAAATGAGAACTTTTCGTACAATAGCAATAATAGTAATCTCCCTGGTAGTCAACCTTAGCCATTGCCACGTTAAATAAGCGCTTACCGCGTTGAATCTGTTGACTGATTTTAGGCAGGTACGTAATTTTCAAAGGAGTTCCATACTGTTTGATGATGTCCATCAAAGGCACATCATGGAAATACAATTCGTTATCTTCAACTTTGAATTCATCCTGAGGAAACTCAAAGGTTTGCTCGATAAGATCGATGTACTTATTTTTCATTTACGAAGAAAGCAATTTAAAGATGAATTAATCCCAAAAATTAAAAGGGTTGCAAAGGTACGCTTCCTTTCGCTCTCCAGCAACAAATCGCACACTTTATTTTAAGTTAATCCAATCCGATTAATCTATTTTTACAATACAGAATCACCTGCATCAATAAAAACATATCAATCTAACTCATCCAAATACTTTATTTTAATAAAACAGAACGCATTTATATCCACCTAGAAATAATACAGAATAATTCATCATCAACAGAATAAGCACTTCCTCCTCTTTTTATTCCAAGACAAGACAATGTAAGCAATTTATATATACAAAGAAAGCCTCTCTTAAAAAAACACTTAGCCACATTCTTTATTTAAAAAATTGAAAAACAGATAAATAAATAAAATTCACTATTCTCTTAAACTACGTAAATTTTCAAAACCAACAAAACCAAAATCCAACTCATTCAAATCGAATAAAAAGTTACAATCCGAATAAGCCGGATTAAAACCATTGTATTATTAGAATTTTGGCTGCATAATTCTGATTTGAAAGAATATAATTGGGGACTCAACCTCCTTTCTCCACATCATTTAATTTCAAATCATACAGAAAACAGATTATTCTATTTTACAAACACATCTTTCAATTCAGGGCATGTTTTCAGATACTCTATTCGCTGATCCATCAATTGTAAAACGCCCGGTATGTCTTTTTTACAGACAGCATTTAATGATTGCCTGAAATCATCATCTGAATAGTAAAACCAAGGATCGCGTAAAATGTAAGGAGAAATCTGAGTATGCAGTTTTTCAGCCAGCAATTTCAGCTTCCCGCTCAAAACGATTTCTTTCAGAAGTTGCTTATAGTGAGTAAGGTAAAGTGTTCGGTATTGAGGCACTTTCAATAATTTAGAAATCAGCGGTCGATAAATATTGTCCTCACCCATAAAGATTGGAAATGTTGGAAGCAGATCGGGTTTGTAAAAATGGCAGAACCCTCCAAAGCACATGTTCAAATCCCAAATTACCGGATGAAAAACCCCATTTGTATCTTCAATCATGTAATAGTTTCGTCCTGACCAGATATAGCTATCCAAATTCACAAACAGATTATCAAAAGCCAGCATAAACATGGTTTTATCCACATCCAGGTATTTATCCACAGTGTTGTAATACACACTTTTCGAATCGTTATGATACCAAATTACCTGCATCAGGTTTAGTAATTTTTTCCAGCCATACTTACTTTTTAACTCGTAATTATTGGAATAGCAAACGGAATCAAGTGTAAAACCTAATGTTAATCCATCAGCAACCGCAGTTTTACACCCCTGAGGCATTTGATGTCCAGACATTTCACATTTAAAGAAAGCATCATCTTTATATGGGTAGTATTTTCGAGCAAAAGCTTTGTCAACATCTTCTGTATTCGCATATAAGCCCTTGAGTGAATCATTGATATATAATTCAACAAAGCTTGCTTTGGGTGTTGGAAGAAATTCCCCAATAAGATTGTAGGCAAGTACTTCCCGTATTCCACTTGGATCGCGAAACAGGTTTGAAAGCTTCAACTCGCTATAACCCATTATATTTTGTTTCTTCTTTACATAATCAACTCTGATATTGAACGGATTTTTCAAATATTGCTCATTGTATGATGAATTTCCTTTATATTTTACACCTACACTGTCATACACCACTCCATCCACCACAAGCCTGGCTAACAACCTTTTATCACTGCTCTGTTTTTTATATTCATCCAGTTTCTTATCCCATTTTTTATCAAAAAAATAGAGTTTGAATGTACGTACAGTATCAAGGTTGTAAAGATTTTGAGAATTGGCTGTAAACGGCAAAAGCACAATTAAAGACAGAAAGGTTAATATACCAAAACGATTAATTTTTTTCATCTTGATTAGAGATTTAAAGTACGATACATCATTATGTATGAATATGTTTCTAAATGATAAAGGTACAATTTGTCATGTTTAATAGGACTATATTGTAATCTAAAGGTTTAAAATCTGTTTTATCTATCAAAAAACAATAAAATATCTTGGTTGGTTCATTCATAAAAAAGTACGCTAAGTTATTGTGAAATTGGTAATTCCGAAAATTATTTTTTCACAATCAACAAAATCTTCATGAAGATTTTTTATAATATCTGTTCACTGAATCCATGCTCTCTCCCGCTCATATTTCCCTAAAAATCGCTACTTTTGCTTTTAATATGAGAATGCCCGTAAAAACTTTATTTCGTTTTATGCTAAAGAGCTACATAGGTCCAATGGTGATGACCTTTTTTATTGCGCTCTTTATCTTATTGATGCAGTTTCTCTGGAAATACATCGACGATTTTGTTGGCAAAGGTTTAGAATGGTATATCATTGCAAAATTGATGTTTTATGCATCGGCTACCTTTGTTCCTTTGGCTTTGCCTTTAGCTATTTTGCTTTCTTCACTTATGATGTTCGGAAATCTGGGAGAACGATATGAACTCGTGGCTATCAAAGCTGCCGGTATCTCTTTAAGTAAAGCAATGAGACCATTGGTAATTCTATCAATAATTATCAGCGGTATTGCATTCTATTTTTCGAATAATGTTATGCCTTACGCAAATCTCAAATTTAAGACCTTACTTTTTGATGTTCAATCCAAAAAACCTGCAGTGAACATTAAAGAAGGGATTTATTACGGCGGTATTGATGGCTATATTATTCGCGTTGGAAAAAAAGACAAGGATGGAAAAGGATTACATGATGTAATGATTTACGATCATACCCGCCGTTCAGGAAACTCGTCTCTCATTCTGGCTAAACGAGGCAGTATGGTAACAACGTCAGATAACCGCTACCTGATCTTTCATCTTTACGACGGTATTTCGTATGATGAAATGCTTGATGACCGTAGCAGCTACTTAAAACGTCCGATGATGCGTGCCCATTTCAAAGAGCAATATGTACGATTTGATCTCTCGGCTTTCGCTTTTAATAAAACGAATGAAGAACTATTTAAAAGTCATTACCAGATGCTTAATCTGATGCAACTGGAACGTGCGGTAGATACTCTTTCAAAATCTTATAAAGTACAGGAACAGATTTTTTCGACCAATATGATTGGCCGGTATTTCTTCCTGAATACATTTTATACAGATACCGTTCCTTTTATTTTACCAGATTCAGTAAACGCTTTAAATCCAAAGCTTCTTGCAAATATCGATCCCATAAAACGGACTTCCATTCTCGACAATGCATTACAGGCTGCCCGTGCTGCCCGTGCTGATATTGATTACAATCGTATGGATTTCAAATATCGAAAAGAAGAAATCCAGCGTCATAAAATAGAATGGCATCGTAAGTTTACTTTATCTATTGCCTGCCTGATTCTGTTTTTTGTGGGTGCACCATTGGGTTCTATTATCCGTAAGGGTGGATTAGGAATGCCTGCGGTACTCTCTGTAATACTGTTTATTCTGTTCCATATTCTTTCGATGATTGGTGAAAAATCTGTACGCGAAGGAGCGCTTGAAGCATATAAAGGAATGTGGATAGCTTCACTGGTTTTCTTACCAGTAGGGATTATTCTCACCTTTAAAGCAACGACGGATTCGCCCATATTCGATATTGACGTATGGAAACGATTCTTCCGTAAATTCATCGGCAAGAACTAACTGAAAATGTGATGCGTGTATTACAACTTTGCATAAAACCCCCCTACCCTCCAAACGAAGGCGGATCACTGGCAATGTATGCCATTACCCGAAGTTTGCTTGGTGCGGGTCATCAGGTAAAGATTATTGCAATTAGCTCATTTAAAAACCCGGTTGAATGGAATAAAATCCCTCAGGATTTTATTGATCAAACCGGATTCGAATCAGTACCTCTCGATCTAAAAATAAAACCTCAGGGTATTCTTAAGAGCCTTTTTTCCCGCGAATCATATCACGTAAAGCGTTTCATCTCCAAAGAACTTCAATGCAAGATTGAAGAGGTCTTGAAGAAAGAATCCTACGACATTATTCACCTGGAATCGTTGTTTTTTACGCCTTATATTCCTGCAATCCGAAAGCTCACAAATGCTCCGGTAGTATTACGTTCACATAACATCGAACATCGGATTTGGGAACGCTCAGCCATGATGACAAAAAACCCGGCGAAACGATTTATCTTGAGACACCTGGCTTCCACCTTAAAAAATTATGAACTTTTACACCTGAACGATTACCAGGGAATTCTTGCAATTACTCCGGCTGATGCCGAATTTTTCCGCTCCCAAGAATGTAAGGTTCCTATTATTGACCTGCCGTTTGGGGTTGAAATTCAAAACTACAATACAGCATCAACCTGTGAACAAAATAGTGTCGGATTTATTGGTGCATTAAACTGGATTCCGAATCTGGAAGGTATTGAATGGTTTTTAAAGGAGGTCTGGCCTGGTGTTATCCAAAAGCAGGCGAATGCCCGTTTCAGGATTGCTGGTCGCACTACGCCAGACTGGTTACAGAATACACGCATGCAAGGTTTAGAAATTGTTGGTGAAGTAGAAAGTGCTTCTGATTTTATTTCGAAAAACAGGATATTTGTTGCTCCACTTCTTTCGGGTAGCGGAATCCGCGTAAAAATCATCGAAGCCCTTGCTTTAGGCAAAGCAGTCATTACTACTAAAGTTGGAGCAGAGGGAATTAAATATACTAATGAAAAAAATATCTTGATTGCACATGATGCCAATCATTATATACAACTGATTGTTGATTGTTTGAATAATCCTGCTCTTTGCAAAAAAATAGGCAATGAAGGCCGCCACTTAGTTGAAACAGAATATAACAATCAGCAACTCAGCTATAAACTCATTGCATTTTACAACCAGATATTAAATCAAACCCCATGAAAATAGCGCTCTTACTTTCTCGAATTCCTTATCCGCTCGAAAAAGGCGATAAACTAAGGGCATTCCATCAACTGAGAGTGCTTTCGCAAAAGCATGAAATTCACCTGATATGTACTCATGATGCAAAAATTCATCCGAAAGCGGAAGAAATTTTGAAGCCCTATTGTACCTCTATTCATATTTTCCCGTTTTCACGAATTGAACTTGGATTTCATCTTGTGCGCAATATTTTCAGAACTCTGCCCATGCAGGTTGGGTACTTTTATTCTCCTTCTGTTCGCAAGCGGATAAACAAACTACTGGACGAAATAAATCCTGAGGTAATCTATTGTCAGCTTATCCGTACCGCAGAATATGTACGAAACCGCAAAATGCCAAAAGTTATCGACTTTCAGGATGTTTTTTCTATCAATGTAGAACGTCGTTTCAAACATGCTCCTTTCTACGTAAAACCACTGCTTTTACTGGAATATAAACGGTTAAAACGTTATGAAACTGAAGTATTTCAATACTTCAGCAATTCAGTAATTATTTCAGAAGCTGAGCGCGAATTGCTCCCATTTCAGGAGAAAAATCGCGTGATGATTTCGGCAAACGGCGTAGATATGGAGTATTTCTGTGCCAAAGAATCATTCAAAGATATTGATCTGGTATTTACCGGAAACATGGGATATCCTCCCAATATCGATGCAGCCTGTTATCTGGCAGACGAAATTCTCCCTGAGATACGAAAAGAATTCCCTTACACGAATCTTACTCTTGCTGGAGCCAATCCGTTTTACAGCGTAAAAAATCTTCAGAAAGATTTTGTTACCGTTACAGGCTGGGTCGAAGACATTCGGGGTTATTACAGTCGGGCAAAGATTTTTGTTGCACCCATGCGTATGGGAACAGGGTTGCAAAACAAACTGCTTGAAGCAATGGCAATGAAAACCCCCTGCATTACCACCAGCCTGGCGAATGTTGCTCTGGGCGCAAAACCCGGAGAAGAAATTCTAATTGCGGATACCAAAGAGGAATTAGTTGCTCGTATACTACAACTTATACAATCAGATGAGCTACGCAAGAAGCTTTCCGAAGCAGGCTATCTCTTTGTAAAAAGAAACTATTCCTGGGAGAAAGAAGTAGAGGCTCTGGAAAAAGCTCTGGAAAAAGCGATCGGGCAATAATTTGAAAGAGGAAACAAGTAGCTACGATAAGCTACAACTCTCTCGAATTATGTTTTGTCTTTATTCTAAACGCATGAAGATTCTACCAGTAAATATTTATAAGTTGCATTACAAAGTCTTAGTTTAAACTTCTATAAACCTTACTATTATCAATAATTCCATACAAGCAATAATCATCACTATAAGTGTATAAGTTCAAAAAATTTAATTTGTATGTTTTTAACAAGATTCTTTCTAAATACAGAAAGCTATCTCTACTCCGTTACATTTATTGTTCCTGTGAACGGAATTGTTCTTTTATCCGTTCCTAACATCAAATACGCTTTCCATTTATAGATACCCACTTTGGTTGGTGTAAACCTAAATAAAGAAATTCCATTATTAACTTCAGTTTTTATACCAATAGTCATTTTCTTTCCATTTAAGGTAATATTTTCAACTTTAATTTGAGGGATATCTTCTTTTGGAATTGGTAATACAATGGCCATATTTGCCGTATATTGCTGATTAATTTTCAATTGATTATTATCAAATATTTCAAAACACCCTTTTAAGTTTGAAAGATTAATTGCATCATAATATGCAGGAAAATATTTCATAGCAGAATAAGTGAATTGTATTAATTTAATTCTGTTTATCAGTAGATGGTAGATTCCATTCTCACTTTTTGAATCAATATTTTTGAATTGAGGAGATTTTAAATGAGTTTCGATTAACTCATATTGATATTCATTATTAATAACAGTATGTAAAATTGACAATACATTTATTACTGCACTATCGAATTGTTTTTTTAGATTTTTTTGCTGTACAAGATTATCAAGAGACTCTAATATTAGAGGATTAATCACATTTTTGATCTTCTTTAACGCTTTTTGATCTTGCTCATATTTTTCAGGATAACACATAAATGTACGTAAGATACAAGATTCTTTTTCTTTAGCAGACTCCTTTAATCCATTTTCAATTAATTTCAAATCATCTATTTCTTGTTTGTAATCATGACATGATAAGACAATTAACAATAATATCAAAAAAATTAATTCAATAGGACTCTGTTTTATAATTGTCATTACCACAAATAAGTTTACGATTTTAATATTATCTATAAGATAAAATTATACTGCACATTTTCATTTACTTATAAAATAAGCCTATAAACAAATCATTGCATTAAATTCTTCTTCCGTGATGATTGGTATATTAAGTTGTTCTGCCTTTTTACGTTTTTCCGGACCCATATTATCACCTGCCAGTACATAAGAAGTCTTAGCTGAAATTGATCCAACATTCTTTCCTCCGTGTAATTCAATTATTTTTTTGACATCATCACGCGAAACAGAGAATACGCCGCTTACCACGAAAGTTTTTCCGGTAAGCGTATCAGATAATTTCTCGTTTGTAACAGTGGAGACAAACTGTAATCCTTTTTCTTTCAGTCGTTGAATGAGATGAATATTCTTTGGATCGGAAAAATAACCGAGCAAACTTTCTGCAATCTTCTCCCCTATCTCTTCGGTGTTGAGCAAAGCTTCTTTATCAGCAATCATAAGGTTATCCATCGTCTGAAATTGTGCAGCAAGCTTTTTAGCAACAGTTTCGCCCACAAAGCGAATCCCCAATGCAAACAAAACCCGTTCGAAAGGCATCTGTTTAGATGCCTCAATCCCTTTTAAGATATTTTCAACGCTCTTTTCACGGAAACTGATCTTCTTGCTTTTTCCGGTAAGTTCGTTCTCGATAGTTTTCTCAAGACCCAAAAGCTGATTTTCCTGCAAATCGTATAAATCGGCAATGTTCTGTACTAGTTTTTTATCGAACAGCAACTCTACTTTCCCTTCACCCAAACTGTCAATATTCATTGCCTTACGACTGATAAAGTGTTCAATTTTTCCTTTGATCTGCGGGGGACAGCCCATTTCATTTGGACAGTAATGAGAGGCTTCACCCTCCTGACGAACCAGCTCTGTACCGCATTCTGGACAATGAGTAATGTACTGAACAGGTGCACTAAACATTGAACGTTGATTAGGATCTACTCCAACGATTTTCGGAATAATTTCACCACCCTTTTCCACATACACAATGTCACCTTCGTGAATATCAAGGTTGGTAATAATATCAGCATTATGCAGCGAAGCACGTTTAACGATAGTTCCGCCCAATTTTACCGGTTTCAAATTGGCAACGGGCGTAATCGCTCCTGTGCGACCTACCTGATAACTTACTGAAAACAATTGAGTTGAAACACGCTCGGCTTTAAACTTATAGGCAATAGCCCAACGAGGAGATTTGGCTGTAAATCCCAGTGGCCCCCATAGATTTGTCTCATTTACTTTTACAACTACACCGTCGATATCGAAAAGCAGATTTTTCCGTTTTTCGTCCCAATAGTGAATAAACTGAAACACTTCATTCAAGTTACGGCAAAGTGTAATTCCATCATGTATATGAAATCCCCACTGGCGGGCATGCATCAGATTATTGTAATGAGAAGTTTCGGGTAAATTTTCACCCAACAGAAAGTAGAGAAAGCAATCAAGTTTTCGACGTGCTACCTCTTTAGAATTTTGCAATTTCAGGCTTCCCGAAGCAGCATTGCGCGGATTTGCAAAGGGTTCGTCACCTTCTTCGATCCGTTGTTCGTTTAGTTTTTCGAACGATGAGTGCGGAAGAATAATTTCGCCACGAATTTCAAATTCGGACGGATAATTTCCATTTAATCGTAGCGGAATCGTGCGGATTGTTTTCACATTATCAGTAACATCATCACCCCTTACTCCATCGCCACGGGTAACTGCCTGAACCAAAATTCCATTTTCATAACGCAATCCAATAGCCACCCCATCGAACTTCAATTCGCATACATAGCTGAATGATTGGTCTTCAAGCAACTTGCGGATTCGCCCATCGAACTCCCGCAAATCCTCTTCAGAATAGGTATTTCCAAGCGATAACATCGGATAGCGATGTTCCACCTGTTTAAAATTTTTATTTACCGAACCACCCACACGATGCGTGGGAGAATCGGGTAACATATATTCCGGAAACTGCTGTTCCAGTAAATGCAATTCATTTATCAATGCATCGAAATCCCTGTCACTGATTTCAGGCTTATCCTGCATGTAATACAGTTCATTATGGTGGTTCAATTCCTGAACCAGCCACAGTATACGGTCTTTTGGATTTTCCATGAATTCAGTTATCGATTACGTTAAACTCTAATAGATTTAAAAAATAAGTCAAATTTCCAACTCTACTTATTCCTTATTCAATCTCCAAAAGAATCTTTGATCTCTTTCGGGGTAAGGTTCCACCATTTATTCAACCTCCAAAAGGGTCTTCGACCTCTTTTGAGGTTAGGTTTTGCTATTTACTCTTCCAACCCTTCATTGGGTTTCTTTTCGTAGATACTTTGAAATAGCAGAGTTCCTTCTTCGTCTGTCCAGACTTCAAAATCGGGATGTGGGTTCAAAATAACTTCCCCTTTCTTCTCATCAACGGTTTTATAGCTTACAACTGCACTAATATTGGTAAAAAAGCGTTCATTAATCCTGAGAAACTTATCTATTCCAACAAGATCAAGCAAGTCCAAAGGATTGTTGTTGCAATAAATCATATTCCCACCTTTTTGACAAATTGTTGTTTTGGCAGCCATTTTATGAACCCACATAATGCTGTCAACATTCTGGTAAAATATCTTTTTATCCGTTACAATCTGAATCTCGGTTTTTACAGGAGTATCATTACGGTAAAAAATACGCTTTACAAGTGTCCCCATTTCATTATAGAAATTCCAGACACCAGTTTTCATGCCCATGATATTTGAACCTTTGAGCTTTAGTTTTCCGTTAGGAAAGTAAAACTCATAAACGCCATCCATCAAGTTATTTTTGAAGTTTGCTTTAACAGTTCCACGCTTGTCAGTTTGCATCCAGGAACCATTTTTTTCACCGTTTTTCCACGTGGTAGATTCAATAATTGAACTGTCGGGAGCAAAAAGTTTGCTCACTCCGTCTTTGCGACCACCTTTATAAGCTTCTTCGGTGAGAATCTTCCCTTTTTCGTTATATAAACGCCAGATACCATTTTTCACACGGTTAATGTAACATCCTTCCGATTGTTTGATACCATCCGGATAAAACATTACAGTTTTGGCATTCACACCTTTTTCAGTAAAGAGAGTGATATTTTCGAGTTTCTCATTTTCATCATAATAGCGAAACTCTCCAACAGGATAATTATCCTTGAAACGTCCTTCATACTTAAGTTTCCCTTTCGCATCTTTTTTTACCCAATAGCCATATTTTTTACCTTTTAAATCGGTACGATTCAATGAATCGGCCGGAAGTTTTACGTTTTGGGCTACCACCCACACCGGGATCAATACTGTAAACATCACAAATAAAAGAGAGAACTTGAAGGTTTTCATGATTATTTATTGATTGTATTTATTTTCCTGAACAAGTTTATTTGCAAAACTTTGTAAGCATTCAAAATGAAGACGATACAAAACAGGACGATGCGAAAGACAATGTGAATCGTTTCCAATCAAAATGCCCAGCATTTTCAAATTATGAGCAAACTGAAGATCAGAAAGTGTATCGCCTGCCATCATTGAACGTTTGAAATCCACCTCCGGAAAATCTTTTTTTGCCTGCATACCCATTCCTATTTCAGGTTTACGAAATACACTTCCTGAATCTCTAAGTTCCGGGCAATGATAGATTCTGGAGATTTTTCCTCCATGAGCTTCTATTTTGGCAAGCATTTCCCGATGAATATTTGCAAGCTGTGATTCAGTCATAAGGCCTTTCCCTATCCCCTGCTGGTTGGTTACAATAAAGATGTTTCCAAAATATTGTGTAAAGATGCTGATTGCATGAAGAACACCCGGAAGAAAGACAAAATCATTCCACTCCTTCACATAATCATCCGGCAAACGGCGATTGATCACCCCGTCCCGGTCCAAAAACAAAGTCCATTCTTTGTTTATTTTCCTCAATATTGGATCCATCTGTTCTAACGAATTATTTAGGAAAAATATTACGCTCAACCATTTCACATAAGATATGTCCCAGTGTAATATGCGATTCCTGAATACGCGGAGTATCTTTAGATGGAACATTCAACAAATACGTACTGAGTTCTTTCATTTTTCCACCGGTTTCACCCGTAAAGCCAATAGTAACAATTTCCATTTCACGGGCAGCTTCAAAAGCACGTACAATGTTTGGTGAATTTCCCGAAGTTGATAATCCTATTAATATATCTCCTTTCCTGCCTTTAGCTTTTACTAACCGGGCATATACTTCGTCATAAGAATAGTCGTTGGCTACTGCAGTAAGGTAGGAAGAGTTTACATGCAAAGCTTCGGCATAAAGCGGGGGGCGGTCGTAATAAAAACGTCCGGAAAACTCTGCTGCCAGATGTTGAGCATCTGCTGCAGAGCCACCATTTCCACAAAACAATACTTTCTTATCGTTTTGAAAAGCATTGGTAACACAATCAATCACCTGTTTCAGGGTGTTCAAGAGTTTTTCATCGCCAAGAATTTGTTGTTTCAAGGCAATAGATTGTTGAATGGACTCTTCTATTCTGTTCATGATTTTAAATTACGATTCAAGTTTTTCAGAAATCAGGTAATGATTGCGAGTTGATGAACTGCGTCCAACAAGTTCGGCAAGAAATCCAGTTAAAAAAAGCTGTGATCCCATAATCATACACACCAGTGCTATATAAAAATAGGGACTGGCAGTAACACGTGGTGTTAACTCGTCATTAAAGGTTGCGATCAGTTTTTCAACACCAATAACCGAAGCGGAGATAAAACCTATCAAAAACATCAGGCTTCCGATAGAGCCAAAAAAGTGCATCGGTTTTTTAGAAAAACGGCTTACAAAAGAGATTGATATCAGATCAAGAAAACCGTTGATGAAGCGCTCCAACCCAAATTTTGTCACGCCATATTTTCGTTCGCGATGAGCAACAACTTTTTCTCCAATCTTAGTAAAACCTGCCCATTTCGCAATTACCGGAATATAGCGGTGCATTTCGCCGTATACTTCAATACTTTTCACAACTTCTTTACGATACGCTTTCAGTCCACAATTAAAGTCATGAAGTTTAATTCCAGATATCTTTCGGGTGGTTCCGTTAAAAAACTTAGAAGGTAATGTTTTTCCGATAGGATCATAGCGTTTTTTCTTCCAACCCGAAACCATATCGAAACCATCTTCGATAACCATACGGTAAAGTTCCGGAATTTCATCCGGACTATCCTGAAGATCTGCATCCATGGTTATCACCACATTTCCATTACAGTGCTCAAAACCAACATTCAAGGCTGCAGACTTACCATAATTACGACGAAATCTCAAGCCTTTAACTGACGGATTCGTTTCTCGTATTTTCTGTGCTACGCTCCACGATTTATCTTTACTGCCATCATCAACGAGCCAAATTTCATACTTAAAATTATTGGCTTTCATCACACGGTCAATCCACTCAATAAGCTCCGGAAGGGATTCTTCCTCATTATACATCGGAATTACTACCGAAATATCGATATCTGTATTCATCAAACTATTATTCAGGTTTTTCTTTTTTAAGTACTATCGAAAAGAGCAAGGGAATAAATAACGAAACCAATGCCAGTTCAAGTATAGCTCTCAATCCGATAAAAACCGGTTTTACATATATTTTCCAAGCTTCAAGCTCCGCTGCAAGTCGATCACCACTCAAATGCAGTTTAATTGCGTTTTCTCTCAGCAAATAATATTTATTTGAAACGGCAGGATCAATCCAGCGAACAAATGCCCACATAAATAATCCAAAGAGAACCGCAGAAAACAAGCCCGTAAGCAAACCCGACAAATATGCCTGCTTAAAAGAAATCCAGCCTCGTAAGCCTTTCATTTTATACTGATAGCTGGTAATAAACATAAATGCGAGCAAAATAAAATATGCAACAGGATGAACCGGTCTGCTTATCTGAATTCCAACCAAATGAAACAACAGAATTAAAACAGACATTAAGATGGATGCCCATAATCCATTGCGAAATATATAGCGAAAAGCCTGGCGGGTAATCTTTTTTGATCTTCGTTTAAGCGACATAATTAAATAAACATAAATTTACGTTTGCAGCAAATAATTTAGACGATAATCTTTTCTTCTTTACGAACAAAAAGAGCAGCAAGTAAAGAAATTAATGCACTCATAATTGCGCTTCCAATTGCAACCCAGAATACCATCATCCCTGGTGACATAAATTTTTTGGACATTTCCAGTGCCTGATCTATTTGTTCCTGATCTAAGTTTGATTTTGCTTCCATTTGCTCTCTTTGCATTGCAACCATCTGATCTATTAATTCAGGAGCAATCACTGTGTAGAGTATGTACATAAATACAGAAAGAATTATTCCTGAGTAAATACCGATTAAGAAACTCGACAAATAGGCTTTTCCATAAGACATGTAGCCATTGGAGGATTCATCACGCCATTTTTTAGTTCCCCAAATCATAATGCCTATCAGAATCAAGTATCCTAACCAGCTGAGAGACTTATTAAAAGATAATCCTAATGAATAGAGTAACAAAGAATAAAGAACATTTGCGCCACCGGCAATTAAACCCCACAACAATGCATTTGCACCTAATGATTTTGTTTTAACTTCCTGATTTTCCATGATAATACCTTTTTGTGATTATGAATTAACAAAAATTATACGCTCCAATAGTCTCATTATTGGAGTTCAGAGCAAAGATACAAATATTCAGAAGCCTGAAAAAGGAATTCAGTTGAAAATAGAGAAGAGATTATTCGCGTAAAAAGCTAATAATACCGATTGGAGAAATATCGCAGTCCAAATTTCCGCAAATTTGATTGGCTTTGACATTTCTAATCACTGGCAGCAACATTGTACTTACTTCACTTCAGATTGGTTATATTTCACTTTGGCATAAAATATTCTCTGCGGAAATGATACTCATAATCAGCAAAGAGATGTAGAATCTCTCGAAAAATCAGAGATTGTAAAAGAAAAATATTCCGAAAGGCTTGAATATTGAGGAAAAATTGTACTTTTGCAACGGGTAAGTCTTATACGACCAGCTCCTGCTGAACTCCCCCAGGACCGGAAGGTAGCAAGGGTAGGTGGTTGTAGCGGTGCGATATAAGTAGCTTACCCTTTTTTTATGTCCTGTTGTAAAGAATATCTTATTTACAGTTACTATTTACTCTTGTTAACCAAGAAATTGCTGAAATTGCTCCAAAAATTGTGCAATATGAAAGCCATCAACCAATCCATGATGCACATGGACAGAAACAGGTAGCTGAAGAGTTCCCTTCTGTTTTTTTATTTTCCCAAATGAAATTTTCGGAATACTATCTTTAAAACGAAAGCTTCGCGCATGCGACAAGCCTGTAAATGAAATCCAGGGTATCGAAGAAAAATGGATTACATCCTGCCTCATCGTAAAATCTGTTAAACAAATTCCTCCCGAGTTCCGAACTCCGACAGACTCTTTATTCAGTTGGGATATAAAAGTTTCAATATTATCACAATATTCAACAAAGGCGAACCCGAAGGTATGATCTTCACGACCAATTGTAGGAGATGCGTGAATTTTATCAAATACAACAACCTGTCGTTCCTCCCCTACAACCCGATAACGAAATTCTTCTATTTGATTAGCAGCCATCAGTGCTTTATAAAGTGTAAGTGCAAAAAAGGAGATATTCAATTCCTTTGCAAGTTGATAGGCACGAGTACATTCCACGTCAGCAACAATCCCGTAAAAAGGCTCTTCAAAATCCGAAAAAAAACGAAAATGCTCGGCTCTGTTCCAATTTTCAAGATCAATCTTTCTCAGCATATTAACATAGGTATTACTCCGGCAATTGATTCTACTTCAATATATTCATTCACACCGTCTGATGAAATCTCTTCGTGTTGCCAGGTTGTGTGAAACGGAACATGAATTCCGGCTCCTCCAATATTCAGCACAGGAATAACATCCGACTTCAGAGAGTTTCCTATCATTATGAATTCGGAGGCCTTGATATCGAGCTTTGACAATAGTTTTTGATAGTCAGACTCTTTCTTATCACTCATAATTTCGATATGATGAAAATATTTTTCCAGTCCTGACTTACGGAGCTTTCGTTCCTGATCCAGTAAGTCGCCTTTGGTTGCTACGATCAACTTATATCCATGAGATGAAAGTTTATGAAGAACCTCTTCCACTCCATCCAATAACTGAACAGGTTTTTGCAATTGTTCTCTGCCTATTTCAATGATTTTTGCAATTGTTTCTTTGGTAATTGCATCGCCTGTTATTGTGTATGCAGTTTCAATCATTGAAAGCATAAAGCTCTTGATACCATAACCATACAGCTCCAGGTTTTTCATCTCAATCTGAAAAAGTTCACGGATAACCAAGTCTCTATCCATGTATCCGGCAAACAAATCAGCAAACTGAAATTCCGATTCGCGAAAAAATGGTTCATTTACCCAAAGAGTATCATCAGCATCAAATCCAACGATAGAAATCTTATGTTTTTTCATCCCTTAATGATACTTTTCCATTTTATCTTCAATAGTTACAATTTCATCCCTACGTGATTGAATTTTCACATAGGTCATCAATTCATCAGCACCTGCATTATAACAGGCTAACTGTACTTCTTTCAACAGCTTCATTATATCATCATAATTACCTTCAATTACTGTTTCGAAAGGACAAACCTGATACATCAATCCTGAATCAGCTATCATGGCAATCGCTTCATCTACTAAAGCATATGACGATTTTCCTTCTCCTTTGGGCAAAACCTGAATTGCAACTGTTACATATAAGTTCATAACGTCTTGTATTAAAATTGTAATACTAAAATCTCGGATTTATACCAGAATGGTTTCGGATTAATTTAGAACTCACTGGTATCCGATGAAAAGAACCCCCGAAAGTTTCTCCAAGGCTTTCAGGGGTTTTATTCAGTTGTGTTTTAAACAATTAGTTTGTCAATTAGTTTATCTACGCTCATTCCTTCGGCTTCTGCCTTATAATTTCGAACAAGTCGATGCCGTAATACTGATAATGCGACAGCTTTTATATCTTCGATATCAGGAGAATACTTTCCACTTAAAGCTGCGTGGCATTTTGCACCAATAATCAGATATTGTGAGGCACGAGGGCCAGCTCCCCATGACAAAAATTCGTTGGCAAGTGCGTGGGCTTGAGGAGTTCCCGGACGGGTTTTGGAAACCAAATTTACAGCATATTGATACACATTATCTGGTACAGGAATCTTGCGAATCAAGCTTTGGAAATAGAGAATCTCTTCTGTATTCAAAACTGGCTTTGGTTCGTAAGACGTAGCAACTGTAGTACTTTTTACAATTGCCAGTTCTTCTTCCATCGAAGGATAATCAAGCCAGAGATTAAACATAAAGCGATCGAGTTGTGCTTCCGGAAGAGGGTAGGTTCCTTCCTGTTCTATTGGATTTTGAGTTGCCAAAACAAAGAAAGGATCCGGTAATAAATAGGATTTACCAGAAACTGTTACCGACTTTTCCTGCATAGCTTCCAACAATGCTGATTGGGTTTTAGGAGGAGTACGGTTGATTTCATCT
Organism: Bacteroidales bacterium; assembly: GCA_963667975.1. Lineage (GTDB taxonomy): Bacteria > Bacteroidota > Bacteroidia > Bacteroidales. The sequence goes on from OY764079.1 coordinate 3,276,783, forward strand.
GCAAGTAAAATATTGGCAAATACGGGCCCTTTAATAAAACGGAATTGACGATTTTCATCCAAAATTTCTGATCCGGTAATATCAGATGGCATTAAATCTGGAGTAAATTGTACGCGACTATAGTTCAAATAGAGAGCTTTTGCCAGTGTATTTACCAATAAGGTTTTGGCAAGACCCGGAACGCCTACTAAAAGGCAATGCCCTTTGCTAAAGATCGAAATCAATGTACTTTTTACGATTTCATCCTGGCCAACAATCACTTTTGCAATTTCAATTCTGAGTTCTTTATATTTAGCATTGAGCGCATTTACCGCTTCAACATCATCTTTGTATTGAATCATAAACAGAGTAGGTTAATTAGTTTGCAAACCAGTTTTGCTGAAAACTGCATTTTTTATACTCGTCAAATATTTTGACATAGGTAGTTTTTATTTTTTCACCAATCCACTTATTCAAAGCATCTAATTTTGCTTTTTCATACGTAGCATTCTGAATTTTGTCGTAATCGTCTTTCAGATTTGCTTTATGGGGAGAAGTGCGGAGCTTTAAATAAAGTAAGCGATATGCTTGTTTTCCTTCTTCATCTTTCATTGGCACTGCCTGAGAAACTTCGCCTTGTTGTAATTTATCCACAACAAAATAAACCGAAGGGTCTAGTTCTTCCGCTGAAAAGCGAGAATTTCCAGAAGAAGAATTAATCATCATCCCACCATTTTTCCCGGAAGGATCATCCGAAAACTTAGCAGCAGCTTCTTCAATCGTAATTTTTTTCTCTTTGATTAAGGTATAAACACTGTCAAGAAAGTTTTTTGCATTTGCCAGATCATATACTGAAACCTTTGGCATAATTAATATATGACGAACATTTACGTAATCTCCCTTTCTATCGATCAACTGTAAAATATGGAATCCTGCTTTGGTTTCTACAATTGGAGAAATTTCATCTTTCTGTAAGCTGAATGCCATTGCTTCAAATTCAGGATAAAATTCACCACGACCATGAGAGCCAAGCTCCCCTCCTTTTTTAGCAGAACCCGGATCTTCTGAATAAAGAACTGCCAATGAAGCAAAATTTTCTCCTTTCAGAATACGATCACGGAGTTCAGTTAACTTCTGACGTACTTTTTCTTTTTCTTCCTGACCAATTTTGGGTTGGCGAACAATTTGTCCAATTTCATATTCTGCCGGAACTAAGGGAATGCTATCAGGATCCTGATTATTGAAATATTTCTTTACATCACTCGGAGTTACAGTTACGGAACCTGTAATTTTACCTTCCATTTCCTGTTCCATTTTCTGTCCACGGATAATTTCACGGAATTCATTTTTAAATTCGAGAACACTCTTTTTATAGAATTCTTCAAATTTATCACGTGAACCAAACTGGGCAATATAATAGCGAAGACGACGATCCATCTCCGATTCAATTTGCTGATCATCAACAACAATACTATCGAGCTCAGCCTGGTTAATCAAGAGTTTTGAAACCATCAGATTTTCTAATATCTGACATTTATCTTTTTCGCCAAGAAGAACGCCCTGAAGTTTTGCTTGTTGAAACTGATTTTCGATGTCGGATAATTTTACAATTTTACCTCCAACAATGGCAACAACCTGATCTAAAACCTGAGCCTGAGCAAATTGAAATACTGAAATTACAAGGACGAGGAGGATGAGTATTTTCTTCATTCGGTGTTTGTTTTCGTGTTTGATTTTTATTTTGGCAATGTATTAACGATGATCTTAACGTAAAATTTCAAAATCTTTATTATTCTCTGCTTCTTTGAAAACATCTTCACGCATTTTGTTGATTAAATCGACTTTACGCTTATTAATAATGATATCGCGAATATTCGTTTTTTCAAAACTGAGCGGAGAAACCTCATCACGAATTTTTAATTCACGGATATTGAGCAAGTAAGTATATTCGTTGTCGGTTATTTCAATTTTACGGTTATTTTTCAGATAAAGCTCCTGATTATATGCTTCTATGGGAATTTCTTTGAGAAGGTCATCAAACTGAAGCCATTTGGCATCGTCAAGATAAAAATTCATCGCTTCGGAAGCACATAAACTCTCAAGTTTTGTACGTTCAGCTTCATTGTTGGCTCCTCCGAATATAAGTTTTTTCATTTGTATTTTCGACTTCGAATTCTTTGCTATCTTAACATAAAGCACTTTCACAATATTATTTTTCAAAAGAAAATTCTCCTGATTTTGAGTGTAATACTCTTCAATTTCCTTGTTGCTTATGTTTGTATCTATTTTTTGATTCACCAGCATTGATTCGTAAGCATAAATAGCTAACGAATTGCGATAGTTTTCGAGGTCTTCACTAAAATCTTTCTGGTCATCGCTCAGGTTTTTTTCAGCCTGATGAACCATTATTTTTTTCTGAATCCAGTTCTGGATATAATTACGGGTTATTTCCGCACTGTCTTTGACTGAAACGCCTTTCGGTACAACGCCCTTTAAATCGGAAATATAAAGATATGAGTCATAAACACGGGCGACAGCATCCTGATCAGCCCCTTTGTTCCTGCATGAAACCAGAGTCAATAAGATAAGCGACAATGCCGGAATAAAAATATTTACGTTTATAATTCTCATAGATTTAAAAAAGGAAAAACTGTCCTGAACAATATTTCTATTAAAAAAATAACAGAAACAAAATCCAGGACAGTAATCTATTGTTTATTTTACAAAAATGGCTTTTAACTCCTCTTCGTTTACGGTAAACGGATAGGTTGAACGGAGTGTTTTAATCCACTCTTTTTCGAGGTAATTTTGATAGTCAGCGGTAATCATTCCTTTTGCTTCTTTCAACTCTTTCGGTTCCGGAGTTAACGTACGGCGAACAATTACAAAATTAATCTGACCATTTTCGGTAGTTTGATAGCTTAAACCCTGTTTCCATTGACTGGCATCCACAAACTTACTGTCACCTTTTTCGTATTTGTCTGTATGAATTGATATTGCGGTACTATCTTTGGTAAGTTTATATAGATTTTTGAAAAGCTCTGTTTCCGGCCAGTTTTTTCTGATCGACTTTTCTACTATCGATTTTGCTTTATCAGCATTTGCCTTCTTTTCATTCAATTTCACAATAGTTGCTTCTACTCTGTTTCCCCACATATAATTATTTTTATGTGCGTTGTAGAATTCTTTAAGACCGGCAGTGTCTTTCACTGCTTTTGACCATACTTTCTGATCGGTAAGATCGAACAACAGAATGCCATCACGATATTCTTTCATCAGAATACGAAAGTCAGGATATTTTTCTTCCAAACGTTCATCTTCATACACAGTGATCATGCGATCTACAAAATCTTTATAAATACGGTTTACATAACCTTCGATAGGTTCCGGATTTATGATATTTTGTTTTGCAGCAATGTAATCCGCAAAATCTTTCTGATCATACGTTTGGTTTGCGATCGTAAACAATGGTTTACTCATGCCTTCAGCCTGAGAAACTTTCCACGTAGCCTGAAAAACAGAATCGGTAACCACTTTATAGAATTCTTTTAAAGCGGTTTTATGTTCAACGAATGCGTACTCTTTTTTCAGACGGGCAATGAATGATTCCTGCGACTGTCCGGCACGAACATCACGGGTAACGCGACCTTTAAGCTCTGTTTTTGCATCTTCAAATGACTGTAATGGTTTACGTTCAATCAGTTTTAGGATATGAAAACCAAACCGAGAATTGAACAAGTCAGAAACTTCACCTGGGTTTTTAAGTTTTTCAATAGCAATCACAAACTCAGGAAGTAAGCGATTCACTCCATATTCCGGTAATACGCCGCCTTTTGAAGCTGAACTTTTATCGTCAGAATATTCTTTTGCAAGTTCTTCGAAAGAAGCTCCGGTTTTCAGTTTCGCGAAAGCTTCGTTTGCCCGAAAAGCAATACGAACAGAATCTTCGGCATTAAAATTTTGCGGATAAAGGAAAAGAATATGTGCAATATTTACTTTGCCAAGCGCTTTCTTCTTATCAACTACTTTCAATAAATGGTAACCAAATTCTGTACGAACCGGAGCAGAAACATCGCCGGGTTTGGTTGTAAATGCTGCATTTTCGAAAGGATAAATCATATCAAAAACAGAAAAATAGCCTAAATCGCCACCATTACCACGATAGAAACGACCATTTAAAGTTGTGTCTTTTGCAGATGGGTCATCAGACGTTTCAGCAGCAACCTTTGCAAAGTTTTCACCTTTTATGACACGATCTCTGATCTTCATAATTCTATTCCATGCTTCGAGCGTGTCTTTCGGGCTTGCACTTTTATCAAGTTTCACTAAAATATGACTTGCACGAACATCAAACTGCATACGGTCATACGCTTCTTTTGTAAGGAGTGTGTTTATCGATGTATCTGTCATGTAAGGCTGTGTAAGCTGAGAACGATAGCTTTTTAATTCAGCCTTAAATGATGGAATAGTATCAAGTTTCAGATCTTCTGCCTGTTTAACTTTCAGTTTGAAGTTGATATAAAGATCAAGGTATTCCCGAATCGATTTTTCATCCATCGGTTGATCTTTAAAGTTATTTTTCTGATAAACTCTCAAAAATTCTGATTTAGTGATATTTTCACCAGCCACAGTCAATAAGACAGGATCAGGCTGAACCACTGGCTGAATCTCAACTTTAGGTATAGTTTTTTGTTTCTGAGTTTTCCCTTTTTGAGATATTTTTGTTTCAGCATTCTTCGGTTGTTCTGCTACCTTTGTTGCAGATTGAACAACCTCTTTTTGAACCGCTTTTTGTTTTTCAGACTTGCTTTTCGCAGGTTTTTGTGCTTGAAGAATCAATGCAGGCAAACAAAAAAGCAAAAACAGAATTTTAGCTTTCATAATTTTAGAGATTTGGTTAATGCGTTAGTTGATCATCTACTATAATTGGGTGCTTCGCGAGTGATGGTAATGTCATGTGGATGACTTTCGGCCACACCCGCAGCAGTAATTTTTACAAATTGAGCTTTTTTCAGTTCATCCATATTGCAGGAACCTGTGTAGCCCATTCCGGCACGCAAGCCTCCTACCAACTGGTAAAGGACTTCTGATAATGTTCCTTTGTAAGGCACACGTCCAACAATTCCTTCGGGAACAAGTTTTTTAATATCGTCTTCCATATCCTGAAAATAGCGATCCTTAGAACCATGTTGCATCGCTTCTACAGACCCCATACCACGATAGGCTTTAAACTTACGTCCTTCATAAATAATCGTTTCACCGGGAGCTTCTTCGGTACCCGCAAACATTGAGCCTGCCATAATAGTACTTGCACCTCCGGCCAAAGCTTTTACTATATCGCCGGAATAGCGAATACCACCATCAGCAATCACCGGAATTCCAGTACCTTTGAGTGCTTGTGATACAATATGTACTGCAGTAAGCTGAGGAAGCCCGATACCTGCAATTACACGGGTTGTGCAGATAGAACCGGGTCCGATACCCACTTTTACGGCATCGGCACCTGCTTTCATTAAATCAAGAGCAGCTTCGGCAGTTGCAATGTTTCCAATTACTAAATCTATCTGAGGAAAATGTTTTTTCACATACTTTGCCATTTCAAGAACGGGTTTACTATGGCCATGAGCAGTATCAATCACAATTGCGTCAACGCCAGCTTTCACGAGTGCTTCAACACGTTCGGGAGTATTTGAGGCTATTCCTACAGCCGCAGCCACGCGTAAACGCCCCATACTGTCTTTACAAGCATTCGGTCGTTCCTTAAGTTTGATTATGTCACGATAGGTAATTAACCCAACAAGTTTGCCACGATCATCAACAACCGGAAGTTTTTCAATACGATGCGCCTGAAGAATATCTGCAGCTTGTTCAAAATCTGTAGTTTCGGGAGCTGTGATAACGTCTTTAGTCATAATTTCGTTTACAGGACGTTGTAAATTACGTTCAAAACGAAGATCACGATTGGTTACAATCCCCACAAGGCTTCCACTTATATTCACAACCGGAATACCTCCGATTTTGTACTCTTTCATAAGTTTTAAGGCATCCATAACCAACGCATCATCGCAGATAGTTACAGGATCAATTATCATTCCATTTTCGGCACGTTTTACCTTACGAACTTCGTTAGCCTGCTCTTCGATGGTCATATTTTTGTGCAATACGCCAATGCCGCCTTCCTGAGCCATCGCAATGGCCAGGGTAGCATTTGTAACAGTATCCATAGCCGCAGAAACTATGGGAATATTTAAGCGAATGTTACGTGAAAAATTGGATGAAAGATCTACTTCACGAGGTAAAACTTCAGAATAGGCCGGAATCAGAAGGACATCGTCATAGGTTAATCCTTCGCCTGTGAATTTTTCGTTGTCTAGAAACATTGGAACACCTCTTATTTTTTGCGCAAATTTAGTGATTTTTCCGGTTTCAAAATACAATGAGTTTATAGTGACTTTACATAGAGTTTTATTCATGATTTTTACTTTTCCTCTCACCTTACTACTTGCTTCAAAAAAAATTTCACCGTACAAATTCCGGGTATTACATACCAAGATTATTCTCGTTTCAACATTAATCTTCAAAGAAAAATACGAAGTGCCAATGTTCCTCTATTCAATACAAAACAACCTGGCAGATAGAATATTCTGTCAGGTTGTACGTAAAATAAGAATCAAAAAATCTGTGATTTCGAAACCTCTGCCTTTACTCTATCTGCAAAACACGTGGATATTTTACAGAGTAGATGAATTTGAAATCTTTTTTATCATTAGGGCTGAGGGTAAAATCCCATTTTAATTTCCCGGTTACCGGATCAACAATTGCATCTGGTGCTTCAATCAGATTGATGGTAATATTTTTGAGTTGTGTAGTAGGATATTGATCTTCAAGCTTGAAATGTACCGGAACTTTCCGCGTATTTTTTACGGTAATGTTCCATGCCAGAGTTTCTCGTACGGTATTGTCACCCATCTTTTTCTCACTCTGTTCTTTGATCTGGGTGCGACTTACAAAGAGATTCTTGTCGCGACCGAGCGAAAGCTGAAGAGTATCGCTCTTTTCGTCGGTATTGATTACTGATTCGCCAACAAACGTACCCTTAAAGTAAATATTATAGCTTGAAGGAGCCAGATTGAGACGATGCCAGTCGGGAATATTGCAAATCAAAAACGGGTCGGGGTCAGCCTTCGGAATTGCCAGATAGTAATAAAACGAAGGTGCTTTTACATCTTTGATGCGTAATTGATAATCGCGACCATCCGAAAGAATAGAATAAGGTGCCTCAATCTGAAATTCCTGACTGGTAATGTTTTGCTGTAGGTTATTGGTAATATAGTCAGTAGTTTGAAGAGGCTTGGATGTAGAGTAACTATAATTTACCCCTTGTATTGATTTCGATACTCGTCCCGGCATAAAATTAATCTCATCACTTGAAATTGTTTCACCTGACATAGGTTGATCTTTTGAAATCAAGGGAACTTTGTAATCCACAACTTCAAATGCTTCGATTGATGTTGTGGATGCTTCCATTTTAAACTCCTGAAATGTTGCAGACGATTCAAAAATCCTGACATTATTTACTAACATTGGCTTATATCCTACGTACGTAACTTTCACATCCACAGTTCCCGGAGGTAAAGGTTTTAGGGTAAAATTACCATCAATGTCTGTTGTAGTTCCACCCAGTTGATTTTTATTCTGCAAAACAAGGATATTTGCAAAAGGAATGGGCTCCAAAGTATTCTTATCAATCACTTTTCCTTTTAAAGCGCCAACATCTGACTTAAAAATTTTGGTTTTAGCTCTGGTCTGGTTGTTTTGTTCCAAAATCCAATCATCGAGTTCCGGTTTCATCGAATTTTGCAATGGGTCACTCCCCGAAAGTTTTAATTTCACCTGCTTCCAGTCTTCGCCGGTATTTTGGAAAATTTTGGCGTTGTAACTAATGGTAATAGGTTCTGTTACCTCTTCAACGCGAAAATCGTACCCGGGAGTCCAGCCTGCCGATTTTACCAAATACGAAAAATTTATCGATGATGTAATATTCTTATCACAATCGATGCTAATGATCATTTCTTTATACTCTCTGCCATATTCAACCAAAAGCTGATTTTGCTTTTTCTGAAGCTCCTGAATCCGGTCTTTCGTCTCTTTCATCTCTTTGCGAACTTTGAAACTTTCCTGATTGATTTCATTTAAACGCGAGCGGTAAAAATCAGCTCCTTCCTTTAATTGCTGGGGGGTAAGACCTTTATCACTTTTACTAAGCTGACGATTGTCCCATAGTAGTTTCTCCTCCTTGTCAAAAACCGTCAATTTACTGTTTAGCAGGCGGAATCGATCCTCAAAATCTTCGATACTTTTTTTAACTTCTCTCAGCGGAACAACATCATTGAGCGTGGTTTGCTGCATCTGCGACTTTACCGAAAGTATCTGGCAATTTGCAATACCTTTCACCTGGATGCTGCTTTCATCGAGTTCACGCGGTAGTTTTTTTACTACCAGCACATAAGATCCTTTCGGGAGATTAAGTGATGCATTACGGATAACCTGAGCTCCCTGATAGAAAACCGTTACATCGGTAATTTTAGATTCGAGTTTTACGGTATCATTTTGAGCTGTAAGCCAAAACGGGAACAAAAAGCAAAGTACTAAAATTGCGTTTTTCATAATTCATCGGGTTTAATTTATTTAAAAACAAATGTAAAGAAAACAAGTATAAGCTGGAAGATTAAATCAGTTAACGGAAGATTTTAATACAGTTAACGGTTTCAGGAAAACATTCTATCTTTGAGCAAAAAATGATGGGGAGGAAGATTTTCCGTATTGGATTGATTTTCTTTATTCTGTTTGAGCTTTGCTTTACGTTTGTACAACATTACCATATTTCTCTGGATGGTGATATGGCTGCAATTGTAGTACCATCAAACGGATACAGTACAGTTTTACACGATCCCTTCGGAATGAATGCATTGCTTCATGATTCAATTTACCCGGCACCCAACCGCTATTTTGCACATCTGATTCAAAAGGAATGGTTTCAACAGGCACCCTTAATACTTCAAAGCCTGAGTAAGCCTGTTGACTCAGTATATTTGTCAAGTGCATTATTGAAAACACTTACCGAATTTGCATTGATTCTTCTGCTTGGATTTTTTATTACCGGGAAAACGAAGCTGTGGGACGAACAGTTTTTGATAGCTGCGTCATTAATTGCGCCACTATTTCAAACCTATGGATACAGTGGAACTATCGGAATTATTGACCATGCACCTACGTATGTTGTTTTTTATCCACTTTCAATCATTTTCATGTTGATGTTCTTCTTCCCCTGGTTTCAGAGCTATTTTCATATGCAGAAAGAACTTTCGATCCGAAACGTAACCATTGCATTGATACTTGCTATTGTAATTTCATTTAACGGAGCACTAAACCCTGCCATTGTTTTGCTGGTTAGTCCAATGATTATTTGCCATTTATGGTTTCAGAATTTTCAGAAAAATGAAAAGCAAAACGTTATAATTCGTCTTTGGAATGCATGGAAACAAATCGGTTGGAAAACTACTCTTCCTATGACTTTTATTATACTACTCTCACTTTATTCGTTCTATATTGGAAGAAATAATGCGGAAAACAACTGGGAAACACTTCCTCTGGCTGAACGTTTTGCACGTTTACCAATGGGTTTAATGAATATTCTTACCCAAAAAGCGGGCTTCATTCTACTGATTTTGTCTATTACTATCAATTTTTATCTGATACGAAAATGGAAGCTGATTGGTGAAACAGAAAAACTCAGGAAACTGGCATTCTGGATTCTTGCATTCATTATTCTGTACACTTTATTGTTACCATTTGGTGGATATCGTTCATACCGACCCAATATTATCCGTCGCGACACGTATTTGCCCGTTATTCTGTCACTCTTCTTTTTGTATGGCTATTCTGCCCTTTTTCTGCTACGCTACGCTACTACAAACCAGAAAAAAATTTACGTGGGATTTATCATTCTGTTTACGTTTATCTTCTTTGCATCAGACCTGGAAATAAGAGAACACAATGCCTGCGAACGTAAAGCGTTGGAGGAGATTGCTACATCAAAACTGGATACCGTAAAACTGAGTGTTGAATGTAAAGTACTGTCGTGGGAACCGATCTACAACCCTATATTATCGAAAACCAATGCAGAACTCTTGAAAATATGGAGAATAACCAAACGAGAGAAGCTGTATTTTAGCGGAAGTGATGAGAAGTAAAAAAAGCAATTAATCCCTTCAATCTTTTTATGTATTCGATGATCAAACAACAACGTATTTCAATCCATTGTCACCATCACAATATATACCCCCAATTATTCATTATGTTTTTCGCTTTTCTTTTTTGGCAGCAGGAAATAGTACATTATTCAAAATGAGGCGGTAACCAGGAGAGTTAGGAAATAAATTCAAATCAGTTGGAGGATCACCTACCAAATGCTGATAATCTTCCGGGTCATGGCCTCCCAAAAAAGTCCACATCCCTTTTCCGAATTCTCCATGAATATATCGGGCTTCATTCAGTGTTTTGTTTTCACCCATTACCAACACATTCGATTTCAGAAACTTCCTGTTGAATGCAGTAGTTTGACCCATAAATCCTTTCACAATCTGAGTGTGATTCTGACATAACATACTGGGAACCCAATCCCACTTTGCCGAAAATTCGAAAAGAGTAAAAAAGTCTTTATCTGGCGTTAGCATAACCGGGCGGGTTTGGGTAACATCAATATCTGAAACTTCATATTCCATTGGGTTGGTGCTGATGTGAAAATCTTTAAACGCAAACGTTTTTGTAAAATCAAGTTTTCGTTGAGCATTCGGATCCATTGCATCTCCATCGAAAGGAACTTCACAAATATCCACGCCATCGGCAGCCAATGCAATATCATAACTATCTGGAGCAGAACACATAGAAAAAAGATATCCTCCTCCCATCACAAAATCACGAATCTTTTTTGCAACGGCCAGTTTGAGTTGCGAAACCTTACTGAAACCAAGTTTATGGGCACGCTCTTCCGAAATACGCTGATCCTCTTTGTACCAGTCAAAATTGCGCATACTGTACCAAAACTTCCCATATTGTCCGGTAAAATCTTCATGATGCATATGCAACCAATCGTACATGGGTAATACGCCACTCATCACTTCTTCGTCATAAATTTTCTCGTACGGAATCTCGGCATACGTTAAAACCAATGTAACGGCATCATCCCACGGCTGATTATTACTGGGAGCATACACTGCAATGCGGGGGGCTTTCTGCAACTTCACCTCATCCATATTTGCTTCAGGATCGGCTATTTCCGACAATATTGCTGAAGCCTGAGCATCTGCCAGTGTTTGCGAAGTCACACCTCTAACCTTACACTCTTTTTCGACAAGCTGATTATACGAAACCATAAAACTGCCTCCTCTATAATTGAGCAGCCAACTGAATTCCAAATTCTTCTGCAATCCCCAAAACACAATACCATACGCTTTCAAATGATTCTGCTGACTTTGATCCATGGGGATAAGCAAATAGGCAGCCTGAACTTTACTCAGCGTAAACAATATCAATAATAGTATCAGTAGTTTCTTCATCGGTTCGTTTTGGAGATATAAACGCTTTGTCACAAAAAAGTATTGCAAAATATTTTCAGGAAGAACTCTGTTCAGTGCAATACTGTCGGACAGAATCCCGAGCCGGGAATACCAATCCTCTAAATTTCATCGCTGAATTAAGTCTAGAACGGAACACCATTTTCATCTCCATCAAAATCATCATTCATGCGTGATGAAAAGGTCATAGTTTTGGGAACGTTGCCTGTATCAGAAAAGCTGGTATTTGGCGTCATGTTTTCGTTGAAATAGGTTTCCTGATATTCGGCATCGGTAAACTTGGCAAAGTTTGAAATGAAACGCAAGCGCACATCTCCTACCGCACCATTACGATGTTTTGCAATAATAATATCAGCCATTCCCTGAGTTGGTCCCATTTCATCATGATCAATTTTGTAATATTCAGGACGGTAGATAAACATTACCATATCAGCATCCTGTTCTATTGCACCAGATTCACGCAAGTCGGAAAGAACCGGTTTTTTACTTCCTCCACGGGTTTCAACAGCACGGCTTAACTGAGAGAGTGCAAGAATAGGAATGCGAAGTTCTTTGGCTAATGCCTTTAAAGAACGGGAAATATGACTGATTTCCTGTTCACGATTTCCGCCCTTATTATCGGTGCTTCCATGCATCAATTGTAAATAGTCAATAAATACCATTTGTATATCATGCTTCTGCTTCAAACGACGGCACTTTGCCCGAAGTTCAAATACAGAAAGAGAGGGAGTGTCATCTATAAAAAGAGAAGCTTCTATTAAAGGTTTTATTTTGGCATGAAGTTGTTCCCATTCGAAATCTTTAAGAGTTCCTTTTTTCAATTTTTCTGCCTCGAGCATAGTTTCACTTGAAATCAAGCGGGTTACAAGCTCAACTGCCGACATTTCCAAGGAGAAGAAGGCGACAGGTTTTTTAAACTCCACTGCAATGTTGCGCGCCATTGTAAGTGCAAATGCTGTTTTTCCCATTGCAGGACGAGCCGCCAGAATCAAAAGGTTTGATTTTTGCCATCCAGAAGTAACTCTGTCGAGAGCCGTAAAGCCTGAGGGCACACCACTCACACCACTTTCCTGATTTTTAGCTGATTCTATCTCATGAATTGCTTCTCGTATGAGCGAATGCATATCGGTATAATCCGTATGGAAATTTTTCTCGCCGACAGTAAGTAATTCTTTTTCGGAACGATCAAGTAAATCAAGCACATCGCATGACTCGTCAAACGACTCACGAATTACATCGCTGGAGATACGAATTAATTCTCGCTGGATGTATTTTTCAGAAATTACACGGGCATGAAATTCTACATTGGCAGCTGAGGCTACACGGTTTGTAAGCTGTGTTACATAATAAGCTCCTCCAACAATATCAAGCTCACCTAATTTTTTAAGCTGCTGGGTTACCGTTAAAATATCTACTGGTTCAGATGAAGAAAACAACAGATGAATGGCTCTGAAAATACGTTGATGAGCATCCTTGTAAAAAAATTCAGGTTTTAGTAAATCAATGACATTGGTAAGTGCATTTTGCTCAAGCATCATTGCTCCCAAAACAGCTTCTTCCATATCCACAGCTTGTGGCGGGATTTTACCATGTTCAAGAATTGCCTGTTCCTGAGTAGTTTTACGGGTTCTTACCGGTCTGTTTCTTGTCGTTTCTTCCATAGTTCAAAAATACAAAAAGGGATGAAGTCAAATCCCACAACCCTAAAAAAACTTTTTATTTTTTATAAAAATGCGCAACCCTGCTCATCTTCACAATAATTTAAATTAGAAAATTCAGCGCTATGGGTTGATTTTCGTTAAATTTGCATGATAACATATTCTCGCTCACAAACAATATTCCAATCAAGATGTTTGTTTGTAAACAATTAAGCATTATCAAAACTTTTAAAACGAATATAGTATGAGAAAACTTTACATGATTATTAGCTTAGCAGCTATCCTTATGCTGAGCATTAAAGCTCAGGCACAGTTTTATGACGGATTTACCAGCACCGGAAACATTGGTGGCACATGCTCTGATGCAACCTGCAACAACAACGGCTGGTACACTCATAGCAATTCAAAACCTGCTACAATTGACATTCTTTCAGGCAGTTTAAACTACACAGGACTTGCTGCTTCAACAGGTAACAGAGTTTATATTTCGGGAAACACTCTAGAATTAACCCGTGACGTAAATGCAGCAGTTGCCGGTTTGACAACCGTTGCTTATTACTCTGCACTTATTAAGGTTATTGATACCACGAATCTATCGGCAACTGGTTTTGATTACTTTATGAGTCTGGGAGCTACTGCAGGACAAAGTCTTACATCCATGTTTGCACGTTTGGGCATCAAAAGTTCTAACAACAAAACAAATTTCCGTTTTGGATTATTAAACAACAGCGGTGGCACTGCTTATACCGAATATGCTACTGATCTGGTTTTCGGAACCACTTATCTGGTAGTTGTAAAATTTGACATGACGTCAAAAGCTGCTTCTTTGTGGGTTAACCCTTCAACGCTTGGCGGAGCAGAACCTTCCGGTTCAATCACAAATACGTCCTCAACCACAGCACCTGCTGCTATTGCATCGGTTGTTATCCGAAATGGCTACAACTCTACAAATCTGGGAGGTACTCCAAAAGCTGAAATTGATGAAATCAGAGTTGGCGCAACTTTTGCAACCGTAACTCCGGCTTTTGCAGGAATCAATTCTACTTCCAAAGCAAATATATCAGTATATCCAAACCCTGCGAAAGACATGCTTTTTGTACGTAATGCAGAAGGTGTTAACCGTATTGAAATTTGTAATATTATTGGAACAAAAGCTATTTCTCAGAAATTGGACAGCAATGGACAAATTGAGGTTGCAAATCTGAAAAAAGGTATCTACTTCATCAGTTTATATTCAGATAACGAAATTATTACCACAATCAAGTTTATCAAAGAGTAAACTTATTCCAGAATAAAAATAAAAAAGGAGGCTATCTAAAAATCCTCCTTTTTTTTTGACTTCAAACCTGCAATTAAACATACCACAAGTAGTTAAAATCTCTATAATTTATTTGACAGAGTATCTCAGTTTTTTACAAATAAAAAAGCAGTCCGAAACTTTAAAAAACGTATCAAAGGGTTAAGCACATTTTCTGCCGTTCAGGCAGGAATATTTATGATCTGGTTTTTGATGATTAATTCTGTTATCATAAACTGAAAATCCCCCTCCGGCTTTTCCTTCTGCTGAAAAAGGGCTACTTTTGCAAAAAATCAATACCCTATGGCTCAAACAGAAGAACTTAAACGAATTGCATCGCAGGTACGACGCGACATTATCCGTATGGTTCATGCCGTAAGCTCTGGACACCCGGGCGGTTCGCTCGGTTGCACCGACTTTATGACGGCACTTTATTTTGACGTGCTTCGTCACGATCCTAAAAATTTTACCATGGATGGAATTGGAGAAGATCTTTTTTTCCTTTCCAATGGACATATTTCACCGCTTTGGTACAGCGTTTTGGCTCACAATGGTTATTTTCCGGTAAGTGAACTGGCTACATTCCGCAAACTGAATACCCGTTTGCAAGGACATCCAACTACCCATGACCATCTGCCAGGCATCCGAATGGCTTCAGGTTCACTCGGACAAGGTTTATCAGCAGGCATTGGTGCTGCAATCAGTAAAAAGCTGAACAACGACAAGCACCTAGTGTTTACCCTTCATGGTGACGGCGAATTACAGGAAGGCCAGATTTGGGAAGCTGCGATGTTTGCCGCTGCAAAAAATATTGATAACATCATTGCAACCGTCGACTGGAATGGAAAACAAATTGACGGACCTGTAGATAACGTCCTTTCACTTGGTGATTTGGAAGCAAAATGGAAAGCATTCGGCTGGGATGTTTTACATGCAAACGGAAATGATATGACGAATATTCTGGCTGTTTTACACGAAGCTGTAAACCATACCAGAAAAGGGAAACCTGTAGTTATTCTCATGAAAACAGAAATGGGTTGCGGGGTTGACTTTATGATGGGAACTCACAAATGGCATGGTTCAGCTCCAAACGACGAGCAAACAGCCAACGCCCTTGCGCAGCTTGAAGAAACCTTAGGAGACTATTAATCGCCTAGATTCGTTATCTTTAAGGCCCCAAAAATCCAAGCATATGAAAAATCGTCTGAAGTTTTTATTCCTGTCGATGATGTTCTGCATCTTCGCACTTCATGCTGTATCTCAAAATTTCAGGCCTCAGTCCGAAGAAAAGTTTCCGGAACCTCAAACCCGTATCCTGTTTATTTTCGACTGCTCTCAAAGTATGTTTGGCCGTTGGCAAAGTGATACCAAAATCAACATTGCTCAAAAACTACTCAGTAATCTGCTCGACAGTCTTAAAGATGTACCCAACCTGGAAATGGCGCTTCGCGTGTATGGCCATCAGAAAAACTATCCCCCTCAGGATTGTAATGATACAAAACTCGAAGTACCTTTTGCAAAAGACAACTATAAACGCATCATCCAAAAAATAAAATCGCTGGTTCCGAGAGGTACAACTCCAATTGCCAGTTCACTGGAAAAATGTGCTGACGACTTCCCTCTTTCCTGCCCTTCGTGCAGAAATGTAGTCGTTTTAATTACGGATGGGATAGAAGAATGCGATGGAGATCCATGTGCAGTTTCGGTTATGTTGCAGAAAAAAGGGATCATTCTCAAGCCCTTTATTATCGGGATTGGAAAGAACTTTAAAGAGAGTTTCGACTGCGTGGGAAACTACTACGATGCCACCAGCGAAGTGGAATTTAGTCATGCGTTGAATGTGGTTATTTCACAAGCATTGAATTCAACCACTGCACAGGTAAACCTGCTTGATGAAAGTGGAAAACCCACTGAAACCAACGTAAACATGACTTTTTATGACAACTTTTCGGGTATCGCGAAATACAACTTTATCCATACCCTGAATAATCGCGGGATGCCTGACACGCTGGTTCTTGATCCATTAATTAAATACAACATTGTGGTTCATACAATCCCTGCTGTACGAAGAGACAGCGTAGAGATCCTCCCCGGGAAACACACCATAATTCCGATAGAAACGCCGCAGGGCCAGTTAAAATTAAAGCTTGCCGGAAATCGTCCGCTGGCGGTAAAAGATCTGCTTTGTATCGTTCGCAAAAACAATGAAATGCAAACACTCAATGTGCAATCATTCAACCAAACAGAACGCTATCTTACTGGAAAATATGACCTGGAAGTACTTTGTTTACCCCGCTTAATCATCAAAGATGTGGAAATAAAACAAAGTACAACAACCACGGTTGAAATCCCGATGCCGGGCATAGCCGTAATCAACAAAATTGCAGAAGGCACCAGTAGCTTATATCTGGAGGAAAATAATGTAATGAAGTGGTTATACAATCTCGATTCGCAAAAAATTATGGAATCGCTGGTATTACAACCTGGCAGATACCACGTGGTATTCCGTTCGAAATACTCAACACGTACGATTAGTACAATCGACAAGACCTTTACCATTGAATCGGGCTCTACAACCACCGTGAATGTAGTTAGAGAAAATAAATAAAGAAAAAGATAAAACATGAAAACCTATACCTATAGCGAAAGTAAAGATACCCGTTCCGGCTTTGGAGCAGGATTACTTGAAGCAGGTCGTCGTAACCCAAATGTGGTTGCACTTTGTGCTGACCTTATCGGTTCGCTTAAAATGGATGCTTTTGTAAAAGAGTTTCCCGAACGTTTCATCCAGACCGGAATTGCTGAGGCCAATATGATCGGGATGGCAGCCGGTTTAACCATTGGCGGAAAAATTCCGTTTGCCGGTACTTTTGCAAACTTTGCAACAGGTCGTGTATATGACCAGATTCGCCAATCAGTAGCTTATTCTGGTAAAAACGTAAAGATCTGTGCTTCACATGCAGGCTTAACGCTGGGTGAAGATGGCGCAACCCACCAGATTCTGGAGGATATCGGGCTCATGAAGATGCTACCCAATATGGTAGTCATCAATACTTGCGACTTTAACCAAACCAAAGCGGCCACTCTGGCAATTGCTGAATATGACGGCCCGGTTTATTTACGTTTCGGACGTCCGGTAGTTCCTAACTTCACACCTGCTGACCAAACATTCGAAATCGGGAAAGCCGTGATGCTGAACGAAGGGAAAGATGTAAGCATTTTTGCAACCGGACATCTGGTTTGGAAAGCAATTGAAGCAGGCCATATCCTTGCCGAAAAAGGAATAGATGCCGAAATCATCAACATCCACACCATTAAACCACTCGACAATGAAGCAGTGCTGAAATCAATCGCCAAAACCCGCTGCGTAGTAACAGCAGAAGAACATCAACGGAATGGCGGACTGGGCGATAGCATTGCACAACTTCTGGCCATGCACTATCCTACCCCGATGGAAATGGTTGCTGTAAACGATTCATTCGGCGAAAGCGGAGCCCCTGACGAACTGATGGTAAAATATGGCTTAGATACTCCAAATATAGTGGAAGCTGCGCTTAGAGCTGTTGCCCGTAAATAAAAATATTCTAACTAAAAGGGGTCGTTCAAAAAGAGCGACCTTTTATTTTCAATTCCTAAATCAAACACAAATCCTATAATCCCAATTTTACAGGTTTACGTTCAGTATTTATTTGTGCAAATACAAAATCAGATTCTACAGCTTTTTCCCGAAAATCCGAATATTTATCAATGATATAAACATCTGCTTTGATATATATTTTTAATGGAGTAATTTTATCCAACTTTCCTTCAATTTCAATAATAGAACCTGCTGTTATTGGTTTACGGAAACGAATATTATTTACTGACACTGTAACCAAATCACGTTTTATTAAACGTGTAGCGGTAATGTATGCTATTTCATCGAGCCACCCTAATAGCTTACCACCAAAAAGTATTTCATTATCATTTAAACAATCTGGAAACACTACTTTTTGAAATCTTACTACAAATTCATCTTTAAACGTAGCCATTGTTATTTTTTTACAAAGGTAATTAATTTTGCATTCGAGCATATGTTCATTATCTTTGCAGTGAACTTTTGATCATATATATTATGTCTCCACGTTTAAAACGCATCCGTAAAGTTGTGAATCCTCCTGTAATTAAAGGATTCAAACCCTATGGGCCGGAAAGCAAAATCCTAAATAAAGAGCCTATAAATCTTTTATATGAAGAGTATGAGGCATTACGACTATGTGATTTTGATTTAATGAATCATTATCAGGCATCCATTGAAATGGGAGTTTCTCGTCCAACATTCACGCGAATATATGCATCTGTAAGGCAAAAAATTGCACAGGCATTTGTAGAAGGAAGGCAAATCAGTATTGAAGGTGGCAAAGTATACTTTGACAGTGATTGGTTTCATTGTCCCACTTGCAATTGCTTTTTTAATAATCCAGAAAAAGAAACACAAATTGAAGCATGTCCTTTATGCGGTAACAGCCATATCAATGAATATGACTATGATAATACTTATGAAGATGAGCCCCATAAAAAATGTGATATTTTCTACGTTTGTCCACGCTGTGGTTTCAAACAAAAACATCAACATGGAATTTCATGTAAACATGAAATATGCCCAAATTGTCAAACTGTTATGAATAAAAAAGGAAGTTCTAATTGTCGCAAATTAAAAAAATCAATACTATGAAATACCCACGAGCAATAAAATAGCACACCAACCGCGATGAATAAAATTTCGACAAAGAGAATTCATTGATTATTGATAAATTGACAAATTTTAAACAGATGAAAATTGCTATTACTTCAACAGGAAATACATTAGATTCAATTATTGACCAGCGATTCGGCCGATGTGCTTTCTTTGTGATTTACGACACAGATACTAAAGCAATGGAATTTATTCCAAACCCTAATAAAGACGCAGAAGAAAGTGCTGGCCCTGCTTCAGTTCAATTAGTTGCATCTCGCAACGCAAACAAAATTATCTCAGGAGAATTTGGAATAAAAATTAAAACACTTCTTGATAGCTTAAAAATTCAAATGATAGCGATCAAAGAACCATGCAAAACAATTAACAATATCATCGAAATGTTAAACCATTAATAGTTATATCACACCAAAATAATAAAAAAATTGAATTCTAATAATCAAATAGATAAGAGAATGAATAATCTGTTAGATATTCTTAAAAAGGATATACGCTTTATTGAAGGGCTAAAATCTTGTATTAATTGTGGTACATGTACAGCAATTTGCCCTGCAGCGTCTGTAATGGAATATGATCCCCGAATTATTATGGATTCAATACAGAAAGAAAATGAGAAAGAGCTCATTGAACTACTTAAAAGCAATACAATTTGGTTTTGTGGTGAATGTTTGTCTTGTAAAACCCGTTGTCCAAAGGGAAATACTCCAGGATATATCATTCAGGCATTAAGAGCATTATCAATTGAAAGTGGATTGTTTATTCACAGCAAACAAGGACAAAAGCAATTGGCGATAAAACGTACAGTTGGCGATCACATTCTTAAATATGGATATTGTGTCTATCTCGATGAAATAGACACAAAAAACTATCCTGAACAAGGTCCGATTTGGGATTGGTTTATTACAAATAAAAAACAGGTTTTAGAACGATTGGGCGCATCCTACAAGCAACAAACAAGCGGAACATTACGTATAATTCCAACTCAATCAATGATAAATTTAAAAAAAATATTTGACGCAACTGGTGCAACATTACGTTTTGAAAAAATTGAATTCTATAGCAAAGAGCATGCAAAAGCCTCCGGATATGATTCTCCCGAAAAGTACTTGGAGTATATTAAAGAAAAATACGAACTTGAATAAACCTTCTAAATATGATTCATCACAACTGGAATAATTATCAAAAAGAAATTGCTGAAGATTACTTCTATTTTGCCCGTAGCTGCATACGTCAAAATTTTTTCCCTGCATCTGAAGGATTATTTATCAATATCATCAGAGATATTTTAGGAAAAGATATATTTGATGACCCAAGGCAAACAACATGCACAGGTATTGCATACCACTCCGGACTAATTCCATTTGAGACCACCATGAGTGTTGTAGCACATCAGTTTGCATTGATGAGTGAGTCTGGTTATAAAAATTTTGTATGCTCTTGTGTTACCTCCTTTGGAATTTATTCAGAAGTGTTGGAAATATGGAAACATTACCCCGAAAAAGAAAAACAAGCACGAAAAATACTAAAAGATACAACGGGAAAAACATTTGAAATACCTAAGAATCTAGTTCATACTAGCGATTTAATTTATAAATACAAAAAAGAATTGGCAAACAACCATCAATATTCATTAATTAATCAAAAAACAAATAAACCATTAAAAATAGTTGATCATGTTGGATGTCATTATGCAAAAATTTTTCCGGAAAAAGGAATTGGCAGAGCAGAATTCCCCTATGTTTTGGCAGGTCTTATTGATGAATGGGGCGGAGCACAGGTTGACTATCCTGAACGCCGTCATTGCTGTGGATTTGGATTCAGGCAATATTTACTTAAATCGAACAGAGGATATTCAATCAGCAATTCCAAACGCAAATTTGACTCAATGAAACCTTATCATCCCGATCTAATCATTGCAAATTGTCCGGGTTGTACCTATTTTCTTGATCGTTGGCAATATGTTATTGCCGAAATGGAAGGCACAACTTATGGTGAAAATGGCTTTGGAATTCCGGTTCTCACTTATGAAGAACTAGCAGGTTTACTCTTGGGATACAATCCATGGGATATAGGATTACAGCTCCATCAAGTAACTGTAGAACCATTACTTGATAAATTAGGGATTCAATACAACAGTGAAGATAAGTATAAAGGATTAGACAATTTTGACCTTGGAAAACCAGAAAAATCACTATCAATCAAACATATATAACATCGTTAATTATTCAAATACATTCATTAATTCATTAAACAACAAAAATGGAAACAACCGACAAAGGGTTTAACACCAAACTGATTCATGCAGGAGCATTTGATGATGAATTCGGCAGTGCTACTGTGCCAATTTACCAAACCTCAACTTTTAGATTTAAAAATGCACAACATGGTGCGGATTGTTTTTCAGGGAAAAGCAATGGTTATATTTACACTCGTATTGGTAATCCAACCATCAAAGCTTTAGAACATAACATAGCCGAACTTGAAAACGGTTTCGATGGTATAGCTACCAGTTCAGGTATGGGTGCTGTTAGCACTGTATATATGGCATTATTGGGAGCAGGAAGCCACATTGTATGTTCCGACGCAATTTACGGTCCTTCTAGAGGAATCCTTGAACAGGATTTTTCAAGATATAATGTTGAAGCTAGTTTTGTAAACACTTCCAACTTAAAAAATATCAAAGCAGCGATTAAACCAAATACGAAGATTCTATATATCGAAACTCCGGCAAATCCAACTATGGATATTACAGATATAAGAGGGTGTGCAAAAATTGCGAAAGAACATAATCTTATTCTGATTGTGGACAATACTTTCTGTTCTCCTTATCTACAAAAGCCACTCGATTTAGGAGCTGATGTTGTATTACACTCAGTTACAAAATTCATTAATGGACATGCTGACATTGTGGGAGGTGTGATTGTAGCAAAAAACCATGAAATTTATAAAAAGATTCGCCATTCAATGGTTTACATGGGCTGTAATATGGATCCATCACAAGCATTTATGGTTCTTCGTGGAGTTAAAACATTGGCCATTCGCATTGAACGAGCTCAGGAAAATGCTATAAAAGTAGCTCGTTTTCTCGAATCCCATCCTAAAATAGCTTGGATAAAATATCCCGGACTTGAATCACATCCTCAATACGAACTAGCTAAAACACAAATGAAAGGATCTGGCTCAATGATGAGCTTTGGTTTAAGAGGAGGCTTAGAAGCTGGAAAAAAATTGATGGACAATGTTCACCTTGCTATATTAGCAGTTTCACTTGGTGGAGTTGAAACTCTTATTCAGCACCCTGCATCAATGACTCATGCAGCTGTAAGTAAAGAAGATAAACTTATTGCAGGAATTACTGATGATTTAGTTCGTTTTTCTGTTGGAATTGAAGACGTTGAAGATATTATTTCTGATCTTAAACATGGGTTAAATAGCATTTAATATCACTTTAATGAACGCAAAATCGATCTGGACTCAACAATTCCAATCTGTAGTGAATAATGGAAGAAATTATAGTGTTGTTATTGATTTTCATGAGGCTAAAGTAGGGTTAAATAGTGACCCTACTTCTTTGGAAATATGCATTATGATGCTTTAGTGAATGCGCAGGTACAATTTTCACGATAGTAGCACAAAAAATGCGTCTAACCTTTCATAAATTAGATATTGATGCTACAGCTAAACAAAATAACAATACACTCACCAATTACCGATACTCATTTTGTTTTCTCAGTTCAAACAAATGAAATAACATGGAAAAATTGAGAAATACCTTAAACATACTCTGAGCACATGTCCTGTAGGCATTTTATTTAAGCAGACCGGAGTAAATATAACACATCAAATTAATTATTTGTAGATATGAACGGATTAAAAAAAACAATCTTACCTGATGTAACAAACATCATCGTGGTTGCTTCAGGAAAAGGAGGCGTAGGGAAATCAACCGTTTCATCAAACCTTGCAATTGCTTTGGCTCGTCAAGGGTTTAAAGTTGCATTGATTGATGCAGATATTTATGGACCTTCCATTCCAAAAATGTTTGGGTTGGAAGATGCTAAACCTGAAGTTACCGTAATTAAAGACAAAGAGGTTCTTTTCCCAATTGAAAAGTATGGGGTAAAAATTATGTCAATCGGTTTCTTTGTAGATAAAAAACAAGGCTTAATCTGGAGAGGCCCAATGGCCGCCAATGCTATTACTCAACTTTTCGAAAATACGCAATGGGGAAAGGTTGACTATATGATTGTTGACTTTCCTCCTGGAACTGGCGACATTCAACTTACTACCGTACAAAAATTCAACCTCGCAGGGATTATACTCGTAACAACACCACAAGAGATCGCGGTCAATGATGCCCGTAAAGCCGCCTCGATGTTTGCAAACCCAGATTTGAATATCCCAATTCTGGGTGTTATTGAAAACATGTCATGGTTTACCCCAAGTTTACATCCAAAAGAAAAATATTTCATTTTCGGATCAAATGGAGGAAATAATCTAGCAAAAGAATACAACACTAAACTATTAGGGCAAATTCCTCTAGTAGCCGAAGTAGGCGATGCTGCAGAAAAGGGAATGAGCATTTTTAGCCAAACCAACTCTCAAATAATCAGTACATTCGAATCAATAACAAATTTACTTATTGAATTTTCAAATAACTAATTACCCTAAATAAGGAAGCTGAATTGATTTATATTAATTCAACTTCTTTATTCTCCTCTTCCAATTTTTTATAATTTTAAACGTTACATCAATAAGCAATCCAAAACATGAAAACAATTTTTCAAATAGCATTTTTTTTCGGTATCAGTATTTTAATCTTTTCGTGCCAAAATGACCAAGAAGAATCTTTCGGGAAATTTCAACTTAAATTTGCGCACAAGGTAAACGGGAATGAATTAAAGTGCGACACCTTGGTTTATACCAATGCTGCTGGAAACCAATACATGGTAAATGATATTCAATATTTTATATCTGACATTGATTTGATAAACAATGAGGGACAGGCCTATCGTTTAAAAGCAGATGGATTTGCGCATTATGCGGATACCGACATTCCTTCTACCCTGATCTGGAATGTAAAAGACCAAATTCCATCGGATAATTATAAAGCAATTCGTTTTGTATTCGGATTTACTCCCGAGCACAACATTTCCAACCAATATCCAAATCAGCCTGAAAGTGATATGTTCTGGCCTGAATCTCTGGGTGGTGGTTATCATTACATGAAACTGAACGGGAAATGGTTAAAACCAGGAGAAACAATACCCACTCCATTCAATTTTCATTTGGGAATTGGCCAGGTTTATTCTGGCACCAAAGAAGCTGAATTTGCAAAATCATCCAAATGGCCCTGTGGTTCTATCATCACAAAATCCAAGAATGATGTATTGGGGTTTGTTCACAACCAGTTTATCGTAAATTTACCAGTCAGCTTCCTCATCACGAAAGACAATACCACCTCACTAGAGCTTGTGATGAATGCCGAAAGCTGGTTTGAAACACCCAACATCTGGAATCACAATACGATAGGTTCCAGTATTATGCAAAACCAGCAGGCTCAGATTTGGGCTAAAGAGAATGGCCAGGATGTATTTTCAATATCTGCAAAATAAGGTGTGATGAATCTGATTCCGGGCATAAAACGTAATTCAGCATGGATACTACTGATTCTGTTTCCATTCCTGATGTCATGCCATAAGGATACAGAGGTAACACCTGCATTCAAGCCCACTTCCTATACGATTCAGATTCCAAAGTTTTTCCCGACTAAACTCAACATTCCTGACGACAATCCCATGACTGTGGAAGGTATTCGATTGGGGCGATATTTATTTTACGACGGGAGACTTTCTGGTCGTACGCACCCTGATTCGCTGATGAGTTGTTCTTCCTGTCACACGCAAAGTAGTGCATTTGAACCCGGCATTAATAATACCCGTTTTCCCGGAGGAAAAACGTTCGGCTTAACCGGTATTGCAACACCTCACTATGCTCTTCCGCTGATGAATCTGGTATTCAACTCCAATGGATATCTCTGGAACGGAATGATTCACAACAATAATACAAAGCTTGGCAATACCGCCTATGGAATCCCGGCATTACCACAATACAATTACAAAAATCTGGAATCCCTGGTTTGGATGGCAATTGCTGCTCCCCACGAAATCAATGGAAGTATTGAAAAAACCGTACAACTCATTGCTTCTGATCCTATGTATCCACCCATGTTTAAAGCTGCATTCGGAACATCGGAAATAAACATTGACCGAATCAGCAAGACCATTGCGCAGTTTGTACGTACACTGATTTCATCCAATTCCAAATTTGACAAATACCTGAGAGGAGAGTCAAGCCTGACACCTGAAGAATTAATGGGATACAATCTGTTCACTACCGAAGAAGGTGCCGACTGCTTTCATTGTCATGGAGGAGGCGGAAACCCATTATTTTCTACATATTTGTTTTACAACAATGGGAAAGATACCCAGTTTAATGATCCCCGTGACCGGTTTTCTATCACACAAAACCCGGTAGATAAAGGAGCATACAAAGCCCCTTCATTACGAAACATTGAGTTTACAGCGCCCTATATGCACGACGGGCGATTTAAAAATCTTGATGAAGTGATTGATTTTTACAGCGAAGGAGTAATTCTTACTCAGTACACCAGTCCATTGATGCATCATGCACAAAATCAGGGAGCTCAACTTACTCCTACCGAAAAGCAACAACTCAAAGCCTTTTTAAAAACACTTAGCGATCAACAATTTATTACGGATACAAGTTTCAGTAAACCAAGTGATTTGAATTGGCAAAAATGACAAATATGAATTATATAGATACATTCAATTCGTATCATTTTCAATCCTTATTACTTTTGCATCCTGTTTTTAATGGTTAATTGAATACTCGTCAATATTTCTCCAATCTGTATAAAAATGTATTGTATGATTTTCTACAGATGAAACGGCATTTTGAGCTTTTCTCTTCCAGGAAAACTACTACTTAAAAAATTTTAATCTTAGTATGTCTTCCTAAAAATTGGAAAAGCTAATTTTTCTTAACTGAATTAATTTGTAACTGCTTAATTACTTCCCATTTTTTCCAGGGCAAAAGCATAGGCACCAAGGGCAACGGCGCCTGCTGTTCCCAACCGGCTCACACCCACACATACGCGTTTTACAGGATCGTAGAGTATTGTTTTACCTCCTACTTTAAGTTCTATTTGTTTACTATTGAGAAAATCAATTCTTTGAGTTTCATCTTCCCAATTGTATATCATAATTTCAGCGCGTGAAATCAACTTGGAACAATTTTCGCGAAAGGGTTCATTCATGGCTTTTATCAACGAAGGCATAAACCATTTCCAGGCTTTTGAGGGACCTCCGCCAATCACCACGTTGCTATCTGTAAGCGTTACTGCATTTACGATTGCATCACCGGCAATTGTGCCAAACTCTTCCCAGGTTTGTATCGCTGCCTCATGGTAAGGATGCGTTACATCTTCGGCAATTGCATTTATTTCTTTCGGTTCAGGAATTTCAGATTCACCTAATCCTGAATATTTTGCAAACAATCTTTTTATCCCTCTGATACTGCACACATCCTCAACACTTGCTAATCCAGCATAACGACTACTCATCCTGTTTATCTCGAAAGCAGCACCATTTTCGCCAAAGAGAATCTTGTTCTGATACACAAAACCAGAACCAAAACCAGTTCCCAGGGTAATTCCTAATAAGCTATGATATTGATGTGTATTTCCTGCTGCTGTGCTGCACGTATTAATTTCATTCAAGAGTCCAACCATTGCTTCACCCAACGTAAATAAATCGCCATCATTATTAATAAAAACCGGAATTTGAAAATGATCTTCCAATATTGCTTTCAAGGGTACTCCACCTTTAAATGCCGGAATATTTTCCAAATCTCCGATTATTCCGTTTTCATAGTCGGCAGGACCAGGAAAACAGAAACTGATTGCAGAGGCAGTTCTTTCTTTCAATTGACGGGTAACAACTGTAAAACCTTCAATAATCATTGAAATGAGCTCATTTTTGGAGAGGTCACCAGACGAAAAAATCACAGGTTCTAATAAAATTTTTCCAGATTGGATCGCATTAAATTCAAAGGTTGTTCCACCTGCATCAAGTGTTAATACAATACGAGAGTCAGTAAAAAGATTCATAGGGTTATTATAGAATTATGCAAAAATACGTTATTCTATATTAATTACAAAACAAACCCCTTGTATAAAAATAAATACAAGGGGTTTTTAAAACGGTTTAGAACTAAAGCTTCGCCTATCTATCGTTTAGGCTTAAGTTTAGTTTTAGGCTTAACAGATGGTGTTAACTTAGCTTTATCAACCGGACGTAATGGATCAATTTTTTTAGGAAGTTGACAAGGATTAGTAAATTTTATTCCGAGATTATAAAATGTAAAAGCCCATATATCGGCTGCTTCTTCTATCGATTTTGAAGTTGGTTTTCCTGCGCCATGGCCTGCCTTTGTTTCAATACGTATTAATACTGGATTATTTCCGGCCTGTGCAGCTTGCAAGGCCGCAGCAAATTTAAAAGAGTGTGCAGGCACAACGCGATCATCATGATCGGCAGTCGTTACCAGTGTTGCAGGGTATTTTACACCCTTACGGATATTATGCAAGGGTGAATATCCTTTCAGATAGTAAAACTGATCTTTATCTTCACTCGTACCATAATCATCTTTCCATGCCCATCCAATGGTAAATTTATGATAGCGAAGCATATCCATAACGCCAACGGCAGGTAATGCCACTTTAAACAATTCCGGACGTTGTGTTATACAAGCTCCCACGAGTAGACCACCATTTGAGCCACCCTGAATAGCCAGTTTTGAAGAAGATGTGTATTTGTTATTTATCAAATATTCAGCAGCTGAAATAAAATCATCAAACACATTTTGCTTTTTCAGAATAGTCCCAGCCTGATGCCACTCTTTTCCAAATTCGCCACCACCCCGAAGGTTTGCTACTGCATAAATTCCTCCGTTTTCCAGAAATAGCATTCTTGAAATACTGAAATTTGGTGTAAGACTTATGTTAAACCCCCCATATCCATAAAGTAAGGTTGGATTTGTTCCATCCAATTTTATTCCTTTCTTATACACAATAAACATTGGAATCTGGGTACCATCTTTACTAGGATAAAATACCTGTTCCGTAATAAATTCAGGAAAAACATGCTTCATATCCGGTTTAAATAAAACTTCCGGAATGCCAATATTTACATCCATTTTATAAATAGTAGCAGGTTGGGTAAATGTTGTAAACGACATAAACACGACCGAATTATCTTTTTCACCTGAAACACTACTCATTGTTCCTATTCCCGGTACTTCTATCTCTTTTTCTAATTGTCCGGACGTATTGTAAATAAACGCTGCACTACTTGCATTCCGCATATAAACGGTTACCAGTCTATTTCCTGCCATCGTTGTTGATTGCAGAACCATATCGTTTTGCGGTATCACATCAATAAAATCAGGAGTATTAGAATTCAATGGATTAACACGAACAACTTTATATCGTGGAGCATTTGCATTGGTATGAAAATAGAGATCATCATCAGCGTTACCAATCAAATCATAATCTGCATTGAAATCACCAACCAAAACGATCCATTCTGAATCCTGTTTACGCAGATCTTTTACTCTCAATGCATTGCCACTGGTGCTTTCAGTTTCAGAAATAATCAGATAGCGTTCATCTTCGGTCACCATTGCAGTATAGTTGCGAAGCGGGTATTTTTCATTTTCATAAATTAACTGATCCTCAGTATATTTAGTCCCAAGTTTATGATAATAAACCTTATGAAATTCATTTTTTACACTCAGTTCGCTTCCTTTAGGTTTTTCATAACGGCTATAAAAAAAGCCATTCCCAAACCATGCTATTGACGAAAACTTCACCCAGGGAATCTGATCTTCGAGCATTTCGCCTGTAATCTTTTTTATGCGAATTGTTTGCCAGTCGGAACCTGATGCAGATGTTGCAAAGGCAACATAATCGTTATTTTTTGAAACAGAAACTGTTCCAATTGAAACTGTTCCGTCGCTTGATAACTCATTCGGATCAAGGAACAGACGTTGTTCAGCTTCAGGATTATCCTTTATATATAGTGCACTTTGGTTCTGCAACCCATTGTTCATATAAAACAACATTCGTTTTCCAGCCCAAAACGGAACCGAGTATTTCGGAAAGTTCCAGATATTTGTTAAACAATCCTTTATCTGATTTCGGTAAGGAATTTTCGACAGATAAGATTGGGTGAGTTTATTCTGCTCAACAACCCATTTTGCTGTTTCTGCAGAATTATCATCTTCCAACCAGCGATACGGGTCCGGAACTTTGTTTCCATAATAATCATCAACCTGATTTACCTTTTTCGTTACAGGATACTTGAACGGTTGTTGCCCGTTGCTCACAATTGCAAGGGAAAGTATTACTCCCATCATTACTGTTTTTTTCATCTATTTCCGTTTATTAATATTACAATTTAACTTCCCTACAAGAAATAATCGTACTTAATTCAGGGCATAAATTTACGTAAAAACCGCTTGCAACGCTTTTTGTTAAGGTTCAAGCATAAAAAAATAGCATCTTTGCATTTCGAAAAAAACAGAACTCATGGATAAAAAAATTCACTACCTATCCCGTTATCGATTCAACATCAGTGGCTTTTCAACAATTCAGAACGATGTCGAGCCTGTTTTCAGCAATGCAACACCCTAAAAACATTTACGCACCAAATTGTATAAATTCATCTGTTCTTCATCCATTTTGAGTAGGATGGATTTGGTGTTTTTGCTGTTTGGGAGCATATAACTGATTTGATACATATTGTGAGTAATCTCTGCAGCTTTCTTCAATGAAAGCGTTGATTGGTTTTCAAGTAAAGCTCTTTCTAATTCCTTGTACACACAATATGCCGTAAATGAAATACAAATGTGAGCCTCTATCCGTTTTCGTAACCTATGGAAAACAGGACGTATCCGGAGGTCTGTTTTTGACATTCGGAACGCTTTTTCAATATGCCAAAGGTTTTTGTAGCTATCAAAAACGGTATCATTATCCAGCTTTGTATTCGTTAAATAACCCTTTAAACCGTCCCAACAAACATCTTGAAGATACTTGTCTTTATCTATGGAAATATTGACTATCCCTTCCATTTTCAGGTATTTATTGTATCCCCGATTGTTGATATTGGCTTTGGTTAGCCTGCCCGATTTAATCCTCTTTTCGAGTCGTTTAAGCCCTTGCTCACGATTATAAAGGTCTTTAGAGGCACGTTTTTCGGAGTATTGCACAATTAGCCGACTGCCATTTGCTTTTTCAATAACAAAGAATTGGCCGTTGCTGTAACTTTGTCCTGTTATGAGGTTTCTAATCTCCTGCGGTTCGTTTTTTAGTCTTGCTCCCAAAATGTATTGGTAGTCTTTTCTTCCAATGCCTTTATGTTTTCTTTTGATAAAAGTCCACTGTCGGCAATTACCACGGGCTTATTTAAATTGAACTTTCCGGATATTTTCTCGATAAATGGTATTAGCGTATGTCCTTCGTAGGTGTTGCCTTCGTAAATATCGTAGCCTATCAAATACCCGCCAAGACCCACCAATAGTCCGATAAATATCTGCGGACATTGGTGTTTGCCGTCTTTAGAAAAACCCGTTTTGCGCAAATCATCCTCATCGGAAGCCTCAAAGTAAAGTGTTGTCATGTCGTAAAATACAATGCTCAAATTACCTCCCAATACCCGTAATGTATGATTGTAGGCTATTTGCTCGACTTGCAATTTCAGTTTGTCGTTCAACTTATCTAAAAAGCGATAAATGGAATCAACCTCAAGCGAAATTCCCTGATAGCGATAAAGATACTCTGTCGTTTTGAGCTTACTCAATGGAAATGCAAGTCGGGCTATGACCAATTGACGAAACATATCTTCGTTAATTGATTTAAAACCAATATAATCATATATCCTGCCAAAAATAAGTTCAGGACCTACCGTATGAATGTTGCTGTTGGATAACATTGCGAAGGCTTGCTCTATTTGATCATCTTGTTCTGATATAAAAAGTGAAACTTGTTGTTCCAAACGCTCTTTTTCTTGACGTGCTTGATTTTTCAACTCTTCAATATCTTGCAACATTGTTGCAGAACCTATCGTTTTGACCACCTTATATATGCCTCGTGCCTTGCTAACTATTTGAATGCTAATACTACCTGAACGATTTTTAACTTCACGTATAAACATAATATTTTTCTTGCAACACCCAAAAATAATAAATTATATTTGATTATTAAATAGTTACAGGGTGTTGCAGGAAAAATGCGGAAAACAGGAAATAATCGTACTTAATTCAGGGCATAAATTTACGTAAAAACCGCTTGCAACGCTTTTTGTTAAGGTTCAAGCATAAAAAAATAGCATCTTTGCATTTCGAAAAAAACAGAACTCATGGATAAAAAAATTCACTACCTATCCCGTTATCGATTCAACATCAGTGGCTTTTCAACAATTCAGAACGATGTCGAGCTTGAAGGTTATCTGCAAACCAAATCGGAATTTTCACCTAAAGGAAAACTTATTCTGCAAGAAACATTTGACAGCAATGAGCAGCTTGAACAACGCAATACCTACACATACAACGAACATGGAAATTTAATATCCGAAGCTGTTTGGTTTGACGATGATTCTCCTGCTGAAAAAAGAGAACTGAAATATAACGAAAAACAACAAGTTACCGAAGAACAGGTTCATTATGAAACGGGAGGCATTGACCTGATTACGTATGAATATTCTGCAAACGGTGAATTAATTAAAAAAACAACACAGGATGACGAAGGTGAGGTAGAGTCTATTACCGAATGGACTCACACAAACGGGAAAATCAAAACAGAAAGAGTTTTGGGTGTTGACAATAATGAACTCATTTTCAAACAATATACTTACTCGGACAAGGGAGATATTCTACAGGTTGAATACAGAGATTCCGATGAAAACAGAGCATATACTACATTTCATGAATACAATGAGCAAAACCAGCATATCAAAAGCCGGGTTATCAACGACAACAATCAATTAATTGAGCGATACGCATATCAATATGATGACAAAAATCAACTTATTGAATACATAGAAGAAACTGCTTTGCGCCTCCGTAAAATCATTCATGAATATGATGAAGCCGGACGAACAATTCTCCAGGAAGAATACGATAAAAATGATTTGCTGGTTTCCAGAAGCGAATTTGAATATGATGAAAATGGTTTACAGATCAGCAATAACACAGGAAACACCCGAACCGGGGAAAACTACATCCTGAAAGATGAATATGAGTTTTATGAATAAGATTTTCTATACATAGAATCTGTTTCGCAATAAAAGAAATTATCATTAAAAAAACTGTTAGCCGGATTTCTTCCAGATGAAAAATCCGGCTAACTTACGTTATAAACCCTTTGATTTTTTCAATATAAAACAAACATTCTGAAACTATTATTATTCACATATCTAACTCATACATACAGCCTTAAAATCCAATTAAGGCTTTTTCAGTTTACAGTATATGGAATAAAAAAAAACTTCAAAAAACGGAATACTTATATTTTTTGACGATCCCTAAATAGCGTTGACCAATTTTTCTAACTATTGATTTTCATTTCAATCAGACAACCAAAGACAAACCCTTTCAATCTTTTTCAATCTCCTCAATCATCAAAAACTCCGCAAAGCAAAAGGAATGAATCAAAAGAGAAAATCAGAATATCTTCGGGTATTTTGCCGGATTTACTTCGTGCATTATATTATATACCGACTCAAATACGTCTTCGGCATTGGGATTTGAAAAGTAATCTCCATCTGTGCTATAAGCCGCACGATGTTCTTTTGCAGTAAGTGTTTGAGGAGCTGCATCCAGATACACCCATCCGTTTTGTTCTTCGAGAACCTTCTGCATCATATACGATGTAGCACCTCCGGGAACATCTTCGTCAAAGAAAAGTATTTTATTGGTTTTTTGTAATGATTTTACAATTGTATGATCCAGATCGAACGGCAATAAGCTCTGAACATCAATCAATTCGCAGGAGATACTGAATTCCCGTAGTTGCTCCACGGCATCCTCTGCTATCCGGACGCAGGAACCATAGGTCACAATTGTTACATCAGACCCTCCGGTAAGAACTTCTGCTTTTCCGGCCGGAACGGTAAATTCTCCAATATTTTCCGGCATTTTTTCACGCAGGCGATACCCGTTCAACGGCTCAATAATCAGAGCTGGTTCATCTGATTTCAGCATCGTATTGTAGAAGCCGGCAGCCTGAGTCATGTTACGGGGAACAAGCACATACATTCCTCGCACGGAGTTTATAACCATACTCAGCGGAGACCCTGAATGCCAGATACCTTCCAGGCGATGGCCACGTGTACTGATAATCATGGGCGCTTTTTGTCCTCCTTTGGTTCTGTATAGAAGCGTTGCCAAATCATCACTCAATGTTTGCAAAGCGTAAAGCAAATAATCAAAGTATTGTATTTCCGAAATCGGTCTAAAGCCACGCATAGCCAATCCAATTCCCTGTCCTACAATTGTTGCTTCACGTATTCCTGTATCAAATATACGGTGTTCACCATATTTTAGCTGAAGCCCTTCTGTAGTTTGATTAACCCCTCCTATTTTTCCGACATCTTCACCAAACATCACCAACTCCGGATGTTTTCCAAATTGATAATCAAAATTTGCCCTTAGAATTTCACGACCGGGAACCTGCCGAGAACTGGCTTCGTATTCAGGTTTCACTTCTTTAATTTTCAATGCGCTCCATTCTGTTTCACTATATAGATGCGAACTATAGTGTTCTACGCCTTCTTTCATTTCATTTTCGAGCCAGGCTGTAACATTTTTTTTCAGCGAATTATTTGGATTACTGCACTGATTGCAAATAAGTCGTAAAATCTGGCGGGCAGAAGAAATAATATCTTTTCGAATTGGCTCACCAATAAACTTCAAGTCCTGTTTTATTTTTGCAATTTTGTGTGTTTTTGCACAATTACAATCGGTTATATTGCAAAGATCTAAAAAAGCATCGCGTTTTTCTTTCAACGGTTGCATATAATGCTCCCAGGCATTTTTCCGGGCATCCTTTGCACGCTGAATGGACTCTTTTTCAATTGCATCCAATTCGTCACCACTTGCCAGATTTTGAGATAAAATCCATTCTCTCAACTTTTTAATTCCATCAAAATCTGTTTCCCACTGTAATCGTTCAGGAGATTTATATCGTTCGTGCGAACCAGAAGTTGAATGACCCTGAGGTTGAGTACATTCAGTAATATGAAACAAAACCGGAATGTGTTTTTCGCGACATTGATTAATTCCTTCCTCATACACTCTGCACAATTCAGGGTAATCCCAGGCTTTTGCTTTATAAATGAGAAAACCGGGAATTTTCCCGTCCGTTTCAAAACCTTTCAATGCTTCAGAAATATTGCTTTTGATGGTTTGATGATCCCGGGAAACAGAAATTCCGTAACCGTCATCCCAAACTGACATTGCCAGTGGCACCTGTAATACTCCGGCGGCATTGAGGGTTTCCCAGAAATGACCCTCCGATGTACTGGCATCTCCAATCGTTCCAAAAGCAACTTCATTTCCATGAAGGGTAAATTTTGAAAATTGTGGCAGTTGACCATTTTGACGATATAACTTCGACGCCAGTGCTAAGCCCAGCAAACGTGGCATCTGTCCGGCTGTAGGAGAAATATCTGCCGAAGAATTTTTCTGTGCAGTAAGGTTTTTCCACCCACCTTTTTCGTCCAATGAACGTGTTGCAAAGTGATTGTTCATTAAACGTCCACCATTACCAGGATTTGCCTGAATATCAGTATCACCGTAAAGCTGGGCAAAAAATTCTTCAGGGGAAAATAATCCGGCAGCCAACATCAAGGTTTGGTCACGATAATAACCGGAACGCCAATCTCCTTCACGAAAAACTTTTGCCAATGCAAGCTGCGGAATTTCTTTTCCGTCACCAAAAATTCCAAACTTTGCCTTGCCGCTTAGAGCTTCTTTTCGTCCTAAAATACTAAGCTGGCGACTAATATTTGCAATTCGGTAATCATTCAGTATTTCTTCTTTCGTGAAATTTCGATAAGTGTTTGCCTGGATTTTCTTTGAAGCCATTTTTTTGAATATTTCTTATTGGAGTGTAATCAATTAACAATATTGTGATTTCCGATTTTTAAATACTTCAGGAAGGAAGTAAGTGGACATTTCCTCTATAACAAAAGATCGGAACAAAGGTTTATCACAGCGAAAAGAACATTAAAACTGTCACCTAAGATCATTTTCTATCGACTAAACAGAATCAAAATGCTCATCTAAACCATCCAAAAATAAGCCCCCCCAATAAACATTCATAAAAGGGAAGTTGTTATACAAATCAGCTTACAACAGCAAACTTAAAAAACTACAAATCAATACGTTTTAAATCCAACCAATCAAATACATTAAATTTCTTCTACCCTGTTCAAACACAGGCACAAAGGAGATTTAAGAAATTATTTTATTGTTAAATTTGAATGTCGTATCTTTGTATGTTTGAATGTGCTTATCATGACATCAATTGCATTTCAAAACAACTGGTTTCAAGACACATACTAATATAAAAACACATGAAATACGCTTTACTTGCTATGGTTCTTTTTGCCGGAATTTTTTTTTCATCCTGTGAAAAAGATCCGGGAGAAGGAGGAAATGCCTCTGTTTATGGAAAAATTATTGTTCGTGATTTCCGTAATGACGGGACATTTAAAGAACAATACCCCGGCATAGGCGAAAATGTCTATATCATCTACGGAACTGGAAATGTTCCCAATGACAACATTAAAGCAGGCATTGGAGGCTCCTATGAATTTAAATATCTCAGAACCGGAAAATATAAAATTTATGCGCTTTCTGAAGATTCGACCAAACAATCAAATGCCTTATATACAGTAGTAAAGGAAGTAGAGATCAAGGATAATGATCAAAACCTTGAAGTTCCGGCAATTGTAATCTACAAGTAATTACAAGTTCCCTGATGAAGGATTCCATTGCACAAGAAATAGAAAAAACACTCAAAATCTTCAACCCCATCAATCTGGAAGATATGGACAGGGTTCGTTTGATGAATCGTGTTGAATCTAAGTTTGTGTTCAGAAATGATCAACTTCCTTATTTCCTTACCCTTGCAAAAGATCATTATAAAATACTGGAAATCAAAGGAAAAAGAACCAATTTATATAACTCTCTCTACTTCGATACACTGCAAAATACACTCTATTTAAACCATCATAACGGTAAAGCTGACCGATACAAAGTCCGATACAGGCTGTACGAAAACACCAACGATTGTTTTTTTGAAATAAAACACAAAACAGCCAAAAACAGAACAATCAAAAACAGAATCAGAGCAACGGAAATTGACTCTTCTATTTCGAAAATTGGAGAAAAATTCATTATGGAACAATCTGATTTGGATCCAACTTCTCTGAAACCAATGATTCAGGTTTTCTACACTCGTATTACGCTTGTTAACTATGTTGAAAACGAACGAATTACCTTTGATTATAATTTGAGCTATCAGAAAAATGGGGAGATTATTGATATTCCACATCTGGTAATTTGTGAGATGAAACAGTATAAATCGTTTCCATCTCCATTCTCTAAAATTATGGCCGACCATCATGTTCGCAGAGATGCAATAAGCAAATACTGTCTTGGGGTCATAAAACTAAATAAATCAATAAAATACAATAACTTCAAAGCTAAATTAATGTACATAAACAAACTTTGCTATGATTAAGAAATATCTACCCATTTTCATTTTACTGGTATTCGGATTTCTATCCATATCAGCCCCTGTACTATCTCTGGCTCAAAACCATATTCAGGATATAAATGATACTGCGCAGAAGATAAAAGAATGTGACGTACAGGTAAATACAAAGTTTTTCATCAATTTATTGATTAACATATCTACACTTATACTGATAATCGCCCTCATTTATTATCCGAACAACCGGCAAAAAGAAAATATATTCACCTTTTTCATGTTCAACCTGATGATTTTTATGCTCACATTTTTGCTGGGTAAAATTCAGATATCGATGGGAGCTGCATTTGGAATGTTTGCAGTATTCAGCATGTTACGCTACAGAACAGAAGGTATTTCGATGAAAGATATGACCTATTTATTCATTTTTATTGCAGTAGGGTTAATCAGTGCCGTTAACCTTGTCTTTTACGAGCTAATCATCATAAATTCTGTGATTATACTCTTTACATACATTTTGGATGGAAATTTTTTCTTCAAAAACGAACATTCAAAGCTTATCGAATATGAAAATATTGATCTGATTACACCGGAGCATTATGATTCATTACTCAACGATTTAAGAACTCGTACAGGATTAAACATTCACCGTCTTCATATCGAAAAAATTAATTTTTTGAGAGATACTGCCTTTATTAAAATCTATTACTACGAAAGCAACACAAAAAAGTAAACTACGCTATCATAATCAAGCAGATAATAATAGATTGAAGATGTCAAAAAAAATTCCGGTCTTACTCCTTATTATGATAAGCATTTTTGCCATAGAACACACTCAGGCTCAGGTAAATGACGCCGGATTATGGATAGGTGCAAATGCAGAAAAAGAACTTTCAAAAAAAATAAATGTAACTCTCTCGGGGGAGCTTCGTTATTATGAAAACATTTCAGAATTAGGAGCCGGGCTTTTTGACGCAGGACTTGTATATAAGTTCAACAAACACCTAAAATTTTCTGCAAACTACAGGTTTGCACTCAAAAGACAATTGAACAATGAATATAATTCTTATCATCGATATTTCTTTGACTTAGCATACAAGTATAATCTCAAGCCTTTTTCTTTTCAGTTCAGGACAAGGTTTCAGTCGGCATATTCAGAAATAGGAAACAGAGATGGTATCTTTGCAAGTGATTTCTATTCAAGAAATAAGATCACTGTAAAGTATGGTATAAAAAAGAAAATAGATCTCTACGGATCACTTGAACTTTTTTCGCCATTATGGAACAAACAAAACATCTTCAGGGATGAAGCACGCTATACCTTCGGTGTTGAATATCAGATAAACAAAAAGCAAAGTCTGGATGTATATTATATGATTCAACGCGAATATGAAGTAAAAAATCCTTTAACCGAATACATAATCGGATTATCATATAACATTGAATTTTAAAACCTTACGCATAAATACTTTTCTGAAGAAAGGAGCACAAAATGAAATATATATATCTTTCGCTTGTATTAATTATCCTGCTTATACAGCCGGCTTTCAGTCAATTAAAAATCAATGAAATTCAAACGGCCAACGCTAAAACCATTTTAGATGAAGATGGCGACAATGAAGACTGGATTGAAATCATCAATACCGGATCAACTGCACTTAATCTCGAAGGATATGGATTAAGCGACGATCCTTCGTCACCTTTTAAATGGGTATTTCCAAAAATCGAGATTGGCCCTCAGCAAAAAATGCTTCTGTTTGCATCCGGTAAAAACAGGTCTTCGTCTGTAAATCACTGGGAATCTCTTGTAAATGCTACCGACCAATGGAAATATAAAGTTGGAAGCTCCTCTATTAGCGACAGTTGGAGAGACCTTTCGTTTAATGATGGACTATGGTCGTTGGGAAATGGTGGGATTGGTTATGGTGATCCGAACTTAAACACAGTTATTTCGGGTGGTTCTGGTACTATCTCTTTATTTATGAGAAAAGCCTTTTCAGTTATTGATACTTCCCAAATTGCAAGTATGATTTTTAGTATCGACTATGACGACGGCTTTGTAGCCTACATTAACGGAGTGGAAATAGCCCGGAATAATCTGGGATCTTTAATACCAGCATGGAACAAATATGCATTTGTAGAGCATGAAGCCAAAATGCCATCGGGAGGGAAACCCGACAGTTTTGTTTTTACGGCAAATCAAGTGCGTCAGTATTTAAAAGAAGGAACGAATGTACTTGCAGTACAGGTTCATAACCAACCAACAGGCACAAACGACATGACTGCATCCCCCTTCCTTTTTGTAGGAATGACTACTTCCGGAAATACCTATTCAGCACTGCCATCATGGTATGTAAATCAACAAAATCATTTACACACCAATTTCAAAATTGACTCCGATGGCGAAACAATCGTTTTAACCAGTCCGGCAAATATCACCCTCGATTCACAATTTTCGGGAAATTTGTTGCCGGCAGATTGTTCTATGGCAAGAATTCCTGATGGGAGTAATAGCTGGTGCCTTACGTTACCAGGTACCCCTGATGCTACAAATAACCTAAACGGATGCTTTTCCGGACAAATCAGTAAACCTACTTTTTCACTTGCACCTGGAATGTATCAAGGAACACAAACAGTATCTATTTCTTGCAGTGAACCAAATGCCACAATTCGTTATACACTCAATGGGGACGCTCCTTCAATAATGTCGCCGGTATATTCTAATCCGGTTATCATTGATACAAGCAAGGTATTAAAAGCAAAAGCATTTAATGTACAAGGCAAATTACCAAGCCCGGTAGCTACAGCTACATATTTAATAAACGAAAGCACAACCCTTCCTGTCATCTCCCTGTCGATGGATTCATTTGATTTGTGGGACTGGGGCCAGGGCATTTATGTAATGGGACCAAATGCAAGTACTACAAGCCCTTATAAAGGCGCAAATTTCTGGATGAACTGGGACAGAAGCGGATATATCGAATACTTTAATCAAAATGGGGATCTACAATTTTCGACTGCATGTGATTTAGGTATATACGGTAATTATTCCCGTTCAAAACCTCAGAAAAGCTTTGTTGCAAAAATGAGATCATGGTATGGTGCTTCTTCCTTAAACTACCAGCTATTTGAACAACGGAATGTAAATAAATTCAAAAGCTTCGTATTGAGAAATGCAGGTTCCGACTGGATGTATTGTCATTTTATTGATGAGATGATGCACGATTTGATGTTTAAAGAAAATATTTATGCCACTGCCAGTAAGCCTGTAATTGCCTTCCTCAATGGAAAATACTGGGGTGTTTATCACCTCCGCGAACGAAACGATGAAGATTTTCTGGAATCCATTACGGGTATAAAAGCTGATAGCATTGACCAAATTAAAGCAAGCAGTGATAATATTGTAAAAAACGGAACAATTGAGAAATACAACCAACTCATTGACTATGTGAACAATGTTCCATCGTTTGCAAATCAGGCAAGTTATGATAGTATTCAAAAATGGATTAACATTGATAATCACACAACCTATTTTGCTACCGAAATTTATTCCGGTAATGATGATTTTACAGGAGAATGGACCAATAACATCAAACTCTACTATCCAAGAGTTAACGGTGGTAAATGGAATTATATGCTTCATGATGTAGATCAGGGATTGCTTTTGACAAACAGAAATTCTCTTGACTCAACCATCAATCCTTCCGCAGCAAATGATCATTCTACTATTCTCAGAAGATTATTAGAAAACACAAACTATAAACAACTATTCATCAACAGGTTTGCAGATTTATTAAATACCTATTTTACGCCTGCATCAATGAATGCCCAAATAAGCAAATACAGAGACAAAATCAGTGCTGAAATGCCAAGGGCGTTCAATCGTTGGAGACCCGAAATGAGTTATCCTGCTGACACTTCTGACTGGCATAATGCAATACAGGACATTCGCAATTTTGTAAATTTACGGACATCTATTGTTCGCAGTCATATTCAACAACGATTTGGTTTAAGCAATCAGGTTAATTTAACCCTAAATGTATTTCCGGAAGGAACCGGTAAGATCAAAATAAATACAATTGTACCGGATACCTTTCCCTGGACTGGTGTTTACTTCAACGGAAATCCTGTAACAATAACGGCTGTTCCCGAACCGGGCTATACATTTGATTACTGGGAAGAAAACAACTCGTATCCTGCTCCATATTACATACAATCCATAACCCGAAACTTTACTACACACGACTTTTTATATGCTCATTTTAAAACAGCTCCGGATATTACAATTACCGAGTTAAATTATAATTCAGATTCAACTAAAAATCCAGGAAACTGGATTGAATTAAAAAACTACGGTTCCACTGCAATGAATATTTCGGGATGGAAACTTAAAAAAGTACAAACCAACCAGCTCTATACTATTCCAAACGGCACAAATCTTAACGCGGGACAATACATTGTATTTGTAGAAGATACTGCACGTTTTGATGCAATTCATCCGGGAGTATCAAATCGCATCGGAAATATCGGATTTGGGTTTAGTAACAAAAGCTGCGAACTTCAGCTTCTGAATAATGTAGACAATATTATTCAGGCTGTTCATTATGCCGATTCACTACCCTGGCCTGACTGCGCTGATGGCTATGGAAGAACATTAGAATTACTGAATGACACTTTAAATCCGAACTTAGCGGCAAGCTGGCAATGCGGATGTATGATGGGCTCTCCAGGTTCTGCTCCTACTCCATGTATTGAAACTATTATTTTCAGTGAAGTTAATTACAACTCATTAACAATCCCTGCTACTGCAGATGCCGGCGACTGGGTTGAACTCAAAAATATAGGATCTACTCAGGTTAATATTGGAGGATGGGCTTTTAAAGATGGTGATGATACCCATACATTTTTGATTCCTGCAAATACAATGATCAATCCGAATCAACACATTACTTTAGTGGGAAACTGGACGCTCTTTAACGCGAGATTTCCTCAGGCTGGGAATAAAATCGGCGCCTTTGGCTTTGGATTAAGTGGCAATTCGGAAGCAATCAGGCTTTTTGATCAGAACGGGAAAATATATTTCTCCATGCTTTATCATGATTCCGGAGCATGGACAGATAGTGCCGACGGACAAGGATACACACTCGAATTAAAATACAATACAGCAAATCCAAATCTGGGCAGCAGTTGGTTTGCGGGTTGTCCGGGAGGTTCTCCAGGTCACGCTTACACTCCAAACTGCGCAATATCTTCTATTGACGACAAGCCAACCGTAAATCCGGTTAGCATCTATCCAAATCCTGTAAGCGAACAACTTTCAATACAATTAAATATTCCTGACAGCAGAAAAACTCTCTTCCAACTATTTGATATTGAAGGAAGATTATTAGCCTCTGTTCCGCTTCAAAATAGCATAACCACTATTCCGGTATCAAGTTACCAGGCTGGCTTATATTTCTATAAGATACGAAAAGATAATATTATAACAAACACCGGTAAAATTATTATTCAACAATAAAGTCTCCTAAGAGCGAAAAGCGAAGTATCCCCCCAAAGTGATCTTTGTCCACTTTGGGGGGATTCTTGGAAAGTGAAACGTGAAGGGCGAAAAGAAGTCAGAACCAGCTTTTGTCCTCAATCAAGACTGATGAGATTGATATGACTGATACGATTAGTAAGAGTCAAAAAAAACATTGAGGGAAAATTTTTTTTCCTTAAAGTGATTTAAACATTTAAATGAAGAACAAGCAGTTCAAATTGAAGTAATTTAGAGTTGAACGACAAAAAATTACCAAAAGATGAACTGCAAGTATGCAAATTTAACTAAAGAGCAAATAGAAAACTGCATTTTACCCTTTATTCCAAAAAATAAGCGAGGTTTTAGCAGCAAGTTTGAAATGACAGATATCTTCAAATGTATCATCTACAAATTGAAAACGGGATGTCAGTGGAAGTTTTTATTTATTGATATTGAATGTATTAATCCTCCATTTAGTTGGCAGTTGGTTTATTATTTCTATCGGAAATGGTGCAAACAAGGAGTTTTTGAAACCATGTTTTTAACTTTTTTAGAAATACAAAAGGATAAGCTGGATACCGAAAAATTGAATCTGGACGGAACACACAGTCTGGTAAAAAAGTCGGCAGAAAGTGTGGCTTATCAGCATCGAAAGAAAGCAAAGACATCCAATATGCTGATCATCACCGGTGGAATTGAGTTGGAAAATAGTATTTTGAATGCCGATAAAGGCTTTGATTGTAAGAAACTTATCCAAGCTTGTCATCGAAGAAAACTTTTTCCAAACATCATAGAAAACACAAGAAACCGAAAGAAAAACAAACGGGGTAGAAAGCGATTCTTTATTCGAAGAATATACTTGCAAAGATTCGTCAATGAGCGTTGTTTTGCTTGGATCGATAGCTTTAGGACGCTATTAATTCGTTTTGATTCCCTCGATTCTTGTTGGCTAAATTGGCACTTTTTAGCATTTGCTCTTATCTTATTAAAAGTTTAAACGAGTTCCTTATATAAAAAAATAAACATTGAAGGAAAACGTTCGGGAGGAATACTGTCCAGAAAGGCAGGGTATTTGAAAACCGTCAGCCGAAATTAAGCACAAACTATTGATAGAAATACAAGTGTTGAAATACTTCCATCAACCCTACTTTTGCAAATACCTCATATGTGCATTCATTCTTTTCTTTGTCTGTAGCTGTCTGACCGCCAAGCCTGATAAATAATTCATTATTGATGTTTATTCTATTGCAAATATTGGCTTGTCAGATAGATTAAAAAAGTTTGGATCACCAACATTGTTTTTTAACGAGTAGTCACAGCTGTAACATTTGAACCAACTTATAAAATCACGTTTTTTTGTAAAAATATCATCGTATTCTTTTCTGTAGACTACAAGAGACTTTAATCCACAACAAGGACAACCTCTCAGTTCGTAAAAATCCTTATCCTGTCGTTCCGCTTCTGCAAATCTTTCAATTCGTCCAGTCGGATATTCATATTCTTGTTCATAAAAGGAAATGTATTTAGGGGAATTAAATGCTGCTCTACCAATCTCTTTTAAGTGTCCAAGTTTAAGTAGGCTAAAAGCTAAACTTTTTGATTTTTTCTTATCCTTAAAGTCGGAAAATTCAAACTTAACTGCTAAAATCTCTTCAATTATATTGATGCCTGTTGCAGTTGTAAAGAAATAAGGAAGATAGTCTTTTAAATACTTTCTCTCAACCTTGATGATTTCCACAATCAATGGTATCAGACGTTGAGAAACCAAATACTCAAATGCAAATAGATTTGGTAAGGTCATTCCATTGTGTATTATTCTATTCCTCCACTTTGCAAGATAATCGAGAGTTTCAGTATTTCGTGGGTCTAAAATAAACTCATAGTCTTTTAATTGTTGAATGTAAACTTCAGAAGTTTTGTCATAATGCTTAAATGCTTGCTTAAATCTATTGAATGTTTCACTATACTCAATAGTGTTAATTTCGTCAGCACTAATTGTATTATCCAAATACCGAAATAATTCCTCCTTCTTTTCTATAAACTTGACTGCTAAGAACGGGTTTATCCGCCTAAGAATATCTTTCAATAGAAGTTCGATAAAACGGTGAAACCCAAGTATTGAAAAAATAATATTGTCGTTTGCTCCCGTAAAATTGAATGCAAGCGATTCTCGGTTCCAGTTTTGAATGTTTAAGATAAAATGATAAACATCTTTCTTATCTCTGAAAGTCAAGAAGTATTTAT
The DNA here is from genome assembly GCA_963667975.1 of Bacteroidales bacterium. GTDB lineage: Bacteria > Bacteroidota > Bacteroidia > Bacteroidales. The sequence continues at coordinate 3,321,710 of OY764079.1, forward strand.
GGAATGCTTCGTTAAGTGAAGAATAATAAAAAGGAGGCGTAGTAGTGAAGTCTTTGCCTTCGCCAATTCTTACATCATTATTCTCAAAAAATGCTTTAAGTTTATCCATTTTTATTACTGTTGATAGATGCTAGTATGTTCTCATCCGTAAAATGTATTAAACGTTTCCGCGGTAAATTTATCGGCTGGGATGAAAGTGGTTACGTCGGCATCTCTCACAACACCATGTTACTAAAGTACGAAAAACCTACCTATCAGCAATCTGACCAGCTGTTATTTATCACGTATTAGCAACAGGTTTTCTACTCAAAAATTTCAATTCTAACCATTCCGTCACTAATATTGTTTTGTAGTGCTTTTAATATTTTTAGTACACGAATGCCAATGTCAGCAAATGACAGGAATTCTTTCTCTGTTACTGAATATCTTACAGCATGAACTATATTATTTCTAAATATCCAGAATTGTCTTAGCAATTTCGTGATTTCTAAATCAATTACTTTCTTTTCGCGAAGTGTTTCAATTAAAACAGGTACTGCTAATGGCCTTTTCTCTCTTGTCTTGAACGCCATTTCATAAATGTCACGTAAAGTTTTTTCAATCTCTACCGATATTTTCAAAATTTCTGTTGGAAGGTTGTTGCTAATTTCGTATTCAAATTCAAAAGGATGCTTAGTACCTCCTAATCCAGCATATTTTAAACCTTGTTCAGTTATTGTTTTCTCAACCTTCTCGGTTTCTTTACTTAACTCTTCCAATTCTATTTCAAATTCACCAATTTTAATTTTCTTGGCTCTCTCAAATATTTTATCTGGATTAGGAATGATAATTATTAATATCATAACTCCTAAAAGAGTCAGAGAAAGAGCATCAAAATTCAAATTGGGATAGATAAGTCTGGCAATAATAATTGTCAAGCAAATCAATATGATAAAATGTCGACTGTATTTCTTCATAATAAATTTGTTACTAACTCGCAGATAGTTACAACTGCATTGAATTCAATAAGTCAAAGATACATTTTGAAAGCTAATCGCACAAAAAAAATTGCATTCGCAATATAGTTTAAGTGTGTTTCCCATCAATCGCCAGAAAGCCATAGAAAGTGAAACGTGAAGTGTAAAAAGTGAAATAAACCTCTGTACCTTCAATCTCCTCAATCTTTTTCAATCCACTCAATCCCTATTACTATTTTCGATAGTTTTGCTTCCGATACATACGTTCAAGTATAAACAGATTATCTGATGTCTATCAAACTAATTCATACTTCCGACTGGCACCTGGGGCAGACTTTTTACGATTTTGATCGTTCTTACGAACATCAGCAGTTTCTTGTTTGGTTAAAACAGCTTCTTGTTTCCGAAGATGCCGATGTGTTGCTCATCAGTGGCGATGTGTTTGATGTATCGAATCCGGCAGCATCGGCGGTAAGCATGTTTTACCGCTTTCTGGCCGAAACGACCCGTTGTCTGCCACAACTACAGGTAATAGTAATTGCCGGAAACCACGATTCGGCTGCACGCCTGGAAGCACCTAATCCTATTCTGCATTACCTCAATGTTTCAATAACAGGAAATATTGAATATGATGAAAACGGAAATATTAATTTCCGGCAAATGATTGTTCCGCTCCGCAATAAAGCCGGTGTTACCGAAGCAGTGTGTCTGGCTGTACCCTTTCTTCGTCCTTCTGATTTGGGTATGGTTTCCAATACGGCTTATTCCGAAAAGGTTGCAGCGTTTTATCATCAGTTATATAGTGTAGCTTCCGGTCAAAAGCAACCCAATGAAGCGATTGTTGCAATGGGACATCTACATCTGCTGAATGCTGAACTGAGTGAAAACGACAAAAGTGAGCGGGCAATTCTCGGGGGGATAGAATATGTGCCTCTTACTGCATTTGATCCGCAAATTGCATACGTTGCCCTCGGGCATATTCATAAAGCACAGTGTATCGGTAAAAACGAATATGTTCGTTACTGCGGCACACCCTTACCTATGTCTTTTTCGGAACGAAACTATCATCATCAGGTAGTTGCAGTAATACTTGATGAAGGAAAACCAGGCAGTATCCGGCAAATTGAAGTTCCAGTAACCGTAGAACTCTTATGCGTTCCAACTCAGCCGAAACCTCTAATGCAGGTCCTTGATGAGCTATTTGAACTGCCTTCGGCAGAACTACCTCCCGAACGTCAGCCTTACCTTGAAGTAAACGTATTGCTTGATGAACCTCAGCCGGAACTTCGAAACAGAATTGAAACTGCAATCGAACATAAAGCGGTACGGCTTGCAAAGATTAACGTACACTACAAAGGAGCAAATTCGGCAAGTGAACAATACATTACAGGCGAACAATTGCAAAACCTCGAACCTCTTTCGCTTTTCAACCGCATTTATCAAAATAAATTCAATGAAGAACCCCCTCTGCAACTGGTAGAACTTTTTAACCAGGTAACTGCCGAACTTAATGCAAAGGAGGTTTAAATTATGAAGATCCTTGCAATACGAACATTAAATCTGGCTTCCCTCGAAGGAAAGAATGAAATTGACTTCACCGTGGAACCACTGAAGTCTGCCGGGATATTTGCCATTACAGGCTCAACCGGAGCTGGAAAATCGACATTACTCGATGCACTTTGTCTGGCATTATATGCGAAAACGCCACGACAGGTACAAGCGAAAGAGTCCGGAATTGAAATTCACGATGTAGCTACAAACAAAATCGGGCAAGGCGATGCACGCAACATTCTGCGAAAAGGCACATCAGAAGGTTATGCTGAAGTCGATTTTATCGGAACAGACCAAATACCTTACCGTTCGCGATGGTCGGTACGACGTGCCAGAGGAAAATCGAACGGCAGCTTACAGGCCGATATGGTCGAACTGATTCATCTCTCTGCCAATAAAATCATATCTGGGAAAAAGACGGAAACATTGAAGGAAATCGAGCGTTTGGTCGGGCTTAGTTTCGAACAGTTTACGCGCTCTGTTCTACTTGCCCAAGGCGATTTTACTGCTTTTCTGAAAGCAGACAAAGATGAAAAAGCTTCTCTGCTCGAAAAGCTCACCGGAACTGACCATTACTCCGAAATCTCTATTCGCATTTTCAATCATGCAAAACAGGCTGATGCCGATTTGCGCGAACTTCAGCACGATATTGATGCTGTAAAATGTTTGACAGAAGAAGAGTTATTAACGTTCCAAACAGAGAAAACCCAACTTACAGAACGTTTACACGTTTTGAGCACGGAACAAAATAAATTACACTTACATTTAAACTGGTTTACCGAATTGCGTAAACTGGAGGAGCAGTATAATCAAGCCCAGACTGATGTTACCGAAGCTGAAAAATTGCTCGAAGAGTCTGCTGAACGCATTGCACTGCTTCGTAAAATCGAATCTGTACAGGGTGCTCGCGATCTCTGCACAAAATATCAGCTTATCCTCGCCGATTATCAGAAGAAGAAAGAAGACTTACAGCATTTGATTCCAAAAGTAACCGAAGCCGAACAAAAACAAACAAACGTACAGCAACTTCACGACTGCTCCAAAGACAAACTCACTGAAGCACAGCAGCAAAAAAAGAGTTCCGAACTACAGATACAACAAGCCCGTGAACTCGACACTAAAATTACGGGTCTGCAAAGCCAGATTCCGGAGGCGGATACTGCAATGGGAAAAGCAAAAGCAGCGCAAAATGAGTTTCTGGAAACACTTTCAAAAAAACAAAACGATAAAACAGCGCTTGCTACCGAAATAACACAGTTGGAATCATGGAGAGCCAAAAATATGAGCCTCGAAAAGCTCTCACAAAATCTCCCTTTGGTGCATTCAAAGCTCGACGATTTACAAACTATTGTCACCAAATACCAATCACTTGAAATTGAGCTGCGTGAATATGCTCAAAAAACGGAAAACACAAATCGGGAAATCAAGAAATTCTCAGCCGAAAACAGTATCAATATTCAAAAATCGGAGAAAACGAAAGCCTTATACGAATCATTAATACAGGAATTAAAAGCTATAGATTCTGCCAGATTAAAAACTGAAGAAAAAAATCTTCGCGATGCAGTTGAACATCTTCAACAATGTGCAAATCAATGGAATCTACTCTTTCAATTGGAGAATTCACTGAACGATACTAATATACGTAAAAGCGAAAAAAAGGCTGAACTAGAATCAAATCAAAAAAAGATAATCGAGGAAAACCGCCTGAGAGATGAAACAAACATTCAATGGGAACAGGCAAAGAAGATGCTCGAAAAAGCAGAACGTGAAAACTCCGAAACTGCAGAACAACTTCGTTCACAACTGACTGAAGGAGAAGCCTGTCCGGTTTGCGGTTCCATGAATCATCCGTATGCACGTTCGAATCCTATTGTTCAGAATATACTGGAAGACTTACGTCGTGAAACAGAACAACTTCAACAAAAATACCTTGACCATAAAGTCAATTACGAAACAACTTTACAACTAAATACCAAATTACAACAAGAGATTCTGTCGTTCGAAAAAGAGCTCGAAAACAAAAGAGCTGAACGAGACACGCAAAATTCTGTATGGCTGAATTTAAAACCAGCAGAAGACATGCTGACTTTACCAAACGAAGAGCGGGCAACATGGTTTATACAACGGTTGAATGATGTAAAACAGAAAATCGGAGATATTCAGAAACAACTCACAGCGTATGAGCAAAAAAGAGAGCAGGCTGAAATGTTGAATCTGGAAGTTGTGAAACTTGAAAAACAAAAAAATGAAGTTGCTTTAAAGCTTTCTGACTTACAAAAAGAGTTGGAATATCTGAAAAAAGAGAGCAAACGCTTACAGTTAGAGCAGGCATCTATCCTGGCACAAACCGAAAATTTAAAAGCAGATCTTTCGGAACATGCTGCTAATCCGAACTGGTTTACCAATTGGCAGCAAGATCCTGTTGAATTCAAAGCCACACTACAACGACTGGTTTCTGAATGGAATGAAAAGAGTGCAAAACTACTGGATCTTACTTCCGATTCCGAAAAATTGCTTTCCGAAATAAATATACTGAAAGAGCAACAAACTGCTTATTTACAACGAACTGAAGATGCATGTAAAATTGCAGAAAAATTACGAAATCAAACCAACGATTTAATCAGCCAGCGTTTGTTGATATTTGGAGGAAAAGCCATTGCAGATGTTGAAGCTGCCTTCGATAAGGCTATTACTGATGAAGAAAACGCGTTAGCTTCTATGGTAAAAAATCTGGAAACAGCAAAAGCAGAAACTATCCGGCTAAACACTCTTAAAAAAGAGATGGAAAATACGTTATATCAGCTGGAAACCCTCTTAGAGACACAAAAACAGAAGCTGGAAGAGTGGCTGGGAGAGTATATCGAGTGTACTTCGGAAAACATCACCCTGGAACAACTGGAGTATTTCCTCTCATTCACAAACCATTGGATACAACAGGAACGTGAAACAATCAAAACCATCGAAGATACCGTACAAAACAGCAAAACTGTTCTGAACGACAGGGTGAAAAACCTTTTGCAACATCGAAACAATGGAAACCCTCAATTAACCGAACCCGAACTGCTTCAACAAAGTGAAGATTTAAAATTGCAATTTAACGAAATAACTGCACGTTCAACCGAAATCGATCTTCTAGTCAAACAGGATGCTGAGCGAAAAATTGCACTTGGAGAAAGTCTGGTACAACTCGAAGCTAAGCGTAAAATCTGGGAAAATTGGCAAAAGCTGAACGATTTACTTGGTTCTGCCGACGGGAAAAAATTCCGTCAAATAGCGCAGGAATACACCCTTGATCATTTGCTAGGCTACGCAAATGCACAACTTTGCAACCTCTCCAACCGCTATTTGCTGTCGAGGATTCCTTCAACCTTAGCTCTTCAGGTTACAGATAAAGATATGGGTGATGAAATACGTTCGGTTCACTCATTATCGGGTGGTGAAAGCTTTTTGGTATCGCTCTCTCTTGCACTGGGTCTGGCCTCTCTGTCAACATCCCGAATGTCGGTAGAATCTCTTTTTATTGATGAAGGATTTGGTTCTCTTGATCCACAAACGCTCACTATTGCAATGGATGCTCTGGAACGCTTACAGAATCAGGGTCGTAAAGTTGGCGTTATCTCACACGTTCAGGAAATGACCGAACGAATCTCAACCCAGATAAATGTAAAAAAACTCACGAATGGAAAAAGTAAAGTAATGGTTACGATGGGGTAGAAATCCCTGAAAAAGACCCTTACTTTGCATTACTTTTCCCGGAAATCAGCATATTCTTAACTTCTGCCAATGTTATTTTCACTTCAGAAATATCCGGAATATAATCCTTAAATCTTGTTTTACAGGTTTTTCTAAAAAACCATACCTCAACAATAAAATAGAGGGTATAAGAGATTGAGTTTGTAATTGCAGCTCCTTTTAAGCCCAGTTCCGGAATCAGCATAAATCCGAAAAATAATGAACCAACAAGGCTTACACCCGAGGCAAAGGTATTTACATGGTACATCCCAATTCCTGAAAAGAAGTGCACAAAAATGGTGGTAATTCCCAACATGAATATCCCGGGTGAAATCCATAATATCACTTCCTTCACATTGGTAAATTCACTCCCGAAAACAAACGGGAAGAACGAAGCCGGAATAAGGCATAACACGGTTATTGATGCGAGCATTAAAACAATATTTAACCGGAATAATTTCAATGTCCAGCTTGCCGATTCAAGAATATCTTCACTATTGGATATCCGCGCATATTGCACCATTGCAATACTACCACTGATAAGCCAGATTGACTCTGCAATGGAAATCCCATTTGAATAAACACCTACCATTGCCGATCCTGTTATGAAATTAAGCAGGTAAAACGTAAATCTGGAATTCAACAACTGCATGATTACTGCCAGTTGATTTACAAAACCCAAACCCAGCAATTGTTTCCAGAGAGAGAGATCCCATAAACCATCAAATTTGAAAAGGTTTTTAAAATCATTCCGCAACATATACACACTCAATATAATGCTCATAAAATAGGCAATATAGAGTGAAATCAAATAATGACTTAGGGAGAGTTTTGCCCCAAGTAATCCAAACACCCCCAGTGTAAGCAACGACATTACAGGTTGCAAAAGGCCGGCAACATTGGCTTCTATCACCTTTTCCCTGCCAATCAACAACTGAAAATGAATGGAAGTAACAATCCCTGGAAAAGAAAGTAAAATAACGTGAATAAGATAATATCTGCTTACCATCGGAACAAACAGCAGCAACACTCCAAACAAACAACTCACAATAAACGCCCAGATATATGATGGCCATATTGTTTTAGAAAATCCCAGGCGTGGAAGCAGATAAACCAGTGTTGGTCCTCCTACTAAACCGGCTACAATCTGAATCAGGCCTAAAGTTATCACAATCATACTCTGCTCCCCTTTTCCGGCTGCTCCGATATATCTCGATATTACAACGGCAAGTGCCAGATTGCACAGAGCCGTGATAAATTTAGTACCAAAGGTATTGAGCATCTTTAAAAACATAAGCTACTGATTAAGAGTATTTTTGTAAATTTCCAAAAATTCATTACGAATAACTTCCGGCGAAAACTGCAGGTGAACCCAATGAAACATTTTATCTTTCGGATATTCAAAAGAATGATCGAGCATATAATTCATTGAGTCACAAAGTTGTTGAATATTTCCGGATTCAACCTGTAATCCTCCAAATATTGGAATAACATCCGTTAAACCGCCACATTTTGAAGTAACTACAGGGCAACCACAAGCAATACTTTCGGCTAAAACAACAGAAAATGATTCAAAGTTGCTGAATAGAACAAAAAATGCCGACCGGTTCAACTCATTGGCAATTGCTTCATGGCTCATTGAAGAAGAAAATTTCAAATAGCGCGAATCCAAATCCAGTTCTTTCGCCTTGTTTTGAACTTCTTCAAGATCTCCATCACCGGCTATATGTAATACAAAGTCAGTCCTGTATTTTAACAGTAAAACGGTTGCTTTCAATATACCCTCAATATTCTTCTGACAATTATCAAAGGATGAAACATGAAATATCTGCTTTGGATTACATTGTATGGCCTCTTTATTGGGATAAAAAACATGAGGATTGATCACATTCGGAACCACTTTCCATTGTGCATTAATTCCATATTTCTGCATTTCAAGCATCAATGATTCTGAAACAGGCATTACATAGCTCGCTTTACGTGCAGCCCATTGAATAATAAGTTGTTCCGGCTTACTTAAATTTACCGGATCTGATTTCATATACACTGTCCAATGCTCACTCACAACATACGGTAATCCATAGATGTATTTTGCCAGTAAACAAATAATTCCCACCGGATACAACACGTTTGCATGAATGATCTCTGGTTTACCATAATATGTTTTTACTTTCTTCCAACCCTGATAATATGCCCTGATATAACGAATAAGATTCAGGTATTTTGACAGAAATCCGCCGGAAGCACTATACAAAACATGAACTTTCCGATATCCATTTTGCTCAGACACCTCAATTTGAAACCTCTTGTCACAATCCTGAATCTTTTCAACTTGCAGTAGAGTTAAATTCGTAACTTCTGTAAGTATTTCAAGATGTTTAACCACAAAATTACCCAATGAGGGATTTTCTCTATCTGGAAACCAACTACTAATAAATAAAAGATGAATTTTGGATGTAAGCATTGGATAACTTTCAAGCAAAAATACTCATTTCCCAAATATTCATCCACTTCATTTAGGGGGTATTTTTTTTTGAAATAAAACAACACTTTTGTATTCGGATTGTTGTTCATGTGATTCAAAATACAATATCTTTACGGTCAGAAAAGACTGAAATCCAAACACAAACAAATGTTCAACTTCAAAATCAAACCGTATTTTAAAGTAAAAAATATGAATAGTTCATAAACAGACTCTCTTATATTCGCTTCAACAGGAACTAACAATCCCGTTGACTCACCTTAAAAGTAGCAGGTATTAATATGTTATTCAACTCCTTAAGATAATTTGTTCGTAAACGAAAATTTCAACTTTAAAAATTGATATTAAAAATCAACTCCGAAACGAATATAAACAGAAATGAAAAAAGAGATTACATTTTTCACACTGCTGGTAATGCTATTTTCTGTAGCAAATGCCGGAGGATACCAGATTAATGTGCAAGGAATCCGTCAGAATGGAATGGCACATGTAGGAACCGGTATGAACATCGGTGCACAAAGCATCTTTTTCAATCCAGGAGCATTGGCAATGATGAAGTACAAAACTCATCTTGTGGCAGGAGTTTCCGGTGTTTTTGCAAATACTGCTTTTCAAAAAGCAGCCCCCTCTGCATATACAGCAAATACTGATAATCCAATGGGGACTCCTTTCCATTTTTATGGAGCATATAAACTGAATGAGAAACTCTCATTCGGATTAGGAGCATTTACACCTTATGGTAACACAATTAAATGGGGTGATGATTGGGATGGACGATATTTAATTTCAGAACTCTCATTTTTTGCACTCAATATACAACCTACAGTATCGTATAAACTTACCGATAAACTAAGCTTAGGAGCAGGTTTGAACTATTATTATGGATCGGTAGAGCTTAACAAGATGCTTCCATTATACAGTACGGCAGGAGCTGAAGGAAAAGCAACCCTGAAAGGAAATACTACCGGAATTGGGTATACTGTTGGAGCTTATTTTCAGGCTACTGAGAAACTTTCAATCGGAGTAATGTATCGTTCGGAAGTGGAGATGAAAATTGAGGATGGAGATGCCACTTTTAATGTTCCCGCATCGGTTGCTTCTAATTTTCCTGATGGAACAAAATTTACGGCAACTCTTCCATTACCTGCAAATATTAACCTTGGCATTTCTTATCAGGCAACCGACAAACTTCTTTTTGCACTGGATATAAATTACAACTTCTGGAGCACGTATGATTCACTGGTATTCGATTTTACTCCAAATACTACAGGATTGGAAGATTCTCACAATCCAAGATTGTATGAAGATGCGTTTATCTTCAGGCTTGGTACCGAATACAAATATTGTGAAAAGCTAACACTCCGGGCAGGTGCATATTATGACATGAGTCCTGTGAAAGATGATTATCTGAATCCGGAAACCCCAAGTACAAACCAGATTGGATTAACCTTAGGAGCCTCTGTTGATATTAATTCGAAACTGAGTATTGATGCCTCTGTACTCTATCTTAACGGTTTAAAAAGAGACGCAAAATACTCTCCAGGCAATTTTGGCGGAACATATAAGAGCACAACAATCATCCCGGGTATCGGCTTATCATACGCATTTTAATCTGGAGGAAACAAACAATGAAAAAGATAAACATTATCACATTAATTGCACTCGTAATCATTTCATTACAATCGTGCAAACCTGAATTTGACAATTATGAACCATCCAAAGGAGACGCTGACTTCACAAGCTATGTTGCATTGGGAAATTCAATTACTTCCGGGTATTCAAACGGAGCTCTTTACAAGTCGGGGCAAGAAGCAGCTTATCCAAACCTTTTAGCACAACAATTCAAACTCGTTGGCGGTGGTAATTTCAAAACTCCGTTTATGATTGACGAATTTGGACTAGGGGGACGCAGAGAATTGGGGTATGTAACGGATTGTTCAGGGACAACTTCTCTCTCTCCCAAATTGGTTGTGGGTACAGTAAATCCAGCCAATATGCAATCTGTTGCTGCACAGGGTCCATACAATAATATGGGTGTACCGGGTGCAAAATCGTTCCATCTCTTGTATCCGGGTTACGCAGTTCTGAATCCCTATTTTGGAAGATTTGCATCTTCCACAACAACTACAATACTTCAGGATGCAATGCTTTCCAATCCAAGCTTTTTTACTTTATGGATTGGTAATAATGATGTTCTTACGTATGCTATTGCCGGCGGAGCAATCGACAGTGTTACTCCTGCTGCATTATTCAACGGTTATATGCAACAAATTGTAAGCACTTTAAAAGGGGCAAATAATCGTAAAGGAGCTATTGCAAATATCCCGGATATATTAAGCATCCCGTTCTTTACGACTGTTCCATCAAAAGCAATCCCATTATCCAGTCCGACCGATGTTGCTGCATTAAATACGGCATACACACAATTAAACCAAGCTCTAAAACAGATTGGACAGGACACGGTAAGGTTTACGTTGGGCGCCAATGCTCCAATTATCGAAGATCCGAGTCTGCCTCTACCTCCCCAGGCTAAAATGCGTCAGTTAAAAAATGGAGAAATTATTATTTTATCAATCCCTCAGGATTCGATGAAATGCGCAGGCTGGGGAACCATGAAACCAATTCCTCATCGCTACATTCTGGATTTAAATGAAATAAATAAAATCAGAACAGCAATTCTAAGCTACAATCAAACTATTGAAAATCTGGCAAATCAAAACAACCTTGCATTGGTCGATGTGGCTGGTTATATGAACCAGGCAGTTACTGGTATTTATTTTGATGGAATAAAACTCACTACAAAGTTTGTAACCGGAGGTATTTTCTCTTTGGATGGTGTTCATTTAACACCTCAGGGAAACGCAATTGTAACCAATTATTTTCTGGAAGCAATCAACAAAAAGTATAATGCTCATATACCTTACGTAAACATCAGCGATTACAAGCCTGTATTGCTCCCATAAGCATCTGAAACACGAATATAAAGCCGGATTTTCAAAACAAGTATAATCCGGCTTTTTGCTTTAAATCTGTAGAATAAATATAATATCTTTGACAAATACATAGGAGGTTATGAAACGTATTATATTTACCTGTTTGCTAAGTACTCTTTTTGTAATATCCAGCGCTCAAAAGGTAGGATTGGTATTGAGTGGAGGTGGTGCAAAAGGTTTGGCTCACATTGGAGTAATCCGTGCACTGGAAGAAAATGGAATCCCGGTAGATTATGTTGCCGGAACCTCTATGGGCGCAATTATCAGCGGACTATATGCAGCAGGATACTCTCCTCAACAAATGGAAGAAATATTTCTTTCGGAAGAATTTCCCCAATGGATCTCAGGTCAGCTTAATGAAAAATATATATTCTACTTCAAACAACCAGAACCCAATGCCTCGTGGATAGATTTACGGTTTAACTCCGAAAAAGGAATTAAGCCTCTTTTACCCACAAATATCGTATCTCCTTTTCAAATGGATTATGCATTTCTGCAAATTTTTGCCGGGGCAAATGCCGTCTGTAAAGGCAATTTTGATAGTTTGTTTGTTCCATTTCGCTGCGTTGCCTCTGATATAAATGCCAATGCTCCCGTAGTTCTTCGCAAAGGAGATGTTGGTAATGCCATTCGGGCTTCCATGACCTTTCCTTTTTATTTTAGACCTATTCGCATTGATGGAAAACTGCTTTTCGATGGTGGAATGTACAATAACTTCCCTTCAAATGTAATGTATGACGATTTTTTACCCGATATCATCATTGGCAGCAAAGTTGCCGGGAACTATTCAAATCCGGAAGATGATAATCTGGTATCCCAAATACAATCGATGCTGATGGAAAAAACCGATTATTCGGTTACCTGTGAAAATGGTATTCTCATAGAGCCGACCCTTAAACAGGTAAATGTTATAGATTTTTCGTATGCAAAAGAATTTATTGACAGTGGGTACGTTGCCACCATTCGCAAGATCAAGCAAATAAAAGAAAGTATCACCGATTCAGTTTCTCCTGATTCCATAAACTCCAAACGAAGAAGCTTCACATCCCGCTTTCCGGAACCTACTATTGACAGTATTATTATTGACGGACTTAACAAAAAGCAGAAATCATATATTTACAATCAGTTACTACTAAACAAAGAGGAAGTTTCAATCGACAAAATGAAGTCGGGATATTTTCGCTTATTGGCTGATAATAAAATTCAATATATGTTTCCCCGTATTCAATTTGATACAATTAAGAATAAATTTAATCTACATTTAGATATCAAACGGGATAATACTCTCGTTACCGAATTTGGCGGAAACATATCTTCAAGTCCTATCAATGAGGCATTTATACAAGTTAACTACAAATACTTATCTAATTTTGGATCAAATATCTCTGCAAACACTTATATCGGAAGATTTTACAACTCTGTAGAAGTTCGTGCCCGTAACGATTATCCCTCAGGGGTTCCATTTTATCTGGAAGCAGTTATTTCATACAATCAGTGGGATTTTTTCAAAACCAAAACATACTTTTTTGAGGACAAGAATCCTTCTTACCTGGTTCAGACAGAAAGCTATATTGGTGTTTCACTTGGATTACCCTGGGAAATAAATCCAAGATAAATATCAGCATTGCGAAAACATTGCAAAAAGACGACTACTATCAAACCAATACATTTAACCGGAGCGACGAACCGGATAAAACATATTTCAAACCCTTTGCCGGCACATTACTTTTTGAAAAGAACTCATTGAATAAGAAACAATTTGCCACACAGGGCACTCAGGTTCTGGCCAAAACACAATTTATTACAGGAACAGAAGAGTTTAACCCGGGAAGTACGGCTCCGTTAAAATCTTTTTATGAAAAGAAACAACGATGGATTCAGGCTAAGTTACTTTACGACAAATATGTACCTGTCAGCAAATTTTATACATTTGGTTTCTATCTTGAAGGTTTTTACTCATCTCAGCATTTTTACCAAAATTACACCTCGTCTGTGTTGTCCAGCGGTATTTTCAACCCAACACCTGAAAGCAAAACCCTCTTTATTTCTGTCTACAGGGCAAACCAATACCTTGCCGGAGGTATAAAAAATCTTTTAAAAATCAGCAAATCAGCTCATTTTCGATTAGAAGGCTACATATTTCAACCATATCAGGAAATCCTTCAGGATGCAAGTCACATACCCTATTACGGAAAAAGATTTAACAAGCGGTATTTCTCAGCTTCCGGAGCACTGGTAATACACACTATGATTGGTCCTTTAAGCATCTCTGCAAATTACTATCAGGGTTATGAAGATCCATTTTCAATAATATTCAATTTCGGATATATTTTATTTAACTCAAAATCAATTGATTAAAACAAACACTAAGTACATGAAAAAAATATTCACGTTCTCATTTTGCTTAATCGGTTTAATTCTATTAGAAATTTCAGAGTTGTACGGTCAATCATATTCCGGCGGATTTGAAACCCGTATTTCCGGAACCCAACTTGAATATTGGTCTTTTCATCCGGAACCTGGAAAAGCCTGCCTAGTTCGTAACAATGCTGATTCGCCATTTATCGAATGGGAGTCTGCTTCAGTGCCTGCTTCAATAACATCGGAAACAGTTTCATTTGTGCTGTTATCAAACTACAATGTTGCTACAGCCAAAGAAAATCATCGTTATTCTTTAAAAATAGGAGATAACGAAACTATTGAATTCCAAACAGGAAAAGATGGCCCGGTAAAAGACTGGGAAATTGAAAAAGGGAATATATCATTACGGTTTCAGGTAGTTGAACGTGATCATGTGGGTGACATAAACGGTTTTTTAGTTGTTACCGTTCCTTGTAAATGGCTGGATAAAAATCGAAAAATCAGATTCAGGCTATCCGGAGAAAACACGAATAGTTCTGACTGGTTTATGATCTTTCAAAAAAAACTGCAAACAAAATTCACCTTAATACCTCAAGCCGTTGTACAACTTTCTACCGATAGTGTTAAAAAGCAGGTGATTAAACTTCTCTTCGAAAATTACAATAGGGATAATCTGCCCATTACTATTTACGAAGGAAAGAAAAAGATCTTCAATCAAAATGCAGTATTCGGCATTAATGCTATTGATATACCCTGCCTTAGCTCAAATATTGATCTAATAAAGGAATTTACCATTCAATACCAAAAGCAGAAAATCACCCAAAAAGTCACACTTAAAGCATTCAAGCCTTACACTGTTTATCTGATACCTCATTCGCATCTGGACATTGGGTATACCCATCCGCAAGAGGAAGTACTCAAATTACAGGTTGAGATCTTAAAACAAGCCATTAAGCTGATCGAAAAAACCAAAGATTATCCTGTTGGATCTCAATATAAATTCAGTATTGAATCGTTGTGGATACTCGAGGAATATCTTAAACAGGTTCCCGAATATGAAAAAGACAGATTTATACAATTTGCGAAAGAAGGACGCATAAACGTACAAGGGTTTTATCTTAATCTGAATACAGGTTTAGCAAACGCTGAAGAACTGTTCCAGTTGGTAAACTTCTCTTCCAAAATATCATTAGAATACGGAATACCAATAAATTCAGCCACTATTACCGATATTCCCGGAGCAGTTGCCGGAATTATTCCGGTCATGGCTCAAAATGGAATCCGGTATTTCTGTCCGGCAGTAAATAGTTTCGACAGAATCGGAAACACATTAAGCACCTGGGGTGATAAGCCTTTCTGGTGGAAATCAACTTCTGAAAAAGAAAAGGTTTTGGTTTGGATGAGTTCTCCCGGATACAATCTGTTTCACAAGTGGTTTATTGGCGAAAAAAAGAATATAAATCCGGTTTTAGATTACCTGTCGAATCTGGAAACGAAAAAATATCCATATAATTTTTCTTTTTTGAGCTATACCACAGGAGGAGACAATGGTCCAAATGACTCACTCCTTTCCGACTTCATCCGTGAATGGAATCAAAAATACTCCTCACCAAAACTCATAATCAGTACATTTAGTGAAGTATTTCAAAAGCTCGAAAAAGAACATGGAAATGAAATTCCGACATACAAAGGCGACTTATCCCCATATTGGGAAGACGGTGCATATTCTACTGCCTATGAAACGGTTACCAACCGAAAAACAGCCGCAGAACTAATCCATCTTGAAACAACTGCAACTTTATTAAGCAAACATCTTCCCGATAATATCATCCGGGAATGCTGGAATAACGTTCTTCTCTTTAACGAACATACATGGGGTGCTCATAATAGTATTGATGAGCCGGAAGGAGAACTTCAAACCAAAATATGGAATGGGAAAAAACAATTTATGCTTCGGGCGTTGGAACTTAAAAAAATTATCGCTGACTCATTAAATTCAGGCTCATTAAACTTGCAGCTTTTTAACAGTCAATCATTTCCATTCAACGGATTAGCATTTATTCAGCCCACTCAAAGCTTGGGAAGCGAAGTAAAAGATCAACAAGGAAACGTGTATTCAATTCAAACACTCAGCAATGGAAAAACAGCTCTGCAACTACAAAATGTAGAGTCTTACCGTTTGATTACCCTTACCCCCACCTTTAAAAAGACAAAGAAAAACAAACCGGTTTTATACAAAAACGGGATACTGCGCAACGATAAGCTAAAAGTCACCCTTGACACACTCACCGGAAATATTCTCGCTATCCAGCACTTCAGCAAGGGGTTCTATGATTTTTCGGAATCAAAAGGATTGAATCAGTTTATTTATACAGAACAGGATGCAAAAAAACCAGTTTCTGACAAAGTTGACTCTATCCGGATTACCGAAAAAGGAAAACTGCTATTGACGGTAACCGTTTTTTCGAAAGCAAAAGGATGTAAATCACTTACCCGCTCTTATACATTGGTTGACGGAGATGAACAGCTTTACATCGAAAACAAAATCGACAAGGCAAAAGTACTCACCAAAGAAAACGTCCGTTTTTACTTCCCGTTCAGTATAAGCAATCCTGTTGTAAAAGCAGAACAAAGCTGGGGCATATACGAACCTGAAAAAGATCAGCTTCCGGGTACAAACAAAAACTACTTTACCATCGGTCGCTGGGTTAATTTTTCAAACCCTGAAAAAAACATCACACTTTTTTCACCCGATGCCACTCTATGCGAATTCGGCAGGATGACTGCTGAAAACTGGTTTAACAATCAGGATAAACAATGGATGCAGAAAGCCATCCTCTCCTCTGATTTTTATTCGTGGGTGATGAATAATTCCTGGCATACAAACTTCGCTGCTTATCAGGAAGGTCCGGTAACATTCAGATATTCCATATTTATTCAACAAAAACCCGATTTTGCAGAATTGTTCCGCAAAGCCTCCACCTGGTCAAACCCCATGGTTCTGGTTCGTGAATTTGCCGAAAATCACACATATATTCCGGAACTCACCAATGAAAACCTGACAATCAGCAGTATTACCCCTGTTAAAAACGGTTTCAAAATCAGAGTTTACAACCCTGCATATCAAACTGAAAAAACCATGCTCACATTCAGACAAATGCCTGTAACAATCACGGATAGTTCAAACGGGAACTTGGTGACGGGCGAATCCGAAATAGAATTTAAACCATTCGAAATCAAATTTTTTCATATCAAGCTACCCGAATAATCCGGAAGGCAAACCTTTCTCTGTTTGAATTTTTATTTTCTGCCAATCTAAAAAACAGGAATGTATGGACAAATAACAAAATCCATATATTACCTAATTGATCCGAAAATTTATATTCGTAAACAACATCACATTTACGGATTAAATAAATTATGCATACATACTAAAGAGTCTGAATATAAAATAAATATGTAAAATTTATTAATTTTACAGCATGAAAATCTACACAAACCATAAAGGAATAGAAACTCATATTTTTGCTAAAACATTTGAAGAAGAAGCCTTTGAGCAGATAAAGCAAATGGCTGAATTTGAAGCATACTGTAATGCAAAAATAAGGATCATGCCCGATGCTCATGCCGGAAAGGGTTGCACCGTGGGCACAACGATGACAATTACTGATAAGATTACTCCAAATCTGGTTGGGGTTGATATTGGCTGCGGAATGCTTACAATACAGTTGAAGGATAAAAATCCTGATTTTGCTAAACTCGATGCAGTAATCCGGGATAAAATTCCTAATGGATTTGACGTACATGATGAGGCTGTGAAAGAGTTCGACTTTTCCCGTTTACGCTGTATCCAACATGTAGATATGAAACGCGCGCGCCTTTCCATCGGTACATTGGGAGGCGGCAACCATTTTATTGAACTAAGCAAATCGGAAGACAACGACAATCTATATCTGATCATTCACTCAGGCAGCCGAAAACTGGGTACCGATGTTTGCGGATATTATCAATATCTGGCAAATGAAAAACCAGAAGAAATAAAAAAACAAAAAAAAGCATTAATTGCCAAACTGACTGAGGAAGGTCGTACGAAGGAAATCCACCAAGAACTCAAAAAAATAGAAAAGCCCAAAACACACAAAGATTTAGCCTATCTAAGCGGAAATTATTTCAATGACTACATGAGCGACATGTCTCTGGTCCAACAATTTGCCAGCCTGAATCGTGAAACAATGGCTGAGATCATTCTCCGGGAAATGTGTTTAACAGAGGTTTCACGCTTTGAAACCATCCATAACTACATTGATTTCAAAAGAATGATTCTTCGAAAAGGAGCCGTAAGTGCTGAAAAGGATGAAATTCTGTTAATCCCAATTAATATGCGCGACGGATCTTTACTCTGTAGAGGCAAGGGAAATGAAAACTGGAACTACTCAGCTCCACATGGTGCAGGACGATTAATGAGCAGAGCCAAAGCAAGGGAAGCAATTAACATGGAGGAGTTTACACAATCAATGAAAGAAGTGTACACCACCTCGGTGGTTTCCGAAACTATCGACGAAGCACCTCAGGCATATAAATCTCTTTCTGAAATAAAATCAGCAATTACAGATACTGTGAAAATTATTGATATTTTAAAACCAATCTATAACTTTAAAGCACACTAATCAGGTAAATAACAATCACTTTTGACTAGCTTAGTGGTACAGCATATTCGTACAAATTATACCAATCCGGATGTATCTGCATGGTGAGTTATATTTGTCAGAATTCAAAATTTAAAAAATCATCTTACACGGCATCAAATTAAGAATCTTTTTCACACAAAGCTTTTACAGAAATTGAAATCCGGGTACACCCGGGGATAAATTTGGATGTGAACAGCCGGAACGGTACAGGGCAAACGCATTTAAATCTTGTGTAAAGTTTCCCTGTATTTTTCGTTTTGTAAAGCCTTTAAGCCTTTTTTTTTTCTATCTTTCCATTGTTGCTCGTTTATCAACAATGTCATGACTGTTTTTCGCATGGTATTAAAGTTCTGGGTTGCATATCCTTTTCTTTTTCAGGATTGATCTTCGTCAAAGACTCAGAATTCCTGACCTGATAAAGTAAAAACGGATATTTCGGAGTTTTTTTTTCAAAGAGAAAAACTGATAAATCCGCAATTGCAATTACACCTGTATAATCCCCCAACCTGTATAATCCTCCAAAAAGGCAGATTGGTAAACGATAATCTTGGGGGCTATAAACGGGATAGTCTTGTACAAATACATTTCTAATGGATTGCCAATGTATTAATGTATTGTCACGAAACGAACCTGAAAATGTTTTTTTTGCTTCCGCTAATCGATACTGTGAGGAGTCAGAAATTCTGAAGTTCAATTTATTACCCGTTTATAAATCAAGCCAAATGCAATAGCAATAAAAAAACTAATAAAAGTTCCAATGATAATGTATTCTGTTTTTTTATGCTCAGATGAGTTTTTCAAATCGCCGAACCGAAAAACCGATTTTGCAGCAAGTAAAAAACCTATTGCACTCAATTCATTGATTATAATAAATGTAAATATCATTAACCTTTCCAAAATGCCAATCCATTTTCCGGCATCCTTCAAGCCTTTACTCTTTTGTTCTGAAGTTTTTTCTTCCAATTCATTATTCCATTTTTGAGTTATTTTTCCAATTGCTACCGATGCCGGAATACTAAGTAGAATATAGAAGAGTAATAAACACTGGTTTTTCTGTATCGTTGCTATTTCAGAAATCAGTGTCCAAAATAGCTGAAATTGATTAGTAAAACCTAACCAAATAATAACAATAACAAGTAAATGAGCGAGTTGATCGGAAATAAATACCCAGATTTTTGAATTTAGCAATACTGATTTAATAGTATCAATAATGATATGCCCTGCGCTCACAATAAGCAAAACTGGCCAAAGATGTACATCGCCAAGCATAATTGCCAAAACACCAATAGTTACGGATATATGATACCAAAAATAAGGTGATTTTATTCCTTTTTTATCTTTTTTTTCAGCCCATGAAGTGGGCTGAAAAACGAAATCGGACAAGGAATGAGCTATTAAAATTCTCAATAACAGGCCTATATTTGATAGTTCCATATTTTCTTATTTTGTTGTCAATTTTTGGTATCTGTTTATAAAAGCCTGAATACTATTTAAATTACCGTATAGCATTAGCCTTTTATGTACACCTGGCTGAGTTATTCTAAATTGTACTGCCAGTTCTTTTTGATTTTTACCATAAAGCAAATGGTGGTATATAGCTTCTGCAGTTGATGCAGTCCATTTTTTAATAATTGCGTCAGTCAGCTTACAAGCAACCTCAAACTCCTCATTGGCGTTGTTCCAAGGAGTATTAATAGCAAGGCATTCATTATTTTTAACCATAACATCAAACGCGTACCCCGACTTGATAAATGCTTCACCCTGAGATTCAGTAATATGTTGAGTCTTATAACTTACTGCACCTATACCTATGGCAACTCTTGCATCTGTATAAGAATGCAAGATGGGTTTGGCATTTTTGCTTCTTCCTGATAATGAAAATGATGGCACATACATGCGAAGACGTGCACGGATAATGATTGCCACCAACAAGGCCAATTCGGGTTTTGGAACAAATGCCTGGAAACTATCGCCACGATAAATTTCAAAACTACCTTTCCTTTCAAGCAGATTTTCATTGATCGTATTGAATGTTTCTTTCAATGATTCAATAACTGGTGCAATATCAGCATCTATTATTTTACGTGATTTAACAAGATCACCAGTAACAACTGCATTTAATTCCATCATATTATTTTTTACTTTACTCATTTCTTTATGTGTTTCACTACCCTCATCTGTATTACTATTTATAACCGCATTAGGTAATATTATATCATTATAACCTGTATAAGTTATAAATGCTAATTATAACCTTTAAGGCCTATTTGCTAATTATTATTTGTACTATCCTTACCATTATTATACCCATTACCAGTACAGTATCTAACAACAGGTTCTGCAGCAAGTGCATACTCACTATCAGAACAAGTGTAAGTATTCTCAACTCTTTGTTTGCCTGTTACCAAATCGGTAATTAAGGCTTCTCGGCATTCTTTGATGATGTATATTTCTTTCTGGGCTTTGGATATGGCAAGGTCAAATGTTTTAGTTTCTTCATTTAAGAGTTTAACTATTTCGATTTCCCCTTCCATTGTTGTAGATAATGGGATTAAATAGTTATTCAAATCCTCACTTGTTACACTTGGAAAAGTTGAGCCTTTGAAACCATCGGAAATAAAGTCGACCAATGCCTTTATTGCATAAATCATAAAATTTCGATTTGTCTTTGAATTTATGGCGACAACTCCACTCCTAATGCTTATATCTTCGTGACAAATATTTAACCGTCCAGAAATTGAACCCCGTAAAGCATTTTTTGGTGCAAACTTTTCAGGATCTGTTATCCATTTTAATTCTCTTGTATAACCAAAGCCTTCCTCTAAATATTCAACAGATCCATTAACCAAAACACCACCAATTCCTTTTAACAACAGTACAGAATAAATTTTTATAACAACACGAGAGGAGGTGTCAACGGTATAAAAGACTAGGGATAAATTATAAGTGACAGTATCACTAATTGTAAGATTTAAGTCATATAACGCTTCCGGGAAGGTGCCAATTATAGTATATATTCTTTTATTTTGTTCCTTTATGGCAGCGTCATAAATAGAATTAGGATTAGTCAAGATTAAATCAAAAAGTGAATATTTTTTTTTATAGTTCTCTCTATTTATAATAATATTTTCATTTACACCATAATGGGTATTAAAGTAAAGTGAGGAATTAAAAATATTCCAGCCTTTATCTCCAAAAAATGCATTTGTGCCAAGAAGGGGATGGTAGATATTTGTCTGTCCTTGCCCAATTATACAGGATAGCACCAGAATTGTCAGAATGATTAAATGCTTTTTCATGGGTGCTATTTTTTGCAATTGGTGCTGATTAATTTAGAGATGTACACTAAACTCATACAAAGCATACTAAGTTAGAATACACAATGTATCGCGATTATCATATTTACCAGAATTCAAAATTAAAAAAATCATCTTACACGTCATCAAATTAAAATTTTTTTTCACACAAAGCTTTTACAGAAATTGAAATCCGGGTACACCCGGGGATAAATTTGGATGTGAACAGCCGGAACGGTACGTATTTCTTTCGGGTTGTTCCCTGTTTTTTACTACCTTTGCAAGCTAAAACCTTTCAACTGAGAAATTTCCTAACCCTATGGAATACAATACAACACGCAATAAGCTTGTAATACCGGAATATGGTCGCCATGTGCAAAAAATGGTAGAACAAGCGCTTATGATTGAAGACCGCGAAAAAAGAACGAAATCTGCTATGGGAATTGTCTCCATAATGGAAATTTTAAACCCACAGATTCGTGAAATGAGCGATTATAAACAAAAACTATGGGATCATCTTTACATTATATCTGATTATCGCTTAGATGTTGATGGTCCATACCCTGCTCCCCAGCCGGAAGAACAAAAGAAAAGACCTGAGAAACCTTCGTACAATACCGGGCGCATCCGCTACCGCCACTATGGTTTGTGGATTGAAAAGCTGATTCAGAAAGCTATCTTGCTCGAAGATGGCCCTGAAAAAGAGCTTTTTGTGCGTTCCATTGCCAACCAGATGAAAAAATCCTATCTGCTGTGGAACAAAGAATCGGTAACCGATGATATTATTGCTCAACATTTACTTGAATTTTCGAACGGACAACTGGAACTCAATGAAGAGATGAAACTTCAGCACTCAAATGAATTAAAGAATTTTGTCCGAAAACGCCCACAACAACGTCAGGGTCAGCAAAAACAAAACCACGGAAACAAAAGGAATTATCCACGTTACAACAATCGTGGCCATAGAAATTCATCCATATAAGGTTTGTAAATGAGCTCTTTTGAAATTATCGGTCAACGACGACTGAAAGGTGAAATAATCCCGCAAGGCGCTAAAAACGAAGCTCTTCAGGTAATATCAGCTATATTGTTAACGGAAGAAGAGGTTACTATTCAAAACATTCCAGACATTCGTGATGTAAATAAACTCATAGAATTACTAGCCGGATTTGGAGTTGAAGTAAGCAAAGATGCTCCGGGAACATGGCGTTTTTGTGCAAGAAACATCAATCTTGACTATCTGAAAAGTAAAGATTTTTGCCAGAAAGCAACCTCACTACGTGGTTCTATCATGATTGTAGGTCCGCTACTTTCCCGTTTCGGAATTGCAGTAATTCCTCAGCCAGGTGGTGACAAAATTGGCCGCCGACGTTTAGATACTCATTTTATCGGTTTTGAAAAACTGGGTGCAAAAATAGAGTATGATGCTTTGCATCAATCATTTCATGCTCATGGAAAAGAACTTCACGGTACTTATATGTTGCTGGACGAAGCATCGGTAACCGGTACTGCAAATATTGTAATGGCGGCAGTGCTTGCAAAAGGCACAACAACCATATTTAACGCAGCCTGTGAGCCTTACGTGCTTCAGCTTTGCACCATGCTCAACAAGATGGGCGCAAAAATAATGGGCGTTGGCTCTAACTTACTAACTATTGAAGGCGTTTCAAGCCTGAAAGGATGTGTTCATACTCTACTTCCCGACATGATTGAGGTGGGTAGCTTTATTGGCCTGGCCGCGATGACTCAATCGGAAATAACCGTAAAAAATGTTCATTATCAACATCTTGGAATAATTCCTGAGGTTTTTCGCAGACTAGGAATTCAGGTAATCAAACAAGGTGATGATTTGTTTATCCCTGCCCAGGAACATTATCAGGTTGAGCGATTTATGGACGGGTCTATCATGACCGTATCCGATGCTCCCTGGCCTGGCTTTACGCCCGATTTAATCAGTATTGCACTGGTAGTTGCTACTCAGGCGAAAGGAAGTGTGCTGATTCATCAGAAGATGTTCGAAAGCCGTTTATTTTTCGTAGATAAGCTCATTGATATGGGTGCCCAGATTATTTTGTGTGATCCGCACCGTGCAACCGTTATCGGATTAAATCATCAATTCAAACTTCGTGGAATCGATATGGTTTCCCCCGATATCCGGGCCGGCGTCGCACTGCTGATTGCAGCTCTTTCAGCCGAAGGGAAAAGTACCATTCATAACATCGAACAAATTGACAGAGGATATCAATATATTGACACTCGCTTACTACAGCTTGGTGCCGAAATCAGGCGAACAATTTAAATATCATTTATCTGATTTTCAATACAATTTACAGATATCTCGCATATAAAAAATGATTCTGTCACAAAGCAAATTTTTCAACTGACAATTTGTCTGTACTTTTGCTCTGGCAAAGAAATTGTAAAGAGCGGGTATGCGCAAACTATTTTCGTTTAAATCAAAGAAAGGTATGTCTGAAAAAGATATGAAAGAACAAGAAAACGTAAATACTCCGAATCAGGCTGAAGAAGCCGGAAATGTAAATTCACAGGCTGAAAATCAGGAAACTCCCTGTGCAGAAGAACAGCTCAAAGAATTCCGGAAAGAGAAAAAGAAAAAACAGGACAAACACGAAGAGGAAATCAAGGAACTGAAAGAGAAGTTAAGTGAATCGAATGATAAATTTTTACGTCTCTATTCTGAATTTGACAATTATCGTAAAAGAACTAGTAAAGAGCGGCTGGATCTGTTGAAAACAGCTTCTGAAGAGATGATTGTTGCAATGCTTCCGGTACTCGATGATTTTGAAAGAGCAATGAAATCGATGGAAGCAGATGAAAACTCCAGACACTTCCGCGAAGGCACAGAACTGATTTACAACAAATTTAAATCATTACTTGAGCAAAAAGGCTTAAAAAAGATGGAATCAATTAATCAGGATTTCAACCCAGATATACATGAAGCCATTGCTCAGATTCCTGCTCCGGACGAAAACAGCAAAGGAAAAGTAATTGATGAAGTAGAAAAAGGATATTGCCTCCACGAAAAGGTGATTCGTTTTGCAAAAGTTGTTGTAGCTCAATAAAAGAAAGATAGCCAATGGCAAAAAGAGATTATTACGAAGTTTTGGGCGTAAATCGTAACGCCAGCGCGGATGAAATGAAAAAAGCATACCGTAAACTGGCATTACAATACCATCCCGACAAAAATCCCAACAATAAAGAAGCTGAAGAAAAATTCAAAGAAGCCGCTGAAGCGTACGAAGTATTAAGCGATCCCGAAAAACGCCAGCGTTACGACCAATTTGGCCATGCCGGAATGGGTAATAATTTTGGCGGTGGCGGTATGAATATGGATGATATTTTCAGCAACTTTGGCGATATTTTCGGTGACTTTTTCGGAGGTGGTTTTAGTGGTTTCGGAGGTGGTTCACGTCGTAGTGGCCGCAGAGTGAACAAAGGGAGTAACCTGCGTGTAAAAGTTAAGCTTACCCTCGAAGAAATTGCCAAAGGTGTAGAGAAGAAAATCAAGGTCAATAAGCAAATTGCATGTAAATCATGTAACGGAACCGGGGCTGAGCACGGAACTGCATTTTCAACCTGTACAACTTGCAGAGGAACAGGACAGGTTACCCGTGTTGCCAACACTATTTTAGGCCAGATGCAAACATCCTCTCCCTGCCCCACCTGTAATGGCGAAGGTCAGGTAATTACCCGTAAATGTACTTCCTGTCACGGAAATGGCGTAATCCAGGGTGAAGAAGTGATTACAATCAATATTCCTGCCGGTGTTGCAGAAGGAATGCAGCTCTCGATGAGCGGAAAAGGAAATGCTCCTGCACGCGGTGGTGTAAATGGAGATCTCATTATTCTGGTTGAAGAAACCCCACATCCTGAATTAAAACGTGATGGAAATAATCTTATTTACGACCTTTATCTGAGTATCCCGGAAGCAGCATTGGGAACTTCGGTAGACATACCAACCATCGATGGCAAAGCGCGTTTCAAACTCGACGCCGGGACTCAGGCTGGTAAACTTCTGCGTTTAAAAGGCAAAGGGTTACCCGAAGTCAACAGTTATGTGAAAGGCGATATTATTATCAATATCAATGTTTGGACTCCTCAAAACTTAAGTAAAGAAGAAAAGAGTCTGATGGAAAAGTTACTCGATTCACCCAATTTTAAGCCAAAGCCTACACAGAAAGACAAAGGTTTTTTCGATCGTATGCGTGAGTATTTCAGCTAATTATAGTATTGAAAAACGTAACTGCTTATAAAAAGCAGTTACGTTTTTCAATACACAAAATATCAAAGTCATGGAAAAGAAAAATAAATTCTGCCAAAGCTGTGGAATGCCAATGAAAAAAGATCCTAAAGGAGGAAGTACCAATGCCGATGGATCTCCCAATACAACATATTGCAGCTATTGCTACGAAAACGGCGAGTTTACTCAAAAAAACATGACTGTTATCGAAATGCAGGAACTGGTAAAAGGACATCTGAAAAAAATAGGATTTCCAGGTTTTCTTGCATCCCTCTTTACCAAAAATATTCCGAAACTGAAACGCTGGCAACAAAAATAGTCAGCAAAGCCACTGTTTTTTTATTAAGAGTTTATTCATCTAGTCAGCTTCAAACCTAACCGATTTTGAAAGTTCGTTAGATTCCCTTGTTATTTATCTACAAACCAACCTATTATGCCATTTCCAAAACTTATTCTCAAACCAGGTAAAGAGCGCTCGCTTGACCGCTTTCATCCATGGATTTTCACAGGTGCAATTCTAAAAAAAGAAGGCAAAATCAACGATGGCGACATGGTTGAAATACTTGATTATCAACAAAATTACAAGGCTACAGCTTTCTTCCAAAGCGAAAATACAATCTGTGCAAAAATATTCTCTTTCAACGGAGGGAAAGGTGATTATCCTTTCTGGAAAGAAAGGATTACTCAGGCTTACGCATTACGCCAACAAATGGGTTTTACCGGAAATTCCGAAAACAATGTTTATCGTTTAATTAATGCAGAAGGCGATGGTTTTCCGGGTCTTATCGTTGATATATACAACAAGGTAGCAGTTGTTCAGTTTCACAGTTTGGGATTCTATAAAATCAAGGAAAATCTCGTGAAAGCTTTGCAGGAAGTACTTGGAAATGACCTAACTGCTGTTTATAACAAAAGTAAATCAACTTTAAACAGTGAAGAAGAATTACCGGAAGGCTGGTTGCTCGGAAAAGTAAAAATGCCTGTCCCTATTATTGAAAACGGAGTTAACTTTCTGGTTGATATTATAGAAGGTCAGAAAACCGGATTTTTTATCGATCAGCATGAAAATCGGAAGCTTTTAGGTCGTTTTTCCGAAAACGCAAAGGTACTGAATCTTTTTGGGTATACCGGAGGATTTTCCTGCTATGCCATCAAAAACGGCGCTTCCCTGATTCATACAGTAGATGTTTCGGCTTCAGCCATTGCAATGACCGAAGAAAATATAAAGCTCAATGCCAAAGAGAATTCTGTTCATCAGGGATTTGCCCGCGACACCTTTGAATTTCTGGACAATACTGACGAAATGTATGACATTATCGTGGTAGATCCTCCAGCATTTGCAAAACATCAGCGTTACATCGACAACGCTCTGAAAGGCTATCGTAATGTAAATCAAAAAGCACTAAAACACCTAAAGCCGGGAGGATTACTCTTTACATTCTCTTGTTCTCAGGCGGTATCTGCTATGGATTTCCGTACTGCTATTTTTTCAGCCGTTGCACTCGAAAAACGCGATGCTCAAATAGTGTACCAATCAGGGCATTCGGCAGATCATCCGGTTAGTATTTTCCATCCAGAAGGGGAATACCTGAAGGGATTGGTTTTACGGGTATTGTAAAAGCAGACAAAAATTCATTGCTACAATGGCCTTAACCAATTACAAAACAAATGGTTATTGTCATTATACCAATTTCCAACAGGATTCGCTACATTAAAGTTAACGGGAATATTCTTTTTCCCGTTTTTTTGATCCCTGTGATATTCGAACAAGATACGTTCAACAGTGTATTCAGGATGCCCTGCATGCATCAGAAATCGTTTATCCGAGGTTTCACACAAAAAAGAACCTGCATCATTATTCCGGCCTAAAACAGTCACCGTTTTATCCTGTAAATGCTCAGAAAGAGATTCTTCATTCAATCCTGCATACCGGCTTTGGGGGGTTAAAAAGCCATTCCCGATTTCCAAAAATAATGAATGATTTTGCGCTGTAATTTCAGTAGGATAAAGCCCACAAATTTTCTTTTCAAACACCTGAGTTTCGATACCCAAAAGTTTCCCTAAAGCAATAGCCCCCCAGCAAATTCCCATTGTGGCTGAAATTTCTCGTTGGCTGAATTTCAGAATTTCCTTCAATTCATTCCAATATCTGATTTTTTCAAAAGGCAGCAATTCAACCGGAGCTCCCGTAACAATCATTCGATCCGGTATTTGTTTCGTTATAAGCATTTCAAAAGTTTGATAAAACTGTCTTAAATGCAATGGGTTAGAACTTGTATAAGTATGAATTTCTGAACGAATAAAAAGGGGTTCTACCACAAATTTTCGTTCTTGTACAGAGTTCAAAATTTGACATGCTTTTCCCAACCGGATAAGTAAACTCAACTCATACGTTTCTGCTTCCGGCATCAGATTCAGGATTGCAACACGTATTCGGTTTTCCAATGCAAAGTCGGAATAGCAGCCAACTCCCTCAGCATTCAAACGATCTTTCCATGGATATTTCTCGGGAAGTAACAGTGACATAGAGTCAGGTATTTTTTTCTGTCAATCTTCTTTTATCAGGCGAATTCCTTCTTCCTCAATCGTAATTTTTCGTTCTTTGTAAAGAAGGCCTATTGCCCGTTTGAATGATTTTTTACTCATTTGAAAGAAGTCAGCAATTTCATCCGGGTCACTGTGATCCGTAAATGCGAGGAAACCACGGTGTTTTTCAAGTAAATCCAATACCTTTGCTGATGAATCTTCTATATTCCGAAAACCTTGTAGCTGTAAAGAGACGTCAATTTTATCATCTTCGCGCAAAGCTTTGATATAACCTTTGGTTTTCATGCCGGGATAGAGCTCTGTGAATATCTCGTTGTGATAAATTAACCCTTTATGTTTCTTATTGATAATCACATTCACACCCAACGCAGTTTGTTCCCAGACAATCAAATCAACTGGCTCTCCCACTTTCAGCCCGGTGTTGCTATTATCCAGAAAGCGGTTCAGTCGGGCTGAAGCAACCAAACGCTCAGTTTGCTCATCGAGATACATGGTTACCAGATATTTATTTCCTTTCACCATTTTTTTATTCTGTTCACGAAAAGGCACAAAAAGATGCTTTTCCAACCCCCAATCCAAAAAAGCGCCATTACGATCAACATCTGCAACCGTCAAATAGGCAAAATCATTCAGTTCGATCTTGGGGATCAAGTTTGTAGCTATCAGTCGGTCTTCACTGTCGCGGTACAGAAAAACCGAAATTTCCATAAAAGGTTCGGCATTTTCGGGACAATATTTATTGGGCAATAATACATCATTCCCCTCTTCATCAACAAGATAAAGCCCCACACTTGTGCTTCTGTCTATCTTAAGCAGATTGAATTTCCCGATTTCCATACGCTGATTTTCTTTAAATTAGCCTGCAAAGGTACAAAAACTCCGGGCATGACATTTATTTGCGAAGCAATCTCAAGTTCACTGATTATCTCAATTCCCAATTTTTTAAATTGAATGATACTTTTTCCACCTACGTTCTTCATTCTCCATCCGTTTAAAATAAGAATCCGGAACCGGAAGTCCAAGAGTCATATACTCACAGCTTACCGGATGTATAAACTCCAGTCCCGACGCAAACAAAAACAGCCCGTTTTTCAGCAAAACATTTCCTTTAGTTCCGTAAAGCTTATCTCCTAAAATCGGAAATCCAAGAGTAGATAAGTGAATACGAATCTGATGTGTACGGCCTGTTTGAGGTTTGAGCTCAACCAAAGAGAGAAAACCATTTCGCAGTGAATGGCAACGTTCTCTCGTCTTATAAACAGTCACAGATTTCTGATTTTCAATCGGAAAATCCATAATTCCCTCATCCGGAACAAAACCCATTGCAAGGGCTTGGTAGGTTTTTTGGATAGATTTCTCTTCAAACATTTTCCCCAGCTCGATGCGAGCAATACGCTCCTTAGCAACCAACAACAAACCTTCGGTAGGGTTATCAAGCCGGTGAACAGGTAGCGGATGAGCTAAAGCTGTAGGCAAATCACATACTTTCAGGTTATATGGTAACGAATGCTCGATGGTATAAAAATAGTTTCCACTCACCGAAATTCCGGGTGGTTTGTGCACAACTGCCAGATAATCGTCCTCATACACTACATTCAGTTTTACGGGTAAAATTTTCTGTGGCGACTGTTCTTCGCGGTATAATTCGATCTGCATTCCGGAAATCATCCAACGGCCTGTTTCGGCTTCCTTTCCATCAATTTTCAACAAGCCCGATTTGATTGCCTTTTTCACACTTTTGCGTGTGGGCAATGCTTCAAAAATACCACAGGCATAATCGCTGAACCGAACTTCTGAAACATCTTCCGGTACAATATGAATTTCGATGGGTTGTGATAACATGAGTGGGTATAATATCTATATGCAAAGATGGGAAATTCAAACCAACATTAAACTACAATTTCACCATGAGTATTCAAATATAGAATTCCATCAGCAATCTTTCTCCTGAAAATCCCCCCTATTCTTAACACAAACAGGAATAAGATACAGGGCATTTAGGCGATAATCCCAAATTTACAAGCGGATATATTTTACACAGTTTCTGACTTAACAACATCAATACCTCATTATTCGTTTCCTACTACCTTTCCATTTTTCTCCACAATGTTTTTGCTGTGGCACAAGCTCCGGGGGCTCCCTGAACTTTCATGGTATGAATAAACGAGTTTGTATAGATATCCTCGTTTGTTAAAGAAACAATTGTATCTCCATATTGTGCTTCGCCAATAAAGCGTCCATCGATAGAATGTAAATAATAATTATCTGCAATCTCTTCGGGAACGGATTCAATTGCCCACTGTAAATATCTGATATTATTCAGATGTAGGTACATATCAGTATCAAAGCGTTTAACATTATATTCCTGCTTATAGCGAGCCATTTCAATTGCATCTATCTTTTTTGTAATATCATGATCTACACACTCTTCACTATAAAAAGACCATTTCTCTTTTATTTCGTCAAATACCTGAACCGGTCTTCGCCTGTTTATATCAAAAAAGGCCCAAATCCCTTTTGCCCGGCCAATAATATTCCCTTGCACATCATAAATAAGATTTTCGCGGAATCCTTTTACGGTTGAATAGCGTGACAACCATGTCCGAATGATAATCTTCTCTTTATAAGCCGGATAACGATCCATTTGCATAAACCCGGAAAGTAAAACCCATCCAATATGCTGTTTTTCAAGATCATATAACCCGTTATTTATTGAACAACAGTGATCTGCCGCCGTTTCTTCTATCAATGTTAAAAGAGCAGTTGGTGAAGCAAGTCCGAATTTATTCATTTCGAAATACCTCAACTCAAATTCCTTATCAAAATAATTTTTCAAAATCTATTTTTTAAAGATTGACAGATTGCTCTTTATACAAAAAAGAACTATACATCATAGGCAAACCTTGTGAGAAATGTGAAACCACATGCTCATTACTCACGTTAAAATTTAGCCAATTACCCTGATAATCAAACACTCCTTTGAACATCAGATTCAGATACTCAAAGATAGAAAAAATGCAGTCATCAATTACAAATATTCCAGTCAAAATTGCTTCTAAATGTATTGTTGCTTTTCAAAGAGTATTTTATTAAAACCTGAAGGTATAGAAATTCAGTTTCTGTTTTTCAATTTCGTATAAGTTGAGATAAACCATTTATATCGCCTAACAATATGTAATGTAAGGTAAATAACTAAAACAAGAGCTAGTTTATCATGTAACTCTATAAGAATCAACCTTAACATACTGTTTCCCCCTGATAAATCAATAAACCATGGCACAAAACCTGTTACTGCGACCAGTAAAAAAAATACGGATAATAATATTACCTGAATATTCTTACTTGCTAAATGTTTATTAATAATCATTTTATACCATTTCCAATGAATAAAAATATGATACATCATGAGTAGTGAAAAAACAACAATGGCAAACTTATGAAGGAATGACCAATTAGAATAATTTATTCCCCAAATAGTATCGAATATATCCAGCCCTCTGACATGTTCATAATTATCCACATGGGTTCTTATTTCGCCTCCATGTTGTTCTCCCGAATTGCCAATATGAAAACCAAATTGAAGAACCAAACCTGATATCGCCATTAGTACTCCGCTTAACATCAGCAGGCTATTCACAATAAAGACATATAACACTTTATTTTTACGCTTTGTAGTTTCTTTTTTCATTACATCTACTTTCGAGTATGCTTCGTATTCACATGCTTTTACGCACTTTAAACATCCAATGCATTGGGCGGGAGCTGCAATCAAAGCATGCTTGTGCCATGCAAAATCAATTTTTTGAATAGCCTGACCCGGACAATCTCCCAAACATTTCCAACATGCTTTACATTTCCGTGTATCAAGCTGGATATAAGGTGTTTTTGTATGCTCTCGGCTAAAGAATTTCAGTTTCATATCGTTATCTTTTTCTCCACAAAGATGCTTCTCCCCAAAACATCTTAACGATAACAATTGTTAAGAAATGAAAACTACCGCCGGTTTCTTATCCTGCTTAACGAAACAGGTGTAATGCCTAAATACGAAGCGATATAATGCTGTGGTACCCGTTTTATAATATCTGGATGATTTTTTATTAAATCCATATAGCGCTCTTGAGGAGAATCTTTAATACGGGAAAGGAAAAGATGTGCATAAATTCTGAACCGTTGAAAGATCATTTCATAAAAGCCATCTTTCAACTCAGGATAAATTTGATGAAGCTGCTCAAAATCACTTTTGCTAATTGACAGAATTTCAGAATTTTCGATACATTCAATCGTAAACATACTGGGTTGATTACTTAAAAGACTATCAATTGAAGCAACAGCCTGACCTTCAAAAAAGAACTGAATGGTTATATCCTTTCCATCTTTATTAAACCACATTCTCAAACAACCCTTTTTTATAAAATAAATCTGATTTGACACTTCCCCTTCGTGCAACAAAATTGTTTTTGAAGAAACTTCCGTCACCTTAAAAGCTTCTTGAAACCGCTCCCGGTTCTCATTATCACTCTTTATTTTTTGAATCAACCAATTAAGCATAATTTGTAAACTATATATTTTATAAACGCCTAAATTATATAATTTTATCAAAATTTCCGTAAAATATTTATTGCTTAAATATATGCTCGGTAGTTGAGGTTAAGATTAACAAGTTTGTATACAATATTGATCACTATAACGATTTTTAATTCTGTAGAGACGTCTACTGAATTGATTTAAAATAAAGTCATTAATTGCAACATAAACAATCGTGAATACTTTCCCATTCAGCCTGCCTTATAGAAAAACAGGTTTATACATTCAACGATTAGAAAAAACATTCATAAATCCACAATCAGGGCTATTAAAAGCGGTCACTTATTCGTTTTCAGTAAGCTTCTCACATACAGGAACTTTATTTAATACAAATAAATATTGTAGCAGTTTCTGCTCACTTAGCACTTATTTTCAAAACAATCTTCTCCAGCAATTGATTAAACGCATCTGGTTCTTCAATCATCGGATAATGGCAAGTACCCTGAAGCCGGAATATTTCATAACCTGAATGCGCATACAGTTTAAGCAACTCCTCATTTGTAGGAAAGTAATCTATGTTAATTAAAAATAATTTTACTCTCAGCTTTTGCATTAATTCTCTCTCGCGATTGTAATACGAAAAACTTGATTTTAACAACGCAATTCCAATTTGAGGATTGAATTCTCTGTAATCATTAATGATTCGCTCACTAATTAAATCATTTGTGGATGAAGTTACCAATGACATACGCGCAAAATTTTCAGAGATACCGGCAAAATCTGTTTGCATTAAAATAAGAGCCTGATCAATCTGTTTCTGTATTTCCAGAGGCATTGCAGTCCCTGCATTTTTGAAATTATCAATCCCCACAAACCCGATAATTCTTTCAGGAATTTTATTTGCCACTTCTAATATCACGTCACCTCCAAGAGAATGACCTATTAGTACAATATCGGAAAGGTTTAACTCATTAATTACAAACACAATGTCCTCTCCAAGTGCCTGTATAGACCAATCGTTACGATTATTACCCGATTTTCCATGTCCTGCCAGATCAACAGTAACAACCTGATAATCTTTTTGAAAGTATTCTACCTGAGCCTTCCAATATTCTTTATCAATAAAAGCTCCATGAATAAATACAAGTGTAACCGCTCCTTTCCCAAAGAATGTATAATCAAGATTCACATTATCCCGTTCGATCGTTTTCATTTTTCCTATTCATTAAATGATTTGTTATCAGCATACATTCCTAATAGGTTATACCAGAATATTTTGGATATTTCCTAAATTCAGTTTGTAGCAAATCCTGGCTTGCATAACCAAAAGTAAGAAAAAAATGGTTCATCAAGCAACAAGAAATTTCGCGAAATCTTCAAAAAAACACTTGTAAAACTTTTCTCAAAAACACGTATATTTGTCATCGAATTTTAAATACACGTGCTTTGAGAGCAATTCTTAGATTTATATTCGCTTAATATTAGCCTCATAAACCACAGGCTAATGGTTTCTTTATTCGAATAATTTTACTCGAACGGGTTTTTCATTTAATCATTTCTAATATTCATTTTATTGTCTTTTAAGGCAATGCTATTTGTCATACCGGGTTGTTATTGGATTTCATAATCCATTTAACTTTTCGGTTGCATCGAATACAGATGGAAAATTTCATAAAGAACATTCAGCGTAACATAGAATCTGAAATTGAAAGAATTGGACAAAGTCAAATTGATAGACTGTTGCAAATAACGCAAATAGTTGACTATTTAACAGCATCAGTAGCAATATTAAAATCATATATAGCAGAATATCAATTTAAGAGTCCACAAGAAGAGATTCTTTTTTTCAAGATCCGGAAACCTCAAATTACCAGTTTACTGGTATTTTATGTCTGGATTTATCATCTTGAGATCAATCGTATAGAAAAAACGCCATTAGCTCAATATAAATATCTGAGAGCTGAGCAGGCACGTTTGAACGAGAAATTCCGGAATAACCATTTCTATACGTATTATCAATCAGGGAAAACGGAATGCGATGATATGTATTTTTTAAGGGAAAACTATACTGTCCTTTCCGATATTCAATGTCTTTCATTCGACAAAGATTTCTCTTTTTCAACCTTACACGATCAGAGTGTTGCGGATATTCTGGCAAGTATCAGGCTGGCACAATTCATTTCCATTGAAATAGATTCTCTTTCCGAAAAACTGCATGCTGAATTAATTTCGATTGCAGAAGGCAGGAAACTGCAATGGACCGACAGCAAAGTTGCATTGGTTGAATTGGTATATGCTCTATATGCTGTCCGATGTCTTGATAATGGAAATAGTAGCCTGCGTGATATTGCATTCTGCTTTGAAGTACTCTTTCATATTGAAATGGGAGATTTTTATCGTGTCTTTCTCGAAATAAGAAACAGAAAGAAAAACAGAACGCAATTCATTGATAAACTTAAAGATGCAATGGTGAAAATGATGGATGAACTTGACAAATAGCATTACGTAAGTAATTAATCTATTTATCTATTAACAATTAAAATTAAAAAAATGAATTTATCAAAAACAGAAAAAGTAATTGGAATTATTTTGATAACATTGCTTTTGATCGTAGCATTAAGTAGTACATTTTTCTTTTTAGAAAAGCTAAAAGTAAGTGTGCCAGACTGGATTGCATTCAATGCGTGCGCACCAACAAGTTTCTTGTATTCAGGCTTCTTTATTGTCTTTCTAATCACTAGAAAAGCTGGCTTTTTAGTGGCTACATCTCTTCCGACGTATTTTCTGGGTACGATGTCGATGTTTATCCTACCGTGGAATGACAACTATTTAATCGCTCATATAGGGCACATAATAATGACCCTAAATTTAATATGGTCATTCTATGTCGTTTTAAAACACAAACGCTATCAAGAATTGGCGATTGGTCTATTAGTCGGTATGCTGATTTTTGTTCCTTACATTGCATATGTTCAAACGTATAATCAGGCTCACGCAGAAGAAATATCCAGAGTGTTTCAACAACAATAAATGGCACTGATACAGTCATGAAGCAAAAAATATTTATATACCCTTGTGATATCTTGTGAATTCTACAATTAGCTAATATCCAATTTTGTGCGAATAAAGAACTCGCTTACAAAAAAGGATATTAGCTTTTGTATGATCATGGAAAATGAATTTATTTGGGAGATAAAAACACAAAATCCTCCCTTATTACAACGAAAATGCAGTCATTGCAGCAGTGATCGGTTTTATTGCAGTGAAAAATTCAGAATGAATGCTCAAAAAAGAAACATTGACGTATGGTTGATTTACAGATGCGTACAATGTAACAACACATGCAATATCACCATTTTGTCGCGAACAAAACCGGAACTGATTCCTAAAGATTTGTTTCACGATTTTTCAACCAATAACAAGGCAACTGCCTGGAAATATGCTTTTTCACCTGAAACAGGCAGAAAAAACAATATTGAACAGGATTATAAAAGTGTGAAGTATGAAATAGTACATGACATTATTTCCATAGAAGATACTTTAAGTATTAAGAATGAAGTGATTGTATTCAGAATCAAAAGCGAATTCGAATTCGGTTTGAAATTATCTTCGGTGATAAGAACATGTTTAGGTATATCTGTTAATCAGTTCAGCCGAATGCTTGAAAAAGAAATCATTTCTATTCCTACTACTATGCAAATTAAAAAACACAAAGTAAAAGATGGTGATCTTATCCTGATACATAGGACGAAACTTCAGAAATATGTTGAAAGAGAAAGAATAATATAAGATTCTCAGCACAAATTCGATATTAACATAAGCAATTATCACTTTATAATCAGATATTTAAGATACAAT
Organism: Bacteroidales bacterium; assembly: GCA_963667975.1. Classification (GTDB taxonomy): domain Bacteria; phylum Bacteroidota; class Bacteroidia; order Bacteroidales. The sequence continues at coordinate 3,358,959 of OY764079.1, forward strand.
ATCTAATATCCGAAACATTTAGATTATGCTTTGGCAAAACATACGTTATCGAAGAATTTACTGGAGCGTTGGTTTGGTGAACGACCAATGAGTCTGAATAATTCTCCAGGACTGATCCTCTTCCAGACGATAAACTTCGGTACAATTCCATTTTTCAGTATTCAAACCAGCCTGTGATTGAAGGTTAAACGTCAGTACGGCTATATTACCTGTTGCCTGTACCCGAGGGCTTATCATTTCATAATGGTCAACATGGATCTGGCCGCGGATATTTTCATACCAGGCAGTAAGTTGATCAAGACCATCCAGTCTCTGATCGGTAAAGGGATCGAAATAAACAACATCCGGAGCTGATATGGACAGAAAGCCATCCGGATTACCCTGATTCCATTTTTCCAGTGCTGCTTTTTCCATGGCAATAAGACTGTCCACCAATGTGACTGTTTCCTGAGATTGTTGTTGCTTGTTCATAGTATTCTTTATTTATATTTATTTTATCTGCACAAAAATAGGGAAACAAGGTGTCTATGAAAAGAATAAACCAGGGAGAAAATGTCACTTTTCGTGGAGTTTTCTTCGATAGTTAAGTGGGGTTTGCCGGGTATGTTTTAAAAAAGTCCGGTTGAAATACGTTGAGCTCTCAAAATTCAATGCGGTAGCAATCTCTGAAATGGCCTGATCTGTATAACCTACCAGCCTTTTGGCTTCGAGCATTGTGCGGTTCAGAATGAATTGCTTGGCACTGCAACCAATGTGTTTCCGGATTAACTCATTTAAATACCCCGGACTTACATAAAGCTGCTCTGCATAGTATTCAACGGTTCGAATTTCCCGGAAATGGTTATCGACTAATTTCCTGAACTGTAGAATATACCGGTTAAATTGTTCTGTTCTGGACAATTGATGCTGCTGCAGGTACAACCGGTTATAGAACATAGTTGTATAATACAATAATGATCTTAAAATGTGCTGATCTTTTACCGGAAATCGGTCAATTTCGGAAAGAATTGCCTGCATCATCTGTACCAGTTGGTCATATTCTCCCATACTTAATGTAAGGGAGGTTGATTCCCCGTTTCTATTGAAATAGGCCAGATTTCTCACAAAAAGAGCATCATTGAAAAATTCACCCATAAAATCCTCTTCAAAAATCAAGGCATACCCTTGTGGCATCTTGTGAAAATCCCAACAACGAATTTGTCCCGGGGAAGAAAAAAACACGCTCCCCTTTTCGATCGGTTGAGTGATTCCGTCAAGACTAAAAAGACCCTGACCTTCAGTAATGAGCGTTATGTCATAGTAGGTTAACGTATGGATCGGATGTTCCTGAAGATATTTTTCCAGTGTTTCCAACCGGATCAGGTCAATCAATAATTCCTGATTATATTTGGTTTTATAAAAATGATATTGATGAACCATGGAATAGAAGGGTAAAATGAATTACAAAATACAGGCATCCTGTTTTATTGTTTATTGGAGAGATCTTTGACCAATGCAGTATTGCAGCTTGCTACTAATTAAATAAGCAAGCATTTATACAATTGCCTCACCTAAACTTCAATTCATATAGTCAAAAGTAAAAAAAAATATTCCAATCCAGACAGTTTTATGAAAGTTCCCGAAAATGCAAGAAAACATTTTCGGGAACTTTTTTGCATAAATAGGCTTTATTTATGTTCTACGGTGCCTACTCGTACCATTCTCCAATTTGATTATTCATCTTTTTCAAGTTTATTTGCATATATGGTAATACTATAAATAGCTGAACCAGACTGCTTAAAGCTGTCTAATTCTTCTGCACTTATATGTTTCAAGAGTAACTCATCAGGTAAATTAATCAGGCGCTCATTCTTTATTTGGATATTCCGAAATCCTACATTTTTTATTATATCAAGATAGCGACTCTTTTCACTGGCCCCTGCTACACAACCTGCATACATTTCAGCCGATTCCAACACTCCGTTTGGAAGAGAACCATTATACACAATATCAGAAATACTAAAATGCCCTCTCTTTTTAAGCACTCTATAAACCTCCTTAAATGCCTTTTCTTTATCATGCACAAGATTCATTACGCAGTTGCTGATTATCACATCGGCTGTTTGTTCTGGTATTCCGTGCATATTTTCAATTTCTCCTAAAATGAATTCAACATTTTTATATCCCAGTTTTTGATTGTTTTGTATGGCACGATCAATCATTTCAGGAGTAATATCAAGGCCTATTACTTTGCCCCTTTCCCCAACAATTTTCCGGGCAACGAAAACATCATTTCCTGCACCAGAGCCAAGATCCACCACCGTGTCGCCTTCTTTAATGTGGGCGATTTCGGTAGGTAGTCCACAACCCAAAGCCAAGTCTGCTTCTTTCTGATAGCCTTCAATATGAGAATAATCGGCAGCATTTTCATTGTTACAACAAGCTGTGCTACTACAACAGCCTGTCACATTTTTGTTTTTCGCAATATATCCATAAGATCTTTTTACTTCTTCATGGATTACATTTTTTTCCATCGTATTATTTTTTTAATAAATGACAACGTGTCATTCGATAATACCACCTTGAAACTGTAAAAAAGACGCAAGCTAAATCAAGAACAATGACAATTTTTCTTCTCCATCTCTATAATATTACCGTAGACATCGCTCTGAAAAATACAACAATCCATAAGCTGCTCTTTTAGTTTTTCTTTCCCTCTTTGTACTCGTGATTTTGCTCCTGAATACGATATATTTAATCTTTCCGCCAAATCCTTCTGTGATACATCCTGAAACTCGGTTAATAGTAAAGCCTCTTTGTATTTCTCAGGCAGTTGATCAATAAATGATTTAACTCTTTCTGCCACAACTGTATTCAGCGATTTTACATTATCCTCCAAAAGTAAAACCGGAAATTCGGCATTATTGTGTTTCTGTTGTTGTGTTTTAAAATAATCGTTGATTGTATTTCTCACAATACCATAAAGATATTGTCGTAAGTTTTCTGCCTTATTCACTTTATGAATATTTCGAATAATCTTTACGAATACTTCTTGCATTACATCATCTGCATCTACCTCATTATGTATGGTTTTCGCAATATATGATTTTAACTCTTTATGAAAATCATTCCAAATATCAACCACTTCCATATTTATTTATTTAATATCAGTTACTGTTTAATAAACTTATAAGACGACATATATTTCAAAAAGACGCAAAACACAATTAACTAGATACTATTTTGCTTTATACGTATACGCTTTTCCAACATCTGTATATAATTTAAATCTCACCAATCTGTTGGCACGTGTTACCCAGATTGAAATAATTTTTCTATTGCCCATTGATAAAGATGTTATAATTACAATAATCTCCACTTTACAAATTTTCTATTGGGTTAGATCAATCACATTGGAAATAAAAACAACATTTGGGGAATGAATAACTTTCAAATTTTCTTCCATCAAGACCTACGTTCTAATTGTCACTGTATTATAAATATTCCATCATAATCATTTAATAATATATACTAAGAATTTTATTCTCTGTCATCTTTTGTGTTTTCTATTTTTATACTCTAAAAATCAGCTATTTCTGATATAATTCAAGGCATTTTCTATATCTTCTGCGATCATCTGCCTTTTAATTTTTTCGATATTAAAACTATCTCCGGTCTGCGTGTATGAAGGATAAAATCTTATCCCGTTTGCCTCAAATATTTCTTTTCTTATTTTGTAAGTAGAACCTAGCCTAATCGGGATAATTCCCGATTTACGTTTATAAATAAAGTTGATTGCTTTAATTGCGAAATCCCCCATACACATAATTACCTTTATATTAGAAAATTGCGACAATTCCATTTCCAGAATATTGGCGCAGTTCTTAATTGTTTTCATAGAAACAAGGTAATTCTTTTTACAGCATTTTATTGCTGTTGTTAGATAGACTCCCATATCTGTCAAATCTTTATAATCTTTTATACAAATACCTGCATCCTGAAAAGCCATCATTGTTGTTTGAAAGAATGACGCAGATGTGTCTTTATAAAAATAATTCGAAGAATCGACAGAAGGTGCTTCCGAAATCATTATCAATCTGATTAGATTTGTGTCAATTGTAACTTGAGGGAAAATCATATTCCGATTTATATCAAAACATGGATAATCACATTTTAAATTTTCATTTATCATAATCTTGTCAGTTTTGAACTTCTGCGTAAAAAGATAGTAAATTTCATAAAATACGATTTAAAATACAGTTCATAAGAAATCGTAACATTTCGCTATCTACCACCCATTTTAGTATTACAAAATTATCAAAATTCACTGTACAAACAGACCTTTATTCACGATAAAACTCAATTTACATAAGTATAGAAGAAAGACAATATTATCGTTCCATACAAGTTCTGTACAAATGTTTTAAAAGATCTGAAAATAAATTTTCTCCCATTGCCAGAGCTTTTTTAAGGAGAATAACTGAGGGTAAGGTGTAGCGATTCAAACTTCATCTCCCGAACTCTAAAAGGGTCTTCGACCACTTTGGGGATTCGCTGTTACCTTATTTCCCTTCCGTCCCTTTTTCCACAACCTCAATTTCACTACCTTTGCAGGCTATTTCGCTATGTATGTCAAAAAGAGAGTTAAATTCCTTAGATCCAAAGGAGTACATCATCATAAAGGGAGCCAGAGTCAACAATCTGAAAAACATTGATGTGGCAATTCCACGCAATAAATTTGTGGTAGTAACTGGTTTATCGGGGTCAGGAAAATCATCGCTGGCATTCGATACCTTGTATGCCGAAGGTCAACGTCGCTACGTGGAAAGCTTGAGTTCGTATGCCCGCCAGTTTCTGGGCAAAATGAACAAACCGGAAGTGGATTATATCAACGGAATCTCCCCGGCCATTGCCATTGAGCAAAAGGTGAACAACCGTAATCCACGCTCTACAGTAGGGACCTCTACTGAGATTTACGAATACATGAAACTGCTTTTTGCCCGCATCGGAAAAACATATTCACCAGTTTCGGGCAGAGAAGTAAAACGTCATTCAATATCAGATGTTTCCGATTTTATCTGTAAATTGTCTGGTGCTACCCGTTTTATGGTGCTTTCACCACTGGTTCTGAAATCGGAAAGATCTCTGCATGAAGAACTTTCGGTGTTATTACAAATGGGATTTAGCCGCGTTACACTTAACGGCGAAATGCTCCATATCGAAGAGATGCCTGCCAAAACCAAGGCAAAAGATGAGGTATTGATTTTGATTGACCGCTTAACAGTGAATCCTGAGGATGAAGACTTTCTGTCACGACTTTCAGATTCGGTTCAAACTGCATTTTACGAAGGCAATGGAGAGTGCATTATTGAATACTTCCCGGAAGAAGGTAAAAAACGGGAATACTTTTCCAGCCGTTTCGAAGCAGATGGCATTCAGTTTGAAGAACCTTCGGAAAATCTTTTCAGCTTTAACAATCCTTATGGGGCCTGTAAAACCTGCGAAGGTTTCGGAACAGTTATCGGTATTGACGAAGATTTGGTCATTCCCAACAAATCTTTATCAATATACGAAGAGGCGGTAGCCTGCTGGAAAGGAGAAAAGATGAGTGAGTGGAAGGACGACTTTATCAAAAAGGCTGTTTTGCGTCATAATTTCCCGGTACACCGACCCTACGGACAACTTACCAAGGAAGAAAAAGAGATGCTCTGGAAAGGCAAAGGAGATTTGCACGGAATTGATGATTTCTTTAAAAGTGTCGAAGAACAGAGTTACAAGATACAATACCGTGTGATGCTTTCGCGCTATCGCGGGAAAACTACCTGTCCTGATTGCCTGGGTTCTCGTTTACGGAAAGATAGCCAGTATGTAAAAATTAACGACAGATCTATCACTGAACTGGTTCTGATGCCCATTGATGAGTTGCTGTCATTCTTCGGAAACATACAGCTTACCGAATATGAAGCAAGTGTGTCTAAACGTCTGTTGGCCGAAATTACCAGCCGCTTGCAGTTTATGGAAGATGTAGGTTTGGGTTATCTCACACTCAACCGTTTATCATCCTCACTTTCCGGTGGAGAGTCTCAACGTATCAACCTGGCTACTTCTCTGGGCAGCTCATTGGTTGGTTCTATGTATATCCTGGATGAGCCCAGCATCGGATTGCATCCGCGCGATACCCATCGTTTAATCCACGTATTGAATCAGCTACGTGACCTTGGAAATTCGCTGATTGTGGTAGAACATGACGAAGAAATCATGCAGGCTGCCGACGAAATCATCGACATCGGACCTTTAGCCGGACGAAACGGAGGTTCGGTGGTTTTTCAGGGAACTATCCCCGAAATGGCTGATTGTGAAACCAGTCTCACCGCAAAATACCTGCATCATAAAGAATCGATTCCTATTCCTGAAAAAATACGCAAGTGGAAAGATTTTCTGGAACTGCAAGGCGTTTGGGAAAATAACCTGAAGGGATTCGATGTAAAGATTCCACTCAGGATTCTGACAGTAGTTACCGGGGTTTCCGGCTCAGGAAAAACCTCTTTGATAAAACAGATTCTTTTTCCTGCATTAAAGAAAATTTACGGAGGCTATGGCGAACGAACCGGACGGTTCAATTCTCTGGAAGGAGATCTCAATCTTATCAGTAACATTGAGCTGGTTGACCAGAATCCAATTGGCCGTTCATCACGCTCAAATCCGGCTACTTACGTAAAAGCCTATGATGAAATCCGTCAGCTATTTGCCGATCAGAAACTGGCAAAATCCCGAAACTACAAGCCTGGATTTTTCTCTTTCAACATTGAAGGCGGCCGCTGTGAAGAATGTGAAGGAGAAGGTGTTCAAACTATCGAAATGCAGTTTATGGCCGATGTAAAACTGGTATGCGAAAGTTGTCACGGAAGTCGTTTCAAGGAAGAAGTTCTCGAAGTAAAATATCGTGAAAAAAATATCGCCGACATTTTGAATATGACTATTAACCAAGCACTCGAATTCTTTAACGAAGAAAGCAAACCCTCCATTATACAGCGTATTATCAGTCGGTTAAAACCTCTTCAGGATGTAGGTCTGGGTTATCTGAAACTGGGACAATCGTCCAGTTCACTTTCCGGAGGCGAAGCACAGCGCATCAAATTGGCATTCTTCCTTACAAAAGGGAACAGCGACTCTCCTACCCTTTTTATCTTTGATGAACCAACGACAGGTCTGCATTTTCACGACATCAGCAAATTAATGACCTCTTTTGGTGCCCTGATCGAAAAAGGTCATACTATTTTGGTAATTGAACACAACCTTGATGTAATCAAATGTGCCGACTGGATAATAGACCTTGGTCCCGAAGGTGGAAACAAAGGCGGAAACCTGATTTTTGAAGGAACGCCCAAAGATCTCACCCAATGCGAAGCATCTTATACAGGGAAATTTCTGAAAAGGAAATTTGAGTTATAAATAGCACATAAAACCTGCTGATTCAGGCAGAAACAAACGACAATCAAATCCAGAAGCATCTACGTTCCTGCCAGATACGAATTGTAGTACCGAACATCACCCGTTACCTCTTCACCTACCCAGTCGGGTTTTTCAAAGGGTTCTGATTCGCTGCTAAGTTCAATTTCTGCCAGAATCAATCCCTGATGCACTCCTTCAAACAAATCAACTTCCCATGTTTTTCCGGAATATTCAATTTCATACCGTCTTTTAAACAGTTCCGAAACAGCAAACTTATCCAGTAATTCGTGAGCCTCATTCACAGGAATTTCATATTCATACTCATCGCGGACAGATCCAGTCGTTTTTCCTTTGATCGTAATAAATCCCTTTTCACCTTTAAGCCTGACCCGTATTGTTTTATTGACATCAATCAGCAGATAACCCTGACGAATAAGTTCCGGTTCCGGCTTGTGCAAAGCAATCCATTTATCACTATTTACCAGAAACTTACGTTCAATTTCAAGAGGCATAATGCAATATTATCATTTAGATTCGGACAGCCAGCGCTCCCTGCGCCAATCCTGTTGTTGTTTAAGCGACAAAAAGGTCCAGCACACTATTCTGCTCGTTTTCTGTCCCTGAGCCATTTCAAGTGTTCTGACAGCTCTGACTCCTACTTTTCTCAATTCCCGATAAACGTTTTTCAGGTTGTCACGTTTAGAAATCAAGCTGGTAAACCAAAAACACTGCATTGAAATCTGTGTACTTTCAAAAATCATTCTTCTGACAAACGCCTCTTCTCCTCCTTCACACCACAATTCATGGCTCTGTCCTCCAAAATTCAAAACCGGTTTGTCCGATTTTTTGTAGTTGAGATTACGCATTTTTCGTTGTGACTGCTTTGCAGCTTCCTCTGCCGATGTATGAAATGGCGGATTGCATATTGCAACATCAATTTTTTCACCTTCTTGTAAAACACCCTGAAAAATTGCCCGTGAATTATGTTGTTGACGGCACTCAACATTTCCCGTTAGCATCGGGTTTGCATCCACTATTGTTTGAGCTGATTTAAGTGCAACAAAATCAACCTCAGATGCAATAAAACTCCAGCCATATTCTTTTATCCCGATGATTGGATAGATTAAATTTGCACCTGTTCCTATGTCAAAAATTTTAATTTTCGAACCTGCCGGAATCATTTCCCGGTTGCAGGTAGCCAGCAAATCAGCAATATAATGAATATAATCTGCCCTTCCGGGAATGGGTGGACAAAGATAATTATCCGGAATATCCCAATAGCGAAGCTGATAATGATGCATCAAAATAGCTTTGTTGAGCAATTTTACAGCCTGAGGATTCGAATAATCGATAGTTTCAATCTGATACTCGTTTACCGTAACAAAAGGAGCTAACTCAGGCATAACCAAAGTTAACATTGCAAAATTATAACGATATCGATGTGGATTTCGGGGATGCATCCCCTCTTTCACTTCGGGTTTATTTCTGGATTCTTGTTTCATCATCAACTCATTCACAGCACTTTATTTTACCGGAAATGAATCTGCAAATGTACACAATTACAGAGAATTACACGTAATTAAATTGGATCAGATTGTCAAAAATTATTTACCAACACTGCCAGTGCAGATTTTCAGGCTTCCATTTATCCATCGGTTTGAACTCACCATCGGGATACCCCAAAGGAATTACATTCAACGGGATGATATGATCCGGCAACTTAAGAATCTCTTTTACAGTTGCAATTCGTTCCGGATCTGCATAAACGGCAGTCCAAACAGAACCCAAACCCATAGCTGTAGCAGCCAGTAAAATATTTTCTGAAGCGGCAGAACAGTCCTGAATCCAATAATCCCGTTGCCAATCGTCATCTGCCCTACCTAGATCTCCACACACAACAATTGCAGCCTGAGCCTGACTGAGCATTTTTGCATAAGGCAATTTTCTTGATAATACATCCAGGACTGATCGTTCATCAATTGCAATAAATGCCCAGGGTTGAATATTTAATGCCGAAGGTGCAGACATTCCCGCTTTTACCAATGTTTCGAGCTGTTCTTTGCTCACTTTTTCTGAAGTATATTTCCGAATACTTTTACGGTTAAATATATCGGCGAGTAGCTTATATTCCATCATCTTTCACCTGAGTTTGTTATTCTGATCATTAATAACAGTTAAAATATTATTTGGTTTGATCTGCTACTTTCCAATCATTAAAATGGATCTTTTTGCATCCATTTTTTCTGTTACTTCGCAAACTAATTTTGAAGCCCGATTGTTTAGCTACAAATTTAAAACACCGTTATGTTAATTATACACCGAAACAACACTAATCCTTATATAAATCTTGCAACAGAAGAATACGTACTGAAATATTTTCAGGATGATTGTTTTATGTTATGGCGAAATGAGCCTTGTGTTATCGTAGGGAAACACCAAAACACGCTTGCTGAAATAAATCTGGAATATATTCGTGAAAATGAAATTCCTGTAGTACGCAGATTATCAGGTGGTGGAGCCGTTTTTCATGATCTCGGAAACTTGAATTTTACCTTTATCCAGAATGGGCATGATGATAATTTGATTGATTTCCGGAAATACACCCTGCCTATTCTGGATCTATTGCAAAAGCTTGGTATTGAAGCGAAATTCGAGGGCAGAAACGACCTTACCATCGATGGTAAAAAGTTTTCGGGAAATGCAGAGCATGTATGGAAAAAGAGAGTATTGCATCATGGGACATTGCTTTTTTCTGCCGAAATGAAAGATCTGACACAAGCCTTAAAGGTCGATCCGTTGAAATTTACCGATAAGGCGGTAAAATCGGTAAGAAGCCGGGTAACCAATATCCGTGAGCATCTTAAACAGCCTATGACAGTTTTAGAATTTGCAGATATGCTCGAAAAACATATCATTGAAATGTATCCTGATGCAAACCTTATTTCTTTGAACAATAATGATCACGAAAAAATTGACAAACTGGTCAAAGAAAAATACAGTACATGGAATTGGAATTTCGGTTATTCACCACGCTACAACTTCCGTAAAGTTCTAAAAACCAACGGGGGTACTTTAGATATCAATATGGAAGTTAAAGATGGCATTATTGAGCAAATCAAAATATTTGGAGACTATTTTAATTTGAAAGATACAGAAGAGTTTGAAAAGAAATTCATTGGCAAACGCCATGACACAACAGAGATTTCAACCATTTTGGATCCTATTGAATTAGATTCGTATTTTAAAAACGTAAACAAAGAAGAGTTATTAAGCGTGATGTTCTAATTCAGGATAGGGTTAGAACATCGTCGTGAATTGTGAAGCGTGAAAAGAAATTTGAATTCAAAAGCATTATTTATTCATCCTCAATTTCCAGTTCTTTGAATTTGACATAGTTTCGCCATTTATCCAAAACCTGAGTAAAATCCTCAGGCAACTGAGCTTCAAAGCGAATGAATTTTCCGGTTTCAGGATGTATAAAGCCAAGTGTGGCTGCATGTAGTGCCTGGCGAGGAATCAGCTTGAAGCAATTCTGAATAAACTGTTTGTATTTGGTAAAAGTTGTTCCTTTCAAAATCTGATCACCACCATAGGTTTCGTCGTTAAACAAAGGATGTCCAATATGTTGCATGTGAGCACGAATCTGATGCGTACGACCTGTTTCCAGTACACACTCAACCAGTGTTACATAACCAAAGCGTTCAACCACCTTGTAATGGGTAATAGCATGTTTTCCATGTTCGCCATTCGGAAAAACATCCATAACTTTACGGTCTTTCAAACTACGTCCTACATGTCCTTCTATGGTTCCTTCATCTTCTTTAAAATCACCCCAAACTAATGCATAATACTTACGTTCAATCGAATGATCATAAAACTGTTTTGCAAGTTTTGCCTGCGAATACTCATCTTTGGCAACCAAAATCAATCCGGAAGTATTTTTATCAATGCGATGCGATAAAAGTGTAGAAATTTTCTCCTCACCCTCTTTTTTATCTTTATTAAAATGATAGGTAAGCGCATTTACTAATGTTCCGGTATAATTTCCATATCCCGGATGAACCACCATTCCCGGAGTTTTATCAACCACCACAACCTGATCATCTTCATATACAATTTTAACAGGAATATCCTGTGGTATAATTTCAATTTCACGGGGTGGATACGACATTACGATGCTGATAACATCGCCGGGTTTCACTTTATAATTCTGTTTAACGGATTTATCATTCACCAGGATATTCCCGGCTTTAGCTGCATTTTGAATTTTATTACGCGACACATTTTCAAGTCGGCACATTAAAAATTTATCAATCCGCAATAAGCTTTGACCTTTATCAGCCACAAGCCTGTGATGTTCAAATAGATCTTGTTCGTCGTCCAGTAAGTAATCGGGCGTTTCTGTCATTGTTTATTTTCTCCTGAATATCTTGAAATGATAAGGTAATATTTTATAGGATGATAAGATGGTCAAACATTAGAGGTTTCGAAATGAAACCTCTTTCACTTTTTGAAGAAATTGTAAAGATTGAAGTTTTTTTCACCCCTCTCCTTTCACTTTTATTTAATTACCACAAGTTTTTGTGTTTGAATAATACTTCCGTTATGAGTTAAAATTCGAACGATGTAAATTCCGTCTTTCAGAATTCCAGCATTTAATTCAGAAGTATAAAATTGATTTATAATCGTTTTTCCTGTTAAATCAGAAATTATAATTTTATCATATTCATTCAATTCCACATTCGACTGTATGTGCAGAACTGAAGAATTTAAAGGATTCGGGAATATTTTCACCTGAATATTCTTCGGATCAACATGTTCAATACCAACAGGCAGATTGCTTCCAAAATAAGGACGAAGCATTAGTGAACCTGTATAAATAGTATTTTCCCAAGTACCTGTTGAATTGTAGAAAATGTGGCTGTTCGAATTAGTATTACGATCGAAGCCTAAATTAAGATTATCTGATGTATTCTGAATCCAGCCTACATAGATAGTCCCATTAACCAATAATGGACGTTCCAAAACATACGTATGAAACCCATTAATTTCTGGTTCAAACTCAGGTTGAACCAAGTGCATACGGTAAAGTGTATCGCCAGGCTTTCCACTACCATTATCATTCCAGACTGTCAGATAGAAATATTTTTGATTTGCATTGGCTGAAGTCTGATTAAAAAACATTTGAACAGCCGTCAATGTATCAGGATTATTGAGCTTAAACTGACAGGCAAGCTTAGAACCAGCAGGAGTCAATCCAAATCCGTTTTCTGCTGTACCATCGTCATACGCAAAGTAATTTGAAAACACTTGAGTGAAACGAACTGTATCGTTACTTGGATGAATATCACTTACATTCGGGCGTTGAAACACATGACGAATTTCAAAATTTTGTTCAGTTCCGCTTACCCCCGGAAATGCATAGGTAATAGGAGGCGTGGAATGGTTTGCAATAGACTGGTAACCCGACTGAATATAGGGTAATATATTTTCATTCCCACGATTTTCAAAATGAACCTGGGTTCCATTTTGATCAAATATCCAATAAAAATATTGAGAAGAGAGTGTATCATTATACAAATTGGTGAGTTTTTGGCTAAATGAAGCGGCTACATCACTGCTTTGAAATTGTCGTGCAGGCATTGCCTGATATTCTTTAAGGAAGCTTGGAGCCTGATCTACAAACGATAAATCAAGATAAGTGGTATCCTTCAAATTTCGTGCTCTATTTAGGTAAATATAATCTAAATGCCATTGATCACAATTAGACTGCCAACTGGGAATCAAGTTATTACCCAAACTACAATAATTTCTAAAACGAAAACGAAAATCATTGGTATAATAACTTGCAGAATCCAATATTGGAATCATCACTTGTTTAAAATAAACACTATCATGTTTATAAAGAGTATCTAACGAAAAACCAGCAGTTGACCAAATATAATTCCATGCAGCCGTTTTAGAATTATAAAACTCAAGAACCAGTGAGTCTTCTGCTTCAGGCATATCCCCTATTCTGGACCAAGGGAAACCAAGACCACCTCCAGGTTGAAAATAGAAGCTGAAATAAATAGAATCTTGTTTTCTGATTGGATTTGGAGATGGAGAAAACAAAGAATCGAGGCGGATAGAGTTAGATGTTAACGTATCTGCGGGGAATGAATTCACCTGAGCGTTCAAATACAAGGCTCCGGTATCATTTAAAGCATCAAGAGTTACCATTCCAATAGTAACCGGGTTTACACCAAAACGATTATTTACAAAAGCATATCTGTCGCACCAGCGCTTTGAATCCGGATAAACAGAAGAATTTGAAAAGTCATCAAAAAAAGGCAAAACAACAGGTGCTGCTACGGCTTTAGACTTAAGCTGTTTTTTAATTTTTACTGACTCTCTTTGTACCTGTGGATTTGATTCAAGCGGGGAAATCAAAACCTGAGCATTTGTATAGCACCCTGCACAAACAATAAGCAGGATTACTGCGAATAGTTTTCTCATTCTTCAGTTGTATTTTCCTGGTTAGTAAGAGAGTCTTCCAGATAACTTCGTGATAGTTCTTCAAAATCAACTTTTTTATCAGAGCGATACCACAAATCAATAGATTGTCCCATTTCTCCATCAGGCTTGCCTGTATATTTCGGCGACTGCATATAAACCCGGGAGTGAACGGTATCCATTCCATCCATAAAGACTTCTTTCCCTATGTTTAACGAAGCTCCCATCAAAATCTTTTTCACTTCGCTCTGTTTTTTTCCAATTAAAAACGGAATTATTGCTTTTCCGCTACCATTTCCTGTTCCAAGTACCAAATCAATGGTAGAACCTTTTAATAACATTTTACCAGGCTCTATTTCTTGTCCTTTGTAAAGCTGCTTTAATACTGCATTTTTTGCAATATCAGGTCTATATTGAAGTGAACCGATCTGGAGTCCATACGTTTCGAGTAACGACATTGCCTGACGGATCGTCAAATCAACTAAATTAGGCATACTAATCTTTTCAGGCTGAGTTGCAACCATTGTGATGTAAATTGTACGTGAATTTTTCACCTTTGCCATTGGCAGCGGATCCTGCATTAAAACAGTTCCTTTAGGTTTTGTAGAATCCCAAACAGAATCAACAACCACAAATTCAAAATCGCTGTTATCTGCAATCTGTTCAAGCTCAACCATGGTTTTTCCAATAAAATCCGGAACTTCAACAGACTGACCATGACGCGTGTAGAATCCTAGCGACTGAATTATCAGGAACACAATAACAAGTGTGAGCAGAATTGAGAGTGCAAAATGCTTTAAAAACTGCCGACTCTTTATAAAATCAGGTAAACTCATTCCGGTACTATTAATCCATGCAAAGATAAGAAAAAAAGTCGTCTCTTCCCGGTTACAAAACCAATGGGGAAACGCTAAGCGAAAAACTGTAAATTTGCGCATTTATTGCAATGTGTCATTTTTCAAAACTTAAAATATGAAAGTAGTCGCAATTAATGGAAGTCCGCATAAAGAAGGAAATACCTGGCATGCATTAAAACTTGTTACAAAAGTTTTAGAGCAAGAAGGCATTGAAACCGAGATAATTAACATCGGGAATAAAGAAATAAGAGGTTGCATCGCCTGTAATCGTTGTTTGGTTAAACGAAACGAACAATGCGTTTTACCCGGCGATGAAGTAAATAATTGTATTCAAAAGATGAAAGAAGCTGATGGAATATTACTGGGGTCTCCGGTTCACTATTCAGCTATGTCTGCAACGATGAAGTCGTTTCTCGACAGAGCCTTTTATGTAGCTGGTTCCAACAATGGACTATTTCGCCATAAAGTCGGTGCATCAGTAGTGGCTGTTCGTCGTTCAGGAGGTGTAACAACTTTCGATCAGCTTAATAACTTCCTTATCTATTCCGAAATGGTAATTCCTGCTTCAAATTACTGGAATGTAATTCATGGAACATCTCCTGGTGAAGCGTTGAAGGATGAAGAGGGAGTGCAAATTATGCAGGTTTTAGGGAAAAACATGGCTTGGCTGCTCAAAGTAATCGAGCATAGCAAAGGGATTATTCCCGCTCCGGAAAAAGAAAAAAAGGTTTATACGAACTTTATCCGGTAGTAAATATCAAGAATATTGATATCTCTTACCAAATTTCTATAACTCTGTGAATGCTTGTTCTATCTGATTTAAAGCTTTACGCAAAATCAGACGCGGACACGCAATATTTAAGCGCATAAAACCATCACCACCCGTACCAAATTCTATCCCTGAATTTAATCCTAAGCCTGCTTTCTTAATCATCCAATTTCGCAAATCAGCATTGCTTAAACCTGATTTCCTGAAATCGAGCCACATCATATACGTTGCTTCGGGTGGAAAAACAGAGAGTTTATCACTATGATTACCTGCCCATTGACATACTGTTTCTACATTTTCTTTCAGATAAACCATCAAACTTTCTAACCAGTCATCTCCCTCTTTATACGCTACCTCGGTAGCTATATTTCCAAAAATATTTCCCAGCCAAATATGCAAATCATCTATTTGCTTTGAAACCTTTGCGCGTAAATCAGGGTTGGAAATGACAAGTGAAGAGGTTGATAATCCGGCAATATTAAACGTTTTACTAGCTGCAATTGCCGTTATTGTCTGATTAGCAATTTCATTGCTCATTGTTGCCAGTGGAATATGTTTTAAAGACCTATAAACCAGATCACAATGAATTTCATCAGACAGTACCAAAACGGAATATTGAATACAAAGCCGGGAGAGCTTTTCAAGTTCGTTGAAACTCCAAACAGTACCACAGGGATTATGAGGATTAGAAAGAATCATCATCTTTACCCCTTCCTGAAACAAGCTTTCCAAGTGACTGAAATTCATCTCAAAGCGACCACTCTCATTCTGCACTAAAGGATTTTCCACCAGTTCACGGCCATTCTGTTGTACTGCTTCAAAAAACGGAGCATAAACAGGTGGCTGAATCACGATCTTATCACCAGGATTAGTTAATGAAAGTACACTCATATTTAGTGCAGGAACAACTCCGGGACTAAAAAGAATCCACTCTTTCTCTATATTCCAGTTATGCCTGCGTTTTTGCCATTCAATTAAAGCCTGAAAATAGGAATCCGGACGAAAAGAATACCCCAAAATTTCATGTTCTAATCTTAATTTCAGAGCATCAATAATAAATCTCGGAGTACGAAAATCCATATCTGCAACCCATAAAGGAATAACATCATTGGATCCAAAGAAAAAAGGACGGAGATCATACTTCACGCAAGAAGTACCTTCACGGGAGATTATTTCATCAAAATCAGGCATCATAATAGTTTGGGTTGGTTAACATAATACTGAAACATCCACAAAGGTATTTAAAGATGTCCAATTACTTCATATTTGTTAGTTTTGTAAGCAGAAATTTAAAATATAATGAGCAAGAAATTCGCCATCAGAACTGCTACGGAAAATGACCTTTCTTTAATTTTACAATTTATCAAGCAACTGGCTGAATATGAAAAGCTTTTGCATGAGGTTATTGCTACGGAAGAAATATTACGCAAATCACTTTTTGAACAAAAGATGGCAGAAGTGGTTATTGGCGAAGAAGATGGTAAACCTGTAGGATTCGCACTATTTTTCCACAATTTTTCCACATTTCTGGGCAAACCCGGTATTTATCTTGAGGATTTATACGTAAAACCTGAATACAGAGGAAAGGGCTATGGAAAAAAATTACTTTCCCATCTTGCAAAACTTGCTCTAGAACGTGATTGTGGGCGTCTCGACTGGTCATGTCTCGATTGGAACGAACCTTCAATTAAGTTTTACAAAAGTCTGGGAGCTTTACCAATGGAGGATTGGACCGTTTTCAGGTTAACCGGAGAAAATCTGACTAAGTTCGGTAAATCTAATTCGTGAATGTAGGAAAAACTGCTCTGGCCTCTTTCCGGGTTTGTATTGCCTGCATTTCATCATCATTAGGATTCACAAATCCGGCAACATAGTCAACCATGTAGAAATCAGCATATTTCGACCACAACATTGTTCCTTTGGAGGATATCTTAATTGCTTTAGACTGATTCCAAATAATCACACCATTTTCTTTAATATAGTAATTAATCTGTGCATCGGCTATCTCTTTGTTTTGCTTCAGTTTTTCCAGAAAACTCAGCTTCAGATTCAACTCTTTAAATCCATTTTTTTAAGCGTAAATGAGCTTTCAAATGGATTCGTCCAACCAGGAATTTCACAACCTGCAACCAAACTTTTGCCTTATCTGTATTATTGGTAACTGTCATTTCAATCATTCCTTCATCTCCCATTGCATAGGCATAGGCTATTGCCGGAATAAGTTCATCTTCAACAAGAAAATCAAAACTAACATTCTCAATTTTAAGACCTATATCCGGATCATCATTGCTATCCTCCCAAAAATTCACTTTCAGAATATCAGGTTTATCGTGTTAAAAACAATATTTAAAGTCAGTTTCAAGGTCACAATTATTATTGAATACAAAAATTAATCAAGTAAAAAATATCAAAATTCAATTAATAGCAATATATATTAAATTAAAAAATTAAAACTGTATTCATTGCAGGATATGATACTACTTTCTTGTGTTTATGAGTAAGCAAAATATTTAAGGAATGGTTTATCAACTGCATACACTTCATTTTACGAATGAATGATTTGATCAGATTTACATCTGAATTTACAAGCAAATAATTTATTTAAACATACAAATTACAATATTTATTTACCAATAATGCAACCTGAAAATGATAAATAATGTCTAGTAATAAAATATCTACTACTTTTATCCATAGATCTATTAATTAAAATTTAAAATCATGAATAAAAAGTTTATATTACTATTGCTTTTATCATTTCATATTCAATGTGCATTCTCGCAACAACAATGCACTACAAAAGGGAAAGACTTTTGGCTTGGATTTATGAAAAATGGAGATGATGTAAACCTAACTGAGCTTTCTGTGTATATATCAGCAACACAAAATACAAGTGGGGTACTTGAAATTCCCGGCTCATCTACAACTATTCCATTTGCAGTGAATGCCAATAGCACAATACAGTTAAATATTCCAAACAGTACGGCTCTGTTCTCAACCGGAATCATTGAAAACAAAGGAATTCACATAACTGCTGTAAATGACATATCCGTTTTCGCATTGAATTATCGGGAACAAACATCAGACGCATCTTTAATTTTCCCAACAACTAATGTTGGTAGTAAATATAGAGTTTTAACTATTCATGGATGGAGTTATGAACAGGGAGAAGAGTATCTGGTTGTTGCAATAGAAGACAACTCTCAGGTAGAAATCACCCCTGTTAATGGGGCTTCAACCACTATCAACTTAAATAAGGGGGAAGCATATCAAATAATTCAATCTGCAAACCTTACAGGAACCCTAATTGAAGAAGTAAATGGAAAAAAAATTGCGGTATTTTGTGGCAGTGTGTGTGATTTTATTGGCAATTGCGATGCCTGTGACCACTTATATGAGCAGATGCTTCCCATTAATCGCTTTGGAAAACATTTTATTACAGTTCCTCTGGCTACAAAAGCAAAGGATTATTTCAGAATATTGGCAAATTATGACAATACCCAGATTTCAATAAATGGTTCAATAATTACAACTTTAAATGCAGGAGAAGCTTATCAGTTCAGCTCAAATATCTCAAATTACATTTCATGCTCAAGTCCGGTTTTCATATACCAATACGCACAGGGATATCTATGTGATAGTGTTGGTGATCCTTTTTCTGTTATAGTTCCTCCTCTTGAGCAATCCATTGAAGACATTACTTTTAACGCATTTACATCCAATGTAATAACAGATTATTATGTAAATATTGTTACACAAACCGCCTATACTTCTCTTCTATTACTGGACGGTAATCCGGTTTCATTTACTCCGGTTCCTTCATATAACAATTATTCTTATGCTCAGGTTCCTATTGATTCAGGCACTCATCAACTTTATTCTCCAAAAGGATTTCTGGCTACCGTATATGGATTTGGATATGCAGAATCGTATGGATATTCAGCGGGATTCAGCATGATAAATCTTATTGACCCTCCGGAGAATATTGATGTTATTTTAGAACTTCCAAATGTAATTACACCCAATAATGATGGCTCAAACGATTACTTCATCCCTGTTAATATCGAAGGAATAAAGTCAATGAACACTACGATATATAACCGATGGGGAAAGATCGTATATTCTACCGATAAATTGAATATTGAATGGGACGGGAAAAATAACAATCAGGAGGTAGCTAATGGCGTATATTTTTATACATGTGAATACAAAGGACTTAATGAAAAATCTTATTCCGTAAATGGCACAGTAACCGTAATTAACTAGAATTGCCGTGATAAATAATATATAATTATCACGGCAAAAACATCCTAAAATTGGCTGTAAACACCCAATCTATTTCCCTCTGTATCCATAAATTGCGCAAAATAACCTCGACCTTCTGCTTCTATTTTGGTTTTAGGTCTAACTATTTTTCCTCCTGCCTTTTCTACGCGGTCGAGAAAATAATTTAAATCATCTCCACCCTCAAATGTTATCTGAACTCCATTTTCCGAGGGTAAAAATCCGGGAGCAAGTGAAATCGCTCCTGTAACTCCTTCGCCATCCCATGGGAAACAACCCATCTTTTCTTCACCACAATCTACAACTTCGATTTCCGTTTGCAATACCCATCTGTAAAAATTGAGGGCACGGTCAAAATCCACAACAGGAATTTCAAACCAATTAATCAAATTACTCATAATCTCTTTTTTGAATGAACGTTGCAAAATTGAAGATTTTCCATTGCTTCTGATTGTAAAAATGCGACATTTTTTTGAGTTATTGAAAATAGCCAGTACAAACTCCATATTTCAAAAAAACAGTGCTTCATGCTGGATTTATAAAAAATACTGAAGCAATTTTCCCCAATATATGCATTTTACACGACAATTAACAAGTGATTAGAAAACCGAAATCACTTTTGTTGGTTTATTTGCTATCTGTTAAAACTTAATAATAATGCGTATTTCTCTGCTCGTATTGATGACATTATGTTTTCTGACACTTAATTTGTTTTCTCAAAATTTGGAAATGGATTCCATGCGTACCCAAAATTTGGAAGGTGTTGTAATTTCTGCAACACGTTATGAAACGCCGATCAGATTAATTCCGGTACCCATAACCGTATTAAAGAAGCTGGAAATTTCAAAAACCGCCCCAGTTCGACTAACGGATGTACTAGGGGAACAAACCGGATTACAAATCATAACTAACCACGGAAAAGGGATACAGATGATGGGACTCGATCCTTCTTACACCTTAATACTCATGGACGGCTTACCAATGATTGGACGGGCTGCAGGAACACTCGATTTACAAAGAATTTCGACCTCAAATATTGAACGAATTGAAATAATAAAAGGTCCTGCTTCAAATGTTTATGGATCGGATGCTTTAGCAGGTGTGATTAATATTATTACCGAAGATCCATCCCAGTCAAATTTTAGGGCAGGATTCAGAATAGCCAGTCATAATACTTATGATGCATGGAGTGGATTTGCATTGAACGGAGAAAAACATAAATTTTCACTCAGCGCAAACTATTTCCATACAGATGGATACGATTTTGCACCTCAAAGTTTAGGCGAAGTGGTATCCCCTATTTCCAGCCAGACAATTCAGGGGAAATGGAGCTATTTTAAAAGCTGGAAACAAAAATTCACACTTGCAGGCCGTTTATTTCATGAGCAGCAAAAAGATAAGTTTGATCTGGTACCGGTGAATATTCCCGGAAAAGTATTGGGAATTACTCATAACTGGGATTTTTCAGTAAACCCAACCCTGGAAATAAAACCAAACATTCACTATACAGTTCAGGCAAATCTTGGAACCTCTGTATTTAAGTCAAACTCCCGGTATGATTATGCTTCGTCCGGATTACCCTATAGCAACGACAACTTCAGCCAATATGTTTTACGTCCGGAAATTCAAACAATCTGGCGGAAAAACGAACAATTCAGCTTATCATCCGGTATTGGAGCAGACATCGAACGTGTTGAAGCAGAACGTTACGCCAAAAATTCCACATTTCACTCATTGTTTATTTATTCCCAAGGTTACTGGAAATTATTCAAAAAAACTACCTTGATGGGTGGATTACGTTATGATTATCATTCCGAATTTTCAGGCTCTTTATCTCCCAAATTATCAATTTCGCAAGAAATTGGAAAGAAACTTACGCTCAAAGCCTCAGCAGGCAACGGTTATCGTGCACCGGATTACAGACAACTTTTTCTGAACTTCCACAATGCAATTGCCGGTTATGATGTATTTGGATCAAGAACTGTTTTTCAGGGAATTACTGATTTACAAAGTGCAGGATCTATTTCTCAAATGATGTTCCCTATTGATCAGTTAGGTGATTTAACACCTGAATATTCGTCATCAGTACAAATAGGATTAGATTGGGTGCCAACTGATAAAATCAGTTTTAATACACACCTGTTCTACAATGACATTAAAGATATGATTGAAACCATTCCTGTTGCAAAGAAAACCAATGGTTTATTTGTTTATTCCTATTTAAATCTGCATCACGTAGTTACAAAAGGCTTCGATGCTGAATTAAATTACAAGCCCACTCCTAAACTTAGCTTTTCGGCTGGATACCAATATCTGGAAGCAACTGATCAGGATGTTATTTCTCAATTAGAAAACAGTGAAATTTGGGCACGTGATCTCATAACCATGGAATCGTACAGGGTAAAAATAAGTCAGTATGGCGGGCTGTTTAACCGTTCAAAACATAGCGGTAATTTCAAAATTTTCTATCAATGGAATAAAAAGCTAAATACCAATTTACGAATAATTTACAGAGGGAAATATGGCCTGACTGATTTGAATGGCAGTCAGATTCTTGACACTGAAGAAGAATACGTAAAAGGTTATTTTATCTCCAATTTTGCTGTAAATTACTCACTTGGAAAATATTTCACACTTAAAGCCGGTATAGAAAATATTCTCAACTATAAAGACAGCGAAAAAATCCCCAATATGCCTGGAAGAACGTTCTTCTTTGGCATTGAATTCAAAAAATCAATCACTAAATCAAATACATAGTATGAAAACAAAAACAATTCTATTGTCTCTATTTACAACATCTTTATTCTTTACTGCCTGTAAAAAAGATGAAATTACAACGCCAACAACATCTCAAAGTTTCAGTTTATTGGTTAAAGATTTGGATGCTGATGCAGCTCAGCCTTATAAAAATCAGTTTACATATTATAGTTTCAAAGATCAGAAAGTCATTACGGGATCGGATACTGCCAGTAACAAATGGGATATTGCATTTAAGGGAACTACAATTATTATAAATGGAGGTCCAATAAGAAATGGAAATGGAGGAGCATACATTTTCGAGGGAAGCTACTCAGAACTGCTCAATATACCAGAAACTGCTCAATTTAGAGTTGATTCAAGTGCAACAAGCCTTGCAATACCTACCGGATCGGGAAATGGATGGTACAATTACAATCCTCAGGCTTTTGTAATTAGCCCTATTCCAGGTCGTACACTTGTTATCAAAACCGGAGATGGTAGATATGCAAAAATGGAAGTCATCAGTTACTATAAAAATGCGCCAGTAGCTCCAACTCAGGCCGACCCTGCCCGCTACTATACATTCCGTTATTTCTATCAAGCCGACGGTAGTAAAAAAATGCAGTAAAATCTGAACTACTTAACACCTTAGGAAGAGGCTGTCTAAAAGGTCTCTCTTTATAAAAACAGGCTTCGATTCTACCATTAAACCTGCCAGGCTGAGTGGAATCGAAGTCTTTCAGCAAAAATACAACAAATAGTATAATTAAATAACTCATAATCAAAATATACACAATTAACTATTGTTGTTTTGCAATCTTGTTTTGCCCAAATAAAAAAAATTCGCATCCGCTATACATTATTATCAAATTTGATCTACATTTGCAGTCGCAAAATAATGAATGAGTATTTATTCATTTAATAATATGGCACGAGCAATAGACGAAATGAAAATTGAACGCATCAAAAATGCGACAATCGAAATGGTGGTAGCAAACGGTTATGGAGGTGCTTCTATTTCTAAAATTGCAAAAAATGCAAAAGTGGCGGAAGGCTACCTCTATCGGTTTTATGCAAGTAAAAGTGACTTGGTAAACGATTTACTATTTACAAGTGTGAACGAACTTGCAGATGAACTTGAGGCAATCCTTGACAATAAGCATTCTGTTTGGGAAATTTTCCGTCAATTGCATCACTCTCTGTTCAAATTGGCTCATACCAACCCGGATAAGATGAAATTTATTTTTGTTTTGATTCATGATTATAATTTTGAACTCATTAACAGTCAAAGAAGACGTATCTTTGATTTATGTAAACGAGTCAGGGATATTGGAATAAGTAAAATGGAATTCAGAAATGATGTCACCGAAGAAGAAATTTATTTGATGGGAGTATCCTATCCTATCCAGTTTATCAATCTTCGTTTTAAAGGATTTTTTGATAAATCAGAATTAAACGCAGAGGTAATGGAACAGGCATTAAAAATTTGTATCAATTCTCTAAGAAACAATACGTATGAAAACGGAAAGAATTAAGATTCTTATGCTGAGCGTATTATTAAGTGCAGGCTCATATTCTGTCTTTTCTCAAACATCTGTAAAATCTCAGGAGATGAGTTTTGATCAGGCATTAGATATAACCAGGCAAAAAAATCATGCACTAAAACAAATGGATTTCCTGAAAAAGGAAAAAACACAACAAATGAAAGCCACTAGAGCTCTCTATTTGCCAAACATTGGAATTTCTGCCCAATACATTGGTATGTCGGAAGATTTACATCTGGATTTAACTCCTGTAAAAGATGCAATTGTGCCTTTGTATTCGACATTAAGTAATTATGGATCTTTTACCATTCCAAATGTTCCCAATGATGTAGCTACACAAACTATTCGCAACAAGTTAAAAACAGGTTTGGCCGGAGTTGAAGCCGGAGAATGGGACAAAATGATTCAGAAAAAACAATTTGGAACAATTGATGCCAGCTTTAACTGGCCTCTTTATGTAGGAGGAAAAATCAGAGCAGCAAACAATGCCGCAAAAATTCAAACTTCTGAAGCATCTGAAATTGAACGACAAAAACTGGGTGAAATTTATAGTGAACTGGTAGAACGTTATTTCGGACTTTGTCTGTCTATTCAAGCTGAAAAAGTTCGTGAAGATGTACTGAACGGTATGGCAAAACATTTAAGCGATGCAGAAAAAATGGAGATTCAGGGAATGATTGCCCATGGTGATGTGCTACACGTAAAAGTATTTCATGCTCAAGCAGAACGAGAATTGAGTAAATCACGCAGGCAAACAGAAATTATAAATCAATCATTACTCAGCACATTGTCGACAAATGAAGACACGAAAATACAACCTTCCAGTATGTTATTCTATCTGGATTCTCTCGAATCGATAGATTTTTTCAAAAAAAGTGCACTCCAAAACAGTCCGCTCCTAAAACAGGTTGAAGCAAAAAAACAACTCTCAATAGAAGGCTTAAAAGCCGAAAAAGCTGACTATTTCCCAGCACTTGCAGTTATAGGAATGTATGATATCGCCAATAAAGATCTATCACCATATACTCCTGAATGGATGGTTGGTATTGGATTAAAATGGACTTTATTTGACGGAATGTCTCGTTACAGAAAAGTTCAGGCAGCAACGATGAAAACCGAACAAGTAAAGGAGTATCAAGCAAAAGCAACTAACGACATTGAAACTGCTGTCACAAAGTATTATCAGGAGTTGAATATGTATCGTGAACAACTGAATCAGCTTGAAACAGATCAGCAATTTACCGAAGAACTCCTGCGCATTCGTGAAAAATCATTTCAACAGGACATGACCAATTCTACTGAAGTTGTGGATGCTCGTTTAGCACTTTCCAAAGTATTAATTGAAAAGTTGGAAGCAATGTACAAATATGATGTTACACTTGCGAAACTACTCGAATACGCCGGAATTCCGGAACAATTTCAGGTATATCAAAACAGACTTAACGTAAAAACAGGCATTTACAAATCAGAAATCAAATAATTTACAATCCCTATAATACCTTACTACAATGAATAAAAAAGCAAATATACTGGCAGCAATAGGTCTTGGAGCCTTAATTATCTTCCTTATTTATTCAACATGGATTATCAGTCGCCCAAAACCCATAGAAGTACAGGGAGAAGTTGAATGTACTCAAATTAAAGTTGCCTCTAAACTCACTGCACGAATCGACAGCATTGCTGTCCACAAAGGCGATTATGTAAGGAAAGGTCAGCTTTTATTTACATTGACAAGTCCTGAAATTGAAGCAAAACTGAAACAAGCCAAAGCTGCTTTAAAGGGAGCTGTTGCACAAAACAATAAAGCTATTACCGGAGCACAAAAAGAAGATATTGATGCAGCATATAACACTTACTTAAAAGCACAGGCAGCCAGCGATTTGGCTCAAAAAACCTATGACAGGGTAAATAATTTGTTTAAAGATGGTGTTTTGCCTGCTCAAAAACGTGATGAAGCAGAAACAAATTACAAAGCTGCACTCGAAACCGCAAAAGCTGCTAAAGCTCAATATCTAAAAGCCCAAAAAGGAACCCGTATTGAAGATAAGGATGCCGCAAAATCATTGGTTGACCGTGCCGAAGGTGCGATCAATGAGGTAGAAAGTTTTTGGAGTGAGTTAAACATCTATGCTCCTGCCGATGGCGAAGTTGCTGATATTATAGCTGAAGCAGGTGAACTTGTTTCTGCAGGGTACCCTGTAGTTACTCTTGCAAAACTCGATGATAGCTGGATTACCTTCAACCTGAGAGAAGATTTATTGGCAACAATTAAAATGGGAAGCACATTTAAAGGCAAATTCCCTGCATTAGGAAATAAAGAAATTTCCATGAAAGTAAGTTATATCCATACTTTAGGGAGTTTTGCTACCTGGAATGCGACCAAAACTTCTGGTGATTTCGACATGAAAACATTCGAAGTGCATGCGATCCCTACCGAAAAAACAGAAGGTCTTCGACCGGGAATGAGTGTACTCGTTGACTGGGATGATATTTCTAAAAATTAATCAATCAATTTATCAAACCAGAAGTAATGACTTCAACTGCAAAACATCCCGTATTACGGGTCATGAATAGGGAGCTGAAACGTATTGCCGGTAAGTGGTCATTGATAATGGTTACGATTATAGGCCCATTACTCGCCTTTTTGTTAATCATGTCCATATTTTCGGCAAATGTTCCACGGAACTTACCTGTTGCTGTTGTTGATATTGACCATACCAGTCTTTCACGTACTATCAGTCGTATGACTGATGCAACGTCTATTGCTGCAATCGATAAAAGCTTCATGAATCTTACAGAAGCTCAGGATGCAATGGAACGTGGTAAAGTAGATGCAATTCTCTATATTCCTGAATACACTGAACGGGATATTCTCAAAGGCGGAAACTCAAAAATTGTACTTTACATCAACAACTCAAATGTGGTAAAAGGAGGCTTGCTTGGAAGTGGAATACGTAAAGCACTATCAACTGTTTCTGCCGGAATCAAACTGAAAAAACAGTTACAGCAAGGTCGAAATCAAAATCAGGCGATGGCTCGTATTATTCCGGTTCAGATAAACCCTGTCCTGCTCTTCAATCCATACATCAGTTATTCCTACTTTCTTACACTTGGATTAATGCCCGTAATCCTGATTGTATTTACCTTGCTGGGTTCTATTCATGCAATCGGAACAGAGCTTTTAAAAGGAACTGGTCCACACTGGCTCGAAATGGCTGAGGGAAACATCAGGATCGCTTTATTGGGCAAACTCATCCCCTATACACTCATCTTCAGCATTATTGCGATGATGATGAATTTAATTTTATTTCATAATCTGGGACTACCTCTCAACGGAAAATTACACATTATTTTCTTAAGTGAATTCATCCTGATTTTAAGCTATCAGTTTTTAGCAATTTTTCTATTGGGATTAACCCGAAATCTTCGTTTAAGCCTATCGCTGGGAAGTGCATACTGTATGCTTGCGCTAACCTTTTCAGGGCTTACGTTCCCAGCATTTGGAATGCCCGCTCTGGGTCAGGCACTTGCTAAAATTTTCCCATTTACCTATTGGTTACAGATTTTCATGGGGCAAACACTTCGTGGGGAACCCGAAGCGAATGCAATTATTCCAATGTTTACAATGTTTGCATTTATTGCATTGGGAATATTTTTTATCCCAAGATTAAAATATTTGTTGTTGACTCCAAAACATTGGGGTAAAAAATAATAACAAGAGCAGAATGAAACGTTTATCAACATACGGTATTGGTCAAATTTATTTCTTTTTCAGAAGTGAATTACGAATGATTTTTAAAGATGCAGGTGCTATTGTTATTTTTATAATTGCACTAATTGCATATCCATTACTCTATTCTTTAGCTTACGAAAAAGAGGTAATTCAGGATATTCCTATTGCTGTAGTAGATTTAGACCATTCAGCATTGAGTCGTCAGGCTTCAAGAATGATTGATGCAACCGAACAATTAACCGTTGCTTACAAACCCGTAAGTTTAAAAGATGCTGAACAACTTTTTTATGCGGGAAAAGTAAAAGGAGTTGTCCTTATTCCGTCATATTTTGAAAAAGATGTATATAGTGGAAAACAAGCAAACTTTGTGATATTCAGCGATGCCAGCTATTTTCTCCTTTACAAACAAGTATATGCAGGTTCGGTATATGCAATGGGAACTCTTAATGCCGGCATTGAAATAAAACGGATGCTCGCCGAAGGAAAAACATTGAAACAGTCATTGGAACAACAAGATCCGTTAAAGGTTGAAGTACGTAATCTTTATAACCCGGCCGGAGGATATGGCTCTTTTGTTGTACCGGGAATCATTATTTTAATTATTCAGCAAACATTATTAATTGGGATTGGAATGTTAGGAGGAACAAGCCGCGAACAAAATATGTTTCATATCCTTCATGAAAAAGTTGGAGAACGCTGGGGAAGTATGTATGTCATTCTGGGAAAATCTTCAGCATACGTATTTATCTATCTCTTTAATGCGCTGTTCGACATGGTTTTATTGCATCACTGGTTCAACCTCCCTGACAATAGCAATTATGTATCTATATTCATGATTTTAATTCCTTTCCTCTATACAGTTTCATTTATGGGATTAGCAATAAGTGTATTCTTCCGTGAAAGAGTTTACTCACTATTGTTCATGGTATTTCTCTCCCCTATCGTACTATTTATCAGCGGACTATCATGGCCTGCACTGGCAATACCTAAGTACCTTTATGCTGTATCACATATTTTCCCAAGTACAAGTATGATCCCTGCCTATGTTCGTATGAGGATTAGTGGAAGTAGTTTAGATCAGGTTAGTGCTGAATGGGGGTTTATTCTGATCCAAATGGTCGTTTACTTTATTATTGCCTGTCTGGCATACAAATTCAGTATGAAATATTTCAACAGGAGTACTCTTGTTGCAGAAAATAACGACGAGTAATCGAGTGAGCATAATGAATATCAAATGATTATTCTTTTTATATCTATTTATATTTTCAAAATTCACTCTTATCATTTCTTTTATCTCTATTTTACCCAGTATTAACCATCCAGGTATATCCATCATAAAGTATCTCAATATAATATTTGTAACATTTAAACAAATTATAAATAGATGAACTATTACAATTCACACCTATACCAGGGGAATAGACACAATGTATTATACTATTCTGCAATATAACTACTATTCTAATAAATTAATTTCTATTTAAAAAAATAAAAATCTGACCGGAAAGAAATTTCTGATCTCCGATTTACAATTTATGTGTGACAGATATGTTAAAATAAGAAAGAAAGCTATCAACGGATTATAAAAACTTCTACCTTAGCCTTATTTTAAAGGGACTTTTAAAAATGCTTAGTAAAGATTCATTATCTGACGAAAAACAGACTCGTTCGGAAGTAAGTTTGTACAACCAGATAGAGGGGTTTGAGCTTCTAACCTCCTTATTGCTGAAATCAAAGTTTGGTATTTACCGTACGACTCCAAATGGTAAATTTCTTTATGGAAATAAAAATCTATATCGACTTCTGGGTATCAAAAATAAAAAGGAACTTGAAGCAATCAATTTAAATGAAGCAGGATTTATCGAATCAGAAGAACGTGAAAAATTCATTTCTTTATTTAATAATTCTCAAAATGAACTAATAGAATTTGAGACTCACTGGCGCAGAAATGATGGAAAAAGTATTTTTTTAAGAGAAATAGCCCGTGCCGTAAAGGATGAAAATGGCAATATTCTCTACTTTGAAGGAATTATTGAGAATATTTCTAATCAGAAAGAGACAAATAAGCTGTTACATCTTTTTACTTATGCCGTTGACCAAAGTGCAAACGGTATTATCATTACTGATGCAAAAGGAAATATTGAGTACGTAAACAAGAAATTTACCGAACAATCAGGTTATACTCAAAAAGAAGTAATGAACAAGTCTTCCCGGTTATTAAAATCCGGAAAAATGGAAGCCTACGTTTATAAAAATCTATGGGAAACTATTTCATCGGGAAATATCTGGAAAGGAGAGCTATACAATCGAAGGAAAAACAATGAGTTTTACTGGGTATCATCTATAATAAATCCTATTAAAGATGAAAACGATCGAACAATTCACTATCTAGCTATAAATCAAGATATTACACAACAAAAACTTGCCGAGAATGCACTTATTCAAACCAACGAAAAGCTTAAAAGCGCACTCGCTTCAAAAGACAAATTTTTTTCATTGATTGCTCATGACTTGCGCTCTCCATTCAACTCTCTACTAGGATATTCTGAATTACTTACAGAAGAGTATGACAATTTCAGAGAGGACGAGCGTAAAGAAATGCTTAAAAGCATGCGTTTTACACTGGAAAGTTCGTTCCGTTTACTCGAAAATCTTCTGAACTGGGCTCGTTCGCAAACCAAAACACTTCAGGTATATCGCCAACACACAAATCTTAATCAATTGTTAACTGAATTAAAATTATCTTATTCTGCTGAAGCAGCTAAAAAAAATATTAACTTAATTGCCCATTTTCCGGATGTCATCTATGCTAATATTGATGAAATAATGATCCGAACTGTATTCAGAAATATTCTCCAAAATGCAATTAAATTTACACCTGATGGTGGAAAGATCGTGTTGACTGCTTTTTCCGAAAACACTGAAT
Source organism: Bacteroidales bacterium (assembly GCA_963667975.1). Lineage (GTDB taxonomy): Bacteria > Bacteroidota > Bacteroidia > Bacteroidales. The sequence goes on from OY764079.1 coordinate 3,389,737, forward strand.
ATACAGGTTTTATCAAAGTAAACATAGAAGACAGCGGTATTGGAATCCCAGAAGAGTTAATCGATAAAATATTTCAACCTGATGATCATACAAAGCGTCCAGGAACACAAGGTGAGCTTGGATCAGGACTGGGTCTTATCATTAGTAAGGAATTTTTGAACCTTAACCATGCTTACATTCAAGTTGAAAGTGAGGTAAACAAAGGGTCTGTTTTCTCCGTTTTTCTGCCAACTAACTAATTCTGCTACAAATAAACTGAATTTTGCAAAAATGAATGATGACACCGAATCCAACAGAAATGAGCTGAATAAAAGCCAAAATACACAACAGTATTCACTTACTTTATTTGATACTTTATCAGTTCCTATAATTATCTTGGATAAAGATACAAACATAAAGTATTGTAATGATGCAGCGTGTACATTATTTCCTATTTTGAAAACCCAAAAAGAAAGATCTCTTTTGTTTGCAAAACTATTTCCAGGTCATGATGCTCTCATTAAAGATCTTTTTGTTCGTATTTCACACAACCCAGACAAGAATAAATCTGAAACATTTATTCTTTCTAACGAAAATAAATTACAATTTAAATGTAATGGCAAAAAACTATTTAATCTTGATTTATATCTTCTCGAAATACATCCTAAAAATGATATTCTTTTTTCAGATATTTCTCATATATTTTTTGATCATGCCCCTATTGGCATTCTCCTTTTTGACAACAATGGAAACATTGTAAAGCTCAATAAAATATTTGCACGTATAATTGGTATAAATAAAAAAACACTACTGAATTTCAATATATTTAATAGCCTGAAAGACAAAAAGATAAAAGAAATGTTGAAGCAGGTAGTAACAAAGGGTGTTAGTCAATATATGGAAAAGGATTATATGTCGACTCTCACAGGGAAACAAACCCCATTAAGGGGTGCTTTTTCGCCCGTAAAAGAAAAAGATGGCTCAATCATTGGTGGGTTAGGATTTATCGAAGATCTTTCTGAAGAAAAAAAGGCAATACGCGAAGCATATTTATTTAAAAACACACAACAATCTTTTCTGGATGCTTTACCATTTATGGCATGGATGAAAGATACAAATGGAAAATTTGTATCTGTAAATAGTCAGTTTTGCATACAGATGGGCTTAGAAAAAGATGATATTATTGAAAAAAAAGATTCTGATTTAATTCATGATCATAAACTTTCTAAAAAATATGAATCCGAAGATCTGGAAGTTCTCACTACAGGGATACATAAACAATTTGAAGATCATTTGATTGATACAGAAGGGAATGATCGCTGGTTTGAAAGTTTCAAAATTCCATTATTCGATTCTACTAAAAATATCATTGGACTTGCCGGATATTCAATGGAAATAAGCGACCGGAAACATAACGAACGATTCATCAACACTATAATCAATTCTTTACCCAATCCAGTACTGGTCAAAAATGAAAAATTTGAATGGATTTACGTGAATAATGCTTTCTGTAACTATTTTAATGTTTCAGCCGAAAATTTTGTTGGGAAAACCAACGATCAGATCTTTGCTCCCTCACGAGTTAAATACCTGCTGGAAACAGAACTTGAGGTTTTTAATAATGGAAAAACAATCGAATATGAAGATAGTTTTCCTTCTTCCTCAGGTGAAACACTAGAGTATATAATCCGCAAATCTTTACTTATAAATGCAAAAGGAGAGCGAATGCTTATTGGCGTTATTACAGATATAACCGACCGCAATAAAAACATTGCAGCTCTTGAACGTAATGAACAACAACTCCGAAATATAACCGACTGTATCCCTGGAAAAGTTTTTCAGATGGAACTTTTTCACGACAACTATCCTAAATTTCATTTCGTAAGCAAAGGAGCTTACGACATTTATGAGCTTCAGCCTGAGCAAATTATTGAAAACGCCGGGCTTATTACCGCCCAAATTGATCCTCTGGATAAAATCTCAATGATAAGCAATTCTAATGAAACTTTAAAAAACCTTACAAATTGGGAACAGGAATATAGAATTCAGACTCCGTCGGGCAAAATAAAATGGATACGAGCAACTGCAGTACCTTTCAAAAATAAAGATGGCATTAATATCTGGACAGGTGTAAGCATTGATATTACTGAGAAAAAGCTTGTAGAACAAGAATTAAAAAAACGTACCGAACTTCTCGAGATAGCAACCAAAGAACTTAATAATTTACTCACTAACAACGATTTTGAATCAGCAATATTATCTTTTTTATCAAGCCTCGGAAAAAAACTCATAACAAATCGTGCATACATTTTTAAAAACGACAACACCGAAATTACAGAAACTACTTCTTTAATTTATGAATGGGTATCAGAGCCGCACTATAAACAACTTCAATCTTCTGAACTTACTAAAATTCCTTTTAGTATTAATGCCTGTGCATGGTTTTACCGTAAATTAAAAAATGGACAGGTTATACAAGGAACAATTGATGATTTTCCTTCTGATGAACAACCAGAACTTATCCGTCAGAATATTAAGTCAATGATTTTAGTTCCTATCTTTAACAAAACTGGATTTTGGGGATTTCTTGGATTCGACGACTGCAAAGAATCGAGAATCTTTACTGAAGCTGAAACTTATGTTTTGCAAGCAACTGCAGCAAGTTTAGGTGCATTTTTTGACCGTAAAGAATATGAAACAGAACTTTCAACTGCAAAAATTAAAGCGGAAGAATCAGAAAAGCTAAAAACTAACTTTCTTGCAAATATGAGCCATGAGCTTCGCACTCCTCTGAATGGTATTCTTGGATTTGCCAATATATTACGTAGCGAACTCAATTCTCCCGATCATATAGACATTATCGACACAATTGAATTGAGTGGAAACAGACTACTGGAAACCCTAAACCTGATTCTTGACCTTTCAACACTTGAATCCAACCAACTCACAATAAAATATCAACCATTCAGCATTACAAATATCATACAGGAATGTGCCGAAGTTTACACCTCAAGAGCTGCAAACAAAGGAATAATTTTTCAAACACATACTGCCCGGCATTATCATCTGCTGAGTGATGAAAAAATCCTCAAAACTGTAATCAAAAAACTGCTAGATAATGCATTAAAATACACAAAATCAGGAACAATCAAACTGGATGTATCTCATGAAACCACTGAATCTATTAACTATTTACTTATAAAAGTATCTGATACTGGAATTGGGATAAAACCAGAATACCATGCAACCATTTTCGAACCATTTCGGCAGGTAAGCGAAGGCTATACACGTGAATATGAAGGAAGTGGACTTGGATTAAGTCTGGCAAAAAAATACATCAACCTTTTAAAAGGAGATATTGATTTGAGGAGTGAACCCGAGAGAGGGTCGGAATTCACAATTAAAATCCCCGGTGTTATACATGACGATCAGAATGCTTCAAACGAAAATCTAACACAAACACATATTACTCAGGAAATATCCAAATTAAATATTTTGGTTGTTGAAGATGATTTCACCAATCGCAAATATCTGGAAATGATTTTAAAAAAACGATACAATGTTTCTGTTGCAGATAATGGAGCCCTTGCTTTTCTATTGGCAAAAAATAGTAAATTTGACATTATTTTGATGGACATTAATTTAGGGCGTGAAATGAATGGAGTTGAAACAACCGAGCTTATTCGCACTCTGGATGGATATAAAGACATCCCTATCGCTGCGGTTACGGCTAATGCAATGTCCGGTCAACGTGAACGTCTTCTGAATAGTGGCTTTACCCACTATATTTCCAAACCTTTTAAAAAGGATGATCTTTTAAATTTAATTCTTAACATGATCTCAAATTCTTAGCTGATTATGAAACTAAACAACACTCGAAACAAAATTATCCTTGCACTCAGCCTTGGATTTATTTCTTTCATTATTGGTTTCTTTGTGCTGTTTATCTTGTCCGGACAGCAAAACGAATTAATCAGAGAGTCTCATTTAAAAAACCTCAACGAAGTTTGTGATAAAGCGCTGCAAACACAATCCAAAGGTCTTCGGTCTTTGGTTTATGACCTCTCTTATTGGGACGAAATGATTATCTATCTCAGAAAACCAAATAATGACTGGAAAAAAGCAAACCTCGAATCAATCACACAATCTTACGATTATGATTGTGTTTGGCTTTTTAATATTGATCAGCAACTGAAATTTCATATTATCAACTTTAAAAATGACGCCTCTGAAAAACTTATTCCTAAAAGTATTTTTATCGATCTATACGCTAACCACTTTACAAATTTCTACGTTAAGACCGATGAGGGAATACTTGAAATCAGCGGAGCAACCATTCACCCTACAGCCGATTTTAACCGTACTACTTCCCCTCAGGGGTATTTCTTTATAGGTCGTCTTCTGGACCAAAAATATTTTGATGATTTGGCTCAAATCACAGGTTCTGCTGTTCATACTCACTTGGATGTAAATGATAATACGTCAAAAAATGATCCCTCATTTATTATGACAAAAAGAATATTAAACAGTTTAGATAATACTCCAATTTTAAAAATTGAACTCTCTAAAAAGATTCCGGGAATTAAAGAATTAAACCATCTTAAAACCCTTTTTACGATTTTCTTTTTTGTATTGGCTGCAATAGTACTTCTTATTTTCAGCCTTTCATTTCAATACTGGGTTAACAAGCCTATAAAACTCATAAACAACGTATTGAAAACAGAGAACAGGGTAAATCTGGAAAAGCTTCTTCATAATAAAACTGAATTCGGGCGCATTGGCGTATTAATTGACAACTTTCTGCAACAGAAACAACTTCTCGAGCTTGAAATAGATAACCGTGTAAAAATAGAACGCGCCCTTATCGATAAAGAGCAAGTATATAAGAACCTCTTTGAAAATGCCGTCATTGGTATTTGTGTTTCGGACGACGAACACATACTAAATTGTAATCAGGAGTTTTTAAATATTACGGGCTATAACTCTCTGGATGAAATCAAAAAAATCAAGAAACTTGATATTATAGCTCCTGAAAGCCAAGAAACTATGCACTGGCGTGTTGCTTTACGTGATAAAAACATCGAACCTGAGCATAATTTCATAATTTATCTTATTCAGAAAAGCGGTGACCGTCGCAAAGTAGAAGTCTATTCACGCGATATTAAAATAAACGGAAAAACTGTTCAGCAAGCCGTATTTCTTGATATTACGGATCGTGACCAGGCTCAGGAAAAACTAAATAAACTCAGAGTAAATCTGGAAATGGCTCAGGATATTGCAGAAATGGGGAGTTGGGAGTGGAATATAGCCGATAAAAAACTCCTTATAACCGAAGAATTTGCGCGTATAACCGGATTAAATTCTATCTCTAATTTAGATCAGGAACAGATTATCTCCTCTATTCAAAAAAATCTTTTCCCCGAAGACTTTGAAGAACTAAAAAGTTCATTGCATCGCATGGTTAACAATGAAATCATTGAAAACGAAGTAGAGCTACGCCTCAAGTCAATTGATGGAATAATTAAATACTTATACGTAAAATCAAGAATATTTCTTAACGAAGAAAACAAGACTACAGCAATAAGAGGTATTATCCAAGATATTACATTTAAAAAAATGGTAAAGCAGGAATTAATTCGTGCCAAAGAGGAAGCGGAAGAATCTGCCAAACTCAAATCATACTTCTTATCACAAATGAACCATGAATTGAGAACGCCACTCAATGGAATTATCGGTTTTTCCTCAATCTTGCGTAACGATCTCCAGAATCCGGATGAAAAAGAAATGGCTACATCTATTTATCACAGTAGTTACCGTCTGCTCGATACCCTTAACTCGATCATGGAACTTACGGCTTTACAAACCAAAACCATGAACTTAAAGCCTCAATCTGTTATGTTGGGTGATTTACTTGATAATGTGAAGAAAAAATTCGAGGAACAGATTCAGAATTCTCCTGTAACATTTATTTTAGAAAACCGCATTACCAAACCTGTGATGATTTTTCCGGAAATTATTAGCAGAATTATCGAAAACCTAATCGACAATGCATTAAAATTTACTACAAAAGGTGAAATAAAAGTTCAAACTTCATTTATCTTCAAAGCAAATACCGAACATCTTCGATTAATTGTAAAAGATACCGGAATAGGTATTCCTAAACATTATCATGATGCCGTGTTCGACCTCTTCCGTCAGGTAAGCGAGGGGTATTCCCGTAATTATGAAGGTGCCGGACTGGGATTAAGTATTGTGAAAGGATATGTGGATTTACTCAAGGGTGAAATTTCTCTCTCCAGTGAAGAAAACCAGGGAACCGAATTTACAATTACCATCCCAATCGCAAAGGAAAAGGCTGATTAGTGAGTAAGCTGTTAAACATATACCACAAACTCTTTTCCTTCTTTTTTACCAAATAAAAAACTGTTTTAACAGGCCTTTTACAGTTCTCTTTTTATTAGTTTACGCTACTACTTTCACAACTTCGTTTTATGTTGTAGCAATATCCATTAAAAATCAGCTACCAGCTTAAGATTTAGCTGACGTGGTGTAAGATAGTTTGGAATTGCGTAACGTGTATTGGTAACATCAGTAATCCAAAGATAAGATACTGTATTGCTCACCTGTAACAGGTTAAATATTTCCAGGCTTAACCATACTGAACGAAAAAACCTGAAAGGGTTCTTTGCGGATACTTTGCTGTTTTCTCCTTTAATTAAATAGGATGAACCTATATCAACCCTGCGGTAAGATGGCATTCGAAAGTCCTGTTTATATTTAGGCATATCAGGCGTATTAAAAGGCAATCCCGTTCCGAAAACAAGGGTAAGATGCATCTTTATGTTAGGGTTTTTCGGCAGGTAATCCTGGAAAAAAAGACTAAACGTAACACGCTGATCTGTTGGACGAGCTATATATCCATCATAACCATCGTTTTCAATATCTTCGGCAGTTTTCATAACCGACAAACTTGCCCATGATTCTATTCCTTTCACGAATTCTCCATTTAGCCGGAAATCAACTCCGGTTGCATAGCCGTGTGCCGAGTTTTCGGCATAATAACGGATGCGAACATTATCTACATCGTAGGGAATCAGGTTCGTGAGATATTTATAATATACTTCTGAAACAAACTTAAAGGGACGCTTCCAGATTTTTAGATTCCAGTCACTTCCTAAAACAACATGAACAGAACGTTGAGCTTTGATATTTTCATTAAGATTTCCCTCACTATCACGAAATTCCTTATAAAATGGAGGCTGGAAATAAATCCCGGTAGCAAAACGAAAAGTTATATCTCTCGTCCACATTGGTTTGTAATTAAACGAAGCCCGCGGACTTAACAGTGGCGTTTTATTGTAAGTCCAATAATGCACACGAGCACCCACTGTAAGATTGAAACGGTTTAATTCATCATCGAGATTCCATGTATTTTGAACATATGCAGAGAGGCGACCACTTACCAAATTATTTTCCGAAGTCAGCACATTTTGCAACTGAGGCGTAGAAGGTGTTGGATTAGGATTCCCAACTTCATCGGGAGGGTTAGGCAATGAATAATCGGAGGAATCAACCAATTTCCATTCTTTCATCTTATCATTGATGGCTTCATACTGAGCTTTTACACCCCATTGTAACGAAGAGCGGCCTTTGGAGTAAATTCCTCGATGTTCAGCATTAAGAATAGTAGCATTGAGATAATTACGGGCATGATCGAGATAAGTTCCAATACCACGGTTAAAAGCTTCCTGTCCGAAATCATCTTTCCCAAAATCAGCTTCGAGCTGATAAAGCCAGTATTGTCCTTGTATATCAAATGTTTCGCGTTCATCTGACCGAAAAGCAGAAATAATATACTTTAACTTGGCATTGTTATTGGGACGATGGGTGAGACTTAACGCTCCGAACCATGTTTCAAATCTGTCAACTTCCTGCCCATCAAAATAGACTTTAAAGCGTAACGCCTGATTCACTGTTCCAAAATCTGTTTCGCGATTTTCAGGTACCACGTTATATATGTTGCGGGCATAATTTCCAAGAAAGCTTATCTCCAGCTTTTTAGAGATATCGTAGGTAAGCAATGTTTGAACATCGGTAAACGAGGGACGATATTCTCCTTTTGTTTGCAATGCTCCCAGCACATACTGGTTAGACTTCTGACGTAATCCCACCATATACGTAAAAGGCGATTTTTTAGGATTCCCCTGTAAAAACAAAGAACCACCAAGCAAACTCAATCCTACTGAACCTAAAAACTCTACGGGTTTGCGATATTGTATATCAAGTACCGACGACATTTTATCTCCATACTTCGCATCATATCCTCCGGCAGAAAAAAGTAGTGAAGAAACCATATCAGAATTAATAAAACTCAACCCTTCCTGTTGACCCGAACGAACCAAAAAAGGTCTATATACTTCAATATCGTTTACATATACAAGGTTTTCATCGAAGTTTCCTCCACGTACAGAATATTGAGAACTTAATTCGTTGTTTGAACTTACCCCTGCCTGTAGTTTAACCAGCGATTCCACACCGCCTGTCGGGCTTGGAATTTCACGAGCATTACGGGGATTGATGCGTGTAAATCCTCCAGGACGTATTGCCTTATCCGTAGCTTCAAACGAGGGCAAATCAGCTGTCTGTAATTTCAGCTTAATATTCAGTTTTTTGATTTCTCCCTTACTCAACTTTACTTTTACCGATTTCTTTTCATATCCTACACACGAAAACATTACAGTGTATTCCACATTTGGAAAAACCTCAAACTCATAATATCCGTTTTCGGCAGTAGCAGCACCAATGGGCGAATTATTATCATAAGTCCCTACATTAACATACGGAATAGGAGCTCCGTTTTCGGTAGTAACATATCCTGTAATCCGGGTATTTTGTGCATTAAGCGACTGCAATGTTATCACTACAAAGAAGAAGAGCACATAAAATGTTTTCAAATATTTTGGAATTTTAAATATTGCTGCCATGAATTTAATTGAGTTTGAAAAGCCTGAAGTTAGTCTTTGCGTTTGAAATCACCATTTTGCCATGCTTTAAAAAATTGAGCCCATGCGAAAGGATTGAGCAAAGGATTGGGTGGATACTGCCCCTGATAATAAAGTTTACTGTATTGCTGATACATCTGGTTTTTAAAATTCATACTACCATCCATCGGATAATCCCTGAACTTATCTTTAAGTTCGGCCAATGCAAGATTTTTGCGTGCAATTTCATAATCATCATCCGGAACCTTCAGGGTAACGAATGCCTCCCTGAATTTTTCACGTGTCGGCCATGGATAAATTACCGTTTCGGCAAGCATGATTGTATCGTTACTCATAAGTTGAATAAGCGAATAACGATCGTGCGTAATGGTATCAGGAATATGAAAATGCACCTTTTTAAAACCTACAGCAGAAAAAAGGATCTCTTCTCCTGGTCGGGCAATGATTGAAAAATATCCATTAAAATCGGCAGTAGTTCCTCGGTAAGTATTCTTTATCAGAATGTTTGCAAACGGAACAGGACGCAAACTATCAGAAGTAAGAATTACTCCTGTAAATTGTATAATAACCTTATCTTTTTCATCCTGCTGAGCCTTGGTATGCATAAAACAACAGAGGAAAAGAAGAAATAGAATTACTGCATGCTTCATCAATGGCAAAAGTACAGGTTTAAATGTTGATATACAAAACGAAGATTCAATTTCTATAGTATAAGCTGGGGTGATTTACTTTCAAAATATAACTTTGTCCTACTAAGTTCAACATTCGGGGAAATTGAAGGAATTGAAGTATCAACCTCTGAAGTAGATTGACCAAAAAAGGAAGAAAAGGGAATGAAAAAAGTAACTTTACAAACACACCGAGTTTTTTAGCAAAGAGTTAAAAAAGATATTAGTCAAGGATTATGAATCGGAAAAAGGCACTGTATCAAAACTGGGAAGATTGTTTTCGATAAGAAAAACAATAATTTAGGTGGTAGATTCATCAGTATTTCTATTACAATAAGGATTAAGTCAAGTCAATAAAACAAAAGAGAGTAGTAAAAGAAGGTGAAAAAACTCAACCCAAAACAACAGAATCTCCAAAAAAACTTTCTAAAAATCCGTATAGATATTTTTGGTGATAATTCATACTTTTATCGTGTAATTCAAAATGTGTGAACCATGTCGAATTCAACCACAGCCTCTCTGGGGCAAACCTTGCCCCGTCTTCTGACTGAACAATGTCTGATCCATCCTGATGCAACAGCCGTTACAGGTATTGGATTTTCCTACACATACATACAATTCGCCGGTGCTGTGGATACCATGGCCTTTAAACTTACCGGATCGGGCGTTCAGACTGGCTCACGCGTTGGTATCTGTCTTCATTTGTCGTACGACATGGTACTGGGTATCTTCGGCATCCTGCGTACGGGCGGATGCTATGTTCCTGCTGACCCTTCGTTCCCCGATGCCCGCATTCATTCTCTCTTCACTGATGCTGGTCTCACCCATGTGGTGTGCACCCCCGACCTAGTCGAACGGATCACCGCCCTTGGCTTCATCGCCGTGACTACCCAGATTGAATCAATCCCCCTTCCTATCAATATCAGTTTCCCTGAAATTCGCCCCTCCGATACCGCCTATATCCTTTTCACCAGCGGTTCTACCGGAATCCCAAAAGGGGTAGAGATCAAGCACTCTTCGGTGGTCAATCTCGTCGAATATATCCAAGACCGCTACCCCATTGGACCCGGCGACCGCGTGTTACTCAAGTCGCCCTATACCTTTGATGGCTCTGTATGGGAATTGTTCGGCTGGCTTATTCCCGGCGCTACCCTCTTCGTAGCTCCGGTAAATGCAGCCAAAGATCCGGCACAACTTGCCACCCTCATCGCACAACATCACCTCAACTTTATATTCTTCGTTCCTAGCATGTTACATGCTTTCCTCGACTATGTAAAAGCTGGAAATCATCAACATTTACTCACCTCACTCAAATGGATTTCGGTAGGAGGTGAAGTGTTACCTGTTCCCCTCGTTCAGATCTTTTACGAACTGCTCGACGGCCAGCACACAAAACTATTCAACGTTTACGGCCCCACCGAAACCACAGTGTATGCCACCACCTTCCTCTGTCAGCCTGGCATACACTACGACAAGATACCCATCGGCGAAACTGTCACCAACGACTACATTTACATCCTCGACGATCAGCTTCTGCCAGTTGATCCTGGCACCGAAGGGGAGATTTTTATTGGCGGCGCCGGAGTAGGAAAGGGCTACCTCAACCGTCCAGAGCTCAACACTGAACGGTTTATCCCTGATCCATTCACAGGCCACGGTCTGATGTACCGCACTGGAGACCTCGGCAGGCAAATAGGTCCCGACCTCTACGATTTTATTGGGCGGCGCGATTTTCAGGTAAAACTGCGCGGCTTACGTATCGAAATGGGTGAAGTAGAACACGCCCTACTGCGTGTGCCGGGTATCAGGGCTTGCACAGTGGTGTTTAGCAAGGACCGCAAGGGAAGCGACAGTTTGGTAGCCTACTTGGTGATGGAACAACCCATAACTGACAACCACTGGATGCTTGCCCCCGAAGCTCTGAAACAATCAGTGAGTGATCTGTTAGCAAAGGAGTTACCAGTCTACATGATTCCTTCAGAGATGGTACTCGCCCTCGATTTTCCCCTCAGCGATCACGGGAAAGTGGATCGCAAAAAACTCCCTTCCGTAACCGAACTCAGCACAACAGTCACTGTTGACAATGAGTATCATCCTATCGACGAGGTGTCGCAGCGCCTTTATGACATCTGGCGCGAAATGCTGGAGCGTAAGGCCATTGGTGCCACCGAAAATTTCTTCGCTGCCGGAGGTCATTCCCTCAAGGTACTTCAAGTAATCACCGCCGTGATGCGCGAATTTGGGGTGGAGATTCCGGTAGGCGAGTTCTATAAAGAGATGACCCTGCCTGTTATGGAGAGTATTATTCGTGACGCAGCCAGTACCAATCTGTCCGCCAGCGACTTTCCCGCTATTGATGTTTCGCGAACCCGGTGGCCTCTGAATGCCGCCATGCAGGAGTTGTGGTTCGTCAATTCACTCGACGATTCGGGCATTACCCGTAATATCCTGATCGAGTTTCTCATCAGAGGCAATCCTAATGTCCCCAGACTTAAAAGTACCCTGCTGAAAGTAATCAGCACTGAACCATTGTTCCGGTCGGTTTTTATTCTCGATGAAGAGCTCCCCGTCCAACAAATTATGGAGGATGTAGTTTTCGATTTTGAATTCACTAATCTGTCGCACCTCAGCAACGACGAGATTTCCAAACAATACCAAGCTATTGTCCGGACTCATGGTCGCCGACGTTTCAATACCGAAAGACTCCCCTTGTTGGCTTTTCACATAGTACAGCGTAATGATGATGATTTTAGGTTACTGATGTGCATTCACCACCTGATTTTCGATGGGTGGTCACTTGAGGTGTTTGTCAAACGTTTTATACAAGCCTTCGAAGGGAAAGAACTCCTGAGCTCTTTCCCTCCATCTACCGGCCTTTATGCCGAATGGGCCATCAAAAATCTAAATACCACCGTTTACCACAAAGAGATAGATTATTGGAAACAAAAACTAGAGGGAATTCCCGAATTGCTAACCCTTCCTCTGAAGCCTGGAGCTGATCGTCTGGCCCCCCGTACCGATGGCGATCGGCACTGGTGGAATCTTTCGTGTGAACTGACCACTGCCATTCGTCAAACGGCCTCTACCCTCGGTGTAACCCCCTTCGCTGTACTTACTACAGGTTTTCAACTGGTACTGGCAGCCCATGCCTCGCAGCGCGATATTGTTGTAGGTACACCGTTCGCCAACCGGAACCATCCGCTCATTGCCGATGCAATCGGGTTGTTTACCAATATGGTGTCGCTCCGACTTAAAATAGATCCAGCTGATAATGTAGCCAACCTTATTAAACAAACAAATAAAACCGCAGGCGAAGCTTTCAGCAACGCTTCTGTGATTTTCAACGAAGTTGTTAAAGTCATTCTGCCACGAATTCAGAGGGGAATAAACCCTCTGTTTCAGGCATCAATAGTGATGCAAAACTGGCCCGGGACTGTTCAAAAAACGTCTGATTTTTCCATAACACAGAGAGAGATTGGAAATTTCACCCATAAACTCGATTTAATGATGAATATCGAAGAATCGGAAGGTGAATTCGTTTGCTGGCTCGAATACGACACCTCCTTGTTTGAAAAATCGTTCATCGAAACCCTTTCAATCCATCTCTCGTCTGTCTATCAGCTAATTGTCGACAATCCTGCAATCGGTACTGCTGAGGTAATCGCCTCCTTCACTACAACTGCTGGTGAAACGTACCAAAATATTAATCAAACATCCATGCCGCTGCCTTCCGAAGCAACCCTTCTTGACCTAATTGGGAATATCCGGGATGAATTCTCTGAAAAGTGCGCAATTGAGGCCGGTGGAAAAGCCCTGTTATATGGACAGCTTGTAGCTAAAGCCGATACACTGGCCTTAAAAATTGTTTCTGCAGGTGTAACGTATAGTCAGCCCGTCGCCGTTTGTTTACCCCGTTCCGCAGAGATGGTAATTACCCTTCTCGCTGTATTAAGGGCAGGTGCAGCATACGTTCCTGTTGATCCGTTTTTTCCAGCCGAACGTATTAATCTTATACTTGAAGAAGCTGCCCCAGCAGTCATTATCACCACTTCCGAGCTTTCAGGACTATTTGATTCCATATCTGTTCCGAAGATTTTACTTGACCATGTCTCCTCCGCTACAGTTCTACCCTCTGTGGTATGGCCTGCTATGCATCCCTCCTCGCCGGCCTACATCCTTTTCACTTCCGGCTCAACAGGTCGCCCGAAAGGGATTGTTATCAGCCACAGAGCCTTAATCAACTTTCTATTGTCCATGCAGCGCGAGCCGGGACTGACAAGTAGCGATGTGTTGCTTGCCCTCACTACTATTTCGTTCGATATTGCCGGCCTTGAGATATGGCTGACACTGATCAGTGGGGCGAAGTTGGTAATTGCCGATACCGAAACGGCTTCCGATCCCCATAAGTTATCGGAGGCAATAGAAGAATCACAGGCTACTATCGTTCAGGCCACTCCCGCCACATGGCAAATGCTGGCCGATGCCAATTGGAAGGGAAAACCTGGACTGAAAGTTTTATGCGGTGGAGAAGCTTTAAAAGTTTCGTTGGCAGCTTTTTTATTACCTCGCTGCAAAGAGTTGTGGAATATGTACGGACCTACTGAAACAACCATCTGGTCGTTGATTCATAAAGTCACTCCTGCAAACCTGCAAAATACCGGATCAATTCCGATAGGCAAACCTATTGCCAATACCTCCATCTATATCCTAAACGAATATTTACAAAAAGTTTCACCCGGTTATCAGGGAGAGCTATACATAGGAGGCGAAGGTCTGGCTATAGAATATTATAAGCAGCCATCACTCACCAACATATCTTTTCCACCGGATCCATTCATACCCGATTCGGGCAAACGGTTATACAAAACAGGTGATCAGGTGAAGATGAATCACAATGGAGATGTCTTTTTTATTGAACGAAACGACAGCCAAATTAAGATCAGGGGATTTAGAATTGAACCGGGTGACATTGAAGCTGTTCTTCACGAAGTACATGGTGTGGAGGATGTTGTAGTAAAAGCACAAACATTGGCTGATGGGCGCAAAATACTTGTTGCTTTCGTGAAGTCAACTGTTGACAATTGGCCTGGTGACGATCAACTGCGGAAATACCTGCGAAATAAATTACCCGATTACATGGTTCCTTCTTTTTTTGTCCGTCTCAGCGAATTTCCACTTACCCCCAACGGCAAAACCGATCGCAAAGCATTAGAGTTCGATCCTGCCGAAAGTATGACTCCGACAGGTGAAATAATAGAAAACCTCACTGACGATGAACAAAAACTTCTCGATTTATGGAAAGAAGTACTCCAATTGAGTCATTTATCGCCTGACGAAAACTTTTTTGATGCTGGTGGAGATTCATTAGTAGCTGTGAGGCTGATTGTTAAAGTTGAAAAAGTGTTTGGGAAGCGCCTCCCACTTGCCACGCTGTTCCAAAATGGCACAGTCCGTTCGATGGCTCGTTTGCTCAATTCCGCAGACAATTGTCCTAACAATTGGCATTCACTGGTACCTATCCGCCCCGGAGGAACCCGTAAACCGCTCTTTCTTATTCATGCCGCCGGGTTGAATCTGTTGTTATACAATACTGTGGCAAACAAACTTCACCCCGATCAGCCGATATATGGCCTTCAGGCACGTGGCCTTGATGGGTCAGAGGAGCCGCTTAGTTCGCTCGAAGAGATCGCTTCGCACTACATTCGTGAAATAGAACAGATTGAACCAGATGGTCCTTATGCACTGGCCGGATTTTGCATGGGAGGAACTATTGCCTGGGAAATGGCGCATCAACTCACAGCCAAAGGCCGTAGAGTGGCTTTCGTTGGATTATTTGAAACCATTGCTTACAGGGTTCCTGACGTCAAACCGGGCATTATAGCTGAAAAGCTTCGCAGTTTTAGTTTTCTGTCGAAGCAAATCCTTTGGAATATGATGAAGCTTACCCGTATTCCTTTGTCGAAACAAACCCAGTTCATCCGCGACAAACTGAAACGGATAAAGAGAAGGTGGTTGGGAATACCAGAAATTGCCATGCAGGAAATTAAAACCGATGTTGTGCAAGGTATTCTACAGGTGATAAACAGCAAAGTAAAGAGTGCCAATGAAGTTGCCTTGGACAATTATGTACTGAAACCGTGGGCAGGCAAAGTGTACCTGTTTAAGGCCCGTGAACAAACCTTTTTTATCGAAGAACCCCGCTATTATGGCTGGAAAGATCTTGCATTAGGCGGGGTGGAAATTGTACCCGTTGAAGGAACCCATAATTTCATCTTTGCGCCACCCAATGATGCTGCTTTTGCGGCCAGATTGCAACAATATCTCGATCAATGCCTCGCCCAGAATATTAAAGTTAGTGATGCCTCCCACTTAGTGAATCACTATTTCGAAGGTAGTATACACGAGGAGGTTGTACGTATTGTAATCCCCGAAACAGTTACACCACAGGCAACGTGGTGGCTTGGCAGGTTATTCTCCGAAGGTGATTACCGCACACACGTTACCGAGGGGCAATCACTTGCCGGAAGCACCATTCCTTTTGATGCAGTACTCTGTTCTCCTTTTAGCGACAGGCTCGGGGAAGTTACCAACCTAACTACAGCCCGTTGGTTTGTGCCGCAGTGGGTCGAGGTGATTCTTCCTTTGGCAGGTATTGATTTTGCCGGACACTATGCCCCTTTCCGGAAAACACGCAATGCTATCAGACAGGCAGGGTATGAGGCTGTGTGGTTTGACAATGATCAAGAGAGGTTGAGAGTATTCTACCAAACAATGTATGTCCCATATATTAGTGCCCGACAGAAAAACGAAGCGATACTGTCGGGATATGACGAATTCAGTCAGATTCTAGCCGATGGAGGACAATTACTGATTATTTACAAAGATAATCAGCCACTGGCTGGTGCTATCATTGACAGGCAGCAAACCCCGTTGGTTCATTCTATTGGGGTTGATGAAGTTGCCGGGGCACCTTACCTGAGGCTCGAAATCATCAGAGCACTGTTTTATTTTAGCGCACTCAGGATGCAGGCCGAAGGATATGAACAGATGAACCTTGGCGGATGCAGACCGTTTGTAAACGATACCTCCTTATGGTTTAAGAGAAGCTTAGGTGGTAATATCATCCCGCCTATAATATTCAGAGGACAGGGGCTCTACATAGGTTTTGCCGGATGTTCGTCTGGCTTCCTCAAATGGTGGGAATTAAACCCGATGATTGCGTTAGACGAAACACAGCAACCCATCGTACTAGCCATTGCCAGTGCGAACCTGCCGACCGATGCGAAGGCTTGGTACGACTATACTTCAGGCTTGCGATTACCAGGCATCACTCATCTACACCTTTATACTTCAATAGAAAATCCTCCCGATATTGCAGATTCGTGGCTGACGGTTCATAAAATGGATACTTGTATTTGATTTCTCAATAACTAAAAAAGTGTCCGCGTTTTCGCGAACGTTTCTATTTCCTGACTTAGACATTTATTAAAATTGAATTTTGCAAATAATTGACAAACAATTGTCGATAATTTTTGCATCACCGATATGGGGATTGATAAGATTGAAGGGATTGAAGGGATTGAAGGGATTGAAGAGATTGAAAATTTGGCAGCTCATTTCACCTTTTATATTTCAGTACCACTGCATAAGGAACCGACTGTTTTCCAAACAAAACAATCATTATCTGTTTGGGTTTCGCACTTTTAGCTTTTAAAGCGAGTTATTCTCCAAAAACTTCAAAAATAAATCCTTATACTGATTACTTACAGGAATATATTCTTTCCCAAACACTATTCGCAGCCGTTCTACCATGGTAATGCGCTGAAGATTTACAATATACGACTTATGCACACGCATAAATCTGTCGGAAGGCAATTTGCGTTCGATCATCTTCATAGAACTGATCGACAATATTGGTTTGGGGTTATCCACGAGATAAACCTTGATATAATCCTTCAGACCTTCAATATAAAGAATGTCGTTTAACACAATTTTTTTAATCTTGTAATCAGATTTCAGGAATAAAAATTCTCCGGAAGAATCATTTACAGGCATTCCTCCTCCCTGATTTTTTTCAAGCTGAACAATCCGGAAAGCTTTTTGTACTGCTACCAAAAACTCATCATAACTGAAAGGCTTCAGAAGGTAATCTACGGCATCTAACTTATAACCCTCCAGTGCATATTTTTCATAGGCGGTGGTAAAGATTATTTTTACCGGAGTTTTCAATGCTTTGATTAGTTCTGTTCCGAGCAAATCAGGCATTTCTACATCAATCAACATCAAATCTACCTGATTTGTTGTAAGATATTCCAATGCATTGAAAGGGTTATCAAAGGCTCCTACAAATTCTAAAAACGGAGTTTTTTGAATATAACCACTGAGATTTTGCAATGCGAGTGGTTCATCGTCAATGGCTATGGTTTTCAAGCTTCTTTCGTTTTATTTTGTTTAATAATCAATTCAATACTGTGATATACTTCTGTTTGCTTGATAGACAAGCTATATCTTCCAGGATACAACAAATTTAATCTTTTTTTTATGTTTTCCAAACCGATTCCACCCTTTTGATTCTTACTTTGGGAAGATTTATTTTTGATAATGCTGTTACTACACCAAAAGTAAATTTCTTCGGGTGTAGCCTTCATCACAATGGTTATAAACGAAGGTTCATTACTGCTTATTCCATGTTTGAATGCATTCTCGATAAATGAAATAAATAATAGTGGAGGGACTTGTATATCGGATGTTACCTTCGGAAATGAAACCTTGAGTTTTACTTTCGGATTTATCCTGAGTTTCATCAACTCAACGTAGTTAGACATAAATTCTATTTCACGATCCAGCTGCGTAGTTACACTCTCCGACTCATAAAGTAAATAGCGCATTAACTTTGAAAGCTGAATAATTGCCTTTTGTGTACTATCCACACTCACATCGGCAAGCGAATAGATATTGTTTAAGGTATTAAAAAAGAAGTGTGGCGATATTTGTGTTTTAAGAAATGTAAGTTCCGAATTTAGTTTTTCGCGTTCCATTTCTTTATTTAAAAGTTCTTTTCGCACCTGATCTTCAAAATGACGCAATCCCAATCCGAATCCTGACGACAATAATGAGATAAGCACAAAATTATACACCGGCCATGCGATAGGAGGTGACATCTCTTTTTTCATCATTCCATTTTCAGGAGGAAGCGGTGGTATTCGTAAACCCATCTCTCCATTTGGACGAAAAGGGAATCGTTTGGAAGGCTGATACATTCTGTCAATCTTTATAAATCCTACCGTTCCCAAAAAGATAGAGATTACCAATAGTACTACATAAAATGTGGTTTGCTTTCGGTCATACAAAAAGGGAATCAGGATAAAATAGTTGAGATAAAATAATGAGATATAAACCAACGACTGTAAATACGACCTTTTCAGGATAAATATTTCATAATTCGAATCAATGTAAAGGTAGATTGGCGGAATTATAAACAACAATAACCATGCTGAGATATGCAGCAAAATATAGATTTTGTTTTTAAACAGTATTTCCAAACCCATACTCCTTCGTTTTTTATTAATTTACTGTATAGCTGAGGTTCTTATCGTTTTTTTTATCCCTAATTACATTTGGCAATGTAAATATCCGAAATTTTACGCGCCCGACAGCAGTTGTGATCAATTATTTAAGGTTTTATTTCCATTGAGGATTATTTGATCAGGACTACTTCGCCGGAATAAACCTTCTGCTTTCCATTCACCCCTTTCACAATAATCTTATAAACATAAACACCGCTTTGCAATTCTCCGGTTGATGGCTGATTATTCAGATAGCCATTCCATCCTTCTGCCGAAGAACCTGACCAATGATGGGTATTGTAAACCAACTCACCCCATCGGTTATAAATATCCATTTCAAAATCGGCAGGATCTATATTTGTTCCGTAAGGAGCAAACAGATCATTCACACCATCGCCATTGGGTGTAAATGCGTTGGGTACGTAAAACGTAAAAACATCCAGAACTTTCAAAATATGCCAAACTGTATCAACACACTGGTTTGCATCAGTAACCATTAGCATTACCTGATAATTACCGATAGTTGTGTAATAATGTTTTTCGCTGTTAGTTCCCGAAAACAAAGACGATCCATCCCCGAAATTCCATACCCAGCTTTGACCATAACCACTTGTATTTGCAAAAAACGAAGCTGCGACAGGTTCGTCCAGAAACTCAAGTATAGGTGGTGATATATAAAAATCGGCCTGTGGTGCAGGAATATTGACCAGTGTAGCCGAATCTTTCACAATACATAAACTATCACTGACCACAACATTATATTCGCCGGCAGAAAGATTCTGCATGGCAGAAGTTGTGTTTCCATTACTCCACAAATAATGATACAGACCATGGCCACCCTGAGCAATAACAGTCAATATTCCATCTCGTTTATAACAGTGTTCATTATCAGAAATCAACGTCAAAAATGGACCATTGTTGTTAAAAACATAATGTGACGTACTTCCTTTACAACCATTGCTATCGGCAACAATCACTGAATAGTTTCCTCCATCCTGAATAGCTAAATAGGAAGTTGCTGTTCCATTCGACCATAAATAAGAAACATAGTTTCCAGCTACAAACAAAGTTATATGAGATAAGGGACATAAAACAGAATCACCTGTAATAGCCGGAACCGGATTCGGCACCTCTGTAACCATTACACTGTCTGACCCGTAGCAACCTGTTGAATCCACAACATATACAGTATAAATACCTGGAATGGTAATGGTTATTTGTGAAGATGTACTCCCATTATTCCACAAATAAGTTGAATATCCATTCCCGACATTCAGAGTTGTTGAGGTACCTGTGCAAAACGTCAGATTTCCGCTAATTTGAGGAATTATATATGGGATAAGATTTATTTGTACAGAGTCTTTCGAAACGCATGAATTCGTATCTGTAACCGTCAATACATATGTCCCTGCAGATAAATTTACAGCATTCTGAGACGTTTGAACAGGAGTAGAATTCCAGTTATAATGAAACCCTCCGTTCCCTGTTACGGTTGCATTGGCCTTACCGTTGGATTGTCCACACATTTCCGGAGAGGAGGTAATATAAATCGTTGGATTTTGATTTACGGTTACAATTGTAGAAAGTTGAGTGTTGCTATTTGGGCAAAACGAATTGATGCCCTGTGTAGTTACCGTTACAGAATAAGTTGTTGTTACAAGTGGATGCACTGTTATGGTTTGCTGATTTGCTTGTCCGGCAAGAGAGGCATCATTCGGAGTAGAAGTCCATGAATATGACACACCTCCACTTACCGACAGATTCAATCCATTCCCTTTACACACAGACTGGTTTGGGCTAATAGCAGGAGGTGTAGAAACTCCTGTTTGAGCGGCAATTACATAATCACAATTATCGCCCTGTGTTCCATCAATCATCAGATAATAAACCTGACCAACAGATAAGCCGGTTGCTATGATCTGGCCATTTGTAGGAGTTAATGGATTCCAGCAGTTAGATACAGCCGTAAAATTATAACAGTCAGTCGTTGCATAAACCTGCATTTGAATTCCATGATTATCGGCACAATTACTGGTCCATACGTCAAAAACAGCCATATTAGAATCCGCAATAAACTTAATCCATGAGTTATTTTGGATAGAAGCACAAAAAATATTTCCTAAAGGAGTATTATTTTCGCTGGTATGATTGGTACTGCTCACCCAACTGGTATAGGTAGCACTGGTATTTCCGCAATATCCGTTCAAGTTACAGATGGGTGTTGCATTTGCACAAAAATCATTGGGCAAAGGATTGTTTCCACAAGGAGGCTGAGCATTCACAGAAGCTGTTAACATAACTGAAACACTCGCATAAATAACTTTTATGTTACAATTATAAAAACAATTTCTGTTTAATCTCAATTCAAACATAACCTTAAACATCTACAATTCAAACAATTTCAAATCCTTTATGCTTATCATTTTCCTGTTCGAGCAGATGGTATGTCTTCAGCTTTTCCAGAAAATCATAAATATCATGTTCCAAAACACGAAGCTCTACATCGTATTGCTCAAAAAGTTTATCACGGATTTCCTCAACAGAACTATTTTTTTTCAGATAATCAATAATTGTTTTACCCATATCGTTTACGATAAACGAATCCCCTGTAAATGGATTAAAAACTAACCCATTTTCATTTATTGCGGCATCTTTAATGAATCTCATAATAGTAAATACTTAATGTTGTTTCATCTTTTAAAAAGTCAATCTTACGAATTTTCACTCTATGTATACTCAGCCCGGTTCTCTCCTTCAAATCTTCAAGGAGTTTCGGCCGATATTCAGGTTTTATCATTTCAGTATTATCATACATTACCAATTGCGAATGTTCTCGTTTTGTAAGTAAATTTCCATCTAGTAAATATGTTATTATAAGAATAATTGCATTTACAATCGCAAGTTCAAAATACTGAAGCCGGAGCGCACTAAATAAGCCCAAGGCAATAACAATAAACAGATAGGTCATATCTTTCATCGTTATTCCTTCGGTTCTATATCTAAGCATCGAAAACACGGCAAACAATCCAAAAGCAGCCCCCATCGAAATCTTAACCTGATTCATTAAATATGTAAGCAGGAATATTATAATATTAAAAATAAAGTAGGCAAATATATAGTCGTGATCTTTGTTGTTTGGATAGTAAATAAATAAAATAAGTAAAAGGACTGAAGCCAGATTTATTATCAATCGGATAATAAATGTTGAATCAATATCTACGATTTTTTCAATGTTTTTAACAGCGGGGACTGCGGCTGCCGTTGTAACCTTCTCTTGAACAGATTGAAGAAGAGTTGCCGCGACAGCCTTTTCAGTGTAAATATTGAACATCATAATAACTACTGAGATAATAATCGCTTTTGCAGTATTCCTAATTCTCCTCATGACTAATTTTATTTAGTTTTCTATTATATGTATAAAAATTATTTTTTCTCACAGTATCAAACAAACTAATAATTCCCAGGCAATACTTACTTAATGATACCTTATGTATATGCATGGCATGTATTACGCGTACAAAGGGAGAATCTGACATACGATTTTGCTTTACTTCTGCAATTACAATTGCAGAATAGAATGTTTTTCGATCTTTTCTGCTAAAAGTCAATCCTAAATCAAAGGTCAATCGTTCAGTACTCTTTCGGTTTACCAATGTAATACGGCGATAATTCACCTGCATTACAGGGATTAAAGTTTCCATTTCAGGTACTAAACGATGAAACATTCTCAACTCTTCATCTGTAACCCGATCATCAAAGTCTGCCCTGACAATTCTGTATTTGAGAGTCCTTCCCGTATTTTTTTTCTGCTTGATTTCAAAAAAGCAAAGGTCAGATTCAGTATACCTGCGAATACGAACCTTAAATCTGTTTAATCTGCCATTATGATGATCAAGATACATTTTAAATTCCGGAGTATCAAAATAGAGTGTTTCATATCCATTCATCCGTACTCCATTTACATCCAAAATCTTGTAATCATTCTTCAACGCTTCGAGAATTTCCGGAAACAACCGAATATTGAACATATATTTCCGATCAACTCGATCAAGAAGTTTCACTCCATCCATTTCGGAAAGAGAGATACCTTCAATGCTTGATAATATTTCGGATAAATCGTTCATTTTCTTGATATTTACTGAATCACTCACATTAATTACTCAAGTTTAAAAATTTTAAAAGCTGGTTCTAGGTTGAGTGTCATGATAGGAGGAAGAACCAGCTTTTAAGGGGTTTACACTACGATTAACCTTTTTGCAAGTATTCCGATTCTAGCGAAACAAACCCCTGGATTAAATGAACTTACATCTATTCGGTTTTCATTTTCGGAAATAGCACTATGAATAATTCTCCGTTCTGAAAAGTCATAGATGTTGAGTTCAGTGATCTCTTTATAATTTAAAATTCCAATGTTTATATATCCATTAGCCGGATTTGGGAAGATTTGCATTTCGTTTACAGCAAAACATGTATCGAAAATTGCAATTTTTTGTGATTGTTTTACAAATGAGCTTGTTTTATTAATCACACAGATACGAGCATTTTGTATACTCAAATCACGATCTGCCAGTTTTAACCATAAATCACCCAATCCTGAATTTTGTGGTAATCTTTTTTTTGATACTTTCTCATCCGGAGATAAATACATTTTTTCCAATAAGCTTTGTGCATTTATACTATGAGGAAACATCAAAATGGCAAAAACAATGAATAGGGTATATATGGCTATTTCTCTCATTTCGACTATCTTCTTAATTTTTCACAAGGTAAAAGTAATTTTGAGAAAAGCGATAGCCAACATAAATAGATAAGCTTTCTGTTTTTGCCCCCCAGTTACCCTTTTTTAAGGATGATTTATACACTGTATTTTTACGTTAACCCATATCAGATTTCCTTCGTACAATTGGTGATCATGGGCTATATTCAGATTTTAAGAGCAGGTTTAGAATCGGTTATATTAACAGTGTGTGCGTTAAATGTTAATAACTATTAATGTTAAATTAATGATTTGGTATTGATTATCTCCTTCAAATGCTTTTATTTTGAATTGAATAAACAAAATATTTAGCCTATGAAAAAATTTACCTTTTTATTCGTGGTGATTATAAATTTCATCATGATCCCATCACTGATGGTTAATGCGCAAATAACAACTTCAAGCATGAACGGAGTTGTTTACGGATCGAAAGGAGAAACCTTGCCTGGAGCTACCGTTGTTGCAATCCATCAACCAACAGGTTCAAAATTCGGAACCACAACCGATGCAAATGGTAATTTCAGAATTTCCAACATGAACATTGGAGGACCTTACAAAATAACGGTTACTTTTGTTGGATATGGAAACTTTGAAAAAAACGATGTGTACCTCTCTTTGGGACAGACATTCAAATTAAATGTAAACTTAAAAGAACAAGCAGTTTCTATTCAGGGTGTTGAAATTTCGGCAAAGAAAAACGACATTTTCGACGGAAACAGAACTGGTGCAGAAACGTATGTAGGCAGTAATGAAATTAATGCAATGCCTACAATCACCCGCGATCTACAGGACTTCACCAAACTTACCCCACAAGCGTCACTAGTGGGAGGTGGTGTTTCTGTAGCTGGTGTAAATAACCGTTATAATTCCATTTTTATTGACGGTGCTGTAAACAATGATGTTTTCGGACTAACTTCCTCTGGAACCAATGGCGGACAAACTGGGATTGCTCCCATTTCAATTGATGCTATTGAGCAATTTCAAATTGCAGTAGCTCCTTACGATGTAAAACTCGGAGGATTTTCAGGAGCAGGAATCAATGCTGTAACCAAGAGTGGTACCAACGAATATCACGGAAGTGCATATTATTATCTCCGTAACGAAAACTTCGCAGGAAAATCGCCAGACACTCTTCGCAAAAAACTGGATCCATTTACTGCTAAAACGTATGGAGTTACAGTTGGTGGCCCAATCATCAAAAATAAACTCTTCTTCTTCTTTAATGTGGAACAACAACGTGATGAAACCCCAAATCCATATGATTTTGGTTCCTACACCGGAAATATGAAAAACAAACGCGATAGTTTAAACATGGTTATCAGCCGGTTAAAAGAAGTTTACAAATATGACCCCGGCACCTTTGAAAGCCCTGTTCGTGAAACAAATAGCGATAAATTCCTCATTCGCTTCGATTACAACATTAACAAGAATCATCGGTTAACATTGCGTCATTCATATACCAAAGGTGTTTCTATTTATCCTTACGATCGTTCATCCACAAATCAGATTGTTTTCTATAATAACTGGGTTAACTTTGAATCAATCACAAACTCAACATCCTTAGAATTAAAGAGTTCTTTCGGAAACAAATATTCCAACAGCTTCATAGCCGGTTACACAACTGTACGCGATGACCGTAATCAAATGGGAGACCGTTTCCCATTTATCAAAATCACCGATGGTTCCGGTAGTATTATTTTTGGTAGTGAACGTTATTCCTCTGCAAACCAGTTAAATCAGGATGTATTTACAATTACTGACAACTTTGAAATCTATAAAGGAAAGCATACGATTACAGTAGGTACTCACAATGAGTTTTACAAAATGTACAACCTGTATATCCGCGACAACTATGGAAATTACAGCTATAGCAGCGTTTTAGCATTTTTGCAAAATAATAATGCAACTTACAGCAGAAGCTATTCATTGGTTGATAATATTACCGGAGACGGTACTGCTGCTGCTGCCGATTTCAAAGCAATGCAACTTGGCTTTTATGTTCAAGACGAATATGATGTAAATAATAAATTGAAAATAACCGGAGGTATCCGCTTAGATATCCCAATGTTTAATGACAATCCGATTGCTATCAATAATTTTGATTCTACCATCACAAAGATCACCGCAGCCGGATATGATTTAAAGGGGGCTCAATCAGGGAAAATGCCAAAATCACAACTGATGATTTCCCCCCGTGTTGGATTTAACTATGATGTATTCGGAAATAACAAAACTCAACTACGTGGAGGAATTGGTATTTTCACAAGTCGTGTTCCACTGGTATGGCCTGCAGGTGCTTACACTAACTGTGGCATGATTATCGGAGGAATTTCCAATCAAAGTGCCCAACTCCGTCCCAATTGGAATGATCAATATACGGCACAAGACTTCAATATTACAATTAAAAAACCATCTGGCGAGTTAAATCTATTCTCCAAAGACTTCAAATTTCCTCAGGTTTTACGGACAAGTATGGCTGTTGACCAAAAACTTCCGTGGTGGGGCTTAATCGCTACAGCCGAATTGATGTATACTAAAACATTGAATAATATTCTGTACGAAAATGTTAACATCAAGCCTTCCGTTAAAAAACTTACAGGGACCCCTGATAACCGTCCAATCTTCCAGGGAGGAAGTTCTCCAAACCTGATCGAAAATACTTACACGGGTATTTATCTTGCAAGCAACACAAACGAGGGCTATAGCTATAATGCAACTATCCAGATTCAGAAACCAAATGATAAAGGATTCTCCGGAAGTATTGCTTATACACTAGGACACTCAAAAGGTCTGATCGATGGTACTTCATCGCAAAATTCCTCACAATGGCGTTATATGCCAAATGTAAGAGGCCGCAATGATCTTGATCTGGCTTTTTCGAACTTTGATCTTGGTTCCCGTATTGTTGCATACATATCCTATCGTAAAGAGTACAAGAAATTCTTCGCAACTTCTGTTTCACTGTATTACAATGGGCAATCAGGAAGTCGTTACTCTTATGTATACGAAGCAAACGCTTCAGGATACGACATATCAAATCAAGACAGATACAATCCTCAGGATTTGATTTACGTACCAGCAAGTGCTTCTGAAATCAATTTCAGAACTTATACTGCTAATGGACATACATATACTGCCGCTGAACAATGGACACAATTGGAGCAATTCATTAATAATGATGACTATCTAAAAAATCGCAAAGGTCAGTATGCTGAACGTAACGGTGCCCGTATGCCATTCGAACATACTTTCGATTTCAAAGTAATGCAGGATTTTTTCGTGTTTGTTAAAGGCAAGAAAAATACCATTCAACTTTCGTTTGACATCTTCAACATCGGAAATCTGCTTAACAGCGATTGGGGTCGTAAATACTACATTACCAATGGATATTATCCTTTAATTAAATTTGAAGGATATAAAGCGGATGGAACAACTCCTGAGTTTACATTTCGTAAGACCAGCAATACAGATGTAAAAAGTGTTAGCGACAGCGGCATCGGAAGTTCTCGTTGGTTTGCTCAATTCGGTGTTAAATATATATTCTGATTCACCATTTAAATTTAAAGAAAGTCCCTCAGAAAGGGACTTTCTTTATTCTGAATTTTACTAAAATAAATTCACTCCTTCATAATTAATGCATTTTTTCTGTTCTAGCTATTACAGATGCTATTTTTGCAGATTCTAATTTTAATATTCATGATTTATGAAATCATTCAAAATAGTTGTTTTTATTTTCATTTTTCTGACTTTTGGAGTGCCATTTAAAAATATAGCACAAAAGTCCAGACAAACAGATCGTCCTTATGTAATCATGCTCTCGATGGATGCATTCCGATGGGATTATGCAGAAAAACTCGATCTGAAAAATCTAAAAGCGATCGCTTCTGAAGGAGTAACGTGTAAAGCACTAATACCTTGTTTTCCTTCCGTAACGTTTCCCAACCATTATTCAATTGCAACGGGTTTATACCCAGACCATCACGGTTTAGTTCAGAATAACTTCTACGACTCGATACTAAAAGCAAAGTATAGTATAGGAAATAGGAATGCTGTGGAAAACGGTAAATTTTATGGAGGTGAGCCTATTTGGGTAACGGCTGAAAAACAAGGAGTAAAATCAGCTTCCTATTTTTGGGTAGGCACCGAAGCTCCTATCCAGAATATCCAACCTTCAATTTGGAAAAAATACGACCATACATTCCCTTACAATCAACGATTAGACAGCGTATTAAGCTGGCTCGATTTACCTGAAAGCAAGCGTCCGCATTTGATAACATGGTATATTCCTGAACCCGACGAAGTAACGCATGATTTTGGTCCATACAGCCCCGAAGCAAACAAAATGATATATTCTCTCGACAGCTTGGTCGGTATTTTCTTTGCCAAAATAAAATCACACCCTTTGGCTAATAAAATCAATATTATCATCGTTTCTGATCACGGAATGAGCTTGCTTTCTGAAGAGAAAACTGAGTTTTTCGACGACTATATCAAAAAAGAATGGATACAATTCAGCAACGGTCATAACCCACAATACAACTTCACACCTTATCCTCAGTTTATCGATTCTGTTGTTACAGGGCTACAAAAGGCAAAACATTTGAGGGCGTGGAAAAAACAAAATGTTCCAGCCTGTCTGCATTACGGAACAAACTATCGTATAGGAGATATTGTAATTGTTGCCGATAGCGCGTGGAGTATGAAGTGGCGTAACGATAAACCCATTGGGAGAGGTACTCATGGTTATGATCCTGCAAACAATGACATGCACGGGATTTTTTATGCCTATGGACCTGCTTTTCAAAGAGGATACGTAGCCAATGCCATGCAGAACATCGAAATTTACAACCTGATCTGTAAAATTCTCAAACTCAATCCTGCTCCTAATGATGGTCATTGGGGGAATGTCCGTCAACTATTACTTCCCGAAAACAAGAAACATAAAGTAAAACCAAATCATATCCGATAAACAATCAAAGGCAAATACAAATATTTACTTTTGAGATGCTACATGATTAAATTGTTTTATATTCTTTCTGATAATTTTCAAGCTGCCGGTATCATCCTTAAATTGCCAGTCTAAAGCTTTATCGGTAATTGTATTATCTGAGGAATAATGAAAAAACAATATCGATTTAACGGCTTTAAATTTTGTTTGAAGTAATAGAAATGCATTATCAAACCATTTCGCCCTATTCCCTCCAATGGATAATGATCCAAATTCGGTAATCATTATGGGCTTTTTATATTTTGAAATCTCAGCATAATAATTTCCAAATATCTCCTGAAATGTCCACCACTTACTCCAATTTACCGAAGTACCATAATTAAGCACACCAACGCCTACATAGTCAACATATTTATCACCCGGATAAAATGCATCAAAATAGCCATATGATAAGTGCGGACTCCAGATCCAGAGAACATTATTAGCACCAACTTTATCAAAAACCGAATGAATATGCTTCCAGGCCGCAACAAACTCTTCAGGTTTGTTATTTTGAGGCCCCCATGGATATCGGTAAGGATCGTTCATCTCGTGACCTACACGCAACATCACCGGTTTTCCAATTGCTTTTGCTTCTAAAGCCCATTCTTTGATATATTTATCATAGATACCTTTCGCTATTTCACCTAAGCATCCTTTTTCACGTTTATCAGATTTCGGAATTCCTGGGTATTCAGTTTCCTCAAAATCACTCAGCCACGGTTCCCATGTAATTACAGGAACAGAGCCCAATTCTAATATTGTTTTTACTTCAAGGTTTGGAAACTTTTCATCCTCTTTGCTCCCCCAGGCTGCATAAATATGAATCAATGGAAACGTTGTTTTTAAAGAATCTTCCAGATTAATAATAGATTCAAAAGATTCTTTCGAGTAGCTATCGGATGCACCAAAAAGCATCGTGGTTGGATGTTTTAGCTTTTCAACATTTTCAATCATTGGCTTAAACCATTCCAGTTTATCGGAACGTTTATCTTCACGTTGCTCCAAAATAGCATGCTGTTCAACATCATGAACCGCCTCAGTGGTTTGAACCATCAGATTTTCCAAAGGCCCCTTCATCCCATTGCCTGCAATTGATAAAACATAGATCAACCCAGAACCTGCGGCTACTGCGGTTATAAGATAGAATACTCTTCTAGAACTTCTTTTCCAGCTCATAATAATCTAATTTAAAATCAGTTCTGATATTGCTTCCTTTATCGTGTAATCCGGACTAAAATCAAGTAACGCTTTAATCTTTGCCGGATCACCCACCATATTCCAAATTTCATTTTTCCGATAAGGCAAGGCTCCGAACTGAATACTACATTCACTATGGGTTAACTCTTTCACCATACATACCAGCTCTTTCAAGGTTATGCTTACCCCACTGCATACGTTAAAAGTCTGATTCAGCGCATTTGTATGTGTTGCCGTCAGAATCATGGCCTTTATTACATCACTCACATATAAAAAATCACGGGATTGTTCTCCCTTTGTCATTTTGAAAAATTCTCCCGTTTTCAACGAATTTACAAGTTGAGGAATAAAAAAATTATCAGGCATCTGCTTTCCAAAAAAATTGAATAAACGAAGTATCGTAAATTTTTTAGCATTGAGCTCACTAAATGTTTGAATAGCCATTTCGGCACAGGCTTTACTTAATGAATAAGGAGATGCTGGCAATGGCATCATTTTTTCATGAAAAGGAATATCATTTGCTCCATATACTTCGCTCGAACTAGTAAATATAAAGTTATCATAATCAACATTTCTTAGTGCATTAAGCAAGTTCAACGTTCCAAAATAATTGATATTCATCACAGTATCGTGATTTAAAAAATCGCGGTCACGATTCAGGTTTGCTGCTAAATGATAAATCAAATTGGGTTTTAAATCAAGTACAATGCTCTTGATTTGTTCCTGATCTGTAAGATCTGCAATAATTTCATTTGGGCAGCCGGAAGAAGTTTTGTCGAGTATATAAAGCTCACAATCATTCTTTACCAAAGCAGAAACGAGATTTTTACCCAAATAACCATTTCCACCTGTAACAAGTATCTTTTTTCCTTTCAAAGTGTCCATATCAAATTTGCATCTTGCGCACTTATAACGTAATTATCAATATCTTGCAAAGTTACAACAGATCCTTCGCTGTATAGTTTTTTGTACCAAGAAATTGTTTTTCCAAGGGTAGTTTCAATATCCCAAACAGATTTCCATTTAAGTAATTTATTCGCTTTTGAACAATCAAGCATAAGCAGATTTGCTTCGTGGTGTTCTGATTTATCAGAACTATAATTTACCTGTATTTTATCCCAATACATTTGAGATGTCTGAACAATATCTTCAACAGATAAATTACTTTGTAAATCCGGACCAAAATTCCAGCCATCAGCAAATTCCATTTTTTCTTCCAATAATCTCCATCCAAGTGTTAAATACCCACTTAAAGGTTCCAATACATGTTGCCAGGGTCGGGTTGCTTTCGGATTTCGAATCTGAACAGAATTATTTTGAGATGCCGCTCTGATCATATCTGGTATAAGTCTGTCCATTGCCCAATCTCCTCCTCCAATTACATTTCCGGCACGAGCACTCGCCAACAATAGATGATGGCTTTTTTTATACTCATTCAAATTAAAATAAGAATTTCTAAATGAAGATGTTAAGATTTCTGCACACCCTTTCGATGCGCTATACGGATCGAAACCACCCATTGGATCGTTTTCTCGATATCCCCAAATCCATTCTTTATTTTCATAACACTTATCGCTCGTGATATTCACAATCGCTCTGACAGAGGATGTTTTTCTACATGATTCATAAACATTCAATGTTCCCATTACATTGGTTGAAAATGTTTCGGACGGATTAGAATATGATTTCCTCACCAAAGCCTGAGCCGCAAGATGAAAAACTATTTCAGGTTTTATTTCTTCGATAAAATCTGACAATGCTTTCACATCTCTAACATCTGCGATACATTTATCAATATCCGTTTTCAACAACGAATAATGACTGGGATCTGATGGTGCATTTAATGCATAACCATAAACATCAGCTCCTAATAAGCTCAACCATTGAACCAGCCAGGATCCTTTAAAACCTGTAAAACCTGTTACCAATACTTTTTTCCCCTGATATATTCCTCCAAAGAGGTTTTTCATGTTTACCATACTTTCCATGCTGCTTTGTTATTTTCCCACATTTCATTCAGGTGCTTATTATCCCGTAAAGTATCCATCGGTTTCCAAAAACCAGAATGCTTGTAGGCATATAATTCACCATCACGTGCAATCTTTTCAAGAGGAGTGCGCTCCCAAATGGTTTTATCACCTTCTGTAATATAATCAAATACGTTGGGTTCACATACGAAGAATCCGGCATTAATCCAACCACCATCTCCCGTAGGTTTTTCTATAAAGCTTTTTACACAATTTTTATCATCTGCAAAATCGACACCACCAAAACGGCCTTCTGGTTGAACTGTAGTCATTGTAACAGCCTTTCCATGTGATTTGTGAAAAGACAAAAGGTCTTTAATATTTACATCTCCAACTCCATCGCCGTATGTAAGCATAAAAGACTCATCTCCAACTATTTCCTTAGCCTGCAATATTCTTCCTCCGGTCATTGTATCAAGTCCGGTATCTAACAACGTTATTTTCCATGGTTCTGCATTGTTATTGATGATTTTGATATCATTTTTTGCCAGATCAATCGTAACATTACTTCGGTAAAGGAAGTAATTCATAAAATATTCTTTGATAATATTTCCTTTGTATCCCAGCAAAACAACAAAGTCATTAAACCCGTAATATGAGTAAATTTTCATGATATGCCATAAAATTGGATTGGCTCCAATTGGAATCATTGGTTTCGGTTTTAGTTCGGTTTCTTCACTCATACGCGTTCCGAAGCCACCTGCCAATAATAATGTTTTCATGTTTTGGATTTTTTATAATTATATTTTAATTTTGAAATATCAATTTTTCTCCATGGGTCTTCAACTGTTAACTGTTTTGCTTCTCTGGCAGCATAAATACCACCCAATGATTGGATAAATGCTAAAAATGAAAAACCGACCATCCCCCATACTTTTTCGGCGGTAAATAAGAGCTCGCTTTCAGGTATAAAAAACCTGCGATTAATAAAAACAGCTGTTACCGTAATTAAAAACAATACACAGTAAATAATCATTGGTTTTACATAAGCAGTTATTCTTTTTATTGCAGTTTTAGATGTAGGATTATACGGAATTTTCATATCAGCCAATGAAAGGATAAATCCCCAGAAATAGACTGACCAGCATGAATATTTTAGAATCATTCCTCTCCAGTGAAATCCCCGTTCCGATTGCGGATGGCTCATAAATTTCTGCACGTACGCATATATTAATGAAGCTATTAACAATATAAATGATCCTTTAATCACAAAATCAACAAATGACATACGACCCGGTATAATCCCGGTAAAGAAGTACAAAAAAGGTATAAACATAAAAAACGAGGTTGTAAAACCTACCAGGTAATAAGTTCCAATGGAACCATACGTAACTTTTTGCCAAAATGTCAGCTTCTTAAATACTTTCGGAAGTTCCGTAAATAAAACTTCAAAGACACCTCTTGCCCATTTTAATTGTTGATTACAAAATGAACCTAAATCTTCAGGAACCAATCCTCTACTCACAATTACAGGGTTATACACTGATTTCCATCCCGCAGCGTGTATCCTGATACTGGTAAGCAGATCTTCTGCTAATCCCTGGGCATGCCCTCCAATACTTTCGAGTGCTTTACGTCGGAATGTACAATTAGCACCAATTGCAACCGCACAATTATTTCCATTTAACCCCATTTGAGTTGGGCCGTAAAAAGTATATGTTTGCTCTGCTGCCCCCTTTGCCGTAAACGATCTGTATTGATTGTAATAGCCTTGTGAAACCTGTACAAACCCAACTTTTTCATCTTTAAAAAAGCCAAGCGTTTCGTGCAGAAAGTTTGGAAACACAATATGATCGGGATCAAGTATCAGAATGAAATCTTCTGAAGTTTGCTTTAATGCAGCATTTATCTTACCGGCTTTGGCACCTGGCAAACCATAAAGGTCAAGCCACTTAATTCCATAACGTTCTGCAAGCTCTCTAAATAACAGATCCTGAGTGCTGTCTAAAAGATAAGTAGTATGTGGATATTCCACATTATTGAGTGCTTCAAATGTTTTTTCAAACATCGACAGTGGTTCTCCGGGAGCGCTCGTAGTAAATATCGCTACACGTAACCCTTCCTCCGGAAAAGGCACATCAACAGGCTTGTGAATGAACAAATAGTTAACCCATATCAATATAATCCTGAAGGTACTGTACCAAAAAAATAAACTTAAGATTACAAACATTGGGTAATTTGCAATATGTTCTTCCCAAAACCACCAATCAGCAAAACTGAATATTGCTATTGTTCCGGCTACAGTGAGTACAAGCAGAATAAAACGGTCAATGCGTTTTACATCTTTTGCCCTCCATGTACACCACAAATCATATGTTTCGGCCTTACTCATTTAACAAATTCAGTTTTAATGAAACCCCAACATAA
Source organism: Bacteroidales bacterium (assembly GCA_963667975.1). Taxonomy (GTDB): domain Bacteria; phylum Bacteroidota; class Bacteroidia; order Bacteroidales. The sequence goes on from OY764079.1 coordinate 3,424,289, forward strand.
TGACTCGAATAATAACTGGTACGCATAAATGCATATTCCATCCGCAATGACATCTTTCGATTTAACTGATTTGAAACAAATACATTAATATCTATCGGAAAATACGTAACGTTTGTAAAATCTTTTACAAGAGAGAGGTTATTAAGCGTATTTTGACTTAAATACAAATACGGATTATCGTTTGTACAATAAATTGGTAACGATGCATTTACACCCAAATTTATGTTTTTTGATGCAGAATAATTAACCGAAAGAATGGCAGAATGAATCATCTGATTTTCCGGAGTAAAGTAGGGACTATAAACTCCTGAAAGCCTATTTCCTGCCTTTATTTCGTTTATTGAATACTGGGATATAAACCTGTTTTCACGTGAAGCAGAATATCTGAATCCATAGCCTAATCTTATACTGGCTTTCGAAAACAACAATTCTGGAGAGAGTATCCATGCTCCCAAATTGTAAATTATATTATTATCACTGTAAAAATGATTAATGTCCAAATTTGCATTACATTGCCAACTTTTAAGTCTGCTCCATTCTGTTTCAACATAGTAATGAAGAAACATTAATGAGTTATCCATATTTTCACGATTATACAGATATGGAATATGTTCTGCTTTAAATAAAACCGAAAGATTCTTATCCAATCTTTTTTTCAAAGAAATCTTTGCCAGCACGGAACCCTCATTATCTGTCAAACGGACAAGTCCAGCTCCAGTTTTAATTTCAAGTCCTTTATGAATAAAATTCATCACATTTGATGCTGTAATCATTTGTGCAGCATATCGTTTTCTGCTTTCGAAAAAAAATGGAACTTCAAGCTTCATGCTCAAATTTTTAAAACAGTTAAAATTCTGCCCCAATTCTATTGACGGAGAGAACTGCTTGATAGGTTGATCATCACTTGTTAATGAAGTAGATATATTTATCCAGGGAGATGATGCCAAAACAACTTTTGCCTTAAGCTCCTTTGCGTTCGGATTATTCGGATTAATCTTCAATATTTTACCTAAAATAGCAAGGGATTCCTGAAAATTGCCTTTCCAATATTCAATTTTTGCCAAAGGCAATAAAGCATCTGTAGCCAAAGAGTCATAGTTCAGATATAGTTTTAAAATCGGCTCTGCTTTCTGAATTTCTCCGATTTCAACCAATTTTTGAGCATAATCTAAACGTAGAGTATAATTTTCAGGATGCCACGCAATTGCATCTTCATATACTTTTTGAGCATCTTTAAATTTTTTTGAATAGTAAAGAGATTGGGCATAAATCCATTGAGTATTTAAATCACCGGGATGATTTTTATAATATTGACAAAGTAAATATCCCGATTGAATATACTTTCCTTTTCCGTTTAATTCTTTTGCAATACTAAGAGTATCTGCACTTTGAGCATATAGTACAGATTGAGAAGATGCAAATAGTAACGTAAAAAGAATAATAATTGATAGTGACAGTCTCTTAAAAAATTGTTCCATAGTGCTTTTGGTATATCAACCAAAGCAAAGATCTTCCACACACTTTCTGAAACAAAAGAATATAGACAACGACTCCGATTCTAATGATGTAATGAGGATTTTTTCATACCTCCTGAAACTTATAAAACCTAATAATCTTTTGAGTACTTATATGATACAGAACATCCCAGTCTAAATCAGAAAATCAAACACACACTAAGATTATCCTCTTATTTTTAAACGCTTCCCAAGTTTCAGATTGGCTGTCTTTTTAATTTTATTAAGGTGACAAAGTTCAGTAACCGTCGTATTATATTTTCGAGCAATTTCCGACAACGTATCTCCCTTGCGCACTGTATGGTAATTGGCTTTTCGTTTGTTGATTTGTTCTACAACTTCGTCTTCATTGTTACGTTCTTCTGATTGCTCTTTGATATGTTTGTTCTTTTTAGAACGAATACGAAAAGTGTTTTTTGTGATAATTAATGTATCAGAATGAAGGATATGATTATCCAAATCGAAAACCTTTTCGGGATTAAACGCCTCGCCTAAAAAACGGGTTTCAAAATGCAGGTGAGTAGTGGTTGCCCGCCCGGTTCTACCACCCAAACCCACTAGATCTCCAGCTTTAACAATTTGATTTACACGAACTTTTATTTTATTCAAATGGCCATATAAGGTTTCAAGTCCATTATTATGCCGGACTACAACAACTAACCCATAGCCACCATAGCGGGTAGCCATTCGTACAACTCCATCAAAAGCACAAACTACAGGGTCATTTAAATCAAGCTTAATGTCTGTACCTGCATGTACCCGGCGGCCTCTGAATCCAAAAGGTGAAATTACTTTCCCTTTATATGGAAAAACATAGGGTGTATCTCCATCTTTTTCAAGAAGTAGTGTATATCTGTCAGCCTGATTTTTAAATTCGGATTTATGTAAACTTACATATTTATTATTCCATTGCCCGTCATACAAAACATCGGCAGGAATAAACTGTAAATCAGCAGGAACATAAATATCTTCGTCAATTTCAGCACTATCAAGCTCCTCAAACTCTTCTTCGGGGACATTATCAACCCAATCCTGCAACGAGTCGCTGATTACATACTGTGCCGAAGCACTTTTCATTCCGCCGATACTAAACATCAGCAAAAACAAAAAACAAAACCATGCAATTTTTTTCGACTCCCCTTTTAATCTAATTGATTTCATCACATGCAAAGTAACAGGAATTTAAACAGCTGACCAAAAAGCAAAGTTTGAATTAAGATTTTTTAACGGAGGAATAAAGCAAGAAGGAGACTTGAACAACCCTAAAACAATGACTTTACGAAATTTATGGATAAACGACTTAAACCATTATTCCCAAATCAGATTCTCTAACCTTTTTGCTCAAAATTGTGTTATATTCGTTGACCAAACAACAAAACACTATGGAACGCGAAATCCTTAATACCAATCGCAAAGCTCTCATTGTAAATCTGAATCCAATGCTTTATGGCTCTTTTGCCGAAATTGGTGCTGGACAGGAAGTAGCACGAAATTTTTTTCAGGCCGGAGGTGCTTCTGGTACAATTGCCAAAACAATATCAGCTTACGATATGGCCTACAGCGATTTTATTTACTGCAAAGGCAAAAAAGAACGCTACGTTTCGCAATCCCGTCTGGAAAAAATGCTCGATATAGAATATCAGAAAACAATTACAGTGCTCCAGGAAATTAGAGGCGACAAAACCTGTTTCTTTGCTTTCGCCGATACAGTTACTACGATTAATTACAAAAAAGATAATTTCAGTCACGGCTGGATGGGTATTCGTTATCAACTTAATCCGAATACCGAACCAAACACCATCGTATTGCATGTTTCCCTACTCGAAAAAGATGCGTTACTGCAACAAAATACCATCGGAATTCTGGGAGTAAATCTCATTTACGCAAGTATTTACCATTACAATACACCCAACGTTTTTTTGCAATCATTAATGGATAACCTATCGACAGACAGATTGGAAATAACAATGATACAAATGAATGGGTCAGATCTGGCTTATGTTGATAATCGATTACTCAGTGTACAACTTGTAAAAAATGGCATGGCCCGCGCTACTATTTTCGATAGGTATGGCAATGTACAGGAACCTGCCGATATGTTATACAAAAAAGATGTGTTGGCATTTCGTGGGAGCTTCCGCCCTATTACGTTTATCGGGTTCGACATGTTAAAAACCAGTTACGCACTGTTTAAAAAAAACAAAGATTATGAGCGGGATAATACCATTCCCCTTTGTGAAATCACACTCAACAACTTATTGGAAGAAGGGAACTTTGATGAGCAGGATTTTCTTAACCGTGTAGATGTTTTGAATGAGATGGGACAAAACGTAATGATTTCAAACTATCGCGAATACTACCGTTTGGTCAATTATTTTTCACAATTCAAAATTCGATATCTTAAAATAGTGATTAGTGCGCATACCTTGTGCAAAGTAATGGACGAGCAATACTATTCCAATCTGAAAGGGGGAATCTTGGAAGCATTTGGAATGTTGTTTTCTTCCAATATGCAGCTTTACGTTTACCCTTCGCTCGAAGAAAAAACACAAAAAATCATTACTGCCGAAAATCTTCAAACCGAATATCCTTTAAAAGCATTGTTCGACTATCTTTGGAGTCTCGGAAAAATAATCCCGATTAAACACTACAATGCAGCTAAGTTAAACACATATCCGCACATCGTGTTAAAAATGATCAAAAAAGGAGAATCAGGATGGGAAACAATGGTTCCAAAGTATGTCGAAGATCAGATAAAGAGCAAAAAACTCTTTGGATACAAATAGAGCATTGAACAACCAATAAAATAGAAACAAACAGAATATCAAGAAATAAATATGAGTATACTGGTAAATAAAAACTCGAAAGTGTTGGTTCAGGGTTTCACCGGATCTGAAGCCACATTCCATGCCACACAAATGATTGAATATGGAACAACTGTAGTAGGCGGAGTTACTCCGGGGAAAGGAGGACAAATACATCTCGACCGACCGGTGTTCGATACTGTAGAAAAAGCAGTAAAGCAAACCGGAGCAAATGTCTCAATTATCTTTGTTCCGCCTTCGTTTGCAGCCGATGCCATCATGGAGGCAGCTGATGCAGGTATTGAATTGATTGTATGTATCACCGAAGGTATTCCTGTTCAGGACATGATTAAAGCAAAGCAATATGTTCTTCAAAGAAACGTGCGGCTCATCGGTCCTAACTGTCCGGGAATTATCACTCCTCCTTCAACAAAAATAGGCATTATGCCAGGTTTTATTCATAAACCAGGTTCTATCGGAATTATTTCCCGTTCAGGAACGCTGGCTTATGAAGCCGTTGACCAAATCACCAAGGTCGGATTAGGGCAAACCACAGGAATCGGTATAGGTGGCGATCCTGTTCCGGGAACAACTATGCTCGACGCTGTAAAACTTTTTATGGAAGATCCTGCCACCGAAGGCATTGTGATGATTGGTGAGATTGGCGGAAATATGGAAAACGAAGCTGCTCTCTGGATTAAAGAACACGGTACAAAACCTGTAGTTGGATTTATTGCAGGAGCTACGGCCCCCAAAGGTCGAACGATGGGACATGCCGGAGCTATCATTGGGGGAAAAGAGGATACCGCACAAGCAAAAAAAGCACTGCTTCGCGAATGCGGTATCTTTGTCGCTGAATCTCCTGCCGATATTGGCAGTCAAATGATTCTGGCATTAAAAAAATAACTTACAATCTTTACGCAAAAAGGGTATTAAAAAGTCCCTTTTTATTTTTCCGAATCCAGAACCTGCCTGTAATAATTCCCTTTCATAAAATCTTACAAAAACAAGATTCATTTGTTATAAACATTATATATTTACACAACTAAATTAATCCGCAAAACAATGTTCACTCAAGCAGATTTAGAACAGATGAAAAATCGGGGTATGAGCCCGAAAACCATTGAACAACAGATAGAAAACTTCATTCAGGGATTCCCTTTCATCAACCTTGACCGCCCGGCAACAAATCCTGATGGCATTCAGGTATTTCAAGATGAAGAGGTTAAAATATTATCTGAAAACTATCTTAATCAGATAGAAGGAAAAAAAATATTAAAGTTTGTTCCTGCTTCTGGTGCAGCTTCCCGTATGTTTAAACAACTATTCGACTTTCAGGAAAAATGTTTCAAAAATCCGGTTTCTCTCAACGACTTGTTTCACGACAAAGGTTTTAGCTCTCCGTATAAGTTTTTTAGAGATATTCACAACTTTGCATTCTTTCCTGAACTGGAAAGAACATTACAGCAGCACGGTTTTAATATTGGAAGCGAATTAAGCCATCGCGATTACTGCCTGATTCTTGATTTTCTTCTTTCGGATAAAGGTATGAATTATGCCAATCTGCCAAAAGGGCTACTCACGTTTCATGCCCATGGAAACACTTCCCGTACTTCTCTGGAAGAGCATCTGGTTGAAGCTGCTGGTTATGCAAAAAACAGCTCTAACGAGGTTCATTTACATTTTACGGTTTCTCCGGAACATCTTGAACGGTTCAAAGACAAGATTAACGCTATCCTTTATATCTATGAAAAAACATTCAATGTAAAATATCACATCAGCTACTCCGTACAAAAACTTTCTACTGACACTATTGCTGTTACTAAAGAAAACGACCTTTTCCGTGATGAAGAGGGTAAACTGCTCTTCCGTCCGGGTGGTCATGGTGCTTTGATCGAAAATCTTGCCGAACTGGATGCCGATCTTATCTTTATCAAGAATATCGACAATGTGGTTCCGGATAAGCTAAAAGAGCATACCTATCTCTACAAAAAAGTGATTGGCGGATATTTACTGCAATTACAACAACAAATTTTCGACTATTTGAACCGCTTGTCAGAAAAGATATATTCAGAAGAACTGATCGCCGAAATTACTGGATTTGCCTCTTCAAAACTCTTTTTCCAGTTTCCGGAAAACTTTGCCGGAATGAGCTTGGTCGAAAAGCATGCTTTTCTGTTCTCAAAACTCAACAGACCTATCCGTGTTTGCGGAATGGTGAAAAACGAAGGAGAGCCCGGTGGTGGTCCATACTGGGTTCGCAATGCGAACAATGAAACATCCCTGCAGATAGTAGAATCATCACAGGTTAATACAAAAGACAAGGTTCAGGATCAGATTTTCCGTTGCGCAACACACTTTAATCCGGTTGATCTGGTATGCGCCATCAAAAATTATCGCGGTGAAAAATTCGATTTGAAAGCATTTGTAGACCCAGGTACTGGCTTTATTTCCGAGAAATCAAAAGATGGCAAAATACTGAAAGCGCAGGAATTACCCGGCTTATGGAATGGGGCCATGGCCGACTGGACCAGCGTATTTGTAGAAGTCCCCATCATCACTTTCAATCCCGTTAAAGTTGTGAACGATCTACTCCGGAATGAACACCAGGGATAATAAAATACGTGAAAGGTGAAAAAGTATCTTTTCACCTTTCACGCTTCTCATTTTTAGCGTCTGTTAGAATTCAATGAAAAAATTTATTCTCCGGCAATCTTTTGATTCACAATCACCAGAATTTCTTCTTCTATCTTGCGCGCTTTGGCTTCAATTTCAGCACCTTTGCGAATAATCTCGTCCGCAAATACACGATCTTTCAGTCCGGAAGCATTAATCTTCACGTTCAGGTAAGCACCCATTACAGCACTGCGGGCACACAACGCACCAACTCCTGCATCAGATACTGAATTCGGATTTCCAACTTCAGCCATTGCTTTGATCAGTTCGAATGCTTCAAAGCTCTTTTCCATGGTGCGGAACGGGATTTCAGTTGCAAAACGGGTTGCATCCTGAATAGCCTGTGTACGGGCTTTCTTTTCTTCGTCGGTACCTTTGGGCAAACCAAATGCATCCATAATCAGGTTAAACGCATGAGTATCTTCATCCACCAAATGAATCAATTCATCTTTGATTTGCTGACCTTTTTCGGCCCAGATGGAAAACTCTTTCCAACGACTGTCCCAACCAGCCTTGTGGCTCGAAAGATTGGCAACCATTGTAGCCAGAGATGCACCCAATACACCAAGGTATGCAGCTACAGAACCACCACCCGGAGCGGGAGATTCAGAAGCAGTTTCCTCAGCAAAACCTTTACAGGTCATATCAACCAAACGTTTCTGATTCTGATCTTCAATCATATATTCAATGATCTTTTCTTTCGGATCGAAAGGTTTCAGATCATCCAAACCCATTGATTTTACAGCAATCTTGATAATTTCGGCTTCCGACACACCTACCGAACGTTGTTGTTTGCACAGAAAATGTTTTCCGGCATCAATCAATGTACTTTTGGGAACTAAACCTACAATTTCGCAACCGGTAACACGTAAACCACGTTTCTGAGCTTTGTCCGAAACTTCTTCAAACGCAACATGAACCGGAGTTACACCGATATCTGTAATATTCATCGAAACCTGAGCAATACCATATTCGTCGATAAACCAACCAATTGCTTTGGTTCCTTTTAATGTACCGGGAATCATCACCTGATTTCCTTTTTCGTCTTTTACAATTTTTCCGGTAACAGGATCACCTTCGCGCATCGGACGGCCTTTTTCACGAACATCAAAAGCCACTGCATTGGCACGACGAGTTGAAGTTGTATTGAGGTTGTAATTAATTGCAACTAAGAAATTACGGGCGCCTATAGCAGTAGTTCCAACCTTTGCATTGAATTCGGCAGGACCAAAATCGGGTTTCCACTCAGCTTTGGTCAGCTTTTCGGGAAGACCTTCATATTCGCCGGCGCGAACAGTAGCAAGGTTACGACGTTTCGGTTCAAAAGCAGCACTTTCGTAACAATATACAGGATACTGCAACTCCTCTCCTACACGTTTTGCCAGTTTGCGGGCATATTCCACGGTTTCTTCCATGGTGATGTTTGCCACAGGAACCAGCGGACAAACGTCAGTTGCCCCAAAGCGAGGATGAGCTCCTTTATGATTACGCATATCGATTACTTCAGTCGCTTTTTTGATCGCCTGAAAAGCGGCTTCAATCACTTCATCGGGAGTACCCACAAAGGTTACCACAGTACGATTGGTAGCAGCACCCGGATCAACATCCAGCAACTTTACACCTTCTACTTTGCAAATTTCGTCCGTAATCTGTTTGATTACGTTCATGTCGCGGCCTTCAGAAAAGTTAGGCACACATTCGATCAGTTTTTTCATAACAGATGAATAGCTTGATTTAATGCCGCAAAAGTAGGAAAAGAAAGGAGAACAAGAAAAGAGAATATTCAGGAAATTTAGATAGCAAAATAAACACTACTATCAGGCAAAAAGTATTTTTTCAGTCGCCTGAAGGCTCTGCGATATGAAGCGTGAAACGTGAAGTGAGCTAACAAACATTCAATCTTTTTCAGTCTTTTTCAATCCCTTCAATCACTCAGTCGCCCGAAGGCTCGATTCATAGGTAATGAAAATATCTTTTTCGAATACATAGCCACCACGAAGCAGTTTCAGTCGCCCGAAGGCTCGATTCATAGGTAATCCGATATTCCAGATGAGTGAAAGCAATTGGCTAATTGTGTTTCAGTCGCCCGAAGGCTCGATTCATAGGTAATGACATCCAATCTATTATTTATTATAAATGGTTGTCAGTTTCAGTCGCCCGAAGGCTCGATTCATAGGTAATTATAGATGTCATCACTGAAATGTGGGTTATAGAAAGTTTCAGTCGCCCGAAGGCTCGATTCATAGGTAATTTTAATCCTGAACATCTACTGCAAACCTTTACTTGTTTCAGTCGCCCGAAGGCTCGATTCATAGGTAATCCGATATTCCAGATGAGTGAAAGCAATTGGCTAATTGTGTTTCAGTCGCCCGAAGGCTCGATTCATAGGTAATGACATCCAATCTATTATTTATTATAAATGGTTGTCAGTTTCAGTCGCCCGAAGGCTCGATTCATAGGTAATAGACTATAAGTAAAGATAAGTGCAAAACACATTATTGTTTCAGTCGCCCGAAGGCTCGATTCATAGGTAATCTTTCGAAAAAGAAGGAAGAGGGGAAGGAAAATATGTTTCAGTCGCCCGAAGGCTCGATTCATAGGTAATTCAATATGTATCCTAATCGCCTTGTTTTTAGTTTTTGTTTCAGTCGCCCGAAGGCTCGATTCATAGGTAATGGCTGCGTGGACATTATATGTCAAAGTAGCGGAACTTTGTTTCAGTCGCCCGAAGGCTCGATTCATAGGTAATGGCCAATGGAATGTTGTTTATATCTGGACAACTTCCGTTTCAGTCGCCCGAAGGCTCGATTCATAGGTAATAACACTAAAAGACGACAAACATTATGCTTTCTTTCGTTTCAGTCGCCCGAAGGCTCGATTCATAGGTAATACCGCTGACTGGAAGCTGAAAATCGGCACTCCGAAAGGCGTTTCAGTCGCCCGAAGGCTCGATTCATAGGTAATGGTAGGTATGAAACTGTTATAAATTAAATGTGAAACTGTTTCAGTCGCCCGAAGGCTCGATTCATAGGTAATGTAGCTAGTATTCTAGTGCTACTGGGTAGTCGTTATTAGTTTCAGTCGCCCGAAGGCTCGATTCATAGGTAATAATCCCTAATGATATTCCTAACGCTTATGGCGGGTAGTTTCAGTCGCCCGAAAGCTCGATTCATAGGTAATTACTCCTGAAATGCAAAAAACACTTGACATTTTAGTTTCAGTCGCCCGAAGGCTCGATTCATAGGTAATCGAATATACCTAAATAGACAATGTTGGCTTGGAAGCAGGTTTCAGTCGCCCGAAGGCTCGATTCATAGGTAATTCGCCATCAACGGCAAAGAAGATCGCAAGTATTTTTTGTTTCAGTCGCCCGAAGGCTCGATTCATAGGTAATAACCAGACAAGGGTACCAACGCGCCCTGGAAACGTTTCAGTCGCCCGAAGGCTCGATTCATAGGTAATTACAAATCAGGCGAAAGAAAAGTAAAGGCTGATGAGTTTCAGTCGCCCGAAGGCTCGATTCATAGGTAATAACATCTAATCGAGTTACTACTACTGTAAACATGCCTGTTTCAGTCGCCCGAAGGCTCGATTCATAGGTAATTTTCAATCTAATGTTTGGTCCTAAGGGATTGTTGCTTAGTTTCAGTCGCCCGAAGGCTCGATTCATAGGTAATTCAATATGTATCCTAATCGCCTTGTTTTTAGTTTTTGTTTCAGTCGCCCGAAGGCTCGATTCATAGGTAATGACAAATACTTCAGTTTCTACGAGAACAAAAGATTGTTTCAGTCGCCCGAAGGCTCGATTCATAGGTAATGTGGCCACAGTTTATCACTTTCCTTCAAGAGTATACGTTTCAGTCGCCCGAAGGCTCGATTCATAGGTAATCACAAACTTTTGGCAAGAAGGTTAACAGGCCAGCTTTGTTTCAGTCGCCCGAAGGCTCGATTCATAGGTAATATCTATTGAGTTATAACAAATAAAACATTCACGTGTTTCAGTCGCCCGAAGGCTCGATTCATAGGTAATGATGGAAAATAAGAATATAAAATTAAAGTGAAGTTGTTTCAGTCGCCCGAAGGCTCGATTCATAGGTAATAACCAGCAGAGTTCCTTATTAAAGAGTACATGGAAAGTTTCAGTCGCCCGAAGGCTCGATTCATAGGTAATAGCTAATGCACTGTTGGCTGCTGTTGTAGTAGATGTTTCAGTCGCCCGAAGGCTCGATTCATAGGTAATGCAAAAAACTCTGAGGACAAAATCATGAGTCAAATGAAGGTTTCAGTCGCCCGAAGGCTCGATTCATAGGTAATCAATTAATTCCGACCTGGATAAGTTGGTAGTAACGTTTCAGTCGCCCGAAGGCTCGATTCATAGGTAATAGTATAAAAATCAACATATTGAAAGTATAATTATTATCTATATTCCCATTTCTGTTGCAATATACAACAATAAATCAACGATTTACAAATTGTACATCAAAATTTTCGAAAATGCAGGTTCTCAATCCGGTGCTCATCGTACCTTTCATCTTTAGTTTCAATATTACTGATTGGATATAAGACGATTACGGTCATGCATATTTTCGCAAGAAATTTCCGGGTCGTGCTATTTTTGCCATTTTCGAAAGCACTGTTCACGGGCAATTTACAACTAACTCGTAATCAACATTTTTAACAACCAATGTTTTTCAATTTTTCGCAAATACCAGGCTATTGATTCGGGATATCCTGCATTTGCGAAAAAAACGGAACGATTGTTTCCTGTCATCGCTTGTCCGAAAATCATTAAGTTACTGACAGTAAGGGCTCAGCAAAAAATGGCAATTTTCGCAAATAGTTTGCTACACCCAGACAATTTACCAGATCAGTGGCTCCTTGCCGTTCGCGACTCTTAATTGCTGAATGTAACTACCCGACAAAAGCTGTCGGGATAATTCATCCAGATTTTTGTCAACAGCCACGGCGTACTCACTTACCGTTTGATAATCGATTTCCCCGGCAGTGTTCTTTTCCTTTACCCTAAGCCAGGCCATATAAAGGGTTTCCTTGGTACAGATTGAGTTAAAAAGTTGATCGTCCATAAATTATTTTTTCACAATATGTCAAAGAACGGTTTGGCAAAAAGCCCGCGTATGGCTGTATTAACCTACTTCAATGCTGTATTTTCCCAGTCCGAAAGTGGCAGTTGAGCCCACATGCAGCCAACTGCCCAGCGTTAACAGAGGCATCCAGTGATTCATGTTTTTGCCTTCGTAAGTAATGTGGCCTACCAAGCCGTCAAAACTCATGGTGGTATCTTGTGTTCCCGAATAACGCCGCCAATCAACCTGTTGAACATCTGCTTTCAAAATCTGTACTTCATCAGGATATTGCAAAGCGAGGGAGTCAATCCAGGGGGCTCCGCCATGAAAATGAGCCAGCAATCCAAGCCGCTGTACCAGTCGCTCGGTAAACAACCGAAACGCGGGAGCTTCTTTCAGCAACCTTTGCCTGTTTTTCATCCTTAACGGGGTCTCTATCTCTATTTCAACCCGATTACGCACTTCAGGCTGAGGCAGATTTTCGAGCATGAGAATACCGGGTGTTTCAAAATAGTGTAAAGGCTTATAATCCAACTGGGTTGTAAGCATTTCTATTTGTATAGGTTTACATTTCCCCCTGCTTTTCCCGAACCCATTTTGCCCCATCTTACGGATAACTTCAGGCAATAAAGCCATAAATTGTTCGGAATCGCCTGTCAAAGTAAGCTCAAAACCAAGTGTATCACCTGGCTGATACTCTGTTTTTTGATCGGGCAACGGGCTCAATACATAAGGATGCGGACTTTGGGGGTATTTACGGTGGTGGGGATGAGTTTCGGGTACAAACGAATTAAATATACAGGAATAAACACAGGTATATTTCAGTTGGCACACTGCACAATCAACCCCTTTTCGGGTACATACTTCACGATGTAAATTTGCACCCAGACACCCCCTGAAAACAGAGCCTTTGTATTGAGGAAGAGTCAGGGGTTCAAGAACTTCATATATTACCCTTATTTTATAAAAGTTTAGATAGTTAAGAAAAGCCAGTATTCCCATTTTATTGCAGTTATTCTTTATTTATCTTTCTCTTTAAATGTGTAATACATACTTAGCACGACCATCATCCATTGCATGAATAGACAAATGCTCATCAGTAGTCATTTTCATAATTTTAAAGGCATTCATAATTTCATCCAATTCTGCCTGCTTAATTTCGGCATCAATACGATTGTTCATGATTAAAAAAAACACCTACCGGAAGGTGGGAAGGATTAAGCTAAACGAAAAAAGTCTAATTTCGTACTTCTCCCATAAAGCCTACAAATTGGATTTCTTTTTGCTTTGACAGTCTGTTTATTTTCACGCAAATCAGCTTCCCTTGTTCAGGGCAGTTACCACTCATCTCTACCTGAAATAATTTCCCCTGAACAATAATTTGAACTATTTTTCTCGATTGATCAACAACTTTTGCTTCCAGCTTTTCTCCAATATTCAGCTTCCCGGTATAATTCTGAGGTTCGGTTCTGGCAACCTCCTGAGAAACTTGCCGTGTACCGTTTCCCTCTTGCCTATGAACTGCAAACCCTTCTTCAAACTGCCCGTAGCCTACATTGGTTTTGGCACCAATGCCAAAATCAAGCAGTAAACAACAAAAAAGCTCTTCCTTCTGTAGTTTACTTAACAATCCGTCTTTAACATCAAACTGAAATTGGATGGTTACTTCAGGCAGTATTTTTAGGAACATCAATGGGATTGGATTAGTGAATGGCGACAATTCCGGTTTTTTCCGATTGATATGAGGAGTGATGTAATCGTCGCCAATAAAAGGTTTCTGATTTTTATAGGATGAACGGTTAATGGCCGGATGCTGGGTTGAAACCAGATAGGCATCGAAAAAAATATCACGCTCGTAAATACAGATAGGTTGATTTTCAATTGTTCCATCTTTTTTCTCAAAGGGTTTCATTCCTTCAAAAATTTCCAATTCCAATTGATCGATAAACGCTTTTCTTTTCGGATGTTCCTTCTGATCGTATTCTTCGCCCAGTTCATTTTCAGCGATAAGTCCTTCTTCCAAATTACTCAACTCCCGAATTACAGAAGCCAGATAATTATACTTCTCTCTCTCATTGCTCAATTCATCTGAATCATCATGTTCCTTTTGTGGAAACATACTGCGCAAACACCCCTTAACCGTACTTCCTGGAATACAAGGATAACCCGTTGTATGGTCGAAGAAGAAGCCTAGTTTGAATTCACCAGTTTCATTAATCTCGTGAGTATATCCGGTTCCTAAAGTAAGGCCGGGATAAGTGGTTTTAAGCGGGATATTCGATTTTGCCAGTTCTGAAATCAAGGCACTACTGATATTAGAAGAGAACACCTGCTCCAGTATAGTCTTATTCTTTTCTTTAAAATGATTCTCAAAATACTCCTTTCTTTTTGTTTCATTTTTTCCATTAGGAGCATTCTGAAACAATGCTACAGGACTTATTCCCTGTCGCTGATAGTCTTTAAAATAAAGCCATCCTATATTGGGTGTACTCATAGTTCTTCGAGTTTAAAAGTTCGAATAGCCAGTTTAATTGCAATAGAGGCATTCATAATCTCATTGATTATCAACTGCCGGTTTTCAGGTACATTCGAAGCTTGCAACGCATAATCGAAAAGGTCTTTCTCATTGATTACATCTGGTTTGTGATTTTTCTCTATCACATAAAAGATCGCATTCAACAATTTTCCTGTATCGGCTTTTTTGTTTTCACTTTTTTCAGCCCCTTTATACATGGCAAGGGTTGGAAGTAAACCACTTTGGATAATGCCTGCGCCAAGTGATGAAATATACCCTTTGTAGGCTTTATTAACTACTCCCTTTTTCTTTTCATCTTCCATTTTGGATTTTGAAACTGCTTCTATGGCAAACGGAATCAACTTTTCTACGGTTCTCATGGCTTACAGGGTATTAAATTTGCAGTAACCGTAACCAATAGTGGCATTTGCACCTATCTGAAACGTAATATCCTTATTCACCAACTCCAATAAAAATTTATTGATTGGTTTTTCTGGATCAGTATTTTTTTCATCAGGCACCAATGTAAACTGAAAGAAACGCGAGAAGCGGGGAACCACCTCTTCGTACCATAGGTTTTTGCTAATCCCGTTTTCCAATTGGTTGCGGGCAATTACGGGCAGTTGTTTACAAAGCTCAGAAAAGTGAGAAGTATTGAACACGGCCAAATGAATGCCCGGATTACAGGCTTTTGCTTCTAGTTCGGTCACCTTCATCCCAAGTTTGGGTGTTGCAGACCAATCTTCAAGTATTACATTTTCGCCCAATTTATCGGTAAAGATAAAAGGGCCACCTTCATTTTCTTTATTTTGAAATAATCCGATAATGGAATCGATTTCAACAACAAGTTCAGGTTTCAAGGTGTAACCCGTGCTTTCGGCTTCCTGCTTCAACTCTTTCAGCACATCGACCGAAGTAGCCATGAAATAAGGTATCACATTACTGCGAACAGGTATTGAAAGCAGATAGGCTGCAAGGAAACGGCATTTACCGGTGTCCATATTGTCATCGTTTTGATGTGATCCGAAAACTTCGCGAACAAGATCATTCGTAATCACTTTGTCTCCGTTTTTAAATGGAGGGTTTTTAAATTCGAAATATTCCCTCAATGCCCCTTTTAACGAAGAACTGTGGATAATGGGGCGGTTGGTCGATGGTTCGCGTTGAACCAGTTTGTCGATAATGCCATAGTTGGCATCGCCACTACCTGCGTGAAGGTTGGTATTGAAATTCAGGACGAATCCTTTTGAAACTAAGTTTGCCATAGTTGTATCTGTTTTTTATTGTTTTTGAATGGTTTTAAAATAATTGTACCCGATTGTCCGGTGTTGTTCCTTTTTAATCAGTTTTTGAACTTCTTCCAAATGATCATCGTCGATCCAAAGCACAGTGCCCCGTTTCAATAATTGATATTTCTCGCTTCGGGTAGGTGATTCATACGTCTGACTCTTCGAAGCCGAAGTCATCCGGTTGTAGTTCGTAGTATGTTGTACTTTGCTTCTCGAATTTCGAAAGTCGATCATCATATTGCTCATAAATGCCACCTTTGCCGATAGTTCATCGCCCACAATGCAATCGCTGAGGCAAACAATCTTGTTGAGTGAACTGTGTGGACGTTGGTACAAGCCAGAATAGAATTTCGAATTCTCATCAAACGGAGAACCTTCTCCATCGAACTCTTTAACCATCATGTGAAATGATGATTTTTCTCCGCCCAGCATGATACGCCCCGACTCGAAGTTTTTGGCTACATCACGGTCAATCTCGGCAAAGAAGGTAAAGCATACGCCCTCGGGAAACGTGTAGGAATACTGTTTGTAAAAGCCCTGATCTTTTTGCCCTTTTTGTTTTCGTGCCGACTTTTGAATCCCGGGCTTTCCGGTTTCAATAAATACGCCATTTTCTGGTAAATTTCCTTTCTTTTCAAAGTCTTTGTTTTTGTTGTAGCGAAACTGCTTAGCACTTAGAGAAACCAGCATTTCAGGCAGTTCATACTTTCCTAAATAATCTTTCCCTGCCGAAATAATTGAGGTTTTTGCCAGATCGGGATAAATCATTGTTTGACAGGTATCAGTGAAAACCTCCGGATCGAACTGTAAAAGTTTTACAAAGTCATCTTTCTTTTTAATGTAGAATTCGGACGCTTCTGGAAATAATAACTCTCCATCACTTGAAATGAATAGCGGTGAAATGTTTTGGATAGCCCCGAATGTTTTAGCTGTATGAATATCATAGCTTTCTTCTCCAATTAACCCAGAAACAGTTGTCGGATCGACGGAAGAAATAGGAATACAGTTGTTCTGGATCAGCAACTGGTGACGGAGCATTCCCAGAATTCCACTTTGTTGTGGAAAATAGTTGGAACGTACAAAATAGTTGGCATCGTCGCCCTCGCCAAAGTGTTGTTCCCCTCCGAAGAAGAACACATCCATTGGCCTTAAATCAATTTTATAAGTTTTCTTGTTACTCATCAGATTTGCTGTTTAAGAAGTGAATAAATCGCAATGCAGAATAGGTTTTGTCGATAGCGGTTTTCACGCTGTTTTTATGGGCTTCTTCTATTTCCTCCTTCTTCATTTTTTCTAATTCTTTTTCAGGCAACTTGCTATCTGTAAAAGCTTGTGTCAGCATATCACGCACGAAATGGACAAAATCCTTTTTGTTGGAATGAATTTCTTCATCAAAGAAGTTGGTAAAGAAATTATCAACTTTCTCAGTATAATCGCGATCATTGAATATTGCTCTGAGCAACGTTTCATTGCCGGAAATCCGGTATTGAAGCGAACTGATGAAATCAACATCAGGTTCAAAAGCCTTGTCGAGCATCTTTTTGAAATGTTCTGTATAATCGGCTCTGTCTTTCCCAAATGTTGTCCCAAAGAATTGCCCGGTGTGTTTGATTAATTTGAAAGCCACGGCATTTTTACCTTTATAACTTTTGGCATCATCGAATAACAAATTGCGGCTGGTCACGATGGCTTCTGATAACGGAAATTTGTAGTAAGAAATCGAAACGCCCCAGGAAAGGGTTGGCTTTGGTTCAGCCAGAATTGCAGTTATTTCTGGGTTTTGGCTAACCTCTTTCTTAAATAATTCATCGAGATTGTTGATTAAATCAAAGATGGTTTGATTTGTATTGGCAACAGGTGCAAAAAACAACAGATCATCGCCACCTGCATACACATTGGTGCCGCCATAATTATCAATCTCGCCTACCGCTTTTGATGCAAAACTGAAAAGGGTTTTCGATAACTTTTTTACCTCTTCTGCCTTATCGCCAATTTTCCGAATGGTTTCACCCAGATTATCGCCATCGGCATGAACGATTGCAATGTATTTATGGCAGTTGCGGAAAGCATCTTTAAAAAAATTAGAAGCAGATAATTCCTTTATGAATTCATCCTGATCCCCAATGTCTTTCTTTTTTGAGAATTTCGGCACATATCTGTCTTTGATATATTTTTTAACCAGTTTTTCGTATTCATCTTTTTTAATATTCTCTAACCCCCTGGATGCTATTTCAGGTATGGAGTCAAAAATAAAATCAGGATGTTTTCCAAATGCATCTTTATAGAAATGTTTCCCGTTAAGGCTGTCAATTGCATCCGACCAATCAATTTTCCATGCTTCATGAAAGATTGGGTTTTGCAATTCCAGCGAATCGAGGTAATTGGTAACGGTTTCCACAATATTTTCCCCATCTTCCAAATCAAAAAGCACTGCATTCAATCGGAAATAAGATTTTAAAACAGCCAAGTCATTTTCTGTAATTGTAGCAATCTTTCCCAGAACAGTATCAGCAACTGTTTTGAATTCGTCCAATACCTTGTCCTTTTTATCGGACTTGATTTGGACAATCATCCGGTCGTGGTATAAGCCAGTACCAACCTGTTCATTTTTGTGTCCCTTACGATAAGGCATCAGGATTTCATCCTCAGTAATTGTCTTTTCGGCAATCATCCCAAGAATAATTTCCCGCATGACCCACGAAAATAGGTAACTACTGCCCCAAAACTCGCGGGTACGCTGTGCCTGCGACAATGTTTTGTATATGGGGCCTATGGTAAGTGCAAAGTAGGTATTCATGATTGTATGGATTTTAGATTTTTTCCAAAACTGGCTTTCTTTTCAACAAAATCAACTAAATCAAAATCATCAGGTACATCAAGAATAAAAGACTTGTTATTTGTCATTTTATCAATGGTAAAGCGATAATTTCTTTTTGTCCTACTCCCCTGATCATCTATCCAATAATTAAGTAATTCAGGCATTTCATGAGTAATTAAAAAGATAGAAGAATCCGTTATAATGAAATGAATTGGAGATTTAAAACGATCAATTGCATAGGCTTTCGTTTTGGAATCCTCTTTTAATGTGTCTTTAATTGAAACTTTGATTTTTTTATTACCCGGCAAATCAAGTGCAAATTCATATTGCTCAGCTAACCCTAGTAATGCTCGCACGTATTTATATTCATATAAATTTTTGGCATTGGAACAATCATCAATTCGATGAATAGGAGTATTGGGATCATACTTTAATTGGGCAAATAAATCAGGATCATTTTCTTTTAAATGGCTTTTTATTTTCCTTTTTTCCCATCGGAAATTTGCAATTAAGCATTCATATTCCCATAATTTAGATTTTTGGTATCCTCCGTAAGTTTGTCCTCTTTTTAGAAGAGAATACATCTTATTTATTTCCTGAAGCTTCAATTCGAAATTGTTTTTTGATGTTTTTTGAAATATTCCGGTTATCGATGGAATACTTCCAATCATTTCAATAATCTCAGTATCCTTAATCCCTTGCGGCAAAAAACACCCGAACCCTTTAGATTGTCGTGTTCCAAAGCTTGTTGAGATAAAAAAGGATTTATAAGTTATTTCTATCATCCTTAATAAATCTAGGTTAAGACAAATTATTCGAATACCAATTTTCTCATGCATTAGCCCTTTTCGAATTGAACTATGCTGATCTGTTTTGTCGATATATTCATTGTCTGCAAAATGTTGCGTATTATTTATATATTTTGCAGACAAATTTTTGTGAATATTTGCTATCCTTCCTTCATCTTTATTTCTTGATGCTGGTAAACTTGAGAAGACATATTCATCATGTTTTACCGGTGCTGTAATTATCATTTTATAATCCAGTGCCACATGCTCATTCTTGCCTTTCCCAACCAACCATGAAGCCCATTTCTTTTGAGTTTCGATTATTGGTTCTTTGGTTTCGCGCTTTAATGCTTCACGTGCATTGATGAACTTTTGTGTACCATCAGTTTGTGGCTCGTAGTAGTCGAAGCGAATATTTTGCTCCTTTAGTAGCTTCTCAATGATGAATTGATCCAGCTTCGGTTTCACCTCCGTAGTCCGAAGAGTAGCCCCGGCCTGATCATGCTGGAAATGGATCAGGGGGGTGTGTTGTTTCAATGTAAATTCAAGTTTATACATAATTATCGAGTTTTTATATTTTTAAAGAATTCTCTAATACCCAGCTTCCATATCTTATTAATAATCCAAATTACAGTACCTGTCACCCCAAAAATAATTCCAATGCTTATCCAAAAAGGCCAGTAAAATTCTCCACTAAATAAATACTCAGGAATATCTTCAGGCAAGGTATTTATACCAAACAAACCAACCATAAGAGTCGCAGGTAAAAAAATTGCCCCAAGAATGGTTATTGCTGTCATTCGGCGATTTTGTTCCTTATTGTCAAGTAGAGTTGCATAGTTGTGCAATTCGCCAATCTCGTTATCCAAGTCTTTCACCTGCTCCGAGATTTTCATCTTTTCCTGTATCATATCGTACATTTCGATGCCCTGTTCTTGTGCCGTGATTTCACGAAAATAAATCTGGTTGACAAAACGGATGTATGCACGGTAGAAATCGCCAATCTGATCGGCGAGTTCAAATGTTTTGGCCTCTTTTAGCTCGCTCAAATGTGTTACTTCATCGGAGAATTTCAGGATCGAAGCCCGCTGCACAAGCGACAGTTCAACCATGCGTGCATACATGGTGCGGAAATAGCGCAGTAAGATGTTTTTGGAAAAGTATTCATTATCAGAAAGAAAAACCATCGAATAGCGACTGATGCCGTAGAGGCTACCGGACTTTTGCCATCGTAAGTACGAATGCTTTTCGATAATCTCCTTTTTCATCTTTTCGTTCTGGCATGAGCAGCCTCCGCCATCGATAAAAAGAAACCGATACCAATCATCATTTTGGTCTTTGAAGATTGATTCATCCTTTACCTTGTTGGCAAGATCGTTGTCACCAATCCAGGAGACAACGTGCATCCGGTCGTCAATCACCGCTTCAATCTTGATGTCGGGAGATAGATCCTCAATCAATGAATCGATAAAACGGCAAGCTTTCCAAGTTTCAGACCCTGTGGTGTAGCCTAGGAAATCATCGAAGTAGCGATCCGCCGCACCGTTCAACCCCGTTATCGCAATGTAATCGGCTAATTCCACCCCTTTCGCTCCCGATACACCATTGCTAACATTTAGAAATGGAGGGAAGATTCTTCTTCCATACTGGTTGATACGCAGAATATCGCCGAACTCGCGGTATTGGTCGTTTTCTATGTAGAATATCAGAATGCCCGTGCCTGTAGAGTAGAGGTTTAGCACAATCGACTTCAACCGAAGCCGGTAGATATCCTCTTTGTTATTGGCAATCACTTTGATTTCGTAAGTAAGTTCGGTTTGGTACGCCTCTTTGCGCTCGTAGTGCCGGATGATGTTATTTTTCTTGTCCCCCGTGTCGTACAGCACATTATGCACAAACTTGTAGAAAAAGTTTTTCTCGTTATACAACTCGACTTTATAGTCATCGGTATAGGGATGCGGAAGATTTTCCCAGTTGGAATCATCCGTTGACTTGATGTTTTCAAGATTGAATCTCTTTGAAAATTTTTCCTTTTCCAACCCATTCTTCTCCCATTTAAAGGGGAAATAAAAAATGTGATAACTTAATAATCTTGGATCATTCATTTATTATTATTTTTAGTATAATTTCTATTTCGTCATCAATGCTGCTAACCCATCTTACATCCTGTTTATCAAAACCAAAGAACTTATAAATCCAAATTCGCTATCTTTAAACCCTGCAAAACATTCGATCATCCTCTTTTTTCTTCGTTACAATATACTTAGGATATAATCTTAAAATATTCATTTTAACGCTCCTAAATTATAAAAAATAACTCACATAACATTTATTTAACATTATTTTTTCTATCACTATAATATTATAATACAGGTAATATTCATTAAGTATCTAAAAACACTTTAATTTATTATAGCATCAGTATGTTTTTCAATCTTAAATTACATCAAACTATTTCTTTTAACAATCCACATCATATTCATATTCACCTGACTTTAAGTTTCTAAACACAAGTGTTACTTATTAATACAGAAATAACGTTTGCTCAACTCATTTTTACTAAATTATTCTCATCAATTTTATTTTGAATAAATAAAATATCTATTTTTACTCATCAAATTCAAACAACTTATTCATTAACCAAAACATTTACAAAATGAAAAAAAATCTACTCTTTTCAAGTTTAATGATGTTAAGCATAAGCATTTTTGCGCAAGGGCCAACCTTAACATTATCTAATTTTGGAATTATTCCGGGTACCACTGTAAATAAATATAATTGTGATACCTTAAATGTTACTCCTGGTAATAATGGAGCAAACGTTACTTGGAATTATTCAAATATTAGTATTAATACAAACAATCAACTTCAGGTTAATTATGTTAACCCTTCTACTCTTTCCGGATCAAGCTCTTTTCCTACTGCAAACGTAGCTGAAGTGTCTCAATCGAATGAAACATACTATAAATATTCCACTTCAGAATTAATACAGCTTGGTACAGATGCTGATGGTACTATTATGGTTTATTCTGATCCAGCAAAAGTTATGGTTTTCCCTACTTCTTATAATTCATCATTTACAGACACTTATAATGCAACCTACAATTATATGGGAATCAACTTCAACAGAAACGGAACTATTAATTCTAATGCAGATGCATGGGGAAAATTAATATTGCCCGGTAAAATCTATAATAGTGTAATTCGGATTAAGCAAGTTCAAACCGTAGTGGACCAATGTGCTTATTATACTCAAAATTCCGTAATTACATCTTATTTATGGTTTGATGGTATTGTTAAATCACCAGTTTTTATTATCGTTATCGGTTCTTCAAGCAACACATTACAACCTGGACTCATAAGCACTATAAAAGCAGTCATGGTTGATAATAGCGTAGTAGGTATTAATGAAACCGATCAGCAACAACCAAGCTGGACTATTTATCCAAATCCGGCTGCAAATTCAAGCACTATCGCAATTGAATCATCGGTTAGCAATGGTATTTTGGAAATTTATAATTCACTGGGTGCAAAAGTTTACTCTCAAAATATTAATAATGAATCAAATAATCAAATTTCATTAAACACTCAGGACTTTACAAACGGAATCTACATTGTTTCTTTGAAATCAGACAATCAAACATGGCAAAAGAAATTAATTATCAATAAATAGCGCTTACACTATTTACTCAATAAAAAAGGAAGCCTGGTAAAACCAGGCTTCCTTTTTTATTGAAATTATTTCAGCTAGAACATTATACCAACACTTACCCCAAACTGATTAATTTTTCCATCATGGCTAATTATTGTATTGTCAAGCTTGTATTCTTTTTTATACACATCATTCAATCCAAAACTATAATTCAGTTCCATAAATAATTTCAGTTTATCTGACATTGCATAATCAACACCGACTGCAATATTTGTCTTCATAAAAGAAGATTCAAAATCATCTTTTACATCAATATCTGATTTAGTATAATTCAAATTCGGACTTTTAGTAGAAACAAAACTTTCATCTGCTTTTGCGGATAAAAGAAAGCCATACTCTACTCCAGCCATTCCCCAAATTGAAATTTTGTCATTTACCGGGAGTAGTGTTGCTTTTACCATAACCGGGATTCCAAGATAGGAAGTTTTATAATCGCGGGTTATAATTCCATAATTGTTTGATGAAGATGATGAGCTTGAACTATAGCCAAAAGAAACCTTACTATTTACAGGAATATAGTCAATACCAGAAACAATCATCAGTTTATCAATCAAACTATAAGAAACAATAGCACCAAAGGTTAGTGTGTTTGATTGTTCGTCTACCTTCAATAAATCTGTAGATGATTTAACATTATTCATGTTCAATCCTGCTTTCACGCCAAAATGGAACGGATTTTGAGCACTCAAATTAGTAAATCCCATTGCTATCACAATCAGGATAAACATCATTACATTTTTTTTCATAAATTTAATTTTTGGGTTTTTAGATAGGTTGATTATTTCAAATTACATGCCAAACAGAATTACATTGTATAATATTACAAATCATTAATTTACAAATAATAACAAAATACCCTTTAAAATCATCTTCTGTAAAATCTCTTAAAAGAGCTTTTGTATTGTAAAATGTCTTCGGTAGTAACACGCCTCCCAACATAAATATCATTACTTTTTTTAGTGACCTAGAAAATATATTTAACTGAATCATTTTTGGGAGTAAAACTAATCATATTACAATAAGGAATTAGATTCATCACATCCCTTCTGGACAATGACAGGGATCAAAAGCATGTAACAATCTATTAAACAAACAGTGACCTCCGCTCAAAACCCCTCCCACGAAAATATTTATAATGCTATTAAACTTTTATCAGAATGGATTTTTTTCTGATTTAAGAAATATAATCCCTCAGTTACAGCTATAGGGAGGGGAGAGCTTCGGACTACTACAGTATTTCTTATTAAATGGGGACAATATTGAATCACATATGATATTAAACTTATTTACACATTAAACCTTTATTTCATAAACCAAGCTAACTTTCTCTTCACTTGAGAACCAATGGAAAGGATAATCCAGTTATTCTTAAAAAAACAGAAAAACCAGATTATCCATAACACATTGGAGTTGGTACACTTTTCCACACATGAAATACAAAAAAAATGGTAACAACTTTTCAGGACAAAGATAATCCAAAAAAACACTAAAATATCATATTAAGACATATTTAATTTATTTGGGACATTAAACAATGTAATAAAATTATAATATACTGATATTCAATATATTTAATTTATGGCACATTTATTGATATATGTAATATATATATGTCCTTTTTTGAAACAATTCTTAATTAATAAATAAAAGCAATTTTAAATAGCTAAAAAAAACAAGCATATGACGACTTTCGTTCGTTTATTCCATTAATTACACAATCTATATATCTGTATAATTCAATTTCTCTTATTTTTGTCACTTTAAAACAGTTTCAAAATGGAATCATACTTTCAGCCTTTTAAGCTTAACACAATTGGAAATAATCTCGAATATCAGACTCCTTATGGTATTCAAAAAATGATTTATGCAGACTGGGTTGCCAGTGGAAGATTATATTCTCCGATTGAAGAAAAAATGGCTGAAATCATCGGGCCGTATGTAGGGAATACTCATACCGAAACCAGTGAAGCCGGAACAATGATGACCCGGGCATATCACTATGCGCAGCACTTAATTAAGGAACATGTTAATGCAGGACCAAATGATAAAATTATTTTATTTGGATTTGGCATGACTGCTGTTATCAATAAGCTCCAGCGCATGCTGGGGCTCAAGCTCTGCGGTAAATTAAATGGTAGCAGTTGTTTGAACGACCGGGAAAAACCTGTAGTTTTCATTACCCATATGGAACATCATTCTAATCATACTTCATGGTTCGAAACTATGACAGATGTTGTTCTGATAGAACCAAATGATAAACTTTTAGTTGATTTGGATAATCTTAAAATAAAACTAGAAGAGTATAAAGATCGTAAGTTCAAAATCGGTGCATTTACGGCATGTTCAAACGTTACCGGTATAGAAACTCCGTATCATGAAATGGCGAAACTAATGCATGAATATGGCGGTGTTTGCTTTGTTGACTTTGCTGCTTCTGCACCTTATGTTAATATTGACATGCACCCAACTGACGATCCAATGAAGAAACTGGACGCAATACTCTTTTCACCACATAAATTTTTGGGAGGACCAGGAACTTCCGGTGTGTTAATTTTTGACGCGTCTCTGTACCACAATCAGGCACCTGATAATCCTGGAGGCGGCACCGTGGACTGGACCAATGCATGGGGAGAATATAAATATGTAGATGATATTGAAGCACGTGAAGATGGAGGCACTCCAGGATTTCTTCAAGCTATGCGTACTGCTTTGTGTATTGAAGTCAAAAATAAAATGGGAGTCGAAAACATTCGCAATCGCGAAGATGAGCTTTTAAAAATAGCGTTTGAGCGTATGCCACAGATTTCCGGGTTACACATTCTGGCGGATAATGTAAAACACAGATTAGGCATTCTTTCCTTTTATATTGAAAATATTCATTACAATCTTATTGTAAAACTACTAAGTGATCGTTTTGGTATTCAGGTTCGTGGAGGATGTGCGTGTGCTGGCACCTACGGGCATTTCCTTTTAAATGTATCTTACGAAAAATCCAAAGAAATAACAACTCTCATCAATACAGGTGATTTATCTCAAAAGCCTGGTTGGGTTCGATTATCACTTCATCCTACAATGACCGACCAAGAGCTTAATTACATTATCGATTCCATTACTTCTATCGTAGAAAATTATCAGGAATGGGCAAAAAATTACACTTACAACAAACATACTAACGAATTCATTCACAATGTATTTAATGATAAAAGAGACGAAATTATCAAACATTGGTTTGGAGTAGAATAAATTTTTATGCAAATAATCGTTTAGAACACTTGTTTTAATAAAACATTTGTTTGTACTTTTGCAGGCAGTATAAAATCACACACTGTTATGAAAAAGAAACGAGAACCCCGATTTCGGATTTTAAATGCCTCCGTTTACCTGCTGGCCCGAAATTCCTACCATTCAGTAGGCGTTAGGGAGATTGCTGAAAAAGCAAACGTAAATATTTCCATGATCTCTTATTACTTTGGTGGAAAATCAGGTATAATGAGAGATATTGTTGAAGCATTTTACAATCTCTACATTAAAGCGGTCGAGACTTCTATTCTTGAAGAAGAGACCGGAGAACAAAGCATCCGTCGCCTGTTTAAAAACATGGTAAACATGTTTCGGGAATATACTGATTTGTGTATGATTGGATTTGGTGAGCTTCCTAATGACGTTGAAGAAGTCAAAGAATTGAAGAAAAATAAAATCAAGCAATTAAACGAGGTAGGCAATCGCATGTCGATGAAATTTGGTGTAAACATGACAGATAATCCACAACTTGCCCACATTATTGGTCCTGCAATGATGAGTATGCTCTTCTCTCATTTTGCACACAAAAGTACCATCAAACAGGTTTATGCAATAGAGTTTGATGATCAGTACTATAATGATTATACCGAAGTTCTATCTATCCTCTTTCTTGAAGGAATAAACGGATTAAAAAATTACAAAAAAGTCTAATATGCATTTTGCAATCATTGCAGCTGGAGAAGGCTCCCGTCTTCAAAACGAAGGAATACATGTTCCTAAACCATTGGTTGAACTCAATGGAGAAGCTTTGATTGCCCGTTTATTCAGAATATTTGATTCATGCAATGCCGAATCGGTTACTGTAATCGTGAATGAATCAATTAGTGATATAGTTGTACCTGTAATTCGGAATATTCCGATGAACTGCAAAGTGAATATCCATATAAAATCGACACCAAGTTCAATGCATAGTTTATTTGAATTAAAAAACTATCTCTATGGAAAATCATTTTGCCTGACAACTGTTGATACCATATTTAAAGAGGTTGAGTTCACTGCATTTATTCAAAAAGCTGTAAACGACTGTTATTCTGATGGTTTATTCGGTGTTACTCCTTTTGAAGATGATGAATCACCGCTTTATGTTCAGGTAAACAGTACAAATATCATTCAGGCATTTAAAGACGAAAAATGTGAGAATGCTTTTATTTCAGGAGGTATTTACTACTTTAAAACCACTTTTTTCTGGGATATACTTAAACAATCGATTGATTCAGGCGTTTACCGAATGAGAAATTTTCAACGTAAACTTATAAATTCCGGAAGTAGATTGGAAGCATATTGTTTTTCTAAGATTATTGATGTAGATCATCAAAAAGACATTCTCACCGCTGAATTCTTTTTAAAAAATTAATAACTAAAAACATTCTCACGATGACTTATCGCAACTATATATCAAACAATCGATTGACCTTTTCATATTTCAAGATATGTTTAAGCAACTGTTTTCTCCATTGTCCATTAAACCTTTCTGATTTTTAACAATCAAAAAACATGTACTATGGTTAATGCTACTTCAACACGTACAACACCGCCCTAAAATACTTGTAATACTGATACTTATATCAGCACATTAAATATTTAACAGAAATAAATGCTGAGAATAAAAAATCTTAATATACATTTGCTACATAGTTTAACCATTTGGTTAATCTGAACAGTTGAAATAAATTAAACTATCCTAAACCGTTTTAAAACTCAAATTATAAATCTATTCATATGAAAATACTCGGTGTAAAACGCGCAACAGAATATTCTCCTAATCATACAGAAAATGATAGTCAGATTTTTCATCTTACTATGCAACACCTGGAAGAAAAAGGATATGAAGTAGATTTGATTTCGGAAGAAAAATTTCTTACTTCAACAACTACTCCGAATGCTATTTTCGCAATGGCACGTAATCAATCTACCGTTTCAAAACTTCAGCAACTGGAGCAAGAAGGAATAACCGTTGTTAATTCGGGCTATGCAATTGAAAGCTGTTATCGTGCAAATCTTACTCAAATATGCCTGGAAAAAGGTGTTTCTTATCCGTTCTCAAAATGTATTGACACAACTGTTGACTTTTTTGATGAAGTGAATAATTTTCCACACAACTCCTTTTGGATTAAACGCGGAGATGTTCATGCCATTCATAAAGAAGATGTAGTTCAGGTATTCAGTAAGGCCGAAGGAAAAAATGTTTTACGAGAATTTGCACTTCGAGGCATTAAAACTGCTGTAATCCAGGAACATATTCACGGTGATATAATAAAGTTTTATGCTGTTCGTAAGTCGGATTTTTTTCACTGGTTTTATCTTCTCGATACAAATCATACTAAATTCGGAATTGAACAAAACAGTAATACCAATAATCACACTGAATTTTCGGAAGAGAAATTGAGAGCTGTGGCTGAAAAAGCTGCAAACGCACTCAACCTCGACATCTATGGTGGCGATATAATTGTAAAACCCGATGGTTCTTTATGGCTGATTGATTTGAATGACTGGCCAAGCTTTGCCCCTGTTCGTGAACAAGCTTCTCTGGCAATAGCAAATCTTATTCATCAACGGATTGGAGGGCAACGTCATATTCATCTGATTAACACGAAATAGTTTTATTATGAAACCAGAAATAGAAGCAACATTAAAGTCACGCGATACAGAAGAAACTCTCGATATTTGGTTTTATCGCCCCATTGGATATTATTGGGCTGTACTATGCAAAAATCTGGGAATTATTCCCAATGTTGTAACTTTTACAAGTATCATTTTGGGAATTAGCGCTGGTATCATGTACTATTTTAATAGTATTTGGTTAAATGCGATCGGCATTTTTCTGCTTATCTGGGCAAACTCATTGGATAGTGCTGATGGACAACTTGCCAGAATGACCAACCAAAAAACACGTTTGGGAAGAATTTTGGATGGACTTGCTGGAAATCTTTGGTTTATTACAATCTACGCTGCATTATCACTCAGAATGATGCATTCAGAAGGTTATAGTTGGTATATTTTCATTTTTGCAGCTTTCACCGGATATTTTCATGCTCAACAAGCTGCAATGGCCGATTATTACCGTAATGTTCACCTGTTCTTTATTAAAGGTAAAGAAGGAAGTGAACTTGATAATTCGGAAAAATTGAAACAAGAATATATTTTGATAACCTGGAAATCGAATTTCTGGAAGAAATTAACCTCCCGTTTTTATCTTAATTATACCCTACAGCAGGAAGCATTTACAAAAAATCTTCAGAAACTACTCGTTTACATACGTATAAACTATGCTGACGGATTACCAGAAGATTTTGTGCAATCATTCCGTAAGGAAAATAAACCACTGATGAAATATACCAATATGCTCACATTTAACACCAGAGCAATCGCACTCTTTATTTCATTATTTCTGAATATGGTATGGCTCTACTGGGTATTTGAACTTACTGTACTGAATATTATGGTTTTCTATATGATTGTTCGTCAGGAACAAATCAGCAAACGTCATCTCGCAATACTTAAAGGATACAAAGCTTAACATGAATACAAGAAATATTAAAGGATTACTTTTCGATTTCGGAGGAACTATTGACACTAACGGGATTCATTGGTGTGAAATGCTACGTATTGTATATCAACAATGTAATTTGGATCTTTCAGATAAGACATATGATCAGGCTTATCTTCATGCAGAAAATCAATTGAATACAAATATAAAGATTGATTCGTCAGTTACCTACAGAGAAATGCTCACCAAAAAAGTGGAGCTTCAGCTTCGCTTTTTAAAAGAGAATGGATTTCTGAATGAGAATGAGAATTTGGATGAGTTGGTAGATTTAGTGAATACTACCAGTTATAATATAATATCTGAAATCATTAAAAAACAATCTATTGTGCTCGAAAAACTGAGCAAGAAATACAGATTGGGACTTGTTTCCAATTTCTACGGAAATATGGAGACTGTTTTAAAAGAATTTGGATTATTTGAATATTTCTCATGTGTGATCGATTCGACATTGGTTGGAATTCGCAAACCGGATCCTCGCATATGGCAAACCGGATCAGATTCTTTAGGATTAAATTGCAATGAAATTGCAATAGTGGGAGATTCATACACAATGGATGTGATTCCTGCAAAATCGATTGGCTGTAATACTATTTGGCTGGAGGGTAAAAGTTGGTGCACTTCACCTGAAGACATATCTGCAGCTGATGAAATAATTCACAAACTAAGCGATTTGGAAACTTTATTAATTGAAGCAAGAAATAATGAACACATTTTACTATAAACTACTATAAACAAAATAGTTATGGAAACAAAAAAAGCAATTCAGGTAAAACCCGCGCAAGGAAAACTTGGTGTAATGGTAGTGGGAATGAGTGGTGCCGTTTCTACCACTTTTATTGCAGGAACATTATCTGTTCGTAAAGGTTTGTCCCTACCTGTAGGCTCATTAACACAAATGGGAACAATTCGTTTAGGAAAACGTAACGAAAACCGCTTTCCAAAAATCAAAGAATTTGTGCCCCTTGCCGATCTAAATGATCTTGTATTTGGTGGTTGGGATATTCGTAATGAAAATGCTTACGAATCTGCACTTTATGCAAAAGTTCTAGACCCTCGTGATCTGGAAGGTGTAAAAGATGAGTTAGCACAGATTCGTCCAATAAAGGCCGTTTTCGACAATAACTACGTAAAACGCTTACATGGGGAATGGGTAAAAACAGGTGAAACCAAATATGATCTGATGCTCCAAGTTCGTGAAGATATCCGCAATTTTAAAACAACAAACAAGCTGGATAGAGTGGTTGTGATCTGGTGTGGGAGTACCGAAATTTTTATCCGCGAAAGCGAAGTACACCAAACTATGGAAACTCTGGAAAAGGCTATGAAAGAAAATCATGAAGATGTTTCTCCTTCTATGCTTTATGCATATGCGGCATTGTCAGAAGGTGTTCCTTATTTTAACGGTGCACCAAATTTAACCGTAGATATACCAGCTATTTGGGAGCTTGCAGAAAAAAATCAGGTACCTATTGCAGGTAAAGATTTTAAAACCGGACAAACTATGATTAAAACAGTTTTATCCCCCATGATTAAAACCCGTATGCTTGGTTTAAGCGGTTGGTATTCTACAAATATTCTTGGGAATCGTGACGGTGAAGTACTGGACGATCCGGGCTCTTTCAAAACAAAAGAAGAAAGTAAGCTTTCGGTAATCGATTCTATTCTGCAACCGGAATTATATCCCGATTTGTACAAAGGTTATTCACATGTGGTTCGTATTAACTACTACCCTCCCCGTGGTGATAATAAAGAAGGGTGGGATAACATCGATATATTCGGCTGGATGGGTTATCCAATGCAATTAAAGGTAAATTTTCTCTGTCGTGATTCAATTCTGGCTGCGCCACTTGTTCTTGACTTAGTCCTGTTTGCCGACCTTGCAAAACGTTCCGGATTTTATGGGATTCAGGCATGGTTGTCATTCTATTTCAAGAGTCCGATGCATGCCAAAGGTGAAGTTCCTGAACATGACTTATTCATTCAATCCGTTAAAATGAAAAATACTCTTCGCGAAATTATGAACGAAGAGCCTATTAACTTTCTCGATGAAAAAATAGATCTGGTACGTTAAACCAAACAAAGGGGTAGTGTGTTAACATAACTGCATCTACCCCTTTTTTCAACTATATGAAAACATTTCAAGCAAGTATATTATCTCTTTTTCTGATTTTGGTGTTACATACCAAAGCCGCAAATCCTGTTATTCCGATTCAGAGTCCAGGAATGAAAAATGGTAATCAAAACTTGTTCTATATCGAACGCAGCAAAAATAAAAACAGGGTGTATTACGATGCAAATCTTACATCCGACAACTTTAACGACAAAAAGCCTATTGATGTTTACTGGATAAATTATGAAGAACACTTTGGTGAACGCGGTGAATTATCAATTATACAAGAAAAACTGGCTTACGGTTATAAGTCAGAAAAAAGAAATTCAAATCTTTTCAACGTCAAACTAAAAGCGTTTGACAAGCGACCATTATTGTTGTTTATTGACAACAAAGGAGTTGCCAGAGCTCAAATACGAATTGCAGGGAAACCAGCTTATCTGAAAAAAATCTTCGTACAATCGTCTGAAAGTGCTTTTTCGGTGAGTGTAAAATATGTTGAACTCTTTGGTTATGACCCGATATCCAAAGTGGAGCTTTACGAAAAGATAATCCCTTAATTTTCATACCCACAATACAAATAAACGTTTGAATTCAACTTATGTGTAAGAGAATACTATATATACTCCCTTTAGTTTTGCTTTTGATATTTACTACCAATGTAAGTAAAGGACAGCAAATGACAACCATCAAAGGACTTATTACCGACTCTCTGAGTGGTGAGCCACTGCCTTTTGTGAATATAATATTTGTAGGAAAGCATATCGGAACTACTACTGATTTTGATGGAAGATATAACCTGAGTACACAATGGGCATCTCAGCAAATACAGGTGTCATTTCTGGGTTATAAAACCTATACTAAAGTCATTAAAACAGGACAGTCGCAAACGATTAATATTAAACTCGCCCCCAGCAATATTCAACTGAACGCTGTTACTATAAAAGGTGAAAAAAAACGCTATCGCAATAAAAATAACCCTGCAGTTGATCTTATTAAAAATGTAGTTGACAAAAAAGATTTCAATAGACAAAAATCGTTAAAATACTATCAATACGATAAATATGAAAAGGTAGAGATGTCGTTGAATAACTTTACAGAACGTTTTCAGAATAAGAAGAGCCTGCGTAAATTTCAATTCATCTTTAATTATGTTGATACCTCTAAAGTTAATGGGAAACCATACCTCCCTGTTTATCTAAAAGAAACTTCATCGAGGGTTTATTACCGGAATTCTCCCGAAACCATGCGCGAATATATTGATGGGGATAGAACTGTGGGCCTTGAAGGATATTTAGATCAAGATGGTATTACGTCTATCAATAAGAGCCTTTATACCGATATTGATATCTACAACAATGATATCTTTTTTATGACGAATCAGTTTGTAAGCCCGGTTTCAGTCATTGCACCTACGTTTTATAAGTTTTTTATTGTAGATACTTCATTCGTTGATGGAATAAAGTGCTACAACCTTGCATTTTTAACCCGTAATCCTCAGGATTTTGGCTTTACAGGAAACATTTGGATCACAGCTGATACCAATTATGCAGTAAAAAAAGTTGAACTGGGAGTTGGAAAAGACCATAGCTTGAATTTTGTTTCGGACGTTAAAATCGTTCTCGACTATGAACAGACGATAAGTGGAGCTTGGGTAAAGTCAAATGACGAAACTACCGTTGATTATAGTTTTTCGGAAAAGCGTGTCGGAATGTTTGCACACCGTACCGTTGCTTACCGAAACCGCATTTTCAATCAACAAATGCCTGATAGCACTTATGGTGGGGTACAAACATCTATCTATATGGAAGGATCCCGAAAACGGGGGAAAAACTGGTGGAATGAAAATCGTTTAATTCCGCTTTCACGTTCAGAAGCAGGCGTAGAAGAGATGATGACTAAAGTTCAGAATGTTCCTGCATTCAAACGCTTTATGGATATACTAATGTTGCTTTTTGCCGGGTATAAAGATTTTGGCCCTATTGATGTTGGTCCTATAAATACATTTTATAGCTTTAACTCTGTAGAAGGATTCCGACTTCGCGTGGGTGGTAAAACAAACGTCAGATTTTCGGACAGATTGATGCTGGAAGGGTTTTACGCTTATGGAACAAAAGATGAGCGTCATAAATATTTAGGAGCTGTAACCTACTCTTTCCGAAAGATTGATAATCAATTTTTAGAGTTCCCTGTGCAAGCATTAAAAGTTACTTATCAACATGACACAAAAATTCCGGGACAAGATCTTAAATTTTTTGCAGAAGATAATTTCCTGTTAAGCTTCAAACGGGGTGTATCGGATAAAATGACTTATAATGATTTGTTTAAGTTTGAATTTATCAGAGAGCTTAATAAAGGTTTTTCATATACGCTTACGTATAAATATCTGGAACAAAGTGCTGCAGGAAATTGGCGCTGGGATTATTCTGACAAAGATCCTGTACAAAAAACCGTTGATGAAATTAAAACTTCTGAATTTGGAATAAACTTCCGCTATGCTCCTAACGAACAGTTTTACCAAGGGAAAACCTACCGTATTCCTATTTTCAACAAATATCCTGTATTTCAATTAAAAGTAAATGCAGGAGCAAAAGATTTACTGAACGGTCAATATGATTATCAAACAGTAACTACCAACTTCTTTAAACGATTTTATATGTCGGTAGCTGGGTACGGTGATATGGAGTTTGAAGCCGGAAAAATCTTTGGCAAAGTACCTCTCCCACTTCTGTTTATCCACAATGCAAATCAAACATACGCATATCAGTTGCAGGCATATAACATGATGAACTTCCTTGAATTTGCTACAGATCAATATATCAGCCTTAACTATACCCATTATTTTAACGGATTGATATTTAACCGTATTCCGCTCTTTAAAAAACTAAAATTCAGGGAAGTAATGTCGTTCAAAGGATTGTATGGTACAATTAGTGACCGGAATATGCCAACAAAAAATGGAGGATTATTTCTCTTCCCCACAGCTAGCGACGGAACTCCGCTTACCTATACTCCCGACAAAGAACCTTATATTGAGGCCAGTGTAGGCATTGCCAATATTCTGAAATTTTTACGTGTTGACCTGGTTAAACGAATAACATATCTTGATCATCCCAATGTTCCGGAATACGGAATACGTGCACGATTCAAATTTGATTTCTAATCAATAAAATAACAAGGAAACTTTTTTATATTCATTACATACCTGAAACAAGACCCTTTTAAGTCTGACACATATTATCGTGCTATTTGTCAACTTAATCAGGGTCTTTTTCTTTGTACGGATATTTGATAAAATAAGGTTTGAATCCTTTGACTATCTAAAAAATCCGCATATATTCTAACGAACACATGCGGACCATATCCTGTTTTACAAAACAGATTTACAGCTTATTTCTTTTGTTGACGTTTACGTTCTGTTTCATTCAGAATGATCTTACGTAAACGGAGTGATTGTGGAGTTACTTCTAAGTATTCATCTTCACCTAAATATTCCATAGCTTCTTCGAGTGAGAATTTTCGTGCAGGAATAATCATCACTTTATCATCAGAACCAGAAGCACGCATATTCGAGAGTTTCTTTGTTCGAATTACATTGATAACCATATCATCAGGGCGAGTGCTTTCTCCAATCACCTGACCTTCGTACACCGGTTCGTTCGGATCGATAAAGAAAGATCCTCTGTCTTGTAATTTATCAATAGAATATGCAATAGATGTCCCTGTTTCCATTGAAATTAACGAGCCATTACGACGTGTTCCAATCTCACCTTTCCAAGGTTCATAACCTTTCAAGCGGTGCGACATGATCGCCTCACCTTCGGTGACAGTGAGAATCTGGTTACGTAAGCCCATTAATCCACGTGAGGGAATCACAAATTCAATCTGTACACGATCCATTTTACTGGTAATCGATGCAATGTCTCCTTTTCGCATGGTAACTTGTTCTATCACCTTACCTGAAAAAGCTTCGGGAGTATTTACAGTAAGCAATTCTACAGGTTCGCATTTCTGTCCATCTATTTCTTTCGTAATTACACGTGGTTGACCAACCTGAAGTTCATAGCCTTCTCGACGCATGGTTTCTATCAAAATTGACAAATGAAGTATTCCGCGACCATAAACCAACAGCGAATCCGGAGAATCCGTTTCTTCGATACGTAATGCAAGATTACGTTCTATTTCGGCAAAAAGGCGATCACGTAAATGACGTGAAGTCACAAACTTACCTTCTTTTCCGAAGAAAGGTGAAGTATTAATTGTGAAGAGCATACTCATGGTAGGTTCATCAACTGTGATAGGCTCGAGAAACTCAGGATTTTCAAAATCGGCAACAGTATCTCCTATTTCAAAGTCTTCTAATCCCAATACAGCACAGATTTCACCGGCATATACTTCATGCTTGATACGTTCTTTCCCTAAGCCTTCAAATACATACAACTCTTTAATTTTTGATTTTTGAATGGTTCCATCACGTTTTACCAGCGAAATATTTTGTCCGGCAATTAATGAACCACGATGAATACGACCCACTGCAATACGACCTACATACGAAGAATAATCAAGAGAAGTAATCATCATCTGAACTCCACCTTCTTCAAATTCCGGTTCAGGTATATGTTCAATAATTACATCAAGCAAGTGGCTGATATCTTCGGCAGGTTTATCCCAGTCGTCAGACATCCAACCTTGCTTTGAGGAACCATAAACGGTAGGAAAATCAAGTTGCTCTTCGGTTGCACCTAGAGAGAACATCAAATCAAAAACCTGCTCCTGAGTTCCTTCGGGATCGCAATTCGGTTTATCAACTTTATTAATTACAACAATAGGTTTCAAATTAAGATTCAGTGCTTTTTCGAGTACAAAACGAGTTTGTGGCATTGGGCCTTCAAATGCATCAACCAAAAGAAGAACACCATCGGCCATATTTAATACACGTTCTACTTCTCCACCAAAATCAGCATGGCCCGGAGTATCAATAATATTGATTTTATAATCTTTATAGCGTACGGACACGTTTTTTGATAAAATAGTAATTCCACGTTCGCGTTCCAATTCGTTATTATCAAGGATTAAATCCTTTACTTCCTGGTTGGCACGGAAGAGTTTTACCTGTCCGAGAATACGATCAACCAGTGTAGTTTTTCCGTGGTCAACGTGAGCGATAATCGCTATATTCTTAATTTTCTGCATCTTAAAATATTTCTTTCCTAAAAATAAAACAAGGTGCAAAGGTAGTCTTTATTTATGTAATAGCACAGCAGGGTTGAAAAGGAAGTAATAAAAACTTAAAGCTGACTGTATTTGTAATTCATAAATCCACTTATATTTGTGAACTAAAACAAATCTATGGCGTCAAATTCCACGACTCATTACATAAACCCTTCAATATTTAAAGTTACCACTATAGAATCTCTCTTAATCTATATACTTAGTTTCTGGGTAGTATTCTTTGCATATCAGATTCCAACCATTTTGGCGTCTGACTATTTTGGCATTTGTACTGAGTTACATTTTAATGAGTTAAAATTTCTCACATCCGATTATTCAACGATTTGGAATAGTAATAATGCTATTGTTATATTCAGCATCGGAAGCATTTCTGTATTTGTCCTGATGCTTGTAATTGCTTATTTTTACTGGAAACGAAGAGAAAACGAAGAACTTATTAAAACTTTTTTCCTCTGGATAATTTTACACTCATTAAACAGGATTTTAAGCTCACACGTTATCGGTACCATGCTGGACAGCTATTATAGTAATGTAGTACTTGACTGGATTCTCGCTGATCTATGGCTAAAATTAACCATCATCATCACCGGTTTTATCCTTATGGTAATCATCGGTCGTTATCTTGTTGGAATAATCTTATACTCTGCGAAATATTTTGCACTGGTTAGACCAAAATTCAGAAGTCATTTTCTAATAAGCCAGATATTCAGACCCTGGTTGATTGCAACTTTATTATTTGGTATAATGCAATTCATCAATCTCTCTATTTCTGAATTGCTAATGCACTTAACGATGGGATTATTTTTAATTCCATCCTATTTCTTTTATCATAACGCAAAAACAATCAGACCCGAAAAAGAAGTTATTAGCTCATATAAAGAGATCTACCTGCTTTCAACAGTTACTATAGGTATTACTCTGACTTTAATCCTTTTACTTGTGTAGACAAAATCTTTTTTGAAACAGAAATACAGACTGTTTAATATGATATTTCTTTGACAGTATATTTCCTTATTTCGATTATACATAATTTAACATTACCATAAAACACCTAATATTGTCTAACTTAAGATATCGAAATCAAGGACTCTTAAAATAAGCATACATTTCAAAAAACACAAATAAATAAAAATCAGAAAATTACATTCATAAATAATTTTTTTTGAATTAAAATTCTTTTAGTAAATTTGCAAATTATTAACACTAACAAACATAGGATTTACCTAAACACTTGTTATTCTTTTACAATAATTTAACTCATACCAAAAGAAACATCAACCAACACAAGAAACATGAGAAATTTCAAGATTAATGCATGCCTGCTTATATGGGCATTTTCGTCTCTGTTTATTTCCTTCGAAGTTAATGCTCAATGCACTGTTACTACTGGAAATGACACAACTATTTACTGTCAGGGCAGCGTAAGCCTGAAAGCAGATGTTCCATTATGGCAGAAAAAAAGCACAGGTGCTTCCAGTGATCTTAAAACCGCAGTTGCATTTGGAGATACTATTCTTGCACTGGGTACAAATGTTGGTGTT
The DNA here is from genome assembly GCA_963667975.1 of Bacteroidales bacterium. GTDB lineage: Bacteria > Bacteroidota > Bacteroidia > Bacteroidales. Next base: position 3,463,219 of record OY764079.1, read on the forward strand.
CGTTCAACCGACAAAGGTGTAACATGGAATAACCTAGCAACTCCCACAAATGCTTTCTACGGAATAAAAATGATTAAGCCTAATACTATAATCGCGATCAGCAGATCAAGCAGTTCTTCGGGGAGAGTATATCAAACAACTGATGCTGGTTTAAACTGGACTATGCAAGACGAAAAAAGCAGTTATTTTTACTGGGATGTAAATTCGTATAAAGACAGCGTTTTATGGATAGTTGGAGAAAAAAACTGGTATGGCAAAATATTAAAATCAAATGGAAATACATCTGCTTGGTCAGAAGTCAATTTACCGATAAGTCAATTTACAAAGTTTTATGCAGTTAGTGCACCTACAAAAAATAAATGTATTGCAGGTGGTGGCGATTTTGCAAACGGATTCTTTTTTATCACAAACAATGGAGGAATCAGCTGGGATAGTGTAAAATTTAATACTCTGGGCGGCAGCTTTGGTGTAATTAGAGATATTTTTTTCATTGACTCACTTACAGGATTTGCCTCCGGAGACAATGAAACTATCCTGAAAACGATTGATGGTGGTTTAAGCTGGGCAACTAAAAACACTAATTTCAGCGGTATTAGCTTAAATAGCATATACTTCCAAAACAGTTTCGTAGGTTATGCATCAGGAAATGATGGTTTAGTTTATAAAACAACAGACGGAGGTAATACATGGTTTTCCTTTAACATACCAGATACCTATTCATTATCTGCAGTAACAGGCTTTGGACCTGGTGATGTTTACATGTTTTCGGGCATGTATAATGGAAGTTGTTGGGTTTATAAACCTAAAAATTATAGCTTTTATTGGTCAAATGGCTCTTTACTGAATAGTGAATTTTTACAGAACCCAACTGCTACTGTAAATCAATCAACAAAATTCGTGGTAACGGCAATGGATGAAACCGGATGTGTTGCAAAAGATAGTTTAATGATAAACGTTATTCCAATGACGGTAAAAGCCTATAATAATCAAACAATTCTTGAAGGCAGTGGATCTGTAAACCTATATGCAAAAGCCGAATTCCAAGGAAATGTAACTATCACCTATACTTGGGCAAACAACCCAACCTTAAGTGCTACAAACATTCAAAATCCTGTTGCCACGCCTGCAAGCAATACAACATACAAAGTAACTGCTCATGCAGGGAACAATTGTCTTGCTAGCGATTCTGTAACCATCACAGTTACTCCATATTTAGTAAATGCAGGAAATGATTTATCAATACAATATGGTGGAAATGTTTCAATTTTGACAAATGCAAAAGATTTTAATATTTATGAAACAGCAAATGTAAATCCAACTGGGTGTAATTTCACTTCTACTTCAACTGGTTATATATGGGGAGATAATCAGGTTTTAAAAACCACCGATGGTGGAAAAGGGTGGATACCCATTTTAGATACAGCAGGTTTAATTAGTTGTGCTAACTTCAAGAATTCAATGGGCGTTGTTGCCAATTTAGCTGGTGATGTTTACATTACACACAATACTGGCAACAGTTGGATCAGAGTATCTGCAACCTCTTACCAACCAAGAGATATTCAAATTATTAATCTGAATACAATTTATCTGGCGACATCTAATTCATTAATAAAAACAACCAATGGGGGACTTTCATGGAATACCACCAATTTAAATCCCGGAAATGATGTAACAGATATTTACTTTCTTAACGAAAACGTAGGTTATGCTGCAATTTATGCTCTAAGCGGAGCAATAATTAAAAAAACTACAGATGGGGGAAATACATGGACAATTTTAAATATAAATTCCAGTAGTTATGTACATGAAATTATATTTTTAAATGAGACCAAAGGTTTTATTGCTGATTTCAACACACTGAAAGTTACAACAGATGGAGGGAATACCTGGTCGAATGCAAATATAGTTCAGGGAATTCCAAATTATGTTGCTTTTCAGGCTATTTCATTTGCAAACGATTCAGTTGGTTTTGCAGGTACTCCTTTAATGAAAACAACAGATGGAGGTATGAGTTGGAATCTTCTGGATGCTGATCAATTGCTGAACCATCTTTGGGATTTATCTGCAGTGGATAACAACCATGTATTTGGAGCAAAAACAAATGGCGGTTTATACAATTATCTGAATCCGTCTTTTTCATGGAATCCATCCAGCTTCCTCGATAATTCAACGGCAAAGTGTCCAATTTTCATCCCCGGTGTAACCACTCAATACGCTGTTACATCTACTACCAATAATGGAGCAATTGCTCACGACACAGTAACAGTTACAGTTCCGGATCCATGCACTGCAGATTTCACTTACAATGTAGTAAGCGGAACAAATACTGTAAACTTTGAAACTCCAGTAGGACTTCCTCCTTATGTTACCAATACATTTTATTATCAATGGGTGTTCAGTGACGGGGCACAATCTACTTTACGTAATCCTTCTCATACATTTACATCCCCTGGTTTTCACGGTGCAAATCTAACTGTATGGTCAAATAATGGTTGCAATGCTACATCAACACAAAATATTGAGATTGGCAATGCAAGTACGATTGATTGTCTTGCTGCTTTCGATTTCACAGTAGATAATGTAACAAAAAATGTAACATTTATCAATCTTTCGCAAGGGCAAAATCTCAGCCATTATTTCTGGTATTTTGATGATAGTCAATATAGTTTCACGCAAAACACTTCTCACATTTATCAACAGGCCGGAATTTATAATGTTTGCTTAACTGTATTCAGTCAATCACAAAACTGTTACAATACTTTTTGTAAACAAATTGCAGTAGACACCAATGGAACGCATTGCATGGCAAAATTCACTTATGCAACTGATTCAACTACACTTACTACTAATTTCTTTAATCAATCTATGCATAATCCAAACAATTATTTATGGGAATTTGGAGATAATCAAACTTCAATAGACGAAGAGCCTCAACATACCTATAGCACTGCCGGACATTATTTTACTCACTTACAGATAACTGAAGGAAGTTGTATTTCACATTACGCAGCATTGGTTAATGTTGCCGCAGGTAATTCTTCTCTTTTAGCAGCATTTGGATACGTACTCAACAACACCTTTACCAAATCAACCGAATATCCTGTCACCTTTTATGCCGCTACAAACGGAACTCCTGCAAAATACTTTTGGAATTTTGGGGACGGTTCTGTTGATTCATTAACAAACAGACCTACACACAACTATACTCAAGCTGGTAATTTCCAGGCTTGCTTAACAATTTCTGATCCGGTAATCAATAGTAGTTATCAGGCTTGTAAAATGATAAATATTCAAGGAAGTTCTATCAAGGATCAGAGTTCAAACAAATTAAACATTTACCCTAATCCTGTTCAAAATATTGTATTTTTCAGATTTAACAAACAGATTTTAACGAATGCCGAAATTTCTATATATAGCATCGATGGCAAACTTATTTATTATCAATCAATTGAAAAAAATCTCATTCAAAATGATTCATATCCGGTTGATCTGTCATTTTTGCAAAATGGGGTTTATTCAATCACATTGAAATCAGGGAACGAAAATACCAGTCAAAAATTGATCATTAACAAATAGGTTTATATAGTAGATTATAATTTCAAGAAAAGGAAATTCATTGTTGAATTTCCTTTTCTTATATCCTTTTACATCGTTACCAGTAATTTACTCAGGGTTGTATCATCGGAGTAGCTTAATCCTTTCACCGTTGAATTCTGATTACGAAAGTCAACCAGATAAACACCTAGTGCATATGCTGGCAATATTTCTTCTCTGTTTTGAACAACTGGCTGCATTGTTTTATTTGAAGGTTTTACTTTTTCTGAAGTTTTATTATTCAAAGCAAACCTATCTTGAGCAGGCTTATCCTGATATAGTTTCACTGTATCTCTTTCAATAGTTGTGATATATTGGGTATGCATAATCTGCTTTGGATTTCGTGCTAAATATCCAACAAAAAAAAGCAATATTGCAGCAGCAGCAGCCATCCATGACGGAACTGCCTGCAATGCAAATTTCTTTTTTACCTGTTGACGCTGCGATAGATCATCAATAGACTGGTTTATTCGCTTTAAAGCATTTAAGTCTGCTTCTGATTTTTTAGAAAAAACCAATTTTAAACACTGTAAATCAACATGATATAACTCATATTCCTGTTCAGAAATAGTGGTTAAGACTTTCATTTTTTCATCTTCTGTTAACTGTTGAAATGACTTTTTCAACAACAACTTCTCCAGATCTAAATAATCCATATTCCCTATTATTTATTTATAATCAACCACTTTCATATATTCATTTAATCGTTTTAAGGTATAAAACAATCTCGATTTAACCGTTCCTTCTTTGCAATCCAGCACAACAGCGATTTCCTTAATGCTCATTTCTTCCTGGAATCGTAATGTTATCAACAAAATTTGCTCCTGATCAAGTTTTCGAACTGACTGTTCAAGTATTTGCTCAACTAATGAACGATCAATCTGCTCAGAAAGTCTTTCTTCTTCAAAATCCTGCTTTGCAATTTCATAACGACTAAATTGCTGATGAACTTTCTGATGCCTCCAATGATTTTTACACTGATTCCAGGCAAGAGAATAAAGCCATGAAACTGCATTTTTTTGTTTGTCAAAAAAGCGACTTGCGAGATAAACTTTTAAAAAAAGTTCCTGTGTTTGGTCTTCTGCAAGTGCTCTGTTATTCGTCATTCTCAGAAAAAACGCATACATTCCGGGTTGATGTCTCAGAAAAAACGTATCGAAAGCCTTACGAACACCCTGAGCAGTGAAAAATAACAATTCCTCACTGCTCAGCATCTCGTATGTTTTTCTTTTAAAAAGACTCATTTTCTCAAGATGAATTACTCTTTCACAACCGATTGAATATAATCAATATAGTCATGACGACCAGAATCACGAGCAATCGTAAGCATCAATTCTCCTAACTCCTTTTGTTTCTGAAAGTCACCGGACAATTTATAGTTCTCATACAAAGGTATAAAAGCGGCAAGGTAATTCAGATTAGAAAGATTCACAATATTTTGACTTATGTCATCTGTAAATTGTTCACGAATATAATCAAGCAGAAACAGCTTTTCATAATTTTTTTTGGAAACCGCTATATTGTCATAACGTTCTTTACTGTATTTATACACTAACCCTTCATTGTATATACTATCCTTATATTCCTGATAACACTCTTCAGGTAATGACAAAGCAAAGTAAACCGGACGTGAACCTGCATTTTTCACTATGTGAGAAATGATTGCTTTTTGAAATGAGCTTCGGTCTTTAAACTTTTCCGGGTTCTGCGTAAAAGCAGGAATTCCTATTTCTTTCAGCTTTCCATTTCTAAACGACTCGTTTAGCAGCAAATAAACATTTAATATTTTCACATCTTTCCGAAAGTTCTTTGTCGATTGAAGAATCATTTTAGGATAAGTATCCATATCTCCACCCAAAAATATGATTGCATATTTATCGAGTGAAACCATCATATTATAATTCCACGCTAAAATTCCGGGAGATAATTCATTGCAGGCATACCACTTTTTGCAATATTCATCCACCTTAGCCTGATTGCATTGTATATCGTAATAAGTAACCAAATCCGACATGATTTCGGGTCGATCCGGAGCTATTTCCAAGGCTTTCATTAAATATTTTGCCATTTCAGGATTACTCATACCATTGTAATACATCAGATAATTATATTCATAGCTATTAGGAAGAATTTTGCCCATTTTAATCATAATAGAATCCAGCAGAGGCCGTGAACAACAGGAAGCAGATTTAAGATCAGCTCCGCATGTCATCAATGAATAACGAACTGAACGATACCAATAAACCCATGCCATTGTATTTTGAGGATTCTTTTCTGTTTCAGTTTTCCACAGATTAGCCTGTGTTTTATACCATTCGCAATCATGATTCTGCCGGGCAAACCCATATACTTTTTCTGGCTTTTGGCAAAAACCATTATTTATTGTACATCCAGTTAAGACGATAAATATCAAAATATTACGTATCATATTACTTTAATTTTAAGATTTTACATTTGCAGATCTGCGTTTCTAACAAATAGAAATACACGCGAGCAAATGAAACGTTCATAAATCGGAATAATATAGAATTCATTTTTATACAAACTATACCCTTACAAATCTAAGCAACTTCATTCAAGAAAAATATCCAATCACTATTTATACCTTTGCAGCTGAGCTTATAAAAGAGATTCCCTATGGATTATATTTTAATTTTAGGTATTTTTGAAGCATTATTATTGTCACTATTATTATTTCTCAAAAAGCAAAGAAGCCTACCCGACACAATATTAGGGTTCATATTCCTTCTGTTTGCCATACATATACTCCTTAGTTTTTTTGAAATAAGGAATAGGCAAAATGGATTTCCCATAACATGGATTATACATACAACTGTTCCGTTATTATTACTTCATGGGCCGGGATTCTGGTTCTATATAAAAACTCAAACTACTCAAAACTTCCGGTTTAAACCAATTTACATTCTTCATTTCTTTCCTTTTATTGCATTATTTCTTGATCAGCTTTTCGAAATCTATATACTCCCGGGTGATCAGAAAGTAGAAATTGTAAAAACAGAAGCATTCCGAAGTTTTACTTCTTATTATGTTTCAATTGTATTCTTATCGATATCCTCTGTTGGATATTTTGTATGGGGATTATTTATGATTTCTGTATATAAAAAGAAAATCAAAAACTACTTTTCTGAAATTCAAAATATTGATTTACAATGGCTCAAAACATTACTTGTTTCTGCTATAGGCTTTTATAGTTTTATATATCTGGCATACATATTAGATCTTATTTTCAGGTTTACGCCACCAGGTTTATTGCAGTTTATGGGATTTATTGTTGGTTCATTGTTTATTCTCTTTCTGGGATTTTACGGTCATCGGCAGGGCACAATATTTACGTCAGTTCAAACCATACCTGACATAAAAAAAACTAAAAAAGAGGACATTATACAATGTAATCTAAGCTCTGAAGATGAATTGTTTATCAACAGACTCTTTCAACATATGGAAGAGTTTAAACCACATCTGAATCCGGATCTTACCATCTCAAATCTGGCTGAATTGATGAACATCAATGTTGAATATCTTTCAGAAACGCTTAACAACAGGTTGAACCGAAATTTTTTTGACTTTATAAATCATTATCGAATTGAAGAATTCAAAAAAAGATGCAATCTCACTGAAAACAAAAACATTACATTACTGGGGATTGCATTCGATTGTGGTTTTAATTCAAAAGCCACTTTTAACCGGGTATTTAAAAATGCGACCGGAAAAACACCAAGTGAATTCAAGGCTAAAGCTGGCAAATAAAAGCTGTTCAAAGAGCCTTTTATCTGATAAAAAAATTCTCCGACTTCCGAGGCTCAATATGACAGCTTATTGGAAATATAACTATCTGGCTGAGTTCCGAAAGTCGGAGAAACATATATGCGGCTTTTTTTTCAGACAGCCACATTCATTCTATTCTATTTCCCTCGCAAAATTGTAAGAGAACCACTTCTTTCACCACTATTCAGATACCCTGAATACTTTAAGATAAAGAAATAAGTTCCATCGGGCAAACCTTCTCCGTCAAACCTATCTTTATCCGGAATATAGTTATCCTTTTCATACACTTTCTTTCCCCATCTGTTGTAAACTACAAATTGATTACCTATATAATTTTCAAGGTTCTTCACATAAAAATAATCATTAATACCATCTCCATTGGGTGTAATTACATTAGGTACAGTAATTGAATCTTCTACAACTCTTATCAATCTAGAAGTTGAGTCATAACAATATACATCTGTATTTGTACCCGGATCATGATATTTAATTGCCACCTTTAACCATACAGTATAAGGGCTCTGAGCTGTATAAGTATGTGTTGGATTTTGCAGATTACTTGTATTTGATGAAGACGCAGGATCATTAAAATTCCAATACCAGTTTGTCACTGCTGAAGACGACTGATCTGTAAAGGAGAAAAATGCATTTGTAATTGGTGCCATTGGAGGAGATACCGAAAATGAAGCATCCGGATTTTCATATACTTTGACAAGATTGGCTAACAGAATTGAATCTTGGCAACCTTGAATAGTTTTTGCTATTAATTTGACCGTATAAGTACCAGGTGTAGTATAAGTATATGTTGGCGAGACTTGAGTTGTTTGCGAGGCAGCCCCATTACCCAAATCCCATGTAAAACTTGAATTTAATGGATCTGTATTGTTGATAAAATTTAATGTCAAAGGAGCGCATCCATAAGGAGGAGAAGGAACATTATCAAAGTTTATTACTGGCTTTGCGTTTACAATAACATTCACCGTATCGTAAACCGGAGGGCAACCGGTACTATCCGACACCTTAATAATGAAGGTTGTACTGCTTGTTAATGTAGCCATTGGATTAATAATATTTGGGTCATTCAATAGTGAAGGATTATCCCATTCATAAAGCAAGGGATTCAATCCATCAGCCGTACTTGCCCACAACTGAGCTTTTGAATCACATATACTGGTATCATTTCGTGCAACAACTTTATACGGAACCCAACTCATAATTGGAATAGAAATAGAATCAGAAGTACAGACAGTGGTTAACACCTTTATTTTTACATATTCAACGGGTTCAACCAAATTATCCTGTAATGGGTGAATCAACAAGGTCGTATTAAGCTGACCAGGAGCAACAAACACAGAATCAGGAATAATGGAATAATCCACTCCATTTTGAGCTGATCCGCTAATAATCAACGGAATCCAGGTTGTATCACTTTTGGCATACGGAATGGTAAACTTTAGATATGCATCATTACAGTCCTCAATTGCCATGGGTTTTGCATTGGGAGTTGAATAACTCTGACTTACAGCAACGGCTGTACTGGAAAAACTATTTGCCTCCAGAAAAACACCGGAATCATAAGATTCATCCCCTAAATCAACAATTGCAAGCTTTATATGGTAAGGAGTACATGGTACCACTGCTGCTATTGCAGTGAGAACAGTTGTCATTCCATAATATGTTACATTGGGTGTAGGAACTTGATAAAATTGCGTATAATTTGTATAACAAGGTGTTACAGTACCATTTGGAGTACCATCATTTACACTATTAATTGATACAGGCAAATTTGTACCAGGGATTAATGCTATGTTTTTACTTACATAATTACCTCCAGCCGGATTTTGTCCTGATATAAAAAAACCAAAAATATCATTATACTGTGTACAAACAAAGCTGGTATACTCATAAGAAGCAAATGCATATCGAAATTTAATTGTATCAGATAGAGGTATAAAGTCGAACTCTAATACTGCTGCATTATGAAATACAGTGCTATTAGGATTATATTGTTGCAACTCTGGCACATTCGTATAATCAGTTCCATTGATTGTTGTAGAGATAGTATTGCTTGTAGATCCTGTTATCCCTCCCGTTGACATAATTAATCCATTATTAAAGCCAATATTAGAAGGAGATATCCCTGTGGTAAAAGCACCAATCTGATTTGTATAACCCAAAGCATTTGCAGAACCATTGAAACTAACATTACTCACCGTAACTCCGGTTCCAACAAGAACGCTTTGTACTAACGATTGGGGAGAAACGGCTCCTGCAGGGGTTACCGTCACTTGTCCTTTAACAATAAAAGGAGACACTACTAATAACGAGAGAATACTCGCTATAGTAATACATTTTAGCTGGTTTTTTGTTATGTAATTCATGGTCTAGTATTAATTAATAAAGGGGAAATAAAAAAAGGGAGAGAGAGGGGGAAGTAAAAAAGGGACAATTATACAAATTGTCCCCGTAAAGTTATACATTTTTTTTATTTCCCTCGTAAAATTGTTAAAGAGCCACTATATTCACCTTCTTTTAAATACCCTCTGTATTTTAATACAATGAAGTATGTACCATCAGGAAGATCCCTGCCATCAAATCGATCATTTTGGGGAATGTAGTTTTCTTTTTCATATACTTTTTTACCCCATCGGTTATACACAGAGAATACATTGGAAATATAGTTTTCAAGATTTTCAACATAAAAATAGTCGTTGATTCCGTCTCCATTTGGAGTTATTACATTTGGGAAAATAAGCGAATCTTCAACAACTCTTACATTCTTAGTTATCGAATCCATACAGCCGTTATTCGTTACCACAACTAACTTAATTGTATAAGGGCCATCACTATCATAAGTATGTAAAACAGGAGCTGGAGGAGAAATCGTTGAATTACTACCGTCACCAAAATCCCAAAAATAATTTGAAATAGTTCCACCCCCAGCAACAGTAGAAAGATCTGTTAGTATGAAATTATTACCAGCTAAAGGCTGAGGCGTAAAATTAACTGAAAAATCAGCATCGGGATTAGGCCAAACATCAACAACATTTTGTTCTGTTGAATCTATACAACCGCCGGGACCTGTTGCAATTAATTTTATAGTATAAGAACCTGATTGAGAATAAGTATGCGAAGGATTTGTATTATTTGTTGTAGAAGATCCATCTCCAAAATACCAGATATTTGCGATTGAAGTAGGAGATGTTTCGTCCAGAAAACTAATTGTTATTGGAGCACAGCCATGTGCCGGAAGAGGATTTGGCATGAATGAAACTGTTGGATTTTCAATCAGTTCCACTGTATCAACAACAATTGTTGAAACACAACCAAAATCACTTGTAACTTTTAGCGAAACTGGCCTTTTAAGCATATTGCTAGGCTGAAGAGGATTATATAAAACCTGATAAGGCCCTGCCCCTGTTCCATTTGCAGAAATAACACCAGGTCCAAAATCCCATGTATAAGTATAACCCGGAACTTGTGGCGTTACCGTTTGAATAGTTGTCTCCTTATTGCCGCAAATTGGAGAAACAAGAGAAATATCAGCAACAGGAATAGGATGAACAATTACATAAACAGAATCTTTTGCATATAAAGGAGGCGTTTGAATTGAATCATAAATTGACACAGTATACCAGCCTGTTGTTATCGGATAAACGGGTGCTGGATTAAATGTAGTAGGGCCATGCGACCAAATTACATTCTGTAATGAAGGACAAAGAATTTCGACTTCATCTATACCCCATGCATCATAACCAGTACTACTGGTAGCCAACTGTGCCCATCTGAACTTAGTATTCACTGTACTTGCAATTGGAGGAATATCAATAACATACTTGTTCCAAAAATAAGTTGTAGTATTTAACTGTGTTGAATTTGAGGATTCTGGAGTCCAATAACCGCCTGATCCCGGAATTAATGTGGTAAATGGCCCGGTAAATGAAGTATTGCCAATTGGTTTCATATTCGGTCCTGGAAAATCAGTCCACGTGCCACCACCATTTAGTGAGTATTGTAAGTGAACCCCTTCATTTGTTGCATCAGGATCCTCGCATGCATCATTATCATGGCAAACCCCATACATCATCCAAAAGTTAATTTTACATCCACCCGCAGAAACATCATACACAACTGTTTCCAGCGTTCTGGTTTGAGATGAGGTTGTACCAACCCAAGCAAAGGCACCATTAGGTCCTGGAGCTCCAGGGCATCCATTGTTTTGACTTGTACATGATACAACGGCAGGATTACATTGGCAGGGATTATTAAATACTGGGTTGGCCGCTGTACTAGACCAGCCAACCCCCAATTGTCCATTGTTGAAATTGTTATTCATCAAAAAGGAGCATGCTCCAGATGATGATAGATTTACAGCTTCGCCAAGGCAAATTTCAACCGTATCTAACTGTGGGCCTCCACCAACACTAGCTTTCGCATTTATGTAACACTGGCTATATGATCCTATTGAATACCAGATCATTCCTAAAAACAATATTAACTTACGCATATTTTCTCCTTTTCCCTTTCAAATTATTATTGCGGGTTAACTGTAAAATTCGCTAAATCAAATTTTTTCATTTGTGCCATTTCACTGTATTTTAGTGATTTTGCATAAATTTTTAAAGGCCTGTTTTCGTTTGTTCTTTCACAATTTCCAGCAACACTTTGTCCTGCTAAAACACTGATTTTAAAATGATATTCGCCTTTTTTATCATTACAGCCAACACATTGATTATTATTGTACCAAACATTTAAATCCCACTCAATTGTCATATTCATCTGAGTAGTATTTACGAACTTAAGAATAACATTCTGTTCATGAAGATCATTTACATTATCATGGCAGTCCTCATATTTGTAAAAAACCTGTACGCCATTTTTTTCTGTAAATAATTTCCATGTTGATGTTTTTGCAGCATTTTGTGCCATTAATGAAAATGATACGATTGTTAATACCACAGCAAATAAGCCTTTAAGGACTTTCATGTTTTTCATTTTAATTATTTTTAATTGGTTTCTCTCATTTGGATTGAAGACATATAAACCCCCATAAGGGTTGTATCGGTAATTACATATTGCTTTTTCTGATTATATTTTTTCTTCAACAGATTTAACTTTTGACACCATCCTATCTGATTTTCCTTTTTGAATATCAAGCTTTAAGGAAGAATATATTCGATTACATCCAAGATTATCTAAAATCTTGTATGACTCTTGTATTAAAAGGAAGGCATCTTCTATTGTTTCTGTTTCTATGATTGAGCCCATTGGTGTTAATTGATAAGAATTTGCACTTTCTCTCAAATAACGCACTATTTCTGTAACATATTGACTTACACTTTCCCCCTTATCAGTTGGAAACATGGCAAATTCCACTAATACTGACATTGTTATTCTTTTTGGGGTAAAGATACAAATTAGTTCTTATTCATCTTCGCTCCAAATCCTAAACGAATAATCTGCCTGGTTTTTAAGCATTTGAAATCCATTCACAACTGTTGCTCCTCGTATTATCCCATGCGTTAAGAACAATGTTTCTTCTGGGTTATAAATTAGATCATACAGTAAATGACTATCGGTTACTCTTTTATAATTAACCGGAGGAAAAAAATGACTTTCTGGATACATCCCTAATGGAGTGCAATTTATCCATATTTTGGCTTCATCCAATATTGAATCTCTCAATCCAGAATACGTAAATACGCCATCAGAAAGGGCTCTACTTACAAAATCATAATCTATTCCCAGTTTCCGAAGTGCAAATGCCACTGCTTTTGCACTTCCTCCTGTTCCAAAGATTAAAGCTTTTTCATGATGATTTTCGAGATATGGATATAATGAATTATAAAACCCAAGCCAATCTGTATTATAACCTGCTATTTTCATATAATTTCCATCACGAAATATTTTCAATGTATTGACAGCTCCAATTTCTTCGGCATCAATATTCAGATCATCTACAAATTCTAAAATATTTTGTTTATAAGGGGTCGTAATATTAAGCCCTATCAAATTTTGATTTTCATGCAAAACATCCGTAACCTTGCTAATTTTCTCAACTGGAAATAACAAATAATCCCAACCTTCTATATTTTCCTTCAAAAACTTCTCGTTGAAGTATTTTTTCGAAAAGGAATGAGACAATGGGAATCCAATTAACCCAGCTAATTTCATTAAGCAGAAAATTGCGTTGACGGAAGGTGCATACCGAATGTATCGCCTCTTAAACCTGTGCGGAGTGTTTCCAGTGAGATAATTTCCTGAGGTGGTATATTTCCCAGGTTTACATTTGCACCAAAATGTTTGATAAACCAGGTTTGTTGTGATTTCACAGGTGCTTCCCAAATAATTTTTTCTCCCGATACTTTTTCAAAAATTTTATTAATCAAAGCTGTATGAGCACTCCCATCCGGTCTGTAAATACCAACAGTCCCGCTTTCTCGTGCTTCGGCAATTACTTTAAACGAACCTGCGTCCAATTCAGCCTGCATCATTTTGATCCATCTGCCCGGAGTAATAATCACGCCAGCCTCTTTGGATCCAACCTCTGACAGAACTGTATATTTCTTAGATATGTTAAAAATAAGCTCACATTTTTTATCGTGAGGGATTGAAATTGAACCATCCGAAATTTCAACCGTTTCCAAACCCAAATAATCAATCCATTTATAATAATCATCTAATTGATTACGGATCAAAAAAGCTTCAAAAAGAGTTCCTCCTACATATGTTTTAACACCAGCTTTTCGATATATTTCTGCTTTTTCTTTTACATTAGCCGTAAAAAGAGATGTTCCAAAGCCAAGCTTGATAAAATCAATTAAATGACCAGCTGTTTCCACTAAATCAGAGGCTTCACGAATGCCGAGGCCTTTATCCATTACCATACTCAAACCCGAAAAACGAGGTTTTTCAGGTCTTTCAGGAAAAAAGCAAAGTTGGGGTTTCATAATACTAATCGTTGGTATGTAAAAAATCAAGTATTAACTGATTTATCTCTAAATCATCTGCAATTCGGTCATCATATTCAAGAAATTCGAGAGTTGACAACGGATTTAATATCATTGCCATCTGTAAAAAATGGAATCCTAATTTACGATCACCCTCTAAGAAATAATAAGCAGCCTTGCGATAAATTAATAAATCATTCGCTGGAAATAAATTAATGGCTTCTTCAATAACCTGTAATGCTGTTTCGAAATCTTCAGCTTCTGCATAGATATCAGACATATCGAGCCAGATATCACTGTTTTCAGGATTTAACTCTATTGCTTTTCTGTAATTTAATTCTGAATGCACCAAACTTCCCAATTTCCATTCAATATCAGCCATAACAAGATAAAAATCAGCATTATCCTGAGATAATGCTATCGCTTTCGACATTGCATCTTTTGCCTGATTTAGTTTTCCAAGTTCCTGATAACACACAGCCATTCCTGACCACGAGTCTGCAAATTCCTGATCATAGGAAATTGACTTCAGATAATAGGTTAATGCACTCTCAAAATCTTCCGCCTTTTCGTAGGTTTCGGCTATATGATAATAAACAACTTCCTGATTTTGATCAAATTCCAAAAGTTCATGAAATAATTCAATCGCTTTGTCAAACCGACCACTAATGGTCAGCAATTGAGCTTTATTATAATATGCATTAATATAATTAGGATCAATAACAATTGCATAATCGTATGCATCAATGGATTTCTCAGTCTCTCCTAATTGTGCATAAGCAACTCCAAGATTAAACCATGCCGCACGCGAAAATGGAGTTTCGTTAATGAAATTCTGAAGATAAACTACGGATTCGCCAATTCGCCCATCATATTCATAATTTAGAGCCAACTCATAAATTGAAGATTCGTTTTCAGGATTTATTTCAAGAACTTTTTTTAGATAATCAATTGCTTTTGAATAGTTCCCGAGATTTTCATATTCAAATGCAATATTTGAGTATACTTCTTCGAGATCTTCATTATTTGAAATAGCTTTATTGTATTCTTCTATTGCCTTTTCATATTTCTGCATCTGACTATAAATAGCTCCTCTGGTAAAAAATATATCCGTATTAAATGGTTCAAGAGATTCTATTTCTGACAATAAATCGAGAGCCTTTTCTGTTTTATTGGAAAAAGCAAAGTATTGTGCCTTTTTGAGTAATAAGCTTACAGCTTTAGGATATTGTTGAATTGCGCGTTTTAAAGCAATATCTGCATTTTTCAGGTTATTGGTTTCCAGATAAAAATCGATAATTACTTCAAACTCATCCATGTCGAAAAAATGATTTTTCCCCTGGCCAATCATTTCCTCAAAACGACTTACCATATTAGTAATTTGCTCTTCGTTATATCCTTCAAATTTATCGTCCATGGATTTCCTTCTTAACTTGCAGCAAAAATAACAAACAAAATGGGTTTACGCCATTTTTTAGGCATAAATTATCAAAAAAGTTATTAACCACAAAAACAACTTAAATATTTGAATTTTAACTTATTCTAATGCGTTTTCCTGCTTTTAGTTTCGCTGTACGTTTTAATTTATTTAATTTACATAGCATTGAAACAGATGTATTATATCTTTCTGCAATTTTCGAAAGAGTATCACCTCTTCTTACTCTAATAACTTTGGCTCGTTTAAGCTGCTTAACTTCTTTTAAATAACGGAAGTGGTACTTCGAAAGCAAAAGTTTATCAGATCTGAGTTGGTAGTTTTCAAAATCAATAACATCCTCAGGATCAATTGGACAACCCAAATATCTAATTTCAAAATGCAAGTGACTGCCCCTTGATCGCCCGGTATTTCCTCCCAACCCAATGCATTCACCTGCTCTAATATGCTGATCAGGTTGTACATCAATCCGTGAAAGATGAGCATATAATGTTTCTAATCCATTAAAATGCCGTACAACAACAACATATCCATATGAAGAACTGTGCTTTGTTATACGAACAACACCATCAAAACATGAATGTATGGAATCTCCGGTTTCAAGATTTATATCAGTACCATAATGATATCGTCTTCCCCTTAACCCAAAATGAGAAGTGAGCTCCCCATCATAAGGATTCGCGAAAAAGTAGTTTCGGTTATCAACCAACTGTATTACAGTTGTATCTTCTTTATCTGAAAAATCTTGCTTTGGATAATGAATTTGATCTTTATCAAAAGAGTCATAAAGCGTATCAAAAGCAAAAAATATTGAAAGCGAATCAAATACATTATAAAAGTTATTTATAATATCATTACTATCATTTTGCGATTCAATAATCACAACTCTTTGCATATTTTTATATGGATCAACTTGCCCATAAGCAGCTTCATAACTTACTGTCCCTATCAAAAAAATGAATATGAGTGCATGGTGTATTTTAAGTGACATAATAGTTCCTTGAGCTTACAAAGGTAGCTTTTTTGGACAAAATGAGAGACTGACATTTCCTGTTTCATTATAAAAAGTGTTAAGAAGAGGCATCAAATATGGAAATTTGCATGATATTTCGTTTCTTTGTAAAGATTCTAACTATGAAAACTGACAGCATTATGAATACAAAGACATTTATCACCCTCGGACTGGTAATATTACTTGCTGTTTTTCTTTCAACTTCCTGTTCTGACAAAGGGAAAATGGGTAGTTATCGAAAAAACACTGCCCGTGAAAATGCATCTTCAAAAAAGCGTACTTCATACGAAAGTAAAAAGCCCAGAGGCAAAATTCCAGTATCAGGAAATTACAGAGTTCGTGAAAAATATAGTGGTCAGTAATCGATAGGTCAAGTCTCCTGTGCCTATAATTTCTTCAAATTAAAGTTTTTCAATCCGGATATTCTTTTCCGATTTCTCTATTTCGCTCCAAAATTCGTTTAGGTATGTAATTGCAACATTTGAGTTGGGTGTAAATTCTAAATCCAAAGGTTCTCCTATTTTGTAGTCTAGTGCTGTTAAAACAGAATGCAAGGTCATAATATTAATATCAAATGCAGGCTGGTAAGATCTGTTTTCCGAATTCTGGCTTACTATTTCCGAGATTAACCCACAGTAAACCAAGTCAGAAAGCAACATCTCTATATTTTGAAAAGGAACTTTCAATTTTTCGGATAGTTCTTCTGCTGTTGGAGCTATTTCGCCATTTTTAAACCGATGCACCAATTCCCTGACAATTAGTAATGCTAACGCTTTTCGGGTAAAGGGAGAAATTCGGATATTTGATTTTTCAAAAGCAAATTTTCCTACATTCTCAACGGCATATGCAATTTCAGCACCAAACAAAACAATCAACCAACTTATTCGCATCCAGAATAAAAATAAAGGCAATGCTGCAAAGCTTCCATAAATTGCGTTGTATGACGATACATTGATCTGAAACCGAATATAAAAGAACTGTGTTACCTGATACGCTGTACCTGCTATGGCTCCCGCAATTATTGCACCTTTTTTATTAACCTTCGTATTGGGAATAATGATATACATCAATGTAAACAAACTAATAATCAACAGATAAGGAGTCAACTTCAATAAATCATAGATAAATGGAGTGAATGCCTGCAAAAACTCCTGCTTTTCTGATAATGTTTTTAATTGGGTGGAAATAAATACAGTAGCACTACTCGAAGCTATCAAAAAAATGGGAGCGATGAGCATAACAGATAAGTAATCTGTAAACCGTCGTACCCAGGTTCGAGGTTTCTTTACTTTCCAGATATCGTTAAACGCACTTTCTACATTTCCAAGAGTACGCATTACCGTATAAAATAGTATAATCAAACCTACTCCGGCAATTAATCCTCCTTTGGTATTCTCTAGTAATCGTTGCGAAAATGTCCAAACCTGGTCAATGATTTCAGGCGTACTGCTTAATTTGTCAGTAAGCTCTTTTTTAAGCAACTCTTCAAATCCAAATCCTTTAGATATTCCAAAAATCAATGCAGCAATTGGAACAATTGATAATAACACATAGAATGTTAATGCGGAAGCTCTATGAACACATCTATTTTTTTTAAACTCCTCGAACGCAATAATTATTACCCGTAAAGATTTAATAAGCAAAAGCTTACTTTTTGGCAATTGTTCCAGAGGCATCTTCCAGATATCAGAAAGAATAAATTGTTGTGCCTTTTGGATCCGTTTATTTTTCTTCTTTTTCATAATTCATAATCTTACAAGGTATGATTAAACTCTTCACTATATAAAAATCACGTTTGCTGTTTCAATTCATAATATAAGTAAGTCCTCTCTGAATAAAATTCTATCTTTACTACAAAGATAATTGAATTCATGATAAACGTAAGTTTTATTGATTGTCAAAACAAATTTATCATCAAAAGGATTCAATTATTCAGAAACAGAACACCGAAAACAAATTCAATCTTTATGTACATTCGCAAAACAATCTGCGTTATTAATTTGATAAGTTACGTTTACTCATGTTAAGATTGAAGTTTATCAGCCCTGTCTTTTGGGCATGTATTAAACAATTATTCTTCAGATACAAAAAACTACAATGGTTTTATCGGTGGATTCTCAATCTAACGTTTGGTTTTACTCTGATTTTCTTTATCTTAAATGCAATATTTCCTTTAAGAGTAAACATTGCATGGTCTCCCATAATTATGGCTGCCGACAATACTATATTGCATGTAAAACTGAGCTCAGATGATAAATGGAGAATGCAAACCCGTTTAGATGAAATAACTCCACAATTAAGAAATACTATCATTTATAAAGAAGACAAATATTTCTATTATCATCCTGGCGTAAATCCGGTTGCAATTGTAAGAGCTGCTTTCAATAATATAATTAGGGGAAGAAGAACATCAGGAGCGTCAACAATTACAATGCAGGTTGCTCGTATGCTTAATCGGAAAAACCGTACTATCGGAAATAAAATTATTGAAGCATTTAGAGCATTACAACTCGAAATGCACTATTCAAAAGATGAAATTTTTCAGTTATATCTAAATTTGATTCCTTACGGAGGAAATATTGAAGGTGTCAAAACCGCAGCTTCAGTCTATTTTGATCAAAAGCCAGAAGGGTTAAGTCTTGCACAAATCATTACATTATCTATCATACCAAACAATCCCAACCTTGCTTTAAAATCAGAAAACAGGAAAAAGCTCATTAGCGAACGGAATAAATGGATTCAAAGAATTGGAAAATCAGGTTTTTTTAAAAATGAGATCATCGAAGATGCTCTTCACGAACCTATAGGATTGATGAAAATTCATCCACCAAAAAAAATTCCGCACCTATCCAGAAGACTTATAAATACTTACCCCGATCAAATATTCATTTATACATGGATTAAACCTGATATACAAAGCAAAACAGAAAATATACTTTTTCAGTATTCGCAACAACTTCGTTCGGGAAATATTCATAATGCTGCGATTATGGTGATCGATAATAAAACAAATCATGTTGTTGCATACGCAGGTTCTCCTGATTTTTATGACAAAGAGGATCATGGAGAAGTGGATGGAATAAAAGCAGTTCGTTCACCAGGTAGCACCCTAAAGCCCATTTTGTACGCAATTGCATTTGACAAGGGAATTATCACTCCCAAAATGACAATCACAGACGTACCTGTAGATTTCAAAGGATATTGTCCTGAAAATTATGACGGAACTTACAATGGTATAATCACTGTTGAAAAAGCATTAGCTCTTTCACTTAATATTCCTGCTGTTAAAATATTAGATGCAGTTGGCGTTAAAACATTAACTGACAAACTGATACGAGCAAGATTTCAAACCATAAAAAAACAACAAAAACAACTTGGGCTATCCTTGATTTTGGGAGGGTGCGGTGTTACATTGGAAGAGCTTGCCAATTTATTCTCCACATTTTCACACAATGGAGTTTACCAAAAAGCTCAACTTTGTAAAAATGAATCAATAAATAAACCAGACACAATTATAAGCGATGCTGCTTCATTCGTTATCACTCAAAATCTCACACAACTCTTACGGCCTGATTTGCCTACAAAATTTGAGAACAGCATTAACTTACCCAAAATTGCCTGGAAAACAGGCACTTCTTACGGAAGAAGAGATGCTTGGAGTATTGGATATAATAAAGATTATACAATTGCAGTCTGGGTAGGAAATTTTACCGGCATCGGAATTCCAGAACTTAATGGAACCCAATATGCAACACCTCTACTTTTCGAACTTTTTAATACGCTTGATTACAATAGTCCAAAAAATTGGTTTACAGAGCCCAAATCTCTGGATTTACGTTTAGTTTGTTCCGAAACAGGATTAATTCCTAATGACTTCTGCACAAACCAAATTACAGATTATTACATGCCGGGAATTTCGCCTGCTACCCGTTGCCAGCATTTTAAAGAAGTCTTCACTGATCCAAAAGAACGCATTTCTTATTGCAGATCATGTATGCCCGATAAAGGGTATAAAACAATTTTTTACCCTAATTTTCCTCCCGATCTTTTAGTATGGTATGATGAAACAAAAACTCCCTATAAGAAAATTCCACCTCACAATCCTAAATGTGAACGGGTATTTCAGGAAAACGGACCTCAAATAATATCTCTGACTGATGGCATGGAGTACATCTTACTAAAACATGAGAAGCAACAACTTACTCTACGCTGCCACACCGAACCGGATGTGGAAAAAGTTCATTGGTATATCAATGATAAATTTTACAAAACAACTGTTGCCAACGACAAACTTTTCTTCACTCCCGAATCAGGGACAATTAAAATTTCTTGTAGCGACGATCAGGGACGAAATACCAATATCTGGATAAAGGTTACATTTATTTAGCCCTGTAATTTTATAAGGATGAAATTACGACGAAAACATCTATTCACATTCGGAATAATCTGCATTCTGCTTTTTATGGCTGAAAACAGGCTGATGTTTCTTATTACAGGAACCATAACCCAAGGTGAAATTATTGATATTGCCTACATAGACAATCCTGGCAGATATTCCGGTGCCGAAAGTGCTCCTATTATCCAATTTACTGTTCAAGATCAAAACTATCGGTTTGAAGGAAGATTATTTTCCGATTATAAAATCGGAAATAAAGTAAAGGTTATCTATGCTAATGCGAACCCTGCAAAGGCATACATGTTCAATTTTTCTGACTTTTGGCTAAGCCCTTTTTTATGGGGATTTCTTCTGTTTATGGTAATGTCAGCAGCTGTATTTTCTTTTTTCACCTCAACGGATATAATTACGATTCACTTATGGAAAAGGCCAGCCTTTAACCAACAAAATAATGAAGAATTATGACTATCTGATTTTCATCAATCTCTCTCCTTCCAAAACAGGAACAACCGGGCAGGTATCCACTGTAAACGAAAATTCCAAAACGTCATCTAATCCTAGTTTTTTTAGGCGGTGACGATGAGCGGCTTTTTCGATATAACCTAAAACATCTGGTTTTGCTGCTTTCCATAAATCAATTGCAGCCATTACAGAATCGCATTGTGAATAAAAATCAATATCTTCGGCTAAAATCAGTTCTGCTAAAGCGCCTACAAACAAAGTATCTTCAAGGTTAAACTTATTTTTCCAGCCTGAACACAAAAACAACACATCACGTTTTTGATTTATCAGCCAATCTTTTAAAGCTGTAAGGTTAGAAAATGCCCCGATTACCATTTTTCCGTTTTCGGGAGCAAGTTGCATTGCCTGGGTTCCATTAGTTGTACTATATACTATTTCAACTCCTTGCAATCCATCTTGCATAAAATTAAAGGCCGAATTTCCAAAATCAGCAAAATCCAAAACCTGTCCATCCCGCTCGGAAGCTACCAGATAGCCTTTTCGTTTATATTCTTTTGCTTCTTCAATCGTAGCGACCGGAATTATGGATTCTACTCCATTCTGAAATGCAGCACAAATAGAAGTAGTTGCGCGTAAAATATCAATCACTACCAAATTAAAGGCATCTTCAATCTGACGATATGGATAAAGGGCCGGAGAGAAACAAGCTTCAAGCCTGTACTTTGATTTTTGCATAATCCGGTAAATCTATATTATAAAAAAGCTGCCTTAGTTTCCAAAAATCGACTCTAAGGCAGCGGTAATTTTATTCAACTCTTATTCAAATGACAGAATTGTTTTTTTGATAATTTCGATAGCTTCACGAAGTTGCTCTTCGGTAATCACCAACGGCGGAGCAAAACGAATAATATGCTGATGAGTTGGTTTTGCTAAAACACCATTTTCTTTCATTTTCACACAAACATCCCACGCTTCTTTTCCATTTTTAGGACGAATGATAACAGCATTCAACAAACCTTTACCACGAACAAGTTCAATCATATCTGATTTCACATTGCTCAATTCTTCACGAAATATTTTTCCTAAATACTCTGCTTTTTCTGCTAATTTTTCGTCTGTAACAACTTCAAGAGCTGCAACAGCGACTTTACATGCAACAGGATTTCCTCCAAAAGTAGAACCATGTTCGCCCGGTTTAATGCAAAGCATAATATCATCATTAGCTAAAACGGCTGATACAGGCATAACGCCTCCCGAAATAGCTTTCCCTAAAATTAAAATATCAGGATGAACACCTTCATGATCACATGCTAAAAGTTTACCAGTACGAGCAATACCAGTTTGAACTTCGTCCGCAATGAACAATACATTATGAGCCTTGCAAAGATCATAGGCTTGTTTCAGGAATCCTTCAGATGGAACATAAACACCTGCTTCACCCTGAATAGGTTCTACGATGAAACCTGCTACGTTTGGATTTTCTTTCAATGCTTTTTCTAAAGCAGGAATATCATTGTAAGGAATCGTAATAAAACCAGGAGTAAACGGACCGAATCCGGCATATGATTCGGGATCAGTTGACATAGAAACTATTGTAATGGTACGACCGTGAAAGTTTCCATCACAAACAATTATTTGAGCCTGATTTTCAGCAATACCTTTTTTAGTATAAGCCCATTTACGGCAAAGTTTTAATGCAGTTTCATCAGCTTCAGCACCAGTATTCATCGGAAGTACTTTGTCATAGCCAAAATACTCGGTAACGAATTTTTCGTACGGGCCCAAGCAATCATTGTAGAAAGCACGTGATGAAAGAGTAAGCGTTTTGGCCTGCTCTATCATTGCATTTACGATCTTAGGATGACAATGACCTTGATTTACAGCCGAGTAAGCTGAAAGAAAATCAAAATATTTTTTTCCTTCGACATCCCACACAAAAGCACCTTCGCCTTTAGCTAAAACAACAGGCAGTGGATGATAATTATGAGCACCATAGTGGTGTTCCATGTTCATTAATTCTTCTGATCTGGTCATATAAAATTTTATATTTAGTGATTTCGATTATTCAATCTACAATGCAAAAATAGTGCTTTAAGTTGAATTGCCAAATTAACGAAAACAGTTTATACAAGTCAGAATTATTTCCTAGGATTTGAACATTTTATACAAATCCAAAAGTTCTGTCAAAATCATGGCAGTAGCTCCCCAAATAATCTTATCATCAACCACATAAGCAGGGGCCTGAATTGTGTAAAAATCCTTCACTTTAAATTCTCTTATTTCTAATATTTTCGGATCTGATAACTTTTCTAATGATATAGAAAACACCTCTTTTACTTCTCTATCATCTAATCTTAAATCAAGTGATGATTTTGAAACTCCCAAAACCGGCAAAACCAAAAAATTGCTAGGAGGTATATAAAGTTCTGTTAATGTAGATATTACACTTACATCTTTCATATTTATTCCAATCTCTTCATTTGCTTCACGTAAGGCTGTAAAAATTCTGTCAGAGTCGCTTTGTTCACTTTGGCCTCCCGGAAAAGCGATTTGACCACTATGAATCCCCTTATATTCCTGGCGCTGTGTCAGTAAAACAGATATTTCATCATTTTCTTCAAACAACAATACAAGCACACTACTCAATTTTAAAGAAGTATATTTAACAGGATCGATATTTAAGTTTCTCCCTTTCGGCAACATTTTTTCATGAGAAATATGCCCAGGTAAACCAGAATAAAAATCTGAATTTAAAATACTTACAAAATAATCCAGCTTCATAATTTGAAAATATGTCAGAGTATTAACATTTGGAAAAGAAATATTCCTACATTTGTCAGGCAGTATTAACCAAAAATCTTATTAATCATGAAAAGACTTGTAAAAGTAGCATTAATTCTTGTAGCCGTTGTAGCATTAGGCGCATGTGGAAGTAAAAACAAACCAGATGCAATTGCAAAAGACTTCCTTACAGCTTTGAATCAAATGGATTATGACAAAGCTAAAACTTTTGGTACTGAAGAAACTGGTAAAATGGTGGACATGATGAAAGCGTTCATGCCAACTGATGCAGCGAAAGTTGAAGAAGCAAAAGCAAAAGCGAAAAACTTAGTTGTTGAAATCACTGATACTAAAATCGAAGGTGAAAAAGCTATTTGTACTTATAAAATTTCTGGCATTGAAGGCCAAGAACCAAAAGAAGACAAACTGAACCTCGTTCAGAAAGATGGAAAATGGTTAGTTGACTGGAAAAAAGAAGGTATGGGTCCACAAACAGAAACTCCTGCTGAACAACCAACAGATTCAACTGCTACAACTGCAGACACTACAGCTCCTGCTATGTAATTATTAAATGAAGCATAAAACTTGAAAAAGTTTATCTTCTTATTTGCCTCAATTATAGGCTTAATCGGATTGTTCCTGTTTGGTAAGGATTACCTTGACAAACAGGAACAATCCTTTTCGGGCTATTGCCTTTCGTCTAATGAAATTAGACAAATCCAGAATGGTGATATTATTTTACGAAAAGGATATGGTACAGTAAGCGACCTCATATCTAAAACATTGCATGAAGAATATGATGTATCACACTGTGCTATAATTCACAAGTTCAACGATTCCATTGAAGTTATTCATGCTGTATCTCAATCCCTTTCCGACTTCGATGGTGTTCAGGCTCAGAGCTTGAAACGCTTTATAAATGATAGTAAACCAAACTCAATCATACTCTTACGTTATAATTCTGACCTCCATGATCAATCAAAAATTGCAGACAGAGCAATCTTCTATCTACGAAAAAAAATCCCCTTTGACCATGGTTTCGATATTAAGGATTCTTCGCAATTTTATTGTACCGAACTAATCTGGAAAGTCATCAAAGACACATATAACAAAGATATTCTTTGCAAAACAGATTCATCTGACGAAAAATCTCATTTTAAATTTAAATGTTTTTGGAATTCAACCAACTTTAAAATCATTTTCAATCACCAATTGAAAAAAAAAATTTGACCAATTAATTCAATGCAACCAGTTCCAAAACATTTTGTTGCTAATTTGTTTCTGTAGTATTATCTTTGTTGAAAAAGGCAATCATTGAGTTCGATGGTAAAAGAAAAATCACACCCCAAGGCAGAGAATCTTAGCCAAAGTAGCAACATTCATGAAATCATTTTGTTTAATGATGAGGTAAATACATTTGATTATGTAATAGTAAGCCTGATGGAAGTTTGCGATCATGATCTGGAACAAGCCGAACAATGCGCAACAATTGCTCATTTTAATGGAAAATGTAGCATTAAAAAAGGTACAATAACAGAACTTAAACCGTGTTGTGAAGAATTGACACGTAGAAAACTCTCTGTAAAAATAGATTAAATCTGTATTCTTATGAGAAAAAAACTAATGATATTGGCATTAATTAGCCTATTAACAGCCTGTTCAACGGTCCCTTTTTCTGGTCGCTCCCGTTTAAATATAGTACCGGACGATATGATGCTTAGTATGAGTTTTACTAATTATACTGATTTTCTTAAAGAAAACCCACCACTTTCAGCGAATGATCCGGCAACCATTCAAATTCGCAGAATTGGAAACAAAATCAGTAATGCTATTAGTAGCTATATGAAGACTAATAATCAGGAGGATTTGATAAAGAATTTTGCGTGGGAATTTAATGTAGTAAAAAGTAATGAAGTGAATGCATGGTGCATGCCTGGAGGAAAAGTTGTTTTCTATACAGGAATTCTTCCTATTACAAAAGATGATAATGGAATAGCTGTTGTGATGGGACATGAAATTGCGCATGCTATTGCAAAACACGGAAATGAACGGATGAGTCAACAATTGCTGATTTCTATGGGGGGCATGGCATTAGCTACTGCTTTAGAAAAAAAGCCAGAAGAAACTAAAAACCTTTTTCTGACTGCATTTGGAGTCGGTTCAACATTAGGTACGCTTGCTTATTCCCGAAATCATGAATATGAAGCAGATAGAATGGGAATGATTTTTATGGCAATGGCCGGATATAATCCAAATTCTGCAGTAGAATTCTGGCAACGCATGAGTGCAAACGGAGGAAGTGGAGTTCCTGAGTTTTTAAGTACTCACCCCAGTGACCAGAATAGAATTAATGAGCTCAAAAAGCTTATCCCCGAAGCAATGAAATATTATAAACCAAGTTAACAATCCCAAAATGTCCTGGAGCCTAATTGTCACTTTACTTATAATCGGACTTATCCTTATAATTTTGGAAATACTTGTGATTCCTGGTGCTATAGCCGGAATCGTCGGTTTCTTATTAATGGTTTATGCTGTATTTGAAGCATTCCAAACACACGGAACTCAGGCTGGATTTATCACGCTTATTTCAACATTAATTGTAACAGGCGGAGGTCTTTTCTATGCTCTTCGTTCAAAAACATGGAAAAAACTAATGCTTCAAACAGAACTTGATGGAAAAGTAAACGTGATCAATCAGGAGATTATAAAAGCGGGAGATAAAGGCATTACTGTTTCACGTTTAGCCCCATCAGGAAAAGCTCAAATTCATGACGAAATATATGAAGTACATACATATGGTGAATTTGTAGACCCCAACACCCCTATTATTGTATTAAAAGCTGAAAGCAATAAAATTTACGTAAAACCAATAAATTAAATTAAAAATGGATTCACAAACAGGTATTTTAATCATTATCGGAATAGGCTCAATTTTTGGTCTATGGATAATATTCTATTTCATACCCATTGGACTATGGTTCAATGCATTAGTATCCGGAGTCAATATATCTCTCCTTCAGTTAATCCTGATGCGTTGGAGAAAAGTGCCCCCACAAATCATGGTTCGCAATCTTATTGCTGCAAAAAAAGCAGGACTAACTATAAACCGTAACGAACTTGAAGCACACTTTCTTGCAGGAGGTCGTGTAAACTCAGTAATCAATGCTTTGATCTCTGCCGATAAAGCCAATATGAACCTTGATTTTAAAACAGCTACGGCAATTGATTTGGCTGGACGCGATGTTTTTCAGGCAGTACAAATGTCCGTAAATCCTAAAGTTATTGATACTCCTCCAGTTGCAGCGGTTGCAAAAGATGGGATTCAGCTTGTCGCAAAAGCCAGAGTTACTGTAAGAGCAAACATCAAACAATTAGTTGGAGGAGCCGGTGAAGAAACTATTCTGGCTCGTGTTGGCGAAGGAATTGTTACATCAATCGGTTCAGCAAATTCACATAAATCTGTTTTAGAAAATCCTGATTCTATCTCAAAATTAGTACTAGCTAAAGGGCTCGATTCAGGTACTGCTTTTGAAATTCTTTCAATCGACATAGCTGATATTGATGTTGGTAAAAATATTGGAGCACAGTTACAAATGGATCAGGCAAATGCAGACAAAAATATTGCCCAGGCAAAAGCAGAAGAACGTCGTGCAATGGCCGTTGCATATGAACAAGAAATGAAAGCAAAAGCTCAGGAAGCAAGAGCAAAAGTTATTGAAGCCGAAACAGAAATTCCTTTAGCTATGGCCGAAGCTTTCCGTAATGGAAACCTGGGAATTATGGACTATTACAAACTTCAAAATATCAAAGCAGATACAGAAATGCGAGAATCAATCGCGAAGCCTGTTGAACGTAAAAAACCTCATGAGGATAAAGACTTATTAAAGTAGACACATTAAAAGGCTATCTGTTTTGAACTGTACCCCAAAAGTTAGACAAAAAACTTTTGGGGTATTTTTATGAAAGAGTAAGTGAAAAAACCTAAAGCATAGTTATTCAGATTTCATAGCTAATTCTGCTCCACACAAATTAATATTATACAAATCAGATAATTACAACCAAACCTAAAAATATAACACAAAGTTATTTGTTAACACTTGATTAATTAAAGAAATTATTGTATCTTTAAACTTTCAGAATTGTTATTGAATAACAAACCCAAACGGAGCATTTATATAAAGAATAAAAGTTTGTTTATGAGCTATATAGAATTTGACAGAGAACAACTTATAAACCTGAAATATTCATTGTCGCGAGAATTATTACGTACAAACAGAGCCGGAGCGTACGCTTGCTCAACTCTGGTAAACTGCAATACTCGGAAATATCATGGCATGCTTGTTGCTCCACAACTTTTGATTGATAATGACAACCACGTAATTCTTTCATCAATTGACGAAACAGTAATTCAACGCGATGCAGAGTTTAATTTAGGGATTCATAAATATCCGGGTGATAATTATTTCCCAAAAGGGCATAAATATCTTGAAAAATTCGAAGCTGAACCAATTCCTGTCTACACTTATCGAATTGGGGGTGTTCTTCTTACAAAGGAGATGCTTTTTTCACGAAATTCTGATCAGATGATTATCCGATATACACTTGTTGAGGCAAAATCACCTACAGTATTGCGTTTTCGACCTTTTCTTGCGTTCAGGAATGTTCATAAACTCAGTAAAAGCAATGTCTTTGCTAATCGAAAATTTGAAACTGTAAAAAATGGAGCCCGCTTCCAGATGTACCAGGGATATACTCCTTTGTTTGTACAGTTCAGTAAAGAATGTGAATATACACATGTTCCTGATTGGTACTACAATATTGAATATTTAGAAGAGTATGAACGAGGCTACGATTATCAGGAAGATCTTTTTGTTCCCGGCTTTTTCGACATCTCTATAAAGAAAGGTGAAAGTATTTACATTTCATGTAATCTTGAAGAGATAAATCCTGCGGGATTGAAAAAAGCTTTTGATACAGAATTAAAGAAACGTATTCCCCGAAGCAACTTTGAAAACTGCCTTAAAAATGCCGCAGAACAATTTATTGTTCACAAAGGAAGTAAAACCGAAATAATTGCCGGATATCCATGGTTTGGAAGATGGGGAAGAGACACCTTTATAGCCCTTCCTGGTCTTACGTTAGTTACCGGCAATTTTAAAACTTGCAAAGCTGTTCTTGACACCATGCTTGAAGACCTAAACGGACCTCTATTCCCCAATATAGGAGCAGGAAAAAATGCCGTTTATAACACCGTAGATGCTTCTTTATGGTTTTTCTGGGCTCTACAGCAATATTCAATTTTCACCCAAAGTCAAAATACGATCTGGAAAGAATATGGCAAAAAGATGCTGTTAATATTGAACGGGTATAGGAATGGTACTATGTATAATATCAAAATGCATGACAATGGTATGATCTGGGCTTCTGAAAATGGCAAAGCATTAACATGGATGGATGCTATTGTTTGTGGAAAGCCTGTTACACCCCGTTCTGGATATGCTGTAGAAATAAATGCACTATGGTATAACGCGATAATGTTCAGTCTCGAAGTTGCGAAACACGCCAAAGATGAAAAATTTATCGCCGAATGGCAACCTTTAGCTGATAAATTTCCGGAAAACTTTAAAGCTGTTTTCTGGAGTAAAAACTATGGATGGTTAGCGGATTATGTTAATGATGATTACAAAGATTTTAGTGTAAGACCAAACATGATTTTTGCCACCTCACTCCCTTATACTCCGGTAAGCTTAAAAATAAGACAACTAATTCTTGAAACAGTAAAAAAAGAGCTTTTAACACCTCGCGGATTAAGAACCCTTTCTCCTACCCACACTGATTATAAAGAACATTGTGTTGGAAATCAAGCTGAGCGAGATAGCGCATATCACCAGGGAACAGTATGGCCATGGCTAATTGGCCATTTCGCCGAAGGATATCAAAAAGTACATGGAAGAAATGCCCTTCCTGTGCTTAAAACCATTTTCGAAAACTTTGAAGAAACAATCTTCGAACATGGAATTGGAACTATTTCTGAAATATACGACGGAAACCCTCCTCATAAAGCAGGAGGAACTATTTCACAGGCATGGAGTGTTTCCGAAATATTACGCTTGGGCTGGATGATTCAAAAACAAGAAGCTGAATTAGAAAAACTTTCCAAATCCGCATACCTATGAGAGTACTAATGTTTGGATGGGAATTTCCCCCTCATATCACAGGAGGATTAGGAACCGCCTGCCTTGGACTTACAAAAGGCCTTCTGAATAATGATGTTGAAGTTATTTTTGTTGTACCTAAAGTATACGGTGACGAAGCAGAAGAAATTCATCTTGTGAATGCAAGTGATGTTCGTATTGATATTCATAATAAAATTCATGAAGATCATTGGAAAAACATATCCTATATTGAAGTTGATTCTATCCTTGTCCCCTACTCTACTCCCGAACAATTTTACAGAATATTAAACGAGCAACAACAGTGCGGAGAACACACCTATGAAAACATCTATTCCCTGAAATACAATTTCTCAGGAAAATACGGTGAAAATCTGATGGAAGAAGTTGCCAGATATGCATTGGTTGCTACAGAAATAGCACAAAAGCAGCAATTTGATGTAATACATGCTCACGACTGGCTTACTTATCCGGCTGCAATTGCTGCAAAAAATGCAAGCAATAAACCATTGATTGTTCATGTACATGCTACAGAATTTGACCGTTCAGGAGAGCATGTAAATCAAAATGTCTATGATATTGAACGTCGCGGAATGCATGAAGCTGATAAAATAATTACAGTAAGTAATTTTACTCGCCAGATTGTGATTGATCGTTATAATATTCATCCCGATAAAGTAGTAACGGTTCATAATGCTGTAGATCTTTATAAAAATCAAAAAGATTCGACTCAGGAAAAATATGTTCGTGAAAAAATCGTAACATTTATGGGACGTGTTACCTTTCAGAAAGGACCTGATTATTTTGTGGAAGCAGCGTACAAAGTACTACAAAAAGATAAAAACGTACGTTTTGTGATGGCCGGTTCCGGCGATATGCTCAACAAGATGATTAAACGTGTTGCCGAATTAAGAATTTCTAAATACTTTCACTTCACCGGTTTTCTGAAAGGAGATGATGTAAACAGAATGTTTGCCATTAGCGACGTATATGTTATGCCTTCAGTTTCTGAGCCATTCGGAATTTCACCCCTAGAAGCAATGCGCTCAAATGTTCCGGTTGTAATATCCAAACAATCAGGAGTTTCCGAAGTATTGCATCACGCGCTCAAAGTCGACTTTTGGGATATTGACGCAATGGCCGATTCTATTTACGGATTATTGCATTACAATGCTTTATCAAAAATGTTTATTTCGATGGGCAAATCAGAAGTAGAATCTTTAAAATGGGACAATTCTGCTCATCGGGTTAAAGAAATTTATTTAGAAGTTACAGCTAATAAGGAGGAATTATAGAATGAGAGCTATATGTTTTTATTTCCAAGTACATCAACCATTTCGTCTACGCAATTATCGTTTTTTTGATATCGGAAAAAACCATGATTACTTTGATGAGTTTCAAAATAACTATATAATAAACAGGGTAGCTGAAAAATGTTACCTGCCTACAAATCAACTAATGCTTGATCTTATTCATGAGTATGGAAGTTCATTTAAAATTTCTTATTCAATATCTGGAACAGCATTAGATCAATTTGAAATGTACGCTCCCAAAGTACTCGAAAGTTTCAGACAACTGGCTCAATCTGGTTGTGTTGAATTTATTTCCGAAACGTATTCCCACTCATTATCTGCTTTAAAAAGCAAAACAGAGTTTCATAATCAAATTATGGCTCACCGTAAAAGAGTAAAAGATCTTCTGGGAATAGAAACAAAAACATTTCGTAATACTGAACTTATCTATTCTGATGTAATTGGCGAAATGGTTGCCGAACTAGGCTTCAGCACCATGCTTACCGAAGGTGCAAAACATGTTTTGGGATGGAAAAGCCCAAACTATGTCTATTGTAATGCCATAAATCCAAAACTTAAACTTCTGCTTAAAAACTTCAGACTCAGTGACGATATTGCATTCCGATTCTCACAAGAAAGTTGGGAAAGTTGGCCTTTAACAACAGAAAAATTTGTGGATTGGCTCAACAATATCGATCAATCTGAAGAAGTCGTGAATCTATTCATGGATTATGAAACATTTGGAGAACATCAATGGGCCGAAACCGGAATTTTTAATTTTATGAGAGCATTACCTGGTCAGGTATTTTCTCATTCAAATTTTAGTTTTAAAACGCCTTACGAAGTATCAACCGAATGTCAGCCCGTAGCTGCAATCCATGTTCCAACCCCCATTTCGTGGGCAGACGAAGAACGCGACTTAACAGCTTGGCTAGGAAATGATTTACAAGACGATGCTTTCGACAATCTATATGAACTGAAAGAAAAAGTTCGGCAAATTGATGATTTTCAGATTCAGGTTGATTGGAGATATTTGCAAACCAGCGATCATTTTTATTACATGTGTACAAAGTGGTTTTCTGATGGAGATGTACATAAATATTTTAATCCTTACGGAACACCATATGATGCATTTATAAACTACATGAATGTACTTTCTGACTTTATAATCAGAGTTAATAACAAATATATTGAACATCAGATAGTAACGGAATCAGAGAAAAAGAAACCGGAAAAGAAAAATCAAAAAAGTATAAAAACACGCCAAGCATAAATAAATAAGCAAAAAAATGATTTTGATATTAAAAAAACAACCCCCGGATTAATCGCAAATTTAAACTATGTATATCTTTTAAAGTCACTGTTTCTTTTTATCTATGAATATTTGAATCTGAAGTAGAAACAGACTACATTTCTCAATTTCATGTATCTTTGCTTCTATAATCTTTATAGAACCGTATAATCCTAGGTATCCAAACAGATTTATTCATTTTCACCTATGCAGAAGCCTACCTCAACATTCAAGCATTTGAAAAATATTCAATTATATAAATTCATATTATTCACGCTATTCATAGTTTTTTGTTTATTGAAAAATAATTTTGCTGAAGCGTCTGAAAAAAATGGAAATCAAGAGAATGAAGAAACCTCACCAGAACAACTTTGGAATAACTTAAACAATGCAATTCAACAAGGAGACTCTATTACTATATCTAAGGTAAATCTTAAGCTTGGTGTTTACTATTTTAGGGTAGAACACAAATTTGACAGTTCAAAATACTACTTACTCCGTTCTCTGGATGGAATGAAACAGGTAAACAATGTTAACGGAATGGTTAACTCTTTAAAAGAAATTACATCATTATACATTGATTTTCAAAAATACAATGAAGCAGCCAAGATACTTGAAGATAATTTGCAATATGCAAAAGATCAAAATGACAAATACTTAATCAAATCTATCTATTACTCAATTTATTGGCTCTACAAAACTAACTCAAACTATAAAAAAGCACTGGATGCACATGAACAATATTTTCAATACAGTGAATCTATTCGTAACCTTGAAAATGTTAGTAAGATAAATCAACTTCAACATGATCTCTATTTAAAAGGTAACCAAAACCGTGAAGCACTTACAAAACAAAACTCATTCTTCTCTATGCTGATTATCTTTTTATCAGCTATATCACTCATTTCCATAATATTGACAATATACCTCATCTATAAAAGTAAAACAAAATCACCCGATGACCAGAAAAACGTTGAGATTAAGCCATTTTTAAATGTACTCGACGACTTTTTACTGATTGTTGATAAAGACGGCAAAATACTTTTGAATAATGAAGTTTTGGGCAACAAATTAGATTATCGCACAAACGAACTTGTCGGTAAACATATTGAGAGTATACTAAATCTGAATAATCTAAGTTTTCCGTATTTTGTTGGAGAGATATTAAATGACACTCGTATTCCACAAAAGCATAAAATATTATTTAGTTCTAATAATGAACAAGTAGAAGTTGACGTTAAGATTAGTGAAGGCTATTGGGAAAAACAGGAAGCTTACTTTATCATCTTCAAAGACTTAACAGAGTTAAAAAAATCGGAAGAAAAATTCTCAAAAGCATTCCATTCTATTGCTTCTGCAATGGCAATTAGTAATTTAGATGATGGAGTTTACATTGAAGTAAATGAAAGTTTCTGTAAATTAAGTGGATATTCTCATTCTGAAGTAATTGGCTCAAGTTCCGCTAAATTAAGCTTGTTTGTTCAGGAAGAAGATCGTAAGAAAATAAAAGAAGAAGTACAAAACCATGGCTACATTAAAGATTTTGTACTCACTCTTTTGACAAAAAATGGCGATTTACGATTTGTAAATTACTCGGCATCAATCATCCAGCTACAAAATAAAAAACATGTTATTGCTGTACTTCTCGATATTACAGAGAAGAAGCAAATGGAAGATAAACTTTATCGTAAAATGACAGAACTTTCAGCCCTACTAAGTTCTGTTCCTGCAATGGTTTATTTCAAAGACTCAAGCCTAAGATATGTAACTGTAAATGAATTATTTGCAAAAAAAACAGGGTTTTCAGTTCAGGATATAACCGGAAAAACGGATTATGATTTGTTTACAAAAGAAGAAAGCGACCGTTTCTCAGAAACTGATAAAAACGTTCTTGAAAATGGCATCCCTATTTACAATATTGAAGATATAATTAAAGTAAAAGACGGTTCTATCATTTACACACTGACTAGTAAAATTCCATTTAAAAATGAAAATGGAATTGTAATTGGAATGGTTGGTTCCAGTATTGATATTTCCAAAATCAAAGATGCTGAAGAAAATCTCGCAAAATTCTCGGTTGAGTTACAGCGCTCAAATAGCGAATTAGAACAATTCGCATACATTGCATCTCATGATTTACAGGAACCTTTGCGCAAAGTTCAAGCATTTAGTGATAGACTCAGAGTTAAATATGCTGATAAAATTGATGATGCAGGGCGTGATTATATCGACAGGATGCAATCTGCTGCAAACCGTATGATGGACATGATTAACGGTTTATTAGATTATTCACGAATTACAACCAAGGCAAAACCATTTACATTGGTTAACTTGAATGAAACGATCAAGCAATCAATGAGTGATCTTGAAATAGCTATTGATCGGACAGGGGCGAAAATAAATGTGTCCCAATTACCTACAATCTATGCAGATGGTCTCCAAATGGGACAGCTCTTCACAAATCTGATAGGGAATGCCATCAAGTACCAAAACAAAGACAATATCCCTGAAATTCAAATAGATGCAACTATCGAAAGCCAACATTATTGTATCTACATCAAAGATAATGGTATAGGATTTGATGAAGCATACGTGGAACGTATATTTCAACCGTTTCAACGATTACATGGACGTAGTGAATATGAAGGCAGCGGAATCGGATTGGCAATTTGCCAGAAGATCGTACAACGACACGAGGGCACAATTAACGCTAAAAGCCAGCCCGGTGAAGGAAGTACATTTATCATCACATTTCCTATACAGCAGAACGAACAATAACATTCAACAATCATCTCCAACACGGGATAGGCTGAACAGATTAATCATGAAGATTCCAAATGGGTTCTGGGTTTTATTTTGGGTAAGCATAATTTCTGCTTTTCTACTTGTATCATGCTCATCAGATGGAATTTCCGAAAAGAAAAAGACTCAGAATATCAAAGCTATTTCACAGATTGCTCAAAAAATAAACTCTGATTTTCAGTCAATTAAAGCAGATGCTCAATCCCTTGCAGATTATACTGTGAAATTATATGTAAATCAAAATCAATTTAGTTATACAAATAAAAACAATTACAAAATGTCATCAACAGGAGCATTATACAAGCCTGTTGATGATTTTAATTCAGCGGTTTATGTTTCGGGACTAACTCCCATAACCGAAGAAGTTTGGAAAATCGTTTATTTTACGGAGCCACTCGATTCTATCTTTAAAGAGATTATTAAGAACAATGAAGCCGTCGCCCAGACATATTATAACGATCGACACAATTACAACCGAATTTACCCCTTCTTTGATGTATTGTCCCAATATGAACCACGCTTAGACATTACCTCTTTCAATTTCTACTATCTGGCGGATGAAAAACACAATCCTGAAAAAAAAGCACTATGGGTTAACGATTCTTACGTTGATCCTGCAGGAAGAGGCTGGATGATATCTGCAATTGCACCTGTTTATTATAATAACACATTAGAAGGTGTATCCGGAATTGATATTACGATCAATACAATAACGGATAAATACCTTACTGCAAATCAAAATGACATTCTCATTGTTGATAATTCAGGGGTAATTGTAACTGCTTCTGAAACAATTATAAACTTACTTGGGTTACCAACTTTAAGCGATCATAAGTATATTGAAACAATAAAAAAAGATATTTATAAAAAAGACAATTATAACCTGCTTCGGAACAGAAACTCTCTGGTTCGTAATGCTTTTAACCGTATTGTCAATGAATTTTCCGAATTTGAAACAATAACTTTATCAGATGATAAATACTTCTTATTCGCTGCTGAAATAAAAGAGTTAAACTGGAGAATTATTAAGTTACTAAAGAAATAAAATAATGAAGTTTATAAATAGAAATATCTGGTTTGTAATATCAATTATTGTAATTATTGTAATTGCAATCAATATATTCTATTATTCCTCATTATACAATCAACAAATAGACTCTAATTCAATACTTATTGAAAATCAAGCAAGAGTATGTGAAACCGTTATAAATGAGTATTTTGAAAATCTAAATGAAGATCTTTCCATCTTTTTTTCCAATGAAAATATTGCAAAGATATTTGAGAATCAAGATCTTCAATCTTTAGAAATAAAAAATATACGCAGATTTTTCATGAAGTATAAAGAAACCCTTCGTGAAGTTTTTGTTTACAACGAAACGGGGGATAATTTTTATTTTTCGATAAACAAAAACAACTACTTTACAAAAAGCTATTCGGAAAACATAATTCCACCTCAAATACAATCTGATTCAGTATATTATAACGGAAATGATGTTCTACAAATCTATTTGAAACGAAATACTGTGTACGGTAATTTTTCAATATTATTTACCATTAAAATAAAACAGTTTATTACTACTAAATTTAGTCAATTTCATATAAAAGAAAAGAATTTTCAATCGCTTTATAATGTTGATGGGAATAATATTGTAACAAATCTACCTAATGAAAACATTTTATTTTCAGATATTACAACAATTCGCGAAAATATTTCCAAAAATCTCTACTATACTGGCAAATTAGAAGTTATTGGAAATAATAATAAACAAAAAACCATTTCAACCATTTACCCAGTAAACATTATGGGTGTTCGATTTGGAATAATTTTTTCTGAAAAGACAAGCGATATTTTTTACAATTCAATACAAAAAGCATTAATTATAAGCATTATAACAATTTCAATCTTTCTATTTACTTTATTTTTGATCCTCTTTCTGGTAAAAGAATCTCGCGAAAAAGAAAAAAATTTAACCCGCATAAACAAAGAGCTCGAAGAGCTTACACTCATTTCTACGCATGATTTACAAGAGCCCCTTCGGAAAATCCAGGTATTTGGAGACAGGCTTAGAGTAAGGTACGCAGAACACCTTGGAGATACAGGAAAAGATTACATTGAACGTATGCAAACATCAGCAAGCAGAATGCAAACGATGCTTAATGAGCTGTTAACATACTCATTATTAAGCACAAAAATCAACAGATATACCATGGTTGATTTAAATAATACCATGAAAGACGTAATGGCTGATTTAGAAACTATGATCGAAAAAGAAGGAGCCAGAATCACAATCTCTAAACTACCAGTCATTGAAGCTGTTCCTATGCAAATGCAACAGTTACTTCAAAATTTGCTTAGCAACTCCATAAAATTCCACAAACAAACCCAACCTCCTATCGTAAAAATAAATGCAGAAATAGTCGATAATCAGCGTATTAAAATAATTATCATTGACAATGGAATTGGGTTTGACATGTCTTTCTATAATAAAATTTTCCGACCATTTCAACGCTTACAATCCAGAGCGTCATTTGAAGGAACAGGAATTGGATTGGCAATTTGCAAAAGAATTGTAGATTTACACAATGGAACAATATTAGCAAAAAGTACTTTAGGAGTAGGAACTCGTTTCGAAGTAGAATTGCCTATTACTCAAAAAAAATAACTGCACATCAACGTATAACAGATTTTTTTAGTTTATCTTTGTCAATGGAGGGCCTATCTATGAAAGATAATGAAAGTTCCATTGTAATTTTACTTGCCGAAGATGATCCTGATGACAGACTAATGACTCAGGAAGCACTTGAAGAGAGCAGTATGCCTCACAAATTTTTTTATGTTGAAGATGGAATAGAACTACTGGACTATCTCTACAACCGTGGACGGTTTAATAATTCACAAGAATATCCACGTCCGGGTATTATTTTGCTCGATTTAAATATGCCCCGAAAAGATGGAAGAGAAGCTTTGCTTGAAATCAAAAAAGACCCGAAACTCAAAAGTATTCCTGTTGTAATTCTAACTACGTCTAAAGCCGAGGAAGATATTATCAAAACTTACGACTACGGCGCTAATTCGTTCATTACCAAGCCTGTTACTTTTGATGGACTTGTAAATGTAGTAAAACTGCTTGAAACCTATTGGTTTAATTTGGTTTCACTCCCAAAATCATAACCTATCTAATCAAAAATACATGCTTGAGAATAAAACCATTAAGATACTACTAATCGAAGATGATGAGGATGATTTTCTCATTACCCGCGATGTCTTAAGCGAAATCAAAGGGACAAATTATGAAATCGAGTGGATTGACACATTTGACCGTGCAATTCACATGATTAACAGTGAAGACTTTGACCTTTTTTTAGTCGATTATCGCTTGGGTAAAAATACCGGTTTTGAATTTCTTGATCTATGCAGAAAAAACAACTGCAAAACACCTATTATCCTTCTTACCGGCCAAGATAATTATGAAACCGATAGTAAAGCACTAGAAATGGGGGCTTCCGATTATCTGGTTAAAGGACAGATAAATGCAACAATATTAAGCCGTTCCATACGCTATTCTATCGAACGTAAAAACACCGAAAATAAGCTTCAGGAAAAAGAAGAACGCTATAGAAACCTTTTCGAGAATGCACCCGATGCAATTATACTTTGTGATGCTAAAAATGGTATTATTCTTGATGCAAATTCAGCGACATCACTGCTTATAAAACGAGAGCACAATAGTATTATTGGACTACACTACGCAAAGTTATTTCCTACAGACCACCATTTATTCGGATACACTGAATTCCAAGACTTTATAAATGCGGTAAGAAAAAATAAAAATGTAATTAAAGTTGAATCGCAATTAATAAGTTCTCTTGGGTATAACATTCCGGTTGAAATGACATGTAGTATTATTAATATTGACGACAGAGAGGTTCTTCAGATGATTATTCGTGACATTACAATTCGGAAAAAATCTGAACAAGAATTAATCAGTGCAAAAGAAATTGCTGAAAATGCTGCAAAATCAAAAAGCAGATTTTTGGCAAATATGAGTCACGAAATCCGTACGCCTATGAACGGAATTATCGGTATGATCAATATATTGAAAGATACCGAATTAAATGATGATCAAAAAGCATATCTCAACATTATCAATACTTCTGCAAATAATCTTCTCGCAATTATCAATGATATTCTGGACTTTTCTAAAATCGAATCGGGTCAGGTTAATATTGAAAAGATGGACTTTGATCTTTTTAAAGACCTCGACGAAATTGGGAAATTATTGAGTTTCAAAACCTCTGAAAAAAGTGTTTATCTAAAAACTCATATTGACTCATCAGTACCTCAATATATTTACAGTGATCCTGTACGTTTAAATCAGATACTTCTCAATCTGGCAAATAATGCAATAAAATTTACTGACAAAGGAGGCGTAGATATTTATGTTTCTACCCAAATTTTAAAAGACAA
The DNA here is from genome assembly GCA_963667975.1 of Bacteroidales bacterium. Classification (GTDB taxonomy): domain Bacteria; phylum Bacteroidota; class Bacteroidia; order Bacteroidales. The sequence goes on from OY764079.1 coordinate 3,503,661, forward strand.
AGATATTATCCTTAAATTCATTGTAAAAGACAGTGGTATTGGCATTAAAGAAGAAGATAAAGATAAACTTTTCCGCGAATTTACACAGGTTTACTCTTACGCAACCCGAAAACATGGCGGAACAGGCTTGGGTCTGGTTATTTCAAGAAGAATTACAGAAATGATGAGTGGAGTTATCGGTTTCGAAAGCAAATTTGGAATTGGATCTACATTCTGGTTTGATATTCCTGTACAAGTTGGCGTAAAACCCCAAAAAGAAATTGACGATGAGAAACCATTAACAATTTCTTCCGTTTCAAAAACAATGTCGATACTTTTAGCCGAAGACAATCCTATCAATCAGAAAGTTGCAAAAATGACCCTTGAGAAAATGGGGCACACCGTTGATCTTGCAGAAAACGGGAAAATTGCCGTTGAAAAATTCACGCATAATACCTATGACGTAATTTTGATGGATGTTCAAATGCCTGAAATGAGTGGTATCACGGCAACAAAACTAATCCGGGAATTGGAAAATGAACGGAAAGTTTCTAAATCCATTCCAATTATTGCAATGACTGCAAATGTTATGTCACAAGACAGAGAAGAATATCTGGCCTCGGGTATGGATGATTATATCTCCAAGCCTTTTAAACCCGATGATTTAATTAAACTTCTGGATAAGTATTAATCAAAGAAATTGGGAAATTATTATGTCACTAGAATTGAGCATCGCAGAATATGAACGTAAAATAAAATACCTCGAAGAAGAGGTTAACATTCTGCAAACTATTAAAAATGACTTTACCTACCTTGTAAATGCTGTAACAGAAGGTGTTTGCATTGTAAGCTACGATACTCAAAACGATCTGAAATATATTTTTATTTCGGATAACGTATTAAAAATAATCGGACGCCCTAAATCCTATCTCGACAATGGTATTAATTCTTGGTATGACATTGTACATCCCTCAGATAAAGACATTTATCTTTCTCATACAAAAAAAATATTCTCCAAAAAAGTAAATAAATCAGTAGCTGAATATCGCATTTTTACAGATTGGTTCGAAATAAAATGGCTCAGGGAAGAAATGCATTTGCGTCAAACTACCCGCAATACTTATATAATCCATGTCGTAATCAAAGATATCACTCAGGAAGTTTCGTTTGAACGTAAATATAGTGATAGCAAAACTAAACTGGATAGTTTAATTAACCAATCTATTGATGGCATAGCAATCATTAATGAAAATGGATTTATAAGTGAATGGAATGATGCCATGTATAAAATTAGTGGCAAGAAACCCTCAGAAGCTATTGGGCGTTACATATGGGATATTATGAATGAATTTTATCCTATAAATGATAAAGACAGAATCTTTAAGCGTAATTTTAAGGGAAACACATTAGATTTTTTCCGCAAAGGAACCAAACCTGTATGGTTTAACCAGCGATTTGATAATGAGTTTATTGCAATGGATGGCGAACGTAAATGGATTGAATCCATTTTCTTTCCTATACAATCTTCATTCGGACAACAGCTTTGCCTGATAATTCGGGACATTACTCAAAAGAAGGAAGCTGAAAGCCGCTTAATATCCAGCGAGTTAAATTATCGTGATTTAGTTGAAAATGCAAACAGTATAATCCTCCGCTGGAGCTTAAAAGGAGAAATTCTCTTTCTGAATGAATATGGGCAGGAATATTTTGGTGTAAAACAGGAAGATGTAATTGGAAAACATGTGATGGGAACAATTGTTCCGGAAAAAGAAGCATCAGGACGTGATTTACGAAACCTGATGAAAAAAATATGTGATAACACTGAGAATTACCAAATTAATATTAACGAAAATATCAAGTCCAACGGTGAGAAAAGCTGGGTGTTATGGACAAACAAGGTTATCCGGAATGACAAAAATGAAATTATTGAAATATATAGTGTTGGAACAGATATCACCGATAGAAAAAATTCGGAAGAAGCACTTCGTGAAAGTGAAGAAAAGTTCAGAAAACTGAACGAAAACTCCGTAGTTGGAGTTTACATTGTCCAGAATGATATTATTAAATATTCCAATCCAGCGTTGGCTAATATTTTCGGGTACGATCTTTCTGATTTGAATAATTCTATGCGTTTTTCAAATCTTATTCATCCGGACGATCGAGGGTTAATTGAGAAAAACAACAAACGTCAATTAAACTTGGAAAATCTGGAATATTCAAACTATACACTCAGAGGGTTAAAAAAAACAGGAGAGCTTCTTTATATCCAAGTATTTGGATCTATTACTATTTACAAAGGGAAACCGGCTTTAATCGGTCATTTACTTGATATTACAGAGCAGAAACTAGCAGAACAGGAACTACAATTAGCACGTCAAAAAGCACTCAGTGCAACCGAATCTAAAAGTCAGTTTCTTGCAAAAATGAGCCATGAAGTCCGTACGCCAATGAATGGGATTGTTGGTGCGGCTGAATATCTTAAATCACTGACATTAAACCCTGAACAAAAAGAATTTGTAGAACTAATTTCACGATCAGCATCCAATTTGATCACTATTGTTAACGAAATTCTTGATTTTTCAAAAATAGAATCGGGACAAATTGAACTTGAATCAATCAACTTTTCACTTCATGATTTACTCAAGGACGTTATTCAATTGGTTCAGTTTAAAGCGAATGAAAAATACATAAACTTAAATTGCAATATTGATCAAAAGATTCCACGGCAAATAAACGGTGACCCGGTTCGTATCCGTCAGGTTTTATTGAATTTAATAAATAATGCCGTTAAATTTACGGAAGAAGGTTCCGTAAACGTAAATGTGAAACTTAAAGAATCAAAAGGAACCAAACATAAAATCAGATTTGAAGTACAAGATACCGGTATCGGTATTAGTCCAGATAAAATTGATAAAGTGTTTGATGAGTTTGTTCAGGCTGAAGTTTCCACAACCCGAAAATATGGAGGAAGCGGATTAGGTCTCTCTATCGCAAAAATGCTTGTTGAACGTATGGGAGGACTAATTCAGGTCGAAAGTAAAATAAACGTCGGTACACACTTTTGGTTCGAAATTGAATTCAATAGTTTTGTCACTTTTAAAGATGACGAGGCTATATTCTCCGAAATTAAGGAAAAAGAGATTGTAAAAAAATCACTGAACGTTTTACTGGTTGAAGATAATCCAATAAATCAGAAAGTTGCTCAAAATCAGCTTAAAAACCTTGGGCATTTTGTACAAGTGGCAGATAATGGAGAGATTGCGGTGGCTAAATTTAAAGACGCTGAAACTGATTTTGATATCATTTTCATGGATATACAAATGCCAGTAATGGATGGAATCGAAGCAACCAAACAGATAAAAGCTTACTGTAAGGAGACTGGTAAAAGCTGTTACATCATTGCATTAACAGCGAACACCATGAAATTCGAACGTGAACAATACATCAATGCCGGATTAGATGAGTTCGTAGGCAAACCTTATAAACTTTCTGATCTTGACAGGATTATAAAATTATTTTTTCCTGCTTAATTGAAATAAATATGGATAACATGGTAAAACCTGACTTTATTTTTGAAGTCAGTTGGGAAGTATGCAATAAAGTTGGCGGAATATATACCGTCGTATCAACCAAAGCGTTAACACTCCAAAATCAGTTAGGCGATAATTATATCTTAATTGGACCTGATTTACTGAAAGATAATCCGGTGAATAACGAATTCATCGAAGATAAACAGTTATTTAGTCAATGGCAAAAAAAAGCTGAGTCAGAAGGCTTAAGATTCAGGATTGGTCGTTGGAATATTGCTGGAAACCCGGTCGCTATCCTGGTTGATTTCACTTCGTGTTTTGCAGAAAAAGACTTGGTATTTTCACATATGTGGGAATTATATCATCTTGATTCCCTGTATGGGCAATGGGATTATATTGAACCTGCATTATTTGGATATGCTTCTGCCAAAATCATCGAAAGCTACTATAAATATTATGTAGGATCTCACGAAAAAATTGTTGCTCAGTTTCATGAATGGATGACCGGAACGGGAGTTCTTTACCTCAAGGATAAAGCACCTCAAATTGGGACACTTTTCACAACACATGCAACTGTTTTAGGACGATGTATAGCAGGGAACGGGCTCCCATTATACAGCAAAATGAGTACATTTAACCCCGACGTTATTGCCAAGGAATTCAATGTAATTAGTAAACAATCTCTCGAAAAACTTTCTGCACAACATGCTGATTGTTTCACAACAGTAAGCGACCTTACGGGTAACGAATGCCACTATTTTCTGGGAAAAGATGTCGATATTGTTACACCAAACGGATTTGAAGATTCTTTTGTTCCTGATGAAAAAAGCTTTGAGGTTATACGAAATAAGGCTCGAAATGATATCCGGAAAGTAGCTGCTGCTCATTTCGGATTTGAGTTAACAGATGATTGTATCTTTCTGATAAACAGTGGACGATATGAATTCAAGAATAAAGGAATTGATGTTTTCATTGATGCATTGGGTAAGCTGAACGAGTCAAAAGAGCTAAATCGTGAAATTCTTGCTGTAATTTCTGTCCCGGCTCATCATGTAGGCCCCGATCAGAATCTTTTGAAAGCATTAAATGAGAGGGAAATAAAAGAAGCAAATTCTAATATTTTCTCAACTCATGATTTGTTTGACGATGAAAACGATCCGGTAATTAAATCATTTCGTAAAAACGGGCTTACAAACAGCAAAGAATCAAAAGTGAAGGTTCTGTTTGTACCGGCTTACCTCGACGGACATGATGGTATTTTCAACCTGCATTATTACGACTTTTTGATCGGCTTCGACGCCTCTATATTCCCATCTTATTATGAGCCATGGGGCTATACTCCACTTGAAAGTTTGGCATTTCATATTCCGACGATTACAACCTCATTAGCCGGTTTTGGGTTATGGATTAAGCCCTTTTTAAGCGATATAAAAGGATGCTTAAAAGTAATTGAACGAACTGACGATAACTATAATGAAGTGGTAAGTCAGATTACAGAATCATTGCTTTCCTGTCAGATTAAAAAAGCTGAGGATGTTCAATATGCACGGCTAAGAGCCTTAGAAGTATCAAGATCTGCTTTGTGGGAAAATATGATTGATTTCTACTTCAAGGCTTATGATATTGCATTAAGAAAATCTGCAAACCGTCTTGAACTTTACAAATCAAAAATGCCCCATTTTCAGGAGCCTATTGCAAAATCGGAACAGAATGTTTACCCTAAGTGGAAAAAAGTACTGGTAAAACCCCTTATTCCGAAAGCATTGGAAAGGCTAGTTTGCCTGTCAAAAAATCTATGGTGGACATGGAATACTGAAGCATCTGAATTATTTGAATCAATTAATAAAGAGCGATGGTATGAATTAAAATTCAATCCTATCGCACTACTTGAATCATTGACGGTTAAAGAAATTTCCGAACTGGAAAAAAGCAAAAGTTTCATCCAAAAGCTAAATGATGTTGTGGATAAGTTTGACCGCTATATGGATGAAATGGTCTATAAACCAGAAGAACTTGTTGCCTATTTCTGCATGGAGTATGGCTTACATGACACATTGAAAATTTTTTCAGGTGGATTAGGAATGCTGGCAGGAGATTACCTGAAAGAAGCATCAGATTCCAATAAAAACATGATTGGTATTGGGTTACTCTATCGATACGGGTATTTTAAGCAAACACTTTCAATAAACGGCGAACAAATTGCACAATACATTCCACAAAAATTCACACATTTACCACTCCTTCCAGTAATGTCGTCATGTGACAAATGGCTAAAAGTAAGTATTCCGCTACCAGGCCGTATGTTATGGGCAAAAGTTTGGAAAGTAGAAGTAGGGCGCATTCCGCTATACCTGCTTGATACCGATATTAATGAAAATCACGAAAATGATCGTTCAGTAACATTCCATCTCTATGGTGGAGATTGGGAAAATCGTTTAAAACAAGAACTTTTGTTAGGTTTTGGAGGAATTCGATTGCTTGAGGCATTAAATCTGAAGCCCTATATTTTTCATAACAATGAAGGACACTCTGCATTTCATAGTGTAGAACGCTTGGCAAATCTGGTACAACGCGATAGACTTTCTTACACTCAAGCGAAAGAAGTTGTGCGTTCGTCAACTTTATTTACTACCCATACACCAGTTCCTGCCGGACATGATGCGTTTAGCGAAGATCTTCTTCGTGTTTATCTCTCCCATATCCCAGATCAACTCAACATTAGTTGGGAGCAATTCATGAACCTGGGGCGTTTCCATGAAAATGATGTAAATGAAAAATTTTCGGTAAGCGTTTTAGCAACCAAACTTTCACAGGAAGTAAATGGTGTAAGTAAAATCCATGGAAGAGTTTCCCGTGAAATGTTTAATGATCTTTATCCAGGATACTTTGCTGAAGAAACTCATATTGGATATGTTACCAATGGTGTACATTTACCAACATGGGCGTCAAAGTCATGGTTAGAACTTTACAAAAAAGAACTTGGTGAAGATTTTCTTTCAAAACAGTCCAGCGAAGAAACCTGGGCACCCATATACAAGATTGAAAACGATACAATTTGGAACTTACGCAAAAAACAAAAAAAGCAATTACTTGAATTTGTATCGCGTCGCTTGAATGATGAAATGACACGAAGAACCGAAAATCCTAAGCTGATTTTTCAAACTTTGGAAGAATTAAATACAGATGCCTTGGTAATTGGGTTTGCCAGAAGGTTTGCCACTTATAAACGGGCTCATTTACTTTTTTCGAATCCTGAACGTCTTGCATCACTCGTTAATAATCCCGAAAAGCCTGTAAAATTTGTATTTGCAGGCAAGGCTCATCCGAACGATAAAGCTGGTCAGGATTTAATTAAATCCATTTACGAAATCTCTCGTAAACCTGAATTTATTGGCAGAATTATCTTTATCGAGAACTATGATATTGAGCTTGCCAAATACTTAACCAAGGGTGTTGATTTATGGCTAAACACTCCTACCCGACCACTTGAAGCATCCGGGACCTCCGGAGAAAAAGCAGTTATGAACGGAGTGCTGAACTTTTCCGTCTTGGATGGCTGGTGGGCCGAAGGCTATACCCCGGGAGCAGGATGGGCATTGAAAGAAGAAAATACCTATGACAAAGCTTCTTTCCAGAATGAACTGGATGCTGAAACAATCTATTCGTTACTCGAAGACGAAATCATCCCAACGTATTATGATTGTGGAATCGACTCTATTCCTGACAAATGGGTTATGCATATCAAAAATACGCTGGTTAAAATTGCTCCGCGTTTTACAATGAAACGTCAAATAGATGACTACTACAGCCAGTATTATAGTAAGCTTTTCAAACGTAGCCGTTTACTCCAGCAAAACAATTACGAAAATGCAAGATTAATTGCAGCCTGGAAATTAAAAGTATTACGAGCATGGGAAGATATACAGCTAATCTCATACGATATTCCTGATTTCACACATGATACACTTCAGCTTGGAGATATTTTTAATGCAAGTTTATTAATCAACACCAATGAATTAAGTTGGGCTGATATTGCAGTGGAAGTAGTTTTTGGCAAAAAAGAAAACGACGAAGTAAAACAGCCATTATTTACAGAACCTCTTGAATTTGAAAAGCATGAAGGTAAATTTTCCCGATATTCATGTAAAATACCTATAATTCGTGCAGGTGTTTATAACTTTGCTTTCCGTATCTATCCGGTACATATGTTATTGGCACACCGGCAGGATTTTAACTTAGTAAAATGGTTTTAATTCAGACACAAAACAAACCAGAAGTCGTTGTAATTTAATAGATTACAACGACTTTTTTATATTAAACCGAAATATTGTGCCTTTTCCAAGGACTGATTCCACAGTGATTACTCCACCCATTTTACGAACAAGTTTATTTACTGTAGCAAGTCCTATCCCTGTACCAAGGTTTCCATATTTATCCTTTTGACCAAAGGTTTTAAAAAGATCAAAAACCTGAGATTGATACTTTTCAGGAATACCTATCCCATTATCACGTACTTCAAAATAATAATTTTCAGCATCTTCTCTAAAATGCAAATCAATTACAGCTTCCTCCTTGTCGTTATACTTTGCACTATTACTGATTAAATTGATTAATACTTGCTCTAATGCTATTTTATTTACCTCAATTTCCGGATTCTCTTCCGGGTAATTCAATTTACACGATTGCAGATTCCCTATCATGGGAATAATCGATTGCAGAAAACTATGAAGCTTTATGGGAGCAGAATATTGTAATCGAATTTGTTCACTACGGTAATATTCTAATAATCCATCCACAAAATCTTTAAGTTTATAGGCCGACAGAGTCAACATATTCAAATATTCAGTCAACTCCTGATTATTTAAAATAAATTCTTTTTCAATTAGATCTGACAATGCAATAATGTTAGCTAATGGAGATTTTATATCATGTGAAACAACATATGCAAACTGTTCCAGTTCCTTATTTTTATACTCCAGTGTTTCTTTCATTTTGAGAAGTTCAATGTTTTTTTTCCGAAGCTCCATCAATTTCACGATCTGATTGGCAAGAGACTTCAATGATTCTAATTGCGAAGAACTTAACTCTTTGGGGTGCTGATCAATAATACACAATGTTCCTAATGCAAAACCCTCTGCATCAACTAACGGTACACCCGCATAAAAAATCACATACGGAGAATCTGTAACTAATGGATTATCAACAAATCTGTCATCTTCTCTGGAATCAGGAACAATCAATATTTCATTTGGTTTATTGATAGCATGAGCACAAAAAGCAACTTCACGGGGAGTTTCACTTGCATCAAGCCCATAGTGAGATTTAAACCACTGACGATCAGCATCAATTAACGAAACTAAAGAAATTGGTGTTTTACAAATTTCCGAAGCCAATTTTGTGATATCGTCAAAATCCTTTTCTGGTAACGTATCTAAAATCTGGTATGATTTCAGGGCTTTTAGTCTGGACTCTTCGTTTTCAGGAACATCAGGTTCTTTCATAATCCCTATCAAATTTATGTTTATCAGATTGGTAAATTTAAGCTTAAAATAAAAAACTTACATACTCATAAAAGATGAGAATCTTTTATAGTGATAAACAATATTACAACAAAAAAATCCAATTTCCGAACAATCACAAAAAAAGAAACACTATTCAATTATCCTGATTTCAGTCCCATCACACTCCACAATATCACCTGCTCTGAGTTTTTTACGTTTCTGAAGCTCAACCTGCTTATTCACAATTATCTCCCCTTCTGTAATCCGAAAATTGGCTTCTCCGCCAGACTCTGCCAGATTTAAAATTTTCAACAACTTGTTCAATTCAATGTATTCGCTACCTTCGAGCTCAAACTCCATCATACCTTTATTATATATTTAATTTACAGAAAATTATAACCTTCGTTATATTTTGCAAATGTAGCAAAGTGAATGCAATATTTTGCGAAAAAAGAAAGGTTCACCCTTATCAAAATACTTAGAGCATTTTATAAAAAGTTTTTTTCATCCTCTTTAAAAACAAAAACTGCAAGCAGGAAAAAGCTGGTATTCAATTTTCTAAAAGAAAACAGAGATGATTCCATCCCCAGTTATTCATAAACAGATATGGAATTCAAAGCTTTCACTGTTGCATTTATAATGGTTATGCTTGCTTCCGTAGCACCCGAAACAGCATCAACATACGGAGTTTGTTTTTCAATAATTCGTTGAGGAATAGAATCTTTTGCTTTTCTGCCAAAAGGTGTTGCTTCAAATTTTTCAAGAGTGAGCGAAACAATTCTCTTGTTTTTAATCTCCACTTTTACGCATGCTTCATTCCGTTTTTTAAAATATCCGGTATACATTCCATCCGGAATTATACGGATATCTATCGCATAATGAATCCTTTCGGTTGGTTTACACGATTCATTTACAATTACAAACAACAACACAAACAGTTGAAATATATATTTATAGATCGTTATTCTCATAAGAATCCGTTAATCAATTTCTGATATAAATTCGCAGATGGCAGCTTCATTGATACGAGATTGTGTTTCATTTACACCGGCAATTTTACGCACCAGTATTTTTTGGAAGAAGTTCATTTTTTCAAATAAATATTCACCGCCCATTATTTTTTTGCTTTGAGCATGATTTCTGAGTATTTCCGGAAATGCATTTGTGAATTGCTGCTCAGCCAGTTCATTTTCGTGCATACAGCAAATATAAAGTGCAAGCTGTTTTTGAAGAAGCTCCAGGGTGTTTTTCCTGCAAAAGTCTTTTATCCGGCTTTGTATTTGTCCTGCATGGACAGAACCGCCTACAATAATTCTTTGGTATTCAGACAAATCAGGCAAATCGTCTGTTTTCAGATTTATTAATGTGCAAGGAACGTCTAATCCTTCTTTAATTTTTAGCGCTATCTTTCCGGTTGTGCCGTGAGTAGTGGCATAAACAATTAGTGTATTCATATTCTATTGTTTATAATTATTTAAACTGATATATTATTCCGAATTTAGCATAGCTTGAGCCAGGCATTTTAAAGGATGACTGATTGTAAAAATCCTTATAAATCTGAGTTCCACGGTATAAATCAACATAAAATCCCATTCGTGCTCCATTCTTAAATTTCCAGGGAGTTGCTGATATTCCAAATCCAAAACCTCCCGAAAAATGATTGACTGAATAATCAGGAATCAGCCCCTGATCACTAACTGACAATATGTTATACTGAGCAACATATCCAAATTTTAGTTGCAAATTACCTTCCGGATTGTTTTTTTTACACATCGAGAAGCTTGCCATGAAAGGAATCATGAATTGAGATGTTGAGATAGTTCTTTCTCCCATATAACCTATTTCGGGATGTTTATACGTAAACGTCTGGTTGTTTATCATATAATCAATCCCGGTTTCCAAAGCATGCTTCCAAACCGGAATCAACACATGTGTACCCACGTTGTAACCCAGTTTTGTTGCCCCTGTAAATGCATCTACCGGGGCATTTGCAAAGTCCTTTTTATTAGTATTTTCAACTATTCCTCCCGCATTAAAACCAGCCTGGGCTCTAAATCGCAGGGGCCGTTTATCCGAATTAGCGGTAGTTTTCGAACTACTGGTACACCCCAAAATAAGAGCCAGAAGGATTGAGGCAAGTGCAATGATAATTTTCTGCATCGTTTTTTTGTTTTGATTTTCGATGCAAAGAAAGAAGGATTGGCTAAATTCGGAGTCTCATTATCAAAAAAAGAGGTCTCACTTTTATGTTTTCGCTGTATTTAACAGGTCTCAGAAAAATAAATACCTACAAAATATACTCATAAACAAATAGTTATTTCTAAAACCAGAAATTAAGCGATCCTTTTACTTTTCACATTGTATGTCGCTAAAAAAGTTTATCAATCCTAATTAATGTCGGACTAATCAGAGTTTACTCTGGGGTATAACGCAAACATTTCACAACTCCCTCAGGTCTTTTCCAATATCCTTACGGTAGTATTTTCCTTCAAACTGAATCTTTTCCGCCATATTTAATGAGCTTTGTAAAGCTTTTTCAGGATCATTATCTAAAGTAGTTACTGCAATAACTCTTCCTCCGTTGGTTACAACCTTTCCATCTGCAAGTTTAGTTCCCGCATGAAATACAAAGGATCCTTCTCTGTTTTCAGGAAGAGTAATTTCTTTTCCTTTTGCATAATCACCGGGATATCCTTCAGCAACCATCATTACACATGCTGCAGCACGACGATCAACCTCCAGATTAAAGTGCGCTAATGTTCCATCAGCTACACTTAAAAACAGGTCTATCAAATCGCTTTTTACACGAGGAATAACAGATTCTGTTTCAGGGTCACCCATGCGAACATTATATTCAATTACAAAAGGATCTCCTTCAACATTAATTAACCCAAAGAAAATAAATCCTTTATACGGGATTTGTTCACACTGCAATCCTAAAATTGTAGGTTTAATTATCCGGTCTTCAACCTTTTGCATAAACTCAGGAGTTGCAAACGGGACAGGACTTATTGAACCCATTCCGCCCGTGTTCGGCCCCGTGTCACCTTCACCAATACGCTTATAATCTTTGGCTTCAGGCAATATTTTATAATTTTTCCCGTCTGTGATCACAAAAACGGAAAGCTCAATCCCTTTCAAAAACTGCTCAATCACAACCGTTTTAGAGGCTTCCCCAAATTTTGCAGAAGTAAGCATTTGATCAAGTTCATCGCGGGCTTCCTGTATAGAATCTAATATCAACACACCTTTCCCGGCAGCAAGACCATCCGCTTTGAGTACATACGGTGCTTCCAAAGTACCCAGGTATGCGAATCCATTTGCCAGATTACAACAATTAAAAGCCTGGTAAGCAGCGGTAGGTATTTTATACTTTTGCATAAATGCTTTTGCAAAAGCCTTGCTTCCTTCTAACTGAGCGGCTTCTTTTTGAGGTCCGATAACCGGAATACCTGCCAACTCGGCTTTCGATAAAAAATAGTCATGGATTCCTTCTACCAAAGGATTTTCTGGACCCACAATCACCATTCTGATTTCTTTATCCAGACAAAACTGACCAACAGTCCGATGATCGGATATATTAAGGTTTACATTTTCGCCATGAAGAGATGTTCCGGCATTTCCGGGAGCAATATAGAGTTTCGATAATTTAGGGCTTTGAGCAATTTTCCAGGCAAGTGAATGTTCACGACCGCCAGATCCAAGCAACAGGATATTCATGGTGTTTTTGTTTGCAAAGTAACAAAAAGAAACGGAAACAGAGCGGCTTAATTAATGATGAAGAACTTACATCTATTGAAGGTCGGGAATTTGAATTTGGGAAACTTGTTTGCAGACAGCAATTTAAAATACATCAATACGGATCAACGTCAATCGTTACTTTTACGGGTTTGTAACGGGATTCGGATAAAAGTTGGCGAATAATATTTTGAAGCTGATTTTTACGCGACTGCACGTAGTTATCACGCTCAAACTTCAGGATTATGTTTTTAAGATAATAATTATTGATTCGTGAAACCAATGGAAACTCAGGACCCAAAACTCTATTATCAAACAATTTACGAAGTCTGTTTCCTAATTCTGCAGCCGCTTCATTCACCAGTTCTTCATTAGGGTGTTTTACAATCAGTTTTACCAATCGAAAAAACGGAGGATATTTAAACGTATTTCGCTCTACAATCTGGCTGGAATACATCGCGGCATAATTATTATCAATTACATCGCGGATAACCTGAAAATAAGGATTATAAGACTGAATTATTACCTTTCCTCTTTTATTTTTACGACCTGCTCTCCCACTCACCTGAGCCAATTGCTGAAAACTACGTTCATAAGATCTGAAATCGGGAAATGAAATCATATTGTCTGCATTTAAAATACCGACCACACTTACATTGTCGAAATCCAAACCCTTTGTAATCATTTGCGTTCCAACAAGAATATCTATTTCGCGTTCTTCAAAATCGGAAATAATTTTGCGGTATGCATTTTTAGAGCGAGTGGTATCCAAATCCATACGGGCAACGCGGGCATTGGGAAAAAGCAGAGAGATTTCCTCCTCGATACGTTCGGTACCAAAGCCTTTCATTTTCAAAGCAGTACTTCCACATGCCGGACATTTTTCAGGAAGGCGAATGGAATAGCCACAATAGTGACATTTAAGCTGATTGTTGTGTTTATGGTAGATAAGTGTGACATCACACTTTTTACACTGAGGCATGTGGTGACAACTATCGCATTCTATTCTTACCGAAAAACCTCTGCGATTCTGAAACAAAATAATTTGTTCCTGATTGGTCAATGCTTCTTCTATCTGATTGAAAAGCAGTGAAGAAAAATGAGATTTCATGGTTTTACGCTTTGTTTCTTCGGTAAGATCGGCCACTTCAATTAACGGCATAAGCATACCGCCAAAACGTTCTGATAGCTCAACTAAATGATATTTCCCGGCTTTTGCATTGTAATAACTTTCAATTGAAGGAGTTGCTGAGCCTAATAGCACCTTTGCTTTGTGAAGATTTCCTAACCAGATAGCCGCATCCCGGGCATTGTATCGTGGAGCTGGATCAAATTGCTTATAGGATGAGTCGTGCTCTTCATCCACAATAATCAACCCCAGATTATCAAAGGGCAGAAACATTGCCGAACGTGCACCCAAAACCACCTGATAGGGCTGGGTTCCCGGCAATGTTGTTCCTAAAACCTTATTCCAGATTTCAACCCGCTCATGCTCATTGTATTTTGAATGATAAATACCAACCTTATTGCCAAAATATTTTCGCAAGCGATTAATTGTCTGAGCAGTAAGAGCTATTTCGGGCAAGAGATACAAAACCTGTTTTCCGGCCTTGATCGTTTCGTTAATGAGGCGAATGTATATTTCCGTTTTCCCGCTCGAAGTTACGCCATGCAGCAATACCGTATCCTTTGACTGAAATCCCTGTTGAATCGAGTTCATCGCGCTTTGTTGAGCCTGGCTCAATTCCAATTCATCAACCTCCTCAGTATGACTATATTCAATAAGCCGACTCTGGTTTTTTTCCAGTATTTCAAAAATCCCTTTTTTCCCCAAAGTCTTAATTTGCACCTCGCACTCGGGAATTTTTTTTAGAATATCTTTTCTTCGGACTTCTCCGGCTTCGAAAACAGAACCTGCCAACATAAAATAAACCTGTAGCACTCTGTTTTGCTTTTCGCTCTTCTTCTCCAGTTGATCAAAAAGTTCATTCAGTTTTTGTTCATTACGCCATTCATCGGCAAGCCGAACCCATTGTTCTGATTTTGGTTTAAAGCGATCCGTAAGCTCTTCTTCAACCAGAGCTACTTTTTTCTCAATCAATGTTTTTAATAGCGGAATTACTTTCTGAAGTCCGGTAATTTCGGTTACTTCACCTACGGTAAGAACCGGCTTGGTATGCAAAGCCTCAGCAATTCGGTATTCATTTTCGTTCAACACGCTTAAATCACCGTCAAAGTCAGGATGCAAAACAAGCTTTGTTTCGCTGGCAAGCTTTAATGCAGAAGGTAATGCTGCCGACATTACTTCGCCATAGCTACACAAATAGTAAGACGCAATCCATTCCCAGGTTGCAAATTGCTTTTTATTTACAATCGGGGCTGCATCCAAAACAGCCAGAATATATTTCGGAACATAAGCCTCCGGAGCGTTTTCATGAAGAAAACGAACCAATGCAGTATAGATCTTTTTTGAACCAAACTGAACCACAACTCTTTGACCTACTTCTATCTGATTATTCAGTTCATAAGGCACCCTGTACGTAAAATAACCCGGCAGAGGCAACGGAAGAAGTACATCAGCAAAGAGCGTTTTGCGTTCCATGAGTTTTGTTTGATTCAGGCAAAGGTACGAAAATGCAGGAAAAGGGAAGATCGAATACAGAGGTTAAACTATTGTGTGTAGAAGTGTATTGTTTAATGAATTTTAGGTATTCCTGTATTATTTTATGGCTTCACAAAATACTCTATAAATAACAATTTATCGTTGTCAAACCATTCAATGTATGAGAATTATTACTCATACAAATTTCATTCAATGTGGTTACGTTCAAAATACGTTTTCCCGATTTTCAGAACTCAGTTTTACAATCAAGCTAAGTCACAAAAAACAGGAAGGTATTGGTAACAAAGTATGTTTATTTATAAATTCAGGCCTGTATCTTCACAAAATTACTACAGATTCAGCTTTTCTTTTAACAAACGATAGCCAGAAGTGCTCGCTTTAAGGGAATTTCCGTTTTTAAGAATCACGCTATAGGAATCTTTATCGTAATAGTCGAGACGCTCAATAAAATTCAGGTTTATAATATAAGAACGATGTATGCGAACAAACTGATGCGGGTCGAGGTTGGTTTCGAAATACTTCATGGTTTTTTCCTTCAAATACAAGTCTTTGGAGGTGTGAATTTTCACATAGTCATCGTACGATTCGAGGTAAAGAATATCATCCACCGGAATTACCTGAATTTTTTGCCCCATGCGCACGGCTATACGTTCAAGTATTTCGCTGTTTTTCTTAATGGCAGTTTGTAGGGATTCCTCCTGCTGTGGGCTGGTTTTCTGCAGGCCTTTTGCAATTACTTTCTCAATAGCTTTGGTAAAACGGGTTCTGTCATAAGGTTTTAACAGGTAATCCACCGCATTGATTTCAAATGCTTTGAGGGCATACTGATCGTAGGCTGTGGAAAAAATAACAGTAGGTTTATGTTCACAAAGTTCGAGCATCTCAAATCCAGTAAGTTTGGGCATCTGAATATCGAGAATAATCAAATCTGGTTTGAGTTCATTTACTATTTTCACTGCTGAAAATCCATCGGAAGCTTCGCCGATCAGTTCCAGTTCAGAAATTTCCGAAACAAAGAGCTTGAGCAGATTCCGTGCAGGCTCTTCATCTTCAATAATGATGGTTTTGATTTTTGATTCCATTACACATCAGGATTTTACAATGGGGTTATAAGGGATCATAAGGGTTACCGTAAAAAGGGATTCCGATTTAATTGCTTTCATCAGATTGTCGTTTCCATACATCAGTTTCAAACGTTCCGATACATTTTTAAGTCCGGTACCCGAGCCTTTACGCGGAGGCATTTCAGGATCGAAACTGTTTTGGATGATAATTTCGAGCCAGGAATCTTTCTTCTGGCAATCCAGTGTTATTTTAACGGGTTCGGTACTGTCGTACACTCCATGTTTTACTGCATTTTCGAACAAAGGCTGCAAAATCAGGGAAGGGAGCATTTGTTCCTGACACTCTGGATTGCAGGCTATTTCATACTGAAGACGTTTTCCAAACCGAACAGTTTCAATATCAAGATATCTGCGAATATTCTCCAGTTCTTCGTACAATGGAGACAATGCTTCCGCATTATTTGAAACTCCATAACGTAGAAAATCTGAAAGTTTCACAATCATCTCATGTGCTTTTTCAGGCTTTGTGAGTGTTAATGCACTAGCCGAATTCAGACTATTAAATAAAAAATGAGGATTTATCTGTGATTTCAACAGACTGAGTTCAGTTTCCCGAATAGTTTCCCTCAGACGCGATTCATGAATTATTTTTTTCTGAAGGTCATTGTAATAGGTTATCAGGTAATAAAACAAAATGATAATGTTAAAAAAGAAGAATCCTATAACCGCTCTCCATGGCATGGTCTTTTCAAGTTCGGCTGCCACCTGCTCATTTTCGGTAAAAACATACATCAAAAAATCTCCAGATACTATCCAGATAAAGACTACCAATATCCCATACGTTAACAAGTTTGTGATTAAGCTTATTGGCTTATTCCGTTCGGGAGAAATAAACTGAAGCGGATACCACATTGCCAGTCCCAGAATTGCAAAAAGCAGATTAAACACGATACTTTCAAGAACACTGATTAACAAACTCTTCCCTTCACCTAATGTTAAATAAGCAACATGAGCAATCATGATGATTCCCCATGTTACAAGGTAAAACCAAAAAAGTCGTTTATTTTCGAAAAAGGGATGACTCATGTTTATTTGTAGCTTTTGATTTCGCCACCACCAAAAATCACCACACCATGAATAATCAAAACTTTTTTATTGTCGGGGTTTGAAGGCAAAGTATAGCGTTTATCTGCAAATCCACCCATGATAGACGTAACTTTAATTTTTACTTCCCAATCTGATGGAACAATCATTTCGACACCTCCAAAAACGGAAGTAACTTCCAGTATTGTTTCGCCATCAATAATTTCAGTGCGGGTTAAATCGAGTTCAGTCCCTCCAAAAATATTGGTAACGCGGCCACCTTTAAATACATCGGTCAGTATTTTTTTAGTTCCTCCAAAAACAGTTGTTTCATCCAACAAGCCATCGGTAGAGGTTTCACCCGGATTATTGGATAAATGAATCCTTTTGGGGGCATGAAAACTACGTTTGGTCATAATCAACAGCCCTATCAATATAAGCATTACCGGCCAGAAAAGTTTTGCAAAATTGAAATCAAAAACTATTATTTTGGGAAGGAGAAAAAAGCCCCCCACAATCAAAAGTATGACCCCAAAAGTATTGTTATCCCGTTCGGCCAGATTAATTAAACCAATTGCAATCAATAACATTGGCCACGAAAATACGATTGGTTTCCATACGATTGGCAACAATTCCAGATTGAAAGCAAGCAACAATGCTCCGGCAGTGAGCACTATAAATCCCAGGATGAATTTTTTCATAGGGCTTGATTTATGACAATGATTATTGAACATATATTTTTACAGGTTTTAAAATTAGTAATTCTGTGGCAAAATTAGGCCTATTATTTGCTTATCTAAAACGATTTTCGGCAAATCGGGGATTTAGCTCGGTAAGCACGATATTACTTTCTCTGGAACAGTCCTGTTTACAAAACCTGCTGTGCACAAATATATTTCCGGACAACGTCCAGTAAATCAGTTCTACTAAACGGTTTGGATATATAATCATCGCACCCGGCCTCTATGGCTTTTTCACGATCATCTCTTAATGCATACGCAGTTTGGGCTACAACCGGGATATCAGGGTATTCCTGTTTAATCATCCGTGTAGCATCATACCCATTCATTCCAGGCATTCTTATATCCATCAGAATAAGATCAATAGTTGACAATTCTCTTACCTGTTCAACAGCATCCTCTCCATTTAATGCCCAGATTATATTTGCATTTGTAGCCTTAAGAATTGATTTGATCAGATAAAAATTTGATTCATTATCTTCTACAATCAAAATCGTTTTACCATTGAAATCCGGTACAGAAATACCTCCATTGGAAGTCTGCCCACTTTGAACGCTTTTAATCACGCAGGGCAGTTCAAAATAAAACACTGAACCTTCATTTTCAACAGATTCGAGCCACATTCTACCATTTAACAATACGGATATTTCCTTACAAATTGCCAATCCCAAACCGACACCACTTTGCTTACGTGTATGCGTATCATCCACCTGCCTGAAACGTTCAAAGATCACATCTTTCATATAGGGAGGAATTCCGATACCCGTATCCTTTACATAAAATGTAATACTTTCGTTTTTAATACTATACCCACACTCAATAATTCCTTTTTCCGTGTATTTTACTGCATTTCCCAATAAATTTGTCAATAGTTGAGTAAGTTTGGTCTTGTCAGTCTGTATTTGCAAAGCTGGATATAACGCAGTTGTAACAAACTCTGTTCTAAGATGTTGTTTATTATTCTTTAGCAATTCCGTTTTCAAAAATGATTTAAGGCTTGTAAACAAGTCATAAACACTAACATCCTGAATTACAGGATCACGTTCTCCCGATTGCAACAATGACAGTTCAAAAATAGCCTCAATAATGCTCAGAAGATGATTTCCACTGGTATTAATTATTTTGGATATATTTTGAATTTCTTCAGGGGTCATACTTTCTCCCATAATTCCGCTAAAGCCAATAATTGCATTTAAAGGGGTTCGCAATTCATGCGACATTGTTGCTAAAAATGCTGATTTCAATCTGTTACTCTCTTCTGCGGCTTCTTTTGCAGCAATAAGTTCATTTTCTATCCGTTTACGCTCCGTAATTTCTTTGGCAAACCCTAAAATTTTATTTTCTGCAAGTTTTACAGCCTCGATAATAGCAATCCCGGACGATCCATCTTTCCGGATAAATTCCATCTCTCCCGAAAAATTTCCCGACTTTTTAAGCTTAAGAAGGCTATTCAAAACTCTTTCATGTTCGGATTCTACAAATAATTCAAAAACAGTCATGGATAGGATTTCTTTTCTGCTATATCCTGAAATTTCCGAAGCTGAAGGATTAGAATCAGAGATAATTCCTGCCGAATCAAACAAAAATACTCCATCAGGTGAGTGCTCAATATAAGCTCTGAATTTAGCTTCATTCTCCTCTGCCTGTTCCTTGGCTATCTTCAATGTTTCCTCTGCCTTCTTTCGCTCGGTAATATCTGCAACAATGCTCATAATGCCTCTGGATCCATCCGATAATACTATTGATGTTTCATTCAGTTCAACATCAATAATGCTTCCATCCTTGCAAACATTCCTCACATAATGCTTTAAGATATTACCATTTAAAAGCACATTCAGGTCATCTTCAACACATGAATAATCCTGAGGGAGAGTTAATCGTTGTATTGACTGACCAATAAGCTCTTCTTTTGAATAGCCTACCATTTTACAAATATTATCACTTACCTCAAGTATTATTCCTTTGTCATTCATCAGGCACATTCCAAGGGGAGACAATTCGAAGAGAGAACGATATCGTCTTTCACTTTCAATGAGTGCATTTTGATAGTTTATATTTTCCTGCTTTATTTTTTTCTCTTCCAATGCATGCGTTATCGCTGGACCAAGACGTTTAATCTGTTCTTTTATTACATAATTTGATGCTCCGGCTTTCATACATTCAACGGCCGTATCTTCGTTTACAGAGCCTGTAACTATAATCAACGGAGTGATAGGACTAAGTTCCAGTGTAATTCTTAATGCAGATAACCCATTAAAATTAGGCATATTATAATCTGACAGGATTATATCTGGTTGGAAATTTGTTAGCTTATCAACAAAATCTGTTTCCGTTTCTACTACTTCAAACACACATTCACCCAACACCTTCCGTGTTTCTCTGATATCTAATTCGGCATCAGACGGAAGGTCTTCCACAATTAACACTTTATATTTACTAATCATATCTTATCGAAAATTTATATTATACCGGTGATTTATTAATCATTAACCAATAAAAGCCTAGATCTGTAACAACTTTGAAAAATTCTTCAAAAGCAAGTGGTTTTACAATATAGCTGTTTGCTCCCAAATCATACGCAGTTTTTATATCAGGATCTTCTTTGGAAGAAGTGAGAATAACAACAGGCATTTTGTGGGTTAATTCATTATCACGAATTTCTTTCAAAATCTCTAACCCGTTTAATTTAGGAAGTTTAAGATCAAGGATAATAAGCCGTAATGTATTATGTGGAAATTGATTCCCCTTAAACGCTCCCCTGCAAAACAAATAATCAAGGGCATCTTCACCATCATCAAGATGCATTATATGGTTTGCAAGATTACTTTTACTCATTGCTCTCATAATCAAAGCAGCATCGTTGGGGTTATCTTCAATGAGCAATATCTCAATATTTGACTTTATTATATTCATAATGCTGTAAATTTAATCATTTTGGTAATGTAAAATAAAAAGTTGTTCCTTTATTTATTCTAGATTCTGCACGAATTTCTCCTTTATGGCGCTGAATGATGCGGTGTACAATAGCCAGTCCAACACCTGTTCCCTCGTATTCTTTCGCGCTGTGCAAGCGTTGAAAAACGCCGAACAACTTCGAATAATACTTCATATCAAACCCGGCTCCATTATCTGACAATGAATAGATTATTTCATTTTCCGATTCGTTGCTTGATATTTTTATTCTGGCATTATCTTTTCTGGATGTAAATTTAAGTGCATTTGAAATCAGGTTTGTCCACACCTGTTTTAACATTGAATAGTCTCCAAAAACAAATGGCAATTCATCTACTTCAAATTCGACATCATGCGTATAAATTTGCTTCTGCTCTTCTATGATATCCGAAACAATTTGATTCATATTTAGAATTGAATAATTCATTTCGATACGGCTCAATCGTGAAAATGCGAGCAAATCATCAATTAGAACGGCCATACGACGAGTATTTTCACAAATTACATTGCACACTTTTATGCCTTCCGGATCAAATTTCGGCTGATAATCTTCCATCAAGATTTTTGTAAATCCGTCAATTGCTCTCAGGGGAGCTCTTAAGTCGTGCGACACACTGTAAGCAAAAGCTTCCAGCTCTTTATTTACGGCTGTCAGTTCGGCTGTTCGCTCTTCAACGCGTCGCTCAAGCTGTAAATTCAGCTCTGTAATTTTCTCTTCTGCAAGTTTGCGGTCCGTAATATCTCTGAAATTGATTGCAATTCCTTCTACACCCGGAACATGTAATAAATTGCTAAAAAAGCTTTCTATCCATATCCAACCTCTATATTTGGTTAAAAATCGATATTGCTGGGTTTCTATCTTTTCAGGATGTACTATTATTTGTTGAAGAGATGCTAATACACGCTGCAAATCATCAGGATGTGTCAGATTATTTCCACTTAGATGTTGAATATCTGATTCTGAAAAACCAGTCATCGCCATTGAGCTAGGACTCACATACTTAAAATCGCCATTGAGATCTACTACAACTAAACCGTCGGGTGCATTTTCGATAAGCGAACGGAATTTGTTTTCAGCATTTTCAAGAGCAAATAGTGCTTGCTTTTGCTCCGTAATATCTCTGATTATATGTACAATTCCAAATAGCTTTTCGTCCTCATCCAAAATAGGATCGGCTGTTACAACATAATATTTCCCCTTGATTTTCAACTCCATGCTTTCACGTTGAAACGATTTTGAAGATCTTACCACAACACAATCATTAATAGCATGATCGTTTAAATGAACAACCTCCCAGCATTTTTTCCCAAGCAATCCTTCTTTATGCTCGTTATACATTTTTTGCATAGCCATATTTGTACGGATAATCCTATGTTCTGCATCGAGCAAACAAATTGCATCGGCTGTAGAATCAAATGTTTTTTGCCATTGATTTGCGGCATCAAACAAAGCTTTTTCTGCTGCCTTTTTATCAGTTACATCATTTGCAATTGACAGTAATATATTATTTCCTGAAGGTGATTTTCCAAGAGGTGTTGTATGAAAATCCCATATTTTTACGGTTCCGTTTTTTGCAACAATATCCCATTCTCCATTATAAACGCTTTCGTTCATTTGAAACATTTCATTTATACGTGAAAGGGCTTTCTCTACATCCTGAGTATGCGCTTTTTGTACCCAGTTGTTCAGCGTTGATATTTCCGCATATTCATATCCGGAATACAAAGTCCAGCCCTTACTTATTTGCAATATATTTCCATCTGCACTATAAATAGCCATAGGGACTGGAGCTTCTGTTACAACTTTTCTAAATCGTTCTTCACTCTCTTTCAGAGCCATCGAAGCCTTTACGCTTTCTGTAATATTTTCAAATGCAACACCTAATAATTCTTCATTAATTTTAAAACTTACTATTTTAAATGCTCCTTGAACCCGGTCATCTTCATACGTAATATTATTTCCGTAATAAGGTTCTGCAGTATACATTACGTTCAGGTAGCTTTCCGTTATTCCGGTTTGTTCAGCATTAGGCCATATATCATTAAATTCCAGACCAACAGTTTTCTCGTATGTTAATCCTGTTAATTTAAATGCAGCAGGGTTTCCATCAACAAAATAGAGTTTATCGGGTTTCTCAAACCTATAAATAAAAAGCCCGGAAGGTATTGCCTTTACTATTTCTGACGAAGCATTTAATGATATATTATCAACTACTTCTTTTGTGACGTCGATATTGATTCCGGTCATTCTGATTGACCGCCCGTTTTCATCTTTCAACACTACTCCCAAAGACTTAATATACCTTACAGATCCATCAGTTAAGACTATTCTGAACTTTGCATCATATCCTGTACCATCTATTTTTGCTTTTTCTAAAATCCGATGATTTTCTACTACATCTTCAGGGTGAATTACATTGAGCCACGCTTCACATGTGTTAGCAAACTTATCAGGCTGAATATCATAAATTTCATACATTCGTTTATCCCATATCAGCCTATCATTTACAACATCCCAGTCCCAGACTCCATAATTTCCGGCTTTAAGTGCCAGTGATAATCGCTCATTAAGTTGATTTATCTCTTCTTGTGATTTTTTTACATCGGTTATATCGTGAACCAAACTCAATAGATATTTTTGATTATCCAAATTGATAACTTCTCCAGAAAAAATGCCCGTTTTAACTTCACCTGATTTAACTCTAAACCGGGCCTCATAATCCCTATAGGAACCATCTTCCTTTATTTTCCGTACAAAATTGTTTCTTTCATTCGGATCAACCCAAATATTTAAGTCGAGGGTTGTTTTATCATTATACTCTTCTTTTGAATAACCAGAAAGTCTTGTAAATCCTTTGTTTGCCAAAAAAATTTTTCCATCTGATATACGTGTGATCAACATTGCATCGGGGCTCGCCTGAAATGCTTTAGAAAATTTTTCTTCGCTACTTCTCAATGCACACTCAGTATGACGCTGATTTTCGATAAGTCTGGCTTGTAACACATTTTGATATGCAATCGTAGATAATTGATTTGCGAGGTTAAAAACTACATTTGCAATTTTCTCAAATTGTTTTTTGGGCATAAAAGGGATTTCGCGATAGGCCTTCAAATATTCATTCGGGTCAATTCCAATTTCTTTTGCATAAGCTATTGCAGACTCCTCGGTAACACTTTCATCACGAACCTGCCCTATCAGCCAGTTGGCAATATGTTTACCTCCAGCCATTATTCCTGCTCCCGCATCCCACAAGCCACCACTCAAGCAAGGTTCAATATTGGCTCCATCCGGATTATATTTTCCTAATTGCGAATCAGATTTTATACAATTGGACTTACCTTTCTTCGTTTTACGGATTATATCTTTACATAATCTGCAAAAATTACTGGAATTGGTTATCGGTGTTCCATCCGGACGCGTAATTAATGATGCCACACCCAATGCATCCGAAATCTGATCCTGTAAATATTGAATATTTTTCAAGTCGAACAGTGTCTCAAAATCCACATCTGCAATCGAATTATTCTTTTCGGAAAAATCGCTATAACAGACTAAAACATTAAATGTAAGATTAAACAATGAATAAATCTCGGAGGGTGTAGAAGAAGATGTAATAATACCTGAAAAACCTGATTTCAAAATATCTACCATTTTCTCTTCTCCAGGTTTATCATCTATATAAGCAATAACTGGCTTTTTGATTGTGAACAAAAAGGACTTCAAATGGTTTCCGGCAATAACCTTCCGAATATCATCCATTGTAAGCCTTTGCACCACAACGTTACAGGCATAACTATTCTCAACCTTATCAAATGAATCTTCTTTCTGGAAATTTTCACTGTCAAACACGAAACCGAGACTAACCAACAATGATTTAAGCCATTTTAACTTTTCATCATCCAATCCTACAAAAGCTATTCTATTCATAGCTGATCGTTTTTAGAAAACGAAATATTATCACTCACCCCTCATCTCAATGAACTATTGATCCACAGAGTATTTTATATGTCGTACAAATTCAGGATTTAAATATACTACATTTTTTTCTTAAAAACATAAACTTCATTAAATTAACAGCACATCAAACAGAATCATGACTATCTCAAATAAAAAAGTATCCGACAAAAGCAAATGAAATACAATAGTCTCTCTACAAACACGTTTTGGGTATGTAAAAAAAATGTAATTTTGCAAAATGATTCGGAAAAGCTGGCTAATTCTTATGGTAATAGGGCTTTTAAGCCTGAGTGCATGCAGTAAATACCAAAAACTGCTTAAAAGTACCAACTACGAAAAAAAATACGAAACAGCAGTAAAACTCTATAATTCGAAGGATTACTACCGTGCATTACAATTATTTGACGAGCTTGCGATAGTTTACCGAGGAAAACCGCAAGGCGAACTGATTAGTTATTATACTGCCTACAGTTACTTTAAGCAGGGTGATAATGTGATGGCCAGCTATTACTTTAAAAGTTTTTCCCGTCAATATCCAAAATCGCAATACACCGAAGAATGCACCTACATGAGTGCATATTGTAAATACGCAGACTCTCCGGAAACAAGTTTAGACCAAACAAGCACTTACGAAGCTATTACAGAACTTCAACTCTTTATAAATTATTACCCGCAGAGTAAACGTGTTGATGATGCCAATAAACTGATCGACGAACTACGCGCAAAACTTGCTCAAAAAGCGTTCGACAACGCTTACCTTTATTACAAAACTGAATCATATAATGCTGCTCAGATTGCTTTTCAAAATGTTTTGAAAGATTTTCCGGAGACAAGTAAAAAAGAGCAGGTACTCTATTACATTCTGAAATCACGTGCAAAATATGCCGACATGAGTGTCGATGCAAAAAAAGAAGAACGTTATGAGGAAGTTATCAAAGCTTATAATAACTTTGCAGGCTCTTTTCCGGAATCACATTATAGTTCCGAAGCACGGTTAATTTACCAGGATGTATTAAAAAAATTAGCAAAATATAAACAAAATTAACAGATAATATGGACGTTAAAAGGCTTAAAACGGATATGGTTGCCGTAACCCGTAACATTCACGAGTTTGACAAATTAACAGGAAATGTATATGAAACTATTTCAATGTTATCAAAACGTGCAAACCAGATTTCCAAAGAATTGAAAGAGGAACTGAACCATAAGATCGAAGAATTTTCGAGCAATAATGACAATCTGGAAGAAGTATTCGAAAACCGTGAACAAATTGAAGTTGCCAAGTTTTATGAAAACCTTCCCAAACCCACACTTATTGCTATTCACGAATATCTGAATGAAAAACTTTATTATCGTAATCCAGATAAAGAACAACAGCAGATAAACTAATTTATCTTTGTTCATCAGCCCGGATTCTGAATTGAAAATTGATCCTGAATCATTCTTTCCTTTCCGAATCAGGGCTTTTGTATTTTTTCATAAGTGCCGTTTACTATGATTGCAGGAAAAAAAATATTGGTAGGTATCAGCGGAGGAATTGCGGCGTATAAAGCACCCATTCTCATCCGTTTACTGATTAAAGCTGGTGCAGAAGTCAAAGTGGTGGTTACTCCCAATGCACTGGAATTTGTCACCCGTGTAACGCTCGAAACATTGTCGAAACATAAAATATACGATCAGGTTTTTGGCTCCGTAAACGATTATTCTACCGAACATGTTGCTCTTACCGACTGGGCTGACGCTTTTGTTATTGCTCCCGCAACGGCAAACATTATTGGAAAATATGCCTCAGGAATAGCTGATGATGCTCTTTCTACATCTTTGCTCGCATTTAACAAAGCGGTGTTCATCGCTCCTGCCATGAACTGTAAAATGTGGAATAATTTTGCTGTTCAGAAAAACATGGAATACCTCCGTTTACAAGGAGTACACGTTATCGGACCTGCTTCGGGTGATTTAGCCTGTGGATACGAAGGTGCGGGACGTATGGATGAGCCGGAAATCATTTATCAGGCGCTGCATGATTTTTTTGCACAATCACAATCATTGAAAGGTATCAAGGCAATGGTAACTGCCGGACCAACGTATGAAGCCATTGATCCTGTACGATTTATAGGAAATCATTCCAGTGGATTGATGGGATTTTGTATTGCCGAAGAACTTGCAAGCCGCGGTGCAAATGTAACCTTAATCACAGGTCCTACTTCCCTGAAAACCAATCACACAGAAATCAAACGGATAGATATCGTTTCGGCACAGGACATGTACGATGCTTGTATGAACCATTTCACTGAAAGTAAACTATGCGTAATGAGTGCAGCTGTTGCTGATTACAAACCTGCTGTTGTAGCTCCGGAAAAAATCAAAAAAAAATGTTCTGAATTTACGCTTGAACTTACTCCAACACAAGATATTCTGAAAAAGCTGGGAGAGCTAAAGCAGCACTATCAGTTTTTGGTTGGCTTTGCATTGGAAACTGAAAACGAGCTCGTCCATGCTCAGGACAAACTAAAGCGTAAAAATCTGGATATGATTGTTTTGAATTCACTAAAAAACCCAGGTGCAGGATTTAAAGTAACAACCAATTGCATTACAATACTAAAACCACATGCTGAGCCTGTCAACTTTGATCTCAAATCTAAACAGGAGGTTGCAAAAGATTTGGTGAATGAGATTGAAACGCAAATCATGAAAGAATAAGCTGCAATAAACGAAAATTGCTACTTTTACGTTTAGTTTTACACAGCATTGAATCAACATGAAGAAATTATTCATACTTCCGATACTATTTTTTACAACATTTCTCTCGCAAGCACAGGAATTTAACTGCTCTGTTTCAGTACTTGCTCCCCAAATTCAAACTTCCGACCGGAAAGTTTTTGAAACCTTGCAAACGGCCTTATACGAATTTATGAATACCCGTAAATGGACAAATTACACTTTTAAAGTAGAGGAAAAAATAGAATGTTCTTTCACCTTAACAATTAACGAACGCCCGGCTATTGACGAATTTAAAGGAACATTGAATATTCAACTTCGGCGACCTGCGTATAAGACTTCGTATAACTCTGTTTTGCTGAATTATATAGACAAAGATATTCAGTTTAAATATATAGAATTCCAACCTCTCGACTTTGCCGAAAATACTTTTACCAATAATCTCACCTCCGTATTTGCATACTATGCTTACGTATGTTTAGGTCTTGACTTTGACAGTTTTTCGCCCAACGGAGGCACGCCGTTTTTCGAAAAGGCTCAGGCTGTAGTAACCCAGGCTCAGAATGTTTCTGAAAAAGGCTGGAAATCGGTAGAAAGCAACAAAAACCGCTACTGGCTTATCGAAAATTTAATCAACAGTGCATATAGCCAGATTCGTCAGGCAAACTATAAATATCATCGTCTTGGTCTTGACCAGATGTATGAAAATGTTGACAAAGGTCGTCTTTCGATAAGCGATGCATTAGAATTACTTCAAAAGGCTTACCGCGAAAAGCCGGGATTATTATCGGTGCAGCTATTCATTGATGCTAAATCAGATGAACTGATAAATATTTATTCAAAAGCTTCGCCTCAGGAAAAAGCAAAGATTATCAATGTATTATCAGAGATCGACCCTGCCAACGTTGGAAAGTATCAGAATATACTTAACATGAATTAAACCCTCTTTTGCTCTTTTTTGATTACTTTTGAGAGGCAATTTAAGTAGCTTGTATAAAAAGTCAACAGATCATTAAACAGACTTCAACTTCGTTCAGCCTGACAACTATTAATCAAGAAACTGGTCTGTTCAACGAAGTCAAAGAATGATTAAGTACTGGCTTTTAAAGCAGTTAGTTAATTTCTTCACTTAGGTTTTTTTGAATGTATGCTATTACATCTTTCCGTTGAAAATTATGCTCTTATCCGGAAACTTGAAATTGACTTTTCAAGCGGATTAACGGTTATCACGGGTGAAACCGGAGCGGGTAAATCAATCTTGTTGGGCGCACTTTCGCTGATATTGGGTCAGCGGGCTGATGTGCAGTCGTTACTTGAGAAAGAAAAGAAATGTATTGTAGAAGGTATTTTTGACCTTTCTGCATTAGATACGTTAAAACCGTTCTTCGATACCAATGAACTTGATTTTGAAAAAGAGACTACCATCCGTCGCGAAATATCCCCACAAGGGAAAAGCCGTGCATTTATAAACGACACACCCGTTACACTCAATGTATTGAAAGAGCTTGGTGAACAGTTAATTGACATACATTCACAACACAATACAATTTCGTTAAATGCTTCCGATTTCCAACTGGAAGTTCTGGATACATTTTTGAATCGTCAGGATTTATTCACTGCTTATGAGCAAAAATATAATACATGGAAACAACTGCGTATCAGGCTTGATTCATTGCTCGAAAAAGATGCTCAAATTAAGCAGGAGCTCGATTTTCTGCAATTTCTCTATCAGGAGCTGGACGATGCAAATCTTGTTGAAGACGAACTTCAGGAAATAGAACAGAACCTGGAAATTCAAAATCATGCCGAGGCAATCAAATCCGTTTTATACGAATCGGCTTACCGGATGGATGGTGGCGAATTAAACATATTGGGACAGCTTACCGGAATTTTTTCTCAACTTCAAAAGATGGGGAATGTGCATCCGGAACTTCCGGTTTACGCCCAGCGATTGAATTCGGCATTACTCGAGCTAAAAGACCTTAGCAACGAAATGGATACATTGCAGGATAAAATTCACTTCGATCCCGAAATTCAAAACCAGTTGAATGAACGATTGGAACTGATTCAGCATCTCTTTCGCAAACACAATGTGGATACAATTGAATCCCTAATCTCCAAAAAAAACAATCTGGAAGAAAAGCTCTCTCTTTACTCTTCCAACGAAGAAGAAATTACCCGTCTGGGAAAAGAGAATGAAAAGATTTTCTGCGAATTGATTGCACTGGCGAATGACCTCTCCATACATCGCAAAAAAGCAAAACCAGAACTTGAAAAGCAACTGAAAGAAGTTTTGTCTCACCTTGGAATGGCAGAGTCGGAAATAGATCTTGAAATAACACATAATTCAATTCCTGGGCGGTATGGATTAGACAAAGTACGCATATTGTTCAGTGCCAACAAGGGCTCAGAGCTTCGTGATCTGTCGAAAGTGGCTTCGGGAGGAGAACTTTCACGACTGATGCTGGCTGTAAAATCAGTTATTACGAAACAAAACATACTGCCAACTGTTATTTTTGACGAAATAGACAGCGGAGTTTCGGGCGATATTGCCGGAAAAGTAGGTTCTATTATGCGAAAGATGGCAAACTATATGCAGGTGATTGCGATCACACACCTTCCACAAATTGCGGCTTCCGCCGACTATCATTTCTGGGCTTACAAGCAAAGTGATGACGAAAAAACATTTTCAAATATCAAACAATTATCGAATGACGAACGAATTGAAGAAATTGCCAAAATGCTCAGTAGCGATAAAGTTACCGATACTGCACGCAAAGCCGCAAAGGAATTGATTCATCAGATATATTAACTAAAAAGTTTATTATGGCTTATCAATTACTCAAAGGGAAAAAGGGGATTATTTTCGGAGCCTTGAACGACCTTTCCATTGCATGGAAAGTGGCCGAGCGAGCTCATGATGAAGGTGCTGAATTTGTACTTACAAATACCCCGGTTGCTATTCGTATGGGTTCTATCAACGAACTTGCCGAAAGATGCAATGCAACATTTATCCCTGCTGATGCAACCAGCGTAAAAGATCTGGAAAACCTTCTTACCCAATCGATGGAAGTACTGGGAGGAAAAGTTGATTTTATCCTTCATTCCATCGGAATGTCGCCCAACGTTCGTAAACATCAGCCTTATGATGATTTGAGTTACGAATACTTTCTGAAAACACTCGACATTTCCGCATTATCATTTCACAAAGTGATGCAGGTTGCAAAAAAGATGGATGCAATAAACGAATGGGGTTCCGTAGTTGCCCTCTCTTACATTGCTGCTCAACGTACATTATTCGAATACAACGACATGGCTGATGCAAAAGCTGCGCTGGAATCAATTGCCCGCAGTTTCGGATATATTTACGGTCGCGAAAAGAAAGTACGCGTAAATACCATCTCGCAATCCCCTACCCTTACCACTGCCGGTAGCGGAGTAAAAGGAATTGACGGATTGATGGACTTCACCGATCGCATGTCGCCACTGGGAAATGCTTCGGCCGACGAATGTGCCGACTATTGCATTACACTCTTTTCGGATCTCACCAAAAAGGTAACCATGCAAAATCTTTTTCACGACGGGGGATTCTCCAGCATGGGGATGAGTCAGCGTGCAATGCACCAATACAACAAAAGCTTTGACGAATGTGAATGCGACAAAGAAGAGAATGACGAAACGGAAAGCTAACGCACCAAAATAGTAAGCGAAGCCCGGCAGAATTAATCCTGCCGGGCTTTTTTTGTTTTTGAACACTTAATTTTTCAGCATTGATAATATCTTATCTCTTTTTGATTTATCAGTAGATATCCTTAACCAGCGTATAGGCTTGAGGGTTTAAAATATGTCTCTTCTCATCCGGGCCATACGCAATTATATCATAAAGATAAATTTTACTCCCATATTTCATTTTTGATACAGCATTTTTCATATCCGTTGTAATTCGATTACTTACAGATGAATATACCTCTTTCTTTCCAAAGATTTCAACTTCAATTTTAAAGCTTACAATTTCGAATGTAAAATCCAGATCAAGATCAGGATATTGAGTAAATAAACTTGCCCACGAATGGTTAATATCTCCTTTACTCACTTTATTTCCGCTACTATTTGCAAATGATATATACGGTTCAGGAATTTCAGCAATTTTAAAATTTTCAGTATCAATTAAATATGCTGAATCATTTTTATATCCGTACGCATGAATCAAAGCATAATAATCACAATCAGGAATAACCAAAAACTGTTCATTTTTCACCAGAAACTTACAGTTTTCCGCTTTAAATACAATTGAATCAAACTCTTCATTCGTAGCAATGTTAATCGGATTTTCGCAATTTTTAAATAAAACATTAATTGCTGTTTGATACAATGCTGATTTAAATCCTTTCGGTATAATAATTTCCTCTTTTCTCCCTCCATATCTTCTCTCTGAATCCCTAATTAACCTATTATGAATTGAACTTCTGGAAGCAAACTCTGCTAAAAAAGGATCTTCTATCATTCGCTCTTCAAAAAGCTTTTTTATCTGTTCACCGGATTTTCTATAATCCTTTACGGCATTTATAAAGTCTTTTAAAGGATAATTGTATTCATCGCATGGAAACGAATAGCTCTGAACTGTATCATGCTCTATTCTTATTTCACCTTCATCTCCAAGTCCTATCACACGAAGCTCATACTTTTCTCTAAAATTATTACTTTTCCGGATAAAAATCACCTCCTGCTGCCCCACCAAATAACGTGCCCACCTCCTTGCACATTCCCAATTAAGAAACCGAACTATTTTCATTGTATTACCTGTATGCTCCCCTATAATATTTTCATCAATCCGTATCGTAAACTTGTCACTATCCAACTCGGTAATTGTACCTACCACTGCAAAATCGCACAATTGAATCATTTCAATCAGCTTATATCTTGCGTAATCACATCTTGCAGAAATTGCAAAAAATAGCACCATGCTTATAATTAATATCTTTCTCATAATTCCCTCTTTATCTTTAAACGCAACCACCCTTTAAAATATTGATTTTACTTATGATTCTTTCACCCTTTACTTTTTCTGAAATGCCTGAAAAACCTGTTTGGTATATTCTGTATATTCTTTGATGGATTCAAGCGTAAAATGAAACGATTTTACTTTATTGAGGCTATAATTGGTTTCCGGAGTAATTTCATAGCCTGCTTTCAGGCGTTTGTAATGCATACATTGAATTTTTTCGGGTGATACAATCACAAACCATGCATTACGGTAGGGATAATGCTCATACTTTTCGTCGAAACGAAAACTACCGTTAGCACGAAACTTTACTTCAAGGTAAAACAAATCACCGTTCTGACTGCTTTGCACCACAAAATCGGGCATATAACGTAACTCACGACTGGTGGAATGAGCATCGAACGAAATCATTTTGCTCAGCGATGGATGCAAACGTTCCAATCCGTAATTAAACACATTGTAATGGTTGTTAATAAACAAATCCTGTATCAGTTGTTCGGCAATACGTCCTTTGAGTGAATTGAGATGAAACTGAGTTTCCATATTCCTGTAGTTTATTGTTTTTGTTTTTTTACAAACTTCCATTTTCCGTCAACACCTTTGTATTTGTAAATATTGATATTTCGCGATGAAGAACGGTTTTTAACCGTTTTTTTGATGGGAATGGCTTTCTGATTTATCAGCTTATAGGTACTTTTGAAAGATGTCCCAAATGTACCTCCAACCCATTCACAATTGATAGTACTATCCTGTTTATTAAATTCAGGATTATTCCAATCACCAACTTTATCTCCTTCTGCCTCGTTATATAATATCAGAGGGCTATGTATCTCTTTGTTAAACAAATAAATTAATGTCAAAGTATTCCCATTTATATTTGAGCCTAAATAACAAAGCAAATCCTGATAACCATCCTTATCAAAGTCTGTAACTTCAAACATTGGATAATTAAGAAATAATGTGTCCGTTGAAATTACTTGTAAGCCCATTAAACCTATTGTGTCTAAAACTACCCATGTTTTTTCACTACCCCTGCTTAAAACAGAGGTAGTATCGTTTATAATTTCTATTTTATAATCATGTTCCAAATCTCCATTGAGTTTAAACATATTGTATAAGTTGTCCTTAGATACCACATACCCTTCATCTTCCTCAAAATGCGCTTTTACATCAAACTTCAGGTAAAAGGATGAATCATAGACGATCTGTGAAAACAGTTCTCCCAAAGATAAATACAGTACTATAAACAGATATACTCTCATTCCTTTTCTATTTTACTTTGTAAACTTCATTTTTCAATGGTATTACTGATCCATTCCTGAATAAATTGGTTTGATTGAGCGTAAATTCTTCTGGATCTTTTGTTCTTCTTCGCATTTACGATCTTTCCTGATACTGTCTTCACCAAACTCCGGGCACTCTTCTTCAATATCGGCTAATTGATTGGTATTGCTACAAATCAATCCTCGTTTCAAATCCATTTTACGATTTATATAAATACTGCAAAAGCCTGCTCTTACTTCACACGACATACATTCTTTTTAAAAAAACAATACAAACTCACACGAGTACAAATATCGAAATTATTTACAACCATTATAGACTACAAGATAATAAAACCAGGATCATTTTATACATAAATGAGTAAGCGCTAATCGGAATACTCCTAACTCTATAAACCAACCACTCAGGTAGCAACAGATTATCCGCCATAAACAATTTATGTTTAAATGAACAAAGGACAGAATAGCGTGATTCCTTTCTCTCCTCTTTTTCACAAGCCTTTCTGTTAAAAGCAGCAAGGGATTATATCACAATTAGTTCCTGACACCAACGTGAATTTTATATAAATCCGAGGGTACTCCGGCTTAACGATCATTAATAGAATGATTAAGCCCAGGCTGATGTGCAAAGAATGAACTACCACATTTTTTCAGACAGTATAATTATTTTTTTTGCCTGATATCCGAAACATTCTTAGCTTTGGCAATAATTCTGTTCCTGCTACTTCGAAAAAAGGATGAAAATTAGATTGCAAATAACAATTGAAATAAAGCCACCTTTATATTTGGGTGGATATATAAACGAGTCCGCGATCAAGCTATGATGAAACGGAACAATAGAAAAATAAAAGAAATATTTTTAGCAATATTGACAATTTCACTCTTGACAAACTGTAATAGTTCGGTAAATAAGACAGTTGACAAAACCGACCTAAAGGAATTAGGTCCAGAACATCAAAATGCGTTAAGAGGCAAATACGAAAAACAAAAAATATTAAGTCATACAACTTGTGTTTTTTCTGACCCTGACACTTCTGTTGCTGGTATTAAAATTAGAAACGTTGAAAGCACTTTAAAAATCTTAGGTAAACAAATAAAGTTAGAAGGTGACTCAACTCACGTTTTTTACTCGAGTGACAAAAAACAAAAGCTTGGACTAACTGTTCATCCAGGAGACTATTACAGCCAAGTCAGTATTTTCAATATTTCTTATTCTTATAACTTAAACCAAAACTTCCGACAAATAAATTCAAAGGAATTTAAAACCGAGAAAGGGATTAAACTAGGGATAAGCAAAAGAGAAATTATTGAAAGGCTTGGAACTTGTTATGCAATCAAAGACAGTTCTAAGAATACCATTGAACTTTACTACAGACTTGAGCTTTCTAACGACAGTAAGACAAATTTATTAAAGAACAACAATGCACCAATCTATTACGCAGTATATATACTGACAAATGACAAACTTAAAAATATTGAATTTGGTTTTGAATATCCATAAACAAACAGAGGCTATGAACAATCTCAAACTGACAATCTGTATTTTAACAATGCTTATTCTTGCGGCTTCAGTTCAAGGACAAGAAAGTCCCATTGACCTTTATAAAGTTAAAAATAACAAAGTTGAAGTGTATTTTTATGATCCCCTTGAAGTCTTATCAAAAACAGAAACATTCTCAACGAAAACAGATAAAGAAAAGTCTGATTTGCTTAACAACTATCTTCATAGTCATGCTTTGTATTTGTTTGTGCTGACTGACTCTATTACAAAGGACATCACATATTTATGTATTCGTGGCAATCCAGAAAAGATGAATACAAAAATGTTTTATCAGGTAGAAGTAATCAAGGGTAGTACTAGCAGATCTTTCAATCCAAATACGGAGAGTTATTCAGACAAAGTTGTGAAGGTAATTGATAATGTGAATTGTGGCGGAACTTTATTTGAAAGTATGGCTATATTTTCCAAGCCAGAGAACAAAGATAAAGTTGGTAACGGAATTCAATTATATGGCTACTTTTGCAGAGTACAGCCTTATTCTGAAATAAAAATCTCCATGACAAACATAATTGAACAACTCTGATAAAACGAATTACTATGTATAACGAAATTTTGCCTTCAAGGGGGATGAACTAGTAATTAAAACGACAAATAAATTGTGTTAGTTTTGATTTAATCTGGCTGCCAAGGGCAAAAATTTAAATTTGCAACTTACCACGTACTGGCAATATCCCTCAAAAAGCTTACAGATGCTATCCCCACTTTGCTGGATAGTATCTTGGCTGAGTGAATATCAATCAAGCTAGTTTTTAAAGCCAAAGCAGTATTTTTTTCTTTTCAGACCCCTCAATTCAATTTGAGAGGAGATTCGAAAAGAAAAAATAGAGTTTACGCAGTTTTTTGGACAGTACCTCGTAAATGAAAAACTTCTCGGTTATTTCAATCCTGCCCTAAAGGATCAAAAAGCCCCCAAATAATTACTCCTAAAAAAAGAAGATAGACACCCCATGTCATCAGATTTACATACAATGCTTTACGTTTTAATTCACCATATTCCCAAAACTTCACAGGATAGATTAAAAAAAGACTCATGATTTTATTTCTATCGTTTATATACTGCAAATAAGACCAAATTGATTCAGGTTTTCGAAAATTACATAACTCTATAAGCTCATAATAATGATATGCTCTGATTATATTCAGTATTCCCGCGCATATTGCTAAAATATCCATTTGCTTAATCCTGTTAATTTATTCTGTCATTTAGAAAAACATTTTCCAAACATCAAAAATAGCCAAATGCCCTTACTTTTCTCAATACATATAGCGTTAATACAAGTTACAATAGTATGAAACCAGCAAACAATAGACATCTGACTAAAAATCAAATGGATTACACAAATAGCACTTATAAATAAAACATGCCGTAGTTATTTCATCTCTTTTTACTAATGGCCGGAAGCTGTTCTATAATTGCTATTCTCTTTTTTATTCAAATAACCATTACCAGAATTTAACTACGGATTATTTTTCCCTGCACGAAATCACCTCGAAATCCAAACGATCTGCGTTTTTCGTATAGAATATTCACATCCTTTGCATGGGACTGACGGGATTGAAGGGACTGAAAGGATTGATGGGGTTGGTGTATTTTTTACATTTCAACGTTCACATTATTTGCTGTGTAAAGAAGAGATGGCAACACTATCAGAAACCATTTCTGCTCCCAGAAAATTAGTAAAAAGAGATGATTGATTTTTACAATTGTTTTCGGAGGACAATACGATATGCAAATATAAAGGCTGAAAGCACCAGTAACAGATGTACAATAGGGTTGGCATTAAATTTAAAGAAGATAAATGCCCACACGACAACAAGTAATCCGGCGATGATATAGAGTATGTTTTTCATGTACTTTCGTATTTTAAAAATCAGATTGAAAAGTATTGTTTCACTGAATTAACAGATATGCTTGCACATTTAGCTATTCGAACACTTGCTCTCGAAATCCAAAAGGCATTTCGACAAGAGTAAAAGCAACGCAGAAAAAAAATGAATAATTTGCTCATGATTTACCTCCTATCCCATATACAATTCGAAAATGATATCCATACACGGCAAATGTTACCGCATCAACAAACAACCCGGGACGTTTAAACAAAGTCCAGAAAATAAATTTCCAATATTCTCCCCTCCCTCTGTCAAGAATACCTATAACGACTATCGACTTTAAAAAAGCATTGAATTTTGTAAAATCCAAACCCGTATGCCGGTTATGCGGACGATTGTAATTTTTCAGAAATTGCCTGATTCTCTTGTAATAAGGCTTTTCGCGGTAAATATTTTGGATAATCTTATTATACCCTTCGAGCAGTTCATTTTGATTCATCTTCGGAGAAAAGTTCATGGAAAAATCGGTATTATTTCCGGAGGAGATGGACGTTAAGCGGTTCTCAGCTTCCATTTGTTTGTAAAGCTTCGTATTTTTAGGAGCATTAAGTAGTCCTACCATTGCAGAAACAATTCCGCTTTGCTGAATAAAATCAATCTGACGTTGAAAAACTGATGAAGTATCACTGTCGAAACCCACAATAAATCCGCCCGAAACCTGCAATCCGGCCTTTTGAATCTTTACAACACTTTCCAACAGATTCCGGTTGACATTTTGCATTTTATTACAATTTTTAAGCGAATTCTCAGCCGGAGTTTCTATTCCAATAAATGTAGAATTAAAACCGGCATCAACCATCAACTTCATCAATTCTTCGTCGTCAGCAAGATTAATAGATGTTTCCGTATTGAAAACGAAGGGATGTTTATGTGCAACCATCCACGCTTTGAGCGCAGGAAGTAAATTATATTTTATCTCGTTTTTATTACCAATAAAGTTATCGTCAACAATCAATACCGGGCCACGCCAGTTGAGCTTATAAAGGGCTTCCAGTTCCGACAATACTTTTTGGGGTTCTTTCATACGCACTTTATGGCCCAGGAGTGTAGTAATCTCACAAAAGTCGCACGAAAACGGACAACCCCGGGACACCTGTATATTCATAAAGGCATAATCTTTCCGTGACAAAAGAGAATAGTCGGGCACAGGTGTAAGCGACAAATCGGCAAACAGACGCGTTTGATATATTCTTTTGGGTTGGTTTCCATTGGCTAAATCATTCAGAAAACGAGGCAATGTTATCTCAGCTTCGTTCAATACGAAATGATCAATCATGGGATAATTTTTGAATTCCTGCGTAAAAAGAGGTCCTCCGGCTACAATCTTCACATTATATTTTACACATTCGGCAATTATATGATCAACAGACTCTTTTTGAATATACATTGCACTGATAAATACATAATCAGCCCATACAATATCTGCTGTTTTCAAAGGAGAAACATTCAAATCCACCAGTTTCTTCGTCCACGTTTCAGGAAGCATAGCCGAAACCGTGATTAAACCTAACGGTGGAACCGCTGCTTTTTTGGAGATAAAGCGCATCGCATGTTTAAAGCTCCAAAATGAATCAGGGTATTGCGGAAAGAGAAACAAAACATTCATAATGTGATATGTGATAAATTGAATAAATGTTGATCTGATTATTCTAAAAGGCAGAAGTGAATGTATTCATAGAGATTATGCTTAAAAAGCATGCTTAATATTCTGCAAATAACCCTCTTAAACGTCAAAATACAGAATACCACATCATTCTGATCAATGAATAATACTTTTACAAAAATAATCTGCGCTTACCCCACCATCATTGTATAATTTCAAATTATAGTTACATGATTCACACATTATTAGTGATTGTAAAAAATTTAAAAACATAAAATGTTTAGTCCTGATTTTTTTCCATCGTCAAACGAGCCATCAGATAACTCACAGTTGATTCGGCACCCTGATTAAGATTCACATGTGTTTCTTCTAATCCGTCATAACAACCACCCGTACAGGGGTTGTAGATAATCTGGTGTAAACGGTTGTTTCCCAAAAACCAGTTAAATGCTGTTTTACGAAGATTGAGGTATCGTTTTTCATTCAATGCTTCATAAAAAGCGTTAAGTGCAAGAATGGTATAAGCTACATCAATCGGTTGTTCGCCAAACTGTCCCTGCTGTGCTCCTTTCAAAAGCCAGTTTCGGTTAGAAATTACCTCAATGCCATTATCGTTAAAAATATGGGTTAGTAAAAACTCGAACGACTCTATTGCAATCTCCTTGTAAACAAAATTATCTGTCAGCTTCCAGGCATAGAGCATTGCTTCAGGTAAAATGCTGTTGGCATACGTAAGGTATCCTTCATACCATTCCCATTTTTCATCGGCCTCATGTTTGTACATCTGAACCATTCGATTGGCAAAGGTGATCATAAGCGGAATATGCCTTAGATCAGCAACCCGATTTTGAGCATAGTAAATCCCTTTGATTACAAAAGCCATTGCGCGGGTTGAGTTTATTTTTTCAATTTTCCGCATAGCATCATTGAATATAATATCAGCCTCTGCTATTATATTTTCAGGCAAAATTTCATGAAGAGAAAGTATATATCCAAGAGCCCAGACAGCTCTTCCATTGGAATCGTCAAGATTTACGTTCTTATTTTGATCGGTAAAAGCCAAATTCTTATCAACATAATTCAGAAAGTCCCCGTTTGGCTGTTGACAAAACTTAACGAAATTCAGGTATTTAATTATTTCGGGAATGCAATGTTCATCGGCTGTTAATTCATAATGCATTCCCATTGCAATTAATGCCCGTGCATTATCGTCAAGGGTATAGCCACTGTTTATATCTGGTTGATTTATTTTCGAAAATTGAATAATACCTGTATTGGATGTTATTTTATGAATATGATTCAGGTTTATTTCGGGCATATCATAATGAATCGCACTGTTTTCCCCCATTATCTCTCTAAAAAGCAATGTATGAGCAAGGGCAGAGTTTTCCCAGGCAGTTGACACAACATATTGAAGAATATTGTCGACAACATTTCGGCGTAAAGGATCGTTGTTCATCAGACGGATCACATTTTCGGCCAGCTTCTCTGAATCCTGAAAATCGAAAATAAGACCGGGTATTTTATGTAACACTTCACGTGCATGAGGAATTGATGTGGATATAATCGGGCAGGCACAACTCATGGCATACGAAAAGGTACCGCTTACAGCCTGATTCGGGTCATTTGTAGTAAAAAGATAAATATCGGTAAGTTGTAAATACTCGAGCAATTCGGGTAAATCCAAGTAACGATTAATAAAGCGAACGTGTTCTTCCAGCCCCAAACTAACAACTATTTGTTTGAGCTTGTTTCGATATT
Source organism: Bacteroidales bacterium (assembly GCA_963667975.1). Classification (GTDB taxonomy): domain Bacteria; phylum Bacteroidota; class Bacteroidia; order Bacteroidales. Next base: position 3,544,647 of record OY764079.1, read on the forward strand.
TTTCTCCTTCAGTCTTAAATACCTCAGGATGTGTTTTCCCGATGATCAGAAAAATAACTTCTCCACACTGTTTTATAATGGCGGGCAAAGCTTCCAGTGTCGTTTCAATGCTTTTTCCGGAACTCAACAATCCAAACGTTGTAAGAACTTTGCGGTTTGCCAGTCCATATTTTTGTTTCAATATTTTTTCATTGATATGATGTACAAGGTGTGTTCCATGTGCAATTACAGAGATCTTTCGTTGAGGTATATCGTAGTTAATGGCAAGAACATTTGCCGAATTATGAGTCATTACTATCACTGACTTACAAAGGGAAACAATCCTTTTTACTCTCGATTTCAAGAGAAGGTCGGGGTGAGGAAGTACCGTATGAAACACTATTACAACTGGCTTTTTCATATCAATTAAAAACTTCATGAATGCATCTTCCCGGGCTTTAAAAAATCCGAATTCATGTTGAATCAATACAATACTTATTTTAGAGTTAAGATTTATCTGGCTGGCAAGCCTTTGATAATCTTCCGCAAGTGTAGTATTTAAAATATACTCCACCTCTTCAGGGTAAGCAAAGCCTGATTCTCCTGATTCCAGAGCGCATATATTCACTGCAATGGAATTACTGAATTTATGATTCAGAGCTCTTACCAAATCTTGTGAATAAGTTGCAATTCCACACTCCCGGGGTGGATAAGATGTCATAAAGAGAACATGGATTCGTTCATCAGATTTCTTTTGAACCTCGTGATGTAAATAAGTATTTCTTGATGCAAAGCGGGGTCGTGAAGACATCACGTCTTCATCTACCTGTTGAACAGGTGGAATTGACAAACCGGATTGCGGCACTGTTATTTTTGTTTTCATATGTTATATTAATAATTTCTAAAACAAGATCAAATAGCTTAATAGAAACGTAAACAATCTTTGCTCCAGTAGTTCTGTAACAAATTAATTTTCACCAAAAACAGCTTTCCCTATAGAAAATGCTACATTCTTAATTTTTGCCATTTTTTCAAATGAATTTGGAGAGATGTATTGGGTGAGTATTCCAGACAATCTTTTTTAGTCAGATTGGGAATAATATTATCCCTGAATTTTTTTACAAAAGTGAATAAGGTATAAACGATACACTGGAAACATGACCTGATCTGGCATAGAAACACAAATTTATGATTTATTTTTCGAAGAAGAAAAGTCATGTTCTTACTCCAAAACGATGTTTCTATTTGCGGATCATCCTTCTGATTGCAAATTGCATGGTTGAGAAAATAGATTTTGTAAACGTTATCATTCGATTCAGAAAAAGGTGCAAATTCAAAACGGCTGATGTCAGGAATAATGCCCCCTTCCACGGCAAAACTTCCCAAATTATCGGAAATGGCAAACATTTCTTGTTTATTCTGATCTTCATAAGCAGTGTAAGTTAAGAATTCTAATTTATCAATTCTATAATCTCCTATACCCTGTAATTTGAAATCGTATTCAGGCTTAAAAAAAGGCTCTTTAAAACAACATCCGACTATAGAATAATTTTTTTGAAACATGGTATGGATTAATTGAAAACCGTTTTTTTTCTTTTGTTTTACCAATAGACTCAAATACCCTTTTCCCTTTGCATTCATCATCACGTAAATATGTTCATTTCCAACTTACATTGTATTTAACTTACTATAAATACTCATAACTTTATTATATACATACATTTACCATGATTACAAATTACCAGATGCTCAGAATATCATAATTATATATTTAAATTTTGATACTCAAAAAAGCTTTGTGCTATCGTATTCCAACTTTACTCCGTGCAACGACAAGACTAGCTCCCGTAAATCAGAAAAGTTTATTTTTCTTAACCAAACATCATTGGATTTAAAAAGGTTAATCGTAAAATTTGTCTGTTGTTAAGATTATTCTTTCGGATGGGTATTTCACGTTTGGGTCTTCTTCGGCTGTAATATAAACTTTAATGGGCTTTAAAGATGTAACTGTATAAAAAGAGGCATTGGGTTTTGAACCTAAGAAATGTTCTGAACTTTTTAATTGTCCAAGATTTTTTATAATGTATTTATCTGAAAGCATCCAAACCACATATGTTTGTTTTGGTGGCACGAGCCTGTTTACCGCTGCTAAGTTCGACACTTCAACTTTAAGAACATAGTTTTTATTTTTGTCCATCTTAATCTTAACATAACCTTCAGCAGAAGGAGCATATTCAGAGTTCAAAAAGTCTATTTTTCGGGAGCACGAACTTGATAATACGGTAATCATGATAAGTAGCAATCCTGAAAAAATTACATTTTTCAGAGTTACTGATTGATTTATTTTTATTTTCATTTTATTTATATTCATTTAATCAATAAAAGATGTTATTGCTCTTGATTTTGCAGAGCTCAAAAAAACAGAACTAAGATTTTCTTGTCATGTTATTTTTAAACCATACAAAAAAATCAAGGATATTTATCTGAATCAAAATTAACATGAACAATCTGATAATGCCTTACGTAACTTTTTAAATATATTACAACATTCACATGTTTTACCCAGAATATATTCCTTATAAATGAATCATCTTAAATACGTTCATTAAAGTCTTCTGTTTCGTATAGCTGAAGCTTATTTCGGAGTGCATTAATCTCATAAGCCATTGATCTTATACGTTCTAAAAGATGCTCAATTGTTTCAATACCTTCAATATTAATTCCCAACTCATAATAAAAGTTGATGTATCTTTCTATTTGCTGAAGTTGGGTTTCAATCACAAACTCTTTTTCATCAATGATTGTAATGTCTATAAGCCCATTTTGTTGCAACGAATTGATGAATGTCATCTCAATCATATTGTTTGTGCAAAATAATTCTATGGGTATTAAATTTTCTGACTTCATTGATCTGAAATATTTTTACAGTTTTGATAATTCGGCAAATAGTTCGATTTGTCTTTTAGTTAGGCCTGTAGGGATTTTTATATTAAAAGTAACCTGCAAATCACCAAATTGGCCTTCATGTTTGTAAACCGGAAAGCCCTGACCTTTTAAATTTACTTTGCTGCCATTTTGTGTTTCGGGTTTTACATTCAATTTTACTTTTCCGTTTAAAGTTTCAACAATAATCTCACCCCCAAGAATTGCAATAAATAAATCCAAGTCGATATTGGTAAATAAATTGATTCCATGCCGTTTAATTTGGGGGTGATTTACAATTGAAAACTCAATGTATAAGTCCCCATCAGGGCCTCCATTAATCCCTTTTCCTCCATATCCCCGAATTTTAATAACCTGTCCGTTTTCAATTCCTGATGGAATTACAATTCTGATCTTTTTTCCGTTTATAGTTAGTGTTTGTTTATGAGTTTTATAAGCATCAATAAGACTAAGTTTAAATTCCGTAGAATAGTCTTCACCTCTAAACTTAGATTGCTGTCTTCTGCCCTCATTAACCGAATCACCAAACATCGATTCAAAGAAGTCTGAATAGCTTTTGCTTGATTGCCTTTCAGAATTTCGTGATCCATCCCGGCCTGAAGTGCTATATTGATGTTGTTGTGCTTTTTCAAATTCATCAGCATGTTGCCAATCTTTTCCATATTTATCATATTTTGCACGTTTTTCAGGATTACTCAGTACTTCATTGGCTTCATTTATTTGTTGAAATTTCATTTTAGAATCATTATCACTAGGATTCAAATCAGGATGAAATTTCCGAGCCAATTTTCGGTAAGCATTTTTAATGTCTTTTGGCGTAGCTGTTTTATCAATTTTTAATACTTGGTAGTAATCAATGAATATCATCAGTTTTCGGTTATTTCGTACTTATTGAAATCAGAATAAAAACACCAAATGCATTACTTTGGATGTTTGGTAGGGATCAACAGTAATGGAATTGTAGTTTGTTGTAATACATCTTTAATTGTACTTCCCATCAAGATGTTTTCCAACCATTTGCGACTATGAGAACCCATTACAATCAAATCGGCATGAAGCTCTTTTGAAACTTTTAAGATTGTGCTGGCAGTATCACCAACTTTCACCATCGTTTGAATTGAATCATCATTCTGGATTTGCTTTAATTTCGAAAGAAACAGCTCCATTGCTGTTCTCAACCCTTCATCAAAAAGATGTTTTGATTCTGTTTCGTCAAAACCCATAAATCCTCTGATTGCTGCATATTCCAATATAGAGTAATCCGAATTATCTGATATTACATTGAGTAATATTATTTCAGTATTCATTTTTTTTGCAAAAGAGCAACCCGCTTCTGCTATTTTTAATGCAGTTGGATTATAATCCATCGCAATCAATATCTTCTTCATCTTCTAATTATTAATATTTATGTTCAAGAGGGTTTCTTATCGTTAATATTCCAAGGGAATTGAAAAACAGATTAGTTTGTGCTCTGGTTTCTTCATTCAGGTTATCGACTTCCTCAACTGAATAATTAAAACAAATGCTCATCAAACATTTGGAAGGATTACCCTTGATTTTACCCGCGTTTTTTAAACCTGTATTCTTATTATTAATATTATCATCCTCATTTAGCCCATCTTCTGCTGATATTTCATCACGATGATTCACAAATTGATTATGATCAGAAGAATGCAAAGGATATTCCAGTAAATTATTTCTATTTTGGTAATCTGCCAGTTTTACAGGCAGATCGCCTCTAAAATTATTCTCATCCATAATAATTCAAATTTTAATACAATTCATTACGTGTAATAATATTGTTGCATAATTTTATGTATTATATATCAAACATATTAACTTACCACGTATGCTACTTGATAAGCTCAAGAGTTTCTACCTGATTATTTGTATTAATTGATTTCCATTTCTGAAAATCCTTTTGATAGTCAATAATAACCCACGTTTTTGCAAACTCGGATCCTTCACTTACAATAGTTACGTTATCTTTAACTATTCTCCAGGTAAAGAAAAGCTTATCTTCTTTGGTAAGTCCAAAGAGAGTATAGCTAATATTGTTCACTCCGTTTCCGTTACTCCTAAATGTAATTGTTCCTATATTGTTAAGAGAAACAGGTTCTTGTTCGGGCTTGATGGTTTCATATTTTTGAATTTTCCAGGTTCCTACAATTCGTTCAGAACAGGAATTTAAACTTAATCCTAATAGGATAAAGAGTGTGATTTTAAAAATTGTCTTCATTTTATATTTTTTTAAAGATGTATAATTATTATTCCATATATACGGAAGTGCATTTGGGGGTTAAGTAATACGTGTTTTTTTAGTTGGGATAATGAGTATTGGAATTGTTGTTTTTTGCAACACTTCTTCCGTAACACTTCCCATCAGAATGCTTTCCAGCCACTTCCGGCTATGAGAACCCATTACAATTACATCAATATCCTCTTCATTGGCAGCTTTCAGTATTGATTCTGCTAAAGGCCCCTCTTTAATTACCGTTACAATAGATTCATCTTCAAGGTGTTTTTTGGCTTTATCCAAAAAAATTTGCGTTGCCTTTTTAATTTCGGCACTATTATCAACCTTCATAATCATTGATTCGTTGTATCCTTCAAATCCCATAATTGGTGAATATCCAGTAGATATATAATTGACCGGTGTAGAAATAACATGGATTAATGTAATTTTTGCTCCCATAGATTTAGCAAATGAACTTCCAATTTCTGCTATTTTTTGAGCAGTTGGATTGTAATCCATTGTAATCATTACTTTTTTCGTCGATACTATTTTCATGACTTAAGTATTTGATATTAATTGAATATATTATTAAACTGCTCTAATTGGAATAATCAATACCGGAATTGCAGTATTTCTTAGTACGTCTTCGGTTACACTTCCTATTAGTAGCTTTTCTGTCCAGTTTCGGCTGTGCGAACCCATAATTATGATATCAATCAGTAGATCTTCTGCTGTTTTCAATATTATATCCGCATAACTACCTTCCTGAACTAATGTCAGAATTGAATTATCATCAAGCTTTTGCTTAATATTTTCGAGAAACTGCTGAGATATTTTTTTAGGACTGTCAAATTTCGTTTTATCCTTTAAAATGGGCTCCTTAGTGCCGGCAAAACCCATTACTGTGATATGCCCTGTTAACGAATAGGATAATGAATCTGAAACAACATGCAATAGAATAATTTCAGCTCGCAGCGCTTTTGCAAACAAGTATCCATCATCAGCTACTTTTTGTGCAGTTGGATTATAGTCTAACGCGATAAGTATTTTTTTCATGATTTTGTGTATTCGTATTAAATGCCTAAAGTTGTCTTAAAACATATCAACAAAAGCATATCACAATCAATGCAATAGATTGTCAGAAAGCAACTATCGAGTCAAATTCAGCTTTAATAACAGATATCTAACTATGTTTTTCGGGCTTTTTAGATAATATTATTACGCTTTATTTAATCGTAATTGTTGTAATTTTATCTACTACATCCTTCATTTCACTTTTGGTTTTATGTAATTTGTACTCAATCATACGGAGAGTTGATTCATCCATCAACAGATTGTGATTAAAATCCTTTTCCTTTAATTGTGGATATTTTTCTTTCAGTTTTCGTTTCAATTCCTCCCAATATATCTGATCTTCAATTGCATTCATGTATGATAAATTTAATTTGACTTGAATATTTTGATTTATATATGCACTGACAATACTGTATTTAATTATAGCTTCCCTTAATACCGATAGCCGATACAATCAAGCTAATACAGTCGAATGTATTTACATACAAAATGATACTTATTGGTATAGAATTTTAAAAAGTTCATTTAGGTCAGGGGATATAATAATCTCAGTTCTTCTATTACTTGCACGACCTTCCGGAGTATCGTTTGATTTAACGGGATGAAATTTTCCTCTCCCGGAAGCTGTAATTCTTTTAGGATCAAAACCAAATTCATTGGTTAAAACTCTCAGAATAGTAGTAGCTCTTGCCGTACTCAAATCCCAATTATCTTTAAACCGGGCAGTATTTATAGGAATGTCATCCGTATGACCTTCAATCATTATATTGATGTCCTTGACATTATTAATTGCTTTTGCCAATTTCCGAAGGGCGTCTTTCCCTTTAACATCAATAACATCGCTGCCTGATTTAAAAAGCAATGATTCTTCGAGCAGTATATATACATTTCCATCTTTTGTATAAATATAAAGTTCGTTTGCTTGATAACTTATCAAAGCATCAGCAATAGATTGATTGAGCTTCGTCATGGAATTTTTTTGAGCTTGGATAATGTCCTGAAGTGCTTTGAGTCGTTTTGCCTGATCCGAAATCGTCGTATTTGAAGCATCTGAAATAACCTTTAACTCTTTTAATGCAAGATCGTTATCATTTTTAAAATCTATTTTATCATCATTAAGCTTAGCTACTTTTTCGTTACACTCTTTCAATTGTGAAAGAGTGTTTTCATTTTGTTTCTGCAACTTTACGATATTCGTTTCGGAAATAACAAGTTTCTTCTTAGGCACACAAGAAGCTGATAATATGATTAATATAAAAAAAACAGATATTAACTTTTTCATGATTATTAATTTTTAGGTATATGTATTTTTATATTTGAATGTAGAAATGAGATTATCAAAAACGGCAAAATGACTATAGGTTTTATTTTGATGCCCTCATAATTGGTATTATTTTACGGGAAGAATATCAATAAGAACTGTATCTTCCTAAAATAACTTGACAGATTACACCTTTGAATTGATTAAATTCAAATACATAGAAAATAGAAATAAGATCAACATACAATTCTTCTTCTCCAATATTTAGCTCATACATAAGATTTATCATCCCATGTATTTCAGCAAAAATTTACTTCAAAAAAATTGCAAATAAACTACCCACAAAACAGTAATAATAAAGTATCACATCTCTATATTTCTATCTCATAAAAGTAAATCTATAGCAATCTTATTGCATTATACAATTAGAGGAACAGATTACATCATTCACACATATATATACTGTTTTATATTATTTTTTTATTCACATTATTCGACATTGCTCTTATTTCATCAAAAAACGGTGTACTACTTTCTTCAACACATTTTACTGCATATAAATAAAGAGCTGCACTCCAACTTTGCCATTCTTGTCCCATTGGAACTCCATCTTGAGCTTTTATCCATTCATTAAATCCATAATCAACAGTTCCCGATTTTGAAATACGAATACAATGAGTAAGTGCTACAAGTTTTTCTTTAGCAAGAGAATATTTTTTAGCAGCAACCAACGCAGCTATGTAGAATCCGCAGATGAATGGCCAAATTCCACCATTGTGGTACTCTCCAGGTTTGTTATATACGGAATAGCGCGAGTGCCAATCAGGATCTTCTGGTTTAATATATGGGAATAAATTAGGTGGCAAGTCAATTGCCAATTCCCCTCTTTTTTTTAACTCGGCACATTCCGCTTCAATCCATGTAATCATTTCTTCTGCTCGGGATTCAGATGCAATTCCTGACAAAATTGCCAGACTATTCCCCAGTAAATCGAACCTTTCGCTACTATGAATTTTGTATGACCAAAAAGCAAAATAAGGTTTATATTTTACTACAAGCCCCTCATGTACATGACGATGCATTTCACCATTCGTAATGGTAAATCTACCCATATCCCGACTCAGGCTTTCGGCTCTTTCCTTTTGATCAAAAAGGCATAAACCACAATAAACAAGGGTATTTACAAACAATCCATAACCAATAACCCACTGCTCATCACGCCAATCACTCGTAGGTTGCTGTGCAACCAAATTACGATCAGAAGGACTCTGATATTCCATCCAGTTCAAGGCCTTTTCAACAGCATTTTTTAAAAAACAAGGTTCAGAATTTGCTTTTCTATAAATCCCAACTCCTATTAAAAACAGAGGAGTCGTATCGCTTGAGCCACGATCCTCTTTATCGTGAACAAGGGATGGTATATGACCATGTTTTGTTTGATTTTTAGCAAGAGTAAACAGTACTTTACGAGTACTTTCCATCAGTTTTTCACTTTCAGATACAGCAATTCCCAAAATCGAAAGCATTAAATCCCTTGTATAAGGTTCAGGATATCCCCAACCTGCTGTCCGAGGAAGTCCCTGAAACGGGCCATGATTATTGTGTAACAACACTTCTAGTGCCGCTTTTTTTGCACATCCAATTTCTTGCCAGTCGGTATTTTGCATTATATAATATATTAGTAGATTCTTAATTTATCATTAATAATTTGCACAAATCTTTTTGCAACAATTCGGTAGTCAAAATTTTCAACAACACGTTTTCTTGCAGCTTTTCCCATTTTTTCCCGTAAATCTGCATTTGTCATTAATGTCGTTAAATGCATTGCAATATCCTGAACATTTGCACGATAATCTACCGTGCGAGGAGTGTTAAACACTATTTTATGATTATCATTAAATCCAGATTCATCACCAATAACAACCTCATTTACAACTGTTTTTTTAGCCACACGAGCCAATAACGCAGTCTCACCATGAATAAGTGTATCCAACATTCCCATCGCACTAATGCTAATAACAGGCTTTTCGCATGCTCCAGCTTCTACTTGTGGCATTCCAAATCCTTCAAGTCGTGATGGGGCTGCATAAATATCACAGGCACCAATTAAATAAGGCATAAAGTTTCGGGAAATTGTATTAGTTTCGAAGGTTACGTTTTTCTCTATTCCCAAATGAGTTGCTAATTCTAAATCTGCCAGGTTTTGAAGTCGGGTACGAGGCTGAGGCCAAACTTTGCAAACATACTTCCAATCAGGTGATTTTCTATCTATTATAGCTAATGCCTGCATTACCTCCTGAGCACCTTTCGAAGCAGCATCCCCACCAACAGTGAGTATCATGATCTGCTCGGAAGAAATTCCAAGCGATTCACGAACTGATAAAATTTTAGGATCATCCTTCGTGTAAGGTTTAAATGTATCTGTATTACATCCAACCGGAAGTACTTCTATTCTTGAGCCATCAATTCCATCTCGAACATACATCTCTTTAACCCAGTTTGATGTTACTAAAATGAGTGGAAGATCATTTAATACTTCCTGATAATTCGCAATATATCCATCGGCAACAAGCCATGGCACAGCTTGCATACCATAACGTTGAGGGTGAAGTATAAGCTGCGGAGTATGCCCCCAGTAGCCAACACCAACCACAATATCAGGTTCAAACCAGCGATAATACCACTCTTTTTCCTGAGCTGATTCAAAATGAACCGCATGGGCATCAATCCCCATTTCAAGTAATCCCTTGTATAGTAAATCTCCTTGTGTAGCAAGTCCGCCCGGAGATGGAGGATAATCATATAGAACTAATACTTTCATCTTGAAAAATTTCAAATTTAAGACCCACTCCTGTTATGAAACGATTTTTTCAAGCCATTCTATTGCATCAGCAGGCTTGAAAAATTCCCAAAATGCTTCTGCTTTCGGGGTAGTTTCTGCTTCCCAGCTTTTACTATCAAAACCATAGACATTGGTAATGATATTATATTTCATGTGCCATACTTTTTCTGGAAGCAAGTGGTAGATTGTTGCTTTTTCAACAGGCTTTGGATAATATTGCTTCATTCCGTCTTCGTATGCAAAAAGCCAAAGTTTTGAAGTCGATACTTTACCTGTATTCCAAAGTCTTATAACAGCTTTACTTATTTCTTCATGTCTTAAATGTTTTGTGTATTCTCCAGTTGGGTTATGTGTAATGATCAAATCAAAGTGCTTTAGAGGAAGTAAATTTAGAATTGCTCGTTTTACTTCATTATCGGTCAATATTTTTTGATCAATTCCATCGTCCAAATCACCCATAACGCCCTTACAACCATATATTTCCAATGCTTTAAAAAATTTAGACGAACGATTGCTGTCATTTTTTCTACAAAGACAAACAATAAAACAATTCCAGTCAGTGTGATCCAGAATTGTACCACCCGTCCAAAGAGTTTCGTCATCCGGATGCGCAATAATTACCGCAACATCTATCTTTATATGTTCCATTTTAAAATGGGGATGTACCTGCTTTATATATAGATCGCACTATGAATCACAATAATTACTTTTAAATAACGTACTTTTCGGGCCATTTCCAGTTTTTGATTTCTGGCATATCATCTCCGTGAATTACAATAAATTGCTTGTGTTTAAGCAATTTATCACGCATCATTTCCTTTACAGCAATCCCAACTCTTTCAAGCATCGGCAAACGATCGATAACATCCATAACCAAGTGAAACCGATCAAGATCATTAATTACAACCATATCAAAAGGAGTAGTTGTAGAACCCTCTTCCTTATAACCTCTTACATGAAAATTATGATGATTTGTTCGCCTGTACGTTAATCGATGGATCAACCATGGGTAGCCATGAAATGCAAATATTACAGGCTTGTCTTTCGTAAAAAGTGCATCAAAATCCTTATCAGATAAACTATGAGGATGTTCGTTTGCAGATTGCAACGACATAATATCCACAACGTTTACCAAACGGATTTTAAGATCAGAAAAGTTTTGTCTCAAAATATCTATCGCTGCGAGTGTTTCTAGAGTCGGCACTTCTCCGGCACAGGCCATAACAACATCAGGTTCGCCACCCAAATCATTGCTGGCCCATTCCCAAATACCAATTCCAACAGTACAATGTTTTATAGCAGCGTCAATATCAAGAAATTGCAGAGCAGGTTGTTTTCCGGCAACAATAACATTTACATAATGACGACTTTTTAAACAATGATCGATAACAGAAAGTAATGTATTTGCATCTGGCGGTAAATAAACTCTCACCACTTCTGCTTTTTTATTGATAACGTGATCAATAAATCCTGGATCCTGATGACTGAACCCATTGTGATCTTGCCTCCATACATGAGAAGTAAGAAGATAATTCAATGAAGCAATCGGTCTGCGCCAAGGAATATGCCGTGAAGTTTTCAACCATTTAGCATGTTGATTAAACATCGAATCAATCACATGTATAAAAGCTTCATAACATGAAAACAGACCATGTCTTCCGGTTAGCAAATAACCTTCTAACCATCCCTGGCATAAATGTTCGCTTAGGACCTCCATTACTCTTCCTTCATTTGCTGTATGATCATCACCAGAATCTATTTCTCCGGTAAATACCCGGTTTGTAACTTCAAATATTGCGTTAAGCCGATTTGATGCTGTTTCATCAGGACCCATTACTCTAAAGTTTTGGTTAGATTCATTAAGTTTAATCACATCTCTTAAAAAAAATCCCATAATACGGGTTGCCTCGGCTTCATACGAACCTGGATGTTTTATATTTACAGCATATTTTCGAAAATCAGGAAGCATCAAATCTTTCAACAGGGCTCCTCCATTTGCATGTAAATTTGCACTCATTCTTAATAATCCTTTGGGTGATAACTCAGCCAACTTGCTCTTTAGTTTTCCATTTTCATCAAAAAGATCTTCCGGTTTATAGCTTTTCATCCACTCTTCCAAAATTTTAATGTGCTCAGGTTTTGAAGCTAAATCAGTAATTGGAACCTGATGAGAACGAAAAGATCCTTCAATTTGTAATCCATCCACAGTTTTTGGACAAGTCCAACCCTTCGGAGTACATAGGACAATCATTGGCCAAAGCGGACGTTTTGTAAACCCATTTTGCCGTGCATCTTCCTGAATTTCATGTATTTTTAAATACACCGTTTCTAATGTTTTTGCCATCAGTTGGTGTATTTTTACCGGATCATCTCCTTTTACAAAATAAGGCTTATAACCATATCCAATCAGTAAGTTTGATAATTCATCATGGCTTATTCTTGCCAAAATTGTAGGATTTGAAATTTTATAACCGTTCAGATGCAGAATTGGAAGCACAGCTCCATCATGCTTGGGATTTAAAAATTTATTAGAATGCCAACTTGCTGCCTGCGCTGCAGTTTCTGCTTCCCCATCTCCAATAACGCAACATGCAATAAGGTTTGGATTATCAAATACCGCTCCATAAGCATGTAAAAGCGAGTAACCTAATTCTCCTCCTTCATGAATAGATCCCGGTGTTTCAGGAGATACATGACTAGGAATACCTCCAGGAAAGGAAAACTGAGTAAATAATTTTTTCATTCCTGAAATATCCTCAGAAATATCCGGATAAACTTCACTGTATGTACCTTCCAAATATGCATTTGCAACAATTCCGGGACCTCCATGCCCTGGACCTGTAACATAAAGAACATTAATATTGTATTTTTTTATCAAACGATTTAAGTGAACGTAGATAAAATTCAGCCCGGGCGTTGTCCCCCAATGTCCTATTAATCTTGGCTTTATATGTTCAAGCTTCAAAGGCTCTCGCAATAGTGGATTATCAAGTAAATATATTTGGCCAACAGATAAAAAGTTAGCTGCATTCCAATATGCATTTAACTTTTCTATTTCTTCTGCTGATAAAGCATTATAACTAAGTGAATCTTTCATCTTTACAATCTTTTAAGTAAGACTTTTTCAATAAGCACTATGTCATCTTTAAACTTTCGGATTCCTTCCGCTAGTTTTTCTGTTGCCATGGCATCCTCATTCATCATCCATCGAAAATCAGCTTCATCTAATGAAATCTTCTTAACTGAATATTTTCCAGCAGTTTCTGGATCTAGCTTTTTACTTAACTTACCCTCTGCTTGTTCTAAATCTGTAAGCAATTTGGGAGAAATTGTCAATAAATCACATCCTGAAAGTGCATGAATTTCCATTGCATTCCTAAAACTTGCCGCCATAATTTCTGTTTGATAATCAAACTTCTTAAAGTAGTTGTAAATTTCTTTTACCAAGGTCACCCCCGGTTCCTCAAGCCCGAATAATTGTTTCTTATCATTCGTTTTTAAATGCCAATCTAAAATTCGACCTACAAAAGGAGATATGAGCTGTACTTTTGATTCAGCACACGCAATTGCCTGTGGCATTGAAAATAGCAGCGTTAAATTACAATGAATATTTTCTTTTGTCAATATTTCGGCAGCTTTTATGCCTTCCCATGTAGACGCAATCTTAATCAGTATTCTTTCCCGACTTATGCCTGCGTCTTCATATAATGAAATGATTTCTAATGCATTATTAATTATATCTTCAATCTTAAAAGAAAATCGCACATCCGTTTCGGTAGATACCCTTCCTTGTACTATTTTCAATATCTCAACACCAAAATTTACAATAAGCTTATTGATAGCAACAGAGAGTTGTATCTGTTTATTGTGAGAACTCTTTTTACCAAAAGTGATGGAATCATCAATTAATCCTGCATATTTTGGATTCTGAATTGCATTATAAATGAGGGACGGATTTGTCGTGGCATCTATTGTATTAAATTTTTTTATCGATTCGAAGTCGCCAGAATCAACCACTACTTTACTCTGCAACTTAAGTTGTCCCAATATATTCATGTGATTATTTTTAATATATTTATATATCAGATATATATCATATAGTATAGGTTAATAGTTCTTTCAGCAAAGAAGACAAACTTACAGAAGCACAAGCAATTAGCGAATCAGCCGCTCCGTAATAAATAAATAAAGTATCTCCAAACAATGCAGTACCTGTTGGAAAAACAACATTATTAACCTCTCCCCTTTTTTCCCATTCAAATTCCGGGAAAAAAAGCGGATAAGGCAAGCGTGCAATTTCTTTAAGTGGATTTTCCAAATCAAGTAATGCTGCTGCACATGCAGAATAAACAATTCCTGTATCAGTTTCTTCTGCTCCATGATAAATCAATAGCCAACCATGTTTAGTTTCAATGGGAGGACATCCTCCTCCAATATAACTTGATTCATGCGGGAAAGCAGGATCAAACACAATATGTTCCTGCAAATTCTCAAAATATTTTTCCCAAAATAACTTAGTAAGCTCTTGTAAGTTATTTACAGAAACAAGCTGAATACCAGGTCTGATCCGATGAAGAAAAACTAAATTCCCCTTTATCCTTCTTGGAAAAAAAATAACATTTTTATCCCATAACAAAATTTTCATTTCAGGATCAGCTTCTTGGTAATAAAACTTATGATTTTTATAATAATTCTCATTCACTCTACCTGCTGCCTCTACCCTGAATACAAATTCGGCATATGTAATATTTGGAACAATAACACCTTGTTTTTCAAAATTCAATAAGTCTTTTGATGTAGCTAAAGCTCCGCGTGCATTTGTCCCATCATACCCGGTATAGGTCATATAATACGTATCTTCAATCTTCACAATTCGGGCGTCTTCAATGCCTTGTGATTCAAAATCAAGCTCTGGAACCATAAACGGTTTATTCCATCGCTCTATTATCGTTAAAGGCCCGTTCAGTTTGCAATAACCGATGCTAGAATGATTTCCCGTGCGAACTGCTCTATAAAAAAGATGTACATTATCGCCTACACGTATAACAGCAGGGTTTAATACTCCTTCATTTTCAAAGTCTAAGTCAGTTTTGGATAATAATACCCCTTCTTTTTTTACTGATATCATGATGTCATGTTTATGATTGTTAACATTATAGAAATAATTATTTTATAACAAGTTATTGATTATGAAGGATATATTATTTTCACAACATAAAAACAGCACTTCCATTACCTAAAAAAATATTAAGCTATTGAATAGATATACAGAAGTGCTATTTTAGATATGCGTTACATTTTAAGATCTAAGCTTCTTGGTCAGTTTTTTCGGCTTTTGCCTTTGCCTTATCAGCTAAGTCTGAAATATCATCCTTCGCTTTTTCAAACTTATCAGATATTTCATCCAGTATCTCATTGATTTTATCCTTTACTGCATCTTTGTAATCTTCTCCCTTTTTAGAGATTTTTCTTCTTGTTACGGATCCTTTATCAGGTGCAAATAATACACCTAATATTGCGCCAGCTGCAATTCCAGCTGCAATTCCTAATAATAATTTTCCTGTATTCATAATTTTAATATTTTATTATTTATATTATAATATATTAATCTTATAATTAAGAATAATATTTTATTAATTATCTGTTCTGCCACGAATAAACATAAGCAATACTGCAATAAATGCAATTATCAAAAGGATATGAATGATACTGCCCACATTAAACGTGAAGTAGCCAATTGCCCATGCAATTACCAAAACAACTGCAATGAAATAAAGAATATTGCTCATATTAAGACATGTATTAAAATGATATTGATTAGAATTGATTATTTGGTTCTCTTAAACAGCTTAACAATTAACCTGTCTGCTAATTATAGAATCTGTACCCAAATGTCACCTGATACCATACGTTTTTATAGCGAGGGGTTGTTGAAGAACCATCTCCATTATTGTTGAGAATATCCCACCCAATTCTTGCGCCAAAAACAAAGTGAGTTAAATTAACATCTCCACCAAAAATAAAGCAGAAAGTATTTTTACGAATATTCGCGTTCTCAAATTCTTGTTCTTGTACAATACTCGTTGTTGTATTTGCAAAAACATCCTTTTGTTTAATCAAGTATGAATATTGAGGTCCGGCTAAAATCGTAAAATATTCAATGGGTTTTAATGTAAAGAAGATTGGAATATCAATATAATTCGTTGTACGTGTAAATTCATAGGGATTGCCTAAAAGGACACCCGTCGCTTTAAATCCCTTTTGAGAGAATAGTAATTCCGGCTGTATTCCAATAAATTTTCCTATAGGAATAGAAACAAATAAACCTGTAGCTAGTCCAAACTTAGGGTCTGATTTAAACTCTTCCCCCTTTGTATCATATACATTTGAGTAATTAAGACCGATCTTAAGCCCAAATTGTACTTTGTCCCGAAAATCTGTTTCGCTATCTTGTCCGATTGATATATCAATCATTCCAATAGCAACAATTAGTAATAATATTATTTTTTTCATTTTAAGTATTTATTAATTAATTATTTAATATTCTTGATTGAAACATCATTAAATGCCTTACTTAACTCCTTCAAGTCATGATTGAATTCCGCTTTGAAAAGATCCCATTTCACATTTCCTTCTCCATTATAATTTTTTAATTTCAATTTCAACTCATTGTTTTTCTTTTCTAATTTTAAAATACTCTTCTCATAATTATCTTTATTTGTAATAGTTGCATTAAGTACTTTGCCTTTTAAAGATGCAATGTTTTTTTCGTTAGCAGCAATTACCAATTCCGATTCCTTTTTAAAAGTTTGATAATCTACAATTGAATCAAGTCTAGTATTAACCAAATCTTGCTTGGCTTCTTTAACACTTTCTTTGGCTTCACTAAGATTATTTTTTGCATTTTCAACTTTTTCGGACGACGATTGACAACTGCTTAGAAATGTGATTACAATAAGAGCTGACATTGCATGTACAATAATTTTGTTTTTCATAATTTTGTTTTTATAAATTATTTAATATATTAATTTCGCCTAATTATAGCACCTCTACTCATACCCACTCTTAATTACGGTTAATATCATTTTAAACCGTCCATTTGGTCTTATTAAATTGGGGGCATGGGCAGGAATAACTATTGATTGGCCTGTTTCTAGTATTTTAGGTACCCCATTAATCACTAGTTCTGCAGTTCCTTCAATTATCTGAACGAATGTATCAAAGGGTGTTGTTTTTTCGGTTAAACCTTCCCCGCTATCAACAGACATTACACTAATATTACCTGTTGATTTCTTTAGAATTGTCTTAATAACAATGGAATTATGAACATATTCAATAATTTCAACTGTTATGTAAACTTTCGATTTTTCAATTTCTTGATTTTCCATTTTACTAAATTTCATATAAGTAAATTATTAATGTATTGAAATCCCTATAGTAGAAGTCCCACTTGATAAATCAAAGTAAAGACCAAACTTCCTGTTAACGTGATATTCAACTCCCGCATGAATATCTAAAAACAAAGAGTTTCCTCTTTGAAAATGATCTTCATCTCCATAATAATCACTATCCCAAGAAGACCTAACCAGTGCAAAACCCAAAGAACCAGCAAGGTAAAAATCCCATTTTGATTTTGCTTCTAATATTTGATCAAAATAGTAATATCCTTTAATTCCAATAGGAATAACCGTTTCTCTATATTTATAATATTTATATGTATTATTTACACCCCAATAATATCTGTTACTGTAAGTATAAAAACTAATAAAGGGACTAAGTGTAGCACTTGGAGCTATCGCAAATTCATAATTAAAATTGAATACAGGAATTGAATGTCCTACATAAGAATAATAACCTGAATAGCCTCCAACACCAAGGCCTAAATTAAATGTTTTTCCATACTGTTCTGATGTATTTGTTTTTTGAGCATTAATTTGAAAGCTTGCTATAAAATAAATAAACACACAGATTATTAATTTTTTCATCGTGATTTTAACTTAACGTGATAATTACAACCCAATACACAAAGGTAGATCTCGAACCATTTTATTTTATTATACAATTAATGATATGAATTACATCATTCACACATTAAATTATTTCAATTATAATAAATGAATATATTTATATATTATTCATATAAATATACCAACATGATATTGGATTTTATTTTTTACGTATCTTAAGTTTAGGCATTGTATCACCCAATAAAAATCCCCAGACTTTTAATGACTCTACCCGGTCAAAAATGAGTTTAATAATTGCTAAAATTGGAATTGAAAGAAACATTCCATGAATTCCCCATAAAGCATTTCCTGCTATTACCACAATTATCGAAAAAAAGGCATTTATCTTTACTTTTGAGGCTACTATCCTAGGTACAATATAATTATTATCAATGAGTTGGATTATATAATATATAATTAAAATATAAAGAACATACCAACCGGAGCTTTTTGTTGTTAATGCCACCATTATCGGCAATGCAACTGCTACAATCCCGCCTATATACGGAATCACATTAAGCAGAGCACCTATAATACCGAGAAGTATTGCATATTCAATACCCAACAATAATAATGCTGTGGAATTCAAAATTGAAATTATAACTCCTTCCATCACCAATCCTGTAAGATATTTTTGAATAACTTCTTTGATTTGAACTACGATATCGTTCACCTTACTTTGATTTCCTGAGCTAAAGGCTCTATGAATAAACTCTAGGAACAAGGGCTTATAATATGAAATAATAAATACATAAACTGGAATTAATAATAATTGCATTAACCCACTTCCAAAAGAAACAAGTGTTTCACCTATTCCGGAACTACTTGTACTTATTAATTCTCTTTTCGAACGGGAAATCCAGTCATGTATATCCTGTGGATTAGTACCAAAATACTTTGATAACCATGATATAATATCGTTAATAATATTGGTGAAATTTGTAACAAAAACAGGCCATGATTCTCCAAATCCACAAGCTTGAGTATATAAAAAAAATCCAAAGAATATAATAATTATTACAAGTAATAGTAATGTAAATATAATAGATATTATCCTATTAATTTTATGATATTCAAAAAATACAATTATTGGATTCAGGAGAATAGATATAATAACTGAATATATTACAGGTATCAAAATGTATTGTAAAACAGAAAGGATACTTACAAAAACATATAATCCAATAAGTAAGAGTGTAACCCTTGCATAAAATGGGATCCTATCAATTGTATTCATGTCGCATACAGATATTTAATCATAATTTCAAGGCTCAGCAGTTGGCTTATTTCTGAGATTTTTTATATATTTAAATAACTTAACGATTTCATTTTCTATTAGTGAAAGAACTTCAGGGTTATTAGCTATAAACTTTGCGATACTAAACATTAGTGCCTGACCAATATTTTTTTTAGCAGAATCATGTGTTCTTCTTTCAAATATTAGCTTAGAGATTAACCCTGTAACAAGCCCAATAGATGAGCTAATAATCGTATTTTTAAAACAATCAGAACCTAGTATTTCATTAAAAGTGTTGCGTATAATATTTATAGGTTTCGTACTTTCATAAACTACAGATAGTTGACTTTTAAGCAAGCCTGCTTCTACTAGCCTTTTTGTTTCCAGTTGAAGAATTGCCTCTCTCAAACTTTCCATTGAATTTATATTATTCATGATAAATCTACTTAAAGGTTGACTTAATAATAGCGTTGCTTACCATTTTTTTAATTCTATTTTGAAAAAAGAAGTGCGTTATAATTCCAAGGATCAGGTAAAAGCCAGCCACAATAAAAAATCCATAGTATAGTTTTCCAAGAATATCACCAAGAAATAATGCAATCCCTATATTTAAGATGAGTAAAAGCATAAATAATGTAATAAATACACTCAAATGAGAAATAATAGATGAAACAATACTGATTATTAACTCTAGTAGTTTGAGTTTTGTTAATTCCAGAGTAGTTTTGCCGTATATTTCTATTTTCTCAATTAAATCAGTTATCGTATTTGGAGGTGTTTCCATATTTTAATATTTTAATTAATCCATAAATAACCACATAGTATTCATGTTATATACTATATATTATTATTTTAACCATATGCTGTATATTAATTAAAATATAGCGCTTATAATGAACTTTCTTTATTTTTATTATCTCTTTTAGCAGCTTTCGCTATGCGCTTCTCTTTTAAATTTTTTACAGGAACTTTCTTTCCAGACTTTTCCTTACCCTCTTTTTCTTTTGACATTCTCTATAATGTATTAATGTTTAGAAATACAAAATTGCATCAATACGCATTAAAAAACATTACACGATTAAATATCTAAATTGCATAATTCACATACTTTCCAGATTTGTACGTTTTTTATACTTCAACTGTTTGAAAAAGGAAGGAGTCAAACCCGTAACTTTCTTAAACTGATTAGAAAGATGTGCTACACTGCTGTAATTAAGCATATAAGAAATTTCCGTGAGATTAAATTCATCATAAACCAGTAATTCTTTTACCCGTTCTATTTTATGCGCTATAATAAAATGTTCAATTGTGATTCCTGTAACTTCCGAAAAAAGATTTGCCAAATATGTGTAGTCATAGTTTAATTTTTCACTGATATAAACTGAGTTTTTGGTTTTAGGAAACTCTTCGGAATAATGCACCATTTCTACAATTACATTTTTGATTTTTTCAATCAACATAGCTTTTTTGTCATCCATTAACTCAAGCCCAGATCTTAAAAGTGCACTTCTTAATTGTTCTCGTTGCTCTTGCGTAATATTTTCTTTTATTTCAACTTCGCCAAGCTCTACTGTTCCAAAATGAAGGTTAAGGTTTTCCAGTTCTGCTTTAACTATCATTTTGCAGCGAATGCTAACCATATATTTAATGTAAAGCTTCATATTTCAAAGTCTACATAAAGAACAACATAATAACAAGTTTGTTCCAATATTGCAAATATAATCATTTTTAAGGCAATCTCATCAGCCTTTTAAAGATGAATATTAAGTAACTATTTATACTATTGAGCCAGACAATATTTATGACAACAATACTAATGTTGAAAAAAAAAATTATCCTTAGCTATCAGGGAGTTGATGTCATCCCGGGAAATTATGTCTGGATGATAAAATACAAAATTCAGCAAAATAGTGCTTTACCTATTGAGAAAACAAGAAGGGGTTCAGTCTGTTTGATCCGGTAATTAAACCATAAAAGCCTCATTCTTTTATTCTCCCTTGATATTAATTCGCTTTAAACTAAAAAGACAAGGATGGTTAAGCTTGCCAAAACCATCCTTGTCTTTATTGGGGATTACCGAATAGTGATAAAACTATAGTTTCATTCCTCTCAGGAAATCAACAGATTTCTGAATTTCGGTGTACATAATACGATCATTTTGAACAAAGCTCACGGCTTTACGATACTCGGCAACAACCTGTTCCAATACAGAAGATGAGCGTAATGGACGACGGAATTCCAATGCCTGTGTTCCGTTAAAGAGCTCAATTGCCAGAATGCGTTCGAGGTTTTGTACTATGCGATATGTTTTTGTAGCGGCATTGGCACCCATACTCACATGGTCTTCCTGCCCTTGTGATGATTCAATCGAATCAATGGATGAGGGTGTTGCCAGCATTTTATTCTGGTTTACAATGGATGCTGCAGTATATTGCGGAATCATAAATCCCGAGTTTAAGCCAGGATTTGCAACAAGGAATGGTGGTAAATCACGTTTTCCTGCAAGCAACTGATAGGTACGGCGTTCCGATATATTTCCCAGTTCGGCTAATGCGATACATAGAAAGTCAAGTGCAATCGCCAACGGTTGTCCATGGAAATTTCCTGCTGATACAATCACATCTTCATCCGGAAAAATAGTCGGGTTATCTGTAACTGCATTAATTTCATTATTGAATACATTGATTACGTAGCCAATTGCATCTTTTGATGCACCATGTACCTGTGGAATACAACGGAATGAATAAGGATCTTGAACATGTAACTTTTTCTGACAAATGATTTCGCTTCCTTCCAGCAGATTTCTAAAATATTCAGCGGTATTAATCTGTCCGGTATGGTTACGAATGGCATGTACTGGATGATAAAAGGGTTCTATACGTCCATCAAAACCTTCTAATGAAATTGCACCAACAATATCGGCCTGTTTTGACAGTCTGTTTGCCTGAATCACACACCAGATTCCATAAGCACTCATAAACTGAGTCCCATTTAATAGGGCAAGACCTTCTTTCGACTGCAACTCAATTGGATTCCAGTTAAATTTATGGTTAATACTTTCTGACGAAACCTTTTCTCCGTTAAATCTCACTTCACCCAACCCTAATAATGGCAGGCACATATGAGCCAAAGGAGACAAATCACCGGAAGCACCAAGTGAACCTAACTGATAAACAACCGGAAAAATATCGCTGTTGTAAAAATCAACCAGCCGTTCAACAGTACAAAGCTGCACACCTGAATTTCCATAAGAAAGTGACTGAATTTTAAGCAACAGCATCAGCTTTACTATTTCAGAAGGAACTTCATCACCCGTACCACAAGCATGTGACATCACTAAATTTTTTTGCAATGTTCCCAACTGATCTTTGGTAATGGAATGATTGCATAAAGAACCAAAACCGGTAGTAATGCCATAAATCGGCTCTACCTGTGTTTCCATTTTATGATCCAAATAGTTACGACATTTTTCAATTCTGCGTTTAGCTTCGCCCGAAAGTTCCAGTTTTAAATTACGTTCAATTATGTTTTGAATAGTTTTAAAATCGATCCACTCAGGGTTGATTAAATGTTTTTCCATAGCATTTCAATTCTGTTTCAGAACGCAAAAGTAAGGATTCTCTGTCAGCTAATTTTCAATTTCAAAGGATTATCAATGCTTTTCTGTAATAGAAAAAATGTTAAATTACAAATTAACATTTTAGAGATCGTATATTTGTTTTTCGGGACTTACCAGAAAGATAAAATTATGTTTACCCACCATGAATATCATCCTTCTGGAAGTATTTTATTTGAGTACGTTTCCTTAATTTTTCTGATATGAAACTGAAAATTAAAATCGCATTAGAATATAAAATTGTGATATTTTATTTTATTGCAGGTTTTTTATGGATCCTGCTCTCTGACAAATTTGTACTCATGATGGACAATGGGAATGCTGGCCCGGAAACAATAACCCTGTTCCAAACATACAAAGGATGGTTTTTCATTATTATCACAGCAATTTTACTCTACGTCCTGATTCACAAAGATACTATCAGACGAAACCATATTGAACAGGAGCTTTCGGCTGCACGGCAAAAAGCTGAAGAAGCTGAAAAACTGAAAAACGCATTTCTTGCAAATATTTCACATGAAATAAGAACTCCGCTCAATGGAATCATTGGGTTCAGTGAACTTTTAAACGATAATGAAATTACAAAAAAAGAGCTTACAGATTATACTGATCATATTTTACAAAACAGTCAGCAACTTCTATCAGCAATCAACAGTATCATAGAGTTGTCACAACTTGAAGTAAATGCAGTGAAACTTAATCCAACAAATTGTAATCTTAAAAATATCATACAAAGTGTTTACCAGACATCACTTAACCTTCAGATGGATTTGAATAAAGAAAATGTAGTAATTGATGTTAAAAACAATGTACCCGACGATTATTGCGAAATTTATGCAGATGAAAGCAAGTTACGACACATATTAATGATTTTGATTCACAATGCGCTAAAGTATTCCGAAAAGGGGAAAATTATCATTTCAGCACAAATCCAAAACAAAAATGAAATTTGTTTCTCAGTAAGTGATGAAGGAATGGGTATCCCTCAAGCCCAGCACGGGAAAATTTTCCAGAGCTTTAATACAATCGAACATTCAAATCCTGACAAGCTGCATGGTTTCGGTCTTGGACTTTCGATTGCAAAAGGATGGATTGGATTAATGAATGGGAAAATATGGGTTGAGTCTTCTCACAAAACAGGCTCAGTATTTAGCTTTTCAATCCCTATAAAACAACCTAAAATGGATGAAGATGAATTCACAGATATACGCAGGCAAATACCCGATTTAACCGGAAAAACGATCCTGATTGTCGAAGATATCGATTACTGCTATGAATATCTCTATGAACTTCTTAAACATTCTCATACTAATATCCTCTGGGCTCTGGATGGAAATGATGGTATTCAACAATATCAAAACCATAAACCGGATATTATCATACTCGATCTTTTACTTCCGGTATTGAATGGAATGGATGTTGCGAAAGAGATTCGAAAAAAAGACAAAGAAACCATTCTGATTGGTGTTTCAGCCTTTGCACATGAAAATGAAAAACAAAAATGTATCGAAGCCGGATTTAATGACTATATCACAAAACCCGTGAAACCAATGGATTTAATTCAGTCACTTAAAACATTTGCCGCATGATTGAGCATGATATTTCTCTGGCAATTTTAGCCGGAGGGAAAAGCACCCGCTTCAATTCAGTTAATAAAGCATTGTTGCCGATAGATAATCACACTTTTTTACACAAAGTAGTTGAGCAAATTGAATCGTTATTCGATGAAAAACTCCTGATAACAAACCGTAAAGACGAATTTAAAGACTTCAGCAACTTTATTATAACCGAAGATTTATTCAACAATGCTGGTCCACTAGCCGGGATTTATACTGCACTCAAAAAATGCAAAGGCTCTGCTGTATTCATCCTGGCTTGTGATATGCCATACGTACAGCGATCGCTTATCGAAAAGATGATTGGTTTGTTTCATGAATACAAACCGGATGTGTTGATGCCTCTGAATGACGGGAAAATAGAGCCTTTGCATGCCATTTATTCACAAACCACACAAAAAAACATAGAGAAAGTGTTGCGTTTCAGTCAATTTCCGGCAATTCGCGATTTCTTTTACATGTCCAATATTCACAACTTTGAACTCGACGAAAGTGAACGAAATTACGTTATAAATATCAACTCCTTGTCCGAATACCAACAACATATTCACGAATCAAGATACATCTAAGTTTTCTGACATCAACCTTCTAAGCAGCCTGTTAATTAAAGAGTTGTTAAAAAAGTTTATTTCCGTATCGAAATACCCAATTTGTTGTTTATTTGCATTTTAAGACTAAATAGCTAACCGAAAATAAACATCATGAATCTTAAATCAACATCATTGGCTTTGGTGCTGGGCATTGTTGTGTGTTTTTTATCCTGTAAAAAGGAAGACACATCTCCTAATCCTGCAAACTCAAATCAGAAATTTAAATTTATTTCATTGGATGCCGATACGCTTTCTATAAAAGTAAACGGCACTGTTAACCTTACTGCAAATGCCCAAGGCAATGGGTTAACATATACATGGAATTACTCAGGAGGCTCTTTGATTGGTAGCGGTAGAAAAGTAATATTCACCGTATGTCATGCCGGTAAATTCACAGTAAGCTGCGATGTAAAGGATAATTCAAATAACACCGATTCAAAACAAGTTTCAATACAGGTTCATGAGTAAACTTTTCACCCTCTTTCTCTCCCTGCTTGGAATCGTACTCCCTCAATTCATACAAGCACAATGTTGTTCTACCGGAAATCCGGTTGGTGCAAGTGTTCAGATGGGGATACTTGAAAAGAACACCTTACGCATTGGCTCTTTTTATCGTCACAGTTATCTTGATTCATATTATGAAGGATCTGAAAAGCTCTCGAACTGGGGTGTACTTTCCAACTCATCATACAACTTTGCAAACCTGTCATTGGGCTATGGAATCACCCATCGTGTTACCCTTGAGGCAGATGCCGGATATTTTATCGACAAAACCCAACATTTCAAAAACATTCCTGACTATGTTTTAAAAGGAAGCGGAATTACAGGAGCAACTCTGCTTTTTAAATATTCTGTTTATTTTAATGAAGAGAGAGCTCAGGAAATTACGGCAGGTGCAGGATTAAAAATTCCATTTACTTCCGAGCCTCAATATGTCGACGGAGTAAAACTTCCGGTAGAGATACAACCTTCGAGTGGTGCAATGGGCTACATTGTACAGGTCTACCTTAACAAAGGATTTCCGGATCTGAAACTGAAAATCTTTAACATGAATCGTTTCGAATACAACTTTGAAAACAAACAAGACTATCGTTTTGGTTCATTTCTTACCAATTCATTGTTTGTTTCAAAACAGATCATTAAGCAGCTTAACTTTGTTATTGAACTTCGAAATGAATTAAAATCTAAAGATTATATATCTGGAGCAGAAGTAATTAATACAGGAAGTCATACAATGGTGTTTGTTCCTCGTTTAGTAATTGTTTTGCCGGGAGATCTGTATATTTCAGCACTTTATGATATTCCGGTTTACCGAAACTATACCGGAAAACAACTCGGGCTTAAAGGCTCATTTGCAATCAGCATTACTAAAGATTTCAAACATCTGAAGTTCTTTTAATCTGATTTATTCTCTACAAACCTCAGACCATCTCCTTTTTTCTAAATTCGAGAAAAACTGGTACTTTTGCACTTTGTTAATTCCGGAAAAGGTTATAGCTTATTAAAATCCAATGACATTATAATACCGATTAAACAGGTAAGTTAAAGGGCAAAACAGCAATTGGTCATCCCTTACCTCTAATCAGTATTGAGAATTTGTATTTGGAATTTTCCGGTTAGCGAATTATTTTCACCAATCATTGTTATTTGATGAAATGCCCACAAACTGATATCATAGCATGGACATTCCATGTAACAATTAAACACTTATAAAAATAGCACATGAAACCTCATAAAACCTATCCAGTTCTCGAAAGCATAGAAATTATTGATGCTGGTGCTGAAGGAAAATGTATTGCAAAAGTGAACGACATGGTTGTGTTTGTTCCCTTTGTTGTTCCGGGCGATATTGTGGACATTGAGCTCTACAAAAAGAAACGTAACTTTGGAGAAGGGAATGCTATCCGATTCCACAAATATTCTGAAAAACGTGTAGATGCTTTTTGCGAACATTTTGGAGTATGTGGAGGCTGTCGCTGGCAGGGCATGAATTACAAGTGGCAGGGGTTTTACAAAGAAAAACAGGTTACCGATGCATTTAAACATATTGGCAAAATAACACCTGAAGAAACCTTACCGATTATTCTTTCCGAGCGCATTCAATACTACCGGAATAAACTTGATTTTGCTTTTTCGAGTAAGCGCTGGTTTACCTATAACGAACCTCGCTTAGAAGCCAATGACCCTGAAAACAATGCATTGGGATTCCACGTTCCTGAACGTTTCGACAAAGTTCTGGATATTCGAAACTGCTATCTGCAGGATGAACTTTCCAATCAGATTCGTCTGGAAATAAAACGTTATGCACTGGAACATGAAATAAGCTTTTACGATGCCCGCAACTGGGATGGCATGCTGCGAAATCTCATCATCCGCAATTCTATCGAAAACGACTGGCTGATTCTCTTAGTGTTTAAAGATGATATTCCAGAAGTGATTATTCCAATGATGGAACATATCCGTCAGCAATTTCCACAAATCACCTCGCTCTATTATGCCATTAACAACAAACGTAATGACACTTTACAGGATGTAGAGATTCGTCTCTTCAGCGGCAAACCAGACATGCTTGAAACATTGCCACGATTTAATAATCCAGCGGAAAAACTCAAATTCAAAGTGAGTCCAGTTTCATTTTACCAGACAAATTCCAGACAGGCAGCAAAACTATATCATGTTGCAGCAGAATTTGCAGCGTTGACAGGAAACGAGATTGTGTACGACCTTTACACCGGAACCGGAACGATTGCCTGTTATATAGCCGAAAATGCTCAAAAGGTTGTAGGTATCGAATATGTAGAACCTGCTGTTACTGATGCCCGTATTAATGCTACCGAAAACGGGTACAACAATATGATTTTTTATGCCGGCGATATGGCCAAGGTGCTTACCGAAGAATTTATTGCAGCAAATGGCAAACCCGATGTAATCATCACTGACCCGCCACGCGCCGGAATGCATGATAAAGTAATTGCCCAAATTCTTGCCTGTGCCCCGCAACGCATTGTATATGTGAGTTGTAATCCGGCTACTCAGGCTCGTGATGTCGCTTTACTTTCTACGGATTATCGTTTAGCAAAAATTCAGCCTGTAGATATGTTTCCACACACTCATCACGTGGAAAATGTTGCATTACTGATACGAAAATAAGCCTCTGAGCCTTCTAAGCCTTTTTACTCAAAAACTTAGTATTCACCAAATAAATAAAACAAGAACAGAAACAATGGACGAAAGAACAGAGAACATCCGTTTAATGGATTCGACTGCAAATCCTGCTCCGCTGGGATTATGCGGTTTTGGAATGACTACTTTATTATTAAACCTGCACAATGTTGGACTTTTCGGAATGGACAGCATGATTATGGCTATGGGAATCTTCTTCGGAGGATTAGCACAGGCTGTTGCTGGCAAGATGGAATGGCGTAAGAACAACTTATTCGGCACTGTGGCCTTCAGCTCTTATGGATTATTCTGGATTATCCTGATTACCCTTCAGATGTTACCAAAACTTGGTCTAGGCGAAACTCCAACTCCAATTTCAATGGGTTGGTTCCTTACTCTCTGGGGAATTTTCTCAATAGGATTATGGATTGCCACATTCAACATGAACAAAATGACACAGGTGTTATTTGCAACAGTAGCCTTACTGTTCTTTCTGCTGGCAACAGCTGATTTTACAGGCAACGAAACCATCAAACTCATCGGTGGAATTGATGGTGTAATATGTGGTTCACTTGCTCTTTACATTGCGCTGGCAACCGTGATTAACACAACTCGCGGAAAAGAAATCCTCCCGATTCGTTAAGCACTGTAAAAAAATTAAAAAAGAAGAGTTGTCTGAAATTTACCGGACAACTCTTTTTTTCGTTTTTAAAATCGCCACATCATTCTCATATAGTTACGCCCAAACCGCTTTATTTCTGAAATTTTTGAAATACTATTTGCTATTCTATTTCTTATCTTATCAATCCTTTACTTATTTTGCGTAATAGTCAATTGAGTACAACAATATATCATTTGCTTTTGCGCAATAAAAAATAGCTTTACTCACTGAATTATGCCAAAACAACAATTGAAACAACAGATAACAAAGAAGTGCTTATTCCGGAAATTTGCGGTTAATCATCCAATCTATTAACTTGCGTGATCCAAGCCAAAAGAGCAGAATAATAAACATTCCATAATAACTCTGAATATGTAAGATCTGCTTCAAAATTCCCATCACTCCAAGTATTATTGCAACAGTTAAAACCAATACTGCATAAATCATCTGTCCATACATCCAGGCTTCCTCGCTACGTAACGTACTATTCATTCTGATTCCAAAAGTTTTGCTTCCAAATTTTGGAGGAAATAAAATCATAATTATCCCAAAAATGAGTAACGCAATCGCTATTATCGAAAATGAATTTATCATACACTTACTTTTTGATTAAATAAATAACGCTTTTGCAAAGCTAAAATAATTCAAGTTTACAAATACAAGATTCCAGAATGATTTTTAATACCTGCAATATCATCTTGAAATTTTCAAATTTTCAAATTACCTTTTTTTCTATCTTTGAAAAAAAACGACCACATGAAACGGATTCACTTTATTGCCATTGGTGGTAGTGCCATGCACAATCTTGCAATTGCCTTACATTTAAAAGGATACAATGTCACCGGTTCTGATGATGAGATTTTTGAACCTTCCAAAAGCCGTTTACAGAAATATAACCTCCTGCCCGATACTATTGGTTGGAATCCGGATAAAATCACCACTAATCTCGATGCTGTAATTCTTGGAATGCACGCCCGTCAGGATAATCCGGAACTAATCCGTGCACAGGAACTTGATATTAAAATCTACTCCTATCCTGAATATCTTTACGAACAATCGAAAGACAAGCTTCGTGTTGTAATTGGAGGAAGTCACGGGAAAACGACTATTACAGCCATGATTATCCACGTATTAAATAAGCTGAACATTCCAACCGATTACATGGTGGGAGCTCAGCTTCAGGGCTTCGATGTGATGGTAAAATTAAGCGAAAAGGCCCATATTATGATCCTCGAAGGTGACGAATATCTCACTTCACCTATCGACCGCCGTCCAAAGTTTCATCTTTACAAACCCAATATCGGACTTATTAACGGAATTGCCTGGGATCACATTAATGTATTCCCCACATTTGATAATTATGTGGAGCAATTCCGCATTTTCGCTAACATGATTGCGGATGGTGGTGTTTTACTTTACAACAATACCGACGAAATTGCCCGTGAAGTAGCGCTGAACACTCAACGAAAAATAAAAGTAGAAGGATATGGTATTCCTCCCTATGAAATAAATAACGAAATGACATTTATTATTCATAATGGGATTAAATACCCCTTGCATATTTTCGGGAAGCATAATCTTACCAATCTTTATGGAGCATGGAAGGTTTGTCGGGAACTTAATATTACAGATGAAGACTTTCTGAATGCCATCAGTACTTTTACGGGGGCTTCTAAACGGCTTGAACTGGTTGACAAAAGTGATACCACAGCTATTTATAAAGATTTTGCGCATTCTCCATCAAAGCTAAAAGCTACTATTACAGCCGTAAAAGAACAATATCCCAACCGTATTTTAACCGCCTGCCTCGAATTACACACTTTCAGTAGTCTCAATAAGAAGTTTTTATCAGAATATAAAGATTGTATGAATCTGGCAGATGAAGCCTGTGTTTATTTTAATCCGGTCACAATTGAACACAAAAAACTGGAAGCTATCACCATCGCTGAAGTTAAACAAGCTTTCGGACGCGATGATTTAACTGTGTTCAACAGTTCCCCTGAGCTTGTGAGTAAGCTGCATGCAACCGACTGGGGTAACCGCAACCTTTTACTGATGAGTTCCGGAAATTTTGATGGCATTATCTTTGATCAACTTGCAAAAGAGATACTCAAAAAATAACCAATTACAAAGAAGCCTGTTCCAATATCGTAACAGGCTTCTTTTATCTGCTTATTTGCTTTTGATTACAAACACGGTTCTGCGATTTTTAGCCTTACCCTCTTCTGTTTGATTGCTTGCTATCGGTTTAGTTTCACCATACCCTTTATAGCTCAACCGTAAAGGAGATATGTTTCGGATAACCATATATTCATAAACTGCTTTTGCACGATTATCAGACAAAATCAAATTGGCTTTATCATCACCCACATCATCTGTATGGCCCTGAATTTCAACTTTCACACGAGGATTTTCTTTTAGAAAATCAATAAAGCCATCAATAATATTTTTTGATTTCTGAGTAAGGTCATATGAATTGGTCGCAAAGTTAATATCCTTCAACTGATATGATTCACCCACTTCTATTTTCTTTATTTCGGTATTATGAGTTACTGCACCGCTCAAATGGGGATCATTTATTGAAAAGTATTTTGATTCAAATGCATAATCTTCTTTCTTAATGGTCATCAAATAGTCGTTTCTGAAAGGTACTACAGCCACATATTTTCCAGTTGTACTATCCACCGGAATATTCGTAATCTGTTTGGTTTTCATGTTTTTCAATTCAATTCGGGCAGGAATAGGTTGATCCGTTTTCCCATCTTTTAGCTCACCTTTAATAAAGAGTACCTTTTCAGGACGAGCATCTTCGTACAGATCGAAAGTATATAAATCCCAACCTCCTTTCCCCTTCAACTTGTTAGATGTAAAATAGCCTTGTTTACCATCCGTACTCACAAAAAATCCGGTCTCATCATCAGGTGTATTAATTGGATAACCAATATTTTTGGGTTGCTTCCATTCTTTTTCTTTTCCAAGTTTCATGTAAAAGATATCATAGCCACCTAACCCCATCCAGCCATCAGATCCAAAATATAGTGTTTGACTATCGCTATGTAAAAACGGAGTCTTTTCATTTCCGGGCGAATTAATGTTTGGCCCTACATTTTCAGGTACAGACCACTCTCCATTATCCTGCTTATGAGTAATCCAGATATCATAACCACCATATCCGCCTTTACGGTCGCTTACAAAATAGATTGTTTTTCCATCAGCCGAAACGGTAGGTTGTGATTCCCAATTATTGGGAGTATTTACATTTCTTCCAAGGTTTTTGATCGGTTGCCAAACTCCGTTCTTATTCTCAGAACTACAAATATCACAGTTATAATAATTTCCGCCATCAGTGTATTTACATACAGTATAGTAAATAAACCGATTATCAATAGTTAGTGTGGCTCCACCTTCATTATCCTGAACATTGAAAGGAGCTGGCATAGGCTCGCCTTCATCAAAAGATCCGTCAAACTGCTTCTGACTCACAATAAACTTTTCTTTAAACTTCACATCTGCTTGCTGAAAAGCAGTACGTTGTTGTTCCAGTTTTGTTTTACGGGTAAACAATGCCAACTCATTATCAGGAGAAATAATGGGCAAATATTCATCCAGAGAAGTAGAGATTCCTTCAACAACTTTTGGTTCAAATGGAACAGGATTGGCATAGATATCAGTATAGAATTGTGAAAATTTAAGCAATTGATTCGCATACTCATACTCCTTGTCCGATTTAATTTTATCAACATCCTTCAAAAAGACCTTGATCATTTTAGCGCAACTGTCATATTTGTTTTCTCCATAAAAAATATCGGCCAAATAGTAATATGCATATGGTTCGTATTCGACACAAGAGCGGATTGTTTCGAGCAGATAAAACTTTGCTGCTTTAATATTTTTCTTTTCTTTTTTAAGATTAATGAGAGCCAGCATATAATTGGCATCTGCATACAAAGGATCTTCTTCTACCGCAATCTTCAGATATTGGTAAGCACTGGTATAGTTTCCTGCCTTATAAGCATCTGATGCCTTTTCGAACTGTTTGACAGCTTTTTTATTATCAGGAGGAGGACATGGTGATTCCGTATCTTGTGCATGAATATTTATAAAAAATAGAATCAGAGATAAAGTATAGAGAGCTTTTATTTTCATACCTAAAATGATTTCATGCAAATTTAGAACAAAACACATTCCAAACATTTAAAAACCTGAGCAAAAACAATGCTTTCAAAAAAATATTTTGAGAGGTCTTGTATTTCCAAAAAATATACTACTTTTGCACCACTAAACCCTGCCCAGATGGTGAAATTGGTAGACACGCTACTTTGAGGGGGTAGTGCTCGCTAGGGCATGCAAGTTCGAGTCTTGTTCTGGGCACATTTTCATGAAACTAATTTGACCTGCCCGGATGGCGGAATTGGTAGACGCGCTAGTTTCAGGGACTAGTGTTCGCAAGGACGTGCAGGTTCGAGTCCTGTTCCGGGCACAAAAGCAAAAAAGCTGTAATTATGAGAATTACAGCTTTTTTGCTTTTATAGATTTATCCAATTAATAATCAACCTTGTCCTCTTTTATTTTCCAACAATCAAAAACACTTTGAGCAAAATCTGTTGGCTGATGAACAAAAGGAATCGACCTTTTTTCATATGGAAGTTCTATTTCCTTGTAAATAAATGAATCATCAAAACCCGCATCCGCAGCATCATGCTGATTTGATGCATAATACACAGCTTCAGGCCTTGCCCAGTAAATCGCACCTAAACACATTGGACAGGGCTCACAACTCGTAAATACGATACAATCATCCAATTGAAATGATCCCAAATTCTTACAAGCATCACGAATTGCATTTACTTCAGCATGGGCTGTAGGATCATTAGTTGAAGTCACGCTATTTGAACCTTTACCTACCACTACTCCATCTTTTACAATTACAGCGCCAAAAGGACCTCCTTTTCCGGTTTGTAAATTTTCCATAGCCAATTCAACAGCCATTTGCATAAACCGGAGTTTGTCATCGTGATTCATAATCGTTACTTATAGATTAATACAAAGATAAACGATTTCACTATATTTGCTGTAAAATACAACCCTATGAACGAAAAAAATATTCACCGTAAACAAATAATTGAAAAGCTTTTTACTCATCAACAAGCGATGATTGATAATCTTAAAGCGGCCATGGAAGAGTCACAGCAAGCAGCTAATGATTATGGTTCGCCAAAAGATCGATATGATTCTTTCCGGACACAATTACTCCGCAAAAGAGATATGTTTGCTCAACAACTTCAATTAGCGTTAGATGATAATGCTATTTTGAAACGTATTCCTATAGAAAAGGTGTTTGAAAAGGTTGAATTTGGAGCAATCGTTATAACTAAAAGTCAAAAATTGGTAATTTCCGCAAGTCTTGGAAAAATAGATGTTGAAGGGGAGATCTTTTACGCAATTTCGGTGAAAGTTCCGTTCTTTGCAGTCATTAATGGATTGAAAAAAGGAGATAGTTTTACCTTTAATAATCAATCGAATACTATCATTGACATTTATTAATTTACGTATGAAAATAACGATTGATCCTCATTCTGGGTGCTGTTTTGGTGTTGTTTCAGCTATTAAAACTGTTGAAACTGAACTGGAAAAACAAAAAACTCTTTATTGCCTCGGCGAAATTGTTCATAACGAAATGGAAATTAACCGGTTAATCAAAAAAGGATTAATTATTATTGAACATGAAGAGTATTTCAAATTAAAAAATGTACGGGTTTTAATTCGTGCTCATGGAGAACCTCCATCAACGTATGAATATGCTCAAAAAAACAATATCGAACTAATTGATGCCACCTGCCCTATTGTTTTAAAGCTTCAGCAAAGAATAAAATCTGGTTATAACGAAATGAAGCTTATTAACGGTCAAATTGTTATTTATGGCAAAAAAGGACATGCTGAAGTTGTCGGGTTGGCTGGTCAAACAAATAATGAAGCAATAATCATCTCAAAAGAAGAAGATCTCAATCAAATCAATTATCAAAAGCCCGTGAGATTATACGCTCAAACGACCCAAAATAAAGAGAGTTATCAAAAACTCAAGCAAATCATTGAAGACAAATTAGATAAACAAAACTCTCAGCCTGATTTCAAAGCGTATCAAACAATTTGCGGACAAGTTTCAAACCGAACTTCCCAACTCGTTGATTTTGCAAAAAAACACGATGTTATTATTTTTGTTAGTGGTAAAAACAGTTCTAACGGACTATACTTATTCAATTTATGTAAGTCAAGTAATAAGCGTTCTTATTTCATATCTACTCCTGAAGAGTTAAACATAGAGATGTGTACAAATGCAGAAAGTATTGGTATTTGTGGTGCTACCTCTACCCCACTATGGTTAATGGAGTTAGTTGCTAAAAAACTAAGACAGTATTAGCGATTTATAAACAATTTTCCTGACTTAATAATATTCCCTGCTTTTATCGAATAAAGATAAATTCCGGCAGGAATATCTTTACTATCAAACCTTAGCAAATACATGTCTGGTATTTGAAATTTATTCTGAAGTAATGAAACTGTCCTTCCTGTATAATCAGATATAACTACACTTACATCAGTTGCTACAGATAATGAATAGGCTATTTCAACACAGTCTGATGCTGGATTTGGAAAAACTTTCACTTCTGAAATAAGTATTTTTCCTGAATCATCAACATCTGCAGCTTGCCCCCAGGCAGGACTACCTGCATTTATCCAGGCAGTATAGATAAGTTCTGCTAATGAATGAGATGCATTTTTAAACAACTGAATAGTAAGGTTCTTTGTTTTTAACCAAAGCGCATTCGAATACGCAGAAGATGTTGTGCTCCCTCCGGCCTGCTGTTTTGCATAATTATCAGCCTGAAGAATGGAATCCTTGTATTTGTAGTTTGAATAAAGATAGTTAAAAATATAATTATTCACATTTGGAATATACTTTAAACTATCACCATTGTAATTAATCTGAGAGATAAAATTACCAATCATTGTTGACTCATACCGTGAATGGATGCCCGTATTACCAGTACTTTGACCGTTATAATTTCCCGTGATATGAAGTGGCATATGTCCATCTGCCACATAGTGTCCTAAATCAGCAGCAACTAAAACGGCTTTTTCCCAATCCCCTCTTTGGAAACAGTTCCGAAGAGTATCATAAGCTGTTTCTGTTGCCCATGGCAATATCCCATTATCCATAACAAAATTATAAGTGTGTTTTGCCACAACAGAATCAAAGGTTTGAGGAATTCTTCCTTGCGAAGTAAATTCATTGTAAAGATCAATATCTATGTAATGTTTTGGCGATTCAGTTGGGTCTGTATCCTTTCTATCGTCAGCATCAGGCGCATGAGATTGTAAATCGGAAGCCCATTGCTGAAACTGAGGAATCTGATATGAAAATGAATAGGTAGTATTGTAATTTATTTTTCGATGGCCCGTAGCACCCCAACTGGCAAGCAATATTATTAAGGCTCCCAAAGAGAGTAATCCCCAATATGGTTGCTTAAGTTTTCTCATTTTCATATAATTTAAGTAGTACCTGCAAAATTAATTATTTCAATTCCGAATTACTTTAATAACATGTTAAACTCCAAAGAGTTCAGAGAGTAAATTATTCTTCTTCAATTTGATTCTTTTGATCATTAAATGAATCTATTTCCCATGGATTGAAACTATTTTCAGGCAAATAGTTTGGATACCTTGCCATATGAATCTGGCGAACATCATCAAACATTTTTTGTTTTAGCTGATCTACCTGAAGTTTTTTCTTTGCTGAAATAAAAATAGCAGGAGCATTCTCTTTAGCCATCCAGGAATCTTTCAATTCATCCAAAGAGTAGTTTTCTCGGGTTTTAGGAGTAAGATCATCATCCTCTTTCGCGACAAACGAATATGCATCAATTTTATTAAATACCATAATTACAGGTTTGTCTGAAGCACCAATTTCTGAAAGAGTTTGTTTAACAACGTCAATTTGTTGTTCAAATTCGGGATGTGAAATATCAACTACATGTAATAACAAATCAGACTCACGTACCTCATCAAGGGTTGATTTAAATGACTCGACAAGCCCATGAGGAAGTTTTCGGATAAATCCGACAGTATCAGACAGTAAAAATGGTAAATTATCAAAAACGACCTTCCGTACAGTAGTATCAAGTGTGGCAAAGAGTTTATTTTCAGCAAACACATCTGATTTACTCAAAAGATTCATCAATGTTGATTTTCCTACATTTGTATAACCGACCAATGCAACACGTACCAAATCTTTACGATTTTTACGCTGTACTTCTTGCTGTCGATCAATTTCAATAAGTTTTTGTTTTAATAATGAAATTCTATCACGAATAATCCGGCGGTCTGTTTCAATTTCTTTTTCACCAGGACCTCTCATCCCTACACCTCCACGTTGCTTACTTAAATGAGTCCACATTCGGGTCAATCTAGGCAAAAGATATTGATATTGAGCTAATTCAACCTGCGTTTTAGAGTGTGACGTCCGAGCTCTCCGGGCAAAAATATCAAGTATCAAATTGGTTCTATCCAATATTTTACATTCAAGAACTTGTTCAATATTTCGAATTTGTGAAGGAGAAAGTTCATCGTCAAAAACAACAATACTAACACCTTCTGCCTTAACATACTGCATAATTTCATCTAATTTACCTGTTCCAACATATGTTCTGGTATCAGGCTTATATAATCGTTGTATAAAACGTTTTACAGGAGTTGCCCCCGCAGTATCAATTAAAAATTCCAGTTCATCAAGATATTCTTCCACTCTTTGTGGTTCAATATTATCTGAAGCTACTGCAACCAAAACGGCCGTTTCCTGAATTGGAGCGGTATCATATAGCTTTTTCTTCATAAAATTAATGTCTGTGTGATGAATGATTATGCTCCAGCCTCACCAGTTGATATAAAGCAACAGAAAACAAAAGAAAATATATTGAAATCAATTCAAAATCAAAGCTTTTAGCGGACAATATCCATACTATTTCAAGGAGCGAACTTATAAATACAATCAAGAAACCAAAAACCTTAAATTTTCTTGTTTTTAAAGTAAATATCAGCAAGCCAAACCCGCCAAATACCAGACTTAGTGCAGCTTTCAACCCAACTTCCCAAATCACAAATACTTGAAAATGGATAAGTTTAAAAATATCCCAATACAAATGAGCTACGTAGAAAAGTAATGCAATCT
This sequence comes from Bacteroidales bacterium, assembly GCA_963667975.1. Classification (GTDB taxonomy): domain Bacteria; phylum Bacteroidota; class Bacteroidia; order Bacteroidales. The sequence goes on from OY764079.1 coordinate 3,583,096, forward strand.
TTAGCACATACTGTGTGTATTCATCTTTAGTTCTACTTTTATCTTTCATCGTTAGAACGATTTAAATCCAATTATCTCGCGCACATCTCGAATAGTTTTACGTGCACTTTCACGAGCTTTTTCAGCGCCCATATTAATTACTTTTCGAAGGTAATCATTGTCCGCTTCAAGTTCAGCTATTTTTGTACGAAAAGGCTCTGTAAATACAATCATATCTTCAGCCAATTGTTTTTTCAAATCACCATAACGAATCGTGCATATATTGTACTGTTCTTCAAAAAACTCAACAGTTTCTGGTTTCGAAACAACTTTTAACAAGGTAAAGATATTTTCAATAGCGTCAGGCTTAATTTGGTTTGGTTCCGTTGGGCCTGAATCTGTTTTTGCTTTCATTACCTTTTTCCGGATAGCTTCAGGAGAATCTCCAAGAAAAATAGCATTCCCCTCACCTTCTGATTTTCCCATTTTCCCACTACCATCCAGCCCGGGAATTTTAATCAATTCATGACCAAAATTGTATGCCTGAGGCTCCGGAAAGTAATCCACATTATACATTCTGTTAAAACGATTTGCAAAAGTTCTGGTCATTTCAAGATGTTGTTCCTGATCTTTCCCAACCGGAACTTTTGTTGCATGGTGAAGAATTATATCTGCAGCCATCAACGTAGGATAAGTTAACAATCCGGCATTGATGTTATTCGGCTGCTTACGTGCTTTATCTTTAAATGATGTTACCCGGGAAAGTTCTCCCATATAAGCATTCATATTCAGGAAAAGATAAAGTTCAACTGTTTCCGGAATATCGCTTTGTACATAAAGAGTGGCCTTTTCAGGATCCAGACCTGCCGCCAGATAATTAACAATTACGCGACGTACATTTCCATGTAAATCCAATGGAGTAGGATGTGTTGTTAATGAATGATAATCAGCAATAAAAAAATAGCAATTCTGTTCATTCTGCATTTTTACAAAATTGCGTAATGCTCCAAAATAATTTCCCAAGTGCAATTCACCGGTTGGTCTGATGCCACTTACAACTGTCTCCATAGCTTATTTTAAATCTTTTCTATCATCAATTTGTTATCGTGCTACAAAGGTACGTATTACCTTCATTAACGACTCTATTTGCAAAGGTTTTGTTTGAAACGCATTCATACCTGACTCGTAACTCTTCTGCTCAAATTCATCCAATGCATGGGCCGTCAAGGCTATCACCGGAATATTCCGCTTCTTTTCATCCGATAGTCTTCGAATGGCCTTTGTTGCCTCATATCCATCCATCACTGGCATTTCTATATCCATCAATACCAAATCATATGTCCCTCTTTCCAACATCTCTAATGCTACTTCCCCGTTTTCTGCAATATCTACTTTTACCCCCTGTAGCATTAAATACTTTTGCAAAACCATCGCATTTACTAATTTATCTTCCGCATACAAAATCCGGATAGAAGAGCTCGTCAGATCTTCCAGTTCTAATAAATCTTTCTTTTGCAATGATCCCTGAACTCTTTCAAACGTTAATTCGATAATAAAGCGACTCCCGGATCCGGGTTCACTATCAACACGTATTTCCCCGTTCTGCCCTTCCACTATTTGTTTACAGATCGAAAGACCCAGACCCATTCCTTTTCTTGTTGAATTCATATCGGTATTAAGCTGTACAAAATCTTTAAAGATATTTTTTATCTCCGTTTCTACAATCCCTATACCGGTATCTCTTACCACAAATTGTATTCGCTCTTTATTTAAATCTGATTCGACTGACCTGACTTCCAAACTTACAAATCCTTCTTCCGTAAACTTAAAGGCATTATTGATCAGATTAAACAATACTTGACGGAGCCTGCCTTCGTCTCCTTTCAGATATTCCGGGACATTTGCTTCTATCTTTACATAAAAGTCCGGTTTACTATCCTGATGTGAAATCTTGGTTACTTTCTCTACTGAATGGATTACCTCATGCAGATTAAAGAAATCACTAATAAATGCTATTTCCCCTCTCTCTATTTTTGAAAAATCTATTATCTCCCGTATCAAATCAAATAAATGACCTGCCGAATCATGAATAATCTGGATAAATTCACGGTGTTGAACACTTAAGTCATCATTTAACAACAAATTCGAAAAACCCAAGATACCATTTAGGGGAGTTCGTATTTCGTGGCTCGTTGTTGCCAAGAACCTGTTCTTGGCTTCATTTGACTTTTCTGCTATTTCTTTGGCTTTCACCAATTCCGATTCTATCAGCTTTCTCATCTCCACCTCATGCTCCAACTCCACTGTTCTGGCTTTTACATTTATCTCCAACTGCTCTGAAAACCGCTTATTGTTCCGGTAAAAGAAAAAAAGGATCAAAAGCGTGAAAGTTAAAACAACTGTAAATAATATTAAAAGCAACATTGACTGCTTACTTTTAGTAAGTTGATAGGTTTGTGCCTGCAATAATTTTTCCCGCCTTAATACCTCATAATCTGACTGGATTTTCGACAGTTTTTCCAAATCATTTATTTCTCTAAATTTACGTTCATTTTCTTCAAGCGCCAAATAATAATCAAGTGCTTTTTTGTAATCTTTTTTTTCTACACTTAATTCATACAATTTACGGTAATTATAAATAATATACTCATAATGACTTATATTTTTTGAATATCTCAACCCTTTTTTAATATATATTTCAGCTTCAATATATTTTTTCATATTTTTATACGATGTCCCTATATTAGTATATGAACTACCGATAAACATGAGTTGCCCAGCTAGCAGTCTTAATTCTAACGATTTCTTATTATATTCTAAAGCTTCATTAAACATTTTCGAATTCGTATATACCTGAGCCATCCGGGTATACAAATGGCTTGCAGTAATAGTGCATGAAGAATCTAGTTCATATGCAACCGCTTTTCCCCAGCAATCTAAAGCTTTTCGATAAGTTAAGCTATCTCTGGCATATAAATCTCCGTACAGTATTAAAGCAAATCCCAGTCCAATTGAATATTGAGCAGATTTACATATTGCATAAATTTTATCAACACATTTCTTTGCATTAGTAATATTTTCATTTTTAATATTTAAAAAATAGAGAGCTTCATATCCATAGCATCTCACTTTATCGTCAGTCCACTTGGCAATAAGCATTCCTTTTTGTATATTCTGTTCGGCTTTCTTATAATTTTTTAAAATAATGTTTATCGAGGCAATTCGAAAACAACAAATCGCTGCAATTCTATAATTATTACTTATGCTTGCGCCGTACAGGGCTTTTAAATAATATTTTAAAGCCTTGGGATAATCTGTTTGCGCCATAAAATTTGAAGCTACAGCAAATAAAATTTCGGTATTATCTTTTGGCAAGAAAGAACTGATTGATAGAACAAACTTTATACATGTATTCGCTTGTTTTTTATCATTCATCAAACTAAAGTAATCTGCAAGTTTTAAAAGCGAAGCAATTAATCCATCAATCCATTTGACCCTCACAGACTCTCTATATGCCAACGAACTATAATACAACCCTTTGGAAAGGCTTGTATCGGCATAGTATTGAGCAATTTTTAAATAATTCAGTATGCGGGTTGTATCATCTACTGTTGGTACAATCCTTAATAAAGAATCTATTTTTTGTGGTACTCGCTGAGCATACGTAGAACTACAGTTGCCAATTAATATAATCAACAAAACAAGTATTAAGCTGGATTTACGATTTTTTTTTGAATATTGATTTTGACTTACACTCATAGGATCATATATACTCTGTAAACTATTTTTATAAAACCTTCTTCTTTCGAATATCCATTCGATATTCTATCGATACAGAACCCTAACTTTATCTTATTGTCTCTTAATCAATCAAACTTTAGGTTTATAAATCTTTTCTACCATCAATTTATTATCGTGCTACAAAGGTACGTATTACCTTCATTAACGACTCAATTTGCAAAGGTTTTGTTTGAAACGCATTCATACCTGACTCATAACTCTTCTGCTCAAATTCATCCAATGCATGGGCCGTCAAGGCTATCACCGGAATATTCCGCTTCTTTTCATCCGATAGTCTTCGAATGGCCTTTGTTGCCTCATATCCATCCATCACTGGCATTTCTATATCCATCAATACCAAATCATATGTCCCTCTTTCCAACATCTCTAATGCTACTTCCCCGTTTTCTGCAATATCTACTTTTACCCCCTGTAGCATTAAATACTTTTGCAAAACCATCGCATTTACTAATTTATCTTCCGCATACAAAATCCGGATAGAAGAGCTCGTCAGATCTTCCAGTTCTAATAAATCTTTCTTTTGCAATGATCCCTGAACTCTTTCAAACGTTAATTCGATAATAAAGCGACTCCCGGATCCGGGTTCACTATCAACACGTATTTCCCCGTTCTGCCCTTCCACTATTTGTTTACAGATCGAAAGACCCAGACCCATTCCTTTTCTTGTTGAATTCATATCGGTATTAAGCTGTACAAAATCTTTAAAGATATTTTTTATCTCCGTTTCTACAATCCCTATACCGGTATCTCTTACCACAAATTGTATTCGCTCTTTATTTAAATCTGATTCGACTGACCTGACTTCCAAACTTACAAATCCTTCTTCCGTAAACTTAAAGGCATTATTGATCAGATTAAACAATACTTGACGGAGCCTGCCTTCGTCTCCTTTCAGATATTCCGGGACATTTGCTTCTATCTTTACATAAAAGTCCGGTTTACTATCCTGATGTGAAATCTTGGTTACTTTCTCTACTGAATGGATTACCTCATGCAGATTAAAGAAATCACTAATAAATGCTATTTCCCCTCTCTCTATTTTTGAAAAATCTATTATCTCCCGTATCAAATCAAATAAATGACCTGCCGAATCATGAATAATCTGGATAAATTCACGGTGTTGAACACTTAAGTCATCATTTAACAACAAATTCGAAAAACCCAAGATACCATTTAGGGGAGTTCGTATTTCGTGGCTCGTTGTTGCCAAGAACCTGTTCTTGGCTTCATTTGACTTTTCTGCTATTTCTTTGGCTTTCACCAATTCCGATTCTATCAGCTTTCTCATCTCCACCTCATGCTCCAACTCCACTGTTCTGGCTTTTACATTTATCTCCAACTGCTCTGAAAACCGCTTATTGTTCCGGTAAAAGAAAAAAAGGATCAAAAGCGTGAAAGTTAAAACAACTGTAAATAATATTAAAAGCAACATTGACTGCTTACTTTTAGTAAGTTGATAGGTTTGTGCCTGCAATAATTTTTCCCGCCTTAATACCTCATAATCTGACTGGATTTTCGACAGTTTTTCCAAATCATTTATCTTATTAAGACTATCATTATAATAAACATACTGAGTGTAATAATCCAAAGCTTTTTTATAGTCTCCTTTCTTCTTATTCAACTCATACAACTTACTATAATCATAGGCTATATGTATTAATTTACCCGAATTTTCAGATAATTTAAGACCTTTTAATATATACTCTTCTGATTTTTTATAATCCCCAAGGTTCATATACGAATCGCCAATGTTTACATACGAACTAGCAATCATAGGAGTAACTTCTCCAGCAATTCGGATTACCAACGCTTTCTTGTTATATTCTAAAGCAACTCTATAATTTCCTTCATTTGAATATATCTGTGCAAGCTTTGTATATAAGCTTGCGGCTGGTATAGGAGCAGAAGATAAACAAAAAACGTCTATCGCTTTTTTATAGTGCTGTTTAGCTAAAACGTACTTTTTTTGAGTATTATAAAAATCGCCTAGAAGAATATATGCACTCACTTCTATATAAATATTATTTTCACTTTTTATTTTCAAAATAGAATTGATACATTTTTTCAAATTCAATGAATCTTTTAACTTCGAATAATAAATTGCCATCGCATTTAGAGAATAACAAATTACCAAAGGATCATGACTAAGCCTTGCACTTTTATATGAATTTACTGCACAATAATATGCTTCGTTCTGCCTTTCAATTCTATTATAGAATAACGACATAAAATAATAAGACATTGCATTATAGGTATAATCATTTACAGTCGAAGACACATCAATTGCTTCATTTAAACAACCAATAGCTTTTGGGTTATCATTTACATTAAGATAATAGTTAGCTAATTCTACTAATATTTCAGCTTTGATGTTTTGATCTAAAGATAGATTTGCAATTTTATAAGCCGTATTATAGCAGGCTAACGATTGTTTATGATTATCAATTATTTGCAAATATCTGGCATTACTGATTAATGATTTTTTCAGCCCGTAAAGCCATTTCATTCTTACCGACTCTCTATATGCCAATGAACTATAATACAGCCCTTTTACAAAAGATGAATCTTCAAAGTATCGAGCTATTTTCAAATAATTTAATATACGGGTTGTATCATCTACTGTTGGTGTAATCCTTAATAAAGAATCTATTTTTTGTGGTACTCGCTGTGCATACGTTGAACTACAGTTTCCAATTAGTATAATCAACAAAATCAGCATAATGCTGACCTTATAAGTCATATTGCAATATTGACAATATATTGATTTCATAAGATCAGATAATCTCTCTCAATAATTGATTTACCACTTTACGCACACCTATAGTAGCATTATCCTGTATAAAAGTAATGTTATTGTGTCCTAAATTTGAAATTTCTTTTGGATCAATCAAAAATTTAACACATCGTTTGGGAGTATAATGAATTAAGCCTGCTGCAGGATAAACATTCATGGACGTTCCTATCACAATAAAGATATCTGCTTCTGATGTAATTTCAGTGGCAGATTCAATATTGGGGACAGCTTCGCCAAACCAAACAATATGAGGTCTTAACTGGGAACCTTGTGGACATAACATACCTTTTTTCAGCTCCCAGCCCGGAACATCTACAATAATTGATTCATCTACCGTACTTCTTGCTTTCTTCAATTCTCCGTGTAAATGTAAAACATTTCTGGAGCCAGCCCGTTCATGCAAGTCGTCCACATTCTGAGTTATAATATTTACCTGAAATTTATCTTCAAGTTCAACCAATGCATAATGAGCCTCATTGGGTTTACATTCATAGAGTTGCTTTCTCCGCTGATTATAAAACTCCAAAACCAACTCCTGATTTCGATACCATGCTTCAGGTGTTGCAACATCTTCAATCCGGTGATTCTCCCACAAACCATCCGAATCACGAAAAGTCTTTATTCCACTTTCAGCACTAATACCAGCTCCCGTTAAGATCACAACACGCTTCATTCTAAAAAGAGTCAGCAATTACTGTAATTTTACCTTTCATCACAGCATTGGCCTTTATTGATTCTTGGGTTAAAACTACTGTATCTATTTTTAAATCCTGAATATTTCCGTTAAGCAGAATATTTTTTTGTATACGATTATTACTTAGTTGATTTTGAATCATTTGACGTGAATCCGCCAATTTGTCTCCAATTGGAAATGACAAGTACGGCTGCACCATTTTCAGAAAGGTATCATGCAAAAGCCAATTTGCTGATTTGAGTAACACATTTTTGGTTTTCATTTCAAAATCAAACTCTTTTACACTGATGGTTTGTTTTTCAGGGTCATAATACGGAATTCCCGTCAAATAAACTTTTCCACGAGCACTTCCTTCAACATCAACACTCACAACCAAGTATCCGTTACTTCCATACAATTCAATATCTTTAATGATTATGGTCTTTTTCCCTTGTTTAAACATCTTCCCTTGCAATTGCTTTCGAGCCATTTCAGTGGCAACCGGATACGTAATATCTGCCGCTACGTTGATTAAAAATGAATCATCTAATTTATTAGCAATTGTGAGTGGCGGTAAATTATTGTTTGGAGTAGTTTTCGGTGCTTCGGTACTCATGAATGTTTCCAAATAGGATTTAATCCCTACTGACATCTTGATTTTATTATTTGCCGAGGTAAATGGAGTTGCATAAATTTCCTGTGGAGATACCTTTAGCCAAAGTTTGTATTCATCATTCACTTTAATCGGATTTTGCAAACTGACCCAAGGTCCTTGTATCATCTTTTTCAAAGTGATGTATTTTGATAAAGCTTTGTCTATTTCTTCATTGATTTTTTTCTGTCCAGCTTTCATAACCATATCTGCAATAAATTTTACCGGCACATCAAAAGTTCCGATTCTTAATGTTGGTGATTCCAGCCATTCATAACCTTCAGAAGAGGTAGATGTTGCTACATTCCAGTTTTTATCAATAAAAATTCTGGTTCTATACCGCAATGCTATCGCTGCATTCAAGTCATAATAATCGGAAAGCGTAATACCAAGTTTTTCGAATTTAAAACCTGTCTTTACCCATAATTTCAGAGGAAGACGATAAGAAAGCTCATTACCATTAATGGAAAAAGTAATATCCTCTTTTTTCCAAGCTTTTATCATTGTATTATCGTTGTTATTATCTTCCAGACTCTTATCTTCATACAATAACCCTGTAACCTTTGAATTAATCATTGATTGCAAGGAAGCAATATCAACTTCAATTGGAAGTGTAATTACAGATGGTTTAGGACTTATTACCGGAGGATTGTACGATTCAACCGGTTTTTCAACTTTTAAGGATTTACATGAAGTAAAAAAAATCAAAATACTAACAATCAGTAAAGAAAGAATCTTTTTCATAATAGCAGCTCGTTATTTTTATTCAACAAAAGTACTAAGCATTGTAGAATTCACACAATATTTATCTATAAAAATCAGAATCATCAGTTAAACAAGAAAAAACAGGCAACCCCGATAACACTGATTAATGCTCCAACCACCTCTCTTGAAGTTATTTTCTGTTTAAATAGCCATATTGAGGGGGGAATAATCAGCACAGGCATAATTGACATAATGGTAGACGCTATTCCTGTTTTGGTATACTGAACAGCCAAAAGGGATAATGAAACACCCAGAAATGGACCAAAGACCGATCCTAATGTTATTCGTTTCATTGCATGAAAATCACGAACAGCTCCATTTACCATTCCCCATTTTTTCCATAATGAAATTACGATTACAAAACCTGCAATACCTGTAATTACCCGAATCTGAGTAGCTGCAAATGGGTCAAAATCGCCCATACCTACTTTACTCATTACCAGCCCGACAGATTGTCCAACAGCACCTAAAAAAGCAAAAAGCAATCCTCTCAATGAATGATTGATTTTAAATTTCTTACCTCCATCTGCGCGTTGTAGAATTACCAATGCAATACCGGAAACAACCAAAATCATCCCCATAAGATTCGACAGCGTTAATCGTTCTCCCAAAAATACGAAACTGATTGCAGATGTAATTAAGGGCACTGTTGTCATTATCAGCATCGATATTCTTGATCCGACAATAGTATAAGATTCAAACAGAAATAAATCGCCTAATACAAAACCTATCAACCCTGAAAGTGAAAGCCAAATCCAATTATGAGTTGTTGCATCTACCGGAATAAATAATCCTCTGGTTACCAATGAATATATTCCTAAAAACAAAAATGCGAAGCTCAATCGTATAATATTAACAGCAATTGAACCTACTTTTAAACTAGCCGATTCAAATGCCAGTGCAGTGATTGTCCAGCAAAATGCCGTTATCAATGCTGCTATTTCTCCAATATAATTTTGCATTCTATATTTTACTGATACTGAACTTCTTTATATCGATAGCAATCAACTAAGTGATCATTTGCCATTCCTGCAGCCTGCATAAAGGCATAACAAATAGTACTTCCCACAAATTTAAATCCTCGTTTCAATAAGGCTTTACTCATCGCATCCGATTCTGCTGTTTTTGCAGGTATTTCAGAAAGTGATTTCCAATGGTTCACAAGCATTTTACCTCCAGTGAACTGCCAGATATAAGCATCAAACGAACCAAATTCCTTCTGTACATCCAAAAATGCACGGGCATTCGTCACTGTCGATTCTATCTTGAGTCGATTTCTGATAATGCCTGTATTTTGCATTAGTTCATTTTTTTTCGACTCATCATAATTGGCAATAATCCTGTAATCGAACTGATCAAAAGCTTCTCTAAAATTTTCTCGCTTGTGTAAAATTGTTTTCCAGCTTAAACCTGCCTGGAATGCGTCCAAAACTAAAAACTCAAATAGTTTCTGATCATTATGAACAGGAACTCCCCATTCTTTATCATGATACTTAATCATCAGTGCATCATTTCCGGGCCAATCGCAACGTTTCATACTATTCAGATATTAATATTAAAAAGATTCTTTTCCTGTTGACTTGTGTATAATAATCAAAACAGGAAAAGAATCTTTTATGAGTAAACTTCTGTCAATTATTTCCTTACAACTTTGAGTGCATCTTCAACTGATTCGAGAATTGGCTGTGCTGAGAGTTCCATCCCTACTGCTTTTTTCATCCAAGCCTGAGGAACCATACGACCCTGAGTGTACATACGAATTACCTCATCACCAAAATTCTTTCCTTTAATCTGTTTTTCAATCTGAAAATCGATCAGATGACCCAGTGGATATGCCGAGAGATAAAGCGGAGAGTCAATCATGTGTGAATAAATTGCAAGTATCGGACTATCCTTAACTCCAATCACTGGCGCATAATATTTATTCCATACATCTTTTGCAATTGATACTACCGCTATTTTTAATTGTTCCGGAGTAGCTTCAGGATGCTCATAGAGCCATTTCCAAACATTCATATCAACCAGCGATACTCCCATAATTTCGTAGGTAGCCCAGAAATTATCCAGCGTAAGCAGATATTCTTTTTGTGGATTATCATTTTTGATTCCCAAAAGCTCGAGATCTCTCTTTTGGAAAATAAAAGCCAATGCTTCAGTAAATGCAGTATTGGGAACACCATTCATCAGATAGTTTTCCACATCATACAGTGAAAGTGTTTGCTCAACGTTGTGTCCAAATTCGTGTACTGCAATATTGTATCCTTTGTAGTTCATTCCATCAGCACCAATACGTGTACGTAAACGTGCTTTATCACCTTTCATCATTGCACCCCATGCATGTCCGGCACCACGTGAAGCATCAACTGTAATTTTAGATACAATATAATTTGCCTTTCCTAATTTAAAATCTAATGTCGTTAATATTTTTGCAAGATTACGGGCAAGTGCAAGTTTGTTCGGATATTTAGCCTTTGTGATTGAGTCGAGCATCTTTTCAGACACGTTACTTCTTGCTTTAAAGCCATCATACCAAATATCAAACGGTTCGAGTTTACGTCCCAGACGTTTGCTGATTAAAGACGCTACCTTCTTAACCTGTGGTGATGAAACATACGAAATAAAGAGCTTTTCAACTTCTTCCTGAGGAATTTCCATTTCCTGTTCAAATTTACGCTTGATGTAAGTATTGTAAAACGGAGAGTGTGCATCCACCGCTTTTATTGCCCTGAAAATATTAAGCATATGCTGATAACGCATATTTGGTTCGCTTTTAAAGGCAACTTCTTTTCCATCTTTATATACTTTATTCAGGTATGGATTCCAGGTAAGTTCACTATTATTAATTACTTCCGCTGGAATGGTTTGATTAATGATTCCAAGCATTACCTGATAAATCATTTTTTGTTTTTCTATACCAGTTTTACCAGCATAATTCGATTTTAGTTCATCACGTAAACCCCAATGAGTAATGAGTTTCAGATTTTTATCAAATAAGGTTTTATTTTTTTGATCAACCAGATTGCCCATATAAACATTATAGTCGGAAATATAAGTATCAGCATAGGTTGTTACTTCCGAAATTTTCTGGTTTAATTCGGCAGGAATACGGGTAATAAACATATCGCCCAGGCGAGCGTAAGCCCACTGACGATTGGTCCAGCTCATACCCAGATTTGTTTTTTCCTGCAGAGTATAATACGGAAAATTCAGCAAAACGATAAAAGCTACTCTGTTTGCAAACATATCATCATTGAAATGAGCAGAAACATCATATCCACCAAATATTTCGTCGACCGGAAGTACTTTCCCTTTATCAAGGTGTAATGGAAGTTTCAGGTCAACACTTATTTTATTGAAATTACCAAACAGTATTTCAAAGTTATCCTGAATCTTTCCAAAAACAACATCCAGTTCTTTGTCGTCAGAGATATAGTTTTCGGCGCAAAACTGAGTAAAATTTTCTACGCTCCCATCTTTTGTATTCCAAATGGTGGCACATTGTTTTACTCCTTTTTGCAAACGAGCCTGATCTACAACTCCTCTTTCTTTTGCAATTTTCTGAACAACCTGATTTATTACCTGATCGTTCACTATATTCTGAGCAAAAGCAGAGCTAATCCCCAGAACCATTAACAAACAAATTACTTTTAAACGATTCATTTTCATTCTGTTATTTAGTTATACCTAATATTCTGTTATAAGAAATTACGTAACAATATGCGAACCATAAAGGTGTATGAAAGTTTAAAATCCGAGTATCCATCAAGGCCTGTCCTCTGATAATACAAAGACATATAAGGGTCTATCGATACATACTCATTGAAAAGTAACCGGATGCCTGCAGTCCCAAAAAAACCATATCCTATTCCGGTTTGAGTTACACTATACGGGGAAACTCCTGAGCCAGGCACATATCCCTGACTTCCATATACATTGATAATACTGTAATCAAGACTTCCAATAGTAATTCCCGATTTCAACACTTTAGTACTATTGATATTGAATCCTGTTTCTATAAACCAATTGGTTTTATTGCCCAAGCGATTTTCGTGATGAAATCCAAAGTCAATATAGGTTCTCTCTTCCTGTCCATAAATATTATAAAGGCGAAGCGATGGTTCAGAAGTAAAATTAGCCGAATCTATTTTAAGGGTAAACACATCATTTGTACTAAGTTTTGCATAGTTAAACTGGATAAAAAATCCGTTGTGCTGATTTAAAAGATAACGAAGGTAAAAACCCACACTCAACGTAAGATCGAACTTCATTTGAGATGGTAGTTCATACAATTCAAAATCACGATTATTCAGTTCACGACGAATATCATTATAGTAATATTGGTTGTTCAGAATGTAATTAATGGTATTTACATTCTTTGAGCTTCCATTGTAATAGTTTGCATTATACCCATTTGCCTTTAACATCCCTAGGTTTAAGCCAAACATTAAGCCCCTGTTATCAAAAGTGGTTTCGTTTGGATCTTTTTTCTTCTCTTCATAAAAAAGAGATGATTTCAAATCAGATTCTTTTATTTCTGTAAAGAAATTCTGAGCAGAAAGCGAAAAAGTGCATGCATATAAGAACAGAAAAACCGTAGCGAATAAACTGCGCATAGTATAAAAAGATTTACAAAGGACAAATGTAGTGAAAATGAATTGCTCAGACTATAATGATATGGAATTTTGAAAAAAAAGTACATCAAACGCTTGCAGATTAATAAAAAAGTGTACTTTTGCACTCACAAAATGGCTCCGTGGCTCAACTGAATAGAGCATCTGACTACGGATCAGAAGGTTGCAGGTTTGAATCCTGCCGGAGTCACTTAAAAGGATTGCAGCACTGCAGTCCTTTTTTTCTATTAAAATAAATTCAAACTCCATTATTCATAATTATATTATTTTTTGAATCTGTATTATTTTTATCTATCGATCAAACTTTAAAAATCTAATCATTTCAAGTATTTAACTACCTAATTACCTGTGAAAAAAGTTTTCAACAATTACGATTTTCACATTTTATTAATGTACATTTGTTTAAAATACATTTTGTTTTAGCCTTGTATTTCTTCTTTTCTGTTATTGTCTGCTTTTTTTCTCTACAGGGTGTCCCAGACAAAATAAAAATACTCAACAGTAGGACCGTGATGAATGTTTGAGATTTTTCTTTTCGGAAAACATTACGCCAAATTTTAGATTGAGATGAAAAAAAATGGCACTTTTTTATTGATGGACAGCATAGAATTCAGTGGTTGGCTTACTGATTTCAAGGCGAACCGGGTAATTAAAATTATCCAGAATAATCACACTTACCAGCCTTACCACAAAGGTTTTAACGAAAAAAATCATTTTACCCTGCTTCAGGGAATGGAAAACTATCATGTAAAAAATTGCGGCTATGCTGCCATTGCACAAAACCTGACCACTTTTCCGGATGGCATGATTGCTGCTTGCAGAAACTTAAATATGATTCCTGACAAAAACAGCGTGGTTTATCATCACTGGTACGACCTAAAAACCGGGAAACGAGCCAACGGTAGCGGAATTACCAAAAGCTGTCCAGGAACGGCTTTTTTCGGCGGTAATACGATAGAAAGTGCTGAACTGAATTTTTATCCACTGATCACCCAAAAGCTTACAAACCTCAACAACTATACTTCTGCGCCCACCTCACTCTTTACGGTCGAAATAACTGCCAACAAATTAAATGTAAGAGCTGGTGCCTGTATCGAATTTAAAATTCTGCGTAGTCTTAATTGTGGAATCATAGTCCCTGTGTATAAAACCGAAGGGGTATGGTATTGCATACACCCTACTGAAAAAGAGTTTATTCACAGTAAGTATGTATGTAACCAATAGTCTGTAATTAATAATCAATGGTCTGCTGTGAAAAATTCAGCACCACAATCAAGTATTAACCAATAAACATTTGCCATGATCGACAGTCCTATCTTAGACGTTATTTTGTCATTGATTTTCATCATTCTGCTGGTATCCATCATGGTTACCGGAATCAACGAATTAATTTTCACCAGTTTGAAATCAAGAAACAAACTTTTGAAACATGCAATGGACCACCTGTTTTTCGATACTAATTGGAAAGAAGTATTGAAAAACATTAAAACATCTCCTTTTTATAAAGTTTTACAAAAGGATAGCCGAAAGTTACCAAACTACATTCCTGCTTCAAATTTCAGTCAGGCATTAATTGAAACAGCCATTAAACAACTGGATACACATTCCGACGAGTTTAAAAATATAACAGATCCTCTTCTAAAACTCAAAAAAGCAAATCTTGCCAACTTAGGTGAAGTAGGCGATTTTATCTATCAACTGGCTATTCAAAGCAAAACCTATGAAGATCTCCAAAAGAAAATCGAAGAGTTCTTTAATTTAGCTATGGACAGAGTAACAGGCATTTACAAACGTTACGCCAAAACATGGTCGATGGTTGTTGCCTTTGGCATTTGTGTATTTTTCAATATCGACGTGATTCAGCTTACGAAACATTTCATAAATAATCCGAAAGCGGCCGACAACATTGCACAACAAGCTGCTTTTGTAGCCGATAATGGGGGAATTGACACAATGTACGTAGCCATGAATGGAGAAACAATTTTTGTGGGGGCGCGCATAACAAAACAAGTCAACGTAAAAGACTCTACTGGCATCGATACAATCAATAAAAACATGGCATTACCTGCAAAAATTGATACAGGAAAAACATTTTCAAACTATGCTGTAATGCTACAATCGTTACCTATTCCTTTAGGATGGAAAAATGTTTCGAAAACCATTTGTAAACAAGCCAATGAAGCTAGCGGAAAATACAAAGCTGCATCCTGGATCTTTGTTATATTGCTTTGGATACAAAAGCTTTTCGGAATAGCAGCCACGGCCTTTGCCGCTTCGATGGGCGCACCGTTCTGGTTCGACCTGTTGCAGAAAATCTCACCACTAAAAAAGAAGAAAAACAGTTAAAACACCTACAACCACAAAGAATATACAAAGAGCACAATTAAAATCTCCGTGAACTCTGTGGTAAAAAAACACAATCAACCATGAATTATAATTTTCAAAATCTGATTTTAGAAGGCGGCGGTGTAAAAGGCATTGCCTATGGTGGAGCGTTAGAAATCCTGGATCAAATGGGATATCTGAAAAGCATCAAACGAGTTGCAGGCACATCGGCCGGCGCTATTTCGGCCACCTTGCTTGCTCTAAACTACAGTTATATTGATCTATCGCGTATTATTTCTGATACCGATTTCAAGTCGTTTGAGGATGGTTCCTTTTTACCTGTTGCAATTGCAAGGTTGCTCCGGAAATATGGTTTCTACAAAGGAGATAATTTTATTGAATGGATGGGACAACTGATTAAAGAAAAAACCGGAAGCCCCGACACAACTTTTGCCCAGCTTCAGCAAATGAAAAACTCGCTCAATTTCCGTGATCTCTATGTTGTGGCAACCAATCTTTCACAACAAACGGCGGTGGTCATGAGTCATGAAAGTGATGAGTTTAAAAACCTGCCGGTAAAAGAGGCTGTACGTATGTCGATGGGTATTCCACTTTTCTTTCAGTCGTACAAATACAAAAAAGACATTATGGTAGATGGCGGCGTTACATGGAATTACCCGATTAACCTTTTCGACAATATAAAATACCTGAGTAATCCTGCTAATGGGGTCCTGGTAGATTACATTGAAGATAAAGACTATGTATTTAACTATGAAACTATCGGTATGCGGCTCGACTCGAAAGAGGTAATCGATTACAGCCGCGACCACTGGCGACTTCCTCCCGAACAGATAGACAACATTAAAGATTATACCAGTGCATTACTCAACTTCCTGATGGAATCCGCAAATCGGCAGCATTTGCACCAAAACGATTGGGGACGCACCATCTTTATTGATACATTAAAAGTGAGAACCACCGATTTCAACCTAAACTCAATTGAGAAAAAAGCATTGGTTGAGAGCGGAAAAAAATGCACACAGGAATATTTTAACTGGCGAAACACACAAACGCCATGGAATGGTATTCCTGTCATTTAACAAAATACTATCATTTCATAAATATTGAAATAATTGATCCTACAGGAAAATTACTAAACAGCGTTAACGTGAATGGAAATGAAAAAACAACGATCTCTGCAAATTACACAACCGGAATTTATCTAATCAGGATATCTGGTAACCATAAAATGATGACACAAAAGATTTTCGTATACTAAACACATCAATACTATTTAGCCATGAAAAATAATTTCAAAATTGCAATCATCACATTTGTACTATTTGTGAGTAGCACAGGATTATCCCTTGCCGATGGCCCGGGAGGGCCCGGTACTGGCTCAAATGGAACAGGTGCACCCGTAGGAGCGCCTCCGATAGGAGGTGGTGCTCCAATAGACGGAGGATTAACTATATTGCTTCTTCTGGCAGCTTTATATATCAGCGAAAAGATTTACTGTAAGATGAAGCTTAATAAGCATTAGATGGAGATGATATCTTTATTGACTAATTTATTGCTTCAGAAAATTCGATTTGCAAATAAGAATTTACATTTCTAAAAATAATTAACCAAAATAAATTTATTTTTATGACACCAGAACCAACTTCAATTGGCATTGTACTCCGACAAATTCGCCTGCTTAAGCGTGGTGATTCCTTCCTGCACGGAAACTCAGAGCTTTGCGTTTTACGGGCTGCCTTTGCCGAAACCGACGATTCACAAAAGACTCCGGTAATTCTTGAAGCTTATTTTCCCGAAGCTAAGTCGGGCAAAATTTTACCTATCGCCGGTAATGGATTATTGATTTATGGCCCCGGAAATCCAGGAAGCTATGTTACCTATGTGGTAAAAATAATCGAAAGCGATAAAGATATCCGCGAATCAGGACAAACTCTTAACGAGCTGATTACGTCACCCAAAATAGATACTATACTTTCCACCTTAAAGCTAAACCCTACGGCAACTATCGCTGCATCGGTCATAAAATCAGTACTCGATATCGTTTCATCAGCCATGATAAAAAACAAAGACGACGAACTTTTTCAAGCCGAAGGCACCGTATTTCGAGGAAGCACTCCACCCTATCTGTTGAAAAAAATTCAACCTGTACACAACGAATACATTAATGCACAAATACAGGTTCTGCCTTTATAGCTATCATCAATCTCTCCAATCCAACAGATACATCACACATAACAGTCCTAACTCCGAAGGAGCCGCCTGTATATACCCGTCAGGTTTCAACCGGATGAAAATAGCAACTCTTCTTTTCAAAAACTCCGGAGGAGTATCCTTTCCCCTAACAACATTTTACGGAACAACGTCAAATGCAGCGCACCATAATTTTTAATTCAGATTTCGTAAGTTGAGCTTTTTCCAAACAAATGAAACCTTAAAACTTCAAAGCTTACAGCACGATTAACTTTCCCAGTTATTGACCCAACCCCTCGAAAGCGGTCGAAAACTTTCCGGAAGTTGGGTGATGGAGTAAAGAAAAAAGCCCGGGAACTTTTTCGGAGTTTACCGGGCAGGATAGCTTGTTTATGAGAAAGAAATCAGTCGGTTTCGGCAAACAATCGCCAGATAATGATCATGGCTTCTTCGGCAGGATAAACCTCGCAAGCAATTGGCTCGCGTTTTTCAAGTATTTGTCCGCTTACATTACGAATAAGGGCAATGCTGTTGTTACGGGTTTTAAACCATACTATATTGGAGAGTGAGCCATAGGCCTGCGGCCTGATATTCATTGGAAAACTCCATAACACATTATAGCGAATATTCGCCACATACAGATCGGTATAAGCCAGTCGTGAGCCACTACTGTCGGTTAGTGATGCCTGAATAAATACAGGATTATCGGGTTGAGGGATCGGACGGTCGCAATTATAGGTTCCCAAATCAAAAATCCGAATATCGCGATCGACAGAGAACTCATTGTTGGGTCCATCGGCTAAAGACACACTATATTTTGCCGCATACGCAAGTTTTGATTTATTCATAGCCAGTTGTTCCTGCTCTTTTCTCTTCTGAGTATTAAATTCTTTCATAGCCATGGATACTCATTTTCTTTCAAAACAGGGTAAGCTCTAAATGAAACCTTGGTTTTATAACGGCTCAGATATACCTGATACATTCCATCACCAAGAGCCACCATCTCTACTTTAGACCAGCTTACATCGTAATAGTCGGGATTAAAACTTTTATCCAGAGGATCTACTTCAAACAACAGCGTTTTGTAGCGCGAAAGTTCCGGGAACTTCACAGTATCCACCTCAAAATCGAACAGGTAGTTTTCCGTATTGGCTCTACGGGGAACTATTCTTTCGGTAGTCGCTGTATCCCGGTCTGATTGATTTCCTGCTTCAACCAGTGGTTGAGGCATCACCGTATAATCGTCCTGTTTTAAAGGTTTACGCTTTTCCAAATCCGCCCTGCGTTCGGTGTGCAGATAACTCCAGTGCTTCGCTGTTTCGTCAAACTGATAGAAATTTGCTGTTTCCTTATCGTTCGAAACAAGGTCAATATCCACAAACTTATCGGGTCTGAGTTTTAATTTTTCGCTGTCGCGATACGCGTACAACTGAAACATTCCGGCACTTTCAAAGGTATAGTTCACTCCTGCCGAATCGTAGCTCATAGGAATCCCCGAAAGGTAGATTTCGGCAGGATTGTGAAATTCGCGAAACTGCATCTTTACCGGTTTTTCCACCGGATTTCCATTTGCATCTTCGAAACTGTGTGCAGGAATGGTAATGCGACTACCCTTTTCGCTCACCAGAACGGTGTCTCGTTCATTGTTTATCACAAACTCTTCTGTTTGGAGCATTTCCGGCACCGGCGACTGGAATACTGAAGCAGTATCGGCAGGCAAGTTACGGTCGGCCACTTTTGGTTCATTTTGCAAGAGAGAAGTCAGCAACCAGATACCACCTGCTACTCCGGCAATTATTCCACCTCCAATTACCAGGCTCGAACCCGGAAAGCCCTGACCTCCGAATTTGAAACCTTTCACCGGATTTACGTTGTTGAGTATTTGCTGAAAACCTTTTTGTTGCGAAAGTATCTCTTCATTACTGATCGGAGCTCTTTCGGTATCGATAATTCTTTGCTTTTTCATTGTGTTGATAATTTTAAAACTCACATTCAGTACTTATTCCGAAACCGCTACTATTTCGTTGCCATCATAATCAATCAACCCTGTATATCCATTAAGGGTAACCCGTGCGCGCCCCTTTCGAAAACGTCCGATAGAGTCATACTTTGCCGGCACAATTTCATTCCCATCCAAATCAATTATACCATACACACCATTAATCTGAACCCGTGCACGACCATTGTGAAACCGGAAAATCCTGTCATACTTCACCTCCACAATAATGTTTCCATCCAAATCAATAATTCCTTCCATCCCATTGCGGTACACCTTTGCGCGACCATCGTGAAAGCAACCAATGGCATCGTACCCGGCACTTTTCGCGAACTCCGTTTGCAAAGTATCTCCCTTTTCGTTTGCAATAACAGTGTGATGTGTTTGAGAAAAAAGAGTTGGAGCGCAAAGCAGCAAAGCCAGCATTAAAAGCAGGGCAACGGCAACTTTCACCTTCCCGTTCAACAGTAGCTTGCGAATATCAAGACGAATACGGTGCAGCTTTACCCGGAGATTATTTTCATTAACTCCGGTAATCAGGGCAATTTCCGCAAACGAACGTCCCTCTATATGTTTAAGTTGAAACAGTTCATATTCGTTTTCAGGAAGAGTTTCGAGTACTGCCAAAAACCGTTGGTAAAGCTTTACCGATTCTTCGTGGTGATTATCATCATTCAATTCTTCAAAAGCCTCTTTAAGTGCCGACTGTTCAACATGATACTTCCGAAAACTTTTCTGTTTGCGGTAATACTGATTTACTTCATTGCGGGCAATCACATAAAGCCAAGAGAGGAAAGGCAATCCACGGTCGTGATACACCGAAAGCTTTTCCATTGCTTTCAAAAACACATCCGAAGCCAGATCATGAGCAGTTTCAGTGCTATCCATTCGTTGGTAGATAAAGCGAAATACCGGAATATAGTATTTATGGTAGAGCGGTTCAAAATCGTTGAGATTCTGCTTGGCTGCTTCTATCAGCAAATGATCGGCAATATCGGACGTCTGGATTTGGTTTCGTGTTTCCATCGTTTCCATGTTTGGTGTTTCAATACTTAATGCAATAAGAAGAAAATGTTACAGTTTATAGCCCAAAAAAGACAAAACCTGCTGCACCGATGTCAAATCAGAGTCAAAAATCTTTGCAGCTACTCTATAATTATTAAAAGGATCGGGAGTAAGATCCAACAGACGGATATCTTTCACCATGGCAATTTTTCCGCTCACGGTAACAGCTATCAATGAAAAAGTCTCCTTTAGATTATTATACAAATTTTGGTTCTCTATTCCCATACCACCGGGAAAAGAGAAATAGCCTGCCCGTTCAGGAATCAGACAGATTAATTCCTTAACGGCCAGTTTATGATTTTCCTCGTCTGTAATGATAAGTTTACGTGAAGAGCCTCCTCTAAAATCGGGGAGTTTCTGTTCCCTAAATCCTACCAGCGTAAGCGCACGTTCCATAATATCAATCTGAGGATATGCCTGATTCAGAATTTTTTCTTCATCCGCAATAATCTCTTCATAAAGAGCCAGCCATTCTTCTTTACTCAAATTTCGTTCTTCTTCCGAAAAATAGTTTTTACGAAAAATTTCCCAGTTCTCGTCAAGCATTTTCTTACGCAAAACTTCCATTTTCAAACGATTGGCAACAACGCTCTTATTTATTTTCATCCTTCTTGATTCAAGTGCTCTGAGATAATTCCGGTATAATTCTGTATAAGAAGCAATTTCACGTTCCGGATTTTTTGCATTACGGAAACCAATAGGTTTCGCAACTATGGTAAAAAAAGAGGTATCTCCTTTAAAAAGTAATGTAAAGTTTTTCTCCTGTTCATTATAGGTAATCCGCAAATCATTCCAGTGGGTTTTCCGGTATAGTTTTCGAAATTCATAGGGTTTTATCGCATCTTCCACTACCCAAAAACCTCGACCAAAAACGATAAGCTCAGGGTATGTATTTATTAGTGATTTCCATGCTTTATTCTTCTTCAAATTATAATTTAACAAGAAACAAGCTTTGCGTTTAATAAAACTTTTCCGCACATCCAGCCTGTATCCTGTCTGCCAATTATTAATCCGGTAAATCCCTTTATATTTATAACTTTCGAAACGCTCATCAAACAACAGCGAATCATACACATACATTCGTGACGGCACTTCCACCAGTTTTGCAAAGCGGGTATAAGAACCAGAATAAAGGACTACATCTGTAGGCTTAGCCTTTATGGTTCCAAATTTTCGATTTGCAGGTTTTGGAGAAATACCAACAGTGTCGGCAGTTCTTTTTAAAGATATACGATTGGCTTCAACTGTTCCGGAAGGCTGTGCATTCGCAAAAAAGGAGAGCAATACAATTAATGCACTTAGAAAAATCGGGGGCTTATTCATAGCTGCACAGTTTTGGTTTATAGATTGAATGCAGTAAAAACAGAATATTACAAATAACGTGCAAAAAAGATTCCATTGGATAAAAAACCGATTATTTTAAATTCAAAAACAATTTCCGTTTATTTTGGGTGCTTCAATTTTAATATGATTTTGTCCATGTTCATCTATCTGTACAATCAGTGAAGAAAAGACAACCAATCACTTCCAAATCATGAGGGGTAACACTCCATACGCTACACCTTTTCCAAACGAATGGTCGAAGACCCTTTCGATGACTGGTTCTTTCGAGGATTGATTGGCGAAGTAACGAAAGCTCCCAAAGGATCTGCGACCGTTTTTGGGGTTGCAACAACGTTCACAAAAAACAGAAGCTTTCCGTATATATATCTGTGGCGAATAACCTCGGCATTTGTGGTTACCATTTTTATTACCCCTACCATTATTTCTTAATAAATCTTAAATAATTAACATGCAGATATTGCTTTTTTACAACTTTCCGTTATTCTCTGGTATTCAATTTCAAAACCAATCAAAACCCAAAATCAATGTCAGGCATTACAGATTTTAAACGTTGGATGCGTGAATCTACCACGCTTAAGCTAACAATTATCGGATTTCTTTCCTTAATTCTTCTTATTCCGGCAAGCATGATCAGCGGAATTATTCGCGAGCGCGAAGAAACAAGCAACGAAGTAAAAAAAGAAATCGCCGCCAAATGGGGCAGAGAACAAACCATCACCGGACCAATACTTTGCATACCTTACAAACTTACCACTGTAACTGAAAAAGGCGACTACACCGAATTAATTGCTCATGCATATTTTCTCCCTGATATCCTGAACATCAAAGGAAAGCTCAATCCTGAAATCCGCTATAGAGGGATATACAAGATGATTGTCTATAACGCAAACCTCGACATCAAAGGAAATTTTCCGAAACCAGACTTCACTGACATTAAAGCCGACAGTAATAAAATACTCTGGGATGAAGCATTTCTGTTTGTTGGAATTCCAGACATGCGTGGCATTAATAAAACCATTCAAATTAACTGGAATGAAGAAATAAAAGATGCAAATCCAGGTATTAAAACCACTGATATTGTAAATTCAGGGGTATCCATACCTGTAAAACTTAATAGCGACGGACTTAACAACTATTCATTCAACCTCGACCTGAAAGGAAGTGAAAACCTCTTCTTTATTCCTGTTGGGAAGGAAACAAACATCACTCTTTCATCTAATTGGAAAACGCCCAGTTTCGACGGTGAGTTTCTTCCCGATGAGCGTGTTGTTGACAGAAACGGTTTTATCGCCAAATGGAAGGTTCTTCATTTGAACCGCAACTATCCTCAACACTGGATAAACGACAGTTATGAAGTTGAAAATTCAGGGTTTGGCATCAAACTCCTCTTCCCGATTGACCATTACCAGAAAACCAACCGTTCTGTAAAATACGCTATCATGTTTATTTCGCTCACCTTCCTTATCTTTTTCTTTACCGAGAAAATCAACAAAACCCGCATACATCCCGTACAGTACTTTCTGGTAGGTATTGCCTTGTGTGTATTTTACACTTTACTCCTCTCCTTCTCCGAACAAATCGGATTTACCAGTTCTTACATCCTTTCATCGCTGATGACGGTAGGATTAATCAGTGCCTATGCGGCCACTATATTCAAAAATACCCGCCTAACTCTGTTAATGGGAATACTGCTCTCTTTACTTTATGGATTTTTGTTCACCATTCTGCAACTCGAAGATTACTCTCTTATGATGGGAAGCATCGGACTGTTTGTCGTGCTTTCGCTGATTATGTATATGTCGAGAAAAGTAAGTTGGTATTCTGGCCTGGAAGAATAAATAGCAACCGGATGTTCTCCAAAAAGAGTTTCCGATACGCATTATTTGCTTCAAAATCAAAAGCCTGATAATCCGGAATGGATTATCAGGCTTTTGATTTATCAGTTTAATCACTAGTTCACGAACAATAATTCACGATATTTCGGCAATGGCCAGAGTTCATCATCGACCAGCAGCTCCAGTGCATCTGTGTGAAACCGGATATTTTCAAAGTAAGGCAATACATTGCTGCGATATGCCATAGCCCGTTCTTCAAAGCTTTCGATACGATTTGCCACTTTACGTTCTTCTACCATCTGGTTTACCAACGAAATAATCTGACTGATATGTTCCGATATTTCGCGAATATTCTGCATCTGGTTTTTCGAAAGATCCATAAAGAGGTTCTTTTCCAGAATTTCACGTAAACCTTTCACATTCTCAATCAACACATTCTGATAACGAATGGCAACCGGAATTACATGATTCAAGGCTAAATCGCCAATTGCACGTGATTCTATCTGGATTTTCTTTACATAGTTTTCATATTTAATTTCCATACGGGCTTCCAGCTCACGCTTGGTAAGCACCTTATGTTCTTCAAATGCACGTATCACATCTTTTTCTACAAAAGCTTTAAGAGCTTCGGGGGTTGATTTTATATTCGACAATCCACGACGTTCGGCTTCTTCCACCCATTCCTGACTGTAGTTATTCCCATCAAAGCGGATCTTACATGTTTCGGTAACGTAACGTTTCAGAATTTTAGAAATAGCCTCTTCGCGCGAAAGCTTTTTCCTCATCAACACATCCACTTCGTCTTTAAACTTCAACAATTGATCGGCAATTATTGTATTAAGTGCAATAATTGCTGCCGAAGGATTTGTTGAAGAACCCACAGCCCGGAATTCAAATTTATTTCCGGTAAATGCAAATGGCGACGTACGATTACGGTCGGTATTGTCGGGTAAAATTTCCGGAATACGGGCAACATTAATACTCAGCCGGGATTCATTTTCCTCGAATGATGCAATGGATTTTTTGCTTTTTTCTATGCTTTCAAGAACACGGGTAAGCTGATCACCGATAAATACCGACATAATAGCCGGAGGTGCTTCATTCCCTCCTAATCGCATATCATTACTTGCTGAGGCAATGGATGCCCGAAGCAGATCGCTCTTATCATTCACCGCTTTAATCACATTTAAAAAGAATGTCAAAAACTGAAGATTTGAATGAGGAGTAGAACCGGGTGAAAGCAAATTTTCACCTTTATCAGTCATTAGCGACCAGTTATTATGCTTTCCGGAACCGTTTACCCCAGCATAAGGTTTTTCGTGAAACAGTACTCTGAATTTATGATGACGTGATACTTTCTGCATCAAGTCCATCAGTAACACATTATGATCAATGGCTAGATTTGCCTCTTCAAACTGAGGAGCACATTCAAATTGATTGGGGGCTACTTCATTATGCCGTGTATGTAAAGGAATTCCCAAGCGGAATGACTGGTATTCAAAATCTTTCATAAAATTCACCACTCGTTCTGGAATACTCCCGAAGTAGTTATCTTCCAGTTGCTGATCCTTTGCCGATGCATGTCCGAACAGTGTTCTTCCGGTTAAGACCAAGTCGGGGCGGGCATAGTACAAAGCTTCATCCACCAAAAAATATTCCTGTTCGATACCCAGTGTTGATTTCACACGACGTACTGAAGAATCGAACATTTTGCAAACCTCGGTAGCTGCTTCATCGAGAGAGTGAAGTGATTTAATCAGAGGAGCCTTATAATCAAGAGCTTCGCCTGTATAGGATACAAATATGGTCGGAATACAAAGTGTTTTTTCGATAATAAATGCCGGAGAAGTTGGGTCCCACGCGGTATAACCACGAGCTTCAAATGTGTTACGGATTCCACCGTTCGGAAAGCTGGATGCATCGGGTTCCTGCTGGACAAGACTACTGCCATTGAAATGTTCAATAGCACGGCCATCTTTGGTGATGGTTAAAAATGCATCGTGTTTTTCGGCAGAGCTTCCTGTAAGAGGTTGAAACCAGTGTGTATAGTGTGTTGCACCTTTGGCTATTGACCAGGCTTTCATTCCGGCTGCAATTTCGTCAGCACTTTTGCGATCGATTTGTTCTCCCTTTTCCATTGCATCCAATACTTTATTGTACGCTTCGCGACTTAAGTATTGCTGCATGGTTGAAGCATTAAAAGTCATTTCACCATAGAAGCAGGAAATTTTATCACAATTTCCTATGGCTGGATTCACAATCTCACGGGAGGTTGCGGTTTCCAGAGCTCTGAAACGAGAATTTTCCATATGATTTCAGTTAACTATTTACTAACAAGTTTCCATTAAAAAGGTTACCTTCTGAATCCATATTTAAGATTTTGAAGGTCACATTTTTTAAAAAAGCTGCAAAAGTATTCTTTTTCGATAAATCAAGCTAGGATTATGTAAAAAAAATGCCCAATAAGTTGTTAATTCCCATAGTTAGAAAATACAATACTTTGATAAGTGATTTATTTCATTATTTTTGTCCTCTTCAAGTAGAAAAGCAATATTCACTAAAACAAAAAAATCATGTTTAAAAATCACCCAAAGGGATTATTAGCGGCAGCACTTGCAAACATGGGAGAACGTTTCGGATTCTATACCATGATGGCTATTTTATCATTGTTTTTGATGGCTAAATTCGGCCTCGATGAAACAAACGCTGGAATTATTTACTCAATTTTTTATTTTTCTATTTATATTCTTGCTTTTGTAGGAGGTTTAATTGCTGACAAAACAAGAAATTATAAAGGCACTATCCTTATCGGACTTATTTTAATGGCGGTAGGATATTTAATAATTTCTATTCCAACACCAACACCTGTTCCTGCTAGTAAATTCATTTTATTTATGGCGATGACCTGCTTTGGATTGTTTGTGATTGCATTTGGCAACGGTTTATTTAAAGGGAACTTACAAGCTTTAGTAGGCCAAATGTATGATAATCCTGAATATGGGAAAATGAGGGATTCTGGCTTTTCACTTTTCTACATGTTTATCAACGTAGGTGCTATTTTTGCTCCATTAGCAGCTGTTGGGGTTCGAAACTGGTGGGTTAGCTCTCACGGATTTGAATACAACAGTTCGTTACCTGAATTATGTCATAAATTTTTAAATGGCACAATCACTCCCGAAAGCACTACAAGTTTAACTGAATTAGCTTCAAAAGTTGGCTATAAAGGTACTGATTTAACGACCTTCGCTAACGAATACTTAGGCGTATTTGCCACTGGATTCCACTATGCATTTGGTATAGCTATCTTTGCAATGATGATTTCATTGATAATTTACTTAGTGAATAAAAATAGATTTCCAGATCCTGCAAATAAAGAAAAAGCAAGTAACGGCACATCCAATATTATTGAAATGGATGCCAAAGAAGTTTCTCAACGTCTTTCTGCTTTATTCGCTGTTTTTGCAGTTGTTATCTTCTTCTGGTTTTCATTTCATCAAAACGGTCTAACCTTAACCTTCTTTGCAAAAGACTATACTGACCTGAGTAGTATCAACATTAATCTTGGATTTACCAAATTGGTTGGGGCTGAATTATTCCAGTCTATCAATCCTTTCTTTGTGGTATTTTTAACTCCAGTTATTTTAGCAGTTTTCGGATTTTTAAGAGCTCGTAACATGGAACCATCAACTCCTAAGAAAATTGCAATTGGGATGGGGATAGCTGCATTAGGTTATGTTGTAATGGTATTGGGATCGATGGGATTACCTACAAAAGCGGATTTAAGTACCATGGGTGGCTTAACCGATGCACAACGAGTAACACCGTTGCTACTAATTGGCACTTACTTTATTTTAACTGTTGCTGAGTTATTTATCTCTCCACTGGGTATTTCATTTGTATCGAAAGTTGCGCCTCCAAAATATCAGGGCATGATGCAGGGATTGTGGCTATGTGCAACTGCTATCGGTAACTCACTGTTATTCATTGGTGCTATTTTCTACAAGAGTATTCCTATTTCATACACATGGGCAATTTTTGTTGTTGCATGTTTAATTTCAATGTTAACGATGTTCTTCATGCTCAAATGGCTTGAAAGAATTGCAAAATAAGAAATTTGAATTTCTACTTACAAAAGGCCGCTACATCAGCGGCCTTTTGTATTTTCGCTTCATGAATAATGAACTTTACTCATGGGGGCATCATCGTCGGTTTAATGCCTACTCCAACTACTTTCAGTCACGATTTGGAACACGGATGCAGAAACTCTCGGTAGATGCCGGTTTTACCTGTCCTAACCGCGACGGAAGTAAAGGAACCGGAGGCTGCACCTTTTGCTCAAACGATGCATTCAATCCCTCCTACTGCCTTCCTGAAAAAAGTGTGACACAGCAATTGAACGAAGGTATTGAGTTTCATCGGTGGAGGTACAAAAAAGCTGCACAATATCTTGCCTATTTCCAGGCTTATTCCAATACCTATGCTTCAATTGAAAAGCTCAAAGTAATTTACAACGAAGCGTTGAATGTAGAAGGAATTGCAGGGTTGGTTATCGGAACCCGTCCCGATTGCATTACAGATGAACTACTCGACTATTTTACCGAACTCGGTCAACGCTATTTTATCTCAGTGGAATATGGCATCGAAAGCTGTTATGATAAAACTTTACTGAATGTAAATCGCGGACATGATTTTGCCACTACCGTTGATGCTATCCAACGTACAGTTGAACGTGGGTTGTTTACCGGAGGACATCTTATATTCGGGTTACCCGGCGAATCAAAAAAAGAGATGCTCGCCGAAGCCCATATTTTATCGACATTACCTTTGCATTCCATCAAATTTCACCAGTTGCAGATTTTCAAAAACACAACCATGGAAACGCAATACAAAGAGCATCCGGAAATATTCCGGTTCTTCAAATTTGAAGAGTATTGCGACTTTATTGTTGACTTTCTGGAACAGTTACGCCCTGATATTATTGTAGAACGTTTTGCAGGGGAAGTTCCTCCCAGATTTCAGGCTGGTCCCGGCTGGGGTTTAATTCGTAATGAGAAGATTGTTTCCCTTATCGAAAAGCGATTACAGGAACGGGATACATGGCAGGGAAAACACTTTACCCAAGACTTGTGATGATGCGTGGTCACATCGGAAATGTCATGGTCCATTTTAAAGCCCAGTTGTCAGCTGCTTTGGGGAGTGCGTATGATCCATACCGGTAATAAGCTCCGATTCCCAGACTGTAAAAATTGAGTTTCAAAAGATTATTGATTGTAATACCTGATTCAAAGTATCCTCTTTCGGGAGCTTTCAAATGAAGACTTTGCTGGCTTCCGGCATTATCTATACTTCCATAAAGAATATTGGTGAGGATAACTACTTCGGGATTAAACTTCTTTGTACGGAACAGCAATGAACCAAAACTATGTTTAAACATCAGCGAAGCATACCGATTGCTCGCAAATTCATTGTAACGCATGGTGTTAAACGTGTTTGGCACATCAATATAAGCATTATTGTATCCGGCACGGGCAGCAAATTGAAGATTATAGGGCAGGTTTTCGTCAGCATAGCCACCACTTAATGCAAATGTGGTTTTCCCTAAGTAATTGATATAGAAACTATTTTCTATTTTAAATTCTACTTTCTGATAGTCGAAATCTCCACCCAGAACATTTTTTAATCCATGTGTATAAATCAGATATATAATCGGATATTTGTTTGGAATTGGGATATAATTATCACGCACTTTCATCATTTTTTCTTTGTAGGCATAACGCAGATTCAGCCTGAAATCAGTAATATGGAAATGATTTATCAACTGTGTTTTTTCATCTTTGAGCACAGAAAACTGATAAGGATACATTGCGGTTTTATCACTTTTTTCGAGGCTTGCTTTTACCTGCAAATAGCGCAATGTCCGAAACGAAATACCGATGGATGAGGATTCGGTTTTATCAAAATAGTTTGCAAACAAATCACGGTAACCACCTTCAAGCAGTGAACGCCGTTCATTTAAAAAACGGGAACTACCGCTTTCGGATAAATCATTTGAATAGGCTGCCAGTAACTTTAAATCCCAGGGTTTATAAAATGCAAAAGAAATATCTGCCCCGTATTTGTGAGCTTTGTCACCAAAACCATAACCCCAATACCCACCGATTGTAAGCCATTTGAATAATTTTTCACTGGTATGAATTCCGATTCCCAGACGTAGCTTTTCATATTCGTTAAAGTTCAGAATCTTGTCAATATCGAAGTTTACAATTCCCCAGGGAATCTTATTATTCATTAATGCCTGTATTACATTAAGTTTCTTTTCAAAGTTGTACTTTTCGCCAAGACTGTCAATTATATGATATGTTTTCAGTTCTTTTTTTGTGAGGGAATCAACACGGTGAAGCACCCAAAAATCCTCTGATTGTAAAGCTGCACTGTCTTTTATTTCGAGTTCAACATTGCTGAATGTTCCTTTTGGAATTTGAGGTGAGAGTGAAATATCGCTGAGGTAAGCCCGTGCATTAGCTACTAATGGGAAAGGGAAGTTATCGATTATCATTGTTAAATCGGTATTCAACTGAACCGGAAACCATTGTTTTCCTTCTATGAGTTCGTACTTCTGCTGAATAAGTATGGTTACTCCTTTTTCCTGTTCTATTGCAGGTTCGGCAATCGCATTTACAATAGCCCAACGATTTGTGCTAATAGAAAAAGAACCTTTTAATCCTTCGAAGTTTGTATTACGTTTAGGCCGGTATGAAATTACATACACAGTATCTATACGGTTTTCCGAATAGAGCGTATCTTCTATCTGATAGTAGTATTTGCTTGTACAACCATTACTTATCGGGTTTATGTAATATTTTTCGAAAATATTGAAGCGCTCATTGTAAAAAGAGAATGACTGCATTTGCGAACCAATAAAGGCAAATATTGGATTCTTAAAACCCGAAACACGTGATGCAAGCACTTCTTCATAATTTTTATCGGGCTTCAGAAATTTACGTTTCGTAACGCTTTCCATCATCAGTAAATGCTGTTTATCGAAAAAACTTTTTGCCTTAATCGATGAACTGTCCTTCAAATTTTTAGGTTTTACTACCAAACTATCTGTTTTAGAGGTAAACACCAATTTATTATAGGAAGTATATTCGAAAGACTGCTGCTTTTCAGGATTATTTAAATTCCTATTTAACAATACATTACGAATAATACGGTGCGCAGGATTTTCTCCAGCTACAATTTTAACTTCGGCTAGCTGAGTTAGTTTTTCCTGAAGCCTGATCAACAACCATGCTTGATCTCCAGACACTTCAACTGTTTTACTCTCATAACCAACCGATGTAAACTTTACAAACTGAAAAGGCTCTGAAAGTTTAAGAATGAACTTCCCGTCGATATCGGTAGAGGTTCCCCTGTTGCTATTGTTGGCAACTAAATTTACAAAAGCCAGAGGCTCTCCAGTTTTAGCATTTACAACTTTACCGCTGAGAGTGTAGCTTTGAGCATATATTCCAGAAGAAAAAAAACACGATAACAATGTAATGATATTCAACAATTTTAGAAACACAAGCCTTGATTTCATATAATTCAGGAATTTTTAGAAAGCGAAAATATAAATCAAAAACGATGCCACTTTGAATTAAGTATTATTGAAGGAACCAGAAAAGTATATTTCAGGTTTAAAAAGAACCTATATCAAAGATGAATACTAAATTAATTTCAAATTGCACTTGTATAATATTCATAGATAGAAATGTCATGGCCTGTCAAATATGTAAAGATTAGAATTTTACCTTTCCTCAACCGGTATTATAGTTTCTCAAACTTAATATTTCGGAAACATACAATCCATTCCAAAATGTTTATTTTGTAAAAAAAAATGGCTATTTATTTACTCGCGCTTGGCGCATTGTTTTCGGTAATTAACCCACTGGGGACTTTACCTGTATTTCTGGGGTTAACAAGTGACAAAACCAAATCACAGATTAACTCAACAGCATTCTGGTCGGCAATAAACACATTCTTTATACTGCTTATTGCCTTTTTTGCCGGAAAGTATATTCTCTCGTTCTTCAGCATCAGTATAAATTCATTAAAGATTGCCGGAGGATTAATCATTACATCGTCTGGATTTGCTTTATTAACCGGAAATTTCATTAAACATAAGGGAATGAAAAAAAAGGAAAAGGAAGATGCATCAACCCGCAACGCAATTTCGTTAACACCTATTGCAATTCCAATGCTTGCCGGACCAGGTTCAATATCGCTGTTAATCACATACAATCATCAGTACAACAATTCCTTAGAACAAATCGCAATTATTGCAGCTATACTGAGTGTTTGCATACTTACCTACTTTATTTTGCGAAGCTCGGGTTATATTGTAAAACTGCTGGGAGCATCTGGTATCAATGCCCTTTCGCGAATAATCGGATTTATCGTTATTTCAATCGGAGTTGAATATATACTTTCAACTGTTGTTGGATTGATGAAAGGTATCATTTCGTAAGAAAAAAGGGAGTATCTCTCGAAACTCCCCTTTAAATCAGATTCTGTGCTTATTATCTTGTAATGAGAATCTTTCGGTTTGACGTTTTTCCATCCTGAACAACCCTTAGTAAATATGTTCCACGACTCATAAAATGAGTGGAGATGGTTATCTTATCTGCAGTTTGAACTGTTTTATACACTTCGCGACCTGTCACATCAATCAATCGGATATCAGCTTCTTTAAAATTCCCTTCAAGTATTAATTGGTTCGTTGCAGGATTTGGATAAACGCCGAAATGAATCTGATCATTTTCACCAATACTCAAAAAATACGGGACTAAAATCTGTTGCTGAACCATACCACAACGACCATAAACTTTCAGCGTAACAGTATATGTTCCATTCTGATCATATTTTATGACAGGATTAACAATTGTTGATTGCATCCCATTTCCAAAATCCCATCGTAATGTATCATAGTTTACTGCATTGGCATTAAACCAAACCGTATCATTTAAAATATTGACCACAGGATTAATAAACACAACAGGGAAATAGTACGTAGAATAAGTATTAGAAATACTTGAGCAAACCGAATCGGATACTGTCACAGTGTAATTTGCAGCTTGTTTTACCCACACTTCCTGAGTTATATATCCTCCTGGTTGCCAATTATACGAAGGTGCAGGAGTTGATTTCAACAATATACTGTCACCATTACAAAAGTACATTCCCATCGAAGATGTAATTACAGGTTTTGGGGCTTTAATAATTGCCTGAACCGGAATACGATTACTGATACATTCTCCGTCATTAATTTCCCAATCGTAGAAATAGTAGTAACTGTTTGCCTGACTCGATCCCGTAATGGATATTTTTCCTGCAACCTGATACGGAAACGTTACACCACTGGTATTTCTATATAAAGCAGGACTTGTTGACCCTACAAGCCTTAAACCTGTATCAGCCGGAAGATTAAACCCAAGTTGCACACGACTTTGTCCTGCCGGAATATTAACAGTTTTTGAAGCTAATATCTGTCCATTCCATCTTACTAATTTTATTTCACGATTTCCGGCAGTTTGAGCATATACTTTAACAGATGCAAGTGTATATGGATGCAAACAATTAAATTTCAGATAATGAGCAGTAGCATAGGTATAATAACCACCACCACCAGAATTATCTGTTTTAGCAGCATAGAATACGTTATTGGCGATTCTGTTCTGCACATAATAAGTTTTGGATTGACTGAGACCCGGAGTAGTAAAACTTGATCCGGTAGCAATTGCCTGAGTAGCGGAAGGTGAATCATACCATTCGATAATTCCTGTTCCAGTTGCGTTTAAAGCTACCTGACCTTCATTGCATCTGCTTTGGGAAGCTGTTAGCAATGCTGGCATTTGGGCTATCTGGATAAAATTTGTTTTCACAATAGTATCTGTGCCGTACAAATTGGTCGCTATCAATCTGATTGTATAATTTCCATTAGCCGGGAAAGAATGTAACGGGTGTTGTAATGATGAGGTTGTTCCATCTCCAAAATCCCATAACCATGATGTGGCTCCATTGCAAGACTGATCTACAAATTGAATCTGACCCGAACAGGTTACCGTATCTGATGATTTAAAATCAGCCTGTGGTTTCATCGCAGAATTACATTGCCAGTTCAATTTAAACCCGGGTGCATCAATTGTTCCATTTGTTAACTGACGAATAGTTACAGCATTTGATGTTGTATTAATTATTCCAAAATTTGGCAATATTGTTCCTGTATATTGACCAATCAAAGGACTTGAAACAGAAGGTCCGTCATAAATAAACAGCACGTCATTGTTCGACTCAAATTCAAACTCGTCAAATCGTAATGTAATTGTGTTATTTGAAGGAGAGACGATTGTAATGGTACCATTTGCACTGTTCGAATAATTACTTTCCCAACCATTGTCATATAATGTTCCTGTACAACGGGTTATTGTAGATGTAGAAGATTTATCAATCGCAAACTCACAAAATGGTTTTACCATAATACTATCTTCGAACGTACTTTGCTGACCACTGCCATTGGTAACTGTCAGTGTAATTTTTTTCCAACCTGAACCTGCATATACGATTTGCTGATTTCCGGACAACACAGAAGTTACAATATTTGCACCCTGACCAAAATTCCAGTTGTATTGCAAGTTATTCCCTGATGAATAATCTGTTATATAAATCGTATCATTTGCACAAACCCCGGAAATTGCATATTCAAATTTAGCTTTCGGACATCCACCATTGATTGGAATTATAGCCTGATAAGGCTTGTAGTTGAGTGCTGATATTGTAAGTATTGCATTATTTCCCGCAACCGAAGGATACGCAAGGGTAGCTATTCCATTCACCAGATTTGCTTTTGAGATCAATTCGCCTTCAACAAACAACGTAACTGTTCCTGTAGAAACAGAAGCAGTTACAGCTATATTACCAGGTGTATTACATGTAATTGCATTTGTATGAGTAGCCGTGATTTGTCCCGGAACTGCTGTCCAGATTTTCATTGCCGGATCTCCAAAATAATGAATCAACTCGTTTGTATATCTGCTTTCGCCCCAAGTTTGAACCATACGCATAATAGCCTGATTCATCACATCACCCGGAGTTACTATTGAAGCATGTGCCGTTGGTGTTCCGGATGGATTATCTCCACTTCCGGTAAAAGTTGGAATATAGCCTGGATTTGCCCAAATTGCATCAATCATTCCAAGTGAAAGCCCATCGTTATATCCGCTGTAACTCACTTCTGCATGTGCAAAAACGCCAACAGCCCCCCCGTTGGAATGACGTAAGAATTTTTCAGCAAAGCATTCCGGCTCATAAAACTTTCCGGTTAAACAATTGATACTAAATACAAGAGTTGGATTCTGTGAATTCATTAAATTATTCACATCACTAACTGTAAAATTAGGATCGCCCCAGCCGATTTCATAACCATGATCACGATGAAGAAGAAAATGAGCTCCGTTTGCAGAGTTTAATGCATTGGTAACATCATATCGAGTGCCATTCCATGGAAACGCTGGCTTTAAAAGATTCGATGGCAATGGTTCCATCATTGCATAATATCCATCATTATAGTAAGTTGGAATTCTACTGGGTTCTGTATAATAAACACGGTTAATATTGAATGCCTGCTGATTACTCAAATAAACAGCTGCTTCCTCTGCAGTTTGATCAAAACGACGATCATTAATTCCATTGTTATCATCGTCCTGAAAATACGCGGCAATCACTCCGTTTTTGTAATATGCGGCAGGCATTTGAGGATTACGTTCATAATTTATTATTTTCTGTACTATTTGAATAGCCTGAGTTGCCGAAGTTACACTTATACGACCATGAGCAATGTCGGGTACAAAATCATTTGCTCCATCCATACAGGCATAAT
Source organism: Bacteroidales bacterium (assembly GCA_963667975.1). Lineage (GTDB taxonomy): Bacteria > Bacteroidota > Bacteroidia > Bacteroidales. Next base: position 3,619,084 of record OY764079.1, read on the forward strand.
AAAGATCTGATGCATAATCAGCTCCATTGCTAGCTCCGCTTTGCAATACATTTCCGGGAATATCCCCATGATCACCAATAATCAGGAAATAACCTGGTTTCGGATTCCATGCAGCATAACGTTGCGAAATTTCATTCTGAACCATTGTGCTGGTCCACAATGATCGTGAAATTACCTCCACTTTATATCCAAGTTGGCGTTTCCAGTTTGCAAGTGAATCAGCTGCCACTTTAAATGCTGAGTGTGTGAGAATAATATAATCGGCTCTGTTTGCAGGTGCAGTTTTTGATTCAGTAGTTGCTTTTGCAAAATCCTTGGAAACTGATTCGGTATTCAATACTATGTTTTGAATGATTGAAGCAAAATTCGGGCTCAATGACGATGGCTTTGCAAATTGTTTTCCTCCTTCAAATACAATCTTGTAAGTTATATGTTTGAGTACGGTTGCCGTTTTCGATGCCGGAACATAAAGCACTGGAGCAATTCTAATTTTTGCTATCGTAACTCCCTGCATCTTCCGTAAGCCCTCTATGCTGACAAAATTTGCCGGATAAGGCACAGTAGTCTGGTAAAAATCTCTATCTATTTCAAATGATGGATTGGGGGCACCCACTTTATCCGATGCAGGTTGCAATGCAGGATAAATATTGAGGTTTTGCATTGGCATGGTTTCCAATCCTATCACCTCAATTCTCGGATTTACACCCTCCGGAATGCAAATCCAGTCTTCATGCACAGGCAATGCAGGCTTACCTGCTTCTTGCAAAAAAGAAAAGTTTTTAAATTGAAGTAACTGGAAAAGCTCATTCTGTTCACGTTTTTCGGATGTAAACATCTTGTAAAAATCCCAGCTTACAGTTACACCTGTTAATCCATGATCCTGAACATTGCGAACAGGCTCATTGGCTTGCTTTGATCCTTCGGGTAAAGGCCTAATGGTCAGCCATTGATTTTGGGCCGATAACAGAGTAGCAGTTACCGAAAAGATAACAGCCAGCGTAAAAAATTTTCTCATCACTCTCTCTTTGATTCTCAATAATAAATCTAGGCTGTAAAAGTAAGGATTCGAACGCACCAAAGCACCATTTAACATGTACTTAACAAGCACATAGTTACACAGTTATAGCGCTTTTGTGTTTTTCAATCCCTTTTACATAAAGTTTAGAGTCGTAAAAATCTAAAACGTTGCACCTGAAACAAGGATAATTATATGCTTGCATATCAAATTTTCCATTTAATCAAAATAGAATACGCTGCTTTACACATCAGTCAAAAGTGCCGTGAAAAACTTATGGCGATAATGATATATTCCGATTCTCGTAACAATATCGGGAAAAACAGCATTTCTTTAAGTGCATTTTTGTAATAGTCAATAATGGAATACATTCCCCATAAACAATCTAACCAAAAGAAAAAAATAATTAACGTCATCGTTTTATATGTCCATTTACGTATGGCAAAAGTCCGGTACATAAAAGAAAAGAGATCGGATTAACCATCCGATCTCTTTTCTTTACTATTTTCAAATCAAAATTTATTGTATTACAATTTTTCGGTGAATCAGTTTTGTTTGATAGCGAATTGTTGCAATATACATTCCTTTTGCAAAAGAAGATACGTTCATTACATACGTTTCGGCTCCGTTCAGGTTCTCATTCAGAACAATCCTGCCCGACTGATCATAAACAACGATTGATTGCGGATCGGTATTGTTAAACGAAAACTGTACTCTATCATTGGATGGGTTGGGGTAAATCAGGATATTTTCCTGTTTATTTTCCCTGATTCCAATTATGCTATTATCTACAACTTTGCTGATAGAGTCAGTTCCACATGCATTGATTGTTTTTAACCATACGGTGTATGATTGTGCAGAGGCAAAGTTATGTGAAGGATTTGCTTGTGTAGACGTTCCTCCGTCGCCAAAATTCCAACGATAGCTGTTAGCATCTGTTGAAAGAGAGGTAAACTGCCAATCATTCGCAGCAGAATTAAAACTATAATTAAAATCAGAAACAGGATTTCCACTGTTTACAAATGCATTTACTGCAACACGCTGACTTCTACATGATTCTCCCTGAATTTCCCAATCATAGAAGAAATAATAATAGTTGGTTGGGTTTGTTGTTGCGCTACTGGACTTAATCTGCGCATAGGTTCCAATGTTATACGGATAAGCACAACCGGCATTATTTCTGTAAAGATTCGGAGTAACTTGAGCTGCTAGACGATAATTAGACCCTGGAACTAGATTAAAGTTCAATATTGCACGTGATGTTCCACTGGGAAGGGTTACAGTTAGGCTATCAATAATTGTTCCTGCAGAATTTTGCAATTCAATTGTACGATCACCTGCCCCCTGAGCATAAACCAATACACTTTTTAAAGTACAAGGTTCAAAAACATCAAACACTTCATAATGCTGAGCATTCCCCGCAAAGTTACTTCCTCCTCCGGTATTATTTGTCTTTCCTCCAAAAACAGGCATTGACAGGACTTCATTTTCAACATAATAAATCGTTGATTGGGAAAGAACTCCGGTATTTAATACAGCTCCTGTATCAATAACTGATGTAGAGGTGAGCGAATTATACCAGTTAACTCTTCCATTTGCTGAAGCACTCAATGTTAAAGGACCAGATCCACAGCGCTGAGCTGAAACTGCAACAGGATCTGCAGGCCGGTTTATTACAATAAGGTTTGTTTTAAGAACCGAATCAACACCATAGACGTTTGTAGAAATCAGTTTAACAGTATACGTTCCATTCTGGGTATAATTATGAACAGGAGATGGTGACGCAGATGTTGTTCCATCGCCAAAATCCCAATGCCATGCGGATGGACCGTATAAAGAAATATCCGTAAACCTTATTTCACCTGTACAACTTGTTGTATCAGAAATTGCAAAATCAGCATCCGGAGCAAGTTGAGGATAAACACAACTCCAAGTTAAACGGAAACCTTTCATATTCAACCCTTGATCTGTTACAAATTTCAGAGTAACAGCATCTCCGGTTGAATTAATTGTTCCCCCGTTTGGAAGATTTGTACCCGAATATTGACCGATTTGAGTACCTGATACTGTTTGTCCGTTATAAACTGTTAATACATCAAAACTGGCTTCTGTTTCAAACTCTGTAAAATTTAAAGTTACAGAACTTGCACCAGGTGCCCTTATTGTAAAAACAGAAGTGGTATTATCCGTATAATTCTGGGAACCTCCATTATCAAAAAGAGTTCCATTACATGCAACAACCGTTTGTGCAGATCCCGGAGGCATAAATGAAGTACAAGGTGCTGTTGGGTTAATATTTAAATATTCTGATTTTATAATTGAATCCATACCACAGCTACCACCATAGGTAACCAACTTAACCGTATAACTTCCAAACTGAGTATAGGTATGAGACGGATTAATTGACGTAGAGGTTGTTCCATCACCAAAATCCCAGATATAGTTTATCCCATTATTACTCTGATTTTCAAACGACACTGTCACTGGAACAGAACATTGTGAAATAATATCTGCATTGAACTGAGCATCTACACCCGGCATATACTGAGTTCCGATACCCACTGCATAAAAAGCATTGGTTGTACTTGCAACCTGAGGGCTACATGCCCCGAATAAATCAATCGCTGACATTATAGCATAGTATCTTGCATCTGCATAATTTGAGGAGGGTGTTAGATAAGTAGTTAACGTCCGGTAAGCAATCATGGCTGCAGTATCAACCCCAACACCACTTACATTGTAAGCCTGATTAATATCATTTGTACCTGCTCCTCCGTTCGATAACAAATAAAACCAATAATTTATCACACCGGAATTAGTATGTACTCCTCCATTATCTGCAGTACCCGTGTACCAGTTCTGCCCCAAATATGTGTCAGGTTGTTGATACGAATTCGGATTAGACATGGAGCGGATAATACTTCCTATATCCTCTCCCATCGTCCAGTTTGCAGTCGCAGGTTTTGCAAAATATTCTATACACGTAGCAAAAATATCACTAAACCCTTCATTCAATGCTCCTGATTCATTTTGATAAGTCAGATTAGCAGTATTTTCTGTTAATCCATGTGTTATTTCATGTCCAACAATATCAAGGGAAACTAAAGGTCCCATTGTTGCATCTCCATCTCCATAAGTCATACGTTGTCCATCCCAAAATGCGTTTGCATAATTTGTTTGATAATGAACATAGCTCATTATTTTAAACCCCTGACCATCAATACTATTCCTGCCAAATTTTTGAGAATAATAATCATACGTTTTTTCGGCGGCCCAGTGTGCATCCGTTGCTACTTCATCTTTATTCGCATTTACATTATTCCAGAAATTATCATCATCGGTAAAATCAGTTGCAGTTCCATAACTTGTACCTTTATTCAGATTATAAGTTTCAACACCCAGTCCTCTGGTAGTTTCGCGTAAACGATAAGTATTGTTATAACTATCAGTTGCAATTGCTTGTTGCCCGCTGTATTTTGTAACAGCTGTTCCATTGGTATTGGCTATATGAATTTTATTTATAACCTGAATAATTTTTCCACTTTGAGCATCAACATATACATCGGTTCTTGACAAAGGTTTATCTGCATATATATCAAATTTATAGGAGTAAAACATTTTTTCATCCTGTTGAATACAAACCACTTCACCTTTCGGAAAATAAGAAGCATCTTTATTTCCAGTAACCTTTTTCAGTAACGCTTCTTCTTCAGGCATTTGCCATTTGAAACGTTCAGCCTTCACCGATGCAATTGCACTATTTCTGGCTTCATCTATATTCAAAATTAATTGATTTTCGAAAGTGAAATTTTTAAAAAATGTACCGTTAATTGACAGAACTCTGTTTTTCAAAGTATGTACAATCATAATTGCTGACTGCACCGGAAAGTTCTTATAATATTGTTGATAACGAATATGTTCAAAACCAAATTGATCTTTATCAGTCCTAATCAGCCTGAAATTAATATCATTATCTAACTTGAAGATCGTTTTAATGTAAGAAACAATCTTATCAGCCGGAATATTAGATCGCTCTGAAAATTTAATATAATCAGGCATGTCTGATGATTGCCCATATCTTACTACAAGAGATCCCGGAATAATCCGGTCAGCCTGAGTACCTTTATACTCTTGTGAGTGGAGGAATAAAGGCCCTAATAATGCAATGAGAAGGAGAAATTTCTTCATAAATTTAGGTTTTGAATAAGGTTAAAAGTTTATAAAAGTATAGAAATGTGATCGCTAATTCACATCTTAACAACATCTTAACAAGCATTTAATACGTAAAATAATTCCGGATTCTTTTTTAACTTCCAAATCAATGTAAAGACTCAAAAATATCTGATTGGTTGCTTAATAATAAAATTCTACTTGAAACAGAAATAGTATTCCTGTTTATTTTGTCTACCTGCCAACAATGGGGATATAACTATCTGTATTAATATATATTACTTAGGTCTATTCGTAAATTTATTTATTTTTAACATATAATTAACCAACATCTAAATCGTTTTACCTGTCTATTGTATTAAATTAACAATCTCAATTCCACGAATTTAAAAATCAGATCTTCAAATTGCTCTTTTCTTTACAAACAGTTAAAGATGAACGCTCTTTGAATGATCATAAAACATAAAGTATCATGAAAAAGAAAGCATATGGTACGTATCGGCACAAATATGAGGTACAGAAAAGGTATTTTTTCCGTTGGTTAACAATTTTTGTTTGTTTAGTTTTTTTACATACAAGCCAAGGATATACTCAACAATACAATGCATCAGGAACTGCCATACCGATAAGTCCGGCAGGTTGCTACCAGCTTACCAGCACAACAGGACAAGCCGGAGCGGTTTGGAATGTTAACCAGATGAATCTCACGTTACCTTTCGACATCACATTGACTCTGAATTTTGGAAACAGACCAGGTGAGGATTATAATAATCAGGCTACTTGTGGTGCAGATGGAATGTCGTTTGTACTTCAACCGTTGAACACAGGAGTTTTCGGACTCGGCTCCGGAGTGGGATTTCATGGTATCACACCTTCTTTAGGAGTAATTATGGATGTTTATAGTGCCAATCCTACCGACCCACCCGGAAATCATATCTCAATTAGTAAAAATGGTGATGAATTACACGGCACAGCTAATGAATTGGTTCCTCCTTCTGCTGCCGTTGGATTTCCTGCAAATATTAAAGATGGTCAAAATCATACTTTCCGGTTTAAATGGGCACCCGGAGCAACTACGGGAGTAATTGATGTTTACTTTGATGGCACTCATACCTTAACGTATACAGGAAATCTTATCAATAACATATTTGGAGGAAATCCAATCGCTTATTGGGGAATGAGTGCTTCAACGGGAGGATGCTGGAATGTACAAAAAGTTTGCATGACAACTGTTGCCGACTTTATTACAGATACTGTGTGTTCCGGACAGGCAATGCAATTTTATGATAAAAGCATTAGCGGGGCAGCAATATCAACATGGACATGGGATTTTGGAGATGGGACAACTGGCATCGGGCTTAATCCTCCTCATGTTTATTCTAATCCCGGAAATTTCACTACACAACTTACAATTACCAATAGTGCTGGGTTTACTTCTACAATGTCGCACGTCGTGAAAGTATATCCCACTCCTAGTGTTACTGTTACTGACGACACAATTTGCAATGGAGATGAAGCTACACTATCTGCCTCTGGAGCATTAAATTACACATGGTACCCTATAGGCGTTATTGGGAATCCTGTTACCGTAACACCGTCCGGCACGACAACCTACACCGTTATCGGTAAAAGCGACTTTGGGTGCAGAGACACCGCTTTCTTAACCATCCATGCATTTCCTGCTCCTAATCTCACGATTATCAATGATACAATTTGTGAAAACGATACTGCAACATTAAAAATAAGCGGTGCAAATAATTTTCTCTGGGAAAACGGTCTAACAACTTCTCAAATAACAGTGACCCCAATTGTTACAACAAATTACAATGTTAGTGCTTTTGATAATTTTGGCTGTAAGAAAGATACATTTGCAACAGTTTTGGTTAATCCCATTCCTGTTCCAAGTTTTATGCCCTCTATCTTCCCGGCAAACGGTTGCGCTCCTTTTACAATCACGTTTACAGACAATACTTCTCCTATAATGCAATCTTATCTTTGGGATTTTGGAGACGGAAACACCAGCACAAATCAAAATCCGGCACACACTTATACAACCGACGGAATATTCGACGTAAGTCTATCCGGATATTCTTCAGAAGGTTGCTTTGGAACATACAAATCAACAGCACTTGTAAATGTATATCCAGTTCCTAATGCATCCTTCACGGCAACACCACCTCTTTCTACTTTATCGCAGTTAGTATTATTCAACAGTTCGGCATCTTCGTCATTCGTCACCAGTTGGAACTGGGATTTTGGCGATCCTGCTTCTCCTCTGAATAATAGTACATCTCAAAATCCTGATCATGTTTTTTCCAATGTTGGAACATACCAAATCTGGTTGAAGGTAACTTCTGATAAAGGCTGTATCGACTCTGCCCTTCTTTCCGTCAAGGTCGTACCTGATTCACTTATCGTCCCAAATGTAATTACCCCTAACGGGGATGGAATCAATGATTATTTTGATATCCCAAACCTCGATAGTTATGCTAAAAACAGCTTATACATTTATAATCGTTGGGGCAAAATGGTTTACGAACGTGATAACTATATTCCTCAAAACGACAAATGGGATGGAAAAGACCTGCCTGACGGCACTTATTTTGTAGTTCTCAGGTATGATAATCTCATCAAAGAAGTAGAATACAAAGGCGTGTTAAACATCTTACGAGGAAATTAAGTATCTCATATATTGAATTTTAAGCAAAACACACACTATTTATTTTTTCAAAGACATCCAATATATTAATAATGTTAATTATATTTGCAGTGTTAATTTAATTAATAATGCAAACTATGGAACGAAAAGAAATCCAGGAACAACGAATGAGAAATTATTTCATTCAGGCAACAAAAGAGATCCTGAAAGCGGAAGGCTTACATTGTGTGAGTGTGCGTAATGTAGCAGAACGAGCCGGATATTCTTACGCAACACTTTACAACTATTTTAAAGATGTAAAAGATTTGATTTTTATTTGTGTTGAAGACTTTCAAAATGAATGTAAAGAATTTATTGATGATCGTATTTCAAAAAACACAAGAGGAATTGAGCGCATCAAAGAAATTTCCAATGCTTACATTCACTATTTTTTGGAATATCCGGGAATTTATGAATTATTTTTTGTGGAAAAGATGAACGATATTACTTCAAAACAAAGCCAGTCGGAGATGATTTGTAATTTTCTGGATCGCCTGTGCGAAGCCAGTTGGAAAGAAGCAATTAAAGAAAGAGCCATAACAGAAGAAATAGCTCAACAAAAAAAGACGCAACTCCGATATCAGGTAAACGGATTGCTTTTGTTTTACCTGCATCGAAACAATCCTCCTGCATATCAGGATTTTTGTAAAACAACAAATGATTTATTAAATCTTATCCTTTCCAAATAATTAAATAAGAATGATTTAATCGGGAATATTGCTTGTGAAAAATCTATCAAATATTCCCTTTATTTTTTCATTATTTCAATACCTATCAAGCAATTAAGACAGTTCTTCTGTTTACAATAATTATTTTTCAACTCAATTAACGCTTGGGATTGTGCTGCATTTTCGGCCTTTACAGATAATGAATTCCAAAACCTTAGTATAGTATTTTGCTCAGATTTAATTTGTTCAAGCCAACCAAAAGCTCTTTCTTTTAATTCATCAATTCCTTGCATATATCCATACGAAAACAACAAAGGTATCACACAGTTTATCAATATATTATCAGCAAACTGAGTTCCTGTTTGCTTAATTTTAAAACTACTTTCTATCCCAAACTGATAATGACGATCCCAATAAGGTGATGCTTTTATACAAAATACTTTTTGTAACTCTTCAAGCTCTTCTGTTTCCATTATAAGAGAAAATAATGAATCTGTTTGATTTAGAAATCTTGCCAACTGAGAAATCCTTATCGTAGGAAACGATTCTGCATGTAATCGCAAAAACTTCCATTCAGAACTTTTTAAAGGAATAAACGCATATTTATTAGCATAGTAATTATACTCTTTCAATAAGTTCAACACATACTCATCATCACATTTTTCAAGTGGTAACAATCCTGACTGCCCATAGAATATGGATTCTAAAATATCCACATCTGATTTATTCTGTATATAGCGTTTTAATCCAATACTTTTAGCCAAATTCATAAATGCTTCCTGATTGATTTTCAGCCCAAAGCCGCCTGAGAGCCATACAAAAAACGTTTCAGCCCAATCTCCTTTCAATTGTAAATGTAAATTTGATACAGTTTTAACTTTTCGCTCCAATCTTTTTATAGATAACTGCTGAAGCCAAATTAGCAAAATTGTTGATGAATACTCTTTAAAAAGAATCTGACAAGGAATTTCCATTTGGCTTTTCATTAGCTCCTCATATTTCTCATGCAACGTTGTTATAAATTCATTATCAAGTACAAGAACTGGCATATATATGCCATTCTGTTTTTTCACTACAATATCATTTTCAAACACAACGTGCAGTATTACATTATTATACGAAGGATCATTCTGATGATTATGTCTGTTCCAATCAGAGCTTCTAACATGTATTTCGACATTGCCAGACCATAAGATCTCACCGATTTGAATACGTGCATTGATAAAATCTGGGCCAGAATCACTGTTTTTTAGTCCAACAGAAAATATTCTTACATTTTCACCATCGGTCGTTACTGGATTTATCCCCAATAAATGATTCATCCAGAGATACGAAAGAAATGATTCATTCATAATTACCTTAAATTTTATGTAAATTTACAGATGAAAAATGTAAAATCAGGAAAATCATGCGACTCATTTTAATATTTTCAATCACTGTAACTTTATATGTGAGTTTTGTATATTCTCAGGACACTGACACACTAAAATCCATACGAACAGATTCATTTACACCTGCAATGTTTCCCGGCGGCAATGATGCTCTCACAAAATTCATTATCAAAAATTTACGTTATCCAAAATCGGCAATCATTCAAAAAACTGAGGGTTTGATTCAACTAGAAATTTTAATTGAAAGTGATGGACGAATCTCAAAATATACTTTATTAAATCATCTAAATCCAGAACTTGAAAAAGAGGCAATCCGAATTATTGAGAAGATGCCTAAATGGATTCCTGCAATAAAAAACAATCAAAAAATACGGTCTAGCATAATCTTACCCATTCGTTTTACAATTCCGAAAAGCACTGATGAACAATGGGTTTTAGAAATATTAAAAGATACTATTTCAAAAAAGCAGGAAAAAGAAAGTCCTCAGTAATAAAATTGCGGTTTTGATTATTGAAAAGTAGCTAAAATATCACTATCTTTGTATTGTTGGATAAAAGAAACAGTTATTTTTTTGTATGGACAATGTAAAACTCTTACTTTCAGGCATCCAGTTTAAAACACGCAAACTGGCTGAAGAAGTTGCTTTACTCCGGCAAGACAAAGCTTTTCTGGAATCGGAACAACAAAAACTAATTAAAGAAATCGAAAAACAAAAAACTGTAGTTAAACAACTTGAAGAAAAAATACACGTACTCTCAATAGCTCAATCTATTGACACAGGGGAGAACTCGTTGCTTTTGAAAAAGAAAATCAACGAAGTGTTGCGGGAGATAGATAAGTGTATCGGACTTATGGATAAATAAAGCGTTTTTAAATATAAAACATGGAACAACTCACAATAAATCTGGTGATTGCTGACAGAAGTTACAAACTCATCATTCCGAAAGAAGACGAAGTTATATTTCGGAACGCATCCCGGATGATTGGAGAAAAAATGAGTAACTATGGAAGCAATTATGCATATAAAGACAAGCAGGATTTATTGGCAATGGTTGCTTTACAATATACTGTCAGTACTCTGAGATGGGAAGAAGATCAGCGGTTTAAAAATGAAGATCTCAGTAATACACTCACTGAAATTGACCAGTTTTTAACTGAAACGCTACACGAAAAGCCATAAAGATAACGTTCTTATACATAAATACTTATCAGGATATACCCGCATAAATCCTTTCGTCGGTTTGTAAACTCAACATTACCAACTTAAGGGTAAAGCTTAAAAGATAACAGGACAGGCCTCAACCGGAAAACCGGTACGCAAGTCAGTGGAAGTTCGACGATCTTGGCAGCCCTAATTATGTACGAAACGAGTTTACCATAACTCATTAAGGATTTTGTGCGGGTTTTTTTGAGTACTTTTCTTCAGTTTCCAACTACCTATTTATTAACAAATTAACTAATTACACCATGGATGTAGCCCTATTGCTCATTTCGGCCCTGGGTTCATTGGCACTTGGAGTCCTGTTATCCACTACTGTGCTTCGTAAAGCACTTGAGAAAAAAAGTTTCAGGATTTTACAAGAAGCTGAGGAAAAAGCTGAAGTATTAAAAAAAGAAAAAATTCTCCAGGCAAAAGAAAAATTTCTGCAGCTTAAAAGTGATCATGACAAAGTTGTTCAGGAAAAAAACAACAACATTCTAAAAAATGAAAATCGCTTAAAGCAAAAAGAAACAACTTTAAATCAAAAATCAGAAGAACTACAACGTAAACAAAATGAGCTGAATGTTCTTCGTGAAAATCTTACAAATCAATTAGATATTGTTAGCAAACGTCAAGCGGAACTTGACAAAATGCATAAAAGTCAGATTGAAAAGCTTGAAGTAATATCAAGCTTAACCGCTGTAGAAGCTAAAGAACAACTAATTGAAACCATGAAAGATGAAGCAAAAGCAGAAGCTATCAATATTGTAAAAGATATTGTGGAAGAAGCGAAGCTTACTGCTAACATGGATGCCAAAAAGATTGTAATCGAAACCATCCAACGTACCGCTGCTGAACATGCTGTTGAAAACACTGTTTCGGTATTCAATCTTGAAAATGACGAAGTTAAAGGACGTATTATCGGCCGGGAAGGTCGTAATATTCGTACACTTGAATCATTAACCGGTATTGAAATTATTATCGATGATTCTCCAGATGCAATTATTTTATCAGGCTTTGATCCTATTCGCCGAGAAATTGCACGTCAATCATTACAAAAACTTGTAACTGACGGGCGTATACACCCTGCAAGAATTGAAGAAGTAGTAGCCAAAACCAAAAAACAGATTGAACAGGAAATTATTGAAATTGGGAAACGTACCTGTATTGATCTTGGCATTCTGAATCTTCACCACGAGCTTATTCGTTTAGTAGGAAAAATGAAATACCGGTCTTCATACGGGCAAAATCTTTTACAACACTCAAAAGAAGTTGCTAATCTTTGTGCTACGATGGCTGCTGAGTTAGGTTTAAACCCCAAAATTGCAAAACGAGCAGGTTTATTGCATGATATTGGCAAAGTTGCTGATAACGAAGCAGAACTTCCTCACGCAATACTAGGGATGAAATTGGCAGAGAAATTCAAAGAAAAACCAGAAGTTTGCAATGCTATTGGAGCTCACCACGATGAAGTTGAAATGGAAACTCTGATTGCTCCTATAGTACAGGTTTGTGATGCTATTTCAGGTGCACGCCCTGGTGCACGTCGCGAAATTGTAGATGCTTATATCAATCGCTTAAATAATTTAGAAGAACTTGCACAAGCTTACCCAGGTGTTGTAAAAACCTATGCCATTCAAGCAGGCCGAGAGTTACGCGTTATTGTTGGAGCTGATAAAGTAACTGACAATGAAGCAAACCAGCTTGCTTTCGATATTTCGAAAAAAATTCAAAGCGAAATGACCTATCCGGGACAAATTAAAGTAACGGTTATCCGTGAAACACGAGCCGTAAGTTATGCTAAATAATTAATTTACCTATACTCCTAAAAGCCCTGAGAATCTCCTCAGGGCTTTTTTTATGCCATTAACAGCCTTCTTTCTAGGCACCTGTTTTACCCCCTAATATTTATGAATATCGTGCAAAAAAAGGTATTTGGCAGTACAAAAACATATCTGGAATAATAAACTTGACATAGCAGATTTCGGCAAGCTAACTTAGCTATACAAATCACAGATTTAACAACATTAAATATCCCCACAGTTATGAACCGAATTATCTCATTATCCGTTACAATGCTCCTGTCAATAATAGTCAGCATTGAAATTTCATTTGCACAAAATGATCTTAACCCTCAAATTTCAAACCCTTATTATATCAGTAAACCCTCCAAACAGAGTTTTGATATTAAACAAAAAGAGAAACCAGATACCACAGTTCAGCTTCAATACAGAGCCCCCCTGCCAAATAATGTTGAACATTTGAGCATAAATGACTTTCAAATATATTCAACAGACAATATTATCACAATTAAATTATCAAAAGAGGTACAGGAAGCTATTTTAGTACGTTTATACACATTAGAGGGAAAAGAAATATCTTCCAGTTACATTCATCCCGGAATCATGAACATTACAATTAATCCAGCAAAAAGAAATTCCTATGGTATTTATTTTATAACCCTCAAAGCCGTAAACGCCGTAAACTTTGAATATAGCAAAAAAATTCTGTTGTATTAACAACTAACTCAGCATACGCAAAAACTGCAATTTAGCACTGATATTTATCTGTATAATCTAAAAATCCAGATATTAATCTAATATTCTGAGTACATTATCGTTAGAAAACAGAAAAGGGTTAGCATTTTATGCTAACCCTTACGATTCTGTTAGAAAAATGGCGACGACCTACTCTCCCACAACAAGTGCAGTACCATCGGCGCTGGTTGGCTTAACTTCTCTGTTCGGAATGGGAAGAGGTGGACCTAACCGCTATAATCGCCCTAAGACTTTGAATATCTTAACATATCGCAGAAGAAAAATACTACCTAAATTGATTTCAACACAAAGTTTACGGGTTATTAGTATTGCTCGGCTTTGATGTTACCACCTTTACACCTGCAACCTATCAACGTAGTAGTCTGCTACGACCCTTAAAAGAAGTCTCATCTTGAGGCGAGTTTCGTACTTAGATGCTTTCAGCACTTATCTCATCCGCACATAGCTACCCAGCGATGCAGCTGGCGCCACAACTGGTACACCAGAGGTGCGTCCGACTCGGTCCTCTCGTACTAGAGTCAGCTCCTCTCAAACTTCTAACGCCCACAACAGATAGGGACCGAACTGTCTCGCGACGTTCTGAACCCAGCTCGCGTGCCACTTTAATCGGCGAACAGCCGAACCCTTGGGACCTTCTCCAGCCCCAGGATGTGACGGGCCGACATCGAGGTGCCAAACCACTCCGTCGATGTGAGCTCTTGGGAGTGATCAGCCTGTTATCCCCGGAGTACCTTTTATCCTTTGAGCGATGGCCCTTCCATACGGAACCACCGGATCACTATATCCTGGTTTCCCACCTGCTCGACTTGTTGGTCTCACAGTCAAGCACCCTTATGCTATTGCACTCTGCGCACGGTTACCAAGCGTGCTGAGGGTACCTTTGAAAGCCTCCGTTACGCTTTTGGAGGCGACCACCCCAGTCAAACTACCCACCAAACACTGTCTCCCACTTCTGTGGAATTAGAATTCAAATAAACAAAGGGTGGTATTTCAACGTTGACTCCACGATACCTAGCGGCACCGCTTCGCTGTCTCCCACCTATCCTACACATCGTTTATCCAAACTCAATGTTAAGTTGTAGTGAAGGTTCACGGGGTCTTTCCGTCCCGTTGCGGGTAAACGGCATCTTCACCGTTACTTCAATTTCACCGAGCTCATGGCCGAGACAGTGCCCAGATCGTTACACCATTCGTGCAGGTCGGAACTTACCCGACAAGGAATTTCGCTACCTTAGGACCGTTATAGTTACGGCCGCCGTTTACTGGGGCTTCAATTCAATGCTTCGCTTTAACACTAACATCTCCTCTTAACCTTCCAGCACCGGGCAGGTGTCAGGCCTTATACTTCATCTTACGATTTTGCAAAGCCCTGTGTTTTTGTTAAACAGTCGCCTGGGCCATTTCTCTGCGTCCCACCTCGCGATGGGAGACCTTTTTCCCGAAGTTACAGGTCTAATTTGCCTAGTTCCTTAGCCATGAATCACTCGAGCACCTTTGGATACTCTCCTCGACTACCTGTGTCGGTTTACGGTACGGGTTGCTATATCCTTACCTTAGAAGCTTTTCTTGGAAGCTTGTTTACCGGTATTATCCCCTTGTCCGAAGACTCAAGGTACTATCAGGTTCGACATCCAACAGGGATTTGCCTCCGCCAGATCTATCTACTCCCTTTAACGTACTATTCCGTCAGTACGCAACCGTGTCACTTCTCCGTCCCTCCTTCGAAAATATAGCAAGTACTGGAATATTAACCAGTTGTCCATCAGATTTCGCCCTTCGGCTGCTCCTTAGGTCCCGACTTACCCTGATCCGATTATCGTTGATCAGGAATCCTTAGTCTTCCGGTGTGCAGGTTTCTCACCTGCATTATCGTTACTTATGCCTACATTTGCTTTTCCAGCCGCTCCAGAATGACTTACATCACTCCTTCTACGCCGACTGGAATGCTCCCCTACCAGTGATAACTCTTGTTATCAATCTAAAGCTTCGGTAGTATATTTTATGCCCGATTATTATCCACGCATGATCACTCGACTAGTGAGCTGTTACGCACTCTTTAAATGTATGGCTGCTTCCAAGCCAACATCCTAGCTGTCTGTGTAATCACACCTCGTTTATCCAACTTAATATACATTTGGGGACCTTAGCTGTTAGTCTGGATTCTTCTCCTCTCGGCCACGGACCTTAGCACCCATAGCCTCACTCCAGAGTATATGTTATAGCATTCGGAGTTTGTCAGGATTTGGTAGGCGGTGAAACCCCCGCATCCAATCAGTAGCTCTACCTCTATAACACTCAACCTCCAGGCTGCCCCTAAAGGCATTTCGGGGAGTACGAGCTATCTCTCAGTTTGATTAGCCTTTCACCCCTACCCACAACTCATCCAAAGACTTTTCAACGTCAACTGGTTCGGTCCTCCATTTTGTGTTACCAAAACTTCAACCTGGTCATGGGTAGATCACAAAGTTTCGCGTCTGCCCCCACTAACTAAAGCGCCCTATTCAGACTCGCTTTCGCTTCGGCTGCGTGCTTTTAAACACTTAACCTCGCTAGTGAGGAGCAACTCGTAGGCTCATTATGCAAAAGGCACGCCGTCATCCCTTACAGGACTCCGACCGCTTGTAAGCGCACGGTTTCAGGTTCTATTTCACTCCCCTATTCGGGGTACTTTTCACCTTTCCCTCACGGTACTGGTTCACTATCGGTCTCTCAGGAGTATTTAGCCTTACCAGATGGTGCTGGCAGTTTCACACAGGATTTCTCCGGTCCCGCGCTACTCAGGATACTGACCCGCTATCGCTTCATTTTGTGTACGGGAATTTCACCCTCTCTGTCCTAACTTTCCAGTTAGTTCCACTATGAATTGATAATGCATTACGTCAGTCCTACAACCCCAACAATGCCGTAACACTGTTGGTTTGGGCTTCTCCCCGTTCGCTCGCCACTACTTAGGGAATCACTTTTTGTTTTCTTCTCCTATGGGTACTTAGATGTTTCAGTTCCCCACGTTCGCCTCCGCCTTAACGGATAATACAGCTTCACTGTATTGGGTTGCCCCATTCGGACATCTACGGATCAAGGGTCATTTGCACCTCCCCGTAGCTTTTCGCAGCTTGTCACGTCCTTCTTCGCCTCTGAGAGCCACAGGCATCCCCCGTGCGCCCTTAGTCACTTTCGTGTCTATCTTTCAACTATTTATTGCTTGCCTTGCGGCTTGCTCGTAGTATTTCTCTTCCCAATATGTCAATGTACTTTCTATTACCGCTTTCGGTAACCCTGTGGAGAATAACGGATTCGAACCGTTGACCCCCTGCGTGCAAGGCAGGTGCTCTAGCCAGCTGAGCTAATCCCCCCTTCGTAGTCCCGAGCAGATTTGAACTGCTGACCCCTACATTATCAGTGTAGTGCTCTAACCAACTGAGCTACGGGACTGTAATTTCGCCTGTATCTCGAGCCTATAGTCAGCCTCGATCTCTCTCGCTCCTACGATGAGTTCTTTTGCTCATCTTCTCTTTTTCTCTTCTCTTTTATATAGTAAACCTCGTGATAGCAAAAACTTCTCCGGATTATTCCTAATCCTCTAAAATATCTCTCCAGAAAGGAGGTATTCCAGCCACACCTTCCGGTACGGCTACCTTGTTACGACTTAGCCCCAGTCACTGATTTTACCCTAGGCCGCTCCTCGCGGTTACGGACTTCAGGTCCCCCCAGCTCCCATGGCTTGACGGGCGGTGTGTACAAGGCCCGGGAACGTATTCACCGCGTCATGGCTGATACGCGATTACTAGCGAATCCAACTTCACGGAGTCGGGTTGCAGACTCCGATCCGAACTGAGACCGGCTTTCGAGATTCGCATCTGGTCACCCAGTAGCTGCCCTCTGTACCGGCCATTGTAGCACGTGTGTAGCCCTAGACGTAAGGGCCGTGCTGATTTGACGTCATCCCCACCTTCCTCTCTACTTGCGTAGGCAGTTCTTCTAGAGTGCCCAGCTTGACCTGATGGCAACTAAAAGTAGGGGTTGCGCTCGTTGCAGGACTTAACCTAACACCTCACGGCACGAGCTGACGACAACCATGCAGCACCTCGCAATAGGCCATTGCTGGCTAAACTATTTCTAATCTATTCCTAATGCGTTCAAGTCTAGGTAAGGTTCCTCGCGTACCATCGAATTAAACCACATGCTCCTCCGCTTGTGCGGGCCCCCGTCAATTCCTTTGAGTTTCATACTTGCGAACGTACTCCCCAGGTGGATTACTTAACGCTTTCGCTACGCCACTGACTGTATATCGCCAACAGCTAGTAATCATCGTTTACAGCGTGGACTACCAGGGTATCTAATCCTGTTTGATCCCCACGCTTTCGTGCATGAGCGTCAGTTGTAGCTTGGTAAGCTGCCTTCGCGATCGGTGTTCTATGTCATATCTAAGCATTTCACCGCTACATGACATATTCCGCTTACCCCAATTACACTCTAGACCTACAGTATCAATGGCAGCTCAACAGTTAAGCTGTTGCATTTCACCACTGACTTATATATCCGCCTGCGCACCCTTTAAACCCAATGAATCCGGATAACGCTTGCATCCTCCGTATTACCGCGGCTGCTGGCACGGAGTTAGCCGATGCTTATTCATCAGGTACCTTCAACTACGTACGCGTACATAGATTTATTCCCTGACAAAAGCAGTTTACAACCCATAAGGCCTTCTTCCTGCACGCGGCATGGCTGGTTCAGGCTCTCGCCCATTGACCAATATTCCTTACTGCTGCCTCCCGTAGGAGTCTGGTCCGTGTCTCAGTACCAGTGTGGGGGATCATCCTCTCAGAACCCCTAGACATCGTCGCCTTGGTAAGCCGTTACCTTACCAACTAGCTAATGTCACGCATGCCCATCCTTTACCGCCGGAACTTTTATCTGTTTGACAGGTGTCAAACAGATTGTATGGAGTATTAATTTCCGTTTCCGAAAGCTATCCTCCTGTAAAGGGTAGGTTGCATACGCGTTACGCACCCGTGCGCCACTCTCATCCAGATATTACTACCCGAATTCCCGTGCAACTTGCATGTATTAAGCCTGCCGCTAGCGTTCATCCTGAGCCAGGATCAAACTCTTCTTTGTAAGTTTTTGTTCCTTAATGTTTTTCTCTCAAGATATTCTTTTCCTAACTGCTATCTTCTCAAATAACAGCCATTCTTACTATCACTGCTCGGTTTACTCATCTCTTCAAAGAACTTTCGCTTCTTTTTATCTGATTCGTGAAGCTCTTTCCGTGTACTTTATTCCACTTCCTTCTCCTCACCTATCTTCCTCTTTTTTCCCTCTCACTTCTGTCTCCTTCCGCTTGAGGCTGCAAAATTACTGCTTTTTTTATTTACCACCAAATCTTTTTTGAAGTTTTTTCTTCGTTAACTCCTCATTAACTTAATGGCATTCAGTATTTTACTCTATTCATTCCCCTAAAACTCCTCTCAGAGTTTCAGGGCTGCAAAGGTACTCTTCTTTTCCTTTCTACCAAATTTATTTTCTACTTTTTTTTCTCCCCCTCTTTTCTCTCCCTTAAACATGGTTCCTCGATCCAATTCATTACCCCTGCAATCACTAACCCCATACGATCATTTCGTTTCGGGAGTGCAAAAGTACTCCTTTTTCCTTTATTTCCAAATTTATTTTCCGCTTTTACTCCTTTTTTTTATCCCTCTCCTCTTATCTCATATATATTATGAATATCCCTCCCCATTTCCCCCATCCCATATACCCCGCGCTTTTCCCTCTATACCAATTATATAATACTATAATATACGCATCTTATCACAACGAAAATACCTTACCCCTTACTCCCCGCTTAACCCGCAATTCTGTTACGCTATTCTCCCTACTAACCCTTTTTATACCAAGAAAACTTATCCAGTATATTACTAACACATATAATTTACGGGTAATGCAGAAATTAATGTATGACAAATTTCTAGTATAAAGATTTAATTCTCCATTAAATTTCTGTTACCTTTTTGAATGCTTTAATGTAGTTATCAATTATTTAGCATATTCGTAAATTGGATGAACTTTGTTCTGAATTGCATGTTTATCATGACATCATTAAATTATAAAGTCATGAATTCAAGAATCACATTTATTATCTCTTTTTTACTGGTTTCGATTAACCTAACTGCACAAAACACTTCATCAATTTACGACTTCAAAGCTACAGACATTAACGGCAACGAATTTTATATGAGTACGTTAAAAGGGAAAAAAGTAATGATCGTAAATACGGCTTCACAATGCGGATTAACTCCTCAATATGCAGACCTAGAAAAGTTATATCAGGAATACAAGGACAAAAATTTTATAATCATCGCATTTCCAGCTAATAACTTTCTACAACAAGAACCGGGCTCAAATGAAGAGATCAAATCCTTCTGTTCAACAAAATACAAAATAAGCTTTCCTATAATGTCAAAAATATCTGTAAAAGGAGAAGATATTCATCCTTTATATAGATGGTTAACTCAGAAATCACTTAATGGGAAACTTGATGCTCCTGTTATCTGGAATTTTCAAAAGTTCCTGATTGATGAAAACGGGCAACTTGTTGATTTTGTATCTCCAAAAGAAAAGCCTTATAGTGAAAAAATAATTCAATGGTTAAATAAATAAAACATGTTACTTCAAAAAAGCAGAAGTAATTGTAATTCTAATACATAGATTTAGCAGACCGGGATCTTTTACAAATATCCGGTCTGCTTTTTTGTATTAAATAGTGATAAACAAGCTTTGAAGAAGTAAGATGGAATGATGTTTGTAAGATGAATTATATTATTTTTGTTTCAAAATACAATCATGAATATGAAAAAGAGATCACTTATTGCTATGCTGGTAGTGTTTTTTATCGCCAGCAATGTATCGATTACAAAAGGACAAAACACGAATGTAATTCCTGATGGAGTAAAAAGTTTTAAAGATTCTGTTAGCTATATGATTGGTTTAGATATAGCCCAAAATCTAAAAAGAGGGAAAATTGAAATTGTAGATCAATGGCTTTTGCAAGGATTAAAAGATGCATTGGACGGAAAGGATTCGCTTATACCTCAGCAAGTTAAAGATGGTGTAATTCAACGCTGGCAGGCAGAACAACAAAAGAAACAAGCAGAAGAAACTGCAAAAAAATCTGCTGTTGCAAAAGCAGAAGGCAAAGCCTTTCTCGAAAAAAACAAAAAAGAAAAAGGAGTTAAAGAATTACCCAGCGGGCTACAATATAAAGTAGTTACAGAAGGGAAAGGCGCTCATCCTAAAGCAACAGATAAAGTAAAAGTTCATTACCATGGAACGTTGGTTAACGGAACTGTTTTCGATTCGTCAGTTCAACGTGGAGAACCTGTTACATTTCCGCTGAATCAAGTAATTAAAGGATGGACAGAAGGCGTTCAATTAATGACTCCCGGTTCAAAATATGTATTTTATATCCCTTCAGATCTCGCTTATGGTGATAGAGAAGTCAGTGTTATTCCTGCTGGCTCAACGTTAATTTTTGAGGTTGAATTATTGGATATTCTTCCTGCAGATGCAAAATAAATAAGGTCTAAACCTATAAACTAAGCCACGTTGAGATTATCTTTGCGTGGCTTTTTTATTTCGATACAGATATGTTGGAAAAACTTTCAAACTTCACAATTGGGATAGCCGGATGCGGAGGGTTAGGCTCTAACTGCGCCGTATCACTGGCTCGTATTGGTATTGGGAAACTGATACTGGTTGATTTTGATATTATTGTTGAAAGCAATTTAAATCGCCAATATTTTTTCAGAGATCAACTTGGATTAAAAAAATGCAATGCCTTAAAAGACAATATTGAGCGAATTACTCACCAAACTTCATTGGAAGCAATTGATCAAAAACTGACTCCGGAAAGTATCGTAAAACTTTTTTCGGAGTGTGACATCATTGTTGAAGCTTTCGATAAAGATGATCAAAAACAAATGTTGCTGGAGACTGTAATTGAAATGATGCCCAATAAATATGTAGTTTCTGGTTCAGGACTAGCTGGCTGGGGAAACAATAATACTCTCAAAACCGTTCAGTTTGGTCACATTTTTATATGTGGTGACTTCGAAACCGGCGTTTGTGATGAACGCCCGCCATTAGCACCCAGAGTTTGTGCAGTTGCAAACATGCAGGCAAACCAAGTGGTAGAAATCATCATGAATCTATTGTAAGTAAAAATATTAAATCTCAACATATAATCCATGAATATCATCCTAAATAATACCGCCGAAAGCTTTACCGAAAATGAACTAACCGTTGCTGAACTCTTAAAGCTTAAGAATTTCATTTTCAAAATGCTTGTTATTAAAATCAATGGAATATTGGTACGAAAAGAAAATTACGAAACTACTGTTATTAAGAACGGAGATAATGTAATGGTAATGCATCTTGTAAGTGGCGGTTAAAAAGAAAGGTCTGATTTTAGCAGACCTTTCTTATATTTGAATGTTATTAATAATTTACCACAAATGGCGTAGTTTGAAATGCCGGGCAAAAAACCGAATCAAGATAATAGCTATTCTGCCCTCCTTTTTGAACAGTCCATTGAATTTTCACATAGCTGTGACCATAGGTTTTACAGGTAAACGTAGTATCATATACGGAGCCATTTCCTGTTAAAACACCGTTTCCACAACAATTCTGACAACCAGGTTGAGTATTTACAATATGATACCCAATAAGGTCCTGATTATTAACCGGAGAAACTACGTTGCGAACCCTAAGATTCAAAAATGCCTGAGGCAATATTTCCAGATTTACGGTATTACTTTGACCTGATTTAATTGAGTTAACCTCGTAATCTTTAAACATATCAAAGTATTGATCCTTGATAACCGTAATCCTATAACCCGTAAACTTATCGTTCGTTACGTTGAATGAGTAATCTCCTCCAGAACTACTATTTACTGTAGCAACGGTTTCGTAGCTAGGATTATAAATCCCGGTTTGGACTTTACTTGCTGCCAAAACAACCAGTGCTCCGGAAACAGGCGTGCCCTGATTTTTATCAAGAATTTTCCCGCTGATTTGGATTTCTTCATCATTCTCTTTTCTACAACCTGCTAGTACTGCAATTGAAAAGATTGCTAAAAAAACATAACCCGCTCTCATGTCTATTAATTTATTCTGCTAAAATACAACATTTACCAGGCTTAAAATGTGATTAACACTTCTAAAACAAAAAAACCCGGTTCTGCTTTCGGAATGTGAGTTGTAGTAGTAATAGGATGGATTGAAAGCAGCCCCGAGTTGAGAGCAAAATTACTTCTTTTTTGAATACAAACGGCTACATTCATATTTTTATTTCAAAATGTGATTTTTTCAAACCGGAAAAGCAAGTTATTAACTATACTGTAATTTAATATCTGAGCAGAATCAACACGATCTTTTTCCATCTTAACATAAACGAATTTGAAATTAAGCGAACAGATTATTTATTCTATTTTCAAGATCTGTCTTATCCTGAAATAGCTTGACTGGTATAAGAAATTAAGGATAGATGGTTCTTTCAATAGATTTATTGTAGTCAATTTTGAGCACTATTTTATGAATAGATTAAAAATAGCCCACAAAAACAGCCCCAAGTAATTGGAGCTGTTTTTACAATGCAAGTAGATTTAAATGTAAGTTTAATAATTCACTGCAAATATACATTCCGAAAACATTATTTTGACGATTTAAAGCAAAAAAGAAGCTGCACTTCCCTTATCAATGCAGCTTCAGTAACAAATAGCACTTTCCGATCCCTCATTTACATACACATTTGTTTTGCAAGCAAATGTATAACACAACTGAGTCAATACAAAATTTATTTACAGAAAATCTTATATCAAATATAACTATTTCAATTACAAAATTGTGCACTAATTTTTTTAGGAAAGAATGTTTACGTAAAAAATGCTGTCTGTAAATAATACAGGCAGCATTTTACCTTCAAAACTTAAAAAAGCGATCTAAAAAATGAGTATGGATCAAAGATAATATCTGGAAAGGCAAAAATCGTAAATCGTAAAAAAATACACAAAACAACCCTATCTGTTTTTATTTAATTCACAAATCATTGCTTCACAATATATTATCAAAAAAATAATCTATTTATTAAAAATCTCATTAAGCAATGTAAATAAATCACTTTTTGTAAAGGGCTTTGAAAGATAATGAGAACACCCACTTGAAAGGAAGTAGTCTTTATCTCCCTCGAGTGCAAAAGCGGTGAGAGCTACAATCGGAATTTTTTCATAACCCGGAATCTTACGGATTTTTTTGGTGATTTCAATACCGTTAAGTTCTTCTCCCAGATTAATATCCATCAGGATTATGTCAAATTGATTATTCGATGCCATATTCAGAGCTTCAATGCCACTTTCTGTAATCCGGAGAATAGTTTTTGAAGCAAGAAGAGCTTTAACCAACATTTGATTCATATCATCATCTTCTACTAATAATACCGAAGTGTCAGCAGGAATACACAACTCCATAGGTGTTGATTCGAGTCTATTCTGAATCACAACCCTTTGTTCTGTTTTTAGTTTAATTAGTGGAAAAACTAAAATGAACGTAGATCCAATATTTTGGGTACTCTCTACGGAAATAGTACCACCCAAATGTTCCGTAAATCGTTTTGTAATGGTTAATCCAAGTCCCGTACCTTCGAATGTACGGTTATATCCTTCACTTTCCTGACGGAACTCATCAAAAATAACATTGATTTTATCCTGAGAGATTCCTATTCCGGTATCCGAAACAGTAATGATATACTCACTCCTAACAAACTCAATTTTCAAGTTTATCGATCCTTTTGCAGTATATTTTATCGCATTATTTACCAAATTGGTAAGAATTTCGTGAAGCATACGCTTATCGGTGAGGCATCTTTGAAATTTGTTATTGGTTTCTATCGTGAATTTTAATCCTTTTTTCCGTGCCGAAAACTCAAATGTATCGTACACTTCTTTCAATACTTCGTAAGGAGCAATCTCTTCAGCCTTTACTTCAATCTTTTCTGATTCAAGTTTTGACAGATTCAGGATCAGGTCGAGAGTTTCGAGTAGTCGCGTTCCGTTAGCATTCATCATTTCAGCCCACTCGCCATGTTCGGTGCCTGCTAAATCTTGTTTCATCATCTCTGAAAAACCTAAAATGCCATTTAGCGGAGTACGTAATTCATGACTCATATTTGCAAGAAAGTTTGTCTTAAGGCGATTCATTTCTTCCGCTTTATCACGGGCAGTTATTAATTCGTTTTCCAGATTTTTACTTTCAGTAACATCACGGGCAATTCCTTCTATCGAAACCAGATTACCTTCATTGTCATAAAACGGAACATTCCTGATTTCGAGCCAAATTTGCACTCCTGCTTTTGTTTTAATCCGACAGGTAATCGTTTTCAGGCTCTCTTCCGAAGACATTTTTAGCTCAAAAAGTACTTTTTGTTGTTCTTCACAAATCAGATTTTCAAAAAGTTGAGGATTATCATAGAATTCGTCCGGGCGAAATCCAGTAATAGTCTCAATAGAAGGACTTACATAGGAGAAATGTTTATCAGGAACAAATTCCAACTGAAAAATGGCATCAATTACATTTTCTGTTATAAGCCGGAATTTACGTTCATTTTCGCGAAGTAGCTTATCCGTAAGCATGCGGTTGGTAATGTCACGTGCAAAACCCAGTATCCCAATAATGTTACCATGAATATCGTATAGAGGGTATTTGTAATTATCGAAAAAATGTTCATTCCCATTTTGATCAGTGGCATTTTCCTCAGGGTTGGATATTGATTGGCCTGTCAAAACGAGATTATCATCCTGATGAAATCCTCTGATTTCCTTTTCAGGATTTCCATAACACTGCTCTTCACTCCATACTTCATAATCAAACTTTCCAATAATCTCTTTTACTGTCTTTCCAAGATTTTCAGCAAACGATTTATTTACGAGTATAAATCGGTGATCTCTATCTTTTACAAAAATCCAGTCGGGCGTAGTATTTATGATATTTTGCATCAATTGATGCAATTCTAATTCAGCTTCACGTAATCGTTTTTGTTCATGCTCTCTTTCTTTAACTTCGATTGCATAAGACAAATCCATTGCAATTTCATCGAGTAGCTTGAGTTCTTTGTTGTCGAAATATAGTGATTCATTGGTAAATATTCCGAGTATTCCTTTCAGGACACCTTCTGAGTGTAAAGGGAAAAATGCAACTGATAAATATCCATAATGAATTGCTTCTTCTTTCCACGGAAAATTTCGTGAATCTTCTTGTAAATTATTAATTACAATATGCTTTAACCTATTGTTTGAATTACGAAAGTACCCCTCAATACATGACTCATCACAAAACAATTTATGATGGTTTTCAGAAAATGAATATGCACCTTCTGCTGAGAAATATGTAAAAGCTTTGGATGTATTTGAATTACAATTACAGATCCACGCATGTTTAAATTCACCATCTTGTACTGCTATTTTGCAGGCTGCATCAAAAATTAAATTTAAATCTTTCTCTCTAACTATGGTTTGATTGATGTTACTTAGTACTGTGTAAAGCCTGTTCAGATTCTGGATATGAAATTCTGCAGCTTTACGTTCACTAATATCGCGAATGATTGCCTGAAAGAAGAGTTCATTTTTAGTATTAATGACTCGGGCACTTATTTCGACCGGAAATTCACGTCCATCCTTTGTAATGTGTTGTGTTTCGTAAATAACCCCATTATTTTTTTTAAGAAACTCAATAATTTCCTCTGCTGTTTTCTCTGTTCCCGATGCTCTTAGTCCGGATATTAAAAGCGTTTTATATTCGTCAGGTGTGTACCCATAAACTTGTTCTCCTTTATGATTAATCCAAGTTATTTTCCCTTTTGAATCAGCTAAAACAATAATATCATTGGCATATTTAGCAAATAAATCAAAATTTTCAATCAATGCAAAACGTTCCTGATTTGCTTTATAAATTTCATTCAGATACTTCTTTTGGTCATGTTGTAAAAAGAGAACAAATACTCCCGTTAAACCCATCAGAACGATGAAAACCGTTCCAAATATAATAAATGCAAATTTTCTAACAGGTGTGTATATTTCACGTTTATCTATTTTAGAAATCATGTACCAATTTGTACCTTTGATTTCACTTATGTAAGCAATTACTTTCTCTTGGCGATAATCATCACCTTCTACAATCCCCCGCTTCCCATTTACAGCCATTACAGCAGGTATATTCTTATTTACCAATGACATACGATAACTAATTGCTCTGTTTTTTTTATGACGTAATTGATTCAGAAAAACCACAGAGTCTCCTTCTCTGCGAACAATTAAATTTTCTGCCGAAGAGCTTTTTGTCGGCCAGTTTTCTATATAAGGGAGCAGATATTCCTGTGGGTCAATGGTAAACGTAATCCATCCAAGCCTTTTATGGTTATAGAATAATACAGAATGAAATTCCAAATGAACAGAATTACAAAGCGAACAATGATAGTAGTATATGTCTACAACATTAGGTTTTATATTTTTTATAGTATCACTATAATTAGGATGCTGATCATAAGTACATTTGATATTTTTTGAGGGATTAAGAATTATAAACAATTCGTTTTTATTATTATCATGTAGAGAGATACTCTTATAGTTATAGCTTTTACACATTGTTCTAAAAAGAGATGATAGATTTTCATTTTGAATAAGTCTACCGGATTGAAATTGTGATTCAATTTGTTTTAGAATACAATTGTTACTGGAAAAGGTTAATATATCTCCCTTACGTTCAATTATCCAATGTTCAATATCTTCAGTTTTTAGCCTTGCAATAGCTTCCAGTTTATTTTCTTCTTCTAACTTTATTCTTGAGGCAGTCTTATTAAATAAGATTATTCCACCAATAACCAAAATTAAAGCTACAATAGCAAAAGGCAATAGTAATTTCCGATACCCATTATTTAAAACATTACCACCTATCATAATTGGCCTTAATTGAGCATATTAGATATTAAGCTAAATTATGTGATCTCTCTAGTAGCAAATGTACAATTAAAAACATTCAATTTACAATAAATAATACTTTTAGCAGTCGATGTTTTAATGGTGTATTCCATACGTAAAATATTTTGTTTATAAAAGAACAATCATACCTGCTATTCATCGCTTTTGCGTAAATAAATATTCGTGATTAATTTTTGTTGTTTCTGTTGTTACTTATTCAAAAGGTAGCTCCAATTAAAAATGCATAAAAAATGCACAATGAAATCATTTCCGATTTTTCCTTATCGTTCCCTTTTGTACTTTTGCAGATATTTTAATCTGATATGGCATCCTCTAAAACAGGCTTCTGGCAAAACGTAAAACGTTTTTTTATTCGCACAGCAATTATATTCTTTATTTTCAGCGTGATATTGGTAATGTTTTTTCGTTTTGTAAATATTCCGCTCACACCTTTAATGGTAATCCGCACGTTCCAGCAAAAAGCTGATGGAAAAGAATCAAAAATGGAAAAAGAATGGGTTTCTATTGATGAGATTTCGCCCAATCTCATCAATGCATTGATAGCATCTGAGGACAATAAATTTATGACACATTATGGTTTTGACTTTGAGGCAATTGGCAAAGCACAGAAAATGAATGAGAAAGGGAGAAAACTTCGTGGTGCAAGTACTATAACGCAACAAACTGCAAAGAATGTTTTCTGTTGGCCCTCTCGTTCCTATCTACGCAAAGGCATTGAGGCTTATTTCACCATATTAATTGAGGCTGGATGGAGTAAAAAACGTATTATGGAAGTTTATCTCAATATAATTGAAATGGGAGATGGTATTTACGGAGCAGAAATGGCTGCACAAACCTATTTTCATAAACCTGCTTCAAAACTAACAAAAGAGGAAGCCGCTCTCATTGCTGCCTGTGTTCCGGGCCCACGAAAATTCAGTCCGGTTAAACCCTCTCCTTATGTTACAAAAAAGCAAAGGGCAATTCTTCGTGTAATGCGCAAAATGAAAAAGGTGGAATTTTGATGAGATAAAAAAGTGCAAAGTAAAAGATTCAGGGTACAGTATCTCACAACTTTCGTTATCCTTTTCTGCTTATTTCGTTTAACTTGTGCCAATCCAGAATTTCTATTTTTTTTGCTTTGAGCGATATAATTCCTTCTTTATCAAATCGCGACAGCGTATGAATTATATTTTCCTGAGAACATCCGGCATATTCAGCAAGTTCCTTGCGTGAAAGAGTTATTGTAAAACAATCACTCTTATAAATTTTCCTGGACAGGTAAATCAGAATATCAGCAATACGTCCATTTACATGTTTGTGAGCCAGACTCACTAAATTCAGAATAGAATCCTTAAACATTGTGGTTACAAATTCGAGTAGCTTGATTGCCAATCCTGCATTTTGCATTACCAGGCGTTTCAACACATTGATATCAATTAAACAAACTTCACAATCTTCAATTGCTGTAATCGAAAACAAGTTCAAATCTTCGTTAAACATATTTGCACCACCCAATAAGTTGGGTGAATTAACAACGGTTAGGACTAAATTACGACCTGTTTCATCTTCAAAATTAAACTTAACACGTCCGCTTTTTAAGAAAATAATATGGGTAAATATATTCCCCTGTTTTAAAATATGTTCTCCCTTTTTAAATCTGAGTTGAAGCGTATTTTGGTAAAGCTGTGTAAAATCATCCTCCGACAAATATTGTCGTACAACCATTTTAAAAAGGCAAAAACTGCAGTCAGAAGGCATTTTATTAGGTTCCTGATTCATTGTTTTCTGTTATTCTGAATATAAAAAACTGCAAAATTTCAGTTTTTAGTGTGCTGCATTTCAGTGCTTAAGCCACTTTGCAAATGTAAATAAAAACCAACTTTGCAACTCTATTAAATATATGAATTTTAATTGCAAACAGAAGTATATCATAGATTATGGACATTAAAAAAATAACTGTTTTCGGAGGAGTAGGTAAAGATGGACAACCCGAAAAAGTGGATAAGTTTGAATTGAAAATGGGTGATATAATTAGTATTGTTGGTCCTACAGGCTGTGGCAAAACAACACTAATTAATGATATTGAGTTATTTGCTAACTTAAACACTCCTTCGCAAAGAAAAATTCTTTTGAATGATGAAGCTGTATCCGAAGACTTTTCTTTTGATCCCAAAAAGCATCCTATTGCGCTAATCTCTCAACACACAAACTTTTTATCAGACCTTCCGGTAGGCGAATTTCTCGAAATTCATGCAAAAGTAAGAGGTGCACACAACCTAAACCAAATTATAGAAGAGACTCTTGATTTTGCAAACCAGCTGACAGGTGAATCAATCATTAAAGAAACGGCAATGACAGAGCTTTCGGGTGGCCAAACACGTTCTTTACTTATTGCTGATGCTGTAATCATTGGAAATTCACCGATTATTCTTCTTGATGAAATTGAAAATGCCGGGATTCACAGAACAAAAGCATTGGAATTACTAAAACGTTATGAAAAGATTTTTGTATTTGTTACACATGATCCTCGTATCGCTTTATTGTCCGATTTCAGAATTGTAATGAAAAACGGTGCAATGCAAAAGCTCATCGTTACAGATGAAAACGAGAAAAAAGCTGCTTTTGAGCTTAAGAAAATGGATGATGTAATGTTAGAATTTCGTAAACTTATCCGGGCAGGAGACATAATTACCGAAAAAGTATTGCGGGAAAATATCGATGTATTAACGAACGAATTAACAGCATAGAAGCATGAAACTTATTGTAATTGCAGGACCTCCGACTTGTGGAAAGACAACCGTTATCCGTCAGGTTATAAAAAGAATGAATAGTAAAAACCTGAAATCAGCCTATATCAAGATAGATGTATTGTATGCAGATGAAGACGAAACAATAAATCGAGAGTTTGGTATTCCAACCCGAAAGATATACTCCGGTGAACTTTGCCCTGACCATTGTAATGTGGTTGTGATGGACGAGGCCGTTGAATGGGCTGAGAAATGTGGTGCAGAATATCTTTTTGTAGAAACCGCAGGCTTATGTTTGCGTTGTTCTCCTTATATCGAAAATTCACTGGGAATTGTAGTACTGGAAGCTACCAGTGGAATGAATCTTCCGCGTAAAATCGGGCCAATGTTAACCCTTGCCGATACGTGTGTTATCACCAAAATTGATCTGATTTCGCAGGCAGAACGTGAAGTATTTCGTTACAGAGTTATAGAATCGGCAAAAGATATTCGTATTGTTGAAAGCAATGCATTGTATGGTATTGGAATCGATCCGATTGTAAAACAAATTCAAAAGACACAGGATATTGATTTTCCGATGTTTCTAAAAGGGAATCCGCCAGTTGGAACTTGTACAATATGCGTGGGGAAAAAAGAAATTGGGGCAAAGAATCATTTTGGTGTTTTACGTACCATGGAAAACGACCTGTTTTATGTAGGAGAATAAAATGATGGATTCTATTTATCTCGATTATACTGCAACCACTCCGGTAGACAAACTGGTTTTGGATGCTATGATGCCCTATTTTGACATGTATTATGGAAATGCTTCCAGTATGCACTCAATGGGAGTGCTGTCTGGTGATGCTATAAGAACCAGTCGGCAAACAATTGCAAAGCTGATTCATTGTGATGCTCACGAGCTTTATTTTACTTCAGGTGGTACAGAATCAAACAACTGGGCACTGAAAGGAATTGCTCTTGCAAATAAATTTAAAGGAAATCACATTATTGTATCTTCCATTGAGCATGATTGTGTGTTAAAAACATGTGTCTGGCTCGAGAAACAAGGCTTTTATGTGACTTATCTTCCTGTTGAAACATCAGGCATTGTTGACTATAACGAGGTTGAAAAATACATTAATAAAAAAACAATACTCCTTTCTGTTATGCACGTAAACAATGAATTAGGAATAATACAACCTGTTGAAAAGCTTGGAGAACTTTGCCAAAAGCATAATATATTGTTTCATTCAGATGCATGTCAGAGTTTTGGTAAAATAGAAATTGATGTCCAGAAAATGGGCATTGATTTACTTACCATCAATGCCCATAAAATCTATGGACCGAAAGGCATTGGTGCATTATATATTCGCAAAGGAGTAAACATAGAACCTTTGTTGCACGGTGGGGGGCAAGAATTTGGCCTCAGATCAACAACTGAAAATATTCCGGCAATTGTTGGTTTTGCAAAAGCAGCAGAACAGTGTTGTAAAACAATGGTTCTCGAGCAAAAACGCATTCAGGAATTACATAACTATGCATTGCATGAGCTCATGCAAAAAGTTTCCGGATTTTATATCAATGGTGACATTCATCAGCGGATTCCTCAGATCATAAATTTCAGCATCGAAGGGATGGAAGGAGAAATGATCCGGCTTCTTTTCCTTTTAGATGAGTCTGACATATCTATTTCTGCTGGATCAGCCTGTTCTTCAAACGACGCTACAAACAGCCCGTCACACGTTTTACTGGCAATTGGCAAAAATCCTTTTGAAGCACGAGGTGCTATACGTGTAAGTATCGGTCGTTATACTACAAAAAATCAAATAGATGTATTCTTAAATTCTTTATTTAAAGCAATCAATAAACTCAATCCAATTTTCTCATAACCCCGTCAATCATATAATCAAGAATTCAAAAATGGAATTAACAACAAAAACAAATGGATCGGCGCAACTGACAGACATCCTGCCAAAGCTCGACTGCGGTGCTTGCGGATACAAATCATGCAATGATTTTGCCGAAGATTTGAAAAATGACAAATCACTCCTTAAAAAATGCATCCACCTTACTTCAAAACCCGAAGAATTAAAAGATCCGGTAAAGTGCATGGCTTGTGCACATGAAGGAATGGGAGAACGTTTAGGCTGGAGAGACAGTTTACAACGCGATTTTGATTTTATTCTCGATTGCTTTGAAAATGAACCAGGTCCTCGCGAAACCATCCTGCCATACAACCCCGCTTTAGTAAAAGATTTGGGTGTAAAAAAAGGGGATATCATGATTGGTCGTCCAATGGGAATGTCATGCGGTTGCCCTATAACACATTGTGGTTTCGTTACCGATGTGGATGCCCGAAACGGAGTAATCAACTGGTGTGTAACAGGCCCGTTAAAACCACGATCAGAAGGATTTATAGATATAGGCTACTATACAGCTCAGGCATACGAAGGTATAATTAAAGAATGGAAAGGGGAAATCCGGTTAGGTCAGCGGTATTGGTTTTTACCCCGCAGATGCATGTTGCAATGGCGTCATAGTGGTTTAGTTAACGCAATTACCAAACAAAAAGATGGCTCCCTAAAAGTGAGAATTGAAGGACTGTTTATTGGATAAGAAATTGTTTGACAAACTGTGAAAGAACCTGTTCCCAAAGCCTCTCCATCTTGCAAGAAAGATTTTCCTGATCTTCGGGATTCAGTCTGGCAGCTATAATTCAATAAGTTACCATATTGAGTCCTGAAAGTTTGGAAAATACCTTAACAGATTCTTTCTGCTTTAGAAAAAATAATGAAATAAAAGCAGGAAACACTCCTGTATTAAAAATCCTGCTACGATGAATCTGCCTCCTGCTACTTTCAAACTCTGAACCAACAGTTTATTTTTTCACCATTACGTTTTGTCTATCCTCTGAAAGAAGGCATTGAACCCTTTCGGAATTACCTGCCACTTCTCTCCTGTTCCAATGCCTCTTTATAAACACGTATACATCGGGCTTTAGCTTCATTCATATCAATTATTTTTGCTGGATATGCGAGTGTATTAAGTTCGGGAACCCATCTCAGGCTATAGGCAAAATCCGGGTCAAATTTTTGTTGTTGCAAAACAGGGTTAAATACCCTGAAATAGGGAGCTGCATCACACCCA
The DNA here is from genome assembly GCA_963667975.1 of Bacteroidales bacterium. Taxonomy (GTDB): domain Bacteria; phylum Bacteroidota; class Bacteroidia; order Bacteroidales. The sequence goes on from OY764079.1 coordinate 3,652,689, forward strand.
CAACCTGCTGTCCATTGCCAGTTTCCGTTATTGGCTGCTAAATCAAAATCCATCAGTTTTTCTGCAAAATAAGCTTCGCCCCAACGCCAGTCAATCAGGAGATGTTTTACCAGAAAGCTTGCGGTAATCATGCGAACACGATTATGCATATATCCGGTTGTATTCAATTGACGTAACCCTGCATCTACTATCGGAAAACCGGTTTGTCCGTTTTTCCAGCATTCAAATTCTTTTTCGTCGTTTCGCCAGATAATACGGTCGTATTGTTTTTTGAAAGGTTCTGTTTTAACGTAAGGAAAATTTGCCAGAATCTGCATAAAGAACTCCCTCCAGATAAGCTCATTCAGCCAGATTTCGCTTTTCGCAAAAGCAAGTTTTACAAGTTTCCGTATACTAACAAACCCAAATCGTAATGAAACTGAAACATGACTGGTTGCGTCCAATGCCGGATTGTTTCTTCCTGCTTCATAATGAATCAAAATTTCATCCGATATATTCATATCCGAAAGGAAATACTCCCGTTTTACAAAGCCAATCGAATCCAAGGAAGGAAAAACTCCCTGATCGGTTTTGTAAAGATGTCCGAGTAAAGTTTCCGAAGAAAATTCCTGATGGCTTTCCATACTATAACGTTCCTTCCATTTACGACAATATGGTGTAAAAATGGTATAACATGAGCCATCAGACGGCTTCAAAACTTCATTGTATCTATAAATCACCTGATCTTTCACGGTGACAAAAGATATTCCATTCACTTTCAGGAATATTCTGACCTCATTGTCACGTTTAACCGCATAAGGTTCATAATCTTCATTTGCAAAAACAGAATGAATTTCAAATTTCCCCGAAAGGTCAGAAAACATATCTTTCGCAAATCCATTATAGGTAAACAAAAAGCTTCCAGCTTTTGCAAGTATTTTATTTAGTTCTAAAAGCTTATCATAAATCAGATTTACCCGTTTATCGGTTTTTGATTCCAGCTTATCTAAAATGTTCCTGTCGAACAAAAACACAGCAACTACCGGATACCCGGATGATAATGCCAGATATAATGCATGGTTATCATCCAGTCGCAAATCACGCCGGAACCAGAAAACAGAGACCTTGGGATGCATGCTCATGAATATTTGTTTGAAAGGAATACAATCTGTAAAGTATTTTGTTTGGATAAAATACAAAACTAACGACTTTAAATAATTATTTTCCACAACATATTGCACAACGATGTGTTATATTTGTAAGTATAAAAACAGCTCATACACAGATTATCAACTCAAATCTACAGAACAATGGCACACTTAAAAATTGGAGACAATGCACCTCTGTTTGAGGGCATTGATCAGAATGGTCATAAAATAAATCTAGGATCATTACGAGGCAAAAAAGTTATTTTGTACTTTTATCCCAAGGATAATACGCCTGGTTGTACAGCCGAAGCCTGCGATTTTCGTGATCATCATGCTCTGTTGAACGAAAGAGGTTTTGAAGTAATTGGAGTAAGTGCCGATAGTGAAGCATCACATGACAGTTTTGCTAATAAATACAATCTGAAGTTCCCGCTTATCGCCGATGAAGAAAAAAAAATCATTCTCGACTACGGAGTATGGGGGCCGAAAAAGTTTATGGGGAAAACCTATGATGGAATTCATCGTACTACTTTTATAATCTCAGAAAGGGGTATTATTGAGCAGATTATCGAAAAGGTTGAAACGAAGCGCCCTACCGAGCAAATCTTTAAAGAAATGAAAATCAAATAAATTATTTATCTATGAGTTCAGATAGTCCTGAAAAAAATGAGAAGCTGAAGGCCCTTCAGCTTACCCTCGACAAAATCGAAAAAACTTATGGCAAAGGTTCCATCATGAAACTTGGCGACCGTGCTGTAGAAACTTTGGAAGCAATCTCGACCGGTTCAGTTGGTTTAGATGTTGCTTTAGGCATTGGAGGTCTTCCAAAAGGAAGAATTATCGAAATTTATGGACCGGAATCATCCGGAAAAACCACTTTGGCTATTCATGCTATCGCGCAAGCACAAAAACAAGGTGGAATTGCAGCATTTATTGATGCAGAACATGCTTTCGATAGTTTTTATGCTCAAAAACTAGGGGTGGATGTTACAAACCTTTTGGTTTCTCAACCTGACAATGGAGAACAAGCTCTCGAAATTGCCGACAATCTGATACGTTCAGGCGCGATTGATATTATCGTAATAGATTCTGTTGCTGCACTTACTCCCAAAAGTGAAATTGAAGGTGAAATGGGCGATTCTAAAATGGGTTTGCAAGCCCGTTTAATGTCGCAGGCACTACGCAAACTCACCGCAAACATCAGTAAAACAAACTGTTGCTGCATATTCATCAACCAGTTACGCGAAAAAATAGGCGTAATGTTTGGAAATCCGGAAACTACAACTGGTGGTAATGCGCTGAAATTCTACGCATCTGTTCGTCTGGATATCCGTCGTATAAGCCAGATAAAAGACGGAGAAGAAGTAGTGGGTAACCGGGTGAAAGTAAAAGTAGTAAAGAATAAAGTTGCACCTCCGTTCCGTACCTGCGAATTCGATCTTCTCTACGGTGAAGGAATTTCAAAAAACGGTGAAATTATTGACCTTGGCGTGAACTATAATATCATCAAGAAAAGTGGTTCGTGGTTCAGTTATGGCGATACGAAACTTGGTCAGGGAAGAGATTCTGTAAAACAACTTCTGGGCGACAATCCTGAGCTTGCAGAAGAGCTCGAAGCAAAAATTAAAGCTGAGATCACAGATCGATAATATTCAGAAAAACGCCAATCATCAAGACGCGTAATCTTTTCAAAAAACAGCACACGGGGAGTCCAAAAGTTTTTGCTACTTTTGGACTCCTTTTTTTGTAATCAAAAATACCATGGCATACAAATTCATTAACCTTCGTAAAGCGTCTAAATGGCTGCTAATTATGTTTCTTGCAATATCTGTTTCGTTTGTTTCCTGCAAAGGAAAAAAACAGAACAATATAAATAAGGAAACACAATTAACTGTTTTAACCCATGAAATAGAGAAAGATCCAAAAAATCCAGAACTCTATTATAAAAGAGCAACGTTACTTCTAAATATGAATAAGGCAAATGACGCTCTTTCTGATATAAACAAAGCGATCCAACTTGATGAAAAAAATTCTGACTACTACGTCCTGCTTTCAGATATTTATTTCACAATGGTTCAGATTCAAAAATGTAATGATGCATTAAAGAAAGCACTGGAATACAATGAAAACCATGTTCCTGCTCTTCTAAAACTAGCTGAATTAAACCTCTATCTCAAGAACTATAAACAAACTTATGAGTTTACAGATAAGGTCATTGCCAATGATAATATCAATGCAAAAGCATTCTTTATTAAAGGTTATGCTTTGAAGGAAGATGGTGATACCGTAAAGGCTGTACAGATGTTTACCAAAGCTGTAGACTTAAATCCAGACTATTATGATGCATTTATGCAACTCGGACTTTTGTACGCAATCAAAGGTGACAATATGGCTGTTCAGTATTACAATGGAGCACTAAATCTTAATGCCAAAAGTACGGAAGCACATTATGCATTGGGAATGTTTTACCAATCTAAAGGAGACGTAAACAATGCCCGTAAATCATATCAAAATTTACTAACGATTGATCCTAACTACAAATGGGCTCATTATAACCTTGGATTTCTGGAACTTGTATTTACTGACAAATACGATCTGGCCGTTCAGCATTTTAGTAATGCCATAAAATGTGATCCAAATTATGCTGAGGCATACTACAATCGTGGATATTCCTACGAGCTAATGGGAAAAGTAGCCGAAGCAAGAGCTGACTATAAAAAAGCACTCGACCTTAAAGTAAATTATGAAAAAGCAATTGAAGGGATGAACAGATTGGAAAAAAGATAATTTCTTTATTCATAATGTTTTCTCATTTCTTTTAACTCAACACAAAGCTGATTAAGGCTGATTTTAATTTCAGCAAAAATGCCATCAGCTCCGGCAAGCACTCCAAATCGACTTAACGTTAAAAATGCAACGAGTAATTCGTAGGGTTTATATTTTGTAAACTGAGAAGTACTTCCTTTTAGCTTATGAACCTGAGCTTCGAGAGTATCAATATCTTTTGCTGCAATAGCAGTATCAATGTCTCGAATATAATCGTCAATAGAGGTCAAATACATATCAATAATTTCAATAATCGTCTCGTTATCGAATATCTCATATTGCTCCTTAAAGTATTGTTGATCGAAAGCTTTATTGAGTAAATTTTTATCCATCGCTACATAGGTTATTTGATAAGGATAAAAGTACATAAAAAAATCACCAGTTTGTATAAAATCAGGTAGATTTTTTATTCTATCGTTTCCTTATCCTGTTTTCACAAATCCTTTTCGTTAACCCATCAATAACACAACCTTCTAGCCGAAAGAACATCCATTCTATGAGACTTTTCTATAGAATTTAAAAAATGTCTGATTTTGTAAATTCTATATCCAAAACTGTACAGACGGTTATTTCCTGCATATTTTAAAATGGCAAGGGCAAAAAGAACAACCAAACTGTCTGAAAAGTTACATATCCTGAAAAAATCACAAAGAACGACGCCCAAAACCATGCAGGAATTTTGGAAATTTTTGCCAATAAGCTGGCATCCCCGGCTTGTTTTGAATTATTCCAAACTGCCCGAAAAAGAATAAATGTACTTATAAATGAATCACTTAATGATAAAAATGCAATAAAAACAGCTACACAAAAACTAATAAACGGATCTTTTACATAAAGAGTAAAGATTGAAATCGATAAAATTACCAGTAACCAAAAAATGCCATATCCATTTTTAATGAGAAAAAGGCTTAGGACAGAAAGTATTACAACTACATATATTACAATATTCTGCAGTTGGTAGTGAATAAAACCAAAAAAGAAAAAACCTATAACAGATGATACTGGATAACCAGCAAATGCTACCCAAAAATCACCTCGTTTACCCATACTTTGCGTTAGTGTAACGCCTGAATTGTCAGCAAAAAGTTCAATTTTTTTCACCCTGCCTCCCAACAAAAGAGTAATTAAAGCATGTGCTGATTCATGAATTAATGTGTTTATGCCTCTGAAAAACTTCCCGACAACAGGCAATCGCGACAATATCAGCGAAAGCATCAACAATACATAAAAGATAAACTCTTTTTTTTGAGCTAATTCTATCATGATGGGTGTTTAACAATATTCGATTGTCAAAGATAAATTGAATATTTGATCAAGGATGTAATTTGAATATTTGAAAAAGAAAAGTCACCTCCAGTTTTAGTCACAGAAATTTTTCCCCGAATACACGAATAAAAGCTTAAAATTACAAAATAAATCGTTATTGTAATCGTAAATTTTCTTTCTTCTATAAATTTACAAACCCCTGATAACCGACTTACAGACTACTGTAATCACTTTTTCTTTATCTTTGTTACTTCTCTGAACGCAAAACAAACGTGAATATGAAAGTAGTTAAATTTTTAATTCTTATATTTATTTTCACCTCCTGCGATGTAATATCCGACTTGGGTGGTATGTATAATCTCTCGAAATGTGAATTCAGGGTTGCCGGGGTTGACAACATACAACTTTCAGGGGTAAATATATCAAACAAAAGTAGCTATGCCGACTTAAGCATGTTTGATGTAGCAAAGTTAACTTCTGCATTTGCATCCGGAAAAATGCCATTAAACCTCAACCTTAATCTGGAAGTAAAAAATCCAAATGCCAAATCTGCTGTAATGAATCAATTGGAATGGATTTTATTAATCGATAATCAGGAAATGACTCGAGGAACATCACAACAACGTTTTGAAGTAGCTGGTGGAAACCAATCAGCAGTAATGCCATTAACCATGCAGTTTGACCTGATGCAGGTACTTTCAGGTAAATCTCTTAACGCTGTTTCAAACTTTGCCATGAATCTGATGGGAACTTCAGATAAACCTTCGAGAATTGCAATGCAATTAAAGCCAACAGTTCAGGTGGGAGGAATCCCAGTCCAATATCCAGGATATTTTACTGTACAGAAAGAATTTACTTCAGGAGTAAAATAGTAATGGGTAATAAGTAATGAAAATAAAATAATTGAAAAAAAAAGGAACAGGGTTTGTTATATAGGAAAATAGTCATACCTTTGCACACCTGAAAACTTTTAGACGTTTTATACAATGAAGAAAGACATTCATCCTAAAAATTACCGTCTTGTAGTATTTAAAGACATGTCGAACGAAGAAGCTTTTATGACTCGTTCATGTGTTAATACACGAGATAGCATCGTGTGGGAAGACGGCCAGGAATACCCTTTGGTGAAACTTGAAATTTCCAATACATCTCACCCGTTCTTTACCGGTAAGGTAAAACTTGTTGATACAGCGGGTCGTGTTGATAAGTTCATGAACAAGTATCAAAAGCATTTCGAAGGCAGAAAAAAATAAGCCTGAATAAGGTATTTTTCCAGATGTGAAAAAATAAAAGCTCTTTGATGTAAAGAGCTTTTATTTTTTTTATAGATTTAACCTTTGAAAACAAAATAGCCCTCATATGTGTTAACCTTCTAAAACAGAGCCTATGAACTACATTCTATTTGAAGATGCCATTACGCGTACTAACCTTTTGCCGTTTACATTTACGCGTCCTGTAGCTGACATCCGCATAGGAATCACTACTATCAGAGAAAAATGGGAGAAATGCCTTGGCGCCTCTACCTCTACCCTCACGGAATTATATCTTGAAGAAAAATACCCAATGACTCGTGGTGAAAATAATATTTTGATCAACGGGTCGGTATTGCCAAACAATGAGATAATTGCACAAATTAAACAATTGAAACCAAATCAGGCTCTGTCGTACGAAGATTATGTAATTGCTTACAATATTTCGGGAGATACGCTCGATAAATTGGGCGAAGAAGACCTTGATGAGGTAAAAACAACTGCAAATCATATAAAAGTAAACAATACCTGGGACATTTTCACCCTGAATGACGTTGTTTTACGCGAAGATTTCAAATGCATTACCAACGGGAGAAAATCTCAGAAACTTAACGAAACCAACCATATTCTTGGAGAAGAAAACATCTTTATAGAAGAAGGGGCTGTGGTTAATTTTGCTACAATTAATGCAACTACTGGACCTGTTTATATTGGGAAAGATGCTGAAATCATGGAAGGGGCTGTTATTCGTGGTCCATTTGCACTTTGCGAAGGTGCTGTGGTAAAAATGGCTACTAAAATTTATGGTGCGACAACGATTGGACCACATTCAAAAGTAGGTGGTGAGCTTAGCAATGTTGTAATCTTTGGTTATTCCAATAAAGCTCATGATGGATTCTTAGGAAATTCAGTATTGGGTGAATGGTGTAACCTGGGCGCAGATACCAACAACTCTAATCTTAAAAACACATACGATGAGGTTAAACTCTGGTCATATACGCACGAAGCATTTGTACCTACCGGACTACAGTTTTGCGGTTTAATCATGGGCGACCATTCAAAATGCGGCATTAACACCATGTTCAATACAGGAACGGTTGTAGGCGTTTCTGCAAATATTTTTGGAGCAGGTTTTCAACGTAATTTTATCGCATCATACCAATGGGGCGGAGTTGCAGGATTTAAGCCATTTCTGATTGGGCGTGCTCTCGAAACCATCGAAAGAGTTATGGCCCGTCGCAATGTTCAGCTTACAAAAGTTGATCGTAAAATATTAATGTATATTTTCGAATTAACCCATAAGAATCGTACCTTCTGATTCTTCAGGGTTTTGTAAATTTGCACCTCACATCCCTACAAGAACAAGGATGTGAGGTTTTTTATGCTAAGATTGAATATAAATGATTATTTATGAATAATATGGAGTGGTTAAACCTAACCGATTTTATGGATTCAGATGCGGAATTTATTCCTTTGCTTTCACCCGAAGAGGAAGAAATAATGAATGCTGAAGACCTTCCCGAAGTGCTCCCGATTCTGCCACTTCGAAATATGGTACTTTTCCCCGGCATGGTAATCCCCATTACTGCCGGACGAGATAAATCAATACGATTGATCAGAGAAACCTATAAAACCACTAAAATTATCGGGGTTGTTTCTCAAAAAGATAAAGATCAGGATGATCCCGCTGAAAATGATATCTATTCGGTAGGAACAGTGGCCAATATTTTAAAAACATTGCAAATGCCTGATGGAAATACTACGATTATCATTCAGGGAAAGAAAAGATTCGAAACAAAGCAATATCTACAATCGGAGCCTTATTTTAAAGCAGAAGTAGTCCCTTATGAAGATAAGGTACAAACAAGCGAAGATAAAAATTTCAATGCGTTGGTTTCCACTCTGAAAGATATGGCTATGCAATCTATTCAGCTTTCGCCCCAATTGCCGTCGGATGCTGCTTTTGCAATCAAAAATATTGAAAGTCCTCAGTTTCTGATAAGTTTTATTGCCTCTAATCTGAGCATTGAAATCGCTGAAAAACAAAAGATTCTGGAAATAAATGATCTTACTGACAGAGCCAATGTTGTCCTGGCTGCACTTTCGCGCGAAATTCAGATTATGGAACTAAAAAACCAGATTCAGAATAAAGTAAAAACAGATCTGGATAAACAGCAACGTGACTATATTTTAAACCAACAACTCAAAACAATTCAGGAAGAATTAGGAGGAACTCCTTTTGAACAGGACGTTAAAGATTTGAAATCAAAAGCTGCCAAGAAAAAGTGGAATACAGAAATAGCTGAAGTGTTCGAAAAGGAACTTGCAAAACTCCAACGTATCAACCCTTCAGGGCCTGATTATTCTGTTCAGCTAAACTATTTGAATACCATGGTTGAGCTTCCATGGAGAGAATACACTAAAGATAATTTCAATCTGAAACGTGCTGAAGGAGTACTGAACGCTGACCACTTTGGACTGGAAAAGGTAAAAGAACGTATTCTCGAACATCTGGCAGTGTTAAAGCTAAAAGGTGACTTAAAATCTCCTATACTTTGTTTGGTTGGCCCTCCGGGTGTAGGAAAAACTTCGTTGGGAAAATCCATTGCACGTGCATTGGGTCGTAAGTATATCCGCATGTCGTTGGGAGGCTTGCGTGATGAAGCCGAAATTCGAGGCCATCGTAAAACCTATATTGGGGCAATGCCTGGGCGCATTGTTCAGAATCTGAAAAAAGCTAAATCGGCTAATCCGGTATTTGTCCTCGATGAAATTGATAAAATTGTAGGAATGAATGTGAACGGCGATCCCGCCGCAGCACTACTAGAGGTACTTGATCCCGAGCAAAATACAACATTTAGCGATAACTTCCTCGAAGTTCCTTTTGATTTATCAAAAGTGCTCTTTATTTCTACTGCCAACACACTCAGCACTATACACCCTGCTTTGCTCGACCGTATGGAAGTGATCGAGATTTCCGGGTATATTGTTGAAGAAAAACTTGAAATAGCGAAACGCCATCTGGTTCCAAAACAGATGAATGACCATGGCGTAAAGAAAACTCAGCTTCAGTTCGGAGACGAGATTCTGCGTATGTTGATTGAAGAATATACCCGCGAATCAGGAGTGCGACAGATGGACAAAACCATCGCCAAAGTAGTTCGCAACCGTGCCCGCTTTATTGCTTCAGGTGAAGAATACAACAAAAAAATCACCAAAGAAGATCTCCGGGAAATTCTCGGACCCTCGTTTTTTGACAAAGAGATGTTTCTGGGAAAAGATACCGTTGGAGTAGTTACCGGACTTGCCTGGACTCAAACAGGGGGTGACATTCTCTTTATTGAATCGAGCCTGAGTAAGGGTAAAGGAGCATTAACTATGACCGGAAACCTGGGTGATGTAATGAAAGAATCAGCTACACTTGCTTTCGAGTTTGTAAAATCCCATGCTGTTGAACTTGAAATTGACGCTGCTGCGTTCGAAAATAGCAACGTTCACATTCATGTTCCGGAAGGTGCTGTGCCAAAAGATGGCCCATCGGCCGGGATTACCATGCTTACTGCATTGGCTTCGGTATTCACCAATCGTAAGGTTCGTGCAAATTTTGCCATGACTGGCGAAATTACATTACGTGGAAAAGTATTGCCTGTAGGTGGCGTTAAAGAAAAAATACTGGCAGCAAAACGTTCCGGAATCACTGATATCATTCTTTCGAGACAGAATCTGAAAAATATCGAAGAAATTCAGGGACTCTATCGCGAAGGACTTACCTTCCATTATGTTGACATGATGAAAGAAGTGCTTGAAATTGCACTGGTAAAATAATTTGTTTCGTTTTACAACCGAAACAGTTTGATGTTTGTTTAGAAGAATGCAAAGCAGATGTATAAATTCATCATCTTTGCATTCTTTATTTTATGAAACAGGATGTTGTTTAGATAAAAATCGCATTATTAGAGAAATAGGGAATTCACAAGACACCACGTTTCGATCCTGCTCAATTCGATACGCTTGAGAACAATCTGTTTCAGATTATTTTCCAGACAACCTCTGAATAAAACAACTTCAATGAAAAAGATACTCATTATACAGGCCAACCCAATGAAATTAAGTTACGGACATCAGTTGGCAGAAGCCTATGCCAAAGGAGCCGAAGAGAGTGGAGCCCGTGTTACATTTCTCGATTTGTCTGATCTAAACTTTGAACTCAATCTAAAAGATGGCTACAGCAAGGTGCAGGAATTAGAACCCGATTTGGTTCATGCACAGAAACTAATTAAAGAGGCAGATCACCTGGTGTTTGTTTATCCTACCTGGTGGTCATCTTTTCCGGCATTACTTAAAGGATTTATTGACCGGGTATTTTTACCAGGGTTTGCATTTAAATACCGTAACGGAAGCTCACTCTGGGATAAGTTACTTAAAGGCAAAACGGCTCGAATCATCATCACCATGGATGCCCCTGTGCTCTGGTACCGGTTTATGAACAAGCAACCAGGCGTACATATACTCAAGACAGGAGTATTGGGATTCTGCGGTATAAAACCCGTAAAAGTAAGCCTGATAGGACAGGTAAAGATGATGGAAGCGACAAAACGCTTGCGATGGATTGAAAAGATGTATAAGCTGGGACAAAAGATGAACTAAGCAGCAGGTAACTTGGAATCAACATAATACTTAATTACTTCTGTTTCCTTTCACTCAATTCCCACCAGATCCATTAATCCGTTCACAAAGGTAAGCGGATGACAGGGGTTACCAGGGATATATAAATCCACCGGATATCGATCAATGAACACACGATTCAGGACTTCGCTGTTGTGGAACATGCCCCCGCTAATGGCATCGGTGCCTGCCAAAATCACTAATTTGGGCTTCGGAATTGAGTGATAGCAAATATCTAATGCTTCTGCCATATTTTCGGTAATGGGTCCAGTAATCACAACTCCATCGGCATGGCGTGGAGATGCCACAAACTCAAACCCATATCGTCCCATATCGAAGTTCACATTTCCGGCAGCATTGAGCTCCATTTCGCAACTATTATCACCACCAGCTGATACTTCGCGTAATTTGAGAGAGTGTTTAAACAATCTCCTAAGCTCTGGTCTTATCAGCGATTCCTCCAATTCAACGGGCTTATCTTTGCCTTTTACAACGATTAAACCTTCAAGTGTATTGCTGGCAATCTTATAATCGTTGGTGAATTTAATGCGATCAGGCAATGCAAAAGCGCAGGCTTTGCAAAACACACATTTTCCCATATTCAATGAAAATGGTTCTTTGCAAAATGCAGCCGAAGGACATATATCTATTAATAAATCTTCCTCTTCGGAAGTAATATCCTTATCAATCACAGGACGCCCTCTGAAAAGTCCGGTTAGTTCAACCTTACGCAAATCAGGAACATATTGAATCCCGTGTTGTTTTAATATTTTGAGTTCTTGGAACATACGCTACATTTTAAGATTAAAGATCAAAACCGCAATACGACAAATTAAAGCTCTTGTTATTAATCGGAAAGTCAGATATTTCCTGGTTCCGGACTGCAAGAGCCAACGCCATCCAATTGTGCATCGACGGGTCTTTTACTTTGTAGTGAACAATCTCTCCGTTGGCATCCGTAATTACACTATGACAAATTTCGCCACGCCATCCTTCGATAAGAGAAATGGCAAACGAGTTCGGGTTTAGCGTTGATGTATAATCTGGTTTAGCAATTTGGGGAACCGAGTTTTTGTGCATTTCAACCAACTCTTCAATGACTTTAAGTGAACGACGGGTTTCAATATTACGAACCACACCTCTCGCTAATACATCTCCGGACATACGGAGAACGGGAGTATATTTATAATTTCTGAACGCTTGAAACGGATGCGTCGAGCGAATATCGCGCGGAATTCCGCACGCACGGGCAGCCATCCCCACTGTACCAATGGAAAGAGCCTGTTTATGCGTAACCACTCCGTTCCCGTCAAAACGAATCAAAACACTCGGCAGAGTATATATTCTATCGGCCATAGCCATATAGCGTTTCCCCGAATCATCAAGTGTACCGAGCATAGCATTAATAAATTCCTCTGTCATAGGATAATCGGAACCACCTGTACGGATAAGTCCTTTTCCGAAACGGTTGCCACACCAGCGTTGAGTGGTATTAATGATTGTCGTTCGTAAAGCCTCGTTCACCACCTGACCAAGCTGATAAGCCACATCGGTACAGAGTGCAGCAGTATCACCCATATGGACAGCCAAACGTTCAAGTTCCAGCGCAATACTCCGTTCAATCTGTAAGCGTTCGCTTACTTTAATCCCTGCCAGACTTTCGATAAGCTGGGCATGAGCCAGTCCATGACCAATAGCAGTATCACCGGCAATGCTTTCTGCCAGAACGGCACGTTGCAACGGTTTTTTCAACTCCACAAAACAACGTTCAATTCCACGGTGCTGATAGCCTAAATGTATTTCGAGGTGCAGAACTTTTTCACCGTTACAGATAAAGCGAAAGTGTCCGGGTTCAATAATTCCGGCATGAATAGGACCGACTCCCACTTCATGAAGTTCTTCACCATCAATAAAGAAAAATGGATAATTATCCATTATCTGCGATTTATCACATCGGTTATGTGCATATCTCACGGGCTTTAACCATGGATGTCCGGTAAATTTCACACCGAAATTTTCCATTATCTCACGTTCGAAAATATGGATCTGGGGAATAGCCGGAGTCAGTGAAGGAAGTTCTTTTAAACCGAGTGGTTCAGAATGCGCAAATACTACAATGTCATGCATTTCATCACGAAGGATTGCACAAATAAACAGATACTGATCTGTTTGCTGAAAAGCATAATAATTGGCTATATGGTTCTTCGAATCAGTCATCAGCGATTGAGCTACATCACAAAACTCAACATATTCCAACACTGGAATTGTAGATAAGTCTACCGAAGTTGAGTTATTCTGAAGAACAACAAAATTATCAGTTGGAATCATGAAATACATTATTTAGGTAACATCGCAATACATTGTGAAATAATATCAGTCAGAAACGGGGGACGATAAAAGCAAATACTGATTACAGCAAGTAAAAAAATATATTGAGTCAGCGATTCCCACGGACTTACTTTTATTACCAGAGGGCTGCTTTCTTCAATTCTGGGTTTTGAAAAGAGAATATGCATAAACCGTGTGGACATTGCATAGATTACAAAACAGAGTAGTAATGAAACAATGGTAAGCAACAACCAATTGTGGGTCGTAATCATACTCTTTACAATCATGTATTCTGCTACAAAGATTCCCGAAGGAGGAATTGCCAGAATCACAAACATACCTAACAGCAGCACGCCACTGCCAAAAGGATTTCGTTTCATATACTCCCCACATTCGTCAAGTTTAAATGTGTGAAGAGTTCGTGCCACTTGTCCCATCTGAAAGAACAGGCTCGACTTTGTGAGTGTGTGTAAAATCACCAGCAGGATAGCCGCGTAATAACCCTGACCACCCAATCCTATAGCAATAGCAACCAAGCCCATATTTTCGAGTGTTGAGTAAGCCAGCATTCGTTTGTTATGTTTGGCTTTCAGCATATATCCGGCAGCCACCAGCAATGAAAGAACACCCGTAAGAATAAAAATACGGTTCATCCATTCAAATATGGATGATGAACTCAATGCAATGTAAAATCTGAAAATTGACAAAAAACCAAGGTTCACCAATCCAGTTGAAATCAGTGCTGCAATAGGGGTTGGAGATACGGAATTAGCATCAATTCCCACCGTATGCATTGGAAATAACTCCATTTTTGTGCTGTAACCGATGAGTACAAATACAAAGGCAATCTTCAAATACAAAGGATTTACTTTAGTGACGGCCAAAGCTATTGAAGCAAACGACAAGTCACTCAATTCTTTACCACTTAAACTAATAAACAAGATCCCAACATAAGCAAAGGCAATTCCGATAGAACACAAAAAGATGTATTTCCAAGTGGCTTCAAGGGCATACGTTGTCTTTTCATGATAAATCAATACCGAAACTGTTAGCGTTGTTGCTTCTACCAATATCCACACCAAAGTGGCGTCATTAGAAAGATAAGCACCAGTAATGGAAGTGATAAGTCCTATAAATGCAGCATGATAATAAAAATAGCGATGCGTAATTCTATTCCTAAAATACTTAAGACCATGATAAAACGATGCAATACTAATGACCGTAAGTAATGTCAGAAAAACAGCTCCCAATGCATCAAAACTAAAATATGCCAAATCAACAAGACCTATATTTTTCACTACATAAATTGTGAAGAGACTCTGAATCAACAAAAATAGTGAAGTAGCAATTATTGTATAGTACTTATTTTTAACAAACAAGACACTCAAACTCAAAACTACCGCGATAATAAAATAGTACAATATCATATTATTTGTTTTTTCACTTTCAACTTGATAAACTCTAATGCTTCAATGTCGTTAAATTTTCTGTTCCCATATCACGGAATTTACTTCCGATCCTGTTCGCAAATATTGTAAGAATCAGAACACTCACGAAAACATCGAGAAGAATCCCGATGTTGATTAACAGAGGCATTTCAGTTCCAATCAAAACCGAAAGGAGGAAAACACCATTTTCAATCACCAGAAATCCTATTGTATGAGAAAAAATCAGTTTATGCGTAACAATCAGGATAATGCCTACTATCAAAGTAAACAGACAAACCGTCATGAAGGTAATACTTCCAAATTCATTGTGAAGTACATTTGCCATATAAACGCTCAGAATCAATGCACAAAGCGACAATACCAATCCATAAAATGAAGGGAGGGCTTTATTATGAACCCTATATACTTTTGTTTTACTGATGACTTTAAACAAAAAGTAAGGGACTAAAATTGCCTTGAATACGAGAGTTTCCACAGCGATAAAAATGAGGTTACCCAAATTCACCTCAGTAAGCAGAACCATCGCTATCGTAAAAATTAGCACACCCTGAATTGCAATTAATTTGGCATATGTCCTGAATCGCTCAGCAGAACTGATATATACAAGAGTGACTGCAAATGCTATAAGTAAAAAGTTTAACATACCTGGTTAAAATTTATTATTCATAACTAAAACCAATAAAAACGCTAACATTCCAATCGCCGTAAGTGTAAAAATATAGATAGTATTTCGCGGCATTTTATTTCGTGCACGAAAAGACTCCCATATTCCCATAATAAAGGCAATGAAAACCTGTAGCAATATGTAGATAACAAGGCGAATTGGTAAGCTTAGATTTGAAGGGATTGCCGAATTAAAAATCAAAGAACCGTAGATTGAAAATTTCAACATTGTACCAATATGGATCAATGCTTTATCAAATCCGCTATTATCCAAAATCATTACTTCATGAACCATGGTAAGTTCAAGGTGAGTTTTAGGATCATCAACCGGAAGCCGACTATTCTCAATCATGGCAATTTGTAGCAGCATGTAAAAACTGATGAGCGTAATAATAATTAAATAGTGATTGTTCGAAATCTCAAAATGTGCAAAAATATCTGAGAACGAAGTATATCCGGTAATTGAAGCAAAAGTAGCCAACAACAAAAAGAAGGCAGGTTCAACCAACATCGAGTACAATGCTTCCCGGTTTGCACCCATTCCTTCAAAACCACTTCCTGTATCAAGTGCGGAAATAATGGTAAAAAATTTACCTAATGCAAGTATGTAGGCAAACATCACAAAATCGTTCTCAAAAGAGATGATTGCGGGTTGTGTGCCAAAAGGCAACATCAGTGCAGCTGTAATTATTGTAGCAAGTGTTATGGCAGGAGCAATCTGGAAGATCAGGCTCGTGGTAGTGCTAAAGACACTTCCTTTATGAAATAGCACAAATATATCCTTAACCGGCTGAAAGATTCCGGGGCCTTTACGACCGCTAAAAATACTTTTTGCCCGGATAATAATGCCCGGATATATTAGTGCAGTGAGTATTATTAAAATCAAGCTTAACATAACTATATGAAATTAAAAAAGGTAAGCACTAAAATTAACAGCATAAATACAAATGCATAAAGAATATAATGCTGAATCTGGCCTGTTTGCATTACCGCTATTTTTTTCAACAATGTAAGCAGTTTCTCAATTGGCCAGTCAATTCCTATTTTCTTAATTACATCGCTTTGGTGTGTCTGAAAATGACGATTTGTAGGGAAAATATCGGCTGTTTTAATCGACTCCATTTCTTTGCTTGATTGTAAAATCGGTTGTGCCAGTGTTGAAAAGTTGTCGGCAAAAGAAGTGGCTGTATACTGATGTTTTGCAGTACCTGCTGTGTATCCGCAGCCCCAAGTAGGGCCGTAGCTTACTGCATTTAAACGTTTCAGATGATAATAACGCCAAACTAGCAGAACGGTAACCAAAAGCACAAAAATTCCACCAATAATGCTAATATCCATTATATTATTAAAACTTACCGGTTGAATACCTGACGAAAGAGTTATTCCGGTAGCCTGGTTTACAATTGCAAAGATTGGTTCTACAAAAGCAACTGGCAAAAGACCTATCAATAGCATTACAAATACAATAAAAGAAAGGTTAAAAATTCCTGGTTTATCAATCTCTTTTGCATGTAAAGTGGCATCACTTCTACTATTTCCCAAAAAAACGATTCCAAAAGCTTTGGTAAAACAAAATATAGCTAAACCGCCAATCAAAGCCAACCCTATAATAGCAGCCAACATCAGTGTCGATTCATAAAAGCCAATATGATATAGCGATTTGAATAATCCTGAGTAAATCAGATATTCAGAAATAAAGCCATTAAACGGAGGCAAGCCACATATTGCCAACGATCCGATCAGAAAGAGAATTGCAGTATAAGGCATTTTTTTAATTAGCCCGCCAAGATGCTCAATATTACGCGTATGTGTGGCAATATAAACGGAACCCGCATTATAAAACAGCAATGATTTGAATAACGAGTGGTTAAGCACATGCAACAAACCACCACTAAATCCCAACACTTCGATAAGAGGCATATTCAACGCTTTTCCAATAAGTCCCAGCCCAAGTCCGATGCCAATTATTCCAATGTTCTCGATGCTATGATACGCCAATAATCGTTTCAAATCATGCTGAACAATCGCGAACATTACTCCGAGAAGTCCTGAAATTATAGATATAATAAGTACAAAAGCTCCAATTTCCAATAAATTATCCTGAAGCAAGAACAGTACCCGAACGATTCCATAAATACCCATTTTTATCATCACTCCCGACATTATCCCTGATACATGAGATGGAGCAGCCGGATGAGCCATAGGAAGCCATGTATGAAGTGGCATAAAACCTGCTTTAATACCAAACCCAATAAAAAACAAAGCAAAAAGAGGAATATTGGGATGAGTAGAAAAATAGACTGTTAAATTATCGAAACTGGCAACTCCGGTTGCGTTCTCAATAATTAGAAAAGCAACCAGCAAAAACAGAAAGCCCACATGCATTTGGATCAGATAATTAATACCAGCTTTCATTGTATCACGGTCTTTTGCATCAAAAATCACGAGAAGAAACGAACTCACCGACATCAATTCCCATGCAACCAAAAAAGCGAAACCACCATCAATCACAGTTACACTCAGCATCGAAGTCTGTAACCAAATTAAAGCAGTATAATGTAGACTAAATGAATGTTCACTTTTTGTACTCATGTAGGCTTTGAGATAGCTCCTTGCATAAATAAAACCAGTGATACAGGTGAAATTGATTACAAGCATAAAGAAAGCTGAAAGCCTATCGATTCGGATATTTACACCATTTTGCCAGAAAGGAAACTGAAATGATTCTGTGTAACTAATACCCTGAAACAAGGCTGGAATTGCAAACGTTAGTGATGCTCCAGCAATTATAAAACCACTCAGCAATGTTAACGGATATTTCCATAACTTGGGTAATAAAAAGAGTCCAAGTGTGGTTATAAGCAAAAAAATAAGAAGAAAAACGACCATATCTCAAGAGTTTAAGGAAAATACAGCATCATGATACAAAACACCGCTTCGCATCAATCAACCGATTCTCATCATCAAACATTAAATACGGCTGCAAAGGTACTCCTTTCCAAGGGGTGTTCAAAATCATTTTATGAATCTATTCCGGAATATATCTCTATTGATCTGATAGATTGGCAAATAGAATCATCAAAAAATAACAGGAACTTACAGTGATACAGGAATTATACCATGTACAAACCAAAGATAACTCAGAATCAATGTAAAGAGATGTAATGTATGATCAACACCCACTATCGTCACAAATGCCTGCTGATTTTTTTCCCAATATTTCTCTTTTGCTTTTCCGGTAAAGTAGTCAACAACTAAATGAATTACTCCATTTAATAGCGAAAACAAGATAGCATCTTTTACAGAAAGACCAAGTATAAAAGGAGTTGCAACCAAAAAAACGGCTGTATATAATCCGGTATGAATGAGCAGGTAAGAAATTTTACTACGCTTCAGGCTGCTAAGTTTATCACCCTGCAAAATAAAATCTCCTGCCGCATGAAGAAGTAATAGAATAATAATTTTATCCATAATTATTAATTAAGATATTTAAAAATAATATTTTACAACAATAGAAACAATAAATATCAGAAACAACAATTCACTCATCCAACCCCTCTTTTGTTCAAAAATCATAACAGCTACAATATACGAAAGGGGTAAAAAGAGAAATTCTGTGTTTTCGAAATGTTTAATACCCAGTAAAGATAAAGCTATAGAGATAAGTAGAAAAAGAATAATAATATTCACACGTTTACGATAGGCAATAGGCGATTCATTCAACTTACGCAGAATAAGAAAAAATCCTGGCAGAACAAAAAATCCCATAATACTGTAAAACAAAGTTTCGCTCCACAGCATAGGAGGAAAATAAAGTTTTAACGATTGAAAGTAAAAGATGTATTGCTGTGATATATCCATTAGGGAGTTATTCAGATATGAAAAGCTAATCAAAAATAGCCACGGCGTAATCAATCCAATGATAGAAATCAGCCAATCTCTCCACAAAAACTGACGATAAACAATAAAAGAAAGCCAAATTAATGGGAAAAGTAAAATGGAAGGAAGAAAAAACATTCCCGCCAATGAGAGTAAAAAACTACAATTGAATACATCAAGCAGTGCATCGCTTTGTTGATAAAATGCAAATATCCGCCCTAATGCAATAATAATAAGAAAGTTTGAAAAGATCAAAGGCGTTAGCGTCTGATGGCTGGATGATGAACTCATCAGCATAAAATAGACCAATCCAACAAAAGATGATGTTCTGCTGAAAAGATCGTTCTTTGACAAGATTTCCTTAAACCAGAATGACTGAACCAGTAATAATAAAAAGCCGATCAATACATACAGAAAAGGAATCTCTGAAAAGAGAATATAAAAAAAATCATAAAGTGGTGCCGGAGAATCCATCACAATCATCGGAGCTGGATGCACAAACGGACTGATCCACATTACAATAGCCGCAATACCAAACAATATGTATTGTGCAATAAAATCTCTTTTGAAAATACTAACAATCATCGTTTCTGTTTTACATGGCAAACCTACAACAAAAAAAGAAATTTGCCTGTACGAATGAAATGAATTCCATTTACTTCATCATAAAATTGAACTGAAGTCACCGAAAAAACTTCCATTATATTGTCACTGATCAATATCCGAAAAAATAAGAAAGGGAAGCAATAGCTTCCCTTTTGTTTGGCGGTCCGGACGGATTCTGAACCAAACGCGCTATATCACTAATAATCAGTGAACTATTATTTCAAATATCTGTATGGAGTATAAATTAGATTAGCATCATTTTCTGCTTTAATAATTGGCAGTTCTGGCAGTTATTGTCACCAATTTATCTACATAAAACTCAGGTTGAAAGTTACGCATTCTTTTTCAATATCGAAGTAATGATTGCTAATATCTTAATACTAATGCAAGGTGCATCGCCTTTCCGTTCACTTGCTTTAGCGATATTACTCACAGACAGACAGAAGCAATTAAACTACAGTCTCCATAAAACTAAAGAGCGAGAACTGTTCTAAGGGCACTTATCTTGTTAATTATCACTCATGTTCTTATCTCTTTTTCTCAATAATTCTTTCGTTTGTATCAATTCAAAATGATATCATCTCTCATCAAAATTACACTTCAGCCATGCTTTTCCACACCCCGGATTCCAATTCATCCGTTTGGGTAAAACAGCACTAAAAAATGAAAAGATAAACGTAAAAACAGCCATACTTTTGCGTAAAAAAATAAGGTATGAAGTATCTCATTCTTTTATCTATTACCAGCCTTCTGTCTAGCTGTACTCCAAATAAACAGCAAGAAAATAGCCAAACTCCTAACTTTCCGATCATCACTCTACGGGAAGATTCCATAACATTATACGCAGAATTTCCGGCTCGTTTAGAAGGGATGGTAAATGTAAATATACGGTCACAGGTAGAAGGATATATTCGCGATATTTTTGTAGAAGAAGGCGCTTATGTGAAAGCAGGACAAGCTCTGTTTAAAATTGATGACCGTTCTTACGTCGAACAAGTAAATACAGCAAGTGCCAACTTAAATGCAGCATTGGCTGCCCAGAAGAATGCGAAGCTGGAAGTAGAAAAATATACTCTGCTCAGCCAAAATAGCGTTACCTCAGATTTCCAGTTGCGAACAGCACAAGCCCAGCACGAAACAGCACAAGCTAATGTGGCGCAACAAAGAGCTGCATTAGAAGCCGCAAGGATAAATCTGGGTTTTACCCTGATAAAATCTCCGGTAAATGGTTTCATTGGTCGTATTCCGAAGCGTATTGGTAACCTTGCTTCAGCCAGTGACACGCAGCCTCTTACAACATTGTCGGAAATAAGCGATGTTTATGCTTATTTCTCTATGACTGAAAAAGAATTTCTTCGCTTCAATACTAGGTACAAAGGCAATAATTTAGGCCAGAAGATTAGTGCAACAGACAGTGTTTCCCTGAAACTGGCAGATGACAGCGATTATCCCTATCGGGGAAAAATACAAATGATTAACGGAGAATTCGAGGCGAGTACCGGTGCAATCAGTGTCCGTGCTTCGTTTAAAAATCCACAATACCTGCTCAGGACCGGAAATACGGGTCGCATCATACTCCCTTATCCCGAAAAGCAGGTACTACTGGTTCCTGTACTCTCCACACTCGATATACAGGACAAGATATTTGTTGTCCGCCTGAACAAAGAAAATAAATCCGAACGTGTGGCGATTACCGTCAGCCACAAACAAGGTGATTATTATATCGTAAAATCGGGTCTTCGCCTTGGCGACCGGATTGTAAGTCGCGATTTAGAGACAATAGAAGAGGGCACTATCATTCAACCGCAATAATATGTTACAAAAAATAATAAACAGGCCTGTTTTGTCCACAGTCATTTCTGTCATCTTAGTATTATTAGGCCTAATCAGTCTGTCACGATTACCCAGTACTCAATTCCCCGACATTGCCCCGCCTACCATTAATGTTTCAGGAGCTTATCCCGGTGGTAACAGCGAGAGTGTCACCCGATCTGTTATTATTCCGTTGGAGGAAGCAATAAATGGAGTAGAAGGAATGGAGTATATCAATTCTACTGCCGGGAATGATGGCAATTTCTCCATTACGGTGGTATTTAAGCTGGGAACCAACCCCGATCAGGCTGCCGTAGATGTACAAAATCGAGTTGCACAGGCAAATAGCCTGATGCCGCCCGAAGTATTACAAACAGGTATTACTACTTCAAAACAGCAGAATAGTAATATCATGACGTTCAATATTGTAAGCAACGATGCCGCAAAATATGATGAGCTGTTTCTTCAGAACTATGCCAATATAAATTTAGTGCCGGCGCTCAAAAGAATTCAGGGTATCGGTAATATTATGATATTCGGAGTAAAGGACTATTCTATGCGTGTTTGGTTAGACCCGCAAAAACTGACCGTCAATGATCTTGTGCCAAGTGATATTGATAGAGCAATCCAAAATGCCAGTTTTGAGGCATCTCCCGGGAGATTTGGTGCAGAATCAAAGGCTCCCATGCAGTACACCATGAAATACAAAGGAAAGCTGAATGATCCCACCGAGTTTGAAAGAATAGTATTGAAAGCTAACCCGAATGGTTCTATGCTACGTTTAAATGATGTGGCAAGAGTCGAATTCGGAGCCTCGTTTTATGACAGCGATAATAAACAAGATGGAATGCCAGCCGTAACACTAATGATACAACAAATTAGTGGTTCTAATGCGAATAAAATAGAGACAGAAGTCAGAGCCTCTCTTAATCAGTTGTCTCAAAGTTTTCCGACCAGTATTACGTACAACATTATTCAAAGTGCCAAAGAACGTTTAGATAAATCCATTGAACAGGTAATAAAAACATTGATTGAAGCATTTATATTGGTAATACTTGTAGTTTTTATCTTCCTGCAGGATTTTCGTTCCACATTGATACCGGCCATAGCAGTTCCGGTATCTATTATAGGAACATTCTTTTTCCTGCAGCTTACAGGATTTTCGATAAATGTTTTGACTCTGTTTGCTTTGGTTTTAGCAATTGGAATTGTTGTCGATGATGCAATAGTTGTCGTCGAAGCGGTTCATACAAAGATAATAGAAGAAAGTATGGATGGCAAGGAAGCTACAAAAACAGCCATGAGCGAAATATCGGGAGCCATTGTTTCTATAACACTGGTAATGTGCGCGGTATTTTTGCCCATTGGGTTTATGGAAGGCCCCGCCGGAATATTTTACAAACAATTTGCATTTACCCTTGTATTTGCAATTCTTATATCGGCTGTAAACGCCCTTACCTTGAGCCCTGCTTTATGTGCACTAATTTTAAAGCCTCATGAAAAGAGAGGAACAGACGGATTCGGTTTTAAGGAACGTTTCTTTTATGCATTTAATACAGAATTTAAACATACGACAAATAAATATCTGGGTATTATTAATTTCTCCGTTAAGCATAAATGGTTTAGTGCAGTAACTCTTAGTTTGATAACGATTATTGCTTTCTGGATGATGATCAGTGCCCCTAAAGACTTTGTTCCTTCTGAAGATGACAGTTTTATCACTTATTCTCTATCTCTCCCAGCAGGTACAAACCTGCAATATACAACTGCTGTTATCAACCGGATTGATAGTGCTATTCGTATAATGCCCGAAACTTATTCAGTTACAAGTGTATCTGGTTTTAATATGCTTAGTAATAGTTCTGGACCTTCTTATGCAATGGGTTTTATACGTCTTAAGGACAAAAAAGAGCGAGGAGAAATAAAGGATATGGACAGGATCATTGAAGCGATGACCACAAGATTAGATAAAGTGAAGTCAGGAGAATTAAGTTTGTTCCGCAGTCCTCCGGTAGATGGTTTTGGTAGTGTTAGCGGAGCGGAACTTATTCTTCAGGATAAAACAGGAGGAAATTTAGATAAGTTCAACAAAATCACCCAAGACCTGATCAGCGAACTCAATAAAGAGCCCTCTATATCTGGAGCTTTCACAACATTCCGAAGCGATTTTCCCCAATTCGAGGTAGAGGTGGATGAAGATAAAGCTTATCAACTGGGCACTACGCCAAAAGATGTATTGAATACCTTACAATTGTTTTATGGAGGAAGCCAGGCAGGAGATTTTATTCGTTTCGGAAAACTTTATAGAATTAATATCAAGGCTGAAGGACAATATAGAATGGATGAAAGTTCTTTAGCGCAGGTGTATGTGAAAGGTCTAACGGGGAATATGATTCCGATAAATACCTTGGTAAAACTTAAAAAAGTATATGGACCGGAATCGCTAAGTCGGTATAATCTTTTTAATAGCATAACAGTCAATTTACTGCCATCGAAAGGTTCTGGAAATGGAGCTTTGATAGAAGCTGCCGAAAAAGTCATAAAAAAAGAACTGCCGACAGGTTATGGTTACGAGTGGAGCGGACTGAGTAGAGAGGAAAAACGTTCCGGAGAACAGATATTTTTAATTTTCGGATTATGTATTCTTTTCACCTATTTTATATTGGCTGCTCAGTATGAAAGCTATATTCTTCCGTTAGCCGTTCTGTTATCGGTTCCAACCGGGCTGTTTGGTGTTTTTCTGGCAATAAAAATGGCAGGAATAACAAATAATATTTACGTACAAATTGGACTTATCATGTTAATCGGTCTTTTGGCCAAGAACGCAATACTGATCGTAGAATTTGCCATTCAGGCACGTAAAAAAGACGTACCCATTGTAGCATCTGCCATCGAAGGAGCGCGCCAGCGTTTCCGTCCTATATTAATGACCTCATTGGCTTTTATTATAGGCTTGGTGCCACTAACATTTGCAACAGGTACTGCTGCCGTAGGCAACCATTCTATCAGTGTAGGAGCTATTGGAGGGATGCTGAGCGGAGTTATTTTGGGGGTATTGTTTATCCCCGTTTTATACATTCTATTTCAATCATTGCATGAGAAAATTTCAGGAACGAAAAATACGATTTAATGTCAATTAATCACAAGTAATAAAATGAAGTTTCTTAAATATACATATATAGTTTTTGTTTCCTTGTTGCTAACATCCTGCTTGATAAGTAAAAAGTACCAACGACCAAACCTTAATTTGCCGGGGCAGTATAGGAACGTGAAAAACAGCATACCGCAAACTCAGGACATACTGATGCATCAGCCTCGTTCTTTTTTTAAAAATACGATATTATTGCAATTACTGGATAGTGCATTCTTAAAAAATAGTGACTTACTACTTGCCGTACAAAATATAGCACTGGCGGAAAAGACTTTAAGTATGGTAAAGCTGAACTATCTGCCGGAACTTAATGCACAAATGAACGTAAGCTATAACAAAGTATCAGAAAACAGTCTGACCGGACAGTCTGGCGGACAGCGAGAGACGAAGGATTTTAATCTTTCGGCCGGATTAAGCTGGGAAGTTGACATCTGGGGAAAAATAAAGAATGAGAAAAAAGAAGCTTTAGCTAACTATTTGAAAACGGATGAAGTTCGCAAGGCTGTACAAACCAAGTTAGTGGCAGATATAGCCAAAGGGTATTATAATCTTTTAATGTTGGACGAGCAGTTGAATATAGCGAATAAAAGCATGGAATTAAGTGACAGTACTTTGCAGATAATGAAAATACAATATCAGGTAGGAGATGCTAATATATTGGGAGTAAAACAAGTAGAAGCCCAGCTAGAAGGAAACAAAATGCTTGTATCTCAAATTGAGCAGAGTATAAGTTTGCAAGAAAATGCTTTGAGCGTGTTGTGCGGAAATTATGCAGGTCCTGTTAGTCGGAAATTGGAAGACAATGGGGAATTCGACTCCACTCCATCCGAAGGTTATCCGGCATCCTTACTTTCCTCACGTCCGGACATCAAGGCTGCCGAACTATCCTTGCAGGCGGCCAATGCCCGGGTTGGCCTACAGCAGGCGGCGATGTATCCGAGTATCAACATTTCCCCTTCTGGAGGTTTCAACAGCCTGACTTCTTCAAACTGGTTCTCTGTTCCCGCATCCCTTTTCGGAACGGCAGCGGGAGGAATAACCCAACCAATATTTAACAGAAGGAAACTGAGAACGCAGTACGAACAAGCGCTCATTGAAAGAGAAAAAGAGGTTATTATATTTCGGCAGGCTGTTCTCGAAGGGTATGCACAAGTCTCTGATGCTCTGAAAAATAAAGAAGAAATAGAAAAACAATTTATCTTTGCGCTAAATAAAGAAAAGGTATTGAAGGATAATATATCTTCCATTAAGGTGTTATTTGCTACAGGAGCAGCTAATTATCTGGATATAATAACTGTACAGTCAGCATATTTAGAGGCTAGGTTGCAGTCTGCGAAGCTATCAATGGAAAAAGTACAGGCAAACGTAGAACTGTTTTGTGCTTTGGGTGGTGGATGGCAATAACGAAACTGAAAAGATGGAAACGGGGAAACAAAAGTATAACTGGAAATTACGAATGGGGCTTAGCGCTTTTGTCCTGTTTACTGTTTATGCGATTAATTTTATTTTAAATCCTTACGCTTCAACTTGGACAGAGCTATTGAGCTGTAGCAAATTTGAACTTGCCTTTGATCTTTTATTGACCTTTCTGTTCTGCTGGTTAATTATCGAAGCAAGTATCGGAATATCAAAATGGTTGGAACATTTCCTGCAATGGACTCGTTCTCCATTAATTCGTTTCCTGGTGCAAACCATACTTATTATTGCCTCCACATTACTTCTTTTATTCCTTCAGGGGCAAATATATGAATGGATATTTGGCGATATGCCCCTGACACAGCAAGAGTTTCTGGAAACATGGCAGTTCTTTGTTGTTATAATTATCGTGTCTTTATTCGTCAGTGCAGTACACACCGGACATTATTTGTTGAACAGGTGGAAAGATTCCATTTCTGAAGCAAAGGATTTGCAATTAAAAGCAATGGAATTGAAAGAGATAGCCATGCAGTCCGAATTGCAATCATTGAAAATGCAGCTTGACCCTCATTTCATGTTCAATAATTTTAGCACCCTTTCAGAACTTATAAATGAAGACAGGGAAACGGCAACCCGTTTTTTGGAAAACCTTTCCCGCGTTTACAGGTATATGATACAGAACTTAAAAAAAGACATTATCTCCCTGAGTGATGAAGTAGCGTTTGTGAAAGCATACTGCTACCTTATCCATATACGCCATGCTGATAATGTGCAGGTTGTCTTTGACCTGAATGAAGAATCCCTGGATTTATATATCCCCCCGATTTCATTGCAATTACTGGTTGAGAATGCCATTAAGCACAATATTGCCACCAAAGAACAGCCACTGATTATAACAATAACATCGAACGACAGACAAAAAATAAAAGTATGCAATAACCTGCAGCGGATTTCCAGTGCCTTCCCCGCAACAGGAATCGGACTGAAAAACATCATCGACCGATACCGTATTTTGACCGAAGAGCAATTGCCCGTGATTGAAGAAACTTCTGCTCGTTTTTGTGCTACTTTACCTTTACTCAATAACATGTGAGGTGATGAAACGAGCATGTTTATAAAAACACCAATGAATATGATAATGGTGTCATGCGAGTTCTATCTGGCAATTAAAAATCAAATTATAGACAGATGAAAATACTGATTATAGAAGATGAAAAGCATAATGCTTCCAGATTACAACGTTTGTTGACTGAGATTTCATCTGAATTTGAAATTGTAGGAGTATTGGAAACTGTCAGAGAAAGCGTATCCTGGCTGGAAAAAAGAGCGGCTCCTGATGTCATCCTGATGGATATTCGTTTATCGGATGGTTTGAGTTTTGATATATTCGATAAAGTGGTTGTTGTTAGTCCGGTTATCTTTACTACCAGCTATGATGAATATGCAGTCAGGGCATTCAAGGTAAACAGTATCGACTATCTGTTGAAACCAATTGAAAAAGAGGAGCTGGAAGCGGCCCTGGAAAAAGTAGATATAGAAAGGAAAAAGAGCATCTCCAGTTTGGAATTAGAGCAATTGCTGCATCTTTTCAGGGAAAAATTGCCTGTTTTCCGAAAAAGGGTTCTGTTGCCCAGAGCAAATGGATATAAAACTTTAGCCGTAGGCGAAATAGGCTACATTTTTACCGAACAGAAAATCACTTACCTCGTTACCCGTGACGGGAACAGCGAAATATTGGGACAAACAATGGATGAACTGGAGGACGAATTAGACCCGGATGTATTTTTCAGGGCAAACCGGCAGTTCATTATCCATATTGATAATGTGGGTATGATACAGAATGATCTAAATGGGAAGCTGAAAGTTGTCTTAAAGCATGACCATACAGTAGAAATTATTGTAAGCAGAGAAAAATCTTCTTTGATAAAAAAATGGTTAGATAGGTAGGTAGGAACTAAGGCAGATGAATTATGATACGGATTGAAACAGAACGATTAATAATAAGAACTTCTCAGGAAAGTGTTGAAAAACAGTTGAGATATACTAAATGTGTTATTCTAATTCTAATATCTCAAGTAACAGCACGTTAATAGGCCTACTATGTCTATTTTTATAAATTAAAAAACAGGGCATAATTTAGACAAATAATGAGGTACAGTGCAGGTGCTAAAATTTCCATAAAATACGTCCTAAAAGCGAAATATTAAATTTGTAATACATTGACAAACAGAAAGATAATTAGAAAAAAATTGAATCCTTTTAGGATATTAAAAAACCCTTGACAATTTACTTATTATCAAGGGTTTATACTCTCTGCGGTCCGGACGGGACTCGAACCCGCGACCCCATGCGTGACAGGCATGTATTCTAACCAAACTGAACTACCGAACCATGTCGCTTTGATGATGCAAAAGTACATCAATTTTTGACATCTCCAAATGTTTCCTCGCTTTTTTGTCATATTTTTTTATTCTCTTTTCTTTCCGCTTTCTCCTTCAATATTTTAGAACCTAAAAAAAAAATACACATCCAGTATTCACAAGGCTTCAACCAAATATTTCCAACTCTATCAAACTTTTTCGCCCCCTTACTTGTCCTATAATTGTTACTATTTCCTAAAATATTTCTGGTACGCAATTTGTAAAGAAATAATTCATAAAAATAAATGACCTGAAAATATAATTTTCTAAATTTGTAACGTTATTCATTTCTTAGAAAAAGAACCTAAAACAAATAAACATGAAAAAAGTAGTTTTTACACTTATTCTGCTGGTTGCTATGATTGGCTTGAATGCACAAACCGTTCCAAGCAATCCAAACGGTCCTGAAATCAAATTTGATAAAACCGTTCACAACTATGGTGAAATTATGCAGGGAGCTAATGGCGACTGTGAATTCAGTTTCACCAACACTGGTAAAGAACCGTTGATTCTTTCTAACGTTGCTGCATCATGCGGTTGTACTACTCCTAACTGGACTCGTGAGCCAATCATGCCTGGTAAAAAAGGAACGATCAAAGTTCATTATGACACCAACCGTTTAGGCATAATCAGCAAAACCATCACGGTGGTTTCCAATGGAAAAACTGACCGTGTTGTATTACGCATCGAAGGGAAAGTAAATCAGAAACCTGCCGAAAACGTTCCTCAAAATAATGTGAACCCAAATGCAGTTCCTACCAACAGATAATCAAAAAAAGTAGTCGATAAACAAAAATCCCGGTAAAACCTATCGGGATTTTTTGTTGCTTTGTACATTCTAAAATCAAAACCAATATGCCAAGTATTTCATTGAAAGGCAAGCAGATGCCTGCCTCACCCATTCGTAAGCTTGTGCCTTTTGCCGAAGAAGCAAAACGCAAAGGAAGAAAAGTATATCATTTAAACATCGGACAACCAGATATTGAAACTCCACAAGGTGCTCTCGAAATAATGAGAAAAACCGATATCAAAGTTGTTGAATACAGTCACTCTGCTGGTATCCTTTCTTATCGCAAGAAACTGGTTGAATATTATAAGAAAAACAATATTCATATTACTGAAAACGACATTATTGTAACCAACGGCGGTTCAGAAGGCATTTTGTTTGCTTTCAATGTTTGCATGGATCCAGGCGACGAAGTTATTATTCCTGAGCCTTTCTATGCGAATTACAATGGATTTGCAACTTCTGCGGGCGTAACCGTTAAACCGGTTATTTCTTCTATTGATACAGGTTTTGCACTTCCTCCTATTTCAGAATTTGAAAAGCTGATCACTCCACGCACTAAAGCGATCATGATCTGCAACCCGAATAATCCTACCGGATATCTTTATTCAAAAGAAGAACTCGAAACGCTCAAAGAAATTGTAAAGAAATATGATCTTTATCTTTTGTCTGACGAAGTTTATCGCGAATTCTGCTACGATGGAAATACTCATTTTTCGGCCATGCACCTCAAAGGCATTGAAGAAAATGTAATTCTTCTCGATTCTGTTTCCAAACGTTATTCAGCCTGTGGTGTTCGTATTGGAGCGTTCATCACCAAGAATAAAGAAGTTATGGATACAGCCATGAAATTTGCGCAGGCTCGTTTAAGTCCTCCAACATTTGGGCAGATTATTTCAGAAGCGGCATGTGATACTCCTCAGGAATATTTTGACAATGTAATTTCGGAATACCTCAAACGCAGAAATATTGTAGTTGACGCAATCAACAATATGCCAAACTGCTTCTGCCCTAACCCAAAAGGAGCATTCTACGCAGTTGCACGTTTACCGATTGACGATTCTGACATCTTCTGTAAATGGCTACTCGACACCTTTGAATATAACAACGAAACTGTGATGCTTGCACCTGCAACCGGGTTCTACTCTACTCCGGGTCAGGGCAAAGATGAAGTTCGTATTAGCTATGTATTAAAGACAGAAGACCTTAAAGCAGCCATGAAATGCCTGGAAGAAGCACTAAAAGTATATCCGGGCCGTACCAAATAAAGATATTCTACATTCAATAACAGAAAGCGGCAAAATGTAGAAGTACATTTTACCGCTTTTCTTTTTTCAAAATAACTAAACCGATTAAGGAATTATCCAATTCGTGTTTTAATCTTAAAATAAACACCCATTCTATCACGTTGTATTAAACCTTATTCTGGTACTAGCTGTTTAACAACAACCATCATCTTTTAAACATATTATAATTATACATGGAGAACAAAAGAATGAAGCCCCAAAACGAGGAAGCAAGTGGGCAAGGATTCCAGGCTACTTCTTTGGAAAGTAATTCGAAGCGCGAACATGCAGAATTTCACAACTGCCACACCGAGCAAAGTGTGAAGGATGATATTAAATTTCTTCAACTTGTGTATGGCGACAGCTTTAAAATGAGAGAAAATGACGTAACGGTCGAGCTAATCAATAAACTCAAGGTAATCAGTAAAGATATCTACTTTTTCATCAAAACCCTTGAGTATGATATGACTCCTCAGAACTACATTAAACATAAATATGAGTTCATCCGTTTCAAAATACCCAATGGAGACTCTAATCTCTTCTATCTTGCATGGAACGGTTTAATTAAGAATGACAGTTTCCGTCGATTACTTCTGCAAACATTCAGCTTAAGCCGATTTAATGACATGTTGTGTCCTCAAAATATTCCGATCATTGGTTCTCACCGCTCACGCTACAGAACAAAATTGGTTTTAGCCAATGATATGGCCACTAACGATGACGGTTCCCGTCGTACTACTGGCAGAATGCTCGAAGACGGAAGCGGGCTCAATATGCGCGAAGCCATTATCTGGCTGCCGAACGAAAAAGCTGTTCCGCTCTTTGCTCAGGGATATGTTCCCTTAAATCAAACCCATGTTATTCTTATCCGACATGGGAAATCTATTCATGAATCCGGCGGCGAAAATCCCGAATTTGTAGGTTCCGGTTTCTGGGATATCTGGGAAAACAACCGCAGAATATCTGGTTCCAAAAGTAATTTTCTGAAAGATGAAGGAATCAAAACTGCCCGTGAGCTGGGAAAAGATTTTAAAGTTGCAGTAGATATTCTTGACAAAAGCGGATACCCTCTCTGGTCATGGTCAAAAGATACTCCTATTCCGGTATTCGGAAGTGAATCAGAAAATACGGAGCAAACAGCCCGCAATTTTTTGCTTGAAGCAGGATATACAAACATATCATTCAATGCATTATTCGGCTTGAATTCACAAAAATACGGTGCATTAACGTTTCTTCATAAAAACGAAATTATTGAAGAGGCCGTAAAAATTTACAGTCATGGTTCCGACAATACTACAGAGATTAAAAACAAGATCAGCAAGATGTTTAAAAACCGTTTCTATCACTACCCCGAAGGGGAAACTCTGATAGAAGCTGACTGGAGAATTGCTTATAGCTTTATTGATTTACTGAACCGGAACCTTGGCAAACGTGTGATGCTGGTTGACCATTCCGGCGCAATCCGTGTATTCGAAGCGATTATTCGCACTCTTGATTTTGCGGAGTACAGTACGATCAAAGAAGCGCAAGATTCAATTATTGCAATCTGCTATCAACCAGGTAGAAACCTTCGTTATGATTATCTGCAACGAAAAGATTTCCCCCTTCGTAAACGTGAAAAAAACAGTTAATCTTATCATGCAGAATATTCAATGGTGAAAAATAGCTGATGATTCGTACAATCCGGAATAAACTGCACGAATCGTTCAGCTACTATTTCTTTAATACAACTAATTCATTTCAGAATCGTTACGAAAACTCAAATTAAAAATCGTTATGACTCTTTGCGCCTTTTTTCTATTACTATTCTGTATTACTACCGTATTGCTTATTTTCAAAAATGCGCAACTTAAAAAGCTTTCCGAAACCGATACCCTCACAGGCTTGCCCAATTACCGGAAGCTACAACAACTTCTGAAAAACAAAACACACTATAAAAGTGTCATATTGCTAGACATTGATAATTTCGGAGAATTCAACAAAACTGCAATCCATAAAGGAGACGAGGTACTAATTGAATTTGCCGGACAAATCAAAACACTTTTACAACAGAAAGCTATCGTTTGCCGCTATCGTTTAGGAGATGAATTCGCGATTATCACATTGCCTTCCTCAAATGAAGAAGAATTAATTCAGACACTTCAGAAGCACTTTCAAAACTATCATTTTCAGCACATTGAACATAACAACAATTACAGGCTTCTATTTTGCTATAGTCTGGTTCATTTAAGCGGTGATACTGGTTATGATTTAAATAAGGCAGAACTTCTACTTGCCGAAGCAAAACGAAACAAGAGTGAATCCGTAAGATAAAATCAGAAATTTGTTACATAATAAAATTAATCTTCAATTACTTTCCCGACCTCGCAGCGAATAGTGCGGGATGGGAATTTTGATATTGTCATCATATCATGTGTTGACATCAGTACAGATGTTCCACTTTTACTAATTTCTTTCAAAAGATTTAAAATCTCTTCGGATGTTTCAGGATCAAGGTTTCCGGTAGGTTCATCAGCCAGAATAATTTCAGGGTTATTGAGTAAAGCACGGGCTATTACCACACGTTGCTGTTCTCCACCCGATAATTGGTGAGGCATTTTAAATCCTTTGGTTCCCAATCCGACCAAATCAAGTACTTTCTGAATCTGTTCTTCCATCTCTACCTTATTTTTCCACCCGGTAGCTTTAAGAACAAAGAGCAAATTTTCCTTCACACTTCTATCAATCAACAACTGAAAATCCTGAAAAATAATCCCAATTTTACGGCGCAGATACGGAATTTCCTTTGTTTTAATTGTTTTCAGATTATATCCAACAATTTCTGCTTCTCCTTCAATAACCGGAAGTTCTGCATATAAAGTGGCCAAAAGAGAGCTCTTTCCTGCTCCGGTTTTTCCAATCAGATAAACAAATTCGCCTCTGCTAATTTCCAGATTAATTTCTGAAATAATTAACACATTACGTTGATATACGGATAGATTATCGAGTTTTAGGATCGTTTCTTCGGCCATGACTGTAAGATTTAATACAAAGGTACGTAAAATCTTACCAACTGAGGAAGACCACTGTCCAAAAAGTGAGCGGGAGTACCGTGTCCCAGATTATCTGTTCACGTTCACGGGCACGTTCCCATCTATACCGTTCTTGTTCAAACTGATATTTATTCAGTTCATCTTCACGTTTTTTCTCCTGTAGCATCAATGCTTGCTCGGTAAAGCGCAGATAATCATTTACCATAACATTATCAGGATTTTCGGCCCAAAAGTTTTGCAACTGAATTCTTGCGTCAAGATAACGTCCTAAATGAAACATTGCAATCCCTTTCTGAAGATACAAATCATGTAAAAAAGGCTTCATTTTCAGAGCCTGATCAAAATCATTTAATGCACTTTGATAATTATGCAATTGCATATGAGCATAAGCCCTGTCCTGATAGATTAAAGCATAGTAAGGCATAATAGAAGCTGCCGTATCGAAATATGCAACCCCCTTCTGATATTCACCTTGCAATACACATTTTCTGCCTTCATCATGATATTTTTTATACTCACCGGCGCGCTGAGCAAATAACGTTACAGGCACCAAAAACACAAAAAGAAAAAATATACGTTTCATAATTCAATCTGTTTTGAAGAACAAAAATACTGCATAAAGCGTGCCAAAGGCATTGTGTTAGCATACTACTCATAAACCAAAAGTACAATCTTTAATTCACACAGAATTAGTCTTTATGCATTATTTTACCGTTTAAAACATTGCATTTAACCATCCGTACGCAGAGTTTATCAAAAAATATTGACAACAGAGGTACTTCTGCTTTAAATTTATACAAACCATATCATAATACAAACGCATATGAAAACAAGTTTAAAATTATTTTTTCTCAGTGTATTTCTAACCTGTACGTTATCAGGTTTTTCACAAACAACCATTACGATCCATTCCAGACCTGCTCCGGTTATTGATGGAATTTATTCTGTTCAGGAATGGGCTGATGCAGATACTGCTTCTATTGATTTACTTGATGGCAGATCTCTCTTGGTTCGCTATAAAAAAGATGCCAGTGCGCTCTACTTTCTTTTCAGCGGACCAATCGCCAGTTACAGCAATTATTACGCAATGTTTCCAGAAGTATCAATTGATGGAGCATTTAACAAAAGTGAGCTTTGGCAATGTGATGACCAATGGTTTCATGTTTCTTATACGGATTGTAGTTCAATTGGGGCACCTGATATTTATACAAATTGTGTTGTAACACAACCCGATTGGATTGGAATCCCAAATTTTTCCATGTCGTTAAATCCTGATACAATTGAAATGAAAATCCCTTTTGCCAAGCTTGGAATTAACGAAGCGTATGCTGACACAATCGGCATCTGTTTCATGGGAAATACTACACAGGGAAGCTGGAGAATGTGGCCCAAAACTGCGGACAAATTCAAACCTTCCACATGGGCAAAAGCCATTTTAGAACACTCCGTTTCTGTACACAATACTGAAATAAAAGCTTTTGAACCTGAAATATTCATCGATAATATAAATCACAACATAAGGATAATCTGCAAAGATGAGAATTTATCAAAAAACAGCTATTTCCTATTTAATGTCAGGGGGAAAGAAATTATAAGAGGAATGTTTAACACCGAAATATATTCACTTGATTCCAAAGATTTGCGTTCCGGAATTTATATTCTGTCTATCATTTCTAACGGGCATTTCTACAACAAAAAAATCATTATTCAACAACTGTAGAATACAACAAAAGGGACTGCCTGAAAAATTTTTCATCCAACAAAAAAATCGACTCTGTTCAATCTGATAATTATACAAGCTATCAGATTGAACGGAGTCGAAACATATTAAGACTACGACTTTTCAGGCGAATTCTCTTTCTTTACATCCGGTTTTTATCCACTTATTTCACTAATCCGGCAAATCCCATAAATGCGAGTGACAATAAACCCGCAGTTATCAATGATATCGGAAAACCTTTCATCCCTTTCGGAATACCTGTTAACTCAAGTTGTTCACGAATACCAGCCATCAGAACAATTGCCAGTGTAAAGCCTATGGCAGTAGCCGAAGCATACACAACACTCATTACAATATTGTAATTTTTCATAATTGCAAGAATTGCAATACCTAATACAGCACAATTGGTCGTAATCAATGGGAGATATATCCCCAAAGCCTGATATAATGAGGGAGCAGCCTTCTTTAAAATAATCTCAACTACCTGAACAAGGAATGCGATGATTAAAATAAAGGAAATGGTCTGCATAAATTCTATATGCAATGGGATCAGGATATAAAAGTAAATAAGATAGGTTACAAGGTTAGCCAGTGCCATAACAAATGTAACAGCAGCACCCATCCCTACCGCAGTAGATACTTTATTCGACACACCTAAAAACGGGCAGATTCCAAGAAACTGTGCCAAAATAACATTGTTGACAAACAGTGCTAAAATGATAACATTAATAAATTCCATAACTGTTCTCTCCTATTTTTATTTTGACAAAAATTTATTTCTCAGGGCAATCATATAACCATACGTAAAGAAGGCTCCCGGAGGCAATATAAATACCAGAATTTTTGAGGTTTCAGAAAGAATTCTGTAGTTAAAGATTGTTCCATTACCTAATAATTCGCGAAAACTTCCCATTATTGTTAAAGCTAAGGTAAATCCGATACCCATTCCAATGCCATCTAAAATTGCCGGAAAAACTTTATTTTTCTGAGCAAATGCTTCGGCACGACCTAAAATAATACAGTTAACAACGATCAACGGAATAAACACACCTAATGCAGCATATAAACCCGGGGTAAATGCTTTCATGGTTAAATCAACAATCGTAACAAAAGATGCTATAATTACTACAAATGCAGCAATACGAACCTTGTTAGGAATTACATTTTTCAACGCTGCAATAAATAAGTTCGAAAATACAAGTACGAAAGTTGTAGCAGCTCCCATTCCCAATCCATTAACAGCAGCAGTAGTTACCGCAAGCGTTGGACAAGTTCCCAGAACCAGTACCAGGGTTGGGTTTTCTTTGATAAAACCATTGGTTAAATATTTCAAGTTACTCATAGCGCTTACTGTTTTACTTGTTTAAAAATCTCATACGCTTTTAAAAGAGCATCGGCAAAGCCTTTAGAAGAAATGGTTGCTCCACTAATTCCGTCAATGCTTCCTTTGTTTGACTTCAGATCCAGTTTAAAGGTTTCTGGTTTTTTGCCTTTAAATTGGCTCAGGAATTTCTTATCTAAAATCTGATCTCCATAACCAACTGATTCTTTCTGGCTTAAAATAATCACATCAACAATTGTACCGTCAATATCAAACCCTGTCAATATCCAGATCTTATTTTCCGTATTATATCCGGTAGCACCAGACTTTATTGCATATCCAACAGTTTTACCTGTCATTGTTGCCGTAAATATCTCACAGTTATCCATTTGTTTAACTGTGGTTTCAGGTTTGTTATCAAATTTAGGCAATACCTTGGCAAATAAAGTAAAATCTGTAATTTTACAGGTAATTGTATCACATTTGTCTGCTGCTGATTCAACTTTAGAGGTTGCAAATTCCTTGTTAAACGCTTTAAATGCTCTATCTAAAGCATCACAATAGGCTCTGGATGAAATCGTAGCCGCTGTAATTGCATCAACTTCTCCCCCATCTTTTTTCACTGTCATATTAAAGGAAGCAGGTTTTTTTCCATTAAACTGGTCATGGAATTTAGATTCCATCATCTTTGTACCCAAGCCCGGGGTTTCTTTTTGCTGTAGAACAATCGTATTATGAATTGTACCATCAGGTAAAAAGCCTACCATTATTCCGATGTGGCCGGCAAAACCTTTTTCCGTAAAAGTTTTTACCGCATAACCAACCAATTGATTTCCTTTTTTGGCAGGGTAAAACGTAATTCCGTCAACCTCTTTCATTTCTTTGGTTGGGTCATTATCAAAAGCAGGTAAAACATCTTTGATTGCATTAATCTCTTTTTGTTTATCAGCCTTCTCAATAGGCCCTTTAGTGAGATTATACACAACTCCTAAAGCTGCTGACATCACCATTGAGATGACAGCAAGCGACAAGATCATATTCTTTAATGTCGATTCTAATTTAGCCATTATTTTATCACCTCCCCGAATCGTTTAGGTTTCATACTTTTATTGATTAAAGGCACTACTGCATTCATTATAAGAATTGCAAACGAAACGCCTTCGGGATAAGCACCCCATACGCGAATTAAGACAGTCAGAACCCCGCATCCAATCCCATACACAATCATTCCTTTTCCTGACATTGGAGATGTGACCATATCCGTAGCCATAAAAATAGCACCCAGCATTAAACCGCCTGCAAACAAATGATATACCGGGTTGATATAAATTGCAGGGTTTATCATCCAAAGGATACCTGTAAATGCTAGTACTGTACCAATATATGCAACAGGGATATGCCAGCTGA
Organism: Bacteroidales bacterium; assembly: GCA_963667975.1. Classification (GTDB taxonomy): domain Bacteria; phylum Bacteroidota; class Bacteroidia; order Bacteroidales. The sequence goes on from OY764079.1 coordinate 3,691,099, forward strand.
TAATTTTACGGAGAAGCATAAACAAACCGCCTAATATCAGGGCAATTGCGGAAACTTCTCCCAGCGAACCGCCAATTCCACCTACAAACATATCAGTATAAGACGGAATATAACCACTTAAATCAGACAGTTTATGTCCTTGTTGCAAAGCAGTATGAATTGTATCACTTTTTGCCATCAACTGGTCAATGGTTTCGCCTTTCATTAAACCTTCTTTTATAACGCCCAATGATGTCGGACCTGTAATGGCATCCACCAATGTTGTGAATGGCCTTGGAACTGGCCAAGTCGTCATATCTACCGGAAATGAAATCAAAAGAAAAACACGGCCAATTAAAGCGGGATTGAAAGGATTTTTTCCTAAACCACCAAATGACATTTTTGCAATCCCTATTGCAACCAATGCACCTACCAACAATTGCCAGATTGGCAAAGAAGTTGGAACATTAAACGCAAGTAAAATCCCGGTTACAGCAGCAGAACCATCTGTAACGCTTGGGGTTACTTTTAAGACAAATTTTTGAATCAGATATTCAAATGCAATACATGCAACAATTGAAATCAAGGTAAGAATTATTGCTGAAATCCCAAAATACCAGGTGGAAACCAACAAAGCAGGGAGCAAAGCAATTACTACGCCCCACATAATTTTTCGCACGGAATCTTTGTCATGTACGTGCGGTGATCCGGATACTGTTAGCAGATTCATTTCTTATTTTTTTGTACGGTTTCTGATTATTTGACCAACTTCATATTTTCCCAATCGAACATAGTCGAGTAAAGGACGACCAGCAGGGCAGGTAAACTGACAAGAGCCACATTCTATACAATCAAGTACCTTTTCTGACTCTGACATTTCGTAATTCTCAATTTCTGAAAGCTGAGCTAATTTATAAGGTTCCAGTCCCATCGGACAAACGGTAATACATTTTCCACATCGGATACAGTTTTGAACCACAACACGCTTCGACTCTTTCTGAGTCATAATCAGAATACCTGAAGTACCTTTCATTACGGGAATATCAAGTACATTTAGAGCCTTCCCCATCATTGGGCCACCACTGATAACTTTGCCGGTATCTTCGGGCAAGCCTCCTGCAAAATCGATCAGTTCGGCAACAGATGTACCAATGCGAACCATCAGATTACAAGGATTTTTCACTGATTTTCCAGTAACAGTAATCACACGTTCTATCAAGGGTTTGTTTTTCTGAACAGCTTCGTAAACTGCAAATGCTGTTCCGGCATTGTTTACCACGCAACCAACTTCAATCGGAAGTTTTCCGGAAGGAACTTCGCGGTTAACAGCAGCTTTAATCAACTGTTTTTCTGCCCCCTGTGGATATTTAACCTTTAACGGACAAATTTCAATACCATTAAATTTTGAACAGAGAGATTTCAGATGATTAATCGCATCGGGTTTATTGTTTTCAATTCCAATAATCGCCTTGTTTACTTCCAATGCTTTCATCAGAATAGAAACTCCTATCATCATTTCTTCACCACGTTCAAGCATTAAACGGTGGTCTGAAGTAAGATATGGCTCACATTCCACTCCATTAATGATTAACACCATTGCCTTTTTACCTTCAGGAACCATCAGTTTTACATGAGAAGGAAAAGTTGCTCCACCTAAACCAACAATCCCCATTGCCTTGATACGGTCAATGATTTCGAGACGACTCAGGTTTATTTCATATTTAATATCGGAAGAACGGTCGATAGATTCGTCCCATTCATCATCTTCTACATCAATAAATACAGCAGGACGACGATAACCACTTGTATCAATAATTGTATCGATTTTTGACACTTTGCCTGAAAATGGCGAATGGGTATTTGCTCCGATAAAGCCTTCACTTTTGGCCAGCAGTTGCCCTACTTTTACGGTAGCACCTTTTTCAACCACAATAGTGGAAGGTGCTCCTAAATGCTGTGTTACAGGAACACAAGCCTGTTTTGGGAGAGGCAATACCTCGATTACCTTATTTGCCGAAATCTTGTTTTCTTCCGGGTGAACTCCGCCTAATTTAAACGTTTTCAATATATTGATCCTCCAGTCAATTAGAAAGGTTAACGGATATATTTTTTATGCTTCGATGGCTTCTGTTGAAGCTTCAGTCTTTTCTTTGCGAGGGGGAAAATTAAGCTCCACAATTGCACTTGTTGGACAAACTTCCACACACTTCCGACATAATTTACACTTTTCATCATTAATATATGCCAGATTGTTTTCGAGAGTAATCGCTTCGTAAGGACATGTTTTTACACATTTTCCGCAACCAATACAAGCAACTTCACAATTTTTCTTAGAAAGAACGCCTTTTTCTTTGTTCACACAGCTCACAAAAATTCTACGGTCTTTTTTCCCCTTGTAACGAAGTTCAATAATACTTCTCGGACAAGCTTTTACGCAAGCTCCACATGCAACACATTTTTCGTTTGAAACCACAGGAAGCCCGGTAATTTCATCAATGTAAATTGCATCAAACTTACAAGAAAATACACAATCACCCAAGCCAAGACATCCATGGGGGCATCCACTTTCACCTGAAAATAAATTGTGTACAAACTGACAACTTTTAGCTCCTTCATACTGAGTTTTGGGAGATGCTTTTGCCCTTGAACCATTGCAACGTACCACTGCAATTTTGGGTTCTCCGATAATTGCCTCAACACCAATAACAGGTCCGATTTGAGTCATTATCGAAGCTCCTCCCACAGGACAATTAAGATTTTCGAGTGATTCTGCCTTTACAATTGCTTCCGCAAAATTCCGGCAACCTGCAAAACCACATCCACCACAGTTAGCCCCAGGAAGTAAGTCTGCAACTTCATCGATTTTAGGATCTTCAATAACTTTAAATTTTTGGGCTACAATATACAGCACTACTGCTGCAAATACGCCGATAAGGCCCAATGAAATAACGGCATAGAGGACGATTTCGTTCACGCTGTTTTCCTTTAAGTGTTCGTAATCAGTGTTTAAGAAAGTAACAGGCAAATTTAATAACTTTTCAGAATCTCGGAAATAGTAGATACAGAACAATAATTAACACATCTATAACACTCATTACAAATAATATAAAAACAAAACCGTCCTGAATTCAGAGAATTCTACAAATATCTACATGCCTAAAAATGAGATGATTAATAAATTATTTAGAATCAATATAAATTATATGATTATTGAACAAATTCAGAACAAGTGGAATTTAATCCAGATACCAAAAAAGACTCCTTTACAAACAGCTTAATCGCAGAAATAAGTCAACCTCACTATTGAAAGGGCATTATAGTTAAACATCTTACCCAAAAGAAATATGAACAGATTAATCCTATTCAATCGAAAATAAGAACTTCTCTTTAAGACTTTTACGAAACATTGAAAGAACTAAAAAATAGCAACCTGTTGCCAAAAGACTTGTTACGCCTGACAATGCTTCATTACGGGTGACCCCTATCATTATAATGAGTGCTGCTATTAAAACAACAAACGGCATTCCATAACCCAGAAATACAGCTAATCCTCCATTGCCAGATGACATTAGTACATTCACGTGCTGACCAACTTTGTACCTTAATAAATCTGACACTTCTACTTCTACAATTTTTTCTTTCATCTCCGAAACACTACATGCTCCTTTCGCATGACATGACGAGCAGGCTGATTGAGATAAAATTGTGATTTTTACTGTATTCTGAACAATCTCAGTAATAATTCCCGGATGCGAAATTGTTTTCTTTTTCATAACACAAAGATAAAATATCAATCTATTTATAAATGAATTAAATTTGCTGATCAATACTAATTACGCTAAATTTATTTTTTAAGCTTTGGTCGCTATGATTGATATTTCTCACCTCCATCCAATGGCAGTGCATTTCCCAATTGCTCTGATTTTAACAGGCCTAATATTTGATATCATCTCCTTTTTTCGAAAAGATGATTTATTTTATTCAAGAGCAGGGTTATATCTGATTGTATTGGGAAGTATCGGAGCTTTACTGGGGTATTTAACCGGAGAATTCTTCACGAAAGAACTGAAAGGTGAAGCTGGTGAATTAAAGGAATTGCATGAGTTTTTTGCGAAAGCCTCAATGTTTATTCTTTTAGCAGTATCGGCATTCCGAATTTACATTATTTACAAACCATTAAACATCAAAAATATTCGGTTAGCCATTTTGGGTGTGGAATTTATCGGAGCTATTTCGTTAGGTATTGCGGGCTATCTGGGCGGGTCTCTGGTGTATAATTACCTGATTAAATAGTAACCAACATCGTAAGTAGGATTCTAAATTAACGGTTTTAGCGCAGAAATATTCTGCTCCACAAACGTACTTCCGGGAGTGTGACCACATTCTCTACATGAAAAATCATACCACCCATTCATCGTGCCACACTCTTTACAGGTGTAATGTTCTATCATTTCGTTAAACCATGCTTCCCAACCAATTTCTTTAATTCGTTCCTGAGATTTCCATAATTCAACCCTGTGAGGCATTTTTGACTGGAATTCTTTAAAGCCGTCACATGGAAATTCATTGCATTGTCCGCAAAAATCTACCCCTCTTTCATCAGCACATTTAATCATAAAACAATCTTTGCAAAATTCCATTTTCGTTTGCGTTCTACAACCCGTGCATCGTACTTTTTCATAAGGCAAATTCATCCTGAGCGCAATTTTTTTCAGATTTTCCTCATTGTTTTCAAGGGTAGAGTAATATACACCACATGCATGACAAAATAATCCGCAAACACTAACCAGTGCTTTGTCAGGAGCAATATTCTGATTCATCTCTTTCAAGGATAAAAGTTTGTTCAAAGGTAAGCATATTCAATTTTCAATTCTGAAACAACTCGGAATAAATTTACAAGCAGGTAATCAGCAGATCAAAATACAATATCAGAATCTGAATGAATATCCTATTGATATCTTAACAGGAATAACACTGAAGGAGCCAATGCTTTCAACCCGCACATATTCACTTTCAAAAACCTCTCTGTAATCACGTTTTCCATATTGAAAATCAACGCCCAAGTTTATGGAATGTTTCTGTTTCTTTCCAAGAAACCTACTAAAATCCAATCCACAACCAATCACTGGAGTAGTCGCTTTATAATAATCATTTTCAACCACATATACTCCTCCAAATAAATTTACAGAAAGAGCTGTTTTTTTCTTTTGCAGAAAAAAATACCCGATTTTTGTATTCCATACAATATCATCGAATGCATTATTAATATCATGATTAGCAATTCCAACTTCCATCCCTACATAAACTGGCAATGAGCTTACTGAACGAGAATATGCAAGATTTATCTGATTGAATCCTAATTCAATGGATATAAAATTTATCTTTTGACAATATACATGTGCACAAATCAGAATTGCAGTAAACGTTAGCATTGTTTTCATCTTCATTATTGAATAACTGTTTCTACAACAACTTGTTTAACAATTTCCCGAGCAGTAGTTATTTCCGATAAATCCGGGTAAAGATTTCCACTGGAACCATCAGGACTGCTATGCCCAATAAGTTTTAAAGTAACCTTGTTTGTGGAAGAATTAAGTATTCCGGAATAAACCAGTGCCGGTTGACCACTTCCCATTTTTCCACCTGAATAATATTGAGAACCTTCAGGAGCATCCTTTGTATAAAAATCGTTGAAATCAACAGAATGGTTAAATTCCGCCTTAATAATTATAGGGTAAAAAATTGTATTCAATTTCACCAGCATCTCTTTATCTGATTTCGGTGTAGCGCCCGTAATCCCATCAGTTAAAGGTTTGTCTTTAGTTGGAAGATATAAACCATCGGCATATTGTTTTCCACGTTGATGACACCAATATGGAAGTGCTTCTTTACGGCGGTTTCCGCCGTTCATTATCCAGCCTTCTGTTGCAATTTTACTACTTGCATAAAGAGTTGTTATATACTGACCGTTGGTATCTTCAATCCAAACGGCAAATTGAGGTGGATTTTTTTTAGAAAGACCTAAAAAGAGAGGGAAATCGTGATTCCACCCTTTCCCTGTCTCAATTTTCAGTTTTAAATCGCCTTGAGAATAATTCAATTCTTCTTTTTCGCAGGATGTAGCCATCAGAATGACGGTTAACATTAAAAAAACACTCAATTTCATTTTCATAATCATTTAGTAATTAATCGAGTGCAAAATAAACGGGAATCAAGAGCATAACTCTTGATATAAATCAAGAAAAACGAAGCAGCAAAAAATTTCGAGAATGGATTAGCCTATAATTTTGCGACGTACACGACTCAATGTTTCGGGAGAGATCCCCAGATAAGATGCAATATATTGCAATGGAATTGATTTTACGAACTCCGGATTTTGACTCAAAAGATTTTGATAGCGTTCTTCTGCAGATTGAAAGAGAAGACTAAAAAGATGTTTTTCAGAAGTTATTGCTACCTGCTCTGCAATAACTCTTCCCAAATGCTCAATTGCATGAGATTTTTGATAAAGATCCTCTAAATCATGCTTATAAAGCACAAGTAGCTGCATTTCGTCCATTGCCTGAACGTTTACTTTTGATATATTCCCGGTAATTAAGCTTGTATAAGACGTAACAAAACCAGGAGCAAAATAAAAGTCACTGGTAATTTCAATTCCTTCATTATTAAAATGATAAAACCGAAAATAACCATTCATAAAAAAAACAACCTTATCACAAATCTGGTTCATCTCCACAAGATGTTCGCGTTTTTGAATATGCTTAAATTGGAGAATTTCTTGCAATTGTGCCAGTTCTGAATCTGATAAAGGAATAATTTGCCTGATATATTTTCTGAATTCTGAATACAAATCCATTTCGGTGGGATTAGAGTTGCAAAATTAAGGAGTTGAAAGCGAAACAGGAATTATTTTTCCATTCATGTATTTATGAGCATTTATGCTGAAGTCCATAATAAAGCGAGCCATCTCCTCAGGCTTCAAAGGTGCGTTGTATTCAGGAAAGGCTGTTGAGAGCATTTCAGTTTGTACAGCTCCTAATGCCAGACTATTAAATGCAATTTTTTCACATTGATACTCAGCAGCCAGGCTTTCGGTAAGTACAGCTACGGCTCCTTTTGAAGCGGAATACAACGAGAGCCCTTTAAATTTAACACTCCCCTGATAACCACCCATGCTACTAATCGTAACTACATGCGAACCTGGTTTTAGCAAAGCAATTAGCTTTTGAGTAAGCGAAATAATTCCCCATACATTTACCGTAAATATTCTGGTAAAATCATCCTGTGTAAATTCCTGAAATGACTTATGAATCAGCATCCCTGCATTATGAATTACAATATCCAGATTCTGGATTTTCAGCTTTAGGTTTTCAGTGAAATATTCTACATCCACATCATTTACCAAATCTACTTTAAAGCAGTTAATCTCATTCAAAAGCAATTTTGATTGATTGAGCTCTGTCAGATGCTCAATATTTCTGGAAACAGCAAAAACAGAACAATCGGGCAACTGAGCAAACAATTTACAAAGTTCAAAGCCTATTCCTTTCCCGGCACCGGTAATTAATACATTCATTTTTCAGGAATTATTATATGAAGTGAACGCAGTGTACAGAAAAATGTTTACTTTTGCCGCACAAAACCTAAGCAAATATAGATAATTGCCGGGTTGAGATATTTTTTTTTGAAAAAAATAGACTCAAGCAATTACAATTCAAAAATAATGCTTACTTTTGCAACCCATTAAAATAACGTAAAGGATTTCTGGATATGTATTTAACAGCGGAAGTTAAACAAGACATTTTCAAAGGATACGGTAAATCTGAAACCGATACCGGTTCGGCAGAAGCTCAAATCGCATTGTTTACTCACAGGATTAAACATCTTACCGAACACTTAAAGATCAACAAAAAAGACAAGGTAACTCAACGTTCGTTGGTACGCTTAGTAGGTAAAAGAAGAAAACTTCTTGATTACTTAAAGGCGAAAGAAATCAACCGTTACCGCGAAATCATCCAGAAACTGAACCTCAGAAAGTAAGGATATTAAAAAGATTGATAAAAAGGCAATTAATTCTAATTGCCTTTTTTTGTATTTTTGAAAAAAACTAAATCGAGACAAACATGATTGGAACCTCAAAAAGCTTTGACTTAGGAGACGGAAGAAAAATCACCATAGAAACAGGTAAATTAGCAAAACAGGCAGATGGCTCTTGTGTGGTACGTATGGGAGACACAATGCTTTTAGCAACGGTATGTTCAAAAAAAGATGCAGCTGACAATGTTGACTTTATGCCATTATCAGTAGATTATCAGGAAAAATACGCATCCATGGGCCGCTTTCCGGGCGGTTTTTTTAAACGCGAAGCACGCCCAAGTGAATACGAAATTCTCGTTTCACGTTTAGTTGACCGTGCCCTTCGTCCTCTATTTCCCGACAATTATCATGCGGAAACGCAAGTCCTGATTACCTTAATTTCAGGCGAAAAAGATACTGCTCCTGATGCTCTGGCTGCTTTAGCGGCTTCATCGGCCCTGGCTGTTTCTGATATTCCGTTCAATGGTCCTATTTCGGAAGTACGTGTTTGCCGGATCAATGGACAATTTGTAATCAACCCATCTTTATCCGAAATACCAACTGCTGACCTAGACCTTATGGTTGCCGCTTCTATTGACAACATTAATATGGTTGAAGGCGAAATGAAAGAAGTGAGCGAAGAGGTGATGGCTGAAGCAATCAAATTTGCTCATGAAGCAATCAAAATACAATGCCGTGCCCAGTTAGAACTTGCCGAAATGGTTGGGGCTACTCAAAAACGTGAATATTGCCACGAAAAACATGACCCTGAACTAAAAGAACGTATGCAGGCTGAACTGTATCAAAAAGCGTATGCTGTTGCTCGTTCAATCATCAAAAACAAACATGAACGTGGCGAAGCTTTTGACAAAGTTGTTGCTGAATTTACCGAAACGCTCTCCGAAGAAGAACGTGCTGAAAAAGCTCCTTTGATCAAACGTTATTATCACGACATTGAAAAAGAAGCCGTTCGTAATATGATTCTGGATGAGAAAATCCGTCTGGATGGCCGTAAACTTGATGAAATCCGCCCAATCTGGAGTGAAGTTGACTATTTACCTTCAGCTCATGGCTCAGCAATCTTCACCCGCGGCGAAACACAATCTCTTACAACGGTTACACTTGGTACCAAGCTTGACGAACAGGTAATTGACGGCGCTGTAATTGAAGGAAAAAACAATTTTATCCTCCACTATAATTTTCCTCCTTTTTCAACCGGAGAAGTGAAGCCTATGCGCGGCACAGGCCGCCGTGAAGTTGGTCACGGAAATCTTGCATTACGTGCTCTCAAACAAGTACTTCCAGATAATAATCCATATACATTACGTGTTGTATCTGATATTCTTGAATCAAACGGATCCTCTTCAATGGCAACTGTTTGTGCAGGCACACTCGCATTGATGGATGCTGGTATTCAGATTAAAAAACCAGTTACCGGAATTGCAATGGGTTTAATAACCGACACTCAAAACGGTAAGTTTGCAGTACTTTCTGATATTCTGGGTGATGAAGATCATCTGGGAGACATGGACTTCAAGGTTTGTGGTACCCGTGATGGTATCACAGCTTGTCAGATGGACATAAAAGTTGACGGTCTTCCGTACGAAGTTTTGGCACAGGCTCTGGATCAGGCTCGTCGTGGTCGTTTACATATTATGGATGAAATTGCAAAAACCATCACGGAACCTCGCGAAGATTACAAGCCTCATGCACCACGTGTGGTTCAAATGATTATTCCTCGCGAATTTATCGGAGCTGTAATTGGAACCGGCGGTAAGGTTATCCAAGAAATCCAGCGCGAAACCGGCACAACCATCGTTATAGAGGAAGTTGGTGATAAAGGAGTTATCGACATTGTTTCTTCAGATAAAGAATCACTTGATAAAGCCTATAACCGCATCAAAGGAATTACAACAGTACCGGAAGTGGGCGAAATTTACGAAGGTGTTGTTAAAAGTATTCAGCCATTTGGAGCATTTGTTGAAATTCTGCCTGGAAAAGATGGTCTGCTTCATATTTCTGAAATAGACTGGTCACGCGTTGCAAATGTTGAAGACTTCCTTAAAATTGGAGACGAAATTCAGGTTAAGCTGGTTGAAATAGACCCTAAAACCAATAAACTACGTTTATCACGTAAAGTTCTTCTCCCCAAACCGGAAAAGAAACAACAATCATAACGATTTAATATGAAGAAAAGGCTGCTGATAAAAACGCAGCCTTTTTTGTTACCTTTGTAACAGAAAATAACTTCGAAATCATTTAAATGCACTTTGGCATAATGCCCGGAGTAATTAAGACTGAATTTATACTTTGATTATTAATAATCAGCATATTCACATGAAAAACATCATCATAGCCCCATCCATGCTTTCAGCCAACTTTGCCAATCTGAATACTGACATTGAAATGGTAAACAAGAGCCAGGCTGACTGGTTTCACATTGATGTAATGGATGGAATGTTTGTCCCAAACATCTCTTTCGGACCTGTTGTAATCAAACACATTCAGAAGTACGCAAAAAAACCTTTGGATGTACACTTAATGATTATGGATCCAGATCGTTACTTTGAAGAGTTTAAAGCATGTGGAGCAGAATATCTTACAATACATTACGAAGCCTGCACACACCTTCATCGTTCGGTTCAGCGAATCAAATCTCTGGGAATGAAAGCGGGCGTAGCTCTTAATCCACATACTCCGGTACACCTGCTTACTGATATTATCGGAGATCTGGATATGGTATTAATCATGTCCGTAAATCCGGGGTTTGGAGGACAATCCTTTATTCCTCAGGCATTACGAAAAATAACTGAACTCAGAGCGATGACCGAAAACAGAAATCCTGATTGCATAATTGAAGTTGACGGAGGAGTTGGACCAAATAATATTCAGAAACTGATAAAAGCCGGAGCTAATGCGTTTGTAGCCGGAAATTCTGTTTTTGCTTCTGAAAATCCGATGGAAACAATCGCATTGATGAAGCAATAAACATACAATATTGAATGAGGAGGGACTGTCTCAATCCTCTCCTCATTAAGTAAAAGACTTTTCCGGTCATCGAAACTCAGTCTGACAACTATGTATATTGGGTCCCAAAAGTCGGGAAAACATATGCTGATTGCAGCTCTTGAGATAACCTCTTTTCATTTTTAAACACTCAGAAATAAATTTTTCAGAACTATTCTCCATTCAATTAAAAAAAACATACATTTGCGATGTTCGTTTTTTTAAAGTTGTTGTTTTGACTTTTAATTCTATAATCAACCACACATACTGATTATCTGAATATTGACCCAAATGCACACTTTAGAATCAGAAAAAAACATACAAATTTCTCTCAACAAATAAACGTTTAAAATTATGGTCGATTTCTTTGCCCAAATGGAACTGTTACTCAGAGTATTTTGGTTTATCGCTATTCCGGCAAGTATTGTATTCATTATTCAAACAATTATGACTTTCGTCGGAATGGACTCTTCGGATGGGATTAATGCCGATTTTGATGGAAATTTTGATGCAACCGATGCACCTTTCCAGCTTTTTTCCTTTCGAAACCTGATTAATTTCATGATCGGATTTGGATGGGCCGGAGTTACATTTTGGGAAACAATCAGCAGCAAAGGAACGTTAGTTACCGTTGCATTTTTAGTTGGGGCTGCATTTATTCTGATTTTCTTTTTTCTGATGAAAGCAGTCTCCAGGCTCGCTGAAGACAACAGTTTTAATATCCATAAAACAATGGGGAAAACAGCCAATGTATATCTGAGAATCCCTGCCGGAAAAAGTGGCAAAGGAAAAATTCAGATTAGTGTAAATGGAACCATGCACGAAATTGAAGCTGTAACACCCGGCGAGTTAATTGAAACTGGTGCTACCGTAAAAGTAACGAAAGTGATTGACGAATCACTTCTTGAAGTTGAACGTATTTAAACACAATAAAAAGTATGATTAGCCCTATTATTCTTATTGCAATTGCAGTAGTGGTTGGCTTAGTAACCATTTCTGCACTCATTTCGCGTTACAAACGCTGTCCTTCAGACAAAATTCTGGTTATTTACGGTAAAACTGGTGGCACTTCGGCTCACTGTATTCACGGTGGTGGAGCTTTTATTTGGCCCGTAATTCAAGATTATGCATATCTGGATTTAAAGCCGATTTCTATCGAAGCAAATCTTACCAATGCATTGAGTCGTCAAAATATCCGTGTGGATGTTCCTTGTCGTTTCACAATTGCTATTTCGACCGAAAGCGATAGTATGAACAATGCTGCTGAACGTCTGCTTGGTTTAACTCCAGAACAAATTCAAGAACTTTCAAAAGATATTTTGTTTGGCCAATTGCGTTTGGTTATTGCCACAATGACCATTGAAGAAATTAATTCCGACCGTGATAAGTTTTTGGACAACATCTCCAAAAATGTTGACACTGAACTTAAAAAAATAGGGTTAAAACTTATCAACGTGAATGTTACCGATATCAAAGATGAGTCGGGATACATCGAAGCTTTAGGGAAAGAAGCTGCTGCAAAGGCAATTAACGAAGCTAAAATTAGTGTTGCCGAACAGGAAAAAATCGGGGAAACCGGAAAAGCAATTGCTGACCGGGAACGTGATGTTCAGATTGCCGAAACCCAAAGAGAACGTGATGTAAAAATAGCAATCACGCAAAAGGACAAAGAAGTAAGCATTGCATCTGCTGCCAAGGACGAAGCAATTGGAAGAGCTGAAGCAGCAAGAGATACCCGTGTTAAGACTTCTGAAGCCAATGCTATTGCAGTAAAAGGTGAAAATGAAGCTAAAATCGAAATTGCAAATTCAGATGCTACACGTCGTGAAAAAGAAGCTGAAGCATTACGTATTGCCGTCACGGCAGAAAAGGTTCAACAAGCAAAAGCACTCGAAGAATCCTATGTAGCAGAACAAAAGGCTGAGTTAGCACGTTCTGAACGTGAACGCTCTACACAAATTGCCAACGTTGTGATTCCTGCTGAAATAGCAAAACAAAGAGCCATCATTGAAGCTCAGGCTGAAGCTGAACGTATTCGCGTAAATGCAAAAGGAGAAGCTGATGCAATTTTTGCAAAAATGGAAGCAGAAGCAAAAGGTTTGTATGAAAAACTTACCAAGCAAGCCGAAGGATATGACCGTGTTGTAAAGGCCGCTGGTGGAGACCCCGGACAGGCATTCCAATTGCTCTTGATCGAAAAGCTCCCTGAATTGGTTAAAACACAGGTAGAAGCAGTTAAGAACATCAAGATTGATAAGATCACGGTTTGGGATTCCGGAAATGACAACGGAACCGGAAATGGAACAACTGCCAATTTTGTAAGTGGATTAATGAAATCAGTACCTCCTTTAAATGATTTGTTTAACATGGCAGGTTTAAACCTTCCTACATATCTTAAAGGTGCTGACGATAAAATCAAGGAACATCCGATTCCACTTCGTCATGAAGAATCCCCAAAAGAAGAAGAAAGCTAAAATAAAAGGCTGCCCAAAGATTGAGCAGCCTTTTGTTTTTAAAAACTCATTTTAATATTTAATTCCTTTGCAATGAGCGAAAGTTCTTCTTTCACTCTATCCAAAACAGGAATTCCTTCTTTCATTCGAATAGCTTCCCATTCGCGTTCCGGCTCACCAGGAATGAAAACACGATTTTGACCTTTTGCCGGAGTAGCCTCTTTAAATGTTCGAATCCAAAGATCCATATATCTTTTAAATTCATCAGCAGGTTGAAATCCATCAATCCGCATTGCACCGAAGAAATGACCAGTTCCAATACCTGGTAAATCAGACAAAACTGGCAAATAAGCTACAGAAGGCGGCACATATGGACCAAAATTTGCACCGGAAAGTACCGCGGAAAAAATATCAACAATCGCACCCAGACAATATCCTTTGTGACTGCCATGAACATAATCGCCACCCAATGGAAGAATTGCACCTCCCTCTGTAAGAATATTGGGATCATTACTCGATTCTCCATATTTATCCTGAACAAAACCATCGGGAGCTTTCAATCCTTTTTTATGCATCACTTCCAGTTTTCCACGGGCAATAGGAGTTGTAGCAAAATCGGCAACAAAGGGTGCTTCGTCTCCCGCCGGAATTGCAACTGATATTGGATTTGTACCCAACAGCTTATCCGTAGAAAATGTTGGAGCTACCAGAGGGTTTGCATTTGTCATCGCCATTCCAATCATATCACGCTTTAAAGCTTGCATTGTATAATATCCTGCAATTCCAAAGTGATTGGAATTACGTACAGAAACCCAGCCTGTGCCTACCTTTTCAGCCTTATCCATTGCAATCTGCATGGCTTTCAATCCAACAAGCATTCCTAAACCATTATCACCATCTACTACCGCCGTTGAAGGAGTTTCATGAACAATCCCAATATTGGGGGTTGGATTTAACCGACCCTGTTTCCACAGATTATAATAATCTTTAACCCTTATTAAACCATGCGAATTAATATTTCGAAGTTCTGCAGCAAGCAAAACATTGGCCGTAGTTGCTGCATCTGCTTTTGAACATCCAATGCTTTCAAATATATCTGTCAGAAAATCTTTCAGTTGAGTATATGCAACCATCTGTTTATGATTTTATGCAAAGGTAGAAAAATTGCTGCTTCAATAATTTCTAATCCATTTAACACAATTCATTCTGTTTAGGTCTGATTTCTTTAAATTCACCATTCTTCACTACATTTGCTTTTCTAAATTTATTTTGGATGAAAGAGCATATAAAACTCATTATCAAGCTATTTTCCTTCTGGATGATTCTATTCTTCATCCAACGAACTCTCTTTATTCTCTGGAATAGTGATAAATGGATGAACGCAGGTATAGCAACCTGGTTTAATGCAAATTACCATGCATTTGCCATGGATCTATCCACATTCTGCTATTTCTTTCTAATTATTTGGCTAATTATCATTGCAAATTTATTTGTATCAGGAAAAATAACATCCAGAGCATTGCATAGCTGGATGATTCTCTTTGTTGTTGTATCAGGTTTTGTACATATTGCCGACTTAGGGTTATATAACGAATGGGGAACGAAAATTAATCGCAAAGCTTTCTCCTATTTAGCTTACCCTAAAGAAGCTTTTGCTTCATCCAAATCATCACCTATGGGGTGGCTAATATTAATATGGATTGTAGAGACCAGTGTGTTTTTATGGGCATACTTCAAATGGATTGCTCCTAAAACCTTTCCTCAAATCAAAAAAACATGGATTAAAATTACTTTTCCAATAATTTTATTACCATTCATTTACCTTGGATTGAGAGGAGGAACACAAGTTTTCCCGATTGACCGGAGCTGGAGCTATTTCAATACAATTCCTGTATTTAACCAGGCAGCGGTAAACAGCACATGGAATGCACTGGCAGTTGTATTCGAACCTGAAGAAGTTACAACAAACCCTTATAAGTATTTCACCGAGAAGCATGCTCAACAAAAAGTGGATTCTTTCTTCAAAACACCCAAAGACACGACAATCTCAATTTTCAATATACCAAAGCCCAATATTGTCATTCTGATGCTCGAAAGCTGGAGTGCTGAGGTTGTTGGCATTTTAAACAAACAGATTGAAGCTGCACCTGAATTCTCTGCGTTAAGCAAAAGAAGTCTGCTATTCAGTCAATTTTATGCAACCGGATTCCGTACAGAGCAAGGATTGGCAGCTATGGTAAGCGGGTTCCCATCTCAACCTACCACAACTATTATCCGTAAATTTGGAAAATTCGAACTTTTACCTGCACTGGCTCAACGATTAAAACAAACCGGATATTCAACTTCATACTATTATGGAGGTGATAACCGATTTGCAAACACTCAGAGTTATCTTCAAACCATGGGGTTCGATAATATTTACGGAGATAAAGATATGCAAATCCGAAACCGAACCTTTTGGGGTGCTTATGACGAAGAATACTTTGATTTTCTCGTAAAAGAACTTGGCAAAAACAAAGCTCCTTTCTTTTCAATGGGGATTACTTCCACCAGTCATGAACCATTTGATGCTCCGGTCAGGAAGATATTTCAGGGCAATGAAATTGCACAACTTTATAAAAACACTATTCATTATACTGACTCATGTCTGGGTGATTTTTTCCGGAAAGCAGAAAAACAGCCATGGTATAAAAACACAGTTTTTATTGTTGTTTCGGATCATACCCATCGCTATCCATATAATCGGCAAGCGCATGAAATTGAGCGTCATTGGATTCCATGTCTTCTAACCGGAGGTGCTTTACGACAGGAATTTGCCGGAAAAACTATCTCTGAACCAGTTTGTCATACCGACTTACCTGCAACAATTTTAAGCCAATTGGGGTTAAAACATGATGAATTCATCTGGAGTAAAAACATATTCAATCCTTATGCTTCCAAATTCGCATACTATACTTTTGATGAGGGATTTGGAGTTATAACATCAAAATCGGCATTGGTATATGATCATAAGCTGAACAAAATCATTGACAAGCGAAGTAACGAAAACCAGCAAAGCATCGATAGTTTAACGCAAACCGGGAAAGCTATTTTGCAGCAACTTATGGAGGCTTATGTCAGACTTTCAAATTAAAAATCAGCATCAGTCGAGTATCAAATAAATCAATCCAAAATTGAGCTTGTATAATGTCGACAAATCGATATTATTTATGTTTTCAGCATTGTATTTCTCCAATCGATATTACATTTACAGAGTTCTATTAACTGTTTGTAACAAAAAGAAATGAAATCTTTATTTTTGCACCTTAATAATCAAAAAACATGGAAATCCGCACTTTGATAGAACAAGCTTGGGAAAACAGAGAGCTTTTAAAAGAAGGAATTATTCAGCAGGCTATTTTTGAAGTAATTGAACTACTCGACAAAGGAAAAATCCGCGTAGCAGAACCTACCAAAGTTGGCTGGCAGGTAAACGAATGGATAAAAAAAGCAGTAATTCTTTACTTTCCTCTTCGCAGAATGGAAACCTTTGAAGTCGGTATATTAGAATTTCATGATAAAATTCCCCTAAAACATAATTATGAAGCCTTAGGAGTACGTGTTGTCCCTCATGCAATTGCCCGGCATGGTGCTTTTTTGGCACCCGGAACAATCTTAATGCCTTCGTATGTAAACATTGGGGCTTATGTTGATTCTGGAACAATGGTTGACACATGGGCAACGGTTGGTTCATGTGCTCAAATTGGCAAGCATGTGCACCTGAGTGGAGGTGTGGGAATCGGAGGCGTATTAGAACCAGTTCAGGCTGCTCCCGTAATCATTGAAGATCACTGTTTTATTGGATCAAGATGTATTGTGGTAGAGGGAGCACGAATTGGACGCGAAGCGGTATTAGGTGCAAATGTTGTAATAACTGCCTCTACGAAAATAATTGACGTTACAGGCTCTGAACCTGTAGAATATCAGGGATTTGTTCCTGAACGTTCGGTCGTAATTCCCGGAAGCTTTACTAAAACATTTCCTGCCGGAAATTATCAGGTTCCCTGTGCATTAATTATCGGGAAACGAAAACCATCTACCGATTTAAAGACATCCCTGAATGATGCACTTCGTGAATATAATGTGGCTGTATAATCAAAGCTCCCGATACTCCACCTTTTCAAGAAACAAGCCTTGAGGGGGAACAGACTCTCCCGCGAGACTTCTGTTTTTACGTTCTAAAACATTCCGAAACTCTTCCAGGCTAAGCTTGTGCTGGCCAATTTCAATCATCGTACCTACAATTGCCCGTACCATATTGCGAAGGAATCGATCTGCCTTTACAAAAAAGATTAACTGAGAATCAGTCTGATTCCAATAAGCTTCCGTAATTATACAATTATTCGTTTTCGTTTGAGTATTTGATTTCGAGAAGCAGGAAAAATCACGGTGTTGTTTGAGAATTTCACAAGCCTGATTCATTAAACCAACATCCAGATTTCCAAATAGGTAAAAGGCCTGATCTGTTGTAAAAGGATCTTTTTGCCGATTCAAATAATAGCGATAGGCTCTCGAAACAGCACTAAAACGGGCATGTAAATCAATTGGAACTTCAAATATTCGGAATATGACCACCGAAGTCGGAAAAAAACGATTCATTTTAAAACGCAGCTGATCCAGAAATTCCTGTGAATAAGCAATATTTAAGTCAAAATGAGCATAAAAATCGCGGGCATGAACACCTGTATCTGTTCTTCCACAACCTGTTAATTCAATTTGCTGGCGAAGCACCATGGAAAAACCCTCTTCGAGCAATTGCTGAACAGATAACGCATTAGGTTGCTTTTGCCAACCATGAAATGGAGCGCCATGATACGCCAGATGAACAAAATAACGATGATTCATGCTTAAATATTTAAGGGCAAAGGTACAAAAGAGATACCGTTAATTTGGAGAACATTAAAATCCATACTTATGAGAACCTTAACAGGATATGAATTTTTCAATCCGTAAAAATGTTGTAAAATCACGTTTGATATCATTATCTTTGCAATAAACAGAGAAGTATTCAAATTCAGAAACGGTTCAGAAATCAATGGAATTAAATCATTTCAACATTACTGAATCCAGCCTAAAACTCAAAAACTAATTCCCATTCCAAAACCGGAAATCTATGGCAAAGAAAGAACTTGCAATTAATATGGCTGCCAACATAATAGCATTTGCGGTACAATTTGGAATCAATTTTTTATTTACGCCTTACTTAATTCGCACCGTTGGAAAAGAAGCATACGGATTTTTTCCTTTAGCCAATAGTTTTATCGGATATGCTGGAATAATTACCATTGCTCTTGACTCTATGGCAAGCAGATTTATTACTATTTGCTTAGAACAAAACAATACGGAGGGTGCAAACATTTATTTCAATTCCGTTCTTCGGGGAAATACTTATATTTCAATCGCAATCACAATTCCCTCTGTTTTGATGGTCATATTTGCAGATAAGTTATTAAACATACCTCCAAATATATTAGCAGATGTTCAATGGCTTTTCGGATTAATTTTTTTAGGAAGTATTATCACAATCATGACATCTGTCTATAACATTGCAACTTTTGCCAAGAACAAACTTCACCTATCCTCAATCAGAAATGCTGAGTCAAATATTATTCGGGTTGCAGTTTTATTACTTTTATTTTATTTCTTTCAACCGACCATCCTCTATTTTGGAATTGCAAATCTGATTGTCGTTTTCTTCATTTTCTACACTAATAAGACATATACACGTAAGCTCCTGCCCGAAATAAAGATTAGTAAAAAATATTATCGCAAATCAGCTATCAGAGAGTTACTTTCTTCGGGAGTATGGAACTCTGTGAATCAATTAAGCTTAATTATATTAACCAGCCTGGATCTTCTCATTGCCAATGTTTTATTAGGAGCATCCGAAGCCGGTGAATATTCTTTAGTTAAAATCATTCCTATGTTTATACAGTCATTAGTAGGAATGCTGGTGGGAGTTTTTGTACCAGAATTCACTATTTTATTTGCCCAAAATAAAAAGGAAGAACTTCTTAAAAGCATTAACAGATCTGTTAAAATCATGGGGATTATCATGACTATTCCTTTAGGATTTGTACTTGTTTGGGGAGATGTTTTTTTTAAATTATGGGTTCCAAATCAAAATTTTGAGAAACTGTACTGGCTATCATTCTTCACGATTATTCCCTTAGTAATCACTACCAGTATGAATACCATCTATAATGTATATACTGTAACAAATAAACTCAAAACTCCGGCAATGGTTCTTCTGGCAACTGGGGTTATCAACACCATTGTAATCGTAATACTCTTAAAAATAACTAATTGGGGTCTTTTTGTAATTCCAATTGTAAGTATGATAATTGGAATGAGCCGAAACCTTATCTTCACACCAATATATGCATCCAGATGTCTGGATGTAAAATGGAACACTTTTTATATTGCAATATTAAGAGGGATCTTATGCTGTTTAATTATTGTGTCAACCTCTCTTATTATCAGAGAATTTTTCACACCCAAAAACTGGATAGAATTTATTACTTTAGCAATTATCATTGGCCTGATTGTATTACCTTTAAATATTTTAGTGGCCCTAAATAAAAATGAAAGGATTGCAATACAAAAGATGGTTTATAAAACTGTTCGAAAAATAAATATTTTCCAATAATCCTAACACAATCTGGTTATGAAAAACACAATACAGAAAGTAAATTCTTATATAGCTAAATATAAACATTATAGACTGGTAAAAAGGCTCATTAACTCAAACGTACCAATCATTTTCTTATTTGGTTCACCACATCATAGCAATATGGGCGATCAGGCTCAAACATATTGTATTCTTAAATGGTTTGAAAAGAACTATCCGAATCACGAGGTCTGTATATTTACACTCAGAGAAACTACGAATCTGGTGTTAAACCTTATTCGTAGTAAAATTAAAAAAGAAGATAAACTATTTTGTCACAGTGGGTACCACATGACAGACTTGTATAATGAACAAGATGCATATCTGCGAGTTATACGTTTATTTCCTGATTTTCCAATTGTTTTATTTCCTCAAACTGTATTTTACAAAACGAGCGAAGCGGCAATAAATACTGCATCAGTGTTCAATAAACATGGCAATGTAACCTTGCTTTGCAGAGATGAAATTTCGTTTAACTCGGCAAAAACGCTTTTTACAGGATGCAAATTATTGCTATATCCTGATGTTGTTACTTCATTGATTGGTACTGCAAAATATTGTCATCCGAGAGAAGGTATTTTGCTCTGTATCCGAAATGATAAAGAAGCATTTTATTCAAAAGAACAAATTTCAGCTTTATCATCCAAATTAGAATCTGTATCATCTGTTAGCCATACCGACACAACAGTTTCATTACCTTTTAGCTATATTAAACAACGTAGAGAAAATGTTATTTTCGGTATAATTGAAGATTACTCCAAATACAAAGTAATTGTCACCGACAGGTATCATGGTACTATTTTTTCTTTAATCGCCGGAACTCCCGTAATTGTTATTGCTTCATCCGATCACAAACTTAGCTCAGGAGTGAAATGGTTCCCTGATAGTTTTAAAGAACATGTTTGCTATGCCGAAAATCTGGAACAGGCTTATGAGTATGCTGTTTCTAAATTCAATCAACAGCTTGAGTATTCACTTCCTCCTTATTTTAAAGAGAATTATTGGGATTTACTAAAAGAGAAAATTGAAAAAACATCTATCTGAAAAACATCTACAATAAAAAAAACAGCATAACCCTATGAATCCATTAATCAGCATAATTGTTCCTATTTACAACGTAGAGTCGTATTTAAAGCGTTGTGTAGAATCCTTACGGTCGCAAACCTACCCGAATATTGAAATTATTTTAGTTGATGATGGATCCCCCGATAATTGTGGTAAAATTTGCGATGAATACTCCAATATTGATCAGCGAATCAAAGTGGTTCACAAACCTAACGGAGGGTTGTCTGATGCAAGAAATGCCGGGTTAGATGTAGCGAAAGGCGACTTGATTGGCTTTGTTGACAGTGATGATTTTATTCATCCTCAAATGTATGAAATCCTGTACAAAAACATGGCTGATTATAATGCAGATGTTTCTCTCTGTAATTTCGAACTTGTTTATAACGATACAAAAATATTCTCTGAAATAATAAATAAACCACAGGTTTTCTCTGGAACAGAAGCACTCGACAAAATATTTACTTATTGGGCTCAGATATTTGTTATCTCATGGGACAAACTATACAAACGTGCCTTTTTTGACTCAATTCGGTTTCCAAAAGGCAAAATCCATGAAGACGAGTTCACTTCATATAAAATATATGCACAATCAAAAAGGATTGTATTTACGGATACGAAACTTTATTACTACTTTCAGTCAGACAACAGCATCGTAAGAAGTTCATTCTCCGAAAAACGTCTTCATTACACCGAAGCAATTGAAGAACGTATTGA
This sequence comes from Bacteroidales bacterium, assembly GCA_963667975.1. GTDB lineage: Bacteria > Bacteroidota > Bacteroidia > Bacteroidales. Next base: position 3,713,101 of record OY764079.1, read on the forward strand.
ATTTTTCAAAAAAGCAGAAAACAAAAAGTACTACAAGCTTGCGCTTCTTAATTATTCTGTTTGGCTTTTAGCTTTTAATCGCCGAAACCCAAGTGTTTTTAAGGAGAGAAAAGACATTAAGCAAATTATCGAAAAGAAGAGAATAAACTATATTTCACTGTTATTAAACGATGTAGACTCTCTTTCTGTACTCAATAAAATTGCATATAAAATTGCATTAATCTATCCTAATCTCATTGGATTTTTTGCATTTCACCTTCTTTTCAGAGGAAATATAGTATCCAGAATTGCCTCGTCGATTTTAGGGTATTCATTAATCCCTAAACAATAGCCCCATCCTTCATCACAATCATCCTATCCGCTTTATATGCAAGCTGATCATTGTGAGTTACAATAACAAAGGTTTGGTTAAAATAATTCCGGAGTGTAAAAAACAGATCATGTAATTCATTTGCATTGACTGAATCGAGATTTCCGGAAGGCTCGTCGGCCAGAATCACGGAAGGACTATTTATCAAGGCTCTGGCAACTGCCACTCTTTGCTGCTCACCACCCGATAATTGATTGGGTTTATGATTGATTCGCTCTGCAAGTCCAAGCATTTCCAGAAGTTCTTTCGCTCGTTTTATTGCTTCCGACTTGCTGGTTTTTGCAATATAAGCCGGAATACAAACATTTTCCATTGCTGAAAACTCAGGTAGTAAATGATGAAACTGAAAAACAAAACCAATATGCTTGTTTCGAAATTGTGATAATTTATGATCTCTGAGTTTATTAACTTCAACCCCATTAATTTCAACAACTCCTTTATTGGCTTTTTCAAGTGTTCCTATAATTTGCAGAAGAGTTGTTTTTCCAGCACCTGAAGCACCAACAATCGACACAATTTCCCCTTTCTTAACCTCCAGATCAATTCCTTTTAGCACCTGAAGATCACCATATTGCTTCCATATATTTTCAGTACGGATCATTATTCAAATTTTCAACAAACATAGTGAAAACAAAAATTCCACAACGAAAAAAAAGACAAACCTATTATTATTTGTTCTACTTTTGAATTGATAACACTGAAACTATGAATTTACACGAATATCAGGGAAAACAAATCCTTAAACAATATGGCGTTCAGGTTCCTGAAGGAATTGTAGCCTTTAATTCCAATGAAGCAACCAAAGCTGCAAATATTATTCATGAAAATACCGGTTCAGAAAAGTTAGCCGTAAAAGCCCAAATTCATGCGGGTGGTCGTGGGAAAGGTGGGGGCGTTAAGATTGCAAAAAATCTTGACGAAGTTTATACATACGCAAACGAAATTATTGGAATGCAATTGATTACACACCAAACCGGCCCCGAAGGCAAAAAAGTTGGTAAGGTATTGATTGAACAAAACATATACTACGACGGACCTTCTCCAATTCAGGAAATCTATATGAGCATTCTTCTCAATCGAAATATTGGAAAACTTATGGTAATGTACTCACCTCGTGGAGGGATGGACATCGAAAAAGTTGCAGAAGAAACTCCGGATCAAATATTTACAGAAATCATCGACCCTGCGGTTGGGCTGCAAGCATTTCAGGGACGTAAAATTGCATCAAACCTTGGATTGACAGGAAATGCATTTAAGGAAATGGTAAAATTTACCGATGCCTTATACCGCGCGTATGTTGGTTCTGATGCTTCCTTGTTCGAAATTAACCCGGTTGTTAAAACTTCTGACGATAGAATATTTGCTGCAGATGCAAAAGTTGTAATTGACAATAATGCTTTATTCCGTCATCCTTTAATTGCAGAAATGCGTGACACTAACGAAGAAGATCCGATGGAAGTTGAAGCTGGAAAATTTTCGCTCAACTATGTAAAACTCAACGGAAATGTTGGATGTATGGTTAATGGAGCCGGATTGGCAATGGCTACAATGGATATGATTAAACAATCTGGTGGTGATCCTGCTAACTTTTTAGATGTAGGAGGCACTGCCAATGCGAAACGAGTGGAAGAGGCATTCAGAATCATACTTCAGGATGAAAATGTAAAAGCTATTTTGGTCAACATCTTCGGAGGGATTGTTCGCTGTGACCGTGTAGCACAAGGGATTGTGGAGGCTTACAAAAACATCGAAGAAATTAATGTTCCAATTATTGTGCGTTTGCAGGGAACAAATGCTAAGGAAGGCAAAAAACTGATTGATGAATCCGGTTTAAAAGTTTACTCAGCCATCTCATTACATGAGGCAGCAGAACTGGTCAACAAAGTTTTGGCTTAATTCTTTCAATTTAATTATTCTGATATTCTCTATTTTTGCAGAGATTATAACATAATGCCTAAAAAGCATAAAAACCAAAAAATCATGACATTAATAAAATCTATATCCGGGATCAGAGGAACGATCGGTGGAAATCCCGGCGAAGCCCTCACTCCTACCGACATCGTAAAATTTACGGCAGCTTTTGCAACCTTTATCCGTAAAAAAGAAAATAAAGAAAATCTCACGTTTGTAATCGGACGTGATGCCCGCATCTCTGGCGAAATGGTTAATCACATGGTTATCGGAACCTTAATGGGCATGGGCGTAAATGTTATCGATGGTGGGCTATCTACAACTCCAACCGTTGAAATGGCTGTCACCGATGCAAAAGCAGATGGCGGAATCATTTTAACTGCCAGCCATAATCCTAAACAATGGAATGCATTAAAATTACTCAACAGTAAAGGTGAATTTATCAATGCCGAAGAAGGCGCCGAAGTTTTAAAATTAGCAGAAAATGACAGCTATCTCTTTGCAAATGTTGATAAACTCGGAAAATATAGTCAGGATGAAACCTTCATCGAAAAGCATATCAATCATATTTTAAACTTACCGTTAGTAGATGTTGAAGCTATTAAAAAAGCGAACTTCAAGGTTGTGATTGATTGCGTAAACTCTACCGGAGGCATTGCCCTTCCGGCTCTCTTTAAAGCATTAAATGTAGAGAAGGTTGTGGAGCTAAATTGCACTCCAAACGGAGTATTTCCGCATAATCCCGAACCTCTTCCCGAAAACCTTGGTGAAATTTCGGAAGCAATGGAAAAACACAAGGCAGATGTAGGCTTTGTTGTTGACCCGGACGTTGACCGTTTGGCTATTGTTTGCGAAAACGGTGAAATGTTTGGTGAAGAATATACACTAGTGGCAGTTGCCGATTATATTTTGAGTAAAACTGTCGGGAATACTGTTTCCAATATGTCGTCAACCCGCGCTTTACGAGATGTTACAGAAGCGAAAGGCGCTTGCTATTCAGCATCTGCTGTTGGAGAAGTTAACGTTGTGGAAATGATGAAGGCAACCAACGCTGTTATCGGAGGAGAAGGCAATGGAGGAGTTATTTATCCGGAACTACATTATGGTCGTGATGCATTGGTAGGAATCGCACTGTTTTTAAGCCATCTGGCTCACAGCAGCAAAAGTTGTTCAATGTTAAGAACTAAATATCCAGCTTATTTTATTTCAAAAAACAAAATAGAACTTGCACCAGAAATGGATGTGGATATGATTCTTGAAAAAATCCGTGAAAAATATAGCCGTCAACCAGTAAATACTATTGATGGTGTAAAAATTGAATTCGACAAAGAATGGGTTCATCTGCGCAAATCGAACACCGAGCCCATTATTCGCATCTACTCCGAAAGCGATTCAATGACAAAAGCAGACCATCTCGCCAATAAAATCATTGATGATATTCGTGAGCTGGTTCGTGCTTAAATATATTCAAATCAAAGAGAAGAGGCTACTTCAAAAGGTAGCCTCTTTTCTTATGCACATAATTTTTCATTTTCAAATTTGATATTTACGAAGAATATCTTTGCTTTATCAGTTTCAGATTATGGAATATCCTTATTTTTTCGCGGCAAGAATGTTTTAGCCTCAAAGCCTTTTCCACAATATTTTCTTGCCTTTTCCCCTTAACGTTAGCGTTGGAAATCAATAGCTTCAGTACCGGATAGATTTCATATAACGGTCAGCAATAACTAGCGACAAGATTCTTAGGCGACTGTCTGTCCACCAACGATCGAACGGAAACCGAAGACACAAATCGCTCTACCACCACGCAGATGGTTGACCACTTGTTAGGCTTTCGCGATTTTTTATTTATCAATCAATTCTTGAATTTCATTAAAATGTAAATCGATATGCCAAAGATAACCATCTATCATTTGCTGTAAAGTAACTTTTGTTCCCTCATAGTCATGCCAGCAATTTTCAAGCTTAGACTGATCAACCGACTTTATAACCTGAATCATGTGCAAATTAAAATACTTCCATAGTTGAATCAAATTATTCCAATCTTCGTTTTGAAAATCCTGAAGTGTAATCCATAAGTCGTTATCTTGCCTGTAGTCAGGAAAAATCAAATCAGAATTATATTGTAACCGTATCATACGCTGGTGATTGTTTGAAGCGGAATCAATCAAGTGACCAAGTATTTGTTTTATTGTTCGATTTTGTTTATTCCTTTTTTGCATGATTGTATCAATCGGCAAGTTGATAAGTTTCGGTTCCCATGTCTCAATCACTTTTGAGATTCCGTTTGTAATGCTTGAAAAATCCATACCAATTATAGTTTAATGTTTTTTTGCTTTTCCTGGCATGATGCCTAAACGTGTTGCGATATGGCCAGGAAGGGATTACGGGCGATTTCCTGTTGAACCCCACCGCCGTTGTTCGTGTTGCGGACTTTATATTGTTCGCACGGAAACCTTATTTTTGTATGACTGTTGGGTACAGTGCATTTTTATTTCTTCATCACGATGTAAGCCAATGGAAATATACCATCAATTCTCTCCGCTTTATCAATAATCAATCCATTATTAGTCAACATGCTTTTAAAATCATTAATACTCCATTTATTAACGACTTTAAATCCACTAAATAATCCAGCAACATTTGCGATAATCGTACTTTTCATATTCTCACCAACGCAAAATGTCGGTGCAATGAAAACCCCATTATCTTTTAATACACGCTTAACCTCTTTTATTGGTTTCTCAGGCTCATAAAGCAAATGCAGCAAATTGGACGCTATCACAACATCAAACGATTTATCTGCAAATGTCAGGTTGTAAGAGTCCTGAACTTGAAAATCAATATTTTTGATATTAGAATCTTTCTGCTTTTGATTTGCTATACGAATCATTTCAGGAGAAATATCAGTCGCCACAATAGATGAAACCTTTGAGCAAATAGAAAAAGATATAATTCCTGTTCCGGTACCAATCTCAAGTAACCTCTTACTTATATCTAACTCTAAATCAATATTTGCTAATACAGCTTCATACGTTTGGTCAACCGTATTTTTTATGAATGAATCATAATTCTTGGCAAATTTATCCCAAAACTTTTTCTCTTTATTCTGTCTATTATCCATATCGTTATTGATGTGTAGTGCGTTTTTTGCATTGTACCCAACATCATTATAACCTTCTTACCAAAGGTAACACAGACCAGCTAAATTATGAGGCTAACCGTACTTTTGGATAGTTATTATTTGTTGTAAAAATACATTTTTATAACAAATCCCATCACCTTCCCACCACTCTTTACATCGCTCTCAGGATTGAGGGGGATTGAAAGGTACTTGGCAATTGCCCAAAGCCCAATTCTGAACACCACCATCACGGTTGCAAAACTAACTCAACGAGGTTGTGAATCATTACTGACCCATTATTACAAAGTAAGCCCACATTACCAAAGTTCACCGCTTTTTCCCACTGTTTAACGAACCACGTAGTACGAGACCCGTACGCTACGTGGTGTGAGAGCTTCTCCCTGTCAGCGTTTGCTAATGGGGCGGGCTACTCGATTGGGTGCGTTATTTTTTACTTCTCAATTCGGATAGCCTTTCTCTAAATTTCTGATTAATAATATTTGAGTTTTTGCTCAAATTCAATGGTGGATTAAGTTCACTTATTAATTCGTTTTCTAATTCGTCAGGACATAAATTGCTTTTAAAATAAAGTACAAGATTAGATTGCATCCATTCGCTCAATTTAATTTCATCAGTTTCTTTAAATTTTGTTTTTCCGTTGCTCGGGTCTTTGTCTCTTGCAATTTTTGCATATCCAAACATTGAGCCGAGTGATTTTCTTAATGTTGAACTTCCAGCATTATTCCCTGTAAAATGTTGTCTGTAGTCACGCTTTCTTAAGCTTTTTCCAGCAATTCCTGTATAGATTACATTTAATTCGTGGTATGTTTTCATTGTGAAAGATACGCCTATGTCAGGCAATTTTGAATCCTTTCTTAAGCAAACAATGTAATTACCTGGATTGTCAGGAATGCGTTCAGAATTGTGCTTTTCAGGGTCAAACAATGCAAATTCCTTTGATGATTTTATAGTAGAATTGTGGACTACAGATTTTTCTATTTTCTGTTTAGGCAATTCTGTGTTTTGAACAGTTTTTTGTCCAATAACTTTTATTCTTCCTGAATTAATTAGTTGTTCAAAGTCCGAAGGTTGCATGTCAGTAATACCAAAGTCATCTGAACCATAAAAGCCAATTGTTCTCATTTTAGCTCTAATTCCTTTTTGTCGTGACCTGTCAGCTTTTATTCTTTCGTTAATAAGGTTTCTTAATTCCGAAATTTCAGTCTGAGTAAATGTGTCTTTTCCTTTCATTGTCGCTTTTTTTATAATGCTGTATACCCACAAAGTTGTGGATATATCGACATTAGCCGAAATGCAAATTCTATCAACAAATTGATGGTTTTTCATCTATTTAATCAAGTAACTATTGATTAATTTGCATCTGCTATTTTTTAGTCAGTAAAAATAATAAAGTTCTAAACTACATGAAACTGAATGAAAAAAATAACAAATCCCCTACCTCCTCTCCACTCTTTACATCGCCTCCAGGATTGAGGTGATTGAAGTGATTGAAAAAGATTGAGAAAGATTGGAAGGTACTTGCCTGCCTCATCAGTCTCTTCAATCTCATCAGTCTTTTCAATCCCTTCAGTCCCTTTCGAGTAGATTGAAAAAGATTGATAGGTACTTGTCAATCTCGCCAGTCTCTTGAGTCTTTTCAGTCTTGATTGAAGTGATTGAAATTCTGACTTCTAACTCCTAACTTCTTTTCAACCTTCACCGCCCAAAAGGTCTTCGACCTCTTCGGGGGGCTTCTGTATTCAAAATTCTAACTCCTGAATTCTTTTCACGTTTCACTCTTCACATTTCACTTTTTTCACTTCCCCACGGTACTGTCCAAAAATCTGTGGAAACTCTCTTTTTTCATTTTCAACCCAAATCAATATTTCAGAAAACTGGCTGGTTCTTTCTTTGGCTGTTTTCGCAATTAGTGCTAGCTTTGCAAAAACTTATTGTTAAACCACTAAAACAGATGTATCGTGGATATATTTAACAAAATCAAATCTAACTTTGGTCCATTGGGACAATATGCTGATAAAGCTCATGGATATTATATGTTTCCAAAACTCGAAGGTGAAATCGGAAATCGCATGACATTCCGCGGTAAAGAGATGCTTATCTGGAGCTTGAACAACTACTTAGGGCTTGCAAATCTCCCTGAAGTTCGTGAAGCAGATGCTCAGGCAGCAAAAGACTGGGGCTTGGCTTATCCTATGGGTGCCCGCATGATGTCAGGACAAACCCGTTACCACGAACAACTTGAAAGAGAATTAGCCGAATTTGTTCATAAACCTGCCGCTTACCTGCTTAACTTTGGTTATCAGGGAATGGTTTCAATCATTGATAATCTGGTTGACCGTAAAGACGTGATTGTATATGATGCCGAAGCTCATGCCTGTATTATCGACGGGATGCGCTTACACATTGGCAAACGTTTTGTATATCCACACAACGACATGACCAGCCTCGAAAAACAATTGCAACGCGCTACCAAGATTTGCAACGAAACCGGTGGTGGTATCCTTGTAATTACAGAAGGTGTGTACGGTATGAGTGGTGATTTAGGCGATTTACGCGCTATTACTGAATTGAAAAAGAAATATAATTTCCGTCTTCTCGTTGATGATGCACACGGATTTGGAACAATGGGTCCAACCGGTGCCGGTACAGGCGAACACCTGGGTGTTCAGGACGAAATAGATGTTTACTTTGCAACATTTGCAAAAGCTATGGCCGGAATTGGTGCATTTGTTGCTGCGAATGAAGAAGTGGTTCGCTATTTACAATACAATATGCGTTCACAGATTTTTGCAAAATCACTTCCTATGCCATTGGTTATTGGCTCGCTGAAACGTCTGGATTTGATTCGCACCCGCCCTGAGCTGAAAGAAAAGCTGTGGTTTATCATCAATAAGCTACAAAGCGGTCTTCGCGAAAAAGGTTTTAACATAGGAAATACCCAATCACCCGTAACTCCTGTATTTCTCGAAGGCGGTGTTCCGGAAGCAACCCAAATCACCTACGATCTTCGCGAAAACTATAATATTTTCTGCTCTATCGTTTCTTATCCTGTTATTCCAAAGGGAGTTATTCTGCTTCGATTAATTCCTACAGCAGTCCATACACTGGAAGATGTTGAATATACCATCAAAGCATTTTCTGAAATCAAAGAAAAGCTTGATGCCGGCAAATACTCATCCGGAATTATGGCCGAAATGAATGTAAGTTAGTATAATCTAATCATAAAGACAGAAACCCGGCCCTCTAAAGCCGGGTTTTTCTTTCTGTACTTAAACTATAACATGTGAAAACCTGTTTATAACCAAGCAGAAACAATTTTTCAAAACTGAAATACCATATAATTATGGGCGCATTTAAAGCTTACGATATCCGCGGAGTCTATAACCGCGACTTTAATAAAAACGATGTTTATAAAATCGGATTTTTTATTCCTGAACTTTTAAACGCCGGTAAAGTATTAATTGGACGTGATGTACGTGAATCATCCCCCGAAATTTACGAAGCCTTATGCTCCGGAATCACTGATGCGGGTGCTGATGTTTATGATGCAGGCTTATCTACAACCCCTATGATTTATTGGGGAACTGCTAAATTCGGATTCGAAGCATCGGTAATGATTACGGCTTCACATAATCCAAAGGAGTATAATGGTTTAAAAATTTCACGTAAAGATGCTCTTCCGGTTGGCTTTGATTCAGGACTAAATGAATTAGAAAAATGGATTCACGAACGTGATATTGTTCCTGCATCTCAAAAAGGGAACGTAATTGATTACAACATAAAAGAACAATATCTCGATTTTCAACGCGCATATCTGGTTGATTTAACCGGATTAAACATTGCCGTTGACGGATCTAACGGAATGGCGGGACTCTTTATCAAAGAATTGCTCGGGAACAAACCCCATTACATCTTTCTCGAACCTGACGGAACGTTCCCAAACCATGAAGCGAATCCACTTGAAATTGAAAATGTGCATGATCTTCAAAAACTTGTAAACGAAACAAAAAGCGATATTGGCGTTATTTTTGATGGTGATGCCGATCGTGTAATGTTTGTGGACGAAAACAGCCGCTTTATCTCACCTGACTTAATCATCGGACTACTTGCTCATTACTTTCTTGAAGAAAAAAAGCTGAAAGGAAATGTTTTACAAGACATCAGAACCAGTAAAGCTGTTGGTGAATACATCGAAAACTTTGGCTCAACCATGCACATGTGGAGAGTTGGAAGAGCTTATGCCGCATTGAAACTCCGTAAAATTGACGGAATTTTTGGTGGCGAGCTTGCCGGGCATTATTACTTTCGCGATTTCTACTACTCCGATTCAGGAATACTTGCCTGCTTACTCGTATTGCGGATTGTGGATAAATTTAAAAAACAGGGAATTAAATTCTCCGAATTAATCGATAAAATTTCATCCTACGCAAACTCTGGAGAAATTAATTTCAAGATTGAAGAAAAAGAAAAGGCTATGGAGGCCTTAAAAGGCTATTTTACACATACTGAAGCTCCAACTGCTTTCTATGACTTTGATGGTTTCCGAATAGAATTTAAAGATTGGTGGTTCAATGTAAGACCTTCAAACACCGAACCTTACCTACGATTTTTAGCTGAAGCAAAATCAAGGGAATTACTCGACGAAAAAATAGCATTGGCACGAAAAATAATCAGTGCATTTGAATAGAAATATGAGCCCGGTGTCAGTTTTCCTGCTTCCAGGTTTTTTATTTGGGGTTATCATCTTTCAAATATTCTTATCTTTATCGATCAAAAATTCCAGACTTTGAATAAACTGTTCCTCTGGCTGATGATTATTCTTCTGGTGATGAACACCAATGCCCAGAATGATACAACGTTAAATGCGACGAAAAACTATTCGTCGCGCAAAAAGCTGGTTTATACCGGAGGTGCAACCCTCTATACAGGCACCATGGTTGGTTTATACTCCTTGTGGTATAAAGATTATCCGATGAATGGATTCCATTTCATCAACGACAACCGCGAATGGTTGCAAATGGATAAACTGGGACACGCAACAACGTCTTATCATGTTGGAAGATTGGGATACGAAGCACTCAAATGGTCAGGAGCCAGTGAAAAAACAGCTTTGTGGGTAGGCGGATTTTCTGGTTCAATTTTTCTTACGACCATTGAAACACTGGACGGATTTTCAGCAGAATGGGGCGCTTCACCCGGCGATTTAATTGCAAACACCTCCGGATCTATCCTTTTCATTGGGCAACAGTTACTCTGGAACGAACAAAGAATTATGCTCAAAACATCCTTTCACACTACTTCTTTTGCTCAATACAGACCTGATTTATTGGGAAGTAATCTTCCTCAAAGGCTCATCAAAGATTATAACGGACAAACCTACTGGTTATCATGTAACATTGCATCCTTTCTTCCCAAAGAGAGCTTATTTCCCAAATGGCTCAATATTGCATTTGGATACGGCGCAGAAGGAATGACAGGATCACGTTTAAATTCAACAATTTACAAGGGGAATACAATCCCTTCATTCAATCGCTATCGACAATATTACCTCTCCTTAGATATTGAAACAAGCCGGATAAAAACCAAAAACAGATTTCTGAAATTTGTTCTGAAAGGCATAAGCTTTATCAAAATTCCATTTCCTACTCTTGAAATAAACAGCAAAAATCAAATAAAAGGACATTGGCTCTATTTTTAAATTGTGTAAATTCGCATTTCAAAACAAGATTAAAATGAAAAAAGCATTACTTATCATTACATTGGCAATCATATACTTATCCTCATGCACCAGCAAAGAAGAAAAAATCGCTGCCTTATACGATCAAACCAATATTGCCCTGAGCAATAGCGATATCAATCAGGTATTGAAAAATGTAACAGAAATTTTAGCGCTTGATGCGCAGTCTGCAAAAGCCTATTTCATTCGGGCAAATTGTTATGTTGGGATGGATAAATGGAAAGAAGCAATGGATGATTATAACAAAGCCGTTGAGCTTAAAATGATGGACCCTCTTCTTTTTGCGAACAGAGGAAATTTGCGCAAAATGATGAAAGATGATAACGGTGCTTGTGCTGACTGGAAACAAGCTGAACAACTTGGAGCAACAAACCTTAAAGAAAAAACCAAGTTTTGTCAGTAATAAACATTCCCTATATATGAAACCCAAATTTCTCAATGAAGAACTTTTTATTGAATCTGGCAAAGAATCCTTCTTTTGGCAAAGTTTATAAGCCAATCTGGATTTATTGATTTATTCAGAAAATAATAATTAGCACACTAAATCTGTGTAATAAATCATTCTTGATATGGAATGATTTATTTTTTTACCAATGTTTCCGAAATCAAATTACGCAAACGTTGTTCTTCATTCTCCCAACACAAAACCTCCGAAGCCCTAAGTGCAGCCTCCTTGTAACCTCTTAGTTTTTCTTCATTTTTCAATAGTTCATGAATCTGTTGTGCTAACATTTCCGGATTCATATCATTCACTATTTCGCCTACCTGAAATTCAAGTACAACTTTTTTAACTTCGGGTAAATCAGATGCCAAAACAGCTATATTAGCCTGGATGTAATCAAAGAGTTTATTGGGCAAACTATATCTGTAGTTGAGATTTGTGTCTTTATCAAGACTTAATCCGATATCGGCATTCCGGGTATATTGAAGTAATTTTTTGTAAGGTTGACGAGGTAGAAACCAGACTTTTTCGCTCAGATTCAATGTCTGAACTTTTTCCTTCAAAAACGGGATAACATCTCCTCCTCCAATTATCAGCAGCAATGCATCTTCAAACCATTGCATAGCTTCTACTGCCTCTTCAGAACCTCGATGCATATTAATACCCGAGCCCTGAATGATCAGGATTTTCTTGTTTTCGGGTAAACCCAACTCTTCGCGACTTATCTGCACTTCAGAACCATTTATTCGTTCAGGAATATTCCGGATTACCGTCATTTCCAGCCCATATCTTTCTTTGTAAATAGCAGCAATGGAATCATTTACAGTTGCAGAAAAACTCAAATGAGGCAAAATTCCTTTTTCTATCTTTAACCAGAAATTACGGGCGAAACTGTTATTTATTAGTTCCGGCACTTCTGTAAAAAGCTCGTGACTATCATAAATCAACGGAATCCTTTTGAGTTTCGATATCAGGTAATTCGGCATTATCGTATCTAAATCATTTGAAACCAATAAATCAGCTTTTCGAAACAACAAAAAAAATAACAAACGAAGGTTGAATTCTGCATAAAACCAAATCTCTTTCGTGAAAACTAACTTCATGCGATGCATCCTGTATTCACGCACTGGCAAAGCCGGGCTATTTTTCAACTGGCGCCCCACAAACAATACCTGAAAACCCATTTTTTTTAAGGTCATGCAGGTACGGTGAACCCGGTTGTCAGTCACTAAATCGTTGGTAACAGATACAATTGCTCTTTTCACGTTTGGCTGGATTGAAGTGCAAAAATAGAGGATATCTCAAACAAAAGGGTATATGAATTTACTTTTCATCAACACCTTCGTGCTTAAACGTCCAATAACGATTACATCAAATAGATCTACGATTAAATTCATATACGGATTATTCAATATTGAAACGAGTATCACGAAAATTGAATCTCCGAAAATCTGTATATTTGTAGCTTTAAAATTATCTGTTATGGAAATGGATTATAACGACTTTTACGTAAGCCTGGGACGCTTATACTATGCAATCTCAAAATCAGACGAACGCATTCAGAAAGTTGAAATCACTGAACTTCAGAAATATATATCTGAAGAGCTGCTAAATCTGGATAGTTCTCAGGATGAATTTGGCACAAACAATGCTTATTATACCGAATTTGAATTTGAATCCTTATGCGATTCAAAAATTCCATATCGTGAAGCATACGAAGCTTTTGTGCAATTTTATGAAATCAACAAAAAACAGCTCACCAAAAGAATCAAACAAGCTATTTATAAAGGTTGTGAGCAAATTGCCACAGCAAATAACGCTATTTCAGCAAATGAGGCACAATTACTTGCAGAACTGAAAAGCTTAATGAGTCTATAAAACCACTAAAACATGTTGTTGAAAATTTATCCCGACAATCCCAATCCCCGTCAGATCAAAACGGTTATTGAATGCCTTCAGGATGGAGGTGTAATCATTTATCCGACCGATACTGTCTATGGCATGGGTTGCGACATTTTCAACAACAAAGCCGTTGAACGTGTTGCACAACTCAAAGGGATTCGTAAAGATCAGGCAAACTTTTCCTTTATCTGTTACGATCTGAGTCAACTCTCCGATTTTACCCGTCCCATCAGTAATCAAAACTTTAAACTGATGAAACGGGCACTTCCCGGCCCATTTACTTTTATTCTGGAAGCAAGCAATAATGTTCCAAAACTATTTCAAAGCAAGAAGAAAACCGTAGGAATTCGTGTACCCGATAATAGTATTGCACGACTGATCGTAAATGAGTTGGGCAATCCAATCATGTCAACCTCAATTCATGATGAAGACGAAATCATTGAATACACGACTGATCCTGAATTGATTTATGAAAAATATCGCGACAAAGTGGATATTGTTATTGATGCAGGATATGGAGGAAATGAAGCATCAACAGTTGTAAATCTGGTTGGCGATGACATTATAATAATCCGTCAGGGCAAAGGAATTATCGAAGACTTTATTTAAGCTCACATGGAACAGATTACCAGCTTTTTCAAGATTGCGCACCAACTCAGTAGTCAGAAAGAAACTGTTGAAACAGTTTTTGAAACCAACCTATTTCGAATTGAGCGAATCGTATCTAATGGTTTTGCTTCACCTGAAAACTTCTGGTACAATCAGGAACAGGATGAATGGGTGATGATGATGCAGGGAGTTGCCCGTCTCGAATTTAGAGATGGCATAAAAAGAGAAATCCATTCCGGTGATTTTCTCTTTATTCCTGCACATCAGGAACACCGTGTTGACTGGGTGAGCAAAATGCCAAACTGCATCTGGCTGGCAATCTTCCCAAAATAATTTTTAAATCAAAATACCACAATGGATCATATTGAAAACGAGGCTATTTACAGCAGAAACGTACTGGAATTATTAACTGTAGCACACGAATTTTGTTTGTTTCTCGAAAGCGTAGAAAAATATCCTTCGGATGAAGTACTTGCTTTTTTGAATAAAATCGCCCCCTTGTTATATATTAAGGGTATTTTGATTCCTGAGATTGAAGTAAATAATCCTGATGCAAATGAACGCTTTGTTACTGAAGAGCAATACGAAAATATTTTTCTTTCACTGAAAGAAAAATTTGGCAAATCCGATAAATTTACCCGTAGTAATACGAAAGTAAACGAAAAATCAATATTAATTGAGAGTAGCTTATCCGAGGTCTTTGCTGATATTTATCAGGATCTTAAAGATTTTGTGATTCTTTACCAGAAAAACACCCGCGACGCAAAAGAAAACGCAGTTTTTTCAATCAAGGAATTATTCTCCCAACATTGGGGCATTCGCCTTATTGAGGCACAAAAACATCTTCACCTTCAATTATATAACGAATCTGAAGAATTTTACCACTAACATTCACCGTTAGTTCATTTTTTTTTTGCGTTCTATAAAATTGAGAATTATATCAATCCTAGGCAATAAAGTTCACATTTCCAACTCTGAAAATTTCGGTAATCAGAACAGAATGTGTACCTTTGTTAAGCTGAACAATAAAAAATATGATTACGATGATAGATCTTTCGGTAAAATACATGGGTCTGGAGCTTAAAAATCCTATAATAGTAGGTAGCTCAGGGTTAACAAACTCCGTTGAAAAAGTTATTGAAGCAGAAAAAAATGGTGCTGCTGCGGTAGTATTAAAATCTCTGTTTGAAGAACAGATTCTGGCTGAAATTTCACATGATATTTCACAAAGTGATTCATCTTTTGTGTATCCTGAAGCTTATGATTACATCAGTAATTATGTAAAAGGACACAGTATTGAACAATACATTAAACTAATTCGCGACTGTAAAAAGGCCGTAAGTATTCCTGTAATCGCCAGTATCAATTGTGTTTCAGCTACAGAATGGCCTAAATTTGCAAAACGTATCGAAGAAGCTGGAGCAGACGCTTTAGAGCTTAATATCTTCATACTTCCTTCTGACTTAAATCATACCAGTGAGCAAGTAGAAAAAGTATATTTCGAAATTATTGAAGAAGTTAAAAAATATACGACACTCCCTATTGCTGTTAAAATCAGCAATACTTTCTCGGGATTTTCTAAAATGGCATTAAAGCTTTCATGGACTGGAATTAAAGGAATCGTGATGTTTAACCGTTTCTTCTCTCCTGATGTGGATATTGATACCTTTAAGATTACCGCAACTAATATTTTCAGTCAACCGGAAGAAAGTTCATTGCCACTGCGGTGGATCGGTATTTTATCAGAATTGCTCTATTGCGATGTTGCCGCAACTACTGGTATTCATCAGGGTAGCGATGTAATTAAACAACTTCTGGCAGGAGCCAATGCTGTTGAAATTGCAACTACTCTCTACAAAAACGGCTTTGGCCAGATTGGAGTAATGCTGAAAGACATTGAAAAATGGATGGAAAAGCACAACTTTAAATCTATTGAAGAATTCCGCGGCAAAATGAGTGCAAAGAAAACAGAAAATCCCGCAGCTTATCTGCGTGTTCAGTTTATGAAATACTTCGCCGGAATCGAATAAAGCAAAACAAAATATATATAACAAAGGCTGTCTTGAAAAAGATAGCCTTTGTTATTTTTATTTATTTGTCAAATTAACAAATGCCTATATTTCCTGCTCCAATTTCATTACTTTTATTCCCTCTAAAAACCGACACCATGAGCAATCGAAGCCTATCATCAATTGCAACTATCTTTTTTGTATTTATTGCATTTAATGGCATTACGCAATCCGATTCTTCTGCCTGGCTGAATGATGTTTTGACCTTTCAAAGCGAACTCAACAAAGAGTTTGCTGATTCGGCTACTTCGCCTTTGCTTCCGGAAGACTTAAAAACCTTTACACATCTGGATTTTTTCTCAATAAATGCTGAATTTCGCATTGAAGCTAAATTTGTTCGTACTCCCAACGAAAAGCCTTTCAAAATGATTACGTCTGGAACCCGCCGACCCGAATACGTAAAATATGGCGAGGCTCGTTTTATTTACAAAGGGAAGTACGGTAAACTGAGTATCTATCAAAATATCCAGCTTTCGCAAAAAGAAGGTTATGAAGATTATCTCTTTATTCCCTTTCGCGATTTAACCTCCGGGAAAGAAAGCTATGGTGCGGGGCGCTATCTCGACCTGAAAATACCACAGGGAGATGTCATCGTAATTGATTTTAACAAGGCATACAATCCTTTATGTGCATACAATCACAAATACTCCTGCCCTATCCCTCCCGAAGAAAATCATTTACAAATCGCTGTTTATGCTGGAGTTAAAGCACCGGAAAATCATTAAGAATTTAAAATGAAGAAACAGACGGCTCTGTTTATCGCTTTACTTCTAACATTGATCGCTTTATTGGGACTTTCAAGTAGCTTTAAACTCTTTCACAGACCGAAAGTTGGAGATGTAATAGACAGTCTGAACTCTGTAGCTGTCTATTATAATGGAAAAGTAGGAAATAGCTTTGGGAGAAACAGCACTTCCGACGGATATAACCTGGGAGTAAAATATCAATGTGTAGAGTTTGTAAAACGTTATTATTATAATCATTTAAAACACAGAATGCCAGATTCTTATGGAAATGCTAAAGATTTTTTCGATTCGAGTATCGAAGATGGTACGTTAAACAAAAAACGCAATCTTATTCAGTACTCAAATCCTGGCAAATCAAAACCCAGTGTTGATGATATTTTAATATTTGATGGAACAACATTTAATCAATACGGGCACGTAGCTATAATAGCAATTGTTGAAGAAAATCGTGTCCAAATCATCCAACAAAACCCTGGTCCATTTGGCAGCTCACGCCGTTGGA
Organism: Bacteroidales bacterium; assembly: GCA_963667975.1. Taxonomy (GTDB): domain Bacteria; phylum Bacteroidota; class Bacteroidia; order Bacteroidales. The sequence goes on from OY764079.1 coordinate 3,730,534, forward strand.
TGAAAATATCGTTCAAAAATAATCTCTGGCAATTCAAGGATCGTAAAGTATTGGGTTGGTTACGAAAAAAATAAATCAGAAGCCGTACTTCTACATCTTTTCAATCGGCATATCAATCCATACAACCCAAACTCAGTCTAAATAATTCATATATCAATCAATCTATATGAATTTAAATCTATTTTATATATTATTATTTATTTACATATAAACACTTTCATAAATATAAATGCATATGAATATATTAAACTAGCCTTTCGTTCCTTAACTTTGCATTGCAGGAAAATCTTTTACGAAGAACTGCGTTATATGGTTTCAATATAGAATTTTATGGATAAAACAGTTATACTCTGGGCAGACGACGAAATCGATTTGCTCAAACCCCACGTAATGTTTCTAAACCAAAAAGGTTATGATGTGATTACCGCCACAAGTGGTAATGATGCCATTGACATATTGAAATCGAACGATGTAGATATTATCTTTTTGGATGAGCAGATGCCAGGACTTTCAGGAATTGAAACGCTAACACAAATAAAAACATTACGGCCTACACTTCCAGTGGTGATGATTACAAAAAGTGAAGAAGAATCTATTATGGAAGAGGCTATTGGTTCAAAAATTTCCGACTATCTTATCAAACCAGTAAACCCGAATCAAATTTTGCTTTGCCTGAAAAAAAACCTCGAAACCAAACGCATTGTTTCGGAAAAGACTTCTCACTCCTATCAAATGGAGTTTCGAAACATTGGCATGGAAATCTCAAATAAACTTGATTTTCAGGAATGGAAAGAACTATACCGTAAGCTGGTTTACTGGGAAATAGAACTTTCCCGACTCCAGGATGAAAGCATGCTAACAATACTTCAGGATCAGAAGCGAGAAGCTAACAGACTGTTTTCCAGATTTATTGAGCGCAACTATACAGACTGGCTAAACGGAAAAACCAAAGAAAAGCCAATTCAGTCGCATACTCTGCTCCGCGAAAAACTTTTTCCATTGCTTAACGATAACAAACCAACATTTGTAATCCTGATTGATAATTTGCGCTACGACCAGTGGAAAGTATTACAACCCGCCATTGAAGAGTATTTTCGTGTAGATGAAGATGAAATTTATTATAGCATACTACCTTCTGTTACACAATATGCACGTAACGCACTATTTTCAGGATTAATGCCTTCAGAAATCGAAAAGAAATATCCTCAATACTGGGTAAACGAAAATCAGGAAGGCAATAAAAACCAATACGAAGAAGTATTACTTGGCGAAAACCTGAAGCGTTTTGGGAAAGATTTTAAATATGCGTATCACAAGGTATTAAACGTTTCATATGGCCGCAAGGTGATGGAATATATGCCTAACCTTATGCAAAATAAACTGAATGTAATTATCTACAATTTTGTAGATATGCTTTCACATGCAAGTACAGAGCTTGATCTGGTTCGTGAACTTGCTGAAGATGAAGCAGCTTATCGTTCGGTAACCTTATCGTGGTTTGAGCATTCTCCTTTGAGAGATATTTTCCAATATCTCTCGGAACGCGATGTTAACGTGATTATTACTACGGATCACGGTTCTATTCGTGTTGAAAATCCGGTAAAGGTAAAAGGTGATCGTGAAACAAATACTAATTTACGCTATAAGATTGGTCGCATGCTCGACTATAATATTAATGATGTGTTTGAAGTACGAAATCCTGCCGATATTTTCCTTCCAAAACTCAACGTAACTTCAAGCTTTATCTTTTGTAAAGAAGCTGATTTTTTTGCCTATCCAAACAATTACAATCAATATGTAAATTACTATCGTGACACGCTACAACATGGTGGTATTTCAATGGAAGAGATATTAATTCCGATTATTCGCTTAAAAAACAAATAATACGAAATGGAGATAATTTTAAACAGCTATTCTATCAGTGATCTACCAGAAGCTGCAACCATATTGCTAAACACATTCAAAAACAGTACTGTTTTTGCTTTTTACGGGCAAATGGGTGCCGGAAAAACGACTTTCATTAAGGAAATATGCAAACAGTTACAGGTTTCTGATACGGTATGCAGCCCTACATTTTCACTGATAAATCAATACAATACAGAAAAAGGCGAACTAATATATCATTTTGATTTCTACCGGATAAAAAAACTTCAGGAAGCATATGATATTGGTTATGAAGATTATTTTTATGGCAACAATGGAATTTGTTTGGTAGAATGGCCTGAACTGATTGAAGAGTTATTGCCTCCCAAACATGTGAAAGTAAAAATTAGTGTGGAAGAAATTACTGAATGCCGAATCATAACCGCTTCTTCAGTTTTATAGCGTTATTTTTACATTATTGCATTCTGTTTTTCTACCTTTGATAAAATTTTAAGAGATGGACAATCCTCAATCTGGTTATATTAAATTTTCGGGGAGTGAATCATTTTTACCTCAGGAAGAGATGCTCGAAGTGGCTCGTTCAAAGGCAAAACTTACGATAGGTGTTCCCCGCGAACTTGATCCGAATGAAAATCGTGTTTCGCTGGTTCCGGAAGCGGTGGCCTTGCTGATTGCAAATGGTCACAGGGTGTTAATTGAGAATCAAGCCGGAAAATCGGCTCATTTTGAAAATACGGAATACTCGGAAGTGGGCGCTGAAATTGTTTATAGCCACGAAGAAGTGTTTAAAGCGGATGTTATATGTAAAGTGTCGCCCTTTAGCTGCGAAGAGATTGAGATAATGACTCCGAAACAAACTATTATTTCAACCTTGCACTTCACCTCACAAAATGAAGGCTACTTCCGCAAACTTATCTCTAAAAAAGTAACGGCAATTGCGCTTGAATATATCAAGGATAAAACAAAAACATTTACTATTCTGCGTTCTATCAGCGAGATTGCCGGAAATACGTCTGTTTTGATTGCCGGTGAATATCTGAGCAATACGCAATATGGTAAAGGAATTATGTTTGGAGGATTATCAGGTATTACCCCAACCGAAGTTGTGATTATCGGTGCCGGAACTGTAGGAGAATCTGCTGCACGGGCTGCAATGGGATTGGGCGCTTACGTGAAGGTTTTTGATAATTCGATATACAAATTGCGGCGGTTGCAAAACAATTTGAATGAACGTATTTTTACCTCCATCATTCATCCAAAAGTTTTAACGAAAGCCCTGCGTACTGCACATGTGGTGATTGGCGCTGTTCACACATCCAAAGGAAGAACTCCGGTTATTGTTACCGAAGAGATGATACGCGAAATGAAACAGGGTAGTGTAATTATTGATGTTAGTATTGATCAGGGTGGATGCGTGGAAACATCGCATCCAACTACTCACTCTAATCCTATATTTCAGAAACACGGAGTAACACATTACTGTGTACCAAATATTTCGTCGAAGGTCCCTCACACCGCTTCGTACGCGTTGAGTAATTATTTTGGTCCGATGTTATTAAGTATAGGTGAATCGGGAGGCGTAAGTGATATGTTGAAAACGGATTACGGATTGCGTAACGGAGTATACCTCTACAACGGAATACTTACCAATAAATATGTAGGAGAATACTTCAACCTTCCTTCACAGGATATTGATCTGCTGATTGCTGCATTTATGCATTAATGTTTGTATTAGTGTGTTTTGAGCCATTCGTTATTAGAAGAAACTTATCCATTTCAAATTTTCTGATTTCACCCAAAACTGCACTATTCTCCTTTGCGATTCATTACCTCTTCCTGAAGACGGATGGATTCATCGTGAATAATTTCCAAAAGACGTAGTATAAAGCGGGAATCAATACCCAAATCCGTTCCTTTCTGTAAGCGATCGTTGAGAAGAGTGTTCCAGCGGTCAAGTTGAAGAATCGTGAGATTTTGGTCGCGTTTCAAAATTCCCATTTCGGTTATTACCTGAAAACGGCGAGATAAAATTCTTAAAAATTCGTCATCAAGTTCGTCAATTGAGGCACGCAACTCTTCCAGATGGTCAGGCTTTTCGGTACAGGCTGATCGAAAAACAAGCATCGACATTAGCTGACGGAATTGTAAGATATTTAACTGTTGTTTGGCATCTGTTAATGCTTTACGTGGATTAGGGTGAACTTCAATCATCAGTCCCTGCATTTCCAGGTCGAGTGCTTTTTGTGAAACAGAAGCTATGTAATCGGGAATACCACAGATATGGCTCGGATCGCAGATAATGGGGATCTGAGGCATCACGCGTTTAAGTTCAATCGGGATTTCCCAAAGCGGAGCATTGCGATAAGGTTTGTTATCGAAAGTATGAAATCCACGATGGATTGCTGTTAATTCGTGTACCCCCATGTGCAGAAAACGTTCCAATGCGCCAATCCAAAGCTTTACATCGGGAGTGGGTGGATTCTTTACAAAAACAGGAACATCTACCCCTTTCAATGCTTCGGATAGTTCCTGAACTGAAAAAGGATTTCCTGTTGTTCGGGCACCTATCCACAACATATCAATTCCGGCTTTCAGACATGCATCAATATGCTCCGGATGTGCAACCTCCACAATGAGTGGAAGTTTATACTGTATTTTAATTTCCTGAAGCCACTGCAAACCCTCTAACCCTACTCCTTCAAACCCATTCGGGCGTGTACGGGGTTTCCATATTCCTGCCCTGAAAGCTTTTACTTCGGGCATTTCAGACAAACCTGCGGCAACTTCTTCTAACTGCTCACGCGATTCAGCGCTACACGGTCCGGCAATAATAAAAGGTTCGTTTTGAAAATTATATCGGGTAGTAATCATTCTGTTTGATACGCATTGAAGTCGTTGCAAAAATACAAAAAATAGAGCGGCGAATAGTTTTGATTTTCAGAATTAAAGCCTGTAATTACGGACGAAATGTCTCTTTCCGGAAAATTTCAAAAATCCTTTGCTAGTGTTTTTCTCAGCTTACAAAACCAAGATTTTTTCTTTTCCCTTAATCGTCACCACATTGAATACGCCAAAAATACTTTTCTACACATTTTGCTTTTACAGAATTTACAAACGAATGTTTTCGGGTGCTTACACGACCTCAACTTAAGCTGCAAGCAATAAAGACTAATATAAAACACCTCTCAGATAAAAACATCGACTCCGTTTAGATCTGCAACTTTTCAGAAAGAGTTGCAGATCTAAACGGAGTCGAAATAGATAAAAGCTGTTATTTTACGCACAGCCTTTTCAGTATTTTAAGGTTTTATAGAAAGAATTATACCAATCCCTTTTGTTTCATATATTCATCCAGCAAACGGGAAACATATTTTCCAAAAATATCAAATTCGATGTTCACAATAGTGCCAGGCTTGAAATTATGAAAATTAGTCACCTGATAGGTAAAAGGGATAATTGCAACAGAAAACATACCAGGTTCAGAATCAACCACGGTTAAACTAACGCCGTTTACTGATATTGAACCTTTCCCTACGGTAATATTATTTTGTAAAACATCATAGTTAAAATAGAAACGCCAGCTTCCTTCATCTTCCACCACCTTAAAACAAGTTGCAGTCTGATCTACATGACCCTGAACCACGTGCCCGTCAAAGCGACCATCCATTCGCATAGCACGTTCCATATTAACTTCTGTTCCTACTTCCCACGTACCAAGATTTGTTTTATCTAGAGTTTCCTGGATTGCAGTTACGGTATATTGCTTTTTTTCGCGATCTACATTCACAATGGTTAAACAAACGCCATCGTGTGCCATACTTTGATCAATCTTTATTTCATCTGCAATAGAAGTTTCGATAGTGAAATGGATATTTCCTTTATCACGTTCTATGCAAACAACTTTCCCCATTGTTTCTATAATCCCTGTAAACATAGTTTTTTGTTTTTTAATATGTTATTTTCCTCTGAGTAACGTAATTGTGCCTTTAATTCCATAGGAATATTCACCGGCAAGTCTTGGCAAAAACACTTCACAAACATAAAAATAAACTCCGTCACTACAATACTGATGTGAAGATTTATCTTTCCCATCCCAGTTAATATCCGGGTTTGTTGTTTCATATACCAAAACACCCCATCGATTATAAATTTTCATATCCACCTTTTCTACAAATTTATAAGGGTAAGGGATAAATACATCGTTCACTCCGTCGCCGTTAGGAGTAAAAACATTTGGTAATTTGTAAGCAGAACAAGTATCAACCTCGTTACAAACAATATTGCTCATGGGTCCTGCATTCTGATTGGAGTCAATCGCAATTATAGCATAGCACCCTGATAACGATTGATTTACCAAATGAATAAAAGAAAGATTTTGCCTTCCGACAATGGTTTGAATTAATTGTAAATCATCCGACTGCCGCGATTTATACCATATTTGATATTTTGCAATATCGTCCGAACAGGAATCAATTAGCGACCAGTTCAACCGGTTATACATCGAATCGCAACTGGGCATTACCGTAAGTATGGGAGCACAAGGTCCTTCCTGATCGTTAGGTTCACCACATGCAATTTGTGAATAATTGATGAGCGGATCGGTAATATTTCCGATTGTATAATGGCCTATTGCCTTAATCATGTAGCAATAATTTTGTCCGTTTACCAGCCCATAATCCGTATATTTTGAAGAAATTGAAGTTCCAACAGAATCAAAAAGCAGTGTAACCGGATTTTTCCGGTAAATGGTATATTCAGTATTGAACCAAGGCACATTAAACTGCCAGTTCAGCTTCAATCGTTTATCTCCCGGAGTTAACGTCAGAAATACAGACGACGCTTTTTGGGTTGATCCTACTAAAAAGCGATTAGCCAAATCAACATTCCAGAGTTCAATTTTATAAGAATAAGCGTTTTGCTGTGTATTCAGCAAATTATCTTTCCACAATGTATCGTTAATAGAGTTGGTTGAATCAACTAATTGAAAGGATGCTGGGGCTATTCCCATCCCCCGATAAATCAGATAACGGAATGGCCCGGGCACTTGTCCAAAGTCGAGTTCGGTAGGTTTCGACCATTTAACTGAGTCACTACCCATGCTACTGTTTGTTTCGAGTATCGTAACATGCGTAATAATGGGAACATCTCGTTTTAAAGCAGCACAAGCCTCATTGGAAGCGTAACTTTCAGCGCCATCCGAAAAATAGGCAATTACCATATAGCAATAGTTGATTCCATGCGTTAAGCCATTGCCTCCGTTGTCGTCAATCAGGATGGTATCATTAATTCCGGCTTGTGTTTTAATCAGTGAATAGCCAGTATAAGCAGGAACACCCGTTTCGCAATGCGAAGGGTTGTATCCGTAAAAACCCGAACGACGGTAAATTTTATACCCAACAGCTTCCTGACAAAAAGATTTATTCCATATAAGTGCAATATTGTTTCCCGTTGCTGTTGCAGTCAGATTTTTAGGTGCAGGTGCCACAACTTTAATGCTGAAGGATTCAAAATCAACCAGATTTACCGGAGTACCATTATCAACAGCCTTTACATTAACCTGATATGGCTGTTTGCGAACATGATTACAACTTGTTTGCCATTCAAAATTCACCGTTAACGGTGAGGGCCCTGTAGTTGTAATAAACTGTGCAGGATTAGGATTTGCAAGAAAAGGACCACCCGTAGCCGAAAGTGTAATGTTATTTCCCTGAGCATCTGTAGCTCGTACAGGAATCTGAAGAAAAACACCTGCTTCCACACAGGTATCCGGAACAGGATCAATAACAGGTGGGGTATTGTTGCAGGTAAGAATAATAATCTGCATATCGCGAATAACGCTTCCGATTTTTATACCATTGCGCCACTCCTCAATTAAGATGGCTATATTGTATTCTCCCTGTAATATCGGGCTATCCCAAACAAAATCCCCTGTAACAGAATCAATAGAAACTCCATTTATTGCCTGAGGTAAGAAATAGCCCGGAATTGGCAACCCTTGGGCTCCTCTACATGTCACGAGTTTATACGATAAACTATCTCCATCAGGGTCATAAGCACCTGGATTATGTACAAATGGTGAACCCACACAACCTTTGTCGATAGGCGGATTCAGCAAAACAGGCGAATTATTGGGCTGACCTAAAAAAGGGCTAATGATTAATTTTGTTTCCACATAAATCGGGACATTCACCGAGTTTGGAACATTGATAACCCCGTAATTCCGGTTAGGATCTTCCATTGAAATAAAATAGGATCCAGGCCCGGGAAATGTATGTTGCGTTACATATTCATTTTTACGAATATCATCTGGCAAATCCAGTTTCAATGTACGAGGAACAATATTAGATGTTCCATCTCCCCAGTAAATCTGAAGATTATCTCGATCGGCCGGACTGGGCGTATAGGTATAGGTAACCAGTTTAATCTGGTAGGTTAGCCCATTGATATGCTTATAGGTAATTTCCGCTGCACGTTCATGCGTCGCCCAAGAAATCAAAGGCGTAAACATCAACACGAATGTAAGCAAACGGTAAATTTTATTCATATTTCAAAAGTAACTCAAATGCGCTAAAAACAACATCTTTCGCACAGAGAATATTGACGTTTAACGTTAATTTTCTTCAATTATTTCAAATTGCTGATTTCTGAGCTTGGGAATAAAACCTGCTTCGGCAATCACTCTTTTCATGGCAGTAGCATCCAAACTATAATTTGCACCCGCAGCCGAAACTACATTTTCTTCAATCATAATGGATCCCATGTCGTTTGCGCCAGCATGAAGGCATAACTGAGCCGTTTCTGTCCCTACTGTTAGCCACGAAGCCTGAATATTCAGCACATTCGGCAGCAAAATCCTGCTCATTGCAATCATTCGTACATATTCATCAGCTGTTACGCTATTTCTGATCCCAAGTTTCGATTTCAAAACTGTGTTATCATCCTGAAAAGGCCAACAAATAAACGAAATGAAACCTTTTGCGTCCTTTGGTTTCTCCTCCTGAATTCCTCTTATGTAAAAAATATGCTGAATACGTTCTTCAACAGTTTCAATATGACCAAACATCATGGTTGCCGAAGTAGTTAATCCTAAAAGATGAGCTTCTCTCATCACCTTCAACCATTCATCTTTTGTACACTTTGCCGGCGAAAGAATTTTACGAACTCTGTCAGATAAGATCTCTGCCCCTGCTCCCGGAAGGGAGTCCAAACCTGAAGTAATCAAACAATAAAGTGTTTCGCGAAAACTCATATTATCTTTATGAGCAAGATGCACAACTTCAGGAGGGCCTAGTGCATGGAGCTTTAAATCAGGATATTCGTTTTTAAGTCGTTTAAACAGTTCCATGTAATACTCCAGTTTTAAATCAGGGCTCATTCCACCCTGAAGCAATAACTGTCGTCCACCTAAACGATAAAGTTCATTAATCTTGCACTTATATTGCTCAAAAGTTGTTGTAAATGCATCTTCTGAAGAGATCGGTCGATAAAAATTACAAAATTTACATGCAGAACCACATACATTCGTAATATTCACATTACGGTCAATAATCCATGTTACAACAGGTTCTGAATGAAGCTTTTTACGGATTTCATCAGCAACAAACATCAACTCTGAGGTAGATGCCTTTTTATAGAGAAACACCGCCTCTTCAAATGATAGAAACTCCAATTGTAATGCCCTGGTATATAGTTCTGTAATATTCATTTTCGAAGTGTTTCTAACTATTTAGGTTCTGGTTGCAACAAATCACGTAAATTTGTAATTCATTTTGACAATCAAAAATACAACGAAAAATGAAACCCCAGCTTATACTTCACAAGGAATTTAATATAGAATCTAACCTTCTGTTTTTGGTAAATAACGAAATCTCACTTCCTGATAATGTTTTAAATCATCAGGAAAGAGAATATGTGCTTGCCCAAAAGTCATTAAACGACACTACATTTTTTGAATTCAACAGATTAAAAAACAGAATATTCATTCAGATAATAGAAGAAGATACAAATCCATCGAAGATGCTTGAAGGCATCCGTAAAGCAGGTGACAATTTTCAATCAGCACTCGAAGTCTGTAAAATCAATGAAATAGCCCTTGTTTCGGAACTTGCTTCGGAACTCATATTGGCCTTTGCCGAAGGAATGATTTTAGGAAACTACAGCTTTGTTATGCACAAAGTCAAAAGTAAAGAAAAAGCTGTTCATACGTTGCAAATAATCAATCTCGTCAGTAAACAGGTTTCGGAAACTGAGATTCAGGAGTTGAATGCCATTTGTGAACAGGTTTATTTCTGTCGCGATTTAATCAATCAACCTGTAAATCAACTGAATGCAGTTCAGTTTTCCGAAATTATTGTAAAAAAAGCTGTTGAACTGGGCATCAAAGCAGAAGTTTTAAATAAGACAAAGATAGAGGCTCTTAAAATGGGAGGGTTACTTGCCATTAACATGGGGAGCGAGGTACCTCCGACATTTAGCATACTTGAGTGGAAACCCGAAAATCATAAAAACAGTAAGCCCATCGTTCTTGTAGGCAAAGGTGTAATGTTTGACACCGGAGGAATGAACCTGAAGCCCGACAATTACATGAACGACATGAAATGTGATATGAGTGGTGCGGCTGCAATGGTTTCCACACTTTTTGCAATTGCGTTGGCCAAACTTCCGATTTGGGTAATCACGCTGGTTCCTGCCACTGACAACAGGATAAACAGTCGCGCACATGTTTCCGGTGATATCATTACAATGTCTGACGGTACAACATGCGAAATAGTCAATACAGACGCCGAAGGCCGTGTTATTCTGGCGGATGCATTGGTTTATGCTCAACGCTATGAGCCTGAATTGGTGATTGATGCGGCAACTCTTACCGGAGCAGCTCAAAGAGCTATTGGAAAATATGGAATTGTTGCTATGCAGAACAAAGCGGAAAACGATATAGAAGCGCTCAAAAAATCAGGATTTCACACCTATGAACGTATTGCCGAATTTCCGTTCTGGGAAGAATACGGCGAATTGATTAAATCTGATGTGGCTGATATCAAAAACATTGGAGGTTCTGAAGCTGGTATGATTACAGCCGGAAAATTCCTCGAACACTTTACCAATTATCCATTCATCCATCTCGATATAGCAGGACCTGCATTTCTGGATTCCCGCGACTCATACCGTGGCAAACATGCAACCGGAGTTTGTGTAAGACTTCTGGTACATTTTCTCAAATCGAGATACGAATAATTCTATTCACTACGTTCTCGTTAAGAATATTATCTCTACAAAATACTGAATAAATAACACAATCAAAATCAATATAATCACCCTCTCATTTTATGGAAAAAGAAACACAAATCAAAGTAGGTATATCACACGGAGATATTAATGGAATCGGATACGAAGTTATCCTGAAATCGTTGCTTGATCAGCGTATCTATGAACATCTGTGCCCAATCGTTTATGGATCCTCAAAACTGGCCTCATACTACCGTAAAACAACCAATATTGCTGAATTTAGCTTTAACATGATTAAATCGCCGGATGCAGCAAATCCGAAGCGTGCAAACATGATCAACGTTATTCAGGATGAAGTAAAAGTAGAACCCGGAAAACAAACCGAAACCGGAGGAGAAATGGCTCTTATTTCGCTCGAAGCAGCCGTTAAAGATTTGAAGAACAATCAAATTGATGTTTTGGTCACTGCACCTATCAATAAAAAGAATATTCAATCACCTGATTTTCATTTTCCCGGCCATACCGAATATCTTGCCGAACGATTTGAAACCAAAGACTCACTGATGATTATGGTTTATAATAACGTTCGTATCGGAGTGGTAACAAGCCACACCCCATTGAATCAGGTAAGTAGCTTGATTACAGAAGAGTTACTGATGCGTAAAATCAAAATCATGCACGATTCATTACAACGTGATTTCAACATTCCAAAACCTAAAATTGCATTATTATCAATCAACCCTCACGCAGGCGACGAAGGCGTTATTGGTGACGAAGACCAAAGAATAATTGCGCCAACTGCCCGTAAAGCCTTCGAAGAAGGAATGATTGTGTACGGTCCATATCCCGCTGATGGATTCTTTGGCTCAGGTAATTTTAATAAATTTGATGGCGTGTTAGCAATGTATCACGACCAAGGTTTAATTCCTTTTAAGCTTATTTCTAATAAAGAAGGAGTAAATTTCACGGCTGGTCTTCCAATTGTGCGAACATCTCCGGCTCATGGAACTGCTTATGATATTGCAGGAAAAGATAAAGCTTCGGCCTCCTCTTTTCGCAGCGCAATGTTTTTGGCCTGCGACATCTTCAATAACAGACTGCAATGGAATGAACTCCATGCAAATCCATTAAAGCCTGCAGCTTTTACGGATTTTGGTGAATAATAAAAAACGACACTAATTATATTCAGATGAACGGCGAGGGTTTTACAATTGGCGACTTTGTAAAAAGCTGCAAAGGTGTTATTTCGGAGAATATTGACGATTCTATTGTAATTCGGCATCTCCTAATCGATAGCCGAAAACTAACCAATATTGAAGGTTGTCTCTTTTTTGCACTTGTTACACGTCGGAACGATGGACACAAATACATTACAGATCTTTATCAAAAAGGAGTGCGATTATTTGTAGTTAACCATATTCCGGAACATCTTGAATCAACGGAAGATGTTACATTTATTGTTGTAAAAGACACCTTGAAAGCATTGCAACAATTGTGTTCAATGCATCGAAAACAATTCTCAATACCCGTAATTGGAATCACCGGAAGTAATGGGAAAACTATTGTTAAAGAGTGGCTTGCACAACTTCTGGGCGACGACAGGAACATTATAAGAAGTCCTAAAAGCTATAATTCTCAGGTTGGGGTTCCCTTATCTGTTTGGCAAATGAATTCAAACCATGAACTGGCCATTTTTGAAGCTGGCATTTCCGAACCGGACGAAATGGATAAGTTGCAGGCTATGATTCAGCCAACCATTGGTATTTTTACCAATATCGGACCTGCTCATGACGAAAACTTCATTCACCGTGATCAGAAAATTGCCGAAAAACTAAAACTCTTCACCAAAACAGAGCATTTCATCTATTGCTCCGATCATCTGGAAATCAAAGAAAAAATCCTTAAAAACGAATTATTGCGCTCTATTCCCGAATTTACATGGGGACGAAAAAACGGAGCAACCCTGTATCTGAAAAACGCTGAAATACAAGGCAAAAAAACAGTGCTGCAAGCAATATTTAAAGATGAAGAAATTACGGTAACTATTCCATTTATTGATGATGCTTCGGTTGAAAATGCAATGTTTTGTTGGTCAACAATGTTGTTGTTGGGATATCAAAATGAAGTTATCTCCGAACGGATAAGTCATTTGGCTCCCGTCGCCATGCGCCTCGAATTAAAAGAAGGCATCAATAACTGTTCTATCATTAACGACAGTTATAGCTCTGACATACACTCACTTTCCATTGCACTCGATTTTCTAAATCAACAAAAACAGCATCCCAAACGAACAGTAATCCTATCTGATATTCTCCAGAGTGGCCGCGATGAAAATGATCTTTATCAGGAAGTTGCTGATTTACTTACTCAAAAAAAAATCAATCGCATAATCGGAATTGGATCTTCAATCTCTCGTCAAATTGAAAAATTCAAAATGGAGAAAGAATTTTATCCTTCTACCGACGATTTTTTACGCGATTTTTATCTTTCCGGGTTTTCAAAAGAAACCATCCTGCTCAAAGGAGCGCGCGTGTTTACGTTTGAAAAAATAAGCAAAGCATTACAGCAAAAAGCCCACGAAACAGTGCTGGAAATTAATCTGAATGCACTAATCGGCAATCTGAATTATTTCCGTTCAAAACTTCAGCCAGGTGTAAAATTGATGGCGATGGTAAAAGCCTTTTCTTATGGAAGCGGAAGTTTTGAGATTGCCAATGCTTTACAATTTCATCAGGTTGACTATTTAACAGTAGCCTATGCTGATGAAGGTGTTGAACTTCGTAAAGCAGGTATTACAATGCCTATCATGGTGATGAATCCCGAAGAACAAAGTTTCGATGCTATTTTACGCTATAATCTCGAACCCGAAATTTATAGTTTTAGAGTTTTATCCATTCTTGAAAAAGAGCTATTAAGAACGAAATCATCACAGACCAAAACTGTCAATATTCACATCAAACTCGATACTGGAATGCATCGTTTAGGTTTTGAGGAAAATCAGATTGGCACTCTTTGCGAACATCTGAAAGAAAACCATTCCATTATTGTGAAAAGCGTTTTCTCCCATCTGGCAGGTAGCGACAGCATTGCATTGGATTACTTTACCCGTGAACAAAGCGATGCACTGGTTCAAATGACGGAAAAAATTGAAAAAGAAATCGGGTATAAACCCATTCGACATATTTTAAACTCAGCCGGAATCAGTCGTTTTCCGGATAAACAATTTGAAATGGTTCGATTAGGAATCGGTCTGTACGGAATTGGCTGGAACGAAAGTGAACAACGCTTTTTACAACAGGTTAGCAGTCTAAAAACTGTTATTTCACAAATAAAAGTCATACCCAAGGATGATACAATCGGGTATAGCCGTCGCTGGCTTGCATCCAAAGAAATGACCATCGGAATTATCCCAATCGGGTATGCCGACGGACTCAGCAGAAAACTCAGCAACGGGAAAGGCAAAGTACTGATTAATGGAGCCTTCGCGCCCATTGTCGGCAATATTTGCATGGATATGTGTATGGTTGACATTACGGATATTCAGGCCAAAGAAAATGATGAAGTCGTGATATTTGGCGAAGGGTACTCTATAACCGATTTGGCAAATGACATGGACACTATCCCTTACGAAGTGCTAACCGGAATTTCACGTCGTGTAAAACGGATTTATTATCAGGAGTAGATGGGGATATTTAAAACATATTTCGACACTCAACAAGTTACTTTACTGATTCTTAGCGGAGTATTTGCTTTGCTTTCCATCTATTTTTTTGAATACAAAAAGCAAGTGAGAATCGCACTTATATTCTTGCTTCTGGTAGCAATTACGATTAGAATATTTGCTGCACTTCTCGATCCATTTTTTAATTTATGGGATGAACAATATCATGCTCTGGTGGCTAAAAGCATGATGCAGAATCCTTTTAAGCCAATGCTTTATACAAATCCTGCTTTGCCATATGATTCTGCAATCTGGACAAGCAATCACATTTGGCTTCACAAACAGCCTTTATTTCTATGGCAAATTGCTTTAAGTTTCAAGACATTTGGCATATCCCCTTTTACATTCCGTCTTCCAGGAATTATCATGATGGCTGTTTTAACCTATTTTGTCTACGATAGTGCTAACTATCTTTTCAATAAGCGAGTTGCTTTTTACGCTGCATTGCTAATAAGTTTCAGTAATTATCAACTTTTGCTATTAGCAGGGAGTATTGCTACAGATCAAAATGATATTGCATTTATGTTTTATATCACAGCCTCATTTTGGGCATATCTCAGATATCTAAAACAAAAAAAACGGAAGTGGGCAATTTTCACGGGAATTTTTTCAGGCATGGCCGTATTAAACAAGTGGTTACCAGGGTTGATGATATTTGAGATTTGGTTTGTTTATGCTATAATTTCCAAACAGTTCAATAGAAAATCAATTTTTGATTTTCTATTGGCAGTATTTGTTGCATTCGTAATCTTCGTACCCTGGCAAATTTACATCTTAAACGCATTTCCTGCTGAAAGTCATTTTGAATACGCTCTAAATCGTGCACATTTTACAGATGTAATTGAAGGACATGGAGGTTCATTCTGGTATCATTTTCAGGTAATTGGGAACTCATATGGTATAATTTTCTGGGCATTGATTCCCATATCATTGATTGTTTCTTATTTCACTAACCAAAACAAAAAACTATATCTCTCAATCTTATTACTTATTATTTCCGTTTACTTATTTTATAGTATTGCGAGAACAAAAATGCCGGCATTTACATTCATCCTGAGTCCGATAATCTTTATACTTGTTGCAAATACTCTTGTCTCTTCATTTAACAAATTAGAAAATGTATTGAAAAATAATAAGCGAATTACGAAGGCAATGTTTATAGGATGTGTGGTTGTATTACTTTTACTAACTCTTAATATTGAGAAAATTCAGGCATACCATACTAATTGGAAACCAAGAAATAAATGGTGGAGAAACGAAAGAGCAAGTATCGTTCAATTTGTCAAAGAGAATAATCTAGACAAGCTGAATAAAAACTCCGTTATTTTCAATATAGAAAATACAGAAAGCACCTTGATTATGTTGTATTCTGAGTGCACTGCTTATGATTTCACCCCAACTCAAGAGCAATTGGATATTGTAAAAGAAAAAGGATTTGATGTTTGGGTATTAAACAGAACCAAGCTTCCCGACTATATTCAAAACGATTCTTCTATTGTCAAAATACAAGATTAACAGCCGAAAAAATCGTGAATACCTTTTACTTAAATCGCCAAAGAAGTATATTTTAAATATTATTGCAACATTAAACAGAGCCTAAAAACATGTATCATTTGAAACAAAACTTGTCTAAATATGTAATTTTCATTATCGTCTTTTTTGCGCTATACGTTGACGGAAATCTACGTCTATGGACAATGAAGGAGCGTGTAATCGAATATGATGTAAGAACGTACTATGGTTATTTGCCTGCAACATTTATCTACCATGATCTAAAGCTTGAAAACCCTGATAAATTTAAATACGGAGAAAATCTTTATTGGATATGGTCAACGCCGACCGACAAAGGATCAATCTTTAAAATGACAATGGGTCTTTCCTACTTGTATTTACCTTTTTTTGCATCAGGTCACCTTATTGCATCATTATCTGGTTACGAAACCAATGGATTCAGTGAGCCGTATAAAATAATGCTACTAATCGGAGGGTTAGTTTATTATTTTCTTGGATTATATTATGTACGAAAACTCTTAAAGCAGTATTTTAATGAAACTGTCGTATCTATCGTTCTAGCATTGATTGGACTGGGAACCAACCTCTTGTTTTATTCAACAATTAATGCAACGATGTCACACGTTTATAACTTTGCCTTATTTGCAATGTTCTTTTACTATACGCGAAATTGGCATAACAACCCTTCTTTAAAAAATGCATCTCTTATCGGTTTATTATTTGGATTAATAAGCCTGATTCGACCTTCAAATGCTGCGATTGCCATCGTATTTGTCCTATATAATATTAGCTCGACACGTCAATTAAAAGAAAGAGCTTTTCTGTTTCTTAACAATTATAAATCAATTTTACTCATTACGATAATATCTGCAATAATCTGGATTCCACAGTTTCTATATTGGAAATATATTACAGGGAGCTATTTGTTTTACTCATATAAAGACGAAAGCTTCTTCTTCTCAAATCCACACATAATCAAAGGACTGTTTAGCTTTCAGAAAGGATGGTTAATATATACTCCAGTTATGGCATTCGCACTTTTAGGATTTGTATTTATGAAAGGGAACGTAAAAAATCTCCGCCCTTTTTTAATAATATTTATTACCTTAATGATTTACATCACATTTTCTTGGTGGTGCTGGTGGTATGGAGGTACTTTTGGGCAACGTTCAATGATTGATTTTTATGTTCTGCTGGCAATTCCGTTAGCATCATTTGTACAATACATCCTTTCAAAAAAATTAATAATCAAAGTAATATTTGCATTTTTAGCACTATTTTTTACTTGGCTCAATATATTTCAATCCTATCAATTTGAATATTTATCGCTTCATCATGATGCGATGACGAAAACGCTCTATTTCAAACAATTTGGGAAAATAAAGAAAATTGATAATTTTGAAAAATATCTGGTATATCCAGATTATGAAAAAGCAAAAAAAGGAGAATAATTTATGAATCGATATTTTGCAATACTATTTCTTCCAATCATTTTCTTTTTATCATCTTGCTCATCTTCAACTAAAACCGATAGAACAGACTTATCTAATACCGATTTTATCTATCTTAAAGAAAAGAAGTTTATGCACAAGGGTAAAGAGTTTTTCCCGGTAATGATAAATTACATTGTTGAATTTCGAAAATTAAATGACACACTTGTATTATCTCCGTCTAAAGATTACGAAACTGTCAACATTTACGAATCAAACAATTTTGTCTCAATCAAACAGCAATTAACAACTCATTTTCAATTAATTAAAGAGATTGGCTTTAATACATTAAGAATTGTTTTCGACAGAGTATGTTATGAAAACTCAAAACCCTATTATTTCTGTGAGAATAAAAAAATATTCATTAACGAGCATAAAAATGAAATTATTTCAGCTTTAAAGGACATAATAAAAATAGCAAAGAACAACAAACTTAGAGTAATGTTATTGATACAACCTCCTGTAAACAACTCAATTACAGAAACTTTCACACAGAATTTACTTAAGTTTTTTCAAAATGAACCAACAATTTATGCTTATGATTTTATGAATGAGCCGCTATATTTTGATAACTATACATTACCCGAAGATCAAAAAGCGAGAGAAAAGAATGAAGCTTTTCAGATTGTCAGTTCATGGAAAGACATGATGAATAAATATGCTCCATTCCAATTACTTACCATTGGTTTTGCAGAACCAATAGAAGTTTTTGAATGGGACCCGGAAATTTTGCCTGTTGATTTTGTTTCATTTCACACCTACAATCCAATGAGAGTAATGAATGAAATTTACTGGTACAGTAAATATGTAAATAAACCATGGATGATTGGAGAAACTTCTTTACCTGCTGATAATAAAATAAACACCTATGATGAACAACGTGAATTTCTGGTTAAAACATTTAAGAGAGTGGTTGATTGTGGAGGCGCAGGATATGGGTGGTGGCAATTTCAGGAAGTGCCTGCTTCAGTGTATGAACATGCATATACTGGGATCATGAACCATAATGGTATTACTTTTACAAAAGACAAGAAAAAGAAAATGATTGGAACCATCAAACCCGCTGCCTTTGAAATTGAAGATCTCAAGAGATATAAATCAACTAATTCCTGCAAACAAATGGTAAACTACTATAATATGCTGGGATATGAAAATATTGTTCTTTTGGGACAAATTATTGATAAATCAACTCTAAGACCTATTGAGGGTGCTGTAATTAGAGGATGGAATAAAGATTGGTCAGTTGGAGTAAATACGTTTTCAAACGATAAAGGGATTTTCACTCTTTTTAGTAATGACATTTGTGTCCATTTTGAGATTTCAGCTCCTTCTATGTCAAAACTTAAATTCGACTATCAGGCAAAATATATAGCATTAGGGAATCATCAAGTATCAATAAATAATTTACCAAACAAAAAACTGGAGTATCATAGTATCTCATATAAAGATTTTCTCCAACATTCCGGTTCAATTTTTGACTTCGATTCCACTAAATTTAATAAAGCTTATTTTAAAGGCATTATGGAAACCAAATATCTAAAAAAATTGTAATTAACAATAAAATTATGAAATATTTTCAAATTACAAAATTACATATAATTGAAATTATAATATTTTTTATTTTATTTACTTGCCTTGGAATAATAAGTATTCATAAGTATTCTAAAAACTTAACTTTTACCTATCAAGGTGAAATATGGGCAGATAAAGCTGGATATTATGTTTACCTACCTGCACTTTTTCACTATCATTTCAAATTGTCTAAATTCCCTGAAAATATTGAATACAAAACAGGTTATGGATTCACGCTCGATACGATTCATAAAAAAGTAATTTCAAAATATCCAATTGGAGTTGCTCTTCTTGAAACTCCTTTTTATCTTGTTTCTGAGTTATTTCCTGATAGAAAAGAAGACATCTCTGGATTTACCACTGCAAATCACTTGATGATACGATTTGCATCCGTATTCTGGCTTTGTATTGGCATTTTCTTTCTCGTCCGATTTTTGAAAGCAAAATATTCAATAACTGCAGCAATACTTACAGCAGGAATTCTTTTATTTGGGACTAATTTATATTACTACACTATTTATGAATCAGGAATGTCTCATGTATATTCGTTTTCAATGTTTTGTGTATTTATTTATTATTTTCATAAATTCAAATTGACATGCTATACAAATACTAAATATTTAATATTTCTATCCATTTTGGGTGCGGTAATTATACTAATTAGGCAGATAAACATTATATTTATATTTTTCACAATCATTCTTAATCTTATTACACTTCACGGTTTTGAAAAAAATATTTCAAGTCTTATCAGTCTTAAAAACATATTGATAGTTCTGATAATTATTATCATCTTAATGATTCCACAACTCTTGTATTACAAATATGCTTACAATAATTTATTTTCATATTCTTATGAAAATGAATACTTTATTTGGTCACACCCCAAAATCCTTAAGTTTTTATTTTCGACAAATAATGGTATGTTTCTTTACGTTCCTCTATATGTAATAATTTCATTTTCTATAATTTATTATATATTTAATCATAAATTTGAAGGAATCATATTTGCATGTTCTTTGCTCTGCATCATATATGTTTTTTCATCATGGCATTGTTGGTCCTATGGATGTAGCTTTGGACAACGTCCTACGGTTGAGTATCTTGCTTTATTCAGTATTCCTTTAACAAGTTTGATTTACAATATCCTCATTAAATCAAAGCTTATCATAAAATTATCATTCTTTTCTTTATTAATATTCATAATTTTATATAATTTAAAACTTACATCTGTTTATGATAAATGTTTTTATGGAACAAGCTGGGATTGGAATGAATATAAACGTTATTTTGTAAAAATAAATATTTTCCCATTTATTGACAAATACTCTTATTTTACAAATTTCGAAAATGAAGAACTTAATCGTTTTCAAACAAATCCGAAAACCATAGAAACGTCTAATTTATCATATTCAGGCATATACGTTTCAAGAACAGACTCCATAATGCCATATAGCAGTGGTTTTGAAGCTCAAATCGATAACATTACAAATACAAATTTAAGTCAAGTTAAAGGAACTGCAATGTGTTTTACAAAAGGCCCAATAATAAATGGATTAAAACTTATTATTGAGGTTAATTCTACTGAAGGACAAAAGATATTATGGCAGTCAGTCGATATAAATAACCAAATACAACAAGACAAATGGAGTAAAATACAATTCAATCAAAAAATAAATACAATAGTTGATAAATATCATATTTTGAAAGTTTACTTTTGGAACCAAACAGGTGTTCCTGTTTTCATTGATGATTTTTTCTTAACAGTTAAATAAAATCAATATGCTTCATATTTCCATAATTATATCTGTTTATAACGAAGAAAAGGTTTTGATTCACTTTTACAATGAATTATTAAAACAAATTGAAGCCTATTCATATGAATTGATTTTTATAAACGACGGAAGTACAGATAATTCAACTCAAATTCTAGATTCATTCTGCAAAAGCAACGCATTAGTTAAAGTCATTCATTTTTCCCGAAATTTTGGACATGAAGCTGCCATGATTGCTGGAATTGACCACGCATGTGGAGATGCTATCATTTGTATGGATGCCGATTTGCAACATCCACCCCATTTAATCTCTGATATGATGAATGAATTTATCATTGGAAATGAAATCATTACAATGATTCGTACCAGCAATGCTGATTCGGGATTTGTAAAAAAACTGTTGTCCAATGCGTTCTACTCATTATTGAACAAAATTTCTGATTTAAAATTTGACCCAAATGCATCCGATTTCTTTTTGATTTCAAGAAGAGTAGCGGATATTTTACGGACAAATTACCGTGAATCAAACCGATACATCAGGGGGATTATACAAAGTATCGGGTTCCAAAAAAAATCCCTCTATTTTGAAGCTCCTTCCCGTTTCGCCGGGGAAAGTAAATACACTTACCGAAAACTCATAAGCTTTTCATTCACTGCAATTATTAACAATTCTGTTACTCCTTTAAGAGTTGGCATTTTACTTGGAACTGTCTTTGGGTTGATCAGTGTTATACTTGCTATTTTCTCAATCGTGATGAAATTTATTGGTAATCCGGTTAGTGGCTATTCAACTCTAATTGTATTTATCAGCTTCGCATTTGGATTACACTTTTTTTTACTTGGATTCATAGGGGAATACATCGGAAATATTTTTCGCCAAACCCGAAACCGACCAATCTATTTAATTGATAAAGTTGTTATTGCTACAAATCAATCTGATTCAATATCAAATAACCAATAATCATTCAACACTTTTTTCTATTTTGAAATCATCCCAATAGGAAGGTATTTCATCATCTGCTTGCCAACAATAGATTTTCAGGTCTTCTCCTTTTAAGTCTTCACCAACTTTTACTGTAATCTGAATTTTTATCCAACCACTCTTCTCTTCAACAGAGTTGGTTTCAATCTTATAAAATTTATCTTGGGTTACAGATGCAACAACCAACCCTGATTTCTGGTTGCTGTTATTAAACTTCCAGACAGAAATGGTATAAGTGTCGCCTTTTTCTACATCTGTTAATGCAGTACCTATTCCAAACTGCTGATCTTTATTAAGTTTAGATGAATACTTCCCAGAAAATGATTTTTCGGAACATTGAGTATTTCCTGCATCAGCCAACAAATTGTTCTCAAAAATAAAGTTTTCACCGTTTTCATTTCTACGTTCTAAATCACATTGAACAGCCCAGTATTTCCCTTTGCCTGCATCTCGTTTTATCTTGATGAGTACTTCAGAAGTTGTACTATTCGCATACACAACGTCCTCAGTTGTTTCCATTTTTCTGTTTATTCCAAGTGATTCATTTGGAATTCGTTTTAATGTTTCTTCATCACCAATATAAAGATAAACGCTGTCATTTCTTTTAAGGATATCTGTAAGAGTAAAAGCGCTTCCATCCCAATAATTAAATCGGTTATTCCATGTATGAAATGAGTAAAAATTTGGCATTAGCTTCATCAAAAGCGGTAAAAGTTCTTTTTTGCGATGGTCGTTGCTATACGCCAGTCCATAATGTACAGAATATCCATAAAATGGTGATCCATAATAATTAGAAGCATTAGCAATGGGTACATTTGCATATTTTTCGGTCACCACTTTTTGTGTAATTTGGCGATCTTTACTATTCGATTCATAATGTGCAAAAGTAGGCTTAAGCTCACATATAGAAAGAAATGCAGTTAAAATAAGAAATGCAGATGTAAAGAGCCCCTTTTGAAAATATTTATTCCTTTTCAAAATAGTCAACAATAGAAACAGTGAAGGAATAGCCATTACATAGGCTGGAGAAAGATAATACAGTTTCATTTGCTTGGCAATAAGAATAACTGTAAATCCTGTCACAACTGAAAAACCTATAAAAGCGATAAACCAACTATCCTTTTTTTGCTTCAGTTTAAGCTGTGGAATAAAGTAAATAAAAAATCCTATCAGTAAAAATACAAGCAGATATATAAGAATAGGATCGTTGTGATAAATTTCAAGTAGGTTTTGCTTAAAGATTGCTTTATCAACCACATTCGTATCACCTTTTCCATATTGACCACTATGCAATAACAAGCCTTTCATCCAGGTTGAAAAGTAATTCCATCTGTTTAAAGCTGGGAGCAAGAAGAATACCAAACTAAAAACAGAGTAAAATGCAAATTTGAGTTTTTCGCGAAATGTTCGCAATACCAAAACAGGAATCAGCCCAAAAGGCAAAAAGGTAATTTTTGTGCTTATTGCAAATCCAATCATGATTGCAAAAAGAAGTGGAAATTTTTTATCGTTTGTAAGGTTTTTCTCCTCACATAATTTTACATAATAAATCGTAATAAGGAAAACAAATGCAACAATTATTAAGGCAAAGAATTCCGGAAGCACTCTGTTTGAAAGATTTAAATAAACAACTGAAAGAAAAGGAGTTAGTTGAATAAATAAACCTGCGCTTTTGCTTTTAAAGAGTTTAAATGTAAGAAGTCCCAGAAAAAAAAGTGCGATAGCATTAAAAAAGATAAAACTGGATGTGATTGCATTTAAATATAAATCAGGATGAAGAATCACATCTTCATCAATGCTTCCATCTCTGAATAAATGGACAACCACAATTACAGCTACCGACATATATTGTAATGGAATCCCCGGATGATCAACAAAATGGGGGAAATGACCATGAGTAATAGTTAAACCATTATAAAGATAAGCCATTTCCGGATCAACACAGTTTAACGAGTAATGAGTTACTTCATGCTTGTAATTAAAGCCTATTGAAATAAACAAAACTGGCAACAATATAAACAAGAAAATTGCAAATAGCTGTTGGACACAATGTTTTGTATTGGTTTTAAGCGATTTCATGCAATTGAAATTAACTTATTAGATAGATATTTTCTATTGTAAATAGCGTTTGCTGAATATATTGTATTTCAAAATACACCAAATTGCTCTGAAACCATCTCTTGCGCCAATTTTCTTGCCTTCTTCATAGGTTCTCCCATAATATGAAATGCCTACTTCATAAATTCTAATTCCCGGGAAACGTGATATTTTGGCAGTTACCTCCGGTTCAAATCCAAATCTATTTTCCTTAAAATAGACCTTCTTTAAAATATCAGCACGAAACATTTTATAACATGTTTCCATATCTGTAAGATTCAGGTTGGTAAACATGTTCGAAAGAAATGTCAGAAATTTATTTCCAATCGTATGCCAAAAAAACAGAATTCTATGAGGGTTTCCTCCCATAAAGCGAGAACCATATACTACATCTGCAACTCCATCAACAATAGGCTGAAGAAGAGGATTATATTCCTGTGGATCATATTCCAAATCGGCGTCCTGAATCACAATAATATCACCTGTTGCTTCTGCAATTCCTCTGTGCAATGCGGCTCCTTTACCTTTATTTACAGGTTGGTTGTACAGATTAATATTTAACTCTGGATTCTGAGCAATATATTCTTCCACTTTAAATTGAGTTTGATCAGTAGAACAATCATTCACAATCACAATTTCTTTTTCAAGTTTCTGAATGAGCTTTACCTCAGCAATTTTATTGAGAATCAAATGAATAGTATTGGCTTCATTGTAAGCAGGAATGATAATTGATAGCCTTTTCATATACTAAAAAATAGTAGAGTTGTTTGTTCAATATCTGCAAAGATAATCAAAAGTACTATTCTGATTTATCGATTTTCAAGATAACTTAAAATACCAAATATTATAATATCAGTATACAAATTAGAAGATAAATTTAATGTAAATATATCCATATCAACAGACTATTATTATTTCTTAACGTCATATATTAGAAACAGATTAATTATTAAATAGATTATTTCTATTTGTATAATTTAGGGTAATGGTAGCCATGTAAACACATTGGAATAATCATGTTTATATTATCGAGCTACATTTATTATTTTGATAAGTTATTCAATGTTCTTTAATTTGATTAGTTTTGCTTTCTTATAACATGTGTTTATCGATTTTCATTAGTTATACAGTATGAAGTATTTAATAGAAAACATAGTATTAATTTTTATATTTTCATTATCTATAATTATCTTTTTATTTATAATTTATAGAGCATATGATATATGCTTTACTCATGACGAAAGTCTTTCATATACGATACTTAGAGGAGATAATCGGTGGCTGATTACAGCAAATAATCATTGGCTAAATACTATATTGTCATTTATTACTTCTAAGCTATTTGGGTACTCAGAGATAATATTACGGTTATCTAATGTTTTAAGCTTCATCCCATTCTCCTATTTTTGCTATAGATTAGTATCTCAAAAAATAGATTATTCAATAATTACAATAATATGTTTTTCATTTATCTTGTTAAACCAGTTTTTGCTTGATTTTTTCAGCTTATTCCGTGGATATGGTTTAGCAATGTCTTTTTTCACAGGATGCATTTTCTTTTTTTTACAATTAATAAACCAATATAATAAAAAGCAGCTATTTCTGGCATTATTATTCTCAATATTAACAATTTATGCTAATTACTCTTTTCTATATCCAATTATTAGCCTTCAAATTATGTTTTTATATTATCACTTTAGAAGATCTATTAATAGAAGCTTTCATTTAAAAGAAATAATAATCCTATTTTCTTGTCAAATACTATTATTAGCGCCAGCTTTATTTAATGTTTTGCAACTAAAACAAAAAAATGAGTTATATTTTGGATCTGATGATGGCTTTTTCCAAGGTACTTTTCAATCTGTTTTACAATATACTTATCCTGTTTCATTGACACACTATGGATTAGATATAATTAAAATAGCATTTATTTTTATATTTATAAGTTATTTTATTTTTATATTTCGATATCCAACACTAAGACCTATTTTTTATATTATTTCAATGACAATTATAATACCAGTAATATTATACGTAACTTTGGGTATAAAATACTCTATTGAGCGCTCTGCTATATATTGGACAATCCTTATTGGCATTGGATTCTCTAAATTATTGAATGTATGTTTAAAAAATATTAAAATGCGTTTTATATCTCCCTTGATTATTTGTATTGGTTTATTGATATTCCTATCTGTTTACTCTTTTATAAGAGTTGCAAATACAGAATATACTACAGTGTGGAAATGTGATGCTGATACATATAAAATGCTAAAGGATTTGGATAAAATAGCTCCTAAAAACAAGACCTATTATTTGGGAATAAATTGGCTATTTGAACCCACTATAAATTATTACAGAGAAGTCAAACAATTTAGCTGGCTGCACCCAGTAACAAGAGAAGGCATTCTAAACAAAGAATATGACTATTACTATATTTTTAGTACTGACAAACAATACCTGAAAAGAAATTATAAGAAGATCAAAGAGTACCCCTTGAGTAGTACGTATTTATTAAAAAGAAAATAATCAGAAAAAATAGAATCGTTTTATTAATAATTGCAAACATATAAATAAAAGGCTGTCAATAGACAGCCTTTTTTCTCTCATGGCTTAAATATTAAAAACTACAAAAATAGGGGGGAAAAAAGGTTATGTTATTTTCAACCATTAACACACCTATGACATCCTTCATCAGAAAATAGTTGTCCGGTTGTTTAACTAAATTTATGATTGATGAAAAAAATGATATTCCGCCTATCGCATTTTAAAAAGAAGCATTTAATGCGGCAAAATATCCTGTAGAAAATGCAATTTGAAGATTATATCCTCCGGTATCAGCATCCAGATCAAGAATCTCACCAGCAACATATAAACCTTTCACCTTTTTAGATTCCATTGTCTGGCTATCCATCTCACTTAGGGGAATTCCTCCCTGTGTAATTATTGCCTCAGCCCACGATGCTGTGCTCCATAATGTTAGTGAAAACTCTTTTAACAACATCCGGATATTTTTTCGATCAATTGCGGTTAATGAAAATGTTGGTTTTCGTAAATTTAACTGAGCTCTATCTGCAAAATAATTCATAAAAGCCATGGGCATTAAACGACGAAATAACGCTTGAACAGGCTGGCTTTTTAGTTCAGAAATATCTCTCAATAATCGTTGTTCAAGCTTATCATGATCCAAAGCAGGTTTTAAATCCAATATCGCCTTCAATGCAATTCTGCTATTGAGCTTTGATGTAATCTGCCGACTAATTGTCAGCACTATAGGCCCTGTTATTCCTTTTGAAGTAAAACTTAAATCGCCAAACTCTTCTGCTATTTTCTGATTATTTTCAAATACAGAAAGCCTCACATTTTTCAGTTCCAGACCATTCAAAGAGGAAGGAATTTCTTCGATTACATTTATAGGCACCAATGCCGGGAATAAAGGGGTTAAGGAATGTCCCACTTCTTCTGCAAGCTTATATCCACTACCATCTGAACCTGTTAATGGATACGACTTTCCTCCCGTAGCAAGAATTATTTTCGAGGTATAATAAATACTCCCGTTTTCGAGTAATACTCCTCTCACTCCATTCTGTTCAGTAAGGATTTTAGTCACTTTGCTGTTTCTCATTAGAACTACATCCATTCCTTCGATCCAATGAATCAATGCAAAAAAAATATCCTGTGCTTTTCCACTTTGTGGAAAAACACGACTTCCGCGCTCCATCGCAAGCTTCACATTTTTCTCTTCAAAAAACTGAATTAGTTGCTGATGGAAAAAACTTGAGAATGTCGCTTTTAAAAACCTTCCATTTTTACCAATATGTTTCTGGAATTCATCAACATCACAAATATTTGTCAGATTACATCTGCCTTTACCTGTAATTCGAAGTTTACGCCCAGGTTGATCCATCTTTTCAAGAAGAAGAACCTTTTTCCCTTTTTCTGCAGCAACACCCGCAGCCATAAGTCCGGATGCTCCGGCTCCAATCACAATCAGGTCGAATGTATTTGTCATGAGTTCTGTTTGTTTAGTTTCTCCAGAAAGCCGGAATAAAAAGAATATAAATGGTTATCAGTTCTAACCGACCTGCAAGCATCAAGAACGAAAGAGTCCATTTACTTACATCATGCAGATGAGCAAAGTTTCCGGCAGGACCAGTAGTCCCTAAACCCGGGCCAATACCTCCCATACAGGTAGCTACAGATCCCATTGAGTCGGGCAAAGCCAAACCAAAACCTATCAGGATTAATGTTCCGATAGCAAAAGTAGTGATGTATACCATAAAAATGGCCAAAACGTTATGAATAATCTCCGGAGATACGTTTCGTCCATCTAAACGTACAGGAAATACTGCGTTAGGGTGAATCATCTTACGAAATTCAGCTCTGCCATTTTTGAAAAGCAAAACATGCCGGAATATTTTTATTCCTCCGGATGTTGAACCAACCATACCTCCTGCAAACATCAACACGAAAATCAAAAACCAACAGAATGCAGGCCAAATCATATAATCATAGGAAGCAAAACCTGTACAGGTGATAATACTAACCACCTGAAATAACGCATGTCGAAAAGCAGCTTCGATACTAAAATTCTGAATAAGCCACAAAAGAAATGCAACAATAATTGTAGCAATCAACGTTAATCCAACATACGCCCGATATTCTTCACTCTTAAAAACTTTACGAAGTTTCCCTTTCAATGCCAAATAGTGCAATGTAAAACTTGTCCCGGCAAAAAACATAAATATAGTTGTAATATACTGCAAATAAGGCGAATATTTCATATAACTTGTATTCTTAGTTCCGAACCCCCCGGTAGCCACTGTCCCAAATGCATGACAAAGAGAATCAAACAAACCCATACCTCCCAAAAGCATAAGAATAACCTGAGCTACGGTAAGTAATACATAGATTCCCCATAAACGTTTAGCCGTTTCAGCCATTCTTGGATGTAATTTATCTACAGAAGGGCCAGGTGCCTCTGCATTAAACAATTGCATTCCGCCTAATCCCATATAGGGTAAAATCGCAATTGCAAGTACTACAATGCCCATTCCTCCAATCCAGTGGGTCAGGCTTCGCCAAAACAGCACACCTTTTGGAACAATCTCTATATCACGAAGTATAGACGCTCCGGTTGTAGAAAAGCCAGAGATAGATTCAAAAAAAGCATCTGTAAAGTCAGGAATAACATTACTGAACATAAATGGTAATGTTCCGTAAGCAGAAATTAAAATCCAGGTAAATGAAACAATAATGTATGCATCACGAGTTCCAAGTTCCCGGTTATTTGCCTTGTGGAAAATTAGCCTGAGAAGAAAACCTGATACTAAAGTTATAATGGCTGACAAAAGAATAGGCTGTAAATCAACACTTCCATAATAAATCGAATATGGAATGCATCCAAACATGAATAATCCTTCAATCATGAGCAAAAAGCCCATAAGTTTCAATATCGCTTTGGGGTGAAATGACTTCATGTTTTATTTCCTCCAGAATGTTTTTGAGAAAAGCACTATAATTATAAAAATCTCCATTCTCCCTACAAACATTAAAAACATAATAACCCACTTGGCAAAAATTGGGAATGCAGCAAAAGAGCATTGAGGACACATTGCAACAACAGCCGGGCCAACATTTCCGATTGACGCAGCTGATATACCCAGCGCTGCTTCAAAATCCAGCCCGGAAAAAGACAATAATGATGCACCAAATGCAAATATCAACATATAAAAGAAGAAAAATGCAAGTGATGCATTAACCATGCTTTTAGAAACGACTAATCGATTGTATTTCACAGGAACAATTGCACGTGGATGAAGCATTCTTTTATATTCAAGTATTGTATTTTTGGTTAATAACAAAGGACGAAAAATTTTCATCCCTCCAGCTGAAGAGCCAGAACATCCTCCAATGAATATCAACATAAAGAACATATAGCTAACTACTGGCACCCAATGATGACCATTTTCCAGATAATACCCGGTGGTTGATAAACTACTAACCACATGAAACAATGAAAAGTGAACTGCATCGCCAAAATTTTCGCCATGATAATTCTGGATAATAATAATTGCCCCTCCAAAAATGAGAATTATCAGAACATACCATAATGACTCTTCGTTTTTAAGAAATTTCTTCAAATTTCCCATTGCAGCAAAGTAAATTTGAGTAAAGTTTATTCCTGCAAGAAACATAAATACAAAAATCGTCCAATGAATTCCGTTTCCAAAATCAGCAAGATTATTGTTACGTGAAGAAAAACCTCCCGTACTTACTGTTGAAAACGAGTGACAAATTGCATCAAGTACAGGCATTCCCTGGAAGAGTAATATTACCATAAGTGATAGTGAAAGAAATACATAAACCATCAAAATACGTTTAAATGTCCCGGCAAGTGTAGGATGTACTTTAATGAATGATGGTCCGGTAATATCATTAAATAATAAATCACGACGTTTTAACCCAAACATGCTTAAAATGGAAAGAGAAAATACGATGATCCCCATACCACCTATCCATTGAGAAAGGCTACGCCACATTAATATCCCAGGAGGAAGGGTTTCTACATTGTCAAAAATAGTTGCTCCAGTAGTAGTAAACCCTGAGGCAGATTCAAATAAAGCATCTGTAAATGAGGAAGTTACTCCACTAAATAAATATGGAAGACTCCCCATCAATGCGACCATAACCCAGACCAACGTTATTGCAATGTACCCATCTCGTTTAGAAATATGAATTTGCTGATTACTATGCCCTATCATATAGAATATTGAGCCAGTAAATGAAGTAAATATCGCTGAAAACAATAATGCCCAATGTTCTCCCTGCTGATAGAAGAATGCTACAGGGAGAGTAAGTAACATAAACAAGCCCTCAATTAGCAGTAACACCCCTGTGAACTTCAGAATAAATCTGTAATTCAGCGTACTTTTGTAAGCCATTAATTTCGATTTATTCGGTTACGAAAAAACGTGCAACTTTCTGTATGGCTTCAGGCATAGCAAATACCACTACACGATCATCTTCCTTTATCTGGAAATTACCAACTGCAATAAAGCTATCATTACCACGGGTAATTCCACCGATAATTGCACCTTCAGGAAATTCCAGTTTCGAAATTAGCTTCTTTGTTACTTTAGAATTTGGTTTGGCAACAAACTCCAGTACCTCTGCATCAATCCCATGCAAGCACTTGGTTGATGTTACCAAAGCATCAAGTGTAAAGCGAACAATATAGCTTGCTGTAATAAGCTTTTTATTGATAATGGTATCAATTCCAATATCCTGAGAAACATCAATATAATCAATATTTTCGACCAGTGCTATGGTTCTCTTCACATTGTATTTACGTGCATGGAGGCATGTCAGAATATTGGTTTCAGTATGGTCGGTAAGAGCAATAAATGCATCTATATTCTCGATACCTTCTTCCTGTAACAGGTTAATATCTGTTGCATCACCATGAATAATAAGCGTTTTACGAAGGTCATTCGACAGTTTATAGCACCGTTCTTCGTCAATTTCAATTAACTTAACGTTCATATGTCCCTCCAAGCGCTGCGCAGTTTTACGACCGATACGACCTCCGCCAATTATCATCACATTCTTGATATCGATACGTTCTTTTCCACCCAATTTAATTAAATCAGATACTCCCGAAGGCTTCGTTATTACGTAAGCAAGGTCATTTTTCAGGAAAAGATCATCTCCATGAGGAACAATGGTTTCATAAGCACGGTGAATAGCCACAGCTCTGAAATCGAGACGTTTGTTTTCATGAGCGATTTGGTCAAGCGTTTTATTCAACACTTGAGCGTGTTCATCCAAGCGTAACAGAAATAGAAGGAGTTTTCCATCCGAAAAATCGAATACTTCAGTAGCAATTGACTGATTGAGCAGATTAATAATTTCATTAGCTGCAATTCGTTCAGGACATACCATGTTATCGATTCCCAGATCCTGAAACAATCTGCGGTTTTCTGCCGTAAGAAATTCAACATTGTCAATACGGGCAATTGTACTCTTGGCTCCAAGTTTCTTTCCAAGAATACAGGTAACTATATTGGTTTGTTCATCGTGCAGAACACTTATAAGCAAGTCCGCACTCGAAACATTTGCCTCTTCTAAAACTGAAATTGATGTCGAATTTCCGGTTATGGTAAGGATATCAAATTGTGACTCTATTCGCTTTAGAAGCTCCTGATTGGGGTCAACAATGGTAATGTTGTGCTTTTCATTTGAAAGCATCTTCGCTAAATGAAAACCTACTTCGCCGTCGCCAGCAATAACAATATTCATAGTGAGTTTATTCTTTGAAACAGTATGCAAATTTATATCTTATTCATGGAATATGCATGCTTTAAGAAAAATATAGCAATACTATGCACATTCTACAATACAGTATTTTTCAAAAACTCAGAGTCTTTCTATAGGCTTCCCATTTTTAGTACACTTCAAAAGTAGACAATTCTTTTTTAGTTGAACAATCTCTTTGAAGGACGTAGTGTAGCGAAGACGTAGCCGAAGCGAAAAGAAAATTATTTCAAAAATAAAAGGCTGCCTAATTATTCCAGACAGCCTTTTATTTTTATTATTTATTAATTTTATTTACTTCTCAAAATAGTCAGAGAGCCTTTAAATTCTATTTCCCTGTTTACATAATTTACACCTTTAAAAACAAAGTAGTAAACACCATCCGGAGCGTCTTCGCCATTCCAATTATTTTGATAGTTATCCGCATCTAGAATTTTCTTTCCCCAGCGATTATAAACAGATAGGTTTGTTTTTGTAAAACCGCCATCCAACAAACCTGAAATTTCAAAGAAATCATTTTTCCCATCTCCATTTGGGGTAATTACATTTGGAAAGTCAAGAATGTCATTCACAACTTTAATTACCTTGCTAATAGTATCATTACATCCATTACTATTTGTAGCATATAAAGTTACAGTATAGCTGTTAATTGCATTAAAGGTATGAACTGGGTTTACATCTGTTGAAGTTTGTGCATCCCCAAAGTCCCATACATAATTAGATCCTACATTGGGCTGAGTCAAATTAAAAAAGTTCACCGTCGGATTCGTGATAGTAGCTACATTGGGAGTCCACGCAAAATCAGCTACAGGTTGAGGAAAAACTATTGCAAACGGAGTTACATCTTGCGTAGATTCGCATCCATAAACTGTTTTCATGTTCACTTTTAGATTAAAAGTTCCAGCCATATAAGTATGAGTAGGATTTTTATCATTCGAAACTGTTCCATCTCCAAAATCCCATGAGTAATAATTAATTTCAGTATCAGGAGTAGACTCATCAGAAATCGAAACAGTTACCGGTTCACAACCCGTTAATGGTATTTGGGATGGATTCAGCAAATAAGATATATTTGGTTTCTCATGAATAGTCAGAACCAAAGTATCTGCACTTTTACAGGTTAGAGATCCGCTAGATTGTGAAACCGTTACAATATAATCGATTAGCGCACCAACCGGTGAATTAAACGTTTGAATTGTTTGGGTAGTTTCTCCATAAGGTTGCCATTCGTAAGTAGCTCCAGGATTTCCTGCATCAAGAGTAAGTATTGTACCACTACACACAACAGTATCGTTTCCAAGATTAACTACTGGCTTTGGAACTACAGTTAAGGAAATCGTAGTATCCCAATGACAGCCAAAATCATCAATTACTGAAACATTATAAGGAAAAGTTCCTCCTTGCGTTGGTACTACAAACGCAGAAGTATCTGTGGTTCCTGTAATAAAAGGACCTGTATAAGCTACTGAATCAATTCCAACACTGTAGGTCCATTGAATTGGCAATAAATTTGCAGCAAGATTTAATGTCCAGTTAAAAATGTAACCATTATCAGCACCATAGTCATCACATATTTCAATATTCCACATACCATTTAACGGGCAACCAATCAATCCTGCAAGTGTATTCTGGGGTTTAATATAGTTTGTATGAAGTATTTGATTTGTTGAATCAATTGTACCACTTACGGAACTACTTAACTGATCGAAAGTTTGTGTTGCAGCTGTTGTATATATTTCTGACCAGCAATATGTCCATCCTGTTCCATGAGGATTGTTTGCAGGATCACAACCATTATCAAAATTACTATGATTGCTCCCTCCGTAAGGCTCACCTAAATAAGCACCACCCGAATGAGTATTCGGATCTAAAACAACCGTCTGCCCATTTGGGCAATGGATTTTAAACCCTAAGTCTCCTGCAAATGAATGTTCCATATTTACACAAATCGAGATAATATCATTTGCACTCTGAATAGTCGCCCCAGGTAAAAACTGATTAAACGTAACATTGGTATTGTAACATTGTACTGCACAGTTTGGCCCATCAGGAATAAACATTGTACTATCAAAGCTTTCACTCGAATTTTGAGTATAAGTATAAGGTTTTAATACAATATTAGAAAATGTTGGCGTTCCTGCTTTAATTTCCACAGGAACATCCGGATGTGAGCACATTTCATTTAACAAGTTTAAATTCCTGATTGGATTACTTGAAACTCTTACACGGGTATAAATTGCATTTGAGCTGGTACATCCTATTGAATCTGTTACTTTTAACTGAATATCATACCCGCGTATTTGGGTAAAATTATGAGTTATTACCATTCCTGTATCAATGGTTCCATCTCCAAAATTCCATTGAAATTTACTTCCAGCTAATGATTGATGATACAACACATTATTTTGTATAAAATCAGCAGAACCATGAAACGTAACAGGTACTCCCGGACAAATATCAATAAAATTACTGTCTGCCGGATGAGGAGTGGTTAATGAAGAATCAACTTTCGCAATAATTCTTTGACATTGCGGAATACACACCAATGAGGCAAACCATCCATCATTCACTACAGAAGCATTCGTTTTAAACTGGAATGTAAGTTCTCCCGTGTTATTGTAAATTGATGACTCTACAACGTTTTGTCCACCGGCTAATGGATTTGAATTGTTATATTTTCCAATCAATGGAGAGCTGGTAGTAGGACCATCATACACATATAAGGTATCCGAATTATCAACTTTGAATGTATTGAAACTCATTCGAATATGTGTATTAATGGGGTGGTTTGATTTAAATGTAATAGTTTGATTTACATTATTTGAATAATTTCCACTCGCGTTATCATAAAAATCTGCGCCACAGGTAATAATAACCTGACCATTATGATTTTGCATATTGTATGGCTGTGCTTTTGCCATGCTTAGAGCAAATAACAAAAACAAAGATGTATATAGTAGCTTTTTCATTATATTGCCCCTTATTTAATTGTTTTCAAATACATCTCAAATTCTTCTTTCACGTGCTTATTTGGCTTCATCACGAGAGCGATTCCCGCTTCTTTCCAAACATAAACTATAAAATTTATTTCACTTGTCTGAAAATTGTATTTCAATGGATTGAATGTTGAAGCATTAAAACTCTTAGGATTCTCATTAAACTTTGAATCAGGTTTATTCTTCAAAGCTACTGTATGAATATCAATCCCTTCGATAGGCTTTTCTGCTTTCAGGCTAGCCGTATAATATGAATTATTAAGATAATAATTATAATACGCAATTTTTTGAGGATCATTTTTCTGCATTTCTGCTATCTGCTTAGCAGTGAAGCATTCGTTTAACCTTTTATCAGGAATAATCTTACTTGTTGACTGTGCAAACAGTACTTGAATAGCCAGCAACAAGATGAAAAATATCCCGATATTCAATGAGTTCTTTTTCATATACAATTTATTTGGATTTGTTTTTATTTGAATCGCACTTAGGTTAGACACAACAATATCATCGAAGGTTGTAGATATAGGCTAAAAAATCTCAAACAATTTAGTAGTCTGTAAATACTGAACATTAACATCCTAAACATTCACAAGCTTTTAGACCAATATTTTTTTTGATTTACAATGTTTAAACTTCAAAATATTAACATTTGCCCGACCTGCAAATGTACTAAAATCTACAATGAACAGGATTAAAAAACAGCAGTTAAGCACGATGCAAAATCTGAGTTTTTTTCACTATTTTTGCACCAATGAAAAACATTCGTAATTTTTGCATTATTGCTCATATCGACCATGGTAAAAGCACCCTGGCCGATCGTTTATTAGAGCATACCGGAACTATATCTCAACGTGAGATGCAGGCTCAGGTGTTGGATGACATGGAATTGGAGCGCGAACGCGGAATCACCATTAAAAGTCATGCCATTCAGATGTTGTATAAATATAAGGGGGAAACATATAAGCTGAACCTGATTGATACTCCGGGTCATGTGGATTTCTCCTACGAAGTTTCGCGTTCTCTCGCCGCCTGTGAAGGGGCTTTATTGGTAGTTGACGCAACTCAGGGAATTCAGGCCCAAACCATCTCTAATATGTATCTGGCTATTGAAAACGATTTGGAAATCATCCCTGTTCTTAATAAAATGGATCTTGATGGCGCAATGCCTGAAGAGGTTAAAGACCAAATTGTTGATTTATTAGGATGTGATCGTGACGGAATTTTAGCTGTAAGTGGCAAAACCGGATTAGGCGTTGACTTCCTGCTCGAACAAATTGTCGAACGTATTCCTGAACCAAAAGGAGATCCGGATGCTCCATTACAAGCCTTGATCTTCGATTCTGTTTTCAACTCTTATCGGGGCATTGTTTCTTACCTCAGAGTGTTCAATGGAACCATACGTACAAACGATTTCGTGAAATTTGTCAATACCGGTAAAGAATATCACGCAGATGAAGTGGGTGTTCTTTTACTAAAGCAATCTCCCAAAAAAGAACTTTCGGCAGGAGATGTTGGATACATTATATCAGGAATTAAAACATCGAAAGAAGTTAAAGTTGGGGACACTGTCACTCATGTAGATAGACCCTGTGATATTGCAATTGATGGTTTTGAAAACGTCAAACCCATGGTTTTTGCAGGTCTCTATCCCGTTGATCCTGACGATTATGAAGAGTTACGTGCTTCAATTGAAAAACTTCAATTGAACGATGCATCGTTAAGCTTTGAACCAGAATCGTCAGCCGCATTAGGCTTTGGCTTCCGTTGCGGTTTTTTAGGCTTGCTCCACATGGAAATTATTCAGGAACGTCTGGACAGGGAGTTCAACATGAACGTAATCACCACTGTTCCCAATGTTTCTTATAAAGTAATCACTACCAAGGGTGAGAAAATTGAAGTTCATAATCCATCCGGACTTCCTGCACCAAATCTGATTAACGAAATTGAAGAACCTTATATTCATGCTCAGGTGATTACTAAATCCGAGTATCTAGGAGCAATCATCAAACTTTGTATTGATAAGCGCGGAACACTCAAAAATCAGGTATTTCTTACCACCAACAGGATTGAGCTTTCGTTTGATATGCCACTGGCTGAAATCGTTTTCGATTTTTACGATAAGCTCAAAAGCGTTTCAAAAGGATATGCGTCATTTGATTATTATCAAACCGGATATAAAACTTCCAAACTGGCGAAGCTTGAAATTTTGCTGAACGGAGATAAAGTGGATGCATTATCTACACTTATCCATGTTGACCATGCCTACAGTTTTGGTCGCCGAATGTGTGAAAAACTAAAAGAACTGATTCCCCGCCAGCAATACGATGTAGCGATTCAGGCAGCCATTGGGGCAAAAATTATAGCTCGTGAAACCATCAAAGCCATGCGTAAAGATGTTACCGCAAAATGTTATGGTGGAGATATTACGCGTAAACGTAAACTACTTGAAAAGCAGAAAGAAGGAAAGAAACGCATGCGACAGATTGGAACCATAGAAGTTCCCCAAACTGCTTTCCTCGCAGTTTTGAAGCTCGACTAAGTTTCCTGATTATACTTCTCAACACACCCCAGACTAAACAAAGCATAGTCATACTTTACAGGATCCTCAGGGCAATATGTTCTGAGGATTTTCATTATCTCATCCACTGCTTTCCGGTCATTTTGCTTTCTCGAAAGTAATCCAAACTTTCGTGAAATATTTGCAACATGCACGTCTAATGGCAAAAGCAGTTCTGACATTGGAATTTTATGCCAAATTCCAAAATCTACACCTTTTTCATCTTTACGAACCATCCAACGTAAAAACATATTCAACCGTTTACAAGCTGATCCTTTTTCGGGATTTGCAAGATGTTTTTCTGAACGTTTCAAATGAGGAATCTTCTGAAATTCATAATTCAGATTTAAGATTGAGTTCCAAACATCTCCATTTTTTTCAAACCCTTCATAAAAGACTAATTCCAAGCCTCCTCTTTCAAGGTAAATAAACTTCAATACTTCTATAAACCAAAGTAAATCATCATATTGAAATGTTCTATAAACAAATCCATTAAGTTTATCCAATTCTATTTTATCCGCATTTAAGACAAACTCATATGGTTGATATTTCATCAAACCCATCAATTTTTTGCAAGCAACCAGAATTGATTTACGCTGGCCCCATGAAAGTGTTGCTGCCAAAAAACCGGCAATTTCCACATCTTCTTTTCTCGAAAAAATATGTGGAATTGATATTGGATCATTAACGATAAAAGAAGGCTGATTGTAAAAATCAGCCCTGCTTTCGAGAATTTGGAATATTTCTGTTTGGCTTTTGGAATTCACTTTTTACTATTTTACTAAAAATCTTTTATTTTCTTGCACCGAAATAACAAATGCATCACGAATTCCTCCCTTACGAATTTTTGCTTCGAGTTTTATAGCTTCTGCTTTTACGGTTTCACTTCCCACATAATAACGATAAATATTTTCACTATACGATTCATACAACTCATAATCCAGCTTATACTTTTTCTTGTATGCCTCAACATTTGAAAGCTTTCTGCGTACCGCAAGCACCTGAACAGCATACACCTTCACATCTTTAACTGAATCAGTTAGTTTGGGTTCTGTTTTTACAGGAGTTGTAATTTGTGCAGAAAATTTCTTTACATTATCAGGAGTTAACCATCCCCTGCGGACAATACCAACCCGTTTACCCTGACTATACATTACCACGAATGCATCGTAAATCATATTTTGAGAAATAATCTTCTTGGCCTCTTCGTTTGCTTTTTCGAAATTGGTAAATGATCCAACGGTATAACGATACCAAACGTAATCATACTCTTCCTTTACAGGTTGTGTTATTCCAAAGCGTTTTTTTAATTTTTCAATATTTACTGTTTTTTTACTAGCAAGTATTTGAACTCTGTATTCATCGTGTACAATTGCAGGAATAACCGGAGTCGTAATTTGTTCGGGTTTAATATTAATCTTTGATTGCTCTTTTTTCATCAATTCCGGTTTTACCTCAAGCTTTTCTTCTTCTATTTTCACAGGCTCAAGTTTTACCGACTCAGGCTTTTCTTCAACTTTAGGTTCTGCTTTCTGAGGTTCGGGGTGTTCAACAGGCGTAAATTCTTTCGGTTCAACCTCTTTTACAGTAGGAGGTTCATACACTGGCTCTTTTTTTAGTTTGCCAGCATTTCCAAAATTATATATTAATCCAAGTGAATTATATGAATATGAATCCCATTTAAATCCTCCTTCATAGCCATCCAGGTTGTCTGTATTCAACAATCTCCATGAAATTTCGGCAGTTAATGAAAAGGCTTGATTTAATCGGAACTGTACGCCCATTCCAGCATTTCCTATTCCGTCAATCTCCCAGCCACTGATACCTTTTCCATAGTTATATCCAAAACTACGAATCGTTTTCCCTTGTTTAAAGTCAACTGTTTCTCCTTGTAAATTACAAAGGCCCAAACCTCCAAAACCATAGATTTCTATAATCCTTTCGGGATTATAGCCTGCAAACAATGAATTAATATACAAAACTCCATTTAATGTTCCTTCTAAGTACTTGGTGCTAAACGACAAATACGCAGGATTCCCATTTGAATACTCATCAGCTCTGCCTTTTATTTTCCCATAAATCAATTGACCACGAATACCAAGAGCTGGTAAAACCCTTTTATTCATCCATATTCCAGTAGCCCAAGCAGTTCCATATTTAAACAAATTACCGCTTACTTCACCAAAATATTGACTGTTTCCAACATTTATATTTACTGACCAATTATTCCACAATCCTTTGTGGAATTCATTATTTTGCGAAAAAGCAAAAATTGGACTTATTAATAAAAACACAATAACACGATAGTACTTTTTCATAATTCAGAGTATTAACCCATAAGTTTATTATCGGTTTATCAAAAATAAGTCATCTGATTTCTAAATCATTATTTTGTAAATAATATTTATCAACGAAGAATTGTTCACGAGGATTGATAAATCAACATAAAAAAAAGACCACTTCTGTAAGTAGTCTTTTCTGTATTTGAATTATCATCCGTTACTTCCTCATTTTATCAAGTAACTCCGGAAGTTGGCGGATTGCAGCCATTTCTTTCCATGCTTTACGCGATTCAACAGCAGGTGTTCCGAAGTACACTTTACCTCCCTGTAAACTTTTATCCACACCGGATGTAGCCAGTACTATTGCTCCTTTTCCAATTACAAGGTCTTTATTTACAGAGACTCTTGCCCAAATCAATACGTCATCCTCTATTTTGGAAACTCCGGCAATCGCAGTATGAGATCCAATCAAACAATTTTTACCAATAATCGTATCATGACCAACCTGTACTGAATTATCCAGCTTAGTCCCCCAACCAATAGTTGTATCACCCGAAACGCCTTTGTCAATTGCACACAAAGCACCAATTTCCACATTGTCTTCAATGATTACACGGCCTGATGATTCAAACTTACGATAACCAGCTGGTTTTTTCTGGAAATAATAAGCATCGGCACCCAATACCGAGTTTGAATGAATGATTACATTGTCGCCAATAATTGTATGATCATAAATGCTCACATTCGCATGAACAATACAGTTTTTTCCGATTTTCACATGGTTTCCCACAAACGCACCCGGCTGAATTACAGTTCCTTCACCAATTTCTGCGCTTGGACTAATTGCAACATTGCAAGGCTCAAAGCGACGAAACTTGTACACCAGTTTCATGTAATCTGCAAAGGGGTCTTCTGAAAACAGTAACGCTTTTCCTTCCGGACAATCTACTTTTGCATTGATCAGAATAGTGGTAGCATTTGAGTTCAGTGCTTTTTGGTAGTATTTCGGATGGTCAACAAATGTGAGATCACCTGCTTCAACCATGTGTATTTCATTAATACCGGTTACATGAAATCCGGGGATTCCAATCATTTCTGCTCCGGTAATTTCTGCAACTTCCTGCAAAGTGTATGTTCTTGGGAATTTCATAGCTTTATTTTTTAGGGTTTGATAAAGATAAAAAAAGCCATTGAGGAGGTTCTTTCCTCAATGGCGTATTATACGATTAGAAATTTATTTTCAATGGATTAACCTTTAACGCGTTCTGAATAATCACCCGTACGGGTATCAACTTTAATACGTTCACCGGTATTAATAAACAACGGAACTCTTACTGTTGCACCTGTTTCTACAGTAGCTTCTTTCATTGCATTGGTAGCTGTATTTCCTTTTTCGCCCGGCTCAGTATAGGTAACTTCCATTTCTACAAACGGTGGAAGTTCGCATTGCAGTGGAGTTTCCGTTTCAGCATGAAAGTTAATTTCGCAATACTGACCTTCTTTCAAAAACTGAGGAGCATTAATTACCTGTTCTTCAATAACAACCTGTTCAAAAGTTTCATTGTGCATAAAGTTGTACCCATTATCGTCTTTGTACAAAAACTGATATGGACGACGCTCAATCCGTACAACATCAACTTTAACACCAGCATTGAATGTATTCGGAATTACTCTTCCGGTTTTAAGGTTTCTAAGTTTGGTACGTACGAATGCTGCACCTTTTCCAGGTTTTACGTGTTGAAATTCAACGATTGAATAGAGGTCTCCATTAAATTCTATACATAAACCGTTTCTGAAATCTGCGGTAGTTGCCATAAATAATGTATAATCTTGTTTGTGTTATCTTTTTTCGGAGGCAAAATTAATGATTTTTTAGAAATATAAACATGTATAATGAACTGATTTTGGCAATATTTACCTCAGTACAATATCCTCTATAACCTGTGCTCCGGCTTTTTTATTCAAATTTCGCATCAGGGTAGTACGAGCCATCATCAGTTCATTCCTCAACGGAGCTGAATCTACCTTAACATATAAAACCTTTTTCCATATCCAGAAATCAAGTGTATGGCGCATGATTAATTCACCAACCACTTCGGGATACGCATCAAGCACTTTCCGTTCTTTCAGTTTATCTTCTAAACGATAGAATTTCAGAAATTCTTCAATGGCTTCTTTTAAGGGATAGATGTTCGGTTCATTTTTCATATCAGCCTATCGTTCCTTTACAACACCTTGATTTACTTCAAATATTTTATGTTCAATGCGAATCTTCAAAAAGATTTTTTCGATACGCTGACGTTGCGTATCGGTAATAAATACTTGTCCAAAATTACCATTATCGGTAAGCTGAATAAGGTTTTCCACGCGTTTATCGTCGAGTTTATCAAATATATCATCCAACAGAAGCAGCGGTTTGAAGCCTTTTTTATTGCGGGTAAAATCAAATTGTCCCAACTTCAAAGCCACCAGAAATGATTTTTGCTGACCCTGCGAACCAAACTTTTTCAATGGGAATCCTTCGATAAAAAATTCAAGATCGTCTTTATGGATTCCTGTAGTTGTATATTCCAAAATTCGGTCTTTTTCGAGCGATTTTCCGAGAAGTTCTGTATGAGAAGCATGGTGAAGCTGTGATTCATATCTTAACTCAACCTGTTCATTTTCTCCACTAATCCACTGATAATAATATTGAAAGATCGGCATATACTCTTCGAAAAACAACTTACGTTTTTCATAAAGCAGAGTGCCGTATTTTACCAATTGTTCATCCCAAATCTCCAGTAAGTTCTTGTCAAAATCTCCCTGTTTTGAAAACTGTTTTAGCAACCTGTTTCGTTGTTCCAATGCTTTGCTGTACGAAAGCAGATCTTCCAGATAAATCTTATCGAACTGAGATATTACACCATCCACAAACTTACGGCGAATCTCACTGCCATCATTCACCAAATCGCTGTCGTAAGGTGAAATCAATACCAGTGGTAATAATCCAATATGTTCAGCCAAACGTTCATAATCCTTTTTATTGCGTTTAAACTGTTTTCGATGATTTTTTTGCTGAATGCAACTTATTTGATCTTCTCCAACTTCTCCAAGCAGATAATGTCCATGCAATGCAAAAAAAGAGGCTTCGAAACGGATATTTTGGGTATCATGCAGGTTAAACGCACTTTTACAAAACGAAAGATAGTAAATAGCATCCAACAAATTGGTTTTACCCGAACCATTATCTCCTACAAAGCAGTTTATCTTCTCGGAGAATTCCAGTTCTGCCGAAGCATAATTCTTAAAATTGGTAAGATTTAATCTAGAAAGAATCATGCAACAAAGATAGAGATTTTAAAACGGCATATAAATGTAAAGAACAAAATAAGCCGGAAATCCAAAAACTTAAATACATCCTATATTCAATCTCGTAAATGTGACTTTAGGGAACTGGACAAACCCCAATTTTCAGAGCTAAGAAGAATGCAATATGCCTTTCTAATTACCCTAATGGAGAACAACTACATCTACTCCGTTCCTGGCAAAAAGTAAGTCATGCAATTTCAGCAATAATAAACACAAGGAGAAAATCAGAAAACACAGTTCTCACTCTTCGTAATGATATGCTTA
This sequence comes from Bacteroidales bacterium, assembly GCA_963667975.1. Lineage (GTDB taxonomy): Bacteria > Bacteroidota > Bacteroidia > Bacteroidales. The sequence continues at coordinate 3,774,558 of OY764079.1, forward strand.
AAACCATAAACACTGACAGTCGCAAAATATTTGCTTTGCATTTATCAGTTACTCAGATCCTTGAAATAGATTTCATTTTTGTCCGGTATTTTCATCCAAACGAACGGGAATACGAGTAGATTGACAAGATAATGCATCTCAAAGAAAGCTCACTTTATAATAATTAACCATATATTATTAATACATAACAAAAACATGCGTAAAAAAATCAAAATTTTCAATCTCATATAAATTTTTAACACTATATTTGTCATATCGAAAAATTGCTTTTAAAGCTTAAACTTCGATTTTAAATTAACTAAATTTATTAATTAAACTCTTATGCAAAATGAGAACAGTTAAAACAATTTTCGCAGTAGTATTAAGTGTTATACTGCTAACAGGCATTGCCATGGAAAGTAAGGCACAAATTTCACAGATGCCTAAAACCTACGTAAATGTAAGTTTACAAAATGTACCTTCTTACAACAACAAATCGTGGAATGCTGAAATTACCATGTATTTTGTAGGTATTAATTACTCCAATACCTTTTACAAAACTATACCTGGTGGATTACAAACCGATTTTACTTATATCCTTAAGGGTTATGCTTCATACATTGGAACTATAATTGTAACTGTAAAACTTCACGACCAAACCTACATACAGTTTATTGGTGTAGAAGCTCAAAGTGGTACATGGGGTGCGTCAGACCAGATACCTATTGTTGTTGACCAATGGTCACCTGTTGGCTAATTTGGGTTATTAACTTACCCTTAACTAATTCAGACTTGATTTTTTACAAGTCTGAATTAGTTAAAAATCATCCATCATAAAGGAGGCTGTTCAAAAACCTCTTATCTGGCAAATACATTAAGGGGATGGCTCTTTAGACAACCTCAATACACTCAGAAAAACCCAAGTTTTTTTTTGCAATACAATTAAGCAGATTAGGTTCTGAACTCTTTAAATAAAGTAACTATTCTTTTTCGGAAATTCAAACAGTTACTGATAGTCGTATCAGACTAGCCAGCTAATTTATTAAACTTGGATTAATGATGTTATTTCTAATGCCTATTAGAAATAAATACACCCGATAAATGTTCATATATTTTTACAGAACATTTAAGGCAAAGAAAAACGCAGAGCAGATATCCTTCTTTAATAGTAATTATTTATATAATCTTACGAATACTTTTGCGTAATCGAACCTGTTTGCCACTTTTTTCACATATTGGACAATATTCCTGGTCATCCGTGAATTCCAATTCACATTCCGGGCATTTATATTTTACCATAATATGGATACCTGCCAATTTTTCATTTTCTTTCAAAATCACCCAAAATCCGGCAATTGGGGTAAGGAATACCGAAAATAGAAAAACCTTTAGGTAATTAATCTTCTTCCCTATCGCACTAAAAAGCAGCAAAATACAGATAAGCAAATAAAGCGATAAGAGAATTTCCCAAGTAAACATGACTTAATTAATTTTCATACAAAGAAAATAGCTTTATGTGGACTTTTCAATTGATTAATTATAATTTAACAGTTTTATCTAAAAAGTTAATATACAATCTATTTTTGAAAAATTAGTATTAATATAATATTTCGCTGAAATTCATTGTCTTAAAATTAAGACTACAATTAAATTCAAACACTTACAATATCTCTATCTCATATTATTACCATCTACCAGAGTAATTTATTTTGCAGTTAAGTACTTTTGAACGTTTTAGTAGATCATTAAATGTAATGATCTCTCCTATCTTCTTGTGTTGTATGAAAAATCAGGGTTAGTTTTGTAGAAATCATTTCCACGGCAAAATCATCCACTACAAAAATCATTCTAAATCAATTCTTTAAACCCAATATAGATTAAATACAGAATACTTAAAAATAGGCAGATTGCGTAAGTAAAAAATTAATCAATTCAAATCTTCAATGCGCTTTTCATCAGGTTTATGATCTAATTTGCCAAAATAAGCTTTGACATTCTCTTTTTAAACTTATTTTTATTATTTTTGATTCACAATCCACTATTCATACACCTATGAAACTTTACACCTATTGCCAAAACTGTAATCGTTCAATCACAACCCAAACTTCACTACCCGACAGAATAAAACTAGCTCAAAAATATGGTAAAGAAATAAAATTAAAGTGCCCGCATTGCAGAACTGAAGCCATGTACCATATTGATTCGATCAAAGCAGTGAGAAATAAAACACAGGAACGAATCATGCTTGTTTCATTTTTCACAATAGCCGCCATTGTTTCCGTATTTGCAATGGATTTTTTAATTCACTACCCATGGCCGGTTATCGGTGCAGGAATACTGTTGATCTTTCAATCTCCGATCTTGCTCTACTTCATCATACAACGAATTAAAAATAAGCATATTAACAACTTCAACTTCTATTTTGTGGAGGTAAAGGAATAACTCGCTCTCACATAAAGTAAAACTCTTTCTGCCTTTAGTCTTTTATTACATTTGCGCAATATTTTTTATTGGGTAACATTATCTAGCCGAATAACTCATTACAATTATATCAAACGATGGTTTATAGTAGTAGTATCTTCCTTCTATTCTTTCTTCCATTATTTATGCTTTTTTATATTCTGCTTGACAAGAAGTACAAAAACAGTTTTTTACTTCTTGGAAGTCTTATATTTTATGCATGGGGTGCTCCAAAGTTTATTTTTCTGGTTCTGATTTCAATCTGGATTGAATTTCAGTTAATAAAACTAATGACAAAGCAGAAACGAGAGCATCAAAAATACTTTCTGGCAGCCTCTGTTATACTGAATATTGGAACACTTCTATATTTTAAATATGCCAATTTTTTTGTAGACAACCTCAACAATATACTGCAAGCATTTGGAATTAAAGTTTTTGAATGGACAAAAATCATAATGCCTATTGGTATTTCGTTCTTTACATTTCAAAAAATGACTTATTCTATTGACGTGTATCGAGGTGAAGCAAAAAAGCTTGATAAGGTTTCTGATTTGGGAGTTTACATTTTAATGTTTACCCATTTGATTGCCGGACCTATCGTTCGATATCATGAAATTTCAGATCAATTGATTGATCGTGAATACAATGAAAACAATAACAACCGGATCACAGGCTTTTTCAGGTTTTGCATTGGGTTGGCAAAAAAAGCACTTATCGCCAATACGTTAGGACAAACTGCCGACTATATTTTTGGACTTGAACAACAATATTTTACAACCCCACTTGCATGGATCGGTATCACGGCTTACACATTCCAGATATACTATGATTTTTCGGGTTATTCTGATATGGCTTTGGGATTGGGAAGAATGATTGGTTTTGATTTTCCCGAGAACTTCAATCATCCTTATATTTCACTGAATATTTCTGAATTTTGGAGGAGGTGGCATATGACACTGGGGAAATGGATGAAAGACTACCTCTACATTCCTCTGGGTGGCAATAAAGTTTCGAAAAACAGAATGTATCTGAATCTGATTCTGGTTTTTCTGATATCTGGTTTTTGGCATGGTGCAGCCTGGACATTTATTTTTTGGGGTGTTTATCATGGTGCGTTTCTGATTCTTGACCGGGTATTTCTCATTAAATTGATGAGTAAAACCGGAAAAGGAACACGTATCATTCTTACCTTTTTATTGGTAATGATAGGCTGGGTATTTTTCAGAGCTGCAAATATGAGTCAGGCATTTTTCATCCTTTCAAAAATGTTCTCCACCGATTTCAGAGCATCAAATTATATGCTCGATATGAAGTTTTGGGGAATTATGGGTGCTGCATTCTTTTTTGCATGGTGGGGTTTTACTGGCCACATAGAAAAATGGCAGAATGTTTTGTTTGCTAAAAACAAATCAAACAAAGCGTTGCTGGCAATGACACTTGCATCCATTGTTCTGTTTGTTCTTTCGGTTGCATCAATCACAACATCAGGTTTTAATCCATTTATCTATTTCCGTTTTTAGCCATGAACAGATTGCCCAAAATATTATTCGCCGTTTTACTCACAATGATGTTTCTGCCCATGATTCAGCAATGTACTTCATGGATAAAAGTAGAACCTCTGGAAGGAGCCTATAATCTGAACCCCAAACCTGAGCTTTCGAAATTTACATGGGGAAGCTGGTTGGAAGAAAACTTTCAATCAACGATTACAAAATCTGTTGAAGATAATATTGGATTTAGAGAACCCTTGGTGAGACTTCATAACCAGATTGATTTTTCCTTATTTAACCATTCAAATTCATACGCTGTTGTAGGTAAACATAACTGTTTGTATGAAGAATCATATATCCTTGATTATTGCGGATTAAACTTTACTGGCGATGATTATATTCGAAAAAAACTGAAGCGGGCAAAGCGGGTTCAAGATTATCTGAAAGCGAAGCATAATATCGACATGATTATTGTATACGAACCCGGTAAAGCCAGCTTTTATCCTGAAGATATTCCGTATAGATATCTTAGACTGAAATCAGAAAACACCAATTACAAAAGCTATTCCCGCATCAGTAAAGAGTTAAATATCAATCATATTAACCTAAATGCTTGGTTTGTGTCTCAAAAAAACAAATCAAAATATCCTTTATATAAAGAATTTGGAATACACTGGAGTAATTACGGAACTTATCTTGGTTTGGATTCTGTTTTACACTACATGGAGAAAATTCATTCTATTAAAATGCCTGATATGGTATGGGATTCTATTATTTACACCGATCAAATTACCGATGGTGAGCATGATATTGAAAATACTTTGAATCTAATTTCCCCCTTGCATAAAGGTACAGAAATGGCATATCCAAAAGTTCATTATTATTCAAAAAACAAAACGAAACCCAATGTATTGGTTATTGGCGATAGTTACAGTTGGGGATTTTATCATCAAGATATAGCTCCGAATGTATGGAACAAGAATGAATTGTGGTATTACAACCAAACCCTTTATCCATATATGTGGGGAGATGGCGCAAAACTGATCAACCATGAACACATGGAAGATACAATCAAGCAATATGATTATATACTGATTATGGTTACAGAACTTAATTTACACAAAGCTTTTTTTGATTTTACGGATCAGCTTTATGATATTTATTTTCCGAATGAAAGAGATGCCGTTTATGATATGAAACGCCGAATGCGAATTGAAGATGGGTTTGCTACAGAATTATTCAAGCAAATGGTTGCCAATCCCAAAAATTCATCTTTTATTTTTGATCGCATGGCACGTGAACGTGTAAAAGCGGAAGCTTTACAGAACAAGAAACAATAATAGCATAAACGCAAATCCGGTAAAATAGCCCGTATAAATCTCTTTTTGAGTATGTGCCGAAAGTTGTAAACGGGCAAATCCCACCAATCCTCCGGTCATAATTGCACCTATAATATAGGGCATAAAATCAAATCCGAAACGAATACTCATTCCGCAGAGCAAACCAAGCAGCCCTCCCGAAGAAGCCGTGTGTGCGCTAATTTTAAACTTGAAATTCACCAACAATAACAAAATGATTAATAACGCCGTTGCCAAAACAACGAGGTAATACATTGTCGGCAAATTCATTTTCTTTAATAAATAGAATGCCAGATAGTAAAATATTACTGTCAGCAAATATGGCAGTGGACGTTCTTCACGTTTTTCAAGATGTATAGAACTAATCGTTTTGCGTATATATAAGATATAAATCATTATAGCAGGCAATAAGCAGGTTGTAATAAATACAAACGACAGAATTACCAGTTTTCCTTTCAATACATACAAACGGGCAAGAGGTGTATTGCTAAAAAAAAGAATCAGGAAAAAATAAAAGGGCATTAAAAGCGGATGAAAGAGATAAGAGATAAATCTCGCTAATTTGTTTTCCATAAAAATTTATTCTTAGATTTCTTTGCGTAAACGAGCAACAGGAATGCCCAGACTTTCCCGATACTTAGCCACAGTACGACGTGCAATATGATATCCTTTCCGGTTTAGAATTTCCGTAATGCTATCATCATTCAAAGCATTGGTTTTATCTTCATTATCGATCAAATTCTGGATAATGGTTTTAATTTCAGTCGTCGACACATCTTCTCCTTGTTCTGTTGACATCGACTTGGAAAAAAACTCTTTTAGCAAGAATGTTCCGAATGGAGTTTGAACATACTTACTGTTTGCAACGCGGGAAACTGTGGATATATCAAGATTTACCCTTTCGGCAATATCTTTGAGTTTCATGGGACGAAGCTTGGAAAAATCACCTTCTTCAAAAAACTCACGCTGATAATCCAGAATAGCTTGCATGGTGGTTTGCAAAGTGTTTTGCCGCTGACGTATGGCATCGATAAACCAACGTGCCGAATCAATCTTTTGACGGATAAACTGTACCGCATCCTTTTGTTGCGATGTTTTCACCTTACTTTCGGAGTAGGTTTGCAACATTTCGGTATAGGTTCGGCTTATACGCAAATCGGGAACATTCCGTGCATTGAGCTGAAGTTCCAGATCACCGTTTAGATTATAAATATTAAAATCAGGAACTATATAATGGTTGGTTCGGGAAACTTCACTAACCGAATTACCGGGTTTAGGATTGAGCGAAACAATTTCTTCAATTGCATCACGCAACTCTTCATCAGTAATCTGTAGCTTGTCGGTGATTTTATCATAGTGTTTACGGGTAAACTTATCAAAATGATGCTCAATAATCTGAATTGCAAGCTCGATAGTTTCCGTTTTATCTTCAATCCGACGAAGTTGTATCAAAAGACATTCCTGAAGACTACGGGCTCCAACACCCGAAGGATCTAACTCCTGAATTGCTTTCAATACCGATTCTATTTCTTCTTCATCGGTTATGATGTTTTGGCTAAATGCAAAGTCGTCAACCATTGCGCTGATATCACGCTGCAGATAACCAGAGTCGTCGAGGTTTCCAATAAGCGTTAACCCGATTTCATATTGTTTATCGTCCAACCCCTGAAGACCAAGTTGTGAAATCAGAAACTCATGAAAACTGGTTTCGGAAGAGATTGGTACTTCTTTGGTTTCGTCGTCGGGTGAATAATTATTAGATTGTAATTTATAGTCGGCTACGTCATCTTCATCCAAATAATCATTCATATCGAAATCGGAAGTATCGCGTGAGTTCTCGATATCCGTATCTTCATAATCGTTACTGAAATCGTCATTTTCCGTACTTTCAGCAGATTCTTCGGAGTTATCCGGTAAATCTTCGAGCGCAGGATTTATTTCCAGTTCTTCCTTTATCCGTTGTTCCAACGCAATGGCCGGAACCTGCAAAAGCTTCATCAGCAGAATTTGCTGCGGAGAAAGCTTTTGCAACAGTTTTTGTTCCAGTCGTTGATTGAGCATATTCTATTTCTGTTATTTGCGACAGTGAAGATACTAAAATTCGGCATTCATTGGCGTACGAGGGAATGGAATTACATCGCGGATATTTGCCATACCAGTTACAAATAGAATTAACCGTTCAAACCCTAAACCAAAACCTGAGTGAGGTGCACTTCCGAAACGACGTGTATCAATATACCACCATACATCTTTTTCAGGAATATTCATCTCTTCGCAACGTTTAAGTAAACGATCAAGATTTTCTTCACGTTGCGAGCCTCCGATAATTTCACCTATGCGCGGAAAAAGCACATCCATGGCTCGTACAGTTTTGTTATCATCGTTTTGCTTCATGTAAAAAGCTTTGATATCTTTCGGATAGTCAGTAAGAATAACTGGTTTTTGAAAATGTTTTTCGACTAGATAACGTTCATGTTCCGATTGTAAGTCAACCCCCCATTCTACCTTGTATTCGAATTTTTGCTTTGAATTGATCAGAATTTCAACTGCCTCGGTATAGGTTAAACGAATAAATTCGATTTGGGTAACAGAACGCAGACGTTCGATAAGTTCGTTATCGTACATCTTGTTAAGGAATTCCAGATCATCGTAACAATTTTCGAGTGCATAGTTTACCAGATATTTAAGAAAATCTTCAGCAAGATCCATATTTTCTTCAATCTCATTGAACGCAACTTCCGGTTCATTCATCCAAAACTCAGCCAGATGGCGTGGTGTATTCGAGTTTTCAGCACGAAAAGTAGGGCCAAAAGTGTAAACTTTCGATAATGCCAGTGCCGCAAGTTCAGCTTCCAACTGACCTGATACGGTGAGTTTGGTTTCTTTTCCGAAAAAATCCTGAGTAAAATCTATCTCTCCATCATCAGTTTTCGGCAGATTGTTCGGATCTAAAGTTGAAACACGGAACATTGCTCCTGCACCTTCAGCATCAGAGCCCGTAATGATCGGTGTATGGATGTAGAAGAATCCGTGATCGTTGTAGTATTTATGGATGGCATAAGCCATTGCATGACGAATGCGCAACACTGCCCCGAACGTATTGGTACGTGGACGTAAATGTGCTATTTCACGCAAAAACTCCATGGAATGACCTTTCTTTTGCAACGGATAGGCTTCCGCATCAGCTTCGCCATAAATTTCAAGCTCTTTCGCCTGGATTTCTACCGGTTGACCAGCTGCCGGTGATTCTACCAAAGTTCCCATAACCGATATACATGCCCCGGTATTTACTTTCTTAATGATTGATTCATCGAACTGAGCCAGATCGAATACTACTTGTATATTATGGATAACAGAGCCATCATTCAATGCCACAAAGGCTACATTTTTATTACCGCGACGGGTACGAACCCATCCTTTTACATTGATGATTTCGCCAATAGGCAAAGTACTTTGCGGCTTAATAAGCTCAATTACTTCAAATCGCTTCATTACTATAAATTCTTAATTAGTGATATACAAAACTGTCGTCAAATAAGAGTCCCCGTTTTGTTTCAGGGTGTAAAAATACAAAAACCCTTCTGTGATAGCAAACTTTGTAAAAATAGTCTATTATTACGGTATTACTGTCTCTAATCAATCTGTCTTACTGAAAGCAGGCTATATTCATTTTGGAGATGATAATTCACTATATCCTTTATCTTTGTTCAAAAATCACACTGCACTATGAAACATAAATACATCACACTTGTACTGATTGTATTTACGAGTATACTTTCCGCTCAAAACACGCAATGGCTTACATGGTTTGAACAAACCAACGGACTGGAAACGCCCCGCTATGATCAAACCCTGGAATTTTGCCACAGACTTGATTCTGCCTCTTCAATTATCAGTACACTAAACTTTGGGAAAAGTCCTCAGGGGCGGGATTTGATTGCACTGATTGCGGATAAGGACGGGCTGGATTCTCCTGAGCAAATCAAACAGAAAGGCCGGCTGATTCTGATGGTGAATGCCTGTATTCATTCCGGAGAACCTGATGGAAAAGATGCAGGACTTGTGCTATTTCGCGACATGGCTATTAACGGAAAATACAAAGAGTTACTTCAAAATGTATCCATCCTTTTTATCCCTGTGTTCAGTGCTGACGGTCATGAACGCTTTAGTGCCTACAACCGGATAAATCAGAATGGACCCAAAGAGATGGGTTGGCGAACTACTGCGACTAACCTAAACCTGAACCGCGATTTTCTGAAAGTTCAAGCTCAGGAAACCCGTATGTGGCTTGGCCTTTATAATCATTGGCTCCCTGACTTTTTTATCGATTGTCATACTACTGATGGAGCCGATTATCAATACGTTGTGACTTACAGCCTTGAAGCCGATGGTAATATAAATCCTGCTTTGAGTAAATGGCAAAAGGAAAATTATCTGCCCTTTGTAGAGAAAAAAATGTTTGCTTCCGGAAATCCGATCTTCCCATACGTGGTATTCCGTAACTGGCACGACCCCCGCAGCGGCTTAATCTGTCAGATTGCGCCACCCATCTTGTCGCAAGGGTACGTTGCAATGCGTAATCGTCCATCTTTACTCATCGAAACACACATGCTCAAACCTTATAAACAAAGAGTTTTAGCCACCAACGCCATGATTCGCTTCACATTGGAAATGATGAACAAAGAAGCTATACAGCTAAAATTCGCTATCCAAACTGCCGATCAGGAGGTTTTATCAAACGATTTCCGGAATAAAGAGTACCCTTTGCAGTATTCAACCTCACCTAATGACAGCATAATGGTTGAATTTCTGGGTGTGGAATATCGTATTACAAAAAGTGATCTGACTGGAGGTGATTGGTTTCAGTATGGTTCAAAAAAAGCCACATTCAAAATCCCGATGTTCAAACAATACCAACCAATGGAACCAATCAAACTACCCAAAGCTTACATTATTCCAATTGAGTGGCAGGACATTATTGAACGATTGAAAATACACGGCGTGCAAATGCAAACACTTACCGAAACAAAAAGTATGAACGTAAAAAGCTACAAATTCAGTAATGTAAAGCAAAGAGATCAGTCGTACGAAGGATGCCAGACCGTAACATTCGATCAACAGGAAATTGAAGAAGAGAGAACTTACTATCCGGGGTCGGTTATTATTCCGATAAGCCAGCCGTTGGCTAAGATTATCATCTCAATGCTTGAACCCAAAGCAGGAGGTTCATTGCTGTCGTGGGGTTTCTTCAACACCATTTTTGAGCAAAAAGAGTATGCCGAATCGTATGTAATGGAAGTTGAAGCCCGAAAAATGCTGGCACAATCACCTGAGCTCCGTAAAGAATTTGAAACAAAAAAAGCATCTGACCCATCCTTTGCCAAGGATCCCAGAGCCATATATAACTGGTTTTACCAGCGTTCTCCCTGGTTTGATAATCGGTTAAATGTGTATCCGGTGGGGAAGATTACTGAGTGAAACGTAAAAAGTGAAGAGAATTCAGAAATATACTCTTTTACTCTTTAGATTATTTTAATGAAACACCGAAAGGGGATCTTCGACTACTTTTGAGTTTCTTGAATTACCGCCATTTTACTCTTCTCCCAACTGCTTCATCCGTTCGATGATACGGGTGGAGGAAAATCCTTCGATATAATCGATGGTGATTATTTTTCCGCCTTTTGCTTTCACGATATCGTACCCCACAATTTCTTCCGGATTGTAGTCACTTCCTTTTACCAATATATCAGGTTGAATTTGCTCGATCAAATTGTAGGGGGTGTCTTCATCAAACAAAACTACAGCACTTACAAAACTGAGTGAAGCCAAAATCAATGCACGGGAAAATTCATCTTTGATTGGACGTTCAGGTCCTTTGATGCGACGAACAGAATCGTCAGTATTTAAGCCAACAATCAATACATGACCCAAATCGGCAGCTTTGGACAAATAATCAATATGGCCTCGATGTAAAATATCGAAACAACCATTTGTGAATACAATTTTTTGACTTTTAAAACGCCAGTAGGCTAATTGGCGATCAAGATCTTGTCCTAAAAGAATCTTTTTCTGAACTACATCAAGCTTTTGCATCTTCATTTCTTTTGATAATTGGTAAAATTACAAAAGAAATGAGTCCCAAAAGCACAATAGTTAATGTTTGTGATGTCCAAGCAACCCATCCAAGAGCATAACCTGTTGTTTTACTGAGACCATAAAACACCAGTGTTTGCGAAACGATGAGAGGATAAATACCTATTCCACCGGGAATTACGATTATTCCTACAGAACCCATGACCAATGCAGCCATTCCGCAAAGTATTCCCAGTGAGGCTGATTCTTCTATAGAAAAGAAAATCACATAAAGCATCAGAAAATATAACAACCATATTAGCAGGCTATATATGATAAATAAGAGCGGGCGTTTTATATGAATCAATGATTTTAATCCTTCCAGAAAACCAATAACTATGACCCGGATACTGGAGTAAATGCCTGAATGAATAATCTTTTTACGAAAAACAAGTCCCAGTATTGTGATAAGTGCAATTACACTCATCACCACTATCATCATAAAACCTGTGAAGTTGATATTGTTGAATTTGTTGGCAAAGCCAAGCCAAAATTCGTTGTAAACATAATCTTTCAAACGGGCAAACTCAAAAAACAATACGATAATAAAAAGCGAAGCGAAGATAATCATATCAAACACCCGTTCTGTTACAACAGTTCCAAACGATTTATTGATAGGCACATTTTCGTATTTGTTTAAAATTCCGCAGCGCATCACTTCTCCCAGGCGCGGAAAAGCCAGATTGGCCAAATATCCAATCATTACAGCCATAAAAGTGGTCTTTGTTTTAGGTTTGTAACCCATCGGTTCCATCATCATTTTCCATCGTATGGCACGAACGTAATGGCTCAATACTCCTAGAACAACCGATAAACCTACCCACCAATAATTCACATGATAGAAAGCCTGGATAATCTGATCCTTTTCTAACGGACTTAACTTACGCTGAAACCACCAGATTAAGAATAATCCTAATCCAAAAAACACAAGAAATTTCAGAAGCTTTAAAATTCGAGCCTTCAAATCAGGTTAGATTTTGTTGTTTTTAGGGAAAATAATAGATGGTTTGAAATTTTTGGCTTCTTCAAAATCCATAGATGCGTAAGAAACAATAATTACCAGATCGCCAACAGCTACTAAACGGGCAGCAGCTCCGTTTATTCCAATCACACCTGATCCGCGTTCACCTTTAATTACATAGGTATTTAAACGGTTTCCATTATTGATATCGTAAATATGAACACGTTCGTTTTCAATAAGATTTACAGCATCCATCAAATCTTCATCAATAGTAATACTTCCGATGTAGTTGATGTCGGCATCTGTAATTATTGCCCGGTGTATTTTCGATTTAAGTATATCTATATGCATAACGGCTGCAAAGTTATAAAAAAAGCGAGGTAGAAACGCTTATTTTCTGATGTTTATTATAGTTTTATATTGTCGATCAGACGAATCCCACCAAGCCAAATAGCTATACAGGCAATCGTTTGCTGACCGCAATTCCAGTTTTGAACTACTTCGAGGGTTTCTGCATCAGATATTTCAAAGTATTCGAGTTGAAATACAGATTGGGACTTAAACTGATCTGCTACCCAGCTTTTAAGTTCAGAAACCGATTTTGAACGTTGAAAATCTGCGGCTTGTTGCATCACCTTATGAATAAAGGGTGCTAATGCACGATTTTCGGCAGTTAAACGCATATTCCGGCTACTCATAGCCAAACCGTCTGCTTCACGAACAATGGGACAAGGAATAATCTCAACTCCCATTTTTTCTTTCTTTACCAACGCCTTAATGATTTGTAGCTGTTGATAATCTTTTTCCCCAAAGTAGGCACGGTGTGGGTTGCTTAGCAGTAACAGTCTCTTCACAACTACCGCTACTCCATTGAAATGCCCAGGACGGAAAGTACCTTCCATTACTTGTTCAAGGGTTCCGAAATTATGTGTTTCTGTTACTTCACCTTCGGGATACATCTCTTCTACAGAAGGCATAAATACTGCATCACAACCAGCCTGTTTCAGCAGGGCTGAATCGGCTTCCTTATTACGCGGATATTTTTCAAGGTCTTCTTTATTATTAAACTGTATAGGGTTAACAAAAATGCTGCTTACGGCCAAATCGTTTTCTGATTTCGCCCTCATTACCAGCACCAAATGTCCCTGATGTAAAGCTCCCATCGTAGGTACAAACCCAATGGTTTTGAGTTCTTTACGCCGAGAGGAGACCCATTCCGCAAGTTGATTGCGGGTTGTAAATACATGCATTATTCGTGTTTTTAAAACGGGGTGCAAAGGTATAAATCCTTTTCAGATGAGAAAGAAGTGTTAACAGTTATTTGTAGGGAAGAGCAGAGAATGTTATTCAGGGAGCGATATAAGATGGACGGAGAAAGGTTCATGGGGGTTGTCAAGATGAGATTAAGCTAAATTTTAATCAATTGCCACTCACTCCGGAAGGGCCTGATGACCTCATTCAGGGTGGGTAATTATTGATTAAGATCATCCTCACATTTCTTCATATTCTTAAGCTGCGAGAGTTCGCAGCCTGAACAACCTTCACATTTATGTTTAGCCATATTCTTACGCATGGGTTTTACCATCTTATAAACAACGGCAGAAAGCGTAAAGACAAGGATGAAAATAACAATAATATCTTGATTCATAATAGCTATTGTTTAAAATAAAACCCCGATTTGATAGGTTGCAAAGGCGATGAGCCAGGCAATAGTGGTGGTGTAGAACATCGTAAAGAGAGCCCAGCGAATTCCGGCTTCTTTCTTTACGGCTGCAATCACGGCTACACAAGGGAAATAGACAAGTACAAAGAGCATGAATCCGTAAGCGACCAAAGGGGTAAAAACTTTCTGTCCTATATGGTCTCCATGTGAATGTACCTGTTCCTGCAGTCGGGATTTCAAGCTCACAGAAGTTTCGTTATCATCAAGACCTGACTGATAGAGCACCCCCATGGTTCCTACTACAATTTCCTTAGCTGCCAGTCCGGCAACAATACTCACGCCAATTTTCCAATCGAAACCGAGCGGACGTATTACAGGCTCAATAAAGTGTCCTACTTTCCCGATGTAAGATTGCTCCAAACGTTCAGACTGCATGCTTATTTGCAGCTCGTTCAACGCAATTTGTTTAGTTCTGTCGTTAAGCTGTGGATTGTTCTGAATGGATTGTTCAAGTGAAGCGTAATTTTTTGAATATTTCACGTTATGCGGATAATATCCCAAAGCCCAGATAAGGATAGATGCCGTTAAAATAATGGTTCCCATTTTAGTGAGGTATTGTACGCTTTTACCCCACATGTGTATGGAAGTGTTGCGAAGGGTTGGGATACGGTATGGAGGGAGTTCCATCACGAAAGGAACATCTTTTTTGGCAAAGAAGATTTTCTTAAAAAGCAGGGCAACCAGCACAGCCAGCACAATTCCGGCCAGGTAAATAGACAATAATACGATACCCTGATTTTGCGGAAAGAATGCAGAAATCAGCAATACATATACCGGCAAACGTGCGCTGCACGACATCAAAGGCAGGATGAGCATCGTAAGGATACGGTCTTTGCGGTTTTCGAGGGTTCGGGTAGCCATCACGGCAGGCACATTGCACCCGAAACCCATGATTAGCGGAATAAACGATTTACCATGCAACCCAATTTTATGCATCAGCTTATCCATAATAAAGGCAGCACGTGCCATGTATCCGGTATCTTCCATGAGCGAAATGCAGAAAAAAAGGATGAGAATATTGGGAAGAAATACAATCACTCCTCCTACTCCACCGATGATTCCATCCACCAATAAATCGCGCAAAGCACCTTCGCTCATCGAATTTTTAAGCAGGTCACTTAAAAAACTCACCCCGCTATCGATCCAGCTCATGGGATAACTACCAAGCGAAAAGGTCATCTGGAAAGTAATCCATAAGAAAAAAATAAACACCGGAAAGCCAAAAAACTTATGAGTCAGAATAGTATCCACCGCATGACTAATCTGTTGCTTGGTGATTTCTTTCGGTTGATAAGTTTCTTTAAGAGCTCCATGAATAAAACCATATTTAGCATCGGTTATAATCGTTTCCGTTTTCTCTTCAAATATTTTTTCGAGACGAAGCATTTCAGTTTTGGCACATTGAACAACCTCTTCTCCTCTCTTAAACTGGCGAATATAATTACGGGTCGAATTTTCATTTTCGAGCAGTTTGATTGCAAGATAGCGGGGACAAAGCTGATGAGAAATACTGGAATTAGATTTTATCAAATTTTTCACCTTACGAATCGACTCTTCGAGCTCATGCCCATAATTGATATGTGTATGGCGGGCTATCGGATCGCTGTCTTCGTAAATATCAATCACTTTCGCGAACAACTCATCAATTCCTTTTCCTTTAGCTGCAACAGTGGTAAGAATCGGAATTCCGATCATTTTCCCCAACGCTTCATAATCGAAAGTATCCCCTTTCTTTTCCAGTTCGTCATACATATTGAGGGCAATCACAACCTTGATATTCATATCAATTAACTGGGTAGTCAGAAACAGGTTACGTTCAAGGTTAGAAGCATCAATCACATTTACAACTACATCAGGCATATTTTCAGAAATATGCTTGCGGACATAGAGTTCTTCAGGAGAATATTCGGAGATAGAGTAGGTTCCGGGAAGATCGGTAACATTAAGGGTATAGTTGTCTTTTGTAAAATAGGCTTCTTTGATATCCACTGTTACTCCACCATAATTCCCCACTTTTTCATGCTTTCCGGTAGCAAAGTTGAACAGAGTTGTCTTTCCACAGTTCGGGTTTCCAACCAATGCTATATTAATGATTTTGCTCGTTTTAGCAAAACTTTCCATCATACGTTCTTCGGTAAATGTTCCTTCGAATATATTCCCGACCAGTGATTTTGACTGTTCCATCGAAATCACTTCAATCAATTGAGCTTCCGAACGACGCAAGGTTACACGATAGCCCATGATTTCGTACTCTATTGGATCCTGAAGCGGGGCATTTTTGATTACACTGATTTTCTTCCCTTTCACAAAACCCATTTCGGTAATTCGTTTCCGGAAAGCGCCATGTCCGTGAACTTTTGTAATCACACATTGATCATTACTGGAAAGATCTGACAAGTACGCAGGTTTATATTGTTGAGTATTCATTGTGTTGATGTTTTAGAATTGGAAGCCAAATCTCAGGAAAAATGCAGATGCATTTTTTAATTTTCGATCCGTGCCTGACGGATTTATGATATATTGAAAATCGGGCTGAACATAAAATGATTCTGAGACCAGATATTTATACATCAGCTCGAAAGTGGTTTCGTGTTGCAAGCTCTCCGGGTTAAATCCGGCATGAGCGACGGCTAGTCCCAGCACATCTGCTCCTGATTTAGAAAATAATCCCTGATAATGTACACCTCCGCCCAAATAAAGATTCTGAGTATTGATGGATTCTGGACTCAGTGTAATCTGCGCAAAGAATGCCAATTTACGGGCTTCAAGTCCTTTCCAGATATCCTGATCGGCATAGAAATAAATCCCATAATTGTGGTCAAAAACTGATTCGTAATCTTGTGTTTCAGAATTCAATTCACGTAATCCGGTATGATAGTAATATCCCAACTTATAAGCTCCCGGAAGTTTTTTGATTCGGGCAGAATATTGCAGTTCAGAAAATATCAAGGCTCCATTATTTTCAGAAACATCCCAATGCAGATTATATTGGTTATTATCAAATAGCCCTGGACAACCATCGTAGACTGCAGTTTGAAAAGTAACAAATTCCGAAAGATTCCATTTGGCAGTAATCCCAAGTGTTGTGAGTGGAAAAATCGGAGCCGGAATATTGTTAGATATTACCGAAGGAACTCCAAAAGAACTGTTCATAAAATCAGCGCCATGTTCACTTACGGCAAATTCGGCATTCAAATCCTGCAAACCAATGGTAAATTCAAGGTATTTGAATGTGTGTTTGTACCACAATTCCTGAAAATAAGTATGATTCCCGGCTTCAATATTGCTGGAAGTTTGAAAATCACCCAACAAGTCGGCAGAAGGAGTTCCCCCATGAGTATTCGCTCCTTTCAGAAAAAGATGCCCCCCTTTCCATAAGCCTGCTTTGGCAAAATCGAAATCCAGATTCAGGTTTGCCATTCCCAAATAACGAACCCCTTGCTTGATCCCACCATTCAGATTTGAAGCAATATCTCCGGTATAGAAAGCTTCCAGAGTAATAAACGATTTTTCTCCCCACTGTCCTGAGTTAAAAATCCGTTTCCCGACTGGGCTTGTACTTCTGTCATCATCCAAAACAAAAGGAGTACAATGGCTATCCGTTTCATATCTTAATTGCTTTACAGTTTTCGTTTTAATTTCATACTGCAAAACAACAACAAGAAAGGAATCTGCACAATCGCTATAAATAGGGAATTTTGAGGTATGATATCCCCTTTTGTAAGGGTAAAAGATATCAGTCGCCTGAGTCAAGACTAAAATGAGTGAAGGGATTAATAGTATAAAAGACAGAGTATCAACTTACAATTTCTTTATGTTTGTCCGATTGAAATAAAAATCAAGAGTTAATAAAATCGGCAAATGTCATTTAGGAATTGTCAAATCCGGACCTCTCTTTGTTCAACCTTATACTCCTGCAAAATCTTCCAGAGAGATGATTTTATTAGATATGGCATAAATGGTTAAGCCTGACTGGCTTTTGATTCCGGTTTTCTGGCTGATATTTTTCCGGTGACTGATAACGGTATGTATGCTGATATTGAGTTTATCTGCAATCTCCTTATTCGAAAGTCCCTGAGTAATAAGCCGTAATACATCCACTTCTCGTTCGCTGAGTTGTTCATGTTCCATGGACTGCCCGTCTTCCTGCAAATGAATTTGCCGGTGAAAAGCATCAAAAATTGTATCGGTACTATCGGTTATCTGTATCAGAAAATTAAAATTGGAAAGCAGTTGAGGCTCATAAAAATTATACACCAATCCAACCCAACAAACATCAGGAAAACATTTACGCATAGCAGTAAACTCCCTGATTTTATTCTGGATGCACATCGGATTGACAAGAACAAAATCGAACGACTCGCTTTTACTATGATGAGACAGTTCTGAAACAGTATCTATTCTGAAAATCTGAATATACATTCCCGACTTGAGCAGAATATTCGAAATTCCTTCATACACTAACGAAGATGGTTCGATAATTGCAATATGGATTTTATGTTTATTCACGATTCAGCTTCTTTTCAAGTTTGGCAATCAGGGGCATCAAAATCAGTTCTTCGATGCTTTGATGAATCTTAAGATCGAACTCAAGTTCGCACAGGCTCAATAAGAGCTTACGGCGAACTACAAAATCAGTTTGTATCGGGATGTGTTTTAAAATCAGATTTTTCAAATCAGACAATGTTGACTCAATATCGGAATGATGATCGCCATATTCAAGAACCGAAAAATGACTTTCAGTCAAAGCTTCTGATTTACTTTGCGAAAGATTACGAAAATACGGAAATGCGATGCTTTCTTCATAGCTCAAATGTTCGAGCACCTCTTCAAAATAATCGTTGAAAAACTGTTCAACCAGTTTTACTTCGGCAGTAGTATTCGTTTGATAGAGCTGAGCAATCAGAGACTTGATTTCGGGATATTTCTCCTGTTTGTAATAGCGGTGACAATTAGACAAAAAGCCTATAATTACCTCTATATCTTTTTCCGTAAATAAATCTTTTCCTGTATTCTGAAAGCCATTGTATAAATTTGCAATCGCAATAAATACGCCGGTGCGAAGGTCGTTTTTACGACAAAACTGATCAACACTCATTTCCTGAACAATGGAGTTGAGCGAGAAATGCTCCATCATCAACAATAAGTTTGGATTCTCGAGGAGCAGATCCGACAACTTTAGCTCAGGCCTGACATATAATTTGTTTATCTGATACATATTTAATTTCTGATATTCTTTATAGCTGTTACCTTCAACAACAAAACTAAGGCATTTTTTATTGAAGAAGGAGAGAAAATATATTTCAGACCTACTCTTTACAACTCTATTAACATAAATTTAATTCAACAAATACAATAAGTTAGTGTTAATCCGTTATGTTTTTACTTAAAAATGAAACCACTCAGACTATTATCGACGCTTTTTATGTTTATTATCACAGGATGGATTTGCACTGATACTTACCATCATAGGGTAGAATGCGTTCAGATTATAAGTTATGAATGTTCAACTTCACACCACGAAATTCAAACAGACAATGGTGAAGAAGACGTTGTTGTGTATGTAGTTTTACCATCACATTTTTTGAACTGTAATCTTTCAAGTACTGTTTTTATACATTTCGCTCCCGATATACAAACGAGTGAAGTTTTTTTCTGGCAACCACCCAAGCTCTCCTGACAAACAGGATTGCATTTACCTGACATCCAGGAAGAACTTTCCTATATTGCAGTTTACAGCATTTTTCATCTATATTAAAAATTCAAGTGTATAATACCGATTGGAGGAATGTAACAGTCTAATCTTTGCACACTCAATCGACCTCAACATTTCCATCCATCAGCATTAACCCTGAATGACTCCGGATTAAATTAAAACACATTTTGAGAGAACAATAACCAAACGAAGCAAACAACAAGGCTTTTCCCTTGTTGAATTATCACAAAATCATTTATGACCGAATCCATTTCCTATACTAAATTCAATCTTATTAAAAGATTCATTGACAAGCTGAATAGTTGGGCTCATACCAGGTACTCTGTTTGGGCTATGTTTCTGTGTGCCTTTCTTGATTCTTCAATTCTTCCTTTGCCTACCCCAATGTTTTTCATAACACTTGTGTTATTGAACAAGGAAAACATGATTAAGTATGCAATATCAGGGACAGTTGGAACGCTGCTTGGCGCATTTATGGGATACGGGATTGGCTATTTTGCATGGCTAAAAGCAGATGGGAACTATACAGATTTTGCTTTGTTTGTATTTGATAATGTGCCCGGAATAACCATTGAACTTCACGAAAGAATCAGATTACTCTATGAGCAATGGGGTTTTGGAGTTCTTTTTGCAGCAGCATTTATTCCGGTTCCGTATAAGATATTTTCTATTTCTTCCGGCATATTCGACATAAATATTTTCTTATTTGGACTGGCAACCATTATTAGCCAATGGATGAAATTTTACTTTCTGGGATTGCTAACCTTTAAACTTGGTGATAAAGTAAAAATGCTTTTGACGTTCAAACCAAAACTGGTTACATCCATTATTGCTGTATTTGTAATTTCAATCATCATCATCGTATTAATTCACAAATAGCTGAATCTTTTCACAAGGATACACACAGCTTTCATATGAATATTCTCACCGGAAAACCAGTGAGAACAGAGAGTGTGTAAAACAAAATCAACAGAGATGAAATGGTCTAAACAATTATATGAGTGGATTCTAAACTGGTCGAATTCTCCCTATGGACCTATGGCCTTATTTATTCTGGCTTTAGCTGAATCCATCTTTTTCCCGATACCACCTGATGTTTTGCTCATCGCATTAGCATTAGGCATAACAACCAAGGCATTCCGCTATGCACTTATCTGTACCATCGGTTCAGTTGCCGGAGCTTTTATCGGATATTATATCGGAAATGAAGTATGGTTAAGCGATAAAGGTCAATTTACTCCTTTCGCTTTATTCTTTTTCGACAATATTCCCGGATTCACAACTTCGCTTTACCAAAACATCAAACTTTTGTATGCCGAATGGGATTTCTGGGTAATCTTTACTGCCGGTTTTACGCCCATTCCTTACAAAGTATTTACCATTACAGCCGGAGTTTTTGATGTAAACTTTGCTATGTTCACGCTGGCCTCTTTCATTAGTCGGGGTGCTCGGTTTTTTCTGATTGCCTGGTTAATCTGGAAATTCGGATCTTCCATCAAAGCGTTTATTGACAAATACTTCAACATCCTGGCACTGGGATTTACAACAATATTAATCGGAAGTTTTATCCTCATTAAATATCTTGCTTAACAATGGAAATTAATTTCACAATCTGGATATTATTTATCTGTTTCATCCTCTTTATGCTGCTGCTCGATCTGGGACTTTTCAGCAGAAAAGATGAAATTATCAGCACCAAAAAAGCCCTACTATGGTCTCTTTTCTGGATTACACTTGCTATGCTATTTAATTACGGAATATACCATTTTCTGGGAAAAGCCAAAGCGCTTGAATTTCTCACCGGGTACATCATTGAAAAGTCATTAAGTGTTGACAATCTCTTTGTCTTCATCATGGTTTTTGGCTATTTTGGAATAGACGGAAAATACCAGCATAAGATTTTGTTCTGGGGTATCATGGGAACCCTGATTATGCGAGCTATATTCATCTTTACAGGTGTTGCTCTGATTAACCAGTTTCACTGGATTATTTATGTGTTTGGTGCTTTTCTGATCTATACCGGATTCAAAATGCTGGTTGAAAAAGCAGATAATACTAGAAGTCCTGAAAACAAGATAATCACTGGTCTCATTCAACGGTTTATTCCTTTAACAGATCGATTTCATCAGGGGAAATTTTTCCTGAAAATCAACCAAAAACTGCATATCACACAACTTTTTATTGTGCTGGTTATCATCGAATTTACCGATCTTATTTTTGCGGTTGATTCCATCCCTGCTATTCTGGCAATCTCAAATGACACTTTCATCATCTTCACATCTAACGTATTTGCAATACTTGGCTTACGTTCGCTTTATTTTGCACTGGTTAACATCGTGGGTGCATTCCATTTGCTAAAATACGGATTAGCCGCTATTCTGATGTTTATCGGAATAAAAATGTCAATCAGTTCCTTCTTTAAAATACCAATAACGACTTCGCTCTATACTATCGGAGCGGTAATTGCTTTATCGGTAATTCTATCTCTTATCCTGAAAAAGAAAAATCATTCATAAATCCTATAACTGTACGAAACTATGAAATGCCCAAAATGTAATACAACACTCATGATGAGCGAACGTCAGGGAATAGAAATTGACTATTGCCCTGATTGCAGAGGTATTTGGCTCGACCGTGGAGAGCTTGATAAAATTATTGAACGTTCCACTCAAACACAAGAACCTGTAAATCATTCTTATTCTAACGAGCACAACAAGCATGATGATTACAAATATCATGACAATTATAAACATCATGATAAATACTATAAAAAGAAAAGCTGGCTCAACGAATTGTTTGACTAATATCGTTTAAGCCGTAATAAGAATGAACTTATTTTTATTACGGAAAGGCTGCATTTAGGGTCTTGTGCAAGACGGCATTATTCAAATGAATAAACATCCGTTTCAACACTCCCTGAAGCAGCTTTTTTAAACAGGCTTAACGTATTATTAATCACATCTACATATATAGATGTATTGAAATTATTTATTTTTGTGCATTAAATTTATCAATAAACAATGTATGAAGATTTTAATTGTCGGTGGAGTTGCCGGAGGCGCAACTACTGCTGCACGTTTGCGAAGAAATGATGAAAACTGCGAAATAGTAATGTTTGAGCGGGGTAAATATATTTCTTATGCAAACTGCGGATTACCATATTACATAGGAGGTACCATTCAGGAACGCGAAAAACTTTTTGTTCAAACCCCTGAAGCCTTCGGAAAGCGATTCAATATAGATATCCGCATTATGTCGGAAGTAACTGCCATTGATCCAGAAAAGAAAGAAGTAAGTGTCAAAAATCTGGAAACCGGAAATATTTATCAAGAACAATTTGACAAATTGGTTTTATCACCGGGGGCTGAGCCATTGCGTCCAAATTTGCCGGGAATAAAATCCGAAGGGATATTTACACTTCGGAATGTAAATGATACTGATCAGATAAAAGAGTTTATCGAAAGCCGGAAACCGAAGAAAGCCGTTGTTGTAGGAGCAGGATTCATTGGCTTGGAAATGGCTGAAAATTTGCACAAACTAGGAATGCAAGTTACCATTGTTGAAATGGCAGAGCAGGTAATGACACCTCTTGATTACTCGATGGCTTCGCTTGTACATCAGCATCTTAAAACCAAAAATGTTGAATTTTACCTGAAAGATGGTGTTTCTCGTTTCGAAAAAACAGAGAGTAAACTTTCCATTATGCTGATGAGTGGACGTAAAATTGAATCAGAACTAATTATTCTTTCCATCGGAGTTCGTCCGGAGAATCAACTTGCTAAAAACGGAGGCTTAACTATTGGCGAATCAGGAGGTATCTTCGTAAACGAATATCTGCAAACATCATATCCTGACATTTATGCTGTAGGAGATGCCATTGAATTTACCAACCCAATCACCCAAAAAAGAGGGATTACTTATCTGGCAGGTCCTGCAAACAAACAAGGAAGAATTGCTGCCGATAATATAATATTCGGGAATACACATCTTTATAAAGGCTCTATTTCAACAGCTATTGCTAAGGTTTTTGATTTAACTGTGGCTTCGGCGGGCGTTTCAGGTCGTACGCTGAAAAAGGAGCAGATTCCCTATATCTCTTCGATAACCCACTCATCGAGCCATGCAGGTTATTATCCCAATGCAATTCCGATGACTATTAAAATTGTTTTCTCTCCCGAAAACGGACGGTTATTTGGTGCTCAGGTTGTAGGGTACGAAGGTGTGGATAAACGATTGGATTTACTGGCTACCGTGATTAAAAACAACGGAACAGTTTACGATCTTACAGAAATAGAACATGCATATGCACCACCTTACTCATCGGCCAAAGATCCGGTAAATATTGCAGGTTTTGTTGCTGAAAATATTCTGAAAGGAAAAGTAAAGATTGCGACATGGCGTAACCTGATTAATTATCAGCAAAATGATTTTATATTGGTAGATGTTCGTACCCATGATGAATTTCAGCTTGGGACTATCGAAGGTGCCATAAATATTCCGCTGGACGATATTCGTCAGCGATTGAATGAATTTCCAAAAAACAAAAAAATTCTGATTTTCTGCGGCGTGGGACTACGCGGATATCTGGCTTGCAGAATTCTGAGTCAACTCGGGTTTGAAGATATTTACAATCTTTCGGGAGGATATAAAACTTATGAATTTGCCGTTCAGAAACAGAGTAACGAAGATATTTATGAAAATAATTACATAGGTATTGAAGATCATATTTATCAAGGTCATCAACCGATAAAAAATACTCAGCCCAAAACAGTAAATGAACTGGATGCCTGCGGATTACAATGTCCTAGGCCAATTATGAAACTAAAGTCGGCATTTGAAAAGGCAATTCCCGGACAAATCATCAAAGTTTCGGCTACAGATCCTGCTTTTGGAAAAGATGCAGAAGCATGGTGCCGGGTTACCGGAAACAAACTTCTCAAAATGGAATCATTTGGTGGCAAAGTGATTGCAACAGTACAGAAAGAAATTACAACGCAGAATGCAAAATATCCGTCAGCAGCCAATGGGAAAACATTAATTGTTTTTTCAGATGACCTTGACAAAGCATTGGCAAGTTTTGTAATTGCCAACGGAGCCTCTGCGATGGGTAAAAAAGTAACAATGTTTTTTACTTTCTGGGGCTTAAACATCATTAAAAAGCAAATCAAACCACATGTAAACAGAAACTTGATTGCAAAACTATTTGACTTCATGCTCCCATCCGATTCTACCAAGCTTAAGCTTTCAAAAATGAATATGTTTGGAATGGGAAGTAAAATGATGCGTTCAATCATGCACAGAAAAAATATTGATTCTCTGGAAAGTCTAATGCAACAAGCAAAAGAAAATGATATCGAAATGATCGCCTGCAATATGTCGATGGAGGTTATGGGCATTTCGAAAGAAGAATTATTGGATCATATTTCAATTGGAGGTGTTGCATCATATCTCGAAAGAGCTGAAGAAGCGAATGTAAATTTGTTTGTATAAATTATTAGAAGCTTAGAGGGATTGAGGTGATTGAAGGAATTTATTATTAGATTCTCATTACTTTTCTCCCTTCCCTTCTAACTTCACTTTTATAATTTACTTATGAAACACCCATGTAATGCAAATTGTACAAACACCCATTATATAAAACATAAATAATTAATTTATAGTCACCTTTCCTTTCAAAGGAAAATTAGTAGAGAAAGCTTCATACGTTAAATCACAAAAAGAAATAGATATTTTTTTACTAACACTATCAACAGTAACATAAACTTTCCCATTTGGATTAATAATAAAATTATTAGAAGAAGATTTAATACTCATGAATACATTTTTCTTATCATTAGCAAAATTATTATATTTACAGGTTGTATAAATTCCATTTCGGGGAGTTCGCATAAATTCAATATTGTACATTTTATAAACTGTTAAGAAACAGCCTATCGACACTTTAAAAACACCACCATATAAAAGGAGTTCCACTCGTATCTATCGAAGACACACCATAACTAGTTCCATTATCAACAATTTTATTATTAACCAAATTACACGAAACAATTGGCAGACTTTAATAGGGTACTTTAAATTTTATAATATTACCATAAGTATATTCAAAATCATTTACAGCAAAACTTCTAAAATAATATTCAGTATCTGGCTCAAGATTTAAATATAAAGCCTTAAAACTCCCATTTATTCTTTTTACTAATACCTGATTATCCTTCATTTCCGGAAATGGTAATTTACTCATACAAAAACCATTGTACAAAACATCAACATTATTATTATTTGATATTCTTCCTTCAACCAGAATACTGTCTTCACCTATTTGACTTACTGCAACAGTTTCAACCTTAATTGACTCATAAACATCTTTATTGCAAGATAATAAAAGACTGAAATATAAAATAAATAATAATATATATTTCTTAGAAAGAAAAGTTATTAATTTATTTTTCATACGTAAATAATTTTTTATTAAAATACAGGATGAGACTCGCATGATGAATTTTCATCCAAATTTTGTAAGTATTAACGAAACATGCTCGTTTGATTTTTTTTAAAAATTATAACTAATATTTGCAAATGATTTCCAATAGGAGAATAGTTCTGCCTTTGATATTATTCCAATATTTTTACCAAAACCAGCCGATACTACCCAATTTGAATTTAACTCGTACCTAACACCAACTATTGGCGTTATAGCAAGATAAAAAGAGCCTTCACCTACAGCATCTTCACTAATAAATGTTTCGATTTCTTGTTTATAATTAAAACTATATAAATTGGCATTTATTCCTAAACCTACCAATGGTGTAAATTTGGATAGCAAAAATTTATACTCCGAATTTATTCCTAGCTCCATGACAAAATAATCATAATAAATCTCGTATCCTGGGTGAATAGATGGAACTCCATTCTCAACTTTTATTGCATAAGTTTTAAATGTATCCAATCTGGTTTTTAGAGAATAAAAACCTAAACTAGCTCCAAAAACAAAATTATCATCTTCATCGTCTAATTTAGAAAATATTTCCATTCCGAATGTAGGTTTAAAATAATAAGCCATCGCTCCTGATGGTTTAATATAATTAAACTGCAAACCAATCTGGCTATATGAATTATTAAAAGAAAATAACAATGCCAGAATCAAAATAGACTTTATTACTATATTTTTCATTTTTATTTATTACTTACTCATTATTAACAATGCCTGCATCTAAGTTTTTATAATTAACGTATCACTTAATAATGCTATTTCGATTAGGTAAACTAAGTTTTTTTTCGAATGGCTAATTTATAACAAAATCTATTACAAAAGCAACTGGCCAATTTTTTTTAGCATTCCAAATATTCTGTTTTTAAAGATCCAGAGATGCCTGAAAACTCACGACAAATAAATATTAATATTTAAAATTAAAAATATAAATCAAACTAAATCTGGCTTTATACTCTATTTTACTTCAGAGATTGAGGGGATTAAAAAAGACCGAATGGCACTTATCATTTTCATCAGTCTTTTCACTCTTTTCAGTATCTTTTCTGTATCTTTGTTCTGAAGAGCAATATGGCATACGCTACATTTCAGCATTCACGCCGGTAACAAATCCGGAAATAATTAACACTAATCATTTATCTTCCAGTAGATGGCAGAACAAATATACGATATACTCATAATTGGAGCGGGACCTGCAGGATTAACCTGTGCCATAAAACTTGCCGAATCAGGTTTAAGTATTGCAATTATTGACCAATCATCATTTCCTAAGGACAAAACCTGTGGAGATGGATTAAGTCTTGACAGCATAAACCAACTGCCTATGGTTTCGGCAACACTTAACGAATCGTTTGAACGTTTCGAGCATAAAATGCCCTCATACGGTATCAAGGTAACCTCAGATAAGGGAGATGTTTTTACAATTCCGCATTACTATAAAGGTGTAAAAAAATGTGGGTATGTGTGCAAACGAATTGATTTCGACAAGCTGTTGTTTGAAGAATTAAAACGACATTCTCATATCCAAATTATTCCGGATTGCAAAGTCCTTGATGCAAAAGTCACAGATAATTTTGCCGAAATTACGACTACAAAAGGAATGATGAACGCAAAAATCATCGTAGGTTCCGATGGTGCAAATTCGGTAATTGCCCGCAAACTTCATAATCGGAAACTCGATAAAGATAGCTCAATCATTGGATTACGCCGTTATTACAAAGAAGTTTATGGCTTTCATGAAGATCATTATATAGAAATGTACTTTTTCAAGGAGCTATTACCAGGGTATTTATGGATATTTCCATTACCAAACAATCAGGCAAATGTAGGATTAGGGATGATCTCATCTATCGCTTCCAAAAAGAAAATAAATCTCAAAGAAACACTCGAGAATCTATTAAAAACACATCCGGTATTAAAAGATCGGTTTCAGAACGCTCAACCTCTGGAAACAGTCAAAGGTGCATTGCTCCCGGTTACTATGAAAAAACAGAAAATTTCAGGAACGAGATACATCCTTACCGGCGATGCAGCCGGACTGACTGATCCACTTTCGGGCGAAGGGATTGCAAACGCTATGCGCAGTGGAAGAGTTGCCGCAGAACATCTGTTAAACTGCTTTCGGCATGATAATTTCACAGAAACGTTTAATGAACAGTACGACAAAGAAATATACCGTCGCATGTGGAATGAATTCAGAGTCAGCAAGCTCTTTTTACGTGTATTTCACAGCCCGCGATTACTTAATTTTCTGATAAACAAAATCAGCAAGAAACCTGAATTACAAACATTTATTATTGAATGCGTAGCCAATCCAAATCAGTTAAAAAAATTGATTAGCATACGGTTTATTTGGAAGATATTATGCTAAAATAAATCATACGTTGATTGATTTCTTCAAAAATAAAGAGAGGTTACCAGATGATGGCAACCTCTCTTTATTTTCAAATTGTATGTTTAATAACTCTTCGTTTTCAAAACAAATTCCATATTAATAACCCCTGCTTGTCCACCATCTGCAGTTGTAAGCATTTTAACCATTCCTGCCGATTTATTAATAAAGAAAAAATTCTCGTCTTCATTCGTATTGTTAGTTTGACGAACTTTTATGCATTCAAATGCACCCGCAGTAGTAGCCACATTTTCACTTAATGCAACGATATCTCTGTATGTTGAATCAGTGCCCTCTCCCGTAGTATAATGAGTATTCAATACAGGATTATAAGTTGTGTATAAGAATTTATTTACTCCTGTTGAATCATCAACATCTGCAAATTCAGTAGAACTAACAAACCAATAGCCTGTATCAACCTGGGCAGGAGCTCCCGGAATACCCAAATTCAAATCCATTTTTACCTTAGCTACATTGTTTGAATACTTTCCTATTACAGTCATTATAGCTGTACCATTAAAGGTCTGACCCATAACTGTTGTTTTTAATTCATACGTTGCAGTATTTCCAACTTTTGAAAAAGTAAATCCGTTAATAGGAGTAGGTGTATTATTATTGTCATCATCTTTACTACAAGATGTAAAAGCTACTACCAATGTCATTGCGAAGGTTGCAAAAAATAAAGCTGTTCTTTTCATAGTACTGTCATTTTTAGAATTTGGTTTCTGCTGAAACAATTATTGTGCCAGATATAGATTCATCAGGCAAATATAGTATATATTCATCATATCTACATGAAATACAGGAATCTGTTAAGCAAAATATAATCTACTCAAGGGGCGTTCGCAATACGCAAAAAAAAGTAATTTTGCTAACCGATAACAAACCTAAACCATAATCAGCATACAGTTAAACACTGAAACTTATGTATAAAATTGAGAAACATCCTATCCTTGAAGTACCTCAACCAGAAAAGGTGAAATTTGTTTTTGACGGGAAAGAAATTGAAGGAGAAAAAGGATTTACCATTGCGGCTGCACTACATCAGGCCGGATACCCTGTACACAGTCATAGTTTATCAAATCGTGAACGAAGCCTCGAATGCGGTATTGGAAAATGCGGTGCATGCGAAATGCTTGTCGATGGTCAGATAAAACGTATTTGCATCACCCCTGTTGACGACGTGAAAGAAATTTCGGAAATCCCGCACGATTACCAACCCGAAGCAGTTGATTTCAAAAAAACGGAAGCCATCAAGGTTTACAAAACTTCCGTCATTATTATCGGAGCAGGTCCCGCCGGCCTTGCAGCCCGTGAAGAATTAAATAAATACAATGTCAGCAACATAGTTGTTGACAACAATGATAAAATTGGCGGACAATTTACCATGCAAACACATCAGTTTTTCTTTTTCGAAAAAGAAAAGAAGTTTGGTGGAATGCGTGGTTTCGACATTGCCAAAACCCTTGCCGGAAATGATTACACAGGAATCTTCCTTAACTCAACCGTTTGGGATATTCTCGATGGCAAACGGGTAGCTTTAAAAAATGTTCGCACCGACGAAATTTATTACATCGATGCAGAATATATGGTAGTGGCAACCGGAGCAGTTCCGTTTATGCCAACATTCGAAAACGATGATTTACCAGGCGTTTACACTGCAGCTGTAGTTCAAAAAATGATGAACAACGAGCTTACATTACTCGGAAAAAATATTTTGACCGTTGGTGCCGGAAACATTGGTTATCTGACCTCTTATCAGTTAATGCAGGGCGGTGCAAGAGTAAAAGCCATTATCGAAGCCCAGCCTTTCGAAGGCGGATTCCCTGTTCAGGCAAACCGTGTTCGTCGTTTAGGCATTCCCGTATTAACTTCTCATATTCTGCTAAAAGCTATTCCGAACGAAAATCACGATGGTATCATCGGAGCTGTAATTGCCGAATGCAAAAACTTTGAACCAGTTCCGGGAACTGAACGTATTATTGACGGTATTGATGCAATCAACATTTGTACCGGTCTTGTTCCGGACGATCAGTTACTGATAAAAGGCAACGAAGTGTTTGGACGCAACTGTTACGGAGCCGGAGATTCTATCCGTATTGGAGAAGGTACAAGCGCAGTGCTCCGTGGAAAGCAGGCTGCTCAGGAAGTTTTAATTGAAATGGGCGAACGTGTAAAATACGACGATTATCTGGCTCTCTCGAAAGAATATATCGATTCACAACAACATCCGGTACGCATCATTGAAGAACCATACCTCCCAACTCCGGAGCGTATGGAAGAAAAAGGATTCGTACAAATTGACTGTTTATATGGCTTTGCATGTAATCCATGCGCATTTGCCTGCCCTTATGGTGCAATCACCAAATCATCAACCAGCACAGTTCCACAAATTGACTACACCAAATGTATCGGCTGTATGGACTGTGTTTACCAATGCCCGGGACTGGCCATCTTTGGTTACAACCTCAAGAAAAACTGGCTCTTCCTCCCTATCGAATATGAAGCACAAGAAGGGGCTGAAGTATTTCTGGTTGACAATCAGGGTCAGAAACTTGGCGAAGGCATAATTGAAAAAATCCTTCGCAAAAACAATAAAACCAATGTAGCCCGTGTACGTTCTCTCAACTTTGATGGCATCGAACTGGTAAAAGTCCGTGGTTTTATCGTGAAAGAGAATTATCCGGAACCAATTCGGTTAAAGGAAATAAAACAAACCATCGAATCAGAAACGTATGTTTGCCATTGTGACGATGTTAAAGTAAGTGAATTACTCGAAATCATCGGCGATCGTAAATTTATCTCGGTTGACGAAATCAAACATACAACCCGTTTGGGAATGGGCGCTTGTCGCGGAAAACGTTGTATTCCCCGATTAAAACAAATGATTCGTAAATACGGAATACAGGTTGTAGGAGATGCTACTCCACGTGGACCATTGTCAAATCAGGTTTCGTTAGGTGAAATTTATCCACGCAATGTTCACGAACAAATCATCACGAATGTAGACGGAAAAGCAACCCGTCAGGTAGAAGTTCCGGTATTAATTGCCGGAGGTGGAATTGGAGGCAGTGCTTTGTTCCGCTACTTTGCCGAAGCAGGAAAGAAACCTGTATTGGTGAACTTTGGCCGTGGTGCATCCTGGAGAAATATCGCCGGAGGCCGTCCTGCTTTCAGTGTTCCTGAAATTTCAGATATTGCACATCATAACCTTGAAATATTCAAGGAACTGCAACAAATGCATAATATCGATTACAAACCGATTCGTTATGTAAGTTTTGCCCATGATGATGCAACCTTTAAGGCTCTCGACGAATCACGCTCGTGGTCAGATGCCTACATGGTTGACCCAAAAGATTTCCAGAAAGAAATTTCACCACTTTTCAATCCCAGTCTTAAAACATATCAGTCTGCATTAATTACCCGCGATTGCTGGCAGGCAACTCCGGGTCGTGTTATTGATTTGATTCGCCGTATGGGTATCGAAAAAGGTGGCCGTATTTTGGAAGATTGTCAGTTAATTGATGTTCACAAAGAAGGTCACAAATACAAAGTACTAGTTTATACTCACGATAAAGAATACGTGGAATACACCACCGACGTATTTGTGAATGCATTGGGACCGGAGGCTGAAAAATATGCCCGTATGTTAGGTATTGAAACCGGCTTGTATCCTGTAAAACATCAGGCATTTATTACCCGCCGTTTACCGAATATGGGTATTGGTGGCGATACATTGGATATGTTAATTGATCGTAGAAAATATAAAGGATTCTCAGCCGTTTACGGTCAGCAGTTAGCCGATACAGGTCAGATTATCGGTTGTGCCTCTCCGGCTGTTGATCCGATGGAAACAGCCAAAAATCTCAAAGTCAATTCCAAAGACTTTCTCGAAATTGTTTCGGAAATCTTTGTCGACTGGATTCCGGAGCTTTCATCCGTTGGCTTCCAGGCAATATGGGCCGGGTATTACACCGAACCTCGTTATATTATCGATCCTGATTTAGGATTGTTTATTGGCTTGCGTGGTCATGGATTTATGCTCAGCCAATACCTTGCAAAGGTTTATGTAGATGCAGTATTGGGTAAAGAAACTCCATCCTATCTCAACCGGTTAAAAATCAGTGGCGACGGGCTCTCCGAAACTGCTTTCAAATAAAAACCAAAACTTTTAATAAATAACCAAAAGGCTGATTCATAACAGGATCAGCCTTTTTTACTCTTAAAAAAAATGAGTCCAGTAAGATTATTTGGACTTTAGAATTATTTTGGTCTAATTTTTCTTACGATGCTATACTCCTGTTTCTACTTACTATCTATCGATTTTATATTTCAGCTCTTTTAATTATCTGTTTCAACGCTGGCTCAATTGCTAATACGTGCCAGCCTCCAAATACTACGATAACCTTATCGTTATTTTTTAACTGTTCTTCTATTTGCCTCAGTAAATATTTGTCTCTTAATTCTTTTGATTTCCGGGCAACTTCACAAAAATGGTGTTTTCTCCTGATCGGCGAAAAATTGTCAGAGCAAATACTTTTAATGCTAAATTTTGTTTTTAAATATCGCTCATACAATTGTTTATAGAAAGAAAATGATTTCTTATCGGGCATTAATTTTATGTTACACAACTCTAAATAGCCTTTTATGAAATCACTTTCATATAAGCTATCTATATTTCCACTTTCATCCCAATAGGTATACGGCAATACAAATCGTTCAGAGGCAAAGAAAAATAGAGCTTCGTCCACCGAATATGCCATTGATAACTCTTCAAATTCCTTATCATCAGGCATATCCCCATTAATCATTTTAATTTTTTGTTTATCGCACAAGAATTTTAGCAATCCTATTTCTCCATTATTTTCTATCGCAGTATTTCTATCAGTATACATTTTAAGAACCTCTCCTCCCTCATTAATGGCTACTTCTGGGCTCATGTTGAACTCGTTTAAACTTTTAATAAGATAAGAGCAAATGCTAAAAAGTGCCAATTTAGCCAACAAGAATCGAGGGAATCAAAACGAATTAATAGCGTCCTAAAGCTATCGATCCAAGCAAAACAACGCTCATTGACGAATCTTTGCAAGTATATTCTTCGAATAAAGAATCGCTTTCTACCCCGTTTGTTTTTCTTTCGGTTTCTTGTGTTTTCTATGATGTTTGGAAAAAGTTTTCTTCGATGACAAGCTTGGATAAGTTTCTTACAATCAAAGCCTTTGTCGGCGTTCAAAATACTATTTTCCAACTCAATTCCACAGGAGTTGAGCTGCTTTATCATTTTTGAAAACTGAGGAACTACCTGAAACAAGTCGTTATGGTTTCCACTGATAATTCCTCCGGTTGCAATGGGAATCCCTTTTCCATCGGTGATGATCAGCATATTGGATGTCTTTGCTTTCTTTCGATGCTGATAGGCCACACTTTCTGCCGACTTTTTTACCAAGCTGTGTGTTCCGTCCAGATTCAATTTTTCGGTATCCAGCTTATCCTTTTGTATTTCTAAAAAAGTTAAAAACATGGTTTCAAAAACGCCTTGTTTGCACCATTTCCGATAGAAATAATAAACTAACTGCCAACTAAATGGAGGATTAATACATTCAATATCAATAAATAAAAACTTCCACTGACATCCCGTTTTCAATTTGTAGATGATACATTTGAAGATATCTGTCATTGCAAACTTACTGCTAAACCCTCGCTTATTTTTTGGAATAAAGGGTAAAATGCAGTTTTCTATTTGCTCTTTAGTTAAATTTGCATACTTGCAGTTCATCTTTTGGTAACTTTTTGTCGTTCAACTCTAAATTACTTCAATTTGAACTGCTTGTTCTTCATTTAAAAGTTTAAATCACTTTGTTTATAAATATTTTTTCAATATCCTTAAACATCTGATTACTGGTATCTCTCGAGTGCAATGTTCCGATAACGATTAAATGCTTTTTCCCTTTTTCTAAATTTACCACATAAGGTACTTTGGGCAGCCTTCCCGAGCTATCAATCTTAATATCAAGGTAAGAGATTAACGTATATTCATCTTTCTCTCCATAATTTGAATTATTACAATTTGTAAGGACATTGATCAAAGCTATAATAATCAAAATTTTTGTCATTGTATTTATCATGACTTTACTGTTTTTATAATTTCGCAGTAACTAAGACTTATTCTGACAATCCTGTCATATTTTTTTCAATTTCTTCAATCTCCCAAATGTTGGGCCCGATCGTTCATAGATGCTTTTTGAAAACAAATCACAATAAAAAAGCCGGAACATTTTACACCCCGGCTTCAAACTTCTCAATTCTAACTTCTTAATTCATTGCTAAATCCGTAGAATATGTTTGTGTACTTCCATCTGGAAGATACATCTTTACTTCTTCCTGTCCGGTAAGCTTATTGGTATTGAAATCTACAATTTTTGTGGTTACATTGTTTTTGGTCATCGACCAGCTTTGGTCAGCAGAGTTGTACGTAAAATCAACTACATTTCTATCTGCAGTTGCTGTAATTTGCTCAACATGGAAACGGTTTTTGGTAGCTGTGATTTTGTATTTCTGACCATTGGCCTCCACAATTTTTGTTTCTTTTTGAGTATCATTCATTGCTAAAGGGTTGGTACCTGTCCAAAATTGAATCGTATTAAGCACCACTGCATCAATGAAGGTACAAACCTGATAAACAGGAACTACAATAAATGCGAAAAAAACCAACGCATTTACATATTTATTTCCCAAAGTTCCATTCCATTTATGAAGTTTTGTAGTGAGTTTAAACGGACCATAACATCCGGTTTGCATGATTGAGAAAGAGGCAATAACCAATGCCATTAAAACAAGTTTTAGCTTTTTCATAATTGTAAATTTTTAAATGATTTACAAAGCTATGCTTTTTTCTCCATGAAAGAATACCCAAACTTGTATTTATTTGACGTTTTTCGGTTAATTTTGTATAGAAGAATTTTATGGCACTAAAAATATCACTACCCACTGAATTTACGCAGTTTCACACTCTGCTGGCAATCTCAACTCCGTTGAAAGATTACCGTTTGGTGCATGCCATAAATGAAAATCTTCTCCTTTCGCTTAAGCGAATTGATGATTTCCCGTACTATGTTAGCGAAGACAAAGGATTTGAGCACTATCCAATGTTTCACGGTGAAGATGAATTTTACCGGACTAACTATTTTTTATTTACCAACAAGATAGATGGAGGCATACTGGTTCCTCAGTGGGCAAGAATGGATTATCTTTTCCTATTTGAAGGAGATGTTTCTTCAGAGCAAGTGAACAACATCACTCAGAAAATAAGAAGAATTAACAACGTGCTCATGGTCTCAACCGTAGAACTTGCCAAAGTCAAAAATATTGAACTCATATTTTCTGATCTGGAAATGCACATGACCGAACTTAACCGAAAAGCAAAAGAACAACGAAATGAGCTCAGATACAAAGCGCCTGTTTTTAGCAATCAAAATTAACCCGGAGTCCTCTCTTTTGCAATTAATTTCTCGTTTCCGGAATTCTCTTGCCGGAGATAAAATCAATTGGGTTCGTCCTGAAAACATCCACCTTACATTGAAATTTCTGGGTGAAACACCTGTATGCAAAATCCCCGGTATTGAAAAAATCATCACAGAAATTGCCTCTCAAAATAAATCATTTACAACTGGGCTCAAAGGCATTGGAGCCTTTGGAAGCCGTTATCAGCCCAGAGTAGTTTGGGCAGGATTTTCTGAGCCTGAGTCAATGTTAAATTTGGGAGAATCATGTTTAAATACGTTCCACAAATACCGTTTTTATCGCGATCGTCAAAACTTCATTCCCCATCTTACGCTCGGAAGAATTCATGAAATTCGTGACAAAAAACGATTCTGGGATCTGGTTGAGGCTGAGAAAGAGACTACATTTCAACAAGTTGAAGTTAAAAAACTTATCCTTTTTGAAAGCATTCTTTTGAAAACAGGTCCGGTTTATCATGAGCTCTTTACTATTGAATCAGGCTCTTAAATAACAATTAAAGCTGTCAGAATTTTTTTGACAGCTTCCTCCTTCTTTTATCTCCATATCATATATTTTTCTACCGTCTGATTACGGTAATCATTCCTGATTTTACGAAATTTTCGTTATCATAACGAATTTTCAACATGTAATAATAAACGCCCTCGGGCAGATTATTCGCACTCCAATTGTTCTGGTAATTAATTACATCAAATACTACTTTTCCGTTCCGATCGGTTATAACGATATTTTTAACTTCGTATTTTTCAAGGTTTTTGATTTCAAATTCGTCGTTTATACCATCACCATTGGGTGTTATCACATTAGGAATTACCAATTCCGGACGTTGTTCTGTTTCAGATTTTGTGTCGTTATCGGTGTTGTTCGGACGTTGATTTTCAGAATCAGTTTGATTTGGATTAATCCGATTATCCTTGCTTTGCATATTTTGTTTTTCAACAACTTGCTGATTTACCGGCTGGTTAGCAGGATTTACGGTAGCTTTCGGTATTTGATTTACAGCTCCGTTTTGTGAGGCTGAGTTGTAAACATACATCGGCTGTTGTGGCTGATAAGCCGGGACAGGCATAAAAGGAGCAGGCGTATTCGTATTTCTTTGGACAGGATAAGTATTGTTTTGAGTTTGAGATTTTATATTATTGGGAACCGAAGATGCCTTTTGAGCCAATGTATTATTTTGCTGCCGTTCAACAAACTGATTATAATGAATATCAGGTGATTGAATATTTTGCTCATCCAACGAGTCAGGAATATTTTCCGTATTCGTAATCTTATTCTGGGTCAGATTAGCAGAACTTTTTGCATCTGTTTGCTCAATTTCGGTTCGGACAGATTTGTTTTCAGCAGATTTTGAACCTGACTTAATAAGAGGAGTGGTAAAAAGAGCTATCCCTACCACAAGTGATGCAGCAGCACCTGATACAACTGAAAATTTAGCAAAATTTGAAAGATGTTGAAAATTGAACAATTTAGCTTTAGGAGTCTGATATGGATTTTGAACAAATTGTTCAGCATGGGAAAGCTTTTGTTCAAGCGTATCCCACGAAGCCGAATTGGCATCGGGCTGATAGCCGTCAAATGTTTTCCTGAACTGTTTCCAAATCTTCATCTTCAAATCCTTTAAATCCTGTTATCTGATCTTTCTTCAGATTTTCAAATATTTTTTTCTTCAGGCTTTTCTTTGCATAGAAAAGCTGTGTTTTAGAAGTACTTACCGAAATGCCAAGCATTTCAGCAATCTCTTTGTGGCTATACCCTTCTATTTCATAAAGGTTAAATACCATTCGGTAACCATCGGGCATTGCATTGATTAAGCTCATAAGGTAATCAGCGGTAAAGCGTCCGGTTATGGATTCCTCTTCCAAAATTTCGTGTTCTTCTACTTCGTTTATTTCGGAGTGATAGTAAGTTTTCAAGTTTTTCCGATAATGATTAATTGATGTGTTGATCATTATTTTTCGAATCCAACCTTCAAACGAACCTTTAAATCCGAACTCCCTTATATTGAGAAACACTTTTACGAAAGCTTCCATCAGGATATCTTCTGCTTCATCCCTGTCACGGGCATAGCGCATGCAAACCCCCAACATGGTAGAACGGTACTTTTCAAAGAGCGACTTTTGTGCATTACGATCGCCTGTCAGGCAGCCATCTATGAGCCGGTCGTCGGTGATTCGTTTCTGCATTTTGAGTTTTAGACGTTGTTTATTGTAAAAGGGTTGTATAAGTGCGCAAAGTTAATCTTTGAGAATGACTTTAAAAAACCAGACAATGAATGAAGAGCGAAAGTTTGCTAATTCTGCTAATTTTCGAGGCAGGCTACAATTCTCACCGGCTGATTTGTTAACAATTTTAAAAAGAAAGGTGTTGGTAAGTCATTTAACGATCAATCTTTAGATATTATTTTCGGCACTATATTTGCTTGTTTGTACCTTCATAGGATGATTCGTTAATTAACAGAAAATCATCTTAAAGAAAAAGATTACACTCAGAATAAATTAAAGCTATAGAAATAAAACCGTTATGTACCAGAAATTGAAATTCGCATCTGTTTTTGTGCTTCTGTTTTTTGCTGAAACTCTTTTTGTTTCGGCTCAAAACGCAAAGGGGACTGAGCCAAAATCTGTTGATTTTACATCCGAATGGACAAAAGCTGAAGATCTGGCAAAAAAGGGCCAGCCAAAAGCTGCTTCAGATATTATTGGCCAAGTTTATACTAAGGCTCGTGAAAAGGCATTGTACCCAATTATGCTGAAAGCTTTGTTCCGTCAATTTGAACTGAAAGCTGAATTCGAAGAAAATTATCAGGATAATACTATTGCCCGCCTGAAACGTGAGATTTCAGTGGCAAAAACTCCGGTTCGTCAGATTCTGCAATCGGTATTAGCTCAAAGTTATCTGGATTACTACCGGAATAATCGCTGGCAAATTTTACAACGCAGCATCAGTGGCCAGCCTGACTATACACGGGAACTAAAATACTGGGATGCCCAGATGTTGATTGACCAAACAGTGAAAAATTTTCTTTTCTCGCTTCAGCAACCCGAAGAATTGCAAAAAGCTCAAATTGCTGACTGGAAGGAAATCATCCATGAGCAAAAAGAGATGCGGGTTTATCGGCCAACGCTTTACGACTTATTGGCTCACCGGGCTATTGACTTTTACATGAGCGAAGAGCCAGATCTCACCCGACCTGCAAACTTTTTCCGGTTAAATCGTCCACAATATTTCGACAATGCTCAAAATTTTGCCAGTTTAAAAATATACTCAACCGATTCATTATCATTTAAATACCAAGCCATCCGCATTTTTCAACAGTTAATCCGGTTTCACCTGAATGACGCACAACCTACGGCTTTGGTTGATGCAGATCTGAAACGTCTGAGCTTTATCCATTCTAATTCAGTTTTGGCAAACAAACGTGATTTATACATTACTGCTTTAAAAACCATCATTCAAAAGAATCCGAAAGACAGCTCTTCGGCTGACGTATCTTACCAATTAGCATTACAGTATAAAAGCAAAGGGAAAGAGTATAACCGCTTACTTTCAGAAGAAAATCGCTGGGATATAAAAACTGCATTCGAAATTGCTGCCAAAACCGTAAAAATGTTTCCCAATACGTTGGCAACACTGGATTGCAGGATCTTGATGGAAGAAATTCAATATCCGTCTGTAAATATAACGATGCCATCAATCCTGTCTACCAATCGTTCCATTCCGGCATCACTCGAATTTAAGAACATCAATAAGCTCTGTTTCAAGATCATTCAGCTAAACTATCCTGCTGAAATACAACGCGACCGCAATGAAACTACCGAAGAGATGATTAAACGTTACCTGACACTGAAATTAATTCAAAGCTGGACAATTACGCTTCCTGACACTGGCGATTATCAAAACCATGTTACGAATGCTAAAATACCAGGATTACCCCGTGGATACTTCGCTTTAATCAGTTGTCCGGATGAATCTTTCAACTTTTCAAAGTATCCGGTTAGCTATACTCATTTTCAGGTAACCGACCTGACTCTGATAATGAAGAATACCAATCCTGATCGTAAAGGGGTCGTCCTTCACCGTGAATCAGGAGAGCCCAAAGCAAACGTCAATATCAAAACATATCTTACAGATTACAATTATACTACCCGTAAATACGAGAAAACAGCAGGCCTGGAATACTTTACTGACAAAAATGGTGAGTTTACCATGAAAGCTGCCAAAGACAATTACAATGGCAACATTTCGTTCGAAATTTCGGACGTAAGCGGTGATAAATTTTATATTGAAAATCAATATTACTACTCCTACAATCCCCGTGTTGACTCTTCTCATACAACCCGTACTTTCTTCTTTACGGACAGGGCAATTTACCGTCCCGGACAAACTATCTATTTTAAAGGGATTGTATTGGGTCAACATCTTGGAAATTACGCTATTGTCACAAACCATAAATCGAAGGTCGCCTTTTTCGATGTAAACGGTGAAAAAATAGCAGAACAAGAGTTAACAACAAACGACTTTGGTTCATTCAACGGGTCATTTGTTGCTCCTATAGGTCGGTTAACCGGAAATATGCGCATTCAATCCGAAAATGGAAATGTATATTTTTCTGTTGAAGAATATAAACGTCCTAAATTTGAAGTAAACTTTCAGGCGGTAGCCGGAAGCTATAAGCTGGGACAGGAAATCACCGTTAAAGGTGTCGCCAAAGCTTATTCAGGTGCAATGATTGACGGAGCAACTGTAAAATACCGGATTACCCGCAATGCTTATATTCCCTGGGTTTATCGCTGGTTCGATTATAGTCGTTTTTCTGAATCTGTTGAAATTGCCAATGGTATTGCCACAACAAATGCCAAGGGTGAATTTTCGGTAACATTTGTAGCAGAATCTGATGAAACAATTGATCGTAAATTCAATCCGACCTTTGCCTTTGCAATTTCAGCTGATGTTACGGACCAGAATGGCGAAACCCGTTCGGCCAATGAATCGGTAAGTGTTGGATATAAATCGCTCCAAATAAATACTAATATCCATGAAATTGCAGTAACGGATATTGCAAAATCACTAAAGCTGCAAATCACCAATCTGAATGGTCAGCCAGAAGCTTCAACAGGAGAAATGGAAATCTATCGTTTACAGCCAATCGACCGCATTTTGCGCGAACGTATCGGCAATGTACCGGATTTATTTATCATGAATAAGCAAGAATTCGAAATCGAATTTCCGAATGATGAATATGGAGATGAAACCAGCCAAAACAAACGTAACCGACTTGAAAAAGTGTGGAGTAGTAATTTCGATTTCCCTCGCGATTCGTCTCTTCTCTTAAACAATACAAGCTGGAAACCAGGAGAATATGTTTTGATTACCAAAACCAAGGATAAGTTTGGTGAAGAAATTACAGACGAAGTTTATTTTACTGCTAAAAATCCGCAAAGCAGCGAAATGGCAGTTGTTCAACCATCCCTATTCGAACTTTCACGACCTACAGCACAACCTGGCGAGAATATTAAACTAAAAATCGGCAGTTCGTATGACAATATCAAGGCTTTGCTTGAAATCGAAATGAAAGATCAGCCAATGGTTCGTCAATGGATTAACTTTACCAATGGTATCAAAACCATTGACATTCCTGTAACCGAAGCCTGCAGAGGAAACTTTTCTATCCACGTCCATTTTGCAAAAAACAATCGCTTCTACACAAAAGATTTCAATGTAGTGGTACCTTATAAAAACCGGGATCTGAATGTACAGTTTGAAACCTTCCGCGACAAATTACAACCCGGTGAAAAAGAAGAATGGCGGATTCGTATCAAAGATGCAAAAGGATTGGCTGCTAATGCAGAAGTACTTGCTTCGCTTTACGATGCTTCACTGGATGTATTTCGGGCTCATGACTGGGATTTCCCGGTGTTAACCTATTTTTACAACTACAATTTCTGGCAAAAGGATCATGCCTATGGGACAATCAATACAAATACTTTGTTCATAAAGAAAGGTATTACAGGTCACTTAAACCTGGATTATGAAAAATTGAACTGGGTTGAAAATTCATATTATGGTGGCAGATTTCTAGGTTCGAGAAGAGCATATAAAACAGATGATCTTGAAGAAGCTAGTGTCCAAACTAATTTCATGGCAGATTCTTCTCCGGCAGGAGGCGTAAAAGGAGAAACAAGGGCTACGGAAAAAAAAGGAGCGTTTGAGGCCGATGCTTCAAAAAGTAATGATCAAACACTCACAAAAAGAGACAATAAACTTCAGTCAGCTCCTACTCAGATTCGTAAAAACTTTAACGAAACGGCTTTGTTTGCTCCAGCAGTCCATACAGATGAAAACGGAATACTCACCTTATCATTTACGTTACCCGATGCACTTACCAAGTGGAAACTTCTGGGCTTTGCTTATACCAAAGATTTGAATTTTTCCAACTTCACCAAAGAGCTGGTTTCGCAAAAAAACCTGATGATAAACAGTAACCTTCCCCGCTTCCTGCGTGAAGGCGACACCATTGAAATTGCCGCCAAAATAACCAACATCACGCAAACTGATATTCTTTCAACTGCAAAACTGGAACTCTTTAATGGGTTGAATATGCAAAGCATCAATTTATTTGCAACTGGCGAACAAA
Organism: Bacteroidales bacterium; assembly: GCA_963667975.1. Lineage (GTDB taxonomy): Bacteria > Bacteroidota > Bacteroidia > Bacteroidales. Next base: position 3,817,411 of record OY764079.1, read on the forward strand.
CAAGTAAACAGATTCCTGTAAAAGCCGGACTAAGTGAATCTGTAAGCTGGAGACTGGTGATTCCTGCCGGATATTCTGCTGTAACTTTCCGTTTTTCAGCTCTTTCCAATACATTTACCGATGCTGAAGAAACTACACTTCCGGTATTGAGCAACCGTATGTTGGTAACAGAAACCATGCCGTTGACTATTCGCGGCAAAGGAAAACGCACGTTCCGTTTCGACAAATTAGCAGATAACAAATCGAATACACTTCGCAATTACGCCTATACTCTCGAATTTTCATCAAATCCGGCGTGGTATGCAGTTCAGGCCTTACCTTATATGCTTGAATATCCTTACGAATGTTCCGAGCAGCTTTTCAATCGTTTTTATGCCAATACACTTGCGAGCAATGTAATTGAAAACCGCCCGGCTATCAAAGCTGTTTTTGATAAATGGAAGGCTGAAACTCCGGAGGTATTTTTATCAAATCTGGAGAAAAATCAGGAGTTAAAAAGTGTGATTCTGGAAGAAACACCATGGCTTAACGAAACGAAAACAGAACGTGAACAAAAACAACGTATTAAACTTTTCTTCGACTTCGAAAAGATGCGTCAGGAAAGCCGTACTACCCTGCAAAAACTGACAAAACAACAATTGCCAAACGGTGGCTGGCCCTGGTTTTCGGGTGGAACTGATGACCCTTATATCACTCAATATATTGTTTCCGGTATAGGACATCTTGTAAAACTCAATGCCCTCGACATTAAAAAGCAATACGAAAATCGTCAGATACTCTACAAAGCAGTGCGTTATATGGATGATCGTATTCACGAACGTTACAACTACATCCGTAAATACTACCCCAACAAGCTGAACGAAAATTATCTTGGCTCTTCCGAAATCCAGTATCTTTATGCCCGTAGCTTCTTTATGAATGAGGTAGATGTGGATAAACCCAATAAAGCCGCATTCGACTTTTTCAAGAAACAAGCTTCACAATACGGTTTGCAGCAGGGCATTTATCTGCAAGGTATGGTTGCATTAGCCTTACACCGTCTGGGTGATCAGAAAACAGCTCTGGCTATTGTCAAATCACTTCGGGATAAAGCTCTTCTTTCGGACGAAATGGGAATGTACTGGAGAGACCTGACTTCGGGTTATTATTGGTATCAGCGCCCCATCGAATCACAAGCTTTAATGATTGAGCTATTTGATGAAGTTGCGAATGACGAAGTCGCCGTTGAAGATTTAAAACTCTGGTTATTACGCCAAAAACAAACTACAAACTGGAAAACCACCAAAGCTACTTCCGAAGCAGTGTATGCTTTATTACTCAGAGGCGAAAATACACTAAAAACTCCCGGAAATATTGAGATTAAAGTTGGAAATAACACAATTAATACGGAAGAACAAACAAATGCACAAGCAGGAACCGGATATTTCACCCAAACGTGGAAAGCTGACGAAGTAAAACCAGAACTTGCCACTGTTTCGCTTAACCGCTCCGAAGAAGGCCTTTCATGGGGTGCTTTGTACTGGCAGTATTACGAAGATCTCGATAAAATAACTCCGGCACAATCACCTGTTACTTTAACCCGTAAATATTATGTGGAACGTGCTACACCTTCCGGTCCCGTTATCTTCCCAATCGAAAATGGCACCTTGCTGGAAGTGGGAGAAAAAATAATTGTGATGATTGAACTGAAATCAGACTGTGATATGGAATATCTCCATCTTAAGGATTTGCGTGCATCCGGATTCGAACCTATGAATGTACTTTCAGGTTACCGTTGGAAAAATGGATTATACTATTACGAAAGTACCCGCGATGCATCCTCTAACTTTTTCATCTCTTACATGCCAAAAGGTGCATACGTTTTTGAATACACCTTACGTGTAGCTCAAAAAGGCAAATTTTCGACCGGAGTTACGTCCATTCAGTGTATGTATGCTCCTGAGTTTGCCGCACATTCTGAAGGATTGAGAATAGAAGTGAGTAAATAAAGATCTACTTCAACAACAAAAACCTGGTACTTGAAAACAAATACCAGGTTTTTTTTATTCCAGATAAAGATGTTTATCTTTCACAAGGCACTCTATTTAAAGAACCTAAAATCATATACTAATCATAGTAATCATAAAATATAACCCATATTAATATCGAAAAAGCATTCCAAATAATGTAATCGTAAAAATGGCTCTTCAGATGAGCCGAAGAACTTCGTTACTCTGTATTTTGTATCGCAAGGTTAAACAAGATATCAAGCTAAATGATCGCCAAGCAAAGAAAAAGAATAAAAATAAACTTGATTCTTATTTTAACGCTTCGCTAACTGCTGTAAATTTTATTAAGTATAACTGGCTATCAAATAAATCAATTAAACAAAACCCTTTTCTATGGCGAATTATAAAATACTATTTAATAACACCTCCTGTTTTCAGCAATGCAACACCCTAAAAACATTTACGCACCAAATTGTATAAATTCATCTGTTCTTCATCCATTTTGAGTAGGATGGATTTGGTGTTTTTGCTGTTTGGGAGCATATAACTGATTTGATACATATTGTGAGTAATCTCTGCAGCTTTCTTCAATGAAAGCGTTGATTGGTTTTCAAGTAAAGCTCTTTCTAATTCCTTGTACACACAATATGCCGTAAATGAAATACAAATGTGAGCCTCTATCCGTTTTCGTAACCTATGGAAAACAGGACGTATCCGGAGGTCTGTTTTTGACATTCGGAACGCTTTTTCAATATGCCAAAGGTTTTTGTAGCTATCAAAAACGGTATCATTATCCAGCTTTGTATTCGTTAAATAACCCTTTAAACCGTCCCAACAAACATCTTGAAGATACTTGTCTTTATCTATGGAAATATTGACTATCCCTTCCATTTTCAGGTATTTATTGTATCCCCGATTGTTGATATTGGCTTTGGTTAGCCTGCCCGATTTAATCCTCTTTTCGAGTCGTTTAAGCCCTTGCTCACGATTATAAAGGTCTTTAGAGGCACGTTTTTCGGAGTATTGCACAATTAGCCGACTGCCATTTGCTTTTTCAATAACAAAGAATTGGCCGTTGCTGTAACTTTGTCCTGTTATGAGGTTTCTAATCTCCTGCGGTTCGTTTTTTAGTCTTGCTCCCAAAATGTATTGGTAGTCTTTTCTTCCAATGCCTTTATGTTTTCTTTTGATAAAAGTCCACTGTCGGCAATTACCACGGGCTTATTTAAATTGAACTTTCCGGATATTTTCTCGATAAATGGTATTAGCGTATGTCCTTCGTAGGTGTTGCCTTCGTAAATATCGTAGCCTATCAAATACCCGCCAAGACCCACCAATAGTCCGATAAATATCTGCGGACATTGGTGTTTGCCGTCTTTAGAAAAACCCGTTTTGCGCAAATCATCCTCATCGGAAGCCTCAAAGTAAAGTGTTGTCATGTCGTAAAATACAATGCTCAAATTACCTCCCAATACCCGTAATGTATGATTGTAGGCTATTTGCTCGACTTGCAATTTCAGTTTGTCGTTCAACTTATCTAAAAAGCGATAAATGGAATCAACCTCAAGCGAAATTCCCTGATAGCGATAAAGATACTCTGTCTTGTCCTAAAATAGGTTTACACTAAAAAGTGTAAAAATGGATAAAACGAGTAAAGTTATTTTAGGATTAAAAACCGGTAAAGTGATTATTCAAAAGGCGAATAAATATTTTACAGAAACAGAAAAGCATCAAATCATTGATGAACTTTTAAAAACTGGCTGCACTAAGGCAGAGATTTGGGAAAAATATACAGGGCAAGAAGAAGAACATGGTCAGCTTCTTCGTTGGATGCGAAAATTAGGATATGATTCGTCAATAAAAACAAGAAGACCTAATTTTGTAGCAAATACAAATGGTATGGCAAGTAAAAAGAAGCCTATTGAATCAGGGTGTTTAGAAGATTTCGAGACTCTTCGACTGCACAAAAGAATAGCCGAACTTGAATCTCAGCTCAAAGAAGCCGAGATGAAAGCAATAGCATTTTCAACCATGGTTGATATAGCAGAAAAAGAGTTTAAAATTCCGATAAGAAAAAAGTACAATACCAAACCATAGAAGAGATGAAAACTAATTTTCAGCATATAGGACTAGCCCGGCTATGTGGATGGTTTGGTCTTACACGACAGGCTTATTATCAAAACTCTTGGACAGCGATAGACAGCAGTATTGAGGAAGAATTAGTCATACAACAGATTCAGCAAATCCGAAAAAATCATCGTAGAATGGGAACAAGGAAGTTGTATGAAAAGCTTCAACCATTTATGCTTGAACATAGTATAAAAATGGGCAGAGATGCACTGTTCGATCTTGTTTCTGCCAATCATTTACAAGTTAGAAAACGAAAAAGAAGGATTCAAACTACACAATCCTTTCATTGGCTTAGAAAATATCCAAACTTGATAAGAGAGTTTATACCAACGGCACCTAATCAACTTTGGGTTAGCGATATAACTTATTGGAAAATCGAAAAAAATAAGCATCTGTATATCAGTTTTATAACGGATGCATATTCTCATAAAATAGTAGGCTTTCATATTGCAGAAACTCTTGAAGCTATAGAAAGTATAAGAGCTTTAAAGATGGCTCTTTCATCGCTAAACACCAAATCAAATCGATTCACTCTAATACATCATTCTGATAGAGGAATACAATATTGCAGCAAAGACTATGTAAAGTTATTGCAGGATTATCAAATTCAGATTAGTATGACACAAAATGGTGATCCTCTAGAAAATGCAATTGCCGAAAGATTGAATGGAATAATAAAAGACGAGTATTTAAACGATATTAAAGTAAAGTCATTGAAAGAGGCAAAAACTTTATTAAGGAAAGCTGTTGAGCTTTACAATGCAGACAGACCTCATATGAGCATAGGAAATCTCACTCCAAATCATGTACATCAACAAATTGCAAACCCAATAAAAACAGGAAGATTATGGAAAAACTACTATAAAAAATGGGATAATAGCAACGATAATGATTCTTCCGGCTCTAATTGTTCCGTTCCGCTACGCTTCACTTCACAATTAGAGCCGGAAGAGAGAACTGTAAACCTATGTTAGAATTAAAAATAATGTGTAAATTTACTTTAAGATTTAAGTATTAACCTGTAAACTTTTTTTAGGACGAGACACTCTTTCGTTTTGAGCTTACTCAATGGAAATGCAAGTCGGGCTATGACCAATTGACGAAACATATCTTCGTTAATTGATTTAAAACCAATATAATCATATATCCTGCCAAAAATAAGTTCAGGACCTACCGTATGAATGTTGCTGTTGGATAACATTGCGAAGGCTTGCTCTATTTGATCATCTTGTTCTGATATAAAAAGTGAAACTTGTTGTTCCAAACGCTCTTTTTCTTGACGTGCTTGATTTTTCAACTCTTCAATATCTTGCAACATTGTTGCAGAACCTATCGTTTTGACCACCTTATATATGCCTCGTGCCTTGCTAACTATTTGAATGCTAATACTACCTGAACGATTTTTAACTTCACGTATAAACATAATATTTTTCTTGCAACACCCAAAAATAATAAATTATATTTGATTATTAAATAGTTACAGGGTGTTGCAGGAAAAATGCGGAAAACAGGAAACAAAACCCTTTTCTATGGCGAATTATAAAATACTATTTAATAACACCTTAACACTCAAACTATTTATAACATATTTGCAATCAATTAAAATTCAGCTAAAAATCAAAAAAAATATCAATAGACTATTAGAATGAGATTTATTTTCTGCTTGATAATTAACAGAGTATTGTTAAAAAATGAATTCTAATATATTTTTATAGCTACATTTGCGAACCTTAAATACAAAGTATTGTATTTAAAAAAATGCAAATGGTTGTTAAATTAAATTCTTTAGTAAAATGAAAAGAGTATTATGCATTTTATTGCTTTTATCAATGACTGTTTTATCATGTAAAAAAGATGATACAAGCGGTAATCCTACAAATCCTCAATCGGGAATCCCCACAAATGGATTAATATTAAGCTATACTTTTGAAAATAGCATAATGGATAATAGCCCGCTATCAAATCATGGTATAGATTTAGGTTCGTTACAATATGATGCAGGTAAGGTTGGTAAGTCCGGAAAGTTTTCTGGTTCAACATATATCAAGCCATCAAGTAATTTACAAATTGAATCCTGTTCCTTTACCATTTCTGCTTGGGTGAAAACATCAAATCAAACTTCTGAGCAATCAATTATCAATAGAGGGTGTGTTGAGCAATCAGGAGGCTTGTACGGATATGCAATAGCATTTAATTATACTAATAGTAGTATTGCTTTTTGGGTAGGAAAAGGTAGCAATATTAGTGATGGGTCATTAGTGACCACCACTAATATATGGGATAATCAGTGGCATCATATTGCCTGCGTATATTCTAAAGAACATCTGAAAATGCAAATGTTTATTGATGGTGTATTAAAAACTGAAAAAAATACAAATGCAGGTAATATTGTCTATTTACCAACAAAAGATTCAGGTACAACTATTGGAAGAAGAGTCTCAGGAGATATTAATTTTAGCCAGTTAAACGGAAATATGGACCAACTAAGAGTATATAATAGGGCATTAACTATATCCGAAATTCAAAAATTATATACAGAATAAAAATAAAGTTAAAGGAAAGATATTTTTACATCAAACTCAGGCTATTCAATCTAGTTCAATCTCCGCTAAACAACAAGGGCTGTTTGCACGTTGTGTGAACAGCCCTTGTCGCTTGTTTGAGAACAGTTTATTTTACAAGCTTAAGCAAATGAGTTTCTTCTCCTATCTTAATTCTCAGTAAATATATTCCCTGGCCTAGCCCTGAAACATCAACCGGAATACGGTAACCTCCACTTGCTTGTTTTTGATTTATAAAGCTGGTTATATATTTACCATCCAGAGTCAAAAGGTCGATCTCTACCAAATTGTCATTCGTCAAAGAATAGCTCAGCACACTTTGATTTGTAACAGGATTTGGATAGAGTGAAATATTTTTCATCAGTTCTGATTCCGGTACACCTACGATTGTATAAGCATAGCTATTGGATGGTTGTGATGAGCAACCGTTTTGCGTTACAATAACATAGTAACTTCCATTTACCACAGGTAAATATGTTTGCAATGTTGCACCGTTTATAACTCCTGTTGACTGTGAATACCATTGATTGCCTGATAAAGCATTGGAACACAAATCAAAACCACTCAGACTAACCACTGGAGTTGCAGGAAGCGGATTTACCACAATATTTTTTGTAGCAGAAGGTCCTGTTCCGCACATATTTTTTCCAGTTACAGCTATCGTACCTCCCGAAACACTGTTAAACAACAAAGCAACACTATTTTTCGTCGTATCTGTAGTATTATAAGCTACCCCTGCCGGTAATAACCAGATGAAGGATGTTGCATTGATATTAGTGGCTACACTATAGGTTTGACTGCTTCCCTGACAAACAGTACCCTGTCCAGATATCACTCCCGGATGAGCCGGAACTCCAATTGGAATAAGTTGCTTTGTAACTGAAGATCCATTTCCACAGGCGTTTACACCATAAACCGACAAAATAGCAGGTGTTGCGTTGGACGCAACATCAAGAAGGATAGAATTGATCGTACTGGAACCTGTAAAACCATTATTCACTGACCAAACATATGATACAGTATTTGCAGAATTCGAAACAGAATAAGATATACCGGTTGATCCTAAACAAACCGTGTCGCTTCCCGATATCACAGAAGGCATTACAGGTAAAGGTTTTACAAAAACATATTTTAATGCTGATGCTCCAAAACCACAGGTATTATGAGCCTTTACTTCAATATTTCCCGATTGCGCTGTTACAGAAAAACTGGAATTTGTAACATTTCCGGTTCCAGTGCCAGTAACTCCCGAAGGAAAAATCCATTGATAACTGTCCACATTTAAAAGTGGAGATACTGTGAAGTTTACACCCGTTTGACCCTGACAAACAGAATCCATTCCTACGATTGGTCCGGGGGCAGGAGGTAATTGACTTACAGTAATCGTTTTTGAATTAGAAGGTCCATAACCACAACTATTCATACCTTTAACCTGGATGATTCCACTTATTGCAGTTTGTGCAAAATTTACTGTTATTGAATTTGAAGAACTTGTTCCGCTAAATCCACTGGGCAAAGTCCAATTATATGATGTTGCACCGGAAATCAATATTACGGAATAAGTAACATTATTTTGTCCCTGACAAACAGAAGCAAGCCCTGAAATAGTTCCCGGAACAGTTGGTTTTGTACGAATCACAATGTTTTTTAACGAAGAAACTCCTTCTCCACAGCTATTTACTCCTTTTACCGTAATAATACCTGAAACGGCATTGGTATCTATGTTTAATACGATTGAATTTGTTGTACTTGTTCCGCTGAAACCAGTAGGCAATGTCCATATATATGAAGTTGCATCAGGAATTGCAGGAACACTATATGTTACAGATGTTTGTCCCTGACAAACAGTATCAGTTCCACTAATTACTCCGGCTGCTGAAGGATTAGAGCATAAAATATCTATCAAATCTAAAAAGAGAGTTGCTCCGTTTGTATTAACATCTGCAATTTTTTCCTGAAAAGCGACATAAATTGTTTGTCCTGCATACATACTTAAATCATAGGAATATGAAACCCAGCCAGTATCAGCAGGAGCAAAAGCAAGTGTCGCAATGTTTGTAGTAAAATTAGCAATTGCATTGCTGGTGTTTGAAAGTTTTATATACATCGTATCGGCATATTGTTCAACCTTCCTCATCCAGAATTTAAGTTTATCTGTAGAGGAAATCACCTTAGGAGCCGAAATCAGCCATTGATTGGTCGAAGTTGATGTACCGGAAGTATAATTGGCTATTGCCATTTTATTACCACCACCCGGACATGCCGTAACTACACCTGACGACCACCCCGGCATAGGAGTTGTTCCGGCAACAATACTATCCCATCCATTTCCACCAATTGGGTTTTGTTCGCTCCATCCATAGGGAGGAAATCCGATTGCTTCAAAGCTTTGAGGCCAAACAGCTGTCCCCATACCTGACTGAACAACACTTAATACTACCGATGTAACACCCGTTGCCGAAACAGTAATCGTTGCAGTACGAGGTGTTGTTACAGTGTTTGCAGTATACGTTGCCGTAATTACCCCGCTTCCACTACCCGAAGGTGTCACGGTGCACCATGTTTGATTGCTGCTTACAGCCCACGTAACATTTGAAGTAACCGCAAATGTTGTATTTCCGGCATTGAATGCAACATTTTGAGACGATGGAGTAACGGATAATGAAGGAACAACAGATGTTGAAGCATTTCCGGTAAGCGCAGGAGTAAGATAACAATTGGTTGAAGATGTATATTCATACACAGCAAAATAATATGTAACTCCAGAAGTTAATCCCGTAACATTAACAGACGTACCTGTTCCTTTATAAACCACATAGTTACCTGTTCCTATTTGGGTTCCTGATCCAAAAACAGCATTTGCAGTATACGTAATTCCGTTAACCGGTGAAGAATTTATTGCTGAAGCTTGTTTTGCAACAACAATGACACCATTTCCATCTCCCCGAGTCCAACCAATAGTCATTGCAGTACCCGTAATTGTACCAGATGTAAACGCTGAGGCCTGTGTTGTAGGGGGAGTACAACTGCTTCCTCCCATAAAATTGAATGTAACTGTTTTAGCTGTGGTATTTTCAGTTATGGCAGTTATAGGCTTAGCTGTTAATGTTCCTGCCCACGATTTTGCATTAGGTGTAGTTGCATCCGTAAAGGAAGTTTTACTTGAAGTTCCAGGAAATGGACAGCCCGTAGAGTTTATTGTAGAAGCAGAAGAAGTCATTACTCCGTTCGAAGTAGTGGCATTAGCCGCTTTAATAAACATTCCCTGATGACTTGTGGTATTAATTGTATTTGCAGAAGTATTTGATGCAATAAAAGAACTGTCAACATGATAGATTATCATACCTTTACCCGGAAGGGAGGCATCAAATTTTGTTTTTTGCCTGTTTTCCAACAAGAAATATTCGTGGGCTGTATTCGTATTGTATCGATAAAAACTGTTTGAATAATCTTCAGCATTGTTTAACGTAACCGTTGCGCCTGTACTTAAAGTTGTAGCTGTTGCCCAGTTATATACATATACTTTTGTGTACGCATTATGATGAGCCGGAGTAATTCCACTATTATTCCACGAGCCGGAAGCCATAATATCCCATTCTCCAGTTCCATCGTATTCATTACTTGTACTATAGTCAGTATCATAATAATCCGGCGCACCCATTACATGTCCAAATTCATGGCAAATCACACCAATACTGGTTATGGTCGATCCAGAGGTTCCGCTTAGTTCTGAGGAGCATGAATAACTACTTATTGTCTTTCCATCATAAACAACCGGAGTTATTGACCATGCATGAGCCCAAATAGTATTAGCACTAGCCCCTGCTTCTTCTCCATATCCGGCATAAATTACGTATACTCCATCAACAATACCATTATTGTCATTATCAAAATCGGCATAATTTACGGAGGAATTTGCAAGGGTTACAGCTTCTGAAACCAGTTCATCCGGGTTCTGATCCTGACCATTCGCATTGTTGCCACCATAATATGCCATATTATGAGCTGCCGTATAAGGGCCGGCTACAGTAACTGCTAAGTTTAGCTGACCATAAGAATTTTCTGAATAATAATCCTTAACACTCCCTGTTGCACCTCCTGTTGAATATCCAATTTGATTGAACAGATTGTTGAAATCAGTTTGGGTTTTTGTAAATGCTTTATCTGTAAATCCCATTAAAATACAGATCAGTTTACGAGTACCCGTGGTTGGAAATGATAATTGCTGTTGAGTTGAAAAAACTCCCCAAGCTTGCTTCAACATCTGTATTTGCGATGAGGAATAATATAAACCCTTTGCAACTGTTGTGAGAAAGTTTTGTTCCTCCATTGATCTGTTTTCAGGGCTATTTGCCTTTACTCCGGAAGGTATCATATCGTTCGATGAATTCAAAACAGCATACTCATACGTCCTTCTATCATTAAACATAATCGTATAACCATCGAGAGTCTGAGCCCATTTTACCTTTTCATCGCCTTTGAGCAATATTGAAATTTTACTCCCATCCGGCTGAATAAACTGAATCGGATTAGGATAAGCTGGAGATGCGCTCAGCCGGATATTTGCAACTAGCATCATGCAAATACCCATCAGAATTAAAATTAATCTTTTCATGTTTAAAAAATTGAGTAGTGATTGAATACTCATAGTGCACGTTACAAAACTACAAAAACTAAATCGACAAATCCCATCCCTCTAATACATTCAATATCATCATTACGTGTTTCACGTAAATAGATGCTACGTATTCAACTGAGCAAATTAAGATTTTCCATGATTGCAGAACTAAATTACTTCCAGCACTTTTGCGCTGTAATTTTAATATCAGACATTTATGAAACAAAATGGTACACTTTTTAAAGTTCTGGCAGGTTTTATCATTTTTATTACAATTTCCGCCAATGCTTTTACTCAGGAAAAGCCAAAATGGGATTTAACTTTAAACACTGACATTTATAGTCGTTATGTTTGGCGTGGTTTACTCTTAGGAGGTTCTGCTCCCAGCATCCAACCCAAAGTTGAATTAAAAAAAGGTAATTTCACATTGGGGGCATGGGGTGCGTTTTCGATGAGCGGACAAAGCAATCAAGAAGTGGATTTATATGCTTCGTACACTCTCAACAGCCTATTTACATTCACTTTAACGGATTATTTCTTTCCAAACGAAGCGGCTTCATACGATTATTTCAATTACGACAAAGACAAAACTACACACGTTTTTGAAGCTATGGTAAAATATAACGGAACTGAAAAACTTCCGCTTTCATTCATGATTGCGACAAATGTATATGGCAATGATGCTCGTAAAGCGAATGGCAATATCACCTACTCAACCTACGCTGAACTTGCTTACACTACTAAAATTAAAGAAACCGGATTTAATGCTTTTATCGGTAGTGCGATAAATACTCCGGGTGATGATTTACCTGGATTTTATGGCAACACTAAAACCGGAATCATCAACTTAGGATGTACTGCAACCAAATCAATCGAAGTAACTGACAAATTCTCATTACCAATGAATAGTTCGGTTATTATTAATCCATATGACCGGAAAATCTTTTTTGTTGTAGGCTTCACATTTTAATTTAAATATCAGGATGGATGAGGCTGGAAAACAATTGTCTTCATAATACTAAAAAACAACTCTAAAATAACCTCAATTTAAAATTCCTTCCGGCCTCATAATTGAAATAAAGTAAAGTAATAAACCAATATTAAAAAAAATCAATATGTTAGAAACAGGTTCAACCGGATTTATGCTGCTTGCGTGCAGTCTGGTAATGCTGATGACTCCGGGTCTCGCATTCTTTTATGGTGGCTTGGCCACCAAACGCAACATTCTGGGTATCATGATTCAAAGCTTTGCATCACTGGGATGGACAACCGTTTTATGGGTTGCTTTCGGATATTCACTCTGCTTTAGTGGTGGAGAAGGTGGTATTTTGGGAAACTTTGACAAGTTTTTCCTCAATGGGGTTAAAATTGACTCCATGTATTCAAATGGAAAGATTCCTGAAGTGGTTTTCATTGCCTACCAGATGATGTTTGCAATTATCACTCCTGCGCTGATCACCGGTGCATTTGCAAATCGTGTTACATTTAAATCATATATGATATTCCTTACTGTATGGCAAATTTTAGTTTACTATCCTTTCGTTCATATGATTTGGGGTGGTGGTTTACTTGCACAGTGGGGCGTGTTAGATTTTGCTGGTGGTATTGTTGTACATGCTACTGCAGGTTTTGCAGCTTTAGCTTCTGTTTTTTATGTGGGTGCACGTGTTGATAAAAACTCTACTCCAAACAGCATTCCATTAGTTGCCATTGGTAGTGGTCTGTTGTGGTTTGGCTGGTACGGTTTCAATGCCGGTAGCGAAGTGGCTGTTGACTTTATAACTTCTACTGCTTTTTTAAATACAGATATTGCAGCTTCATTCGCAACCATGTCGTGGGTAGTGATTGAATGGAGCAGGGAAAAGAAACCTAAGTTTGTAGGATTACTTACTGGTTCTATTGCCGGTTTGGCAACCATTACTCCATGCGCAGGTTTTGTTCCACTCTGGGCTTCACCAATTATTGGTACAGCTGCTGGTATAGTGTGCTATTTAGCTGTACAGTTAAAAAACAGAATGAAATGGGACGATGCACTGGATGTATGGGGCGTTCACGGTGTTGGTGGCGTTTTCGGAACTATCCTTCTAGGTGTGTTTGCATCAAAAGCCGTAAATGCAGCTGGGTCTGATGGTTTATGGTTTGGCAATGCAGCTTTCTTTATGAAGGAACTGGTTGCTGTGGTAATTGCTTCAGCATATGGTTTCATCTTTACATACATTATGCTTGCGCTTATTAACAGAATAACCCCGGTAAGAGTTTCTGAAGAAGACGAAAGACAGGGTCTGGATATTATGTTACACGGAGAAAAAGCTTACGACGAAGGTGCTTTGTAATTTTTCTCCATTCGTCTTCTGGCCGGCATCCTTTACGGGATGCCGGTTTTTTTATATCCAAACCCTTTTTATCAACTTCTTAACGGTAATCCAAACCTCTTTTGCACTATTTTTGCTTAGCTATGTATCAAATTAGAATCCCGATGAAAACAAAATACATTATCTTATTCATATTGTGCATTTTACCAACGATAAACTTTGCACAAAACCTAAACCAGAAAATAATTGAACCAAAAAAGCAGGAAGAAATCCTTATTGGATTATGTGATGAAACCGGATTGAAAACCGTGGGTGAATTTGGTATTATGTTTCCCTTGGAATATAACTACTATAAACCTGCTGAACAGTATATGTCTGTATTAAAAGATAAACTTTCGGATTACAAAATTACGATTGTTTTCGGAACATGGTGTGGTGATAGCAAAGAGCAAATGCCACGCTTTTTTAAAATCCTGGATATGGCCGGTTACGACAATACGACCCTGAAACTCATTGCTGTTGACCGTGACCGAAAAGCCGGGTCTATGGATATTGCTGATCTTAAAATCGAGAAAGTACCTACTATCATCCTCTATAAGGACGGGAAAGAAGTGGGTCGTATTATTGAAACTCCCAAAAGCTCTCTTGAACAGGATATGACAGAAATGATGCCATAACGAAACAAATCTAAAATTAAGAAAACTGAAAAACAAAAACTTTTTCGTTTTTTACAATGCACTAAAGCTTACCGACAAAATAAAATCGCTGCTCCAGGATGCATTGTCAGGGAGGTAAGTCACACGAAATCCCAGATTAAAAGGGGCTACCAGTCTGAATAGGTGCATATCCGAAGTAACTTCAGCTCCACACGACTTCATTTGCCGTTGAACTGATCCCTTATACTGTTCTGCATAATCAAAAAACAAAGTTGCTTTCACCCGTTTAATATACGCTACGCTTCCAAGTGCAACATCAGGATAAGCCAACGGAAAGCGATAGCTAGCTGATAACGATACCATTTCATCACTGTAAGCAGAATGATATCCTCTCGGATAATTTATCTGATCAGAATAGTAGTATTTTGCATCCAATCGATTTTGGTATCCGACATAAAAACGTATGCGTTGCAAACGAAACAAACCTGGCAAATAGAATTGAGTTTCCACTGCCGATAAATCGCCAACCGTAAAGTTTCCAAAAGGTGTATGACTATAATAAAGAGACAAAGTTTGCCCAAAGCGGGGAAGCAGATCCAGTTCGGTACTTTTTAGTAAATAGTAAATACTCAACTGATAATCCATACTTTGCAACCATCCTGTATTAAAGGCTGATGGTGCATTTTTTCCATCCTGGATATTGAGTGCATCCAAAGTCACTTTTGATGTAATTCCCGTATTAATTTTTCCAAACTGATATTTCAACGGTAAGCTTACACTTGTTTTCACCCTGTTTTCGAACCAGTTAAATTTTTCGGTTTCTCCGTTTGAGTAAAGAATAGTTCCATTACGCTTACCACGTGATGTTTCAAATTCCAAAACCGGATACCAGCCTTTATACGTAAAGTTCAAAAACCAGTCACCAGTCTTTTCGGTACGGTCATATTTATACCCGAATGTAGTAATTGCCGTACTCAGATTATTTTGCGACTGTATTGAAAAACCAGGTTGAGCTTCACCCGCATCAGCATCAGCCCGAAAAGGCCCCCACGAGTGAATTCGAAACAGGTTTAAACCTCTGAAATATGGCGTTGGATTCCAATTGGTATCCTGAGCATAACGGGTTGGTAAAATCCCTTTTTCCTGCAATGTCATTGCATCAGCCAACGGAAATATTCCCTTTTTCTGATAATCAACTGTATCATTAACAGTTGAGTCAAGTGGTGTTGAAGCAAGCTTATAGCCATCAGCGGTATAGTCGACAAACAACAACTTTCCGAGCTTTATATCAGCAAAAGCTTGTGTAGCACCAAAAGGAGTATTGGTCTGTTTTATCACGCTTTCTGTCGTACGGTTGTAACGATAAATCTGATTGGTACCATCAAACGCCCCCGTAAACCAGATATTTGTGCCATTAGCCATCGGAAAGCTTATTTCGATAAATGACCATGGCAACAAATAATGTATTGCTTTGGTTTGCGGATTGAATTCAAAAATACTTTTCCCCGAAGGTGATACCGCAATACCAGTCAAGATTTCGGCATCATTATTCCACGAAAGCTGAGTAACAAAAATTGTATCCGGAAGCTGATACTGTGAAATAAGCGAGCCATTTTCCGGATTCAGCTCAACCAGAAAACAACGATTCACCAAATCCAATTCAGTAACAAACAATCGATTCCCTGTTTTCGAAATTGCAGGAGAACTGTAACGGCTTTTCCGCGTTAAGGTTTTGGTTTTCCGGCTATTTAAATCAAATTTACGGATAATCGAATAACTTTGTTGCTCCCAACGCGGGTCACGACGAATTTCAACCCAAACAATTGTATTATCAGAGGCAGTTAACGAGCCTTCCGCAATGGCACCGGGAATATAAACCGATTTTTCAGCACCACCTAACGTAACTAATACAATCCGGCTCAGCTCAGCCTTCCCTCTCTTTTCGGCAACAAGCAACGAATCCTGAATCAGAACTGGCTTTTGATAGGATGTGTAAAACCTTGTTTTACGTTTGGTAAGATGTTCCGGAACAACCGGGTTTCGTTGAACATTCTCAGATTTCCAGATTGAATCTAACTCTGTAAAACATTTGCGATAAAGCGCGGTTTTCGTTAAATTGGTTTGCCGGTGAATACCATAATTAAAAGGCACTATCATCCAAGGATTCCTTGCCACGCTTTGTTCCACATTATCCCAAAAATCAGCACCATACAACCTTCTACTATGCGAAACCAAATGATATCCCATAATATAGCGATTCGGGATATGATGAAGATAAGAACCAAAGCAAGCTTTATCATAACTATACATTCCTTTTTGTGCTAATTGAGCTTTTAACTCTGCATCAAATGACGGGAAGCGGCCTCTTCCGACAGGAGAAAGTGCTGTTTCAGCAAGTACTGCATCTCCCTCCAGATACCAAAACGGAAGATAAAGACCTGAAACAGCGGCAGTAGCCTGTTCTCCGAAAAACCACGTAAGAACTTTTGTAGTTCCAATATTCAGCCGGTTGAGCTGTAAAGCATGGCGGTACTCGTGAATAGCCAGTTGCTGCAACCAATCCTGAGCATAACCATCGGTTTCAGGAAAAGTATAATACTCGCTTCTTGAAGGAGCCCATGCCAGAAATCCATTCGAAACAACCGTTCTGTTGTGGAGAATTACCGGTAATCTTTGAGGTCTTGCTTTCAGGGAGAAAGTGTTGTATAAAAAAGCATTCTCCGCATATGAAGCAAGTTTTTGCACATTACTATCCATTTCAGCCGGATAAATAAAATGAAAGTGCGGAGTTTTAATTTGATGCCACTTTACAGAAGCCGGATCATTTCCTGCATCATAATACTGAGCCATTAACCGGCATGTTAACCCAAAAACAGCAACAAGTAAAACAGCAAAGTGTTTCATGTATGATTATTTGGTTACCAGCCCGAAGCAAGTACATCGATCAAATGAATGCACTTTAACGGAAGATTATTTTTGCGGATATAGCCATCCAATTGAATCAAACAACCAGCATCTACTGACACAATATACTCTGCTCCGGTTTCCAGAGCAGCCTCAACTTTATCTTTAGTCATCGCAATGGAAACTGCTTCGTATTTTGTTGAAAAAGCACCTCCAAAACCACAACATTCTTCATTTCCTTTCATTTCAATAAGCTGTAATCCCTTTACCTGATTCAGTAAATAGCGAGGCTCATCTTTAATTCCATATTCACGTAAGGCAGAACAGGAGTCATGATACGTAACCTTATGCGGAAAAACAGCTCCGACATCGGTAATCCGCAATACATTTACCATAAAATCGCTGAATTCAAAAATATTTTTATGTAATTGTTTAAATTCCAGATGTAAACCCGTATTATAAAAAAGCTTCCAGTAATAGTTTTTGATGAATCCTACGCAAGATGCTGACCCACCTACAACATAGCGGTTATTCGAAAAATCGCGAATAAATTTTTCACCAATATCTTTAGCATCATCCCAATATCCCTGATTGAAAGATATTTTGCCACAACAAGTTTGATTGGGGTTATAGTGTACTTCCACATCGTGCTTTTCCAAGATTTTAATCATGTTAAAGCCGGTTTGCGGAAATAGTTGGTCGATAAAACAAGGTATAAAGAGGTCAACTTTCATCACAGAGTTCCTTCCCATTTTGAAAAAACAAATCTACAAAGAAAGAATTAAACCAGCCTGAAAAAATTACAAATCAATCTCAATTTATTAACACACAACATCCAATATCTATAGAAACAAGCTCAATTAGCCTAAATAAAACAGACAACAGTTACATGCAAACTGTTAATTATTAACAAAATTAAATCATATACAAAATTATATACTATAAGGATTTAGCACATTGATATTTCATTATATTTGTGGGCTCTAATTAAATACAATGAAATTCCCCGTTAAGTTTTTAATATCTGGACTTCTCGTCTTCGTTGTGCAGTTGTTAATTAATAAAAATTGCAATGCACAAACCTTCCCAATTAGTCTGGACACCTACATTTCTACTGATACAGCAAACGGTGCTATTTCAATAAATACAAACCACGGAAATGAATCTGTACTTATCTCGAAAGGAGATCAGTGGAGCTCAAGTGGAGCATCACGTATTTTAATAAACTTTAATGAATTACTTATCCCAGCTAAGGCATGTAATATAAGATTACACCTTTACAACTACGATGGAGACACCTCCGTCAATCAAGATTCAAAAATTCAAGTTTATAGAGCCACTGCTCCATGGAACGAAATTGGCGTAAAATGGAATAATAAACCTGGCATTGATACTCTTACAAAATATGATTCTGTTATTATAAGCCATTCCGCAACTCCTGCATGGATTACACTTGATTTAACTCAATTAGTAAAAGGATGGCAGGCTGGCACGTTTATAAATAACGGCTTTTATCTATACAATACACCTGATTATAGTAATGGTGGATGGCGTGGTTTTTATTCTTCTGAATATAATGGAAATACACAATTAAGACCCTACATTACTTATTCAGTAATTAATTTGGGGGCTGACACAATGCTTTGTCAATCTACTACTTATCAATTGAATGCAGGAAGCGGATATCCCTCTTACCACTGGTCAAACGGAGCAAATACACAAATAGTCAATATTACACAAAGTGGAAATTATGTAGTACAGGTAACTGATTCTAAGGGATGTATGATGAGTGATACAATTCAGGTTCTTTTGATGAATGTAAATGCCGGAAATGATACTACAATTTGTAAAGGGACCAGCGCTACCCTTACAGTAGGTGGGGTACAGCAGGTTCAATGTCAATACCCGATTTCTTCTGTAAACCTGCAACAAGGGTTAGTAGCCTATTATCCATTAGATAGCAACGTAACCGATCTCAGCGGTTATGGAAATCACGGGTATATCTACGGTGCATTTGGAACACCTGATCGCTTTGGAAATCCAAATAAGGCTTTACGCTTTGGAGGTTACTACAATTCAAATTTTGTGGAAGTTCCCAACAGTCCTTCTCTTCAATTTACAAATCAGATGACCATTTCATTTTTCTACAAATTGAATGGATTAAACGGAATGGACCCAGGAGGAAATTATTCAACAACAAATGGTATTTACTGTCTGTTTGCAAAGAAATCAGAAACCAGTGGTTTTTACGGATTAACCGGTGCTATTTCATCAAACACTATGCAGGCACGATTTGGCAATACCGGGGCAAACATGAATGTATCAGGCACATATAATACATTCAACCTTGCAAATTGGCAACATATAGCATATGTTTTCACAGCCACAGAATCGAAAATATACACCAATGGATGTTTAATTGCATCACAACCTGCCAACAATGTAAATTTTATTACAGCTAATAACAACAATCTCTATTTTGGAAGATATGACAGCTACTGGTATCCGCTTAATGGTTCTCTGGATGAAATTCGTATTTACAACAGAGCTTTAAATCCCACCGAAGTTCAATCTCTATTTGGAGTTGTTCAGCAATCCAATCCTATTCAAATAGTTTGGTCAACCGGAGATACTGCTCAAACAATCACGGTTAACCCTACTCAAACTACAACATATTATGTTACGGTTAGTAATGGAGTAACAACCTGTTTCGATTCTGTGAAAGTTTACGTTTCAAATATAAGCGTAAACCTCGGAAATGACACAACCATTTGTCAGGGACAAAATCTCACACTCAATCCGGGAAACAGCTATACAACATATCAATGGTCAACAGGCGCTCTAACTCAAACATTGAATGTATTAAACAGCGGAACATACTCGTTAAAAGTCACAAACAACATTGGCTGTGTTGCCAGAGATACAATTCTGGTGAATGTATTGGGATTGCAAAGTAACATTATTCGGGATACGATTCTCTGTAATGGGAAAAGCACTGTCTTTAATCCAGGTATCGGCTTTTCAAATTACCTGTGGTCTACAGGAGCGACAACCTCAACAATTACAGTTTCTCAACCCGGCATTTACTGGGTAAATGCAAAAAGCTCAAACGGATGTACGATAATCGATTCAGCAAAAGTAAGGGTTGACAGTTTAACAATTACGTCTTTGCAAGCCGTATCCCCTATCTGTGTAGGAGGTAATAACGGAATGATCAGCTCATCTGTAGCTGGAGGGATAAACCCTTATGCTTATACATGGAACTCCACGCCAGCTCAACATACTGCTAACGCAACAAATCTTTCTGTTGGAACATATACACTCACTGTTATTGATTCTGCTGGTTGTATTGCCATTGATTCAGCTACCATCCTGTCACCCCAAGCCCTACAGGTAAATATAGGAAACGACACTACAATTTGCCAGGGACAAACTGTAAATATACATCCAAGTCAGGCTTATACAACCTATCAATGGTCAACAGGTGCTATTACGTCATCAATTGATGTAACTACAAGTGGAACGTATTGGCTGAAGGTTATTAATTCATCAGGATGTAACGGAAGTGATACGATACAATTAACAGTCAGTGCCCTTCCTCAAATACAAATAAACCCGTCTGCACCATCTATCTGCACTGGCGAAACAGTTCAATTAACCGGAACCGCCAATCCTTCTTCTACTGTGCTAAGCTGGAGTACCGGATTATTGGGCAGCTCCATTAATGCATCTCCTACCAGCACGCAATCATATACACTTTATGGATCGAATAACGGCTGTAAAGATTCTGTAAGTGCAACAGTTACGGTTAAGCCATCCCCACTGCTCTCAATTTCGCCTAGTCCTGTTTCCATCTGCCAGGGAACGCAGGTTACTCTTATTGCAAATTCTTCTCTTTCCGGAACAAATTACATATGGAACACAGGAGCAAGTACTAATTCGATACAAGTTTCTCCCGGAGTAAGCATCTCTTATTCTGTAATCGGAGAGGCTAATCTGTGCAAAGACACTGCCGAAGTTTTCGTTACGGTTACAGATGCTCCAATAATTCAGGTTGTTGCTTCTAAAAATCCAATCTGTGAGGGAGAACCTTCAACGTTAACAGCCAGTGGCAATCTGCCAAACATCAATTATACATGGAATACCGGCGATATTGGAAATACATTAATCGTTTCTCCGATCGTTCAAAAGAACTACGGAGTTAAAGGTACTGTTGCCAATTGTTCTGATTCTGTAGGAATTACTATTGATGTTATCAAGAAACAAATCCTCGATATTGGTGATGACAGACTTTTATGTCTAGGGGAAGACGTTTTACTGGATGCATCCCACTACATTGGTTTATTCACATGGAGTACAGGTAGTACAAGCCCGGCTATTGTTGTAAATGAACCAGGTATTTATTGGGTCTCGGTAAACAATAACGGATGCATTTCTACAGACAGCATAATATTTAGTCCCTGTACACAACTTTGGGTACCCAACGCATTTACTCCGAACGGAGATGGATTAAATGACTTGTTTCAGGCTATTTTATCGGATAATGGGATTGAGTTTGAACTGTCAATCTATGACCGCTGGGGTGGTATTTTATTTCATACAAACAATAAAGAGATTGGATGGGATGGAATGTTTCAGGGTCAGCCCTTACCTCCGGGAGTTTATACATGGAGAATCTCCTATCAGGCAACAGATCACTACGGAATGAAGAGAACAATCATCGAAAAAGGAATTGTGAGTCTGATTCGTTAATCAAAATATTACGACATTTTCAACGGCCTTGTTTCTTAAATAACATTTTTTCAAAGTGTCATCATAAGAGACAAAATTGTTTTTCAAGCGAACGAATGCATTGATCTGCAAGCAATCACTATTGTTTTCAATAATCTTATACAAGAAACATGAAATTTTGTAACGATCTAATTTTAGAAAAAATGTAATCTTGTAGTCTAAATTCTTAGGGATTAATCTTTAGCACTATGAATATCGATAAAAACATCGCAATCAGCGAAAACGGGTTTGTGTTCAACCCAGTAAACGGAGAATCATACTCTGTAAATCCAATTGGAATCGAAATTATTAATTTATTAAAAGAAGAGAAAAGCTACGAAGAAATTCAACGTGAAGTTATGTTGAAATATTCCGTAGATGAAAATACATTTGAGCGCGATTTTTTTGACTATATAGGACTATTGAAACAGAATAATCTTGTTTCTGAAGAGGCTAAATAATCTCCTCAATATCTATTTTGCACATGAAAAAGAAATTCACAATTGCAGTAAGTGGTTTAAATAATATTGACAGTCCAGGTCCTGGAGTTCCCGTTATCAGAGGATTACGTGAAGCAGGAAGCTTTGATGTTCACATTGTTGGACTTTCTTACGAATCGCTAGAACCAGGCATCTATATGCACGAAGTAGTGGACAAAACATACCAGATCCCCTACCCTACAGCAGGTACCGACGCATTGCTTTCCCGTTTACAATACATCCACAGCATTGAAGGTATCAATGTAATTATTCCAAATTTTGATGCTGAACTATACTCATTTATGAAGCTTGAACCAACGCTTAATAAAATGGGGATTAAGCTTTTTCTCCCAACACTTCAACAGTTTGAAGAGCGACATAAAGTTAACCTTGATGAGTTTGGACGCAAGTACGACATTCTGGTTCCGGCAGGTAAACCCATCTTCAACACAACAGAACTTTACACTTTAACCAATGATTTTTCATTTCCTATTGTAGTTAAAGGAAAATATTATGATGCAGGGATTGCCTACAACATTGATCAGGCCAAAAGCTATTTTAACAAGATTAGTGCAAAATGGGGACTTCCTATCATCATCCAGCAATTTGTACATGGTTCAGAATATAATGTTACGGGTCTTGGCGATGGTGAAGGGAATACGATTGGAGCGGTTCCCATGCGTAAGCAATATATTACCGACAAAGGAAAAGCCTGGGGAGGCATTACAATCGACGATAAACGGTTATTGGAGATAACTCACAATTTTGTCAGCAAAACCAAATGGCGTGGCGGCTTCGAACTCGAATTTATGAAAGGTCAGGATAATGAATATTATCTTCTGGAAATAAATCCCCGAATGCCTGCTTGGATTTATCTGGCTGTGGGAGCAGGACAAAACATCCCGGAAGCTTTAGTCAACCTTGCTATGGGTGAAGATGTAAAACCTTTCACCGGATATGCAAAAGGTCGCATGTTTATCCGCTATAGCTGGGATATGATTGTAGATCTGGATGAATTCCAGGCAATTTCAACATTAGGTGAATTATAATATCAAAGGAAATACACAATGGAAAAGCAAAGATATGAACGCCCGGTAATTAAAAAACTAGAAACCGGAATGCCAAACAAATTCGGATTACGTACTGAATACATCCCTATGTCGCACATCGAAGATGTTGCGGTTAAAGATCTCGTAAAAGAATATGGATCTCCACTTTTTGTAATAAGCGAACGTACAATTCGTTCCACCTATCGCAAAGCTAAAAAAGCATTTACAACCCGGTATCCAAAAGTTCAGTTTGCATGGTCATACAAAACTAATTACCTGAATGCTGTATGTAAGGTTTTTCACCAGGAAGGTTCTTGGGCTGAAGTTGTTTCAGGCTTTGAATATGAAAAAGCTTTGCGTAACGGAGTCCCCGGCAGTAAAATAATCTTCAATGGCCCTGATAAAACCGAACCTGATCTTAAAAAAGCTATTGAAAATGAATCACTCATACATATTGACCATTTAGATGAACTTTACTCTATCCTTGAATTAACTGAAGAAGTCTCAAAACGTCCCAAAGTTGCAATTCGCGTAAACATGGATACAGGAATCTATCCAATGTGGGATCGTTTCGGATTTAATTACGAAAATGGGCAAGCATGGGATGCTCTGAATAAAATTATGCGTTCTGGCAAACTCGACTTAATGGGGCTACATGCTCACATTGGCACTTTTATGCTTTCAAGCAATGCATATGCAATAGCAGCAGGAAAACTCGCCGATCTGGCCATTGGCCTTGAGCAGAAGTATAACCATTCCATCAAATACATCGACCTTGGTGGCGGATTTCCTTCCAAAAACACATTAAAAGGTTCGTACTTACCAGGCACCGATACCAACCCAACCTTTGATGACTTTGCCGAAGCAATTTCTACTTCATTGCTTAACTGCAACTTCAAAGGGCAGGAACTTCCAACCCTGATTCTGGAAACAGGTCGTGCATTAATTGACGAAGCCGGATATCTCATTGGCTCGGTAATTGCAAATAAACGAACCTCACTGGGTAAACGAAATACAATTCTGGATATTGGTGTAAATATCCTCTTCACTTCTTTTTGGTATGATCACAAAATTACGCCAGCTCAACCTTTTACACACTATACAGAAACAACTCAATTGTATGGTCCTCTCTGTATGAATATTGATGTAATTCGCGAAAATATTGACCTTCCGCTTCTGAATAAAGGCGACCACGTTGTTGTTCATCATGTGGGAGCTTATAACATGACCCAATGGATGCAATTTATCGCAATGAGGCCAAATGTTGTAATGATCGATCTGGAGAACAAAGTTCATCTCATTCGTAAAAATGAAACCATTGAAACCCTTACAAACCTGGAAGAAACTCCGGAACATCTAAATTCCGTTGAACTATAGCAAAATTAGCTATGCCGAAGGAATATTTACGTGTACTCTGATTCAAGATTTTCAAGTCACTCTTCTACTTCTACTAAGAGAAATCTAATCAGTCTCACTTGTTTTCAATTACTGAATCATGTAAAAAATCAAAAAGTTATGCATACTTTTTTCGCTATCAGACAATTATTAAGCACAACCATCTCCGGCAAAGTTCTTTTTGATTATATTTTTACTAAAAATTTTATTGAATGCAAAAGGTAAAAGAAATATTTCCTCACTTTATCTCAAGCTGGCTCAATAGCTACTCGCAAATATTTTTTTCAAATAACAAGTTATTTGCCGTTTTACTGGTTATTGTTTCATTTTTCGACATATTTGCCGGAATGAGCGGAATGATTGCCGTGATATTATCAAACATTGCAGCATATCTTATCGGGTTTAACCGTACAAATATAAATGCAGGATATTATGGATTTAACAGTTTGCTCGTTGGACTTGGGTTAGGCGTTTATTATCAACCCGGTCTGGAATTTTTTATTGTTCTGTCCTTCGCTAGTTTACTGACGCTTTTTCTTACAGTAATGCTCGAGGGTGTAATTGGGAAATACGGACTTCCATTTCTAAGCATCTCTTTTCTAATTGCTTATTGGATGGTAACACTGGCTTCGCGTCAGTTTCAGCATCTGCAAATCAGCGAAAGAGGGATTTACTCTCTTAACGAAATGTATGCATTGGGAGGCTTGTCCCTGGTTAAAATATATAACTGGTTTAACAACTTGGGATGGCACGAATCCATCATAATTTATTTTCGCTCTCTCGGTGCTATTTTCTTTCAATATCACTTATTTGCAGGATTAATTATTGCATTTGGATTACTAATTTATTCACGTATAGCCTTTCTCCTTTCCCTTATCGGATTTTTCTCAGCATACACATTTTATTATTTTATCGGAGCGAATATCAATGAGTTAAGCTACTCATACATTGGCTTTAATTTTATTCTTACGGCTATTGCAATTGGAGGTTTTTTTATCATCTCTTCCCGCTACTCATTCCTGTGGGTAATTTTGCTTACTCCACTCATTTCTTTTACAATTACAAGTGTTGGTGTAGTCTTAAACATGTTCCAGCTATCTGTATATTCACTTCCTTTCAACTTTATTGTAATTCTCTTTTTATACGTTTTGAAATTCAGAGAACGATTTGTACTAAAACCGGCAATTGTTGGTTATCAATACTTTTCCCCTGAAAAAAATCTTTATGCGCAACACAACTATAAAAGCCGTTTTGAAAAAGCATGGATATTCCCATTTGCACTGCCAATCTGGGGTGAATGGAATATTACCCAAGGTCATGAAGGCGAATATACTCATAAAAATGACTGGCGACATGCCTGGGATTTCGAGATTGAAGATGAACACCATTATGTTTTCAGTAATTCAGGTCGCTTGCGCGAAGATTATTACTGTTATAACAAACCAGTAATTGCACCTGCTTCCGGATGGATTGAAACAACGATCGACTATATTGACGATAATCAGATTGGCGATATAAACCTCGAAAACAACTGGGGAAATACCGTCATTATCAGACATGCGGATTATCTCTATTCTAAAATTTGCCACCTAAAAAAGGACTCTGTTAAAGTAAAAAAAGGCGACTGGATAAACAAAGGCGATTTAATCGGTTTCTGTGGTAACTCTGGTCGATCGCCACAACCTCATATTCATTTCCAAATTCAGGCGACTCCATATATTGGCTCAAAAACAATCGATTATCCGATTTCAAACTATATTTTGCATCGGGATGAAGAATATATTTTAAAATCGTACGAAATACCTCAGAAAGGGGACTCCATATCCAACATCGAGAAAAACAGCACTTTAGTAAAAGCATATCAATTTATTCCCGGACAAAACATTGTTTTCGAAATTACTGACCATAAAGGAAAAACCAAGCTGATTACCTGGGAAGTCTGGATTGATTTATCCAACAACACCTATCTCTATTGTGCCGAAACAAATTCTAAAGCTTACTACGTGAACGATGGTGTTATGCACTATTTCACAAGCTTTCAGGGTGACAGGAAATCATTGCTATTTTACTTCTATCTGGCAAATTACAAAATTATTTTGGGCTTTTACAAAAACATTGAAGTATCCGATTCCTATCCTCTACACGTCGTAAATAAACATCCGCTGATGTTTCTGCAGGATTTTTTAGCACCTTTTCACTTGTTTATGAAAGCTCATTTTAACGTAATATATCTGCAAAAATCCGAAAATTTCTTCGAGAGCACACTTCAATTTGAATCCCATTTTAAACTTTGTATTTACAAGCATTGTTTAAAAAAACTCACCTTTAATCTTACAATCTCAAAAGATTCATTTTCTGAATTTGTTATTCATGATGGAAAAAAACGAATTACTGCTAAAGAAATTACTGAAAATGAGCGTTAAATACATCCTTTCTTCTCTTATTTTCATACTCGTTGTGCCACTTTTTGTAAAAGCTCAAATGAGTTCTTTGCAATTTGAATACCTATCAGCCAGGCTTCTCTATGAAAAAAAATGGGACAGCTTGAAACTTATTAGCCACCAACGCATTAAACAAGGTGAGGATTATTACTACTTACGCTACAGGCTGGGTGTTGCTTATTATGAATCGCATGATTACCGTACAGCTGCTACTCATTTGGAAAAAGCGTACACATTCAACAATGGAGATCATTATCTGCTTGAATACCTTTATTATTCCTATCTGTTTGGAGGAAGAGAACGCGATGCTCAATGGATTGCTGCTGAATTGCCCAAATATCTCAAACTGAAAACAAGTACAAAAGAAAATAAATGGATCAGAAGTATTTATGCCGAAGGAGGTACTTCTCTAAGTAATAATTTCAACAAGAATCAGGATGTTGATATAAATGACACTTCCAACATTTTTGGCACTACCGATCTCAACAATCGAATTCTCTATGGCCATATCGGACTTTCTCATCAACTGGGAAGATTCCTGAACGCATACCAGGGTTTCAGTTACATCAATATCGACAAGAAAAAACTTATCGCCTATCCGGGAAGAGATACTGTTTTCCCTTATAAACTTAATCAAACCGAATATTACATAAACCTGGATTTTGTTCCGGTAAAAAGCTGGAAAATTACTCCTTTTTTCCATGGGCAATTGGTAAAATCAACTTCTATTGATGCAATATATGATTCTGTAACAAATACATACACTACTTTCGCCGACGAAACCTCTCTTTCCCAAATTATTGCAGGAGCTATGTTACAAAAAGAGTGGCGAAAATTTTGCTTTGGAGCATTTTTCTCTTTTTCTAATATTAACTATGCTAAACAACGCCAGCTTGGAGTTACAGTCACATGGTTTCCAAAAGGGAATACCGATCTTTACACTTACACTGCCATCACTTGGTTAAACGAGTATAAGCAACCCACAAACAGTAAACTAGAGAAAAATCGATTTATTATTGACCAGAATATTGGAAAAAAAATCTATGCAAAATTATGGGTAGAGATTGGTGCAACCCTCGGTGATCTGACACATTATAATGAAAAAAACGGTTTCGTGGTTTATAATTCATCCGATAAGATAAGCTACAGAGTGAGTGCTAGTTTTATCATTCCGCTTACTAAACAAATTGAGTTCTCATTACGTTATCAATATTTGGGAAAAGAAACTGACATGAATTATTACCAAACCATTAGTAAACAACAAACAAAAACACTTAACTATCAAAACAATAATATATTAGGAGGTATTAAATGGAAACTTTAAAAAGAACAAGTGTGGTAATTCTCCTGTTGATATTACCCATAATCGGAATTAAAGCACAGAACAACTATAAAGTTATTCAGGACGCTTTTCAAAACAGTTATACACACGAATACAAAGGTGAATATACCAAAGCCATTGAGGTATTGAAAGCTGTTTATGATGAAAAATCATATGAAATAAACCTGCGTCTGGGTTGGGTAACTTATCTTTCGGGCTTATTTGCCGAATCGACAGCCTACTACAAAAAAGCAATCACTTTGCGTCCGTTTTCCATTGAAGCCAAATTAGGGTACGTATACCCTGCATCAGCGTTGGGCAATTGGGAACAGGTAAAATCCCAATATATTGATATTCTGAAAATTGACTCCAAGCACTATATTGCAAACTATCGTATGGGATTAATCTGTTATGGCAAAGAAGATTACAACATGGCTTTCAAATATTTTGAAACGGTGGTAAATCTCTACCCTTTTGACTATGATGCGGTAATTATGTATGCTTGGACAAATTTCAAGCTCGGCAAACTTCGTGAAGCCAAAGTACTCTTCAACAAAGCATTAATGATTCGTCCTGCCGACACATCCGCAACCGAAGGACTAAGTTATATCAAATAACAGAAAATAAATTGGGAACTTCAAAAGGCTAATCTTGAAAAGAGATTAGCCTTTTGGGGTTTAGACAAGTGCCATTATTAAACAATAGATGAAATAGGCATTTTTTCAATTTTGCATCTATACACTTTTCTATTTAAGGATTATGTAGAATTTTCTTTCTAATCTGCAATATTTCCACCCATAATCTTTGATTAACCTCAGTACGAATACCAAATTAATACTCATGGACCTTTTGACTAATGTTTGTCCACTAAGACTAATATCCAAACATTAACCCAGAGT
Organism: Bacteroidales bacterium; assembly: GCA_963667975.1. Classification (GTDB taxonomy): domain Bacteria; phylum Bacteroidota; class Bacteroidia; order Bacteroidales. The sequence goes on from OY764079.1 coordinate 3,846,934, forward strand.
CACTTTTACGTAATTTCTCAAGTATTATAGCATTAATTAGAGTAAGATATTAAGTAAGTTTTTAAATAACTACTCACCTTATAAAATATATTCATCTGTATTTAGCTTAAAAAGAAAATATATTTGTATTTTTGACACACACATCGATCCTTTCGAACGATGTGTCCTTTATAATCAGGATACACACTATATATAATTAATATAAATACACATTAAGGTAATGTATATTTATATTTTTTTATTATTTAACATGAAAGTGCTCTAGTTTCCAGGAATGGCTATGTAGTAACTTAACAGTAAGACTCCTAAGTCATTGTTCGTAGTAAAAGATTGTAAATTTCACTAATAAGTTTGCCATTGACTTACGTTCAATAAAAAATCATAGATATAAATTAAACTTAATATTAATTAAATATACAATTATATAATATATGAAATTCACTGATAAGAAACAACAACTAGACTATTTACTTGAACTTATTGAAAAAGGCAATACAGGCACAGCAGATGGATTATGCAAAAGAATTTGTGTATCAAAACGAACTCTTGAACGCTATATGTCAGAGTTACGGGAAATTGGATTCAGAATAAGCTTTTGTTCACAAAGGAGAACTTATTATCTTGTTAAAAAAATGGAAGAAAATTAAATATTGACGGATCACCGCCAAAAACTGGCGGTGATATAGATTTATTTTTGCACATCTTGATCAACAACAAATTTAAAATATTCTATTATTAACATACCTCAAAATAATATAAAATCCTATTATATAAATTTATTATTACAGCTTCGCTAGCTCCAATGATAATTAAAATGCCTACTGATAAGGCCTCACTGCAAAACAGTATAAAAACAAGATGTCTTCCAAAACAATAACTACAGCGGATAAATCAAATTCACCCACCTCTTAGCGACTATCCTTTGAGGCGCAAATATGGTTACTTGTGTTAATTAACACATTTCGTCATTCCATATAAATAAAATTGACATTCAAATATTTTAATCAATCTGTTACATTTTCCATTGCATAAACATAGGAAATGTGGCATAATATCTCAATAAGAATATGAATAATAAAAGACTGCAATTAAACAAAGAAACTATTGCAAAACTCGAACAAAATAAAATTTTTGGTGGTGGAATCGTTGGGGGAACTGGTGCTGGAACTGGTGGAGTAAATGTTAGTGCAACAATTGGTTCAGAATGTGTTCCTGTTCCGGCTTCAGATAAGCCAAGTTGTGCATTTACTTGCGATACACCCAATAATCATTGCGATTTCCCTACTATCAACGATTCTTGCTTTTCATGGTGTAATGGAAAGTGTAATGATTTTTAGAAGTAGTTATATTAAAACCACTTGTATCATATACATATAATTTTAACAGCGGTTTTATATGCAAATCTTCTGAAACTTAATTATCTATATATATTTATGTTTCAGAAGATTTCATATTATTGGCAAATGAGATAAAATATTTTTAACAATAATAACAATATGAATCTTGAAAAATTATGTCAGGAAAAAGCAGAAGTAATTATTTCTAATTTCCTTGATGAAGAAATAAATACAAATGACAATGGGCTATACTCTGGCAGAGGTGGTATTTCTTTATTATATCTGGCATATTTCAAAGATGACATAAACAAATATAGTGAGGTTATACAAGACCCTATAATACTAGCATTTAATTCTATTAATCAAATCAATACACCTTTTAAATATTCATTTTGCGAGGGTATTGCCGGAATAAATTGGTTAATACTATTACTGGCTAAGAATAATATTATTGACAGTAGTGAATTAGAAATATTAGATGCACTAGACAGTTTTCTTATTGCAAAAATGGAAACCGATCTTAACAATAATAATTACGATTTTCTACATGGAGCTCTTGGTATAGCTACATATTATATTTTAAAATACTCTTTTACAAATAATAAAGCCCCGTTAGAACAACTCGTTAATGGCTTAAAAGAAAATGCAATCTGGAATAATAGTTATTGCTATTGGCTATTTAAAGTTGGCTCAAAAGGAGATCTAGAACCCAGCGTATCTCTTGCTCACGGTATTCCGAGTGTTGTAATTATATTATCGAAAATTTATGCACTTGGGATTATGAAGGATGAATGCAGGAAAATGATAATTGGAGCTATTGAATATATTGCTACTCAAAAAGTAAATACATTATCTCTCTATGCAACGATCAATACTAAATATGATAAAAAAGATCACAGTAGATTAGCATGGTGCTATGGAGATATCGGTGTAGCCCTTGCTTATTGGCAAGCTGGTAAAAATCTTAATAACAAAATATGGAAAGATACTTCTATTGAAATAGCTCAACATATTGCATTAAGAAAAAATTTGAAAGAAAACTACGTGGTTGATGCCTGTTTTTGCCATGGATCCTCTGGAATCGCTCAGTTTTTCAACAGAATGTATATCGAAACAAAACATACCGAATTTGAACAAGCTATGGATTACTGGATTGATGTAACTCTAAAAATGGGTACTTCTACTGTAAAAAATGCAGGTTATACTACATGGACTGTAAAAGATCAGAATGATTGGACTGAAGAATGCTCTCTTCTTGAGGGGATTGTAGGAATAGGGCTGGTATTATTATCTTACAAAAAAGAAAAAATTCCTTTTGATTGGGATATGGTGTTTTTAATGAGTTAAAAGATTATCATACTGGATGAAATATTATCATACAATGATCTCTATTTATTATTATTTTTGCGTATTATCGACGCTCATTCTAAATCTTTCAATAAATTAGACTTCAATAAATCTATAAAAATAAAATGCTTATGGAAACAAGATTCAACACTAAGAAATGGATAATAACCTTTTCCATATTATTATTTCTTGTAATAGCAATATGCATATTATCATTTCGTCCTATAATTTCTCCTAAAGAGGACGATTGCTCCAAAATAGCAGGAATATTATCCAAATACCGCTATCTTGACAAATCAAACGATTTACAAATTAAGTTAAAAAACGACACAAAAGTATATTACATAAATAATATACAAAAGGCTTGTGTAGACTCTTTAATGATGGATACACTAAAAGGCAAAATGATAATAATTTATGCAGTAAATCATTGGACATTGCTCGACCCCAAAAGCAAATTCAAACATGTAGCAAGACTTACTACAATTAATAACAAAATATTATATACTGAATACTAATCTTTTAATGAAAAACGAAAAGCATCCTAACATAGCATATGAATCATTTAATACGTATGTGTTTCGCACCCCATTTTTCCCGTTTCAAAAACTATTACACAAACTTGATATTCTAGAGACAGATGAAAATTCATGGGTAGATTTTTTATCCGATTCTCATTTACAAGAAGCGATTTTCATAGGATCTCCTATTCTATATGATGAAATACAAAAATTTCTATCAGGTTATTTAGTTTTAAAAAAAGATGTTTACAGGCTAAAAATGTCTGTTTTACGGTATTTTACGCGAATGTCATCCAGATGTACACCATTTGGATTGTTTGCAGGAATATCATTGGGAAAATTATCTGATGAAACGAATATTGTACTGGCTCCAACAAAGGAATATAAAAGAACTACAAGATTGGATATGAATTTCTTGTGCAATTTCGCTCAAGAAATTTCAAAGTTACCCAATATAAGGGAATCTATTAATTTTTACTCAAATACAAGTGTTTATCAAATTAAAGAACGCTTACGCTATATTGAGTATTATTACCAAAATAACCGAAGAATCCATAATATTTCAGCAGTTGACTATTCTGAAGATTTGGCAAAGATATTAGCGTATGCCAAATCCGGAACGAGTATTCAAGAACTGGCTAATATTCTTGTTGATAACGAAATAAGCATGACAGAAGCTGTCAATTTTATTCATGAATTAATCGACAGCCAGCTATTGGTTAGTGAACTAGAACCCTCTGTTACAGGCAAAGATTTTCTGAATCAACTTTACGAAACGTTAAAAACGACTCCTGTTGATGAATCCATAATAAATGGAATTGCAGTAATAATAGAGCTTTTGAAAAATATTGATACTACTGTCATTGGCTCTTCAATCTCTTTTTATAAAGATATAAAACAACAAATATCTAAACTTGAATTACCGTATGAGTCAAAATATATTTTTCAAACAGATATGTTGAAACCAACCTACGTTGATAAATTAGACTACAAGGTAATCCAAGATATTCATGAAGCATTAGTAATATTGAATAAAATTACAATTCCTCAAACAGAGACGTTATTATCAAAGTTTATTCAAAATTTCAAAGAACGGTATGAAGAAAAAGAAATGCCTTTACTACATGTACTAGATACGGATATCGGCATAGGATATCTCGAAAATACGGGCGAAACAAACCCTCTTTTGGAAAATCTGGTATTACCTTCCAGGCAACCATTAAACACGGATAGAACATGGAACCATATACTATCCATTTTACACAGAAAGTTAATTGAAGCTATTAGATCAAATACAGGTTCAATTGAGCTTACCGACAGTGATTTCGATTTTCTAGAAGCTAATTGGAACGACTTACCTTTAACATTTTCTTCTATTTGTCAATTTTTTTCAATCAAAGATAATTCCCCCTTAATTTATATTCGAGCAGCAGGGGGCTCCAGTGCAGCCAATATGCATGGTCGTTTTTGTCATCTTAATAAAGACATTGAAAATTTTGTGATTGATATTACCCAATATGAACAAACAGAAAACGACGACTCAATTCTTGCTGAAATAGTTCATTTGCCAGAATCAAGGACAGGTAATATTTTACTACGACCAATTCTTCGGCCTTTTGAAATTCCTTATTTATCAAAATCATCAGTAGACGTAGAATATCAACTTCCTTTAACAGACCTATACATTTCAATTAAAGGAACGCAAATAATACTAAAGTCAAAGCGATTAAATAAACAAATAATTCCACGATTGAGTACATCTCACAATTATTCATATAATTCCATGCCTATTTACCATTTTTTATGCGATCTGCAAACTCAGGGGCAAAGGAAAGGAATTAGTTTTAGTTGGGGAAGCATTGCAAATGATTATGAATTTCTTCCTCGGGTAACCTATAAACATACAATTTTATCGCTGGCAAAATGGGCTGTCAAAACATCTGAATTGAAATTGATTTTGGAGAAAAATGAAAAAGAGGAAATATTAGAGAATATCCGTAATTGGAGAAATGAAAAAAAAATACCTCGTTACGTTATTTATCCTAATGGAGATAATGAACTCTTTGTTAATCTGGAAAACACCTTAAGCATTGAAATGCTGTATTCTATTGTTAAAGGACAGTTTTCTTTCATTCTGGAAGAGTTTCCCATTGACATAGAATACCCAATAATAAAAGATAAGGATGGAAATATCTACACCAATGAATTTGTATTTGGGTTTTATAAAAAAACGATAAAATAACTTCATAAAAAATCAGCTTTAAAGCTTTTGAAAACAAAACCACATTAATAGTTATGAATTAAAAGTCAAAATAAACATCTTTAAAATCAAATAATATGAAAATAATCATATTCATAATTAATATATTGTTTGTCGCAAATTTGTTTTCACAACAATTATATCCTCATAAGTACAATTTGGATTTCGAAAAAAGGGATCTACAAGGGAAGCTTCCCGAAGGCTGGTTTCGTATGGGAAGCAAAAGACATCAAATTTCGACTGACACAATCGTGAAACATACTGGAAATTCTTCTGTATTAATATCATCGGATATTAATACAGAAGAAGAATTTGCTTGTATTGCATCTGCAATTCCTATTACTCAAACAGGGAAGAAGATTGAACTAAAAGCATATTTGAAATTACAGGATGTTACCAGTCCTATTGGTTTAATGTTGCGTATTGATGGTGAAAATGAGGTTCTGAAATTTGACAACATTATGCAGAGAAAAATACGTGGAACTATAGACTGGGCTGAATATTCAGTAGTATTATCTCTTCCTGAAAAAGCTAAAACCATTTACGTTGGAGCAATTCTATCTGGATCAGGGAAACTTTGGGCTGATGACTTTAAACTATATATTGATGGAAAAGATTTTCTTAATCCGATAAAATCAGATACAAAATTTTTTAACGCCGATATTGATACTCTTGAATATAGAGATAATTCAGGAATTATTATTAAAAATCTGACATCTGCCCAAATTAAAGATCTAGATCTACTCGGTAAATGCTGGGGATTTATCAAATACTACCATCCTGCAATTGGGAACGGAGAATATAATTGGGATTTTGAACTCTTCCGTATTATGGACGATCTATTGAAAGCACCAACCCCTTATCATCGAAATAAGATATTGTACAAGTGGATAAAAAAAATAGGACAGGATTCCAAACATCAATACATTCCCAAAATTGAGTCAGATACCTCTAACATTAAGGTAAAAGAAGATTCAAAGTGGATAGAAGATGAATCTTTATTAGGCAAAGACCTTTCCCTGCTCCTTCAAAAAATAAAGTCTCTTCAAAAAAGTGAAAACCATTATTACGTAAATTTCCTAACAGGTATCGGAAATCCGGTCTTTAAACATGAAAACCCATATCCAAACATGAGGTACCCTGATGCTGGTTATCGGTTACTATCATTATTTCGTTATTGGAATATTATTCAGTATTACTTTCCTTACAAATATTTAATTAAAGAAGACTGGAATAATATCCTTCCTGAGTTTATACCCAAATTTGTAAGTGCAAAAAACGAATTAGAATATCAATTATCACTAATTGAGCTTATAACAAGAGTTCATGATACACATGCTTCTCTTTATCAAAGTAGAATTGCATTAGATACGCTCAAGGGTATATACTTTTCCCCACTTAAAATAGAATTTATTGAAGAAAATGCAGTTGTGACAGGATTTATCAATGATAGCTTATCACAAACAAGCAACCTTCAAAAAGGAGATGTGCTAACTAAAATAAATAACAAATCTATTAAGCAAATTATTAAGGAACGGAGCGTAATAACGCCAGCATCTAATGAGCCTACTCGGTTACGTAATATTGCGTGGGAAATTTTACGTTCAACCGACTCTTCCATAAATATTGAATTTACTCGTAATAGGCAAAGCTTTTCAACAAATATTAAATGTTATTTACCCAATACAACCTATACTACTATCTCCTCAAAAAAACCATCATATAAAGTCCTTAACAATAATATCGGCTATATTTTTATTGGCACACTTGCTTGCGATTCGATCAAGTATATAATGGATAAATTCAAAGAAACAAAAGCAATTATAATTGATTTAAGAGGGTATCCAACTGATTTTCCATTATTCAATCTCGGCGAATATTTAATGCCTCAGCCCAATATTTTTGCCAAAGTTACATGTGTGAGCAAAAACATACCTGGCCGGTTTATTTTCGCATCGGATGTAAGTGTTGGTAAAAAAAATCCAGAATACTATAAAGGCAGGGTAATCATACTCATAAATGAATACACTCAAAGTTCAGCAGAATATCATGCGATGGCTTTTAAAACAGCTCCACGTGCAATCCTAATGGGGAGTACCACGGCTGGCGCAGATGGGAATGTATCAAATATCTCACTGCCAGGAGGAATAAAGACAATGATTTCAGGAATTGGCATTTATTATCCGGATGGATCTGAAACGCAGCAAATAGGCATACTTCCGGATATTATTGTAAAACCAACAATTGAAAGCATAATTGAAAGCCGTGATATTGTATTGGAAAGTGCTATTGAATATATTAACAGCAATAAATAAGAACTTACTTTCTTTTAATCTTAATTCCCAGATGACAGGTGACGAATACTTAAAAAAGGAAACACAACGTACGTTTATACTTGGAGATGAATGGTACTATTTTAAAATCTACACTGGCTTTAAAACAGCTGATGCCATATTAATCAATGCAATTTTCCCATTATGCAATCGTCTTATTGAAAATGAGATAATAGACAAATGGTTTTTCATACGTTACACGGATCCGAAACATCACCTTCGGATTCGTTTCCACATTAAAGGCATTAACAATATTCCTGCGATTATTGTTAATTTCAACCGTATAATAAAACCTTATTTAGAAAGTGGACTCGTTTGGAAGATACAAGCAGATACTTATCATCGTGAATTGGAACGTTATGGAACGAGTACAATCGAACAGATAGAAACACTCTTCTTTCATGATAGTGAAATGATTTGTAAAATCATCTCACTTGAACAGATAAAAAAGAATGAAAATCTCAGATGGCTTGTTAGTTTAAGGATGATTGATACGCTATTAAATGATTTTGGATTAATACTGGATAATAAATATAAATTACTAAATTCTATGCAGGAATATTTCAGTATAGAATTTGGTGCTAATAGTGCTTTCAAACGACAATTAGGTCAAAAATACAGAAAAGAAAAAGCAAATATTAATCATATATTGGATTTCAACAGTGATTCATCTGATGAATTTACACTTATTCATACTATCATAAATAGCAAATCCAAAAGAGTATCAATTTTTATTCAACAAATAAAGGAAGCTATTCATAAAGAAGAAAATCTTTCGCTTGAGCGATTATTACAGAGTATTATACACATGATGCTCAATCGCCTTTTTGTCTCACAAAATCGTCATATGGAACTCGTTATATATGATTTACTTTTTCGATATTATGATTCAATGATAAAAAGATTAAAAACAACTACATCTATATAATGTTATCGCTATCTTATATATGAAACAATCTGAATTTCATCATATATTACAACTTGACTCCAGGGACTGTGGCCCTACCTGTCTCCGCATGATTGCAAAGTACTATGGAAAAAATTATAGTCTGCAAGGATTACGGGAAAAATGCTTCATTACCCGTGAAGGCGTATCATTACTTGGAATAAGCGAAGCAGCCGAGAAAATAGGGTTCCGCAGCTTGGGTGTAAAAATAACTTGGGAACAATTAGCTGATGAATCTCCCTTACCTTGCATCGTTCATTGGAAACAAAATCACTTTGTTGTAGTTTATAATATTATCCGCAAGGCAAAAAGAACAATTGTTAAAGTAGCCGACCCCGCTCATGGACTGATCAGTTACACCCAATACGAATTTTTGCAATATTGGTTAAACGATAAACGTGAAGGTGAGGAAAAAGGAACAGCCCTGCTACTCGAACCTGGCCCTGATTTTCACACCATTGAAGATGAAAAAACTGATAAAACAAAATTCAGTTTTTTACTTCAGTATTTGCGTCCGCATAAAAAATTCATGGTACAGATAATGCTGGCCATGCTATTAGGCAGCCTTCTGCAACTAATTGCCCCATTCCTCACTCAATCGGTTGTGGACAAAGGCATTGGAAATCAAAATCTCAATTTTGTCATACTGGTATTAATCGCCCAACTAGTGCTTATGATTAGCCGAACAGCCGTTGATTTTATCCGCAATTGGCTGCTATTACACATCAGCACCCGCATCAATATTTCCCTTATTTCAGATTTTTTAATTAAGCTTATGAAATTACCCATTGGTTTTTTCGACACGAAAATGATAGGTGACATCATGCAGCGTATTGGAGACCATACCCGGATTCAAAATTTTTTAACAGGTTCGTCAATCAACATACTATTTTCAATGGTAAATCTATTGGTATTTAGCATTGTATTGGTATTTTATAGTTTAAAGATACTCGGTGTTTTTCTAATTGGCAGCATCATCTATTTTGTATGGGTATGGTTATTTCTTAAAAAGCGTAGAGAACTGGATTTCAAACGGTTTGCACTCATGTCCAGTAATCAGAGTAATCTGTTTCAACTCATTACAGGGATGCAAGAAATAAAACTCAATAACTGCGAACGGCAAAAACGTTGGAAATGGGAGCGCATACAAGCACGACTATTCCGTGTAAGCGTACAAGGACTTTCGCTTAGTCAATGGCAACAGGCTGGAGCATTATTTTTCAATGAAAGCAAAAACATTTTTATTACTTTCTTATCTGCTTCGGCTGTAATAAAAGGAGATATTACCCTAGGGATGATGATGAGTGTTCAATACATTATAGGACAGTTAAACGCTCCGGTAGAACAGATGATTAGCTTCATGCAGGCTGCTCAGGATGCTAAAATAAGTATGGAACGTCTCGGCGAAATACACAATAAAGAGGATGAAGAACCGATGGGCAGTGATAAAGTAAGTACTTTACCAGAAAATCGAAGTATAGAAATTAACGACCTCTCATTTCAATATGAAGGCATTCATAGCGAAATGGTACTTAAAAACATTTGCCTTACCATCCCTGCAGGCAAAACTACGGCTATAGTGGGCACAAGCGGTAGCGGAAAAACCACGTTAATTAAACTGTTATTAGGCTTTTATTCTCCTGTAAAAGGAGAAATCAGAGCAGGGGGAACTTTGCTTGGTAACTTCAACAGTAGCTTCTGGCGTTCACAATGTGGAGCCGTAATGCAGGATGGATTTATTTTTTCAGATACCATCAGTGAGAATATTGCCCCTGGCGATGAAAACGTAGACACACAAAGACTTCGTAATGCAGTACGTATCGCCAATATTTCTGATTTCATTGAGAGTCTTCCCCTTGGCTTCAATACAAAAATTGGGCAGGAAGGCAGTGGCATAAGCCAAGGACAGCGACAACGTCTGTTAATAGCCCGTGCCGTCTATAAAAATCCTGAATATGTATTTTTTGACGAAGCGACCAACTCTCTTGATGCAAACAACGAAAAGGTGATTATGGAAAATCTTGAGGAATTTTTTAAGAACGGGAACGCTAAAACAGTTGTAGTGGTTGCTCATAGGCTCAGTACAGTTAAAAATGCTGATCAAATCATTGTACTTGAAAAAGGGGAAATTATTGAACAGGGGACACATGAATATCTTGCAAGCAAGAGAGGAGCTTATTACCAATTGGTTAAAAATCAATTAGAGCTGGGAAATTAATAATACAAGCAGAAAACACAAATGCCAGAGGAATTAAAAGAACGAATTATTGAAATCCGAAGCGAGGAAATTGAAGAAATTCTGGGAAGGACACCTACTTGGATTTTACGCCGTGGAGTAATCGTACTTACAACTATTATACTTGTCCTATTAGCTGCAAGTTGGCTATTTCGTTACCCTGATATTATAACTGCTCCTGTAGTTATTACCAGTGTCAGTCCACCAGTGTCAGTAGTTGCTCGATCAAGTGGAAAAATAGTTTCATTCATGGTAAAAAACCAACAAACTGTAAAACCTGGAGATTATCTAGCCATACTCGAAAATCCTGCCGACACCGGCGAAATAAATAAACTTCGCGATTTTTTATATACCACTGATACACAAAATATTCCACTACAAGATATTGAAGTTTCAGCGGAACAATTTTCGCTTCTTGGAGATTTACAGCAACCTTATTTAAATTTCACTCAAGCAATTATGGATTTCCAGCATTATGAATCTTTATCGTTTAATGCTAAAAAAATCGCAACCCTTCAACAACAAATCAGCTTGACAAATTCTTACATTGACAAACTAAAAGGGCAAAAGAGCCTTCAGGCAATGAACCTGAAACTTGCCAGCAATCAGTTCTGTCGCGATTCAGCACTATATTCCCAGAAAGTAATGACTCTTGCAGAATATGAAAAAGCCGAAGTACAATTTATAAGCAATAAAACAGCTTATAAAAATTCAGAAATGGCACTTTCAAATTCTATGATTCAAGTAAAACAACTCGAGCAACAGATAATTGAGCTTCGATTAACACAGGAAAAAGAGACAAAGCAACTCACTGACAATATAAACAACTCTTATAAAACGCTCAAAAGCCAGTTCAATTCATGGGAAATGGCTTACGTATTAAAAAGTACAACAAAAGGAAGAGTATCCATTGGGAATTATTGGAGTGTGAACCAAAATGTAAAAGCAGGCGATGTGATTATGACTATTATTCCAGATAAAAAGGAAAAGCCATTTGGCAAAATAACCCTTGCTATGGAAAATTCGGGGAAAGTAAAGTCTGGTCAAAAAGTAAATATCAAATTATCAAATTTCCCACATACTGAATTCGGAATGCTTACAGGTACAGTAAAATCCTTTTCGCTTGTACCCGATCAAGGTAAATATTATGTTGAAATCGAACTCACCAATGAACTAAAAACCAATTATAACAAACAGTTACCTTTTCTGCAAGAAATGGAAGGCACTGCTGAAATCATAACGGATAATATGCGCTTAATCGAACGAATTGTTGCTCCCATACGTTCATTATATGAAGAACAACTTTCTTCCGAATAAATAAAGACAAACAAAAATAAATACTTCCTGGTTAATTTTTCTTTGCACAAATAAAATCATTTATCGACAATCCCACCAGATTGTCCTGTCAATAATTAGCAGTATGTTCATCATGTAATGCTCAACCATTGTTTTTTTCTTTATTCAATAAATTATTAATACTCCAAAGTAGCAATATCTATCTTTCTCATTACAAAATGCTGGCAATAAAAACCGATATTTGCCGTTTGTAAAATCATCCAATTGAAAAACAGAATGAATTACAAAATAGTTACGCTGGGTTTACTTGTCATACTTACATCTTTTTCGCCACAACTCAACGCCCAAATAGGAGGAAGCAAAACCTGGATGTTTTTAGATTTGCCCGTTTCATCACGGCAGGCTGCTTTAGGCGGAAACAATGCTTCCATTTCCGACAACGACCCTACCCTAACCTATTCCAATCCTTCACTCCTGAATTCTCAGCTCAAAAACAATTTAACGCTCAATTACACTGGCTATTTTAGCGGTATCAAATATGCTTTTGCCGATTACATCCGCCCCATCAATAAGTTGGGAACATTCTCTGCCTATATTCAATACTTCAATTATGGGGACTTTACCCGTACCGATGCTACCGGACAAGAACTCGGTACATTCCGTGCTGCTGATTATGCCGTAGGCCTAGGCTGGGGTCGACAACTGGATTCAAACTTTTCAATCGGAGCCAATTTTAAAACCGTAGTATCTTCGTATGACGAATGGTCGGCAACTGGTTTTGCAATGGACATTGCCGGAACATGGGCGTCCAGAGATAAACTCACCAGTGCATCACTCATTGCCCGTAATATTGGCCGTCAACTTGATTATTATACCGATGGAAACAACGAATCACTCCCCTTCGAAATGCAATTTGCCGTATCGCGCAAACTACCACACGCTCCTTTCCGCTTAACACTTCTGCTAACTCATCTCGAAAAATGGGATTTAACGTATTACGACCCCAATGATCCCGACAACCAGCCAGACCCAATTACTGGTGAGACAAAATCCAAATCAGATATTGCCGATTTTGCTGACAAAGCCATGCGACATGTTGTAGTGGGGGCTGAATTTGCTCCTTCGCAAAGCTTTATGGTAAGAGTGGGCTATAATTACCAACGTCGTCAGGAAATGAAAGAAGAATCAGCCAAAGGAACGGTAGGCTTTTCATGGGGATTTGGTATTCGTATTTCTAAATTTTATCTAAGCTATGCCCGTACAACTTACCATCAGGCAGGCTCGCCAAATTACATCACTCTTACAACAAATATCTCCAACTGGATGTAAAGAACTCCTTTTATCAGATATATTATTATCATATAAGCTAATACCAGAATTCAGGATAAAATTTGTAAGATTATTTTAAGAATAGACAATCCTGAAAAGTATAAAGAGACCTTTGTAAAAGCGATTTAAACTTTGAGAAAATAGCAACTCACTCTAAAACGGCAGACGCCTTTCTAAAAACTATATTCTGGAAAAACAATTCTGTATCCGGATATGCTGAACAAAAGCAAGCTCAATAAATTCATTTTCAGGCAACTAAAAATGAAGCATACTCCTTCTTACATATAACTCATCTTTTAAAACGCAAATTAAAGAAACAAGACTATTCTTCGTCCTTCCGTTTGATTCTGAACTTGTTTTCAGTTCCCTTAATCAGTCGGAAAATATTTTTTTTATGTCCTGTTTTCCGCATTTTTCCTGCAACACCCTGTAACTATTTAATAATCAAATATAATTTATTATTTTTGGGTGTTGCAAGAAAAATATTATGTTTATACGTGAAGTTAAAAATCGTTCAGGTAGTATTAGCATTCAAATAGTTAGCAAGGCACGAGGCATATATAAGGTGGTCAAAACGATAGGTTCTGCAACAATGTTGCAAGATATTGAAGAGTTGAAAAATCAAGCACGTCAAGAAAAAGAGCGTTTGGAACAACAAGTTTCACTTTTTATATCAGAACAAGATGATCAAATAGAGCAAGCCTTCGCAATGTTATCCAACAGCAACATTCATACGGTAGGTCCTGAACTTATTTTTGGCAGGATATATGATTATATTGGTTTTAAATCAATTAACGAAGATATGTTTCGTCAATTGGTCATAGCCCGACTTGCATTTCCATTGAGTAAGCTCAAAACGAAAGAGTATCTTTATCGCTATCAGGGAATTTCGCTTGAGGTTGATTCCATTTATCGCTTTTTAGATAAGTTGAACGACAAACTGAAATTGCAAGTCGAGCAAATAGCCTACAATCATACATTACGGGTATTGGGAGGTAATTTGAGCATTGTATTTTACGACATGACAACACTTTACTTTGAGGCTTCCGATGAGGATGATTTGCGCAAAACGGGTTTTTCTAAAGACGGCAAACACCAATGTCCGCAGATATTTATCGGACTATTGGTGGGTCTTGGCGGGTATTTGATAGGCTACGATATTTACGAAGGCAACACCTACGAAGGACATACGCTAATACCATTTATCGAGAAAATATCCGGAAAGTTCAATTTAAATAAGCCCGTGGTAATTGCCGACAGTGGACTTTTATCAAAAGAAAACATAAAGGCATTGGAAGAAAAGACTACCAATACATTTTGGGAGCAAGACTAAAAAACGAACCGCAGGAGATTAGAAACCTCATAACAGGACAAAGTTACAGCAACGGCCAATTCTTTGTTATTGAAAAAGCAAATGGCAGTCGGCTAATTGTGCAATACTCCGAAAAACGTGCCTCTAAAGACCTTTATAATCGTGAGCAAGGGCTTAAACGACTCGAAAAGAGGATTAAATCGGGCAGGCTAACCAAAGCCAATATCAACAATCGGGGATACAATAAATACCTGAAAATGGAAGGGATAGTCAATATTTCCATAGATAAAGACAAGTATCTTCAAGATGTTTGTTGGGACGGTTTAAAGGGTTATTTAACGAATACAAAGCTGGATAATGATACCGTTTTTGATAGCTACAAAAACCTTTGGCATATTGAAAAAGCGTTCCGAATGTCAAAAACAGACCTCCGGATACGTCCTGTTTTCCATAGGTTACGAAAACGGATAGAGGCTCACATTTGTATTTCATTTACGGCATATTGTGTGTACAAGGAATTAGAAAGAGCTTTACTTGAAAACCAATCAACGCTTTCATTGAAGAAAGCTGCAGAGATTACTCACAATATGTATCAAATCAGTTATATGCTCCCAAACAGCAAAAACACCAAATCCATCCTACTCAAAATGGATGAAGAACAGATGAATTTATACAATTTGGTGCGTAAATGTTTTTAGGGTGTTGCATTGCTGAAAACAGGATAGCAACTCACTCTAAAACGGCAGACGCCTTTCTAAAAACTATATTCTGGAAAAACAATTCTGTATCCGGATATGCTGAACAAAAGCAAGCTCAATAAATTCATTTTCAGGCAACTAAAAATGAAGCATACTCCTTCTTACATATAACTCATCTTTTAAAACGCAAATTAAAGAAACAAGACTATTCTTCGTCCTTCCGTTTGATTCTGAACTTGTTTTCAGTTCCCTTAATCAGTCGGAAAATATTTTTTTTATGTGTTACCGGCACAAATACAGCTATCATTATCGCAAAGATTATTAATGCTGTATAATCATAATTAGAACTAAAATATGCTAAGAATGGAAATGAAATCGCAGCAATCATTGATGCCAGCGAAACATAACCGGTAACCAGCAATATAAACGCAAAAATAGATATTAGAATCAAAAATACTCCCGGAAAAAGAGCCAGAATAACTCCCACAAGCGTTGCAACACCTTTACCGCCTTTAAAGCCTGCAAATACCGGAAAAATATGTCCCACAACCGCAATACCAGCCAATACCAGCTTATAATTAATCAGCATATTCGGAGTAAAAAAGTCTGGAGCAAAAATATGCCATGAAGCAACAGCCATCCAACCTTTCAATGCATCCAAAAGTAAAACAACCAATCCTGGTTTTAGTCCCAGAACACGAATAACATTGGTTGCACCTGCATTTCCACTGCCCTGTTTACGAACATCGATTCCGTAAAACGTTTTCCCAAGCCAAACTGCAGAAGGTATAGACCCCAGCAGATATGCAGCTAAAACACCGCACAGCATCAAAACCAATGGATGAGTAAGAAGTGTAAAAAACATAATCCCCTAAATCAGTTTAGTCTGGCAAAGATAATACTAAAATAACACAGAATTCATGTTGAAAAACAGAAGTTACGAACAGACGAAAGTTTATTCCGTCTGTTCTTTCTCATTTCCAGTATCTTCAGGTATCCCAACAGCCTCTTCAATTTTTTTCAGGAAGTCTTTTTTCTTACGTTCCGTAGAAGTATAATATGCGTAAGGTGAAACTCCTTTTTCTGCTTCAATCCTGCGTTTTTCAGGCTTCGTCTGTAGAATAAAATCATTGAATTCTTTTTCGGAAGAAATAGACTGCATCAGATTATTGCTGTAGCTGAAAAAATACCATTCGCCTTCATTTGGTTCCAGATAGATATTAAGAATATCACCACTACGTTTTTTTACCATTTGAATGTAGCCTTTACAATACTTGTTTATCTGAGTTTTCCCAATGCCAGCAATCCCGATTTCGCCCTGCGAAAGATACGATTTGGTAATGGAATCCCATTTCATCTTTACATCGGAGAGATAAAATGTATGTTCAAGTTTTTCCGGCAATTTCCGCAAGCTTCCATAAGTTGAAAGTTCATTTATTGCTTTTTTGGCTTCTTTTTCAGGAAGCATAAATTGTAACGACTTCAAATATTTTTCATCCGATACATTCAAGCCGTTGAGATTGAAGTTCGCATCAAAGTTTTTTGACATCAAATTCAAAGATTCATCATTAAAAAAGAAATCAATCGCTAACGATAAATCTAAGTCTGTAGAATGATCTCTGAGCGAGTTCCGTACAATCCCAAAGGTATTGATTTTCACTTGCCCCAGATTAGTTCCCAGATACACTGCTCCTTCACCTTTAGCCGAACAGGCATCCGCGCTTAATGAAAGATAATTATCGGCACGACTCGAATCCTGAAGTTTTTCGAAAGTTGAAATTCTATATTCACCTGCTGACTTACTATAAGTCAGATAGCCAGAAGCCGAAACCAAAGCTGTATCAGAATATAAATTTTTGGGAGCTACAAAAGCAGTATAAACCTGTCCGCCTTTTGAGAATAAAATATCGCTGCTAAGCTTACGATTTTTAATGTCCCGTGCATTTTCGGAAATTGGAATGAAAATAGAATCAGGCTTAATATCTGCATTAAAACGTAACCAAAGTTTTTCACTTTCATTACAATTATGCTTAATACGAACTCCACCATCAAAATTCAGATTTTTCTGATTGGCATATAATTGAACATCTCCCGTAAAATCAAACCATGGGCTCAACACAAAGTCAGAAGTATCAGCTACAAAACCATGAGCCCGTGTCATACCATCTGCTCCCGCATTAATTTTATCAAAGAAGATCGCATAACGAGTATTTGTTTCGTCAATGTAATCATAGGTTGCTGTTCCTGAATATTGTTTGCGACCAAAGACAGTCACTCCGGCGTTATACATATAATGCATTTTATTTGCCGTATCAGCCAGAATCTGTGCATTTACAAGCGGCTGCATTTCTGCCTGACGTAATATTGTTACTTTCCCTTCATTTGGAGCTATGGCAGCATCTGCAACACGAATCAGTTTCACCTCTTCAATGGCGAGAACATAATCTTTCAGGCTATATACAGCCTTTGGTGAACGGAATTTCAAAGAATCCTGTAATGGATGCGTTGACACAAAATCTGCTCCCGGAAGTTCTACATTCAGCAATTCCTTCAATCCCATTTTCTCTAAATTCTGATCTTTAGAGGCTTTGGTATTTCGTAATGCAATTTCATCTTTATCCATCATCCAGTCAAGCTGATCCATGTAAGCCATGTATTGATTTACTGGAAATTGAACCCTGGATGTACCTCCATTCGATTTGAACTCTCCTTTTCGTTTTTTGAAATCAATGTGTGATTTATAATTTTCGGTACTCAACGCCAAATCTTTCAAATCATATGAACGTAATCGGAAATTAGCTGTATCAGAATCAATTTCATGCTGTTTGAATTTGAAAAGATTAGCATCCATTTCGGCTTTGTCGAATACCATTTTTCCGGCCCCGGTAAGTTGCCTGGGTGTTAAAACCAAGCGACCATTAAGATCGGAACCTTTATTGAACATCGAAATAGGGGCTTCCGTTTGTGCAACAATCATAGAATCCTGATACGGTTGCCAATGAATATTAACTCTCGATGCTTGTACCTGCGGAAATTCCGTTACAGCTATCTGCTCTTTTAAATCAAACGTTTTGGCAATAGTATTCATTGAGTCGGGCAAGAAGATAAAATTGTCAGAAACTGTAGTTGAACCCAGATATTCTAAAGTACCATTACCACGTAAACCTAAATTACTCAGATCAACAATATTGAAATATTTCCCTTTGCCTTTGTAAGCCGGAAGGCCGGTCAGTGGTGTATTATGAATAAAACCAAGAGAATAATCGGGTTGTACTTTTAAAGGCTCTACAATATTGGGAAAGATATTTGCCGATACCAAATAACCATCAAACACCACCTTTTCTGTTTGAAAGTTATCTAACTGCTTAATTGTAAACGGATTTACATGATAGTAAAACTTATCACGCTTATAAACACCACGCTGGATTGAAGATTTATCATAATAAACACTTGCATCGTCCTTGCTGATAAATATTGGATATTCGGGATAAGAAATACGGCCAGATTTATTATCAGGTTTATCAATCAAAAGTTCACCTTTCAAATCCTGAAGTACTGTTTTGACTTTAATCAATGGATATTCATTATCTTCATTCGGTTTAAAGGCACGAACATAAAAGCTCATCGAATCAATCACAGGTAAATTCAACTTAAACTGGTCGTAACTGAAATTACAGTTCTTCGCAAAGAAATCAAACCGACCCGCTTTTACATGACCAGAAAACAGGAAGTCACGGTTTTTCTTCAAGATAATTTCCTGATTGGTTGGTATAATTTGAACATACTGCGAATCACTCAAATACACAAAAGGCACTCCCCTGATACGCATATCGAATGTCAACAAAGAAAGCGTTGCATTCGGTTCGGAAACAATTGAGGAAAAGAATTGAATTACATCATAGTCAATCTTTCCAACATGCGCTTTCAGATAATCAAGTGCTTTTTGCTTGATTGACATTTGTTCGTTCGGCCCATCATATATCAGGAAACCGCGATTGGCCAGCCTAAGCATCATTACCTTAATCTGGTCAGGATCAAGCCTCATCATGTCTGATATTTCCTTAAAAGTGACATTTTCCATCCCTATTTTATCAGCGACCATTTTGACTCTTTGCAAGGGATGAATATCATCAATTCCCTGTATCTTCAGATAACGTGCGTCCGAAAAATAGTTAAATGACTCAAATAAAGCTTCACCAGAACGTCCCGGAATTTTAATCATCGAGAAGTCAATCTTAGCTTCATTCATTTTCCAATACATTGATTCAAAGTACATATCCAATTTATGATATGTATCGTAAAATGGACTTTCTGAAATACCCGTATTATTTCTCAGCAATGACAGTTCGCGCTTATCATGGATATACTTTAGTTCTAAGCCAGGATGATACAGAGAATCTCCTTCAAACATTATAATCACAGCCGCCTGACTTGACGATATTCGATCTTTCCGAATGGAATATAATTTTGATGCTGTCTTCACAAACGGCTTTCCATCTTTCTTAAAATAGAGATAGGCATCATCCCATTTATCCCCATTACCCATTAAACGATTTCCCTGCATACTAAAACCACCTTCATAATCAATATCCTGAAACAAATTCCTGATTACCAAACGTTTATCATAAGAAACGAACTGAGGATAGGAAATTCGTTCTTCCGATTGGTCAGCCAGAATTTTTTCTTCGAGTGTCCCTAAAAGGGGCTTATTAAAGTACTGAGAATTGTAAAATGTAACAGAATCAGCCTTATAGCGTGAAAACCGGAGTGTCATTCTATAATTGTTCAATAATGCATACACCTCATTGGGATCAAACTGTGCACGTCGCCAGTCAACCTTCCCCCCTTTTCCAATCCATTCATTTTCAATTGGAAAATAAACTCCACCTGTATTTAAAATCTGTGAACTATCATCACTTGCCCGACAAGTCAAGGTTAATGCTGGAAAATCAATCGATACGGAAGTATCGTTCACCTGAAACTGGAAGTTATCATTACTTGAATACCATGCTGCAGATTGTGATTTATATAAGCATCGTTCATTAATTAAACTCAACGTGATTTCAAGATACTCCTGATAATTTCTAAACTTCTTGGAATCTAATATCTTTACCAAAGATTGTAACCAAGCCTTTTTACTTTTTTCGGTATGATTATGCTCATCAAAAGCTATTTGCGCATTCAGAAAAAGATAGAAAAATGGCATTGCTTTCATTTTATTTTTGAGCATTCCATTTGAAATAGAAATCAATTGAATTTTACGTTCGTCGCTCAATGATCCCGAATTCCAATATTTTTCATACAAAACCAGTGTTTGGTCCCATTTATCTTTTACATCACCATTTATGCTACGATCATCACTACCAAGTTTTTTCAGTTCATCCAGATAAAAGGTAACATCTTTCGTAAACGATCTCAATTGCTGAGCTTTCAATGAGTTTTGAAACACTGATGCAATGATTGTAATAACTATTATGGGAAAAATAAATTTCTTCATGGTATATTTCTGAATGCTATTTGTCCTCTGTTGATAAATGAAAGAAACAGAATACGACACTTTACATCACACTCTGTTTCTTATAATTACATTATTCTGTTTTCAGATTGAGCATATATGAATAACCCAATTTGAGTAAATTTGGTATTTTGATTTCGGATTATTTCTTTTCGAATTTCACAGCTACCCATCTGTTTTTTTCCAAATTATCAATCATTATCAAATCATGCTTTTCACATTCGTATTTAATGATTGGGATATCTTCCTCGTAAAAGCCGCTTAAAAATAAATTCCCTTCTGGTTTTAAACATTTTGCATACGCATACATGTCCTCAACCAAAATATTGCGATTAATATTTGCAATGATTGTATCAAACAAAAGATCTCCTAAAAGAGAAGCATCTCCAAGTTTAACATCGATTTGTGGCTCCTGATTACGCTCTACATTCTCTTTGGAATTTTCGAAAGCCCACTCATCGTTATCAATGGCCTGAACAAATTTTGCACCTTTTTTGGCTACCAGAATTGCTAAAATTCCTGTTCCACACCCCATGTCCAACACATCTTTTCCTTCAAACGATTCTCGTTCAATCCAGCTTATCATCATGGAAGTTGTTTCGTGATGGGCTGTTCCAAATGACATTTTAGGTTCGATAATCAAATCAAACTCCACATCAGGGTTTACAGGATGAAATGGTGCTCTCACATGACAAAATTTCCCGAATGTAACGGGCTCATACTGACTTTCCCAAACTGCATTCCAGTTGGTTTCTTCCACAAAACGAATAGATGAATCTATTTTGCAGCTTTCCGCAAACCCATTAAACAACTCACTAACAACATCCTGACAAAACAAATCCTCCCGAATGTAAGCCTGAAAGCCTTTTTCGTTTTCAATAAAGCTTTCAAATCCAATTTCACTTAGCTTTGCCATCAAAATTTCGGACCAGGGTTCATATGGATTAAGCTCCAGATTAAATTCGTAATAATTCATTTCGTGTGAATTTATAAGTTTGAGAACCGGTTTTTTTATTTTGCAAATGAGTTGGCTATTTTTATAAAGTCGGGAGCATTTAATGATGCTCCGCCTATTAGTCCACCATCAACATCTGCCTGAGCAAACAATTCTTTTGCATTGGTTGCATTGCAACTTCCACCATACAAAATCACCTGTTTACGGGCAATTTCTTTCCCAAATTTTCCCTGAATCAATCCACGAATGTAAGCATGAATTTCCTGAGCCTGATTTGGGGTAGCTGTTTTACCCGTACCAATAGCCCAAACAGGCTCGTATGCAAAGATAATTCCCGAAAAGTCAAGTGGCTGAAGTGTAAAAAGGTAGCTCTCCAGTTGTTTTTTTATTACTTGAAAGTGATTATTTGCTTCGCGTTCTTCCAACGTTTCACCAATACAAACAATTGGCGTTAAATCACTTTTTTGTAAAGCTTCAACTTTCCGGAATACGGTTTCATCCGTTTCTCCATAGTATTTACGACGTTCAGAATGACCTACAATACAATATTCTATCTCCATTGATTTGAGCATTGGAGCAGAAATTTCGCCGGTATATGCACCAAAATCTTTTTCATTTACATTTTGAGTACCTATTGAAAAAGCACCTTCCCCGGCAAAATCCATCGCCATTTCAAGATATGTAAATGGAGGACAGACGATCAACTCAACATTTTTGGAAGTTATCTCTTCAACTCCTTCTGCAATTTCATTCAATAACTCTTCCGCTTCGCTAAAGCGAAGATTCATTTTCCAGTTTCCTGCAACAATTTGACGTCTCATAAAGCAATTAGATTTGGAGTGGTAAAATTAAACAATAATCCCGACCTTTCCACTCTTAAAAAAATGTCAGATCAGAATTATTAGTTAGATATAATTTGAATCAATCATTTACAAATGCAAAGCTAAGTCTAATCCCCCAATAATTAAAACAACCCTGATTAAGTAATGAATTCAACATATCAGGATAATTGGGATTATTTACAGGTGAATTTTCAGATGCTATTAACCTGGTATTGTAAAACACTTCAAGTCCCAGCATTTTATCTTCACCATAATAGAAACCAACACAAGGAGCTACATCCAAATAAAAGAGATAATCCTCACCAAAGTTATAGTGTTCTATGCTATTGAAATTTTGAGGATCACTTTGTACATTGGTTGTTAATGTTCTTTGATCGCTATCAATCCCCCCTCGAATACTTGCTCCAAAATGTACAGATAACGGCAAATTCATTTCAAAAACATATTTTATACTTGAAATCAAATACAAAACAGTTCTTGTTTCATACTGAATATCAGCAAACCAAGACTTAGAAATACCATTTTTAGAGTATACACCTGTAAAACGGCACTCCCCTTGAGACCCCCAATTTGATATACCTGCGCCAAATCCAATTCCTAACCGGTTATAAAATGAACCATCTATAAATTCACCTCCAAAACCTGTACTGAAGAATGTAGAAGAAGATCCTGAAGTTGGAAATAGAACCATTCCGGCAAGTTCAAGAAAACCTTCGTCAGCCGCCCAAAAGTCCAGTTTTCTTAAGCTACCCGTATTAGAGCATTCATCCTGGGTAATATTTAAGAGTGAACAACTGGAAAACAACTGTTTCTCATCCTTTAAATCCGGGAAATTTAAATTATTTCGTAACCCAAAGCGTACATTCTTTTCTTGAATTTGAGCATTTAGAGGGTTGATAAAAAGCAACCAGAAGCTCAAAAGCAATAAAAAGCAGATCGTTTTCATCTTCAGATTTTTTAATTTAGAGGGATAATTACTTTAACCTGAACCACAATATATGAAAAATTACCTAGATTATATTCTTCCGAAGGTAATATTGAATATAAACTAGACTCTTCCTCTCCAAATGTTGTAATATTTTTAGCATAAACAAAATCCAGACCCCATACAACATTTTCCCCATAATATACACCAAAATAAGGGCTTAAACTCATAGCAGCAGCATCTCTGCCTGAAGTAAAACTTTCAGATTTTGTATTTGGTAAATATCCTGGCGCAGTATAAACGCTAACAATTTCGGCATTTTGCTTTAGGTTTACATCTACTGTAACGCCTAAACCTAAATGTGGTATTAACTTAAATTCGTTAGACAAAATATACTCAAATCGGAAACCTCCATTTATCAAATTTCTAGCATTGTATGTGACTTCTGAATTCATTGTAACATTTACACCCTGACTTGTGTATTTTTGTATAAAATGACTACTTTTCCCCGGAAAATGAAAAAATCCAAATCCTAACATTAAACCAAAATTATCATTGTAACCACCAATCAAGTAGGAAAATTTATACCCTGGAGCAAATAATTTACTGGACAATCCTGATTCAGGAAAACAATACCCCAACTCAAACGCATTTATATAAGCCCCATCAAGTGTAAAACTCTTAACTTTTCTTTTTCCGTGAGAATTTAAACTAGAGAACTCATTAAATCTACTTACAGTTTGACTTTGTGTATGTTTTTGATATTCTTTACTTACAACAGATTTTACAAACGAGAAACTCTGTGCTTTTAATCCAAAAATTGCACAAAAACAGAAACACACCACTATTAAATACTTCATTTCAATGGTTGTTTGATTCATACATACATAAAACAAACATACAAAAAAAACATGTAGATCGTACTTATATCAAGTAATGGATATAAAATTCAATAACTATGATAGTTTTACTCTCGGATCAAGCCAACCATAAAGAATATCGGTCAGCAAATTGATTACTACTAAAATAACTGACACAAACAAGACAGAACCCATAACTACCGGAAAATCATACTTTTCAAGAGCATTCACAATAGCAATACCCAATCCCTTCCAATCGAAAACATATTCAATAAACACGGCACCTGCCATTAAAGAAGCCAACCAGCCCGAAACTGCAGTTACAACCGGATTCATTGCATTCCTCAAAGCATGTTTCATAACAATTCTGTAAAACGGCAATCCTTTGGCACGGGCAGTACGAATGTAATCCTGTGAAAGGACATCCAACATAGAACTCCGCGTGAGCTCAACAATAATAGCTAAAGGGCGCATCCCTAAAGTAAATGCAGGTAAAATAATATTTTTAAGATCAAGATATTCTCCCCTGCCTAAATCGTCCACAGAGTATAGCGTTCCAAACATATTTAATCCGGTAAAATCGGCTAATAAAAATGCAAAAATCCAAGCGACCAGAATTGCTGCAAAAAAAGAAGGTAACGACATCCCAAATACAGAGATCACTAACGAAACTTTATCGAACCAGGTATCTTTATAGATTGCACATAAAACGCCTAATAAAACGCCCAAAATCAATGCAAATAACATTGACACCCCTGCCAGAATTGCTGTTGCAGGAAACGCCTGAGCAATAATTTCAGAAACATTCCGGTTGCTTTGATAGGAATGCCGTAAGTAAGGCCATTTTAAAACAACAGCATTCCCCGAAAAGGAAAAGAGTTGAACGGCCGAACTATATTTTTCGCGATTCAAAAACCAGTAGCTACTGCTATCTTTCAGGCTATGAAATGACAAGGGTGACAGATCATTCAGATAATTCAGATACTGAAGAACAATGGGTTTATCCAAGCCCAAATCTTTATGAATAGCATCCACCGAAGCCTGATCAGCTCTTTGTCCAAGCATCATGCGAGCAGGATCCCCGGGTAAAACGTTAAACAGGAAAAAAATAACTGTAATAACTCCAAACATTACAGCCAGTCCATAAGCAAGCCGACGGATTATAAATCTCAGCATTCGCTATTACTTTGGAGTTGGAATATATTTTTTAGATAATGCATTATAATCAATTGAAGCTGGATCTGGCACATTGCGCCAATGCCATTTCCCTAAAACTGTTGCATTTTTCAACAATACAAATCCTGGATTTGAACGAACCATCATTTTAAGCGAAATATCATCTACAAAGCAAAATTCACCATTTTCAAATACAAGATCTTTCTGCTTTTGGGCAATTACCTGCGGTGAACTGGATGTCAAAATAACCAGCTTTATCCCGCTTCCTAATGTTTTATTGATAAATTCAGCTGTTTTAAGTTGCGCTTTTACCGGAGCTTCTTCAATGCTGTACATAGCAACAAACCAAATATAATCCTCACTGTTTACCATTTGGTTTGTAACATCCATTCCCGTTTGATCTATAATACCAAATCCTTCGGCTAAAACCTTATTCGGATTAACCTGACGGGTTTCAAGAAATTCCCAGTTGGCCATCCATACACTATCCTGCCACGGAATTTTACTTGAAAGATATTCTTTTTTTTCACCCGTAGTCTTGTTTTTATATGTTACATAGTTCTGTATAGGCTCCATTTTTCCAGGCATCATTTTATTCCCTACTTTCCAAGGAAGAAAATCAATCATTGGCAGATTACGATAATTATATACAGAGAAGAGCACAAAAAACAGCATAACTGCTGACACTGTAATCCCCTGAGTTTTACAACAAAACGAAGGCATTTTTTTATTCCGCCTGATAAATAGCACTAGTACAAGCACCATTAAAACAATGTTTTTATAAAATGTTTCCCAATTGGTTAGTTTAATCGCATCTCCAAAGCAACCACAATCCGGAACAGGGTTGTTGATCGCATCAAAAAATGTAATTACAGTAAAAAATGACATCATTATCAACACCAGCCATGATGAGAGCTTTTGAAACAAGTTTAATATTAACATTACCCCTAAGGTAAATTCAAAGGCGCAAAGAATGATCGAAAGAGTTAACGCCAACGGAATTGCCCATTCGGTATGATATGCATAAAAATAATCTTCGATTTTATACGCTGTTCCAAGTGGATCAATCCCTTTTACAAAACCGGAAAACATAAAAACCAGTCCGGTCAGAATCCTGAATATGTGTTGTAATACTTTCATCGTGTGTGTTTGATTTATTATTCTATTCCAAGTACGGAATTTTTCTCTTCGTTAAGCTTTATTAGTACAAAGGCGGCATAATTTAATATATCAAAATAATTGGCATCAATACCCTCCGAAACCGACGTTTTACCTTCATTATCTTCTATTTGTTTAATTCGCAAAAGACGCATCAATATAATATCCGTAATTGAACTTATACGCATACTCCTCCACGCTTCTCCGTAATCATGATTTTTTCGTAACATCAATTCCTTAGCTTCTTTCACATACTTGTCGTATAATTGCATAGCAATGGTTGTATCCAGCTCATAAAAATGTTCAGTTCCAAGTTCAAGCTGAATTAAAGCCATTACGGAATAGTTAAGAATTCCTATAAACTCAGGTTCAATCCCTTCATCCACCATTATAGTAGTCTTATTATCGATACTCCTGATTCTGTTTGCTTTGATGAAAATCTGATCGGTAAGCGACGGTACACGTAAAATACGCCAGGAGGTCCCGTAATCACGTGTTTTCAGTTCGAACACTGTGCGGCATTGTGCAATAGCACTATCATATTGTTTAAGAGTCTTTTCCATCAAATTAGTAATGGTTGAACGAAATAATTTTTGTTTCACTGCGAAAATACTAACTTCGCAGATGTAAACCTAAAAATCCTGATCAGGATTTGACCGTTAAAAATACAAAAAACTGTAATGATAACACTCAATATCCGGCAAAATCTGATTCCTATTGACCATCCATGGGTTATGGGGATATTAAACTTAACTCCCGATTCTTTTTTCGACAAGAGTCGAATAGACTCAACGAAAAAACTTCTGGAAACAGCCAAAAACATGCTTGCAGACGGAGCCAAAATTTTGGATATTGGAGCACAATCAACCCGTCCGGGTGCTCAAGAAATTTCGGCAAAAGATGAAATTTTGCGAATACTTCCCGCTCTTAAAATTTTACGCAAAGAATTTCCTGAAGCAATTCTCTCGATAGATACTTTCAGAGCTGAAGTTGCACAAATATCTGCTTCTGAAGGTGCTGATATCATCAACGACATATCGTCCGGAGATATTGATCCTGAGATGATTGATGTAATGGCGAAAATTAAATTACCTTATATTATTATGCATATGCAGGGAACTCCTCAAAATATGCAAAAAAAGCCAATCTATCAAGATGTTACAAAAGAAGTAATTATATATTTGAGCGATAAAATCAATCAATTACGACTAAAAGGCGTACATGATATTATCATTGATCCAGGTTTTGGTTTTGGGAAAGCAACTAAACATAATTATCAATTAATGAACAACTTACATCATTTTCAATTTTTCAACAGACCTGTTTTAGTTGGAATTTCACGAAAATCGATGGTCAACAATGTTCTGGAAACAAAACCCGAAAATGCACTCAATGGCACAACAGTATTAAATACGCTTGCCTTATTAAAAGGCGCATCCATACTTAGGGTTCACGATGTAAAAGAAGCCGTTGAAACTGTCAGAATTATTGAATACCTAAATGAATCAAACAAATAACAATCGATGTTGAGTACTTTGCTTATTGCCGGATTACCATCTATGAGATTAGTCGATATTATTGATATCGTTTTTGTAGCAATCCTTTTTTATCAGTTGTACAAATTAATTAAAGGAACTGCTGCAATTAATATTTTCCTGGGAATCATTGCAATATACTTCTTGTGGAAAATTGTTCGATTACTGGAAATGGAATTACTTTCCGAAATTCTCGGACAATTTATTAGCGTAGGAGTAATTGCATTAATTGTGGTATTTCAACCGGAAATACGTCGTTTTTTGCTTTTACTGGGTACACCATCGTTTATCCGGAAGAAAAATCGGTTTATGTTATTTAAATTGGTGTTTACAAAAGATAATTCATTACACGTTGACCCTATTATTCAGGCTTGTCAGCGGATGTCATCAGACCGAACCGGGGCACTAATTGTTCTTACCAAAAAAAATGAACTACCAACCTTTATTAATACCGGTGAAGTAATTGATGCAGGTATTTCCAAATCACTTCTCGAAACTATTTTCTTCAAAAACAGCCCATTACACGATGGTGCAATAATCATTACAGATAATCGGGTAAGAGCTGCCCGTTGTATTTTACCTGTTTCGGCTAATCGCAATATTCCTATCGATTTAGGATTACGTCACCGCTCTGCTATTGGAATTACAGAGCAATCAGATGCTATTTCTATCATTGTTTCTGAACAAACCGGAAACATATCATGGTGTAAAGCTGGAAACATTAAGATTAATGTTACTCCCGTTCAATTACGAAACTTTCTGGAAGAAGAATTTATTTATGAAAAAAAAGCTCAGAATTGATATAAATCTCCGTCATTAACTGCATAGGTCTCTGGGAAAATTTCCCTGCATTCATTCTCAAGTATTGAAACATCATCATAACGAGCTGAAAAGTGGCCAATTAACAATCGTTCTACATTTGCCATTTGAGCAATTGTTGCAGCTTCTTTGGTTGTTGTATGTTTCTTTTCCTGAGCTACTTGCGCAAATGCGTGCTCAAACGTAACTTCATGATACAAGCACTTTACATTTTCTATATACGGAACAATTAAAGGACAAAAGGCTGTATCAGAGCAATATGCAAACGATGAAATTGGTTCCGGCTCATTAGTCAGATCTTCATTTTTATATATAATACCTTCTATTTCAACATCTTTCCCATGTTTTAATTCATGAAGTTGAATAGGTGCAAGATTCAACTTTAGTACCTGTTTCTTTTTCAACCTGCGATTTTTTTCTTTTTCCTCAAATAAAAAGCCCCAGGTTTCGATAGAATGATCAAGCGGAAAAGAATATACCCTGAGTAATTTTGACTCCCAAATAAGATTTTTCCCATCCAGTACCAGTGGATGAAACTCCAATGGAAAGCCAAATTCAGATTTTGAGGAAGCTTGTATAAAGTCAAGGAATTTTTTTAATTCTGGAGGTCCAAAAATAGAAAGCCCATCTTTTTTACCCAAAAGGTGAAGCGAAAACAAAAGCCCCGGCAATCCATACATGTGATCCCCATGCATATGGCTGATTAAAATATTACGGATTCGGTTAAATGGCAATTTTTCCTTCCGCAATTGAAGTTGAGTACCTTCTGCACAGTCTATTAAAAAACATTCTCGTTCATAACGAAGTAATTGTGCTGAAGGATTCCTACGATTTGTAGGCAACGCAGATCCACTTCCCAGTATGTGTAAATTAAATCTTTCGTTCATAGTGCAAAAGTAATAACGAATATGTTTGCCGGAAAATAAAAAACCCGGGAGATTTTCCCGGGTTTTGGTATGTATTCACAAAGATTATTCTTCCGTTGAATCTTTCTTTGTTTTGTTAGTCATTGCTTCGAGTCTTTCGAGTTCGTTTTTCTGCATCTCTTCTTTCAGATTTGAGAGAACTTCGAGGTCTCCAAGTGTAGCTTTTTCGTTGTTATCATTGTTTTTCTTAACAGCTTTTTTGCTGTCTTTTTCTTTTTTCTTCGATTCTGTTTCTGTTTTAGCTTTTTCTTCTGCTACAACATCCTGATGAATCTTGGTATGAGAAACAATGATTTTCTTATTTTCCTTCGAGAATTCAATTACTTTGAAGTCGATTGCTTCATCAATACGAGCAGTAGTATTGTCTTCTTTTACTAAATGGCGGGTTGGCGCAAAACCTTCAACACCGTAAGGAAGAGCAATTACAGCACCTTTATCATTGATATTAACAACAGTTCCTTTGTGAATTGAATCAACATTGAAAACAGTTTCAAAGATATCCCATGGATTTTCTTCTAATTGTTTGTGACCTAAGCTTAAGCGGCGATTTTCAACATCCACTTCCAATACAACAACTTCGATTGTTTCACCAATTTTAGTGAATTCAGCAGGATGTTTAATTTTCTTTGACCATGAAAGGTCGGAAATGTGAATTAAGCCATCAACACCTTCTTCGAGTTCAACGAAAATGCCAAAGTTTGTAAAGTTGCGAACAATTGCATTGTGTTTTGAGCTAACCGGGTATCTTTCAAGAATATTAGTCCAAGGATCTGGAATAAGTTGTTTGATTCCCAACGACATTTTGCGTTCTTCACGATCAAGGGTAAGAATGATTGCTTCAACTTCTTGACCTATTTGTAAGAAATCCTGAGCACTGCGTAAATGTTGCGACCAGCTCATTTCTGAAACGTGGATCAATCCTTCAACACCAGGAACAACTTCTACAAATGCACCGTAGTCAGCAATAACTACTACGCGGCCTTTAACCTTGTCACCCACTTTGAGTTCTGTATCCAGAGAATCCCAAGGATGTGAGGTAAGTTGTTTAAGTCCAAGTGCAATACGTTTTTTGTTTTCATCGAAATCGAGGATAACAACGTTGAGTTTCTGATCAAGTTGAACGATTTCTTCCGGATGATTAATACGACCCCATGAAAGGTCTGTAATATGAATAAGACCATCAACGCCACCAAGGTCAATAAATACGCCATAAGAAGTGATATTCTTAACAGTACCTTCAAGAACCTGACCTTTTTCAAGCTTCGCAATGATGTCTGCTTTTTGTTGTTCAATTTCGTCTTCGATAAGGGCTTTGTGAGATACAACAACATTTTTGTATTCGTGGTTAATTTTCACAACCTTGAATTCCATTGTTTTACCTACAAAAATATCGTAGTCACGGATAGGTTTCACATCTATTTGTGAGCCTGGTAAAAATGCTTCAATTCCAAAAACGTCAACAATTAAACCACCTTTGGTACGGCATTTAATAAATCCGTTAATAATTTCCTGAGTATCGAATGCCTGATTGATGCGTTCCCATGATTTGAGAATGCGAGCTTTTTTGTGTGATAAAAGAAGCTGACCACTGATATCTTCCTGACTTTCAACATAAACTTCTACCTTGTCACCAACCTTTAATTCAGGATTATAACGAAATTCCGAAACCGGAATAACTGCATCTGATTTAAAGCCAATATTGATAACAACTTCACGATTATTTTTTGCCACAACAGTACCTTCAATCACTTCTTGTTCAGCAATTTGATTGAGAGATTTTGCGTAGGCATCTTCTAACTTACCATATTCTTCTTTTGAATAGTTCATCTGGCTTTTACCCAGAGTATCCCAATCAAAATCAGCAATTGGTTGTACATGTTTTGCACCTGTTTTTGCAGGAGCTGGATTGTTTACTTCTACAGCCTGTTCTTCAGCATTCTGTGCTTCAGGATTAAGATTTAATTCTTCAGACATTGATAATTTTTTGTGGCTTTCGCCTGGTTAATAATTTATTTGAATTCACGTTTTTACCTTCCTAAATACAAAATATCTAAGAGGGCTGCAAAGGTAGATATTAGTTCTTTAATTTCCAACACGTTTTTTATCAGAATTGTACAAAAAAAGCAGCCTCGAAAGACTGCTTTGGCAATACTAAAAAAATATGAACTAATAAAGAAACTGACTATTTCTATAGCCAGAATTATTCTCATACCAATTTGCATAATCCCAGCCACCACTTACTGCCCACTCAAGAAAGTGAGGATAACCCTTTGTTATTTCTTCTTGCTCCAATGGCCATTGAAAATCACCAATAATATTCAACCCCCACGGATGATTGCTTACTGTTTTGTAATAACGAGGCATTGCTACCATTTTGTTTTTCAAAGGAGTATCAGAATTATCATCCATC
Organism: Bacteroidales bacterium; assembly: GCA_963667975.1. GTDB lineage: Bacteria > Bacteroidota > Bacteroidia > Bacteroidales. Next base: position 3,879,670 of record OY764079.1, read on the forward strand.
GTTCCAAACAAGGTTGGATCTGCAAGATCAGTTGGCGCAAAGTCAGGCAAATGCACTTCTCTTCCACGTCCAAAACTTGGTTTGTTCACAACAATAAAGGGATTAAACTGATCAATTCCTAATTGCCAAGTATAAACAGCCCCTCCTGCACCAGCAACACCATTTACCATGTAAACAACTTTTACGTTAATGGTATCTGCTGTCAATGGAGTTGAGTTTTTTGTTGTATTAACATAAGTTACACCCGAATTAAAAATCCTGAAGATATCATCAAAAACAATAATCGTTGGCAAAGATTGACCTTCTTCCAGACCAGTCCCTCCAATATTGAATCCTGTTTGAACGTTCATTCCTGTAACTTCAATAATCGAAGTTTTATCCACACCCATAAGCTGAAAGCCGAAGCTATTACGAAAAGCGGCCCCTGCAGCTTTCGGAATCATTTTGTAAATCTGCTCTACTACTTTATTATTTGCATCCGTAATAGTTTGAATCCGGTAAAACACAACCACATCATTAAAATCATAGTCACCTTTAGAGGGCCATTTATCTTCAAATGCAAGAGTCGCAAACGTATTTCGATCAGGGAAATAGGAGTTATATGCCCTGTAAGGATCATTCGGATATGCATCATCATTATCCGCTACTCCATCCTGATCTGCATCCTGAATAATAACCATCGGCAAACAATTATTCCCTGGATCCGACCAATAAGTGCCCGGAATTACAATATTATCTACATCTGCTCTATTACTACCTCCTGTACCCACAAAACTAATCTGAATTTTCATCGGAGTAGTCGAATTTGCAATTTCTGCAGGTATCGGAATCGTCAAATTTTGAACTGATGTTGAGAAATATGATCCATTTTTCGGATAATTAAAAGTGTAAAAGCGAACAGTATCTCCCTCCTTATATTGACTTGAACTATTTGGATCGTACAATTTGTAGGCAACCACCACCTGCTTTGTTGTACCCGTACTATTTTCCAATTTTGTTTTTAAAGTAATATTTCCAGAACCCAGCATTATCCAAGGTGTTTTCACCCAGCACGCATTTATGTTAGAGTTTGTCATCGAATTGCTTCTTGCTGACCACGAACCATTAATTACATAACTGTATGAATTTGTATAATTTACCGCCCCAAAACTCCAACAAGCAGCCTGCTCAATGGCTTTGTTTCCTGATTCACAAGTTAAGGTTAACTGCGCATTTGCAGCATGAGCTCCTACTATAAGCACAACTCCAGCAAGAATCCTTTTAAATGTCTTCATGACTATGCCTCCTTAAAATTTGTTTAAATCAAATACACAATTTATTTTATTGTCACTACTAATAGTGTAAGTATTTGAAAAAGGCCCATAATTCACTACCAATTCTTTTTCAGTTGTAGGAATACTAACTTTAGTCTTCAATTCTGTCCCAGGAACAGACAAACCCATAAATACGGTTTCACCTTTTTTAGTTTTTACAGATATCGTCATTTTATGTGAACCAGTAATCGTAAGAGTTACATCTTTTGAAGTCTTCCACGAAAAATCATCATTGGCTTTAAGCTCATTCATATTTTTAGGAAGATTCGGGTTTTGCGGATCTGTAACATCTTCTTTCTGACATGATGCGAACAGAATTCCTGCAAAAATAAACAGAAAAAAAAATTTCATTTTCATAGTATTGCAAATTTAACGATTTTCTCGTCTTACTACGATACATTAACTTCAATAATCATTCCATTTTACAGATTCAGTTACCAATTCAATAAAAACAAACACATATAACACTAATTTAATGATATTTACGCTAAAAATATAATTTTTAAAAAGTATAAACAATATTCACGAGCCTCCATAAAAGTCCAAATAAGGGACTAATTTCAGTAATTTAATTCCATTTTAAGACAGCTTATATGCAATTCAGAAGCTCCATTCAACAATAAGTTCATGTTGTTAAAAAGCTGTTACAATAAAAAAAATACACATTTGGGGATTGATGAAAAAATTTTATCTTTGCACGTTCATAAAATAACATTACCCGGTATGACTAATCACAAAGAAGACAAGCTTGAGGATAAAATTATCGCTGTAGAAGAAGCTCTTAGCAGAACAGAACAGTTCATTGAAAAGTATCAGAAACACATGTTGTATGGTGTAGGTATCATATTAGTTATTATTGCAATAATTATGGGTACTAATAAATTCTACCTGCAACCCCGTAATGAACGAGCCAGTGCAGAAATGTTCTGGGCAGAAAAATATTTTGAACTTGACTCATTGGACAAAGCTATGAATGGAGATGGAGAGCATGCTGGGTTTATAGAAATTATTGACAACTATAAATGGACAAAAGCTGCAAATCTCGCTCATTTTTATCTCGGCACTTGCTATCTAAAAAAAGGCCAGTTCGAAAATGCTATTTCAGAACTTAAAGAGTATGATAGTGATGATGAAATCATTGCTGCACTTGCTATCGGAAATGTTGGCGATGCTTATCTTGAATTAGGTAAAAAAGAGGAAGCACTAAGTCAATATCTTAAAGCTGCAGATGCAAGAGCGAACCTTTTCACTACTCCACAATTTCTAATGAAAGCCGGATTCATCTATGAAGACAACAACGACTGGGAAAATGCTTTAAAAATGTACGAAAGAATTAAAAAAGAATACATAAAATCACAAGAAGCTCGTGAAGTTGACAAATACATTGCTCGTGCAAAAGCAATGTTAAATAAGTAAAAGTTTATCTATCAATAAAAAAGCAGTTGTACCGTTTATCGTTGCAACTGCTTTTTCATTTAAATTCAACGATATATGGCAACAATACTTAAAAATTTATCAGACTACGATTTTAATAAAATTCCCACACTGAATGGAAAATCCGTAGGAATAATTATTTCCGAATGGAATTACGAAATAACAGGATCTATGGCAGACGCTGCTATTGATACCTTACAAAAACAAGGGTTTGAACGTAGCAACATTCTTATACACCATGTACCCGGAAGTTTTGAACTTCCATTAGGAGCACAATTATTACTTGAGAACAGCGATGTAAATGCTGTTATTTGCATTGGGTGTGTTATTCAGGGAGAAACTCGCCATTTCGATTTTATATGTCAGGCAGTTTCTCAAAAGCTAATGGAATTAAATACTGAATTTTCTGTTCCGGTAATTTTTGGAGTATTAACAACAAATACACAGCAACAAGCTATTGATCGTGCTGGAGGAAAACATGGAAACAAAGGTATTGAAGCTGCCGTTGCTGCAATTAAAATGATCCATCTTCAAGATACTCTTGAAAATCAATAATCTTAAATTTATGTGTAAACTATCGGTTGTTTTTATGGGAACTCCTGACTTTGCAACGGAGATTCTTAAAACTATTCATGAGGCAAACTACGAAATAAAAGCAGTGGTAACCACCCCTGACAAACCATCAGGCAGGGGGCTCAAGCTTAGTGAATCATCCATAAAACAATACGCTGTATCACAAAACCTCCGGATTTTTCAACCTGAAAAATTAAAAAATCCGGAGTTCATTCAATCGCTCAGGCAATTAAATGCAGATTGTTTTATTGTAGTTGCATTTCGTATGCTTCCCAAAGAGGTCTGGTCTCTTCCGCAAAAAGGAACTTTTAATTTACATGCCTCACTCCTGCCTGATTATCGTGGTGCAGCTCCAATAAATCATGTAATTATTAATGGAGAGCAAAAAACCGGAGTTACTACTTTTTTTATCAATGATAATATTGATACTGGTGATATTCTTCTTCGTGAAGAAGTTGATATTTTACCATCTGAAAACGCTGGATCTCTTCATGATAAGCTAATGGTTTCAGGAGCACAACTTGTTTTAAAAACATTAGATGGAATCTCATCAGGCAATTTAAAACCAACGCCTCAATCTCTTATATCAAATGACACGAAACTCAACCCTGCTCCCAAAATTTTCAAACAAGATTGCTTAATCGACTGGAATCAACCTGCAAATGTTATTTTTAATAAAATCAGAGGACTCTCTCCTTACCCATGTGCATACACAGAACTTACAAATGAAAATAATGAAGTTTTGTCGTTGAAAATTTACGAAACCGAGATTGTTCATTCACATGAAACGTGCGCTTACGGGACAATTATTTCGGACAGAAAGTCATACTTTATGATTAAGACGGAAGATGGGTTCATCAGTATAAAAGATCTTCATTTAAGTGGAAAAAAAAGGCTGAAAATAGAGGAGTTTCTAAAAGGATTTCGCTTTGAACTTAATTGGAAAATCAAGGTTTAGCATCCTTTAAAACAGAAAAATCAAATCTCAAAAGCAAAGTTATCAACAAATACCCTGATTTATCAACAAAATCAATACTTTTTCGCTCGAAAGCTTGGTTTTGAGCAACCAAAGATTATATTTGCAATTCTATTCACATTATGCACAAATTTCAACCCTAACCTAAACCTTTTTAACAATGAACAAAGCCGAATTAATCGATGCCCTGGCCGCTGAAGCTCAGATGACCAAAGCTGATTCCAGAAAAGCCCTTGATGCTTTCATGAATGTAGTTGGTGAAGCCTTAACAAAAGACGATAAAATCGCTCTCGTTGGATTTGGCACCTTCTCAACTGTTTTTAAAGAAGAACGCATTGGACGCAATCCAAAGGACGGTTCTGAAATTAAAATTCCTGCTAAAAAAATCGTTAAATTCAAAGCAGGTGCTGATTTGGCCGGAAAAGTTAAGTAATTAACTATCGATTTTTAAGAGAAGCCTCGTACTAAAATGCGAGGCTTTTTTTATTTTTGCTTTTTCAAATCCCCCACTATGAACTTTGAACTTAAACAGGAACTATACACATACTTATGTTCCTTTGCAACTACAAACAAATGCGACCTGATTGAAAAAAACATCCAATACAGAACTCGCCATATTACAATTGTTCTCGAAGATATTTTTCAACCTCAAAATGCCAGTGCAGTACTTCGATCCTGTGATTGTCTGGGGATTCATGACATTCATATTATCGAAAAAGAAAATAAATTTCAGGCTATTCCTGAAATTTCAATGGGCTCAAGTAAATGGGTCAATACGATCCATTACAGAAGAGATGAGAACAATATTTCTTTTGTTTACAATAAATTACGTGCTAATGGATATAGAATTATAGCAACAACACCTCATAAGCATGACTTATTGATTGAGGATTTACCTATCGATCAGAAAACAGCATTGGTTTTTGGAACTGAACTGGACGGTCTTTCAGAAAAAGCTATCAACCAGGCCGATGGATGGGTTCGAATTCCAATGTATGGATTTACAGAAAGTTATAATATTTCAGTTTCTGCAGCTATCTCCTTATTTCATCTTTCTGAAAAACTCAGAAAGACTCCTATTAACTGGCAATTATCGGAAGAAGAAGCTCTTGACATCAAACTGGAATGGATAAAAAAGGTGGTGAAAGCATCCTCGAATATCGAAAAAGCTTTTTGGGCTAAAAAATTGATTCACAACAATCTTTAACAAGTTGTTTAAAATAGCGGCCACGCTCTTCAAAATTTTTAAACATATCATAACTCGATGCTGCTGGAGAAAGTAATACCACTCCTTTTTCAGGTGTTACTTCAAAAGCAATTTTAACTACCTCCTTATAGTTTTCAGGTGAAAACAACTGAATTGTATTTGCTCCAATATTCGGTTCAATCAAACTGCGCATTCGGGCTCCGGCCTTACCTATGAACAAGATATTCTTCAATGCAGAACTGCGTACAAAATCCACTAAGATTGAATAATCTATTCCCCTATCATAACCTCCTAAAATAAGCGTATCAACACTTCCTATACTTTCCGATAATGCATTTACGGCTGCAATTGCCGCTTCAGGAATTGTGGAAATTGAATCATTGTAAAACTTCCGTGATCGAAATGTTCCAAAATACTCTATACGATGTTCAAGGGGATTAAAACTTGCTACTGCTTTCAACTGATTGCAATATTCTATTCCTGTAAGTTCACACGCATGCATAGCAGCCATGATATTCAACCGATTATGATTGCCGGGCAAAGCGGTCTTCACACTATCTTTAACTAATTTCCAAAGCTGCGAATCAATACTAACATCAAGTTTTCCAAAAACAACCTTCTCTTTTAGAGATATTTCCTCTGATTGAAAAAAAGGGTATAGTTTACTCTCCGGCTTTTTAACTTCAAAAAAAGGAATCAACTCAATATTTTCTGCATTGAAAATAAAATAATCTTCTTCCGTCTGATATCTTACAATATTGTATTTTGCTTTTTTATAATCATAATAAGAATTGTAATGATCTAAATGCTCCTGAAAATAATTCAGCAAAATAGAAATATGCGGTGAATGATGCACAAATTCAAGCTGATGAGATGATAATTCGTAAACAATAATAGTTGAATCATCTATCGTATCAATCAATTCAAAAGGTGAAATCCCAATATTTCCCGCTAAAATCACATTCTTACCATTTTCTTTAAGAATATGGTAAATAAGAGACGATGTTGTGCTTTTCCCTTTTGTACCAGTAACTCCAATTACCTGTTTTTTAAATACAGATAAAAACAAATCTGTTTGGGAGCAAACTCGCTGATCATATTTCAACTCACTGCTTTTCAATGATATACCTGGTGTTTTTATAATCATTGAAAAACAATCCAATTTTTCTAAAATTGAATTTCCCGTAATAAAATCGATATTATTATCTCCCTGAATTTCTGAAGCAGATTCTACCACTTCATTTTGATCAGCAATCGTTATTTTGCGTTCTGGAAAAAGCTTCCGAAAAAGTTTGTAAGTTGCCTTCCCTTCGCGACCAAAACCAACAATTGCAATTGTTTCGTTTTCAAACAAGGGACGAAAGCATTCGTACATCATCATACCTTATTAAATCTGTTTGAGTTTCGATTTTAAAATAGTTTCAAATTCTACATTCAGAAAGTTTGGAGTTTCATAATGACAAAGCATCTCTTTAATATTCTGAGTAGAATACATTGCATATACATCCAAAGTTCTATAATACGCCAGAAGCTTAGGAAGTTTAATTCCTGAATCCTTATACTTTTGAATAGTAAGACATAGTGCAACGTTTACTTCACTTACAGTTCCAACACATTCAAAAGGTTTTACAGAAGTCAGTCCGATAAGTTCTTCAAAATAATTTTTCAATGTTTCGTCTTCGAACAATTCCTTTTGAAAAATTGCAATTCGTTCTTCTTGTGTTAAAAAGGGAGCTAAGATTATATTAGCAAACATGCATTTAGGGCATATACCACACCAAATATCCTCTTTACTTCCTGCATTACAACTTCTGAATACATCAAAATAATATTTAAACTCTGAAAAAAGCTTTGCAATCTGAAGTTCTGACAGAGGCCGTAAAAAACTGAAATAATTAAAATCACTTGAAATATTTTCAGAAACGTACTCTCTAAAATCCCGTTCAAATTCAATTGATTTCGAATACTGATGATTGATATCTTCACCCTCAACAGTCGATTCATTCGCACTTGATTCATTTGAAAGAGCAATGTTTTTGTAGCCAGTTAACGCTGATGCCAAAAGAGTATAGAATGCCAACATGGCAGAAAACGGAGTATGACCATTTAAATAACCTGTCGCATTCAATTCAAGTAATTTAGAATCGATAGAGCGATTTATCCTAAAATAGAAATCTCGTCCCAAACCCGAACGGCTTAATGTATTCAATGTTGCTCCTCTGGGATTAATAATTAATGGAAGTATCTCCTTTTCATTATGTTTTAATAATTCCAGTGTTACAACTGAATCTTTACCTCCACCAATCGGAACAATTACTTTATCTTCCAATTGAAAATCAAGTTTTTCAACTTTGCGCTGTGATTCGCATTCTATTTTTACAAACTCATTTCGTGTTGTTTCAATAGAATTCAAATAAAAAAACTCTCCTAATCCATTAAAATACAATTTCTTCCACCATTCTATGGCTCTATTTGACAATGAAAATGTATTCACTTTAATAACAGGTGAGCAAACAGATTTCCAATAACTTATCAATTCAATCATTCCCAAATGAAAAACCAGAAGATCCCATTGTTGAACAGACAATCTGTCTGGTTTTATGAATAAAGAAACTGGAATTGAAATTTTAGGTCTAAAAAAAATGCTATCTGAAATCCTAAAATCATACACTATACGAATCTCCTGATTATCTATACTGTAATCAAATCCTTCATAATAAAAAACCGGATATTGAGCTCTGAGTTTAAGAAATAAATTGTGGTTATTCACCTTAGCCATGAAACGATTGGTATAAAATTTGTAATTTTAGAGCAATTAAGCCTTTTTAAGCATTCAAAATTAAAGAATTTACGCTTATTAACGGAGGAAAATAACAATGCCCGATATAAATAAGATCATACAAATACAATCGAATAACATTAAACCTATTCAGGGAAGACTTCTTATATCAGAACCTTTTCTGAGTGATTATTATTTTAAGCGTTCAATTGTAGCTATTTTGGATCATACAGAAGACGGAACTATTGGTATTGTCCTAAATAAAGAAATTGGAGTTAAACTAAGTGATGTATTCAAAGATATTCCTAAAAATAATTTTCATCTCTATTTAGGAGGTCCTGTCAGAACAGATAATTTGTATTATATACATAAGATTGGTAAAAAAATAAATAATAGTATCCATATTACTGAAGGTATTTATTGGGGAGGAGATTTAGATTCTGTCAAAGAACTTATAGAACAAGGTCAGTTACACGACGGAAATATCCGTTTCTTTCTTGGATACTCCGGCTGGGCTCCTCTGCAATTAGATGAAGAGTTAAAACTCAATTCATGGATTGTTTCACGCACACATATCAGTAAGATTTTAAGTTTTGAACCATCCCTAGCATGGAATAAAACGTTAGAGCTGATGGGGGGTGTTTATAAATATTGGACAAACTTTCCTAAAGATCCGCTCTCAAATTAAGTTTTAAAACAACTCTGTTATACTTAATATCTTAAATTGATGATAAACGTAGGTTTGCAACGGTGCATTTACCTATCTTTATTAAAATCAAGAAAGCTATCTTTTGAAAACAAGGAATTAGCAAAAACTGCAATTGAGCACTGATATTTATCTGTATAATCTAAAAATCCAGATATTAATCTAATATTCTGAATACATTATCGTTAGAAAACAGAAAAGGGTTAGCATTTTATGCTAACCCTTACGATTCTGTTAGAAAAATGGCGACGACCTACTCTCCCACAACAAGTGCAGTACCATCGGCGCTGGTTGGCTTAACTTCTCTGTTCGGAATGGGAAGAGGTGGACCTAACCGCTATAATCGCCCTAAGACTTTGAATATCTTAACATATCGCAGAAGAAAAATACTACCTAAATTGATTTCAACACAAAGTTTACGGGTTATTAGTATTGCTCGGCTTTGATGTTACCACCTTTACACCTGCAACCTATCAACGTAGTAGTCTGCTACGACCCTTAAAAGAAGTCTCATCTTGAGGCGAGTTTCGTACTTAGATGCTTTCAGCACTTATCTCATCCGCACATAGCTACCCAGCGATGCAGCTGGCGCCACAACTGGTACACCAGAGGTGCGTCCGACTCGGTCCTCTCGTACTAGAGTCAGCTCCTCTCAAACTTCTAACGCCCACAACAGATAGGGACCGAACTGTCTCGCGACGTTCTGAACCCAGCTCGCGTGCCACTTTAATCGGCGAACAGCCGAACCCTTGGGACCTTCTCCAGCCCCAGGATGTGACGGGCCGACATCGAGGTGCCAAACCACTCCGTCGATGTGAGCTCTTGGGAGTGATCAGCCTGTTATCCCCGGAGTACCTTTTATCCTTTGAGCGATGGCCCTTCCATACGGAACCACCGGATCACTATATCCTGGTTTCCCACCTGCTCGACTTGTTGGTCTCACAGTCAAGCACCCTTATGCTATTGCACTCTGCGCACGGTTACCAAGCGTGCTGAGGGTACCTTTGAAAGCCTCCGTTACGCTTTTGGAGGCGACCACCCCAGTCAAACTACCCACCAAACACTGTCTCCCACTTCTGTGGAATTAGAATTCAAATAAACAAAGGGTGGTATTTCAACGTTGACTCCACGATACCTAGCGGCACCGCTTCGCTGTCTCCCACCTATCCTACACATCGTTTATCCAAACTCAATGTTAAGTTGTAGTGAAGGTTCACGGGGTCTTTCCGTCCCGTTGCGGGTAAACGGCATCTTCACCGTTACTTCAATTTCACCGAGCTCATGGCCGAGACAGTGCCCAGATCGTTACACCATTCGTGCAGGTCGGAACTTACCCGACAAGGAATTTCGCTACCTTAGGACCGTTATAGTTACGGCCGCCGTTTACTGGGGCTTCAATTCAATGCTTCGCTTTAACACTAACATCTCCTCTTAACCTTCCAGCACCGGGCAGGTGTCAGGCCTTATACTTCATCTTACGATTTTGCAAAGCCCTGTGTTTTTGTTAAACAGTCGCCTGGGCCATTTCTCTGCGTCCCACCTCGCGATGGGAGACCTTTTTCCCGAAGTTACAGGTCTAATTTGCCTAGTTCCTTAGCCATGAATCACTCGAGCACCTTTGGATACTCTCCTCGACTACCTGTGTCGGTTTACGGTACGGGTTGCTATATCCTTACCTTAGAAGCTTTTCTTGGAAGCTTGTTTACCGGTATTATCCCCTTGTCCGAAGACTCAAGGTACTATCAGGTTCGACATCCAACAGGGATTTGCCTCCGCCAGATCTATCTACTCCCTTTAACGTACTATTCCGTCAGTACGCAACCGTGTCACTTCTCCGTCCCTCCTTCGAAAATATAGCAAGTACTGGAATATTAACCAGTTGTCCATCAGATTTCGCCCTTCGGCTGCTCCTTAGGTCCCGACTTACCCTGATCCGATTATCGTTGATCAGGAATCCTTAGTCTTCCGGTGTGCAGGTTTCTCACCTGCATTATCGTTACTTATGCCTACATTTGCTTTTCCAGCCGCTCCAGAATGACTTACATCACTCCTTCTACGCCGACTGGAATGCTCCCCTACCAGTGATAACTCTTGTTATCAATCTAAAGCTTCGGTAGTATATTTTATGCCCGATTATTATCCACGCATGATCACTCGACTAGTGAGCTGTTACGCACTCTTTAAATGTATGGCTGCTTCCAAGCCAACATCCTAGCTGTCTGTGTAATCACACCTCGTTTATCCAACTTAATATACATTTGGGGACCTTAGCTGTTAGTCTGGATTCTTCTCCTCTCGGCCACGGACCTTAGCACCCATAGCCTCACTCCAGAGTATATGTTATAGCATTCGGAGTTTGTCAGGATTTGGTAGGCGGTGAAACCCCCGCATCCAATCAGTAGCTCTACCTCTATAACACTCAACCTCCAGGCTGCCCCTAAAGGCATTTCGGGGAGTACGAGCTATCTCTCAGTTTGATTAGCCTTTCACCCCTACCCACAACTCATCCAAAGACTTTTCAACGTCAACTGGTTCGGTCCTCCATTTTGTGTTACCAAAACTTCAACCTGGTCATGGGTAGATCACAAAGTTTCGCGTCTGCCCCCACTAACTAAAGCGCCCTATTCAGACTCGCTTTCGCTTCGGCTGCGTGCTTTTAAACACTTAACCTCGCTAGTGAGGAGCAACTCGTAGGCTCATTATGCAAAAGGCACGCCGTCATCCCTTACAGGACTCCGACCGCTTGTAAGCGCACGGTTTCAGGTTCTATTTCACTCCCCTATTCGGGGTACTTTTCACCTTTCCCTCACGGTACTGGTTCACTATCGGTCTCTCAGGAGTATTTAGCCTTACCAGATGGTGCTGGCAGTTTCACACAGGATTTCTCCGGTCCCGCGCTACTCAGGATACTGACCCGCTATCGCTTCATTTTGTGTACGGGAATTTCACCCTCTCTGTCCTAACTTTCCAGTTAGTTCCACTATGAATTGATAATGCATTACGTCAGTCCTACAACCCCAACAATGCCGTAACACTGTTGGTTTGGGCTTCTCCCCGTTCGCTCGCCACTACTTAGGGAATCACTTTTTGTTTTCTTCTCCTATGGGTACTTAGATGTTTCAGTTCCCCACGTTCGCCTCCGCCTTAACGGATAATACAGCTTCACTGTATTGGGTTGCCCCATTCGGACATCTACGGATCAAGGGTCATTTGCACCTCCCCGTAGCTTTTCGCAGCTTGTCACGTCCTTCTTCGCCTCTGAGAGCCACAGGCATCCCCCGTGCGCCCTTAGTCACTTTCGTGTCTATCTTTCAACTATTTATTGCTTGCCTTGCGGCTTGCTCGTAGTATTTCTCTTCCCAATATGTCAATGTACTTTCTATTACCGCTTTCGGTAACCCTGTGGAGAATAACGGATTCGAACCGTTGACCCCCTGCGTGCAAGGCAGGTGCTCTAGCCAGCTGAGCTAATCCCCCCTTCGTAGTCCCGAGCAGATTTGAACTGCTGACCCCTACATTATCAGTGTAGTGCTCTAACCAACTGAGCTACGGGACTGTAATTTCGCCTGTATCTCGAGCCTATAGTCAGCCTCGATCTCTCTCGCTCCTACGATGAGTTCTTTTGCTCATCTTCTCTTTTTCTCTTCTCTTTTATATAGTAAACCTCGTGATAGCAAAAACTTCTCCGGATTATTCCTAATCCTCTAAAATATCTCTCCAGAAAGGAGGTATTCCAGCCACACCTTCCGGTACGGCTACCTTGTTACGACTTAGCCCCAGTCACTGATTTTACCCTAGGCCGCTCCTCGCGGTTACGGACTTCAGGTCCCCCCAGCTCCCATGGCTTGACGGGCGGTGTGTACAAGGCCCGGGAACGTATTCACCGCGTCATGGCTGATACGCGATTACTAGCGAATCCAACTTCACGGAGTCGGGTTGCAGACTCCGATCCGAACTGAGACCGGCTTTCGAGATTCGCATCTGGTCACCCAGTAGCTGCCCTCTGTACCGGCCATTGTAGCACGTGTGTAGCCCTAGACGTAAGGGCCGTGCTGATTTGACGTCATCCCCACCTTCCTCTCTACTTGCGTAGGCAGTTCTTCTAGAGTGCCCAGCTTGACCTGATGGCAACTAAAAGTAGGGGTTGCGCTCGTTGCAGGACTTAACCTAACACCTCACGGCACGAGCTGACGACAACCATGCAGCACCTCGCAATAGGCCATTGCTGGCTAAACTATTTCTAATCTATTCCTAATGCGTTCAAGTCTAGGTAAGGTTCCTCGCGTACCATCGAATTAAACCACATGCTCCTCCGCTTGTGCGGGCCCCCGTCAATTCCTTTGAGTTTCATACTTGCGAACGTACTCCCCAGGTGGATTACTTAACGCTTTCGCTACGCCACTGACTGTATATCGCCAACAGCTAGTAATCATCGTTTACAGCGTGGACTACCAGGGTATCTAATCCTGTTTGATCCCCACGCTTTCGTGCATGAGCGTCAGTTGTAGCTTGGTAAGCTGCCTTCGCGATCGGTGTTCTATGTCATATCTAAGCATTTCACCGCTACATGACATATTCCGCTTACCCCAATTACACTCTAGACCTACAGTATCAATGGCAGCTCAACAGTTAAGCTGTTGCATTTCACCACTGACTTATATATCCGCCTGCGCACCCTTTAAACCCAATGAATCCGGATAACGCTTGCATCCTCCGTATTACCGCGGCTGCTGGCACGGAGTTAGCCGATGCTTATTCATCAGGTACCTTCAACTACGTACGCGTACATAGATTTATTCCCTGACAAAAGCAGTTTACAACCCATAAGGCCTTCTTCCTGCACGCGGCATGGCTGGTTCAGGCTCTCGCCCATTGACCAATATTCCTTACTGCTGCCTCCCGTAGGAGTCTGGTCCGTGTCTCAGTACCAGTGTGGGGGATCATCCTCTCAGAACCCCTAGACATCGTCGCCTTGGTAAGCCGTTACCTTACCAACTAGCTAATGTCACGCATGCCCATCCTTTACCGCCGGAACTTTTATCTGTTTGACAGGTGTCAAACAGATTGTATGGAGTATTAATTTCCGTTTCCGAAAGCTATCCTCCTGTAAAGGGTAGGTTGCATACGCGTTACGCACCCGTGCGCCACTCTCATCCAGATATTACTACCCGAATTCCCGTGCAACTTGCATGTATTAAGCCTGCCGCTAGCGTTCATCCTGAGCCAGGATCAAACTCTTCTTTGTAAGTTTTTGTTCCTTAATGTTTTTCTCTCAAGATATTCTTTTCCTAACTGCTATCTTCTCAAATAACAGCCATTCTTACTATCACTGCTCGGTTTACTCATCTCTTCAAAGAACTTTCGCTTCTTTTTATCTGATTCGTGAAGCTCTTTCCGTGTACTTTATTCCACTTCCTTCTCCTCACCTATCTTCCTCTTTTTTCCCTCTCACTTCTGTCTCCTTCCGCTTGAGGCTGCAAAATTACTGCTTTTTTTATTTACCACCAAATCTTTTTTGAAGTTTTTTCTTCGTTAACTCCTCATTAACTTAATGGCATTCAGTATTTTACTCTATTCATTCCCCTAAAACTCCTCTCAGAGTTTCAGGGCTGCAAAGGTACTCTTCTTTTCCTTTCTACCAAATTTATTTTCTACTTTTTTTCTCCCCCTCTTTTCTCTCCCTTAAACATGGTTCCTCGATCCAATTCATTACCCCTGCAATCACTAACCCCATACGATCATTTCGTTTCGGGAGTGCAAAAGTACTCCTTTTTCCTTTATTTCCAAATTTATTTTCCGCTTTTACTCCTTTTTTTTATCCCTCTCCTCTTATCTCATATATATTATGAATATCCCTCCCCATTCCCCCATTCCCATATACCCCGCGCTTTTCCCTCTATACCAATTATATAATACTATAATATACGCATCTTATCACAACGAAAATACCTTACCCTTTACTCCCCGCTTAACCCGAAATTCTGTTACGCTATTCTCCCTACTAATCATTTTTATACTATAAGAACTCCATGTTAATGATATAAATGTATCCTTTCTCATTTTTTAGCTTACCGAAACGTTTTATCTCTACCCCATTAATTTATTCATATAACTGGATTTCTGCGTTATAACTAGATAACTTTTTTAATTTCATCAAATACTTCATCAGCCAATAATCCATACCTTTGCAAGGTAATGTTATTTTACAAGCTTAAACTGCTCTTTAACAAATATGTATATGAAAGTAAGAACTAGTCAATTTATCATCATTTTCGTTCTAGGAATAATGATGTTCGGCATAAAAGCAAATGCGCAATCAATTTCAAGAAGCAGAATATTTACAGGAGGCAATCTTGGGTTGCAGTTTGGCACTATAACATTTGTCGATATTTCTCCCCTTGTAGGTTATTGGTTTACAGATCAATTAGCGGGAGGTATTGGAGCAACTTATATGTATTATAAAGATGACAGATACTCACCAAGTTACAAGACAGATGTTTATGGAGGTCGAGTATTTGGTCGTTATTATCCTATTGATTTTCTTTTTGGACATGCTGAATATGAAATCCTTAGCTATAAGGCCATTGCATATAACTTCCCTTACACTTCTGAAAGAATTAATTCTACAAATATCCTTGTCGGTGGAGGCTATGAGCAACAGCTCGGCGAATATTCGACTTTTTCAATAATGGTATTATGGAATTTGAATGATAAACCGAATTCAATATATACAAATCCAATTATACGAGCAGGTTTCAATATTGGGCTTTAAATAATCATATTTCAGGTAATCATAATAAAAAAGCTCCCACTTGGGGAGCTTATGGAGTATCTAAAAGAATTGGAAAAAGAAAATTATTACCTAAGTAAAAAACTAAAAAAGGGACTAATACTACTTAAAAACTAAACATTAAAAATTGATACTCCAAGGTAATCTAGAAAAAAATGTATCGAGTGTTCTATAAATAAACCATGTTTTTTTATTTGAGCGCTTTTTCATGCATTCAATGTGTTGAACATATAAACTTTCTAGTTTTTCAAATGAAATACTATTCATGTAATCATAATAATCATTTATAGTGAGATGATTTTTTTTTACTGCTTTACAAAACTCACAATCAGAAATTCTTTTTTGAAACGGACATTGATATAATGTTGCCGCCAAAGTATTTACCAAAAATGTTCTTCTTGTGTGTTCACTTTGCTGTACGTATGATTCCATAACTTCTGTATTGGTTTCCGATGCAAAAGTATAATCAAAAAACAAGCAAATGTTCACCAATTATCAAACGTATGGATTTGACTGATGAACGTCAGGGATAAATGAGTGAACGTTGACAAATCTGATTAATAAATTCGTATTTTGAATTTTATACAATTTATATCTACTGATTATAAATATGTATATCACTGTTTATATGTTACTTATATAAAAATATAATTTATTATTATTATATTATACAATTGATGTACTTGCAAAAATATGCAAGAAATAACGATTGAGGAACAATCTAATCATTCAAAGAAGAATACAAGATTATAAAAATTCATCTAAATGAAGGAATCGAAGTCTAAATACAAAAAAAAGCTCCCTAAGGGAGGGAGCTATTGGAGCTTTTTAAAGGGGAAAAGGAAAGTTTAAAAAAGGACTAATGAATTATTAACAATACAAAAACTTTAAAGAATGTTGCTCCAATTATCTTTGATGTACAAATATGATCTGTGTAAAACTCATTCATTTCTTTTATATTTAAGAGTACCCTGCAAAATCAACCGTACTTTTTATTATCAATTTACTTGAATTAATATTTCTCAAATCTTACATTCTCCAAACTTTTATTTAAGAGAACATTGATAAAATGAATCAGCTAATATTACAAATTTAAAAAATCCTTTATGTGATTAACACTGTCCGTTTTTTGCTTTGGATTCACTTTTCTAATTTTATCTTAATAACTGCCTCATTGCTTATCATGAAGCAAAAGTATAATCAAAAAACGAGATGTGGGCAATCAATTAGTAAGCGTACGGTTTTGACTGATGAACGTCAGGGATAAATGAGTGAACGTATCTATTGTTTTTGAAAACAATTAAAATACCTAAATAATATAGCCAAATATTCTATTCTGGATATTTGGCTATATACTTGTTTTAATGACATTTATGCTTACACTATACTCGTTTGAGTATTTCCAATGTCAAATCCCAAAATTTCTGTACAGTAACTATTTCCATTCTCTCCGCTGGGGAATGTGCTCCTTTTATGGTGGGACCAAAAGAAATCATGTCTAAACCTGGATATTTTTCTCCAATTACACCACATTCAAGTCCAGCATGAATAGCTAGCACTTCCGGTTCTGCATTAAACAGATCTTTATAGGCAACTGTTGAGATCTTTAAAATTTCCGAATCTGGATTAGGCGTCCAACCCGGATAACCATCTGAGTGTTCAACAGTTGCTTTGGCAAGCTCAAACACAGTACGAACCATATTTGCAATATCATCTTTAGATGATTCTATAGAGCTACGCTGGCTTGTACTAACTACTATCTGTTTTCCTTTTCTTTTTATTGATGCAAGATTTGTTGATGTTTCAACAAACCCCGGAATAGATTGTGACATTGCCATAACCCCGTGAGGACAAGCATATAAAGAACGAATTAATCGTTGTGCAAAACAGGTAGTAAAGCAAACCGGAGATGTTGGTACTTTTTCAAAAACAACATCAAGATCGGGTTCTGAAACTGCATATTCTCGTTGAAAAGAGCGAGTAAGCGTTGATATCAATTCTTCAACTTTAACTTGATCTTGTTTGTTTATAAGAATGACTGCTGTTGCTTCACGTGCAATTGCATTTCTCAAGTTTCCGCCACTGATTTCTGAGACTTTGGCATTGAAATCTGTCATTACCTGCCATACTATCCTTACAAGAAGCTTATTCGCATTCGCAAGAAGTTTATTAATATCATCTCCCGAATGACCTCCTTTTAATCCTTTAACTTTAATGCTGTAAGAAATTAATGCATTTTCGGCAACTTCTTCTTCAACATCAAAATAAGCCAAAGTATCTTTTCCTCCTGCACATCCAATAAAAATTTGTCCTTCATCTTCAGAGTCCAGATTTAAGAGAATTGTACCCTTTAATACATCTTTACTTAAACCAAAAGCGCCGGTTAATCCTGTTTCTTCATCTATTGTAAATAAACATTCAATAGGTCCATGCTGAAGTGAATTATCAGCAAGAATAGCTAACTGCGTAGCAATTCCAATTCCGTTGTCGGCCCCAAGAGTAGTTCCTTTAGCATATACCCACCCATCTTTAATAAAAGTAGCGATCGGATCCTTTTCAAAATCATGCTCAGTATCATTGTTTTTCTCACAAACCATATCAATATGACTTTGTAGAATCACAGTCTTTCTAGCCTCATTTCCAAGCGTTGCTGCTTTTTTGATAATAATATTTCCTATTTCATCCTCAATAGTTTCAAGATTCATTTTTAGGCCAAACTGCTTAAGATATTCTTTAATTTTTTCTTCTTTTTTAGAAGGCCTCGGGATTTCCAGAATCTCTCTAAAATATTTCCATACAAAAGCTGGGCTCAATCCTTTAATTTCTTCATTCATGATTCTTTTTTTTAATTTGAATAAAATTTTATACTATATTTGTGCTTCAAATGCAAAAATGGAAAACAAAGTTATTCATTTTCTTTTCACCTAAAACAGTTCTTATAAGTTATAATGAAAAACATTGTAACACATAAAGTTAAATATGTATGCTTTTTTGCGCTGACAATTTTGTTCGGCTTTAATGCCATTTCACAAAACTCGTTTAAGCAAACATTAGACATCTATTTGAAGCGTGTTTCTCTGGACAATAAGTTGGAAATTCTTGATTCGGCGGCAAAATATTTTTCATCTAATGACATCGCATCATCTCTTTATTTTAATAATCTGATTTTAGAAGATATCATAGCCTCGTCAAATCAGGTTTTACAATACAATATTCTTGATCGCATAATTCAGGATGCTCAATTTTCTAATAATCGCATACTTGAACTAAATGCATTGAATCAGAAAGTTTCAATTGCTATTCAAAATAACGACAAAACTGTAATCTGCAAAACATTTAAAAGTCTTGGTGATTACTATAAAAAAGCTGGTGATTACCCGAAATCAATTCATTATTACTATAATTCAGCTTCTTACTACCAAAAAAATGTATTTTTAATGCCGGAAGCTATTCTTTCGAAACTAGAAATCGCATCGTATTATGCTCAATCAAATAAAATAAATGAAGCAAAAATAATCTACACAGAATTGAGCCAGTTTGCTAATAATACTCAGATTCCAGAATTACACAATCGATTTTTACTATTACAATCCAGAATTCAACTTTCAGAAAATCAACTCAATTTTGCTTTAGCTTCAGCAACAACATTAATCAGTAATAATAATGTTGAAACATCCTTAAAAGTTGAAGCGTATATCATTTTAACCGATATTTATTCTTCTACAAATGATCCTTCTGATAGGGATCAATCACTTAAAAAAGCATTGAATCTATCAAGAATTGAAGGAAATACAATGCAAACAATCTCAATTCTTAAACGATTATTAACTTATTTAAATCCCAGAGATAGCGAATATCAGCGATTCGAAAAACAACTTGCCCAGTCGGAAGAATTAATCAGTTTCTCTTCAGGTAATAATAATGGTATTGTTCCTGATTCCGCAACTACCATGAATATTTTCACGTCTAAACTGAACGAAATAACCGACAAAAGTCAAAAAAATAATTCAGGTTTTGAGTTTTACAGCTTGCTAATATTATTTATGATTGTATTATCTTTCGCTATTATCATCCTAAAATACAAAGAATTACTCCACTACTATAAACGAATAACTTATTATACACAACGAAGCTTAGAGGATCAAAATCAATTGATTCACGAAAATCAAAAGTTACGTTCCCGGCTCCAGAAAATTGAACGGGCAAATTTAAAAACTTCGCTTCCGGCATTGCATAATAATACTATTGAGCCCAAAAAGACCAGTAAACTTACTGAAAAAGTCAGTGTTTCTCCCAAAAAGGTCTCTGAAAATATTTCTGAAGAAATACATCTTCAAATAATCAACCCTTCTCTTACTCTTCAAAATGTTATTTCTGCAGAGAATGCAATATTTTCAAAACAGGATGTATATATCAACTTTTCAAAGGACATTAAAGTCCCTCAAAAATTAATCTCGGACAATAACTTATTAAAGGGCATTACGCATCATATTCTTTCCGGAATCTCATCTAATTTACACAATGCCGATATTGATGTATATTTAAGATTTGACAAGATTGATGCTGAACACATCTGGCTGAATATTATCTTTCAATGTCCTGTTGGCGTAACGAAAGAGATCATTCAACGCGTTCTTGATTTTGATAAAAATGAATTATTTCAAACCTCAATGCAAAAATTAAACGCAAAAACAGGGTCTCATACTCTACTAAACGATAAAATGACTATTTGGATTAATCTTCCATTCCGTTACGACATCAAAAATTTCATTGCAAAGAGTTTAAGCGTCTAATAAATTACGCTATGCGTATTCCTCTTAAAATTATATCATCTGCTTTATTTTCTTTTGCAGCTATTCTTGGATTTGCCCAATTACGTTCTGCAAAAATCCCTGTAATTCAAAATTTCACAATTACATCCTCTACTGGAGACACTCTAAACCTGTACGATAATCTTAATTTAGGAAAAACTGTAATCCTTGACTTTTTTAGGATCAGTTGTGGCACCTGTCAAGTCTATTCAAGGATAATTGATTCTGCATATTTGTATTACAATAGTGGGCAGAGCAATGTGGCAATCTGGGGAATAAGTGATTTTGATACTGATATTGAAATTAATCAGTTCAAGCAACAATTGGGCATAACATTCCCTTGTGCTGGAATTGAAGGAAACGGACAAAATATTTTTGCACTTTTTGAGGCTCAACAAGAAGCATTTGGGACTCCACTTTATGCGGTAATTTGCCCTACTAAAGTTTATTTCTGGAATATAAACCATCCCCCTACTGTCACTGGTTTTGATCCGTACATTTCGCTTTGTGAAAATTATAATTCTATTAAAGAAACTGAATCAGGAAAGTTTCATTTTGAGCTTTATTTTAAAACTCTTAGATTATCAGGACTTTGTCAAGAAAAATACTTTTATCAAATTGTCGATGTGAATGGTTTGATTATTGAAAATGGATATTTTCATAATAACGTGAATATCAATCTGCAAAAGTTAAGAACTGCTCTTTATGTATTAATGGTATACACTGATAATGAGATTGTATTCAGGCAAAAATTTGTCATGACAGAATAAAAAAAAGCCGCTCATTTAGATTGATAAGCGGCTTTCATTTAGACAATCATTACACAATCTTCCGAACTGCTTCTAGTGCTTTCTCATAATCAGGATGATTCGTATTTTCCTGAACATATTCAACATATACAACATTATCATCTTTATCAATCACAATAATTCCTCGATTGAGAAGGCGTAATTCCTGAATCAGAAAACCATATTTAAGGCCAAAGTCAGTGTCTTTGTGATCAGAAAGGGTAATTACTTTATCAATACCTTCAGCAGCACAAAAACGACCCAGTGCAAATGGAAGGTCACAAGAGATCGTAAGTATCACAACATTAGCCAAATTAGTAGCTTCAACATTGAAACGGCGAGTTTGAGCTGCACATACTCCGGTATCAATGGAAGGTACTGATGAAATAATTTTTACCTTGCCAGCAAAATCGCCAGAAGCAACTGGTTTTAAATCAGAGGCAAGTGCAGTAAATGCTGGAGCTTTGTCTCCAACTTTAATCATTTCACCTAATAAAGTAAGTGGATTTCCTAAAAAAGTAGTCACACCTGGATTCATTTTCATGGGAATAAATTTTTTGAGTTTATAATATGGTTTACTTTTGTTTCTGATTTATATTTACGAACAAGGAAGCGCGTTCATTGTTCATTAAAAAAGCAATTATGGCATATAAAAATCTCACTGAATTTATTCGCTTACTCGAAGAAGAAAACGAACTTGTACGCATTCAGGAACTTGTATCTCCAAATTTGGAAATTTCCGAAATTAACGACCGTATTGTAAAGCATAATGGAAAAGCTCTGCTTTTTGAAAATAATGGAACTAATTTTCCGGTTCTGATCAATGCATTTGGTTCTGAAAAGCGGATTCAGCTTGCATTAGGTGTAACCTCGCTTGAAAACATAGGTAACGAAATGGACAAGTGGTTTCAGATTCTTACAGAACCGAAACCTGCATTTTCTGATAAATTAAAATTATTGCCACAATTGTATAATGCTTCGCAATGGATGCCGAAACACAAGAAAGGTCGCGGAAGTTGCCAGGAAGTAGTCCTTCAAAATCCTGATCTATCAAAACTTCCGGTTCTCACAACTTGGCCGCATGATGGGGGACCATTTATCACTCTTCCGATTGTTCATACTTCTGATCCTAAAACCGGAACACGAAACGTGGGGATGTATCGTATGCAGGTTTTTGACAATCAGACAACCGGGATGCACTGGCATTTGCACAAAAACTCTGCGCGACATTACCGTGAGTACAAAGCGCTGGGGAAACGTATGCCTATTTCGGTTGCACTGGGAGGAGACCCTGTCTATACTTATGTTGCTACAGCCCCTCTTCCTGATCATGTAGATGAATATATCCTTGCCGGATTTCTACGAGAAAAACCTGTTGAACTTGTAAAGTGTATCACCAATAATCTGGAAGTTCCGGCCGATGCCGAATTTATTCTCGAAGGGTATGTTGATCCTGCTGAAGATTTACATATTGAAGGTCCATTTGGCGATCATACCGGTTTTTATTCACTGGCTGATTACTATCCGGTGTTTCATGTTGAATGTATTACACATCGTAAAAATGCCATCTATCCAACTACGGTTGTAGGTATTCCTCCTCAGGAAGATGCATGGCTGGGAAAAGCAACCGAACGTATTTTTCTTACTCCCATTAAAAAATCGATGCTTCCAGAAGTTACGGATATGGACTTGCCTATCGAAGGGGTTTTCCATAATATCGCCATCATAAGTATTGATAAAACTTACCCCGGACAGGCTCCCAAAGTAATGAATTCACTTTGGGGTGCAGGACAAATGATGTTTACCAAGTTTTTTATTCTGGTGGATAAGGATGTAAATGTTCATAATTACACGGAAATCCTGAATGCAGTTCAACAAAACTGCAACCTAAGTGCTGACATTTATTTTAGTAAAGGTCCTGCTGATGTTCTGGATCATTCAAGTCAAAAGTATGCAATACATGGAAAAATGGGAATGGATGCTACCCGAAAACTTACTGGAGAATTTTATGATTCTGATTTTGGAAATTTGCAAAATGGGAATAAACAATATTTTAATCTTGAAGAAATTCAAAATGTAAAAAAAGATTTTCGACTCAACAACTTTCTGCACATCCTCTCTCTGCAAAAAACGGATAATCATACCATTCGTTCTGTCTCCGAAGTCTTACTGAAACAAATACCAGAAAAGAGTTCAATGGTTGTGCTGTTTACAGATCCGGAAGTTGAGGCAAACCAGATTGCCGATGTTTGCTGGATTGCAGGAAATAATCTGGATCCCGAACGTGATTGTAAGATATTTACCAATACTGAAAGGAAAACAACTCTGCTTATAATGGACGCATGCCGGAAAAAGGCTTTGAATGATCATTTTTTTCGTGACTGGCCTAATGTTTTGGTGATGAGTGAAGATGTGATCGAGCGTATTGATTCTATATGGTCAAAACTCAACCTTGGCGATTTCATTCAGTCTCCTTCGCTTCGCTATAAACGTTTGCTGTTTCCGGGAAAAGAAAAGGCAGAATAAATTAAGTGAGAAAAGTAATCGTTTTAACTACAGACCTAAATTCTTTATTTCTTAACATCTAAATTTCATGAAGATAGAAGAGTGAATATCTCTTGATTGTATCTGTTTCACCTTATTAAACACAATACATGAAAAAAGAATTTCAGATTGCAAAAGCTGAAGAATACGTAAAAAAATTATTCTGTCATGATGCCAGCGGACATGATTTACAACACCTGCTCAGGGTTCGAAAAATGGCACTGTTGATTGCACAACAGGAAGGAGGCAATCTGTTTCTGATTGAAATGGCAGCTCTGTTACATGATGTTGCCGATTGGAAATTTTGGGGAGAAGAGAAAGGTGCCGAACAACTTATTCAGTTTTTGTTATCAATAGATACAGATATTGAAGATTGCAAAGCTATTTTAAATATTGTCCAATCAATCTCTTTCAAAGGAGCAAAGGTCAACACTCGTCCAGAAACGATCGAAGCAATGATTGTTCAGGATTCTGATCGACTTGACGCTATTGGTGCCATCGGGATCGCCCGTGCATTTGCATTTGGTGGTGCACATGGACGAATGATGTATGATTTTGAAAGTAAGCCTCAGATGCATCAGTCGTTTGAAGAATACAAATCATCAAATTCAAATACCTTTAACCACTTTCATGAGAAGCTTCTGCTTTTAAAAAACCGGATGAATACTGCCACCGCAAAATCTTTAGCAGAAGAAAGACATCTGTTTATGGAAGAGTTTCTTCTTCGTTTTTTTAATGAGTGTGAGGGTTAATGTGCTATTCTAAAATGTGCTCTCTACATAATTTTATTCCAAATCATCTGTTCCAATATTCTTCTTATGTGTAGAAATTTTCCCTTCACTACAAAAAAACGTCATCCATATTAAAAACCTACAAGCTCATATTTTTCATAATTTTGCTTCGTTAATTTAGAATGATGGGCAAACAGCAGCATATTATCATACTTGGCACCAGTTATCCTTTCAGAGGTGGACTTGCTGCCTATAACGAGCGTTTGGCAAGACAGTTTCAAGCTGAAGGTCATGAAGTTAGCATCTATACATTCTGTTTACAATATCCGGGATTTTTGTTTCCAGGGAAAACACAGTATGCTAATTGGGACGCTCCGACAGATTTAAAAATAAGAGTAAAGGTAAATTCGATAAATCCTCTCAACTGGATTAAAATTGGCAGAGAAATCAAAAAGCAAAATCCTGATATCCTGATTATCAAGTACTGGCTACCATTTATGGCTCCCTGTTTTGGTACCATTGCCCGTTTGGCAAAGCGTAATAAGAAAACCCGTATTATCAGTATTATCGATAATATTATCCCCCACGAAAAAAGGATTGGAGATAATCTGCTTACTTCTTATTTTGTAAAACCTGTTGATGCTTTTGTCGCCATGTCTAAATCTGTTTTGAAAGACATCGATTTTTTCGACAAAAATAAAAGCAGAGCATTTTGTCCACACCCGCTATTCGACAACTTCGGTGAAATCATCGAACGAGACGTAGCTTTAGAAAAAGCAAAACTGGAAAAATCATTTCAATACCTTCTGTTTTTTGGTTTTATCAGAGCTTACAAAGGGTTAGATTTGATCCTAAAAGCGTTTGCAGACAAGCGTTTACGCAAATATCCTCTTAAACTTATCGTGGCTGGAGAATTTTATGAAGATGCAAAACCTACTCATGACCTAATTGAAGAATTACAGCTTAAAGAACACCTTGTTTTACGAACCGATTTTATACCTGATAACGAAGTTGCAAATTACTTTTGCTCGGCAGATTTGGTCGTTCAACCATATAAAAATGCCACGCAAAGCGGAGTGACTCAAATTTGTTATCATTTTAATAAACCCATGCTGGTAACTAATGTAGGGGGTTTGTCAGAAATAGTCCCCAATAACATTGCCGGATATGTGGTAGAACCCAATCCTCAGGATATTGCCGACAAGCTGGTAGATTTTTATGAAAACAGCAGAATTGAGCAGTTTAAGCAAGGTATTGTTGACGAAAAACAAAAATACCAGTGGGATAGAATGACTGCCACCATTTACGAACTTTTAACAAACAGAAATAATGATAATCAGAAGTAAAGCTCCATTAAGAATAGGTTTAGCAGGAGGAGGAACTGACGTTTCTCCCTATTCTGACATTTACGGTGGTGCCATTCTAAATGCAAGCATCAGTATGTATGCCTATGCAAATATACTTCCGCTCGATAATGGAAAAATCATTTTCCGCTTAAACGACAAAGGAGAAGTGCATGAATATGATGCTTCAGAAAAACTACCCTACGATGGAAATGCTGACTTATTGAAAGCCATCTATAACAAAATAGCTACACTATACACTCATAAGAGTCTTTCGTTTGAACTTTCTACCTATGTGGACGCTCCTCCAGGTTCGGGTCTGGGAACATCATCCACACTGGTGGTCTCTGTATTAGGAGCCTTTGCTGAATGGCTATCATTGCCACTGGGCGAATATGATCTGGCTTATCTGGCTTATGAAATCGAAAGAATTGATTTGGCAATGGCAGGTGGAAAACAGGATCAATATGCAGCTACTTTTGGCGGATTTAACTTCATGGAATTTTATAATAACGATAAAGTTATTATCAATCCGTTAAGGATAAAAGATCGTGTTATGAGTGAACTGGCAAACAATATCGTTTTGTTTTATACCCAAACCAGCCGTAATTCATCCGATATTATTGAACAACAACAAAAGAATGTTAGCGGCAAAAACTTCCGGTCAATCGAAGCAATGCATAAACTTAAAGAACAATCGGTAATGATGAAAGAAGCCTTACTTAAAGGCAACCTTGACCAAATAGGCGAAATACTAAATATGGGCTGGCAATACAAAAAGCAAATGGCCGACGGTATTAGTACCAATTTGTTTGAAGAACTTTACGAAACAGCTTTGAAAGCAGGAGCTACCGGAGGCAAAATATCAGGAGCTGGTGGTGGTGGTTTTATTTTCTTTTACTGTCCAGGTAATACCCGCTACAACGTAATCAAAGCCTTGGGAAAATTTGGAGGCAGTGTCCAGCGATACGAATTTACAAAGCAAGGATTGGAAAGCTGGACAAGTTGATAATCAGAAAGATTGCCCACAAAGCAATAAGTGAAGGGTTTTCAACAACGTTATAAAATTTACTAATTCCATAAAAAAAAGAAATGATCAAAGAAGCTATTGTTCTTGCAGGTGGATTGGGGACGCGCTTACAGAGTGTAATAAAAGATATTCCTAAGCCGATGGCTGATATTAAAGGCGAGCCTTTTTTGAAATTTCTACTTAATTATCTTTCATCCAACGGAATTGAAAGGGTGATTTTATCGGTTGGATATCGTCATGAAGTTATCGAAGACTATTTTGGTAAGAAATATAAGAATATAGATCTGCATTATGCCATTGAAGATGAACCTCTTGGAACCGGTGGTGGCATTATGAACGCACTGAATTACACCCAAGAAAATCTGGTTTACCTCATCAACGGCGATACTTTTTTCGATATAAAACTTCAGGAATTATTTGATTTTCATATCCAAAGCCACGCTGATTTCAGTTTGGCGCTCAAACCTATGCTCCAGTTTAACCGTTACGGAACTGTTGAACTCGACAAGGCTCGTATCTTCAAGTTCAATGAAAAAGAATACAAAGAAGAAGGCTTGATAAATGGTGGCATTTATATCCTCAACAAATACTTACTTGAAACCCATAACTTTCCCGCTAAATTTTCATTTGAAAGAGACTTTCTGGAAAAGTACCTCAATCTTTTTTTCATCAACGGATGCGTTTTCGATAATTACTTTATTGACATCGGAGTTCCAGAAGATTACCAAAAAGCGCAATACCAGCTTTAATTTCTCCCTGTTGTGAATCTGTGGATGAAGCAATTCACCCAAAATAATCATAACGATACAAAAACTTCATGTAGTCTAAAAAGTTTCGTCTGCACCCGAATAATGTTGGGTTAATTCAGAACTTATCTTGGTATCACAACTAAATTACACTCATATTTTAATAATCTGGATTAAAATTGCACCTCTGCTTCTATTGCATAATGATCAGAAAGATCAAATAAACCGCTTATTTCAAGCCCTTTAAAAATCCTCAGTCTACGTTTAATTGTAATAAAACTCTCATTCCTTCTTAACAATATATAATCCAATGATCTGGAACGAGGTGTTTTTTTAGCAGCCAGCTTATTCTCCACCTCATTGTAACTTACCGCATGGGTGCTAAAGTATAGGTTATTTTCACATTTACAGGTAAAAATCATGTAATAATAGTCTTGCAAATCTTTTGAGGAAGTATTCATATCCCCACAAACAATTTGAGGAATACCCTTTTTAGCATAAGGATGCAAAAGTTGAGTAACTAATTGTTTTTCCTGACTCTTTCGAACATAATTAAACTCATCAGCTTGTAAATGAGTAGCCAATAACTGAAAATCATTCTCATTATACTTTCCTTGAAAAAGCACGGCTCCTTTACGTGAAATTGCATCAAAGCTTTTTTCCTCTTCAAACTCTATTGACTGTACTATTTTCAAAGGGATTTTGCTCAACACCCATAAACCACTATTGGTTTCAAAATAATTTCGTTCAGAATTTACGGGTCCATATTGAAAAGGATAGTTATAAAAAAGGTGTTTTAAAATACGATTCCGGCACGAAGAATCAAAAGCTTCCTGAAAAACGAGAATATCATAGTTTTCATTTTCCAATATCATTGCAATAATCTCTGCTCGTTTCGTATTATTATTCATCCATCCGATATATGGCAGCATATAAATATTCCAGGAAAGAATTTTTAAGAATTGATTTGTTGACGCTTGATTATTATGCAATATACCAACAGATGTCGAATTACTCATTTTTATGGTATAAAGCATCAGCACCGAAAGCAAAAGCAGCATCTTCGTCGTTACAAAAGAGGGATTCAAGTACATATTAATTTAGGTATTTGCGTTTTAAAATCAAGATTTTCACAAGGCATAAAGATAAATATGAGTTCTAATTAAACTGTTATCCCTTGCTTAAGTTTTGTGCTATAAATCATTAATTATTAGATGCATATATTAATAATAGTTTAAAATTGCAAAGGCGCCTAACATTAAAGTATCGCCCTGTTTACATTAAAGTAATTATTACTTAAAACTAACTTAGCTTATCCTTAAGATTGATGACACATTGTTAATCTAACTTCGCACCGAAACAAATTGCCATGAAAACATCACGAAGAAATATTTTATTTATTGGAGGCTCGCTGAATCAAACAAGCATGATGTATCAAATATCTCTCTATTTTGATGATTTTAATTGCTATTTCACTCCATATTATTCTGATGGGATGCTCGATTTTCTTGCTCAAAATGGCGTACTCGATTTTACAATTTTAGCTGGAGATTTCAAATATCAAACCGAACAGTTTATAATGGAGCATCGTTTAAAAATAGATTATAAAGGAATTAAACATGAATATGACCTTGTGTTTACATGTCAGGATCTGGTTATTCCCAAAAATATAGAAAAGAAAAAAGTGATCCTTGTACAGGAAGGAATGACTGATCCCGAGAACCTGATGTATTATCTGGTTCGTAACTTAAGCTTCCCCCGGTGGATGGCTGGCACTTCCGCAACCGGCTTATCTAACAAATATGCAATGTTCTTTGTGGCATCAGAAGGATATAAAGAACTTTTTATCCGAAAAGGAGTTCATCCTGAAAAAATATTTGTTACCGGTATTCCTAACTTTGATCATGCAAAACAATATACATATAATGATTTTGAATTTCATGACTTTGTTTTAGCAGCTACTTCTGACAGAAGAGAAACTCTAAATTATGAAAATCGAAAAGAATTTATCCAAAATACACTAAAAATTGCGGATGGACGTCAACTGATTTTCAAACTACACCCCAACGAATGGAAAGAAAGAGCTGTCCGAGAAATCGAAAAATATGCTCCAAATGCTCTGATTTATCAATCAGGAAATATCAATGAAATGATTGCAAATTGTAGCGTATTGGTTACCAAATACTCATCTGTAGTTTATATTGGTATTGCACTAGGAAAAGAAGTAATCTCTGATTTTGACATTCAATGGCTAAAATCAATGTGTCCGATTCAAAATGAAGGAAAATCAGCTTATTACATTGCAAACGCCGTTCGTAAACAAATACTTGGAGAAACAATCACCGGAGGAAACCAAATTCTTACATCTTTAAACTAAATAAAACATGAATATAATTACTGTAATTCAAGCAAGAACAGCCTCTACAAGACTTCCGGGTAAAGTATTATTACCCATTGAGGGACGACCGTTACTAATCAGAATGATTGAACGCGTAAAGCAGTCGCAACTTGCCGGAACAATTGTAGTGGCAACAACCATCTTACCGGAAGATGACATTATCCAAAGCCTTTGTACCGAATTTGGAATCAATTGTTTCAGGGGAGATCCAAATGACTGCTTAGACAGGCATTATCAGGCTGGATTAAAATACAATGCTGATGTAGTAATTAAAATTCCTTCCGACTGCCCATTAATTGATCCATCTATCATCGACAGAGTTATTGGTTGTTTTATGGAAAGCCCTGATAACTGGGATTATTTCAGCAATCTTCACCCCGCAAGTTATCCGGATGGAAATGATGTAGAAGTCATTCCTTTCCATATATTAAAAAAAACATGGCTTGAAGCTTCAAAACCTTTTGAAAGAGAACACACAACTCCTTATATATGGGAACATCCGGAATTGTTCCACATTGGCAATGTAGAATGGGATTGCGGGCTCTATTACTCTTTAACTCACCGATGGACAATCGATTATGAAGAGGATTATGACTTTATTTATCATGTATATAAAAACTTATACAGCAACAATCCTGATTTTGGGATGTACGATATTCTGAACCTGCTTCAGGAAAAGCCTGAATTAATGAAGCTGAATGAAATGTATGCAGGTGAATATTGGTATATAAATTATCTGGAAGAACTGGAAAATATTGAAGAATACAAAAAGGCTTTAGAATAATGAATTTACAATTAATCCGTCAAAACGAGTTTGACAAAATAAATCAGTCAGAAATTGAAACATATAAAAAGCTTTCATTGATCTCTGACATGTGTAGGTTAAACACGTTAACTATAGTCAAAAATGCCGGATCTGGACATTTAGGGTCCAGCTTAAGCTCTATGGATATTTTTGTATGGCTTTATTACAAGCAGATGAATCTTTCAAAGCTGGGAATAAGTCATCCTGATCGTGATATTTTCTTTTCCTCCAAAGGGCATGATGTTCCCGGTCTCTATTCAGTACTCTATTCATTGGGTATTATTCCGGAAGAACGTTATGTAAGACTTCGCAGATTAAACGGCATTGATGGTCACCCTGATATAAGAGTTCCGGGTATTGAAGCAAATTCCGGTTCACTAGGCATGGGAATATCCAAGGCAAAAGGAATGGCTTGGGCAAAACAATACAAAGGGTACAACGGTCATGTTTTTGTCATGACCGGGGATGGCGAATTTCAGGAAGGGCAAAATTTTGAGGCATTACAATCAACTATACATCAGAAAGTAAAAAAAATTACAGTGATTATGGATCACAACAAAGTGCAATCAGATAAAGCTGTAAGTGAAATTCTTGATCTTGCCAACCTTGAAATAAAAATTTCAGCTTTTGGGTGGACTGTTCTACGAATCGATGGGAATGATTTTCCTCAAATAGCAGAAGCATTACAATTTGCAGTAGAACATCCGGAATTACCAGTATTCATTATCGCGGATACTCTTAAAGGAAAAGGTGTTTCGTTTATGGAACATCCAAATGCAATGCAAAAAAACAACGGACTATACCCATGGCATGCAGGAGCTCCTGATAATCAATCATTTGAATCAGCATTTAAAGAAATTCACCTACGAATTCAGGAAAAAATCTGTGAATTAAATATTGCTCCGGTTGAATTGGTTGATATCAAAGAACTGCTTTCGAAAGAAGAAAAAAATATTCTTAATGCGTTGGGGGAGCCAATAAGTCAGGCTGCAGTCGATTTTCACAAAATTTCCTTTAGTAATGAATATATCGTTGAAGCTTATGGAAAAGCCTTGCAACAAGCAGGAGAATTCCATCCCGAACTGATTGTATTGGATGCTGACCTTTCTTCCGACTGCCGTTTACGTTTCTTTGAAAATTCACATCCTGAACAATTTATCGAAAATGGGATTGCAGAACAGGATATGGTTTCAATGGCCGGAGGATTAGCACGCCAGGGATTACTTCCGGTTGTTAACTCTTTTGCAAGCTTTTTAGCTTCACGTGCTAATGAACAAATTTATAATAATGCTACAGAAAAAAGCCGGATTATTTACGGATTTCATTATGCCGGTTTAATCCCCGCCGGACCTGGAAAATCTCATCAAAGTATACGCGATATATCATTGATAAAAGCATTACCAAACTTTGAAATTATTCAGCCGTGTAATGCCAGAGAAACTGCTTCTGTAGTAGATTACTGCATCAATCATTCAAAACAGAATTGTGTTATACGAATGAATATCAGCCCTTCTCCCAGAATCATTGAACTTCCTGATAATTATACACTTACAAAAGGGGAAGGAATTACCTTGCGGGGAGGAAGTGATGCTATTCTGTTTGCATATGGACCTGTAATGCTTCACGAAGCATTACTTGCTTCCGAAATTCTTGAATATGAAAACTTTGGACTCAAAATTGTCAATCTTCCCTGGTTAAATTGTACTTCCGCCGAATGGTTTTTACATACAATCCAGACGTACAGATCCATTTTCGTCTTAGAAGATCATTCTACTACCGGAGGTTTGGGAGAATCTCTTTTCGTAATATTGGCAGAACACAATGCACTCGAAACAAGATCGTTCAAAATATTTGGAATTGACGGATATCCTGAATGTGGAACACCTGCTGAAGTATTAAATTATCACAGAATTAAAGGGGAAATACTTGCTACCCGTATTCAACATAATAACTAAAAACCCAAAACCAGCTATGATCGTTGATCACCTTTCAAATGCATTTTTCTACAAGGACTTAGGATCTAACTTCAGAAGAGCTTTTAAATATCTGAAAAAACAAAATCTGAGCAAGCTTAATCCCGGATCGTATGTAATAGAAAACAACAGAATACATGCCCATGTTTCAAAACACTTCACGCATGAGTTTGATCAGGAAAAATGGGAGTCTCACAAACAGTTTGTAGATCTACAATACATCATTGAAGGATCCGAGTCATTTGGATTTGGAGAAATAAATAACTTCGAACCCATATCAGAATATATCCCCGAACGGGATATTTGCTGGTATAAAGGTGAATTGCATCATTTAATTACAGCTGGCGAAGGCATGTTTTTGATTTTTTTTCCAAATGATATTCACCAGCCCGGAATAGTGGTTGATAATCCAAAAGAAGTTAAAAAAATCGTGATTAAGATAAGAATCAACAACTTTTAAAAAGATAAACAAATGGGAACAAACAGATTTCCAGAAATCACAAATTCACAGATTGTGTACGAAAGAGCGAAGGATTTAATTCCTTGTTTTTCGCAAACAATGGCAAAAGGACCTTCTCAATACGTTCAGGGTGTAGCTCCAATCTATCTTCAAAAAGGGGAAGGGGCTTATGTTTGGGATGTAGATGGAAATAGATTTCTCGATTACAATATGGCAATCGGCCCTATATCGCTGGGTTACTGCTTCCCCGCTGTGGATGAAGCTATCCGGAAACAACTCTCTGATGGAATTACCTTTTCTTTAATGCACCCACTTGAAGTTGATGTTGCCGAACTCATCAGAGATACAGTTCCGAATGCAGAAGCTATCCGTTTTAGTAAAGGAGGTGCAGATGTAACCAGTGCTGCAATCAGAATTGCACGGGCATATACGGGTAAAGATAAAATATTATGTTGCGGATATCATGGTTGGCACGATTGGTACGTTAGCACAATGACCCGAAACAGTGGTATTCCAAAAGAAATTCAGGACCTGACATTTACATTTAATTATAATGATATTGAATCCGTTGCAAAATCAATAGATAAGAATACTGCAGCAATAATTCTGGAACCGGTAGTATTTGAAGAACCTCAAAATGATTTTCTACATAAACTTCGTGAGCTCTGCACGGAAAAAGGAATATTACTCATCTTTGATGAAATGTGGACAGGCTTTCGTATTTCATTGGGCGGTGCTCAGGAATATTTTGGCATTGATGCCGACATGGCAACATTTTCGAAAGCAGTAGCAAATGGCATGCCCATATCCGTTCTAACTGGCAAACGTAAATATTTTCATGTACTTGAAGAAGATGTATTTTTTTTCAACACATTTGGAGGAGAAACATTATCGCTGGCTGCTGCAAAAGCGACCATCGAATATATGAAAACAAACAGAGTTCCCGATTATCTGTTTACGATGGGACTAATGCTAAAAAACGGTTTTAATGAAATCTGCCAGTCAATTGGTCTTTCATCTGTTATTGCTACAGGTTATCCTTACAGGACTATCGTACAGTTTTCTGAGAAAAACGGAGATCCTTTGTTACAAAAATCACTGGTACAACAAGAACTCATCCGAAGAGGAATACTCTGGTCTGGTTTTCACACACTGTGCTATTCACATTCAGAAGAAGACATCCGATATACGCTTGATGCATATAAGGAAGTATTGACCATTTTAAAAAACGCGATAAAATCGGATACCTTAAGAGATTCTATTGAAGGAACTCCGGTACTACCCGTATTTCGTAAAACAGGCAGTTTTAATACAAAACCTGTAAACTCAAAGCAATGAAAGAATTTGAACTATCCGGAAAAGTTGCAATTGTAACTGGTTCAGCCGGACTTATCGGTAAAGAATTTTGTATTGCATTAGCTGAAGCAGGTGCTACTGTAATTGCTGCAGATTTACGCACTAATAAGAAAATGGAATGGATTCAGGAATATCCCTCTAAAATATATCCGGAAGAATTCAATATCACCCGCAAAAAATCAGTGGAAAACGCCTGCAAGCGTATTTTAAAGGATTTTGGCAAAATTGATATTTTGGTGAATAATGCAGCCATCAATGATATGGTTGAAGATCCAAAAGCATTATTGGAACAATCAAAATTCGAATACTACCCTCTCGAGACATGGAATAAATCCATTGAAACGAACATTACCGGAACGTTTTTATGTTGTCAAATATTTGGTCAGAAGATGGCCGAACAGCAAAGCGGAAGTATTATTAATATCTCATCAACATACGGAATATCAGCACCTGATCAACGATTATACAAAAGCAACAAAGGCGAACAATTATTCTTCAAACCCCCTGCTTATTCCGTTTCAAAAGGAGCAATACTTATGCTCACCCGCTATTTGGCGTCTTACTGGGGAGAAAAGGGAATACGGGTGAACACACTCACTCCTGGAGGTGTAGAAAACAGCCAGGATGCATTTTTCATTCATAACTATTCAATGAAAACTCCTCTGGGAAGAATGGCAAGCCCAAAAGATTACAAAGGTGCAATTGTCTTTCTTGCTTCTGAAGCTTCATCATATATGACTGGTTCTAATTTAATTATTGACGGAGGTTGGACATGCTGGTAACAAAAGCTATTGTGCTGGAAAAAGCACAAAAAATCAAATGGGTTTTTACAGATTGTGATGGAGTATTAACTGATTCTGGAATATTCTATTCGTCGAACGGTGAAGAGTTGAAACGCTTTTCAATCAGAGATGGAATGGGTGTTGAACGCCTTCGAAAAATTTGCAACATCGAAACCGGAATCATAACGGGGGAATTATCTATCCCCGTAAAAAAACGAGCAAAGAAATTGGAGATCAAGGAGCTTCATCTTGACATAAAAAATAAACTGAAATGTATGAAAGAAATTATTGAAAGGCTAAATCTCCGTTTTGATGAAATTGCATATATAGGAGATGATATTAATGATCATGATCTCTTAAAAGTTGCAGGACTTTCTTGTTCTCCCTCCGATGCATTCTCCGAAATTAAAGAGATTGTAGATTATATCACTCCAAGTCCAGGAGGAAACGGCGCATTCAGAGACCTCTGTGAATTAATTATTTATGCTAAACGATCAACACATTCATAATGAGATTAGTCAAAATTGGCGACAAATACATTGGGGATGGTCAACCCGTTTACATCATTGCAGAGATTGGAATAAATCATAATGGTTCTGTCGAACTGGCTAAAAAACTTATTGACGGAGCAGTATTTGCAGGATGTGATGCAGTAAAGTTTCAGAAACGAACGCCCGAGCTTTGCACTCCCCGTGACCAGTGGAGTATTGAACGTGATACACCGTGGGGACGCATGACTTATATTGAATATCGTCATAAAGTTGAATTTGGACAAGCTGAATATGCAGAAATAGACCGATATTGTAAAGAACGTGATATCCATTGGTTTGTTTCTCCCTGGGATGAAGAAGCACTAAATTTTATCCTGCAATTTCATCCGCTTGTTATTAAAATTGCTTCTGCCTCTATAACCGATGAAAACCTTATTATTAAGGCACGCAATACAGGACTTCCGATTATGATCTCAACCGGAATGTCCACAGAAGCAGAAGTTGATAAAGCTATCCAAATTATAGGCTCCAACCAATTGTTGGTTGCTCAAAGCACTTCTACTTATCCATGCAAAACCCATGAATTAAACCTGAAAGTAATTCATTCATTCAAAATGAAATATCCTGAAATTCCGATTGGATATTCAGGTCATGAAACAGGTCTTGCCCCTACCCTTGCAGCGGTAGCGATGGGAGCAAGCTTTCTGGAACGTCATATTACTCTCGACAGGGCAATGTGGGGAACGGACCAAGCCGCTTCTGTAGAGATCACCGGAATGTTTCGCCTGGTAAAAGATGTCAGAGACATTGAACGTGCAATGGGTGATGGCCAAAAACAGGTTTATGAAAGCGAACTCAATTCCTTGAAAAAATTACGAAAATTCACTTCTCTCTAATCCATTTTCGTTGTTATTCTCTGTATAACCCTGCTCCTAATGGCAAGCAGGGTTTTTCATTTTTTGTAATATTCATTTATAGACCCAAGTACAAATTTCTTAACCTGTTAGAATTAACAGAAATAATCATTAACTATGTATGTACTTATAATCAAATACTTATATGCAAGCATACTAAATAAAGCGTCAAATACGGTTCTATTATTAAAGAAGAGTTTATTGAAAGTTTAAATTCAATTGATAATGTTCATGATTTCAAAATCTAATTTTGATACCAAAGAAATCAACATCCAAACAACAATGAAAAGGCAAATCTACAATTTTGTTGTGCTGTTCACAATCATGGTATTATGTCCGGTACTTTCTATAGCTCAGCCTAAGCCTGGTGGTGGCAATGGCAATACTCCTCCTGATGGAAGCGGAACTCCTATCAGTGGAGGAGGAGCTCCAATCGATGGCGGGTTATCCATTCTTCTTACCATTAGTGCTTTGTACGGAGGAAACAAAGTATACCAATGGACGAAGAATAAGTAATCTTCATTTTCCTAAGGTCAGAATGCCCCTCTATTTATTACAGTTTTACAAAGTATTTAGATTTCACTTTCGGGGCATTCTTTTTTCATATACATTTTTGCTTAGTCTTCTTCTATACCCTTTAAGCCAGAGGCAACCTTGATTGGATTGCCTCTTTGCTTTTTATTTTGATTTAATAATACTTCTTTCGGCTACCGTTTCTGTTGTCCAGCTTCATAATCTTTTAACTTAAGTCGAATTAGTTTAAATCGAATTCACAAGAAACATATTCATAAACAATATATTATATACACTTTAGATTCAATCTAAATCTACTACAGGTATTCCTTAACAGATACTTTACAGAAGGATTACATTCCGTAAAAAATAAAGCAAATCGGTACAGGTACATTTGCGACACAATCAATTCACAATTTTATGAAATCAGTTGTATTCTCTTTTAGAAAGCGAGCTAAATGGTTTGCTCTTTTTATGCTTGGAGGTAGTACTTGCTTCTTGAATCAGGCAAATGCACAAAACTCCGGCTATGTGGCTGGTGATTTCCATCAGCATTCTACTTATACCGACGGTTCTTACAGCATTGATACCGTGATGAAAAGCAACGCGAACTATGGATTACAATGGTGGGCTAACAGCGAGCATGGTGGCGGATTTAATCGTGATGGTCGTTTTTCCGGATTAAACCTTGGAAATGCAACCATCTTTTGGGATTCATACAACCCAATTCCTATTTTAGGGACGATAAGTATGAGTAGTGGACACCAAAACATGTGGCGTTGGCAATCAATCCGCGACAACTCTTTTCAGGATGTATTAAACACAAGAGTATTATTTCCGGGAAAAACTATTTTTCAGGCTTTAGAATGGAATGTTCCCGGTCATGAGCATTGTTCTATGGGAATCATCAACAATCAGTATGAAACAAACCCCAATGCAAACCCCGTTGCTGAATTTGAATTCAAATTTGATGCAAATGATGCAGATCAAACCGGCGGCACAGCTCAAGGTTGGACCAAAAGCACCAATGGAAATAATCACACAAAAGCGCTTGAAGCAATCAGCTGGGTTCAGGCAAATTACCCAAATACAGCATGGATGGTTCCTGCACATCCCGAACGTAAAAGTTTGTACAACATTGCGGCTTTCAGAGATATGAATAATGCAGGACCAACTGTTTGCTTTGGTTTCGAAAGCATGGGAGGACATCAAAAAGCCGCTGATCGTGGCGAATACAAAAGATCGTATAATACGGATGGAATCACAACCTATGGTGGTTGCGGTATTTATGCTGCAAGAGTAGGTGGGTTATGGGACGCATTGTTAAGTGAAGGCCGCGCCTGGTGGTTATTTGCAAGTTCTGACTTTCATAATGATCAGGGTGCTGATTTCTG
The DNA here is from genome assembly GCA_963667975.1 of Bacteroidales bacterium. Taxonomy (GTDB): domain Bacteria; phylum Bacteroidota; class Bacteroidia; order Bacteroidales. The sequence goes on from OY764079.1 coordinate 3,918,527, forward strand.
GCCCGGCGAATATCAGAAAACATATACTTATGTTACCGACAGAAACAACCCTCAAGCTTATGTGGACGGATTACGATCCGGAAATAGCTATGTTGTAAACGGAGATTTAATTGATTCTCTTCTTTTCGAAATTGTGCCAATGAATACCAATGGAGTTATGGCAACTATGGGTCAAACTCTCCCTCTTTGTGGGAAAACCAGAGTTCTACACATTAAAGTTAGAGATCCTCAGGGAGTCAACCATAATGTTTACAGCGGATATAATAATCCGGCTCTTAACCACATTGATCTTATTTCCGGAAGAGTAAAAGGGAAAATTCAACCTGCTGATCCAAATTATAATATTCCAAGTATATCAACCACAAATGTTATTGCTCGCTTTGATGCTACCGGGGGTATTACCGACAACAATGGATTAACCAGTAAATCATGGATTGATTTAGGAAACGGCTGGAAAGAAATGACTTTCATTCTGAACAATTACAGCGATACTATGTACTATCGCTTACGCGGAACAAATCAGGGATTAAATATTGCAAATGAAACAGATGCAAACGGCAACCCTTTATCCGATTCATTGATGTATCCCAATGATGCAACTAAAGCTTTTGCTGATTTATGGTTTTATACTAATCCTATTTTTGTTGCCTCTAACATAAATGATTCAATTGCCACAGCTTCATTTACACAAAATCAATCCGTATTAGGCAATTCCAAAATATGTGTTGCCAGCGACCTACACTTAATGGATCCTTCATTACTTATTAATGATGGAGTTGCTTTTCAAACATACCTTTTGCACGACAGAAAGCTGATTAAAGAAAGTGATGCAATAATGCAGAAACTGGCAAGCATAATTTATAATGAAAGACCGGAGATATTCCTTGTTCCCGGTGATCTTACCAAAGATGGCGAAAAAATCAGCCATCAAAAGCTGGCACAATATCTCGCAAATATTGAATCGAACGGTGTAACAAAAGTGTTTGTTGTCCCCGGAAATCACGATGTAAACAATGTTCACGCATACAGTTATGACGGTAATTTGCAAACTAAAGTCGATTCCGTTTCACCTCTTGATTTCAAAGCTATTTATAATAAATTTGGTTATGCCGAAGCAACTAAAACCGACACTGCATCCCTTTCGTATCTGGCAAAACCTAAACAAAAACTATGGGTATTGGCTATTGATGCCTGCTCTTATGATTCAAATATGGGTGCAAATGAACCTGTAACCGAAGGTAAGTTCAAATTATCTACGTATAAATGGGTACTCGACAGATTAAAAGAAGCAAGAGATTCAGGTGTTGTTGTTTTAGGCATGATGCATCATGGAGTAACTGAACACTATACAGGACAAAGCATTGCTTTTCCCGAATATGTTGTAAACGGTTGGGATACTATTTCGAAAAACTTTGCAAATGCCGGATTAAAAATGATGTTTACGGGTCACTATCATGCAAATGATATTACAAAACGTTCATTACCTGGAAATGCTTCTTTTATTTATGATATTGAAACCGGATCAACGGTAACCTGGCCATGTCCTTACAGAGTAATGCAGTTAAATGGCGACAGTATTCTTAATGTTACCACTAATCATATAACAAACATAAACTTCAACACCAATGGTTTACCTTTCCATGATTATGCTCATAATTTTCTAACCCAAGGATTAACGGGTATTGTTAACTACCAGTTACAACATCCTCCTTATTCATTAGATTCTGCAACGACAAATGCGGTTACGCCTCACATTGTAAGTGCTTTTGAAGCCCATTACAATGGTGATGAAATAATTCCGGCAAGTGAGCAAGGATTCTTAAACTATTTGAATTCGGTAGGACAAACTGTTCTTTCTTCAACAATTGCCAGTTTACGTACTGATTTAGCACCAATGGATAACAATATTGATTTACCCTTGCGCAATGCTGTTGATTCGATGTTAATGATTGTGAACAATTTCAATCAAACTGGCTATACTGTTCCAAGCTGGACTCTTTTCCTAAAAGCAAAAAAAACGTTACAGACAAACCGGGATTCAAGCAGTATTGCAAACATGAATACAATTATCTCTAAAATGAAGTCATCTTCAATGCCTTACAATATTACAATCAATGTAAACAAAGATCCCAAAACACGTATGGGCTTTAACTGGTTTACCAATGCAGGAATTACAGGTGGAAAAGTTCAGATAGTACAGGGAGTTGCTTCAAATGCTTCTGTATTCAACAATCCGTTGATGGAAATCACTGCGCGTTGTGATTCTGTAAAAAATATCAATTATAATGTATCGGCAAATAATCTTTCCACACTTGCAGGAATTGCTAACAATACCAAGAAAAGTTATATGTTCAACAAAGCTATAGCAACCGGATTAACCCCTAACACTATTTATTCATACCGTGTTGGAAAAAACGGGGCATGGAGTGAAATCGGATCATTTAAAACTGCTGTAGCCGGAAAAGAAACTTTCTCCTTTATTTATACTACCGATCCTCAGGCAAATACTGATGAAATGTTTAGTATTTCTCAAAAAACGACACATGCAGCAAATTCGCTGTATCCAAACGCAAACTTCTGGTTACATTGCGGCGATCTGGTTGAGACCTCCGGTTCGTCCAATTCTGAATGGGAATGGGAACAATTATTTGAAACGCAACAAGATATCTTCCTGAATAAACCATTTGCGCCGATACAAGGAAACCATGATGTATCTGCCAATAGAAACTTCACATATCATTTCAATACCGATTCAGTTGCTTTTGATTACACAAAAGCGACTACGCCGGGCAGTGTTTACTCTTATGTATATGGAGATGCATTATTTATGGCTATGACTTATGAAAATTATAGTACTGCTGGCTATCTTGATTCATTAGCAGTTTGGATGAGCAATCAGGTGAAAGCAAATCCTGAAGTAAAATGGAGAATTGCGTATTACCATAAAACAATGTATACAGGGAGTGGTAGTCATCAAAGTGACAGCGATGGCAAAACTGTTCGTTTAAAAATGGGTCCTGTATTCGATAGTTTAAAAATCGATTTAGCATTACAAGGTCATGATCATATTTACGAAATTATCGGACCTGTGAAAAACATCGCTCTTATTTCAGGTGCAGTTAGTAATCAACAAATGGTAACAGCTACTCCACGCGAAAATGTAACCGGATTATTGGGTGGTACTTTCGATTCGAAAAGAGGAACTATTTTCTTCCTAAACAACTCGGCAGGTAAGAAAAAATATGAACCACGCAATCAGGCTCAGATGGCTGCTGTTGAGACCGGACTTGGAATTTCAAACTATTTCAGCATGTTTACCGGTCGATTCGGGCAAACCGGTGAGCCTACCTTTAGTAATGTTGAAGTCAGCAGCGACACAATTATTATCTCTACCTATACAGTAAATGATCAGGGTACTGCATCTTTATTCGACTCATTTAAAATTATCAAAAATACTCAGGATAATAATTGGACAGGATCGGTAAGTAGCAATTGGAACAATGTGGCAAACTGGTCGGAAGGTGTTATTCCTACGCAAAGTCAAAAAGTCATCATCAACAAAGAGGCTCTCCGTATGCCAATAATTGGTGAAGCTGCTATTTGTAAAGACATTACCATCGAAGAGGGTGGTTCTTTATTGGGTAATACCAATCTTTCAATAAAAGGAGAAGCCACTGCAATCTGTAAAATAACTCCGGATGCATGGCACCTAATGTCGAGCTCTGTAAATGGTGCGAAAGCAAATGCATTCTACAACAACGATATGCCTCAGGTTTATGTTCAAATGTTCAACTCCAATGGCGACTGGACAGGGATAACCAATGGTAATCAGATGCTGATAAACGGAAAAGCTTATTCAGCTTGGGCTGTAAATGACACTGCTACCGTAATCTTTAAAAATAATGCTTTCAATTATGGTTCGGTTTCAACACCGGTACTAATGAACACCGGATTATTAAACGGTTATGGATTCAATCTGATAGGGAATCCTTATCCTTCGGCTATCGACGCAGATGTAGCATGGTCACTTGGTTCACCAAACATATCATCTTCATTCTATACATGGAATCAACAAAACCATCAATACTCTACCTATAATGCGGCAACTGGTATCGGACAATTAGGTGCAACAGCAATTATCCCTGCAAATCAAGGGTTCTTTATTGATGCAATTTCAAACGGCAACTTTACCTTTAACGAAAGTTGGAGAAAGCATGATGCAACTCCATTGATAAAAAGCTCACCTGCAAATACTTTACGTTTAACCGTAAATGGAAATAACCTTTCGGATGAAGCGATCATTACCTTCAACAGCAATGCAACCAATGGTTATGATGCGATGTACGACAGTCGTAAAATGAAAGGATCTACCGATGCTCCTCAGCTATACACTATTGCTGATAACGAAAATCTTGCGATCAATGTTATGAGCGAATCAATTTCAAATCAAGCTGTATCAATTCCAATGAATTTTGAAGCAGGTAACAATGGTAGTTTTATCCTTACTGCAAGTGAACTCAATAGTTTTGTTCTACAAAATCCTATTTACCTGATTGACCATAAACTTAATCAAACCATCAACCTGAATCAAAATCCCGTATATACCTTTAATGCTCAGATTCAGGATTCTCGCGATCGTTTTTCCATCCTTTTCGGTTCGGCAAACAGTGTGAATAAAACACAACAATCGTCAATCATTATTTGCGTAAAGAATAACGTACTCCACATACTTAACAATGATACTGAAACAGTTCGTAGTATTCAGATTTTAAATATGCTCGGACAGGTAGTTAAAGAGTCTGCTTCGGCAAACATGCTGACACTTGACATGGAACCCGCATACTACATTGTGAAAGTAATTACTTCTGGCAAAACCTATACTCAAAAGATTTTTATTAAATAATAATGCTGCATTTTTGCGAGGTTGATGGATGTGTAAACAACATCAACCTCTTTTTAACCCAAAAAACAAAAAAGCAAAACAGAATGAAAAAGATTATCAAAACAGCAACAATCATCATTATACTTTCATTTACATCAGCATTAAGTAATGCACAACCTCCGCATCCGGGTGGTGGAAATTCAGGAGGGCTCTCTCCTGTTGGAGCACCAGGAGTCAGTCCTGTAAGCGGTGGCGGAGCACCAATCAATGGAGGTCTTACCGTATTGCTTGTTTTAGGGCTGATATATGAAATCAGTAAATACGTGGAACACAAACATCCCAAAAGTAATCCTTCCTTATAGCCCTTGATTCATCTCCAGGCAAGCTGATTACTATTTTGGTTCAAGCTGCTCTCTAAGGGCAGCTTTTTGTATATCTAAAACAGGGGGAAAGATATTTCTCCTTTATACAATATTCTCTGTAATTACCATCTTGTTATAAACCATATTCATCAGATTTACATTCATTTTGAGTGATTTATTTTTTAAAACATGCCTCATTCGTACTGATTTTCTCTTTTAGTCCGGGAATGCATGGCAATTAAAAAAATGTTTGATCTCTTCTTCAGATTACACACATTCTATTAATAATAGTTCTAAAAATCAGTCTTGCAGAAAACATTGCAAATGTAATCCGGAATTTGACTGCAATCCCCCCCGTAAACCCAATTCAATAAAAACGCTAAGCATGTTCTTTATCAATGAACTAACCGTTAACTGGTTCAATACTACCTTAAACTTTTTTTATATAAAAAACACTTATTAACGCTTATATTTGAATAATGAAATCAAAAGTCATATTTCTTCTTCTACTGCTTATCAGTAGCATAAGATCTTATGAACAATCTTCCAACTGGGAATGGGCAAGAAAAATCACAGGGAATACCCATATTCATGCTAACGGGATTGCCTGTGACAATATAGGGAACATATATGTATTAGGTGCCAGCCCTACATCAACCATTTCTTTTGGAATTGTTAATTTGACTAATTCAGGGTGCTATATTGCCAAATATGATGCTCTGGGAACTGTATTATGGGCAAAAAATATCAATGCTACTTCTAATTCGTACATAAACAAGATTGCTACTGATAATCTGGGCAACGTTTACGTTACCGGATATTTTGATTCTCCTACAATTACTTTTGGAAGCATTGTATTGACAAATATGGGTTCAGAGGATATTTTTATTGTAAAATATGATGCTTCGGGGAATGTGCTATGGGCAAAAAGCACTGGCGGACATGATTATGATATAAGTCGTAATATCACTACCGATAATTTAGGAAATGTTTATATTACAGGAGGATTTAACAGCTCATCTATTACTTTTGGAAGTACCACTTTAACGAATGCAGGCTTCATGCAGGAAGATGTTTTTATTGCGAAGTATGATGCTATGGGGAATGCTTTATGGGCAAAGAGTGCGGGTGGTTACTTAGGTGATATTGGCGTGAGTATTACAACGGATAATTCAAATAATGTATTTGTTTCCGGAGGATTCAATAGTCCCGCTATTACGTTTGGATCTACTACTTTAGCAAATGCAAATCCCAACCCTCTTCCTAATGATTATGATATTTTTATTGCCAAATATGACGCTTCAGGAAATGCTCTATGGGCAAAAAGCAATAATAGTAGTTCTTATTTCTGGGGATACAATTCCATTATAACGGATAACGTTGGAAATTTATATGTTATAGGGAACTTTGATGAACCTACAATTTCTATTGGAAACTTCACGTTAACGAAAACAGGCATTATGGGCACAGATTTCTATATTGCCAAATATGATGTTATGGGAAATGTCTTATGGGCCAAAAGTATGGGTGGAAGCAGTTGGGATTATTGTAGTGGAATATCAAGTGATGATAGTGGGAATATATACATTACAGGGAACTACATGAGTTCTGTTATTTCTTTTGGGAACATCACATTACATAACTCAGGGAGCTATGATATTTATGTTGCGGGATACGACGCTTCCGGGAATGTTTTATGGGCAAAAAGTGCAGGAGGAAATTCAGATGATAATGGTAGCAATATTTCAACAGATAATTTCGGAAATATATATATAGTAGGAGATTTTGATAGTCCTGCTCTTACGTTTGGCAATACTACATTAACAAATGGTGGATTCGATGATGTTTTTGTTGCAAAAATTTCAACATGTAATCTTTCACAACCAACAATTATGGCAAGCGGGCCAACAACTTTTTGTACAGGCGATTCGGTTACTCTTACTTCTTCTCCTGCTTATTCTTATTTATGGTCTAACTCAGCGATTACACAATCTGTTACGGTACAAACACCCGGTTTATATTGGGTACAAATAAGCGATATCAATGGATGTACTGCAAAAGACAGTATTATAATTTATACACTACCACTCCCTGTAGTTGATTTAAGCAACGATACGGTTATTTGTACTGACCAGATTGTTCCGTTTAGCATAAACGCAGGAAACAGTGGAATTACATATTCCTGGAATACAGGAGCAACGAGCCAAAGTATTCCTGTTTCATCTTCGGGGATTTATAGCGTAACTATAACAGATATAAATGCGTGTAAAAGCACTGATTCTATTACTGTTACATTTAAACCTGCTTTACACGTAAGCCTTGGGAATGATAGCATAATGTGCCCGGGCGATTTGCTCACACTTTCTCCAGGAACAGGTTTTGATACATATTTATGGTCGGATGGCAGCACTTCGCAAAGCTTAAATATAAATAACCCAGGTATTTATTTTGTAATTGTTGGGAAAGATGGTTGTAAAGCAAGTGACGAAATCACAATTATGGAGTGTAACTCTGAAATTATAGTCCCAAATGTATTGACACCCAATGGTGATGGTATAAATGATTCATTCTACCCCGTTTGCAAAAATATTGATAATATGATGCTTATTATTTTTAATCGATGGGGGCACAAAATTTATGAAAGTTCGGGAAAAACTGTGGCATGGGATGGGAAGCAATCAGGGAAGATATGTCCTGAAGGTGTTTATTATTATCTATTGAATTATGAAGAAAAAGTCGACGGCAAAAGAATAATCAAAAAATTACAAGGATCAATAACACTTATAAAGTAGCTTTACGCATAATAAGGAGAAAATAAATATTTAAAATTGAGAAACCCACTGAACCAATTCAGAACGGTTGTGTATAAATTGTAAATATCCGTTATTGAACTCTGGTTTGCCTTGTCTTTAAACTTTCGTGATATTTGCAATTAATCTTTCTCACAAAACCCGGGTCTTCGATTCCTTTCAGGATATTTTTTATTTCAGTTGTTCCAAAATCCATCGTGTTTATACAGATTCACTTTTAAAATAATTCTCCATTACCTTTATTGTATATCGAGTATCACTCGCTGAAGTATCTCTACCCAAACTGATCCGGATCGTTTCCCGTGCAGCCTGATCTGATAATCCGATTGCTTTAAGTACATGCGAAGGTTTATTGATATGAGAACTACATGCCGATCCGGACGAAACAGCAATACCATGATAATCAAGCATCATCATTAATTCTCCACTATTTATATTCGGAAATGTCACACTAATTGTATTAGGCAAACAATCTGTTTCGGGCGAATTAATTATTATATCCGATTTACTTTCTTTTAGCTGCCTGGTTAGCTGTTCTTTCAAATCTCTTATTTTTTCAGCATGAGACAGAAGTTTATTCACATCCCGACAGGCTGTACCAAATCCGGCAATATTATGAACCGCTTCGGTACCGGCACGCATACCTTCTTCCTGATGTCCTCCATGTATAAAAGGTTCGAGCGGGCTGCTTATTTTTGCATATAATGCCCCAATCCCTTTGGGACCATATAGTTTATGTGCCGAAAATGAGGCATAATCAACATTTAGCTCTTTTACGTTTACAGGTATCTTTCCAAATGCCTGAACACAATCGGACAGAACCAAAACATTATGTGCTTTTGCAATCTTTGCAATTTCTTTTACATTATTGACAGTACCAATTTCATTATTTGCCAGGATACAGCAAATCAGAAAAGTATCCTCATCAATAAGCTTCACAATGTCCATAGGAGATACACGTCCATATTTATCCACCGGGCAATATTGAACAACGATTCCCTGTGTTTTTAAAAATTCCAATGTGTTAATTATTGAAGGATGCTCTACAGGTGTAGAAATGATTTTTTTCTTTTTTGGGTAGAAATAGTTACTCAATGTTTTTAAAACTGCATTGTTGGATTCCGTGGCACATCCGGTAAAATAGATCTCATGTGAATGCGCATGTATAGCATCTGCAAGCTGTTGACGAGCCTTTTCAATAATTTGCGATGACATTTTTCCCATGTGATAAGCCGATGAGGGATTGCCCCAATAATGTTTCAACACCCGGTTCATTGTTTTTCTCACAGGTCTGCTAATACACGTAGTAGCATTATTATCTAAATAAACCTGACGTTTAAAGCACAAAAGACGCTTTATCTTTTCAAAATACGTTACTCTCATATTTTAATATCATAATTTTGCAAGGGCATCAATCAATCCGGAACATCCACCACCTCTTACATATTCAGAGTGTTCATCAATTGTTTTAAATTGTGTCCCACTAATCTTATCGCATTGTACCTCTGAATCTGTTTGGATATAAAAAGCCCTCAATATCGTTTTTACTTCCTGATTATTAAACATTGCAGGTGTTTTGCCGGGATGTTTTTTACCCCAATCAAGCATTTTATACCAAATTACGGCACCCAATGCACCACATGCATTTCCACTTAAACCAATGCCTCCTGCAAAACCAGCGAC